>CP083650.1:2545000-5090000 GCA_020099315.1 Citrobacter europaeus
CTTGGGCGCCATGTATGCGGCGCAGTTGTTCAGTGCCGCAAACCGCGCACTGCCTGACTTGAATCAGTCTATTGCGCAAGGTGAGTTTGGTCCCCTGTTTGACTGGTTACGTCAGAACATCTGGCAGCATGGCAGCCGTTTCACCACTGAACAACTTATTACCCAGGCCACCGGAGAGCCGCTTAGCAGCCGTTATTTCCGCGCCCACCTGGAAGCCCGCTATTTGTAATCTCATACCGTGAGTCATTGTACATATCGTTACACGTCGATACCAATGACTCACGGAAGCCCTGTGATTACAGCGATATAGTTATTTCAACGGCCCCGCAGTGGGGTTGAATGAAAAACCAAATCGAGGGTATGAGAATGAAAAAAGTATTAGCTCTGGTTGTTGCCGCTGCTATGGGTCTGTCTTCTGCTGCATTTGCTGCTGAAACAACTGCTACAACCGCTCCGGCTGCTGCTGCAACCACTAAAGCTGCGCCGGCAAAAACCACGCATCATAAAAAACAGCACAAAGCAGCGCCGCAGAAAGCTCAGGCTGCCAAGAAACACGCTAAAAAATCCACCACAAAACCGGCTGTAGAACAAAAAGCACCAGAGCAGAAAGCTCAGGCCGCTAAAAAACACACCAAAAAAGCAGCAACCAAACCAGTAGCAGAACAAAAAGCACCAGAGCAAAAAGCTCAGGCCGCTAAAAAACACACCAAAAAAGCAGTAAAACACGACACCGCTAAACCAGCAGCTCAACCTGCTGCATAACACATTTGTAGTCACTATGGCGTCCCCCACGCCATAGCATACGGCGCTAAATCGATCTGATTTAGCGCCGCCTTTCGGAGGGTAAAATGGTGTCACATTACCGCTTTGAGTTCATTCTTATTACCTTAATAATTTGCGCCTTCATTGCCATGCATTTTTATCTTTCCTGAGTGTAGTTATCTGATTTTACTCCCACTTTCCCGCCGTCCCGTCTATAGTATTAACTGAGGGTTTGCTGTTAAAAATCATAATTCCCCACCAGAGTGTGATATGCATAAAACCATTGCTGTGTTACTGGGTTCAATTTGTTTACTTCCTGTCGTTGCGCATGCGGACCAGCCTGCAACAGCCAGCGCTGAAGCAGAAAACATAAAAACGTTATTTTTTGGTCATGACGATCGCACCAAGGTGACCGACCCAACGCAATCTCCGTGGGACGCTATCGGGCAACTGGAAACCGCCAGTGGTAACTTGTGTACCGCCACGCTCATTTCACCACGTCTGGCACTGACGGCCGGACACTGCTTACTCACCCCGCCGAAAGGCAAGCCGGATAAAGCCGTGGTGTTACGCTTCGTGTCGAAAAAGGGTGTCTGGCGCTATGAAATTCATGGAATCGAAGGCCGGGTTGATCCTTCGCTCGGAAAACGTTTAAAAGCCGATGGTGATGGCTGGATAGTACCGCCTTCCGCGGCCCCGTGGGATTTTGGTCTGGTGGTGCTGCGTTACCCACCTTCTGGGATCACACCGCTGCCATTATTTGAAGGTGATAAAGCAGCATTAACCGCAGCGCTGAAAACCGCAGATCGTAAAGTTACGCAGTCGGGCTATCCGGAAGATCATCTTGACGACTTATACACGCATCAGGATTGCGTAGTGACCGGCTGGGCGCAAAATACCGTTCTGTCACACCAGTGCGACACGCTCCCGGGCGACAGCGGTTCACCATTGATGTTGAAGACTGATTCAGGCTGGCAGTTGATTGGAGTACAAAGCTCTGCTCCGGCGGCGAAAGATCGCTGGCGGGCCGATAATCGCGCTATATCCGTAACCGGTTTTCGCGATAAGCTGGAAGAGTTGGCGAAGGAATAACACATGCTGCCCGCATTAACGGGCAGCACGGATATCAGGCAAGTTTTATCATTATCATCCCGGCAAGCAACAACGCCACGCCGATCCAGCCTTTATTATTCAGGCGTTGACCAAACAACACCCAGCCTGCCGCTAACGTCGCGGCAATCCCGAATCCGCCCCACAGGGCGTAGGCTACTGAAAGGTCGATACCTTTTACCGCCTGCGACAACGCGCTAAAGGCCGCGAGCACGGCAGCCAGCGACAATACGCCATAAATCTTGCGGCGAAATCCATCAGAAAACTTCAGAAAGACGTTAGCGACAATTTCCAGCACGATGGCCATACCAAGCCATGCGCCGTGAACCCACTCAAACTGCTGCATGGGTCACCTCTCTACCCGCTTTTGTCGGTTTTCGTGTACCTGATTTAATCAGTACAATACCTAACACCAGCGAGACCAGACCTGCCACCTTCATTGTGGACAAGGTTTCATCAAATAACAGCACACTAAATAGCGTAATAAATAAAATACCGATACCTTCCCACAAGGCATAGGCCACACCAAGGGCAATTTTTTTAACGGCAAAACTGAGAAAAATATACGATAAGGCGATCATTACCAGCATTAAAATAAAGCCCGAATTACCATGACCGACGCTTGCCCATTTCATTGACAGCGTACCAGTAATTTCAGCCGCGATGGCCAGACCTAATAATATCCAGTAAAACATGATGCTTCTCCTGCTTGAGAATATAGTCCTTTGGGCCTACTGCATGCAGTAAACCAAAAAAATAAAATTAGTTAGCTCAGCGCACAGCGCCAGCTCAGGCAGAAGAAGGGACTAAAGCGCGTTGCGCCAGTGTTGCTCACCCGCAAGCAAGAAAGTGGAGGAGGTACGAAGAAGTGTAGGTAAACGCAAAAACATCCTGAACATATTGTCCATAATATTACAATTATCCGCAGTGTTGCTTCTCATCATCGCGGATGATAATTGTCCTCGGTAGTTAAACACAGATGATTTGTATCATAGCTGCAAGACGAACTCAAAGTCTTTTCACTTCTTTACCTGCCCCGTTTGATTTTTGTTATAACGGCTCGACGCAAATCACACTATTATTCAGATTCAAAAATGAAAAACGCAGGAATACCTATGGCGAAACCG
The DNA here is from genome assembly GCA_020099315.1 of Citrobacter europaeus. Classification (NCBI taxonomy): domain Bacteria; kingdom Pseudomonadati; phylum Pseudomonadota; class Gammaproteobacteria; order Enterobacterales; family Enterobacteriaceae; genus Citrobacter; species Citrobacter europaeus. The sequence continues at coordinate 2,548,000 of CP083650.1, forward strand.
ATCATCACGCTTAACGGCCTAAAAATAGTCATTATGCTGGGCATGCTGGTTATCATCCTGAGCGGCATCCGCTTTGCCGCAGATATCATCGTCCCCTTTATTTTGGCGTTATTTATTGCCGTTGTGCTAAACCCCGTGGTGCAGCGGATGGTCAAACTTCGCATACCGCGCGTATTCGCGGTGTCATTGCTCATCGTTATTATTGTGATGCTAATGGTGCTGCTGTTAGCGTATTTAGGTACATCCTTAAATGAGCTTGCGCGTACGCTGCCACAGTATCGTTCTTCCCTGGTTATCCCGCTTAAAAATCTCGAACCGTGGCTACAGCGCGCAGGGATCGGCGTTTCCGTGGACGAACTCGTCAAATATATCGATCCGAACGCGGCAATGACGCTGGTGACCAATTTACTGACGCAGCTGTCTAATGCCATGTCGTCAATATTTTTGCTGCTGCTGACGGTAGTGTTTATGCTGCTGGAAGTTCCGCAGCTACCCAACAAGCTCAAGCAAATGATGAGTCGTCCCATTGAGGGAATGGCGGCGATTCAACGCGCTATCGACAGTGTATCCCACTATCTGGTGCTAAAAACGGCGATCAGCATTGTGACCGGGCTGGTAGCCTGGGGCATGCTCTCAGCACTCGACGTGCGTTTCGCCTTTGTCTGGGGATTGCTGGCCTTTGCTCTCAACTATATTCCTAATATCGGTTCGGTGCTGGCAGCCATTCCGCCTATTGCTCAGGTGCTGGTATTTAGCGGCCTTTACGATGCCCTGGTCGTATTGGCGGGTTATCTGGTCATTAATTTGGTGTTTGGAAATATCCTCGAACCGCGGATCATGGGGCGTGGGCTTGGGTTATCTACACTGGTGGTGTTTCTGTCGTTGATCTTCTGGGGCTGGTTGTTGGGGCCAGTCGGGATGCTGCTTTCTGTACCGCTGACCATCATCGTGAAAATCGCTCTCGAACAAACCAACGGCGGTCAAAGCATTGCCGTGTTGCTCAGCGATCTCAACAAAGAATGAACGATTGCCCCGACATCGCGGGGCATCTGTTTATCGTTTTGCGCGCAGCGCCAGTATGGCGCTTAACAAGGTAAATAACGCAATTATCCATGCCATTGTCCATGGCGTTCCGTCGCTGAAGGCGGTTAGCAACAACGACGAGATAATGCCACTACCGTATTGTAACGCACCAATCAGCGCCGAGGCTGAACCGGCAATGTTCGGTACCGCATCCAGCGCGGCAGCGGTTGAAGTCGCAGCGATGATGCCATTCATCGAGAAAAACAAAAAAACGGTGACGATAATGGCAACAACGCCACCTGACTCCAGTTTAACCAGCAGCGCAAGCGCCACTGCGGCCAGCGCCGCCAACATCGTCGCATACTTTAGTAGTTGTTCCAGAGCGTGGCGTTGCACCAGACGACGGTTTACCACGCTCATGGCCATGACCCCGACAATATTGAGCGCAAACAGCCAGCCGTAATGCTGTGGGTCAACATGGTAATAGCTAATATAAACAAACGGCGAACCAGTAATAAACGCGTACGCTGCAACGTAATAACACGTCAGACTCAGGGTGTAGCGCATAAAATGGCCATTGGCTAATAACGACCGGTAATGACGAAATGCGCCAGCCAAAGAGGCTTTCACCCGTTTCTCTTCCGGGAATGTTTCCGGCAACCAGTTCAAAGAGATAAACATCAGCGCGCCGATCACCACCAGTAGCCAAAAAACAGAGTGCCAGGTACTCAGGCGAATTATTTGTCCGCCAATCAACGGTCCCGCTATTGGCGCAATCGCCATTACCAGCACCAGAGTTGAAAGCATTTGCGCCGCGCGAGTGCGCGCAAACAGATCGCGGATCATCGCCCGCGCCAGCATAGGTCCGGTACAGGCACCAAGGGCCTGAAAAACCCGCCAGAATACAATTTGCGTGATACTCGTAGACATCGCGCATCCTGCAGAGCCGATGATAAAAAACACCATGCCAATAAACAGCGGTTTACGCCTTCCCAGATGATCGCTTATCGGCCCCCAAATCAACTGTGCAATGGCAAAACCTATCAAAAAACCGGTGACGGTCAGTTCCACATTGCCCTGTAAATCCTCGGCCATGGTCGGCATTGCCGGAAGATAAATGTCGGTGGAAAGCGAGGTAAAGGCCATCAGGCCGCTGAGGATCAGAATAAAAGTAAGCCCGGTCTGGCTTGCGGAAACTACCGGCGAAGCATGTTCACGTGTACGCATAGCGTCCTGTCATGTTCTAAAAAGTCAGGCAGCAGTATATACACGACGTATTATGGTGATTAGACAGCTAAAACCGCATGGGTTTATGAACTGCAATCATCAATAACGGCATATTAATAAAAACGGCCTCCGCAGAGGCCGTCTTGGTTTTCGCTAACGATTACAGCGCTTTCAGGATTGCATCCACGCTGGCTTTGGCGTCGCCAAACAGCATATGGGTGTTTTCTTTAAAGAACAGCGGGTTCTGCACACCAGCATAGCCGGTGTTCATCGAACGTTTGAACACAATAACGTTCTGCGCTTTCCATACTTCCAGCACCGGCATTCCGGCGATTGGGCTGTGTGGATCGTCCTGCGCCGCCGGGTTTACCGTATCGTTGGCGCCAATCACCAGCACGGTATCGGTATCGGCGAAATCATCGTTGATCTCATCCATTTCCAGCACGATGTCATAAGGTACTTTGGCTTCCGCCAACAATACGTTCATATGACCTGGCAAGCGCCCTGCTACCGGGTGAATACCGAAGCGCACTTTGATGCCGCGCGCGCGCAGTTTCTCGGTAATTTCCGCTACCGGGTACTGCGCCTGTGCCACTGCCATGCCATAGCCCGGGGTGATTATCACGGAGTGCGAGTTCTTCAGCATTTCTGCCGTGTCTTCCGCAGTAATCTCACGATGTTCACCGACTTCTTCATCAGACCCGGTAGAAGAACCGTCAGAACCAAAGCCACCTGCAATAACGCTGAAAAATGAACGGTTCATCGCCTTACACATGATGTAAGACAGGATCGCACCAGAAGAACCGACCAGCGCACCGGTAACGATCAGCAGATCGTTGCTCAGCATAAAGCCCGCCGCCGCTGCCGCCCATCCTGAATAGGAGTTGAGCATTGAAACGACGACTGGCATATCCGCACCGCCGATAGACGCCACCAGATGCCAGCCAAAAGCCAGAGCAATAATGGTCATCACCAGCAGCGCCAGGACCTGCAGGCCCACGCTTTCGGTACGAACAAACACCACCAGCAACAGGAAAGAAACAACCAGCGCCGCCAGGTTCATTTTATGACGATTCGGCAACATCAGCGGTTTAGAGGAGATCTTGCCGCGCAATTTGCCAAACGCCACCACGGAACCGGTAAAGGTCACCGCACCGATGAAGATACCCAGGAACACTTCCGTCAGGTGAATGTTCACCAGAATCGGTTCCAGGCCCGTGTCGTGATACAGGTAGCTGTTGAAACCCACCAGAACTGCAGCCAGACCGACGAAGCTGTGCAGAATTGCCACCAGCTCCGGCATCTCGGTCATCTCAACTTTCTTCGCCAGACGAATACCAATCGCGCCGCCGATGATCATCGCCACCAGGATCCACGCAACGTTGCCGGTATCCGGGCCAAAAATCGTTGCAATCAGCGCAATCGCCATCCCGGCGATACCGTAGTTGTTACCCTGCTGAGAGGTTTCGTGTTTCGAAAGCCCCGCCAGGCTGAAAATAAACAGGATCGCGGCAACAATGTATGCAGCTGTAACTAATCCTCCAGACATATGTTACCCCTTAGTTTTTCCGGAACATTTTCAGCATGCGCTGAGTCACGGTGAAGCCACCGAAAATATTAATGCTGGCAATAAGCACCGCGATAAAGCTCAGGAAACTCACCCAGCCACCCTGGCCAATTTGCAATAACGCCCCGACAACGATGATCCCGGAGATGGCGTTGGTCACGGACATCAACGGAGTATGCAGCGCGTGCGACACATTCCAGACCACGTAGTAACCCACCACGCAGGACAGCGCGAACACCGTAAAGTGGCCAAGAAACTCTTTCGGCGCAACGTCGGCGAGCCAGCCAAACAAAATGACCACCAGCGCCATCACCGCATATTTGCGCCACGGTGAGACTGGCTTTTTCTCTTCTTTCGGCGCTGGCGCGGCTTTCGGCGCAGCCTGCGGCTGAGCAGATACCTGGATAGGCGGCGCAGGCCAGGTGATTTCACCCTCGCGTACCACCGTGACACCACGTACTACCACGTCGTCAAAATCGACGGTGATATTGCCGTCCTTCTCTTTGCACAACAGTTTGAGCAGGTTGACGAGGTTCGTGCCGTACAGTTGGGAAGATTGCGTCGGCAGACGGCCTGGCAGATCGGTATAACCAATAACCTTCACCCCGTTTTCGGTGGTGGTTACCTGGTTAGGGACCGTGTATTCGCAGTTACCGCCGTTTTGCGCGGCGAGATCGACAATCACGCTGCCAGCCTTCATCGAATCAACCATTTCACGGGTGATCAGTTTCGGAGCAGGTTTGCCCGGGATCAGCGCGGTGGTAACGATAATGTCGACATCTTTCGCCTGTGCAGCGAAGAGTTCCATTTCGGCTTTGATGAACGCCTCGGACATTACCTTAGCGTAACCGTCGCCGCTGCCCGCCTCTTCTTTGAAGTCCAGTTCAAGGAACTCAGCGCCCATACTCTGAACTTGTTCTTTCACTTCCGGACGGGTGTCAAAAGCACGAACGATAGCGCCCAGGCTGTTTGCCGCACCAATAGCCGCCAGACCTGCAACACCTGCACCGATTACCATCACCTTGGCCGGTGGAACCTTGCCCGCGGCGGTAATCTGGCCGGTAAAGAAACGACCAAATTCATGTGCAGCTTCAACAATAGCGCGATACCCGGCGATATTCGCCATCGAGCTTAAGGCATCCAGCGACTGCGCGCGCGAAATACGCGGCACGGAGTCCATCGCCATCACCGTCACGTTGCGCTCAGCAAGCTTTTGCAACAGCTCAGGGTTTTGCGCGGGCCAAAGAAAACTCACCAGCGTTGTGCCCGGATTGAGTAACGAAATTTCCGTCTCTTCCGGTGCGTTGACCTTCAGGATAATCTCTGACTGCCAGACGGTATTTCCGTCAACAATTTCTGCGCCTGCCTGAACAAACGCCTTATCGTCAAAACTCGCCAGTTGACCTGCGCCGCTTTCAACCGCGACGCTGAAACCCAACTTAAGCAGCTGCTCAACCGTTTTCGGCGTGGCTGCTACGCGGGTTTCATTGGTTAACCGTTCTCTTGGTATGCCAATTCGCATAATGTTCCCTTCCATCTGTATTTATGATGATGGTTTATCAATGTTCGCACGAGGCATGCGCGCACTCTCGAAAGAGGTCAGTGTTACCTCAATAAAATAAAACAGTAACAAACTCTGTATAACCTACTGAAAATGACGCTTGTGATCTAGCGCCAAAAAACAGTATTTATTATGAAATTCGCAAAATAGAGATGAATCGAACGGCAGGCAGATAAAATGCCCTAAAAATAGCCCACAAAGGCCGATAATTCGCTCAAGCGAAGCGGCAAAACATGATTACGTGCCTGCCAAAAACAATTAATTAACATTAAATTAACTTATGAAATTCAACTGCTTTATCAGTTTTGCTCGCCAAACGCCGAAATTTTCGACATATCACAAAATGTTATCGATGTTGTTACGTCAGGTGGCACGATGAGTGAAAATTGACGCAGACACTGACACAATTTAAATGCAATAATCAGCGACGTTTCTAGTCAATAACAATACCAGTACCTGGTTTGCGCAAGGCGAAGGATTATTTTTATGAAGCTTAAGAACACTCTCCTGGCGTCCGCACTTATTTCTGCGACTGCTTTTTCTGTAAATGCAGCGACAGAATTGACGCCGGAGCAAGCGGCTGCACTGAAACCCTATGACCGCATTGTGGTTACCGGTCGTTTTAATGCTATCGGTGATGCGGTGACCGCCGTATCACGCCGTGCAGATAAAGACGGTGCAGCCTCCTTTTATGTTGTTGATACCTCAGATTTTGGCAGCGGCGGTAACTGGCGCGTTGTAGCCGACATCTATAAAGCCGACGCTGAAAAAGCGGAAGCATCCAAAAACCGTGTCATTAACGGCGTTATGGAATTACCGAAAGATCAGGCCGTTCTGTTAGAACCATTCGATACCGTTACGGTGCAGGGTTTCTACCGCAGCCAGCCTGAAGTGAACGATGCCATCACCAAAGCAGCGAAAGAGAAAGGCGCCTACTCCTTCTATATCGTGCGCCAGGTCGATGCTAACCAGGGTGGCAACCAGCGTATTACTGCATTCATCTATAAAGCTGATGCGAAAAAACGCGTAGTACAAAGCCCTGATGCGATCCCAGCAGATTCCGATGCCGGTCGTGCCGCATTAGCTGCAGGTGGCGAAGCCGCGAAGAAAGTTGAGATCCCAGGTGTTGCGACTACCGCGTCTCCGAGCGCTGAAGTTGGTCGTTTCTTCGAAACGCAATCCACCAAAGGCGGACGTTACACTGTCACGCTTCCGGATGGAACCAAAGTTGAAGAACTGAACAAAGCAACTGCCGCGATGATGGTGCCATTCGACAGCATCAAGTTCACCGGTAACTATGGCAACATGACCGAAATCTCTTACCAGGTAGCTAAACGCGCAGCGAAGAAAGGCGCTAAGTACTATCACATCACCCGCCAGTGGTCTGAACGTGGTAATAACATGACCATCAGCGCTGACCTGTATAAGTAATACCCAATGCCTTATCAGGTCTACAACCCTGTAGGCCTGATAATTTCCCGCCCCCCAGTCTTCCGGTAAAACAAAAACAGCAGTATTAAGACAACTTTTCACACTATTAGTCACAAATCTCTCTATCCCCATTGCATGCGTTCTCTTCTCTCCGTAAAATCCCGCGCCTTAGTGGCTTTCACCATTTTTATGCGGTTTGCCAAAATAATTATTCTCTCACTCTCGTTTTTGTCACTGGATACAAATGGAAAAGAAATTGGGTCTGAGCGCACTCACCGCGCTGGTTTTAAGCTCAATGCTCGGCGCTGGCGTTTTCAGCCTGCCACAAAATATGGCGGCGGTAGCGAGCCCGGCTGCATTACTGATTGGTTGGGCGATTACCGGTGCAGGTATCCTTTTGCTCGCCTTTGCCATGCTGATCCTGACGCGTATCCGTCCTGAACTCGATGGCGGCATCTTTACCTATGCACGTGAAGGTTTCGGTGAGCTGATTGGCTTCTGCTCCGCATGGGGGTACTGGCTGTGTGCTGTTATCGCTAACGTTTCGTATCTGGTGATCGTTTTCTCTGCGTTCAGCTTCTTCACCGATACACCAGAGTTACGTCTGTTTGGCGACGGTAATACCTGGCAGTCGATTGTTGGCGCATCGGTGCTGTTGTGGGTAGTCCATTTTCTGGTACTGCGTGGTGTGCAAACGGCTGCCAGTATTAACCTGGCCGCGACGCTGGCAAAATTATTGCCGCTTGGCCTGTTTATCGTCCTGGCGTTCATGCTGTTTAAGCTCGACACCTTTACCCTCGATTTTACTGGCGTTGCATTGGGCGTTCCCGTCTGGGAGCAGGTTAAAAATACCATGCTCATCACCCTATGGGTTTTCATCGGTGTGGAGGGCGCGGTGGTGGTTTCTGCCCGTGCCAGAAATAAACGCGATGTTGGACGCGCTACCCTGCTGGCGGTACTCGCCGCGCTGGGCGTCTACCTGCTGGTTACCCTGCTGTCTCTGGGCGTTGTCGCGCGTCCCGAACTGGCGGAGATCCGCAACCCGTCAATGGCAGGCCTGATGGTGGAAATGATGGGGCCATGGGGTGAAATTATTATTGCCGCAGGCCTGATTGTCTCAGTGTGCGGTGCCTATTTAAGCTGGACCATTATGGCGGCGGAAGTACCGTTCCTCGCCTCGACGCACAAAGCGTTTCCACGCATTTTTGCGCGCCAGAACGCGCAAGGCGCGCCGTCAGCATCTCTTTGGCTGACCAACATCTGCGTTCAGATCTGCCTGGTGCTGATCTGGCTCACCGGTTCGGACTACAATACGTTATTGACCATCGCCTCAGAGATGATTCTGGTGCCCTATTTGCTGGTCGGCGCCTTTCTACTGAAAATTGCCACCCGTCCAATTCATAAGGCTGTTGGTATCGGAGCGAGTATTTATGGCATATGGTTATTGTATGCCTCAGGTCCGATGCACCTGCTGCTGTCCGTGGTGCTGTATGCGCCAGGACTGCTGGTTTTCCTTTATGCCCGTAAAACGCACGCGCATGAAAATGTATTAAAACGTCAGGAGATGGCGCTGATCGGCCTGCTGCTTGTTGCTGCTGTTCCGGCGACCTGGATGTTGATGGGGTAACATTGTCCCCATCGTTCGCGACACATGGAGATTACGATGGGTAAAAAAAACCCTTTGCCAATTCTTATCACCGGAGGAGGTCGACGTATCGGCCTCGCCGTCGCATGGCATTTTATAAATCAAAAACAGCCGGTTATCGTCAGCTACCGCACGCATTATCCGGCCATTGACGGCCTGCGAGATGCCGGTGCGCTGTGTATCCAGGCTGATTTTTCCAGCGATGAAGGCGTGCTGGCTTTTGCTGATGAAGTTAAAACACATACAGATGGCCTGCGCGGCATTGTGCATAATGCCAGTGCCTGGCTTGCAGAAAAGCCCGGTACTCCGCTGACCGAAGTGCTGTCAGCCATGATGCAAATTCACGTCAATACCCCCTACCTGCTCAACCACGCACTGGAAGGATTGTTGCGCGGTCACGGACACGCTGCCAGCGATATTATCCATTTTACAGATTACGTGGTGGAGCGAGGCAGCGATAAGCACATTGCTTATGCTGCCAGCAAAGCGGCGCTGGACAATATGACCCGCTCGTTCGCCCGCAAACTGGCGCCGGAAGTGAAAGTCAACGCGATTGCCCCCTCGTTAATCCTGTTTAACGAGGGTGACGATGCAGAATATCGTCAGCAGGCATTGAACAAATCACTGATGAAAACAGCACCGGGTGAAAAAGAGGTCATTGATCTAATTGACTATCTGTTAACTAGCTGTTTTGTCACCGGACGTAGTTTTGCCCTGGATGGTGGGCGTCATCTACGTTAGTGCAGTTTAATCCAACAAAAAATCAGCAACCACGCGCTCAGGCCCCAGCATACTACTGAACTGCCGAGCGCAACGGGTAAGCGCATAAATCCGGTGAAATACCACAGCGAAACGAGGTAGACAAAATAAGGAATAATCGACCACATGCTGAAGACAATGGTTGTACGTAACGCCTCGATCCCACGTTCACTGGCCACGATATAATGGGCAATCAACGCAAAGGTCGGGAACAACGGAATTAATCCGGCAATATAGTAGTTCTTTGTTTTCGCCAGCAAACCAATCAACACCACCACCAGCGCACCGAGCGCCGCTTTTATAACGAGTCCCATCACCCTGCCTTAACACATCAATAACATCAGCCTCTAGCATAACGGAAGCGTTCTTGTTTAGAAAAGATTAATGGAAGGAAAAACCAGGGCGGTGTATGTTGGCGTTTTATATTCAAAATGAATGATATGAACACCATCGTATTTGTTGAAGATGATCCCGAAGTTGGCTCACTGATTGCGGCCTACCTTGCCCGGCATGATATTGAGGTTATCCTTGAACCTCGTGGTGATCTGGCCGAGGAGAAAATCCTGCAAGTTCAACCCGACCTGGTGTTATTGGATATCATGCTGCCGGGCAAAGACGGGATGACTATCTGCCGCGATTTACGTGGACGCTGGCAGGGCCCGATTGTCCTGCTCACCTCGCTGGACAGCGACATGAACCATATTCTGGCGCTGGAAATGGGTGCCTGTGACTATATCCTGAAGACAACGCCACCCGCAGTGCTGCTGGCTCGTCTGCGCCTGCATCTGCGCCAGAGTGAACATTCAACCCAGTCTAAAGGCATTCAGGCGGCAACGATCACTCCACACACAACGCTGCGCTTTGGCACACTCACTATCGACCCCACCAACCGCTCCGTTCTACTCGGCGGCGAGCAAGTCTCTCTTTCCACCGCTGATTTTGAATTACTGTGGGAGCTGGCAACCCATGCAGGGCAGATTATGGACCGCGATGCGTTGCTGAAGAACCTGCGTGGCGTAAGTTATGACGGCATGGACCGCAGCGTCGATGTCGCGATTTCCCGGTTACGCAAAAAGCTGCTCGATAACGCGACTGAACCTTATCGAATTAAAACAGTGCGCAACAAAGGTTATCTCTTTGCACCCCACGCCTGGGACGACGAGCCGCAGAAGTAATGCCACTGGGCCGATCTCATTGATCGGCTGGATTACTCACAATACGTTACACCGTCACGTAAAATTGTCTACAGAACAGGCATACAAACGCCATCCGGATACGTTCCACATTTTTTGTGTGGCTGTTGGTCTCCCCCCTCCCTATAATCCGTGGCGGTCCTGAACCCTTATGGTTCATAGGTTTATTTCGCAATAACAAAACTCTTTCCGGCATTTCAGGTGCTGAATGAGGCAAGAGGCTACAATATGTTCGTTACGCTTGCGTATATCGCATTCTTTTTGGTTTGTTCATGGGCAATTTTCAGAATCAACCAAAAAAGTCACTCCCTGTCAAAAAGTGTCTTCATCGCTATATTTTTGGGTGCTGTTATCGGCTTATCCCTGCATCTTATTGCTGCTGACGACAGTAAAACGGTTATCGATTGGTATAATATTATCGGCAACGGCTATGTAAATTTACTGAAGCTGGTCGCGGTTCCGCTGATTTTCATTTCTATACTCTCAGCTATTAACAAACTCGAAAATAGCGCTGGCATTGGGAAAATGTCGTTAACCATCGTCGGGTGCATGCTCTGTCTGGTGATGATTGCCGGGTTTGTTGGGTTGCTGACTGCACATGTATTAGGTCTGGACGCCAGCGCATTTGTTCATATGCAGTCCACGCTGACGGCTGACGATGTGAGCAAAACGGCTGCCATTTCACTGCCTAAACTGGTTACATCTCTAATCCCTACGAATATCTTCCTCGATCTCACTGGAGCCAGAAGCGTTTCCGTCATTGGCATTGTTATCTTCACCCTACTTGCCGGCGTGGCATTATTAAAAGTCAAACAAGATGCTCCGCAAGAAGGTGAAAAGTTAAGCGCAGGCATTAATGCCATCCAGTTCTGGGTGATGAAGATGGTGCGCATCGTTATTGCCCTCACCCCTTATGGCGTGATGGCATTAATGGCAGGCGTATTTTCTGCGTATCGCTTCGAACAATTTGCCAGTCTGTTAGGCTTTATTGGCGCTTGTTACATTGCGATTCTGATGATGTTTATCGTCCACGCGCTAATCCTGGTGCTGAGTGGCAATAATCCCGTTCACTATTTTAAAACTGTCTGGCCAGTATTAACCTTTGCATTTGTTTCCCGCAGTAGTGCGGCATCTATTCCACTGGCTATTTCCGCACAGGAAAAGTTTGGCGTGCAAAACACCATTGCCAATATCGCGGCCTCATTTGGCTCCAGCATGGGTCAAAACGGCTGCGCCGGGATCTATCCGGCCATTATGGTAGCGATGATTGCGCCAACAATTGGAATTGATCCATTATCGGTGCATTTTTTGCTCGCCATGCTGCCTGCAATTGCGCTCGGCTCTATCGGGGTTGCGGGCGTAGGCGGCGGCGGAACATTTGCTGCGCTGATCGTCCTTTCAACGCTGAACTTCCCGGTTGCACTGGTCGGAATTTTCATTGCCATCGAGCCTGTCGTTGATATGGCCAGAACGGCATTAAACGTGAACGGTTCGATGATGTCGGGCGTGTTGGCTAACAGGATCCTGAAAAAGAGTGCTGAAGAACCACAACGCGTGAATGCGAATTAGCCTGTCCTCTAGTAAGAAACAAGCCTTCCTGTTCACGGAAGGCTTTATTTTGCGTCAACTAAACGTCAGTCCGTCGTATTTTCTCCAACGATAGTTTACTGCGGAGATAATCCAGCAGCCGATAAAGACGCCAATAATCGCAAATCCGACATTCCCCATATGGTCACTTAAATCGCTGACGGTATCCCACAAACCACCCTGGAGCGAAAACGCGTCAGAGAGAAGCCCCAACGCCTCCAGTCCACCAATAAATAGCGCGACAATCACCGAAGTCCCGGTAATGGTCATATTGTAATAGAGCTTACGTTGCGGCTTATTGAATGCCCATCCGTAGGCCTCAACCATCAGAATACTGTCGAGACAATCAATTAACGCCATACCGCAGGTAAACAACGCAGGGAACACGAGAATGGACCATAACGACATACCACTGGACGCGCTTGAAGCGGAAATTCCCAACAGAGAAATTTCAGTGGCGGTATCAAAACCCAGACCAAACAGAAAACCGACAAAATACATATGCCAGTCTTTGCCTACCAACCGAAACGCCGAGCGGAAAAGCCAGCTCAGTGGACCTGAAACCGTAATGTCTTCCGTGGTGCCATCGTAAGTTCCGGTGCGCTTTAGATGGCGAAAGGCCTTCCAGACATGGCAGAAAATAATGAGATTAAGAGTAGCCAGAATCAGCAAAAACACGGCAGAAACCGTGGTCCCAATCAGGCCGCCGATATTCTGAAACCATGCCATGTGTTGCTTAAACGCGCTGGTGGTCAACGCAATGCCAATGCTGGCCAGCACCACGATGGTGGAGTGGCCGAGGGAAAACCAGGCTCCCGTCGTCAGGGCGCGTTTTTTCTGCTGCATGAGTTTGCGCGTAGCGCTATCTATCGCGGCGATATGATCGGCATCAACGGCATGGCGCAAACCATAGCACCACGCGATCAGACTCAGCGCCAGTAACGACGTGTTGTTGCTAAACGCGCTGAAAGCCCACAGCCACGCTACGATGTTTGCCCCGATGAGTAAGACCATCAACAAAAGAATGTTCGGGCGTTTTTTTAATAATGAAAACAATGCCTTCATTGTTTCCACCCTGTCAAATTTGCGCTAAACAACACTCCACACCGCCATTCACTGATTGATTAATAAAACGTTTACCCGGCTAATGATAACTCTTAAGAATTACCAGCCCAGTGTCGTAGATCAAAGTTGATTACCACCTGAAGCGAGCTCCGCCATCGCTAACTCCGCGATGCGCTGGGGTACAGAGGCGCAGTCCCCTTCTTGCAAGAACCAGGCAGACGACAACCCACACCAGGCAATAATCCACATCAGCAAACGTTGCCGTTCAATGCGGGCGGTTTCAGACACGATGTTGACCCGTTGGGTGAATCTTTCTGGCTCAATGGCGACAGGTCTGGAGGGGTCGGCAAGATCAGGGTTGGTAAAAATATTGGCATAATCAAAGCCACGTTCGCCCACCAGCCCTTTAGGATCGATAGCCAGCCATCCTTTCGCTCCGAAATCCAGAATATTGCCGTGGTGTAGGTCGCCATGTAATACAACTTCATTCAGGGGAGATGAGAGCAGCACGTCTGCCACCTCTGTGCAACGCGTCAGGATACCGCCATACTTTTTCGCTGCAGGAGCGAGATCGCGAAACCAATGATGCAGCGGTGTTAACTCAGGCGTTGACGCATTCCGGGGAAGATGAAGTCGACTGGATGCATGGCAAATAATGCGACACGCCTGCGCATCGTTACCAGTCCAGGACATGTCCGCTAAAGACCCCGTCCCTGTCGCACGTTCCAACAGGATCGCCCCTGTTGCATGAGCAAGCACTTTCGCTGCGCCATTCCCGTTCCACCAGACCATGAGTTCGCAGCCGCTCCGTTCACTGTCATCGTCGGTGAGTTTAAGTATGGCTTTCTGACCCTCTTTGATAGCCACCACGGGCAAAAGCTGTGATGTGTGCGTCTCAAAGGGTTCGCCATCAGGAGTCAGTCCCCAACGGTTGAGCCAGGTGTTGAACAGACTCTTTTCCAAACAATATCCTCTTTTTTTCGCCGGATGATAACCACCGAAAAATGCCGGTTCAGCATTATTCCTGTTTTCTTTTGGTTGAGCCACACCCCCCACTGTCAACATCATTGGTTTACCTGGTAGAGCACTAACGAGCACACCCTTGCGTATTGGTGTGCCATGCTGACTGTGTTTTTTTCAATGAGGAAGGCCCGATGATCACGATATGCAAAACCTGTGGAACATCCTATGACGTTGCTGACGCCTATCCCGAACATTGCGATATCTGCCAAGATGAACGTCAGTATGTCCCCGCAACCGGGCAGGAATGGGTCGATTTTGCCGCCCTTTGTGCTTCGCACACAAATAAGTGGCGGCAACATGATAGCGCTCTCTTCAGTATCCGCACCGTTCCCGATTTTGCAATTGATCAACGGGCGTTTATTCTGCGTACCCCGGAAGGCAATATTTTATGGGACTGCATTGCCACGCTCGACGATGCAACAAAAATGCTACTAACATCCCTGGGCGGGCTTAAGGCCATCGCGATATCGCATCCACATTACTACACCACCATGCAGGACTGGGCTGAAGAATTTAACGCTCCGATTTACCTTCATGCCAATGACCGCAAGTGGGTAATGCGCAACAGCCCGTGGATTAGATTTTGGGATGGCGATACCCTGGAACTGACACGAGACGTTAGTGTGATACGTCTGGGCGGACACTTTGCTGGCGGCTGCGTATTGCACTGGGCTCGAGATGAAGGCGTGGTGCTTTCCGGCGATATCGTTCAGGTTACTCCTGGCGCGCATGCCGTCTCCTTTATGTGGAGTTATCCCAATATGCTTCCGTTGCCGGCCGCAACGGTCAGCGACATTACCCACCGCCTGAGCACGGTGAGATTTAAACAGCTTTACGGCGCGTTTGAAGGAAAAGACATCACGCAAAATGCCGATGAAATCGTGCAGCGTTCAGGTGAAAAGTATGTTTCCTGTCTCAAATAAGCAGACCGTTTGTCTGTCATTGGCGCTCATCAGGATGATATGGGATAGAAATGATAGACTGCTCCAATGACAGATACATTCACTATCACACTGATAATGAAGTAGGTTTTGAATGGCTGTTTTTGTGTTTTATGGCGAAAGATTTGTTGACCCGCTATCGCGCCAGGCCAACCACCCACAACGCCAAACAACAGCAAGGTGGATTCCGGCACCCGCCGCCAGGCCCTGCGCGCCGCCATTTTGTCCGCGCCGTACATCGCCAACGTCAGTATGTTGGCGATCAAAAACCATATAATCAGGGGATACGAGGTGAAAATGCAGCCTGTCGCCGCGAAAATGAGTAGCAAATAACAACAGCGATTGAAATTCATATTTTTATATCACAGCAATTTTGAGAGTATCAGTAGGCATTATATTGTGTATTCGGTGATTTTATATGAAGAAGCTGTTTGTGCAGTTTTATCTCCTGCTGTTTGTCTGCTTTCTGGTGATGACCCTGTTGGTCGGCCTGGTATATAAATTCACCGCAGAACGCGCGGGCAGGCAGTCGCTCGACGATTTAATGAAAAGCTCGTTGTACCTGATGCGCAGTGAGCTGCGCGAGATCCCACCACGCGACTGGGGGAAAACGCTGAAGGAGATGGATTTAAACCTCTCTTTTGACCTGCGCGTTGAACCGCTGAATAAGTACACGCTGGACGCGCCTACCATGCAGCGTTTGCGCGAAGGCGATATCGTTGCGCTTGACGATCAGTACACGTTTATTCAACGGATCCCCCGCAGCCATTATGTACTGGCCGTCGGCCCGGTCCCCTATCTCTATTTTCTCCATCAAATGCGCTTGCTGGACGTCGCGCTGATGGCGTTCATTGCCATCTCGCTGGCCTTCCCGGTACTGATCTGGATGCGCCCACACTGGCAGGAAATGCTCCGACTGGAAGCCGCTGCACAACGCTTTGGGGAGGGACATCTGAGCGAACGCCTCCATTTTGATAGCGGTTCCAGCTTTGAGCGGCTGGGGGTGGCGTTTAACCAGATGGCGGACAACATCAACGCGCTTATCGCCAGTAAGAAACAGCTTATCGATGGTATTGCCCATGAACTTCGTACCCCACTGGTTCGCTTACGTTATCGGCTGGAAATGAGTGATAACCTCACCCTGCAGGAATCTCAGGCACTGAATCGTGATATCGGCCAACTGGAGTCGTTGATCGAAGAGTTACTGACCTACGCCCGGCTGGACCGTCCGCAAAATGAACTAAAGCTCAGCGTACCGGACCTCCCTGTTTGGCTGACAACCCATCTGGAGGATGTGCAAAGCGTGAATCCCCAGCGTGCAGTACGTTTACGTCATCTCAAGAGTGGCGACTACGGTGCACTGGATATGCGCCTGATGGAGCGTGTACTGGATAATCTACTGAATAACGCCCTGCGTTATTGCCAGTCTACGGTGCAAGCGAGCCTGTTATTGCACGGCAGTCAGGCGATGCTGGTTGTGGAAGACGATGGTCCCGGTATTGCACCCGATGCTCGTGAACAGATTTTTGAACCGTTTGTTCGCCTTGACCCCAGCCGCGACCGGGCGACCGGTGGTTGCGGACTTGGGTTAGCCATCGTCCACTCAATTGCTTTGGCAATGGGCGGTACGGTCGTCTGTGATGAAGGTGAACTCGGCGGCGCCCGTTTTACGTTCAGTTGGCCCGTATGGCATAACATTCCTGAATTTTCAGCTGCCTGACCCACATTGCTCGGTGGTCAGGTGGCAGATGTTATGCTATAAAAAAGTATGTTGTAACTAAAATGGTGAATTTATGGCCCGTTACGATCTCGTCGACCGCCTGAACGGCACCTTCCGCCAGATGGAACAAGAGCTGGCGCTTCTGAACGCAAACCTGTTGCAGCAGACGCTGCTGATTGCGCGCGTCTTTTCGTTACCGGAAGTGGTCAAGGAGGCAGAGCATGCCCCATTGCAAAGCATTGATGTTAAGCAGCATTTAGGCAAAGAGGCTGAAACGCTGGCGCTAGGCCACTATCGTCACCTGTTTATCCAGCAACAATCCGAGAATCGTAGCAGCAAAGCGGCCGTCCGCCTGCCAGGAGTGCTGTGTTATCAGGTAGATAGCGCTGCCCAGCGTGCTCTGGAAGAGCAAATACAGCGTATTAACCAGCTAAAAACGACATTCGAGCGTATTGTCACGGTGGAATCCGGGCTGGCGCCGGCAGCACGTTTCGAATGGGTGCATCGCCACCTGCCGGGACTGATTACGCTGAATGCCTATCGCACACTTACACTTGTCAGAGAGCCTGCTACCCTGCGATTCGGCTGGGCCAATAAGCACATTATTAAAAATCTGAAACGCGATGAAGTTCTGCAGCTACTGGAAAAAAGCCTGACGTCACCGCGTAGCGTACCCCCCTGGACGCGTGAAGAGTGGCAGGCGAAGCTTGAGCGGGAATATCAGGATGTCGCGGCCCTGGGGCAGCATGCTCGTCTGAAAATCAAACGACCGGTAAAAGTGCAGCCCATCGCTCGCGTCTGGTACAAAGGGGAGCAAAAGCAGGTGCAATATGCCTGCCCGACGCCATTGATCGCGCTAATTAACAACGAAAACGGTATGACCGTACCGGATATCGGCGAGCTACTGAATTACGATGCCGACAATGTTCAGCATCGTTTTAAACCTCAGGCACAGCCGTTGAAATTGATAATTCCCCGACTGCACCTGTACGTTGCTGATTAGCTGCCTGGCCGCATGCTGCCAACCATCAGCTCCGGACGTACCCAACTGTCAAACTCCGCTTCGGTCAGATATCCCAGCGCCAGAGCGGAGGCTTTTAGCGTCAGACCCTCTTTGTGCGCCTTTTTGGCAATTTCAGCGGCTTTATCATAACCGATATGGGTGTTGAGCGCCGTCACCAGCATCAGCGACTCGTTGAGCAGTTGATCGATTCGCTCACGATTGGGCTCGATCCCCGTCGCGCAGTGCTGGTTAAAGCTTTCCATACCGTCAGCCAGCAGACGTACCGACTGCAGGAAGTTGTGGATGACCATCGGTCGGTAAACGTTGAGCTCAAAGTTACCTGACGCCCCGCCCATATTGATGGCGACATCGTTGCCCATTACCTGACAGCAAAGCATGGTCAGCGCTTCACACTGGGTGGGATTGACCTTGCCCGGCATGATCGAGCTGCCCGGTTCATTTTCCGGAATCGAAATCTCACCGATACCGCAGCGTGGACCGGATGCCAGCCAGCGTACATCGTTGGCGATTTTCATCAGCGACGCCGCCAGCCCTTTTAGCGCGCCGTGAGCGTGAACCAGGGCATCGCACGTGGCCAGCGCTTCAAATTTATTCGGTGCGGTAACGAACGGCGCACAGGTGATAACCCGCAGTTCATCCGCGACCCGACGAGCATATTCAGGATGTGTGTTCAGTCCGGTCCCTACCGCAGTTCCCCCCAGCGCCAGTTCTGCCACGTGCGGTAAACTGTTTTCAATGTGTCTGAGATTATGTTCGAGCATTGCCACCCAACCGGAAATCTCCTGGCCAAGCGTAAGTGGGGTTGCATCTTGTAGATGTGTACGACCAATTTTGACGATATCGGCGAAAGCGTGGGACTTATCACTGAGCGTTTTGGTCAACACATTTAATTGCGGGATCAGAGCGTTACGTAGCGCAAGCAGTGCGGCAACGTGCATTGCGGTTGGAAAGACATCATTCGAGCTTTGGCTCTTATTAACATCATCATTGGGGTGTACCTTGCGTTCCATCCCTCGTACGCCGCCCAGTAATTCGCTGGCCCGGTTTGCCAGCACCTCGTTCATGTTCATATTGCTTTGTGTACCAGAGCCGGTTTGCCAGATGGCCAGCGGAAACTCATCACGATGTTTATCCGCCAACACCTCATCTGCGGCCTGCATAATAGCCCTGGCTTTATCCTCCGCCAACAGCCCGAGATCCTGGTTAACCTTTGCAGCGGCGCGTTTCGTCAGCGCCAGCGCATGGATCAGCGAGACCGGCATTTTCTCCGTAGAGATACGAAAATGCTCCAGCGAACGTTGGGTTTGCGCCCCCCAAAGCTTATCGGCAGGGACATCAATTGCCCCCATTGAATCATTCTCGCGGCGTACCGTTACCATTACCTGCTCCTTACATTAACAATTGATTAGGTTATGTTTCGACATTGCCCATTTGCATTGGTCTTATGAGTATTAACGAGGATTAATCTGTCGTTTGGTGGTTCGTGCGGTAAAAAAAACCGCCCCGAAGGGCGGCTGACGTTACTTAACGCAGCGTGCGCACTGCGACGTCTGAATTTGCTTGAAGAAATCGTTGCCTTTGTCATCCACCAGGATAAACGCCGGGAAATCTTCCACTTCAATTTTCCAGATAGCTTCCATCCCGAGTTCAGGGTATTCCACACACTCCAGACTCTTGATGCTGCCCTGGGCCAGTACCGCAGCGGGGCCGCCAATACTGCCTAAGTAGAAACCGCCATGCTTATGGCAAGCGTCGGTCACCTGCTGGCTACGGTTGCCTTTCGCCAGCATGATCATACTCCCACCAGCGCCCTGGAGCTGGTCAACATACGAGTCCATACGCCCGGCAGTGGTTGGACCAAGCGAACCAGAGGCATAGCCTTCCGGCGTTTTTGCCGGACCGGCGTAGTAGATCGGATGATCCTTAACATACTGCGGCAAACTTTCGCCGTTATCCAGCCGTTCTTTCAGTTTCGCATGCGCAATATCACGGCCAACAATGATTGTACCGTTAAGCGACAGACGCGTAGATACCGGGTACTGCGACAACTGGGCCAGGATCTCTTTCATCGGGCGATTGAGGTCAACGTGCACCGCTTCCCCCTCTCCCGCCTGGCGCAGCTCTTCTGGTATATATTTGCCAGGATTATGCTCCAGTTTTTCGATCCAGATACCTTCGCGGTTGATCTTAGCTTTGATATTTCTATCGGCTGAGCAAGAAACACCCATACCAACCGGACACGACGCGCCGTGACGCGGCAGACGGATCACGCGGATGTCATGTGCGAAGTACTTCCCGCCAAACTGCGCGCCCAGTCCCAAATTCTGCGCCTCAATCAGCAGCTCTTTTTCCAGATCGACATCGCGGAATGCCTGGCCGTGTTCGTTACCTTCGGTCGGCAGCTCATCGTAATATTTAGCCGAGGCCAGTTTCACCGTTTTCAGCGTGGCCTCCGCTGACGTACCACCAATAACAAACGCAATGTGATACGGCGGGCAAGCCGCAGTTCCCAGCGTTCGCATCTTCTCAACCAGGTAATCTTTTAATTTGCCTGGCGTCAGCAGCGCTTTGGTTTCCTGGTACAGATAGGTTTTGTTCGCCGAACCACCGCCTTTGGCAATACACAGGAATTTGTATTCGTCGCCGTCGACGGTATACAAATCTATCTGTGCAGGCAGGTTGGTACCGGTGTTTACCTCTTTATACATATCCAGCGCGGCGTTTTGCGAATAGCGCAGGTTGTCTTCGATGTAGGTGTTATACACCCCCCGCGCCAGCGCAGCTTCATCGCCGCCACCGGTCCAGACGCGCTGACCTTTTTTACCTACGATAATCGCGGTTCCGGTGTCCTGACAGGTAGGCAAAATACCTTTAGCCGCGATATCGGAATTGCGCAGGAATTGCAGGGCCACATATTTGTCGTTTTCACTGGCTTCGGGGTCACGCAGAATATCGGCCACCTGCTGTTGATGCGCAGGACGCAGCATAAACGACGCATCATGAAAGGCCTGACGAGCCAGCAGGGTTAAGGCTTGCGGTGCTATTTTAACAATCTCCTGCCCTTCAAATTCGGCAACGGAGACATGATCGCTGGTCAGCAGATAGTATTCGGTATCATCCTTTTTGAGGGGGAAAGGATGCTGATAATGAAAGGGTTTGTTTGACATTGTGCTCTCACTTACTGCTCGGTCTGGTTATTCTCTGGGCAGATGTTCCATTGCCCTGCTTCCCTGCCGCAGGTCGGATTGTAGAAGTAAGGGCTTTCTGCAACCGGAATTGCTCAGGGTATTAAAAGCGAGTCACCATATCCTACACAATTTTTTAACAAAAACTGAGACAAGTACGACTTTTTACATGTGCAGGTTACTTCCCTCGGGGTTTCTTGGTTTAATAGCCGCAGAAAATTCCACATTGAAACAGGGCTTGAGAATGCAAAAACTCATCAACTCAGTGCAGAACTACGCCTGGGGAAGTAAAACTGCGTTAACGGAACTTTATGGGATTGCCAACCCCACTCAGCAACCGATGGCTGAGTTGTGGATGGGCGCGCATCCGAAAAGCAGCTCGCAGGTTCTGGGCGCTGACGGCCAGAAGGTCGCTCTGCGCGATGTCATCGAACACGATAAATCCGCACTGTTAGGCGATGCCGTTGCCAAACGCTTTGGTGAACTGCCTTTCCTGTTTAAAGTGCTCTGCGCCGCGCAACCTCTTTCGATTCAGGTTCATCCTAACAAGCGCAATTCTGAAATCGGATTTGCCAAAGAAAACGCGGCGGGGATCCCGATGGATGCCGCCGAGCGCAACTACAAAGATCCTAACCACAAGCCGGAACTGGTTTTTGCTTTAACGCCATTTCTGGCGATGAACGCATTTCGCGAGTTCTCAGACATTGTTGCACTGTTACAACCGGTTAGTGCAGCGCACCCGGCTATTGCGCATTTCCTGCAGGAACCGAGCGCAGAACGTCTGAGCTATCTTTTCGCCAGCTTACTGAATATGCAGGATGAGGAGAAATCCCATGCGCTGGCAATCCTGAAATCAGCGCTGAACAGCCAGCAGGGTGAACCCTGGCAAACCATTCGCCTGGTAGCCGACTTCTACCCGAACGACAGCGGGCTCTTCTCCCCGTTGCTGCTCAATGTGGTGAAGCTCAATCCAGGCGAGGCGATGTTCCTGTTTGCCGAAACCCCACATGCCTACCTGCAAGGTGTGGCGCTTGAGGTAATGGCTAACTCGGACAACGTGCTTCGCGCCGGACTGACACCAAAATACATTGATATCCCGGAGCTGGTCGCCAACGTTAAGTTTGTCGCCAAACCTGCAAACCAGCTGCTGACCACACCGGTTAAGACCGATGGCGAACTGGACTTCCCTATTCCGGTCGACGATTTCGCCTTCTCCCTGCATGAACTGACCGCCGATGGCACAGAAATCAGTCAGCAAAGTGCGGCTATTTTGTTCTGCATCGAGGGGGAAGCCGTGCTGAGTAAAGGCGAGCAGCGTCTGGTCCTGCTGCCGGGTGAATCGGCCTTTATTAGCGCGAATGAATCGCCGATAAACGTCAGCGGCAAGGGTCGTTTAGCTCGGGTTTATAACAAGCTGTAGCAAGATACTGATATTTTTAACAACTCTTGCTAAGCTGTAGTGAGTTAAAGACATGTCACTCCTCCAGGCGTCTTCAAACGCCTGGTTTTATTTTATGGATATCAAAATGAAAAAATCGCTGGTAGCTGCGGGTGTGGTGGTTGCACTGGGTATCGTCTGGACGGGCGGAGCCTGGTACACAGGAAAGAAACTCGAAACGCATCTCGCCGAGATGGTGACGCAGGCAAACGAACAGTTAAAACGCTACTCCCCTGAGGCGGGCATTGAACTGAGTTATCAAAACTACCAGCGCGGCGTGTTCAATAGCCAACTGCAGTTGGTGGTAAAACCTATCGCCGGACAGGCTGATTCCTGGCTGAAACCGGGACAAAGCATCGTCCTGAATGAAACCGTGGATCACGGTCCTTTCCCGCTGGCTCAGTTGAAATCACTGAATCTGGTTCCGGCAATGGCCTCCGTGAAAACGACGCTGGTCAATAACGACGTTACCAAACCGTTGTTTGATATTGCCAAAGGTGAGACGCCATTCATCATTAACTCCCGTATTAGCTACAGTGGCGATACCCGTTCCGCTCTCTCTCTCAAGCCACTGAACTATGAGAAAGGCGATGAAAAAGTGGCCTTTAGCGGCGGCGAGTTCCAGTTTACGGCTGACAAAGACGGCAATGCTGTGTCGCTGACTGGCGAAGCGCAAAGTGGCCTGGTTAATGCGGTCAATGAGTACGATCAGAAAGTACAGGTTACTTTTAATAACCTGAAAACTGAAGGTTCCAGCAGTATCGCCAGCTTTGGTGAGCGCATCGGCGACCAGAAATTGTCACTCGAAAAACTGTCGATTTCAGTCGAGGGTAAAGAGCTGGCGGTACTGGAAGGTATGGGTATCGATGGCAAATCCGATCTGATCAACGATGGCAAAACCGTAAACAGCCAGCTGGATTACACCCTGAACAGTCTTAAACTTCAGGGCCAGGATATGGGAAGCGGTAAACTGACGCTGAAAGTGGGCCAGATAGACGGTGAAGCGCTGCACCAGTTCAGCCAGCAGTATAGCGCCCAAACCAAAGCGCTGATGTCACAGATTGACGTGGTGCAAAATCCTGAGCTTTATCAGCAGAAAGTCACCGAAGCCTTCTTCAATGCACTGCCAATTCTGATGAAAGGCGAGCCGGTCATTACTATTGCCCCGCTGAGCTGGAAGAACGCAAAAGGTGAAACCGCATTTAATCTGTCCCTGCTGCTAAAAGATCCGACTGCAAACTCCGTGGAGCCGCAAACGCTGGCGCAGGAAGTGGATCGCTCCGTCAAATCACTGGACGCTAAACTGACAATTCCTGTCGATATGGCGACTGAGTTCATGACGCAGATTGCCAAACTGGAAGGATATCAGCAGGAAGAAGCAGCAGGTCTGGCGAAGCAACAGGTTAATGGCCTGGCGGCGATGGGTCAGATGTTCCGTATTACGACGCTGCAGGACAACGTTATCGGCTCCAGCCTGCAATATGCAAACGGCCAGGTAACGCTGAACGGACAAAAAATGCCGCTGGATGAGTTTGTTGGCATGTTCGGTATGCCTTCTCTTACACAGCCGGACGTTCCTGCCATCCCGCAACAGTAATCACTGTTTTATGACTGGCCCGATAGCATTGCTTATCGGGCTTTTTTTTATTTCGCTGCCACCAGCCGAGCGGAAAGTGTCAGATTGCGTGAATGGCCTTCATCGTGGCCAATGCGTTGGAGCATGCGTTCAGCAAGGGTATATCCCATTTCACGAGCGGGCGTACAGGCCCAAATAATAGGGATATCGTCCAGCGCGTTTTCTGCCACATCGGCGAATCCGGCCAACGATATTTGCTGTTCGAAATAACGATCTACGCCAATTTCACCACTCTGACGTCCAGCTCTCATCAGGCCGAACCAGGCGCCTATGGCGATTATTTCGTTGTAGCACACTACCGCGCTGATTGTCGGATTGCGACGCAACAGCGCTGTCACCTCTTCAGCGGCCTGCTTCTGGCTGGATGAACACTCCAGCACCCAGTCGCTATGAAACGGTAAACCATATTTTAGCAACGTGGCGCAATAGCCGCCGACGCGCTCTGCGCGGGTCAATGAAGAACTCTGCCCCCCCAGCCAGGCAATACGCTGGTGCCCGTGGCGGATAAGATGTTCAACTAATAACTGGGCAGCCTGCATGTTATCGGGTCTGACGGTGTCAACCTCATCCATGTAGCTGGCGCGTGATGCAAATACTACCGGGATCCCTTTGTCAGCGGCCAGTTGTTGCAGCGCGTCACTGCTGCCGGCAGCTCCGGCAATGACCACGCCATCCACCCCTTGATTGAGCAACATCGCGAAACGCTGCGCCAGCTGTTCGCCATCTTTACCACCATGCAGTAAAAAGACCATGCGCCCCTGCGCTTCTAACGCTTCCGTCAGCCCCGCCGTCAGCTCTGCGTAAAACGGCGTAGACAGATCGCGCACAATCAGACCAATTACCCCGCTTTGCCCGCCACGCAGCGCTGATGCCTGGCGGTTACGCACAAACCCCAGTTGCTCAATAGCAGCATTAACTCGTTCGCCGGTGGCTGATGAAATTCGCCCTTTTCCACTGAGCACTAATGAGACGGTACTGACCGAAACCCCTGCAGCCAGCGCAACATCATGGATGGTTATTTTTTTGGCTATAGCCATAAAAACAGAAAACTCCCTGATAACGTGACGGATAAAACGTTTTATCAATCACTTATATTTATACGCCCTATTATCGTTCGATAATGTGATTTATACCGCACTAAAATTAGGTAAAACGTTTTATCTTCTCGCCATCATTAGTCAGCCAGCTTTTACAAGGAGTCGTTTGATGACGACGAGAACCACACCAAAAATAACGTTATGGGAATTTTTCCAGCAGTTGGGCAAAACCTTTATGTTGCCCGTAGCACTGCTCTCATTTTGCGGGATCATGTTGGGGATCGGCAGCTCGTTAAGCAGCCATGATGTCCTGACGCTGATCCCGGCGTTGGGAAACCCTGTGCTTCAGGCCATCTTCACCTGGATGAGCAAAGTTGGCTCGTTTGCGTTTAGCTTCCTGCCGGTCATGTTCTGTATTGCCATTCCTCTGGGCCTGGCCCGCGAGAACAAAGGTGTTGCTGCGTTTGCCGGTTTTGTCGGTTATGCGGTCATGAACCTTGCCGTCAACTTCTGGTTAACTGCCAAAGGTATCTTACCCACCACAGATGCGGCGATCCTCAAAGCCAACAACGTGCAAAACATTTTGGGGATCCAGTCGATCGACACGGGGATCCTCGGCGCGGTTATTGCCGGGATCATCGTTTGGATGCTGCATGAACGCTTCCACAACATTCGTCTGCCGGACGCGCTGGCCTTCTTCGGCGGTACCCGTTTTGTGCCTATTATCTCTTCAGTGGTGATGGGTCTGGTCGGCCTGGTCATTCCCCTGATTTGGCCGGTTTTCGCCATGGGCATTACCGGACTCGGCCACATCATCAATAGCGCGGGAGAATTTGGTCCTATGCTGTTTGGTACCGGCGAACGCCTGCTGCTGCCTTTCGGCCTGCATCATATTCTGGTGGCATTGATTCGCTTCACCGAAGCTGGCGGCACGCAGGAAGTCTGTGGTCACAGCGTAAGCGGCGCACTGACTATTTTTCAGGCTCAACTGAGCTGCCCAACAACCCAGGGGTTCTCTGAAAGCGCCACTCGCTTCCTGTCCCAGGGTAAAATGCCGGCGTTCCTCGGTGGTTTACCGGGCGCGGCATTAGCCATGTACCACTGCGCACGTCCTGAGAATCGTCATAAGATTAAAGGGTTATTAATCTCTGGTTTGATCGCCTGTGTCATTGGCGGTACCACTGAACCCCTCGAGTTCTTATTCCTGTTCGTCGCCCCGGTACTGTATGTGATCCACGCCCTGCTTACCGGTCTTGGCTTCACCGTGATGGCGGTGCTTGGCGTCACAATCGGTAACACGGACGGTAACCTGATTGACTTCGTGGTGTTCGGTATCCTGCACGGACTGTCCACCAAGTGGTACCTGGTTCCTGTTGTGGCGGCTATTTGGTTCGCGGTGTATTACGTTATCTTCCGCTTCGCTATCACGCGCTTTAATCTCAAAACACCGGGTCGTGAAGTCGAAATTGCCAGCAATATCGAAAAAGTCATGGCTGGAGCGCCGGGTAAATCGGGTTACAACGTCCCCGCCATTCTGGCGGCGCTCGGCGGCGCGGAAAACATAGTCAGCCTGGATAACTGCATCACCCGTCTGCGCTTGTCAGTAAAAGATATGTCGCTTGTTAACGTACAGGCTCTGAAGGACAATCGAGCCATTGGCGTAGTACAACTCAATCAGCATAACCTCCAGGTGGTTATCGGCCCACAGGTCCAGTCGGTAAAAGACGAGATCGCGGTTCTGATGAATACCGTACAGGCGTAAGGACAACATTATGTTTGATTTTTCAAAGGTTGTGGACAGACACGGTACCTGGTGTACCCAGTGGGATTACGTTGCCGACCGTTTTGGTTCAGCAGACCTGCTGCCGTTCACCATTTCCGATATGGATTTTGCCACCGCACCTTGCATTCTGGAGGCGCTGACTCAGCGCCTGTCACATGGCGTGTTGGGTTACAGCCGCTGGAAAAATGATGAATTTCTGGCGGCGATTAGCCACTGGTTTCTCTCGCGTCATAATACCCAAATTGATCCTCAATCGCTGGTTTATGGCCCCTCGGTCATCTATATGGTGTCGGAGCTGATCCGCCAGTGGTCCTCAGCAGGCGATGCGGTGGTCATTCATACGCCAGCTTACGACGCGTTTTACAAAGCGATTGAAGGTAATCAGCGCCAGGTGCGCGCTGTCGGACTGGAAAAACGCGCTGACGGTTGGTTTTGCGACATGGCTGCGTTGGAGCAAGCCCTGTCCCTACCTGAAAGCAAAATTCTCCTGCTTTGCAGCCCGCACAATCCAACCGGTAAGGTATGGACGCGCGACGAACTGGAAACCATGGCGGAACTGTGTCAGCGCCACGGTGTAAAAGTCATCTCTGATGAGATCCATATGGATATGGTATGGGCAGACCAGCCGCACATCCCGTGGAGCAACGTCGCGCGCGACAGCTGGGCGCTGTTCACCTCCGGTTCAAAGAGTTTCAATATTCCGGCATTAACCGGGGCTTACGGAATCATTGAGGATGCGCAAAGCCGTAACGATTATCTCAGCGCGTTAAAAGGCCGCGATGGCCTTTCCTCGCCTGCGGTGTTGGCGCTTACTGCACATATTGCAGCCTACCAGCAAGGCGCTAGCTGGCTTGATGCGCTACGCGATTACCTTGCCAGTAATCTGCACTTTGTTGCCCGTGAGCTAAATAGTGCATTCCCTGAGCTAAACTGGCAGGTTCCGCAATCCACCTATCTGGCATGGATTGACCTGCGCCCGCTCAATATTGATGACCACGCGCTGCAGGATGCGCTCATCCACCAGCAGAAAGTCGCCATCATGCCGGGATATACTTACGGAGAAGAAGGCCGCGGTTTTGTACGCCTCAATGCCGGATGCCCGCGCTCCAAGCTTGAAAAAGGCGTTCAGGGTTTGATTAACGCCATCCGCACAATACGTTAAATAGCAAAGTAAAAGATCGCCACTTGGGCGATCTTTTACTCATTATTAGTTGGTAATTTTCATATGCAGCTGGAATGCGTTGGTTTTCCCTTCATCTTTCGCCGCGCCTTTTTGATATATTCTGATAGTATACTTACCGCTGGCAGGCAGCGTATTTTTATAAGTATCACCGCTCATCATGCCATCAAAAATGAATTGATCGCCCGGTGCAATAATACTCATGAAAGGATGAGGCCAGGCGCTTTTCAGAACTGCTTGCAGGGTCTGCCCTTTTTTGGCGACAAACGTATAATCTTTTGTTTTATCACCCGTAATTGTACCCTTGATATCTGCCCCGCTGGTGCCTTTTTTAAACTGGATCACATGCGTTTCATCCGCTTTATACGCCGCATGCGCAGGTACAGTTGCCAAAAGCAAACTTCCACAGAACATTGTACTGATAATTAGCTTTACACTTTTCACTTTATTAATACCCTCAGTCATTATTGTGTTTTTTATAACATACCTCGCTGTGCATTCATAAATGGGAAAGTGTCCATTTTTCGCTATTAGCAATGTTATCCAATTAATATCTGAATAAATTAACACTGAAAGGCAGTGATTAAATAAAATCGAGGGAAATAATCTTAAAAAAAGAAAAAATCCGCCATTAAACACATGCTGTAGAAAATGCGTTATTGCTAACTTTACACCTGTCTTACCACCGCCAGGCAAAAGCATCCTGGTACGATCTGCCGGAACCCCATTCTGTTGGTGCGTTGGCAGCATGGCGAGCAATTTTGCACCACTTGCTTCCCTCACACCCCGAACTCTGCACTGTTTTTTTTAAAGTTTTTAGAGGAACATTTTTCTGTTGTATAATGCCCTGCACTTTACCTAAAAACACGAGTGCAACCATGATTGATACTTCTCTCCCCCTGACCGACGTCCATCGCCACCTTGATGGTAACATCCGTGCCCAAACGATCCTGGATCTGGGTCGTCAGTTCAACTTGACGCTTCCGGCGCAAACGCTGGAAACGCTGATCCCTCATGTGCAAGTCACATCAACTGAGCCGGATTTAGTGAGCTTTTTATCCAAGCTCGATTGGGGCGTGAAGGTTCTGGCCTCGCTGGATGCCTGTCGCCGCGTGGCATTTGAGAATATTGAGGATGCGGCACGTAACGGTCTGCACTATGTAGAATTACGTTTTTCTCCAGGCTATATGGCGATGGCGCATCAGCTTCCCGTCGCGGGCGTGGTTGAAGCCGTCATTGCCGGCGTACGCGAGGGTTGCAAGACCTTTGGCGTTGAAGCACGCTTAATTGGCATTATGAGTCGTACCTTCGGCGAAGCTGCCTGCCTGCAGGAACTGGATGCGCTGTTAGCCCACCGCGACCATATTACGGCACTGGATCTGGCTGGTGACGAACTGGGGTTCCCGGGCAGTCTGTTCCTGTCACACTTCAACCAGGCACGCGACGCCGGCTGGCGTATTACCGTGCATGCGGGCGAAGCTGCGGGCCCCGAAAGCATCTGGCAGGCCATTAAAGAGCTGGGCGCTGAACGTATTGGTCACGGCGTTAAAGCCGTAGAAGATCGTGCGTTGATGGATTATCTCGCCGAGCACCGTATCGGCATCGAATCCTGCCTGACATCAAATATTCAGACCAGCACCGTTGCCTCTCTGGCGGCCCATCCGCTGAAAACGTTCCTCGAGCATGGGGTGTTAGCCAGTTTGAATACGGACGACCCGGCTGTTCAGGGGGTGGATATTATTCACGAGTACACCATTGCCGCACCAGCAGTAGGCCTTACGCGCGAACAGATCCGCCAGGCGCAAATCAACGGTCTGGAAATGGCATTCCTGAGTAACGAAGAAAAACGTGCCTTGCGTGAGAAAGTCGCCGCAGCGTAACGATAAAGTGCCGGATGGCGTAACGCTTATCCGGCATTAGTTCAATCAGGCAAGGCAAAGCGTCGAACGATGTTTTGCGGATTCGATACCCAGCTCAATCAGCTCCATAATTTGGATAGCCTGTCTTGCCGGGACCGGGTTCTCACCGTTACCGTTTAGCGCATCACGAATGCCAGCATAGTACGCCGGATAGTTACCCGGTACGGTAAGCCAGGTTTCTTCAACCTGCTCTTCACCTTCTATTCGCGTCAATACGCCATCGCGCATGTCATAACCCCAGTCTTCCTGAGGCAACCGCTCGCCATTTTTCAAACGCTCTTCCTGCGGGTCAAGACCATACTTCACATAGCTGCCGCGCGATCCGTGCACAATATAACGGGCCGATTCTGCGGCAGCGAGCATGGTACCGTGTAGAATCACTCGCCGCTGCGGATACGTCAGGATGGCATGAAAGTAATCCGTCGCCTGCGCACCGGGGCGCAGTTGGGCGAGGTCTACCGTCAGGCTGACGGGCAAACCAAACAGATTAATCGCCTGATCCAAAAGATGCGGTGCTAAATCGTACCAGATGCCGCTTCCCGGGCCGCCCTGTTCACGCCAGCGGTCACGAACCTGCGGGCGAAAACGATCGAAATGAGATTCAAAATACGCAACCTCCCCCAAAACGCCATCCGCCAACAAGGCTTTCAGCGTCAGGAAATCACTGTCCCAGCGACGGTTATGGAACACAGATAATACGCGCCCGAGGCTGCGCGCCAGCGCATCCAGCTCACGAGCTTGTGACAGTGTCACGGTGAAAGGCTTATCAACAACCACATGTTTGCCCGCTTCCAGCGCGGCCTTCGCTAACGGGAAGTGCGTGTCATTAGGCGTGGGGATCACTATCAGGTCGATATTGGGATCGTTAAAAAGATGTTTAGGCTCGGCAACAACCGCCACCGTAGGCCAGTCTGCCTTCACTTTTGCTTCATCACTACTGGAAACCGCAGCCAGTTCCAGGCCCGGTGTACCCACAATCAGGGGGGCATGGAAGGTTTTGCTGGCATAACCATAGCCAATTAGCCCAACGCGGATGTTGTCACTCATGTTATTGCCTCTCAATTCAAAACAGACCTATTTCACACCATACCTTGCAACGTCTCAATAGTTTAATAACCTTTGCGCTACAAAGGTCGTTTCTTAACTTAAGTCAAACATATGCCACTTACGCTTAACTTGCAGCGAAAAAGAGGTAGAAATCGTTCCCAATCATCTTGCTGTATTAATGAGAGATTAGTAACATTTGCAGCCTGTGTTTAAGGATAAATCAAAGCAAATGTCATCAGTAATGAATCGTCTTATTGAATTAACAGGTTGGATTGTTCTCGCCGTCTCCGTAATCCTGCTGGGTGTTGCCAATCATATTGACAATTACCAGCCACCGGAGCCCGTTGCTGCTGTGCAGAAGAAATAAGCGTCGGTAGTCGTTTATTCCCGGCAATTCACATGTAGTAGCTGCAAGGTTTGGCTGCAAAAGATCGAATTCTGTCAAAAAAAGCGAATTAGGCCGCATCCCGCTCCGCCGCATATTGCCTGCTGTGGCGAAGCGGGTTACCCTTGCTGCAGGTGCGTATAGCGCCTGCTTTTTCACAGGTATGAACACTCTTCTTACACTTGCACGTAAATCCGCTTTTACCTGTGCACGTTGTTTATTTTTATATTTTCTACTCCGTTGGTATTATTTTATTTATATGGATCTGCATTTATGACTGTTCAGGATTACTTATTAAAATTCCGCAAAATCAGTTCACTCGATAGTCTGGAAAAACTGTTCGACCATCTTAACTACACGCTCACTGACGATAGCGACATTATCAATATGTACCGTGCCGCAGACCATCGCCGTGCGGAGCTTATCTCGGGAGGTCGTCTGTTTGATGTCGGTCAGGTACCTAAATCAGTCTGGCATTACGTGCAATAGAGAAGAAAGTAGCGCTCAACGTTAAAAGCTTTATAATAATTGCCCCAAAATGAATGGCATGATTGATTGCGCGCGTAAACCTGGAGAAGAGATGACTACCACACCGGCACAACGTATCGGAGGCTGGCTCCTTGGGCCACTGGCCTGGCTGTTAGTCGCGTTGTTGAGCGCTTCGCTGGCGTTACTACTTTATGTCACTGCGCTGGCTACACCGCAAACCTTCAAAATGCTGGGTGAACAAAGTACGGTCAATTTGCTGTTATGGGGCGTTTCCTTTATTACCGCGATCGCCATGTGGTATTACACGCTGTGGCTGACGATTGCGTTTTTCAAACGCAGAGCCTGTGTACCTAAACATTATATTCTGTGGCTGCTGATCTCCGTGTTGCTGGCGATTAAAGCGTTTGCGTTTTCACCGGTCCCGGACGCCTTTGCCGTGCGCCAACTGCTGTTCCCATTGTTGGCTGCAGCACTGCTGGTGCCCTACTTCAAACGATCGCAGCGCGTTAAATCGACGTTTGTGAACCCGTAATAACCCTACAGTTAACCTGTTGTCGCCTGTTGTAGATTGTCAGATAATAGGCGGCTTTTTTATTTCAGGCCGAAAAATGACTGATTACCTGCTGCTGTTTGTCGGAACTGTACTGGTCAATAACTTTGTACTGGTCAAGTTTCTGGGCCTTTGCCCGTTTATGGGTGTTTCCAAAAAACTGGAAACCGCAATGGGTATGGGCCTTGCCACGACGTTTGTCATGACACTGGCATCCATTTGCGCATGGCTGATTGATACCTGGATCCTAATCCCGCTCAATCTCATCTATCTGCGCACGCTGGCTTTTATTCTGGTTATCGCCGTCGTGGTGCAATTTACCGAGATGGTTGTACGCAAAACCAGCCCTGCACTTTACCGCCTGCTGGGGATCTTCCTTCCGTTGATCACCACTAACTGCGCGGTATTGGGTGTAGCGCTACTGAACATCAACCTCGGTCATAACTTTTTACAGTCGGCGCTATACGGTTTTTCTGCCGCAGTCGGCTTCTCGCTGGTGATGGTACTGTTCGCGGCAATTCGCGAACGTCTCGCCGTGGCGGACGTCCCTGCGCCATTTCGCGGGAATGCGATTGCGCTGATTACCGCCGGTTTAATGTCATTAGCCTTTATGGGCTTTAGTGGTTTGGTGAAGTTGTAATGAATGCTATCTGGATTGCCGTTGCCGCAGTGAGTCTACTGGGTCTGGCGTTCGGCGCTATTTTGGGTTATGCCTCACGACGTTTCGCCGTTGAAGATGATCCGGTTGTGGAGAAAATTGATGAAATTCTCCCGCAAAGCCAGTGTGGACAATGTGGCTATCCGGGCTGTCATCCTTATGCTGAAGCGATCGGCGCTCAGGGTGAAAAAATTAACCGTTGCGCTCCCGGTGGCGAAGCGGTGATGTTAAAAATTGCCGCCCTGCTGAACGTCGATCCGCAGCCGATTGATGGTGATGAACAAGACGTTACGCCCGTGCGTATGCTGGCGGTCATTGATGAAAATAACTGTATCGGTTGCACAAAGTGCATTCAGGCCTGCCCGGTTGATGCGATTGTGGGTGCGACGCGCGCCATGCATACGGTGATGAGCGATCTCTGCACCGGGTGCAACCTGTGCGTTGATCCGTGCCCAACGCAATGTATCGAATTACGTCCGGTAGCCGAAACACCAGATAGCTGGAAATGGGATTTAAACACCATTCCTGTGCGCATCATTCCCGTGGAACAACATGTTTAAGTTATTCTCTGCATTCAGAAAAAACAAAATCTGGGACTTTGATGGCGGCATTCATCCACCAGAAATGAAAACCCAGTCAAACGGCACGCCGTTGCGGCAGGTTCCGCTGGCGCCACGCTTTGTTATTCCGCTGAAGCAACATATTGGCGCGGAAGGTGAGCTGTGCGTAAACGTGGGTGATACCGTACTGCGAGGTCAGGCGTTAACCCTCGGGCGAGGCAAAATGCTTCCGGTCCATGCACCAACGTCAGGCACCGTTGTTGCCATTGCCCCGCACTCTACGGCACACCCATCGGCACTGGCTGAGTTGAGCGTTATCATAGACGCCGATGGCGAAGATCGCTGGATTGAGCGGGATGGCTGGACCGATTACCGCTCCCGCAGCCGGGAAGAGCTGATCGCGCGTATTCACCAGTTCGGCGTTGCCGGACTGGGTGGCGCAGGTTTCCCCACCGGCGTCAAACTACAGGGCGGCGGAGATAAAATTGAAACGCTGATCATCAACGCCGCTGAATGCGAGCCATACATTACGGCTGATGACCGCCTGATGCAGGACTGCGCGGCGCAGGTCGTCGAAGGTATCCGTATCCTTGCGCATATTCTTCAGCCACGCGAAATTTTGGTGGGCATCGAAGATAACAAACCGCAGGCAATTTCTATGCTGCGCGCAGTGATGGCTGATTCACACGATATTAGCTTACGTGTGATCCCCACTAAGTATCCTTCAGGCGGGGCCAAGCAATTAACACAAATCCTGACTGGCAAGCAGGTTCCCCACGGCGGACGTTCCTCAGATATCGGCGTACTGATGCAAAACGTCGGAACCGCTTATGCCATCAAACGCGCGGTGATTGATGGTGAACCGATCACCGAGCGTGTCGTGACGCTCACTGGTGAAGCCGTCAGCCGTCCGGGCAACGTCTGGGCGCGTTTAGGCACGCCGGTTCGTCATCTGCTCAACGACGCGGGCTTCTGCCCTTCCGCCGACCAGATGGTCATTATGGGCGGACCGCTGATGGGCTTTACGCTGCCGTGGCTGGATGTACCCGTGGTAAAGATTACCAACTGTCTTCTGGCGCCCTCTGCCAGTGAAATGGGGGAAACGCCGGAAGAGAAAGGCTGCATTCGCTGTAGCGCTTGCGCCGATGCCTGCCCAGCCGATCTCCTGCCGCAGCAGCTTTATTGGTTCAGTAAAGGGCAACAGCACGACAAAGCAACGGCTCACAATATCGCCGACTGTATTGAATGCGGTGCCTGCGCCTGGGTATGCCCTAGCAACATTCCACTGGTGCAGTATTTCCGCCAGGAAAAAGCCGAGATTTACGCCATTAGTCAGGAAGAAAAACGTGCCGCCGAAGCAAAAGCACGATTCGAAGCCCGACAGGCACGCCTTGAACGAGAAAAAGCTGCACGTCTTGAACGCCACAAAAGCGCCGCCGCTCAGCCTGCAGCTAAAGATCATGATGCCATTGCCGCCGCGCTGGCTCGCGTAAAAGAAAAGCAGGCCCAGGCAATGCAGCCGGTAGTCATTCAGGCTGGCGAAAAACCTGACAATAGCGCCGTGATTGCCGCACGCGAGGCGCGTAAGGCACAAGCTCGCGCGGCCCGGACTGAAAATCCACCACAAATTGAAGGCAACAGTGCGGGTACAGATCCGCGTAAAGCCGCCGTGGAAGCGGCTATTGCACGCGCCAAAGCCCGCAAGCTTGAGCAGCAACCGGAAACGGAAACCGTCGAACCGGTGGATCCGCGCAAAGCCGCCGTGGAAGCGGCTATCGCCCGTGCCAAAGCCCGCAAGCTTGAGCAGCAACCGGAAACGGAAACCGTCGAACCGGTTGATCCGCGCAAAGCCGCCGTGGAAGCGGCTATCGCCCGCGCTAAAGCCCGCAAGCTTGAGCAGCAGGCAGTAACGGAAACAGCCGAGCCAGTTGATCCGCGTAAAGCCGCCGTGGAAGCGGCTATCGCCCGCGCTAAAGCCCGCAAGCTTGAGCAGCAGGCAGTAACGGAAACAGCCGAGCCAGTTGATCCGCGTAAAGCCGCCGTCGCGGCCGCTATCGCACGCGCTCAGGCAAAGAAAGCCGCACAGCAGCAGGTTGTAAACGAGGAATAAATGGTATTCAGAATAGCAAGCTCCCCTTATACCCATAACCAGCGCCAGACATCGCGCATCATGATACTGGTGTTACTTGCTGCATTGCCGGGGATCGCCGCTCAGCTGTGGTTTTTTGGCTGGGGAACGTTGTTCCAGATAGTTCTGGCAGCCGTCAGCGCTATCGCTGCCGAAGCGGGCGTACTTAAACTGCGTAAACAGCCTATTGTCACGGTATTAAAAGACAACTCTGCTTTACTCACCGGGCTGCTACTGGCGGTGAGTATTCCCCCGCTCGCCCCCTGGTGGATGGTGGTTTTAGGCACGGTATTCGCCGTTATCATCGCTAAGCAACTGTATGGCGGCCTCGGCCAGAACCCGTTTAACCCTGCCATGATTGGTTACGTCGTACTGCTTATCTCATTTCCGGTACAGATGACCAGTTGGCTGCCGCCGCATGAAATTGCGGCTACTGTGCCTGGGTTCTTTGACGCCCTTAACGTTATCTTTAGTGGACATACCGCCAGCGGCGGGGATATGAACACGTTGCGTATGGGCATTGATGGTATCAGTCAGGCAACGCCTCTCGACACCTTTAAGACTTCGCTGCATGCGGGACATACTGTTGAGCAGGTGATGCAATACCCAATCTACAGCGGCATGCTTGCAGGCGCTGGCTGGCAGTGGGTTAACCTTGCCTGGCTGGTCGGCGGTGTCATACTGTTATGGCAGAAAGCGATTCGCTGGCATATCCCGGTTAGCTTCCTGCTGTCGCTTGCGGTTTGCGCAACTTTAGGCTGGATTTTCTCGCCAGAATCGCTGGCCTCACCTCAGTTGCACCTCCTTTCCGGCGCGACCATGTTAGGTGCATTTTTTATTCTTACCGACCCCGTTACAGCATCAACCACCAACCGTGGCCGTCTGATTTTTGGCGCGCTTGCAGGCCTGCTCGTGTGGTTGATTCGCAGTTTTGGCGGTTATCCTGATGGCGTCGCTTTTGCCGTTTTACTGGCAAATATCACGGTTCCGCTGATTGATTATTACACTCGCCCTCGCGTGTACGGACATCGCTAAGGATTCCCTATGCTGAAAACGATTCGTAAACACGGTATTACACTGGCGCTATTTGCTGCGGGCTCGACGGGGTTAACCGCGGCAATCAATCAATTAACTAAGTCCACTATTGATGAACAGGCCGCGCTGCAGCAAAAAGCGCTGTTCGATCAAGTTCTGCCTGGCGATCGCTACAATAATAACTTGTCTGAGAGTTGTTATCTGGTCGATGCGCCAGCGTTGGGCAAAGGCAGTCACCGGGTGTATATTGCCCGCCAGGACGATCGCCCCGTTGCAGCAGTTCTTGAAGCTACGGCGCCAGATGGTTATTCCGGGGCTATTCAACTGCTGGTTGGCGTCGATTTTACCGGTACCGTGTTGGGTACGCGGGTGACCGAGCATCATGAAACGCCAGGACTGGGCGATAAAATCGAACTGCGACTGTCCGATTGGATAACCCACTTTAGCGGCAAAACGATCGCGGCGGGTAATGATTCCCACTGGGCGGTGAAAAAAGACGGCGGAGACTTTGACCAGTTTACAGGTGCCACCATTACACCGCGTGCGGTAGTGAATGCAGTAAAACGCGCCGGTTTGTATGCGCAGACGCTACCCGCGCAACTTCCTCAACTTAGCGCCTGTGGAGAATAAACCATGAGCGAAATTAAAGACGTTATTGTCCAGGGGTTATGGAAAAATAACTCCGCGCTTGTGCAGCTACTCGGGATGTGTCCGCTGTTGGCCGTCACCTCTACTGCCACTAATGCGCTGGGTCTGGGACTCGCGACTACGCTCGTCCTGACGTTGACGAACCTGACGATTTCAGCCCTTCGTCGCTGGACACCGCCAGAAATTCGTATTCCGATTTATGTCATGATCATCGCCTCCGTGGTGAGCGCGGTGCAGATGTTGATCAATGCCTACGCTTTTGGACTGTATCAGTCTCTGGGCATCTTTATCCCGCTGATTGTGACCAACTGTATTGTTGTTGGTCGTGCGGAAGCCTTCGCCGCCAAAAAGGGACCTGCTTTATCCGCACTCGATGGTTTCTCCATCGGCATGGGCGCAACAGGTGCCATGTTTGTTCTGGGCTCGCTGCGTGAAATAATTGGTAACGGTACACTATTTGATGGCGCAGACGGTTTGTTGGGTAGTTGGGCCAAAGTCTTGCGCGTTGAGATCTTCCATACTGATACGCCGTTTCTGCTGGCCATGCTGCCACCGGGCGCGTTTATAGGCCTGGGTCTGATGCTGGCGGTGAAGTATCTGATTGATGAGAAAATGAAGAAACGTCGTGCCGAGGCGGCTGTCGCGGACAGTCCCGTGGGTGAAACAGGGAATGTGTAATGAACAAAGCAAAACGTCTGGAAATACTGACGCGCCTGCGTGATAACAATCCGCATCCGACAACCGAGCTTAATTTTACATCGCCGTTTGAACTGCTGATTTCGGTCTTGCTCTCCGCGCAGGCCACCGATGTCAGCGTCAATAAAGCGACGGCTAAGCTGTACCCCGTCGCTAATACCCCTGCCGCGATGCTGGAGCTCGGCGTTGAAGGTGTTAAGTCCTACATCAAGACAATTGGTTTGTTTAACAGCAAAGCGGAGAATGTGATTAAAACCTGCCGCATTCTGCTGGAACAACATAATGGTGAAGTGCCTGAAGACCGTGCCGCATTAGAAGCCCTGCCCGGAGTTGGACGAAAAACTGCAAATGTAGTGTTAAATACCGCCTTTGGCTGGCCCACTATCGCCGTAGATACGCATATTTTTCGCGTCTGTAATCGTACGCAATTCGCTCCGGGTAAAAACGTTGAGCAGGTTGAAGAGAAACTGCTGAAGGTTGTACCCAGTGAATTTAAAGTCGATTGCCATCACTGGTTAATTCTTCATGGCCGCTACACCTGCATAGCCCGAAAGCCGCGCTGCGGTTCCTGTATTATCGAAGATCTCTGCGAATTCAAAGAGAAAGTCGATATCTGATGCTGCCGGGGCATCCTGTTTGCCCCTCGCACACATAACGATTAGTTATGCACTCCCCTGAGTTTCTTTTGCCGACAATGATGCCGCTCTGGCGCTCATATCTAATGTAATATTCTTGTGAATTATCACCTGAGCAGGTTAATCGTTTTTTTAGCAAAAGAAATTTCTATCTATACGTGATCCAGATCACCCAGATAACACAATGTTAATAATTTTTTATTTTTCAGTTAAAGTGACAATCAGATGACCTAACTGAACAGTTTCTAAACAAAACATTACACTGGCTATTTTTCAGATAATGGCCTATATCACTGGATTCAACCTTAAATAGCAGAACATATCGCCACATTGCGGTTTCTGGCCTGATTAAACAGTGTAAAAATCTGCCATTTTTCAAATGAAGAAATTTAACGCTAGATAACATTTCGCAGCCCCGACGATTTCACCAGTCATGATATATGTAACAGATTATTACAAAGC
Organism: Citrobacter europaeus; assembly: GCA_020099315.1. Lineage (NCBI taxonomy): Bacteria > Pseudomonadati > Pseudomonadota > Gammaproteobacteria > Enterobacterales > Enterobacteriaceae > Citrobacter > Citrobacter europaeus. Next base: position 2,587,237 of record CP083650.1, read on the forward strand.
ACTTGTCTGAAGGGTCAAGATAGTGAACATTACTTGCCGTTTCCCCTCCCACTATAACAATCGGACGGATGAACTTGACTCATCACGTACCTGAACACCCCCGTTGATATGGGATGTAAAAAAAGAGGTAAAAGTGTCTACTGCAAACAATAAACCAACAGAAAGCGTGAGTTTAAACGCCTTCAAACAACCAAAAGCGTTCTATCTCATTTTCTCTATTGAGCTGTGGGAACGTTTTGGTTATTACGGCCTGCAAGGGATTATGGCCGTCTACCTGGTTAAACAGCTGGGTATGTCAGAAGCGGATTCCATCACCCTTTTCTCGTCCTTTAGCGCCCTGGTGTACGGTCTGGTTGCCATTGGCGGCTGGTTAGGTGATAAAGTTCTGGGAACAAAACGCGTCATTATGCTCGGCGCAATTGTCCTGGCCATCGGTTATGCACTGGTTGCATGGTCCGGTCATGATGCGGGTATCGTTTATATGGGCATGGCGGCCATCGCGGTCGGTAACGGCCTGTTTAAAGCAAACCCATCCTCCCTGCTCTCTACCTGCTATGCCAAAGATGACCCGCGTCTTGATGGTGCATTTACTATGTACTACATGTCCGTCAACATCGGTTCATTCTTCTCTATGCTGGCAACGCCGTGGTTAGCTGCGCGTTACGGCTGGAGCACCGCGTTCGCCCTGAGCGTCGTAGGTATGCTGATTACCGTTGTTAACTTCGCATTCTGCCAGCGCTGGGTTAAACAGTACGGTTCTAAACCTGACTTTGAGCCGATCAACTTCCGTAACCTGCTGCTGACTATTGCTGGCGTTGTGGTACTGATCGCCATTGCAACCTGGTTGCTGCACAACCAGCAGATCGCACGTATGGTTCTGGGCGTCATTGCGCTGGGTATCGTATTTATCTTCGGTAAAGAAGCCTTCACCATGCACGGTGCTGCACGTCGTAAAATGATCGTCGCCTTCATTCTGATGCTTGAAGCGATTATCTTCTTCGTACTGTACAGCCAGATGCCGACCTCACTGAACTTCTTCGCGATTCGTAACGTTGAGCACTCTATTCTTGGTATTGCTTTCGAACCTGAGCAGTATCAGGCGCTGAACCCGTTCTGGATCATCATTGGTAGCCCAATCCTCGCCGCTATCTATAACAAGATGGGCGATACCCTGCCAATGCCGACTAAGTTTGCGATTGGTATGGTGCTGTGTTCCGGTGCGTTCCTGATCCTGCCGCTGGGCGCGAAATTCGCTACCGACGCGGGCATCGTATCCGTTAACTGGCTGATCATCTGCTATGGTCTGCAAAGTATCGGTGAACTGATGATCTCCGGTCTGGGTCTGGCAATGGTGGCTCAGTTGGTACCGCAACGCCTGATGGGCTTCATCATGGGTAGCTGGTTCCTGACCACTGCCGGTGCAAACATCATCGGTGGTTACGTCGCTAACATGATGGCTGTACCAGAGAACGTGACTGACCCGCTGATGTCCCTTGAAGTCTACGGTCGTGTGTTCCTGCAGATTGGTGTTGCAACGGCGGTTATCGCTGTTCTGATGCTGCTGACGGCGCCAAAACTGAATCGTATGACTCAGGACGATGACGTCAATGAGAAAGCCTCTAAGGCCGCGACAGCGTAATTCTCAGGGAAACTCATTTTCAGGCCGCTAACTGATGTTAGCGGCTTTTTTTTTGCCTGAGCTAGCACTACCATACGATATACCTCAGCCAAAAGGAGTTACCGATGAAACTGTTCTACAAACCGGGCGCTTGTTCTCTCGCTTCCCACATCACCCTTCGGGAGAGTGGTAAAGATTTCACGCTGGATGGTGTTGATCTGATGAAGAAACGTCTGGAAAACGGCGATGATTTTTTCGCGGTAAACCCAAAAGGTCAAGTTCCCGCGCTGCTGCTGGATGACGGTACGCTATTGACCGAAGGCGTCGCCATCATGCAATATCTGGCGGACACCGTACCAGACCGTCAGCTCCTTGCCCCAACCAGCAGCCTCTCCCGTTACAAAACCATCGAATGGCTTAACTACATTGCGACAGAACTGCATAAAGGCTTTACGCCTCTGTTCCGTCCCGATACGCCGGAAGACTTCAAGCCAACCGTTCGCGCGCAGCTGGAGAAAAAAATGCAGTACGTAAACGAGTCGCTGAAAGACGATCAATGGATCTGCGGCCCGCGCTTTAGCATCGCCGATGCCTATCTGTTCACCGTGCTGCGTTGGGCTTATGCGGTTAAGCTGAATATGGCAGGATTAAGCCATATCGACGCGTATATGGCCCGTATGGCTGAACGCCCGGCGGTTGCCGCAGCGCTCAAAGCAGAAGGATTGAGCTAATCACTAATGTGCCGGATGGCGGCGCCAGGCGCCTTATCCGGCCTACTTACTTGTCCGACCGACGGCCAAACGTAGGCCCGATAAGCGTGAACGCTATCGGGCATTGATTACAGCTGCGTCGCGCTGAAGTAGTGCTCAGGCTTCGCGATACGATCCTGTGCGGCCACGACCTGCAGCTCATACTCGTGCATTTCTTTGGTGGTAATCATCACTTCGTATACCGCCGCCGTCACATGCTCAAGCGCCTGCTGTAAAGACGCGCCCTGCAGCAGTTTCACCAGTAATAAGCCACTGGTAACATCACCCACGCCAACCGGCTGGCGAGCGCCAAAATCAACTAACGGTCGGCTGATGTGCCACGCCCGTTCAGCCGTGACCAGCAGCATCTCGAAACGATCGGTGCTGATACCCGCGCGGGCCAGATGCTTCACCAGCACAATTTCTGGTCCCTGAGCGATAAGCTCACGCGCTGCCGCCACTGCCTCATTGACATTACTCACCGCATGCTCGCACAGAATTTCGAGCTCAACCAGGTTTGGGGCGATAATATCGCTGGCCGGAAGCGCGTGGCGTACATGAAACTCCGCCACGCCCGGCGCGACAATACACCCTTTTTCCGGATGGCCCATCACCGGATCGCAAAAGTATTTCGCCCGCGGGTTGGCCGCTTTAACCTGGCGAACAATGCCCAGAATATGCTCGCCCTGTTCAGCCGAGCCAAGATAGCCACTCAATACGGCGTCACAGGTCTGAAGTTTATCGATATCGGCAATACCCTGGACGATTTCGGTCAGATGGCTCGGCGGCATCACGCAACCGGTCCATTTGCCGTACTGTGTGTGGTTAGAAAACTGAACGGTATTCAGCGGCCAGACATTTGCGCCAAGACGACGCATTGGAAACTCTGCAGCACTATTACCCGCATGACCAAAAACAACGTGGGACTGGATGGCGAGGATATTCTTCATTTTACTTACCACAACCCTGAAAAAATAAAGGGGCGTAGTTTCCCACGCCCCTGCTAACTAAATCTTACTTCCAGCAAATCAGACAATAGTTCTTCTTGCCACGGCGCAGTAAGGTGTAGCGCCCAAACAGGATATCACTCTCCTGGAAGAAATATTCCGGATCGGATTGCTTCTCACCGTTGATGGTTACCGCGTTTGACGCAATAGTCTTACGTGCCTGACCGCGAGAAGGCTGCAACTCGGAGTCCACCAGCGCTTGCATCAGATCGGCACCTTTGTCCATCTCGATCATCGGCACGCCATCCTGCGCCAGCTGTTCGAAATCCGCTTCGCTCAAATCGCTCAGATTGCCGTTGAACAAGCTTTCGGTAATGCGTTTTGCCGCTACCAGACCTTCTTCACCGTGAACCAGACGCGTTACCTGCTCGGCCAGTACATACTGGGCGCGCGGTGCTTTACCGCTGTTTTTATCTTCTTCTTCCAGCGCATTGATCTCTTCAATGTCCATGAAAGTAAAGAATTTCAGGAAGCGATAAACGTCCGCATCGGCGGTGTTGATCCAGAACTGGTAGAATTTATACGGACTGGTTTTCTTCGGATCCAGCCACACAGCGCCGCCTTCAGTCTTACCGAATTTGGTGCCGTCAGCTTTAGTAATCAGCGGAACGGTCAGACCAAACACCTGGTTCTGATGCAGACGACGGGTCAAATCGATACCGGAAGTAATGTTGCCCCATTGGTCAGAACCGCCAATCTGCAGCGCCACGCCGTGCAATTTATTCAGGCAGGCAAAGTCATAACCCTGCAGCAGGTTGTAAGAAAACTCGGTAAAGGAGATCCCCTGATCGTCACGGTTCAGACGCTGCTTAACCGCTTCTTTGTTGATCATCTGGTTAACGGAGAAGTGTTTGCCGATATCACGCAGGAAAGTCAGTACGTTCATACCGCCAAACCAGTCGTAGTTATTCGCAGCAATCGCCGAGTTGTCGCCACAGTCGAAATCGAGGAACGGCGCAACCTGTTTGCGGATTTTATCCACCCACTCCTGCACGGTGTCTTCGGTATTCAGTTTACGCTCGGCGGCTTTAAAGCTCGGGTCACCAATCAAACCCGTTGCGCCACCTACCAGTGCGACAGGCTTATGGCCTGCCTGCTGGAAGCGTTTCAGGCATAACAATGGAACCAGATGCCCCAAATGCAAGCTGTCAGCGGTAGGATCGAAGCCGCAATAGAGCGCGATCGGGCCTTGCGCCAGTCGCTCTGCTAACGCTTCCTCGTCCGTCACCTGGGCCACCAGCCCCCGCTCTTGCAATTGTTTAATCAAGTTACTGCTTGCCATCAAAATCTCCATGTATAAAACGACTGCACCTTAGCCGGTACACGACTTTTCGCCTGATGCGAAAGAAACATAGAATAAAGCGCCGGATTGTTCAGCACCAGCGCTTAAAACAAGAAATTTGCATCTTTAGGGGGCAAGGCGATCAATTTTCCACGCGTTATCTTCGCGTTGGTATAAAAAACGATCGTGCAGACGGTTTTCACCACCCTGCCAGAATTCCATTTGCTCAATACTCACGCGAAAGCCGCCCCAGAAACTGGGCAGTGGTACTTCCCCTTGCTGGAACTTCTGCTTCAGTTCGAGGAATTTGCTTTCGAGAATACCGCGAGCGGAGATTCGGCTGGATTGCTTAGATACCCAGGCGCCAATCTGGCTGTCGCGTGGGCGACTGTGGAAGTATTTCACCACTTCGAGTGTGGAAAGACGCTCAGCCTTGCCGATAACCATCACCTGCCGTTCCAGCATGTGCCATGGGAATAAGAGGCTGATACGGGGATTTTTCTCGATCTGGTGCGCCTTGCGGCTGCCGAGATTGGTATAGAACACCAGACCTTTATCATCATAATGTTTGAGCAACACGATACGCTGATAAGGCTGGCCATTTTCATCAACGGTCGCAACGACCATTGCGGTAGGATCGGCCAGTTTGGCGTCACAGGCTTGCCCGAGCCAGCGCTCAAACAGCGCAAGGGGTTCGGCGGGAAGATCGCGGCGGCGAAGGCCGCCTTTCGTGTATTCACGGCGCAGATGCGCGATTTGCTGCAATTCGTCGTTATCAGACATGATGTTGGCTACGGATTGTCAGTGGGTGACGCTATTGTGCGCCGCCCAGGTGAAAATCTCAACGCTTCGGGTTCTGTAACTGACAGTTATTTAGCACAATTCTGTCTCGTTTATAGACCGTTGCCTCGTCGCCTTTAGACCAGAAGACGTAAATACCATCGGTATAGCGCGCGCCTGATGCTGACACGCCCTGTTTGAGGTTCAATAGCTGATTATCATAAACAAAACTCGCCTCCTGGCGGGTATTGTTCAGCTTGACGGTAAGCGGTTTTTCGTCACAGCGGTATTCCAGCGTATCCGTTTGCATACGCTCGACAAATTGGTTGTACACGCTACATCCGCTAAGCAGTACCGGCAGACACACTAATAACAGTTTTTTCATAGCCATATCCTGAAGACTTTCCTGGTCCAGGAGGGTAATGGCACCCTCCCTAATATCCCGAGTTTACCGGCATATGGCGCTGAATAATTTCAGTTAACTCTGAGTTCGCGGGTTAGCAGGATAAATTGCCCCTAATACGCTCGGTTCTGATGCACCGGTCACGGAAGGTAAATTTCCCGGTAATCCCGCCAGCGTGCGCCACGCCAGCCAGGCAAAGGCTAACGCTTCCATATCATCACCGCTAATCCCGGCCTCATCGGTTGAGGTGACCTCTGTACCCGGCAATAATGCCGCCAGACGCATCATCAGCAGCGGATTACGGCTTCCACCACCGCATACCATTAGCCGTTCACAACCGCCGCTCAACAGGACTTGCTCGGAAATGGTGACCGCCGTCAGTTCGGCAAGCGTCGCCTGCACATCGCGCGGACTTATTCCCGGGAAATGCGCCAGATGACGTTCTATCCAACCATAATTAAAATACTCGCGGCCCGTGCTTTTCGGCGCAGGCGCAGAAAAATACGGATCGTTCAGCATATTTTGCAATAAAGGCAGGATCACCGTTCCCGAATTGGCCCACTGCGCATCTTTGTCGTAGGGTTGACCGCATTGCCGCCAGATCCAGGCATCCATCAGCATATTACCCGGCCCGGTGTCGTAGCCGCGAACGGGCTGCTGCGGAATAAGCAGAGACAGATTGGCAATTCCGCCAATGTTCAGCACCATCCGTCGTTCCGTTGGATGCGCCAACAGCGCCTGATGAAAAGCGGGAACCAGCGGCGCGCCCTGCCCGCCGAGGGCGATATCGCGACGGCGAAAATCGCCAACCACGGTGATGCCGGTTCGCGCGACGATCTGATTGTTGTCGCCAATTTGCAGCGTGTGCGGTGCGCGTCCCGTGGGTTCATGCCACACGGTTTGCCCATGACAGCCAATCGCGACGATCTCCTGCGGCTTCAATTTTTCCTGTGCCAGCAGCGCATTCACCGCCTCGGCAAACAGATAACCGAGCTGCGCATCCAATTGGCCAAACTGCGATAGCGTAAGCTGCTGGCCCTGGCAGATATCCAGAATCGCCTGCTTTACATGGAGGGGGATAGGCCAGGTCAGACTCGCCTGCTGCGCAACCATCGTTTCATCTATCGTCGCCAGCACAACATCGACGCCATCAAGGCTGGTTCCAGACATTACACCGATAAAACGGCCCGATTTCATATGTCATCCTTTTAAGCAAATTAGCCTTGACACTCAACCATAAAGTGCCGACTAATGCCATGCTTCCTTAATGATTTTTAATGCCTAATCATTACACTGGACGCTTTATTACATCAATTATATGAATGATTCGTTTATACTCGGTATATCCGATTTCGGTTAAGATTTTCATATTGTTCCAGTAGAACATGTGACCTTAGGCTCACAAATGCCATATAATTTAGCCATGAAGAGTGCTTAATTAGCGTTTCGTGGTGACAAAGGAGATTTGTAAATGATTAAACGTGTGCTGATTGTTTCATTAATGGGCGTATCTTTAGCGGGCTGCGTTAACAATGATAGCCTCTCAGGCGACGTATATACTGCATCCGAAGCGAAACAAGTTCAGAACGTTACCTACGGTACGATTGTTCATGTTCGTCCGGTGCAAATCCAGGGTGGCGATGACGCAAACGTGATTGGCGCAATCGGTGGTGCGGTACTCGGCGGGTTCCTTGGTAACACCGTCGGCGGCGGTACCGGTCGTTCATTAGCCACGGCTGCTGGCGCAGTTGCCGGTGGCGTAGCGGGTCAAGGTGTACAAGGTGCAATGAATAAAACCCAGGGTGTGGAACTGGAAATCCGTAAGGACGACGGTAATACCATCATGGTGGTTCAGAAACAGGGTGCGACCAAGTTCTCCGCCGGCCAGCGCGTTGTTATGGCTAACAACGGCAGCCAGGTTACCGTGTCTCCACGCTAATCAAATTCACGTGTGGTCAGACCCTGGCCACACGTCATCTTTGCGCCTCAGCTCTGTGACTGCAGCTCAATAATATTGTGTTCCAGTCTGGCGACCAGTTTAATCAGCAGATCAATTTCCTCAGCTGAAATCCCTTCCAAAATTTCTCCACGCGTCTTGTTGATAACCGCTTCCATATCAGCGATCAGCGGCTCTGCTTTTTCTGTCAGTTTAATTCTCTTTGCCCGACGATCGCTGGCGCAAGTCTGTCGTGAAATGAGTCCCTTTTCTTCCAGTTGGTCAAGCGTACGAACTAACGAAGGCTGCTCGATGCCAATTGCTTTAGCCAACTGAATCTGCGATTGATCAGGCGGCAATTGATGAATGTTGTGCAGCGTAACCCAATGCGTCTGCGTCAACTCCAGAGGTTTCAGGCGATGGTCAATCAGAGCACGCCAAATGCGCACCAACCGTGCCAGATCAGAACCTAATGGCGATTCCAATTTCATCTCCTTATAATTAGCTTGCTAAGTTATTGTGCTGATTTTAGAATAGTGTGCAGCATTTGTATTGCCAAAACAAATGTATTGCCAAATTTGCTTACCGGCTGACATTTTTTCAGACATTATGCGTTACAGAGACTCATTGTCTCTTTTTTGCTAAACCTATAGCAATGCTCTCTTCCGCCAAGGATTTTGCCCGTGAAGTTTATGTTTAATGCAACAGGATTGCCCCTACAAGATTTAATGATCGGAGCGTCTGTTTATTTCCCCCCTGTTTTCAAGGCGTTTGTAGCAGGATTCCTTCTCTGGCTGGTTGTCCATCGCCTGCTGCGCGACTGGATTTATTCCGGTGAGATCTGGCATCCCCTGTTAATGGATCTGTCACTCTTTACGCTTTGCGTATGTCTGGCCTTTGTAATGCTGATTGCGTGGTGATTATGTCGCTTAAAACCGTTAAATACTTCTCCACCATTATAGTCGCTGCAATCGCAGTTTTCGCCGGATGGTGGATGTGGAATTACTATATGCAGTCGCCCTGGACACGTGACGGTAAAGTGCGTGCTGAGCAGGTTAGCATCACGCCGCAGGTCTCAGGCAGCATTAGCGAACTCAATATAAAAGATAACCAGTTCGTGAATAAAGGCGATGTGCTTTTTATCATCGACAAGACGCCGTTTCACATTGCTGAACTGAATGCGCAAGCGCAGCTGGCCAAAGCTCAGTCCGACCTGGCGAAAGCAAATAACGAGGCCAACCGACGCCGCCATTTATCGCAAAATTACATCTCAGCCGAAGATCTGGATACCGCTAATCTCAATGTGAAAGCCATGCAGGCCAGCGTTGAAGCAGCCGAGGCCAGTCTGCGCCAGGCACAATGGCAACTGACGCAAACGGTGGTCAAAGCGCCCGTGGCGGGTTGGGTTACCAATCTTTCTACCCGTACCGGAGACTATGCCTCAACCGGTAAGCCCTTGTTTGCCCTTGTCGACAGCCACTCTTTTTATGTGATGGGATATTTTGAAGAAACCAAGCTGCGCCACATTCGTGAAGGTGCGCCTGCGGTTATCACGCTCTACAGCGGCAATATTAAGTTACAGGGTCACGTTTCCAGTATTGGTCGCGCTATCTACGATCAAAGCGTGGAAAGTGATTCCGGCCTGATTCCCGACATCAAACCTAACGTGCCGTGGGTGCGTCTGGCGCAGCGTGTTCCGGTACGCATCGAATTCGACGCGCTACCGCATGATGTCACGCTGGTTTCTGGTACGACCTGCAGCGTGTCTGTCGGCCCGCGTAAATGAAACTGCCCCTCCTGACGCCAGGCAATTGGCCGTGGTTCAAAGCCACAGCAGCGCAATGGCGTTACGCGCTGCGAAATACCATTGCCATGTGTCTGGCGTTGACGTTTGCCTATTATCTGAATCTGGATGAGCCCTACTGGGCGATGACCTCGGCGGCCGTGGTCAGTTTTCCTACCGTCGGCGGTGTTATCAGCAAAAGCCTGGGTCGCATGGCGGGTAGCTTGCTTGGCGCCACCGCCGCGTTGATTATCGCCGGTCATACCCTCAATGAACCATGGCTGTTTTTACTTTGTATGTCGGTGTGGATCGCTTTTTGTACCTGGGCCTGCGCACATTTCACCAATAACGTCGCCTACGCTTTTCAACTGGCAGGTTATACGGCGGCGATCATTGCGTTTCACATGGTCAATACCGTGGAGATTACCCAGCTATGGGACATCGCGCAGGCCCGCGTATGCGAGGTTATCCTCGGTATCCTGTGCGGAGGCGTGATGATGATGATCCTGCCCAGCACTTCCGATGGCACCGCGTTACTGACTGCGCTGAAAAACATGCATTCGCGTTTACTGGAACATGCCAGCTTACTCTGGCAACCTGAGACAACGGATGCCATTCGCACGGCTCATGAAGGTGTCATTGGCCAGATTTTGACCATGAACCTGCTACGAATTCAGGCATTCTGGAGTCATTACCGTTTTCGCCGTCAAAATGCGTTGCTCAATTCGCTGTTGCACCAGCAGTTGCGCATGACCAGCGTAATTTCCAGTCTGCGCAGGATGCTGCTGAACTGGCCTAATCCCCCGGCCAATACCCGGGATATCATCGAACAATTACTCAGCGAGCTGGTCAAATCCAATACCGACAGCTACACCGTTGCACAAATTATCGCTCCACTGCGGCCCGTCGATGCCCGTGACTATCGACATGTCGCCTTCTGGCAACGACTGCGTTATTTTTGTCGGCTCTATTTACGCAGCAGTCAGTATCTGCATTTGCTGGAAAATGGCGTTACCGCCGAACGTATAAATATCGCCCGCACACCAGGACTTGCCCGTCATACCGATAGTGCGGAAGCTATCTGGAGCGGGTTGCGTACGTTCTGCACGTTGATGCTTATCGGCGCATGGAGCATTGGCGCACAATGGGAATCAGGATCTGGCGCACTCACGCTCGCGGCCATCAGCAGCGTGCTGTATTCCGCCGTTGCCACGCCTTTCAAGTCGCTTTCTTTACTGATGCGCACGCTGGTTCTGCTGTCGCTGTTTAGCTTTGTGGTTAAGTTTGGCCTGATGGTGCAAATCTCTGACCTCTGGCAATTCATTCTGTTTCTTTTCCCGCTACTCGCCACCATGCAACTTCTGAAGCTGCAAATGCCTGCTCTGGCAGGTCTTTGGGGACAGTTGATCGTGTTTATGGGATCGTTTATCGCGGTGACCAATCCACCGGTTTACGATTTTGCTGGTTTCCTGAATGACAATATGGCAAAAATCGCTGGCGTGGCGCTGTCATGGCTGGCCTTCGCCATTTTGCGTCCCGGATCGGATGCGCGGAAAAGTCGCCGCCATATTCGCGCCCTGCGCCGGGATTTTGTCGATCAGCTCAGCCGACATCCATCACTCAGTGAAAACGAATTTGAGTCGCTGACCTATCATCATGTCAGCCAGCTCAGTAACAGTCAGGATGCGCTGGCGCGACGCTGGTTATTGCGCTGGGGGGTTGTCTTGCTGAACTGTTCGCACGTGGTGTGGCAACTGCGCACCTGGGAGGCGCGTTCAGATCCGCTGGCTCGCGTCAGGGACGTGTGTATCTCACTGCTTCGCGACGTGATGAGTGAACGCGGCGTTCAGCAACGTCCGCTGAATGCCACGCTGAGTGAGCTACAGCGCATCTGCGATACGCTTGCCCATCATCATCAACCTGCTGCGCAGGAACTGTCGGCATTGGTCTGGCGGCTACACTGCTCGCTTTCGCAGCTTGAACAAGCGCCGCCGCCGGGTACGCTAAGCAACTGATTATTTGATAACACCACAGGCGTAGCGCGCTCCGCCACCACCAAGCGGTTTCGGCTGATCGGACATATTATCGCCGCCCACATGGATCATCAGCGCTTTGCCTTTAACCTCATCGAGCGTTTTCAACCGCGGCGCAACAACGGGTGTTGTAGCGATACCGTCGTTATTCACCACCAGCAGTGGCAGGTCGCCCATATGGCCTGCGCCTTCGGGGCCTTCATGCTTGCCGGTTTGGTGCGGATCATAATGGCCTCCAGCCGATTCCGCGGCTGAGGCTTTCCCGTCTTTAATAGCCGGTTGGCAACTGCCGTTCGCATGCACATGGAAGCCATGTTCACCCGGCGGCAGGGCTTTCAGATCGGGCGTAAACTCCAGCCCCTTCCCGGTTTCAGCAATAGTGACCGTACCAATCGCCTGACCGACGCCTTGCGACGTTACCAGATTCATCGTCACTTTTTCTTCACTGGCAGCCTGCGCACCTGCACAGGCCAGTAAAGTGATAATGGCCAAACTCAAACGCTTCATAAGACCTCCATCCAAAAGGTGTCTGATTGTTAAGTGTAAACCAGTGACACAATTTTGAGCGGAGAAGCATCAAAAACGCGATTAAGGTACGTCGTAACCCAGCGCGGCTTTACGGATACGGAACCATTGCTGGCGAGACATGTTCAGTGACTCAGACTCAATGGCGGTACGTACGCGCTCTATTTTCCCTGAGCCAATAATCGGCAGCGGCTGAGACGGTAACCGTAAAATCCAGGCGTACACCACTTGTTCAATGGACTGCGCGTTCAGCTCTTCTGCGATCGCGGCAAGTTCATTACGTAATGGCTGAAAGGCATCGTCATTAAACAGACGACCACCGCCAAGGCAGGACCAGGCCATCGGACGAATGCGCAGCTGTTGCAATTGATCTAAAGTACCATCCAGCAGGAGCGGCTGATGTACTGGTGAAATCTCAACCTGATTGGTTGCCAGAGTAAACGGCAGACGCGATTGCAGCAGTGAGAACTGCGCCGGGGTAAAGTTAGAGACGCCAAAGTGACGCACTTTGCCGCTGTGGTGCAATTTTTTAAACGCATCAGCTACATCATCTGCATCCATAAGCGGATCGGGGCGGTGGATCAGCAGCAAATCAATATGATCGGTCGCCAGCAACTTCAACGACTCTTCCGCACTGGCAATAATGTGCGCGCTGTCGGTGATGTAATGACCCAGCGCATTTTCCGCGCGCGCCGTCGTCGCGATCCCGCATTTGGTCACAATTTGCATTTTTTCGCGCAGGTGCGGAGCCAGCTTCATTGCCTCGCCAAACGCCGCCTCACACTGGTATCCGCCGTAAATATCGGCGTGATCGACGGTGGTAACACCCAAATCCAGATGTTCTTCAATAAAGCTGACTAGCTGGCGCGGGGACATATTCCAGTCCATCAGGCGCCAGTAGCCCATCACAAAGCGAGAAAATTCCGGACCTTGCGGCGCAATAGTAATACGCTGAACCATAGCAGCTTCCTTATAAGTGAATGTGCATCGAGTATACGCAATTACGCTTTTAAAAGAGTGAAGGTTGTTGCGGTTCTTCCGAAGGGTTGGCTTTGTTTGCTCGTAATTTACGCATCAGTCGCTGACGACATAGCCGCAGCACTTCCTGCTTCTGGGCATCGCTCATATTTTGCCAGTTAAAACGCTCATCCCGACTGCGAAAACAGCCACGACAAAAACCGCGTTCGTCAGACTGACATATTCCAAGGCATGGGCTCTGGACGGGGAAAAACTCCAGCTGTTCGGCCACATCCCCTCCTTTAATAAGATTGATATACCTATTGAAGACGTTAACTGAATTTCTCGCAAGCGCTATTGCATTAGACCGACTGGTCTATTACACTCGTTTCCATGAACAAAATCACTGAACACGATACACGCGAACATCTTCTGGCGACTGGCGAGCTGCTGTGTATGCAGCGCGGCTTCACCGGCATGGGCTTAAGCGAATTACTGAAAACCGCTGAAGTGCCCAAAGGTTCGTTTTATCACTATTTTCGCTCCAAAGAAGCGTTCGGTGTGGCGATGCTGGAACGCCACTATGCGGCCTACCATCAGCGACTGGCTACGCACTTTGATTCGGGGGCGGGTAACTACCGCGACCGTATTCTGGCCTACTATCAGGAAACCCTGAACCAGTTTAGCCAGCACGGCATTATTAGCGGCTGTTTAACTGTAAAACTGTCTGCCGAAGTGTGCGATCTCTCAGAGGATATGCGCACCGCGATGGATAAAGGCGCGCGGCACATTATTGTGCTGTTAGCGCAGGCGCTGGAGAAAGGTCAGGCAAACCATTGTCTGTCCTTTGTTGGCGAGCCGTTACAGCAGGCGCAAGTGTTGTATGCGCTATGGCTGGGCGCCAATTTGCAGGCCAAGATTTCTCGTAGCGCCACCCCGCTGGAAAATGCGCTGGCACACGTTAAAACCATCATCACAACGCCTGCCGTTTAACAGGCGTTTTTATTTCTTTTATTACTAGACGACCGGTCTATTCAGGAGTATCACATGTCATCTGAAAAACTGTTTTCCCCGCTGAAGGTGGGTGCCATTACGGCAGCAAACCGCGTATTCATGGCGCCATTGACGCGTCTGCGCAGTATTGAGCCTGGCGACATCCCTACTCCGCTAATGGTCGAGTATTACCGTCAACGCGCCAGCGCAGGTCTTATCATCAGCGAAGCGACGCAGATCTCCGCACAGGCGAAAGGCTATGCAGGGGCACCCGGCATACACAGCGAAGCGCAAATCGCCGCATGGAAGAAAATCACCGCGGCCGTACACGCAGAGCAAGGCCATATTGCTGTCCAGTTGTGGCACACTGGGCGTATTTCTCACGCCAGTCTGCAGCCAAACGGTCAGGCTCCTGTTGCACCTTCTGCGATTAGCGCCGGTACCCGCACCTCACTGCGCGATGAAAACGGTCTGGCAACGCGTGCCGATACCTCAATGCCGCGCGCACTGGAAACCGAAGAAATTCCGGGCATCGTTAATGACTTCCGTCAGGCTATTGCCAACGCGCGCGAAGCGGGCTTCGACATGGTTGAACTGCACTCCGCTCACGGCTACCTGCTGCACCAGTTCCTGTCACCAACGTCTAACCAGCGTACCGATCAATACGGCGGCAGCGTCGAAAATCGTGCGCGGCTGGTGCTGGAAGTTGTCGATGCAGGAATTAAGGAATGGGGCGCCGATCGTATTGGTATTCGCGTCTCCCCGATTGGCTCTTTCCAGAACGTTGACAACGGCCCAAACGAAGAAGCTGATGCGCTGTATCTGATTGAACAACTGGGCAAACGCGGAATTGCTTACCTGCACATGTCTGAACCAGACTGGGCCGGTGGCGAGCCGTATTCCGACGCGTTCCGCGAAAAAGTTCGCGCACGTTTCCACGGCCCGATCATTGGCGCGGGCGCCTACACGCCTGAAAAAGCAGAAGCGCTGATCGAGAAAGGCCTGATCGACGCCGTTGCTTTTGGTCGCGCCTATATCGCTAACCCGGATCTGGTGGCTCGCCTGCAGCGTAAAGCTGAGCTGAATCCGCAACGTGCCGAAAGCTTCTACGGCGGCGGCGCGGAAGGTTACACCGATTATCCTACCCTCTAACGTCACAATCTCCGTTCTGCCATTGATAGCGGCGTAACAACGCCGCTATACTAAAACAACATTTTGAATGTATTAGCCATTTTCGAAGGGGAAAAAGATGCGTTTACTTCATACCATGCTGCGCGTGGGTGACCTGCAGCGTTCCATCGAGTTTTATACCAACGTGCTGGGCATGAAACTGCTGCGGACCAGCGAAAACCCTGAATACAAATATTCTCTGGCCTTTGTCGGTTACGGCCCTGAAACCAGTGAAGCCGTGATCGAATTGACCTATAACTGGGGTGTCGACAAGTATGAGCTGGGCACCGCCTACGGCCATATCGCCCTGAGCGTAGACAACGCAGCCGAGGCGTGTGAACGCATTCGCCAGAATGGCGGTAACGTTACGCGTGAAGCAGGTCCGGTAAAAGGCGGCTCTACAGTGATCGCGTTCGTTGAAGATCCCGACGGTTACAAAATTGAGCTGATTGAAGAGAAAGACGCCGGGCGCGGCCTGGGCGACTAACCTCCCCCTCGGGCACAGATCGTCTGTGCCCGTAGTTTTATACTCATCATTTTGCCATAATACGCGCTGCAATTTTCCCGTATTAAGAGACCCAGATGTCCGATAACGCTCAACTTTCCGGTCTGTGTGACCGTTTTCGTGGTTTTTATCCTGTCGTCATTGATGTCGAAACCGCAGGGTTTAATGCCAAAACCGATGCGCTGCTTGAGATCGCAGCCATCACACTGAAAATGGATGAACAAGGCTGGCTGATGCCGGACACGACGTTACATTTCCACGTAGAGCCGTTTGAAGGCGCGAATTTGCAGCCGGAGGCCCTCGCCTTTAACGGTATTGACCCTAACAATCCGCTACGCGGCGCGGTCAGCGAATATGACGCTCTGCATGCCATCTTCAAAATGGTGCGTAAAGGCATTAAAGACAGCGGCTGCAATCGGGCGATCATGGTGGCGCACAACGCTACGTTCGACCACAGTTTCATGATGGCTGCAGCAGAACGCGCCTCGCTGAAACGTAATCCGTTCCATCCGTTTGTCACCTTTGATACGGCGGCATTAAGCGGCCTGTCACTGGGACAGACGGTGTTGTCAAAAGCGTGTCTGGCGGCGGGAATGGAATTTGACGGGAATCAGGCGCACTCGGCGCTGTATGATACCGAACGTACTGCCGTGCTGTTTTGTGAAATCGTTAACCGCTGGAAACGTCTCGGCGGCTGGCCTCTTCCCGTACCTGAAGAAGCGTAACGGCGACATAAAAAAAGCGACCATTTCAGGTCGCTTTTTTACTTCTGCTGATATTACTCAGCGTCCGGCTCTTCAGTTTTGTATTTCGCCGCTGTTTCTTTAATCAGCTGCTGCAACTCACCGCGCTGGTACATTTCGATCAAAATGTCACAGCCGCCAACCAGCTCGCCGTCAACCCACAATTGCGGGAAGGTCGGCCAGTTTGCGTATTTCGGCAGCTCGGCGCGAATATCCGGGTTCTGCAGAATATCAACATAAGCAAAGCGTTCACCACAGGCGGACAGCGCCTGCACAGCCTGTGCGGAGAAACCGCAGCTTGGCAGTTTAGGGGAACCTTTCATGTACAGGAGAATCGGGTTTTCAGCGATCTGGCGCTGGATTTTTTCGATAGTGGTGCTCATTATCTTGCTTCCTTAAACTTCTTTTACGGCAGTAGTCTGACATTGTAGCGGGTCAGACAGGCAACGGAAAATAACATTTTCATTACGCGTTATTATTTTATCCCCTGACGCTAAAAGTTGCATTCACAATCTCATTTATCCCTTTAAAGGCTGTGGATTTGATTATCCGTTCACCAACTCCTACGTTAATTGCTGTTTTTTTTTGCGGTCGGTTACGAAACATAAGTTTAAACAAAAAAAGCTATTAACTTTCCCTCTTTCTATAGATTAGAATCATCAAGTTTTGAAAATCACACGCAGGCACGATAGACCTGCCTTACCAGAGGACTGCTCAGTGGCGCGGATAAACCGAATCTCGATCACGCTCTGTGCTTTACTTTTTACTACACTGCCCTTTACGCCTATGGCTCATGCTTCCAAGCAGGCCAGGACGACACCTACCAATTCTCACACCATCAAAACGGTAGATAAAAAGAAAAGCGCTACAGCCAGCCAAAAAACAACAAAGACCAGCAAGAAAACGGCGACAAAGACCACCAGTAAAACCAGCACCAAAACCGCTTCCTCTTCAAAAAAACGCACAGCCGCTCCGGCAAAGTCGACTAAAACTGTAAATCGTCGTGGTAAAACTGCCGCAGCACAAACTGCTGCCGTTACCTGGACTGAAAAATGTACACCGCGCAAAGGCCATAAGCCGCGCTGTGTGAAGGTGAAAACCACCACCCCAACGACGCTTGCTGACGCGCATAAAGTGAAAGTGCAGAAAGCGACTAAAACCGCCATGTCTACCTTGATGAACCAAATCGGCAAACCTTATCGCTGGGGCGGCACCTCACCAAGAACCGGGTTTGACTGCAGCGGACTGGTCTATTACGCCTATAAAGATCTGGTGAAATTCCGCATTCCGCGTACCGCGAACGAAATGTATCACCTGCGCGATGCCGCGCCGATCGAACGTGGCGAACTGAAAAATGGCGATCTGGTCTTTTTCCGTACCCAGGGTCGCGGAACCGCCGATCACGTTGGCGTGTATGTTGGCAACGGTAAGTTTATTCAGTCACCGCGAAGCGGGCAGGAAATTCAAATCACCTCTCTGAGTGAAGATTACTGGCAGCGCCACTATGTGGGCGCTCGTCGGGTAATGACGCCAAAAACAATTCGCTAAAAACTTACCCTACAGAACATGCTGTAGGGTAAGTTCTTCTTTTGCATAACCTTTCAATTTGCTACCCTATCCTTACTCACAATGAGGCTATTGTGTGTACTCAATATAAATAATAAGGAGAGAAGCAATGTCGTTTGAATTACCTGCATTACCGTATGCCAAAGATGCTCTGGCACCGCATATTTCTGCCGAAACGCTGGAATACCACTATGGCAAACACCATCAAACCTACGTGACCAATCTGAACAACCTGATTAAAGGCACTGCGTTTGAAGGTAAATCACTGGAAGAGATCGTACGTAGCTCTGAAGGTGGTGTCTTCAATAACGCAGCACAGGTCTGGAACCACACGTTCTACTGGAACTGCCTGGCACCGAACGCAGGTGGCGAACCAACCGGTAAACTGGCCGAGGCAATTGCCGCCTCCTTTGGCAGCTTTGCGGATTTCAAAGCGCAGTTTACCGACGCCGCTATCAAAAACTTCGGTTCTGGCTGGACCTGGCTGGTTAAAGGAACGGATGGCAAACTGGCTATCGTTTCCACCTCCAACGCGGGTACTCCGCTGACCACCGACGCGACGCCGCTGATGACCGTTGACGTATGGGAACACGCCTACTACATCGATTATCGCAATGCCCGTCCAGGTTACCTGGAGCACTTCTGGGCGCTGGTGAACTGGGAATTTGTTGCGAAGAACTTCGCAGCATAAAAAGATAACGCAGAAGGGAACCCTTCTGCGTTTTAGTTTTAATGAGTGGCAGTACAGACCTCTTCAGGCTGTTTCCGCGCCGAGATAAAGACCAGCAGCAGCGCAAGCCCCGCCACAATCGCCCCCATCACCGGCACAAAACTGTAGCCTAAACCACCGGAAATCACCGCCCCACCGGCTGCGGCACCCAGTGCGTTCCCCAGGTTAAATGCGCCAATATTGACTGAGGATGATAATCCAGGCGCTTCGCTGGCAACGCGCATCACACGCATCTGCAACGGTGGAACGACGGCAAACGTCGCCGCGCCCCAGACCACCATACTGACCGCCGCGCCCAGCTCATTTCGCGCAAGCAAAGGAATGGCCAGCATAATAACCATCAACAGCAGTAAAAAGCCTTTCAGCGTACCGTTCACTGAACGGTCAGCCAGTTTGCCGCCAAAGTAGTTACCGATCGAGAAGCCAACGCCTATCAGCACCAGCATACCGGTGACAAATGCCGGTGTGGCATGGGTGATAGTATGCAACACCGGTGAGATGTAGGTATAAAGCGTGAACATCGCCCCGGCGCCCAGAACGGTCGTCAGCAGTGCCGACAGCACCTGCGGGCGCATAAGTACCGCCAGTTCACTACGGACATCCGGGCGCTCTCCTGCCCCACCTTTGGGTAATGAGAAGAACAGGCTGACCATCGCGATGACCCCAAGACCCGCCGTTGCCATAAACGACATGCGCCAGCCGATGGTTTCACCAAGCCAGGTTGCCGCCGGAACTCCGCCAATATTGGCAATGGTTAACCCCATAAACATGGTTGCCACGGCGCTGGCCTGCTTATGTTTGGGTACCACGCTTGCAGCAACCACAGAGCCAAGACCAAAAAATGCCCCGTGATTCAGACTGGTCAAAATACGCGATAACATCAGCGTGGTGTAATCCGGTGAGATAGCCGAGAGCACGTTACCCAGCGTAAAAATCGCCATCAGGAATATCAACGCATTACGTCGCGCACGATGAGACAGCAATAATGTCATCAGCGGAGCGCCCACCATTACGCCAACCGCATACGCGCTGATCAACATGCCGGCCGCCGGAATCGAGACATCCACACCTTTGGCTATGACGGGCAATAATCCCATTGGCGAAAATTCGGTGGTACCAATGCCAAACGCGCCGATCGCCAGCGCCAGTAATGGAAAATTGAGTTTCATATTGCGACTCCGTAACGTCGAGCCATGGCGCGACATAAAATAAGAGTCAAAAGCATGACATTGATCGCAAAATTAATAAAGTTAACAAAACTGCAAAAGACTTTTGCTTATTCGCAAACAATAGAGTGGAAAAGCCAGCGGAAAGGATGAGGGAGAATTAACTCCCTCGGGGAAATCAATGCAGCGCTGCGGTCAGGCCACTCGCGACGATCAAGCCCAGAACAATAATGGTAGTTACTAACGAAAATTTCAGATCGGTGCTCATCAAGTTTTCTCCTTTTTATTCCCACACAAAAAGTGATATTGCGCATTTTTACACACTTGAAAGCAAAAATCTCTCACGATTTATATTGATAACTGCTTTTAACTCTTCCCCTTTTCGTTAAGATCAGACAAAATTCCACGCTTACTTGATTAGCGTACCGGCCATTGACCCCTTCCTGACGTTCCGTGTCGTTTTCCCGGCGTGCCGCAACCCTTACGTTGCGCTAAGGGTGTGTAAAGGCAAACGTTTACCTGGAGTATTCTCAGGAGCTTAGGATATGGTCTGGAGTGAGATGTAATGGCAACAATTAAAGATGTAGCGAAGCGAGCAAACGTTTCCACTACAACCGTATCACACGTAATTAACAAAACGCGCTTTGTCGCGGAAGAAACGCGTAATGCTGTCTGGGCGGCGATCAAAGAGCTGCACTATTCTCCGAGCGCAGTGGCACGCAGCCTGAAGGTGAATCACACCAAGTCTATTGGCTTGTTGGCCACCAGCAGCGAAGCGGCCTATTTCGCTGAAATTATCGAAGCCGTTGAGAAAAACTGTTTCCAGAAAGGCTATACCCTGATTCTGGGTAACGCATGGAACAGTCTCGAAAAACAGCAGGCCTATCTGTCGATGATGGCGCAAAAGCGCGTTGATGGTCTGCTGGTGATGTGTTCCGAGTATCCGGAGCCGCTGCTGACGATGCTCGAAGAGTATCGCCATATTCCGATGGTCGTCATGGACTGGGGCGAAGCAAAAGCCGACTTTACCGATACGGTCATTGATAACGCCTTCGAAGGCGGTTACATGGCAGGTCGGTATCTGGTAGAACGTGGTCATCGTGAGATTGGCGTGATCCCTGGCCCAATGGAACGTAACACCGGAGCCGGGCGTCTGGCTGGTTTTATGAAAGCGATGGAAGAAGCGCTGATTAAAGTGCCTGAAAACTGGATTGTGCAGGGCGATTTTGAACCTGAGTCCGGCTATCGCGCCATGCAGCAAATTTTGTCACAGTCGCATCGTCCGACCGCCGTCTTCTGTGGTGGCGATATTATGGCGATGGGTGCACTGTGCGCCGCTGACGAGATGGGACTGCGCGTACCGCAGGATGTCTCGCTTATCGGGTACGACAACGTGCGCAACGCCCGCTTCTTCACGCCGGCCCTGACGACTATTCACCAGCCGAAAGATTCGCTGGGTGAAACGGCCTTCAACATGTTGTTAGACCGTATCGTGAATAAGCGCGAAGAGTCACAATCTATCGAGGTGCATCCGCGTCTGGTAGAACGCCGCTCGGTTGCCGACGGCCCGTTCCGCGATTACCGCCGCTAAGCCTGTTGCGCGGGGGCCTCATCTGGCTCCCGCAGCCATTCCTTGTTCAACGTTTCACTATCCCCTAAATAATCCAGCAGCCAGCTCAATGCCGGCGACGTATCGTTCTGTTGCCATGTCAGGCAGCATGCGGCATCAGGAAATGGATTCTCCAACTGTAGCGCAACCCATTTGCCGCTATCGATCCACGGTTTGGCAAAATGCGTCGGTACCATGCCGACGCACAACCCTGCAGACAAACAGGTAGCGGAAGATTCCCAGTCTGGCACCACAACGCGCTTTTGGTTATCCAGCAGCCAGGTAATACGCTTTGGCAACGTACGGGAGGTATCTTCACGCACCAGTGACGGCCAGTTGCGCAACGTGTCATCACTCAGCGGCCCGGGCATTGACGCCAACGGATGATGGCTAGCCACCACGCAGCTCCAGCTCAGCATTCCCATGTCGCGGAAGGTATAGCGGCCCCCCACCGGAATCGCCTGCGTGGCGCCGATTGCCAGCTCAACGCGCCCATCGGACAGCGCATCCCAGACGCCGTTAAAGACTTCCTGGAAAACCAACAGTTCCACATCGTCAAAATGACGATAGAAATCGACGATCATTTGTCGGGTACGATCTGGGCGGACAATGTTATCGACTGCGATCGCCAGTTGCCCGCGCCAGCCGTTGGCAATTTGCTGGCATTGCTGGCGAGTGATCTGCATTTTTTTGATAACAGAGCGGCCTTCTTTAAGAAACCATGCGCCAGCAGGCGTCAATTCCACATCCCGATGGCGCCGCTCAAAAAGCGGCACCGCCAGCCACTCTTCCAGTTGACGTACGGTGTAGCTTACCGCGGAGGGTACACGGTGCAACTCCTGGGCGGCAGAACTAAAGCTGCCGTTACGCGCAACGGCATCAACCACTTCAAGTGAATATTCCGACCACATATTCTGCCTGCAAAAAATTTGAAATCAGTAAGCAAATATTAGCGTTTCACAGCGAGAATTACACTCACTACACTCAGCGGCATTGTTCTATTGCTAAAAAAAGAGAAATGATGATGCAACCTGGGAAAGGGTTTTTAGTCTGGCTGGCAGGTCTTAGCGTGCTCGGCTTTCTGGCAACGGATATGTATCTGCCCGCCTTTGCCGCAATTCAGTCCGATTTGCAAACACCTGCATCTGCCGTCAGCGCCAGCCTTAGCTTGTTCTTAGCCGGTTTTGCCGTCGCGCAACTTTTGTGGGGGCCACTTTCCGACCACTACGGTCGCAAACCTATTTTGCTACTGGGTTTATCTATCTTTGCACTGGGCAGTCTGGGCATGCTGTGGGTTGAAAACGCCACCGGCCTGCTGGTGCTGCGCTTTGTCCAGGCCGTTGGTGTTTGCGCTGCATCGGTTATCTGGCAGGCGTTGGTCACCGATTATTATCCTTCACAAAAAGTAAACCGCATCTTTGCCACCATTATGCCGCTGGTCGGATTATCTCCGGCATTAGCACCATTACTAGGCAGTTGGATCCTGGTACATTTTTCCTGGCAGGCCATTTTCGCCACCCTTTTTGCTATTACCCTAATTCTGATGCTTCCTGCACTGCGCTTAAAACCGACGGTTAAAGCACGCGACGACAGCCAGGACAAACTGACGTTCGCCACCTTGCTACGCTCGAAAACTTACCGCGGAAACGTGCTGATTTATGCCGCCTGTTCCGCAAGCTTTTTCGCATGGCTGACGGGTTCCCCGTTCATCCTCAGCGAAATGGGCTACAGTCCAGCGGTGATTGGCCTGAGCTATGTTCCGCAAACTATCGCTTTCTTAATCGGTGGTTACGGCTGCCGCGCTGCGCTGCAAAAATGGCAGGGCCGTCAACTGCTGCCCTGGTTACTCATTCTGTATGCCATCAGCGTTGTGGCCACCTGGGCAACCGGCTTTATTCATCATGTTGCGCTGGCTGAAATCCTGATCCCATTCTGTGTGATGGCGATCGCTAACGGGGCAATCTATCCTATCGTCGTCGCGCAAGCATTACGTCCTTTCCCACAAGCAACAGGACGCGCAGCCGCATTGCAGAACACGCTGCAACTGGGTTTATGCTTCCTCGCAAGCCTTGTGGTTTCCTGGTTAATCGCCACCCCACTGCTCACCACCACCAGCGTGATGCTGACAACGGTGCTGCTGGCGGGCGTGGGTTACAAAATGCAATCACAGAAAGCTGACGCCCCGCAAACAGATGATCGTGCACAAATTGCCCACGGTGAGTCTCACTAAAGATTGTTGCGGGCAATTAATTAGCCCGCTAACAATTATCAGTTGAATCGATAAAAAATCAGGCCTATACTGATTTCCGGTTGTTAAAAATAACGATAATTTCTATGTATTAACGGTGACAAGAACGTTCCCGTTTTTCCACGGATGGCCTTTTCGGCAAGGGTTCCTCCCTTCCTCTGTTCTACGTCGGATTATAGATTCGCGGATTAATTCCGTGAGATTTCTCACAAAGCCCAAAAAAGCGTCTACGCTGTTTTAAGGTTCTGATCACCGACCAGTGATGGAGAAGCTATGAGTTCATCGTGTATAGAAGACGTCAGCGTACCGGATGATGACTGGTACCGCATCACCAATGAATTATTGAGCCGTGCAGGCATTACCATTAATGGCCCGGCACCGGCGGATATTCGCGTAACAAACCCCGATTTTTTCAAACGCGTATTACAGGAAGGATCGTTAGGGTTGGGTGAAAGTTATATGGATGGCTGGTGGGAATGCGACCGGCTGGACATGTTTTTTAGTAAAGTCCTGCGCGCGGGTCTTGAAAACCAACTCCCCCGCCACTTTAAAGATACGCTACGTATCGCCACGGCCCGCCTGTTCAATTTACAGACCAAAAAACGTGCGTGGGTCGTCGGTAAAGAACATTACGATTTAGGCAACGACCTTTTTACCCGCATGCTGGACCCTTATATGCAGTATTCCTGCGCCTACTGGAAAGATGCCGACACCCTGGAATCTGCCCAGCAGGCGAAGCTAAAAATGATTGCTGAAAAGCTGCAGTTGAAGCCAGGAATGCGGGTGCTTGATATTGGCTGCGGCTGGGGCGGTTTATCCCAGTTTATGGCATCACAGTATGGCGTTAGCGTAGTGGGTGTGACCATTTCGGCAGAACAGCAGAAAATGGCGCAGGCGCGTTGCGCGGGGCTGGATGTCACCATTTTGCTGCAGGACTACCGAGACCTGAACGACAAATTTGATCGCATTGTCTCCGTGGGCATGTTTGAGCATGTGGGGCCGAAGAACTACGCCACCTATTTTGAGGTGGTCGATCGTAATTTAAAACCTGACGGTCTCTTTTTGCTGCATAGCATCGGCTCCAAAAAGACCGACAATAACGTTGACCCGTGGATCAATAAATATATCTTTCCGAACGGCTGTTTACCGTCAGTTCGCCAGATAGCTAACGCCAGCGAGCCACATTTTGTGATGGAAGACTGGCATAATTTTGGCGCGGATTACGATACAACGCTGATGGCCTGGCACGAGCGTTTCATGAGATCCTGGCCCGAAATCGCCGATAACTATACCGAACGTTTCAAACGGATGTTCAGCTATTACCTGAACGCCTGCGCCGGGGCGTTTCGTGCTCGTGACATTCAGCTATGGCAGGTGG
Source organism: Citrobacter europaeus (assembly GCA_020099315.1). NCBI lineage: Bacteria > Pseudomonadati > Pseudomonadota > Gammaproteobacteria > Enterobacterales > Enterobacteriaceae > Citrobacter > Citrobacter europaeus. The sequence goes on from CP083650.1 coordinate 2,612,418, forward strand.
TATTTTCCCGCGGCGTTGAACACGGTCTGCGCGTTCCCCGCTAATCGTTATCGCCCCCGAGCCAACGGGGGCTTGACACTCAGGCTTACGCTCCCGATTCGCCCGTGACGTGACTGATGGCGCTTTCACGCGCCGCCAGCACACGCTCAACGGTATCAACCACCGCCTGAGTCTGAGGGTCAATTTCAATGTTGACCCGCGCGCCCAGCTTTTTCTTGCCAAGCGTCGTACGCTCCAGCGTTTCCGGGATCAAATGCACACAGAAGCGCGTCGGCGTCACTTCACCGACCGTCAGGCTGATACCGTCAATACCGATAAATCCTTTGTACAGGATATATTTCATCAGCGATGGATCCTGAACCTTAAACCACACCTGTCTGTTGTTCTCAGAGGTCAGAATTTTCGACACTTCGGCGGTAGTCATAATGTGGCCCGACATTAAATGTCCGCCAATTTCATCGCTGAATTTTGCCGCCCGCTCAACGTTGACCAAATCACCGACCTTCAGGTCACCCAAATTGGTGATGCGCAGCGTTTCTTTCATCAGATCAAAGCTGATCTGGTTACCGTTAATTTCGGTGACCGTCAGGCAGCACCCATTGTGAGCAACCGATGCGCCAGTCTCCAGCGCATCCAGCATATATTCAGGCAACTCCACGACATGCGTACGAAAATTTGGTTTTTCATCAATGGACACCAATTTCGCGGTGCCCTGCACAATACCCGTAAACATACTTCAAACTCCTGAACTCAATTAAGACATCTCTGCACAGCACAATAGCAGGTGGAAATTCAGGTTGCCAGCGATGCGCCGCGCCTGCCTGTTTTTTCACTGGAGAATTACGTATTCCTCGCTACAATAGACTGAAATTTCCCCTGCATTTTCTCCTTGCTGCCAGATAAGGCGGCTTTTTTAGTCTCTCAAATAACAACAATATAGTGGTGTACACGTGCAAAAGTATGTAAGTGAAGCGCGTCAGTTATTAGCTCTGGCAATTCCGGTGATTCTTGCGCAAATCGCTCAAACCGCAATGGGATTCGTTGATACCGTCATGGCGGGCGGATACAGCGCCACGGATATGGCGGCCGTCGCCATTGGTACGTCCATTTGGCTGCCGGCCATTCTGTTTGGTCACGGACTACTGCTGGCATTGACGCCGGTAATTGCGCAACTCAATGGTTCCGGACGCCGGGATCGAATCGCCCATCAAATACGCCAGGGATTCTGGCTGGCGGGCAGCGTATCCATTCTGATAATGGTAGTGCTGTGGAACGCAGGCTACATTATTCACTCCATGCATAATATTGACCCGGCGCTGGCGGATAAAGCCGTCGGCTACCTGCGCGCGTTGCTGTGGGGGGCACCTGGGTATTTGTTCTTCCAGGTAGCCCGTAATCAGTGTGAAGGTCTGGCCAAGACGAAACCGGCGATGGTGATGGGATTTCTCGGCCTGCTGGTGAACATTCCAGTTAACTACGTTTTCATTTATGGGCATTTAGGCATGCCGGAACTGGGCGGCGTGGGCTGCGGCGTAGCTACGGCTGCGGTTTACTGGGTGATGTTTATCGCCATGCTGTCTTACGTAAAACGCGCACGCTCGATGCGCGATATTCGTAATGAGCGTGGTTTCCAGAAACCGGACACCGCCGTAATGAAACGTCTGATTCAACTGGGTTTGCCTATCGCGCTGGCGCTATTTTTCGAAGTGACGCTGTTTGCGGTGGTGGCGCTGCTGGTTTCCCCGTTGGGGATTGTCGACGTAGCCGGACACCAGATCGCACTGAACTTCAGCTCGTTAATGTTCGTTCTGCCGATGTCTCTGGCTGCAGCCGTCACCATTCGTGTCGGTTATCGTCTGGGCCAGGGATCGACACTGGATGCGCAAACTGCCGCCAGAACGGGTCTGGGTGTCGGGGTCTGCATGGCGATGGTAACGGCGATTTTCACCGTGACATTCCGCGAGCACATAGCCCTGCTCTACAACAATAACCCGGAAGTAGTCGCTCTGGCGGCGCAGCTCATGTTACTGGCCGCGGTGTATCAGATATCGGACTCTATCCAGGTTATTGGCAGCGGTATCCTGCGTGGTTATAAAGATACGCGTTCCATTTTCTTTATTACCTTTACGGCATACTGGGTGCTGGGTTTGCCAAGCGGTTATATTCTGGCGCTTACCGATCTGGTCGTTGACCGGATGGGACCGGCGGGATTCTGGATGGGCTTTATTATCGGCCTGACCTCTGCGGCGATACTGATGATGCTGCGCATGCGGTTTCTACAACGCCAGCCGTCAGCAGTTATTTTACAACGCGCCGCGCGATAACCCCATAACAGCCGCCATCTGGCGGCTTTTTTACCGCTTCAGAAGGGGCTGGCGTTTTCGGCATTCACCCACTGTTTGTGGACAGGATGCCTGAAATGCAACTCACTGGCATGCAGCATCAGCCGCGGGGTTAGTTCAGTGCCTGGCAGTAGACGCCCGCCATACAAATCGCACCCCAAAATAGGATGCCCCAACTGTTGACAGTGGATCCGTAGTTGATGGGTTCGCCCAGTTTCAGGCGTCAGTTGTACGCGCGTCAAGGGGAGTAAAGTCCCCTCCTCCAGGGGGTGATAAAAGCGCTCAATAACCTGATAGCGCGAGCGGGCAGGTTTGCCGTTAATAGCGCAAATCGACATCAGTGGAAACAGCGCCGGGTCTTTGGCAATCGCTGCGTCGATAATCCCTTCATCGTTTTCCAGATGTCCGCATAACAGCGCGCTGTAAACCTTAGTGACCGTACGCTGGCTAAACTGCTGGCAAAGCGCGGCATTGATAGCCTTGTTGCGGGCAACCACCATCAGCCCTGAAGTCCCAAAATCAAGCCGATGAACCAGCGTGCAGTCGGGGTAAATCTGTACCAGCCGGTAATGTACCGAATCAAGATTCTGCGGATTTTTCCCCGACAAGCTAAGCAGCCCGCTGGGTTTATTGATAAGCACCAGGTGCTCGTCCTGATAGAGGATCTCTATCTCGTCATGACAAGGTGGGGCAATGAAGGTATCGAGGATCGTAGACATGAGCGGCCTGGATAAAGTGTGGGAACGGATGATAACGAATTTTGACCAGCCAGGCGAATCGGCGCGCTTAACCCATGGCAATCATTGCATGATAGAGTGTGGATTATCCCGAGTGCGATGAGAGGGTTACACAGTGCAACAAATCGATTTTTACATGGTAGATGCCTTTACCACCACGACGTTTGGCGGTAATGCCGCAGCAGTCTGTCCGCTCGTTGACTGGCTGCCCGATGAAACATTATTAAAAATGTCGCAGCAGCATAACCAGTCTGAAACTGCTTTTTTTGTCGCCAAGGAAAATGGCTTTGAGCTGCGTTGGTTTACCACTCAGGGAGAAATCAATCTGTGTGGGCATGCCACTCTGGCCGCCGCGCATGTCATCTTTGAACATCTGGATTACCCGGACACTACCCTCCATTTTGCTACCCGGTTTGTGGGTCCGCTGACGGTCACACGCAGCGGTGAATGGCTGACGCTTGATTTTCCGGCCTGGCAAAGTGAACCTGTCGAGCCGTCCACCTTATTGTTGGAAACATTAGGCATCACAGAATACAAAGAGGTGCGCGTCGCACGCGATTACATGGTGGTGCTGGAGAATCAACAGCAGGTTGAGGCTGTGCGCCCAAACATCCACGCCATGCTTCCGCTGGGGAAAATGGTTTGTATCACCGCACCGGGTGATGGGGAATACGATTTCGTCAGCCGTTTCTTCTGCCCGGGCGAAGCCGTTGCGGAAGACCCCGTCACAGGCTCGGCACATAGCATGCTGATCCCTTACTGGGCTGCAAAACTGAACAAAACACAGATGCTGGCGCGCCAGGTCTCGGCACGCGGCGGGGATTTACGCTGCCAACTGACAGGAACGCGTGTTTACATCGGCGGACAAGCTGTAACTTATCTGACGGGTCACGTGCTGTTGCGCTAACAGCCTTACCCGAATTAACCCATCCATGGAGGATTTATGTCGAACAAACTCGTACAGATACACTTTGATTTTCATGGTCCGTTTGGGGCTGAGATGTCGAATCAGCTCGTTGAATTGGCCGAGTCAATCAACCAGGAGCCGGGGTTCATCTGGAAAATCTGGACCGAAAACGCAGCAAATAATGAAGCGGGTGGCATCTACTTGTTCCAGGATGAAAACACCGCGCTGGCCTATATCAAAAAACACACGGCTCGCCTGAAGCATTTAGGCGTGACAGACGTGACGTTCAAAATCTTCGATATCAATGAACCATTAAGTAAGATTAACCACGGTCATATCGGCTAATATTTTCCCCCAGACGCCCCACTTCGGGGCGCTGCTACACTCTCCTGCCGTCCCCCTCATCAAAAGCCCCCCTTTTCGCCACCTCACGATGGCGATATAGCGTGTGCCGCGTTTGCAATAGTTCACAAAATTATCACCCGCGAAAACTACCACTAGCCGAAAGCAGTATGAAAGCGTATAAATAAGACAAACAGTATTATTTTATACAAAGTGAATCACCATCAGCTACAGGAGATTTCTTATGTCCGTGGACATTACATTGAACTCATCTGCCGGAAGCTTCCCGCCAGCAGGTCATTACTCGCACAGTACAACGGCTGGCGGCTTCGTCTTCATTTCGGGGCAGTTGCCGGTTACTTTTGATGGCGAGAAAAAAGCGGATGCCTCTTTTGAAGATCAAACCCGACTGGTACTCAAGAATATTGATGCTTGTCTGGCGGGTGCTGGAGTTTCCCGTCAGCATCTGGTGTCTGTTCGCGTCTATGTGACGGATATGAACCAGTGGCCGACGTTTAACAAAATCTATGGAGAATGGATCGGTGATTTCCGCCCATCCCGTGCCGTAGCAGGCGTTGCTGAGCTTCATTATGGCTTCGCGCTGGAAGTTGAAGCCATTGCGTTGGCCCCACAAGCGTAACGTTTAACGACATACAGGTGAACAACAATGACTGAAATGACACTGCCAGATTATAACGATGTGGCCGCTGCGGCAGAACGCATCGCCGATTATGCCAACAGAACGCCGGTGATGACCTCCCGAACGGTTAATGAAGAATTTGCTGCTGAAGTTTTCTTCAAGTGCGAAAACTTCCAGAGAATGGGCGCGTTTAAATTTCGCGGCGCCATGAATGCGTTGCGCCAGTTCACCCCGGAGCAACGCGCTGCGGGCGTCGTTACTTTTTCTTCCGGCAACCACGCGCAGGCCATTGCCCTGTCGGCAAAATTGTTGGGGATCCCGGCGACCATTATCATGCCGCATGATGCCCCGGCAGCTAAAGTTGCCGCAACAAAAGGCTATGGCGGAAATGTGGTGATGTACGATCGCTATAGCGAAGATCGTGAAAAGATTGGCCGGGACCTGGCAGAAAAACACGGGTTGACGCTAATCCCGCCTTACGACCATCCGCACGTGATTGCGGGCCAGGGCACCGCCACAAAAGAGCTGATTGAGGAAGTAGGTCAGTTAGACGTTCTTTTCGTGTGTCTGGGCGGCGGCGGGCTGCTTTCAGGATCCGCACTGGCAGCGCGACATTTGTCTCCTGACTGCATCATCTATGGCGTCGAGCCCGAAGCAGGAAATGATGGTCAACAGTCGTTTCGCAGCGGCAAAATTGTTCATATCGATACACCTAAAACCATTGCTGACGGCGCTCAAACTCAACATCTCGGGAATATTACGTTTCCAATTATCCAGCAAAACGTGAACGATATTCTGACTGTCTCAGACGATGAATTAGTCGCCTCAATGAAATTTATCGCTGAACGAATGAAAATTGTCGTGGAGCCGACCGGTTGCCTGGGTTTCGCCGCCGCCAGAGCGCGTAAAGCTGAACTGCGTGGTAAGAAAATCGGCATTATCATCAGCGGTGGCAACGTGGATATCAGCCGTTACAGTGAATTCCTTGCCGGGTGATCGAAAAGGTATCTGCTAAGCGGATACCTTACTATTGTCTGTACATTCCCGTCTGGAAAAGCGGGCCCAGCTCACTGTAAACTGCTCGCAATCGTGGCAACAGGCATCACCGCAGGAGACTGGCATGCCAAAAACCGACAACAACTCACTTCTCTGCCAAATTGATACTATCGCCAGGGGCTTGAGTGAGACCTTTTCTCCATTTTGCGAAGTGGTGGTTCATGATCTCAAAAATCCTGAACATGCCATTTTATCCATCCATAATAACCTGTCAGGACGTGAACCCGGCCAGCCGGCAACAGAGCTTGGCCTGGCCAGAATCGCATCGCCTGAATTTCCCAGTATCATTGCCAACTACAGCAACCAGTTTGCCGATGGCCGCCCGGTGAAAAGCACGTCCATAGGCATCAAGGATGAAAAAGGCATATACGTAGCAGCACTGTGTCTGAATGTGGATATGACGCTGTTTCGTGGCATGCAGAGCGCCCTCGCGCGTTTTACTGAAACCGCAGACTCGCCTGTTAAGGAACATATCGATCCTGGTAGTAATGAAGTCATCCGCCAGCGTATCGATGACTTTGCGGCTAAGCGCGCCACAACGGCCCGCGCCCTTAAACCTGAAGACCGTAAGCGACTGATTCAACAATTACGCAAAGACGGTTTGCTTAACGTACGAAAATCTATGGATACCGTCGCGCAGCATTTGGGCGTTTCCAGGGCTACCGCTTATCTGTATGCCCGTCAGTCAGTTCAGGCGGGTGAATAAACGGGTTCAGATAGACCACACTTGCCGCAGCATAGAATGTCTGCTCTTGATTACCGACACGAAGCGCTCCCGCTATACTAAGGGCGGCTTCGTGCCCGATTTCGTGTCCGATATAGTTATCCACCAGTAAACAACCAAATCCCGCTGCAGTGAAAAAATAAACCTTTATTTTCGTGCGTATTTATTGGCGCTGAGTAAATAGATGACTTATTTTTGTACGTACACAGTGAAATTTAGCTTTACTCAAATAACACCACCAGCATTGCTAATGCTTCACAATAGAACAAATAACAACTAACCCACTGATTTAAAAGAATTTAAAAAATACTGAACTTATTGCACCAATAATACCTATGCAATATATATAAATAGCGTGATATCTAAATTATAATTCTTTTACATCCGGCTGATTGGTGAGGTAAGAATGCGGTTAATGGTCATGTTGGTAAGCTTTGTACTCTCCACCCAGCTTTGGGCAGGTGAACTTTCCAGGCCCACCGGTAAAGTTCTTTTAACGCTGTCGGGTAATATTGAAAATACAAATGCTGATGGGAAAGCCGTTTTTGATACCGCCAGCCTCGAGAAGCTCGGCATGGTCAGCTTCCAGACCACCTCCCCTTGGTATAATGGACGCACTACTTTTACGGGTATTCCACTTCAAAAAATCATGGATTATGTCGGGGCGAATGGCTCTGTTGTGAAGGTCACTGCGCTCAATGACTACACCACCGTTATCCCTCTCAGTGATTTCAAAAAATACAATGCTATCCTTGCTTTAAAAATCAACGGAAAATATATGCGCATCCGTGACAAAGGCCCGCTATTCATTGTGTACCCCTATGACAGCATGCCAGAACTGAATAATCAGATTTATTATTCAAGGTCTGCATGGCAGGTCAGTAGTATGGATATTGAGTAAGCGTTCAGAGGAACATCATGAACAGAATACTGGCTGGCATCATCTTTTTTCTTTTTATATCTACCGGGTATATCTCTTTCCTCGTACATGAACGACAACAAGAGCTACAGAAACTGACTCATTACACCGATTCCTGGTCTGCTGCTCAGTTGGTATCACAATATTACCGATTTGAATCGTTGCTTGGTCTTTACACTATCGATGATACGATGAATCTCGATGATGTACGTATGCGTCTCGACATTATGCTCAGCCAGAGTGATTTGATAAAAGAAGGTGACCTGGGGCGCTACATAGAAAGCAATATAGCCCACCGTGAGCTGGCGGTAAAACTTGAAAATACTCTTAGTTATCTGGATGTTAATCTTGAGAGTATGAATCGTTCAGCACTCCAGGCATATCTGAAAAAAATGCATGCTCTGGATGCACCACTTGGCCGTCTTTCATCCGGTGCCTTAAACAAGGATGTTAACTCGATCAATAACGCCAACCAAAAAATTCAAACGCTGTACTATATTTACTCAGCTACCTCTGTATTGTTGATAATACTCAGTGCGATTCTGGGCGTGCTCATTTTCTATCAAAACAGAAATATTCTGCGGGCGCACCTTCAGGTCAAGAGTCTGGCCCAAGAACTGCAGAAATCTAAAGAAAAGCTACAAATCCAGAATGCTAAACTGGAATATGACGTCTACCATGATTCTCTTACCGAGATGAATAACCGCCAGCTATTCTGGAGCGATTTAAATAAAACAATCGAGATAGCAGAAAAAAATAACGATGCTGTGACCGTGATGTTGTTCGATTTAGATCGATTCAAAGAGGTAAATGATACGTATGGTCATGATGCTGGTGATATGTTATTGCGCCAGATATCAGACCGTCTGATTTCGATGAGCCTGACTTCGGATACCCTGTATCGCTTAGGAGGGGATGAGTTTGCGTTTCTGTCGAGCGGTCTGACAGAAAGCCGGGCCGTTTCACGAGCCCAGAAAATAAGTGATTTTATCAGCCAGCCCTACACTATTTACAACACGATTATCAACATAACTACCTGTGTTGGCATCGTTATCTCAGAAACTGAACGTCGCTCCGACTATCTTTATAAATTTGCCGATTTGGCCCTGTATGAGGCCAAAAATGAAGGCTCAGGTAAGATAAAAGTCTTTCGGCAACGCATGTTAGAAAAGCTGCAAGAAAGCAGAACGCTTGAGCATGATATGGCATTGGCAATAGTGAACAAAGAATTCGTGGTCTATTACCAGCCTATTGTCGATTCTTTCAGCCAGAAAATTTACAGCTATGAAGCGCTGATTCGCTGGATTCATCCTCTAAAAGGTCTGCTGTCGCCTGATAGCTTTATTCCTGTTGCTGAAAAAACAGGAATGATTAATGAGATGGGGAAAGCGGTGCTTGAAATTGCCTGCAGGGAGGCGGCGTGTTGGGCGGTTCCGGCTAAGATTTCGGTCAATGTCTCCCCTGTTCAGCTAAGCAGCAAAGGCTTTGCCGGCATCGTGTTAACCATTCTGAAAGAAACAGGACTTCCACCGGACCGCCTCGAACTGGAAGTGACAGAGTCTTCTCTCTTTACTGAGAGTACGACACCAATGAACACGCTTAATAAGCTCAGAGCCCTGGGCGTGAAAATTTCCATCGATGATTTTGGTACCGGATACTCGTCTCTTTCGCGCCTCAGCAGACTTGCCTTCGATAAAATCAAAATAGACAAATCCTTTGTGCATTCGATATCCACACAGGAAGACGCCCTTAATATCATCAAACTGATCACCGGCATGGCGAAATCCCTCAATATGAAGGCTGTCGCAGAAGGTGTTGAAACGCAGGAGCAACTTGAAAGTCTTCAGGCACTGGGCTGCGATTTTGCACAAGGATATCTGTTTGGCAAACCTCAGCCTTGCATTGATGAGGAAATCAGAAACGGTTAAATCACGGACGACACATTTACTCGTGGATACAGGGCCGCGTTTTTTCTCATCTGCATACCGCGAGCGTTATCCCTGCGGGATCGCAAGGATAACCTTCGCAAACATGGTTATATCGGCCCCATGTTGATTCGCTATCAGGCTACTTGATCATCAACCGTAGTGCTAAATCATTCGGATAAGGATCAAAATAGTTCTGGGTAAGCAAATAGCTGTCCGGGTATTCAGCAAGATAGTGCTTGAGTAGCGTCAGTGGCGCCAGTATTGGCAGCAGCCCGCCGCTATAGTTGAGGATAACGTCACGTAACTCTCCGCGCTGGCGGGTGTTTAACCGATCGCGGAAGTAGCCCTGGATATGCATCAGTACGTTGGTGTGATTTTTCCGCGAGGCGGGCTTTTTAAGGATTGCCATGAGCTTTTCGCGATAAGCCACAAAAAAAGCGTCCAGATCATCCCACTGATGGAGCGATGCAACGAATGGACCAATCTCCCGGTAACCTGCCTGGTGATGGGCCAGAAGCTGAAGCTTATAGCGACTGTGGAAATTGAGTAAGCCGTGACGAGTAAGACCATCGGCCCGCAGCCTATTAAGCTCATGTAACGCGAACACTCGCTCGACAAAGTTCTCCCTCAGCACTGGATCGTGCAAACGGCCATCTTCTTCGACTGGCAACCACGGGTAGCTTTCCATCAATGCGCCGGTAAACAGGCCAGTGCCCTCTTTTCGGCCACGATTTCCTTTTTCGTCATACAACCTCACTCGCTCCATACCGCAGCTTGGTGATTTAGCACAGACAATAAAACCCGACAGACCGCCAAGTCCATCGATATATGAAGCAGCGAAATCGGACATTTTATCGGTGACATCCTCACCTGGCGCATGGCTAAAACACATGCGGATATTCCCTTGTGCGGTTTGAACCAGGCGCAACGCGGGACGTGGTACAGGCAAACCGATGGACATCTCCGGGCAGACAGGTTTGAAAGTCACCCACTGAGCCAGCTCATCCATCACAAACCCCATCCGTTTATGCCCACCGTCGAAACGCACGGCTGAACCGGTTAAACATCCACTAATCCCGATGACAGGTTGAGTGTTCATAACGACCCCCTCGTTTATTGACGACCCTTTTCGGGAAAAAACATAACGGTTTCACTATTAAATCATAGCGTACGTTATCTGCTGTGAGTTCAACTGATAGATGCAAGTGCTCAAAAAATCCTGGCCGCCAGGGGAAGTGGTTAGCGGTTTTAAGATGCCTTTCGAGTGAACTGTTGCTCAGTAATAGTATTACCCCATTGATCGCCTTCCCATTCTTTCGATAATTCAAATCCGAATGATTCGTACAATCGTCTTGCCGCAGTAAGTTTATTAAATGTCCACAATTGAACCGAAGAGAATCTCTGCTCATCACAAAATCTCATCGCTTCGCCAATAAGTTTTCTACCCAGTCCGCTGCCACGACACCCATCGTCAAGGATGAACCAGCGCAGATGCGCCTCATTATTCCCCAGATCCTCACCGTCAATTGCAACTGAGCCGACTATGCGCTCATTCACGATTGCCAGCCAAATCTGATTACATGGCTTGTCCAGGCGACCAGAAAAATCAGCAAGACCTGCGGCAACCTTCCCTTCAAAAAAACTGCCGAAGTTATGTTCTCTGGCGTAATAGCCGCCGTGCATTTCAGTAATACGACCTATCATACCGGGATGATAACCCGTGACTATTTTTACGCTGTTACGCAGGTTACCCTCGTTTCTTTCACGACAGGCTTTCAACGCGTTGGCATAGGAAGAAAGACCTTGTAATACAGCTTGCTGTGTAAACGGATCGAGCTTACCAAGTGCTGCTCCGACACGTTCGTCAGCATAAGTATTGATGCTATGTACGGTCTCCATGCCCTTCCCGGTAAGGCTTAGCCGTTTTGTCCTCGCATCTTCAGCAGAAGGAGCTTCTTTAAGCTCTCCGGCTTCAACAAGTTTAGCGAGCATGCGGCTAACGCTGGACTTCTCTAGCCCCAAGATCTGGACCAATTGAGCGGCTGTCAATGACCCATGTGTTTCAATTTCAAGCATGGCGTGAACTGCTGAAGGAGGATAGTCGGTTGCAGCCAGGTTTTGGTTCATGAACCCAAGCTCTCGCACCATTAAGCGTGATGCCGCACGTATGTTTTGTATGTTACTTAGTTCAGAAATCATGAGCATTACCCTGCAACAATAGTTGCATCATACAACCATTGGTGTGAGGAATTTGTCAATCCCTTATTCTATATCCGCTTCCCGCTCGAAGTAGACCTTGCGATGCATCAGGCTGTCCGTTTCGTGCCAACAGCAGACATTCATGACCTTTTGCCAGGTTACAATACGGTACTGATTAGATAGGTTCACATCTAGTGGCTACTAATGCCAATTAAACGAGTCAACTCATATTTGTAGTTTAAAAAAATATCTGTTATACCATATAGCTTATGGTGATTTTTCAAAGTAGCAATGTATTACCTTGCTCTTTGAGTTTAAAAAGACAGGTTTAATTGTTATTAAGCCTGGGTGCCAGGAATAATAACAGAATATTTATTAAGGTGAACATGGACTTCCCAAAACGAATTAAAACACATATATCGGAAAAAAGTTCTTTAGATTTAGTTTCAAAATCCTTACCAAAGGAATGGATTATCCGTGAAATGACAGAGCGAGATTATGGAATTGATTTATATGTAGAGATCGTTAAGGGAAATGGATTAGTAACAGGTGATTTAGTTGCTTTACAAGTTAAAACCACTGAAAAAATTCACTTTTCTAACGACGTTTTTAGTTTGGGTGGCATTAAAAGATCCACCTTAAACTATTGGACTGGACTTCCTGTTCCTGTTTTTGTTCTTCTTGTTAGTTTATCAAACAATAAGGTTTATTGGTGTAATATAGCACATGATCAAAGGTGCGGACATTATAAAGGATCGACAAAAACGTTCTCTTTAAGTTTTAATAGAAAAAATAACACATCCAAAGCAGGAATTGCTCTTTTTATTCTGTCTTATATTAGAGAGAAAAAGTGGCCTGAAATTGAAAGTGCTATAGAGAAGTGCCTAATGTCGTATCCTGGGCTTGGGCCTTTGTTGCTGATATGTAGTAGAAGATATAAAGATGAAATATGTTCAACGGCTATCCAATATCATCTTATACAGAACTACGAATATTATACCCTCCTTTCAAAATATTTGCTTAATAAAGAGCCTAAACCTCTATCTGAATGGTATGAAAGGAATAGAGAAATTCAGCAAATGAATGGGCACTCGTTTTCTCTTAATTTTTGTTATGCGACAGCCACGGAAATGTTAAAGGGGTTTATACGGGAATATAGAAAATGCATTATATATGCCTATGAATTAGTCACTGCACATCAAAGAGATTATTTTATGGGTAAAATGCCCTATCTGGTAGCTCATCTTGACATACGCCCTCATACTTTTGTAATGGAGGACTGGTATCCTAGATACTATTTTGATGAGTACGAAAATGAAACTCAAGATCCAGAAAAGCTGTTTTTTGAGGATTTCAATCAATTCGATTCCATGATAAATGAAATGCATAAATCATGAATATAACAAGATACTACTCTCGCTCCTTTAGCGCCGCAGAGATCATCAAAGTAGTCAAGCGCTACCACAGCTCAGAGATACAAAACTCACCTTAACGTACAATAATTTTCGATATCCAAACTGCCCCTTATTAGAGTGTCATGGACAAGAACCCAGGGATTACACTAGCCATAGTTATCGTTGTTGTATTGGGTTTTGCTGAAATCGTCAGTGCTCTCCGAAGTAGATAAGCCATAACCTCTTGGCCCCTTAGCTCAGTGGTGAGAGTTGTCGGCTCATAATCGATAGGTAGCCAGTTAGAACCCAGCAGGGGCACCGTCTCGATAAAGCCTAAGAAGTCTCCTCCCTCCTTGCGACAGCTTGTTTTCTCTTACGACGAATCGAACGCCAAATCCGCCGTACCAGCCACACAATGAAAGCAAGAAGTGGCGCATAAACCAATTTGCTTACTATTTCAGATTTGAGCACTTCCGGAATTAGAGGGCCTAAGAAACGACTGACCTTGCTCCACATGCTTTCAGTAATAATAACCTCATATTCATTGGTGATTGAAGCGTTCGGCTGGTCATTTGGTAGAACAGTGTTAACTAGAATGGTAATAGTGTGTGCACCCGTTTTGTCTGGAGTGATTCTCCATGTCCATAGTGTCGAGTAGTCTTTGTAAACCGGCTGTATAACCGTCTCGACAGGTTCCCTCCGTAAATTGTCATACAATAGCGTTGCCTGCACCTTTTTAGCTGATGCCATTAAAGGCGTCTCATCTACAATATTATGGCCTTTGACGCTAACATCCCGGATTTTATCGCGTGTAACCTTAGGATTATCCCCCTTGGTAACAGCGACAGAAACAGTAAATTGGTTGTTCAGTTCATAGGTGGCGGGGTATCCAATTGATGCCGTATATTTAATTGGCCGTTCATAGTTTGGCTCATCCTGCTCTGGCTCATTCATGGCCGAGACGATAGGGCGAGTGATTGAGCTATTTGTTGATTTAGTGGGCGCTTGCGTAACTGCTGCTGATGGAAAATCGATGTTTGTTGAGGTCTGTTGCCTTGTTGGGCGTACCGCCGACTCAACATCTGAGCGGATTATCGCGGTTGCGTCTTGGTGCCAAGGTATAGATGCTTTAGGCGTAGGAATCTCGACACCAAGTGTTTCGCCTCCAATTTGGAGCCCCGGACTATTGCGCGAGTTTTGTATCATTGGCTCTTCTTCAGAAGCTGACGTTGGAGTGCATTCTCCACATATTGAAGGCATTTCTTCAGCTACAGTATGTGTCACAATGGACGGCAGCATAGAGCTACGAGTGCTCCAGCGAGGCTTAGCATCCACAGTCACTACCGGGAGATGAACGACCCTATCTATGTTTCCAATACCAGGAGGCGTCTCGTGGGGATATTTCGACATAGCATTTTTCCCTGTCTCAATGAGATCCAGCATTTCCTCTGCAGTTCCATTCCCACGAATTATGCTACTAAGCGTAGAGCCTGGAATCGCTAATACTTCTAGCCTGGAATTATGAACCATTGATTCGGGAATAAGGCTCTTTCGATAACTATTTATTCCCCAGAATGCTGACAATATGAGACCTATCACTAAGGCAACCTTGGTGATAAACGAGAAACGCATGCTCATAAGAATCTCCGGATGGAGGCAACTTAACCATAAAATTAGTACAAATTTTGATAGTGCAAAATAATGGTTTTTAATTACCCTCCCGGCCCTTCCATCGAGGAAGCAGTGCTGACATTCCGCTGGTGGTTTATGAAGACATTACTAACATCGGGGTGTACTAATCAACAGGGAGCAGGTCATGCGAACTTCTGCTCCTCGCTCGCAGCAGACCTTCGCTGCTGACCTTTAAAAGCCAGGAAAGAACCTTCATATGACAGGGCGTCCGCTCATGCCTTGTCATCTTTCTTCTTAATATCTGCAGCTAAAGTTGGTAATTCCTCTGAACGGTTCTATAGTCGTGACTGCTTCTCATTACAGGGTTCACTAATGCGATTTAACGGACTGACTAAAGGTTTCTTCATTTTCATACTTGCCCTCGTGACCTGGGCATTCTTCGATGTATTGTCCCCCTACTTTTCCGCCATTTTGTGGGCCGCAATCCTGACCACTATCTTTAACCCGGTGAAAAACAGACTGCGCACGGCGCTTGGGGAACGCAACGGGCTGGCGTCACTGCTCACCATCGGCATCATTTGTCTGATTGTCTTTATCCCACTGATGATAATCCTCTCCTCGTTAGCTATTGAGCTGAACGTGGTATATGCCAAATTACAACAAAACGACACTCAGTTTCCCGAAGTGGTCACCGCCATTATTTCTTATCTTCCTGACTGGGCCAGAAGTTTCCTCGCAGAACATAATCTGGATAACGTCGCGCAGATTCAGAAAAAACTGTCCGACATTGTCCTGCAGGGTGGACAGTACCTCGCAGGCAGCGCGTTCCTCATTGGTAAAGGAACATTCGGCTTTGCTATTAGCTTTGGCATCATGCTGTATCTACTGTTCTTCTTACTGAAGGACGGACCGTACCTGGTGCGCCAGATTCTGGACTCATTACCGCTTTCTGATTTTGCCAAACAGCACCTGTTTGCCAAGTTCGTCGGGGTGACGCGGGCAACGGTCAAGGGCACGGCGGTAGTGGCATTGGTTCAGGGTATCCTTGGCGGCATCGCGTTTGCCATTGTTGATATCGACGGCAGCGTTCTGTGGGGCGCGCTGATGGCGTTTCTATCCCTCGTACCCGCCGTCGGCTCAGCAATCGTCTGGGTACCAGCGGCAATATTTCTCTTCGCTACGCACCAGTTGTGGCAAGGGCTGTTTATCGTAGGCTTCTTCGTGATTATCGTCGGGCTGGTGGACAATATCCTGCGCCCGCTGCTGGTGGGGAAAGACACCAAAATGCCGGACTACCTGATTCTGATTACCACCCTCGGCGGCATGGAGATCTACGGCATTAACGGCTTTGTGATTGGCCCCCTGATTGCCGCACTGTTCATCACCTGCTGGAACCTGTTTTCCGGGCGTGACCATGCAGGTAACGTGGAAGGAATCGACGAAGCCTTTATGGAAGAAGGAAAAAATCCTCCAGATTTATGATGGCAGGACGATAACAGAAGGCGGTCCTCGGACCGCCTTTTTTATTTTCACGCAAAATCATACGTTTCCTATAATTTCAATCATGCGTATTCATTAATCGTCGCAGAAGGAACTAATCAGTGCGAATTGCCACAATCACCAACTGGGCCTACAGCGCGACGGTATGTCTGACCATAGCTTCCGGCGTTGTCATGTTGATGGCCTCCAGCGCCGATAACACCGAACGCCAGGTGGTGGAGCAGCGATACCAATTCGATCAGATGACCGAAGAAGTAGAGCTCGACGCCTGGTCGCTGTCCGATCTGGCTCGCGAATATGTTATTGCAAAAGATCCTGAGGCACTTAATGCCTACCGCCAGAAAGAAGCATCGCTAAAAGCGGTGGAACAGCGGTTGTCGAAGCTAAAAGACATCGGGGCAACGGATGAAGAGCTGGCGCTGTTGCATGAAGGACTACAGATTGTTGATGCCCTGCAGGATGAACAAGCTACGGCGCTTGCCAGCGTCGCGCGCGGAGAAGAGTCGCAGGCCATCGCCCTGCTGTACGGGAAAACTTATGAACAAGAGCTGGAGCGCGCCCAGGATCGGATAGACCATTTCCGTCAGTTGCTCGACAACCGCGTACGCGACACCATTGAAGATGCTACCCAGGCATCGCGCACGCTACGTACGGCCTCGGAAGTGATGGTCGGGCTAACGGCACTGCTATTTTTGTTTGTCCTCGGCTTTATTTTAAAACGCCGCGTACTGCGCCCCGTTGTACGGCTGAGCGATGTGGTTAACCGTCTGGCGTCGCAGGATTACGCCGTGGAAACGCCCAGCTTTAACCAGATCGATGAAATCGGCGATATGGCGCAGGCGATCCGAATTTTTCGCGAAAACGGCCTGGTACGACAACGACTGGAGAAAGAACGAGATGCCGACTGGGCTATCCGCGAGCTGCTGGCGCGCATGACTCAACGTTTGCAGGGCTGCGAGAGTTTTGCCGATGTCATTAATGTGGCCGAGCTGTTTGCGCCAAATATTGCCCCGGGTATTGCCGGGCGACTTTACATACTGGACCGGGAACCCTGGCAGATGCGCTGCGTTGCGCAATGGCTTTCACCACAGGGCAAAGCAGACGCTTTCCACCCGGACGAGTGCTGGGCTGTGCGCCGTGGTCAGAGCCATCCCCCGGTGCAAGGCGAACCCGATATCGCCTGCTACCATCTGCCGGAGTCATGCCAGCAGCACACTTTGTGCGTGCCACTGATTGCCCAGGGTGAAGCCATTGGTCTGCTCTCATTCCAGAACCTCAGCAAAGATTCTGCTCCCTCACGGGCGTATCTGGAGCTGATGGCGGAAGCACTCGGTCTGGCGTTAGCCAACCAGCGCCTGCGCGATGCGTTGCTGGAGAAAGCGCTCTACGATCCGCTAACCGGACTGCGCAACCGTCACCATCTGGAAGATACGCTACGCACCCAAATGAGCCAGGCAGTACGTAACAAAGAGCCGATAAGCTGCCTGATGATCGATATCGACCATTTCAAAAATATTAACGACCGCTTTGGTCATGAGGCAGGCGATAGCGTGATAAAAAGTATCGCGGCGACTATTCAACGCGTTGTCCACGACAGCGGCATGGCCTTCCGCTACGGCGGCGAAGAATTTCTGGTGCTGCTGGCTAATACGGATGAACAGGCCGCTAACCGCTTTGCAACGGATATCTACAACGGCGTACGCGAGCTGTCGCTGCGCTTTGGCGTCTCTGACATTGGTCACGTCGATGTCTCTATCGGCGTTGCCAGTTATCCACAGCACGCCCAGAGCGACAACCTGCTGCGCGCCGCAGATGTCGCGCTGTACCGTGCTAAAGAGTTGGGACGTTCGCGCATCGTTAGCTTTGGCATGCTGGAAGCAAGCTGAGTTACGCCGGCATTACGTGCATTGCTTTACCTCTGCGCCAGGCGGTGATATGTTAACTGGATGAACATAAAACACGATATCACCGCTTTTAATTACAACCAGTGGTGGCTGCCTTCTTAAAGGCGGTCAGAATGTGTTTTCCCCATTTTTAGATAACCGCCGAAAGGCGGTTATTTGCATTTAAAGACCCCTTTCGGTTTTATGATTAAGGAGTCTTACATGAACAACAAAACCATCATCCTCACTGGCGATCGTCCCACCGGCCCGCTGCATCTTGGCCACTATGTTGGGTCTCTGCGCCAGCGTGCTATTCTGCAACATGATTATCAGCAGTTTATATTGGTTGCTGACCTGCAAGGGCTAACCGATAACGGCAGCACGCCGCAAAAGATCCGGGACAATATTCCCGAAGTACTGGCCGATTACCTCGCCGCTGGTATAGACCCTTCACTCACTACCATTTGTCTGCAATCGGCACTGCCCGCCCTCGCTGAGCTGACCACTCTTTATATGAACATCGTCACCGTATCTCGCGTGGAGCGTAATCCCACAGTCAAAAACGAAATTGCGCAGAAAGGTTTTGCCCGCTCGTTACCGGTTGGCTTTCTGGTTTATCCCATCAGTCAGGCAGCAGATATTACAGCTTTCAAAGCCGAAGTGGTTCCCGTCGGCGACGATCAGTTGCCAATGATTGAACAGACCAATGAGATCGTACATAAGATGAATAGCCTGTTACCAGCCCCCGTCTTGTCGCACTGTAAAGCGTTACTGAGTGAAACCAGCCGCCTTCCAGGGATTGACGGTAATGCCAAAATGTCTAAATCGCTCGGTAACACATTACTCTTATCCGCCAGCGAAGAGGCTATTCATCATGCGGTCAGCGCAATGTACACCGACCCTAATCATCTAAAAGTCTCCGATCCGGGGAAAATTGACGGCAATATGGTATTCACTTACCTCGACGCTTTTCATCCGGATAAAGCGAAAGTGGCTGAGATGAAAGCGCATTATCAGCGCGGTGGACTGGGTGACCGGGCATGTAAAAACGAGCTGGAGATGTGCCTGCAAGAGCTTATCGCCCCGATGCGCGAGCGGCGGGCAACCTACATCCAGGATAAAGGCATGCTGATGGCGATGCTCAAAAAAGGAAGCGAACAGGCGCACGAAGTTACGCAGCAGACATTAAGAGAAGTGAAGCAAGGTCTGGGTTTACCGGTATTCTGAGCGCTGATAACACCCTTTTCGATAAATAAAGATAGCTCCCGACGAATTACTATCGCCGGGAGTTATCAGAAGCTGACACGCAGCTTATTGGTCAAATACAGTAAAAGTTAGTTATCTTTAACCCGCTAAAATATTCTGTCATGATAAGTCTGGAGATGATGAAATATTCTGCGTTACATCCTGGCATGTCCTGAACTTGCTTAGAAATGATATTAGTTAAAGAATGATTTTTGCCAGAATGAAACCGACTGGTACCGCAACCACTATAGAGATACAGCCCGGCAAAAAGAATGGATGATTAACTATCTTAGAACCATTCCATCGTTTACTTGAAAATGAACCTGTATCATCGGTTGCAATAGCAAATGCAGTTGTTGGATAAATATTAGTGAGATAAAGTGCGCTAACTGCGACAAAACTGGCCAAAATTGCATCAGCACTAATCCCAATAGAAGCAGCAATAGGCATTAATAAGGCACACGTTGCCCCCTGACTGAATAACATTGCACTGGTACAGAAAAAAACAACTGCAAGTAATCCAGGATATAAACGCAACATATCACTGGCTTGTATTTTTATCTCGTCAATGTGTGCGCCAATAAGCGTACTGCTTAACCACACAATACCTAATACCACTACTAATGATTCAGCACCAGATTTAAATATAGGTGAATTCTTCAGCTCCTTCATATCCAACTTGCATATAAAGATAATGACCGTGGAAACAACAAACATGGTAATGATTATTAAATCGCGGGAGTTAATTTTGTGCCCAACAACTGACTTAAACATCAACATACAAACCACAAATAAAACACCCATCAGGAATATCACTACCGATGATTTAGCGCTGGCGGGAGTCTCATAGCTGACATGTTTATTTATAACGACTTTATTTTCCTGCATAACTTTCCTACAAACGGGATCATCAGCCAGTTTTTCGCCCTGTTTACTGGCGATGAAAGCTGCAACCAACACAGCAAAAAAAGCGGTGGGGAAAACAATCAACATAGCATCAGCAAAACTGACTCCCATTACCTCTACTGTACCATACATAATTGCCGTGGCGGCAGAGATTGGTGAGGCTGTAATCCCTAACTGTGAGGCTACAACAGCAGAGCTTAATGGCTGACTGGGTCTGATGCCGTTATCTTTTGCAACTTCCTGAATCACATTCATGACAGACATGGCGGTATAACCTGTCCCGGAAAGTACTGTCAGGATAAAGGTCACAGTTGGCGCAAGAATATTAAGATAACCTGGATTATTGCGTAATAACTTCTCTGTCACAGTTACTAAATAATCCATTCCGCCAGCCTGTTGCATTGCAGAGAGCGCTACAATAGTAGACAGAATAATGAGCATAACGTCGACAGGCGGGCTCCCAACCGGAACATCAAAAATAAAAACTGCAATTGCTAATCCAACCCCACCAGCGAACCCTACGCCAATCCCTCCCCAACGGGCGGCAAGCATGATAGTCCCTAGCAATAAAGCGATATGTAAAATCACCATATATTTGACCTGTTTAAAATTATAATTCACGCAAAAGGGATGTAAAGGTAATGAATATAATTATTCATTACCTTAAGTTAAAGTGAGTTGTTTATAACTTCGGTTGATTACGAAATATTCATTTCCTTTTTATACCGTTTAATTACTGCTGTACTTTTTTGTGGGTCAGTCATATTCATTGGGTCAAGCAAATAATCTGCCTGTTCTGGCGTCAGCAGCTTTTCTGCTAACACGACCTGTTTTACACTGGTCTGCTGCTGATACGCAGCCTTAGCAATTCTGGACCCAACCTGATAGCCAAACAGTGTTGCGATGATGGTCGAAAGCGCCGTACTTTCCTCTGCATAACGCGTGCTCACTTCTTCGTTGATCGCTATATCCTTCAGGCAGTTATCAATAAATAAGGGTATACCTTTACTCAATAACGAGCAGGACTCAAAGAGAGCTTTCAACAATACCGGTTCCCACACGTTCAGATCCAGTTCCCCCCCCTCAACAGCCATCGTCACCGTCAGGTCATTGCCAATTACCTGATACGCAATTTGATTTATCAATTCAGGCATCACTGGATTAATTTTTCCCGGCATAATTGACGAGCCGGGTTGAACAGCAGGAACAATAATTTCATTAAAACCGGCTCTTGGTCCTGAACCCTGAATACGAAAATCAGTAGCCATTTTTGAGAGAAATGCAGCTATTTTTTTTAGCTGCGAGGAAAATTCAATATAGAAATCACCATGTTGGAGACCATCGAAGAAATCTGATTCTGGGGCATATTTATCTCCAGTAATACTTTCCAGCCACTGATAAACTGCCGGAAGATATCCTTCGTGAGTGGATAATCCTGTACCTATTGCTGTTGCTCCCAACGGTAAAAATAATGCTTCTTCGCTTACTTCCACCATTTTCGCTTTAAGTTTACTGACCTGCGTGCGATAAGCGCCAAATTGCTGGCCAAACGTCATCGGCACTGCATCTTGTAAGCAGGTTCTCCCCAACTTTACCTTGTCAGCGAACAAGCAACTTTTTTCTGACAACACGTCTTCAAGTCTTTCTAATTGAACTAACAGTTGATTTATATTCATACGGCTGGTCATTTTCATCGCCGCTGGAATGACGTCATTGGTCGACTGTCCCATATTAACGTGGGTATTCGGGTGAATCTCATCATATCCACGTTTGCCAGTGATAATCTCATTGGCACGGTTTGCGACCACTTCATTCATATTCATGTTAGTTGAAGTGCCACCTCCCCCCTGGAATATATCAATAGGGAAATGGGCATCATAATCTCCGGCCATTACCTCCTCTGACGCTTTAACGATGGCTGATGCCTTCTGTTGATCCAGAGCACCAATTTGTCTGTTAGCCTGTGCTGCTGCCTGCTTGATTACGGCGATAGACCATAAAAAGTGTGGGATTTCTCCTGCGGTTTTTCCTGACACTGAGAAATTCAGCACCGCACGTTGTGTTTGAATACCGTAGTAAGCCTCGTCTGGCACCATTAAAGTTCCTAATAGATCCTTCTCTTCACGCATTTTTCTATCTCTTGTGTATTAAGGTTGCCAATACATTAAATTACCGATATGACAGATAGTTTGAAGTAGCTCAAAGAAAAAATACCATTTAAAAGTTAGATAGATACTATTAAAAACAGTAATAATCCGGGGTGTAAATGAAGGATATCAACTTCGACTTTAAGCAATTACAGGCATTTCTGGCCGTGATAGATACAGGCTCATTTACAGCTGCAGCCAAGAAACTTAGCGTAACCCAGTCATCAATTTCACAGCAGGTTGCGAACCTGGAACTCGCCTTAAATACTGCTCTGGTTAACCGTTCTCAACGCCCAATCCAGATGACAATAGCCGGGCAGGCTCTCTACCCACTTGGGAAAAAAATTATTGATAACGGTGTCCACCTTCAAGAACATATCAATGCTATAAGCGATGGACATATCTCACATCTGAAAATTGGTTTTGTGGATTCAATTAGTAAAACTGTTGGTTTGGATATCCTTAAGTTCCTGCAACCACAGGTGAAGCATATTTTACAGGTAACTGGCACAGCATCAGGATTGCTCCTGGCGCTGAATAAGGGGGATATTAATCTGGCTGTAACGATGTTGCATACGGAAATGCCGCCCAATGTTAAAATGTACCCATTGATTGAGGAGGAATTCCTCTGTATTTGCCCAAAAGGATGGCCGGAAACAGAATTGGAAGAATTATGTAAGCAACGGAATTACATTGCTTATACCAAAAATACGCCAACAGGGATCCAGACACTCAACTGGCTGAAATGGCAGAATTTCTCCCCTTCAATTCAGTTTGAAATTGATAATGCTGATGAGATTTTAAAGCTAATTGCCTGCGGGTACGGATGGACGTTGACTACGCCGTTATTTATTACCACCTTTCCAGCTTTCTCTGACTCACTGAAGATCATTCAGATCAATAAACCCAAAGAGCGTCGCAAAATTGTTTTGTTGTGCAAGAATGATGAGCTTTCAGGATTTTATAAGAACCTGGCATCTGAGATTCGTTCAATACTGGAATTGAAACTGGAGCAGCAGTTTTACAATCACCTGAACCTGGGTGCTAATTCACTATCATAAATGGGTATACGTACCTGCTTGTTACCCAACCAGTAGGTATTGGCTCTGTCATGCGCCCGGTATAAGCAACAATCGCTTTCAGATGTGATCAGGATAACTATAAATACTATTCTTCAGATGAAGAATATCTGAGGGCGGTCTGAATTCTCTGAAACAACATATGAGAGAAGTTGCTTTATGGTGTGGTTCTGACTGTAGCCTATTTTTCAGTTTCGTTCATGTAGAGGCCATTCGCTGAAAGCATGCACCGGGCTGAAGTGAACTAAACGGAAGGCTTTTAATGGAAAAAAACGGCGAATTCAGACCCTGGAAAGAGAGTTAACATCAATCAACGAGGAATACGTAATGACAGATGATAAAAGTAAACACCCGAAAGTGGATCATGCTGAAGAAAACGCATTTTTCCCTTCTGACTATTCTCTGAGTCAGTTTACCAGCCCAGTATCTGACCTTAGTGACTACAACTATCCCAAACAGTACATGGGAGAGAAAAAGGTGCTGGTCATCGCTGCGGATGAGCGTTACCTGATGACTGATAGCGGGGCTCTGTTCTCAACGGGAAACCATCCTGTTGAAACGCTGATTCCAATGTATCACCTGCATGCCGCCGGTTTTGATTTTGACATTGCGACAATATCAGGTTACATGACCAAGTTCGAATACTGGGCCATGCCGCATAAGGATGAAAAAATTATGCCATTTTTCAGCGGGTATAGGGCTAAGTTTCAAAATCCTGAAAAATTGTCCAATATATTGAGTAGCCTGAACGAGCAAAGTGAATATGCTGCCGTGTTTATTCCTGGTGGCCACGGCGCACTGATTGGACTGCCAGAAAGCAGCGAAGTAGCCGATACCCTTCGCTGGTTCATGAACAATGATCGCTTCGTCATATCCCTTTGCCATGGCCCTGCAGCATTCCTTTCGCTACGTAATGGCGATAACCCTCTTAAAGGATATTCTATTTGTGCTTTCCCTGATTCAGCTGATAAGCAGACGCCTGCTATAGGTTATATGCCTGGTCACCTCACATGGTATTTTGGCGAAGCGCTTAAGCAAATGGGGATGAACATTGTTAATGAGGACATTAAAGGAAGTGTTTACAAGGATCGTAAGGTGCTCACTGGGGACAGTCCTTTTGCGGCTAATGCACTTGGTCAACTGGCAGCTAAAGAACTCCTTTCAGTTTATGCCTCCTAATCATTGTTAGCTTAAGTGCATAATACAGGAATCGGCTTATTTTTCTTATAGTAAGGCGTAATTGATCTGGCAGAGACAGTCACATTGATATATGTACCTGTCAGATCATATTTATGGTGTTTTGGGCTTGTGGAAGATTTAGTGATCCTGCTTTCTGGTCGTCAGGTCAGGACGAAATAGCAGTCTCCGCTCATGTTAAGGTGTCTCTGAAACTATTTTTCTTAAAAAACAACATATTAAAACCCCCAGCGGTATACAATTTATATTTCTAATTGTAATGATAACCATTCTCATATTAATATGACCGAGTGATAATTAACTTTTGATGCACTCCGCATGTCTGACCACGCCACTACCACTGCTTCATTTACGCTCGAGTCGCTTTATGGCGCACATCACGGCTGGCTGAAAAGCTGGCTGACGCGCAAACTCCAGTCCGCCTTTGATGCAGATGACATTGCCCAGGACACTTTTCTACGGGTAATGGGCAGCGACACGCTCTCGGCAATCCGCGATCCTCGCTCCTTCCTGTGCACTATCGCCAAACGAGTGATGGTCGACCTGTTTCGCCGACACGCGCTGGAGAAAGCCTATCTGGAGATGCTGGCGCTTATGCCTGAGGGGCTGGCACCTTCGCCCGAGGTACGGGAAAGCCAGCTCGAAGCCCTGCAACTCATCGACAGCATGCTTGACGGACTGAATGGCAAAACACGCGAAGCGTTTCTGCTTTCGCAACTGGATGGTCTGACATACAGCGAGATCGCGCTGAAGCTGGGTATTTCCGTCAGCTCGGTGAAAAAGTATATGGCAAAGGCTATCGAACATTGTTTGCTGTTTCGTCTGGAGCACGGCCTGTGAACGCTTCTATTACCGATTCTCGCCGCCAGGCATTGCGATCGGCATCACACTGGTATGCCGTATTGAGCGGCGAGCGCGTCAGCCCACAGCAGGAAGCGCGCTGGCAACAATGGTATGAAGAGGACAAAGATCATCAGTGGGCATGGCAACAGGTTGAAAACCTGCGCAGCCAACTCAGCCACGTACCGGGCGATGTCGCCAGCCGGGCATTGCACGATACGCGCCTTACCCGTCGCCACGTCATGAAAGGGTTACTGTTGCTGCTGGGCGTGGGCGGCGGCTGGCAGCTCTGGCAATCTGAAGCCGGTGAAGGGCTGCGCGCCGACTACCGCACCGCCAAAGGCGCGGTCAGCCATCAGCGGCTGGACGATGGCTCGCTGCTGACGCTCAACACGCAAAGCGCCGCAGATGTTCGTTTTGATACGCGACAGCGCGCTGTTCACCTCTGGTACGGTGAAATTGCCATTACCACGGCAAAAGACGCCCAGCGTCGGCCTTTCCGGGTGATGACCCGCCAGGGTCAGCTCACCGCCTTAGGCACGAAATTTACCGTCTTCCAGCAGGACAACGCCACGCGCGTCACCGTTCAACAGCACGCTGTTGAAGTCATATTGGCAAACCGTCCGCAGGAAAAACGCATCGTCAACGCTGGTGAGAGTCTGCTGTTTAGCGCGTCTGAGTTTGGTGCGATAGCTTCAGCGGATGATGACAACGCCGCCTGGACCCAGGGCGTTCTGAGCTTCAGTGATAAACCGCTGGGTGAAGTGATTGCCGCGCTCGGCCGTTATCGCAACGGCGTGCTGCGTTGCGATCCGGCTTTGGCCGGACTGCGCCTGAGTGGAACTTTCCCGTTGAAAAATACTGATGCGATCCTGGATGTGATTGCCCAGACCCTTCCAGTGAAAATTCAGTCAGTTACACGATACTGGGTAAATATTTCCGCATTGTAAGAAAAATAATTCTCATTTCGATTGTCCTTTTTCCCCTTCTCGTTCGACTCATAGCTGAACACAACAAAAATGATGATGGAGAAGGTATGACGCCTTTACGCGTTTTTCGCAAAACAACACCTTTGGTTAACGCCATTCGCCTGAGCCTGCTGCCGCTGGCCGGGTTATCGTTATCCGCCTTCGCAGCACAGGTTGATATCGCTCCGGGTTCGCTCGACAAAACCCTTAACCAGTATGCCGCGCTCAGCGGAATTACCCTGTCGGTTGACGCCAGCCTGACGCGCGGTAAACAGAGTGACGGTCTTCACGGTGACTACGACGTCCAAACTGGTCTGCAACACCTGCTGAGCGGTAGCGGCCTGCAGGTGAAATCGCTGGGCAATAACAGCTGGACGCTCGAGCTTGCGCCAACCCCGCAAGAAGATGCTCTGACCGTAGTGGGCGACTGGCTGGGAGATGCGCGCGAAAACGACGTATTCGAACATGCTGGCGCGCGTGACGTTATCCGCCGTGAGGATTTCGCCAAAACCGGTGCAACAACTATGCGCGAGGTGCTGAACCGCATTCCTGGCGTCACCGCCCCGGAAAACAACGGTACCGG
This sequence comes from Citrobacter europaeus, assembly GCA_020099315.1. Taxonomy (NCBI): domain Bacteria; kingdom Pseudomonadati; phylum Pseudomonadota; class Gammaproteobacteria; order Enterobacterales; family Enterobacteriaceae; genus Citrobacter; species Citrobacter europaeus. The sequence continues at coordinate 2,639,586 of CP083650.1, forward strand.
CAGCCACGATCTGGCAATGAACTTTGGTATTCGCGGTCTGAACCCGCGCCTCGCCAGTCGATCAACCGTACTGATGGACGGTATTCCCGTGCCGTTTGCCCCTTACGGCCAGCCACAGCTTTCACTGGCACCCGTCTCGCTCGGAAATATGGACGCCATCGACGTGGTACGCGGCGGTGGAGCAGTGCGTTACGGGCCGCAGAGCGTGGGCGGCGTGGTGAACTTTGTCACCCGCGCTATTCCGCAAGACTTCGGTATCGAAGCCGGCGTGGAAGGCCAGCTCAGCCCAACGTCCTCACAGAATAATCCAAAAGAGACACACAACCTGATGATGGGCGGTACGGCAGATAACGGTTTTGGTACCGCCCTGCTATACTCCGGCACTCGCGGCAGCGACTGGCGCGAACACAGCGCGACGCGCATCGACGACCTGATGCTGAAAAGCAAATATGCGCCAAACGAAGTGCATACCTTCAACAGCCTGCTGCAATACTACGACGGTGAAGCCGACATGCCCGGTGGCCTGTCTCGCGCGGATTACAACGCCGATCGCTGGCAATCCACACGCCCTTACGATCGCTTCTGGGGACGCCGCAAGCTGGCAAGCCTCGGCTATCAGTTCCAGCCAGACAGCCAGCATAAATTCAATATTCAGGGCTTCTACACCGAAACCCTACGCAGCGGATATCTGGAACAGGGCAAACGCCTCACCCTTTCACCGCGTAACTACTGGGTACGCGGCATCGAACCTCGCTACAGTCAGAGCTTTATGATGGGCTCTTCCGCGCACGAAGTGGGCGTAGGTTACCGCTATGTGAGCGAGTCGACCCATGAAATGCGTTACTACACCGCCACCAGCAGCGGACAACTGCCGTCCAACGCCAGCCCTTACGATCGCGACACCCGTTCCGGCACCGAAGCGCACGCCTGGTATCTGGATGACAAAATCGACGTCGGCAACTGGACTATCACACCGGGTATGCGCTTTGAACATATCGAGTCATATCAGAACAACGCCATCAAAGGCACACATGAGGAAGTGAGCTATAACGCCCCACTTCCGGCGCTAAACGTGCTCTATCACCTGACTGACAGCTGGAATCTTTATGCAAACACCGAAGGCTCGTTCGGCACCGTACAGTACAGCCAAATTGGCAAGGCTGTGCAAAGCGGCAATGTGGAACCGGAAAAAGCGCGAACCTGGGAGCTTGGAACCCGATACGACGATGGCGCGCTGACAGCGGAAATGGGGCTGTTCCTGATTAACTTTAATAATCAGTACGATTCTAACCAGACCAACGACACCGTTACCGCACGCGGTAAAACGCGCCATACCGGGCTGGAAACCCAGGCCCGCTATGACCTCGGCACGCTGACGCCAACGCTCGACGACGTGTCGATCTACGCAAGCTATGCGTATGTGAATGCCGAGATTCGTGAGAAAGGCGATACCTACGGCAATCAGGTGCCTTTCTCGCCGAAACACAAAGGCACGTTGGGCGTGGACTATAAGCCGGGCAACTGGACCTTCAACCTGAACAGCGATTTCCAGTCCAGCCAGTTTGCGGATAACGCCAATACCGTTAAAGAGAGCGCCGACGGCAGCACCGGCCGCATCCCTGGCTTCATGCTCTGGGGCGCACGCGTAGCCTATGACTTTGGTCCGCAGATGGCAGACCTGAATCTGGCGTTCGGCGTGAAAAATATTTTCGACCAGGCGTATTTCACCCGCTCTTACGACGACAACAACAAAGGCATCTACACAGGCCAACCGCGCACGCTGTATATGCAGGGGTCGTTGAAGTTCTAAATCCCGTTTGCCCGGCCTGAATGCTGTTTTTTACAGGCCGGGTAAGCGCAGCGCCACAAGACACAGGCAACTTACATGTTCACACCATTACGCACGCTATTCGCCGCTCTGCTACTCACCAGTCACGCCTTTGCCGCCACGATTCATGACGAACATGGCACCTTTACGCTTGATAAAACGCCACAGCGGATAGTCGTGCTGGAACTGTCGTTCGCGGACGCACTGGCCGCCGTCGATGTCAGTCCGGTCGGCATTGCCGACGATAACGACGCCGCGCGCATTCTTCCAGAGGTTCGCGCCCGTCTTAACCCCTGGCAATCTGTCGGCACGCGTGCACAGCCAAGTTTAGAAGCTATCAGCGTGCTGAAACCGGATCTGATCATTGCCGACAGCAGCCGCCATGCGGGTATTTACAGCGCATTACAGCAAATCGCACCGGTGCTGCTGCTTAAGTCTCGCAATGAAACCTACGCTGAAAATCTGCAGTCTGCGGCCATCATCGGTGAAGTCGTTGGCAAAAAGGCACAGATGCAGTTACGTCTGGAGCGACACAAACAACAGATGTCGGCATGGGCCAGCCAGTTGCCAAAAGGCACGCTGGTGTTGTTCGGTACCTCTCGGGAGCAGCAGTTCAACCTGCACACGCAGGAGACCTGGACCGGGAGCGTTTTGACCGCTCTGGGGCTGACGGTACCTGCGGCGATGTCGGGCGCGTCTATGCCGTCCATCGGACTGGAACAGTTGCTGGCGCTCAATCCTGCATGGCTGCTGGTCGCACACTATCGCGAAGAGAGCATCGTTAAACGCTGGCAGCAAGACCCGCTATGGCAGATGTTAACCGCGGCGCAAAAACAGCAGACGGCGTCGGTCGACAGTAACGCCTGGGCGCGAATGCGCGGCATTTTCGCGGCCGAACGCATTGCCAGCGACACGGTAAAAATCTTTCATCACCAGCCTTTATCCGATGTGAAATGACAGTTTTCAAACATCCAGCGTTGCAGTGGGGACTTCCCCTTGTCGCGCTTATCGCAATCTTCTGGCTGAGTCTGTTTTGCTACTCGGCCATTCCTGTTTCTGGCGTTGACGCCATTCGCGCCCTGCTGCCGGGTCATGTGCCGACGCTTCCACAAGCGCTGGTGCAAAACCTTCGTCTGCCGCGAAGCCTGGTCGCCATTCTGATCGGCGCAAGCCTGGCTCTCGCGGGAACGCTGCTGCAGACGCTGACGCATAATGCAATGGCCTCCCCTTCGCTACTCGGCATTAACAGCGGCGCGGCGTTGGCGATGGCACTCACCAGCGCCATCAGCCCTGTGTCCATAACGGGTTACTCCATCGCCTTTATCGCCGCCTGCGGCGGCGTAAGCTGGCTGCTGGTGATGACCGCAGGCGGTGGATTCCGCCATACCCAGGACAGAAACAAACTGATCCTCGCGGGTATCGCGTTCTCGGCTTTTTGTATGGCCCTGACCCGTATCACCCTGCTGCTGACGGAAGATCACGCCTACGGCATTTTTTACTGGCTTGCGGGAGGCGTATCCCACGCACGCTGGCAGGAATTCTGGCAGCTTTTCCCGGTGGTGGCGGTTGCAGTACCGGTGGTGTTGCTGATGGCTAATCAACTGAACCTGCTTAACGTCAGCGACAGCACCGCCCGCACGCTGGGGGTGAATCTGCCGAAGCTACGTTTAATCATCAACATTCTGGTGCTGCTTCTGGTCGGTACCTGCGTCAGCGTGGCTGGCCCGGTGGCGTTTATCGGCCTGCTGATGCCACATCTGGCTCGCTTCTGGGTGGGATTCGACCAGCGCAAAGTCCTGCCGATGAGCATGCTTATGGGCGCCACGCTGCTGCTACTGGCCGATGTTCTGGCCCGCGCACTGGCCTTCCCTGGCGAATTACCCGCGGGAGCCGTGGTGGCTCTGATTGGTGCGCCCTGCTTTGTCTGGCTGGTCAGGAGGCGTGGATGAAAATTGCGCTAGTTATTTTCATCGCCCTCGCGCTGGCAGGATTTTCAGTGCTGTCGCTGCAAATGGGAGTGATCTCCGTTCCCTGGCGCGCCCTGCTGACCGACTGGCAGACCGGGCGCGAGTATCATTACGTGTTAACGGCGTACCGCCTGCCGCGACTGCTGCTGGCGCTGTTTGTTGGCGCAGCCCTCGCGGTTGCAGGCGTGCTGGTGCAGGGGATCGTGCGTAACCCCCTGGCATCGCCGGATATACTCGGCGTAAACCATGCCGCCAGCCTGGCCTCTGTGGGCGCACTGCTTCTCCTGCCGTCACTCCCGGTGATTGCACTACCGCCGCTGGCCTTTGCCGGTGGTATGGCGGGCCTGATCCTGTTGAAAATGCTGGCAAACTCCAGCCAACCGATAAAGCTGGCGCTCACAGGGGTCGCGCTTTCTGCCTGCTGGGCCAGCCTGACGGATTATCTGATGCTCGCGCGCCCGCAGGATGTGAACAGCGCCCTGCTCTGGCTAACCGGCAGTTTATGGGGCCGTGACTGGAGCTTTGTGAAGATTGCCCTCCCGCTGCTGATGTTGTTTCTGCCGCTGAGCCTGAGTTTTTGCCGCGATCTCGACCTCCTGGCATTGGGCGATGCGCGCGCCACCACGCTCGGTGTGTCGGTACCGCGTACCCAGTTCCGGGCTTTGCTACTGGCTGTTGCTATGACGTCAACCGGCGTGGCCGTCTGCGGCCCGATCAGCTTTATTGGGCTTGTGGTGCCGCATATGGTGCGCAGCATTACCGGCGGACGTCACCGCTGGCTGCTGCCCGTTTCGGCCCTGGCAGGTGCATTGCTGCTGGTGGTTGCCGATATGCTGGCGCGAATTATTCATCCCCCGCTGGAGCTTCCAGCTGGCGTGCTGACCGCCATTATCGGTGCGCCATGGTTTGTCTGGCTGCTTGTGAGAATGCGATAAATGACATTACGAACTGAGAATCTGACGGTCTGTTACGGTACAAATAAGGTGCTTGACGGCGTTTCACTCGTACTGCCAGCGGGGAAGATAACCGCCCTGCTCGGCCCTAACGGTTGCGGGAAATCGACGTTGTTAAACTGTTTTTCACGGCTGTTAATGCCGCAGTCCGGCAGCGTATTTTTCGGCGATCATCTCATTAACGCGTTTTCATCGCGCCAGCTCGCTCGCAGGCTGGCGTTGCTGCCACAGCACCATTTAACGCCAGAGGGGATCACCGTCCGGGAGCTGGTTTCGTACGGCCGCAACCCGTGGTTGTCACTCTGGGGGCGGCTTTCCGCTGAAGACAATTCGCGGGTTAATACCGCCATGAGCCAGACCCTAATCCATCATCTTGCCGAACGACGGTTAACCGAACTTTCCGGCGGTCAGCGCCAGCGCGCCTTTCTGGCGATGGTCCTGGCCCAGAATACGCCCGTTGTACTCCTCGATGAGCCAACCACCTATCTCGATATCAATCACCAGGTAGAACTGATGCGGTTGATGGGCGAACTCCGGGCCCAAGGGAAAACGGTGGTCGCAGTGCTGCATGACCTTAATCAGGCCAGCCGGTACTGCGATCATCTGGTGGTGATGGCGAACGGACATGTTATGGCACAAGGCACACCAGAAGAGGTGATGAACCCTGGATTGCTAAGAACCGTATTCAGCGTGGATACGGAGATACACCCCGAGCCGGCATCTGGCAGGCCGATGTGTGTTGTGAAGTAGATGACACTGACCGTAATGGTATCAGGGTCTCAACAAGAAGATGACGAAACGGGGGAATAGGTTAATTAATCGTTCAGCTTAATATTAACGGGCGTCGGTTTACTTGATACCGACGTCAGTTGTGTGCCAGGGGCGGACGTTGCTAATGGCATGATGTATGAACCAATCATCTATACACATATTAATCCATAACGAAAATATTGTTTTCACTAGCCCTGTAATGGAAGCGTTAATTTTATATTCTAACGCTTCCATTGAGCCTACCACTTTGGCAAAGTAATTCTTACACTTAAAAAGACTTTGGTTTTTTCTACTCAGCTAAATAACCTCCATCGATTGGATAAACGCCTCCGGTACAGAATGCAGAATTGTCTGACAGCAAAAACAATATGAAGTCTGCTATTTCCTGCATTTTTGCCATCCTTTTCATAGGGTGGCTATTTGCGAAACTACTTACAATATTTTCAGGGAACTCACTCATTCTTGGGGTTTGGACATAGCCCGGAGCGACTGCATTGATTCGAATGCCTTGACATGCAAACTCTAGCGCTGCGGTTTGAGTTAAACCGATTATACCATGTTTAGCCACGGTGTAAGGTGCTAATCCAGGAATGCCCACCAGACCATTTACTGCAGATAAATTAACTATAGATCCACCAAACTTCATCATCTGGGGTATTTCATATTTTAGGCAGTGAAAAACGCCGCTCAATGAGGTAGCAATAACCTTATCCCAGTTTTCAACTGTCTGCTCTGTTATATTTTTACCATGTTCACCTGTTAAGCCTGCATTATTTACAGCATAATCAAGTCTGCCGAAATGTTTGATAACCTCATCTATCATTTGCCGTACTTGTTCGGGCTGTGACACATCACATCCGATCCCCATGGCTTGTTGTCCCTGTGAAGATAATTGTTCCGCTTTTTGTTTAGCCTGTTCTGACGAGCGGGATACAATAACAACTTTTGCACCATGCTTATGTAATTGCTCTGCGACGGCCTCACCTATACCTGTAGTGCTTCCTGTTATAACGGCAATTTTATTCTGGAAATTCATAACCACCCCCTATGAAGTAGAATTGAGTCTTTCATCTGGGATAGTATACAAACCATCTGTGACAGTTTTTGTCAGTACTCTTTCCCCTCGCAGATCCCTTCTTTTATTCTCCATTTTTTCAATAAAATTGTCCTGCTTTCACTATAGTTGGAGTCAAGTTGCACAATATCTTCAATTTTGTCAGTTCTAAAATGACGAAAATCATTTCTCATCTCGCACCATGCAACCAAAAGCCAGCACGACTCCATGTATACCAATCCGATGGGCCATATGACTCGTGAAGTGTAAGAATCTTTTTTATCACAATAATTTATTTTGATTTTCTTTCTTTTTTTTATAGCATTGCGAATGTCTTCAAAAAAAATCTCATTGTTTTCTGAAGGACCGATCAGATAGGATTGACTCTCAATAAGATTTTTCAATTCACTGGGAATGACGGCGTGTATTTTCGCAAGCGCATTCTTTGCGGTAATTTTGAAATTATAATCTGTATTATGCGATACCCAATTTAACCCAAGTGTAATAGCATTTATTTCTTCATGAGAAAGATTTAAGGGAGGCAAATGAAAGTCAGATTTAACGATATAACCAATTCCAGCTCCACCTTCAATGCATACTCCTTGATGCTGCAGCGTTTTTATATCTCTGTAAAGGGAGCGTACACTTATTCCCAATCTTTCTGAGAGTGTGGATGCTGTGATCGGATATCTTTGTGCCCTTAATATTTGTAGTAACTCGAGAAGCCTTTCTGTTCTAGTCATGTTGATAAATCCATTTTGAGGCGATTTTTTAAAGCATCTGTTAGATAAACATATTAGTACAAAGCAAGTGTACATGGCTAAGTTGAACTGCTACCGATGATTAATACAGCGCTATGTTCGTAATGCGTACATAAGCGGTGATCATGAGTGTAAACATCCGCTTTTCGCTAACCGCGGACCTTCAGCTCAGTCAGCGATGTCCACTGTGTGCCAATAGCAGACCTTACCCACTGCAGTAATTTACCCGACTGAGATCCATTCAGTAATGGTTCTCGCCAACGCCTCAGGTTGTTCGAGCGGGATCATATGACCGCAATCCTTGATGGTTCTCAACGATGCACCAGGTATGGCATCGACCAGTTCCTCCGCCTCCTGCATGGAACGGATGGCGTCATCTTCACTGGCAATAACCAGAGTGGGACAACCTATCGTTGCTGAAGGAATACCTTGTCGGGTTAAGGTCGATTGCGTAATGAAGGCTTCAAATCCGAGACAACGTCCCATTTGCTGGATAGTTGAAATCATATCCCGATCTGATGCGTTTAGGGGGTGCAGTGACCGGGCAATAGCATTGCTGCTCAGCCCCTTAAACGTTGCGGGTGACAATGACTGCACGCTTTGCCGCTTTGATTCCGCCTCTAATGGCGTATCCTCCCGTAACGAACTGGCAATCAGTACCAGGGACTCCACACGATCCGAATAATCTGCAGCAAACTGCCGGGCAATGTACCCTCCCAGTGAAAAACCTATCAACGTAAATTTGTCAGGCAGACAGGTACTCATATGCTGCGCGATATCATGGAGGGTTAGTCCTCCGGTTACGGAAGCATGATGAACAATACAGTTTGCCGGCAGGTATGTTTCAAATTCATGCCAGAGCATTTCATTCAGCATATACCCGGGAATTAAAACGATCGTTCGTGGCATTAGGCTCATAGCACTCGCTTAAATGTATCGAAGGATTAGCTCAGGAACGGTTTAAAAATATCTGACCAAGGCTGAAACGACAATCCCAAGGGTGATAGCTATTAAAGGTCTTTTATAAACCAGCATCACGACGGCCGTGGTCAATAATGCCATCTGAGCGCCTTTGTCGCCTGTGAGGGCAACGGGGGCTAAAATCGCCACGAGAACGGAGCCTGACATCCCCTGAATAAAGGCTTTTATTCGGTGATTAAAAGGCACAAAGGACATAATCCAGACACCACCCCATCGGGTAACGAGTGTGACCAACGCCATAATAAAAATAATAATAAGAGGTCCTGTGCCTACCGTCTCAATACTCATTTTTTCTCTCTCATGATAATTCCAGTAATACCTCCGGCGAGGGCTCCAGCGATCACATGACTATTTTCTGGTAACCATTTATACGCTATCAGCGAGGCACTGGCCGCTGCGGCCCAGATAATCAACATCCTCAGGTTTCTTTCCCCTTCGAACACCATAGAAAGGAGAAAACACCCCATGACCATATCAAGACCAACGCTTTTGGGATCCTGGATAACGCTCCCAAAATACAGTCCTGCCAGGGTCCCTGCTCCCCAAAAAAGCCATAACGCAAGACCGCCACCAAAGAGTAATCCCAACCCCGCGCTTCCCCTGCTGAATGCCTGTATGGACATGGCCCAGTTAGCATCGGAAACGACCATCATGATCCCGTAGCGTTTAGCGGGTGTTAACGCGCGCAACCACGGGTATAAAGTGGCCCCCATTAACAGATGCCTGGCATTAATGGCAAAAACGGTGGCGATAAGGGTTAATACAGGAACCTGATCGGTCCAAAGCTCTAAGGTGGCGAATTGAGCATAACCGGCAAAAACCAGCAAACTCATCATTGTCGCCGACGTCGGGTCCACTCCTTTCTGCGATGCGGCCAGGCCAAAGGCGGCACCAAAAATAGCGACAAAGAGTGAAACCGGGATAAGCTGCCGAAAACCATCCCATATCAGCGAATGATTAAGTTGAGACAAATCGGGCTGGTGATGCGTCATCCGGGACCTCATGAATTTCATAACAGTGAAAGCAAACAGGGGGCCACTATGACAGTGTTGTGGAATCGATAAAAACGCATAATAATTGATATTAATATTTGATTATCGAATGCAAGGCTCAAAGGTGCATCATCAAGACCTCCAGATGGACTGGCTTAAATGTTTTGTCGCGGTAGTGGATGCGGGATCGCTTTCGGCTGCGGCACCTGAAGTCCATCGCTCACAATCTGCGGTCAGCATGCAACTTAAAAAGCTGGAATCTGCATTAGGGTGTCAGCTTTTACTTCGCGGCCCTCGTCAACATCAACTCACGTCTGAAGGACAAAAACTGCTGGGGTATGCCAGAAGGATGCTCGACCTTCATGCTGAAACACAGGCCGCATTTCACGGTAAGGAGTTAACAGGGCGTATTCGTCTGGGAGTTCCTGATGACTATGCAGCAAAATACCTTACCCCTGCGCTGAAGAGATTTGCCCCTAACTTTGGGTCAGTCGAGATCGAACTGAGCTGCGAGCAATCAACGTCACTCATTCCTCGCGTTGAGAGCGGCGATCTCGATTTGGCCCTGGTCTCCCGGGAGCAACCCAACCAGGGCGCGTTACTGTTTTATGAACCGATGGTGTGGGTGGGTTCTCCACAGTTTGAGGTCTGGCGGCGCGATCCATTACCCATTGCGGTTTATGAAAGTACAAGCCTTGCTAAACGTAGTGCTATCAACGCACTAGCACTGCAGGGGCGGAGATATAAGGTGGTGTATAACAGCTCCAGTCTGTCGGGACAGATTACAGCTGTAGAAAGTGGCCTGGCTGTTGCCGTTCTGACCCAGTGCAGCGTGCCACCTCATCTGCAAATTCTTGGCAGTGAACATCTTTTGGGGCCTCTTGAACCCATGGAAGTCTCATTGTTCAGAAGCCATACTTCCCAGGGTTCTCCTGCAGTGGATAGTTTGTACGATTTGCTCCTCAGGACATTACGGGTCAGAAAAGTTGAAAGTTAAGACGATTTATTAGGTGCCTCAACGTCCGCTGCTCGCTCAAAACTGACATTCCAGTGATTTAATCCAGCGGACGCTGAATATTGATAATGGTTTCTGCGTAGGCCTATTTCAGGCGTACTGGATATTCATCATTCCCCGTTCAGTTCGACAGATGGTCGCATCGACCTGCCAGGTAGACTGAATCAGTTCCGGGGTAAGTACAGCAGCAGGCTCACCGGACGCCACAACCTGACCTTCACGCAGCACGACCAGGTGCTGACAATATTTTGCAGCCAGATTCAGATCGTGTAATGCCATAATCACGGTAATCGGCAGCGCGGAAATAAGGCGCATCAGCTCCAGCTGGAACTGGATATCCAGATGATTAATTGGTTCGTCCAGTAATAGAATATCCGGTTGCTGGGTGAGCGCACGGGCTATCTGACAGCGCTGACGCTCGCCGCCAGACAGACGCTGCCAGGTTCTCTGGGTCAGAGCATCAAGCCTCATCATCGAAAGCGCCTGTTGTACAGCATCTTCATCAGCTTGCCGCCATGGCGTGAATGCATTACGGTGCGGCGTGCGGCCGAGGCGAACAATATCAATAACACTTAGCTCCGCTTCCGCCTCCGCATGCTGTGGAACAAAAGCAAGCGTGCGGGAAAGCTGGCGCTGGCTCAAGTTACTTGTCAGCTTGCCGCCAATTTTCACCCCCTCACACGCGCAGGGCTGAACGCCAGCGATCGCGCGAATCAGCGTGGATTTACCAGAGCCGTTAGGACCAAGTAGCCCCACCGTTTGCGAACGGTGCGCAACAAAACTGATATCAGATAACACCCGACGAGCCTGGAGCGTCACACTTAGCTTATCAACCACGATATGCATAATTATTTATCCCGGTTGCGGTACAGAATCATGGCAAAAACAGGAGCGCCCACAAGCGCCGTTACTACGCCAATCGGCAAAACCTGATGACTAATAAGGGTGCGTGAGATCAAGTCTGCAAGAATCATAAAATGGCATCCGGCAAGAAAAGCAACAGGGATAGTGAGCAAATGACGATGCCCGGCGATCATGCGGGTTATATGTGGGATAACCAGCCCAACAAAGCCTACAGCACCGATGGCGCTGACGATTACCGCCGTAATCAACGCGGTAGTCAGCAGTAAAATAACGCGTACCTGAAGCACTCGCGTTCCAAGCGTCGAGGAGACTTCCATACCAAAGTTAAAGGTGTCCAGCGAGCGGCTATAGCAAACCACGATAAGCAACCCGATGATGACGACAGCGAAGCACAGCAGCGCATCAGCCCAGCGTACACCACTCAGGCTACCCAGCAGCCAGAACATAACGCCGCGCGACTGTTCAGCATTGGCCGCCGTACTGACAATGTACGATGTTAACGCGTTAAACAACTGTGTACCGGCGATACCCGCCAGAATGATGCGTGCAGAGTTCACGCGCATACTACCCGATAACAATATGATCAGCATAAAAGCGGTACAGGCTCCGATAAACGCCCCGACACCCGTCGTGATGGAGCCGCTGCCAATACCAAGCAACATCACACTGACGGCGCCGGTTGAGGCACCAGCAGAGATCCCCAGCAAATAAGGATCGGCAAGCGCGTTACGCAACAATGATTGCAGAACCAGCCCGCATAACGCCAGCCCTCCACCGCAGCTGGCCGCCATCAGCGCACGACTCATCCGGTACTGCCAGACAATCCCTGCTTCTACGGCGGGTAAATCAAAGTGCGTTAGCCCCAGACCATTGGTTATTGCGCGAAAGGCAGTCGCGAAACTTACCGGTATATCGCCGGTTGCCGCAGCAAGGATCATCATGACCGGCAGACTGAGTATCCCGCAGGAAATTATCAGGCTGATTTGCCAGTAGAAAACAGATTTGCTCATCATCTGGAGGGAGCGAAAGCGTTCATCTGCTGGCTAATCAGTTCTACTGCTTCTACGTTACGCAATGATGGATTGAGCGACATGGCAGGAACCACCACGATATGCCCTTGTTTGACCGCAGGCATTTCACGCGTGACGGGATCGGTTTCCAGGAACCGTTTTTTAGTCTCTACGTCATCGGCGGGATAAAGCCGTCTTTCCATACTCGCAATAACAATAATATCAGGCTGAGACTTAACGATATGCTCCCAGGTCACCGCAGGCCACTCCTCATCAGAATCGATGATATTGTTCAGACCAAGTGTTTTATTAATCCAGCCTGGCGCGCCTTTACTGCCTGCTATCCATGGATCGCCTTTCAGACGGGGACTTGAAAACCAGTAAACCACTTTAAGCGGCGCTTGCGGTTGCATGTGGATTTGCTGCTGCGCGGCGACAATTCGCTCAGACAGCTTTTGCTTCAGAGCCTCACCACGTGCTGGCACATCAAAAACGCGCGCCAGCGCCGAGATTTCATCAAGAATGATATCGATTGAGTAAGGTTTTGATCGTGCGCCATCGCCGTTGGAGGTCGCTGTGACTGTTTTTGCAGTACAGTCGGCTGGAGAGATCCAGGTCCTGATCCCCAATTGTTCAAATTGTTGACGCGTAGCCACCTCTCCCTGCGGGCCAACGTGCCAATTGTACTGAGCAAGAACCAGCTCAGGACGCTGGGCCGCTACGGCTTCAAATCCAGGCGCATTCTCAGCAAGTCGCTTTAACCCCGCCCCTTGCTTTTTCAAATCATCGGGTAATGCACCAAACCAAACAGCAGTGCCTACAATTTTATCTTTCAGTTCCAGCGCCAGCATGAGTTCCGTTTCATGTTGACCAATTGTCACCACACGTGAAGGTGCATGGTTAAAGGTTTCTGTAACGCCGCAGTTTTCGATTGTCAGTGGATAGTTGCCGGCAGTTGCGCCAGTCAGGGGAAGCAACAGCAGTACAGGCATCAACAGGGGGAAAGTGAGTTTCATAATTCCATATTCAAGTTATGTTATAACATAACAATATACGTATTCTAAAATTCGCTGTCAACGCATAGTCCGCCTCCTGCATATACAGGATCTCAGAAAACACGTACACGTCCGCTTCTTGCTGATAGAACACCTCACGGCGCTTCAGACGATCCGTTACGTGCCACGAAGATGACATTTTTTAAACTAAACTAAAGTAGTTAGCGTTGCGTTCAAACGCATCTCACCCTATGTGATACGATAATTGTTTTAGATTGTTACATGGGATCAGATTTTGAATTCATACATTTTCCTTGCCGGGGCCATCGTAGCGGAAGTCATAGGAACAACCCTGATGAAGTTCTCTGACGGATTTACACGCTTATGGCCATCTGTAGCAACTATTGTGTGCTACTGCACAGCCTTTTATCTTCTCTCCCAGACCCTGTCGACCATTCCAACGGGTATTGCGTACGCAATTTGGTCAGGTGCTGGAATCGTATTAATCAGCCTTTTGGGCTGGTTGGTAAGTGGGCAAAAGCTAGATTTTCCGGCGATCGCAGGCATGCTTCTTATTTGTGCTGGGGTTCTGGTTATTAATATTTTTTCAAAATCCTCCCCACATTGATTCTTTTCTCTTGCTTGAGCAGGAAAAGTGAGTATGAAAATACCAAAACTCCATACGAAACGTTTGCTGTTAAAACCATTAGAAGCCGAAGATGCCTCGCAGATTCAGGTGCTTTATCCACGCTGGGAGATAGTTCGCTATATAGTATCCTCATATCCGTTCCAGACGTATTTCAGACAGTAGCGGCATGCGGCTTATCAGGACAGAAAAGAAAGAGTATGTCAGCGGTTTGCTGGATTCTGAACTCTGGGAAATCACGCGCGACGAATGGAACGCTCGTCAGCCTGGTTAATATAAATTATGGAATGTCCATAACTGAACCGCAGAGAATTTCTATTTTTGCCCTGCACCAATGGCAAGTTTATTAATCCTGCAGTTGCGATCATAATAAATAGATACGCAGCGAAGCCTGTCACTCGCGGGCAACATGAGTAATGCTATCTTATTTGAGGAATCCGGCATGACCCCCTTTCATCAACTAACTGCCACCAGTTTGCACGGCCAGCCCATCTCTATGGCCGACTACGCTGGCAAACTGGTTCTGGTGGTTAATACCGCCAGCCATTGTGGTTTCACGCCACAATATGCAGGCCTTGAAGCGCTTTACAAGAAGTACGCCGCGCAGGGTCTGGTAGTGCTTGGTTTTCCCTGCAACCAGTTCGGTAATCAGGAGCCCGGTGGAGCAGACGAAATCGCGCAAACCTGTCACATCAACTACGGTGTGAGCTTCCCGATGTTTGAGAAAGTGGAAGTCAACGGTGCCGCTACACACCCGGTGTTTCGTTACCTGAAAGACGAATTACCCGGCGTGCTGGGTGGGCGGATCAAGTGGAATTTTACTAAGTTCCTGATCGGGCGTGACGGCAAGCCGCTCAAGCGTTTTGCCCCCTTCACTACCCCAGAAAAAATAGAAGCCACGATCCTTACAGCGCTTAAAGTCTGAGCGCCCCTGTAATGCAAACCGCCCCTGGTATGCTCCAGTTCGCTGTCTGAATAAAAAACACGCTGCAAAATCAACAAAATATAATCAACTTGCTTAATTACTCTGCAATCGCGTGAGATCAGGAAGAAAAATGCTATTTCCCTCTTGCCTCATTCGGTCTGTGCCGCTAATATTCGTCCCCGTTGTCACCTACAACGTTGCGTTCATAGCTCAGTTGGTTAGAGCACCACCTTGACATGGTGGGGGTCGTTGGTTCGAGTCCAATTGAACGCACCATCTTGCGTCCGTAGCTCAGTTGGTTAGAGCACCACCTTGACATGGTGGGGGTCGGTGGTTCGAGTCCACTCGGACGCACCAAATCATCTCTTTGATTTGGTGCTATTTCCCTTCAAAACTCTCTTTTTATCTCAGGTTTATATCCTTCAGTTTTATCCTTTTCCATGATGATTCAATAGCACTGCGCTAAATCATTCTAAGTTCCATGATCAACGCGTATCATTCATCTTCTTCGCATAATGTCTTTCGCCAGAGAACGGATACCATGCCCTCTTCCATCCTCCTGTTCGCCGCAGGCAGTTTACGCCCGGCATTTACTCCACTGATAAGCCAGTTCACACACCAGAGCGGAATAGACGTTAAGGTTGAATATGGTCCGGCCGGTTTATTGCGCGAGCGGATTGAAGCAGGTGAACCCTGTGCGCTCTTTGCCTCGGCCAATCGGGAGCATCCGCAACGTCTGCTGGCTCAGAAGAAAGCGGTTTTCACGCAGACCTTTAGCTGGAATCAACTGAGTCTGGTCAGCAATCGAACCGGCGCCTGGCTGGATTTGCTGCGCGACCCAACGCTGCGACCAGGTACATCAACGCCCGGCTGTGACCCTTCCGGAGACTATACCTGGGCATTTTTCGACAACATGGATGTACTGGAGCCGGGACTCGGGCAACAGCTTCGAACGCGCGCCATCCCGCTGGTTGGTGGTCGTGATACGGTAAAAATCCCGCAAGGAGAAATAGCAAGCGCCTGGATCCTGCGCCAGGGGCTGGCCGATCTGTTTATCGGTTACGCGCATTACGCACACACGCTGCGCGCGCTGCCCGACGTACATTACGTGGCTATCCCTGATGAGCACAATATTCACTGCGAATACCAACTGGCGGTGCTTGATGCGTCCAAAGAAGTGATGGCGCTGGTTGAATTCATACTTTCCCGCGACGGGCAGGCGTTTCTTACCGCCGCAGGATTCTTACCGCTTAACGACGAATAGAAAACAACGGCGCGATAAACGGCGTGTGGTGGTTCTCCACGCTAAGTTTTCGCAGTGGTAAGCCATAGGCCAGGAACAAATTTTCTTCCGTCACAATGCTGTCCGTAGGTCCTGCCCGCCATTTGCCTTCGGGGAGCAGCAGCAAAGTATGGGTGGCTATCTGTAACGCATGCAGCGGATCGTGGGTTGAAAAGAGAATGCTGCATCCCTGATGATGGGCCAGATCGCTGATGAGTTGAAGCACCACCTGCTGATTAGCAAGATCCAGCGCGGAACATGGTTCATCAAGCAAAAGCGTCTGACACTCAGTCACCAGTGCCCGGGCTATCATCACCAGTTGTTGTTGCCCGCCGGAAAGTGAGCTAAACGAGCTGGAAGCAAGCTGCGCAATATTTAACTGCTCCAGCGCCTGCGTTGCTCTTTGTTGATCCTGCTGGCTCGGTTGCGCAAAAAGCTTCACGTGCTGTGCTCGCCCCATCAACACCACATCGCTGACCGTATAAGGAAACGGCAGATGGCTATGCTGTGCCACAATCCCTATCCCACCGTTATTTTCAATACTGCCTCCCAAAGCAGGCAGCGTGCCGGTTAGCGTATCGAGCAGCGTACTTTTACCCAGACCGTTACGTCCCAGCACAGCCCAGATCTCGCCTTTTTGGCAGCAGAACGTAAGCGGGTCAAATAGCGGCGCGCGATACCCATAAGTCAGCTGATTTACACGCAGTGCGGCAGGTTTCATGATTTCTCCCGACGGCTGGAGCGGATGAGTAAAAAAGCAAACAGCGGCGCGCCGAATAATGCGGTGATAATCCCCAACGGTATCTCCGCATGCATCAGGGTGCGTGCAATATCATCCACTACAATCATAAAACCGCCCCCCAGCCAGAAGGCGCACGGCAGTAGACGACGGTGATCAACGCCCACCAGCAAACGCGCCAGATGAGGAATAACCAACCCAACCCAGGCAATACTGCCGCTAACCGCCACCTGAGCGGCGACTAAAAATGCGCAGCACACCAAAACGCTGCGTCGCAAAGGAACAACCGCAACGCCCAGCGCTCTGGCATCTTTGTCATTAAGCGATAACAGGTTTATCCGCCAGCGTAGCTGGTACAAAACCGTCGCGGCAATACCGACCGGAATCGCCAGCAGCAGTACTTTATGCCAGTTGGCCGTCGCAAAGCTGCCAAGCAGCCAGAACACGATATTGGGTAACGTCTCTTCAGTATCAGCCTGATACTGAATCAAGCTCACCAGCGCGGAAAAAAAGCCGCTCAAAATGATACCCGACAGGATCAGCACCAGCGTATTTTCCAGCCCCTGCAGCGCAGCAATGGCATATACAAGGATCAACGCCGTCAGGCCGAAGAAAAACGTTGAACCCATCATCAACCACGGCGACAGACCGAGCAAAATAGCCAGCGTGCCGCCAAAAGCGGCCCCGGACGTCACGCCGATTATATGCGGGTCGACCAGCGGATTATGAAATACTCCTTGCAGCGTCGCGCCGCATAAACCCAGCGCGCCACCCGCCAGCAGCGCCATCAGAATACGCGGTAGCCTGACCGTCCAGATGACCTGGCCGGCAATCCCTTCGGCATCGCTAAAGTGCGTCAGGTGATAAAATACCTCGCGCAACGAAAGCGGATACTGCCCGAGGCACAGCGAACTGACGCCTAGCAACAGGACCGCCGCGATCAAAATCGGCTGCTGGGGTAAAAAGCGGTTACTTAGCTGCATCAGACTGCCAGTTCACGCGATAAAAACGCTGATAATAGTCTTGCGCCTGCGCATCAACATCCACGTCTTTATAAACATCCGGATACAGTTTCTTGGCCATCCATAGCTCACCGATCGCCAACGCTTCCGGCATCGGATAGCCCCAGGCTTTAGCGTATTCAGGCATCAGCCAGACGCGATGATTTTTCACCGCATCAATCCCCTGCCAGTTAGGATCATTTTGGATCTCAGTCACCACCTGCGGATAGCGATCCTGCACAAAAATCACCTGCGGATTCCACGCCAGTACCTGCTCCAGCTCAACCTGACGGGCACCTTTCACACTGGCAGCCGCCACGTTTAATCCCCCCGCGTGCTGCATCATCAGTCCTGTGTACTTCCCGGAGCCGTAAGTCATCAGGTCGGGGTTAGCCATATAAATACGGACTTTTTGCGCATCCGGGATTTTTGCAACCGGCGCATTAAATTTTGCCCGTGCCGCAAAAACGTAGTCGATTAATGTCTCGGCCTGCGGTTTACGCCCAACCACGTCCGCAATCAGGCGAATCCCTTGCTTTAACCCTTCGTTGTAAACCTGCTCTTCATCGGCCATGGTCGGGTTCATTTTATTCTGTTGCCCTGCGGCGTCCTTACGTAACGAGATAGCCACGACCGGAATACCGGCGTTTTGAATCTGCTGGATCATCTCCGCAGGCGCATAGTTAGCGACAAACACCACCTGTGGATGAATCGCCAGCAGGCTTTCGATATTCACGCTGGTGAGGTCGCCCGGTGTCGGCAATGTGGAAATTGTCGGCATAAAGCGTTCAAACTCAGGCCCGAGCTGTTTTTTCCAGCTCGACATCACGCCAACAATGTCCTGCTGCGCATCGAGCTGAACCAGAATATTTAAGGTCTGGTGTTGCAGCACGACCACTTTGTCGATGTGGTCCGCTATCGTGACCTGACGACCAAGCTGATCGGTGATCGTACGGTCGGCCTGGGCAGAAAATGCAAACAACATGCTGGCGCATACCAGCACAAAAGAACGGAAAGTAAACATGGGATACCATCTGGATAGAGGAGTAAAATCGATATGCATTAAATTATATAACGTGATAGCTGGCAACCCATTATCATCATGCGTCGCATCAAATCCCACATTTAAAAGGGGTAAATATGGCGTGCAATCCCTAGCGCGCCAGTCTTTACACGTGGACGCTACTCCTGTGGAGGTAACGCATTTAAAATTCGCATCGCCTGCTCCTGAGTAAGCGAATAATCGAAGAACTGGCGATAAAAATCTCGCGTCACGCTGACCATATCCAAACCGCTAAACAGCGCAGGATGCAGTTTTGATGCAGCCCACTGCAGCTGCAGCGCACTTTCAGTACCGTAACGATCCCAAGGGAACACGCCCGCCGGATTACGCCAAACGTTACCCTGCTTAACCGCGTCAAGTTCTTTGAACAATGCCGCGTAGGGTGAATTGCCGATATCACCGCAACCCGCCCCGAGAATAATGACCTGCGGTTGCCAGTAAAGCACCCGCTCAGGCGATACCTCTTTCATATTGCCGTTCACTTCTCCTGCCGCGTTCAATCCGCCCGCAAGCGTAATCCAGGTATCGATCAACGTGTGCCTGCCGTCGACTTTAAGCGGATTCAGCGATTGAATATGGAGTACCCGTGGGCGATGGTTTGCCGTTAATCCCGCCGTTTTAGCCTGCACGTCAGCGAGTACACGGTTTAGATACTGATTGTAAGCCGTCGCCCGGGCGCGCGCTTGCCCGGTACCCAGCACTTCTGCAGTTGTAGTGACCGATTTTTCCATCGAAGCATAGTCAGTAAATGCCATTTCAAGAGTCGGGATGCCCGCCTGGCTGTAACTTTGAGCATCCCCTTTTCCTTTTGCCACAAACAGCACATCGACGTGCCGGGCAAGCAAATCCTCACTATTGAATGATGTTCCCCGTATCTGTAAGGCTTGTCTCAGGGAAGGATTGATTTTGAACATCCAGGGCTGGTTCTCCTCATGGTTCACCGTCGCAATAATGTTACGGCCAGCACCCAGCGTCATCAGTATCGAATGATGAGCAAACCAGCCATCCGCAATACGCTCAACTTGCATGGGAACGGTAACCGTGTGACCAGCATCATCCACAACCTGGCGTGTTGCCAGGGCAGGAAACGCCAGCCACACACAAAGCAGCCATGTGTGGCACGTTTTCATGAGTAACCTCTAAAAATCAACCTGAACAGAAATCTGAGCCTGACGCGGTGCGCCAAGTTGCGCGCTGGCAGCCCCTGCCCCCGTGTAACCGGTCAATGCGCCGGGAACAATATTGGTCCAGTAGTGACGATCGGTGAGGTTGGTGATATCAAACCGGAAGGTGGTTGGCGTGTTCCATAGCCTGGTGGCATAACGCGTGCCGATATCCACCGTGGTGTAACTCCCGACCCAGCTGTCATTGGCGTTATCAGTAGCCCGACGCCCGACATAATGCACGTTCGTGTCGACATCCAGTCCTGGAACCCGTTCAATGGTGTAGATCGCGAGGATATTCGAGGCGAAGCGTGGTAAACCAACAACTTGCTTACCATCCGCATTGCTGGCCGCGGTATTATGTAGCACCGGATCAAGCCAGGCTCCGCCGCCTAACACGCGCAAATTTCGGGTAATATGCCCATCAGCCATCAGTTCCAGTCCTCGGTTTTTCTGCGTTCCGTCCTGGGCAAAATCACCGTTGTCGTTGGTATAGGCAAAGGGGCGTTTAGCTTCAAACAGCGCAGCGGTAAGCAGCAGATCCTTTACTGGCGCATATTTTGCGCCCACTTCAACCTGGCGACTACGGTAGGGATCTAATACCTGCCCGGCATTGCGCGCCCCAGCGGGTGCGGTATCGCCCTGCTGCAAGCTGTCCGCCCAGGTGGTATACAGCGTGACGCTCTCCACCGGTTTATACATCAGGCTGGTAGAACCGCTCATGCCATTGTCTTTCTGCCGGCTACTTTCATGCCCAGTTTTGTTGTAGTTACTGACGGTAAACAGGTTCTCACTACCGGAAAGCAGCAAGCTCCACTGCGGGGAAAAATGCAGCGTATCGCTTAGCAAAAACGCATGCTGAGTGGTCGTTGCTGAATGATAGCGATCGTTAAAGTCCGGATATGGTGGTCGTGGGTAGTCGGGATGTTGATCAAGAGAAGAATGCCCAAGGGTGAAGGTTCCCCCGTTTCTGGGATTATAGTTTTTCCATACAAATCCACGCATTCCGGTAGAAATGTCCTGCGTCAGCCAGCCGGTATCAATGCTACCGGTCAGGTTCGCTAAATAACTGTTGATGGTAAAGCGACTGGCCGCCGAATTGGCGGTTGTGGTGGTGTAATCTCCCCGATTATTCGTCAGAGTGTTGGTCACTGCCGTCGATTCTCGATCTGCGACCTGGTGTAGCACCCCCAGATCCAGCATCCAGTTACCGTCAAAATCATGCTTAATATGCATATCGGCGGTGGTCGTTTCGTCATCATGACCCGCATAAGACTGACCATATTTACTGTTCGTAGGATCAAATGCCGTGGGGAAGTGAACGCCCTTCGCCAGGGCAAAACTCCCTGGCATGCCTTTTTCATAGTAATGGTAATAGCTGAAATTACTCTCCAGCACCGTTTGATCTGTCAGTTGAAAATCCAGCCCTAATCCTGCGTACTGTCGACGGACATGGCTATCGGTGGTGTAACTACGGCCCTCATCATTTAGCAAGTTAAGGCGATATTTCACCCGGTCTCCCGCATCGATTGGGCCGCTGAAATCCATCGACGTCAGCGTTCCCGACCCTGTACCTTGCCCTACGGTTACGCGATGTAACGGCGTATCGACAGGTCGTTTAGACACCAGATTAAACATCCCCGCCGGATTGGCTGGGCCGTACAATGATCCGGCTATTCCATTCAACACGTCTATGCTCTGGAACTGTTCAGTCGAATATTCCGTCGTGGAGACGGCGTTCAGGCCATCAATCATATGGTTCTGTACCACACTCCCCTGCATGCCGCGGGTTTGCGGGCGGACGCCGTCCCCCTGAACGGAAGGTAGGTAACGATAGGCATCTTTCACGTCTTTGATCTGTTGCTGATCCAGCACTCTTTTCGACAAGGTCTGTACCGACCAGGGAACATCAATCAGCTCACGCTCGCCAAGGCTACCTAACATTGCTTTTTTTTCACTCGCCGGCGGTTCATGTTTCGAAAACGAGGATTGTGACGAGGCGGGCGCCGAAACGATGACGGTATCTTCAGCATGCGCGGTTACGGCGGTGGAAAGACAGGCAAAGGTCAATAACCCAGAGGCTACTGGGGTAATTTTGTTATTTAACATTCGTTAATTCAGTTTGTTAGGTAGAAAGACTGGAGGCCACTAACGCAAGCGCCTTCTCTTGAAGAGTACAGTTGTTATATTTGTATGATGAATAGGATAGACCCAATCGATATGTATGTAAATATATAACGACGTGTAATTGGTCAATTTATAGCAACAAAAAAGCCGACGGTGATGACGACCGTCGGCTATGAGTATCCTTTTGACTTATGGGTTATTTGGTTGCCGCTTTGATGATATCAAGCGCTTTGGCGAACTGATCCTGCGGAATCGTCAGCGGGTAAAGGAAACGAATAACGTTGCCATATTGACCACAGGTCAGCAGTAGCAATCCTTGCTCAAGGGCTTTCTTCTGCACGCGCTGTGCGGCGGCGGCGTTGGGTTCTCCCGTCGTTGCATCACAGAATTCAGCGGCAATCATAGAGCCTAAGCCACGCACTTCGGCCAGTTCAGGACACCCTGTTTGCGCCTCGGTCAGAGTGGCGCGCAGTTGTTCACCGAGGGCCGCCGCACGCTGGCACAACTGTTCATCACGAATGATATCCAGCACCGCATGAGCCGCCGCAATCGACAGCGGGTTCCCGGCGTAAGTTCCGCCCAGACCACCCGGCGCTGGCGCGTCCATGATTTCGGCTTTGCCCACGACGCCTGACAGCGGCATGCCGCCCGCAAGGCTTTTTGCCATGGTCATCAGATCCGCTTTATCAGCGTAATGATCCATCGCAAACAGCTGGCCCGTACGGGCAAACCCGCTTTGCACCTCATCAGCGATCATCACAATGCCATGCTCGTCGCAAATACGGCGGATGGCGGTCACAAATTCCGGCGGCGCTACTACGAAGCCTCCTTCTCCCTGGACGGGTTCGAAAATAATCGCCGCAACCTGGGTTGGATCGATATCGGCTTTAAACAGGCGCTCGATCGCTTTTATGGAGTCTGCCGTAGAAATCCCCTGCAATTCAGAAGGATACGGCGCATGGTAAATGGAGCCAGGGAACGGGCCGAATCCTTTTTTATAGGGCGCTACTTTGCCGGTTAACGCCATCGTCATGTAAGTACGCCCATGAAAACCGCCGCCAAACGCGATAACGCCAGGACGGCCGGTATGCGCGCGGGCGATTTTCACTGCGTTTTCTACCGCTTCAGCCCCGGTGGTGAAGAACGTGGTTTTCCGCTTACCGTCGATTGGCGCAACGGCGTTGATTTTCTCAGCCAAAGACACATAGCTTTCATACGGGACAATCTGATAAGCAGTATGGGTAAAAGCCTGAAGCTGTGCTTCGACTGCCTGCACCAGGCGAGGATGACGGTGTCCGGTGTTCAGCACGGCAATCCCGGCGGCAAAATCAATGTACTGATTGCCTTCGATATCGGTAATCGTGCTGTTTTCTGCCGACTGGGCATAAAAATCACACATTACACCCACGCCACGCGGGGTGGCATCCAGACGACGTTGTTGCAGGTTTTTATTGTTCATTCTTACACCTTGTCCATTAATACATTTAGGTTGAATTACCCTTTAAATTTAGACGCCGTCTGGTACTTTAATCGAGAGCCAAATCGTTTTATTTTAAGGATCCAAATGCGTTCACTTGCCGGAGATGTGATCAAGCAGGCATTTAGCCAGCAGCCAGATGAAAAACTGCATCGTCGTCTGTATGCCGCCATTTGTAGTTGCATCCTCGAAGGTAGCCTGAAACCGGCTACCCGAATGCCTCCTTCACGTGACCTGGCAGGAGAGCTGACGCTATCGCGCAATACCGTCCTGCGGGTTTACGAGCAGTTGCAGGCCGAAGGCTATATTTCTGCGCGTACCAGCAGCGGCACATTTGTCACTGACAGCGTGCTGGACAATCTCAACCTGCGTCCCAATAAAGAACCTGTTGCTGCCACTCTGGAGGATCACACCCGCTTATCTGCCCGCTGCCTTGAGCTGTTGGGTCATGCCAGCGCCAGTCCCCGTCAGTGGGGGGCATTTATTCCAGGCGTACCTGATGTAGAGCATTTCCCTCACCGGGTACTCAAAAAAATTCAGGACAGGCTGGCGAGACGCCTGCGTCCGGAGTTTCTTACTTACGATGCCGCAGGCGGCGTGAATGAGCTAAAAGAAGCGCTGGCAGACTATCTGCGAACCGCGCGTGGCGTGCGGTGTTCGCCGGAGCAAATTCTGATTACTGAAGGTATTCACCAGGCGCTGGATCTGGTGACCCGAACATTATGCAACCCCGGTGATAATGCCTGGATTGAGGAGCCGGGCTACTGGGGAATCAAAAATATTCTGCGCATCAATGCGGTAAATTTTTCGGCTATCCCGGTTGATGAACAAGGCATGGTCCCTCCGGAAGCTGGAGAGCCTGCGCCAAAACTTATTTTTGTGACACCGTCACATCAATATCCTCTCGGTTCGGTGATGAGCCTCAGTCGCCGTCAGCAACTTCTGTTTCGCGCACGCGAAACGCGAAGCTGGATAGTGGAAGATGACTATGACAGCGAGTTCCGCTTTTCAGGTCAGCCGATCCCCTCTTTGCAGGGACTGGAAGAAGAGACGCCGGTCATCTATATCGGGACATTCAGTAAGACACTCTATCCTGCGCTACGTCTCGGGTATGTGGTGCTGCCCAAACCGCTAGCCGCACCGCTGAAGAAAGTTCATAACGACCTCTATCGCGGCGGACATTTGCTGATTCAGGCCGCGCTGGCAGAGTTTATCCGTGAGGGTTACTACGCGGCGCACATACGTAAAATGCGCCAGCTGTACAGTCGTCGTCGTCAGACACTGGTGGAGCTTATCAGCCGCCAGCTTGGTGAGCATTATCTTGGCTCTTTCAGCAGCAACGCCGGGCTACACATGATTCTACAGTTGCCCGCCGGGAGCGATGACGTTGTTATTGCCCAACAGGCGAACACACAAGGGCTGCTGGTGCGCCCGCTGTCTCGCTACTACGTGAATGAAGAGAAGCGCAGCGGACTGCTGCTGGGATTTGCCAGTATCGAAGAGCATGAAATGGCGGCGGCGTTTACACGACTGGTGGGTATTATCAGAGTAAACGCCGTATAAGCACTGCCGGATAGCGGCGTAAGCGCCTTATCCGGCATGCTGTTTAATGTGACGCTTTTTTAACGCCAGCCAGGTCTTCCTGGCTTACTTCGCCATTCCCTTCTCCCCAACTCTTACGCACGTAGTTAATCACGTCGCGCATTTCGGTGTCGTTTAACAGGCCACCGTACGCAGGCATCTTAAAGGAGACGTTGCCACGCGTAGTCGGTGTTTCTGCGCCGTGGGCAATCACTCTGAACAGTGGCGTCGGGTCATCAACCATGACCAACGGGTTATTGATCAAAGAAGGCGCGTTATCATCCGTACCTTTCCCTTCCAGTCCGTGACAGGTGGAGCAGTAGCGGTTATAGGTCACTTTGCCCGCCTCGGGTGAATTCGACCAGGATGCAGTAGTCGATGCGGTACGCCCCGCTTCAGGCTTCGCGCTTTTCAGGCTCAGCAGATATTGCGCGATCGCCGTGGCATCTTCATCAGTCAGATACTGCGTACTCTGCGTAACGACTTCAGCCATCGAACCAGAAACCGCGGCATGTTTGCTTTTACCGGTCAGCAGCAGCGATTTTAACGCCTGCTCTGACATTCCGCTGCCCCGCAGCGAAGGCGCATACCAGCCGTCGATCATCGCGCCGCTCAGGTACTCGGCATCAGCATTGGTATACGCTTTTTCGTTCATCGCCATGCCTCTCGGTGTATGACATGAACCGCAGTGCCCAGGACCTTCCACCAGATAAGCGCCCCGTTTTACCAGGGCAGCGTTGTCATCTGGTTTCGCATTCACTGCTGTCGTTGTTGGCGCGTCGGTAAACAACCAGTTCCAGATATGCAGTGGCCAGCGGGCGGAGAGTAGCCACGGAATAGCATTCTCTTTATTGGGTTGCGCAGACGGCCTGACATCATGCATAAAATAGCGATACAACGCCTGAACATCCGCGTCAGAAAGTTTTGCATAAGAGGGATAAGGCATAGCCGGATAGAGCGGATGACCGTCTTTGGCAATTCCCTGACGTACCGCCTTTTCAAAATCCTCGTATGAGTAATTACCAATACCCTGCGTCTTGTCTGGGGTAATGTTGGTCGAATAAATATCCCCTACCGGGGTAGGAAACTTTTTGCCACCCGCCATCGCAGCACCACCTTCAGTGGTATGGCAGGCCACACAGTCTGAGATTCGCGCGATATATTCGCCATTAGACTCCGCAGCGCTAACAGAGGCGGTAAATAAACAGGCGGCAAGAACGGTTACATTACGCATAGATCACCCCATATCCTTGAGTTCATTAACCGCACGCCATGCCTGGTCGATCGCCGTATGGGCATAAGCACTCCAGTCAGAATCGGAGTTAGCGATGGCGATGCGACCGACTGGCTGACGCGCCCGCTCGATAATTTCTGGCATTTTATCCATATCATCGAACAGCGAGTTGGCGTAATACGCATAGCCATGCGCCCAGCGGTTAACGGTAATGGCGGCGATATCGCGTTGATTATCAAAGCCCGTTGAGCCAAACATTTCCTGCAGCTGGGAACGAATCATCTCCTCATGCGCCGCAAATGTGGTCCCCAGTAAATAGGCTCGTCCCAGACGGAACTGCTCTCTGGCCGACAGGTTACTGCCAGGATAGGTAGGCACATAGACCATGTGAATGACCATCGGATCGTCCGGTGAGGCCGGATGTTGGTACCCGCCGATGCTGACCGGATAGTCGAGCTTAACCCTGCTATAGGGAGCAGCCGGAGAGTAAAATTCATGTACGCCAAGCTGTTTGAACGCCTGCCAGTTTTTGACCACCACGTTGGTGTACACCAGCGGTGCTTTCACGTTCAGTTTGAGATCCGCCTGCTGCTGTTCCGGCATCTCAGGCACCAGATACGGGATCATCATGTTATAGCCTGCCATGATGGTGTTCTTACCGCGCACACGGTGCATTTTGCCGTCACGCAGATAGGTCACCGCCACGCCATCCTGTACGTTGGCCGCATTTATCACCGTGCTGTTCAGGCGCAGACGCGTGGTGTTTTCTGGTAGATCCAGCTTTTCGTAATGCAGTCTGGCGAGAACAGAGTCTTCCATAGTGTTACCCGGTAGCGCATCCGGCAGCATATACCTGACTAACAGTCGGGCCAGACCGGCGTTACCGTCCGGGAAATGGTAAACATACGGCTCTTCGAGGTCGGCCAGCGACTCTCCGTCCAACGGCGGTAACCCCATCCCTTCCATGCCGGGTAAGGCGCACGCCCTGGCATCGCTGCAGGAGATGCCTTCAATGCCGATGGCAAAGAAGTCATTGGAACGCTGCTGAAAATAGAGCAGCGCCATTTTACTCAAACCAACTTTTGTTGCTAAAAATTCACTGTAGCTGTGGGTATCCAGCCATTCCATTTTCTCATCGACCGTCATCCCCGGAAGGTAATCGCCAGGACGTACGTGCAGGTCGATCAGCGCTTTTCTGTCGTTCTCACTTAGCGGGAAATCATTGATAAAGTCTTCAATTTTACGCCCATTGAGCCTGTCCGGCGGGATATCATCAGATACCGCGCGGCCCGGATCGCCGCTGACGATTTTTGTTTCGCCAAAATTCTTTTTGTCGAAGAAAACGCCGCGACTGAGCTGCCAGTCGGGGTAGAAGTTTACGTCAAAACTCTCTTTTAACCGCGTGACGCTGACGCCCACGGTTTCCATCAGTTTTTGTACCTCAGGACTGAAATTATGCGCGGGTGACTGGAATGCTTCGCTGCCGCCATAACCGAGTAGTTTCTTGCCCGAGCTGGTAAATTCATTACGTTTGGCATGCCCGCCAAAATCATCATGGTTATCGAGGATCAGGACCCGGCTATTTTGTCCGGCAAGTTGTCGCCAGAAACATCCGGCAGCCAGCCCGCTAATCCCGCCCCCCACTATCACCAGATCGTACTCTTCCTCAACGGGCAGAGCGTTTAGATCAAAATGCTTATGCTCGCGGCCTAGCGCATGCGCCATTTCAAACGATCCAGGATGATTACCCCGCAGCCCCGTCAGCGCGGGCGGATAATAGTGTCCATCTATAAATGCGTTTCCCTTTCCTGCCGCCCTGACCCATTCCAGCGGAGTAAGCCCCGCCGCAATAGTCACCGCGACGCCGTTGAGAAAATCACGTCTGGTAATTGCCATTAACTTTTTTCCTTATTGCTACACACTGCCCTTAATACGACACAAATAAGAGATATACCCCTTCAAATTATTAAAGGGGTACAGCCGACTACTTCACTGGCTTTAACTCTTCGTCCAGTTTTTTAGAATCATAATAGTCACCCTGCCAGGTGATTTTTCCTGCTTTAACATGAATATAGCTGACGCCTTCAAATTTGATCGGATTATTTGTCGGCGGACTCCCTGCCCATTCACCACTATTTTTTCCTGAAAATTCCCAACGGAATGCCACGGTATCTTCGTCGTAGACGGGTTTACCCACCATTTTCCAGCTCAGGTCTGGCACCGCCTTAATAAAAGCACCGATGACCTCTTTTTCCGCTTTTTCTCTGCCGTTTATTGGTTCGCCCGCAGCGGCATCATAATAGACCGCATCATCAGCAAGATATTGAGCGGCTCGCGAAGCATCGTGCGCATTCCACGCCGCCATATACTCTTTCACGGTATTCAGCGAGGTGCTTTCCGCCAGGCTAAAGCCCGAGAACATCACTAATGAAAGCACCGCTATTTTTATGGTTTTCATCGTCATCCTCTCTATTCAGAAATGTCACACATGATATGTTTCACCCGAGTGTATTCTTCGAGCGAATAGGATGAGAGATCTTTGCCATAACCCGATTTTTTGAACCCGCCGTGCGGCATTTCGGCGCACAGAGGAATGTGATTGTTAATCCACACCGTGCCAAAATCGAGGTCAATGCTGAAGCGCTGCGCGCGACCATGGTTACTGGTCCAGACGCTGGCGGCAAGACCATACTCCACATCATTCGCTTTGTGTAGTACTTCTTCGTCAGTAGAAAACGATTGAATAGTCATTACCGGACCAAATACTTCATGCTGAATAGCTTCATCATTTTGATGCAATCCGGAGACGATCGTCGGTTCAAAATAGAAGCCAGGCCCAGATCCTGCGCGCCCACCGGTTTCAATTTTTGCATGTGCTGGTAAACGTTCAATAAAGCCTTTCACCTGCTCCAACTGATTTTTGCTATTTAATGCGCCATACAGCGCCTCCTGGTCCTCTGGCGGTCCAAATTTAATACTCTTCGTTTTCTGGATCAGCTTTTCCAGAAACTCAGCGTAAATGGACTGTTCGACCAGGATACGCGTAGCCGCCGTGCAGTCCTGCCCGGCATTGAAAAAGCCTGCCGTGGCGATTGTCGCAATCGCCTTGTCCATATCCGCATCGGCAAAAACCACCGCGGGCGCTTTCCCGCCCAATTCCAGATGCGCCCTGGTCAGGTTTGCCGCAGCCGAAGCCGCAACCTGCAGACCCGCACGGACCGAACCGGTAATCGAAACCAGCGAGGCTTTCGGGTTTGAAACCACCAGCGAACCGGTGCTGGCTTTGCCCAACACGACGTTAAATGCTCCTCTCGGGAACAACGGGGCAGCCAGTTCGGCCAACAGCAGCGTGCTGATCGGTGTGGTGTCGCTTGGCTTTAATACAACCGTGTTGCCTGCCGCCAGCGCTGGCGCAATCTTCCATACCGCCATCATGAACGGGTAGTTCCATGGCGTAACCTGACCAACAATACCCAGCGGTTCGCGGCGGATAGTTGAGGTAAACCCGGCGGAATATTCTCCTGCCGCCTTCCCTTCAAGACAGCGCGCCGCGCCGGCAAAAAAGCGGATGGCATCGCAGGATGCCGCGATCTCTTCTTTCTCAATAAAATGGCGAAGCTGACCGGTTTCCTGGCTCTGCGCGTTTACTAACCGCTCAACGTTGCGTTCAATCTCATCAGCCAGGCGCAATAACGCCTTTTGCCGCTGTGCCGGCGTCGATTTTCTCCAGATGCTAAACGCCGCCTCCGCTGCCGAATATGCCTGCTCCACCTCTGCCGCGCTGGCGTTAGGAGATAATGCGTACGTTTCGCCGTCAACCGGACTCACCAGCTCGAAGGTGTCTTCGCTGCTGCCTGCTACATATTGCCCATTAATAAAATGCTTCAGGGTTTTCATACCTGTCTCCTGCCAGTTAATACATAAAGAATCTTATGTAATATATATATTGTAAAACATTTTCAAATGCGCAACATTGACACTATGATAAGCCTCGCATTTTTAACTTAATTTTCACATTTACAAGGTAAGGTTTTTCTTCGTGAGTCAACGCGTTATGCCCGGCTCATCATGAGGTTATCGGGACACACATTCGCCTGTGCAGTTATGTTGCGCCCA
The DNA here is from genome assembly GCA_020099315.1 of Citrobacter europaeus. NCBI lineage: Bacteria > Pseudomonadati > Pseudomonadota > Gammaproteobacteria > Enterobacterales > Enterobacteriaceae > Citrobacter > Citrobacter europaeus. The sequence continues at coordinate 2,670,131 of CP083650.1, forward strand.
GGCATGTAAAATGACTCGGCCATTCTTACCTTCCTTGCCCGACGGGCATGTGTTAAAAATGGTCGTTGTTTCAGGGAATTGAGTACAGAAAAGATTATGATTACTCACGCGGTCATATTTGCGCCTATCGGGCAGGTCAGTCGTTCAGACCAGATAGTGCAGCGCCTTTCAAACGCCATTATCACGGGATTGCTGGAGCCAAAAGAACAGCTCCCCAACGAAACTGATTTGGCAAAGATGATGGGTGTCTCACATATCACCATCAGAGAAGCGCTAAACACGCTTCGGGCTAATAATCTTATCCATACGGTTCGTGGGCGTAATGGCGGAAGCTTCGTATGCGAAAACATCGATGGCAAAAACAGCGCTCTGCATCCGTTCAAAGCGATCAGTACGGATTACCTTTCTGATCTGGGTGAAATGCATTGCGCCATTATCAGCCATAGCGCAAGGCTGGCCTCCAGACGGATGACAAGCGCGGATATCGCCAAATTTCGCGAGTTTGTTGAAGTACTCAGTAAAGCAAACTCACCTGAACTGATGACCCAGGCCGATATGCGTTGCCTGCTGGCGATAGCCGCCAGTTCGCATTCGGCGCGGCTGGCCAACCAGGAGCTGCAGGTGCAGGCTGAATGGGCATCGCTGGTGGCGATACTTTATCGTGCAGACAACATTCATGCCGAAATTATCGCGCTTTATTCGGCGTTGGCCGATGCGCTGGCGGCGCACAACGAGGCGGAATCTGTGCAGCTTGCCACACGGATCATCGACACGTTTACCTATTACCTTATTGAAAAAAAGCTGAAATATAACGCGAACTGACAATCAGTGAAGGCAGGACAGATAATGAGCTCTTCGACATCCTTAAGCGCATTAATTCGTAAAATTGATGATATTACCGCCTCTACCGTAGATTCTACCGTTGCGCTGGCGAGGAGCATCCATGAGGCGATTTCCGGGGTGCAAAAGCCCTCGGCAGAGGTTGTCCTCGATCCCTCGGTGAGATCGACCGTTCAGCAACACATCAAGCGCACGCTCAACGACAATCATTACTGTTCAGGAGCCGGGTTTGCCAGCCATATTGAGAGTACCGCAACAACAAAAGAGTATTGGCTGCTGGAATGGTGGTATAAAAAGGATAATGGTTTGAGTCAGGCGCACCTCGATTTGGATCAGGCCACACAACAACGACTGGATTTCAGAACCTTCGAGTGGTTTAAACACTCACCTCCGGCAGGAAAAGCCTATATCCACGGTCCCTACGTCGACTATATCTGCAATATCTCCTATACCCTGACCTCGGCAGTACCGGTCTACTACAACGATCAGTTTCTTGGTGTCGCTGCCGTCGACCTGCTGGTTAGTCAGACAGAAGCCGAACTGCTCTCCTGCGCTCACCCTGATTATGTGATTCTGACCAATCTGGAAAACAGGATAATCTTCTCCAGTTGGCCGCGCTTTCGCGTGGGTGAATTACTCGCTCCAGCAAACAGTAGTGTGGTTTATCAGAGCGACTACTTTATCCTTTATCACTATCAAAACTAAGGGCCCGAAGGCCCTTAGTTTCTAGTTATCCTGGCCTATATTCAGCTTGTTAGCGTAAGCAATAGCATCATTTTCCGGTGCCGCAGAACGACCAAACGGTCGGGTCAGGAACATATAGATAAGCCCCGAGCCAACAACAATCGCCAGGCCGAACAATACCGTCCAACGATCGATGAAGTCGCTGCTGTCTGCCGGTTGCGCCAACAACCAAATCCCACATAATCCATAGGCCAGCGCCAGCACGTTCACAATTGTGCCCCAACCGCCAATAGTCCACTCCCCGGCCGGTTTCCAGCCTTTCAGGCGCTGGCGCAGTGCGGCAAGCACAACCATCTGGAACGAAATGTAAATCCCGATGACGGCAAACGCGGTAATACGCGACAGATTATCTGGCTGAAAATAGACCCAAACACAGATGATGACCGGCAGCAAGCAACTGACGACCATGGCATTATCCGGAACGCCATTTTTAGATATCTTTGACATCCATTCACTACCCGGCAGCATTCTGTCGCGGGAGAAGGAAAAGATAAGGCGGCTTAAGGCAGCCTGCAGAGACAGAATGCAAGACAGCATCGCCACAATCGCGACGATGATAAAGACGGTTGCGCCGGTTTCGCCAAGTGCTTCGTTCAGGATAGCCGGGATCGGATCGGACGTTTTGCCATTCACGATACTGACCAGATTCGGTGAAGCCAGCAAATAACCCATTACGGAAATAATCGCAGAAATCGCACCAAATACGATGCTTAAAATCATCGCGACCGGGATCTTTTTACTCGGATTCTGCACCTCTTCCGCAACGTTACCGCAGGCCTCAAAGCCAAAGAACATAAACAGCCCCATCAGTGCGGCGGACATAAATGCGGTGGAATAGCTGCCGTCATGAGCTAGCACGCCCATCGAATCGAAGATGACAGAGAACGGCTGCGAACGGTGGAAAATCAGCAGATAAATCCCCAGCGCAATCACGCTGACGATTTCACACCAGAAGCCAATTTTCGCAACACGGGCCAGATTCTTAGTCCCGGACATATTAACCGCCATCATCAACAGCAGCAGCAGGACGGAAGTCACCAACATGGTGGCTGGCGTCTGACCATAGTGGAAGAGCGATTCAACAAACGTAGACGTATATTCCGCGATTGACGTAATGGTGACCACCAGCGCCCACAGGTAAATCCAGGCGGCGATCCACGCATACTTCTTGCCCCACAACCTTCTGGCCCAGGGATAAAGCCCGCCGGTTATTGGATACTGGGAAGCGACCTCACCAAACACTAACGCCACTAAAAGTTGTCCACATGCGACGATTAAAATCCACCAAACTGCAGGCGGCCCCGCCAGCGTTACGGCCAACGCAAACAGTGAATAGACGGCGGTAAGCGGCGACAGGTAGGTAAAACCCAGCGCAAAGTTTGAAATAAGACCGATCGAGCGATTGAACTGTTCTTTGCCATCTTTCTGAAAATTATCGTTTTTCTTATCAGTAGTCTGTTCCATATAGCTTTCTCTTTTGTGGAATAGTCGCAGGGTTGAACAATTAATGTATAAAAGATATTAAGTTATATGTATAGTGGTTTTGTCGCGCATTTGTTAAAAATGATCGCGTATCACGTTAATGAAAAAATGAAGGCAAAACGGTAGAGAGTGTGAGGATTTTGCGGTATTTACGACCAACGATTCTTTAGCAATTGCGAACCGTGGGCCACTTTGGCGGATAAATACGCACAGCGGATTGCGTTCGATGCTAAGTAGCAAGAATCGCTGCTATTAAGCAACATTTTTGCAATATAATAACGTGATGTTAAACGCTGAACCTGAGCAGGTGAATGATGGAAATTGATCTCGATAATCTGGTCTTTGATGGACTGGAAGAAGCGCAAGAGCGTAATGCTGAACGTCTGGAAGATGCAGACAAGAAAGCGCAGGAAATTATTGCTGATAATGACTGCGGCGACGCCTGCAAAATCTGATTTCTAAACCGGCGCAATGCCGGTTTTTTATCGCCTGCTACCCCTTCCTGCTTGAGCCCGTATATCGCAACGCCTCAATCAGTTGCGCAAAAGCGGCGGTATGCTGTTTGCGACTGGGGTAGTACATATAATAGCCAGGAAACGGTTCGCACCAGTCCTCCAGCACTTTTTCCAGCGCGCCGTCCGCAACGGCCCGTTCTACGGTATCTTCCGGCACAAATGCCAGCCCCATTCCGGTAATCGCCGCGCCGATCCGCGGGGGCAGATTGTTAAAAATAAGCTGTCCCTCCACCCGCACGCGCAAATCTTGACCGTCTTTGGTAAACTCCCAGGCATACAGACCGCCCAACGTCGGCATGCGCATGTTAATACAGTTATGATTTTGCAGGTCGTGCGGAGTATGGGGTTTGCCATGACGGGCAAAATATGCCGGTGAACCCACCACTACCATGCGCCAGTCTGGGCCAATCCTGACGGCGACCATGTCTTTCGCCACCTGCTCGCCAAGCCGAATACCCGCATCATAGCGGCCGGTTACAATATCCGTCAGGCTATTGTCGATGGTCATTTCAACATTCACATCAGGGTAAGTCTGTAAAAAAGGCTCCAGCGCGGGCCAGACGGTAGATTGCAACGCGTGCTCGCCCAGCGTCAGACGGATGTTACCGGCCACACGCTGGCGGACATCGGTTAATGCCAGCAGCTCCGATTCAATGTCATCAAAACGCGGGCTGATACTGTTGATGAGCCGTTCTCCGGCTTCGGTCGGCGCAACGCTGCGCGTGGTGCGTGTCAGAAGTCGTACATCCAGACGTTCCTCAAGCCCACGAATCGCATGGCTTAGCGCGGATTGCGAAACCCCAAGCTTTGCCGCTGCCCTGGTAAAACTCCGCTCGCGGGCCACGATAATGAGATAATAGAGATCGTTAAAATTATCACGCAGCATGCATTTCCCCAATCCAGACCTGTTGTGACACATGGTACAGGTCAGGAGGATATTCCAGTAGCGTTTCTGGACATTAGCACACTTCAGTCATATTCACGCGCACCCTCATACAAAAACCAAACGTGAATTACTGCCGGGGTTATGCACTATTTTGCCTTCCGCCATTGCAATATTTTCACCCGTAATTAACACCCTTTTCACTAATAACATTTTGTATATAGATAAGAATTTTTTCTTATTTTGTCCCAACCGTAAGTTATGGGAGCGTAAAAAGCACAAACCAAAAACTACAGGGATTTCATACAATGATGGCAACGAAAAAATACCGCGCTAAAAAAACACTGCTGGCGCTCGGCGTGCTGCTGGCTTCAGGTCTTACCGTCTCGCAGGCACAGGCCGACCAACTGGCTGATATCAAGGCCGCTGGCGTAGTAAAAGTCGCGACATTCGACGCGAATCCGCCGTTTGGCTCCATCGATGCGAAAACGCATAAGATTGTCGGCTACGACGTTGATTTTGCCGAAGCGCTGGCCAAATCCCTTGGCGTAAAACTGGAACTGGTCGCGACCAATCCGGCAAACCGCATTCCGTTATTACAATCCGGTAAAGCCGATTTAATCGTCGCGGATATCACGATCACGCCTGAACGGGCGCAGGTGATTGACTTCTCCGTCCCTTATTTTGTTACCGGTCAGCAGTTCCTTGTGCCAGCAAAATCTCCGGACAAGCTCGAGGAATACAGTAAAGCGCGAATCGGCGCGGTAAAAGGTACCACCGGCGAGCAGGCGCTACATCAGCGCTTTCCGCAGTCGCGTGTGCTGGCCTACGACGATATTCCACTGGCGTTAACCGCGCTACGCAACGGCAATGTCCAGGCGATTACCCAGGACAGTACGATTCTGGCCGGTTTATTAGGCGGCGCGCCGGATAAAGCAGATTTCAAAATTCTGCCGGATCTGCTGAGCAAAGAAGAGATCGGCGTGGGGGTGAAAAAAGGTGAACCTGCGCTGTTAAAAGCCGTCAACGATGAGCTTTTGAAGCTGGAATCTACCGGGCAGGCGGCCAAAATTTATGATGTCTGGTTTGGTCCTGAAACCCAGAATCCCCAACCCCGCGCCTTTAAAATAGAAGCCAGATAATATGCTCTCAGCCCTTTTTCATCGGTCCGCAGCTTCTGCTGCGGATTTTACCCATTTGCGTCAGGCGAGCGTCGAACTGCGCAATGTCATCAAACAGTATGACGCTCACACCGTACTTAACGGCGTCAGCCTCTCAGTTGAACCCGGTGAAGTGGTGACTATTCTGGGCCCTTCTGGCTCCGGAAAGTCCACTCTTATACGTCTTATCAACCAGCTTGAGTCGCTGAGCGGAGGTGAAATCTTCATTGATGACAAACCGATTAGTCAGTTGCGCGGGGCTGCATTACGCCAGTTACGCAGCCGTATCGGTTTCGTATTTCAGCAATTCAATCTCTATGCGCATCTGACAGCGCTTTCGAACATCGCGCTGGCGCTGGAATATGTTCATGGCTGGAACAAGGCGGAAGCGGAGCGTCGGGCATTCGAGTTGCTGGAAAAGGTGGGACTGGCAGAAAAAGCCAACGCCTATGCCGCGCAGTTGTCCGGTGGGCAGCAGCAGCGCGTGGCCATCGCCCGTGCGCTGGCCTCGTCGCCACAAATCATTCTGTTTGATGAGCCAACCTCTGCGCTGGATCCGGAAATGATCGGCGAGGTATTACAAGTGATGAAAAACCTGGCCCACAGCGGCATCACCATGATCGTCGTGACCCATGAAATGCATTTCGCCCGTGAAATTGCCGATCGGGTGGTATTCATTGATGGCGGCGATATTCTTGAAGTAGCCGCACCAGAAGATTTTTTCACCCGACCACAGCACCCGAGAACCCAGCGTTTCCTGAAAAAAGTGCTCGATCCGTTACACCAGGAGTCATCGCTATAATGCTTGCAATGGACTGGCAGGGGGTGCTGAGCGGGCTACCTCTGCAATGGATAATTTCCGGCTTTCTCACCACGCTCTGGGTGACGCTGGCAGGTATCGTGCTCGCCACGCTTATTGCCATCGCGCTGATCGGCCTGCGCCTGACGGGCAATCGCCTCGCCAAAGCGGTAGTCGGCGCGTGGGTCTCGGTGTTTCGCAACACACCGTTACTGGTGCAACTGATGTTCTGGTATTTTGCCGCATGGAACTGGCTGCCCCGCGACATCATTACCTTTATCAATGCTGAGCATCCATGGTCTATTCTGCCGGGGGATGTCTGGTGGTTAACACCAGAATTTATCTGTTCAGCATGGGGGCTGGGCGTATTTACCTCGGCATTTTTGGTCGAGGAGATCGCCTCTGGTTTACAAGCGGTTTCTGCCGGACAACGCGAGGCTGCCGTGGCGCAGGGTTTTTCATCCTGGACGACGTTCCTTCACATTCTGCTGCCTCAGGGGCTGGCAAACGCCTGGCAACCCATTGTTGGGCAGTATCTCAACCTGATGAAGCTCTCCTCGCTCGCCAGCGGTATTGGTTTTGCCGAGCTCACCTACCAGGTACGGCAAATTGAAAGCTACAACGCGCACGCGCTGGAAGCCTTTGCCGTTGGCACGGCGCTTTACCTGTTCACCGGCATCGTTCTGGGTATGCTGCTTACGCGTCTTGGCCCGCAGCCAGCGTCGGGTAAATCGTCAAAGGTAAGAACGCGCATTTTCTGCGTCAGGAGCATACCGCGTGATCGCTAATATTTCGGTCATTACCGACAATCTTGACTATCTCCTGTGGGGACGAATGGCGCAGGGGCAACCCGGCGGCGTTCTGCTCACTTTGCTGATGGCTTTCGGCGCGGCGCTGCTGGCCCTGCCGGGCGGAATAGTTCTTGCCTGCTGCGCCTGGCGGTTTCCTGGCGCGGTTCGCAATCTATTGTTCATCTGGGCGGAGTTTATTCGCGGCATTCCGCTCATCTTTGTGATTTTCTGGATGTGGTATTTGCTCCCCATGCTGACCGGAAGCGATCTTCCCGGCGCCGTTACCGTGACGCTGGCGTTGGCATGGTTCACCGCCGCCTCGGTGATGCACTCAGTGTACGCAGGAATCAGCGCACTGCCTGGCGGGCAATATGATGCAGCAGTGGTTCAGGGTTTTCGCCCTTATCAGGCACTGTGGCTTATCTTATTGCCACAGGTGCTGCGTAACGTGCTGCCGTCGCTCACGGGGATCTTTATTGGATTACTGAAGGATACATCGCTGGCATTTATCGTTAACGTGCCGGAACTCACGACGGTTGCCGGTCAGGTTAACAGCCGGGTGCAAATCTACCCGGCAGCTATTTTTATCTTTACCGGACTGGTCTATTACCTGCTGTGCCTGAGCCTGGAGAAAATCACCCAACGCCGCTTCGCGCTAAAATGACACCACGGCTCAACATTCCACGAACTGATGGTCTTCGTTGAGCCGATATTTCACCCCTGCCCGAATGTTATTTTCCCCTTCAACGGCAAGCGCAAAACGCATCCTCTCGCCATCGTGGTAGGCCAGCGCCGCGCAGCCGCCGGGACCGAGCGTTATCGAATCGACAACGCCTGTACTGGCAACGACGGCGTTCTCTCCGCTGGCAATAATGTGGATGTTATCCGCGCAGTTGGCGATTTTGGACTCTGCGCCAAAACAGGCCAACTGGGTTAAATCGCCACTGCAGGCAATCCGGTTTCGGTCACCGAGCGAGCTGATGCGTACGCGCATGCCGGTACTGGCGATACGCGTCCCGTCACCCACGCTACTGATACGTGCCGAATTTCCCGCAACCGCAATTCGCCCGCGATCGCCTGAGCTGCCGATATGCACGTTGTAGCCTACGCTACCAATGCGTGCGCTATAACCTGCGCTGGCAATCTGGGCGGCATACCCTGCGCTGGCGATTTTAACGTTATCGCTAGCGCTACTAAACCGGGCATTATCTTCCGCATCCGCCAGCGGACGGCGGGTTTCCCCCGCCGTTTGCACACGGGAAATACTCCCCATCGCGCGAATATCCTGCTGGACAAAACTCGCCTCTTCCCGCCATTTTGACCAGCCGTATTCCACCAGGCTGTCTGCCCAGTCTGTATACCCTTCTCGCTGGAGCGCACGATGGACATCGGCATAGCTTCCACCAGCGGGAAAAGTACGTAAAAACCAGCGATACATAACGGGCCCAACGCGCCAGGCCCGTAAATCACTTCGCGTAATCATCATCGCTTAATGTCGGTGATAGCCATCCACCATACACTTGAAGGTTTCGCCCGGCGTGCGACCTGTCGTGCAGAGATAAAGATGCCCAAAAATGAAAAACAGACTGACAATCGCCAGCGCGAAGTGCGCCTGCAGCAGCCAGTAACGCACGCCAGGGAACAGATCGCCGACAACCGTCGGATAGAGCGATAACAGCCCTGAGATTAGCAGTAATGGCAGCAAACCATACATCACGCCCACATAGGCCGCCTGCTGTAGCGGATTGAACTTAGAACGCTTTGATGCCGGGAATGGGTGTGATTCACCCTGCATAATGCCGAACAGGTAAAATCGCGTTTGTCTTTGCGCGCGTGCGATCCATCCTTGACGTTGAATAATATAATGATGTCCGTTGCCGCCAATCAGGTTGATCAGGACAAAACCAATCCAGCAGGCAAGCAATAAAAAGCCGCAGATCTCATGTACGGTAAGCAGGCTTTTCATCACCGATGCGCTGACGGCGGAGAAGTGATTGACCAGACCACTAGCCAGAAGTAGTAAAAAAAGCAGCGCATTTGACCAGTGCCATAAACGTACAGCCTTCGAGTATAAATAGACTTTCTCACCGTGCCCTGCCGACGCTTTATGCGCCGCTCGAAAGCGCAGCATGGCGTGTAGCGCCAGCACCAGCCACATTCCCACCAGCATTAACCCAGCGATAACCAGCCACACAGGCCAGTAGTCCGGTGAAAACAGGGGAACATACTGCGCAAGCTGGGCGTGAAACTGTTCGGCATTCTGCGACGCGTTCATACATTATCCTTTTTAATCAAATGTTGACCGAACCGACGATACAGATGGGGTTTTCCGGCGCCTGCAAGTTGATGTTCGTAATACTTATTTTCTCGCAACCAGCTCTGAATTTCTGGGCTATCTTCACGACCAAAAATCAGCGCATGTTCCGGGCAGGCGTTAACACAGATCGGCGGAAAACCTTTCGCCAGACGTGTTTCAGCACAGAAGTCGCATTTATCCGCCACTTTGGTTTGCGGGTTGAGATAACGTACCTGATAAGGACACGCGCCAATACAGTAGCTGCAGCCGATACAGGAAGACGTGTCTACCCGCACAATACCGTTTTCATCTCGCCAGGAGGCGCCGGTCGGGCACACCTCAATACAAGGCGCATCGTCGCAATGCTGACAGGACTGACGGAAGTAGTGATACAGTGTTTCGTTGTCGTTGTCAGAGACCGGAATATGCGCTATCGACAAACGGCTGCCCTGGGGAGGAACATGGTTGGTTTTCCTGCATGCGCGGGCGCAGAGATTACATCCGTTACACAGTGATTCGTCGTGAATCATGACGTAATGAACGTCTTTAGGGCTTCTGGTACTCGCTAACAGATTTTGACCTGGGCCGGTAAAAAAAATCACCGTCCCCATGCCAATGACAAATTTTCGTCGGGTGAAGGACATCGGGTTATCCTCTAATACTGTGACAGTGGTCGTCCACACATTCCATGACATCAACCTGAATAATTCAGGGGTTCTGATACTGCTCAACCTCAAGCCATTCACACAGGCCGTACGCTTTGCCATAACTCATAAAACGTTCGCTGAACAAATAAGGCTCCGCATTTGACGATTCCACAGGCCGTATATCTGCGTAATCAGGATGCGTTTCCATGGCTGTGAGCGCAGCTGCAAGCTGTTGAGACTCAAAGCTATACGGCGGTTGCGTCAGCATGGCGACCTTATAGGGGCGAGGATACGTGCGACAGTCGAAGCGTACCGCTTCGGCAATCGCACGGCAGATGTCGTTTTCCATCACCTGCACACACATATCGGCGTAATTTGCGCTCATGGTTTGCGTCGAATAGAAATACGCATCTTCCGCGCCCTGCACACGGCTAATATCCGCGTCATTCGCGTCCTGACACAGCGCATCCAACAGCGTAGAAAGCTCGGTTTCAGGGACCGAATAAGGTGGCTGCAGAAACACGCTGCGCGCCACAACTTGTCCTGACGCTGAATGCTGACGAATAAAATCTGCCACAATCGACTCCGGGCTGACGGGTTCCTGAACCTGAGGTGCAGTCACCTGCTCTACAGGAGGGTGAAACGCCTGCAGCCACTGTCTCTTTTGACTGTCAACCTCGTCAGGAAACGCCTCAACGGGTATCAGAACGTCGCTCACGTTAGTCATCTTGCTTTCCTTACGCCGGCAACAGATCCTGTGCAGCCAAATCAGCGGCTACGTCTTCAAGTCCGAGTCGGTTCAGGGTTTCACGCGTTGGGCAACCCAGCTCTGGATCCCAGCCCATTTCCTGATAGAACATCGTCAGGGACTGACGCATATCCTCCCTGTCCATCTTGTCGGTTCCTTCAGTGAAAACCGGGATCTTCGGATCTTTATCAAACACCCAGGAACAGATGAGATCGTGCTCATTGCGCATATCTTTGGTTTGCATCAGTTTGACCGTATAAGCACGATGCAGGGTAAAGATGCGTTCAGCGGCCAGGTCCAGACTCGCCTGCGTGGTTTCATCACCGGTGACCGCCTGGAAGAACTTCGCTTCCAGATCCAAATCCCCGCGATAGTTACGGCTCTTGAGTGGTGAAACCGTCATCGGCCAAACCCAGTTACACAGCGTAACCGCGTTATGCAGACAGACTTTCAGCAGCGTCCATTTGGCATATTTAATCTTGGCGGCATTGATCGGGGTGTAGTTTTTGGTTTCATCGTAGGCATCCTGCGAACCAAATAACTCGCCCGCCACTTCGCGCTGTAATTTCAGCGGTAATCCGGAACCGATGAAGTTGATATGGGTATGCGTCATACAGTCACGGTTAAACATACAGTTGGTGATCGCTCCCACCTGTGCGGAGGCCTCGTTTGCATGGTGGACTGGAAAACCGAACGGTGACCACAGTTTATTTTTGGCATAACCCCAGTACTCTTCGCCCAAATCCCAGCGTTCAGCAATGGCATACGAGCCGTCCGCAAGATGGCTGAGTTCACCCACGCGATGCGCCAGGCGGTAGTAGAAGTCTTTAATAAAATGAGGATCGCCCGCTTCCAGCTGATCCCAGCGGATCTCCGCATACTCTTCAGCGGGCAGTACGCGCTTAAAGACGCCTTTCGAATAGCAATAAGTAAAATCACGGTGCAACTGCCCGTAGTTACACCAGATGCCATAATCGTCGAACAGGTTCAGACCTATCAGATTTCCCACCACGCGCCCGTCGTCTTTATCGTCGAAATCTTTCGGGCCATTAGGGAAAATGGTGGTGTGAACGAAGTTCGCTACGCAGGTGTTACCACCGGTACTCGGCACGCCAAAATCTTTCACTCGCGGGACATTAAGCTGCGACATACAACGAATGGGACATGAATGGCAGCCGCTCATTTTGACCGTGTATTTCTCAGCGGCTGGCCCCAGATCGAACACGGATTTATAGGTACGGAAACCCACGGTATTCTGGTTACCCGGCGGGATTTCGCCGGTTTCGATTGGCCCACCTTCTGCCGCGCCCCAGAAAAGTCCCTTACGGGCTGTCCAGCGCGAGTTTGGCGAAGAATATTCTGCCCAGGCCTGCGGGGTGCTTGGCACAACGTGGTTGTTGTTGGCGCCGATAAGCTCGGTCATCATGTAGTCATTGAGCCGCTTCATCTCTTTGCGATCGGCAATATTGACCCCTCTGGTCCCTTCTACCGCAATGGCCTTCAGGTTTTTCGAGCCCATCACCGCGCCAGTACCGGCGCCGCCGCTATGGTTACGGCTGTTGATCATGCAGGAGAGCGGCACCAGATTCTCACCCGCCTGGCCAATAGCCGCGACGCAGGTTTCCGGGCTGGTAATACGGCAAATTTCCTCGGTTGTGGCGCGCGTTCCCTTGCCCCACAGGAAATCGGCTTTTTCGATGCTCACCTTATCGTCTTTGATGTTGATCCAGACCGGAGATGCGGACTTTCCTTCGATAACAATGGCATCGTAACCGGCGAATTTCATTTGCGCGGCGAAGAAGCCGCCCATGTGGGCATCCACCACTAAATTGCCTTTGGTGAACGTCGATAAGGAGGTGATATTGACGCGGGAGCTACAAGGGGCACCAGAACCCGTTAATGGTCCGGTGGCGAAAACCAGTTTATTCCCTTCATCAAAAGGCATGGTGCCAGGCGGGACTTCGTCGTACATAATTTTATAACCAAAGCCCATCCCGCCGACAAATTTTTTAAATTTACTGGAATCTTCCAGGGTGATATTACCCGTGGTGAGATTGACCCGTAAAATATTACCTGTCCAACCATTAGCCATCATGTTTTCCTTTGCAAGAAGGTTTAATAGATATACCCGCCATTTTCCAGGTAGCTTTTATCTGCAAAACTGCGATATTTTTGGCAATTAATGACGCGTACCAGGCATACCTGCTATCTATCAAACAGTAATATCTTTCCACTCGATAATTTTTAATGCTCCAGTCGGACAAGCATTGGCGCATTCCCCGCATAACACACATTTTGAGGATTTTTTGGTTTCGGTATTTACGGTCGCCATCATCCACGGACAGGCGGTAGTACACGCGCTGCAGCCAATACAACGTTTGTGATCCACCACAATACAACCCTCTTCCTGTTTCCAGGTAATAGCGCCGATGGGGCAGACCTTCATGCATTGCGGATCTTTGCACTGACGGCAAGTATCAGCGGTATAGTTTAAATCGCCATACAGTCCGCCGCCGGAACCAACGCCATCATCGCCAAAGAAGTAATTACGATGGATTTTTATACGGGAAAAGAAAGTGCCCACGGCGCCATCGTTATAATTAGTACAGGAAATTTCACAGCGGTGACAGCCCGTACAGCGCGCTCGCTGGGTTACCAGCACCCCTTTTGGCGTATTGATAAGCCCCACTGTGCCGCTGTCGACATCTTCCTGCTTACAGCCCAAAAGGGATAACAGTGCGGGGGCAATGGTTAATCCCGCCAGACCTTTTGCTGATATCCGCAGAAATTCAAGCCGCGTTAAACCACAATCTAAAAATGGACGATCAACCTGGTTCATTTATTTCGCATCCTCTTCGCAAACGCTGTGGTAGCAACACCTCCAGGCTAAATTAAACCAGTCCAGCTCAAGCCATTTCGGGCGGTTTATGTTGCCAACAACACGTAAAATTTTGCCCTAACCTGATCGCGTAAATGACGGTGGTTAAACTGAATGAATCTAATTCTTTAGGGTTAGGCGTAGAAATAATGTGGTTATTCAGCATACATAGTCTTGATCGTCATCAATTAAAAAACGGAAGGGAAATAATTAATGCGGAGTGAGATTTATTATCATTTAGATAAATTAAAATAGCACTTCATATGCTGTGCAAATATTTGTGACTCCACTCTCATATATATTTTTATATCGCATGCGATATATAATTAAATATACAGCGAGTTTGATGACGCTAATTGCAGCACTAAATTATAATTATTGATAGATTAACGTAATGAGAATAAGAGGACGGCGAGAGAAACTACCGCCCTCTTTTTTGCGGATTATCCGGCCAATGCTTTAATCACGGTCTCAATGGCTTGTTTTTCTAGCTCGCTGCGCTTCACACGTTGGTTGGCGAGGGTGGTTCTCAGTACTCCCGCAATGACGATATGCTTAGGCTCTTGTCCCAGATCGCGCATTTCCAGCACTACTTTACCGACTACTCTGCACATTTCACGGTACAGCTCATCGTCTTTGGTCTGATTTCCCATTTTTGCCCGCTCGTCATTAACTCAAACCAACAGCATATATCAGTCTGACGGTTTAGACAAAATTCAATGAAAATCAAACAAATGTCATAACTCTACTGAATCTTCTGGAGTCGATTTACCAGCTCCGCAAGACTTCCCGCCTGCATTTTTTCCATCACCCGCGCCCGATGAACCTCTACCGTGCGCACGGCGATATTCATTGCGTCAGCAATTTCCCGATTCATCAACCCTTTTGCTACCAGCTGTGCCAGCTCTCGCTCCTTTGGCGTGAGCTGCTGATAACAGACGACGATCTCTTGTCGCGAGAAGGCGGCGAGAGAAACCTGCAAAGCATGCTCTAACGCCGCTTGTAAAGGCACAGCGGAGACTGGCTTTTGCAAAAAATCGACCGCTCCGCGCTTCATTTGCTCAACCGCCATCGGAACATCGCCATGCCCGGTGAGGAATACCACCGCTAGCGTACTTTCTTGCTGACGCATGGCTTCATGGACAGCGTGCCCATCCAGAACCGGCATACGCATGTCCAGCAAAAGTACGCCCACCTGGTGCAGATTTGCCTCGGCGAGGAATGTTTCGCCCTGATCCCAGCAACACACCTCATATCCCAGACTTTCCAGTAAAAACGCGCAGGCCTGGGTGACGGCAATATCGTCATCCAGCAGATGAATGATTGCCACTACGGCCTCCCTCCAGGTTTTGCTTAAAATGTAATGTCACCATCGCACCCGCTTTTTCATCAGGAGCCTGATGATTATTGATCTCAATGTCTCCATTCGCGTAGCGCACCAGCCGCTGACAAATGGCTAATCCCAGCCCCATCCCCTCTTTACGGGTGGTCATAAACGGCTGAAAAGCCTGATACAATTGTGCCTCATCAATACCTCCGGCGTTATCCTGCACCTGAATACACACATCGCCATCCTCACGCTCGGCGCTAAACCACACTGTAGTTGCCCCTGCCTGGGCCGCATTGAGCACCAGATTGGCCAGAACCTGTTCGAGGAGAACGGCTGGCAGCGTTAATGTTAACGCCTTACCAATCTGCGTTTGCAGCGCCACCGCCGGGAATTGCTGAGGCATGCGCAATAATTGCCAGACATGATGGATGGCATCGTGAATATTGACGACTTGCCAGTCGTCGGTAATTACCGGATTGCCCTGCGCCTGGCTAACCCACTGGCGAAGATTACGCAGCGTATCAGCGCCTCGCTGTGCCTGGTTATCAATGTGCTCCAGCGCGGGCAGCAGCGGGTGCTGCTGATCCTGACCGCGCAGGCGGATCAGACAGCCTTGCGCATAATGTCGGATAGCCGACAAAGGCTGATTGAGCTCATGAGCAAAACCTGAAGTCATCTCGCCAAGCACGCTCATTTGGCGAGCGGTTTCCAGTTCCTGTTCCTGTTTGCGCAACAGTACGTTGTTTCGCTCCAACTGCCTGCCGCGTCGACGAACCAGCAGCATCACCCAGATATAATTGAGCGTCAGCAACAGCAGTACGAGAGCCGCGCCTCCCATCGCCAGCCGATGTTGAATAAACCAGCTTTTGACATCCAGCCACAGCTGGCGCTGCTGCGGATGTTGGCGGACGTCGCGTAGCAACGCTTCGACTTCGCGAGTCGAGGCGGGCGCCCCCCAGCGAAACGTCGCATTCTGCGGCGCATTGAACAGTGCCCGCGTGACGCGATCGGCCAGCTCGTCGCTTACTGCAGGCAGTGCCGCAAACGACCAGTCAGGATAGAGCGGCGTACTGGTTAAACAGGGAATCGACGTTGGATGGTTAAGTACGGCCATAAAATCTGTTTTACGAATAAGCCCTTCTTCATCCATTTTTTCCAGCAGACACACCGGTACAATCACTGCCTGCACGGCTTTTTCGCGTAATAAATAGAGTAAGGCATCGGCGGGAAATCCAGTGAACATCAGATGCAAATCGCGCTCCGGGCGCAAACCGGCATCGCTGAGCGCTTTATATCCCAGCAAATAACCGCCAAATGCCTGTGCGTCAATGGCGCCAACCGTTTTGCCGATCAGATCGTGTGCGGAGGTTATCCCGCTGTCGCGTCTGACGAGGATCGCGCTGCCAATCACGTTACTGGTGGCTTTCCCCCCGCGAGTAGAACGTAGCGACGCCAGCCAACGTAGTGCAGCGCTGCTGTTTAGCTGCACAAACTGCGCCGGATTGGTGACCACAAATTGTACCGTGCCACGATTCACCGCCTCCTGCATCTGGTGCAGGTCCAGCGGTTGAATATGAAACTGTTCGCCGGGGATTTGCTGATTCAACAAGGTTTCCAGCGGCTGCCAGTGATTACGTGTGGAGACCTCCCCACGCATCGCCAAAACGCCGATATTCCATGTCTGTGCCCTGACCACCCCGCTTAGCATCCATAGCGACGCCAGCACCACCAGACATTTTACTACGTTTCGTCCCACTCAATTATCCCTGTCAATTATGTTGTTTTAGATCAACAACAAGCCGGGTATGTGGTTAACCACAATAGAGTACCCCCATCACGATTTTTACACTGTAAATCATCGAGATTCTTTATTCATCACAAGCAAATCAACGGCGTGACCAATGTTTCGTTGTTGCATCGTGACGGGAGAAAATATGGACAGCAGTAAACGGCAGTTTCTCCAGCAACTGGGCGTCCTGACCGCCGGCGCATCGCTGGTACCTTTAGCTCAGGCGCAATTCCCCTTCTCGCCTGAACGCCATGAAGGCTCACTTCAACACCGCTACGCCATGCTGGTTGACCTGCGTCGCTGTATTGGCTGCCAGGCGTGTACCGTCAGTTGCGCCATTGAAAACCAGACGCCGCAGGGCGAATTTCGTACCCTCGTTAACCAGTATCAGGTGCAGATTGAGGGCCAGCAGAGCGTCACCAACGTCCTGCTGCCGCGGCTGTGCAACCATTGTGATAATCCCCCCTGCGTCCCCGTTTGCCCGGTACAGGCCACTTTCCAACGCGAAGACGGCATTGTGGTAGTCGACAACACGCGCTGCGTGGGCTGCGCCTACTGCGTGCAGGCCTGTCCTTATGATGCGCGATTCATCAACCATGAAACGCAAACCGCTGATAAATGCACCTTTTGCGTTCACCGTCTCGAAGCGGGCCTGCTCCCGGCCTGCGTGGAATCCTGCGTCGGTGGCGCACGCATCATAGGCGATATCAAAGATCCGCACAGTCGAATCTCGCAAATGCTGCGTGAACACCATGACGCCATCAAAGTCCTGAAACCGGAAAATGGAACAGCACCGCACGTGTTCTATATGGGTCTGGACGAGGCGTTTGTCACCCCGTTGATGGGACGTGCTCAACCCGCTCTCTGGCAGGAGGTTTAAATGAACCATTCACTGGTTATTGAAGAGGTTCTGGCCCATCCCCAGGACGTAAGCTGGTTACCCTGGGCCGTACAATATTTCTTTTTCATCGGCATTGCCGCCTGCGCCGCGCTGTTCGCCTGTCTGCTTCACTGGCGCAAACAAGAGACGGCGGAACTGGAAAACCTGACGCTGTTAATCGCCCTGACCTGCGCGATTACCGCGCCGCTGGCGCTGACCGCTGACTTACACCAAACCGCCCGCGTCTGGCATTTCTACGCCTGGCCAACGCCATGGTCGTGGATGCCATGGGGCGCGCTGTTTTTACCTCTATTCACCGGCTTCTTAGGTCTGTGGTTTTTGGCGCAGCACGTTAAACGGTTAACGCTCAAAAGTTACAGCGTCACCAAATGGTTGGCCATAGGTAGCGCCCTGTCGGCCATCGGATTGCTGGTTTACACCGGTCAAGAAGTGTCAGTGGTGCAGGCGCGTCCGGTCTGGTTCAGCTACGCCTTTCCGATTGCAATGTTTCTCAGCGCGCTGCAAACGTTTCTCGCCCTGCTCATCGCAACGACCAAAAACCAGGAAACATTAGCACGCAAACTGGCATGGGGGCAGACAATTACCCTGATCGCGCTGGCTGGAGTGGTGGTGATATGGGTGAGCGGCAATTCGCTTTCCGGTTCAGCTATTCGCCAGTGGCTCGACGTTGCCTCTTCGGCACGACACTACGCCATCGGCTGGGTTGCGCTATGGCTTGCATCGCTTGCTCTTTGTGGGCTGGTGCTACGTAACCCCCTGTCGCTGCCGCTGCGCATAATACTCGCATTTAGCGCGATGGCGCTGTGCTGGCTGATGCGCTGGACGTTACTCATCCAGGTACAGACCATCCCAAAATTTAACGCGCAGTTTAACCCTTACACCCTGCCTGGGGGTACCGATGGCTGGCTGGCCATTTTGGGCACCTTTGGACTGTGGATTGCACTGATCATTATTGTTCGTGAAGCCCTGAACGCGATCGCAAGGAGAATGCAACATGGCTAATTTAACCCGTCGTCAGTGGCTTAAAGTAGGCCTTGCCGTAGGTGGCATGGTGACTTTTGGCCTGAGTTATCGGGATGTGGCAAAGCGCGCAATAGACGGTTTATTGGACGGAACCTCGGGCAAAATTACCCGTGATCGCATCTTTGGTAACGCCCTCATTCCCGAAGCCAATGCCCAGCCGCGCTGGCAGCAGAACCCGCAGCAGGTTATCTCCATGACGCAGTGCTTTGGCTGCTGGACGCAGTGTGGCGTGCGGGTACGCGTCGACAATGAACAAGGCAAGGTGCTGCGCATTGCGGGCAACCCCTATCATCCATTGTCTCAGGAGCATCATATTGACTCCGCCGTCCCCTTTGCCACCGCAATGGAACAACTGGCGGGCGAATCGGGTCTTGACGCGCGTTCCACCGCTTGCGCCCGTGGTGCAACCTTACTGGAAGGGCTGTACAGCCCGCTACGTATTCTGGAACCTATGAAGCGCGTCGGTAAACGCGGTGAGGGGAAATGGCAGCGCATCAGCTTCGAACAGTTGATCGAAGAAGTGGTGGAAGGCGGCGATCTGTTTGGTGAAGGCCACGTTGACGGTCTGCGGGCAATCCATGATACCAACACGCCGCTTGATGCCGGGCATCCCGGCTTTGGCCCGAAATCCAATCAACTGCTGGTCACGAATACCAGCGATGAAGGACGTGATACCTTTTTACGCCGCTTCGCGCTGAACAGTTTCGGCAGTAAAAATTTCGGTGCTCATGGCGCTTATTGCGGTCTGGCCTATCGGGCCGGATCCGGTGCGCTAATGGGCGATCTGGATAAAAACACCCACGTGAAACCCGACTGGGATAACGTCGAATTCGCGCTGTTTATGGGCACTTCGCCGGCGCAATCCGGTAATCCATTTAAGCGCCAGGCCCGGCAACTGGCCAGCGCCCGGTTACGCGACGACTTCCGTTATGTGGTGGTGGCGCCCGCCCTGCCATTGACTACGGTGCTGGCTGACGAGCGCGGCCATTGGCAGCCCGTACGTCCGGGAAGCGACTCTGCGCTGGCGATGGCGATGATCCGCTGGATTATCGATAAACAGCGTTACAACGCCGATTACCTCGCTATTCCCGGCGTACAGGCCATGCAGCAGGCCGAAGAAAAAAGCTGGACTAACGCCACGCATCTGGTAATTACCGATGAGCTTCCAACCCTTGCCGGACAGCATTTAACCCTCGCACATTTGAACGCAAATGCCGCCGAGGAGCCAGCAGTCGTTAACGAGGCCGGCGAAATTGTCGCCGCCAGCGGTTGCCCGCGTGCGCAGTTGTTTGTCAGCCGCGAAGTCATGCTGGCAGACGGCCAGACGGTGACGGTCAAAAGCAGCCTCCAGTGCCTGAAAGAGTCCGCCGGGAAACTAACACTCACGCAATACAGCCAGCAGTGCGGCGTGTCTGAAGCAGACATTAGCGCACTGGCCGATGCGTTTACCCGTCATGGACGCAAAGCGGCGGTGATCGCCCACGGTGGCATGATGGCAGGCAATGGATTTTATAATGCCTGGTCGGTGATGATGCTCAATGCACTGATTGGCAACCTCAGCCTTGAAGGCGGCGTGTTCGTCGGCGGCGGCAAGTTTAATGGCGCCACCGACGGTCCGCGCTACAACATGGACAGCTTCGCCGGGAAGGTAAAACCGAAAGGGTTAAGCATCGCGCGCAGCAAAACGGCTTATGAGTCTTCCGAAGAGTACCGCAATAAGGTGGCTGCCAGACAATCCCCCTTCCCGGCCAAAGCCCCGTGGTATCCGTTTGTCGCCGGTCAGCTAACCGAACTTCTCGTCTCAGCGCTTGAAGGTTACCCTTATCCGCTGAAAGCCTGGATCTCCAACATGACCAACCCGTTCTACGGCATTGCAGGGTTGCGCGGCGTGGCGGAAGAAAAACTCAAGGATCCTGCGCGTCTGCCGCTATTTATCGCGATTGACGCCTTTATGAATGAAACCACGGCGTTGGCAGATTACATCGTGCCAGATACCCATAACTTCGAAAGTTGGGGATTCAGCGCCCCATGGGCGGGCGTGGCCAGTAAAGCCACAACCGCGCGTTGGCCGGTAGTCAGAGCCGCGACCAGCACTACCGCCAACGGTCAACCGGCCTCGATGGAGTCTTTCTGTATCGCTGTAGCAAAACGCATCGGGCTACCCGGATTCGGCGACAATGCGATCACCGATCCGCAAGGCAACCGCTATCCACTGAACCGTGCGGAAGATTACTACCTGCGACTCGCCGCTAATATTGCGTTTATGGGCAAAGCGCCGGTCGCCGAAGCACAGCCGGAAGACATTGCACTGACCGGCGTACAGCGGATAGTGCCTGTGATGACCCAAACGCTGAAAGCCGATGAAATCAGCCGGGTGGCATTTATCTACTCCCGGGGCGGACGCTTTGCGCCGGACATCAGCGGGCGGGTTGAGAATCGGGTAGGCAATGCGTGGGAAAAACCGCTACAAATCTGGAATGCGAACGTCGCCGCGCACCGCCATGCGATTACCGGCGAGCGCTTCAGCGGCTGCCCGGCCTGGTATCCTTCGCGCCTGTCAGATGGCCGTGCTGTCGAGGAGTTGTTCCCGGAACAAGAGTGGCCGCTGAAACTGATTTCCTTTAAATCAAATACAATGTCCAGCGCCACGGCGGTGATCCCGCGTCTGCAGCATCTGAAGCCGGTAAATCTGGTGGCGCTCAATCCGCAGGACGGTCAGCGGTATGGCTTAGCGCACGGCGATAAGGTACGGATCACCACGCCTGGCGGTCAGGCGCTGGCGCAGATAAGCCTGCTGCATGGGGTCATGCCTGGCGTAATCGCCATTGAACACGGTTATGGGCATAAAGAAATGGGCGCTGCGCAGCATACGCTCGACGGCGAACCGATGGCGTTTGATGCACAAATAAGGTCGGGGATTAATCTCAACGATTTAGGCTTTGCGGATCCTACCCGGCAGGTAGCGAATACCTGGCTTGACTGGGTATCGGGCGCGGCGGTGCGCCAGGGGTTACCCGCGAGAATTGAGCGAGTGTAATTCTCGCACCGGATGGCAACGGCAACGCGCCTTATCCGGCCTACAGGACGTCGTAGGCAGGGTAAGGCACAGTCGCCATCCGGCAAAAAGCAAATTAGTTATTTACCGGGATCACCGCGCCTTTATATTTGGTGCGGATCCAGTCCTGGATCTCTTTTGAATGCAGGACATCAACCAGCGCCACGATATCCTTTTTCTTCTCGTCGCCACGATGCACGGTAATGATGTTGGCATACGGGTTGTTTTCACCACTTTCGACGGCGATAGGATCTTTCACCGGATCCAGCCCGGCATCGATCGCGTAGTTGGCGTTAATCACCACCGCATCCCCTTCGTCGTTGTTATACATCTGCGGTAACAGCGCCGCTTCGACGTTAGGCAGGAACTTCAGTTTTTTCGGGTTTTCGACGATATCGCTAATGCGAGCGGTCACTTTATCCACACCCGGCTTCAGCTTGATCACACCCTCTTTTTCGAAAATCGACAGAATACGGCCTTCTTCAGATACCGCATCGCGCATGATGATCTTGCCACCTTCCGGCAGATCTTTAAGCGATTTTACCTTTTTCGAATAGATACCAATCGGCTCGATGTGAATCGCTCCGGCGCTGACGAAATCATAGGTTTTATCACCCGCATGGTCTTTAATCACGCTGTTCAGGTACGGAATATGCTGGAAGTAGTTCGCGTCAATCTCACGGCCAGCCAGCGCGGTGTTCGGCAGAATGTAATCCTGGAACGGTTTAATCTCTAAATCGATCCCCTGCTTCGCCAGAATCGGCTTAGCCTGCTCAAGGATCTCCGCATGCGGCACGTTAGATGCGCCAACGGTCAGAGTATCAGCCCAGGAGGCAAAGCTCAGGGCGCTCAAGGTTGCTGCGGCGAGTAACGTCAGTGATTTTTTCATGATAATGGTTTCCGTATTTTATTAGCGTTTATCTAACAGAGAGGTGATCACATCGCCGCAAAGCTGGATGATGAAGACAATGAGCAAAATCGTCACCGTCGCCACCAGCGTGACGTCGCTGTGGTTGCGCTGGAATCCTTCCAGATAAGCCAAATTCCCTAATCCACCGGCGCCAATTACCCCTGCCATCGCGCTGTAGCTAACCAGCGCAATCAGCGTCACGGTGATCCCGGACACCAGAGCAGGAGAAGATTCCGGCAATAAAACTCGAAAAATAAGCGTGCTCAGCCGTGCGCCCATCGAACGCGTCGCTTCAATAACGCCTTTATCCACTTCACGCAGGGCAATTTCGACCAGACGCGCGTAAAACGGCGCGGCCCCCACGATCAGCGCAGGCAACGCAGCATTGGCACCGAGAATGGTGCCAACCATCGCTTTGGTGAACGGGATCAGCAGCACGATCAATATGATGAACGGGATGGAACGGAAGATATTCACCACCAGCGAAATAACGCTATATACCGCGCGATTGTGAAACAGTCCGCCGCGTGCGGTCAGGAACAGCGCAAGACCAAGTGCGATCCCCAGTACAAAGGTCGCCGCACCAGAAAGGGCTGTCATATAGAGCGTTTCCTGGGTTGCCGCCAGCAGTTGCTCCCACTTCAGATGGGGAAACAGTTCTTCAGCCATGTTGAATCACCTCGCCTTCAATGTCGCTCTGGCGCAGGTCGGCCAAAATATTGTTCAATTGTTCTTCAGAGGCCACAACGTGAACCCAGAGCTGACCAAACACACCGTGCGCAGTTTGCGTCATCTTGCCGTGTAAAATGTTAAACGGCAGGCCATAGCGCAGGGTCAATTCGCCAACCACAGGCCGATGCGTACGCTGCCCGGTGAACGTAAGCTTGATAACTACGCCGCCAAGCTCGCTTGCCAACTGCGGATTAAATTCGTCTTCCTCGGTGTACTGGCTCACCTGACGCACAAACTGTCGGGTGATCGGCTGCTGCGGATGGGTAAAGACGCTGAGCACGTCACCCTCCTCAACAACTTTGCCATTTTCCATTACCGCCACGCGATCGCAGATTTTGCGTACCACGTGCATTTCATGGGTGATCAGCACAATGGTCAATTTGAAGCGGCGGTTAATATCGAGCAGTAAATCGAGGATCTGATCGGTGGTTTGCGGATCCAGCGCCGAGGTGGCTTCGTCACACAGCAGGACGTCCGGATTGTTCGCCAACGCACGGGCAATTCCTACCCGCTGCTTTTGCCCACCGCTCAGTTGGGACGGATACGCGTTTTCACGACCGCTCAGCCCAACCAGCGCAATCAGTTCAGTAACTCGCGCTTTAATAGAGGCTTTTGGCGCTCCGGCGATTTGCATTGAGAACGCAATATTTTCGCTTACGGTTCGTGACCACAGTAAATTGAAATGCTGAAACACCATGCTGATTTTCAGTCGCGCCTGGCGTAATGACTCCCCACGGGCGGCAGAAATATCGTGGCCGTTGATCGTTACGCTGCCGGAGGTCGGTTTTTCCAGCCCATTGAGCAAACGAATTAAGGTGCTTTTCCCCGCCCCGCTGTAACCAATAATTCCGTAAATCTGTCCCTGTTCAACCGTCAGGTTGACGTTATCGACAGCGGTAATGGCAAGCCTGCCTGGCGTAAACACTTTCGAAATATTTTTCAGGACAATCATGTCGTTTGGGTATCCGCTGCTGCTTATTGTTCTTCTGCTAGCGCTTTTGGCTGTTTAGCAGTATGGATGTCCAAACGAGTGTAATCAGTAGAATTGGCTTTTAAAATGAATTAAAACGCATTTGATATAACTTTTAGAAATATGCTTACCTGGACGGCGTTAAATGCCAAAAATTCAGACAGTGGGACGACAATAACGACCTGTTGCGCAACAAACCGCTGCTGCGAACAGCTTCTTTATCCATACAGCTGAACAAATTAATGAATAATTTTTGTAAAACTGCACAGATGTGTTTTGAAACGCTGTTTCCATTTTCCTTTTTGATAATTTTCAGCGTATAATGCGCGCCAATTGTCTCTTGAATGGTTTCAGCACATTGACCTGTAAAACTCAACGACTACAAAACTCACCATCCCGTTGGGCTGAAACACAAGCACACATTCCTCTGCACGCTCTTTCGATGTCACCTATCCTTAGAGCGAGGCATCACAACTTTCGTAACTCAGGTTTAGCTTCCCGTCCGTGCGCGGCGGGAGCCAGATTTCCATATCCTTCTCAACTTAAAGACTAAGACTGTCATGAAAAAGACGAAAATTGTTTGCACCATCGGTCCGAAAACCGAATCCGAAGAGATGTTAACCAAAATGCTGGACGCGGGCATGAACGTCATGCGTCTGAACTTCTCCCACGGCGACTATGCAGAACACGGTCAGCGCATCAAAAATTTGCGCAACGTCATGAGCAAAACCGGTAAGAAAGCCGCAATCCTGCTCGACACCAAAGGTCCGGAAATCCGTACCATTAAACTGGAAGGCGGTAACGACGTTTCCCTGAAAGCGGGCCAGACCTTCACGTTCACCACCGACAAATCTGTCGTAGGCAACAACGAAATCGTTGCTGTTACTTATGAAGGCTTCACTAAAGATCTGTCCGTCGGCAATACCGTTCTGGTTGACGATGGTCTGATCGGCATGGAAGTTACCGCCATCGAAGGTAACAAAGTTATCTGTAAAGTGCTGAACAACGGCGACCTGGGCGAAAACAAAGGTGTTAACCTGCCGGGCGTTTCCATCGCACTGCCAGCCCTGGCTGAAAAAGACAAACAGGACCTTATCTTCGGTTGCGAGCAAGGCGTTGACTTCGTTGCTGCCTCCTTTATCCGTAAACGTTCTGACGTCGTAGAAATCCGTGAGCACCTGAAAGCGCACGGCGGCGAAAACATCCAGATCATCTCCAAAATCGAAAACCAGGAAGGCCTGAACAACTTCGACGAAATCCTCGAAGCGTCTGACGGCATCATGGTTGCGCGTGGCGATATGGGCGTTGAGATCCCGGTAGAAGAAGTTATCTTCGCGCAGAAGATGATCATCGAAAAATGTATCCGTGCACGTAAAGTCGTTATCACTGCGACCCAGATGCTGGACTCCATGATCAAAAACCCACGTCCTACCCGCGCTGAAGCCGGTGACGTAGCAAACGCCATCCTCGACGGTACCGACGCAGTAATGCTGTCTGGCGAGTCTGCAAAAGGTAAATACCCGCTGGAAGCCGTCACCATCATGGCGACCATCTGTGAGCGTACTGACCGCGTGATGACCAGTCGTCTGGACTTCAATAACGACAGCCGCAAACTGCGCATCACCGAAGCCGTTTGCCGTGGCGCGGTTGAAACTGCAGAAAAACTGGACGCGCCGTTAATCGTCGTCGCTACCCAGGGCGGTAAATCTGCTCGCGCAGTACGTAAATACTTCCCGGATGCCACCATCCTGGCGCTGACCACCAACGAAACGACCGCGCGTCAGCTGGTGCTGAGCAAAGGCGTTGTTGCACAAGTGGTTAAAGAAATCAGCTCTACCGATGATTTCTATCGCCTGGGTAAAGAAGTCGCTCTGGAAAGCGGTCTGGCTCAGAAAGGTGACGTTGTGGTTATGGTTTCCGGCGCACTGGTTCCGAGCGGCACGACTAACACCGCATCCGTTCACGTACTGTAATAATTCCAACACGAATTAATTTGCTTAAAAAAGCGCCCTGGTGGCGCTTTTTTTATTTTATCGATAGCCACAATTAATAAAAAATCAAATCGGATTTCACTATCTAATCCGTGATTATCTAAGATGAATCCGATGGAAGCTTTCTGTTTTCACTCGGGTTTTTAGCTGTTTTTGCACAATTCGATGCTTCTTTGAGCGAACGATCAAAAATAAGTGCATTCCCATCAAAAAAATATTCTCAACATAAAAAACTTTGTGTAATACTTGTAACGCTACATGGAGATTAACTCAATCTAGAGGGTATTAATAATGAATCGTACTAAACTGGTACTGGGCGCGGTAATCCTGGGTTCTACTCTGCTGGCAGGTTGCTCCAGCAACGCTAAAATCGATCAGCTGTCTTCTGACGTTCAGACTCTGAACGCTAAAGTTGACCAGCTGAGCAACGACGTGAACGCAATGCGTTCCGACGTTCAGGCTGCTAAAGATGACGCAGCTCGCGCTAACCAGCGTCTGGACAACGCAGCTACTAAATACCGCAAGTAATAGTATCTGTGTAATAGAAATGGCGCACATTGTGCGCCATTTTTTTTGCCCCGAATTTCCTTCCCTGTTATTGCGTAATACGCACCTCTGCGCCCTCTCCCGGCGCGCCATTCTGTGCAGACTTCACTTCCGCTCCATTGTTAACGACCGAGGCTTGCCCGGCAGTCACGGTGACCGGATAGCCCGCGCGACGGTACAACGCTCTTTCCACCAGGCTGTTATCCACGGCGTTACTGTCTTTAAACTGGGTAAAACCGGCTGGCAGCACATACGGCATGGTCTGGACGTTTTGCTCCTCTTCCGGCGACAGCGGTCGGTGCACCTCGACATACCGCATGCCGTTCGGCTCAATCGAATATTTTATCGGCTCATTAATCACCCTGACCGGCGTACCTGTACGGACCTGGGCAAACAGTGCTTTGATATCCGGCGCGTTCATACGAATACAACCAGAACTCACGCGCAGGCCCACGCTGTCCGGCGCGCTGGTGCCATGGATCAGGTATTCACCGTTTCCATGCGCCAGACGCAGTGCAAAGCGTCCTAACGGGTTATTTGGCCCGGCGGGTACTACCGGCGGTAAGGTGATGCCGCGCTCCAGAGAGCGTTTACGGATGCCTGCTGTAGGGGTCCAGGTCGGATTGGGGATTTTCTGCCCAACCCGGGTTTCCATTACCGGCGTTTCCAGCCCCTGCAAACCGATACCAATCGGGAATACCTGAACAATATTCTCTCCCGGCGGGAAGTAATACAGACGTAATTCCGCCAGATTCACAATAATGCCTTCGCGTGGCGCATCCGGCAGCAGTAATTGCGAGGGAATAGTAATCAGCGTTCCAGGTTTAGGTACGGGGGCAATGGTATTGTTGGCTTCAAGGATCAGCATTGCGGCGGTATCAAACTTACGGGCTATCGCCTGGAGGTTTTTATCGCCTTCCTGCACGGTGTAGGTTTGGTTTTGCCCAACAAGACGGCTGTTCGCCTGGGGCAAAGGATAATCGACCGCCCATGCGGCCTGAATAGCGCTGTAAGCGCCGATTAGCATTAACGTAATAACAGACGCGCGTTTCATACTCACTCACCCCCCTGGCGTTCTTGCCGGACGGCGACAAGCGCCCGATCCGGCCTACGAGTCACTGCGTTGCCCTACACGAACGCTTTCAAGACGGTCTGAAAGTTGACGTGTTTTATCAGTTTAGCTAAGAGTTTCAGCTTTGGCGCGAATCGCCCGAATCATCGCCTCCAGCCCCTGTGACCGGGACGGTGTGAGATGCTGTGCGAGCGCCATTTTTTCAAACCACGGACGCACATCAAAGTTCACAATATCCTGAGCCGTCATGCGGTCATACAGAATGAATACCACAGCGATAAGCCCTTTCACAATTGCCGCATCGCTGTCGCCCTGTAATTCAATAATACCTTCGCCATTCTGACGCATAACAATCCATACCTGACTTTGACATCCCTGGATGCTATTTTCCGCATTACGATCGTCGTCGTTTAATGCCGGCAGACGCTGACCCAGTTCAATAATGTACAGGTATTTCTCTTCCCAATTCGCGCAACGCAGAAAATTACGCAACAACTTTTCTTTGTCCGGTAGCGCAGCCATAACGCCTCCCTGTTATCCCAGTAAGTGATGAATACGCTTGAGACCCGTTACCAGGCGATCCACTTCTTCGTGGGTGTTGTACATGGCGATCGACGCACGACACATAGCGGGAACGTTGTAGTAGGCCATTAGCGGCATAGCACAGTGATGTCCCGTCCGCACGGCGATCCCATAGTTATCGAGAAAACTCCCGACGTCATAGGCGTGATGTTTGCCGAGGTTAAATGCAATCACCCCCAGGCGGTTATCCGGACCGTAAAGCGTCAAATCCGGCACTTCCGCCAGTTGTTCCAGCGCATAGCGCATCATGAACTGTTCATATTCGCTGATTTCAATAAGCCCCAGCGCTGAAACGTACTCAATCGCCGCGCCAAGCCCGATAATGCCCCCGGTGTTTGGCGTTCCGGCTTCAAACCGCCAGGGGGCTTTGGCCCACGTCGTCCCCTGGCTCAGGCTTACTGTCGCAATCATCGAACCACCGCCTTCCCAGGGTGGCATTTCCTGCAGCAGCGACTCTCTGGCATACAGAACGCCAATACCGGTTGGCCCGTAAAGCTTGTGCCCGGAGAAAACATAGAAGTCGCAATCCAGCGCCTGCACATCCACCTGATGATGCATAACCGCCTGTGCGCCATCCACCAGCACTTTTGCGCCGTATTGATGCGCCAGCTCAATCATCTCACCCAACGGGTTTTCCGTGCCCAGCACGTTAGATACGTGGGTAATCGCCAGCAGTTGCGTGCGATCGTCAAACAGCGTCGGTAGCGTTTCCAGCTGCAACGTACCGTCTGTATTGAGTGGAATGACGCGCAGTTCTGCGCCTACGCGGGTACACAGCATCTGCCAGGGTACAATATTGGCGTGATGCTCCATTTCGCTGATGATAATGTTATCGCCCGCCCGCACATTGCTGCTGCCCCAACTGTTCGCCACCAGGTTGATACCTTCCGTGGTACCACGCACGAACACCAGCTCTTCAGCTGAACGGGCGTTAATAAACAGCGAGGCGAGCTTGCGTACATTCTCCATTTTTTCTGTGGCCTGCGCGCTCAGCGTATGGATCCCGCGGTGGACCGCTGCATAGCCATGACGGTAAAATTCGGCTTCGGCATCAATCACCTGATTAGGCTTTTGCGCGCTGGCGGCGCTGTCCAGATAGGCTAGCGGTAAACCGTTCACTTCACGCGCCAGGACCGGAAAATCGGCCCGCACTTTTTCAATGGGAAATGTCATGCTACGCCTCCCGGCAAGCGTTGGGCGATCCGCGCCAGTACCAATTGTTTCAGCGTTTCCTCGCCCAGGGCTTCCGTTAGCTCAGCGGCAAACGCATAGAGAATCATTTGTTGAGCATCCTGCTGGCCGATCCCGCGTGAACGCAGATAGAACATCTGCTCATCGTCAATCCGCCCTACCGTCGCTCCGTGACTGCATTTCACGTCGTCGGCATAGATTTCCAGCTGTGGCTTGGTGTCCACTTCTGCCAGTCTACCGAGCAGCAAATTATTGTTGGTCATCTGACCATCGGTTTTAATAGCGTGCTGGGCGACGTTGATCAGGCCATTAAATACCGCCCGGCCCTTATCGCTGACAATCGTTTTATGCAGCTGGCGGCTGTTGCAATATCCTTTGTTATGCGCAAGCCAGGTCCGTGTATCGCAGACTTCATTTTTCACTGGCATCGCCAGGCTGTTAAGCCGAAGCGTGGTGTTTTCACCATTAAGCTGGGTGCTGGTGTTATGGCGCAACACCGCAGCACCGAGTAAAAAGCTGTGGCTGGCGGCGGTGGCATCTGCGCCCAATTGAATATCGTTATGGGCGAAATGGTGGCTGAGCGAATTCTCAAATGCCAGTTTGATATGGCGCAAATGCGCATTCGCCGCGACGTTCATCGTTAAGCGCGCACCGGTAAAATGACGAAGCTCGCTGAGACTGACATAATGCTCAATAACGGTGGCTTCTGCGCCTTCCGCCAGCTCCAGATGGTGGCGATAGTGCGCCGTATTTACCTCATCGCCCGTCAGTCCCTGAGTAATGTGCAGCAGCAGCAACGGTTTCGCGGGGCGCTGGTTACGCTTCACCTGAATGTGCGTCACGCTGCGGGACAGGCTTTCCGTCAGGTGCAGAAAGACTTCCGGTTGTACAGCCGCAGGCAGCGTCTGGCGCACATCGTCAACGACAATCTCAAAACCGCTACCCTCCGCGCTGTCGCTGAGCGTCGGAGAGAATTGCCCGTCGACAAACACCAGTCGGACAGCATCAATAGCCGGCGCTAACGCTTCACACTGGGCTGACGTTATTTCAGCGACATGGCTGACAAACTGGCTGTTGGTTAATCCCTCCAGCGGCGTGTATTTCCAGTCCTCATGCTTACGCGTTGGCAGTCCCAGACGTAGCATCTGTTGCAGATGCTGCTGGGCATGATGCGAGCGCGTCTCCCCTTGCGTCTCAAACAGATGATGCCACTGTTGCAGCACGTTACTGCTGTTCGCTAAGCCAGCCATAACCTTGCTCCTCCAGTTGTTTGACCAGCGAGAAATCGCCAGACTTCACAATTCGCCCCTGGTAGAGAACGTGAACATAATCGGGTTTGATATAGTCCAGGATGCGCTGATAGTGGGTGACGATAATGAATGAACGTTGCCCATCGCGCAGCGAGTTCACGCCATCGGCGACGATTTTCAGCGCGTCGATATCCAGCCCGGAGTCCGACTCGTCAAGAATGCACAGTTGAGGCTCCAGTACCGCCATTTGCAAAATGTCATTACGCTTTTTCTCGCCGCCGGAGAAACCGACGTTTACCGAACGCGTCAGCAGATCTTCCGGCATCTTCAACAACGCGATTTTCTCTTCCATCAGATCCTGGAAGTCAAACCTGTCCAGCGACTCCTCGCCACGGTAGCTGCGCACCGCATTCAGCGCCGTTTGCAGGAAAAACTGATTACTGACCCCGGGGATTTCCACCGGATACTGAAATGCCATAAAGATCCCTTCACCGGCCCGGTCTTCCGGTGACAGTTCCAGTAAATCTTTACCGTTGAATTCTACCGTCCCGCCGGTGACTTCGTAGTCATCACGTCCGGCCAGCGTGGCGGAAAGCGTACTTTTCCCGGAACCGTTCGGTCCCATAATGGCGTGGACTTCTCCGGGGCGAATCTCAAGGCTGAGACCACGCAGGATCGTCTTATCTTCCACACTGACCTGTAAATCTTTGATGCTTAGCATGTGCTTTCCTTAAATTTTTAACCGACGCTGTGTTCAAGGCTTATGGCGAGCAGTTTTTGCGCTTCCACGGCAAATTCCAGCGGCAGTTCAGAGAACACGTCTTTACAGAAACCATTCACGATCATCGAAATGGCATCCTCTTCGCTGATGCCGCGCTGCAGGCAGTAAAACAGCTGGTCTTCACCAATACGCGACGTTGTGGCTTCGTGCTCAAGCTGGGCGCTATTGTTACGACACTCGACATACGGGAAGGTGTGCGCCCCACAATCCGCGCCGATCAGCATCGAATCGCATTGGGTATAGTTGCGGGCATTGGTGGCGGTCGGCATGATCTTCACCAAACCGCGATAGCTGTTCTGGCTGTGTCCGGCGGAGATCCCTTTCGAGATAATGGTCGATTTGGTGTTCTTGCCGATGTGGATCATCTTGGTGCCGGTATCGGCCTGCTGGTGACCACTGGTTAGCGCAACGGAATAGAATTCGCCGATAGAGTTGTCGCCACGCAGAATGCAGCTTGGGTATTTCCACGTAATGGCTGAGCCGGTTTCCGACTGCGTCCACGACATTTTGCTGTTTTCACCTTCGCACAGAGCGCGCTTGGTAACGAAGTTTAAAATGCCGCCGGTGTTACCATCGCCAGGGAACCAGTTTTGTACGGTCGAGTATTTCACTTCGGCATCTTTGTGGATGATGACCTCCACCACCGCGGCATGCAGCTGGTAGCTGTCACGCACCGGGGCTGAACAGCCTTCGATATAGCTGACGTAGCTGCCCTCATCCGCAACCAGAATGGTGCGTTCAAACTGCCCGGTTTTTTCCGCATTGATACGGAAATAGGTCGACAGTTCCATTGGGCAACGCACACCTTTCGGTACATAGATAAACGTACCGTCGGATGCCACCGCCGCATTCAGCGCGGCAAAGAAATTGTCATTACCTGGTACGACCGTGCCCAGATACTGTTTTACCAGCTCAGGGTGATCGTGAATCGCCTCACCGAACGAACAGAAAATAATGCCCTGTTCCGCCAGTTTGTCACGATAGGTGGTCGCTACCGACACCGAGTCAAAAATGGCATCAACCGCCACCTCTTTGCCTTCGCGGACCGGCACGCCAAGCTGTTCAAATGCGTCCTCAACCTCTTTGCTTAAAAACGCATTCGCCCCCGTTTGCTGTACCGCTCCCGGCTCAGATGCGCAGGTTTCATCGCAATTGCCGCAGGACGGCGCGGAGTAATAGCTATACTCCTGGTAATTCAGTTTGTCGTAATGCGCTTTCAGCCAGTGCGGCTCTTCCATGGAGAGCCATGCGTTAAAGGCATTCAGGCGAAATTCCAGCATCCAGTCGGGTTCATTTCGTTTTGCCGAAATCGCACGCACGACATCTTCGTTGATCCCTTTCGCCAGCTCATCAGTTTGCAGTTGGGTGAAGAAGCCCTCTTTATAATTAAGGTGCCCGCCAGCCCAGGTGTTGACATCGTCAGTTGCTTCAGTATTACGAGACATAGTACCGCCTATACCCCAAAACTTTCGCCACAGCCGCATTCGTTCTGGGCTTTCGGGTTATGAAATTTAAATAACTGATTTAATCCTTCGCGAACGAAATCGACCTCTGTACCGTCGATAAACGGCATCGCCTGTAACGGCACATAAAGTCTGGCGCCATCCGTTTCAAACAACAGATCGTCTTTTTGGACCTCGCGGACGGTGTCCAGCACGTAGCCGAATCCCGCACATCCCGTTTGCTTCACGCCTAAACGCACGCCCAACATGTCGGGTTGCTTTGCTACCAGCTCGCGGATATGCGCCGCAGCCGCTGGCGTTAACGTCAGTCCACGCCAGGCAAAATCGTCCGGGTTAAATGTTCCTGAATGCAATTCCATAGAGTTACCTCGAGTCACTAGCTTTGAAGCTATAACACCATGTTAGTGATAATGATTATCACTTCAACCCCTCAACAGCAGGGGCATTCGGGTTAATCGCCCTTTTTGACTACTTTTACTAAGCATAGACCCTGCAGCGTGGGTTTACAGGGATGGAATTTTTTGTTCAATACATTGATTAACAATGGATTATAAAAATCCAATCGTTCAGGCAGGTCAAATATTAAAAGATGTATAGATAATGTCTATTTAAGAGATAGGTGGGGATGACCGGAGGAAAATACAATTCTAATAATGAACAAACAAAAAACCCTTAAGTCTGCTTGCTGGCAGGCTTAAGGGTTCCGGCCCCATCCGGCGCTTATCTCCGGCACTCACGATGGCTTAGCTCTTGAAGGGGCGATAAGAAGAATCTCATACACTGAACAGTTTTTTTTAACACTAATGGCGGTTTGACTATTTTATAAGCACGTTTAGCCACCCGGTTAGCACTCTGGTTCACTAAGCGCATCCAGCAACAGGCGCAACCCTGCTGGCTGATGCTCTCGAGAAAGGTATAAACCATATATCGGCAGGCATTTAGGTTGAAGCTCGGGCAATAGTCTAATCAGTTTTCTCTGTGCCAGCCCTTCCCGCGCCTCCAGTTCAGGCACCAACGCAACGCCTATTCCCGCCAACGCCGACTCACAAAGTAGCGAAGAGATCCCGGCGCTCAAATTACCTCTGATTGCAGCAGAGACAGCCTGGCCCTGGGCATCCAGAAAGTGCCAGGATTTTCCAGCAAAACCGCTGTAGTAGAGACAATTATGCTGCGTAAGATCATCGATATTCTCTGGAGTGCCATGCTGATGCAGATAATCAACAGACGCACAGAGCACCGATTTACAGTCGCCAAGGCGACGGGCGATAGTCCCTGGCTCGGGGTTTTCCGTTATACGGATCGCCACATCGATACGTTCTCCCACGAGGCTTACCGGTTGGTTATTGATCTCCACCTCGATACGCAGTTGCGGATACCTCGCCAGAAAAGCGGGCAGAACCGGCGCTAAGATATGCAAGGCAGTAAAATGTGCACAGGCCACACGTAACGTGCCGGACGGCGTTTGTGCGGCGCTGGCGGCGCCAATATCCAGCGAAAGTTGCGCCAGAGAACGTGTTTTCAGTAATGCCTCTTCACCCGCTGGCGTGATCGTCAAACGGCGCGACGAACGATGGATAAGCCTTGTCCCCGCCCATTTCTCCATCTCGTCGAGATATCGACTGACCATCGGGCGTGACAGCCCCAATGCGCGCGCGGCGGCACTCAGACTGCCCAAATCACAGATATGGTTGAATACCGTTGCCGCCATCACTCTGTCCATTGCACCCCATCCGATCGTTTTATGAAACTCAGCATGTCCTAATGAGGGAATTCTAACAGATACGAATATGCTTAAAATACGGGAACTATCAAAAGACAATTCCCTGCATAAGGTTACCTGGTATGAAAGTTAAATCTCTGGCCCTGTTATTACCTCTGTTTGCGTCTTCAGCTTTTGCCGCACCGCTACAGCTCGACGTCTATAATCCGCAGGATAAGGCTATTTTCCCAGTCTCTTCGACGCTGGTGTCTGGCCCCAAAGAGGCGATTTTGTTTGACGCCCAGTTCAGCACCAAAGATGGCGAACAACTGGTGCAGATGATTCGCGCCAGCGGTAAAACGCTGAAGGCTATCGTGATCACTTCCGGCGATCCGGATTTCTATTTCGGTCTGCAGCCCATCGTCAACGCGTTCCCGCAGGTTAAAGTTCTGGCAACACCGCACGTAGTAGACCATATCCGCGCCACCAAAGAGGCTAAGCTGCAGTTCTGGGGTCCGCAAATGAAGGACGGCGCGCCAACATCGCTCACCGTTCCACAGGCGACCACGCAAACGCATTTCACGATTGATGGCGAAACGCTGGAACTGCGTCATCCTGACGATTATGCAGCCTATGTCTGGATCCCGGCGAACCGTGCCATTATTGGCGGGACCGGCGTGGCTTCCGGGATTCACGTCTGGACGGCGGATACACAGTCTGCAGAACAACGTAGCGCATGGCGTAGCGTACTGAGCGAAATGCAGAATTTACAGCCTACTCAGGTAGTTCCGGGCCATTACATTGGCGAACGCCCTGCGGGCGATAAGGCCATTCGCTTCACACATGACTATTTACAGTCGTTTGAGCAGGCGTTGGGGGCGAAGAAAGGTTCAGACTATGTGATTAAAACCATGACCGCAGCATGGCCGGGTCTTGCGGACGCAAGTTCTCTGGAGCTAAGTGCGAAGGTTAATAGCGGTGAGATGAAGTGGTAATTAAGATCTAAGGCAAAAAATAACCCCGAACGCGTGTCGGGGTTTTATTACGATAAGCATACCGGAATCAATGAACGCCCATGCGCCAGGCAAAATAGATCTCTTCTTTCAATTCAGTTGAAGAGAGCGCCAACAGATCAGCAAACTCCAGCTCAAGTTGTTTCAGTCTTTTCAGGTACTGAGCCGGTGAAAGATCGGTTTTATCACGACGTAAAAATTCTATTGCCAGTTGGGCCGGGTCTAATTGGGTAGACATATCATCCTCGCTTGTGTTCAAAACCTGCACAGTATAACACATTCCCTGTGCAGATAATGACCAAAAGCAATATGCATCACAAAATTGCGGTTGTCAGACGCGACGTGCAGCACAATCGTCCCTGCTCATCGAAGATTTCGATTTGCCACACCTGATGACGAGAGCCGGTATGTACCGCGCGACATACCCCTCTGACGCGCCCTTCCCGCGCGGAGCGAATATGGTTGGCGTTAACCTCCAGGCCCACGACTTTCTGTTCCCCCTGGGTACACAGGTAGCCAGCCACCGAACCAATACTTTCCGCCAGCACTACGGACGCGCCGCCGTGCAGCAAACCAAAAGGTTGTTTGGTACGGTGATCCACCGGCATCGTGGCCTCCAGCGTATCATCGCCAATGTGCACAAAACGAATATCGAGCAGCCCCACCATGTTTCCTTCACCCATAGCATTGAGCGCCTCGAGTGTAACTTCACGTTTCCAGATCATCCTATAATCTCCAGCAGTGCCTGTAATGGATGGCGAACGCCCGTGCCTTCAACGCGTTTGACCTGGCTGCGACAGGAGTATCCAGTAGCCAGGCAACGGTTACGCGGCAATCGTTGCATTGCCTGGTGCCATGATAGCTCATAGATCCCCAGTGAATTCTGATGATTCTTCACTTCGTGACCATAAGTGCCCGCCATTCCACAGCAACCCACGCTGACATTCTCCAGTCTGGCGCCAAAGCGTGCAAAGATAGCCGCCCACTGCGCAGGCGCGCCCGGCAGTGCCGTCACCTCAGTACAGTGTCCAAAGAAGTACCACGGTTCGCCGCCGATTGTGACTGCTGGCTGTGACTCGAGGACTGTCGATAACCATTCGTTAGCCAGCAGCACATGGAAATCACCCCGCTTTTCCCCGAGCGCCAGCTTGTATTCATCGCGATAACAGAGCACCAGCGCCGGATCGACCCCCACCATCGGAATGTTCAGCTTCGCCACCCGGTTGAGAAACTCGGATGTCTTTTTCGCTGTTTTGGCAAAACGGTTTAAAAAACCCTTAATATGCTGAGCTTTGCCGTTTGGCGAGAAAGGCAGCAATACCGGCTGCAGACCCAACTTTTCAACCAGGCGTATAAAATCAGCCACCACCTGCGCATCGTAATAGCTGGTAAATGGATCCTGCACCACCAGCACCGTACGGGCTTTTTGCTCAATGCTGAGCAACTCGAGCTGTTCCAGCGTCATATTGGCGGAACGATGACCAACCATCTGACGTTGAAGCGATGGCGCAGACAGCAGCGGTAAATCGACCATACCGATGTGCTTTTTAGCCAGATTCCGCACCAGCGGCTGGTTGATGAAAAAGTTAAACGTTTTGGGCGCCCGCGCCATTAACGGCGCATAACTCTCAACGGTCGCCACCATATGATCGCGCAACGGTCGCAGATAACGCGTGTGGTACATTTGCAGGAAGCGCGAGCGGAATTCCGGGACATCGATTTTAATCGGACACTGTGTGGAACAGGCTTTACACGCCAGACAGCCGGTCATTGCCTCTTTTACTTCGTGCGAGAAATCGTATTCCCCCTTGCGCGCATGCCAGCTGTTGCGGGTACGGGCAATCAGCGTACGTAAACTGGCGCGTTTTTCCGGTAGCTCTTTCTCCAGCTGTACCGGGTCAATCCCGCGATCGGCCAGCAGACGCAGCCATTCACGCACCAGCGTGGCCCGCCCCTTTGGTGAATGAATACGGTTGAGGCTGATTTTCATCGACGGACACATGGGGCTTTTCGCATCGAAGTTAAAGCACAACCCGTTACCGTTACACTCCATCGCCCCGCGCCACTCCTGGCGTACGGCCAGCGGGATCTGACGGTCATACGTTCCGCGCTTCACCGCGTCCACTTTCATCATCGGCGCATCTACGCCTTCAGGTGGACAGATTTTCCCCGGATTCAGTCGGTTTTGCGGATCAAAGACCGATTTTACTTTACGCAGTTCGCTATACAGCTCCTCACCGAAGAACGCCGGGCTGTATTCTGCACGAAAACCTTTTCCATGCTCGCCCCAAAGCAGTCCGCCATATTTTGCCGTCAACGCGACGACATCGTCAGAAATGCGTTTCATCAGCACTTCCTGCTGCGGGTCGCACATATCCAGCGCGGGTCTGACGTGCAGCACGCCTGCGTCTACGTGACCAAACATGCCGTAACTGAGACTGTGGCTGTCGAGCAGCGCGCGGAACTCGGCAATATAGTCAGCCAGATGTTCAGGCGGGACGCACGTATCCTCGGCAAACGGAATCGGCTTCGCGGCACCTTTAGCATTCCCCAGCAAACCAACGGCTTTTTTACGCATAGCGTAAATTCGTTCTACACCCGCCAGTTCGGTACATAGCTGCCAGCCAATGACGCCCGCTTCCTGACGAGCGATTAAGCCATCCAGACGTTCACACAGTGCGCTGACCTGCGAATCAATCAATGCTTCGTCGTCACCGGCAAACTCCACAATGTTCAGACCCAGCATCTCTTTATCAGGAACATCGGTAATCAATTCACTTACCGAGTGCCAGACGATATCTTCCCGCGCCAGATTAAGCACTTTAGAGTCGACGGTTTCTACCGACAGCGCGCGAGCTTCCACCATCACCGGGGCATTACGCAACGCCGAGTCGAAAGAGTCGTACTTAACGTTAACCAGTTGTCTGACTTTGGGCAGCGGCGTGATGTCCAGACGGGCTTCGGTGATAAACGCCAGCGTACCTTCAGAGCCGGTAAGAATGCGGGTTAAATCAAATTCGGTCATCTCATCGTTAAAGACGTGCCGTAGATCGTAACCGGTCAGGAAGCGATTAAGTTTGGGGAATTTATCAATGATCAACTGTCGGTTATCGCGGCAACGCTCATAAACCGTCTTGTAGATGCGGCCAATAGTGGTATTGCTGTTACCCAGCGTTTGGGCAAGTTCGACCGGCATTGGCTGAGTATCAAGAATATCGCCGCCCATCAGCACCGCGCGGATACCCAGCACGTGATCGGAGGTTTTACCGTAAACCAACGAACCTTGTCCGGATGCGTCGGTATTGATCATCCCCCCCAACGTTGCCCGGTTACTGGTGGATAATTCGGGAGCAAAGAAATAGCCGTAAGGTTTCAGAAACTGGTTGAGCTGGTCTTTAATCACCCCGGCTTCGACCCGCACCCAGCCTTCCTGCACATTGATTTCTATAATGCGGCTCATATAGCGGGACATATCAACAATAATGCCCTGATTCAGCGCCTGACCGTTGGTCCCGGTGCCGCCGCCGCGCGGGGTAAAAATCAGCGAAGAGAAAAGAGGTTCCGCCGCCAGACGGGCGATCAGCGCCACATCTGCGGTTGAACGCGGGAAAACAACAGCATCAGGAAGCAGCTGATAAATACTGTTATCCGTCGACATTGTCAGGCGATCGGCATAGCTCGTTGCCGTATCGCCCGTAAATCCTTGCTGCTCCAGCGCCTGCAAAAAATTGAGCACCAGTTGAACGACACCTGGCGCCTGAGAAATTTGTGGAATCATTATAGTGACCCTTTCCTGCGGTCTGTGTTGTGAATTTAATCGTTTGCGTGTTGCTTTGTTTGTTGTATCACATTTTTTTCTAATACGCTCAGCAGATTTACAGGCAGAATCCGCCTGTTCAAAACCGCTGAAATTGCTCATCATTACAGGGTGTCATTTAAGTGTTCACGTCGCGTCAACGTTCTGGCGCAAAGACAAAGGTGAAAAGTATTTATGGTAAATTTCCGTCAGCCCAGGGATATTGCACAAGTGCTGCTATCGGTGCTGTTTTTAGCCATCATGATTGTGGCCTGTCTCTGGATTGTTCAACCCTTTATCCTCGGTTTTGCATGGGCAGGTACGGTGGTCATTGCAACCTGGCCGATCCTGCTACGCTTACAAAAATTACTTTGGGGACGCCGCTCACTGGCCGTGCTGGTAATGACCCTGCTGCTGGTGCTGTTGTTTATCATTCCTATCGCGCTGCTGGTGAATAGCATTGTTGATGGCAGCGGGCCGTTGATCCATGCCGTAACCGCTGGCGATATGACGTTGCCGGATCTGGCGTGGTTGAACAGTATTCCGTTGGTCGGTGCCAAAATGTATGCCGCATGGCACAGCCTGCTGGATATGGGCGGCTCGGCCATCATGGCCAAGGTTCGTCCTTATATTGGCACGACGACAACCTGGTTTGTCGGACAGGCTGCGCATATTGGTCGCTTTATGATGCACTGTGGTCTGATGCTGCTGTTCAGCGCCCTGCTTTACTGGCGCGGTGAACAGGTGGCGTTAGGTATTCGCCATTTTGCTTGTCGCCTGGCATCCAAACGCGGCGATGCTGCCATTCTGCTGGCAGCGCAGGCCATTCGCGCCGTCGCATTAGGTGTTGTGGTCACCGCCCTGGTGCAGGCTGTTCTTGGCGGCATTGGTCTGGCGGTAACCGGCGTGCCGTATGCCACGCTGCTGGCGGTATTGATGATCCTGTCATGCCTGATCCAACTGGGGCCGTTACCGGTGCTGGTGCCGGCCATTATCTGGCTGTACTGGACGGGGGATTCAACCTGGGGCACCGTGCTGCTGGTGTGGAGCGGCGTGGTCGGTACACTGGATAACGTTATTCGCCCGATGCTGATTCGCATGGGCGCCGATTTGCCGCTGATCCTGATCCTCTCTGGGGTCATCGGCGGACTGATTGCTTTCGGTATGATTGGTCTGTTCATCGGCCCGGTAGTACTGGCCGTCTCCTGGCGTCTGTTCTCAGCCTGGGTAAACGAAGCCCCTGCACCAGGCAGCAATCCGGATGAAATCCTCGAAGAAATTGCTGAAATGGAACGCAATAAGTAATCCCACTTCAGGCGGCACGGCCGCCTGATTGTTTAACAATGCTAATCAGTTCCTTTCCCTTACTGCATTGGACTGAACCTCGCCCCTCTTTAAATACTCATTTGTGTCGCAAATTCTTTACAGTTTTTAAACTATTGAGATGAATCTGATCGACGTAAAAAACCAGTATGCCTACTATTAGCCCATGGCTTTAGATCAACACATTGATTTATAAGCATGGAAATCCCCTGAGTGAAACAACGAATTGCTGTGTGTAGTCTTTGCCCATCTCCCACGATGGGCTTTTTTTTGTCCTTAGCACGCCTCGCCACCCACCTAACCGCTCCACACGTCCACTTCCCCGTTGATGAACAAATAATATTGCACAAGATACTGTGACTCTCTTCAAGCCGAAATATCCACAGCAATGTTATTACTATTCCACCGTCGTTGATGAGGTTATCAAATAATGAACGCATTAGAACTCCAGGCTTTCCGCCATATTTTTGCTATGACGGTAGAAGAAAGCGCTATGTATATCTCGCGGGATCATAATGTTGCCGCCTGGCATCAATGGGAAAGTGGCGAAAGGGAAATCCCGGAAGATATCACGCGAATTTGTGCAGAAATGAAGGCCATGAGAAAGTTAAGAATTAACGCAATTATCGACAAAATAAATAATCGTATCGGTAATAACACCATGCGTTTTTTCCCCGATTTCATCTCTTTTCAGACGGTTTATCAGCACGATAATTTTCTTGACTGGAAAATCTACCAATCGGCTGCTGCAGAGCTGTATGCCCACGACCTTGAGCGTTTGTGTTAAGAGACAGCAACACCACTCTCATTTAGCCTCTTCGCTGAGTAACATATTATGAAAAATACCTATTTCTCCACTGCGATAGGGCTGTACTTTAATTACCTGGTACACGGCATGGGGGTGATTCTGATGAGCCTCAATATGTCTGCACTGGAACAACAGTGGCAGACCAATGCCGCAGGTGTTTCAATTGTTATTTCCTCACTCGGCATTGGCCGTTTAAGCGTCTTACTGGTGGCAGGCATGCTCTCAGATCGCTATGGCCGCAGACCGTTTATTATTTTCGGCATGACCTGCTACCTGATTTTCTTTGTCGGTATCGTCAATACTCACAGTATTTACATTGCCTATGCATTTGGGTTTTTGGCAGGAATGGCAAACAGTTTTCTCGATGCCGGTACTTACCCCAGCCTGATGGAGGCGTTTCCCCGCACACCCAGCACGGCCAATATTTTAATTAAAGCGTTCGTCTCCAGCGGCCAGTTTTTACTGCCTATGATTATCAGTCTACTGGTGTGGGCCGAACTTTGGTTTGGCTGGTCCTTCCTGCTGGCTGCAGCCATTATGTTATTCAACGGTGTGTTTTTGTTTCGCTGTCGGTTCCCGCCGCATCCCGGGCCTGATATCGTCATCAGAACACAACCTGCAAAACAAGAAACCGCACAGCCTGAACATCAATGCTCCTTGCTCGACCTTGCCAGTTATACCTTATACGGCTATATCGCTATGGCGACATTTTATCTGGTGAGCCAGTGGCTGGCACAATACGGACAGTTCGTCGCCGGGATGTCCTATACGTTATCGATCAAACTCTTAAGCATTTACACGTGCGGTTCCCTGTTGTGCGTTTTGATTACTGCCCCACTGGTACGCAAAGCAGCACGCGCGACATCGTTATTGACGCTGTACACGTTCATTTCATTTTGCGCCCTGCTCATGGTGTGTCTGCATCCAACAACCTACGTGGTCATCGTCTTCGCGTTTGTCATCGGTTTTTCTTCAGCCGGAGGCGTGGTACAAATCGGTTTAACGCTGATGGCGGCACGCTTTCCGCAGGCAAAGGGCAAAGCCACCGGGATTTACTACAGCGCAGGCAGCATAGCCACTTTTACCATCCCGTTGATTACAGCGAAACTTTCCGAGATTAGCATCGCTCACATCATGTGGTTTGATACCGCCATAGCCGCTGTAGGTTTTCTGTTGGCGCTGTTTATTGGTTATCGCAGCAACATCGCGTCAAAGCATCAATTAAAAATGACTCAAGTCGCAGAATAGCGCGGATGCAATATTGTTCCTCATACCTGCAAAATAATTGACTGCATTTTTAAAATTTCAGCAAAAAGTGGGCGCAGAGTATTAAATTCACAATTTGACATGCAACATCCCTGGTAAGTTAAACGCCATGCTATGTAGGCCCAATAGTTACCACCCGGTATATTATTCACAAGGTCGCCGCAATTTAAACTAAACCGACGAGCACAGAACAATTTTAAAATCCGCAAGGAGTTGTGAAAATGTCTCAAAACAAGACCTTTACTACGCCATTTCTTTTGGCGATAAGCTGTATTTATTTAAGTTATTTTTTACACGGCATTAGCGTCATTACATTGGCGCAAAATATGAGCTCGCTTGCAGAAAAATTCTCCACCGACAATGCCGGGATTGCCTATTTAATTTCCGGCATTGGTCTTGGTCGATTAGTGAGTATTTTATTCTTTGGGGTGCTC
The DNA here is from genome assembly GCA_020099315.1 of Citrobacter europaeus. Lineage (NCBI taxonomy): Bacteria > Pseudomonadati > Pseudomonadota > Gammaproteobacteria > Enterobacterales > Enterobacteriaceae > Citrobacter > Citrobacter europaeus. The sequence goes on from CP083650.1 coordinate 2,713,839, forward strand.
TCAGACAAATTTGGTCGGCGGGCAATCATTCTGTTAGGTGCGATTCTGTACATGCTGTTTTTCTTCGGTATTCCCGCCAGCCCGAATCTGATGATTGCCTTTATTCTGGCTGTTTGCGTCGGTGTGGCAAACTCGGCGCTGGATACAGGCGGCTATCCGGCATTGATGGAGTGTTTCCCTAAGGCATCTGGATCCGCTGTTATCCTGGTTAAAGCGATGGTCTCGTTTGGGCAGATGGTCTACCCCATCGTCGTCAGCACCATGCTGCTCAATCATATCTGGTACGGCTATGCGGTCATTATCCCGGGCGTATTGTTTGTCATCATCACCTTAATGTTGCTAAGAAGTCGCTTCCCCAGCCAGATGGTGGATGCGGGCATTGCAAAAGAACTCCCCCAGATGAACAGTAAACCGTTGGTCTGGCTGGAAGGCGTGGCATCCGTCATGTTCGGGGTAGCCGCATTTTCGACCTTTTACGTCATCGTTGTCTGGATGCCGAAATACGCGATGGCATTTGCCGGTATGACAGAAGCCGACGCGCTAAAAACCATCTCTTACTACAGCATGGGATCGCTGGTCTGCGTGTTTATTTTTGCAGCGCTGCTTAAGAAAATGGTTCGACCTATTTGGGCGAATGTCTTTAACGCCGGACTGGCAACCGTCACCGCCGCCATTATCTATTTATATCCATCTCCATTGGTGTGTAACGCCGGTTCATTTCTGATTGGGTTCTCTGCAGCAGGGGGGATTTTACAGCTCGGCGTTTCGGTGATGTCAGAGTTTTTTCCCAGGAGCAAAGCCAAAGTCACCAGTATTTATATGATGATGGGTGGCGTCGCCAACTTTATTATCCCATTAATCACCGGATACCTTTCTAACATTGGCCTGCAGTACATCATTTTGCTGGACCTCGCATTCGCTTTGCTGGCCTTCGTCACCGCCATCATCGTTTTTATTCGTTACTACCGCGTATTTGATATTCCCCAAAATGATGTGCGGTTGGGCGAACGTTATTTTCAATAAATTATTCAGAAGGAGTATCAAATGGACGTAACTGCAAAATATGAACTGATTGGTCTGATGGCCTACCCTATCAGACATAGTCTGTCGCCTGAAATGCAAAACAAGGCATTAGAAAAAGCAGGATTGCCTTTTACTTACATGGCATTTGAAGTTGATAACTCAACGTTTGCTAACGCAATTGCCGGGCTGAAAGCCTTAAAGATGCGCGGTACCGGAGTCTCTATGCCCAACAAACAGCTGGCATGCGAATATGTTGATGAATTAACGCCTGCAGCCAAACTGGTCGGCGCGATCAATACTATCGTCAATGACGATGGTTACCTGCGCGGCTACAATACCGATGGCACCGGTCATATTCGGGCAATCAAGGAAAGCGGTTTCGATATCAGAGGTAAAACCATGGTACTGTTGGGCGCAGGCGGCGCGTCAACGGCCATTGGCGCCCAGGCAGCGATTGAAGGCATCAAAGAAATCAAACTCTTCAACCGCCAGGATGAGTTCTTTGCCAAAGCGCAAGAATTCGCCAAACGTGTCAATGAGAATACCGACTGTGTGGTCACCGTTATCGATCTCGACGATCGACAGGCTTTTGCTGACGCACTGGCCAGTGCAGATATTTTGACCAACGGTACGAAAGTGGGCATGAAACCGCTGGAGAACGACTCTCTCGTAACCGACGTTACCCTGCTGCGACCGGACCTGCTGGTAACTGAATGCGTCTACAACCCGCATATGACCAAATTATTGCAGCAGGCACAACTTGCCGGTTGCAAAACGATTGATGGTTACGGCATGTTGTTATGGCAAGGGGCTGAACAGTTCAAACTCTGGACCGGGAAAGATTTCCCACTGGAGTATGTGAAACAGGTTATGGGTTTTGCAGCCTGACGGACAAGCATTTGTAATATATTAATAGGGTAATCGATGAAAACCGTAACCGTAAAAAACCTCGTGATTGGCGAGGGTGCGCCGAAGATCATTGTCTCGCTGATGGGTAAAGACATCGCAACGGTAAAAAGTGAAGCGCTGGCCTATCGCGAAGCGGATTTCGATATTCTGGAATGGCGCGTTGACCATTTCAGCGATATCTCCTCCATAGATGCCGTGCTGGAAGCTGCACGCACCATCCGCGATGTAATGACTGACAAACCGCTGCTGTTTACCTTTCGTAGCGCTAAAGAAGGTGGTGAACAGGCGCTATCTGTTGAAAACTATATCGAACTAAACCGTGCGGCAGTAGATAGCGGTCTGGTGGATATGATCGACCTGGAGCTTTTCACTGGTGATGAGTTGGTTAAAGCCACCGTCGAACATGCGCACGCTAAAAATGTCGCCGTCATTATGTCGAATCATGATTTCCATAAGACGCCAGCCGCACAAGAGATTATTCAACGTCTGCGTAAAATGCAGGAACTTGGCGCTGATATTCCTAAAATCGCCCTGATGCCGCAGAACACATCGGATGTATTGACCCTGCTTGGCGCCACGCTGGAAATGCAAGAACGCTATGCCGATCGGCCGATCATTACCATGTCAATGGCCAAAACAGGGGTGATTTCACGCCTGTCCGGTGAGGTTTTCGGTTCAGCGGCAACCTTTGGCGCGGTGAAAAAAGCCTCTGCCCCTGGGCAAATTTCGGTCACCGATCTACGTACCGTTTTGACCATATTGCATCAGGCGTAATAATAAAATTTATTCATATTAATATCAGTAATGCCCTGCCCCAGATATTCGCTCATTCACGAATATCGGGCAGCTGGCCGGACATTATTAAATAACTCAAATTATTATTGTCGAATATAGCGACAGGCTGTCGCACGCATATAATCTGGAGTTTACATGAAATTATTAAGACCAAAACGCATTGATGGTCGGGTACCCGTATTATCCGCAGCTGAAGCCATTAATTACATTCCTGATGAAGCAACGCTCTGTGTTTTAGGCGCAGGCGGAGGTATCCTCGAAGCAACGACATTAATTAACGCGCTGGCTGAAAAATATAAAAATGCACAGTCACCGCGAAACTTATCATTAATTAGCCCAACGGGGCTGGGTGACCGTGCAGACCGTGGAATTAGCCCGCTGGCACAGGAAGGTTTAGTCAAATGGGCATTATGCGGCCACTGGGGACAATCACCACGAATCTCCGACCTCGCTGAACAGAATAAAATCGCCGCCTATAACTATCCTCAGGGCGTATTAACCCAGACCCTGCGTGCATCGGCAGCCCACCAGCCTGGCATTCTGAGTGAGATTGGTATCGGAACATTTGTCGATCCCCGCCAACAGGGCGGAAAACTGAATGAAGTGACCACCGACGATCTGATCAAGCTGGTGGAAATCGATAACAAAGAGTACCTCTATTACAAAGCCATTGCGCCAAACATCGCCTTTATTCGTGCCACCACCTGCGACAGCGAAGGCTACGCCACCTTTGAAGATGAAGTTATGTATCTCGATGCGCTGGTGATTGCCCAGGCCGTACACAACAACGGCGGCATCGTCATGATGCAGGTGCAAAAAATGGTGAAGAAAGCCACCCTGCACCCGAAAGCGGTACGTATCCCGGGCTATCTGGTCGATATTGTGGTCATCGACCCCGATCAAACTCAACTGTATGGCGGTGCGCCAGTTAACCGTTTTATCTCGGGCGATTTTGTCCTCGATGACAGCCAACAAACGCCCCTGGCGCTCAATCAGCGTAAACTGGTGGCTCGCCGCGCCCTGTTCGAAATGCGTAAAGGCGCGGTCGGCAACGTTGGCGTGGGTATCGCCGATGGTATAGGTCTCGTCGCGCGCGAAGAAGGCTGCGCTGACGACTTCATTCTGACGGTTGAGACCGGCCCGATAGGCGGTATTACCTCTCAGGGCATCGCTTTTGGCGCCAACGTCAACACTCGCGCAATTCTGGATATGACCTCTCAGTTTGACTTCTATCACGGTGGCGGGCTGGATGTGTGCTATTTAAGCTTTGCTGAGGTGGATCGCCACGGCAACGTCGGCGTACATAAATTCAATGGCAAAATCATGGGTACTGGCGGTTTTATCGATATCAGCGCCACCTCGAAGAAAATAATATTTTGCGGCACATTAACTGCCGGAAGTCTGAAAACAGAAGTTGCCGATGGCAAATTAAATATCGTTCAGGAAGGACGGGTAAAAAAATTCGTCAATGAATTACCTGAAGTTACTTTCAGCGGGGAAATTGCCCTCGAGCGAGGGCTTGATGTGCGCTACATCACCGAGCGCGCTGTATTTACGTTAAAAGAAGATGGCCTTCATTTAGTCGAGATTGCCCCAGGAGTCTCTTTACAGGAAGACATTCTGGACAAAATGGATTTTTCTCCGGTTATTTCCCCCGAGCTGAAACTGATGGACGAAAGATTATTTATCGACACCTCTATGGGTTTTGTATTACCCGATGCTGCCAATTAAAAGGAGTACCCTGATGGATTTTTCATTAACTGAAGAACAAGAACTGCTGCTTGCCAGCATTCGGGAACTGATTACCAGTAATTTCCCGGAAGAATATTTCCGTACCTGCGATCAGACGGCTACCTATCCGAAAGAGTTTATGCGCGCCCTTGCCGACAATGGTATTTCGATGCTGGGCGTTCCGGAAGAGTTCGGCGGTATCCCGGCAGATTACGTCACGCAGATGCTGGCGCTGATGGAAGTGTCCAAATGCGGCGCACCCGCTTTTTTAATAACGAACGGTCAGTGTATCCACAGTATGCGCCGTTTTGGCTCCGCCGAGCAGTTACGTAAAACGGCAGAAAGCACCATGGAAACGGGCGATCCGGCCTATGCGCTGGCATTAACCGAGCCGGGAGCAGGTTCAGACAACAACAGCGCGACCACCAGTTACACTCGCAAAAATGGCAAGGTCTATCTCAACGGGCAAAAAACCTTTATCACCGGCGCGAAAGAGTACCCGTATATGCTGGTACTGGCTCGCGATCCGGAGCCGAAAGATCCGAAAAAAGCCTTTACGCTGTGGTGGGTGGATTCGAAGAAACCCGGCATTAAGGTTAATCCACTGCATAAGATTGGTTGGCACATGCTCAGCACCTGCGAAGTCTATCTTGATGACGTTGAAGTAGACGAAAGCGATAGGGTCGGCGAAGAAGGCATGGGTTTCCTTAACGTCATGTACAACTTTGAAATGGAACGGTTGATCAACGCTGCACGCAGTACCGGTTTTGCCGAGTGCGCCTTTGAAGATGCCGCCCGTTACGCTAACCAACGCATCGCATTTGGTAAACCGATTGGCCATAACCAGATGATCCAGGAAAAACTGGCGCTGATGGCGATTAAAATCGAAAACATGCGCAACATGGTGCTGAAAGTTGCCTGGCGGGCCGATCAGGAACAGTCACTGCGGACCAGTGCGGCGTTGGCAAAACTGTATTGCGCCCGTACGGCAATGGAAGTGATTGATGACGCCATTCAAATCATGGGCGGGTTGGGTTACACCGATGAAGCTCGCGTTTCCCGATTCTGGCGCGATGTCCGTTGCGAACGTATTGGCGGCGGTACCGACGAAATTATGATTTACGTCGCTGGTCGCCAAATCCTGAAAGACTATCAGAACAAGTAAGCGGTAATACGTGCCGGATAGCGCAAATGCGTTTTCCGGCACAAGCCAGGATAATCAGACCTCTGGCATCAGGCATTCCTGCTCAGCCAGATTATTTTTAAACTGCTTACGATAATCACTGGGTGTACAACCCACATGCCGCTGGAAGAGTTTGGCAAAGTGATCGACATTTTCATACCCTACCCGCCAGGAGATTTCCGCTAACGAGGCTTCCGTATTTGTCAGGGCAAATTTTGCCTCAGTCATCCGTCGCTGAATCACATAATTTATCGGCGAAATACGATACTCTTTAGTAAATTCGTGACAGATATAACTGACACTGGCACGGAATTTTTTGGAGAGCTGATCGAGAGTTATTTTTTCGCGGAAGTTATTATTCAAATAAACCAGCACATCTTTAATTAAAACATCTTTTTTGATATAACCTTGCTCTGAACGATATGCATTTTTAAAATTTTCGTAATATAAAACAGTTAGTGCATAAGCAAATGCATCGTAAGCTGAAGACGACAAATTATTTTTGCTCTGGGGCAGCATGACGCTCAACTCATTAAAGATACTCTTAATAACCTCCTTACCCTGAGTCACGCTTATGACCGGACACGAGTGCAGTTGTAATAGCTGATTATCCTGCCAACCGTTGAAACGAAAATCGTGGAGCGCACAGGTGTATGTGGTAGCAGGCGCATTGCTATCTGAAGCAACCGCATGAAGCCGCCCTTGCTCTATCACCACGATATCCCCGGCATGCGCAACATACAGCGACGAATCGATAATAAATCTTGCGACCCCTTTTTTGACATAAATAAGTTCCGTTTCATTATCGTGAACATGATGCCCCGACTCCCACTTAGGGTCATCACTGATGACGAATCGCGAAAACCTCGGGTTTTTCCCCGGTTCAAAAAGGGTCTCCATGGCATTATCAAAGCAGCGTTGATACATGACAACCTCCACCTAAAGGCAGCAATTTTATGAATTATTAATATGAAAAAATAAAAACGATAATGACGTTATACAACGTTATTCCTTCCAGGCGAAACAAAATTATTTGCGCCATCTGCAAGATGACACCGGCTGCTCCAGTGCATTGTCACCACTGATTATTTGTGTTTTATAATAATCAGAAAGAATAAATGTTATTAACCCTGCATTAATAATTTACATATAAGAAACAAATCAAGCATAAAAGCGATTAAAAACATGATGCATTTCGCATTTATTTTCACTGCCTTTGTCTTCCCGTTTTTTCCTGCAGTACGCAACGTCTGATTATTGCTGATAAACCCGGTAATCCCGGGTCGTTTTTTTTGCAAGATTGTTGGCAATGAAAACAGATTGTCCCGTCGAAAATACAGTCCCCTCTGTCGCACACTATTTTCAGTCAATTTTCCCTACTGTCGATAATGACGCGCCACGTCATTATCCACACGAGAATCACTGGAGATGCCATGAAAATAATAACCTGCTTTAAGTTGGTGCCTGAAGAACAGGACGTTGTTGTTACCCCACAGCGCTCGCTTAACTTTGACCGGGCCGATGCCAAAATCAGTCAGTTTGATTTAAATGCGATAGAGGCCGCTGCGCAACTTAGCGCCGAGGGTGATGAAATCGTCGCCTTAACGGTGGGTGGTTCGCTACTACAAAACTCTAAAGTGCGTAAGGACGTGCTGTCCCGCGGGCCGGACAGTTTGTTTATGGTGCAGGATCCACAGTTGGAGCACTCATTACCCCGCGATACCGCTCAGGCGCTGGCCTGCGCGGCCAAAAAAATGGATGTCGACCTGATGTTGTTCGGTGAAGGATCGGGGGATATCTACGCGCAGCAGGTCGGCTTACTGGTTGGTGAACTATTACAGCTCCCGGTGATTAATGCCGTCAGCCGCATCCAACGTAACGGCGATCGCCTGGTGGTTGAGCGCACGTTGGAAGATGAAGTCGAAGTGATTGATCTGCCGCTCCCCGCCGTACTTTGCGTGACGTCGGATATCAACACACCGCGTATCCCCTCAATGAAAGCGATTCTGGGCGCAGGTAAAAAACCGGTCACTCCGTGGCAAGCCAGCGATATTGGTTGGATACCTGCGTCACCGTTAGCAGAACTGGTGAGTCTCACCGTGCCGCCGCAAACCGAACGTCAGCACATCATTCTGGAAAATGACTCAGCAGAAGCCATTGCCGAACTGGCTGAACATCTGAAAAAAGCCCTGAACTAAGCCCAACGGAGAGAAATTATCATGAGTAAATTAGCCAACGTCTGGGTGTTCAGCGATAACGTAGAACGCTATGCAGAATTAATGGCCGGCGCTCGCCAGTGGGGTGAGCAGGTACACCTTATTGTGCAAGGCAGCGACCAGGCCAAGCAGTTGCAACCCCTGGGCGCTGATAAAATCGTCGTGCTCGGAGCAATCTCCGGTTTGCAGCGTGTTGAAAATTATGCCGAAACCATCGCCGCTCTGATACAGGAACACGCCGGACTGCTATTGATGCCCGCCACCAAACGGGCCAAATCCCTTGGCGCGCGCTTAAGCATTCAGCTCAACGCCGCGATGGTGAACGATGCCACATCAGTAACGCTTGATGCAGGCACACTGTTCGCTGAACACCGTATGTACGGTGGGCTGGCATTTGGCAAAGAAAAAATCAAAAGCACGCTGGCGATCATCACGCTTGCCCCTGGCCTGCTTGAACCCGTAGCGGAAAACGCCTCGCATAACTGCCCTGTTGTCTCAGCAAATTACATCTCACCGCACCATGAAATTATGTGCCTGGAGCGTCGCGCCAAATCCGTGAGCAGCGTGGACCTCAGCAAAGCCAAACGCGTGGTGGGTGTGGGTCGCGGCCTGGTTGCGCAAAACGACCTGGCAATGGTGCACCAACTGGCATCCGTACTGGGTGCTGAAGTGGGTTGTTCACGCCCCATTGCTGAAGGCGAAAACTGGATGGAGCGCGAACGCTATATTGGCGTTTCTGGCGTGTTATTGAAATCGGACCTTTACCTCACGCTAGGCATCTCAGGACAAATCCAGCATATGGTCGGCGGTAACGGCGCGAAAGTCATTGTCGCCATCAACAAAGATAAAAACGCGCCTATTTTCAATTACGCCGATTACGGCCTGGTAGGCGACATCTACAAAGTCGTTCCAGCGCTTATCGAACATCTCAGCCGCTAATCCTCTTTAACGCACATCTCCCGCTGCCTCGCGGCGGGAAAGGAGCATAAAGCATGTCAGATGAAAAATTTGATGCCATTGTGGTCGGTGCTGGCGTAGCGGGTACAATTGCAGGCTACGTTATGGCCCAGGCAGGACTGGACGTACTGGTCATCGAACGCGGCAACAGCGCAGGCAGTAAAAATATGACCGGTGGGAGACTCTACGCGCACAGCCTTGAGCGTATCATGCCTGGATTTGCGCAGGAAGCACCGCTCGAACGTAAAGTGACCCGCGAAAAAATCTCCTTTCTGACCGAAGAAAGCGCCGTTACCCTCGACTTCCATAGTGAGAAAGACAACGCGCCAGCGCAGGATTCCTGGACAGTTTTGCGCAACAGGCTCGACCCATGGCTTATGGAAAAAGCGGAACAGGCTGGCGTACAGTTCATTCCCGGCGTGCGCGTCGACGCACTAATCCGCGAAGGTAATAAAGTCACCGGCGTGCAAGCCGGGGACGACATCCTGGAAGCCAATATGGTTATCCTTGCCGATGGCGTCAATTCTATCCTGGGACGGTCACTGGGGATGGTGCCTCCCTCTTCTGCACAGCACTATGCCGTTGGCGTGAAAGAGCTGATCGGCTTACCGTCGGCGGTCATTGCGGATCGATTCAACCTGTCAGGCAACGAAGGTGCAGCCTGGCTGTTTGCAGGCTCGCCGTCAGATGGACTGATGGGCGGAGGATTTCTGTATACCAACCAGAACTCCATCTCTTTGGGTCTGGTGTGTGGACTGGGAGAGATTGCCCATGCGACGAAAAGCATTCCACAAATGCTGGAAGACTTTAAGCAACACCCGACAATTCGTCCGTTGATTGCCGGCGGCGAACTGCTGGAGTACTCCGCACATATGGTACCAGAAGGTGGACTGGCAATGGTTCCGAAGCTGGTTGATGACGGTGTGATGATCGTCGGCGATGCCGCTGGTTTCTGTCTGAATCTGGGTTACACGGTGCGTGGCATGGATTTGGCGATAGCCTCCGCAGAAGCCGCCGCCAAGACAGCCATTGCAGCCAAAGAACGTCAGGATTACTCAGCCACTAGCCTGAAGGACTACAAACGCGCCCTCGAACAGGGCTGCGTGATGCGTGATTTGCAGCATTTTCGCAAGATCCCGGCGCTGATGGAAAACCCGCGCCTGTTTACCCAGTATCCCCGCATGGTGGCCGATATTATGAGCGATATGTTTACCGTTGACGGACGCCCAAATCAGCCGGTTCGCAAGATGATCATGTCCCATGCCAGAAAAGTTGGGCTGATGAACCTACTGAAAGACGGCATCATGGGGGCAACCGCGCTATGAATCAGGACAATAACGTTAACGTCGACGTCAAACTGGGCGTCAATAAATTTAATGTCGATGAAGGTCATCCGCACATCATCCTGGCTGAGCACCCCGACCTTAATGAATTTCGCAAGCTGCTGAAAGCCTGCCCCGCCGGACTGTATAAGCAGGATGAGAGTGGCAATATTCATTTTGACTCCGCAGGCTGTCTGGAGTGCGGCACCTGCCGGGTGCTGTGCGGCGACACGATCCTCACACAATGGGAATATCCGCTCGGAACATTTGGCGTCGATTTCCGCTACGGCTAGCGGGTTTTGCATGTTGTCCGCCGGATTGGCCCCGCTGGCCATCCGGTCAGATGTATGCCGAAATCATCCAGGGAATAACTTCATGAGTATCACACTAACGTTTAACGCCGAACGCCGCGAAGCCTGGCGAAAACAGGGTTTATGGGGAGATGCTTCGCTTAGCGACTACTGGTGCCAAACGGCCAGAGCCATGCCGGATAAAATCGCCGTGGTTGATAATCATGGCGCTTCGTACACTTACGCCGCACTCGACGGTGCTGCCAGCAGTCTGGCAACCTGGTTTTTAGCCTGCGGTATTCAACCCGGCGATCGCATTGCCTTTCAGTTGCCGGGCTGGTGCGAATTTACCATTATCTATCTGGCCTGCCTGAAAACCGGAGCGGTTTCCGTCCCACTGTTGCCTGCCTGGCGCGAAGCGGAGTTGGTATGGGTACTGAACAAATGCCAGGCGAAGATTTTTTTCGCACCAACGCTTTTTAAGCAGACCCGACCGGTCGATCTGATCCTCCCCTTACAAAACCAGTTGCCGCATCTGCAACAGATTGTCGCCGTAGATAAACTGGCGCCAGCAACAACCTCGCTGGCGCTCAGCCAGTTGCTTTTAGCGCCACCGTTAACTCAGATGATTAACGTTCACGCCGATGAACTGGCTGCCGTGCTGTTTACCTCCGGGACCGAGGGAATGCCGAAAGGCGTCATGTTAACCCACAACAACATCCTTGCCAGCGAGCGTGCCTACTGCGCCCGCCTCAACCTTACCTGGCAGGATGTGTTTTTGATGCCCGCTCCACTTGGACACGCTACCGGTTTTCTGCATGGCGTTACCGCGCCGTTTTTAATCGGCGCGCGCAGCGTATTGTTGGATATTTTCACCCCAACAGCTTGTCTTGAACTGCTGGAGCAACAACGCTGTACCTGCGTGCTCGGAGCTACGCCCTTCGTCTACGACATGTTATGTAGCATGGAAAAACGGCCCTGCGATCTCACCTCACTGCGTTTTTTCTTATGCGGAGGCACCACTATTCCGCAAAAGATTGCCCGTGACTGCCAACAGCGAGGCATTAAATTGTTAAGTATTTATGGTTCTACGGAGAGCTCGCCGCATGCGCTGGTCAATCTCGATGATTCACCCTCCCGCATGATGACAACCGACGGCTATGCTGCCGCAGGCGTCGAAATTAAAGTCGTCGATGAAGCGCGCAATACCCTGCCCGCAGGAGTAGAAGGTGAAGAGGCCTCGCGTGGTCCCAATGTTTTTATGGGCTACCTCGACGAACCCGAACTAACCGCTCGCGCGCTGGATAAGGACGGCTGGTATTACAGTGGCGATTTATGCCGAATGGACGACGCGGGATACATCAAAATCACCGGACGAAAAAAAGATATTATTGTGCGCGGAGGGGAAAACATCAGCAGTCGCGAAGTTGAGGACATTTTATTGCAGCACCCACGCATTCATGATGCCTGCGTTGTCGCGATGCCGGACGAACGCTTAGGTGAACGGTCGTGTGCTTACGTGGTGCTGAAACCTCCGCATCACTCACTCTCGCTGGAATCAGTGGTGGCCTTTTTTAGCCGCAAACGGGTGGCAAAGTATAAATATCCGGAGCATGTCGTGATTGTCGAGAAGTTACCGCGCACGGCGTCCGGTAAGATACGAAAATACCAGCTGCGTCAGGATATTATTCAGCGTTTAAACGTGGAGAGTATGGAGATCGTTGCAGGATAAAATGCCGGATGGCGACGCTCTTGCGTCTTATCCGGCCTACATTGAATAGGCCGGATAAGGCATGATGTTACTTGTTCAGTTCAGCCAGGCTCAGCCAGGTCTGCACGACGGTGTCCGGGTTCAGCGACAGGCTGTCGATACCCTCTTCCATCAGCCAGGCCGCGAAGTCTTCGTGGTCGGATGGTCCCTGACCGCAAATACCCACGTATTTACCCTGTTTCTTAGCTGCGCGAATCGCCATCGACAGCAACGCTTTCACCGCGTCGTTACGCTCATCAAACAGTTCAGAAACCACACCAGAGTCACGGTCCAGACCCAGCGCTAACTGCGTCATGTCGTTTGAGCCGATGGAGAAGCCGTCAAAGTACTCAAGGAACTGCTCGGCCAGCAAGGCGTTGGACGGGATCTCACACATCATAATGATCTTCAGTCCGTTCTCACCGCGTTTCAGACCCTGACGCGCCAGCTCTTCTACTACCGCTTTCGCCTGAGCAACGGTACGCACAAACGGTACCATCACTTCAACGTTAGTCAGGCCCATATCGTTACGGACACGTTTCACTGCATCACATTCCAGCGCGAAGCAGTCACGGAAGCTATCTGCAACGTAGCGGCCCGCCCCGCGGAAGCCCAGCATCGGGTTCTCTTCATGCGGCTCATAACGCTCACCACCAACGAGGTTGGCATATTCATTGGACTTAAAGTCCGACATACGCACGATGACGCGTTTTGGATAAAACGCCGCCCCCAGCGTTGCAATCCCTTCCGTCAAACGACCGACGTAGAATTCACGTGGGGAATCGAAACCTTTCATCATGCCGCGGATTTCGTTTTGCAGCTCAGGCGTCTGATCATCGAACTCCAGCAACGCACGCGGGTGCACGCCAATCATACGGTTGATGATAAATTCCAGACGCGCCAGGCCGACGCCTTCGTTTGGCAGGCAGGCGAAGTCGAAAGCCCGATCCGGGTTACCGACGTTCATCATCACCTTCAACGGCAGATCCGGCATGGTCTCCACGCTGGAGCTCTTCACGCTAAAGTCGAGCATGTCAGCGTAAACATAACCAGTATCCCCTTCGGCACAGGAAACGGTTACCTTCTCACCGTCTTTCATGCGCTCGGTGGCATCGCCACAGCCTACCACGGCCGGGATCCCCAGTTCGCGGGCAATGATCGCCGCGTGACAGGTACGACCGCCACGGTTGGTCACAATCGCCGCCGCTTTCTTCATGATCGGTTCCCAGTCCGGGTCGGTCATGTCGGTAACCAGTACGTCGCCTGGCTCGATACGGTTCATTTCGCTGATGTCATGAATGACTTTGACCGGGCCCGCGCCAATGCGATGGCCGATAGCACGACCTTCAGCAATAATTTTACCCTGGGCATGCAGCGTATAACGCTCCATGACCTGGCCGCGAGAACGCACGGTTTCCGGGCGCGCCTGCACAATGAACAGCTTGCCGGTATGACCGTCTTTCGCCCATTCGATGTCCATCGGACGACCGTAGTGCTTCTCGATCTGTCCCGCCTGCTTCGCCAGCTCCTGCACTTCTGCGTTGGTCAGGGAGAAAATGTCGCGCTGTTCCTGCGGTACATCTTCAATCGTTACCTGCTTACCGTGTTCCTGGGTTGGCGCGTAGACCATGCGGATTTTTTTCGAACCCATTGTGCGACGGACGATCGCCGGACGGTCAGCCGCCAGAGTCGGTTTGTGCACGTAGAATTCATCCGGGTTAACGGCACCCTGCACGACCATTTCACCCAGGCCCCATGCGGAAGTGATAAACACCACCTGATCGAAACCAGATTCGGTATCGATGGAGAACATTACGCCAGAAGACGCGAGGTCTGAGCGAACCATCCGCTGGACGCCAGCGGAGAGCGCCACGCCACGATGGTCATAGCCCTGGTGAACACGATAAGAGATCGCGCGGTCGTTAAACAGCGAGGCAAATACGTGTTTGATAGCAACCAGTACGGCATCAAATCCCTGGACGTTGAGGAAGGTTTCCTGCTGACCGGCAAATGACGCATCTGGCATATCTTCTGCGGTAGCGGAAGAGCGCACGGCAAAAGAAGCATGGGCATCGTCCGCTGAAAGCTGCGCGTAGGCATCGCGAACGGCATTCTCCAGCTCCGGCTGGAAAGGAGTGTCGATAATCCACTGGCGGATCTGTGCACCGGCTTTCGCAAGCTCGGTGACGTCGTCAATATCCGTTTTGTCCAGCAGCTCATAAATGCGCTGGTTTACACCGCTCTGGTCCAGAAACTGGTTAAAGGCATCGGCGGTCGTTGCAAAACCATTCGGTACGGAAACACCCATACCGGAAAGGTTAGTAATCATTTCACCCAGGGAGGCATTTTTGCCCCCAACTCTGTCTACATCATTCATGCCGAGTTGGTTATACCAAAGCACCAGCGGTGACGAGCCATTGTTGGACATCGAACAATCCTTATATATGAACGAGGTTAGGAAACTCAATTTTGCGTAATTATCTTTGCATATTTACCTCAACGAAAAAAACGGTGAATCGTTCAAGCAACTTTATTTTTTATTTTTTCAGATTGTTTACGCATTTGCGCAAACCCGCGAACCACAGGGGATCTCCACAAAAACTATCGGTATAAACATTTGTTCCGAAAAATGAAATGTACTTTTCATTAAATATAAAAATACCGTTTCATTTTATAAAATAGATGCAGCAATATTCGCTTCTGGCGAATTTTAATTTATGCTTTCAGAGAATTATGTCAGCCCCAGGATGAGCAAAATGGATAATGCTGTTGATCGTCACGTATTTTATATTTCTGATGGTACGGCCATCACCGCCGAGGTATTGGGCCACGCGGTAATGTCGCAATTTCCGGTCACGATCAGCAGCATTACGCTGCCGTTTGTGGAAAATGAGAGTCGTGCGCGGGCGGTCAAAGACCAGATTGACGCGATCTACCAACAAACTGGGGTGCGCCCTCTGGTGTTTTACTCCATCGTCTTGCCGGAAATTCGCTCAATCATTCTACAAAGCGAAGGATTTTGTCAGGATATCGTGCAGGCATTGGTTGCCCCACTGCAGCACGAAATGAAGCTCGATCCCACGCCGATAGCCCATCGTACCCACGGTCTGAATCCCGGCAACCTCAACAAGTACGATGCGCGCATTGCCGCCATTGATTACACCCTGGCCCATGACGACGGTATTTCGTTGCGCAACCTCGATCAGGCGCAGGTGATCCTGCTCGGCGTTTCTCGCTGCGGCAAAACCCCAACCAGTTTGTATCTGGCGATGCAGTTTGGTATTCGTGCGGCCAACTACCCCTTTATTGCCGATGATATGGATAATCTGGTGCTGCCAGCGTCACTGAAGCCGTTACAGCATAAATTATTCGGCCTGACCATCGACCCTGAGCGCCTGGCGGCCATCCGCGAAGAGCGCCGGGAGAACAGCCGTTACGCCTCCATGCGCCAGTGCCGTATGGAGGTGGCTGAGGTGGAAGCGCTGTATCGTAAAAATCAGATCCCATGGCTGAACAGTACCAATTATTCGGTAGAAGAGATTGCTACCAAGATCCTCGACATAATGGGGCTGAATCGCCGCATGTACTAGAATGCTAGTACACTGGTTCGATTTTTTGTTATTATGCTCGCCACCAGGCAGGATGAGTGTGATATTGTGATGTACATCACTTCCCGGTAGTCCTGCCGTTGAAGCAACAAATTTCTGAGACAAGTAATGAACAGAACCGATGAACTCCGTACTGCGCGTATTGACAATCTGGTCACTCCAGCAGAGCTTGCGCAACGGCATCCTGTTTCTTCCTCCGTCGCCCGTCATGTCACGGAATCCCGACGTCGGATAGAAAAAATATTAAATGGTGAAGACGCTCGTTTGCTGGTGATCGTAGGTCCCTGCTCGATTCACGATCTTGATGCCGCCATGGAATACGCTACCCGCTTGCAGGGGCTGCGCGAAAAACATCAGGCGCGCCTGGAAATCGTGATGCGCACCTATTTTGAAAAACCGCGCACCGTCGTGGGCTGGAAAGGCTTAATTTCCGACCCGGATTTAAACGGCAGCTACCGCGTGAACCACGGCATTGAACTGGCGCGCAAGCTGCTGTTGCAGGTCAATGAACTGGGCGTACCCACGGCAACAGAATTCCTCGACATGGTGACCGGTCAGTTTATTGCCGATTTAATCAGTTGGGGAGCCATTGGCGCGCGCACCACCGAAAGCCAAATCCACCGTGAAATGGCGTCTGCGCTCTCCTGTCCGGTCGGCTTTAAAAACGGCACGGATGGCAACACGCGTATCGCTGTCGATGCGATCCGCGCCTCCCGCGCCAGCCACATGTTCCTCTCTCCGGATAAAACCGGCCAGATGACCATTTATCAAACCAGCGGTAATCCTTACGGACATATCATTATGCGCGGCGGTAAAAAGCCGAATTATTATGCTGAAGATATTGCCGCCGCCTGCGATACCCTGCACGAATTTTCCCTGCCTGAGCATCTGGTAGTCGATTTTAGCCACGGCAATTGCCAGAAGCAGCATCGTCGTCAGTTGGACGTTTGTGATGACGTGTGTCAGCAAATTCGCAACGGTTCGACGGCGATTGCCGGGATTATGGCGGAGAGTTTCCTGCGTGAAGGTACGCAAAAAATCGTTAGCGGCCAGCCGCTGGTTTACGGTCAGTCCATTACCGACCCATGCCTGAACTGGGAAGATACTGAACTGCTGGTTGAAAAACTCGCCTCTGCGGTTGATAGCCGTTTTTAATGTTGTTCGCCGGGTAACATCACGTTGCCCGGCGCTAATCCTTTGTTTTTCCCCTCCTTGTTGTACAAAATCTATTCTCGTCACAATTATTTCACAAAAATGCTTGCCGCAAATTTGCAGTTTGATGATAATGATTATCATTGTTAAATTGATTGTTATTTTTAAAAACTATTTCACGTATGGATAACACAACAACAACGCACGCAAAAGAGAAAGCCCCCCCTGCTGTCGCGCCAAACGAGCGTCGAATTGACAGTAAAAGTCTATTGGGCAAAGAGGGACGCGTGATCATAGAACACGATGGTCAGCTCTATCTGCTGCGCCAGACCCAAGCCGGAAAACTCATTCTGACTAAATAAACAACACTTTTCGCCAGCCACCCAGGTAATCCCCAGGCAGCCAGCGCTTTTCGATTTCCTAATGGAGAGTTGCTATGCCACACCTGCACACTGCATCCCTGCGTCCATCACTGTTGGCGCTGGCGATTATCAGTAACCTGCCCGCCGTCGCTTATGCGGCGGTTGAAGATATGACCGTTACCGCCACTGGCAATGCCCGTAGCGCCTTTGAAGCGCCGATGATGGTCAGCGTGATTGATGCCACGGCCCCAGAAAACCAGACCGCCAGCTCGGCAGCCGATCTGTTGCGGACGGTTCCGGGTCTGACCCTCGATGGCACAGGTCGTACCAATGGCCAGGACGTGAATCTACGCGGCTACGATCGACGCGGCGTTCTGGTGCTGGTTGACGGCGTTCGTCAGGGCACCGACACCGGACACCTGAACAGTACCTTCCTCGACCCGGCGCTTATCAAACGCATCGAAGTCGTACGCGGCCCTTCTGCACTGCTGTACGGCAGCGGTGCGCTGGGCGGCGTTATCGCCTATGACACAGCGGATGCCAAAGATCTGCTGGAAGCCGGACAAAACAGCGGTTATCGCGTGTTCGGTACTGCGGCAACCGGCGATCACAGCCTCGGTATGGGCGCCAGCGCTTTTGGGCGCACCGATACGCTGGACGGACTGCTTGCCTGGTCGAGTCGCGATCGTGGTGATTTGCGTCAGAGTGACGGTACAACAGCGCCAAACGACGAAGCGATCAACAATATGCTGGCGAAAGGCAGTTGGAAAATTGACAGCGCCCAGACGCTGGCCGGTTCGCTGCGTTACTACAACAATGACGCCCGTGAACCTAAAAATCCACAAACCAGCGCAGCGGATGCCACCAGCAACCCGATGACCAACCGTTCAACGATCCAGCGCGATGCGCAACTGACCTACACGCTCTCCCCGGCGGACAATGACTGGCTGAACGCGGATGCTCGTATTTACTGGTCCGAAGCGCGCATTAATGCACAAAACACGGATAACACCGGCGAGTTTCGCAAGCAGACGACCAAAGGCGGTAAACTCGACAACCGTACCCGCCTGTTTACCGACTCTTTCGCATCTCACCTGCTGACCTACGGCGGTGAGTACTATCGTCAGGAACAACAGCCAGGTGGCACAACCACCGGTTTCCCAGAGGCAAAGATCGATTTCAGCTCCGGCTGGCTACAGGATGAAATCACCCTGCGCGATCTGCCGGTTACGCTGCTGGGCGGTACCCGTTATGACTCTTATCGCGGCAGCAGCGACGGCTATGAAGATGTCGATGCCGATAAATGGTCGTCCCGCGCCGGACTCACCGTTGCGCCAGCAGACTGGCTGATGCTGTTTGGTTCTTACGCTCAGGCCTTCCGTGCGCCGACTATGGGCGAGATGTATAACGATGCGAAACACTTCTCGATTGGCCGTTTCTACACCAACTACTGGGTGCCAAACCCTAACCTGCGTCCGGAAACCAACGAAACACAGGAATACGGATTTGGTCTGCGCTTTGACGATCTGCTGATGGCAAGCGATGCGCTCGAATTTAAAGCCAGCTATTTCGACACCAAAGCGAAAGATTACATCTCCACCAGCGTCGACTTCGCCGCCGCAACAACGATGTCTTATAACGTCCCCAACGCGAAAATCTGGGGCTGGGACGTCATGGCGAAATATTCCGCCGATCTGTTCAGCCTCGACATGGCCTATAACCGTACGCGCGGCAAAGATACTGACACGGGAGAATACATTTCCAGCATTAACCCAGATACGGTCACCAGCAAACTGAACGTGCCGGTTGCGCACAGCGGATTCTCCGTGGGCTGGATAGGGACATTTGCCGATCGTTCAACGCATATCAGCAGCAGCTACACTAAACAGCCCGGCTATGCGGTAAACGATTTCTACGTGAGCTATCAGGGCCAACAAGCGCTGAAAGGTATGACCACCACACTGGTACTGGGCAACGCCTTCGACAAAGAGTACTGGTCGCCGCAAGGCATTCCGCAGGATGGTCGTAATGGCAAAATTTTCGTGAGTTATCAGTGGTAATCACTTTTCCCCGGTTCGCCGGGGTAGCAATCTGGAAGGAAGAGACAATGAATCATTACACACGCTGGCTGGAACTGAAGAAAGAAAATCCTGGCAAATACGCACGTGACATTGCGGGGTTGATGAATATTAGCGAAGCCGAACTGACCTTCGCCCGCGTCGGTCATGACGCCTGGCGCTTACGTGGCGAAGTACGCGAAATCCTCGGCGCACTGGAAACCGTAGGCGAAACCAAATGCATTTGCCGCAACGAATACGCGGTACATGAGCAGGTGGGTGCTTTTACCAATCAGCACCTCAACGGTCATGCCGGGCTGGTTCTTAATCCGCGCGCCCTCGACCTGCGCCTGTTCCTCAATCAGTGGGCAAGCGTATTTCATATCAGCGAAACAACCGCCCACGGCGAACGTCAGAGCATCCAGTTCTTTGACCATCAGGGAGATGCGCTGCTGAAGGTCTACGCCACGCAGAATACCCTCATTGAGGATTGGGCGGCGTTGCTGACCCGATTCATCTTTGCCGAAAACCCGCCACTGGTGCTGCAACCCGCCAACAATTCTGCTCCCGCCGTCGTCACGGTCGATGCGCAGACCGTTGATCAAGAGTGGCGAGCAATGACCGATGTCCATCAGTTCTTCGGTCTGCTGAAACGCCACGACCTCACCCGCCAACAGGCGTTTAATCTGGTGGGCGACGATCTGGCCTGTAAAGTTTCTAATAGCGCACTGGCGCAGTTACTCGACACCGCGCGTCAGGATGGCAATGAAATCATGATCTTTGTGGGTAATCGCGGCTGCGTACAGATTTTTACCGGCGTGATTGAAAAATTGGTACCGATGAAAGGCTGGCTGAATATATTCAACCCGGCATTTACCTTACACCTGCTGGAAGAGAGCGTGGCAGAAACATGGGTAACGCGCAAACCGACCGCCGATGGACACGTCACCAGTCTGGAACTGTTTGCTGCCGACGGCACGCAAATTGCCCAGTTGTACGGTCAACGTACGGAAGGCGAGCCGGAGCAGACGCAATGGCGTGCACAGATTGACGCGCTGACGCCGAAAGGACTGGCCGCATGAAAAAACTGCTGGTCCTGATCGCGCTGCTGCCCATTGCAGCGCTGGCTGCTGCCGGGGAACGGGTTGTTGCACTCGGTGGCGATGTTACCGAGATTGTATACGCACTGGGAGCACAGTCTTCCCTTGTAGCGCGAGACAGCACCAGCCAGTGGCCTGAAGCAGCAAACGCGCTACCGGATGTTGGTTACTTACGCCAGCTCAACGCCGAAGGGATCCTTGCTACACGCCCTACGCTGGTCCTTGCCAGCGCGCAGGCACAGCCCTCTCTGGCGCTAAAACAGCTTGAGCAGAGCAACGTCAGGGTTGTTACGATCCCGGCGAGCAACGATCTTGAGGTGATTGATGAAAAAATTCGCGTCATCGCCGAAGCAACCCATCGGCAGGCCGAAGGCGAAACGCTGCGCGCCAGCTTACGTCAGGAAATGGCGGCGTTGCCATCATCTGAACTAAACAAACGCGTGCTGTTTATTCTTAATCATGGCGGGATGACCGCAATGGCGGCGGGCCAGCAAACCGGAGCCGATGCGGCTATTCGTGCCGCCGGTTTGCACAACGCCATGCAGGGCGTTAACCGCTATCAGCCGCTGTCACAGGAAGGCGTCATTGCCAGCCAGCCCGATCTGGTGGTGATTTCACAGGACGGCGTTAAGGCGATGGGTGGCGAAGATAACCTGTGGGCGCTGCCGGGCCTTGCGCTAACGCCTGCCGGGCGGAATAAACAGGTGTTACAGGTGGATGATATGGCGCTACTCGGCTTCAGCGTGCGTACGCCGCAGGCCATTTTGCAGCTTCGCGCTAAAGCAGAGCAATTGCCCTGATGTCCCGACGTATCAGTTATTCTTTATGGGCGCTCGCACTCATATTAGTCATGATGACAATCCTGGCTACCGGTTTTGGCGCGTTGCGCCTGCCGGTAAGTCTGCTCTGGCATGATGGCGATGAGGCACTGCGTCAAATCTGGCTCACAATTCGTCTGCCGCGCGTCCTGCTGGCGCTGGTGATTGGCGGCTCTCTGGCGCTCGCAGGCTGCGTGATGCAGGGACTGTTTCGCAACCCGCTAGCTGACCCGGGATTACTGGGGATAAGCAGCGGCGCCGCCTGCGCCGTCGCCCTGTGGGTGGTACTGCCTGTCTCTTTGCCCGCGCTGCTGATGCTGTACGCCCCAATGCTGGCCGCTTTTATGGGTGCCCTGGCGGCAACGGTGGTGATTTTTATCCTCAGCCAACAGCGCGACGGATCACTCTCGCGTCTGCTACTGGTCGGTATTGCCATCAACGCACTTTGCGGGGCGGCGGTTGGCGTTCTGTCGTGGGTCAGTAATGATGCGCAACTGCGCCAGCTGTCGCTATGGGGAATGGGAAGTCTGGGGGCTGCACAATGGTCCACGCTGCTGGCGGTAACCTCGCTGACTATCCCGACGGTGCTGATTATCTGGCGTCTGGCGCCGGCACTGAACCTGCTGCAGTTGGGTGAGGAAGAGGCGCATTATCTCGGCGTAGATGTGCGTACCGTTCAGCGTATTTTGCTGCTTTGTAGCGCATTGCTGGTTGCCGCAGCCGTGGCGGTAAGCGGCGTAATTGGATTTATCGGGTTGGTTATCCCGCATCTGATGCGCATGTGGCTTGGCTCAGATCATCGGGCCGTTATTCCGGGATCCGTGCTGGCGGGCGCGTTTCTGTTACTGATTGCCGACACGTTGGCCCGTACGGCGGTTGCCCCTGCAGAGATGCCGGTCGGTCTGTTGACCAGTCTTCTCGGCGCACCGTGGTTTTTATGGCTTATTTTTCGTCAGCGAGGACCGCATGGCTGAACATTTCATCGCTGAAGGGCTTCATTATCGCGTGGCTGGCAGAGCGGTAATTGACGATGTATCACTCGCCCTCGCAAAAGGTGAACTGGTGGCGCTCATCGGCCCAAACGGTGCGGGAAAATCCACCCTGCTGCGCCTGCTGACCGGTTTTCTCAAACCGGCAACCGGACGCTGCGTGCTGGCGGGCAAACCGCTGGAGGAGTGGCCTACCCAAACGTTGTCGCGGCATCGGGCGGTAATGCGCCAGCAAACGCAACTGGGATTTGACTGGCCGGTAGAGGCCGTCATCGCGATGGGACGTGCGCCCTGGACCCAACAGCAGGAACCCCGGCTTATCGCTCAGGTAATGGAAATGACCGGGTGCACACCGTTGGCGGGCCGGCAATACGCCGCACTTTCCGGCGGCGAGCAACAGCGAGTGCAGTTGGCCCGTGCACTGGCGCAACTTTGGTGCCACGGCGCGCCTCGCGGTTGGTTATTCCTTGATGAACCCACCTCTGCGCTGGATCTTTATCACCAGCAGCACCTGTTGCGCTTGCTGAAGACGCTAACCGCTTCGGGAGAGCTACATGTGTGCATTGTGCTTCACGATCTGAACCTCGCCGCACTATGGGCGGACAGAATAGTGTTGCTGCACGATGGCAGGTTGGTATCGCAGGGAACGCCTGAGAGCGTGCTACAGGCCGATGACCTGAAGCGCTGGTATGGCGCTCAGGTACACGTTGGCCAGCATCCGGCCAACGGATCTCCGCAGGTGTTTCTGGCCCCTTAACTTGAACAGCTCACTTCCAGCCGTTTACCCCAGTCAGGTGGACGGCTGACATAGTCATCATCACGATCGGTAAACGGGGTACGCAACGCCTGGTGCAACCGATGCAGCTCGGCGTAATCCCCCTGCTCTGCCTGACTAATCGCCCGTTGCGCCAGCCAGTTACGTAATACCATCGCCGGATTAGCCGCCTTCATCTGCGTTTGTCTGACTGCGTCAGCAATGTTGTCTTGCTGCAGACGCGAGCGATACCGCGTGAACCAGTCGTCAAACGCCGCGCGGTCGATAAACTCATCGCGCAGTGGGGATTGCGCACTGTGTTGTTCCGTTTGGCTGAGCATACGAAACGTTCGCGTATAGTCACTTCTTTCCCTCGCCATCAGACTAAACAGTTCGCTTAGCAATTCGTTATCGTCTTTCTGCTCGCTAAAGAAGCCGAGCTTTTGCCGCATCCGCTGACCGTAGCGAGTTAACAGCGCCAGTTGGTAACCGTCCAGCGCATCATTGAGCGTCTCGACCGGGATAAATGGCGACAGGGTTTGCGCCAGACGTTGCAAGTTCCACAGCGCCGCGGCCGGTTGATTATCGAAACTGTATCGTCCCTGGTTGTCCGAGTGGTTGCAGATAAAATCGGGCTCGTAGTCATCAAGAAAACCGAATGGACCGTAATCCATCGTCAGTCCCAGAATCGACATGTTGTCCGTGTTCATGACTCCATGCGCAAATCCTACCGCTTGCCAGTCAGCGATTAACGTCGCTGTACGCGTGACAACATCGTTAAACCACAGCTGGTACTTATCGGCTTCTTCCTGCCATTGCGACCAATAATGGCGAATTGCAAAATCAGCCAACTGACGCACTTTTTCCGGCTCGCGGCGATAGTAGAAGTGTTCAAAATGGCCAAAACGCATATGGCTTTGCGCCACGCGAATGAGCATCGCCCCTGTTTCTACCGTTTCGCGATACACCGGCGTGTCGCTGGTAACAATCGACAATGCCCGCGTGGTTGGTATGCCCAGGTAGTGCATCGCTTCGCTGGCCAGGCTTTCGCGAATTGTTGAGCGCAGTACGGCGCGCCCATCCCCCATACGGGAATAAGGCGTAAGTCCGGCGCCTTTCAGGTGCCAGTCAAACGTTGAGCCATCAGCGAGTCGTTGCTCGCCCAGCAGGATCCCGCGGCCATCGCCAAGCTGGCCTGCCCAGACGCCAAACTGATGTCCGCTATACACTTGCGCTAGAGGCGACATCCCGGGGAGCAGCGATTCGCCACCCCAAACACCCGCTCCGCCCGGAATATCAAAAAGCGACTCAGGAATAGCTAATTGCTCCGCCAGCGCATCGTTATGCCAGATCAGGCGTGCGTTTTTCAGGGGTGTCGGCGAAAGTGCTGTATAGGTTGCTGGTAATTCATCACGCCAGCGAGTGGTAAAAGACAGGGTCATAGGGCCTCCTGTCTCTAGTGTAGACTGTTAAAAGCCTGTTAAACACCAGCAAATAAAAGGGTTATATTCTGGATAACGAAATTATCTGTGCCGGTGGCACGGCGGGCCACAGCGCGCCCTGTATGGCGCTGAATCCCAAAGGCAGTACGCGCGCTAACATCTCTGGCGTATCGATACCGCTAATGATGATTGACTCACTGCTGGGAGATAACTGTGCCAGAATAGCCCGCATAAACGGCTCAAACGAAATATGTGTAATCCTTTGTTGAACAAAGTTTTTATCTAACACAACGCGTTTGAACAGCCCATCAAAAATTGCCCGGGTGGATATACCGCCAGCACCATAGTTTGTCAGAACTAATGGAAATCTCGCCGCCAGCGCGGCCAGCGTTGGATTCTCTTTTCCATTATTTAACTCTGGATAGTTTTCATTAATAGCCAGTTCCAGAAATGAAAATCGTTCAACTTGTGAAGCAAATTTAGCATCTGATAATAAAGTATTAGCAATTGCCGGCGTTAAATTAATCCAGGCCAGGACATTTCGCTGAATAAAAAAATGTTGGCACGTTTCGATTAATTCAAGCTTTTCGGTAAATAAGCGATATTGCTCTTCATCCGACATCCGAGGTAGGACCAGCTCAGTGGGTATACGCACATCCCCATCCGCGCTGGCGAAACTGGTGATGATATCGACGTATTCAAGATCGCCTTTTTCGCTTCTCGCAGGCAAAAAAGAAAACTCTGAATGGTAAAGAGTATCCAGTGAAACAATCATCGCGCCAGCCCCTCTGCATAGGTGTTATCCGGCATCCTGTAGCAAAGGATGGAGAAATACGTTATTGCTGATGCAAGTAGAGGCCCTTTCATTTTTCCCTTTATAGCCAGTAAATCGAATCCTTTTTTTTAGCTTATCCTGATTATAAGCGAATATCCAGCTTTGCACTTTTTAATATCTCGGGATAAATCATATTTTTAGCAAGATACACTCTTACTGTTCAGGGGTATTGTCCGGCTGATGGCAGAATTAAAAAGTGACTTTCAAATGGAAATGCCGAGGCCGCACAGTCCTGAGCGACCTCGAGACTAATGAGGATTAAATACGTCGCGCCTGCCAAAAGTTTTTACGCCAGTAAACGTTGTCCAGGGACGAGCGCATCACTCCACGGCTGGTTGAGGCATGAATAAATTGATTATTGGTATCGTAAATTCCGACATGCAGACCACTTTCCCCAGACCCGGTTTTAAAGAAAACCAGATCGCCGGGCAGCAAATCGTCTTTATCAATTTCGGTACCAATCTTTGATTGCGTGCGCGTATCACGCGGGAGTTGCAGATCGAATTTATCGCGCATTGTCATCAAAACAAATCCAGAACAATCCACCCCGCTACGGCTCATGCCGCCATAACGATAGGGTGTGCCATGCCAGGTTTGTAGCTGGTCATTAAGACCGGCGATAACCGCGATAGAATCCGACAATCGGGCATTTGGCGCAGGAGCACGATGGCTGCTGCAGCCCGCCAAAAACAATGCTGTGATGAAAAGAAGCCAAAAGCGCATTCAGGACGAATCCTCTGAATTATATTTTTATGCCAATTTAGCGTGGAAATTATATGATTTTCAAGAACCCATTTAACTTAAGTGGTTGATATGAGCATTCTGTGGCCTTCAATATCCAAACGACGGAAGTTCACGCCATAAGCCGCAGACAGATTGGCGGGCGTGAGTACCGCATCACGAGCGCCGCTGGCAAGCAACTTCCCACGTTTGAGGAGCCAGGCCTTATGCGCATGACGTAAGGTGTGATTAAGGTCATGGCTGCTCATGACAATCGCTATGCCCTGCAGACACAGCCGACTCAACAAGCGGTCCAGCGCGTTTTGTTGCGCCACGTCCAGGCTGTTCATCGGCTCATCCAGCAGTAAAAGTTGGCCGAATGGATTCGCTTGCGGGCTAATCTGCAGGATAACCGCAGCCAGACGCACGCGCTGCCACTCACCGCCGGAGAGCTGATTCACGCTGCGCCCCAGCTTATCCCCAAGCCCAAGCGCATCAGCGACTTCCTGTAACAGATCGGTGCGCGCTTTGTCTGGCTGATGCAGCGTCAGAAAATGCCAGACCGGCATCGCAAACGGAGGGTTTTGCTGTTGCGCCAGATAGGCGCGGTATTGCGCCAGCTTTGCTGACGGCCATTCGTCCAGCGGCATATCACCAAAGGTGATGCTGCCCTCACCGGTCGTCAGCCCCGCCATTCGTGCCAACAGCGTGCTCTTTCCAGCACCGTTAGGCCCCACTAAATGCAGGATCTCTCCGGCTTTTATCTCACCAGAAAGCGGGCCGAGACGGGTCGATTCCGCTACGTCCTGTAGCTGCATCAATCGAGACATTAGTTTGCCAGCGCCTTCTTGATAGATTGCACCAGAATGGGATCCTCAGGCGTCATATCGGGTGAGAATCGTTGCAATACCTGACCATCTCGCCCCACTAAAAACTTCTCGAAATTCCATAGAATATCGTCCGGGTAGAGCGGTGCCCGACCTTTACTCGCCATACGCTCATAGAACCCACTATCCGCAGGCGCAGTGGCCGTTGGCGCGGCATCAATCAGCTTCTGATACAGCGGATGGCGTCCCTCGCCGTTAACGTCAATTTTACTGAACATTGGGAAGGTAACGCCCCAGGTGGTACTGCAATACGTTTTTATTTCCTCTTCGCTGCCCGGCTCCTGACCCAGAAACTGGTTACAAGGGAACCCAAGGACAGTAAAACCCTGTTGATGCCAGGCTTTCTGCAGATTCTCCAGTTGCTCGTATTGCGGCGTCAGTCCACATTTTGAAGCCACGTTGACGATTAACAGCACATTTCCGGAATACGGCTGCAGTGAGGTAGCCTCACCGTCGATGGTCGTCACTTCTGTATCGAGAATAGTGTTTTGCATAGCATCTCCAGAACAACAGGTGAATTTTCAGTTTTTAATCATAGACCGAACCAACGCGTTCTAGCGCGCGGCTTTTAACAATAGCCAGATAAATACCGGTGCGCCCATGGTGGCCGTCACCACGCCGATTGGCAGCTCAGCCGAGGCCAGCACCAGACGCGCGACAACATCAGCAAACAGTAGTACGATTGCACCAGCCAACGCACAGCCCGGCAGCAACACGCGGTGATCGGTTAAGCCGCACAGCCGCAAAATATGTGGGATCACCAGCCCGATAAAGCCAATCGCTCCGGCCAGAGCCACGCTTACGCCAACCATCCAGCCAGTGGCGACCACCAGCAGGTTGCGCCAGAACCACAGGGGCAGTCCCAGCTGACGTGCGGAAGTCTCCCCCAGCGCCAGCATATTCATCGGCTGCGACTGACAGCAGATCCACACCAGCACCGGAATCAACGCCACCATGAGCCAGGCCTGATGCCAGTCTACGCCACCAAAGCCCCCCATCATCCAGTACATCAGCTGTCGCAAATCAAAAGACGTGGAGAAGTAGATGGCCCATGTCATCAACGCGCTACAGATAATCCCCAGCGCTACTCCCGCCAACAACAGGCGGCTGGTAGACAAATGACGTCGGGCAAAACGTAGCAGAATAAGCGTGATAATCAGCGCCCCAGCGATAGCGCATAAGCCCAACGCCCAGCCGGGGAGTTGCCCCTGCCCCAGCAGCACCGCTGCGATAAGCCCGACTCCCGCGCCGTTAGACACGCCCAGTAATCCAGGCTCTGCGAGCGGGTTTTCAAATAGAGCTTGCATCACGGCTCCTGATAAGGCCAACGCAGCGCCTACCAGCAAAACGGCAAGAGTACGGGGAAGTCGAATTTGCCAGACGAACAGATCGCCGCGGGCGCTGAACCAGTCTCCGGGGGCGATCCACTGTTCTCCTGCGCACAAGCTTAGAATCGTTGCCAGTAGCATCAGTACTGACAGTGACAGTATCCAGCGCACGTTTCGTCGCTGCTGTTGATGGGCGAAAGTCAGCATGTTTTCCATTCTGCTGAAAAGAGATGGAGGTGATTCTACGGTGCTGATTCAGTAGTGAAAAGGAAAAAGGCCGCATAGCGGCCTTTTTAGTTATACGCGTCATACTCTGCGTATCGTTAAATCACTCTTCTTTGGGCGTTGCGTTTTCGACCCGGCTTTTTAACTTCTGTCCGGGTCTGAAGGTCACCACGCGCCGTGCTGTAATGGGAATATCTTCGCCCGTTTTCGGGTTACGTCCCGGACGTTGATTCTTATCACGCAGATCGAAGTTACCAAAACCAGAGAGTTTTACCTGCTCACCATTTTCCAGAGCACGACGGATCTCTTCGAAAAACAGCTCGACCAGTTCTTTGGCATCCCGCTTGCTAAGCCCAAGCTTATCAAACAGATATTCTGACATTTCAGCTTTTGTAAGCGCCATAGGTTCAATCCCTCAATGATGCCTGGAATCGCTCTTTTAATGCCTCTACACATTTGGCGACGGTAGCGGCAATCTCCTCTTCTTCAAGTGTACGGCTGGTATCCTGAAGGATCAGGCTGATAGCGAGGCTCTTATAACCCTCCGCAACACCCTTACCGCGGTACACGTCAAATAAGTTTACGCCAACTACCTGATTTACGCCAACTTTCTTACACTCGGATAAAATATCCGCAGCGGGAACGTTTTCAGCCACAACGACCGCGATATCGCGACGGTTCGCCGGGAAGCGAGAAACTTCACGCGCCTGAGGCACCACGCGGTCTGCGAGCTTGTTCCACTCCAGTTCAAACACCAGAGTGCGACCGTTCAGATCCAGTTTACGTTCCAGTTCAGGATGAACAACCCCAATGAAACCAATGCGTTCACCTTTCAGATAAATCGCCGCAGACTGCCCCGGATGCAGCGCAGGGTTCGCTTCAGCTTTGAACTGAATGTCCGCCAGTTTGCCGGTCAGGTCGAGAACCGCTTCCAGATCGCCTTTCAGATCATAGAAATCAACGGTCTCTTTTGCCAGGTTCCAGTGTTCATCATGACGGTTGCCGCAGATCACACCCGCCAGCATCAGATCCTGACGGATCCCGAGGTTGGCCTGCGTATCCGGAACGAAACGTAAACCCGTTTCGAAAATACGCACGCGGTTCTGCTGACGGTTCTGGTTATACACTACCGTAGACAGCAAGCCAGTCCACAGGGACAAACGCATTGCCGACATATCAATAGAGATTGGGCTTGGCAGCAGCAGCGCTTCTTCACCCGGATGCAGCAGCGACTGGACTTTCGGGTCGACGAAGCTGTAGGTAATGACTTCCTGGTAGCCTTTGTCATTCAGCATGGTTTTTACGCGTTTCAGCGACAAATCCGCTTCACGATGCGTACCCATGATAAGACCCGCCTGAATTGGCGTGTTCGGGATATTGTCATAACCGTATACGCGGGCGACTTCTTCTACCAGGTCTTCTTCGATTTCCATATCGAAACGCCAGCTCGGCGCTACCGCTTTCCACTCATCCTGCCCTTCCGTCACGTCACATCCCAGACGACGCAGAATGTCGCTCACCTGCTCATCCGCGATATGGTGTCCGATCAGACGATCCAGTTTGCTACGGCGAAGCGTAATGGTTGCGCGTTTTGGCAGCGTAGCTTCGTTCGTCACATCAATGATTGGACCCGCTTCGCCGCCGCAGATATCAATCAGCAGGCGTGTCGCGCGTTCCATGGCTTTATGCTGCAGAGCCGGGTCAACACCACGCTCATAGCGGTGAGATGCATCGGTGTGCAGGCCGTGACGACGTGCGCGACCAGTAATAGACAGCGGGCTAAAGAATGCGCATTCCAGCAGGACGTTTTGCGTTTCATCATTCACACCGGAGTGTTCGCCACCAAAGATGCCACCCATCGCCAGCGCTTTGTTATGGTCCGCAATCACCAGCGTATCCGCATTCAGCTTCGCTTCGCTGCCGTCCAGCAATACCAGGGTCTCCCCCTCTTTTGCCATACGGACAACAATCCCGCCTTCAATGCGGTCTTTGTCGAAGGCGTGCATCGGCTGGCCCAGTTCGAGCAGCACATAGTTAGTCACGTCAACCACGGCATCGATAGAGCGGATACCGCAACGACGCAGTTTTTCTTTCATCCACAACGGGGTTGGCGCTTTAACGTTGATACCTTTTACCACGCGCCCCAGGTAGCGTGGGCAGGCTTCCACCGCTTCGACCTGAATCGGCAGGACGTCGCTAATGGTTGCGGCCACAGGCGCCATTTCTGGCTCAACCAGCGGGGCTTTGTTCAGTACAGCAACGTCACGTGCCACACCGATAATGCCTAAGCAGTCGGCGCGGTTCGGCGTAACGCTGATTTCGATAGTGTTGTCGTCAAGCTTCAGGTATTCACGGATATCGGTGCCAATTGGCGCATCGGCTGGCAGTTCGATAATACCGTTATGATCGTCGGAAATACCCAGCTCGGAAAACGAGCACAGCATGCCTTCAGACGGCTCACCGCGCAGTTTAGCGGCTTTGATTTTGAAATCGCCCGGCAGAACGGCACCCACGGTTGCCACGGCCACTTTCAGGCCCTGACGGCAGTTTGGCGCACCGCAGACGATATCCAGCAGGCGGTCGCCGCCGACATTCACTTTGGTAACGCGTAGTTTGTCAGCGTTCGGGTGCTGAGCGCACTCAACCACTTCGCCCACCACAACGCCATTGAACGCGCCGGAAACGGGATCCACACCGTCAACTTCCAGACCCGCCATCGTGATTTGGTTTGACAGCGCATCGCTATCAATTGCCGGGTTTACCCATTCGCGTAACCACAGTTCACTGAATTTCATTGTTTTATCCTGCCTTTATTTAAACTGTTTGAGGAAACGCAGATCGTTTTCGAAGAAAGAACGCAGATCGGTAACGCCGTAACGCAGCATGGTCAGACGCTCCATACCCATACCGAATGCAAAACCAGAGTAGATTTCCGGATCGATGCCGACGTTACGCAGCACGTTCGGGTGAACCATCCCGCAACCCAGCACTTCCAGCCATTTACCGTTTTTGCCCATCACGTCCACTTCCGCAGAAGGTTCGGTGAACGGGAAGTAGGAAGGACGGAAACGAACCTGCAGGTCTTCTTCAAAGAAGTTGCGCAGGAAATCGTGCAGCGTGCCTTTCAGGTTGGTGAAGTTGATGTTGGTATCAACAATCAGCCCTTCCATCTGATGGAACATTGGGGTGTGCGTCTGATCGTAATCGTTACGATATACACGGCCCGGGGCGATAATACGGATCGGCGGTTGTTTTTCCTTCATGGTGCGGATTTGCACGCCGGAAGTTTGCGTACGCAGCAGACGTGTCGCGTCAAACCAGAAAGTGTCGTGGTCAGCGCGCGCCGGGTGATGGCCAGGAATATTCAGCGCATCGAAGTTATGATAGTCATCTTCGATTTCTGGACCCGTTGCCACGGTAAAGCCCAGCTCACCGAAGAAACTTTCAATTCTGTCGATAGTACGCGTTACCGGATGCAGACCGCCGTTTTCGATACGACGCCCAGGCAAAGAGATATCGATCGTTTCTTCAGCCAGACGGGCATTCAGCGCGGCATTTTCTAATTCGGCTTTACGCGCGTTCAGTGCTTGCTGAACCTGCTCTTTGGCAACGTTTATCACCGCACCTGCAGCCGGGCGCTCTTCTGCCGGCAGTTCGCGCAGGGTAGTCATCTGAAGGGTCAGGTGCCCTTTCTTGCCCAAATATTCGACGCGGACATTGTCTAACGCGGCAACATCTGAAGCCTGGTTAATGGCGGCCGTTGCACTGGCAACCAGCTCTGCGAGATGTGACATGATTTTCCTCGTTATGTTGCGATATTCACTAGTCGCTCATCTATACGCAAAACCATTCAAGTTGTATCAACGCGGCAAAAGAGCAAATGCAGCCAATACAGAGACAACTTGAAGGATGACGCGTATAAAAAAAGCCTCCACCAGGGAGGCTTTTAGGCGCTGTTTTCCGTTTCTTCTTTCACGCGCAAGCCTCCTGAGTTCAGGTGCTAAAGTAAAAGAAGAAGCGGAAAATAGCAGCATTCATGCTTGCGTTACCTTGTGTGGTAAAAAAACCGGACAACCGTTATTGAAAAGGCTTACGGATAAATTGTCAACTAATTGATTGCGCTACAAATAAAAGAGAGGGAGCCAGGCTCCCTCTTTTCACCGGCTTATGCCAGAGCTGCTTTCGCTTTTTCGACCAGAGCGGTGAACGCTACTTTGTCGAATACTGCGATGTCAGCCAGGATCTTACGGTCGATTTCAACAGAGGCTTTTTTCAGGCCGTTGATGAATTTGCTGTAAGAAATACCGTTCTGACGTGCTGCTGCGTTGATACGCGCAATCCACAGTTGACGGAACTGACGCTTTTTCTGACGACGGTCACGATAAGCGTACTGACCAGCTTTGATAACAGCCTGGAAGGCAACGCGGTATACGCGAGAACGCGCACCGTAGTAGCCTTTAGCTTGTTTCAAAATTTTCTTGTGACGTGCACGGGCAACTACACCACGTTTTACGCGAGCCATATGTGCTCTCCTGTATCTATATTCTTAGTAAAAAAATGAATTAAACGTTAACGGCTTATGCGTACGGCAGGCACGCGATAACCAGACCCAGATCGCCTTTAGACACGAGGCCTTTTGGACGCAGGTGACGTTTACGCTTAGTAGATTTTTTGGTCAGAATATGACGCAGGTTTGCGTGCTTACGCTTAAATCCACCACCACCGGTTTTTTTGAAGCGCTTAGCAGCACCGCGTACGGTCTTAATTTTTGGCATTTTAATAACTTCCACTTCGCATTGTTAATAAACGAAACGTAGGCGAACAACGGCTGTGGAACCCGCAGGCTCCACAGACATTGCTACTTGAAGGCCTTACTGTTTCTTCTTAGGAGCGAGCACCATGATCATCTGGCGGCCTTCGATCTTCGTAGGGAAGGATTCGACTACTGCCAGTTCACTCAGATCGTCACGGACGCGGTTGAGCACTTCCATACCGATCTGTTGGTGGGCCATCTCACGACCGCGAAAACGCAGCGTGATCTTAGCCTTATCGCCATCTTCCAGAAAGCGTACCAGGCTGCGGAGTTTTACCTGGTAATCGCCATCGTCGGTACCAGGACGGAATTTAATTTCCTTAACCTGGATAACTTTTTGCTTTTTCTTCTGTTCCTTAGAAGACTTACTCTTTTCATAAAGGAACTTGCCGTAGTCCATAATACGACAAACTGGCGGTTCGGCGTTAGGGCTGATTTCAACTAAATCTACTCCAGCTTCTTCAGCTTTTTCGATCGCTTCTCTCAGACTCACAATACCCAAAGCTTCGCCTTCCAGACCTGTTAAGCGAACTTCCAGGGCGCGAATCTCGCCATTGATACGATTCGGACGTGCCGTTTGAACTCGTTTTCCGCCTTTAATACCTTATTCCTCCAGTTGTTGAAGACTGCGGCTGCGAATCTCTTGTTGCAGCTTCTCAATCACTTCATTTACGTCCAGGCTGCCCAAGTCTTTGCCACGACGGGTGCGCACGGCAACTTTGCCTGCTTCTACCTCTTTGTCGCCACAGACCAACATGTAAGGGACACGACGTAAAGTGTGCTCGCGGATTTTAAAGCCAATCTTCTCATTTCTCAAGTCTGCTTTTACACGAATACCCGCATTTTGTAGTTTCTGCGTTAATTCGTTAACGTATTCAGACTGAGAATCGGTGATGTTCATGACAACAACCTGAACCGGCGCAAGCCAGGTCGGGAAGAAGCCAGCGAACTCTTCGGTCAGGATACCGATGAAACGTTCCATCGACCCAAGAATTGCGCGGTGAATCATAACCGGCACCTGACGCTCGTTATTTTCGCCAACATAAGAGGCGCTTAAACGGGACGGCAGGGAGAAGTCCAGCTGTACAGTACCGCACTGCCATGCACGATCGAGGCAGTCATACAGGGTAAATTCAATTTTCGGACCGTAGAATGCGCCCTCACCCAGTTGGAACTCAAACGGGATGTTGTTTTCTTCCAGCGCAACGGCCAGGTCAGCTTCAGCACGGTCCCACATTTCATCGCTGCCGATACGTTTTTCGGGGCGAGTGGACAGTTTGACGACGATTTTCTCGAAGCCAAAGGTGCTGTACATATCGTAGACCATACGAATGCAAGCGTTAACTTCATCACGGATCTGCTCTTCTGTACAGAAGATATGCGCATCATCCTGAGTGAAGCCACGAACACGCATCAGGCCATGCAGCGCGCCTGACGGCTCATTACGGTGGCAGCTACCAAACTCTGCCATACGCAACGGCAGATCGCGATAGGATTTCAGACCCTGATTGAAGATCTGCACGTGGCCTGGGCAGTTCATGGGCTTAATGCAGTATTCACGGTTCTCAGAGGAGGTCGTGAACATTGCATCTTTGTAGTTATCCCAGTGACCTGTTTTTTCCCACAGCACGCGGTCCATCATGAACGGACCTTTAACTTCCTGATACTGGTATTCTTTCAGTTTTGAGCGAACAAAGACTTCCAGTTCACGGAAGATAGTCCAGCCATCGTTATGCCAGAACACCATACCCGGCGCTTCTTCCTGCATGTGATACAGGTCAAGCTGCTTGCCGATTTTACGGTGGTCGCGTTTGGCCGCTTCTTCCAGACGTTGCAGATAGGCATTCAGGGCTTTTTTATCTGCCCATGCAGTACCATAAATACGCTGCAGCATCTTGTTATTGCTGTCGCCACGCCAGTATGCCCCAGCGGTCTTCATCAGTTTGAAGTGATGGCAGAAACGCATGTTCGGCACGTGCGGGCCACGGCACATATCGACATATTCTTCATGATGGTACAAGCCAGGCTTGTCATCATGGGCGATGTTTTCATCAAGAATAGAGACTTTATAGGTCTCGCCACGCTTCACGAAGGTTTCACGCGCTTCGTACCAGCTGACTTTCTTCTTAATGACATCGTAGTTTTTCTCAGCGAGCTCGTGCATCCGCTTCTCGAGCGCGTCGACGTCTTCCTGGGTTAACGTACGGTCAAGATCGATATCGTAGTAAAAACCGTTATCAACAACCGGTCCGATCGCCATTTTGGTGTGCGGCCAGAGTTGTTTGATCGCGTGCCCTAACAGGTGCGCACAGGAGTGACGAATGATCTCCAGACCTTCTTCATCCTTCGCGGTGATGATGGAGAGCTTCGCATCATGCTCAATCAGATCGGAAGCATCTACCAGCTCACCGTCAACACGGCCAGCAATAGTGGCTTTCGCCAGACCTGGACCGATGTCCAGCGCAACATCCATGGGGCTTACAGCGTGGTCGTAATGGCGTTGGCTGCCATCAGGAAGAGTAATAACAGGCATGTTATATCCTTATTTGCAGTGGTGACCCACACGTAAGATCACATACAAAGATTCAATATTTAAAATTATCAAAAAGGTGTGGGCTGATTCCCGCTTCACTCTGCGAAATATGTCACTGATTGCCTCAATGGCTACACTGGACCTACACCCGCTTTTTGATAACACCGTTTCACAGTGTACACGGCATTTCGAGCCGATCAAAGCAACAATCAACGCGTACTCTATGATGTAAATCAATTCACTGACACCCTGACGTCTTTGTTACACTTGCAGAAAGTCATCTAATCTGAGCAGGAAAAGAACAATGCCAACAAATCGCTTTGCAAAGAAACACTGGAAGATGGTTGTGATCCTACTCGTTATTTGTGCGGCAATGCTAATGCTACGTTGGGCAGCGATGATCTGGGGTTAAAATACTGGCGCGCTGTTCCGGTTCGGATGTATTTATCAATTAAATCGAATTTGTCTGAAAAATAGCGCGTTATTGATAAGTACTAAAAATAAAACACAGATTAACTATTAAATAACCTTAACTTTAATAGATAAAAGCCGGGCCAATTATTTGACCCGGTTTGTCATTACATCCGGTAGCCGAGTGAAACAGTAGTACGACGATCGGTATGTTCCGGCGCTGTTGCCGGTGGTTCAGAGTTCCAGGTGACGTTGTAAGCCACCTTTAACCCAAAGTGTTCGTTGATGGCAACGTTCAAGGCCGTTTCAGAGTTGAGCGTTGTATCGTCAGCACCGAATACCGACACGCCTTGCGTAAATTTAGTATTGTCAGTCATTTGCCACGCATAGGCCCCGGACGCATAGCCCAACGGCTGCGTTTCGGTGGTGCCATCCGTATGCTCGTCGTAGCGCACGCCAGGACCGAATTCAAAACGGAAGCTATGTACTGGTCCGTTAAGGAACTGGCGACCATAACCGGCGGTCAGCACGTCACGCTCGCGATAGCCGTTGTAACGGTCGGTCAACCAGCTTGCCTGCCCAAAGAGGTAGTCATAGTCGGTCATGTTGTAACGACTACGACCACCTACGGCATATTTCTCTGATGAACGCTCATCATTTGAAGAGGTATTGCTGGCATTTCCCCACAGAGACCACGCCGTGGTTTCACCGTACCAGGTCATGGTGGTGTCTGCGGTTAAAGAAGAACTTTTTGTGTTGCCTGACTGGGCGAGATATCCCGCGTTCAGGTTACCTTCAAAGGGTTTTTTCGCGCTGGAAGGGTCATCCATGACAGTAAAAACGGAATCATCGGCGGCAGCATGCATTGACGCAAGCAGGCCACCCGTCAGCAGTAATGCTGCGGGCACTGTCTTCAAAAGCTTCATTTATTAAGAGTCCGTACAACAAAAAAAGAGACCATTACGGTCTCGGAAACTTTCATATGGATCAATGACAAAAGACCCTTGAAAGGTAACAAATTATAAAAAGACTCGAATAACATAGCAATAAATTCTTATTTCATTTTTTGAATAAGAGCGTTCCTAAACCGTTTTTTTATTTATATATCTTTGACGCAAATGTTTTAAATAAAGATATTAAAAATCATGTTGTTAATTACTTCACTTTCGCGAGGTTAAGTGCCAGACTGAGGACAGCCTAACAGGAGGTAAAGATGGTACGTATCTATACGTTAACACTTGCGCCCTCTCTCGATAGCGCAACAATCACTCCGCAAATCTACCCGGAAGGTAAACTTCGCTGTACCTCGCCGGTTTTTGAACCCGGCGGCGGCGGCATCAACGTCGCTCGCGCAATTGCCCATCTTGGCGGAACCGCGACGGCTATCTTCCCTGCGGGAGGCGCTACCGGAGAGCATCTTGTCGCTCTGCTCGCCGACGAAAATGTTCCCGTATCCACCGTCGAAGCCAAAGACTGGACCCGACAAAATCTCCATGTGCACGTTGAGTCCAGCGGCGAACAGTATCGCTTCGTCATGCCAGGTGCTGCGCTGACCGATGACGAGTTCTACCAACTTCAGGATCAGGTGCTGGAAATAGAGTCTGGCGCGCTGCTGGTTATTAGTGGCAGTTTGCCGCCTGGCGTACAGCTTGAGAAGCTGACCCGTCTCGTTACCACGGCACAAAAACAAGGGATTCGCTGTATTGTCGATAGTTCTGGCGAAGCGCTGGCGGCGGCGTTGGCTATCGGCAATATCGAACTGGTCAAACCTAACCTCAAAGAACTGAGCGCGCTGGTCAACCGCGAACTCACCCAGCCCGATGACGTGCGTAAAGCCGCACAGGAAATCGTTCAAAGCGGAAAAGCCCACCGCGTTGTGGTCTCGCTTGGGCCGCAAGGGGCGCTGGGCGTTGATCGCGACACCTGTGTCCAGGTGGTTCCGCCACCGGTGAAAAGTCAAAGTACCGTAGGCGCGGGCGACAGTATGGTCGGCGCCATGACGCTTAAACTCGCTGAGAACGTACCTTTTGAAGATATTGTCCGCTACGGTGTAGCAGCAGGTAGCGCCGCTACCCTGAATCAGGGTACGCGTCTGTGCGCCTTAGACGATACGCAAAAAATATATTCGTATCTTACTCAGTAATGACACCTTCCCCCTTGTGTTGATTCAGGGGGATTTGCCCGTAAAACTGTCGGCATGGGTGTTATACGTCTATGATAAAAAATCACGTGATTACAAAGAAGTGAATCATGTGCAACAGGACGTCTTCACATCGATGCGAGGTGAAGAAGAACGACAAACATTAAGTGCCTTTCCAGCGATGACGCGTCAGTGGTGTGCGTCAGTTCGTGTTTTTTAACCGCATTCTTGCGCTAACCTTATGATCTGGCAGACAACATGGGGAGAGACATCATGTGGCAGGCTATCAGTCGTCTTTTAAGCGAGCAACTAGGTGAAGGCGAAATCGAACTGCGTAACGAACTGCCCGGCGGAGAGATCCACGCCGCATGGCATTTACGCTATGCGGGGCGCGATTTTTTCGTCAAATGCGATGAAAGAGAGCTGTTAACCGGCTTTACGGCGGAAGCCGATCAGTTGGAGCTACTTTCTCGCAGTCAAACTGTATCTGTACCGAAAGTCTGGGCGGTAGGCGCAGACAGAGATTACAGCTTTCTGGTGATGGATTTCCTCCCTCCCCGTCCGCTTGATGCGCACAACGCTTTTATCCTCGGCCAACAGCTGGCGCATTTGCATGAATGGAGCGATCAGCCGCAGTTTGGGCTCGACTTCGATAATGCGCTCTCTACCACGCCTCAGCCCAACGCCTGGCAACGTCGCTGGTCAACCTTTTTTGCCGAGCAGCGTATTGGCTGGCAGTTGGAACTCGCCGCTGAAAAAGGCATTGCGTTTGGCAATATAGACGCCATTGTTGAGCATGTTCAGCAGCGTCTCTCTTCCCATCAACCGCAGCCGTCTCTTCTGCACGGTGATTTGTGGTCCGGGAACTGCGCTCTCGGTCCAAACGGTCCGTACATCTTCGACCCTGCCTGCTACTGGGGGGACAGAGAGTGTGACCTGGCCATGCTGCCGTTGCATACCGACCAGCCGCCGCAAATCTATGACGGCTATCAGTCTGTTTCGCCGCTACCATTAGATTTTCTCGACAGGCAGCCTGTCTACCAGCTCTATACGCTGCTGAATCGGGCAATTTTGTTCGGGGGGCAGCATCTGGTGGTCGCGCAGAAAGCGCTGGACAGGTTACTGGCGGCTTAGCCTGCTTATCAGGCCTGGCGTTTCACAACGCGGCAGGCCTGATAGACCTGCACTTACAAAAAGCCCAGCAATGAAAAGAAGAAGTAGCCGATCACGATAACAATCACCGGCAAAATATAGAGCGGGAAAATTTGCAAAAAAATCGTATGGTGCGGAACCACGATACGCGACTCAAGTTGCGCGCGCGATAAACCTTCACTGCCTTTTGCCTGTTCCAGAATCAACTGGTCCTCAACGCCCTCGCGTAAAAAACGCGCCTGACGACTCATTCTGGCACCGGAGTCCTGCAACGCCAGACCGATAAAAATCAGAATGAAAATCAGCCAAAAGACGAGATTCAGTCCACTTTGAAAATCGGGCGTCGGCGAGTTATACCAAAACACGTTAAGAAAAGGTGTGTTCACCCGCATCATGTCGATCATCACATGGGCAAAATCGAGCATGACTGCGTTAATTCCTTCCTGCTTTTCGCTGTGCGCATACATAAACTTCAGTACTGAAACCAGCGTTGAAATCAGCGCGGGAATGAAAACCACCCATCCCACCAGCCTTTTCAAGATGGCAATGCGTCCAGCTTGTTGATACGTCATGAGTTCCCCTTGATTAAGACGTGTCATTTTGGCCTAAGTTTACCCGTTGATTACCGTTTTCGCCTGATCTTTAAAGGCGGTATACTGCCGAATTAGCCATAATGAACGCTCAGAGCCCGTTCTGGCTGGCTCTTAATCCCTTTTATCACCGTACAGGAGAGGTTGTGATGTCAACCCCGCGTCAGATTCTTGCTGCAATTTTCGATATGGATGGATTACTGGTCGATTCTGAACCGCTTTGGGACCAGGCTGAACTGGATGTGATAGCAAGTTTAGGCGTTGATATCTCCCGCCGCCATGAACTTCCCGATACCCTTGGTTTACGCATCGACATGGTGGTTGATTTGTGGTTTGCGCAGCAACCATGGAATGGTCCCTCACGTCAGGAAGTTACCGAGCGCATCATTACCCGGGCAATTGCGTTAGTAGAAGAAACAAAGCCGTTGCTGCCGGGCGTGCGTGAAGCCGTGGCGTTGTGCAAATCTCAGGGAATCAAAGTAGGACTGGCATCCGCCTCGCCGCTGCATATGCTGGAAAAAGTGCTGACCATGTTTGAGCTGCGCAGCAGCTTCGACGCACTGGCTTCTGCGGAAAAACTGCCCTACAGCAAACCGCACCCACAGGTTTATCTCGATTGCGCGGCGCTACTGGGTATCGATCCTTTAAACTGCGTAGCACTGGAAGACTCGGTAAACGGTATGATTGCTTCGAAAGCCGCCCGTATGCGTTCCGTCGTGGTGCCGGCGCATGAAAATCAGGACGATCCTCGCTTCGTTCTTGCCGACGTCAAACTGACCTCGCTCACCGAACTCACCGCCGCTCACCTGCGCGGCTAATCCTGTGACGGGCAATGTTCGGATTGCCCGCCTTCCCTGCTTTTGATTTTTTAAAACATCGTTTCATTTTCAATTGTATTTCTGTTTAACCTCTCCTATCCTTGCCCTACAGAGCAAGCGTTAATGGCATATATAGTTGAGGTAAACATGATTCAGGAAGCTTTTCGTCTCGAGGGTAAAATCGCTATCGTCACAGGATGTGATACCGGCCTTGGGCAAGGTATGGCAGCGGCGCTGGCGGAAGCGGGCTGCGATATCGTCGGCGTGAATCGTAAAATACCGCATGAAACCGCAGAGATAATTAACGGCCTTGGTCGGCGCTTTATGGCCATTCAGGCCGACCTCAGCCAACAGGATGCGCTCACCAACATTGTGACACAAGCGGTGGCGGCGTTTGGCCGGGTCGATATTCTGGTTAACAATGCGGGAACCATCCGCCGTCAGGATGCGCTGGACTTCAGCGAAAAGGATTGGGATGACGTGATGAACCTCAACATTAAATCCGTTTTCTTTCTGTCACAGGCCGTGGCGCGCCAGTTTCTGGCTCAGGGCAACGGCGGAAAAATCATTAACATTGCCTCAATGCTCTCTTTTCAGGGCGGTATCCGCGTACCATCCTATACCGCATCAAAAAGCGGCGTGCTGGGTATCACCCGCCTGCTGGCTAATGAATGGGCGCCCCTGGGGATTAATGTTAATGCCATCGCTCCCGGCTATATGGCGACCAATAACACACAGCAGTTGCGCGAAGACACTGAGCGTAATCAGGAGATTGTCGATCGTATTCCCGCCGGACGCTGGGGCACGCCAGATGACCTGAAAGGCCCGGTCGTTTTCCTCGCCAGTCCTGCCTCTGACTATATACATGGCTATACGCTGGCCGTGGATGGCGGTTGGCTGGCGCGGTAAAGACGCACTTGTGACAAAGGGTTACAACGTCACCTCTTCCGCCTACTGTATAAAACCCCTATACTGTATGAATCGACAGTTTATTGGGTTTTATCATGACGGCGGAAGGTCACCTTCTTTTTTCTATTGCCTGTGCGGTATTTGCCAAGAATGCCGAGCTAACGCCCGTTCTTGCGCAGGGTGACTGGTGGCATATTGTTCCTTCAGCCATTTTAACGTGCCTGCTGCCGGATATCGATCATCCCAAATCCCTGCTGGGGCAGCGTCTGAAGTGGATATCAAAACCCATTGCCCGGGCATTTGGTCATCGCGGGTTTACGCATAGCCTGCTGGCAGTCTTTGCCCTGCTGGCCACGTTTTACCTGAAAGTCCCGGACACGTGGATAATACCGGCAGATGCCTTACAAGGTATGGTTCTTGGTTATCTCAGCCATATACTGGCCGATATGCTAACCCCGGCGGGCGTTCCTCTGCTTTGGCCATGCCGCTGGCGTTTTCGTCTGCCGATCCTCGTGCCGCAGAAAGGTAATCAACTGGAGCGGTTTCTGTGCATGGCGCTGTTCGCATGGGCAATCTGGATGCCGCAGACCGTACAAGAGAACAGTGCGGTGCGCTGGTCATCACAGATGATAAATACGCTGCAAATGCAGTTTAATCGTTTTATAACGCACCAGGTTGACTAATTAATCAGCCAAAAAGTCATTTTTGGCATAAACAATTCCATTTGAATATAAGAGGCAAGTCACAGTTCTGCTAATCTTGCGCCAACAGAATCACCTTTAAACGGTGATACGCATAATAAGATCAGGAGAACGGGGATGAACTTTCCATTAATCGCGAACATTATCGTGTTCGTAGTGCTGCTGTTGCTGCTGGCGCAAGCCCGTCACAAACAGTGGAGTCTGGCAAAAAAAGTACTGGTCGGTCTGGTCATGGGTGTCGTGTTTGGCCTCGCCCTGCACACCATTTATGGCTCCGACAGCCAGGTTCTTAAAGATTCCGTACAGTGGTTCAACATTGTCGGCAACGGTTATGTCCAACTGCTGCAGATGATTGTCATGCCGCTGGTGTTTGCGTCTATTCTCAGCGCCGTCGCACGTCTGCACAACGCCTCTCAATTAGGTAAAATCAGCTTCCTGACCATCGGCACCCTGCTGTTTACCACGCTGATTGCCGCGCTGGTAGGGGTTCTGGTGACCAACCTGTTCGGCCTGACCGCCGAAGGTCTGGTTCAAGGTGGCGCCGAAACTGCACGCCTGAATGCGATTGAAACCAACTACGTTGGCAAAGTGGCTGACCTCAGCGTTCCGCAACTGGTGTTATCCTTTATCCCGAAAAACCCGTTTGCCGACCTGACAGGTGCTAACCCGACGTCGATTATCAGCGTGGTTATCTTCGCTGCATTCCTGGGTGTTGCCGCGCTGAAGCTGCTGAAAGATGATGCACCAAAAGGCGAGCGCGTTCTGGTCGCTATCGATACCCTGCAAAGCTGGGTGATGAAGCTGGTTCGTCTGGTGATGCAATTGACTCCGTACGGCGTTCTGGCGCTGATGACCAAAGTGGTTGCAGGCTCCAACCTGCAGGACATTATTAAGCTGGGTAGCTTCGTCGTGGCCTCTTATCTCGGTCTGGGCATCATGTTCGTGGTTCACGGGATCCTGCTGGGTATTAACGGCGTTAGCCCGCTGAAATACTTCCGTAAGGTGTGGCCGGTACTGACTTTCGCCTTCACCAGCCGTTCCAGCGCAGCCTCAATTCCGTTGAACGTTGAAGCGCAAACCCGTCGTCTGGGCGTGCCTGAATCGATCGCCTCTTTCGCCGCCTCTTTTGGCGCCACGATTGGTCAGAACGGTTGTGCGGGCCTGTACCCGGCAATGCTGGCAGTAATGGTCGCGCCGACCGTCGGAATCAACCCGCTGGACCCAATGTGGATTGCCACGCTGGTCGGTATCGTGACCGTGAGTTCCGCAGGCGTTGCGGGTGTCGGTGGCGGAGCAACGTTTGCCGCGCTGATCGTCCTGCCTGCTATGGGTCTGCCGGTCACGCTGGTTGCGCTGCTGATCTCCGTTGAGCCGCTGATCGATATGGGTCGTACTGCGCTGAACGTAAGCGGTTCTATGACCGCCGGTACGCTGACCAGCCAATGGCTGAAGCAGACCGATAAAACGATTCTGGACAGCGACGATAACGCCGAACTGGCGCATCGCTAAGCCTGTTAGTTGAAAAACAAAAAACCGCCGGAGTGTCATGCTCCGGCGGTTTTTTTTATATCCATTAATCGCTCAGTTCATTTTCCTGACGAACCTGATTAGCCCAGCGTTGCGCTGATTCCGGGACCGTAAATGCAGGCGAACGTTGAAACGCCTCCCCCATTAAGACAAAAGCGACATATTTTCCGCGCAGTATCCATACGTCACGAAACGCATCCATTTTAACCGCATGCTCTGGTGGGGCTGGCTCCACGCGAGGAACATAGCTGATAACCGGACGATTTTGTTGGCGAAGAGGTTTCATAATCAGTTGCTTCACTAAAGACAAATTCTAAAAATCAGAAAACTGCTATCTTAGCCGATTTTGCCTCCTGACGTCCTGCCTTGCGTGCGCTGTTTGCCTGGTTCATCGCGCTTTACACCATCGGTCTGTTCCTGCGCCACTGAGTGAGTGGTCTATAGTTAAAGCTTTTGACGGCAACAACGACCCTTTAAGCGATGAAAGCAGGAGAAGAGTTTAATGTCACAGAATGATAAGCACCCACTCCATC
The DNA here is from genome assembly GCA_020099315.1 of Citrobacter europaeus. NCBI lineage: Bacteria > Pseudomonadati > Pseudomonadota > Gammaproteobacteria > Enterobacterales > Enterobacteriaceae > Citrobacter > Citrobacter europaeus. The sequence continues at coordinate 2,758,419 of CP083650.1, forward strand.
ACTCAGCGCCGGTTCATGATGCCAGCGAATCCCAGCCAGGACTTGACTCACTGGCGCCAGCAGACGGTTCACATCGGCCAGCGCCTGAACCCACGCCACCAGGCATGCAGCCCACTACGTCCGGCAGCTTAAAAGCGCCTGACGTCACAAGTGACAAACTCAACGCGCTGGAGAGTTTTCGCAAAGGAAGCGAGGATTTTGCCCTGACCACCAATCAGGGCGTGCGCATTGCGGATGATCAAAACTCTCTGCGCGCCGGAAACCGTGGGCCCACCCTGCTGGAAGACTTCATCCTGCGGGAAAAAATCACCCACTTTGATCACGAACGCATCCCTGAGCGGATCGTACATGCCCGAGGTTCTGCCGCTCACGGTTACTTTCAGCCCTATGCCAGCCTCAGCGCAACGACGAAAGCGGACTTTCTGAGTGATGAAAATAAAATCACACCGGTTTTTGTACGTTTTTCTACGGTTCAGGGCGGCGCAGGCTCCGCGGATACAGTCAGAGATATTCGGGGGTTTGCGACCAAGTTTTACACTGAAGAGGGCATTTTCGATCTGGTGGGAAACAACACGCCTGTCTTCTTTATTCAGGATGCCCATAAATTCCCGGATTTCGTCCATGCGGTTAAACCGGAGCCGCATTGGGCTATCCCGCAGGGACAAAGCGCACATGATACCTTTTGGGATTATGTCTCATTACAGCCGGAAACGTTGCACAACGTCATGTGGGCAATGTCCGACCGGGGTATCCCACGCAGCTATCGCACGATGGAAGGCTTTGGCATCCACACATTCCGGTTAATCAATGCGCAAGGGAAAGCCACCTTTGTCCGATTCCACTGGAAACCGCTGGCAGGCAAAGCGTCGCTGGTATGGGATGAAGCGCAAAAACTTACCGGTCGGGATCCCGATTTTCATCGTCGCGATCTGTGGGAAGCTATCGAAGCGGGCGATTATCCGGAATATGAACTGGGGCTACAGTTGATTCCCGAAGAAGACGAATTTAAGTTCGATTTTGACCTGCTCGATCCGACCAAGCTGATCCCGGAAGAGCTGGTTCCGGTGCAACGCGTCGGTAAAATGGTGCTGAACCGCAATCCGGATAATTTCTTTGCTGAAAATGAGCAAGTCGCGTTTCATCCCGGACACATCGTCCCCGGCATCGACTTTACCAACGATCCCCTGCTACAGGGCCGCTTGTTCTCCTATACCGATACCCAAATCAGTCGCCTTGGCGGGCCAAACTTCCATGAAATCCCGATCAATCGCCCAACCTGTCCGTACCATAATTTCCAGCGTGACGGCATGCATCGTATGGACATCGATACCAATCCTGCCAACTATGAACCGAACTCTATCAATGATAACTGGCCGCGCGAAACGCCGCCGGGACCAAAACGCGGTGGATTCGAGTCGTATCAGGAACGTATTGAAGGAAACAAAATCCGCGAACGCAGCCCCTCTTTTGGCGAATACTATGCGCAGCCTCGCCTGTTCTGGCTAAGTCAGACGCCAATTGAACAGCAGCATATTATCGGTGGATTCAGTTTTGAACTCAGTAAAGTTACGCGCCCCTATATTCGTGAAAGAGTGGTCGAACAGTTAGCTCATATTGATACGTCCCTCGCCAAAGCGGTTGCCGATAATCTCGGTTTTGAGCTAACCAAGGAGCAGACCAACATTGCGCCGCCGCCCAACGTCAACGGTTTGAAAAATGCACCGTCACTCAGTTTATATGCGAGTTCGCAGGGAGAGATTAAGGGCCGAGTGGTCGCCATCCTACTGAATGACCAGGTGAAATCGAGCGACCTGCTCGCCATCATGCAAGCCCTACAGGCTAAAGGCGTACATGCCAAATTGCTCTATTCCCGAATGGGTAATGTGGTTGCCGATGATGGTTCTGCCCTGACGATCGCCGGTACTTTTGCGGGTTCGCCATCCCTGACGGTCGATGCGGTTATCGTTCCGTGTGGCAATCTCGCGGATATCGTTACGAACGGTGATGCCCGATATTACTTACTCGAAGCGTATAAACACTTAAAACCTATCGCCCTGGCTGGCGATGCTCGTCAGTTTAAAGCAACGTTGAATATCAAAAATGAAGGAGAGGAAGGCGTGGTTGAAGCGGACAGTGCAAACGCACAGTTTATGGATACCCTGCTGACGCTGATGACCGCGCACCGCGTCTGGTCACGCGCCGGAAAAATAGACACGATTCCTGCCTAAAAAATGCGGCGCATTAAGCGCCGCAAACTCAGGAATTACACGTTCAGAAAACTGCCAAGACGATAACCGCGCTCCGCAATAGCATATTTCAGTGACGAAGACGTCAGCACGTCGAGCTCAGTTAAGCGGGGGTAACAGTAGGCACTTTGACGAATAATGTCATCGATAAAGGCCGGGTGACACATCACTTCCAGCGAGGACTCTCCCCGGTCTGCTGACGCGTCAAGCGTTTGCAAAAACAGGGTTTCAGAAATCGCCTCGCCGTAAAACTCGCTGCTGAATCCCTGGGAAGTCCGTAACGTCTGTGGAAAGTCAGACGCCTGGAATACCGCCTGACGATCGATCCGTAACGCAATCCCTTTTTGGGCAGCAAACCCGGCCACTATAGGGAAAATCTGCGGGAACATATGCACGTGGTGATGGCTATCCAGATGCGTCGGCTCCCGCCCGAACAGGTCAATAAAACGCTGATACTGCGCGGCCAGCTCCTGAGAAATTTCATCCAGCGGTAAGATGTCTTCTTCAGCCATCTGCCAGATCCATTTCCCCAGTAATCCGTCACGAGTAAGACCAGGCATTGCCGTCAACGGCCTGCCCAGCGTCAGAACAAAATGCATGCCGACGGCAAGTTCCGATATGTCGCGACTCAGCTGTACCGCATGGTCAATTGCCGCGCCGTTAACCAGTGCCGTCGTCGAGGTGACAACGCCATTGCGGCAGGCTTCAACAATGCCGTAGTTTTGTCCTTTACTCAGGCCAAAATCATCCGCATTTACAATCAGTACGCGTTCCATAGCCGACCTCAGTTAGTGTTGTTCGCTTTTGAGTTTTTCAATACACCCGGCAAAGTTTGGCAGCCATTTTTCATGCGCCAGAATCAGCTCACGCGCCAGGATCTCGGCATCGCTGTCGGAGTGCACCAGCGGACTCAGGTTCAATGCCAGCAGCACATCATTCAGCTCGCCGCTCAATGCCGCATTGCTCGCCGCGACCTCGAAGCCTTTAATGGTATAGATAAGGCCGAGCACTTTCTCATCAAAATGGGTAATCCGTGGATGCGGCGTAGCCCCGTTACGTCCCAGCGTGCAGGTCATCTCTACCGCCCAGTCCGCAGGGATATTATCAACATGCCCATGGTGCGGAACGTTGACATAGTGCTCGGTCTGTTTGTCGTTGTAGATGGCGTTGATCACTTCGCAGGCCGCATCGGAGTAATAGGCTCCACCGCGCTGCTCCAGTTCTTTCGGCTTCACGTTCAGATCCGGGTTTTTGTAGAGATCAAACAGTTGTTTCTCCACTTTCTGTACCACCTGAGCGCGTGCGCCGCCCTTATAGTATTCACCCATTTCAATCGCCAGCATCTCTTTTGGCTTGAAGTAGTAGAGCAAATAAGAGCACGGCAGCAGTTTCAGCGAACGAATCAGTCCTTCACTAAACGGCAGGTCAAAGATGTTCTTCACGGTAGAGGCTTTCAACTGGCCCGAAGCTACGCCGTCCAACAGTTCATCAAAGCGTGATGTACCGTTCACCAGTACGTCTTTAATAAAGACCATATGGTTGAGACCAAACAGATCGATGGATAAGTCGTCGCTCTCGTTAAGCGCCAGCACATCGCTAATGAACATTTTCATGCCGACAGGAATATTACACACGCCGATGAATTTCTTGAAATTCGTATGACGATAGACCGCTTCAGTCACCATCCCGGCCGGGTTAGTAAAGTTAATCACCCACGCATTCGGGCACAGTTCTTCCACATCTTTCACAATATCAAAGATAACCGGAATGGTACGCAAACCTTTGAACAGCCCACCAGCGCCGTTAGTTTCCTGCCCCAGATAACCGTGACTCAGTGGAATGCGCTCATCCTTTTCACGGGCTTTTAGTTGCCCTACGCGCAGCTGGGTAGTAACGAAATCAGCATCTTTCAGCGCTTCACGGCGGTCCAGTGTTTTAAACAACTTCATCGGAACACCCGCTTTGTCGATCATTCGCTGGCAAAGGTCAAAAATAATGTCCAGTTTCTCTTTTCCACCGTCGACATCAACCAGCCACAACTCAGAAACCGGTAATTCATGATAGCGCTTAATAAAGCCTTCAAGTAACTCAGGGGTGTAGCTGCTCCCGCCACCGATAGTGACGACTTTTAATTTCTGGCTCATAATTTCTCCCTTCAGTGTCAAAACACTGACGTGTATTATGCTCAACCCGTTTGTCAGGTATAGCGTGGCTGTCCCGACGCTATTTTGGGCAAGCTATAAAAAATGGGTTATTGGCAAATAATATCTACTGATTAAATTCTGTTAATTTCTTACGATAGCTATTAGGTGTAAATGACGTCAGCTTTTTAAACGTTTTAATAAACAGGCTTGGACTACTGTAGCCAGACTCATAAGCAATATCCGTTACAGAGTAGTTAGTCATTTCCAGCTGTTTTTTAGCAAAGTTAATGCGGATTTCATTGATGATCTGCATCGGCGTTTTGCTGTAATAACGCTGGGTCGCGCGGGTCAGATACTCCTGGGATTTCGCGGACAGGTGTACCATATTTTCCAGCGCATTCTCGCTAAACTGCCGTTTGTCGTGCATGGTCTCGACGGTTATTTTGAGCCACTGCGGAATATCATCTAACACCTGCTCTTCGCGATGATGGCGTAACCGATTAATAATATAGAAGGTGACCACTTCTACAAATTCATCGAGTCCGCTCTCACGAAAGTTCAGTGATGCAATAACCGTTTCAATATAGGTAAGAAACGCGTTATTCGCGTGATAGACCTGCGATGCAACAAAACAAAATGGCAGCAGCGGATGATAGTGCTGTTCAAAAAAACGTTTACTGATGCCGACGTTAAGGATCCTTGTTGCACCAAAATCATAAAAACTTTGGTGGTGCGATCCTAACGGGATAAAGACAAAGTCTCCACGTTCGAGCAGTACGCGTTTGCCGTTGATTTCCTGATAATAGCGCCCGGTTAACACCAGGGTGAATTCATAGTAGTCATGCTGATGCAGCCCGCTGATGCTCTCAGTTTTGTTATAGATGAACACATGGAAATTTTTGCCATTAAATAGCTGCTGCTCATAGACGGTCTTGATTTCCGGTGCGTTAATCTGTAGCTGCATTATGCACTCCTCGCTATTTCAGCTTTTCGTGAAGCTCAATCAGTTCAGTCACCAGCTCACGCGCCAGCATTGATGTCATCAGGTGGTCCTGCGCGTGGACCAGCACCAGACTAACTTTCATTTTACCTTCGCCCTGATCGCCTTCAATCAGTTTCGTTTGCACGAGGTGCGCTTCGTTCAGCGCCAGGCGAGACTGGTCCATCATGGCCTTAGCCGACTCGAAATCACCTTGCTTGGCCATTTTGAGCGCGCCGTACGCCAGGCTACGTGCCTGACCAGAATTGATGATGAGGCCCATCACCACTTCTTCAAGTTCTTCTGCTTCTGACTGGGTGTCGACGATGTTTTCGATATCCAACATACTTTTTTCCTCTGGTTCAGTCCGGCATGACCGTGAAGCCATGCCGGATTAAATTTAGAATTTCAATGCGTTAGCGATATCTCCTTCGCTTTCTTCTTGATCAATAACGTTCTGCGCTTTATTGGCTACCACCACGAATGGCAGGTAAACCAGCGTTGCAATACCGAGGTTGAACAGCGCGACCAGCAGAGCAGCGACGCTACCGTTGGTGTTAAAGAACGCGCCCAAACCGGTTGGCATAGTCCACGGTGCAATGTTGGTAATCGGTGGAATAATGCCTGAGTAATAAGCTGCCAGCGTAATCGCCGCCAGAATCGGCTGAACCAGAATGAATGGGATAAACATCACCGGGTTCATGATGATCGGCAGACCGAACAGGATAGGTTCGTTAATCTGGAACAGACCTGATGGCAGCGCCAGTTTAGCAACCTGACGATAGTCAGGACGACGCGATGCCAGGAAGATAGCGATAATCAGACCCAGCGTTGCCCCGCTCCCTCCAAGGAAGATGTAGGAGTCGAGCATCGGTTTCGCCCAGACGTGGAACGTCTTACCGGCTTCCAGCGCGGCGTCTACGGAACCAAACTGTTGGTAGATGGAGATGTTTTCCAGCGCCCATGGCGTCATGATTCCGCTGTCCAGCGCGGTCAGCGCCAGAGAACCGTGAATTCCGAAGAACCACAGCAGTGGAACAAAAATCACGTAGGCCCAGCCCACCACGCTGCCCAATGACGCCAGCGGAGTTGAAATGGAATCCATGATGATCTGGTGGAAGTTCGTACCCCAGGTGTTCAACGCCCAGGCGATGATCCCCATAATGGAGAGGATAAGGAAGCCAGGAATCAGTGCAGAGAAAGAACGCGATACGGATGTCGGTACGCTATCAGGTAATTTAATAACCCAATTGCGACGGACCACAAAGGTAAACATTTCCGCGACCACGAGGCCGATAATAATACCGGAAATAATATTGGCACCGCCGAGCCAGTTTGCGCCAACGGCATAGGCTTCACCCACGCTATATGGCGTTACGGTCATAAACGCGGCGACGGATAACAGCCCGGCTGCCAGTGAGTCGACTTTGCGTTCTTCTGCCAGCGCCATGCCAATAAAGAACGGCGCCATCAAGGACATGATACCCAGCGTACCGTTATAGACGTTTCCACCAATGCCTTTCAAACTATTCAGCGTTTCAATAGTTGAGGCATCAAGTCGAATACCCATTGAATAAAAAAACGACCCCTCCCCAAAGCTCAGGAAAACGTTATTGATTAATACAAACATGGCCCCTGCGAGGGTTAACGGCATTAAACGAATAAAGCCGTTTTTGATTGCATTAACGTGTGGCTGCTTTCCAATTTTTACAGCAAAAGGAAGGAGTACCTTTTCAAGTGAAGCAATAGCGTTACTCATAGAAAAATACCCTTAAATACCGCAATTGATAATTACGGTGAATGTTAATGAAATAACTCTTTGACGGGAAAAATTAAAATAAAATAATTAATTTGCTGCGGCTTTTTTAATTGCTGCAACTGCAGCCTTAAGCACGCCTAAACCATCGACTTTGCCATACAGCAGCGAGTCAATCACTTCCACAGGCTTGTTGGGTAACAAGCGCTGAATTTCGGGCAACATATAAGCAATTTGTGGACCTAATAAAACGACATCGGCCGCAGGACCTTTTTCTCCGGCCAGCGTCTCAGGAAACGCTTCAATAATAACCGGTACTTCGTATTTTTCGGCCTGAGCACGCATCTTCGAAACCAACAATGAAGTCGACATGCCCGCAGAACAAAACAGATAAATGTGTTTCTTTTCCATTAAAACGATCCTCATATGCGATTATCTGTCAACCAGACACTCCGCAAGCCATAACCTGCATCCATGCTCTGGGTAACTTGCGTCAGCTAAATTACTTTTTTAGGTGGCTGAAATGAGTATACGGGATTGCACCGATGGATGGTATTTCCTTGACCAACTAAATTGTCTCTCCTTGACCTGTCGTTATGACCCCCCTCACATTTCGGGCAAATAATTCGCGGCAATAAATAAGATCGTGTGGCACAAAAAAACCGGCGCGATGGCCGGTTCTTCTGTGTGCTCAGGCAATAAACAGTTGTTACTTCTTCGCCGCCTGCGGGTCGGTGTCGTACTCTGCACAGGTCTGATAACCAGAGTTAATCACGTGTCCGGTGTCGTCCAGAGCAACAAAATAGGTTTCAGCTTTACCATCTCGTTGACCCAGGATGTAGGTCTGGCATGTCCCACGTGCATGAATCATACTGACTTCAGAAGAAGGTTTACCGGCAATCTGCGCCACCTGCGCCCGGCTCATCCCTTTCTTCACATCTTTCACCACGGGCTGAACAAATTGGTCTTTGGTACGGTCGTAGGCCGTACACCCTGCCAGCATAGTCAAAACAGCCGCTGCGCTCAGAATTCCTGTTAGATTCTTGTTCATATTCCGTCCTCTTTTATTTCAGCGTGTTATATAAGCCTGGAGCACAACAACGCATTTTTCAAGCAATCAGATAATACTTAGGTAGTTTCGGAAAATTCTATACCTTAAATAATTCGAGTTGCAGGAAGGCGGCAAGGGAGTGAATCCCCAGGAGCTTACTAAAGTAAGTGACCGGGGAGAACGAGCGCAGCCAACGCACATGCAACTTGAAGTATGACGGGTATATTAAAACAAAATACTGCGATATCAGGCTCGGATCCCTTGTCGTTTGGGCCTCAACGCGTTAGCTTTAACACATCATTTTTTTGATCATTTTTATTTTAGGAGGGGGTTAAATGACTCTGCAGCAAGAGATAATTCAGGCGCTTGGCGCAAAACCGCACATCAATGCAGAAGAAGAAATTCGCCGCAGCGTGGATTTCCTGAAATCCTATCTGCAGACCTACCCCTTTCTGAAATCGCTGGTGTTGGGAATTAGCGGCGGACAAGACTCGACGCTCGCTGGAAAACTGTGTCAGATGGCGATATCCGAGCTTCGCAACGAAACGGGGAATGACGCGTTGCAGTTTATTGCCGTGCGCCTACCGTATGGCGTTCAGGCCGATGAACAGGACTGTCAGGATGCCATCGCCTTCATTCAACCGGACCGCGTGCTCACTGTTAATATCAAGGGCGCGGTGCTGGCCAGCGAGCAGGCCCTGCGTGAGGCGGGTATTGAGCTGAGCGATTTTGTGCGTGGCAATGAAAAAGCCCGTGAGCGCATGAAGGCACAATACAGCATCGCCGGCATGACCAGCGGCGTTGTCGTGGGTACCGATCATGCAGCGGAAGCCATCACCGGATTTTTCACTAAATACGGCGATGGCGGCACCGACATTAACCCTCTATTCCGTCTGAACAAACGCCAGGGTAAACAGTTGCTTGCGGCGCTGGGCTGCCCGGAGCATTTATATAAGAAAGCGCCAACCGCCGATCTTGAAGACGATCGTCCTTCTCTGCCAGATGAAGCCGCTTTGGGCGTCACCTACGACAACATCGACGATTATCTGGAAGGAAAAGCGCTGGCTGCCGACGTCGCGAAAAAGATTGAAGGCTGGTACGTAAAAACTGAGCACAAACGCCGTCCACCGATCACCGTGTTTGATGATTTCTGGAAAAAAGCGTAACCCTTTTCTCTTCATAATGCCGGATAGCGCCAGTATTGACGAAATCCGGCATTAGCCTGCTGACCTCATGCCGCTTTTTTAATCGCCTTCAAGCTGCTACACTGGATGAATAACCAGCATCCGGAGTCAACAGTGGTACAGCGTCAATCAGCCCCTCGCCTGTCATTTGAGGCAGCGGCAATCTATGAATATCCCGAACACCTGCGCCCATTTTTGAGTGAGCTTCCCACCGCGCCCGGCGTCTATCTGTTTCACAGTGATAGCGACACCATGCCGCTTTATATTGGTAAAAGCGTCAATATTCGCAGCCGCGTGCTGGCGCATCTACGTACCGCAGACGAAGCGGCCATGCTACGTCAGGCCAAACGCATTAGCTGGATTTGTACGGCCGGAGAAATTGGCGCCCTGCTGCTGGAAGCACGGCTTATCAAAGAACAGCAGCCGTTGTTTAACAAACGACTGCGACGCAATCGTCAACTTTGTGCCTTGCAGCTTACCGAGCGGACTGTTCAGGTTGTCTACGCACGAGATATTGATTTCTCCCACGCCCCCAATCTGTTTGGTCTGTTTGCTAATCGCCGCGCGGCGCTACAGACGCTGCAAAGTCTCGCCGATGAACAAAAGCTGTGCTACGGCCTGTTGGGTCTGGAACCCCTGAGTCGCGGGCGCGCCTGTTTTCGCTCCGCGCTTAAACGCTGTGCCGGAGCCTGCTGTGGGAAGGAAAGCCCTGAAGCGCATCATTTGCGTCTGGTAGAAGCACTGGAAAGAGTGCGCGTGATCTGCTGGCCATGGAGCAATGCCATTGCGCTGCAGGAAACGCGCGCTGAAATGACTCAGTACCATATCATCAATAACTGGCTGTGGCTGGGGGCCGTTTCTACGCTGGATGAAGCGGCAACACTGGCGCGTATGCCGGCCGGCTTTGACCATGATGGCTATAAAATTCTCTGCCGGCCTGTTCTGTCTGGTCAATATGACATTATTGAACTGCGTCCGGAGAATGCCCCGGCATCCAGTTAATCTCACTAAACAGCAGTTTCCCCTCACGCTCCAGCAGTCGTAATGTGTGTTTACCGTCGTGCCAGCTTGCACCCTGATCGGCCGTCAACAGCTTATCGCCCAGTTGCCAGGCGCCGCTGATAACGAACACCACACCGCCGCGCGAACCAAAGGTCGTAAAGGTGCGATCGGCCACCCTGACTTTCGCCTGGCAGACATCCCGTCGGGTCATGATATTAAAATCCATCGACATCTGCCCTTCCGTCAGCTTCGCTTTTACCACCTTGTCACCGGCAAAGGTAAAAGGCTGATGCTGTTTCAGGGTATGAGTGAAGGTGTTCGACTCTTCCAGAGTCACTTCTCCGCCTTCCAGCAGGGTAATCACGCGTTCTACACCGGGAAAAAGAGAAAACTCACCGTTTGCTGCGATGGAGGCGATACTCGCCCGCCAGTGAAAATCTCGTGTTGCTGGCGGAAAACAGCAAATTTCACGCGTTTCTCCCGCACCATTTCGCCACAGATTGACCGGCATTTTGCGGATATCAAAGTATTCCATCATCCCTCCAGAAAGGCGCAGCACGGCAGCCCGCCATAACAGGCCGCCATAAATCATCATTGTTTTGTTCACCCTGCAGATTATTGTTATCGGCAGCAGAGTTGATTTGCCTTAGCGATGAACCCGGTGTTTTGCAAAAAAATTAGCGCCTTCCAGGTGGAATTTTCGCGGGCTTCAGGAGAATAACGCGTCACAAGCGCGGTGCAAGAGGCGGTAAAGAAAAAACCGCCGATCCTGCCCACCTCGTTAAACGTGTTGTGGACAAGAGCGGCGGTCTTGAGTTTGGTTTCACACTGCGCGGCAATCAGCACACACAGCGTGAATGATTTAGTGTAGACGCTGAACGATTACTCAGCAGCTTGCGGCATTTTACCTTTCTGCGCTGCACGTTCTGTCAGACGCTTCTCAAAATTGGCATTAAACTGCTTTTTCTGTTCCGGCGTCAGGATGTTGTAAATCTTGTTCTGGGTTTCCATATGCGCCAGCATATTGGCTTTGCGCTGTTCTTCCATCTTCGCAATTTGCGCTTCTGCTTTTGCTTTATCGAAGCTATCGCTGGCAATGATGTCGTGCATTGCGCGGCGCTCTTCCAGCGGTGGACGTTTCATCTGATCGCGCTGACCTTTCATGATTTCGCGAATCTGCTGTTTCTGTGCGTCGGTCAGGTTCAGGTCTTTGAACATCATGTCATGATGCGGGGCGAATTTGCCGTTGTGGTGCATCATCGGTTTGGCATCCGCTGGCGCAGCTGTTGTCGTGTCAGCGGCGTGTGCCAGGTTAGCAGCGCCCAGCGCCAGGGTAGAGGCAACAAACAGAGCAGTCAGTTTACGCATAATTTCTATCCTTTCTTTCAGTTATTTTTACGACACTCATGCGACTCTTATGCAATGTGATGTCGTGTTGACGAGATTAACTTTACCGGCTTAAGCGTCAATTAATCAGAGCAACGGTAAAACAGTGAAAGTGTAAAAAACAAACTTTCATCAATTATGGAGAAAAAAAGAATTAATTGCGCAGACTTGCAATGAAAAATTACAACAGGATGATTTTGAAGGGATTATGAAGAACTATACCTGAACCCTGATTATTAAGAAAGCAATTCACCAGGAATAATCTGTAATAAATAAAAACAGCACGCAAAATATGCCCTTAAGGATAAACCTGCAGGGCAAATATATTCGTCACAATTTTTCCAGCATCAATCCGGCTCGTAAACCGCAGGCCACGTTAGGGTTCGGAAAGAGAACGTATTCAACATCATGGGTGACGATAAAACGTTCATCCCCGTCCTGCGCAAGCAAAGTTCCCTCTTTAAAAGGGGTAAAATTGAGCGTCTGGTTATCCATATGGAGAATGAAATCATCGCTACGCCGCGTTATTTGCGACACCACGCGGTAACGCAGCGGGGATGTTTCTCCGCAAGCCATTCGCTCGCCCCGCAGCAGCTTCGCCAGCGCATCTGACGTCTGCGAAAACTGGGCCAGATCGTTTTGTCCAAACGGTAGCGCTTTACCCAGCTCCAGCGTACAGGCCAGCGCGCCAAAATGTTCGGCGCTAAAATGGGTAAACGTGCCGCCAGGTGTCTGATGGAAAACCAGCGCCTCCAGCCCTGCATCACCCAGCCATCCCAGAAAATCTTCGTCCCAGGCAACGTTGCGTTGTGGCAACACGCCAAAGCGCAGATGCTGTGACCCGCGGATCGCGGTGTGCAGATCCAGATGCCAGCGTACTGGCTCTTTTGCCCGCGAATAGAAATCTTCCAGACACAGCTCAAGCTCGTGGGCGCGGTGCGTTTCTTCACTCGCGGCAAAAATCTGCCAACGACCGCCAAACATCCGGTTAAGGTCACTATGGCAATAACGTTTTCCCGCTGCCAGCGCCTGCGGGTTTCCCAGAATCACCAGCAGTCGCCATGTCAGTGCCAGCTCGCCGCTAAACAGCCTGGAAAGCAATGATTCGAGAATCTCTACCGGGGCCGTTTCATTGCCATGGATCCCCGCAGACAGCACCAGAGACTGTTCAACGGGTGCATTCGGCGTCAGTTCCAGAATCCCGCGCCCCACCCACTGCCAGGTAAAACCATGTGCTGTGCCCTGGATTTGCTCGGGGATTTTCCCGTTAAGCGTTTGGGTCAGAAAATTATCCATGACTGGTCCTCTCCTGCTGGAAAGGATACACAGAGCCGAGATTGAGCAATTGCGTCAGCGTATCCAGCGCTTCACGCCCCTCGCGCAACAGCTGCGGGTCTGCAAGATCCGCGGCGGTAAGACGATCGCGGTAGTAACGGTCAACCCAGTTATTCAACGTGTTAAACAGCGTGTCGTTCATAATAACCGCTGGGTTCACCACCTGCAGCTCTTGTGGGGTAAGCACCACTCTCAGGCGCAAACATGCCGGACCGCCGCCGTTGGACATACTTTCGCGCAGGTCGAATACCCGTAGGTCATCGATCGGATTGTCTTCCTCGAGCAGACGGTTCAAATACCGCCACACGCCCGCATGCTCCCGACATTCCTGCGGCAGGACCAGCATCATCGAACCGTCAACCCGGCTGAGTAACTGACTGTTAAACAGATAGGTAGTGACCGCATCCTGCACCGACACTTCCGCAGCCGGAACTTCCAGCGGAGTAAATCCAGCCACCTGGCTGCGTAACTGCTCTAACAACGCCTGCTGTCTGACAAATGCCTGTTGATGACAAAACAGCACCTGACGATTCGATACCGCAATCACATCGTTATGAAACACGCCAAGATCGATGACGTCCGGGTTTTGCTGGGCAAAAATGCGCTGATGCGGGTTAACCTGATTCAGTCGTGCGACCGCTTCGCTGGCCTCACGGGATTGCCTCGCCGGATAGCGCTTCGGCTGGGAGGCATTCCCTTCTTCACGACCGTAAACGAATAGCTGTACGCCAGGGTCACCGTAATCTCCACCGAGGCGGTTATGGTTTGCCGCCCCTTCATCACCGAAAAGCGCAACCTGAGGCAACGCGCCGTGGACCGCAAAGCTATTCTCATCACGGAAAATTGCCCGTAACAATGCTTCGGTAGTTGGCGCTTCCAGCGAACGGTGAAACTTATTATTCAGATTTGCCACTGTCAGATGTACTTTCCCGTCCAGCGAATCTGCCGAAGGGCAGACCGTTGCCGCGTTCGCCACCCACATAGGCGATGCGGAGCTGGCGCAGGAAAGCCAGTGAGGCGCCTGACGCGCCACCTTCTCCAGCACCTGTTCGTCACTGCCGTGAAACCCCAACTGACGCAATACCGGAATATAAGGCCGTTCGTGGGGAGGGATCACCGCCTGGGGAAATCCCGCATCCGCCAGCGCTTTCATCTTTAGCAGACCCTGTTTCGCCGCCAGACGCGGGTTCGACACCTGAAAACGATGTTTGGTTGAGGCCTCATTACCAAATGACAGCCCCGCATAATGGTGGGTCAGTCCCACCAGACCATCAAAATTTACCTCACGGGATTTCATAGCTTGTCCTCGCGAGAAAAATCCAGTCCGGGGCTAAGCGCCGTTGGCAGCGTTAAGGCAGGTGATTCCAGACTTGCCATCGGCCAGGCGCAATAATCTGCGGCATACCACGCGCTCGCGCGATGGTTCCCGGACGCGCCAACCCCGCCAAACGGCGCTGTGCTCGCCGCGCCAGTTAACGGCTTATTCCAGTTGACGATCCCAGCCCGCGCCTCCAGCAGCAATTGGTCAAACTGGCTGCGATCGGGTGAAACCAGGCCGCATGACAGCCCAAAACGGGTGTTGTTCGCCATACGAATCGCATCATCAAAGCTGTCATAACGCCAGACGCCGAGCAGCGGACCAAAAACCTCTTCATCAGGTACGTTTCCTGCCCCGGTCAGTTCGATAATACCAGGGGTCAGCAGTGACGTTCCGGCTTTCACCAGACGTGGCGCCAGCAGCGTACGGCCACCCAATGACTCCAGGCGCTGCCAGGCATCATAGACGTGCTGCGCGGCCTGTTCGGAAATCAGTCCGCCAAGAAACGGCTGCGGTTGTGCATCCCAGTTGCCGGGCATTAAACGCTGGCTGACCTCCACCAGACGCGCCAGGAACGCATCCCCCTGCGCGCCTTTTTTAACTAACAGGCGGCGGGCGCAGGTACAACGCTGTCCGGCGGTAACAAACGCGGATTGGATCGTCAGATGCACCGCGGCATCAATATCTTGCGGATTCTCAATAATCAGCGGGTTGTTGCCCCCCATTTCCAGGGCAAGGATTTTTTCCGGCTGGCCGGATAGCTGTCGATGCAGTTGATAACCGGTATTGGCACTGCCGGTAAACAGCAGACCATCAAGATCTTCCTGCGCGCTCAGCGCCTGCCCCGTTTCGCGTCCACCCTGCACCAGGTTCAGCACGCCCGGCGGCAATCCCGCCAGCTCCCACAGCTTTGTCACGGCTTCGCCGGTCCACGGCGTCAGCTCGCTGGGTTTGAAAATCAACGTATTGCCTGCCAGCAGTGCCGGAACAATATGACCATTGGGTAAATGGCCGGGGAAGTTATACGGGCCAAATACCGCCAGTACGCCGTGCGGGCGATGGCGCAACGTTGCCGCGCCATCCGGTAACTCGCTGTGCTGCTCTCCGGTACGGGCATGATAAGCTTTCACGGAGATAGCTATTTTATTGATCATCGCCGTCAGTTCAGTCGCGGCTTCCCAATGAGGTTTGCCGGTTTCCCGGGCGATAATCTGGGTCAGCTCGGCTTTATTGCTTTCCAGCAATGAAGCAAACTTTTCAACAATAGTCTGACGGGCGCTAAAGGGCTGTTTAGCCCAACCGGTAAAGGCTGCGCGCGCGGCCCGACATGCCTGTGCTACCTGAGTTGCATCGGCATCATTGCCCTGCCACAGCGCATCACCGCTTACCGGATTGGTTTTCACCCGACGCTCACCCTGCCCGGTCACCCAGTCGCCGTTTATCCATAATGTCATGCTGTTTTCTCCTCTGCACAAAGACGCACAAAACGTACATGGTCGCCCGCATGGCATTTCAGGGCGTCCAGTTGCGCCGCCGTCAGTACCAGACGCTGAGTATCCGGGTCGGCACGAACCAACATGACGCGGAAGTTTTGATAATTTTCATTGGCAACCAGACAAGCTGGATAATCGCCCGGCGCAGGCTGCCCTTCAGCCACCTCCACCAGTCGGCTTTTACGGATAGCCCGCACCCGGTCAATATCACATTCCAGGGTCGGCCCGCCGTCGAAAATATCGACATAGTTACGGTAGCGAAACCCTTCTTTCTCCAGCACTGCTCGAGCAGGAGCCGTTTGCGGATGTACCTGACCAATCACGCTTTGCGCTTCATCAGACAAGAAATGGGTATAAATCGGATGCTTAGGCATCAGTTCAGCAATGAATGCTTTTTGCCCGGTTCCGCAGAGAAAATCCGCCCGGCTAAACTCCATCGAGAAAAATCGTTTGCCGAGGCTTTGCCAGAACGGAGAGTAGCCATGCTCATCGATCACGCCGCGCATCTCGGCCACGACTTTCTCATTGAATCGATCGCGAAAGGCCGCCATAAACATAAAACGCGACTTCGACAGCAAATAACCGTTGCCCTCTTTACGCCAGTCCGGATCGAGAAACAGAGTGCAAAGTTCGCTACTGCCCGTATGATCGTTACTCAGAAACAGCGTCGGCAGCGCGTTGTATACGTTCAGCTCTTTCGACGCGTGCACCAGAGTACCGACCCGGTAGTTGTACCAGGGGTCGTTAAGCCCCACCGCCACCTCGATGGCGCAAATCCCCGCCACGGTTCCGCTGGCGCTGTCTTCCAGCACAAACACATATCCTTGCTCACTTTTTGGCAACTCACCGCGCCAGGTTTGTAGCGAACGTTCGATACGCGCCATTAGCGTAGCTTCATTCGCCGGTAGCGAAGTCAATCCGCCGCCGGTCTTACTGGCAAGCTGCATCAACGCAGTGATATCCGCGCGTTCAATGGGACGAATCACCATCATGATGAACCTCCTGCTTTAATGCGTTCGCAGGCCAGCGCAAAGCGATCCAGCCCGGTGGCGACCTCTTCTTCGCTGACGTTTAACGCAGGGGCAAAACGCACCACGTTAGCACCAGCAATCAGTACCATCACCCCGGCAACGGCCGCTTCTTGCGAGATAAGTTTCGCTTTCCCGGCAAATTCCGCGTTCAGCACGCAGCCGATCAGCAGTCCGAGTCCACGAATTTCACTAAACAGTCCAAAACGTTCGTTAATGGCGTTAATACGCTCCACAAACCAGTCGTGGCGCTGTTTCACTCCGTTGAGCACTTCCGGCGTGTTAACAATTTCCAGCAGTTTGCCCGCCACCGCCGTGGCCAGCGGGTTTCCGCCGTACGTTGTACCGTGCGTACCGACCGTCATCACGCTGGCACAATGCTCTGTCGCCAGCAGTGCGCCGATGGGGAAACCACCGCCCAGCGCTTTTGCTGTCGTCAGTAGATCCGGCGTAACGCCATAATGCATATAGGCATACAGTTCTCCGGTACGGCCAACGCCGGTCTGAACTTCATCAAATATCAGCAGTGCATTATGGCGATCGCATAATTCACGCAGCCCCTGTAAAAAGGCATTCGTTGCCGGCACCACGCCGCCTTCACCCTGCACCGGCTCCACGATAACCGCGCAGGTGGTGTCATCAATCAGTTGGCTGGCAGAGTCGAGATCGTTGTATACGGCATGACGGATATCCGGCGGCAGCGGTGCGAAATCCTGTGAATAGGCAGGCTGTCCTCCGGCGCTGACGGTAAAGAGCGTGCGGCCATGGAAAGCATTTTTAAACGCTACAATGCCGCTCTTCTGGCTGCCAAAACGATCGTGAGCATATTTACGCGCCAGTTTTAGTGCCGCTTCATTGGCCTCTGCGCCAGAGTTACAGAAGAAAATGCGCTCGGCGAAGGTGGCGTCAATTAACTTTTTCGCCAGACGCAGCACCGGCTCGTTGGTGTAGCCATTTCCCGTATGCCAGAATTTGCTCGCCTGGTCATTTAATGCCTCGCGCAATGCCGGATGGGCGTGACCCAGCGCGTTAACCGCAATGCCTCCCGCGAAATCGATATACTCTTTGCCCTGCTGGTCCCACAGACGTGAACCTTCACCACGCACCGGAATAAAAGGGGCCGGAGCGTATACGGGCATCATCCATTCATCAAAATTTTCACGCGTAATTGACAGAGACATAGCGACCTCAACGGTAAATAAAAAGTTATCTGTATGTTAATAAATATAGTGTTTGCGGTGTAAATGTAGATTGCAGGGTTCGTGCCAGCCAGCGAAAAAAGTGCATAAACAGAGGTTGGTAACGGAATATCAACAGGTTACAACGTGGCGATATTCACTATATGTGCATATAAAGTGAATATGTTTGCGCATCCGGCGACTAAACAGAGGAAAAAACGCAGTTTTATTCAGTCGCCAAATATAATTCTGAAATTGTGATCGTATACGAAATTTATCGGAAATTATTGCCCTATTCCGACGCGCTTCGCGCCAAAACGGTGCAGTTTTTGCTCCATCGTTAACGCCATTAGCAATCATTGTTGGAATCAGGTGACAAGAAGCAGTCAGCCTGCGGAAATTCTGCTACCATCCTTGCACTATTCATCTTGCAAAGTGGCAGCGACTATGAAATTTGTCTCTTTTAATATCAACGGCCTGCGCGCCCGTCCCCATCAACTGGCAGCCATTGTCGAAAAACACCAACCGGATGTTATTGGCTTACAGGAGACAAAGGTCCACGACGATATGTTCCCTCTCGAAGAGGTAGCAAAGCTCGGTTACAACGTCTTTTATCATGGACAGAAAGGTCATTACGGCGTGGCGCTGTTAACGAAAGAAACGCCAATCGCGGTGCGTCGTGGCTTCCCGGGCGATGGCGAGGAAGCGCAGCGTCGTATCATCATGGCGGAAATTCCATCCCCGCTGGGCAGCATCACGGTGATCAACGGCTATTTCCCGCAGGGCGAAAGCCGTGACCATGAAACTAAATTCCCGGCCAAAGCCGCGTTTTATCAGAACCTACAAAACTATCTGGAGACAGAACTGAAACGCGACAATCCGGTGTTGATCATGGGCGATATGAATATCAGCCCTACCGACCTCGATATCGGCATCGGCGAAGAGAACCGTAAACGCTGGCTGCGGACCGGTAAATGTTCCTTCCTGCCGGAAGAGCGCGAGTGGATGGAGCGCCTGCTGGGCTGGGGTCTGGTAGATACCTATCGCCACGCTTATCCTGAAAAGAACGACCAGTTCTCGTGGTTTGATTACCGCTCAAAAGGCTTTGACGATAACCGTGGCCTGCGTATCGATCTTCTGCTGGCGAGCAACCCACTGGCGGAGCGCTGCGAAGAAACCGGCATCGACTATGAAATTCGCAGCATGGAAAAACCGTCCGATCATGCGCCTGTATGGGCTAAATTCCGCGTCTGACCTTCTTCGTCTTTTCACTCTCCGGGCCCGGCCTGGAGAGTCTGTTTATTCTGTGCAAAATCAATAAAGCGACGGTAATACATTGTTACGGCCGGGAATTTATTATATCTTCCCGCGCACTTTTCGCTGACGAAAATGCTGCATTGCACTCGGTTTTACAGGAGAACCCCCATGAAAAAGAAGTTCGCATAAAGCAGAATACCGGCTGCTGATTGTCGCGGTCCTGTTCTGCGTTCTGACGGGAGTTTTCCATCATTATGGTCTGACCGACCTGATAACCAATTTCCATCATTTACGAGACGTCATCCGCCAAAGCGGTATGTTCGGCTATACGCTTTATATCCTGTTGTTTATTGTTGCTGCGCTGTGTCTGATCCCAGGCAGTATCCTGGTGATCGTCGGCGGGGTGCTATTTGGTCCCGTGACAGGAACGCTCATCTCGTTAGTGGCGGCAACCGTTGCCTCGGCGCTGTCGTTTTTGCTGGCTCGCTGGCTTGGTCGGGATCTACTGCAAAAATACGTTGGGCACACAGCGACGTTTCAGGCTATCGAAAAAGGCATTGCCCATAGCGGAGTAGACTTTCTGATCCTGACCCGGCTCGTGCCGCTGTTCCCCTATAACATTCAAAACTACGCTTATGGGCTGACGGCGATTCCGTTCTGGTCATTTACCGTGATATCTGCGGTAACCACCTTGCCCGGCATCTTCATTTATACGCTGATGTCGCACGAACTGGCCAGCGAAGGGATTAGCTGGGCATTTATCGGTACGCTCAGCATTGCGGGGCTGGTGTTATTCGCCCTTGTTCAGGCCGCCAAAGCCTGGGCTAGGTATAAGCATATCGATCCATCGTCCCGGCATGAGTGCGCGGGTAAATGTTCAAAATGAATACACCGCGGCTGACACGCTATTACCGGGTAAGCTTGCTTGCTCTGCTGCTGCTCGCGCTAATCGCATGGGCGTGGATACCAGGCGTGAGCGACTTTCTCCACGCCAGCCTGGCGGCGTTTGCTACGCTCGATCAGCATGCTGTTGAGAACTTCATTCGTTCTTACGGAACCCAGGCCGCGGTGGTGTCGTTCTTCCTGATGATCCTGCAGGCCATCGTCGCGCCCCTTCCTGCCTTTGTTATTACGTTTGCCAATGCCTCACTGTTTGGCGCATTTTGGGGCGGCGTACTGTCCTGGAGCAGCGCGATGGTGGGTGCGGCGCTGTGCTTTTTTATTGCCCGCGTTTTAGGTCGCGGCGCGGTGGAAAAACTGACCGGAAAAACGGTGCTAAACAGCATGGACGCTTTTTTCGAGCGCTATGGCAAGCATACAATTTTGGTCTGTCGCCTGTTACCTTTTGTGCCCTTCGACCCGGTAAGTTATGCAGCAGGCCTGACCTCGATTCGCTTTCGCCATTTTTTCATCGCCACCGGCATCGGACAATTACCTGCCACTATCGTCTATTCGTGGGCGGGTAGCCTGTTAACCGGCGGCACATTTTGGTTTGTTACCGGCCTGTTCATTCTGTTCGCCCTGAGCGTAGTGATATCCGTGGCGAGAAGCCTTTATCTTGAGCATCAACGGAAAAAAACCTGAGACTTCCCCCATTTTTAGCAATGGAGATATTATGCGTTACTGCTTATTGTGCCTGAGTTTGTTGCTCTGCCCGCTGGCGACGTTTGCCCAGGACGCCACCTGGCAGCAAATCAAAAAAGATGCCCGCGGTCAGACGGTGTGGTTCAACGCCTGGGGTGGCGACAATGCAGTTAATCAGTATCTCGACTGGGTTAGCGGTGAGATGAAAACGCACTACGCCATTAACCTAAAAATCGTGCGCCTGGCGGATGCTGCCGACGCCGTAAAACGCATTCAGACGGAAGCGACATCCGGGCGAAAAACCGGTGGCTCTGTCGATTTACTGTGGGTTAACGGCGAAAACTTCCGTACGCTGAAAGAAGCCGGACTGCTGCAAACTCAGTGGGCGCAAACGCTGCCTAACTGGCGCTATGTTGATACCCAAAAACCGGTGACGGAAGATTTCTCCGTTCCAACGGAGGGGGCTGAATCACCGTGGGGCGGCGCCCAGCTAACCTTTATTGCCAGGCGCGACCTCACCGCGCAGCCGCCGCAATCCCCGCAGGCGCTTCTGGAGTTCGCGCAGGCGCACCCCGGTACCGTGACCTATCCGCGCCCGCCAGATTTTACCGGAACAGCGTTTCTTGAGCAGTTGTTACTATCGCTCACCACCAAACCGCAAGCGTTGAAAATCGCTCCCGATGCAACCACCTTCGCCGACGTTACTGCCCCGTTATGGCACTATCTTGATGCGTTGCACCCTGTACTCTGGCGCGAAGGCAAAGACTTTCCGCCCACGCCTGCGCGAATGGATGCGCTGCTTAATAGTGGCGTTCTGCGTTTCTCAATAACCTTTAACCCTGCCCACGCACAGCAAAAAGTGGCCAGCGGCGAATTGCCCAAAAGCAGCTATAGTTTTGGTTTCTCACAGGGCATGCTCGGCAACGTGCATTTTGTCACCATTCCGGCGAATGCGCGCGCCAGCGCCGGAGCGAAAGTCGTGGCAAACTACCTGCTTTCGCCCGAAGCGCAACTGCGCAAAGCCGACCCGACTGTCTGGGGGGATCCTTCGGTGCTTGATCCACAAAAATTACCTGTCGAACAGCGTAATGCGCTGCTGGCACGGATCCCGCAAGGACTCCCTGCCGTACTGCCAGAACCGCATGCAGCCTGGGTAAACGCTCTGGAACAAGAATGGCTACGCCGCTACGGTACGCATTAATACTGCTACTCTGGGCCATTATGGCGGCAGTATATCTGCCGCTGGCGCCAGCGGCATTGTCGCTGATAGCACCGGCGCTTAACACCGCACACTGGCTGGCGTTAGTCACCGATCCTCAATTCCCGCAGGCGTTACTGGCAACGCTGGTTTCCGTAATCCTCGCGGCTGGCGGCGCGCTGCTCATCGCTCTGCTGGCAATCCTCGCCCTGTGGCCCGGCGCTGGCTGGGTGCGTCTGTATACGCGTCTTCCCTGGCTGCTGGCAATTCCGCACGTTGCCTTTGCCACCAGCGTGCTGTTAGTTTTTGCCGAAGGCGGCCTGCTCTGGCAATGGCTTGCGTTTTTCAGCCCCCAGCCGGATCGCTACGGCATTGGACTTGGCGTGACGCTGGCCGTGAAAGAGAGCGCCTTTTTGTTATGGATCCTCTCGGCCCTGCTAAGTGAAAAACAACTTTCGCAGCAGGTTATCGTGCTGGATTCGCTGGGTTACAGCCGACTGCAATGCCTGAAGTGGCTGGTTCTGCCCGCTATCGCCCCGGCGTTGGGCAAAGCTATGCTGGCGATTGTCGCCTGGTCACTCTCCGTTGTGGATGTGGCAATCGTTCTTGGCCCCGGCAATCCGCCAACGCTTGCCGTATTGAGCTGGCAATGGCTCAGTCAGGGCGATGTTGAACAGCAGGCTAAAGGTGCGCTCGCCAGCCTGCTGCTGGTGTTGTTACTTCTCATTATTGCGCTGGCGGGTTATTTGTTCTGGCGCATCTGGCGACGCACTATTCCGGCAGTCAACGGTGAACGCCTGCGTTTTTCATCCGCTACGGCCGCACGCCCGCTGGTACAGCTTTTACCCCTGAGCGGTGTGGTATGTGCGCTGGTGCTGGCGCTTCTCGCCAACTATTCCTCGCTAAACAGCGAGGCGCTCAGCAACAGCCTGCAACTGGGACTCCTTTCCAGCGTGCTGGCGCTGCTGATACTGTTTGCCTGGCTGGAATGGGGTCCACAAACCGGACACCGCTGGGTCTGGCTACCGCTCATTTTGCCTGCGCTGCCGCTGGTGACCGGACAGTACCTGTTGGCATTATATGGCGGACAGGATGGGCTGATGACGACCATTGTATGGAGCCACCTGCTGTGGGTGATGCCATGGATGCTGTTTGTTCTCAAACCGGCGTGGCAACGCATTGATCCGCGATTGATTTTGATTGCACAAACGCTGGGCTGGACGCGGGGGCGGATATTCTGGCAGGTGAAATGCCCACTGCTAGTGCGCCCGGCGCTGATTGCCTTCGCGGTAGGATTCTCAGTCAGTATTGCCCAGTATATGCCGACGCTGTGGTTAGGTGCCGGACGCTATCCGACGCTGACCACCGAAGCGGTGGCATTAAGCAGCGGTGGTAGCACCGCGATTCTGGCGACCCAGGCATTATGGCAGCTTCTGTTACCACTGTTAGTTTTCGCACTCACGGCGTTTCTCGCTGCGTGGATTGGCCGCTTTCGACAAGGACTCCGCTAATGCTTACCGTACGAGACGTTTCGTTGTACCAGGGCGCGACAGCGCTGGTGAAGGACGTTAATTTTCAGGTAAATAAAAGTGACATTGTCACTATTATGGGGCCTTCCGGCAGCGGAAAGTCTTCGCTATTTTCGTGGATGATCGGAGCGCTGTCTCCTCAGTTTCAGGCGTCAGGCGAACTGTGGCTCAACGAACGACGCATTGACACCCTGCCTACCGCGCAGCGCCAGATTGGCATCCTGTTCCAGGATGCGCTGCTGTTTGACCATTTCAGCGTTGGGCAGAATTTACTGCTGGCCTTACCCGCCAGCCTGCAAGGTCCCGCCAGGCGTCATGAGGTAGAAAGCGCCCTCGCTCGCGCGGACCTGTCAGGATTTTATTCACGCGATCCGGCTTCGCTCTCCGGTGGGCAGCGTTCGCGCGTCGCCCTGCTTCGCGCGCTGCTGGCGCAGCCTCAGGCGCTGTTACTCGATGAACCCTTTAGCAGGCTGGATGCGTCACTGCGCGATACCTTTCGCCAGTGGGTCTTCACTGAAGTCCGTAAGCTGGGTATACCGGTGGTCCAGGTTACCCATGACGCGCAGGACGTTCCGCCCGCAGGCCGTGTATTACAGATGGAAAGCTGGGCGTGAATGTAGCGATATGCTGCGTTAACGCAAGGTTTTTACTTCACTGGCGGCACAGAATGTCGTCCTCTTTTTTCAACGTCGGGCTATTCGATGAAACGTGTTTCTCAAATGACCGCGCTGGCACTGGCTTTAGGGCTCGCTTGCGCTTCATCCTGGGCTGCTGAAACAGCACAAACGCTCACCCTCAACCAGTTACAGCAAAAGCAAGGCGCGGCGATCGATACCCGTCAGAGCGCTTTTTACAACGGCTGGCCG
Organism: Citrobacter europaeus; assembly: GCA_020099315.1. Classification (NCBI taxonomy): domain Bacteria; kingdom Pseudomonadati; phylum Pseudomonadota; class Gammaproteobacteria; order Enterobacterales; family Enterobacteriaceae; genus Citrobacter; species Citrobacter europaeus. The sequence goes on from CP083650.1 coordinate 2,782,953, forward strand.
CAGTCGCTCAATGGTCCTTCAGGACACGAACCTTCCGCGCTGAACCTGTCTGCCGCCTGGCTCGACACGATGAATGATGCACAACTCAGCGCCTGGGTTAAGTCACATCAGCTGAAAACCGACGCGCCGGTGGCGCTGTATGGCAGCGATAGCGACATGCAGGCCGTCAAATCCCGCCTGCAGAAAGTCGGCTTTAGCCATATCTCAACCCTCAGCGATGCGTTTACGGACCCTGCCCGTCTGCAACGTCTGCCGCACTTCGAACAACTGGTTTACCCGCAGTGGCTGCACGACCTGCAGCAGGGTAAAGACGTGACTGCCAAACCGACCGGTGACTGGAAAGTGATTGAAGCCGCCTGGGGCGCGCCGAAGTTGTATCTGCTGAGCCATATCCCCGGTGCGGGCTATATTGATACCAACGAAGTCGAAAGCGAACCACTGTGGAATAAAGTTTCCGACGAGCAGCTCAAAGCGATGCTGGCGAAACACGGTATCCGCCACGACACCACGGTGATTTTATATGGACGCGATGTTTATGCCGCCGCGCGCGTGGCGCAAATTATGCTGTACGCAGGCGTGAAAGATGTTCGTCTACTCGACGGCGGCTGGCAAACCTGGTCCGACTCAGGTTTACCGGTCGAACGTGGTACTCCGCCGACGGTGAAGCCAGAACCTGATTTCGGCGTGAAAATTCCTGCCCAGCCGCAGTTGATGCTGGATATGGAACAGGCTCGCGGCCTGCTGCATCGACAGGATGCGTCGTTGGTGAGCATTCGTTCATGGCCGGAGTTTATCGGTACTACCAGCGGCTATAGCTACATCAAGCCAAAAGGTGAGATCGCAGGCGCACGCTGGGGCCACGCAGGCAGCGATTCCACGCATATGGAAGATTTCCATAATCCGGATGGCACCATGCGCAGCGCGGATGACATCGCCGCCATGTGGAAACAGTGGAATATCACGCCAGACCAGCAGGTTTCTTTCTACTGCGGCACCGGCTGGCGTGCTTCAGAAACGTTTATGTATGCCCGCGCGATGGGCTGGAAAAACGTCTCTGTTTACGACGGCGGCTGGTATGAGTGGAGCAGTAATCCGAAAAACCCGGTCGCCCGCGGTGAACGGGGTCCGGACGCCAGCAAGTAAAATGGTCACGATTGCCGGATAAGCGCATCCGGCAACGCAATACATTACGCCTGACGCTGAACCGCTTTCAGCGTCAGATACCCGCTCCAGATCCGGGTGAACGTCGTCATCCAGCACAGCGCGCCAAAGATCCACGCCAGCACGGCAAAATATTCCGGGAACAGACATCCCACCACAAACAGCAAAATCGTCTCGGTTCCTTCGGTCAGCCCACCCAGATAATAAAACGATTTATGCGCGTAGCCAGGGTTATCTATCTGATGCTTAGCCGCCAGCGCGGCGAAGGCGAGAAAGCTGCTGCCGGTGCCAATAAACGCGAACAGCAGCCAGCCGCCTGCCAGCGCATTTTGCGCCGGTGCGGCAAGAATAAAACCAAACGGCACTAAAGCGTAAAACAGAAAATCAAGCGAGATATCGAGAAATCCTCCCGCATCGGTAAGCCCTCTACGCCGAGCCAGCGCCCCATCCAGCCCATCAAACAGCCGATTGAGCACAATGGCCACCAGCGCCGCCAGATACCAGCCTAGCGCCAGAAATGGCAACGCCAGCACACCAATGGCAAAACCGACAAGCGTAAGTCCGTCCGGAGTAATCGCGGGTTTATCAATGACCCCCACGCAGCGATGCAAAAGCGGTTTTAATCGCGGGTGAAGATGACGGTCAAGCATGCGGGCGTCCTTTATAACTGTCGCACAGTCCCTGGGAGGGGATATCGAGTGCGGCATTAAAACGCGCCGAGAGATTTTGAAACGCAATCAGCGCGGTCATTTCAGTGATGGCGGTATCGGTAAAATACTGCTTCATCTGCGCTTTCAGCGCATCGTCAACCTGTGGAGGCGTTGCGGTCACCGCATCCGCATAGGCCAGCGCTACGCGCTCTTCTGCACTGAACAGCGTCGATTCTTGCCAGTTGGCAACCTGCAAGACTTTATCCAGCGCGCCGCAGCGTTCAGCCAGCCGTAAACTGTTGGCATCAACGCAGAAAGCGCAGTGGCACACCTGAGATACGCGGGTCATTAGCAATGCGCGCATCACCGGCGTTAAGCGCGCCTTTTTACGCTCCAGAAATCCAACAAACAGCGCTACCAGCCAGAACAGAAATGGCATCCGCCCCCACCAGCGCGTGGGATGCAGCACATCGCCATAATGCTTTTTCTGCGTCGCAACGAGCGGTTTTAAACTGAAAGGGATACGCGTTAACGGTTTTACCCACGACTGAGGATCGTTCAACGGTTGCTCCTGAATACTTTAGATAAAACGAAGATAACGATAGTATGTCACTTTCTGCCGTTAGATCTTGATGAATATAATGAAAACCCTCGACGTGGTCGCCGCTATCATAGAACGTGATGGCAAAATTTTACTGGCTCAACGTCCGCAGCATGCGGATCAGTCAGGTATGTGGGAGTTTGCCGGCGGTAAGGTTGAGTCTGGCGAAAGTCAGCCCGAGGCGCTGGTCCGTGAACTGCGTGAAGAGTTGGGCATCGAGGCGGTCGTTGGGCACTACATTGCCAGCCATCAACGCGAGGTTTCAGGCCGACTGATTCACTTACATGCCTGGCATGTGCCGTCATATCAGGGAGAACTGAAGGCGTATGAGCATCAGGATATCGTCTGGTGTTCACCCGAAGAGGCGCTGCGTTATCCGCTGGCGCCTGCCGATATCCCGTTGTTAGAAGCGTTTATCCTTTTACGCGCCGCCAGACCAGCGGATTCGTGCTGATCGTTTTATCATCACGCTGGCACTGCAACAGAACGCCATCCGCCTTAATCACCGCCCCTTCTGAGTAGTTTTGATCCTGATAAATACAGCACTGACTACAGGGTTGCGCCCGCTGACCGCTGGAACTGAACACTTCCGGCGGCACATTCACCTGCACGTCCGGGCGATAAAGCTGATTTGCCAGCGTCGCGCTGGACATTATTGCCAACGCTCCTGCCACGATTAAACGGCGCATATTCTTTCCTTTTTGACTGACAGTTATGCTCAGTATAACGGTATAAATCGGCAGAAACTTTAGCCCCTTCCGTCATCGTTTTTGGTTATGACCCGCGGCGCAATATTAATTTACTTAGCGGGGTTAATTTTTTCTTGCGTCCCGTCACACTGCTGATGTTATAGTCAAAAACTGCAAAACACTTAACACAAAAATCAAAAATATAACCATATCAATACATAAGAGGTTCTTATATCTATGGATCAGACATGTTCTCTGGAGTCATTCCTTAACCATGTGCAAAAGCGCGACCCGAATCAGACCGAGTTCGCGCAAGCCGTTCGTGAGGTAATGACGACACTGTGGCCCTTCCTCGAACAAAACCCACGTTATCGTCAGATGTCATTGCTGGAACGTCTGGTTGAACCGGAGCGCGTGATCCAGTTCCGCGTAGTCTGGCTGGACGATCGCAATCAGGTACAGGTTAACCGCGCGTGGCGTGTGCAGTTCAGCTCCGCCATTGGCCCGTACAAAGGCGGTATGCGTTTTCACCCTTCCGTGAATCTGTCGATCCTGAAATTCCTTGGCTTCGAGCAGACGTTTAAGAACGCCCTCACCACGTTACCAATGGGCGGTGGTAAAGGCGGGAGCGATTTCGATCCGAAAGGAAAAAGCGAAGGCGAAATCATGCGCTTCTGCCAGGCGCTGATGACCGAACTGTTCCGCCATTTAGGCCCCGATACCGACGTTCCGGCGGGCGATATCGGGGTGGGCGGTCGTGAAGTCGGCTTTATGGCCGGGATGATGAAAAAACTGTCCAACAACAGCGCCTGCGTCTTTACCGGTAAAGGTCTCTCTTTTGGCGGCAGCCTGATTCGCCCGGAAGCCACCGGCTACGGCCTTGTGTACTTCACCGAAGCAATGCTGAAACGCCATGGTCTGGGCTTTGAAGGCATGCGCGTAGCGGTCTCTGGTTCCGGTAACGTGGCGCAATTCGCCATTGAAAAAGCTATGGAGTTTGGCGCCCGCGTCGTTACCGCTTCCGATTCCAGCGGTACCGTGGTTGACGAAAGCGGCTTTACCAAAGAAAAACTGGCGCGTCTGTGCGCGATCAAAGACAGCCGTGACGGTCGCGTGGCGGATTACGCTCGTGAGTTTGGCCTGACCTATCTGGAAGGCAAACAGCCGTGGTCGGTTCCGGTTGATATCGCCCTGCCGTGCGCCACTCAGAACGAACTGGATGTCGATGCGGCGCGCGTGCTGATCGCCAACGGTGTGAAAGCTGTCGCCGAAGGGGCCAACATGCCGACCACCATCGAAGCCACCGACCTGTTCCTCGAAGCGGGCATCCTGTTCGCACCGGGTAAAGCAGCCAACGCCGGTGGCGTAGCGACATCTGGTCTGGAAATGGCGCAAAACGCCGCTCGTCTGGGCTGGAAGGCGGAGAAAGTGGATGCGCGTCTGCATCACATCATGCTGGATATTCACCATGCCTGCGTCGAGTATGGCGGCGAAAGCAAGCAAACCAACTACGTACGTGGCGCCAACATCGCAGGATTCGTGAAAGTTGCCGACGCGATGTTGGGCCAGGGTGTGATTTAATATTGTCTCTGTAGATCCGTAGGCCGGATAAGGCGCGAGTGCCGCATCCGGCAAAGCCTGATGGCGCTACGCTTATCAGGCCTACAGACTTACACGCCTGCCTCTTCGGATGGCGGGCTTTTTTTCGCCGTACGTTTACGCGGCGCGCTCTTTTTCTTATCGCCACCACTACCGCCCGGAGCGGCAATGCCACGGAAGCGTCGTACCGGCGTGCTGCGCGCCTGATCGATAAGCTGATACAGCGTTCCCACCAACGGCTGCATGAAGTCCTGATAACGACACTGCTTTTCACTGATTTGGGTCAGGATAGATTCCCAGTGCGCGGTCATGTCCGGACGCGTCGCCATTTCGGGCAGCGAGTGAAACAGCGCTTTTCCCGCGTCGGTAGAATGGATATAACGCCCTTTTTTTACCAGGAATCCGCGTTTAAACAGCAGCTCGATAATCCCGGCGCGCGTCGCTTCCGTTCCTAATCCATCCGTGGCACGCAGGATCTTTTTCAGATCTTTATCCTGCACAAAGCGCGCAATCCCGGTCATCGCTGACAGCAGCGTGGCATCAGTAAAGTGCCGCGGGGGCTGGGTCTGACGTTCAACCACTTCGCCTTTTTCGCACAGCAGCTCATCGTCTTTTGCCACCACCGGCAGCGGCGTCCCGTCGTTATCTTCATCGCGCTCTTTGTTGCCAAGCAGCGTGCGCCATCCGGCCTCCGCCAGAAAACGCGCTTTGGCGACAAACTTTCCTTTGGCGATATCCAACTCAATAACGCACTTCCTGAAGACCGCGTCCGCACAGAACTGCATCAGATACTGACGGGCAATCAGGTTGTAAATTTTCGCTTCGTTATCGTTCAGGTTGATGGACGAACTGCGTGCGGTAGGAATGATGGCGTGGTGCGCATCCACTTTTTTATCGTCCCAGCAGCGGTTTCGCGTATCAGGATTGACCGCTGGTTGCGGGAGCAAATCGGGGGCATGAACGCTAATCGCGTTCAACACCGCGTGACGTCCGGCAAAGTGTTCTTCCGGCAGATAACGGCTATCCGAACGCGGATAGGTAATCAGCTTATGGGTTTCATACAGCTTCTGGCAGATATCCAGAACGTTTTGCGCACTTAAGCCAAAGCGTTTCGCCGCTTCAATCTGCAACGCCGACAGCGAAAACGGCAGCGGCGCAGATTCTGATTCCCGTTTATCGTTATAACTGGTGACTATCGCCGGCTGGCCGTTAATGCGGTTTACCACGTGTTCAGCCAGGGTACGATTCAGCAAGCGCCCTTCTTCATCCTGATACGGCTCACACGCTTCGCTCGGTTGCCAGATAGCGGTAAATCGCTCATCGGCAGGCGTCACGATATGTGCTTTTACCTCGAAGAAATCTTTGGCGACGAAGTTTTCAATCTCTTCATCGCGACGCACAACCAGGCCGAGCACCGGCGTTTGTACGCGCCCGACCGAAAGTACGCCCTGATAGCCCGCGTTACGCCCAAGAATGGTGTAAGCGCGCGTCATATTGATACCGTACAGCCAGTCCGCCCGCGCCCGCGCCAGTGCCGACACGCACAGCGGAATGAACTCACTGTTGGCGCGCAGGCGCTCAATAGCCCGCTCGACGGCCTGCGGGTTGAGGTCGTTAATCAGGCAGCGTTGCACCTGCTGGCGCTTTTCAGGGGCCAGTTGCAGGTAATCAAGTACCTCATCCACCAGCAGTTGTCCTTCACGGTCGGGGTCACCTGCGTGAATGACTTCGCTGGCCTCATGTAAAAAGCGCTTAATGACATTGAGCTGTTTGGTCACCGAGGGACGCGGCTGCAGTTGCCACTTTTCCGGGACAATCGGCAGATCGACCAGACTCCAGCGAGCATAGCGACTGTCGTAGGCATCTGGCTGCGCCTGCTCAAGCAGGTGACCAATGCACCAGGTCACCACTTGTCCGTTTCCGCATTCAATAAAACCGTCACCTTTGCGATGCGGCTTCGGCAGCACATCGGCGATAGCGCGCGCCAGACTCGGTTTTTCGGCAATAAACAACCGCATCGAGTTAACGGATCTCAACCATGGCGCGACCGCCACGAGCTTCCACTAACTCACCAATCGCGGTGAGGTCGATGCCAAACTGCGCTGCCGCCGTTTTCACTTCGGCTTCAGCTTCCGGCGTTACCGCCAGCAGTAGACCACCAGAAGTTTGCGGATCGCAGAGCAGATCGCGTACCGACTGCGGCATTTCACCCATCAGGTGTCCGTAGCTGGCAAAGTTACGCTGGGTTCCGCCCGGCACCGCGCCCTGCGCGATGTATTCTTCAACGCCAGGAAGCTTAGGAATATCCTGGTAGACGATCTGCGCCTGAACGCCCGCGCCCTGACACATCTCGCTCAGATGTCCCAGCAGACCAAAACCGGTAACGTCGGTCATGGCTTTCACGCCGTCGATATCGGCGAATGCCGCCCCTGCAATGTTCATCCGGCACATCACTTCCGTCGCCAGTCCTTTGTGTTCGTCTTTCAGCAGCGATTTTTTCTCTGCGGTAGTCAGGACGCCAATACCCAGCGGCTTGGTCAGGAACAACTTACATCCGGCCTCGGCGGTGCTGTTTTTCTTCACGCGTTCGGTCGGCACAATGCCGGTTACCGCAAGGCCAAAGATAGGTTCTGGGGCATCGATAGAGTGGCCGCCCGCCAGCGCAATACCCGCCTGACGGCAGGCAAAGCGTCCGCCTTCGGTAACTTCGCGGGCGATTTCCGGCGCCAGCTTATCAAGCGGCCAACCCAGAATAGCAATTGCCATAATCGGTTTGCCGCCCATTGCGAAAATATCGCTGATGGCGTTAGTCGCAGCGATGCGGCCAAAATCAAACGGATTATCGACAATCGGCATAAAGAAATCGGTGGTGCTGATAACGCTGGTGCCGTTCCCCAGATCGTATACGGCCGCGTCGTCTCGGGTTTCATTACCCACCAGTAAGTTCGGATCAACAAACTTCGCCTGCTCGCTGTGCAGAATGGTTTCCAGCACTTTTGGGGAAATTTTACAACCGCAACCGGCTCCGTGGCTGTATTGCGTTAAACGAATAGCTTGCTCGCTCATGGACATCTCCTGTCATTGCAATCCGGATATGGTAGCGCTCATTCCATGATGTGGTAAGAGTGACTGTCTGAATTCGGGTGTCTTTGCTCATAATCCAGACAGTTTTGCCGTTGATATCAGAAATAACGGACGAATGCGCTCGGATCGGCAAGGTTAACCGTCGTGGACGCTTTGAGCTGTGGTGTGCCCAGATAGAGAAAACCAACGATTTTATCCTGCGGGCGACAGTCAAACGCGTCACGAACGACCGCACTTTCGGTTAATGCGCCGCTGCGCCAGATACCACCGAAGCCCTGCGCAATTGCAGCCATCTGCATGGCCATCACCGCACAACCGGCAGACATTTCCTGTTCCCATAACGGAACCTTGTCGTTTTCTTCACATTTCGCCACCACGGTAATAATCAGCGGCGCGCGAAACGGTGCGCTGCGCGCTTTTTCCTGGGCTTTCTCATCGCTGCCTGCGGCAATCGCGCCTTTTTCCAGCACATCACTAAAGCGTTCACGTCCCTCGCCCTCAATAACAAAGAACTGCCACGGTTGCAGCGTTTTGTGGTCCGGCGCGCGCATTCCCGCCCGTAGAATATTTTGCAGTTGCTCTCCAGCCGGGGCCGGATCGACGAGACGAGAGGCGCTACGACGGGTCATAAGTAATTCGAGTGCATCCATTTGCTTAACTCCAACAATGAGATTTGTTCACAAAATTAACACGTGAGCGGATTTTGTTACAGCACAGGCGGTGATTCCTGCTGACAAGTGCCTGTCGGGTCATTACGATAGCCTCATCTTATCGCCTTTCTCCGGGATTTCGGGATGGCGTGTTGTTAATCGGTAGGGAGAATACATGCGAACCCTGTGGCGATTTATTGCCGGATTTTTTAAATGGACATGGCGATTACTCAATTTCGTCCGTGAATTTGTGCTTAACCTGTTCTTCATCTTTTTGGTGCTGGTTGGCGTGGGCATCTGGATGCAGGTCAGCAGCAGCAATACCAGCGAACACGCTGAGCGAGGCGCGCTGCTGCTGGATATTTCGGGGGTGATTGTTGATAAACCCTCAAGCACCAGTCGTTTAAGCGTGATTGGCCGTCAGCTGTTTGGTGCCAGTTCCGATCGTCTGCAGGAAAACTCCCTGTTCGATATCGTGAATACCATTCGTCAGGCAAAAGATGATCGCAACATCACCGGCATCGTGATGGATCTGAAAAATTTTGCCGGGGCTGACCAGCCCTCCATGCAGTATATCGGCAAAGCGCTGCGGGAATTCCGTGACAGCGGGAAACCGGTCTTTGCCGTGGGCGATAACTTCAGCCAGGGACAGTATTACCTCGCCAGTTTTGCCAACAAAATTTACCTCTCTCCTCAGGGTTCCGTTGATCTGCACGGCTTTGCCACCAACGGTCTGTACTACAAGTCTCTGCTCGACAAACTGAAAGTCTCCACGCACGTGTTCCGTGTCGGAACCTATAAGTCTGCCGTAGAGCCGTTTATCCGCGATGATATGTCTCCTGCCGCGCGTGAAGCGGACAGCCGCTGGATCGGCGAGCTGTGGCAGAACTATCTCGACACGGTCGCCGCCAACCGCCAGATCCCTGCTCAGCAGGTGTTCCCTGGCGCGCAGGCGATGCTGGACGGATTAACGAAAGTCGATGGTGATACCGCGAAATACGCGCTCGACAACAAACTGGTGGATGCACTCGCTTCCAGCGCTGAAGTCGAAAAAATGCTGACCAAACAGTTTGGCTGGAGCAAAGCGGATAAAAACTATCGCGCAGTCAGCTATTACGATTATTCGCTGAAAACGCCAGCGGATACCGGAGACAGCATTGGCGTTATCTTCGCGAATGGCGCGATTATGGACGGTGAAGAAACCCCGGGAAATGTGGGTGGCGACACCACTGCCGCACAGATCCGCGAAGCGCGTCTCGACCCGAAAGTTAAAGCGATTGTGCTGCGTGTGAACAGCCCTGGCGGCAGCGTCAGCGCCTCTGAAGTCATTCGTGCTGAACTGGCTGCGGTAAAAGCGGCGGGTAAACCGGTTGTCGTTTCCATGGGCGGCATGGCGGCTTCTGGTGGATACTGGATCTCCACGCCAGCCAGCTACATTGTGGCAAACCCCAGCACCTTGACCGGGTCAATCGGGATCTTTGGTGTGATCAACACCGTCGAAAACAGTCTGGATTCTATTGGCGTACATACCGACGGCGTGGCGACATCCCCGCTGGCGGATATCTCCATCACCAAAGCGTTACCGTCTGAAGTCCAGCAAATGATGCAACTGAGCATTGAGAACGGCTATAAGCGCTTTATCACGCTGGTTGCGGATGCGCGTAAGACAACGCCTGAGCAGATTGACAAAATCGCGCAGGGCCACGTCTGGACCGGTCAGGATGCGAAAGCCAACGGACTGGTAGACAGCCTCGGTGATTTTGACGACGCCGTCGCGAAAGCGGCTGAGCTTGCCAAACTGAAACAGTGGCATATTGAGTATTATCAGGACGAACCAACATTCGTCGATATGGTGATGGACAGCATGTCAGGCTCCGTTCGCGCCATGCTGCCCGAAGCCATTCAGGCCATGCTCCCGCCACCGCTTGCTTCTGCGGCGAGCGCGGTAAAAGCGGAAAGCGATAAGCTGGCCGCGTTTAACGATCCGCAAAACCGATATGCGTTTTGCCTGACCTGCGCCAACGTTCGCTAACTATTGACCCCTCTTCAGGATGAAGAGGGGTTTTCTTTGAGACAGAAGATAAGTCATGCAAAAGAAATCGATTTACGTTGCCTATACCGGCGGTACCATTGGTATGCAGCGCTCCGAACAGGGTTATATTCCTGTTTCCGGTCATCTCCAGCGTCAGCTGGCGTTGATGCCTGAATTCCACCGCCCAGAGATGCCAGACTTCACCATCCACGAATATGTCCCGCTGATGGATTCCTCCGACATGACGCCTGAAGACTGGCAGCATATTGCGGAAGACATTAAAGCGCACTACGACGATTACGACGGTTTTGTCATCCTGCACGGTACTGACACCATGGCGTTTACGGCTTCAGCGCTCTCTTTCATGCTGGAGAATTTGGGTAAACCGGTAATTGTGACAGGGTCACAAATCCCGCTGGCAGAGCTACGTTCAGACGGGCAAATCAATCTGCTGAATGCGCTGTACGTGGCGGCAAATTACCCGATCAATGAAGTGACCCTGTTTTTCAACAACCGACTGTTTCGCGGCAACCGTACCACTAAAGCGCACGCCGATGGTTTTGACGCCTTTGCTTCCCCTAACCTTGCACCGCTGCTGGAAGCCGGGATCCATATCCGTCGACTGGGTACACCACCAGCCCCACACGGCACAGGCGAACTGATTGTTCATCCTATTACTCCACAACCAATTGGCGTGGTCACCATTTATCCCGGCATCTCTGCTGATGTGGTGCGCAACTTCCTGCGCCAACCGGTAAAAGCGTTAATATTGCGCTCCTACGGCGTGGGCAATGCCCCACAAAACAAAGAATTTCTGAAAGAGCTTGAAGATGCGAGTTCGCGTGGCATTGTGGTGGTGAATCTGACCCAGTGTATGTCCGGCAAGGTAAATATGGGTGGCTATGCGACGGGGAATGCCCTGGCGCATGCTGGCGTGATTGGCGGCGCGGATATGACCGTCGAGGCTACGCTCACCAAATTGCACTATCTACTGAGCCAAGGACTGGACACGCAGACCATTCGTGAAGCAATGACGCAAAATCTGCGCGGCGAGCTTACCCCGGACGAATAAGGAGTCTATGCCCATGGCCCGAGCCTTACTGTTGGTCGATTTACAAAATGACTTTTGTGCCGGCGGCGCTCTCGCCGTTCCGCAAGGCGACAGCACAATCGATATTGCCAACCGTCTGATTGACTGGTGCACAGTACGCGGCGACACTGTCGTTGCCAGTCTGGACTGGCACCCGGCGAATCACGGTAGCTTTGCCAGTCAGCATCAGGTCGAACCCTACAGTCAGGGGCAACTCGATGGCCTGGCGCAGACGTTCTGGCCCGATCATTGCGTGCAAAACAGCGAAGGGGCAGCTTTGCATCCGCTGTTGAACCAACGTGCGATTTCTCAAACCTTCACCAAGGGAGAGAATCTACTGGTCGACAGTTACAGTGCATTTTTTGATAACGGCCGTCGTCAGGCAACCGCGCTGAACGCTTGGCTGCTCGAACACCGCATTGCCGAGCTTATTATCATGGGGCTGGCTACCGACTATTGCGTTAAGTTCACCGTACTGGATGCGCTCGATCTTGGTTACACCGTCAGCGTGATTACCGACGGCTGTCGTGGCGTCAATATTCACCCCCAGGACAGTGCAGAGGCTTTTATGGAAATGGCGGCGGCGGGCGCAACGCTGTATACGCTTGATGACTGGCTGGAAACCCAGCCGTAAGCGATGCCGACAGGGTCACTCCTGTCGGCGCATTTTCTCAGGCCAGCGCTGAAATCTCTTCCAGCGATACTTTGCGTGTTTCGATGCCAAAACAAAAAAGAATCAGCGCGCATAGCACCAACATTACGCCTAGCACGATAAAGACCGTAATCGACCCGTAACGGGTCAACAAAATAGCAACGCCATAAGGCGTAAACACCGCGACAATCCTTCCGACTGCATTCACAAAACCCGACCCCCGCAATCTAAGATGCGTGGGCCACAGTTCAGGGACATACACCGCAGAAGCAAAGCAAACATACATATACAGAAAAAAGATCATCACCAGCCCATAGCTCAGAATGGCCCACTCTTCGGTTTGAATCGAATAGAAATACCCGAGCAGCGCGATAATAATCAACAAGGATGAACCAAATAACCGCCGTGGAAAGCGATCGATAATTAGCGCAGCAATAAATATTCCAACCGGCGCGCCAATCATAATTATCGCGGTCATAAAGATGGATTTCGTTACATCGATTCCTGAATTAACAAATATCGTCGGGATCCATACCGTAATGGTATAGAGCGAAATATTCATCGCGATAAGCACAGTGATCGCCACCAACGTACAGCGCAACATCGGCCCCTTGAACAGGAGCCAAAATGACCCACTTTCCGTGCTTAAGTCCGCCGTCAGGCAACCATTCTGGCAGGAGGATAAAGTGATGTTTTTTTCTTTCTCAATTTGCGATTCCACCTGTAAAAGATGTTTTTCAGCTTCACTTCTTTGACCTTTACCAGCCAGCCAACGCGGGGATTCAATATAGTATTTTCCCGACAGATACCAGGCCAACAGCATTGCCATACCACCAAGCAAAAACATCACCCGCCAGCTTATAAAGGCAATAATCACGACGCCAATTGCCGCCGATAGCATTGGCGCCCAGTTGCCGACAAACGACAGGCGGGCAGACCATTTTCCGCGCACCTCAGGCGGAATAAATTCCGTAAATGAGGCATAGCCCACCATAATTAGCGCCCCCATTCCAACCCCCATCAGACAGCGGAAAAAGATAAGCCAATACATGTTGGGCACAAACGTTGCCGCACAGGCTGAGGCCCCGACGATTAGCAAATTGATACGGAACGCTTTGCGTCGTCCGAAGTAATCACCAATAAAGCCACCGCCGAGTGAACCGATAAAGTAGCCGAACATCAACGCTGAGGTAAACGCGGCATTCAGATAATTATTTGACCAGCCGGTACTGACTAATTTTGCCAATACCACATTCCCGGAGTAGCTGAGAAAACCGGTTATTAATAAACTAAAACTAATAATGCCGAAAATACGAAAATGAAATCGAGATAAAGGTAAGCGATCTAATCTTGCGCCGATAGGGTCACATTTTTCCATCTGGATGCCTCAAACTCAGCTAAATAGAAAGTATGGCGATCGCGGCAGAAACAATTTTGCCGCGCCATCCATCATCATTAGATTCTTATGGCATTTTCCAGGTGCAAACTAAAATAATATCGACGCAACTCACGCTACAATTAATAAACGAGTTGAATATTATTCTCTTGGCAAAATGCAATCCACTCTGCACCCGGTGCCTTATTGGTTATAAGATAATTAATATGGCTAAAGTCAACGAGCTGGACGAAAGCTTTGCGATCAAATTTTGAGTGATCAACCAACAGCGCCACTTCAGTCGCCTGACGGATCATGGTTTTTTTGATTTCCGCTTCCGCTTCGTTAGAATCAAGCGCCCCGCTCTGCATATCCAGTCCTTTGCAGCTCATCACCATAATATCAACATGATAGCGGCTGATAATCTCCTTGGTGATCCTTCCCTGCAGCGACAGTGTATTCTTGTTCAATTCACCGCCGGTAGAAACCACGTTAATTTCTGACTGCGCCAATTCATGAAAAGCTTCAGCCGAGTTGGTAAGCAGTGTCAGATCGTTTCTTTCCTTCAACAGCTTTAATAATTCCATCGCAGTACTGCTGGAGTCGGCAGCCATCGTGGTCTTATTTTTAATAAACGGCAATGCATTACGGGCAATGATCTGCTTCTCTTCAAAGAAAGATTTTGCTCGCTTATAAAAATGAATATTATCGGACAACGCGGTGGTATTGAGCACTGCACCGCCATATGTTCGAGTCAAAAAACCTTCATCTTCCAGTTTTTCAAGATCGCGGCGAATCGTTTCCTCAGTTACCTGAAAGATTGAACTTAAATTCGATACCGCCACTTTCTTATCGTTAGCCACCATTTGCTTAATGGCCTGAATCCTGTCTTTTGCCGCCACGATGACACCTCTGTTTCCTGCAAAGTAATAATAAGACCCTAGTATCTCACAGGCTATGTTTATTTTCAAAAGAACATGTCTGAATCACAGATTTTAATGCTATTTTACACAGAAACAGAGGTCAGTCCCATCAGGCTTATTTGCTATCCAACGCTTCTGCCATTTGTCTCATCAATAATGAATCATCATCTGACAGAGGAATAGTTAACGCCTCAACATTATCACGAACCTGCTCAGGCGCAGTTGCGCCGCTCAGTAAGGTGATTAAATCACTTTGCTTTAATATCCACGCCAGAGCCAGCGCGGGGATTGTACAATGGTATTTCTCGCACAGCGGCCGCCATTGCTCAAGCATGTCAATCACCCTCAGCATATTGTCCCGTTGGAACCAGACTTTGTTGGCCCGCGCACCGCCAGGGACATAATCCCGATCAATAGTCCCGGTCAGGAGTCCCTGCTCGAGCGGTGAATAAACCTGCACAACAATGCCATTCTGCTGGCATAACGGCAGCAGTTCAGTTTCCAGTGCGCGATCAAGAATGCTGTATTTGGCCTGGATGATATCCAGCTCACCATGTTTGAGATACTCTTTGATATGCCCGGCATCCACGTTTGCGGCACCTATAGATCGAATTTTGCCTTCTTTCTTCAGGGCGTTCAGCGTATCAACAGTTTCCGCTATCGGCGTAAAACAGGGTTCGACCGACTGCCAATGGGTCATATAGATATCAATGCTGTCGATACCCAATCTTTGCAGGCTGGCATCAACCTCTTCGCGAATAGATTCAGGCGTGAGGTTTTTATACAGCTGGCGATCGCCCACTTTGTTAAACAGGCTACCTGTTCGCTCCCAGACGATGCCGCATTTGGTTTCAACCACTACCTCACTGCGCGGCAGCTTTTTCAGCGCCTGCCCGACAATCACTTCACTGTTGCCAAAGTTGTAGCCTGGCGCGGTATCTATCAAATTGATACCGCAGCGATGCGCCTCAACAATGGTATCGATACAAATCTGCAGATCGAGATCGCCATTCCATGCGGGGCCGCCGCCAATAGCCCATGTGCCTAATCCCATGCGGGAAAGCATAATATCCGTACTGCCTAAAGGAATCATTTTCATCTGCCGCTATTACCCTTCGTATTCGTCAAGAAGTTGTTCAACCAACTTTCTGTTCTTCACGCCCGTCGTGGCGCCCACGCTCAGTACCGATATCGCTGCCGTTGCGTTAGCAAACAGCGCGCACTCGCGCAGCGGCTTGCCTTCAAGCAGTGCAGAGATAAATCCCGAGGCAAAATTATCTCCCGCACCGATGGTGTCGATAGCGGTAATTCCCGAAACTGCCGGGACCTCCATTTTCAGATCGGCACGTTTGATAAAGCAGCCTCTTTTGCCGGTCTTAATCACCACTGTTTTCACGCCACAGTCCAGGAAACTGTCGGCAATATCATCCAGCGTCTCTTTCCCGGTGAGCAGTTTTGCCTCCTCGAAATTGGGAAACAGATAATCGACGTAGCTTAACGCCTGGCGAATATCTTCCAGTGTTTCATTAAGCCGCGGCTTGATCATATCGGCACAAATAATTAACTGATGCGCTTTCGCCTGAGTGAAAATTGCCGTCAGCGCATCGCCATCCAATAATGGGCTATTAAAAATACTTGCCAGCGACAGCAGTTTTGCCTGAGAGAAACGGTCAAAATCTACATCGTTTATATTCAACTGCCACAGGCTGCCGTTGCGGTTAGTCACAAAAGTACGCTCACCATCAGCAGTGACTAAGCCCACATTGATAGAGGTATCAACATCGGCATCCTGTTTCAGACTCTGAATATCGATACTCTCCCGACGACAATGTTCGATAATAAAATGACCTGCCGCATCATCCCCCACCCGACTAATTAACGCTGTACGATGGCCAAGGCGAGAAATAATGGTCGCCTCATTAATAGCGTCGCCGCCCGTGGTCATGGCTATTCTTTCTAAAGGATAAGAGTCTACATCAAAGATATTTTTGCTCACTGGCTGCAAAGGAATATCAACAATTGCCGCCCCTATACAAATAACCTCGATATTATCCATATTGTCATTCCGCTTTACCGTCAGAGCCAAACAATTTAATTTTTTCTAATGCTCGCTCTTTTACTGCTTTACGAACTTCACGTTCAACGTGGAGAAACGGCTGATTCTGATTCGCTTGTACAGCCGCCATGGCGGCCTGGCATAGTTCAGTATGAATGTTGATTTTAGAGATGCCTAATGAAATGGCTTTTTTGATATCCGCATCGCTGATACCTGACGCACCGTGTAGCACCAGCGGAACAGAAACCGCCCGGCGTACGCGCTCAACAACCTCGAAATTAAGTTTCGGTTCAGAGGTATAAACCCCGTGCTGGTTGCCAATCGCCACCGCCAGAGAATCACAGCCGGTACGCTCGACAAATTCCGCCGCCTGGCTTGGGTCGGTATAGTGATAGCCCGCCAACGCCTCTTCATAAACCGTTTCATTCCCCACATGGCCCAGTTCAGCTTCGACCGGCACACCCAGCGGATGGAAAAAATCCACAGCCTCTTTCGTCAGACGAATATTCTCTTCAAAATCAAAGGCAGAGGCATCACGCATTAGCGAATTCATACCATGGGTCCAGGCGTTATGGATAATTTCCATGCTGCGTCCGTGATCCCAGTGCGTAATAACCGGAACCGAGGCTTTTTTCGCCATTGAAACCATCATGTGCGAGAAATCTTCAAATGAGGTATTACCTACAAAACCAGTGCCGAAGGAAATAATCACCGGCGATTTAGATTCTTCCGCCGCATCCATCACACCCATTAGCATTTCTGCATTCCACACGTTAAAGTGGGCAATTGCATAATGTTTATTTTGGGCATCATTTTCCCAATATTTAATATCTGCCAACATGGTTATTTCTCCCTTTTGAATAAATTAATGATTTACTTTAATAACGCCTTTGATAATTTCACGCTTGTTATTAACGGATTCATCAAACGCGCGCTGAACATCTGCATAATCGTAAATATGCGTCACCATCGACTTCACATCGAAACGACCAGAGGAGATGGCTTCAATCGTTACCGGGTAGCGGTTGGCATAACGAAAAACCGTCTGAATCGACACTTCACGGTTAATTTTGAGGAAATTAATCGCTGAATCACCAGGTACTGTACCCACGATCATAATTTTCCCGCCGCGCATCACCAGATAGGGAGTCTGTTTAACGGTGATGGCTGAGCCGGCGGTTTCGAAAACAATGTCCGCCCCCATGTCGCCAGAGAATTGTTGGCAACAGGCGATGGTGTCCTCTTTTGCACCGTTGATAACGGTCGACGCCCCAAGTTGCTCGGCCATCACCAGGCGTTTTTCCAGCACATCAACCACCGCAATGTCGGTTGCGCCCAAACATTTACAAGCTTGCAGGGTCATTAAACCAATACAGCCAGCCCCCAGAATGATGATTTTCTTGCCCGGCTTAACGTCCGCCAGCATTGCAGCATGCATACCGACCGCCGCAGGCTCCACCAGCGCGCCTTCCAGCGTGTCCATGTTATCGGGCAGCTTGTAAGTGAAGCTCTCCGGATGACACAGATAGTGGGTTAGCGCGCCGCGATAATTGGGCTGAGTGGCCATGAAATCGACGTCCGGACAGATGTTGTATTTCCCTTCAAGACAGTAGCGACAGTGACCACACGGCACGCCCGGCTCAATGTTCACCCGGTCTCCGGATTTAAATTTTGTCACTCGGTTTCCTACCGCCACCACCGTACCAGCGCATTCATGCCCCAGACCAATTTCCTGATTGGGATCTTTCGGCGGAATAAAAGGACCCGATTCAAAACCATGAACATCTGATCCACAAATTCCAACGTATTCCACTTTAATCAGCACTTCATGCTCTTTTGGCACCGGAATTTCGGCGTCGATAATTTTCATCGTTCCCGGTGTTTTTAAGATTGCTTTTGAATTTTTCATCTTATTTCCCATCAATATTATTTGCTGGTAATTGCATCAATACCGAGACTTTCGACAGAGACGCCTTTTGTTTCGATTCCGATAGTGGCAATAGCAACCGCGACAATAATTGAGACAGCGCCAAGTAGTACAAATACTCCCGTCACACCGTAGCTGCTAAGCAATACCGCGACAGCATAAGGTGCCGCGATACCGCTGATACGCCCTACCGCGTTGGCAAGCCCAGACCCGCGAAGTTTCGCCTCGGTCGGCCATATTTCCGGAACATAAACCGCTGAGGCATAACAGACGTACATATAAACAAATGTAATCAGGAAGAAACCAATTAATGTTATTAACAGCATGCTGGTTTGCAGTGAATAGATATAACCCAACACAGCGATTAACACTAATAAGCCAACCCCCATGCTTTTTCTCGGAATTTTATCCATTACCAACATGGCGATAAAAATCCCAAACGGCGCGCCAAACATACTCATGGTATTTAAAACAATGGAGTCTTTCAGATTAATACCTTGAGTCATAAATATTGTCGGTAGCCAGTTAATTAAGGTGTACTGCACGACGTTCATGGCAATCAGAACAAAGGAACCCAAAATAACCCGTTTAAGTAACACCCCTGTTAATAAGGCGGAATACGGAACAGAACGCGGTTGTTTGCCATCATCATCTATTACGACTGGTGGCAGCGGCTTGCCGGTCTGGCGAATAACGCCCTCCTCAATTATCCGCATTACCTGTTCGGCTTCCTGGTAGCGTCCGCGAGATTCCAGCCAGCGAGGCGACTCCGGGAAACTGCGCCATGCAATAACAGTTGCTATAAGCGACAGCACAGCTGGAATCAACAACTGGACACGCCAGTTCCATTCCGCGCTGATAAGTGGTGTCAGCCCCATAGCAATCAGCGAACAAAGTGGATAAGACCAGTTACCGATAAACGATACCCGACTGGACCAGGTACCACGATTTCGGCCTGGCATATATTCGGTAAACCCGGCAAATAAGGTCACCAGCAATGCACCTAATCCAACTCCCATTACAAAACGACAGGCGATCAGGAAGGTCATGTTGGGTGAAAACGCACCAACTATCATAGAAATAATATGAATCGCTTCATACAAGATAAATGCGTTTTTACGCCCGGTTTTGTCACCGATAATTCCCCCCCCGAGCGCGCCGAGAAACATTCCTGCCGTCGTAATGGCAGAAAACGTGGCGGTGGTGGAATTATCGGTCCAGCCGAGTTCTTTTAACTGCGCGAGAATTAATCCGCCAACGGCATTACTCCAACAAACCAGTAATCCGAAGGCAACCATTGCAAACATCGACATGTGCCAGCGGCAGTCAGGCAGCCTGTCTAACCTCGCGCCGCAGTGCGGTTTTGCTATCTGTTCCATCCGGGAACCTTCCTTTAATAAATGGGTTATTCATCAAAGTCATAGGTCATGATGACCTTAATCGCGGTTTTATCGACCATGGCGTCAAAACCTTCGCGCCATTGCGACAGACCAATACGGTGAGTGATCATCGGTTTGACTTTGATCGCGCCGCTGGCCAGCAGACGGATGGCATTGCGCCAGGAGGTGGAATCGTAAGCCATATGGCCAATGATGCTTTTATTCCACGCAGTGATGTCGTTAATGGAAAATTCGAGAGGCTTGAAGCCCATGCCCACGCGGACGACTTCACCGTTGGGACGCAGCATTTCAATTGATTGTTTAAGGGCAATGTTGGCACCGGAACATTCGATAACCAGTCCCAGATTGTCTTTCCCGCAGATTTCCTGACAACGTGCAACCACATCTTCGGTCGAACCGTTGACGACCGCTGTCGCCCCCATTTCTTTGGCAATGGGGAAACGCACCGCGACATCGTCTTCCAGACCGACCATCACGATATTAACAGCCCCCATAATGCGCGCCATTTGTACGGAAAAGAGTCCTAACGGGCCGGTACCGAAAACCACAACGTCCTGGCCCGGAAGAAATTTGGATTGCTGAGCGATAGATTTGTAGGCATTGCAGATAGGATCCAGCACAGCCGCTTCTTCATAATCGACCCCAGCAGGGATTTCCCACAGCGCGTGACGGTGAATCTTGAGGATTTCCCCAGGGACCAGACAATATTTCGAGAACCCACCGCCCCAGGTATTGTTATCCAGACCTAAATTCACCTTTTCTGTACAACAAAGAAAATCGCCTTGTTCGCATGCAGGACATACGCCGCAAACGTGCCCGCTGTTATCTGACACCACTCGCTGCCCTACCTTCCAGTCCTTAACCTTGTCGCCAACCTGTACAATTTGCCCAGCGAATTCATGACCACGAATCGAATTAAAAAGGTCGGATCCACTGTCGACATTGTAGTGTTTCATGTCCGCGCCACAGATAGCAGCCGCCTTGATTTCAATCACAACGTCATCCGGACCGCATACTGGCTCCGGAACATCAATCATCTTGTAGCCACCAAAGGCCTTGCCAAATCTTGCCAGTGCTTTCATTGAATTTTCCTTTGTGTTCGTTTTGCATCAGTGGTCATCATACTTATCCATATAATTTTTGAGGTCAACATTAAATCTTTAAAACACAGATACAGATCTGCATTTCACAACTCAGATCACAAATCAGTGCAAAGATGAACTGAAACTCAATGGAACACGGCAGCCGCTTCGCTAAAAATGGCGTGAACCTCTTCGCATTTTTTCTGTTATGAAACTGTTAACCTACGAGTGCTGTTTTTTTCGCCACGCCATTTCCGTGGCGTGTTTGCTTGTTTAAATGTCAAAGAGGAACACCGATGAAACTATTGCCTTTGTTGGCAGCATTATCCCTGCTCTGCGCCAGCGTTGTTTCCGCCAGTTCACTGATGTCAGTTGGCTACTTTAATGGTGGCGGCGACGTCACTGCCGGCCCCGGTGGCGACATCAATAAACTGGATGTTCGTCAGATAACCCACCTCAACTATTCATTTGGCCTTGTCTACAACAATGAAAAAGACGAGACCAATGACGCCTTAAAAGACGCCAGCAAGTTGCATCAGATTTGGCTTTCACAGAAAGTGCAGGATGATTTGCTGAAAATTCCACAACTGCGTAAACAAAACCCGAACCTGAAAGTTCTGCTTTCCGTCGGTGGTTGGGGCGCACGTGGATTCTCTGGCGCGGCGGCAACGAAAGAAACACGTGCGGTATTTATTCAGTCTGCGCAGGAGATAATTGCGAAATATGGTCTTGATGGCATCGATCTCGACTGGGAATATCCGGTCAATGGCGCCTGGGGACTGGTCGAAAGTCAGCCGGGCGACCGCGCTAACTTTACCGCACTGTTAACTGAGCTGCGTGCCGCATTAGGGCATAAAAAACTACTGACCATCGCCGTGGGCGCGAATGCGGAAAGTCCGAAAAGCTGGGTGGATGTGAAAGCCATTGCGCCATCGCTCGACTACATCAACCTGATGACTTATGACATGGCTTACGGCACCCAGTATTTCAACTCGAACCTGTACGATTCGACGCATTGGCCGACGGTCGCCACGGCGGATAAGTACAGCGCCGACTTTGTCGTTAACAACTATCTTGCCGCTGGTCTAAAAGCGAGTCAGATGAACCTTGGCATTGGTTTTTATGGACGAGTACCAAAACGCGCCGTTGAGCCAGGCATTGACTGGAGCAAACCCGACGCGCAGAAAAACCCCGTTACCCAGCCCTATTTCGAACCCGCGCAAATTGAGTTGTTCAAATCACTGGGCGTCGATCTGAGCAAAGATACCTATGTGAAGTACAACGATATCGTGGCGAAGTTGATCAACGATCCGCAAAAGCGCTTTAGCCAACATTGGGATGATGAAGCGAAAGTGCCGTGGTTATCGGTAAAGTCTGCGGATGGAAAAGCACTCTTTGCTCTCTCCTATGAAAATCCGCGCTCGGTAGCGATTAAGGCTGACTACATCAAGAGTAAGGGGCTGGGTGGCGCCATGTTCTGGGAATACGGTGCGGATGACCAAAATCAGTTGGCGAAGCAGTTAGCCGATTCGTTAGGCATCAAACACTGATCCCAACGCCTGACACAATAGGTTATGATTAGCGCATTCTGCTGCGCCCGCTTTTGGCGCAGCTCTTCATTTTCTACTGGAGGCATGAGCTTTATGGCTTTTATCCCTAAAAATTACGCCCGTCTGGAAGTCGGTTACCGGGAAAAGGCGCTTAAACTCTTTCCCTGGGTCTGCGGACGTTGTTCCCGTGAATTCGCGTATTCAAATTTGCGCGAGTTGACGGTACACCATATCGATCACGATCACTCCAATAATCCGGAAGATGGTAGCAACTGGGAAATGTTGTGCCTGTACTGCCACGATCATGAGCACTCGAAATACACAGAAGTGGATCAGTATGGTTCTACCGTAGTGGCGGGCGAAGATGCGCAGAAAGACGTCGGCGAAGCGAAATATAACCCGTTCGCCGATCTGAAGGCGATGATGAACAAGAAATAACTTCAGCTGCGGGCCCGACACCTATATATGCCGGGCCTGGGTAATCAAGATTTAAACGTCGCTATCGGTTCGGGTGAAATACCAAATTCCACTTTCAGCTGCTGCTTACTCTTCATCACCATCTCACCGTTGGTATCAATTGTCATATGCTGCGCGTCAATATTGTTTCGCGCCTGCCATAACATGACCAATTGCAAGCAGTTCTCTTTTTGTTCTGCCGTTAGCGCCACGCCATCCGGCCATTTTCCGAGTTCAACGGCAGTAGATAAGCGCTGATAAACTTCCGGCGTCATGCTGTTGATCATCTCATCAAGATTCATGTTAAATCCACTCTCCGCAGAATAATTTGCTGAATCGTTTCTTCAGCCCTTGGTTTGCTCACCGTTTTCACCATCGGTGAAGTTCAAAGACGCTGAGTTAACGCAGTAACGTTCACCGGTAGGTTTCGGGCCATCCGGGAAGACGTGTCCCAGGTGCGCATCGCAGTTACCGCAGCGGATTTCAATGCGCTGCATACCGTGTGACGTATCTTTTATGTAACGGATAGCCTCTTCACTGACAGGCTCGTAAAAGCTGGGCCAGCCGCAGCCTGAGTCATATTTTGTCTCGGAACGAAATAGCGGTTTGTCGCAGATCAGACAGTGGTAGATGCCGTCACGTTTGTTATGCAGCAAACGCCCGGTAAATGGCGGTTCTGTCCCGTGATTCTGCGTCACGTAGAACTGCATTTCGGTTAAATTATTTTTCAGTTCTTCTGGAGAAGGTTGATTAGCCATTTGCTCACATCTCGCTTTATCTAAACTCACATCGCGAGACAGATTCTAACAAAACATTAACACCGGAGTACGAACTTTTGTTCTAAACTTGATACTTGCGAAATGGCAGCCTGCAATTCGTGATCAGAATCACATTTTTATCTTGATTGCCCTTTAAAATTCGGGCCGCCGACCCCATGTGGTTTCAAGCCCAAAGGAAGAGTGAGGCGAGTCAGTTGCGCAAAGCTTAGGCAGCAGTTTGATTTGTCGCAATGATTGACACGATTCCGCTTGACGCTGCGTAAGGTTTTTGTAATTTTACAGGCAACCTTTTATTCACTAACAAATAGCTGGTGGAATATATGACTATCAAAGTAGGTATCAACGGTTTTGGCCGTATCGGTCGCATTGTTTTCCGTGCTGCTCAAGAACGCTCTGACATCGAGATCGTTGCAATCAACGACCTGTTAGACGCTGACTACATGGCTTACATGCTGAAATATGACTCCACTCACGGCCGTTTCAACGGTACCGTTGAAGTGAAAGACGGTCATCTGATCGTAAACGGTAAAAAAATCCGTGTTACCGCTGAACGTGATCCGGCTAACCTGAAATGGGACGAAGTTGGTGTTGACGTAGTAGCTGAAGCTACTGGCCTGTTCCTGACAGACGAAACCGCTCGTAAGCACATCACTGCTGGCGCGAAAAAAGTGGTTCTGACTGGTCCGTCCAAAGATAACACTCCGATGTTTGTTAAAGGCGCTAACTTTGACAAATACGAAGGTCAGGACATCGTTTCTAACGCTTCCTGCACCACTAACTGCCTGGCTCCGCTGGCTAAAGTTATCAACGACAACTTCGGCATCATCGAAGGTCTGATGACTACTGTTCACGCAACCACCGCTACTCAGAAAACCGTTGATGGCCCGTCTCACAAAGACTGGCGCGGCGGCCGCGGCGCATCCCAGAACATCATCCCGTCCTCTACCGGTGCTGCTAAAGCTGTAGGTAAAGTACTGCCAGAACTGAATGGCAAACTGACTGGTATGGCGTTCCGCGTTCCTACCCCGAACGTATCTGTTGTTGACCTGACCGTTCGTCTGGAAAAAGCTGCTTCTTACGAAGAAATTAAGAAAGCAATCAAAGCTGCTTCCGAAGGCCCGATGAAAGGCGTTCTGGGTTACACCGAAGACGACGTAGTATCTACCGATTTCAACGGTGAAGTTTGCACTTCCGTGTTCGATGCTAAAGCTGGTATCGCACTGAACGACAACTTCGTGAAACTGGTATCCTGGTACGACAACGAAACTGGTTACTCCAACAAAGTTCTGGACCTGATTGCTCACATCTCCAAATAAGTTGAGATGAAACAGTAATCTGTAAGAGCGACTCAGGTCGCTCTTTTTTTTGCCCGAAGATACCCGTCATACTTCAAATTGCAGGTGTGTTGGCTACGCTCTCTCACCCGAATCACTTACTACAGTAAGCTCATCGGGGGTTCGTTCACTTGCCGCCGTCCTGCAACTCGAATTATTTAGGGTTAAAAAGGATTGCATCATGATTAACAAAATTTTCGCTCTCCCGGTCATTGAACAAATTACCCCTGTCCTCTCCCGCCGTCAGCTTGATGAGCTTGAGGTTCTTGTTGTCGATCACCCACAGGTTAAAGCTTCTTTCGCACTGCAGGGCGCACACCTTCTTTCCTGGAAACCAAACGGCGAAGAGGACGTTCTGTGGTTAAGTAACAACACTCCGTTTAAAACCGGCGTAGCGCTGCGTGGCGGCGTACCAATATGCTGGCCGTGGTTTGGTCCGGCGGCTCAGCAGGGTCTGCCTTCTCATGGCTTTGCCCGTAACCTGCCATGGACGCTAAAAGCACACAACGAAGACGACAATAGCGTGGTGCTGACGTTTGAACTGCAAAGCAACGCTGAAACGCGTCAGCTATGGCCGCATGAATTCTGCCTGTTGGCCCGTTTCAAAGTGGGCGCTACCTGTGAGATGGAACTGGAAGCTCACGGTGAGTTTGAAACCACCTCTGCGCTGCATACCTATTTCAACGTGGGTGACATTGCGGCAGTGAAAGTCAGTGGTCTTGGCGATCGACTGATCGATAAAGTGAATGATGCTAAAGAAGATGTGCTGGCTGATGGTATCCAGACCTTCCCGGACAGGACCGATCGTGTTTATCTGAACCCGGAAGCGTGCAGCGTGATTCATGATGCTGCGTTGAATCGCAATATCGACGTCGTCCACCACCATCATCTGAACGTCGTGGGCTGGAACCCGGGCCCGGCACTGTCCGTCAGCATGGGCGACATGCCTGATGACGGCTACAAAACGTTTGTTTGCGTAGAGACGGCTTATGCGACAGCTCCGCAGAAAACCACTGAAGAAAAACCGTCTCGCCTGGCGCAAACTATCCGGGTAGCTAAACGCTAACACAGCTCTGCGCACCATGCCGGATGCGGCTCACGCCTTATCCGGCCAACAAACCGCTCGCAGCCGTAGGCTATTCGACAAATCAGGCCATATCCAGCGCCGTTTTGCCTTTTGGTGCCGGATATGCCTTATCTAACTGCTTCAGCTCATCAACAGAGAGCGCTATCTCCAGGGCAGCGGCATTCTGTTCCACATGCGCTACGCTTGCCGCTTTCGGAATCGCCATTACGCCCGGAAGACGAATCACCCACGCCAGCAAAACCTGAGCAGCGCTAACATTGTGCGTGCGCGCAATGTCGTTAACCACAGAGTTAGAAAGCAAGTCACCGCGCAGTCGACCTGCCTGAGCCAGTGGGCTGTAAGCCATAACTGGCATCTGCTGCTGCTGGCACCACGGCAGCAAATCATATTCAATACCGCGCGATGCTAAATGATAAAGCACCTGGTTAGTTGCGCATTCCCGTCCACCTGGTACCTGCCATAACGCCTGCATATCATCATAATCGAGATTTGAGACGCCCTAGCGACGGATTTTCCCCTGCGCGATAAGCGCTTCCATAGCGTCGATGGTCTCAGCAAATGAAAAATTTCCCGACCAGTGCAGCAAATAGAGATCCAGATAATCAGTTTTCAGTCGACGCAAGCTCGCTTCACAGGCGGTAATGGCCTTCTGTCCACCGGCATTCCAGGGATAAACTTTCGAGACTAAAAAGGCGTTATCACGCCGCCCCGCTATTGCTTCACCCACAACCTCTTCCGCTGCGCCATCAGCATACATTTCGGCGGTATCAATCAGCCGCAGCCCGAGATCAAGACCCGCTCGCAGGGCTGAAACCTCATCCCGACGTCGGCTTCGGTCCTCGCCCATGTACCATGTTCCCTGCCCAATAGCAGGAAGCGATTCCTGCTTTGTAAACATCACCTGTTTCGCTGTCATCGCACCCTCCTGTGTTAATGCATCACAGTAAAGCAAAACAACCGGCATGTGTCCTGTTAAGGTGCACAAATTGCACCATCCGTGATTGGAATTGACCGCTATGGCAATGGCATAAAAAACCCGGGAAGAAATAATGCTCCCGGGCTAAATAGCAAAAAATCTTAACTGCGCGGTGGTTATTTCAAGCGGCCTAAATATTTACCCTCTTTCATCGCATTGATCTTTCCATTTTTATAAACGATGACGGAAATCAGGCCCGCGCTATAAGTCTGAGCTTCTGCACTGTTCTCATCATTTGCCGCAGCTTTGCCATTAATATAAGCAATACCATCAGCGCCGCATTTAAAGTCTACGCCCAGTTTATTCACATGCACTGGTGTGATTTTAGTGACGTGTACCGGAGCATTCGCATCGCTGACCATCGTTTTATGTTCATGCTGCAGCTGCTGTCGATATGCTTCACTGATGGCATAGGCGGGCACCGCTGCAGATGTCGCTGCCAGCACAGCGATAATTATTAATTTTTTCATAAGTTAAATCTTAATATTTGTCGTGTTTGTGGTGATGACTGGTATTAGTATCATTTGAGCTATATACGTTTTGCGCGTTTTCCATAGCCTGTTTTTCAGCTGCGGCATTGATTGTCGCCTGACGGTTTTGCTCTGCGATATAGCAGGCATCGCGGCTCACGCCCTTGCTTTCGCAAGCATTCATGCGTGAAGCCTCAGTGGAACATCCCGCCAGAACGCAGCTCATCATCGCTATCAAGATTAACTTTTTCATTATTTATACCCGGTTGATTCTCAAGAAAGCCACATGGCATGTAATACCTCAGCCACGCAGAGTTACTGTCTTAACTTTAAGTTGGATTAATATCTGCAATAGATAATTTAATGTCAATTTTAATTTTTTCAGATAAATACCCAAAAGATGTAAAGTAAAAATGAATTGAATGCTTTTCTTTTTTTTCAAATGAAAGTTAACTTTCAATGTTAATCAAAAAGAATAAAATAGTTATCAACTGTTTTATAGCGCACGATAAGAAATAATAAATGCATGCTACGATTATAAAAGAGAATCCTATCAAGATATTGCACAAACCAAAATCACTTACACAGGACAATGATTCGTAAAATTGTGCAGATACGCCTCCCTTACCAAACGAAGATATTTAAGGTTAATCATGCAAGAGGTTTAATTTTGGTAATTGCGACAGAGAAACTACGTTAAATATTCGTTGCGACCAGGTGTAATGTCATAATGGCACAAAAAATCAAATCTCATGTTTTAGATCAACATTTATCTCTGTTACGCACAAAAAAGCCCGCATCTCTGCGGGCTAGTGTTTGACACGCAGTGGTATCAGAACTTGTAGGTCACACCCACTGAGAAGATGCCAGACCAGGACTTGTCAACCATTGGGCTGTCCTTCACTTCATCACTCAAACGCACATAACGGCCAGTGCCGTATACGTTCCAGTTGCCAAGGAAGTTATAGCTCGCGGTTAACTCCAGGAACGGATCCCAACCATCGTCAGCGTTGTAGCTTTTCAGACCACTGCGGCGAGACTCGTTATTAGACACGCCATAATAATAGTCGTTGTAGTTTTCGCTGCTGTACTGCACACCGATACCCGGCGTCAGAGTCAGCGCACCGTTGGTGTAACGGTAGAGCCAGGCCAGATCCCAGATAAAACCATTGCTGTTATCCAGAGTATCACCCGCCAGTGCAGTACGCAGGAAACCATACTGGGTGTTATGTACATACGAGAGGCCAGCCATCAAGCTGCTTTTACGCTTGTCGAGTTGGCGCAAAGCATGGCTATCGCTATCACCCGGCTTGAAGTGCGTCGGATCATAGTACGCCATGATGGAGAGCTTATCTGCCGTATCATTCCACAGATAGTAGCCGCCACCCAGACCGTGGAACCAGACGTTATCGCCTTCATAGGTGACAACCGGAACGGGATAAACATCACGGTCATACTGTTTGTACGGGCTGTTAATCACGCCGGCACCTGCACCAACAGTCCACTGACTTTCCGCCTGTGCGGTGCTAACTGCGGTTGCTGCAAGGATGCCCAATGCCAGAAGTTTGAGTTTGGTCACAGTCCATAATTCCTTATTCAAATGTGTAGCGGTCAAAGTTTAACCGCCAATACGCTTCAGCCCAACTATTTTACGTATTCGCCCCGGAATGTAACCCCCTAATTTCTCAGCGAGTGATGACAATTTGCTTGCAGAAGGGTTAACACTGTATGAATCCTGCCTCATTTCTTTACATAAGATGTGCTTTTTTTGCTGATGAGTTATTGATATGCCATTGAAATTCATTTGCGCACACAGGCAAGTTTTGCAAATGCCATCTACGCTTAATTTTAGAAGGTGTATCACCGAATGCGTTGATCTCCTGACCACCACAATGGCATGAGAGTTGCTTATTTCTTCAGCGGCGACGTCGTTCAGTTTACCTCTTCAGGGGCCTCTACTATTCATATGAACGGCTCTTAACATGTGCTAAAAAACGAAAGGACGGCATACCATGAATATATTCGATCACTATCGCCAGCGTTATGAAGCTGCCAAGGACGAAGAGTTCACGCTGCAGGAGTTTCTTACCACTTGTCGGCAAGATCGCAGTGCTTATGCCAACGCGGCAGAGCGGCTATTAATGGCTATTGGTGAGCCTGTCATGGTCGACACTGCCCACGAACCTCGACTTTCTCGACTCTTTTCGAATCGGGTGATTGCACGATATCCCGCCTTTGAAGAGTTTTACGGCATGGAAGACGCCATTGAGCAGATTGTTTCTTATTTGAAGCATGCGGCTCAAGGTCTGGAAGAGAAGAAGCAGATCCTGTATCTGCTGGGGCCTGTGGGAGGGGGGAAATCATCTCTTGCTGAGCGGCTGAAGTCGCTGATGCAGCGAGTACCGATTTATGTCCTGAGCGCCAATGGCGAACGTAGTCCGGTAAACGATCATCCGTTATGCCTGTTTAATCCACAGGAAGACGCGCAGATTCTGGAAAAAGAGTATGGGATCCCGCGTCGCTATCTCGGTACGATCATGTCGCCGTGGGCTGCGAAACGTCTGCATGATTTTGGCGGGGACATTACAAAATTCCGCGTCGTCAAAGTCTGGCCGTCTATTCTGGAGCAGATCGCAATCGCCAAAACGGAGCCTGGTGATGAAAACAACCAGGATATCTCTGCGCTGGTGGGGAAAGTGGATATTCGTAAACTCGAACACCACGCCCAGAACGATCCTGATGCCTATGGTTATTCGGGTGCACTGTGCCGCTCAAACCAGGGGATTATGGAGTTCGTTGAGATGTTTAAAGCACCGATTAAAGTGCTGCATCCTCTGCTGACCGCAACCCAGGAAGGAAACTACAACGGGACAGAAGGTATCTCCGCCCTGCCGTTTAACGGGATTATTCTTGCCCACTCGAACGAATCCGAATGGGTGACGTTCCGTAATAACAAAAACAATGAGGCGTTCCTTGACCGTGTTTACATCGTCAAAGTGCCTTATTGCCTGCGGATCTCCGAAGAGATCAAGATTTACGAAAAACTGCTCAATCATAGTGAGCTGACCCATGCGCCTTGCGCGCCGGGTACGCTGGAAACGCTCTCTCGCTTCACCATTCTTTCTCGTCTGAAAGAACCTGAGAACTCGAGCATTTACTCGAAGATGCGCGTTTACGATGGTGAAAGCCTGAAAGATACCGATCCAAAAGCGAAGTCCTACCAGGAGTATCGGGATTACGCTGGGGTAGATGAGGGAATGAACGGTCTCTCCACGCGTTTTGCGTTTAAGATCCTTTCTCGCGTCTTTAACTTTGATCATGCAGAAGTTGCGGCGAACCCGGTGCATCTGTTCTACGTCCTGGAACAGCAAATCGAGCGCGAACAGTTCCCACAGGAGCTGGCTGAACGATATCTTGAGTTCCTGAAAGGTTATCTGATCCCGAAATATGCTGAATTCATTGGCAAAGAGATCCAGACAGCCTATCTCGAATCCTATTCCGAATATGGACAAAATATTTTCGACCGCTATGTCACTTATGCGGATTTCTGGATTCAGGATCAGGAGTATCGCGACCCGGATACCGGTCAGCTGTTTGACCGTGAGTCGCTGAACTCAGAACTGGAGAAAATTGAGAAGCCGGCGGGTATCAGTAACCCGAAAGATTTCCGTAACGAGATCGTTAACTTTGTTCTGCGTGCCAGAGCGAATAACAGCGGTCGTAACCCAAACTGGACCAGTTACGAAAAATTGCGCACGGTTATTGAGAAGAAAATGTTCTCCAATACCGAAGAGCTGCTGCCGGTCATTTCGTTCAACGCCAAAACCTCGACTGACGAGCAGAAAAAGCACGACGATTTTGTCGATCGTATGATGGAAAAAGGCTACACGCGTAAACAGGTGCGTTTACTGTGCGAATGGTATTTGCGCGTACGTAAATCGTCCTAATAGCATAAATGCCCGGCGGCGCATGCGCTTACCGGGCTTGCAAAACAATGTTCCGTAGGCCGGATAGCGCCAGCGCCATCCGGCACTTACAGACATGGCGAACAGTTGGCAGTACGGGGGGCATATGACCTGGTTCATAGACCGACGTCTTAACGGCAAAAACAAGAGCACGGTAAACCGTCAGCGCTTCTTACGCCGTTATAAATCGCAAATTAAACAGTCGATCTCCGAGGCCATTAACAAGCGTTCGGTGACTGATGTGGATAGCGGCGAATCTGTCTCTATTCCGACCGATGATATTAGCGAACCGATGTTCCACCAGGGGCGTGGCGGCCTGCGCCATCGTGTGCATCCGGGTAACGACCATTTTGTGCAGAATGACCGTATTGAGCGCCCACAGGGTGGCGACGGCGGTTCAGGAAGCGGGCAAGGCCAGGCCAGCCAGGATGGCGAAGGTCAGGATGAATTCGTCTTCCAGATCTCTAAAGATGAGTATCTCGATCTGTTGTTCGAAGATTTAGCACTTCCTAACCTGAAGCAGAATCAGCAGCGTCAGTTAACGGAGTACAAAACGCACCGGGCAGGGTTTACCTCAAACGGTGTGCCTGCCAACATCAGCGTGGTGCGCTCCCTGCAAAACTCACTGGCGCGCCGCACGGCGATGACGGCGGGTAAGCGTCGCGAACTGCATGCGCTCGAAGCAGATTTGGAAACCATCGCGAAAAGTGAACCAGCGCAGTTGCTGGAAGAAGAACGGTTACGCAAAGAAATTGCCGAATTACGGGCAAAAATCGAACGCGTGCCGTTTATCGACACCTTTGATTTACGCTACAAGAATTATGAAAAACGGCCCGATCCTTCCAGCCAGGCAGTGATGTTTTGTCTGATGGACGTTTCTGGCTCAATGGATCAGTCGACCAAAGACATGGCCAAGCGTTTTTACATCCTGCTGTATTTGTTCCTGAGCAGGACCTACAAAAACGTGGAAGTGGTTTATATTCGCCACCATACCCAGGCGAAAGAGGTGGATGAGCACGAGTTCTTCTACTCTCAGGAAACCGGTGGCACCATTGTCTCCAGCGCGTTGAAGTTAATGGATGAAGTGGTAAAAGACCGTTATGACCCGGCCCAGTGGAATATATATGCCGCGCAGGCCTCGGACGGTGATAACTGGGCGGATGATTCACCGTTGTGTCACGAGATTCTGGCGAAAAAACTGCTACCGGTGGTGCGATATTATAGCTATATCGAAATCACCCGCCGCGCGCACCAGACCTTGTGGCGTGAATACGAACATCTACAGTCAACGTTTGAAAATTTTGCGATGCAACATATCCGCGACCAGGATGATATTTATCCGGTATTCCGCGAACTGTTTCATAAGCAAAGTACGACCAGTAATAGCTGACCACATAAACAAATCAGCCAGAGATTGCCTCCTCTGGCTGATTTTTATGACCACGTATCTTGACCAGACTTTATGTCATAGCGCATTTTGTCTCAGGCAAGCCACTTCCACTTCGAGCGCGGAAATATCGCCAGAAGACAACAGAAGTTGCATTTTCACGAGTGACTCCTCTGGTAGCTGGTACAAATTAAGGGCCAGTAATCGTTCAATTTCACCCATCGGCAGGCGATATTTTATTATTTTAGCCGGATTACCTCCGACTACAGCATACGGTGGCACATCTTTAGTCACCACCGCACCTGCTGCAACAACAGCGCCTTCCCCAATAGTAACGCCTGGCATGATCATGGCCCGCATACCTAACCAACAACCATCATGCAACACCGTGTCGCCACGAAACTCGTAAGCATCTTTGATTGACGCCATAAAAGGATAAAGGCTGATCCAGTCAAGCCGATGCGTACTATTTCCACCCATCAGAATAACGCTTTCCGCGCCTATGCAGACGAAATTCCCGATAATCAACTTATCCAAATGTCCAAGCGGTTCCCAGTCTTTGCTGATCTCATCGCCGAGTAAATACCTCACAACCGAACGTTCGAATCCTTGATCCCAGCAATCACTGTAATAACTATGTGTACCCTTAATAATAATATTAGGGTTGGTCACCGTCTGATGAAGATACTCCATTCTCGACCAGTGTTTTTCTGACACTTCACAATCCTTTTATCATTGAGTTTTAAAACACCCTACATCCTTTCCACCAGCGGATAGAAGTCTTTATTTTCTTTTTGCATACGCTCATACACTTTGCGTAGAACATTGTTTGCATCACATCTGAATGCCGCATCATTACCTACTAATTTACTGGCAATATTCCAGCGCCGGGAAAAAACTTCATATTCACTGACGATATCCGTCATTTCGCGTTGAAATTTTGAGCTAACCTGTCTGAGCGTGCTGCTTCCATCATGTTCAATATGCGGATAAAGGAACTGATCTTCAGCAGACAAATGCGTTTTAATAATTGCACTCATGCTAACGATCGCAGTAGCAATTTCCTGAGCATTGGATGATACCCCTGCATGGCTCAACTTACGCAGAAATGATATTTTTTCCAGGATTTCAACATGCTGATTTTTCATTTTATCAATATTCATCCGGTTATCCTTTTCATTTTCCCTTTACGGAGCAGCAGGCAATGTAGTTGAGCTGGTGACGTTGCGAACGGAAGAAGCGAAACATTTTCAGGAACCGGCGACGATTGTCACTCGTGCGTAATCCGTTAAACACAATTTTAATCGCTCCTGTCAGCCCTTCATCACGAATTAATCCTCGCGGCGACATCAGCGACATATCGCCATTCTGCTGCAGGACCTGTTCAAACCCACAGTTGAGAAATAACTCGCGCCAGGCTTGTCTGGTCATCGGGCTGACATTCGACTTCACCACCTCTACAAGCTGGCCCTGCTCGCCCGCGCCCAGTTTTTGTGCGGTAAACATAATGTCGTGAGTGAGCAGACGACCGCCGGGCTTCAATACGCGAAAATACTCGGCAACTAACTTCGCCTTCGCTTTATCGGCATACATTGTCAGCATGGCTTCGTTAATCACAACGTCGAAACTGTTATCCGCAAAAGGAAGGATGTTGGCGTTAGCAGCCATGACGTGAATGTGATTTTCCAGACCTTTTGCCGCCACGTTGTTTCTGGCGTTTTCCAGTGCGGTTTTATCCATATCAATGGCGTATACCGTACAACCATAGCGTTGAACTAACTCTATCGCCGTCGTGGCCATGTTGCATGCCACTTCAAGTACCTGGCTGTTGGACGTTAACTGTGACTGGCTGAACAACCACTCTGTTGCTTCAACGCCTCCCGGACGCAGACGTGTTTTGCCCAGGCTGGCTAAGAAAGTATGCCCCGCTTTTTCAGTCGCGCTCATCTGTCTGTCTCCTTTTCTATAAGTTGCATTATAAATACAACATTAAGAGTTAAAGGTGAAGCACGCGAATGATTTTTATTACAAAATGTCCTTTCCAGTAGCGTTAGAGCGGATGTATGCCGTGTGATAGACTGAAGTATCAGACTTACAGGGCTGTAAATCATTATGAAATTGCATCATAAAGCGCTCAGGCTCTTTATCTCCGTCAGCGTAATTGTTTTGACGTCTTCTTTTTTGGTTTATGAGCTCATTGCCAGCGATAAAGCAATGAATGCGTATATGCGCTATATCAATGAGAAAGCAGACTCGTCGTTTCTCTATGATAAGTATACTAATCAAAGCATTGCAGCCCATCTGATGCGCACTTTTTCATCCCCCCAGGAACCTGCTTCTGTCGAGCAACAAAAAGCACTTTGCAACGCTTTCGACAGCGTTAACGGCACTCATGGGCTCAACCTCACGAAGCATAGCTACCAGCCATTACACGGTACGTTGCAAACTACCTCCACAAAATGTAGCGAGAAACTTGAAGATATATTTCTACTGCCTTCTTTTGACCAGGCGGTAAACGTTAATCGTGAGCAAAAAGATTACGGCCAGGGATTAGGTACGCTGGAGTATAAATTTCGATATTACGTCGATCTCAAGAATAATTATGTCTATTTCTATGATCTGATCGACTCGCGAAAATTTGCGATACACAACTGGTCGTTTTTGCAAAAAGGTACTCTGGGAATCGACCAGAATGATATTGACGGTATCTTCACGGGGCGCACGGTGATCTCCAGCATTTATGAAGATAATCTGACCGAGAAAAAGGTGATGAGCTTTTTAACACCGGTCTACTATGCCAGTAAGTTAAAAGGCGTGGTGATGGTGGATATCAACAAAGAGAATTTAAAGAATATTTTTTATACCAGCGACCGCCCTCTCGTCTGGCGCTATCTTAACGTAACGCTCTCGGACATCAACTCTGGTAAAGAGATACTCGTTCACCAAAGCGAGACCAACCTGTTTCGCTACGTTCACTACCAGAAGGAGATACCCGGCGGGATACGCATCACTTTATCGCTTGATTTTATGTACTTTATTGTCTCCTCCTGGAAAATATTCGCCTTCTATCTGCTGGCGACGATCCTGCTGCTGAATATGGTCAGAACACACTTTCGGCTGTACCACAACGTCACGCGGGAAAACATCAGTGACGCGATGACCGGGCTCTATAACCGTAAAATTCTCACGCCGACGCTCGAACAGCGTTTACAGCAGTTAGTAAACTCAGGCACCCTCGTGACCTTTATCGCCATTGATTGCGATAAACTAAAAGTCATTAATGATACGCTGGGTCATAAGGAAGGCGATCGCATTATCACCATTTTGGCCAAAGCTATTCAAACCTCGATTCGCAAAAGCGACTATGCCATCCGCCTCGGTGGGGATGAGTTTTGTATTATCCTCATCGATCACCCCGGCGAATTAACGCCTCGTCTGCTGGAGAGGATCCGCTATAACTTACAAATTATTGCGCAAGATATATCAATCAGCTTTTCCGCAGGGATTTATAATATGCAGCCAAACGACACCATCGATGATGCCTATAAAGCATCCGATGCACAGCTCTACCTGAACAAACAGAAAAAACGCACCGGTGCGTGATCTTTTTTCTGACAGGATTTTCATTGTTGTACCAGGAGTAAGTCATGACGGAAGTGAACAAAGGTAACGCCACACATCAGCGTTTAATTTCGCTGTTGGCAGAACAAGGCGCAACGTATCGCGTGATAAGCCATGAAGCCGTAGGTAAATGTGAAGCGGTTTCTGAAATTCGTGGTACCGCGCTGGGTCAGGGAGCAAAAGCGCTGGTCTGTAAGGTGAAAGGCAACGGTGTAAATCAGCATGTACTGGCGATTCTGCCTGCCGACCAGCAGGCTGACCTGAGCCTGCTCGCCAGTCATATCGGCGGGTTAAGAGCATCACTTGCCAGCCCTGCGGAAGTCGATGAGCTGACAGGCTGCGTATTTGGCGCTATCCCACCGTTTAGCTTCCATCCAAATCTCAAGCTGGTTGCCGATCCGCTATTATTTGCGCGTTTTAATGAAATTGCGTTCAATGCCGGGGTGCTCGAAAAATCCGTGATTATGGATACCGCAGATTATCTGCGCATCGCGCAACCGGAATTAATCCCGTTCCGCCGCGAGCAATAACAGCCCGAGTTAGCAGTAAAAAACGTCGCATCGTGCGTTAGCCCAAAAAAAATCATAATCATTAAAAAAAGCCTGTTCCGTCACGCATTTACGCGTACAGTAAGCAGGCTTATTTTTTCTTTTGGCAAGGAAACTACGATGTTTGATGTCACTCTGCTGATCCTGCTCGGACTGGCAGCTCTGGGCTTTGTCAGCCACAACACCACTGTCGCTGTTTCAATTCTGGTGCTGATCATTGTCCGTGTTACCCCTCTGAATACTTTCTTCCCATGGATAGAAAAACAGGGCCTGACCGTCGGGATTATCATTCTGACCATTGGCGTTATGGCGCCGATCGCCAGCGGAACGCTACCGCCCTCCACGCTCATCCACTCCTTTGTTAACTGGAAATCACTGGTCGCTATTGCCGTCGGGGTATTTGTCTCCTGGCTTGGCGGGCGCGGTATCACGCTTATGGGCAGCCAACCTCAGCTCGTTGCCGGTTTACTGGTGGGCACGGTACTGGGCGTGGCGCTATTTCGCGGTGTGCCGGTGGGGCCGCTCATTGCAGCAGGTCTGGTGTCATTGATTGTTGGGAAGCAGTAGCCAGCCCAGCCAGATAACGGCCTGGCGTCTGTCCCAGGCCTTTTTTGAACATGGTGATAAATGCCGTGGTTGAATCGTAACCGAGCATTTGCGCAACCTGTTGCACGTTATGACCATCTATCAGCGCCTGCAGCGCCAGAATCAGTTGAAGCTGGTGACGCCAACGGCGAAAACTCAACCCCGTTTCCTTAACGACCAGACGGGCAAGGTTCCGCTCACTCATCGCAAATACGCTGGCCCACTGCCCCAAGGTCTGCCACTGCGCCGGTTCCCGCGCCATCGTCGCGACCATTTTGCGGATTTTCGGGTGTTCGGAAACCGGTAACTGCATTTGCTCCTGCGGTTGCTGCGGAAGTTCATCAAATAATACCTGCGTCAGTCGCTGGGTTGCCGGCTCCAGTCGTTGAGTATCCGTTTTGGACGCCAGCGCCAGAATAAGCTCCCGACATAACGGGGCGATTTTCAGCGTGCAGCAGCGTTCGGGCATCACGACGGCCTGCGGCTCAATAAACAAAAAGCACAATTGCGCGCCAACGGTAACGTGGTTGCTGTGTGGAATCTCACCGGGGATCCATACGGCATATTGTGGAGGCACCATCCACATGGCATTTTCAACCTCACAGGTGATCGCGCCATGCAACGCCAGAATCAACTGACCCTTACGGTGCTGATGTAGCGGACTGAAGAGTTCATCTTCCCGGGCCTGAATACAAAACGCCACCGCCGCATCGTGATGAAGGTCGGGCTCATACCCATCCAGCCTCAGTCCTAACATAAAATGTCCGTTTTTAGCGATAAACTGTCATTTTAGCTTGATTCATCCATAGAGTAAAAACGCTAAAGTATCGCCTCGCCTGACGATATGAGAAAAAAATGACAAATACGCCTTCCTCCCGCGGCAAAAACGCAGCTTTGCTGATTGCAGGGATCCTGATGATTGCCACCACATTGCGCGTCACCTTTACCGGTGCCGCCCCATTGCTGGATGCAATTCGCGCCGATTATGGTCTGAGCACCGCCCAGACGGGACTTCTGACCACCCTGCCGCTGCTGGCGTTTGCACTGGTATCGCCTCTGGCCGCCGCCGTTGCGCGCCGTTGGGGCATCGAGCGCAGCCTGTTTGCCGCTATGCTACTGATTTGCGCAGGTATTGCGATACGTTCGCTACCCTCACCTGGGTTCCTGTTTAGTGGCACCGCCATCATTGGTTGCGGAATCGCACTGGGAAATGTGCTTTTACCTGGGCTGATCAAGCGTGATTTTGCTCAGCATGTGGCAAAACTCACTGGCGCATACTCATTGACCATGGGCGCGGCGGCGGCACTGGGTTCAGCTATTGTGGTTCCGCTGGCGTTGAACGGGTTTGGCTGGCGCGGTGCGCTGATGGTACTGATGGTTTTTCCGCTGCTGGCGCTGATTATCTGGTTACCTCAATGCCGCCAGAAGGCCAATGCCAGTCTGAGCAACTCGCGCGCATTGCATTCCCGCGCCATCTGGCGATCAAGCCTCGCCTGGCAGGTGACGCTGTTTCTCGGGATCAATTCACTTATCTACTACGTGATCATCGGCTGGCTGCCTGCCATTTTGATCAGCCACGGTTACAGCGAGGCGCAGGCTGGTTCGTTACATGGTTTACTGCAGTTGGCGACCGCCGCGCCAGGGTTATTAATCCCTCTCGTACTGAACAGATTTAAGGATCAGCGCGCCATCGCCGCTCTGGTTTCGTTAATGTGCGCCCTCGGCGCGGCAGGATTCGCGGTAATGCCAGACCAGGCATTGCTATGGACTATCCTGTTTGGCTTTGGCTCAGGCGCGACGATGATCCTCGGCTTGACCTTTATTGGCCTGCGCGCAAGCTCAGCACATCAGGCTGCTGCCCTGTCCGGCATGGCACAATCTGTTGGGTATTTACTGGCCGCCTGCGGGCCACCGCTGATGGGTAAAATTCACGACCTCAACGGTAGCTGGCTGATTCCATTAGCGGGTGTCGCCGTGTTAGCGATGCTGATGGCAGTGTTTGGTCTGTGCGCGGGACGCAATCGGGAAATCGCAAACGCATAATACAGCGGGCAGGTTCATGAACAACCTGCCTGTTTTTTCATCCAC
The DNA here is from genome assembly GCA_020099315.1 of Citrobacter europaeus. Classification (NCBI taxonomy): domain Bacteria; kingdom Pseudomonadati; phylum Pseudomonadota; class Gammaproteobacteria; order Enterobacterales; family Enterobacteriaceae; genus Citrobacter; species Citrobacter europaeus. Next base: position 2,822,770 of record CP083650.1, read on the forward strand.
GCGCGGCGCGCAGCATCGCCTGAACTAACGGCACGGGTTTTCCCGCGAGAGCTCCGCGTTCATGCTGAAAGAGCGTACCGACATAAAATGGATGCGTCACCAGCTCAATGGCGCGGATATCACCAGCTTCATCCCAACCGGTTACCCGAAGATCGCCGCTTTCAAGCTCGGCGGCAAAATCCTCCGATACGCCGTAGTTGCAGTGATACCCCTCGGTGATAACATCCCGTCCGTAGGCTTTGGCAATCAGCGTATTGGCCCGCAGCTCAATATCATCCGTTTTTTCTACCAGCGAGCAGGTCAACGGCGCAATCACCATCCGACCCGTGCTGTCCGTCTCCGCGTGTGCGGCGTCGCTCCAGCCCAGCACGTTGCGGGCATACTCCAGAACCGCATGTTGAAAACCGCCACAAGTCCCCAAGAATGGGATGCTGTTTTCACGCGCGTGGCGTATCGCTATCAACGCCCCTTCAACATGGCGATATGGACTGCCAGGAACGACCCAGATGGCATCATAGCCGATCAAATCTTCACTGCTGCTGATATCAGATGTGGTTAGCCAGTCATAATCAGCCACCAATTCCAGGACGGCGGCGGCATCATCGATGGCAAGAGGGATAGCCTGGTGCGCTACAATATCGGGACTGTAATCGCCCACCAGCGCAATGCGAAGCGTATCTTTAATTGGGGAAATTTCCATTAAGCTTTCCTTATGTCCAGACAATGAGGGACACTATAAGGAGCCTCAGCCTACCTATTTTTTGTTGATATCACAATCCCTTAAATTGGGTGTCAGAGCGGGCAGAATGCTATAATGGTCACGTTTTACGATCTTATTTAACCGTAATAAAGGTGATGAAATATATCAAAGCAGTGGCTTAAAGGAGCGGATGAAAAGATGAAAATTCAATGTAAACGCGTGTATGACCCCGCGGAAAAAGATGATGGCTATCGCGTACTGGTCGACCGGTTGTGGCCTCGTGGGATAAAAAAAACCGACCTTGTTTTTGATGAATGGAATAAAGCGCTTACGCCGTCATCTGATTTACGTAAGGCGTTCCACGCAGAATTGATTGATTTTTCGCACTTTTCCGAGCAATACCGCACTGAACTGGCTCAACAGCAGCAGGAAGGAAAGCGTCTCGCAGAGATTGCCCGACAGCAAACCTTAACGCTACTGTATGCGGCGAAAAATACTCAGCAAAACCACGCACTGGTGCTCGCTGAGTGGCTACGTCAATGCTGACCGCGTATCACTTACCCGTTTCCGGATGATCTCTACGCCAGAGCGCCCATTCATCAATAACTTCACCGCCGGGTAGTTTGCAGTCTGACCTTACGCCTTGTGGGGTCTGCACCGCAATCAGCGAGCCGCCCTTTTGTTCGCAATACACCGATGCCGGATTCGCCATGCCAATCTTAGGTGGTTTGGGGGCTTCAGGCTGAGCGGTACATCCCGCCAGCACCAACAAGCCGGGCAAAACAATAGACGCCAGTTTCATATTTACTCCTGTTAAAAAACTTATCCTGGCAGGTTACCCCGACTTTACATCTATCTCCATATTTTCCTGCCAGCTATCCATTTTATGTTTACATTCTGTGCTGGATGGCGTGTTTCATCTTTCACCTTGATGTTCTATCATGCGGGCAACGTCAGCCCAGTCATTACTCAGGAGCATTTACACCTCATGTCGGACATGATCCTTGCCAGAGTCTCACAATCCTTAGCTACGGAGCAGTCAGTTGAGAGTCTGGTTCGCCAACTTCTGGAGATGCTGGAAGTGGTGACAGAGATGGAATCCACCTATTTAACCAAGGTCGATTTAGATGCCCGCCTGCAGCATATTTTGTACGCGCGCAATAGCAAGCAGATGCAGATCCCTGAGGGGCTGTCCGTACCGTGGGATGAGACGCTGTGCAAACGCGCCATAGACGAAAACTGTCTTTACAGCGATAACGTACCCGCCCGCTGGCCGGAATGCACCGCCGCCCGCACGCTGGAGATAACCACCTTCCTGAGCACTCCGGTTCATCTTCCCGACGGAACATTTTACGGAACGCTCTGCGCCACCAGCCGTCGCCAGCATGCCTTGAGCCAACGTGGCGAGCAGGTGTTACATCTGTTTGCGGGCCTGATCGCCCAGTCGATTCAAAAAGAGTCGCTGGTGGCTCAGTTACGCGAAGCGAATGCCGCGCTGATTGCCCACTCCTATACCGATGCCCTGACCGGATTACCAAATCGGCGCGCAATCTTTGAAAATGTCGAGACCCTTTTTTCGCTTGCCCGCCACCTCAGGCAGAAGGTAGTCGTCGCCTATATTGATTTGGATGATTTCAAATTGATCAATGACCGCTTTGGTCATGAGGTTGGCGATCAGTTCCTGATCCAGATTGGTCAGCGCCTGCTTGGTAAATGCGGTGACAATGATATTCTTGGTCGACTGGGCGGTGATGAATTTTTAGTCGTTAGCCTGTCACCGGAAGATGACAAAGAGCAACGCGATCGCCTGCTGCAGGTAAAGAATCAACTGCATCAGCAAATTTGTGGCGACTACCTCCTGGGTGACATTCATCTGTTTTATCCTGGCGCCAGTCTGGGCATCGTGGAAATTGATCCGCTGGAGACTGATGTAAACTGTGCGCTTCACCTTGCAGACAGCGCTATGTACAAAGATAAGAAACGTCAGGATAAAACCCCTTTTGTCGTACATTAAGCCCTGCTATGCTGACTCGTCTTTAAATCACTCTGGCAGATAATCGTATGCGACTCGGTATTATTTTCCCCGTCATCATTTTCATTTCCGCTGTCGTTTTCTTATCCTGGTTTTTTATTGGCGGTTACGCTGCGCCGGGAGCATAACGATGAAAAAAACAACGTTGATTATGATTGGGGTGGCTATCATCGTCGTTCTGGGAACGGAACTGGGCTGGTGGTAATCAAAGAAAAAGGCCACTTATCAGTGGCCTCTGTTGTCTGTATGTTTACTTAGCTTTTGATTTTTCTGTAGATAAACAACACCACAATCGCGCCGATAACCGCTACGACGAAACTGCCGAAGTTGAAGCCATCGACTTTACCAAAACCAAAGAGGGTACTTATCCAGCCACCCACTACCGCACCAACCACCCCTAAGATAATGGTCATAAAGAATCCGCCGCCATCTTTACCCGGCATAATCCATTTTGCCAAAATCCCAGCGATAAGACCGAAAACCACCCATGAAATGATGCCCATAATTTTCCTCACTTATGTTTTTAAATTAACGATTCACTCGTCGTATAAAAGCATAGCATAGCGCTGAAAAATTAAAATTTGTGATCATCATCACTTCTTATTTTCATCTTTTTCCGATGTTTCATAATGTTATGACTGCTGAGCAACGTGCTAAATTTTTGTCGCATCTCGTCATTAATGTCGAATCGTCAGTCATCATACTTAACGCTTTGGCTGTCAGCCCCGCTATTGCTGGGTTTTCACTTCTGGCACACTTTATGCTTTAACAGCCCGTCACCATGACAAATCGTAGCCCGCGATGCCTATCGCTTGGCTGCGTCTACAATTCGCGCTATTTCAGCATTTAACAGGTCTGTTATTGATGAAAAAAATCACCAGTGTTTGCCCATACTGTGGGGCCGGGTGCAAGCTTAAGCTTGTCGTTGAAAATAACAAAATCATCCGCGCTGAAGCCGCAGAGGGTGTAACAAACCAAAATCAGTTATGCCTGAAAGGCTACTATGGTTGGGACTTTCTTAACGATACTCGCCTTCTGACCCCTCGTCTGACTCGCCCGATGATCCGTTATGAAAAAGGTGGAAAATTCACTCCCGTTAGCTGGGATGAAGCCATTCGTTACACCGCTAAACGCTTATCTGAAATCAAAAATACCTATGGCCCTCGCGCCATCATGACCACTGGTTCTTCCCGAGGCACCGGGAATGAAACCAACTATGTGATGCAAAAATTCGCACGTGGCGTGCTACATACCAACAATGTCGATTGCTGTGCCCGCGTCTGTCACGGTCCTTCCGTTGCCGGGTTACAGGAAACGTTAGGCAATGGCGCAATGAGCAACTCCATCAGCGACATTGAAAACTCAAAATGCCTGCTGATCTTTGGTTATAACTGCGCAGACTCACACCCAATCGTGGCTCGCCGGGTAATTAAAGCTCGCCAGAACGGCGCAAAAATCATTGTCTGCGACCCGCGTCGTATTGAAACCGCCCGTATCGCTGACCAACATTTGCAGTTAAAAAACGGTTGCAATATGGCGATGGTCAACGCCTTTGGCCATGTTCTGATCGAAGAGCAACTCTACGATCGCGAATATGTGCAAAAGCATGCGGAAGGCCTGGAAACATATTGGGAAGTCGTTAAGGACTATGCGCCTGAAGCTGTTGAACATTTGACCGGCGTTCCAGCACAACAGGTTCGTCAGGCAATGCGTACATTTGCCGCGGCGCCATCGGCAACCGTAATGTGGGGAATGGGCGTCACCCAGTTTGGTCAGGCCGTTGACGTGGTTCGCGGTTTATCGAGTCTGGCGTTGCTGACCGGAAATCTGGGACGTCCTAACGTCGGCGTTGGCCCGGTGCGCGGGCAAAATAACGTGCAGGGCGCGTGCGATATGGGGGTACTGCCTAACCAGTTCCCAGGGTATCAGGACGTGACCGATTTTGCCGTTCGGGAGAAATTCGCCACCGCCTGGGGCATCGATGTTAATCAGATGGATGGCAAGGTCGGGACCCGTATCACCGAAGTTCCGCATCTGGCTATCGAAGGTAAAATCAAAGCCTACTACATCATGGGAGAAGATCCGCTGCAAACCGAGGCCGATTTGGGCCTGGTCCGCGAAGGATTTAACGCGCTCGATTTTGTCGTCGTGCAGGATATATTCATGACTAAAACGGCGGAAATGGCTGATGTTCTCCTGCCTGCCACCTCATGGGGCGAACACGGCGGCGTCTTTACCTGCGCCGATCGCGGCTTCCAGCGTTTTGAGAAAGCGATTGACCCCACCGGTGATGTAAAGCGTGACTGGGAGATTATCAGCCTGCTGGCCAGCGAAATGGGTTATCCAATGCAGTATCAAAATAACCAGCAAATCTGGGATGAGATGCGCGAACTATGCCCCCTGTTCTACGGCGTGACCTATGAGAAAATGGGTGAGATGGGGCATGTTCAGTGGCCATGCACGGATCTCGATAGTCCTGGAACACCATACCTTTACGCGCACAGCCAGTTTGATACCGCCAATGGCAAAGGCAAACTGTTTGCCGCACAGTGGCGAGCGCCCGCAGAAGTTCCTGATGACAAATATCCGCTGGTACTGTGTACGGTGCGCGAGGTCGGACACTACTCCTGCCGTTCGATGACCGGCAACTGTGCAGCGTTGCAAGCGCTGGCAGACGAGCCTGGATATGTGCAAATCAATACCCATGATGCAGAAAAGCTGGGTATTCGTCATCGTGACCTGGTATGGGTCAGCTCGCGTCGGGGTAAGGTCATCAGCCGCGCAGACGTCTCCGAGCGCATCAATGCCGGAACAGTCTATATGACTTATCAATGGTGGATTGGCGCGTGTAACGAGTTAACCCAGGATAACCTTGATCCTATTTCGAAAACGCCGGAAACCAAATATTGCGCCGTGAATATTGAGCACATTACCGATCAGGGATGGGCAGAGAAATATGCCGCGCAAACGTATAGTGACATGAAATCACGCCTGTGTGAGGCTATTGCGTAAGTCAGCGCCATCATCGCCTGAGTCTAACTTTCCAGACTCAGGCCTTATCTCATTACTTCGCCAGCTGCGGTTCACTAAAACGGATGGAAGCAGTTTCCTCCTGCTTATCACGTCGCATAAAGCCCAGGTTCATCAGGAACAATCCCGCCATAAACGGTAGCTCATACAATTCTTCAATCAGATCGCCATACTGTGCATTGTGCAGAAAGATGGGGGCCAGCAGACGATGATGCTCCACCGTATCAGAGATTAAAAATGCACAGGTGGTGATCGCCAACAGCCAGAGCGGTAACGGTTCATTACGCACACGGCGGGCAATATCCTGGCGTAAGTGCTTCGACAGCAGCACCGGCAGAATAAGCATGGCAATTAATACAACTGAGATAGCTCTGAACAGAAGTTTAGGATGCTCAGGGAAGTAATCGCGTCCCCAACTGGTGCTTCGGCCCAGCAAGACCACCCACCACGCTGCCGCCCAAAGCCAAAATTGCTTCTCGCCTACAGGACGTGACAAAGGTCGGATGTAGATAAGAGTAAATACCGCGCCAAACAGCAGCCAAAGCGCCTGGCCATTTTCAATCCATCTGACCACAGTCCCGTTGAGCAGCGGTAGATGCCAGTTCGCGACGAACGGGATCGCGACAATGACCAGTCCAAGAATGATTGTGGATAATGTAAGTCGGGTATTGAGTTTCATAAGCGCGATGTTCTGTATTGTTACTGTTTCGCGATCATAACCCCTGTGAATGATCAACTATTAGCAATCAATGCGAATTTCTTAAGGTATTCTTAAGGAATCCTTTTCCGGACACATTCGTGTTTCGCGCGGATAAAAAAACCGCACTGCGCCATCGAAACGCAGTGCGGTTTTTAGATTAAAAACTAATGTATTCAATCAGTAACAGTAGCTAACGCTTACCACCCGCAGACTTCGTGCTCATTCTCGGTATCGTACGAACGCACGGTGTTGACCAGATCTTTGACCACTTCTGCTGCCACATCCGGCACCAGTAATGTCATAGGTGCCTCTGTTTCATAATCAACAGAAACACCGTTGCTGTTATTGGTCACTGTTACGGTATAGGTTGCTTTACCCATGATTTACTCCTTGCCGGTGCGCACGACTTTTCGTTGATTTGCGCTCTCCATCAGAACTTCCGGGGCAACGAAAAAATCGATATTAAAGTAAGTGTCGTCGGTCATCACTTCGATGTTATGCCATTTTTCCGGTGGAAAAACGCCAAACTGACCGGCTTCAATAACCATCACCTCTACTGGCTCCGGACTGTGTTCATCTGCGTATCCGAGATATTTGACCGCCCCCTGCATAACCGAAAGTCGAGGATAAACCCCAGCCCGGGTTCCTTTATCAAGGTGGCGTTCGAAAATTCCGGCAGGCGCCGTTTCTTTGTTCCAGAATGGAGTAGAGCGTGTATGGATATGATTCTGTGGAATTTGAAGCATTTTTCTTCCCTTTTCCAGTCGACAACCAGCGAGTCTTATTGAACCGCTGCTGTACACAGGGTACGCCTCAAAATATACATTTAAAATACCATTTATTGGTTATAACCATACGATTATCAATGAAAAGCAAAGCATCATATCGAAGGCCCGCCGCAATCAGCGGGCCGATAGCATCACGACTGAAGCGTGGCCAGACGAGCGGCAAAACCGACGAAAATCAGACCGATAAGGGAATTACCCACTTTGGCCAATTTTTTCTTCGTACGGATATACTGCGTCACGAACGCGCCGGAGAAAATAAGGAAGCTCAGGTAGAAAAAGCTCACTATCTCAAGCGTAATAGCCAAAATAAAGAACGACAGTCCTGAGTGCGGCGCATTGACATCAATAAACTGCACGAAGAACGAAACATAAAACAGAATAGCTTTGGGATTGGTCAGACTCAGAATGAGTGCGCGTTTAAAAATGGCACCAAACGGGACTTCCTCTGGCGCGGCGTCGCCTACTTTCGATTTCAGTGTTGCATACAGGATCTTCGCGCCAAGATACAGTAAATAGAACGCGCCGAGGTAACGAACGATGTTAAACAAAACGGGCGTTGTTTTGATCAATGCGGCAACGCCGGCATAGGCCAAAAACATCAACACGGCATCACCGATAAACACACCGCTGGCTGCGAGATAACCGCCCTTCACTCCCCGACCGACGCTGTTCTTCAGCACAAATATCGTATTTGGCCCCGGTACCAGCACGATAAAAATAGCCCCCACCAGATACGTCCAGTAATTCAGAACTCCATACTCTGCGAACACGTTAACCTCTTCCTGAAAAAACACATGCACTTGCTGCAATACAATATGCTAACGAATGCGACAGGTGATGGAAAGAGAAGGTTATTAATTAAAAAAACCCGCCACTGGTGGCGGGTGTGTACAGATAAGGTTAATTTGGATCAGTGGTGCAGCATCTCATCCACAACCTCTTCACCCTTTAACTGATAAGGGTAGTAGGTAGGCCAGTTTTCCATCTCTTCAAGCAAGGCTGCCTGCGAGGTATTTCCCATAAAGATATGGAAGTGGCTGGATTTACGCGGTGCGATAATATGATCGCTGAATTGCACGTATTTAGGTGCTTTGCTGTCAGCGGCTTTACACTCAAACAAATACCGTACACCTTTCTTGCCTGATTTATAGTGCAAGATTTTAAACCCGGCATAGTCGTATTTGCACGATGCAACCTGATTACCGGTGTGAAATTCCATCACGCCATTTTCTATGCCAATGGTGTCTACGTTGGTTGCATAGCCTGTACGATAATAAGCTTTAATTTGTTCTGCCGTTTTGCTTTTATCTTTCTCCGCTTTCTTTTTGAATACCGGATCAAGCTCGCCGCTGACCAGATACGGATAGACGGATTGCCACATGCCATCCCAGTCGGTCAGCGCCCTGTCCTGCACCTGGTTATCATCAAATACCCCCTCCGACGCCTTTTGTTCTGCCTCACTCATTGGCGCACCATGGGAATGATGACCATGCGCCAAAACCGAACCACTGACTAAAAGCATCCCCAGAGCGATTGTCATTTTTTTAAAACGAATAGCCAAAATTTCACCCTCTAATCATTTGCGAGTGAAATGTTATAATATAACGTTACATTTAAATCAACGCCGTTGTGAAAACTATTCAACGCTCCGGTGTGCGATTTTCCAACGACTGTCAAAATGGGCCTGATACTGCGCAATAACGGCAGGTTCGCCACGAACGATCAGCACATTTTCGGAGTTGGCAAATTCTGCAGATTTGGCAAAGTTGAACGAGCCGGTTTCCAGTGTGTCGCCATCTATTATCATTACTTTGTCATGTTGGATGTGGTAGTGGCCATCCAGTTGCACATCGACCCCATTCGCGGCAGCGAAAGCGATGGCCTTCTGGCTGACCTTGCCCTGATTTCGTTTTTTATCGATAACCGCCCGAACAACAACGCCCCTCTTTTCGGCATCTACCAGGGCCTGAACAATATCTGCCGACTGAAATGAATAAGCCATCATATCGATGCTGCGCTGCGCATGGTTAATCGAATCCAGCACTAAAACCCGGGCCGAACCTTCCGGCGAAAAGCCCACCTGAATCGAAGCATGCGCGGCAACAACAACTGCACCGCACAATAGCGCAGCCAAACCAATTGATTTTACGCTCACGTTAGATATTAGCCTGAAAGGATGAATCGTCCGAAGAGAGTAGCGCTCGCGTGCAGATCTGATCAAGCAACGCCTGCTGATGGCTGATAATTAGCATACCTAATGGCCGACGCTGACATTCTTCAAGCAGCAGCGCCCAGATATCCCGTTGGATGGAAGGATCGAGCTGGGCGGTAATTTCATCGGCAATAAGAAAACGTGTCCGCGGATCCAGCGCGCGAAGTAAGGCAATTCGCGCCAGTTCACCGCCGGAAAGCTGTCCGGGACGGCGATCCAACCACTCTGAGTTGATGTGAAGACGGGTAAGCATTTCAGCATCAGGTCGCCAGGCATCATGAACCGCATCGCCGGTGCTGCGCCGGGGGTTAAAGGTTAATTCCGGATGCTGGGGCACCAGTTGCACCGGGCAATACTGGTGCATTGGCAGCGGTTGCTCATCAACAACAATGTCACCCGAGGTCGGCTTTTGCCAACCCGCCAGCACGCGCCCCAGCGTCGTTTTTCCGGTTCCGCTGGGCGCGCAAATCCCAATGCGTTCTCCAGGGGGCAGAGAGAAGGTCAGATTTTGCCATAACACTTTTCCCCCCTGACAAATCGTAACATCACGACAGCACAGCATCGCGCTCTCCAAAAAGTTGATTTCTTTCAGGCAGCGCCCGCCATTGTCGTTGCAGATGCTCGCTAATCTCTCCGCGTAACAGCTGTTCCCGGCTGACGTTATCCGACACCCTACCCTGATGCAGCGCGACAATACGATCCGCATGACGGGCCGCCAGCGTGAGGTCATGCGTTACCCACAAAACGCCTGCCTCGTGCTCACAAAGCTCGCGCAGTTGTTCAAGCAGTTGATTCGCCAGCGGCGCATCAAGCCAGGCGGTAATTTCATCCGCCAGAATATAGCGAGCCTGACTCAGAGATGCGTGACAGGCCAGAACACGTTTCGCCATGCCCCCTGAAAGCTGGCGCGGGAAAGCATCTAATACCTGACTTTCCAGTCGGCTACGCTGGAGCAATCGGTCGATTTTTCCGGCATTCCATTGCTGGCCAGAAAGCTGGCTTGCCCTGCGCAGATGTTTTTCAATCGAGAGCAGCGGGTTAAGCGCCTGAACGCCTTGCGGGACATAAGTGAAGGTATTGCCGCGACATTTACGAATATCATCGTTGTCCAGCGTTTTACCCTCAAGGGTGATAGCCCCCTGGAAGCGCAAATTATCCGGTAAGAGATCGAGCAGGCATTGCAGCAGCAGACTCTTCCCTTCCCCACTTCCCCCAACTAGCGCCACCATCTGACCAGGCGCTACGTCAAAAGAGATATCCTGCAACAGCGAAGACCATTGTTTCGCGCCGTACCAGCGATAACGCGCTACATCCAGCGAAACCTGTCTTAAACTCAACATGCGTCACCTCGTAACCATAAACGATGCACCGCCCTTGCGAGCTGATCAAATAGCATCACCAGACTGAACAGCATCAGTCCTGGAAACAGCACCAACCACCAGTCGCCATGACTGATAAATCTCAGCGCATCCGCCAGCAGCAGGCCCAGTGACGGTTCATGCGGCGCCAGCCCAAAACCGAGGAAGCTTAACGCCGCGCTGTGCAACACCGCGTGAGGAAACATCAGCAATGTTCCCGTTAACCACTGGGGTAATAATGCGGGTAGATAGTGGTGCCGCCAGCAGTAAAAATGTCCGTGTCCCAGACGCCAGGTCAGCGTCAGATAGTCACTATGAGCCACGCGCTGCGCTTCGGCACGCAGGATCAGCGCCAGTCGCGGCCAGTGGGTCAGCGCAACCGCCATGATCACCCCGTTTTTCCCGCCACCCAGCGTAAAGCAGATCAAAATGAGCAACAGCAGATGCGGCATCGACAGCATGGCATCGGTAATCAGACGCATAAGCACATCCAGACGCGGATGTATGCGCGAAACCGCCGCCATCATTAATGCGATGAAGCCGCTGCACAACGCCGCGCCAATACCAATTTGCAGACTGGTTAACGCGCCCTGAAAGCATCGTGTCCACAAATCGCGACCCAGGTTATCGGTGCCAAACCAGTAAAGCGCATCGGGTGGCAGATGACGGGCAAGCAGATTAACGCTCAACGGATTATCCAGCGTCGCTGCGCCATACACCGCAATAAAAAGCAGGCAGCTAAAAGAGAACAAAAGACGAATTAGCGTCGGCGTTGGGTTATAGAGCATCAGGTCGCTCCAGAGCGCGATTCAACACATGGATAAGCCAAGTTGACAGCGAGTTGCCAATGAACACCAATACGGTACTGAATAACACTATCCCCATGAGTAACGGCAGATCGCCGCGTAACCCGGCATCAATAGTGGCCTGTCCCAGTCCCGGGTAAGCAAACACTTTTTCCGCCAGCAGCGCGCCGCCCAGTAGTTCTCCCAGCGAAGCAAACTGCAGGCACAGCGCTGGCGTGATAGCGTGGCGCAGAACCTGATGACGCAACAGCGACCAGCCTTTATCTCCCTGAGAACGCGCAAAACGAACAAAATCACTTTTCATCACGCTGGCGATACTTTCCCGCGTGTGAAGCGTAATTTGTCCCAGTCCCAGCAAACTTAGCGCGCAAACGGGAAGCACCAGATGGCGCAGACGCTCAGTCAGCGTGGCCATATCGCCGCTGTTGCCCGGCTCCCATGCGCAGCAGACCGGAAATACCGGCCAGCGCACAGCAAATAACGCCAGTAACAGCATGCCAATCCAGAAGGTCGGCAGCGAAGAAAGCAAATAGCTGAGGCGACAAATTGCTTTATCCGGCCAGCGATTCAAGTAGCGACCCGCGACAAATCCCATCACCGTTCCCAGTACACCGGAAAGTAACCACGCGCCGCCAAGTAGCGCAAACGAGGTAGCAAAGCGCTCTTTAATCACGCTGGCAACCGGCGCATTAAATAACATTGAATAGCCGAGATCGCCCTGCAATACGCGTATAAACCAGTGAACAAAACGCTCCCATAGCGGCTGGTCCAATCCCCAGCGAGCAGCGATCCGCGCATATTGTTCCGGCGGCACGTGCAGGAGATCGTTGCCGATATAGGCGCGAATCGGATCGACAGGAGAAAAACTGAGCAGCACAAAAGTGCCAGCCGCAACCAGCACTAATAGCACAATCAGCCGTAGAAAATGGCCCACAACAGACTTCATCAACGGCAGGTCCAGGTCCATTCGTCCAGATTATTGAGCAGTGACCAGCTACCGTGAATTTCCGGTGCGCCTTTGCCCAGGTCAATACACGGATTAGCCAAGTAAGTGTGCTGAATGTTCAGCAGCCAGGCCCAGGCGGCATCGCCCTGCACGCCAGCCCCTTGCTTGCCATCCCACTCCACCTGTTGCCAGAAAGGCAATGCTTTTTGCCAGTCCGGGGCGTCAATAGCCTGTTTAAGATGCTGTTCAACAACGGGATTACTGTAATAGCCAGGATTGTAGTATTCCACGCCCGCGGCCTGATTACTGTAGTGATGGAAAAGCTCCATCGGATCCAGGCTTCCCCAGCCAAACAGCGTCGGATTCGCATGCATATGGCGCTCAACGGTTTCCCAGCTTCCGGATTGCAGCGAGACCTGAATACCCACGGGCTCCAGCATCGCACGTACGGCTTCGGCTAAATCCCGGCGCGTGCTGTCACCGCTGGCGTACCACAGCGTCAGGCGAGCTTCTTTGCCGTCTTTCACTCGTACGCCGTCTTTCCCCACCTTCCAGCCGGCCTCTTCCAGAATTGTCCGTGCTTTTTCGCTGTCGCCATCGTTGAACGCGACGGACTGCCCCTGCCATGGCAGGCCCTGAACCGCGCTATACGCCGGAATCGCATGGCCTTCCATGACCTGTTCGGCAAGCTGCTTACGGTCAATGGCGTAATTGATGGCGCGTCTGATAGCGACATCGGCAGTGATATCGTTACCAATTGGGTAACCATTGGCGTCTTTTTTACCCGCAGGAACCATCGGGAACACAATGCCACGGTTTTCCACGCTGTCGCGAACCCAAAGCTTCAAATTCTGCTGCTGAGGGGCGACTGCCATCGACGGCGCAATACGCACGAGTCCCAGTTGGCCACTGCGCGCTGCGGCATAAGCGTTATCTTCATCAAGGAAGACAAACACCAGCTTACTGAAATCATTTTTCTTACCGGCATACCAGGGGTTAGCCTCCACGATCAACTGCTGCCCCGGCTGAAAACTCACCAGCCGATAAGGACCCGCGCCTATTGGATTTTTGGCGAAGGTTTTTTCGTCATACCGTTTTTCCGGGACAATACCCAAAGAACCCAGCACGTTTACAAAGGTGCTCTGCGGGCTGCGCAGCGTAATTTCTACCGTGCGGTTATCTTTCAGGCTGGCATGGTTGAAGTTCCCCATGTCGATTTTGCCGCCGCTTTTTGCGGCTTTGTTATAGGTGAACACCACATCTTCCGCGGTTAGCGGGGATCCATCAGAGAATTTAAGGTCGGGTTTTAACGTCAATGTCCAGGTTTTGCCATCTGCGCTGGTCTCTACTTTTTCCGTCAGCAGGTTTCCCCAGCTCATATCTGCATTTTGTTTTAATAATGGTGCGTGCAAAAGCAAATAGCTGCCATGACTCCAGCCCAACATCGGGTCAAACCCTTCCGTTGGCTCCGGTCCAATTGCCAGTTTTAACGTCTGCCCTTCGCTCGCATTTTGCGCGGCGAGAAGTGGTGAGGTTAATGCGAGAGTCAATGCGCACGTAAGCAGTGCCAGCTTGCCTTTGATCATTATGTTATCCAGATTTACGTTATTTTTATGCCGCTCAACGATGTCTTGTCGTTTAACGGTCTCCTGGGGAAGGGATTATGGCGGACAGAAATGACGAAAAAAATGATGCGGCGCAGAAAAGTATGACGATTTTCTAAAATTATCATACTTTTTTTTGATACTCCGTTATGAGTACGCACTGAATTACAGAAACAGAGCAAAAGTTAGCCATTTAATTAATGGCAAATTAATGACAACCTAATGATTGCAAATACTAATTATTGGTCTTTTTCGCTATTCCCTTAGCTCAAATTAATGACAATTTATGTATATTTATTCAAGAAAAAGACCAGAAGTGATAAGTTATGTAAATACATAATGATAATTATTTGTATTATCATTACCATCAATTATCTTACTGCCTTTGAATTTTAACAAAGGAAGTTTGACTATGCGCTTAAAACCTGTTGCTTCTGTTGTTCTGTCCTGTTTAGGATTTTCTAGTCCTCTGGTCTTCGCTGAAGATGTCATGGTGGTAACCGCTTCCGGTTATGAAAAGAAAATCACCAACGCCGCTGCCAGCGTCTCCGTTATTTCGCAGCAAGAGTTACAAACCAATAAATATAATGACTTAGGCGAAGCTCTGCGTTCTGTTGAAGGGGTCGATGTTGAAAGCAGTACCGGTAAAACCGGTGGGCTGGAGGTCAGCATCCGCGGTATGCCCGCCAGCTATACCTTGATCCTGATTGACGGTATTCGTCAAAACGGCAGCAGCGACGTGACGCCAAACGGCTTCTCTGCCATGAATACCAGCTTTATGCCTCCGCTGGCGGCAATCGACCATATTGAAGTGATCCGCGGCCCGATGTCGACGCTTTATGGCTCCGACGCAATCGGTGGCGTAGTGAATATCATCACCAAAAAAAGCACCGATAAATGGAGCACCTCCATCAATACTGGCGTTAACCTGCAAGAGAGTAATAAATGGGGTAACAGTACGGTCGCCAACTTCTGGTCAAGCGGCCCGTTAATCGCGGGCGTACTGGATATGCAGGTTCGGGGGAGCACAACCCAGCGTCAGGGTTCCAGCGTCACCTCCCTGAGCGATACCGCCTCCACCCGCGTACCTTATCCGACCGAATCGGAAAACTATAACATCGGTACGCGCCTCGACTGGAAAACGAATGAAAACAATACGCTGTGGTTAGATCTCGATTCTGCCAGACAGCGTTATGACAACGACGACGGTCAATTAGGAAACCTGACGGGGGGTTACGACAAAACGCTGCGCTACGAGCGTAACAAAGTTACCCTCGGTCACGATACCGCCTTAACGTTCGGCACCTGGAAATCCTCCCTCGGCTGGAATGAAACCGAGAACAAAGGCCGACAACTGGTCTCCTCGGCACTCACGCCAGAGAACGCAGGCCGGGCCGGTGATGCACGTGAACTGAAGAACACCAACGTCATCCTGGACTCAGTGCTGCTGACGCCATTGGGTGATTCGCACCTCTTAACCCTCGGTGGGGAATATTGGGATGCACGAATGAAAGATGGTGTGGTGCTGGCCAATACCGGTGAGACGTTCCACCAAAAAACGTGGGCAGCCTATGCGGAAGATGAATGGCATATTCTCGATTCGCTGGCCTTAACCGCAGGAACACGCTATGAGCATAACGATGTCTTTGGCGGTCATCTCAGCCCACGAGCGTATATGGTCTGGGATGTTTCCGACGAATGGACGCTCAAAGGTGGCGTAACGACAGGTTATAAAGCCCCCTCGCTGAGCCAGTTGCATAACGGGATCAGCGGCGTAACTGCGCAAGGAACGGTGAATACGGTCGGTAACCCGGACCTCAAACCGGAGGAAAGTCTCAGCTACGAAACCGGGCTGTATTACGAGAACGATGCAGGGCTTAACGCCAACGTTACTGGCTTCTATACCGAATATAAAAACAAAATTGTCTCATATTCTATCGATGATAATACCAACAGCTATACCAACAGCGGCAAGGCAAGGACCGATGGCGTTGAATTTGCCAGCACCTTCCCGCTGTGGTCAGATGTGCTGACCTTATCCCTCAACTATACCTACACCCAGAGCAAGCAAAAAGATGGTGACAATAAAGGCGCGCCATTAAGTTACACGCCAAAACATATGGCTAACGCCCGCCTGAACTGGCAGGCAACGGAAGATATGAACGCCTGGCTGAGCGCACGTTATCGCGGTAAAGCTCCACGCTTTACCGAAAATTACGACAACCTCAGCGCGGTACAAAAGGCCGTATATGACGACAAAGGCGCTGATTTAAAAGCCTGGACCGTTCTCGACATGGGGATGTCTTATAAGCTGACCAAAGACCTGACGCTTAATACAGCGATTAATAACGTGCTGGATAAAGACTTTAGTGAAGTCAAACTGTACCAGGTGGGCCGTAATAGCACCTACGCAGGTGATTATTATCAGACTGCGCAATCTACAACCGGATACGTAAACCCGGGTCGTAACTACTGGGTTTCTCTAAACTATCAGTTCTAATTTTTACAAATCCTGCTGGCCGAGCTATCACATGTATCTCAGTCAGCAGGAGCTCAAGATCTATAAGGCAACAGATATTCTTCTGGTACCGAGTTAATCCAGTTTTATTCGACAAAAACATTCACTTTAGGTTTTGACAGCAGAATAATGACGAACTCAGTGAAAGTTACGGGCTTATAGAAATAGTATCCTTGCAGGAAAACGATGTTGTTTTTATTCAGGTAATCAAGCTGCGCCTTTGTTTCAACCCCTTCTGCAACGATGCTTAAAGACAGTTTACGTGCCAGTTCAAGTACACAATCTAAAATCCGGGTTGAATCGGGATGCTCATTTACCCTTCCCACAAAGCTCTGATCGATCTTGATGTAATCAATATGCAAATCATGCAAATAAGAAAGGCCAGAATAACCGGTACCAAAATCATCCAAGGCGATCACAAAGCCATTTTCATGGAGCGTATTGAGTCTCTGCACAAGATCCTCGTCCACATCCAGCGGTTCGCGCTCAGTGACTTCGATGACCAGATTGAGATCATCGCGGTTAAAACTGTCCCTGTATTGCAGGCACTCATGCACGAATGTAGGGGATATGATATGAGATGCACTGTAGTTAATACCGACATGGAAGCCGGGTGGCAATTTGCTGGAAATAGAGTTCATATTCGCAGCGACCTGCCTCATCAGGCTTTGTGTTAGCGGCACGATCAGACCTGACTTTTCGGCGATGGGAATAAAGGAAGCGGGAGAGATATACCCGACCTTCGGATGTTTCCATCGGGCCAGCACTTCAACGCCACGTAACGTCCCCTCTCGACCATTTACGATAGGTTGATAAAAAGGCACGATCTCTCCTTTTGCTATCGCCCTACGCAACGTTTCTTCGGGGGTATCATTCTTGTTCAGATATTTATCAATGGCATAAGCGGCTGCAACAGAAATTAACAGGACAAAAACCAAAATTCCTGAGCCTTGTGTAACCAGCCTTTTTGCACTAAATAATGGTGGTTTATTATAAATAATACTGAACGGATACTTTGCGGAATTCACCTGTCCAGACGTACGAGTACTTGCTGTGACGGTTTTCACATCGCCCACTAAACCGAGTACGTTATCGCCCACGAGCAGTGAGTATGCCGCACCCTTTAATGGAACTTTTAGAGCGCCACGAATATGCACCCCACTGATCGTGACAATAATACGACTGGTTTGAAAACGAGTTTGATACAGCAGAACGGGTATCTCGTTTTCCGTATTGCCTGCGGGAGTCAGCAGCAAATTTGAATCAGTTATTACAGGAATTCGCTTAAGTAAGATCCTGTTCCCCGGCAAAGACGTACACCAAACTTTCCCCTGCCGGATAATGATCAGCGTTCGCAAATGAGGCCGAAGCGCTGCCTCGGTTCCAAGTTGGTACTGAGCATCCTGGTCGCATTTTTTTTCAGCGATACGCATGGCTGTACCGGTTGCCTGGAAAGCCTCATCGAGTATGTTATCCATATTTTTCGCGGCATATCTGGCTCCTCCAAGAGTTTCCAACGAGGAGGAATACCAGAGCTGCATATTGAGAATAAAAACACCGATGAATAAAAGGCACACCGCAGCAATTACCGGTAACAATGCTTTGCGCATTCTCGTGTCCTGTGGCGAAAATTAAAAACTCATGATGATGAACATTTACGTGTTCAAATTTATCTCTACAGAGCATGGTAGACAGAATCAGAAACCGCCATAAGCCCAGTCACACTTCCCCAATAAAAACGTAACCGTATAATTTGTATATAAAAAAATCACTAAAAATAGCATTACATAACCGGCGTAGTACCTCATCCAATTTTGCTATCATAGAAATATACGAATAAGAGGTGAGCCAATGAAAATCTTTATCACTGACAGTGACGGGAACCTGATTCCTGTTGACGGAAAAAGCGTTGTCATCGAATTGAATAGCGGCGGCACTATCGAGATCGCCGAGGAGTATAGCCGGGACGATGTTCCTGAAGGTATTAATTTGTGGGGCGGACGAGAACCCTCCCCTTCACTCTCATTCGAGGAAATCAAAGCCAGAACTGAAGGCCTTGGCGTTTATCCCATCGCAGCCAACGCTCTGCATGTATTCCCGTACAAACTTTCATCAAAAGAATAATTGCACTCATTATTGGGTTTAAAATAACCAGACTGACATACGCCAGTCTGGCTGAACTTGCCCGGCAGAATCAGCTTAGAAGTTCCATTTCACACCGACCATCGCAGCGCTGTCGTTATAGCCTTTGTCGCCAGCCTGGACCCCGATGTTGCCCCACAGATTAAGACGCGGACTCACCTGTCCTTCCACACCCACTTTTACTTCGGCGATATTTTTCGCCCCGTCCTGACGAACATTCACGCCGTCCATGGTCGTACTGAAATCACGTGAATTGTGCAGCCAGTTCAGTTCGGCAAACGGCTGGAATTCACGCTCTTTACCGTTATCCATCTGATGATGGCTCTTAATCCAGGTTTTCAGGCCCAGCCGGGTCTGTACATTGCCGTTACCGTTGCTGGTGATACGGGTGCCGTTGCTTTCCTGATGATCGTCCGCCTTCACGCCCATCCAGACCGCCTGCGCCTGAGGCTGGATGTACCATTCATTCAGCGTGCCATGACTGCCGGCAAATTCGCCCATTTTCTGGGCATATCCCATTTCCAGCGAGGCGGTCACCCCTTTCGATTTATATGACTCGCCCTGCAGGTCATCGCCTTTAACATTGTTATCAAACCAGCTGTACTGAGCCCAGCTGTCCAGCCAGGCGCCGTTATGCGACGCGTCATTGGCATACCATGTGGCATACACGCCGGTACTGTAGCCATTGACTGAACCCCGGGAACGATAACCCGTGCGTGATGACCGGGTGTTACTGTGGTCGTTCCCGTATCCCGCCATCACGCCCAGGTGCCAGCGGTCAAGTCCGTTCTGGCTCCATTGCGCAATGTCACCTCCCAGCTGCAATACATAACGGTTGCTCTGGGTTTTCAGCTGGCCGCTGCCGTCACGCCAGTTGTTGTGCCCGCCAACGTGGCGCATCCACATACTGGTGACTTTCTGCTCGCCGGTCAGGGCATCGGTATACTGCGTTTCGCCCAGGCGATCGTACAAACGGGTGACGAACATGTTGTTGGCTGCCGCCAGGTTAGCCGTGTAGCTGCCGCCTTCCGGGCGCAGATCTTTATCGGGATCCGGATCCGGATTTGGTTCGGGATCCGGATTGGTTTTGCCGCTGGTCAGATACCAGTTGCCGCTGTTCTCATCCTGACCGCGCCCAAGGCTGTAGTCATATGCCCCTGCCACAATACGGCCAGCCTGGGTGAACTCACCGTCCGATGCGCCATCAACATGAATAACTTCGATCCCATCAATCGTGGCGGCCCCTTTCCCACCGGCGTTGGTGACGCTGACGGAGGTGGTGCCACTGGTATCGCCTTTCACCACCAGCTTATCCGTAACGGAATTGTCATCCCCCAGCACGGTGTTCAGGGAAAGATGGCCACCATTCCCCGTATAATTGCCATTGACCACCAGCTGGTTACCGGCCTGCTGACCACTCACACCGGTTGCGAGGGTACCGCTGTTAACCAGGTCGCCCCCCACCGTGAACAGGAGGTTGTCGCCGGTCCCGGTTCCCACCTGCAGCACACCGGCGTTATTCACATGACCTGCAACGCCCCCCGTGCCCGAGAGCATCCCCGCAGCCGCAATGTTGACTTCGCTACTGGCCAGCGTGACCGGAGATGTGCCGTCCCCCAGTACCAGGCCGCCCTGCTCAATCTCCGTTTTGCCCGTCCAGGCGGCGTTATTGCCGACGGTAATGGAGCCGGCTCCCAGCTTGGTCACATCGCCGCTACCATAAACCTCGTTATTAAGCTGCCAGTCGGTATTACTGTTCAGCACCAGTGAACCGCCGTTGCTCACCTCTGCGCTGCCCAGATTTTCTGCTGTGAACGCGGTGAGCCGGGAATCCGCATCCACAGCAAATTGCCCCGTAAAGGCGCTGTTGTTGCCCACCAGCGCGACATCGCTTTCGCTGAGTTCAACCCGTCCGGCATCGCTGATGCTGTTGTAAAGCGCGCCTGCGGCCTTGCTCATCGTCAGCGTCCCCGCCGCCACAATATCGCCGGTGCCAAGGCCCAGCGTCGTGTTCATGAGCACGCGCGCGCCTTCTGCAATGGTCGTTTTTGCCGTCAGCGTGCTGTTTTCACCGGTGATGGTCAGCGTGTCGCCATTGATGTTCAGCGCGCCGCTTCCGGTCAATATTCCATCAGCTGTGCCACCCTGCTGCAGGGTCAGGTTACCGCCATTGATGTTCAGCAGTGAGTCAGCTGCCGCCGTCAGCTTACCGACAGTCTGGCTGTGACCATTCATGTCAAAACCGGTATCAGCGGCCAGATGCAGTTCGCTGGTCTGTCCCAGAACATTATCGTTTTTCATCAGCAGGTTGCCGCTGCGTACATCGGTGATACCGGTGTAATCGTTATCCATATTCGACAGCGATACCGTCTGCCCTCTGGCGCTGTCAAACGCCAGATCGCCAGTGCCGGTCACGCGGGCGCTGAGATCTGCGGCATTACCGGTATTCCCTTCGGCATTGAGGGTTAGGGCATTATTCCCTTGCGCAAGTAATTCGAGTTGGGTCAGACCATAATTGATGTAAAGTCCATCGCCATTTTCACCACTTGTCAGACGATAATCGTAAACACCATTTGCCACGGTCTCACCATTCTGAGTAATGTGAGATGTCTGGGCATTAGAAACCACATTACCATTCTGATCGACCAGGCTAAGATTCCCAGCACTACCTGTAACCGTGCC
The DNA here is from genome assembly GCA_020099315.1 of Citrobacter europaeus. Classification (NCBI taxonomy): domain Bacteria; kingdom Pseudomonadati; phylum Pseudomonadota; class Gammaproteobacteria; order Enterobacterales; family Enterobacteriaceae; genus Citrobacter; species Citrobacter europaeus. Next base: position 2,844,288 of record CP083650.1, read on the forward strand.
GTAGCTATCAGCCAATTTAACCAGGACGTCACCTTCATCCTGCTGGAGCAAAGGTAAAGTTGTGTCAGGATGCTGCGGCGTGTTCTCAAAATCGCCACCAGTACTAATTTGAATTTGCCCGCTACCGGTTAAATTCAGATCGTTTTCCGTCTGAATGAAACGATCGCTAAGCGTATCGCCAGGAGAAACAGCACCAAAAATTAATGTCCCGCCATTAAAGGCCAGACCACCAATGTTTTGTGTTCCAGTTCCAACCGATGTAGCGTTGCCAGTACCCACGGTAAGCGTGGCATTCGTTAACGCAGACGTATTGTCTGCCTCTAATGCGAACAGATTATTATTGAGAATCACATTCCCTGCGAATTCAGAACCCGTGGTATTGCTAAAGTTAAACGCATTACCATTATTATCAGCAACAAGATATCCGGCTCCGGTTAACTTATTATCAAAGCTGAACCCATTGTTTGTTGTCGCGAGCAAGCGTCCGCCACTGCTGATATTTACATCACCGGTACCGAAATTATTCTGCGTAGAGGACACCGCGGTATCCGTTGAAGCAGTGCCCGCTACGTTCCAGTTACCCGCATAGTTTTGGTTAGTACCGGTTATCTGGGCATTACCAGATACGGTTGAATTACCGCTACCTGATAATATGTTATTGAATGCACTGCCATCAGCATAAGCAATATCCAGTCCAGTATTAGTGTTTGGAGCCGTATTAACAGATACCACACCACTTCCCAGTGCTTTACTATCCGCAATGGAAAGTAAACCACCGCTAATTACCGTCCCACCAGTGTAATTTGACACAGCAGCCAGAGTAGTATGTCCTGATTGTTGCTCCACCGCGCCATCGCCATTAATCGCAATATTGAATAAATAGCCTTCAGTACCAGGTTGAGCCTGATTGATGTTATTGAAAATAACCGTATTCTGGCCATCGCCACTCATTGCTATGCTCTTGGCAGCAATAGAGGTAGGGGCACCATACTTAGCATCACCAATATAAAGCTGGGTAGCGCCGCCGGATACACTGTTTAATGTGATATCATTCTCAGCAGTCACTTTTGAAGCGTGCCCCAGGATCACTTTTGTCACGTTGTCAGCGACTGCTGACGATATATTGAAATCACCATTCGTCGTTATGCCCGTTCCTGTTGCATTCAATATCTGAAGACCCGTACCCCCTACGTTTTTACCAACAACATTTATATCTCCACCAACATTTACCACCGTTGAATAAATGCCTGCAGCAGTACTAACAGCATCAATGTTATTGATTTCAACGTTATTACTGAAAGTAAGATCGCCACCAACGTTGATACCATTCGAAGTTGAATTGTTAGTCGCTAAAAAACTACCGTTCGTAGTATCAAGAGACAGATCGCCGCCCACGTTAAGCTGGGAATTGCCCACCATCATGAACGTGCCGCCACTGGTGTTTTTTACGGTCATGTCACCCGTAACATTAATTTCGGCACCCTGCTCTGAAGAACTGGGATTTGCCAGCCATATGCTATTATGATCTGCAGTAAGACTAATGCTTTCTGCAGTTAACCTAGCCATTGCATTCGCTGAACCAAACATCCAGATGGTCGCATCTGTCGCGCCAGTATTCGTTTTAATATCACCAGCAGAGATAACACCGGCAGTCCCCCCGGATTGCTCCGATGTCAACCCTCCTAATTGGGAACCACCAATTTGCAGCATACTATTATTTCCCATTAATAGTGCACCGCTATTTTCCGCTGTTAAACTGCCGCCATTGATCCATATAGATGTATTTTCATTGGCAGGTGGCGCCATATTTATTGTTGGATTGCCACCTGTAATAATAACATCCGCACCGTTATTTACCTGCACAGTAGAGGTTGTGTTCCATTGCAAACCATCATTTATACTATCTGATGAATTGAATTCAGTATATCCATTGATTTCTAACGCATTAACGTTCCCTGATAGTATTAATGTAACAACCGTGCTAACAGCTTTAAGATTAAACAGCATACTGGTGGATTTCGGGGAGAACTGGGTAGTGCTTTTACTTTTCGTTTTACCTTTACCAAACTCCGAAACCACAACCCATAAATTTTGAGCCGAATTCCATATAACACGATAAATCTTGTTCATAATCACCTTCCGAATAAGACCACGAAGCCTTTATATTTTGGCTAATTATCATGGCGGTACAGCAATGAATATAACGACACTCAACAGATAGCCTCTCTTTTCTGGTCTTTTCCGCAGAAACATTGAGCACCTGTACGGGACGGATACTATTCCCGGCTCACAAAAACATCCATTTATATCGATAGTTTGACGTATTATAGATACTTTATCTTACTTATATGACAAAAACAGTCATTAACACCAATTCAGTTTAATGCTAAGACAAGGCGGTGTTAATGATTTGTATAGATAAATTCCACATAGCTGTTACCACGCTAACTCCACAGCATAAATTTACGAACAAAAAAGTGCAGTTCGTTAGAATTACGTAAATTATATTTTCGCGCAATAGCGATTGTTATCGCCTGGAAAAACTTAACGTCAATTCTTGCTAATTTAGCAGCTTCGCTGACGCTATTTGCAGCCAGTAATAAATGAATAACATATATCTCTCGTCGGGTTAATGTCTTAAGTTGTCTGATGCTTAGTATTTTATCGATTACCTTACGGGAGTGATTTTTTTGTCCCCTGAAGATACATAAACGCCACTTGTAGAAATCATCTGTCATTTCCAAATCTACTAGTGTTCCAAGTAACCGGGAGAGCCATAATCCCCGTGAGATAGTAATTATTCTAGTATCTGTACAGACTGATTCAATTGCACGATAAAGCGCATCCAGTGTAGGAAATGAATCTACATCGCAGAAACACAATATTTTCTCTGTAAAACTCGCTTGCATCAAAGCGTCTATAGAACAACGAAGGTAAGTATCCTGAGTAAAAACAATATATTTTTGTTGCAGCAAACCAATAACTCCTGTCGTTTTCTAATTCCTGAATTTCCGTTCAGGAATCGATACTGTAGATGAGAAATCTTGTAATGTATTTACTTTTAAAATGACACCTTCATTATAATCGGCATGCACAATGTCAGTTATTTATACTAATAAAAAATTAATTTATAGATGTTTTGGCCATAAAGATATCTGGCAGCACAGTCTGTAAAATATAAAATACAAAAAATCCACCATCGTTTCAGTAGATCATACTGTGTTGTTAAGATCAGATCCTGACCGAACTATTGGGAAAATAGTAAATATTGCTTCAAAGGAAGAGATATTTGCTATATCGAAGACAGGAATGAAAAATAGATAACGGGAGGGTTGATAAGAAAGTTCACTGGGTCTACGAGGATACTGATATCGGGTTAAGCCGATAATGAAACTGCCAGCAATCTATACTTAAGCTGCAAACATGAGCACATAAGCCGGGCAATTAAGAATATGTTTCAAGAAGTTGATATACAACGAACGTCTGAGTATAAACCTCTATTAATCAGCTCGTTGTATTGGATATCCAGCAACAAACAATTATGATTAGACTATTTCTAACCAGTGTGGTTAAGCTTGTTGAAGGCCATTCAAATCGTTAAGCATCCGCTTGAGACATTTGATTTTATTCTTATCGCGAACTGACTGTGAAAGCTTACTGAGTTGAAAAAACGTTTTGTCACCAAACCCGTCAATGACTTTGAAGCGATACTCCTGACGCTCGCTGTCCCAGGCGTAAACAATGTTTTTACAATGCAGAGAGTTAATAATGACTCTGGTGCTGACAAACCATGCTAAAAAAGCATTCAGCTTCTGTAATTTACTGTCATCGAGTTCTTTTTTCACGGCGAGCTGATAAAGAGTTTGCGCAATATTGCCATGTTCATCGCACTCCTTCACAGTGATCTGCCCTACTCCTTTGTTTGTTTCAACAAGACCTTCGATCTTTTGCATATAAAGCGAGTCAGTTTGATGGTTAGGCTTGCACTCTTTGAGATCGCGGAAGACTTCACGTAATTTGCTTTTATAGTTAGCTATATCTGAAATAACGATTTTGATCAGCAGCTTGCTATCCTGAGGATGCTGAAAGACGTATCGGTCGTTACCTCTTGCCAGCAAGTCTTCATCTGTCAATACAAGCTCTTGTTTCATAATAGTTTTTGACTCTTACCCTAAGGAAAATGAATTCGCCTCAACTAACCTGCGTCAGTGAGTTCTGCCAGTTAAAACTATTATGTATCCATGTATTTCAATGGTAGTTAAACGAGATGTGTATTCACCCAGTTCATTTTTCTAATTGCCGCTATCACATCTTCATTACGCCGAATCCATTTGCTATCTGATGGTACTGCACACGAACTGAAGTAAATGAATCTTCTGGCAACCAGGGAGACGGGTAAATCTGTTTTGAACTCCCCGTCAAATAATATAGATAAAAAAAAGCGCGTCTGTCGACGCGCTCTTTACTTTTAGCTTGCTGCCAGTTATTTCAGGTATTCACCGCTGCGCAGCGCTTCAATACGTTTATCCAACGGAGGGTGAGTCATAAACAGCTCACTCAGTGATTTGGATTTACCGTTGATGCAGAACGCCATCATGCTGGTCGCTTCCTGCGGCTCATAGCTGGTTTTCAGACGCTGCAGCGCGGCGATCATTTTCTCACGCCCCACCAGTTTTGCTGAACCGGCATCCGCATGGAATTCACGGTGACGTGAGAACCACATGGTAATAATGCTCGCCAGAATACCAAATACCAGCTCCAGCACCGTCGCCACTGCAAAGTAAATCAACGGGTTGCCGTTACTGCTCTCACCTTCATCGCGGTTTCCGCCCATAAAGCCAGCGGCAATTTGCGCCAGAATACGTGAGATAAAGATAACGAAGGTGTTCACCACCCCTTGAATGAGCGTCATGGTAACCATATCGCCATTGGCAATGTGGCTGATCTCGTGCGCGATGACGGCTTCGGCTTCATCCGGGCTCATGTTTTGCAACAGGCCAGTACTCACAGCCACCAGCGAAGCATCCCGGCGCGCACCGGTAGCAAACGCGTTAATATCTGGCGCATGGTAGATTGCGACCTGTGGCATGGCGATCCCGGCCTGACGAGCCTGATTCGCTACCGTATTCATCAGCCAGCGTTCCCTTTCATTGCGGGGCTGTTCGATTACTTCCCCACCAACGGACTTTAACGCCATCCACTTGGACATCAGCAGCGAAATGAAGGAACCACCAAAACCAAACAGCAGTGCCATGATCAACAAGCCTTGAACGCTGCTTGACTGAATCCCTGTCAGGCTCAATACCAGCCCGAAAACGACCATCACAGCCAGGTTCGTCAGCAGGAAGAGCGCGATTCGCATCATAATTTTCTTTTAACCTCAATTTAACAAAACGCACTATGCGATTACCCATATCGTATGGGTCTTATGGCTATTTTCAAGCATCCATAGGTGCTAAGTCACCAGAAAGACACAACTTTACATTTTATCGTATCAGACTGACGTCTTCATGCGTTTGTTAAAAAAACAGGCACAATTTCTTGTGCCTGTTTAAGGTTATTTACCGGTTGCGGGCTGTTCCGCTGGCTTTTCTTTTTCAAGATGCGCCAGGTCGAGCGCAATTTTTACCGTTTCATCCAGGTACGGATCGGGTTCCTGGTAATCCTTCGGCAGATCGTCCAGTTTCTTCAGCAGCGGTTTGCCTTCGCGCTTAAACCGATCGTTGATACGCGCCAGACGCATTGCGTCATCTTCGTTATTCTCTTTCTCACGCTGAGCGTAATTGAGAGATGCGATGTTGCGTTTATCCTTCAGCGCATTGAAACGCGCAATGTCCTTCATGATGTACTGGAACTCAGGATCGTTGGCAATACGCGCATTGTGCTCTTTCAGCAATTCAGGCCCAAACGGCGTCAGGTTATCTGATTTGGTGTAGGTCGCAGCATCAATGCTATCCCACGGCAGCGCGTTGTCTTCAAACTTCTCACCGGTTTCAGTTTCTTCATTGCCTGTCGGCATGATGATGTCCGGCGTAACGCCTTTACGCTGCGTACTGCCACCGTTTACACGGTAGAATTTCTGGATCGTATACTGAACAGAACCGAGCGCCGGCCATTCCGGACGCAGCATCTGATCGTAAATACGGTTCAGGGAGCGATACTGCTGTACGGTGCCTTTCCCGAAGGTTGGTTCACCAACGATTAGCGCACGACCATAATCCTGCATTGCCGCGGCAAAAATCTCTGATGCCGAAGCACTGAAGCGATCGACTAACACCACCAGCGGGCCTTTGTAGTACACAACGCCGTCGGTATCGCTGTCCTCACGCACTTTACCGTTATTGTCACGAACCTGAACCACCGGGCCAGAAGGAATGAACAGACCGGAAAGTGAAACGGCTTCGGTTAGCGCGCCACCGCCGTTGGTGCGCAGATCGATAATGATGCTGCTGACGTTCTGTTTTTCCAGCTTCTGCAACTGAACTTTGACATCATCCGTCAGGCCAACATAGAAGCCAGGGATATCCAGTACGCCAACTTTTTCTTTGCCAACGGTTTTCACGGACATTTTCACGGCGCGGTCTTCGAGGCGAATACGTTCACGCGTTAACGTTACGGTGCGCGTCTTGGTACCTTTACCAGCGGGCAGGATTTCAAGGCGAACTTTGCTGCCCTTAGGTCCTTTGATCAGCGCCACGACGTCATCAAGACGCCAGCCAATCACGTCAACCATACCTTTTCCGGTCTGGCCCACGCCGACAATACGGTCGCCAACGCTTATCGCTTTGCTCTTGGCTGCCGGGCCACCCGCTACCATGGAGTTAATGACGGTATAGTCATCATCCATTTGCAAAACCGCGCCAATACCTTCCAGAGACAGGCTCATTTCAGTATTGAACTGTTCGGTATTGCGTGGAGACAGATAGTTAGTATGCGGGTCGATTTCACGGGCGAAAGCCGTCATCGCCAGAGAGAACACATCTTCGCTATTGGTCTGCGCCAGACGGCGAATCGCAAACTTGTAGCGACGCGTCAGCGTTTCACGAATTTCCGCATCGGTTTTACCGGTCAGCTTCAGGCTGAGTTCGTCAAATTTAACCTTGCCGTCCCACAGCGCGTTAAGCTCTGCTTCGCTTTTCGGCCATGGGGCTTTGCTCCGGTCGAGGTTAAAGGTGTCGGTACCGGTGAAATCCATTGGACGAGCCAGTACGCTTAATGCGTACTGATAACGCTCAAATCGACGTTTTTGCGCCAGATTATAGAGATCGTAAAAGACATCCAGTTTACCGGTACGCAGTTCATCGCCGAGGACCGTTTTCTTTTTTGCATACTGTTCGATATCGCTCGCCAGCAGCACGTTGTGGCTGTAGTCGAGCAGATTCAAATAGCGGTCAAAAATTTTTGCCGAAAACGCCTGATCCAGGTCGAACTGGCGATAGTGTGAACGCGTAAAACGCGATGTCACACGTTCGCTTACCGTCGCATGCTGGGTTTCTTCCTTTAATACGGGGATTTGATCGGCACGCGTGATATCTTCTACAGCAAGTGCCTGGCCTGCTAATGCAAGCAGACCAGCTAACGCAGTAAGCCTAAAAAAAGTGTTCATGCCAGGCCTGGCCTCCGTTTCAGAACACCAGGTGTTCTGCGCGTACAATCAAAGACATACCCGAATTCAGCTGTACACGGACGCCATCTTTGGTGATTTCTAATACGGTGGCATCCATCGCATTATTACCTGCTTTCACCTTCAGAGATTGCCCTACCGTCAGTACTGAAATATCAGATACCGGGGTATGCTGTTCTTCACGAGGAGCACGCGGTGCTTTTGCTGCTGGTTTTTCAGCGCGAGGTTTACGCTCAGCGCCTTCTTTACGACGCGGAGCAGGACGCGGCTTACGCTCACGACGCGGTGCGTCTTCTTTTTCACCGGCAGCAGCGGCCGCTTCGCGTTTTTTCGCCTGTTGCTCTGCACGTTGCGCCTGAACGCGGGCTTTAGCTTCTTCGAGCTGTTTGCGGGCATGTTCAACGTGCTGCTCATCCAGCTCACCACAAGGGTTGCCGTCAAGATCGACACGCGTTGCGCCCAATTTTACGCCATACAGATAGCGCCAGCTTGAAGTATAGAGACGTAAGGCAGAGCGGAGCTGCGTCTTGCTGAGGTTCATTTCGCCCTCAACACGCTCTACCAGATCCTGAAAAATGCCAATTTTCAGTGGGCGCGCTTCGCCTTCCGCACTAAAACACTGCGGGAAGCGTTCGGCCAGAAACGCAATGACTTCTTTACTGCTATTCAACTTAGGTTGATTTTCCATGAAATTTCCTGATTACAACGGACGTAGCCAACAAGCGCAGGCATGAACAGGCGACATTATAATGACGTCATCAGTAATTGCTACGTTATCCGTTGATTATCCTGCGACGCGCGCAAAGAATTTTTTGTAATCCGTCGTTGCAAGCACGGTTTCAAGCGCTGCCACCAGCGTTCGCAGCCCCTGTTCATCCTCTTCACTGAAGCGGCCAAACGCCGTGCTATCGATATCAAGCACGCCGATCATCTGATTTTCGACGGTGATTGGCAGAACGATTTCTGCATTGCTGGCGGCATCGCATGCGATGTGCCCGTCAAAAGCATGAACGTCCTCAATGCGCTGCACCTGGTTCTGCGCTACTGCGGTACCACACACCCCGCGCCCTACCGGGATCCGCACACAGGCGATTTTTCCCTGGAAGGGTCCAAGCACCAGCGTATCGTTTTCGAGTAGATAAAAACCGGCCCAGTTTACTTCTGCAAGACGCTCGTACAACAACGCGCTGGTATTCGCCAGCGTTGCCAGAAAACTGGTTTCACCTGCCATTAATGCCTGAAAATCACGGTTTAGATCCGTGTATAGCTCTATTTTGTTCATTATTTAATCACTTGGTTGTCTTACCTAAAACTGCAGCCTACTAAAATAAACATTAAATGCGTTAATGCTCAAGATCATTCCCGTCATGAGTTAAGATAACATTACTTCAACAATTTGATTCGCGATACATGGCCTTAACGACACCACGCATCACGCCGACTAAAAAAATAGCCATCAGGTCCATTGGTGATGCAATTCCTCGTGCGCATTACCATCGCTGCCCTGAATGTGACCTGATCTTTAGCTTGCCTAAAATGCGTTCGCACCAAAGTGCATTTTGCCCACGCTGTCAGGCAAAAATTCGTGACGGACGCGACTGGTCATTAACACGGCTGGCGGCAATGGCTTTCACCATGCTGCTGCTGATGCCCTTTGCCTGGGGAGAACCACTCCTGCACATCTATTTATTAGGTGTGCGCATTGACGCCAATGTGCTGCAAGGTATCTGGCAAATGACCCGACAAGGTGACCCACTCACCGCATCTTTCGTACTGTTTTGCGTTGCCGGGGCACCAATCATTCTGGTTACCTCAATCGCTTATCTATGGTTCGGCAATATTCTTGGCATGAACCTGCGCCCGGTGCTGCTGATGCTGGAAAGACTCAAAGAATGGGTGATGCTTGATATCTATCTGGTTGGTATTGGCGTCGCATCAATCAAAGTTCAGGACTATGCTTTTTTGCAACCTGGTGTGGGGCTGTTTGCTTTTATTGCGCTGGTGATCCTGAGCATTTTGACGCTGTCGCATCTTAACGTTGAGCAGCTTTGGGACCGTTTCTACCCGCAAAGACCGGCTCGTCGGCCCGATGAAAAGCTCCGCGTCTGCCTCGGCTGCCATTTTACAGGTTATCCGGACGCCCGCGGTCGCTGCCCTCGCTGCCATATCCCATTGCGCTGGCGCAGAAATCAAAGTATCCAAAAGTGTTGGGCTGCTCTGCTGGCCTCAGTAGTCCTGCTTTTGCCTGCTAATCTGCTGCCCATCTCGGTAATTTATGTCAACGGCGGCCGACAGGAAGATACGATCCTGTCAGGCATAATGTCACTGGCGAACAGCAACATCGGCGTGGCGGCGATCGTTTTTATCGCCAGTATTCTGGTGCCATTCACCAAAGTGATTGTGATGTTTACGTTGCTCATCAGCATCCATTTTAAATGTGAGCAAGGATTGCGTACCCGCATCAAACTGCTGCGTATAGTGACCTGGATTGGTCGCTGGTCGATGCTGGATCTGTTTGTTATCGCTTTAACCATGTCGCTGATTAATCGCGATCAGATACTTGCTTTTACTATGGGACCGGCTGCGTTTTATTTCGGCGCAGCGGTAATATTGACTATTCTTGCTGTGGAATGGCTGGACAGCCGCTTACTTTGGGATGCACATGAGTCAGGAAACGCCCGCTTCGCAGACTGAAGCGCAGATTAAAACTAAACGCCGTATTTCTCCGTTCTGGCTGCTGCCGTTCATCGCGCTGATGATTGCAGGATGGCTTATCTGGGGAAGCTATGAAGATCGCGGTAATACCGTAACCATTGACTTTATGTCTGCGGACGGCATTGTTCCGGGCCGTACTCCCGTTCGTTATCAGGGCGTTGAAGTGGGCACGGTGCAGGATATCAACCTCAGCAAAGATCTGCGCAAAATTGAAGTCCGCGTCAGCATCAAATCGACCATGAAAGATGCTCTGCGCAAAGATACCCAGTTCTGGCTGGTCACGCCAAAAGCGTCACTGGCCGGGGTTTCTGGTCTGGATGCGTTGGTTGGCGGCAACTATATCGGCATGATGCCCGGAACCGGCGAGCCGGAAGATCATTTCGTCGCCCTCGATACGCAACCTAAATATCGCCTGGATAATGGCGATTTGATGCTGCATCTGCGGGCCCCTGACCTCGGATCGCTCAATAGCGGTTCGCTGGTTTATTTCCGTAAGATTCCGGTGGGTCGGGTGTATGACTACACCATCAACCCAAATCATCAGGGCGTAACCATCGACGTGCTGATCGAACGTCGCTTTACTAATCTGGTGAAAAAAGGCAGCCGTTTCTGGAACGTGTCCGGCGTAAATGCCGATGTCAGCCTCAGCGGAGCGAAGATCAAGCTCGAGAGTCTGGCGGCGCTGGTCAATGGAGCCATTGCTTTTGATTCGCCTGAAGACTCAAAACCCGCGGTGGCCGATGACACGTTTGGTTTATATCAGGATCTCGCGCATAGCCAGCGCGGGGTGATCGTCAAACTTGATTTACCCAGCGGCGACGGACTCAAGGCTGGTTCAACGTCGCTGATGTATCAAGGATTAGAAGTCGGTCAACTGACCAAACTGGATTTAAATCCAGGCGGTAAAGTCACCGGCGAAATGACGGTTGATCCCAGTGTCGTAACGCTGCTGCGTGACAACACGCGGATTGAATTACACAGCCCTAAATTGTCGTTAAGCGATGCAAATATCAGTTCGCTACTGACGGGGAAAACTTTCGAGCTGGTACCCGGCGAGGGAGAGCCGCGTAGCCAGTTTGCCGTGATCCCCGCTGAGAAGTCTTTATTGCACGATCCGGGCGTCATGACGTTTACGCTGACCGCGCCGGAGAGTTACGGTATTGATGCTGGCCAGCCGCTGATTCTCCACGGCGTACAGGTCGGTCAGGTGATTGAGCGCACGCTTTCCAGCAAAGGCGTCTCATTTACCGTTGCCGTTGAACCACAGCATCGTGCCCTGGTGCAAGGTGACAGTAAGTTCGTGGTCAACAGCCGTGTGGATGTCAAAGTAGGGCTTGATGGCGTTGAATTCCTTGGCGCCAGCGCCAGTGAGTGGCTCAGCGGCGGCATTCGCATTTTACCCGGTACCAAAGGTGAAATGAAAAAAAGCTACCCGCTGTATGCTAACCTGGAAAAAGCGATTGAAAACAGCCTGAGCGATCTGCCGACCACCACGGTCAGCCTGAGCGCCGAAACGTTACCTGATGTGCAGGCTGGTTCGGTGGTGCTCTATCGCAAATTCGAAGTCGGTGAAGTGATCAGCGTTCGTCCACGCGCCGATGCATTTGATATCGATCTGCATATCAAACCGGAATATCGCAATCTGTTGACCAGCAACAGCGTATTCTGGGCCGAAGGCGGGGCAAAGGTTCAGCTTAACGGCAGCGGTTTGACCGTACAGGCATCTCCCCTTTCGCGGGCGCTTAAGGGCGCGATTAGCTTCGATAACCTGAGCGGCGCCAGCGCCAGCCAACGCAAAGGCGACAAGCGTATTCTGTATGCTTCCGAAACCGCCGCGCGCGCAGTGGGCGGCCAGATTACCCTGCACGCGTTCGACGCTGGTAAACTCGCTGCCGGCATGCCAATTCGCTACCTGGGAATCGATATCGGCCAGATCCAGACGCTTGAGCTGATCACCGCCCGTAACGAAGTTCAGGCAAAAGCGGTTCTGTATCCGGAATACGTGCAAAACTTTGCCCGAAGCGGTACCCGTTTCTCCGTGATCACACCGCAAATTTCGGCGGCAGGCGTAGAGCATCTGGATACGATCTTACAGCCGTATATTAACGTTGAACCAGGACGCGGTAACCCGCGCCGTGATTTTGAGCTGCAGGAAGCCACTATCACCGACTCTCGTTACCTCGATGGTTTGAGCATTGTGGTGGAAGCGCCGGAAGCAGGTTCGCTGAATATCGGTACGCCAGTCCTGTTCAGAGGCATTGAAGTGGGTACCGTCACCGGGTTGACGCTGGGCTCGCTTTCTGACCGCGTGATGGTTGCCATGCGCATTAGCCAGCGCTATCAGCATCTGGTGCGCAACAACTCCGTGTTCTGGCTGGCATCCGGATACAATCTCGACTTTGGTTTGACTGGCGGCGTTGTGAAGACCGGTACCTTCAATCAGTTCATCCGCGGTGGTATCGCCTTCGCTACGCCGCCGGGTACGCCACTGGCCCCGAAAGCGCAGGCCGGTAAACACTTCCTGCTACTCGAAAGCGAACCAAAAGAGTGGCGTGAATGGGGCACCGCCCTGCCACGTTAATGTATCCACTGCTCCGGCGCGAGTACGTACGCCGGAGCAGTTATGCTACACTGCGCACCTGTTTTTTTGCCGGTGGTACCAAGTGGCTTATTTTCCCGACGCCTTTCTGACGCAAATGCGTGAAGCAATGCCTTCCACGCTCTCATTCGATGATTTTCTCGCTGCCTGCCAGCGCCCGCTGCGCCGCAGTATCCGCGTCAATACGCTGAAAATCTCCGTTGTTGACTTCCTCACTCTGACTGCGCCTTACAACTGGTCACTCACTCCAATTCCCTGGTGTGCAGAAGGCTTCTGGATCGAACGCGATGATGAGGAGTCAGTGCCTCTTGGCAGCACCGCGGAACATTTGAGCGGTCTGTTTTATATTCAGGAAGCCAGCTCGATGCTGCCGGTCGCCGCGCTGTTTGCCGAAGGCAATACCCCGGAACGCGTAATGGATGTTGCGGCTGCCCCCGGCTCCAAAACCACACAAATTGCTGCGAAAATGAATAATCAGGGCACGATTCTGGCGAATGAGTTTTCCGCCAGTCGTGTCAAAGTCTTGCACGCCAACATCAGCCGTTGCGGGATAGCCAATGTCGCGCTCACCCATTTTGACGGACGGGTATTTGGCGCAGCATTACCAGAAGCCTTCGATGCCATTTTGCTGGACGCCCCATGTTCCGGTGAAGGCGTGGTGCGTAAAGACCCCGATGCGCTAAAAAACTGGTCGCCAGAAAGTAATCTGCAAATCGCCGAGACCCAGCGCGAACTGCTCGACAGCGCCTTTCATGCCCTGCGTCCCGGTGGCACGATGGTTTACTCGACCTGCACGCTGAATCGTGACGAAAATGAAAACATCATGCAATGGTTGATTGAGTCCTACCCGGATGCCGTCGAGTTTTTACCGTTGGGCGATTTATTCCCGGAGGCCGAACGCGCCCTGACGCCGGAAGGATTCCTGCATGTATTCCCGCAGATCTACGATTGTGAAGGTTTCTTCGTTGCGCGTTTGCGCAAAACGGCCTCCATTCCTGCGTTACCCGCGCCGAAATACAAAGTCGGTAACTTCCCGTTCACTCCGCTAAAAGGACGTGAATCTGCCCTTATCACTGAGGCTGCTAACGCCTGTGGATTGCAGTGGGAAGATAGTCTGCGCCTGTGGCAGCGTGATAAAGAAATTTGGCTGTTTCCAACCGAGATTGAACCCCTGATTGGCAAAGTTCGTTTTTCCCGACTCGGTGTCAAACTGGCTGAAACGCACAATAAAGGATACCGCTGGCAGCATGAGGCCGTAATTGCTCTTGCCAACCCAAATCACAGCCATGCGTTTGAACTGACCCTTGCCGAAGCCGAAGAGTGGTACCGTGGCCGGGATATCTACCCACAAACCGCGCCGACCACCGATGATGTACTGGTTACGTTCCAGCATCAGCCGCTCGGCCTGGCAAAGCGTATTGGTTCGCGATTAAAGAATAGCTATCCACGCGATCTTGTCCGGGATGGCAAACTCTTTACAGGATAACGCACGTTTTTACTGGCGCTTTTGCTAACGTTGGCTACGCTGAAAAATGGACGCCCTAACTGGTCGTACCACAACCAGCAAATAAACGGAGAGCACGATGATGAAAACCAGTGTGCGCATTGGCGCTTTTGAAATCGACGACGCCGAATTACATGGCGAATCGCCAGGGGATCGAACGTTAACCATTCCGTGTAAATCCGATCCGGATTTATGTATGCAACTGGACGCCTGGGATGCCGACACCAGCGTCCCGGCCCTTCTTAACGGAGAACATTCGGTTCTATTTCGCGAGCACTACGATCGTAAGTCAGATGCCTGGATCATGCGCCTTGCCTGATTCAAAAAGAACCCGTCGCCAGACGGGTTATTTCCTGGTTAATTTCCCTCATCTATCAACATCTTCTACACTACAGGTATGGCTTTACCCTTTGAGGATGGAATGTTCACGCTGGTTCTTTTTGTGTGCTACCTGGGCGGCGGTTGTGAAGATATCGTTGTTGATGTCTACAAAACCGAGCAGCAGTGCCTGATATCGATGGACGATCAGCGTATTCGTAACGGCGGATGTTTACCCGCGGATGACTATATCGACAGCTTCTGGCGTCCGGCCCAGGAGTACAGCGATTTTTGATTATTGCAGTTGCACCAGCGTTAACTCGCCTCCAAATACCGCTCCGGTATCAATATAGTGCAGATTCTCGTGATCCAACCGTTGGCGCAATGGCGTGTGACCAAACCAAAAGTGATCCGCGCCGCGAATGCCGTTGCCTTTATTCATTAGCCTTGAGCGATCCCACAGCACCCGCTGTAAATCGATATCTTTTTGCCACTGATAATCATCATCAGGGTAATCTGCGTGGGCAATGACATGAATGCCATTGCTGCAACGCAGCTCCAGAATCCAGGGTAATTGCTGACATTCTTCAAGAGCGAATTTTGCCGCTGGCTGCTCCGCCTGTGCAAACCACGAACCGCCATTCATATACCACAGCGATTGCTCCCCTGTTGCCAGCGCATCCAACCCCATTTGTTCATGATTCCCTCTGACCGCGACAATCCAGCTTTTACGCAGTAATTTCAGGCAGCGCAAACTGTCAGGCCCGCGATCGATAACATCTCCCACTGAAACCAGCAGGTCCTGCCACGGATCAAAATGACAGTGGCGCAATTTAGCCATCAATAATGAGAAGCAACCGTGGATGTCCCCGACCACCCAGACGTGACGCCAGCGCGTCGCTTCCACTCTCTGATAGGCATTGTCAGGCAGTCCCATTTGACCTCCTGTACACAAATATTGCCCTGTTCTTAATTAAACCTTAGCAGTAAAAAACAGAATGACCGAACCAGACGTCGTGGCCCTACGCTATCCGCGCGTCAACGAGGTACAATCGCAACAGCTTCCAGTTCTTCTTCCAGTTCAGCGACTAAAAATTGCAGGTCATAATCAGGTGCATTACGTGCACAGGCTCTTTCTTCTCTTTTCTGTTTACTACACAACTCCTGATAAAAATCATTAACCGCAGGGATATTCCCGGTAATTTTTATTACATCATGTTCATGATAAAATAGTAACGGTGGCCCACCTTGGGTGTTAAATGCAACAGCCTTAAGCGGCGTGAGCTCCATCGCCTCAACAAAGCCTTTGTCACAACTCAATATTCCAGGAAAAAAATACCGCTCATCCTTTCCTGTATTGAATGTGAGTGCCTGTTCTAAATACCTACAGTGAGTCAAGTCCCAGGCCATACCCCGTAATGCCGGCCACAGATTTTTCGATTTTTTATGTACTTTGTTAAAAAACCTAAAGTCAGTCCCTCGCTTAAAAAACTCACTCGCCAGGATCAATTCTCTTGTCGCCAAAAAGCAAGCTTTGGTGTGAGCAAAACTTAAGAGATCGATTAGTTTATTCTTAAGCGATCTGGCAGGCGATTTTATTTGTATGATACTCATCATAAGAACATAAGCGTATACGCTATCGTGCCTGTCTGTTAACGCACGCCTGAACTCAGAGTTTCTGTTTTTGGTGAGCATTGAGCTAAAATGTCTGTCTGTATTGAGAAAAAGCTCACCTTGAGATATCTTTGAGGTCAATATTCCACTGCTTCCAGACTTAACGAGATCAACATCTTTTATAAATTCGTATCCCATCAACTTGTCAAATATTTTATGGTGATTATCTTTTTCATCCAGATTTTTAAGATTCTCCAGTTCATATAATACTGAGTCTACTTGCGTATTCTTATGTGAAATAAATTTAAATATTTCTTCAATATCATCATCCAGACCAGAAACTTTGCCATTAATATATGGTCTGAGATAGCTTAATGCCTGACTATCAAGGGATATGGAGTAGTCTATTTTAAATGTAGAGTGCCCTTTCTCACTGAACATTTCCTCTATGGTTTGGGGATCCATCACGAAAACATTTTCATCATTGAATAAAGAGCGGATAGACGCCCCATGCTCGAATTTCTTGTTAGTTTGAAAACCCGGATATGGCCCTTTAGGCGATGAAAAGACAAATTTATACTCAGGAATTAATGGATAGAAACTGGTATATAGTTTTAATGATGCAGAGAGATCATCAGCATTACCAATCTCCATCACAAGCCTTTCTTTTAATTTTTCCATTTCTTATGTCTCTTTATCGAGAAACTAAGTCCATGTATCAGGGACCAGAACTTCATCAATTGATGGATAATCATACCGCTATTGAGAGAGGCGTGTCCAAGCCTCTGAGGAACAGGCATCAACTGAAATGCCGGCACATCAGCCGGATCTCAGGAAAAACGGGCATCACGATCTGATTTTTTTCTGTGCAAATGAAGTGTGAATGTTAAAAACAGTATGGTATAACGAAGAAATCCCGAAAAGTGATATGCGGAAAAATTTCGGAAACTTTCAGACATTATGTCCTAAGTTATTGAAATAAAAATCCACATAAAAAGAGACCGAATACGATTCCTGTATTCGGTCCAGGGAAATGGCTCTTGGGAGAGAGCCGTGCGCTAAAAGTTGGCATTAATGCAGGCTAAGTTACCCTGCCATTTAAGAATAGATGACAGCGCCAGGTTTTCCAGTCCGCGACTAAAGTGGCCTGAAAAAAAGGACGATTGTCACGCACCCAAACGTAAAAACCGCAAGTTCTCCTGAGAGATCCTTGCGGTTTTTTATTGGAAATCAGAGTGCTACATCTGACAATTAGCAGAGCTTTTCTGCACGCTCCACAAACGGCGCCAGGCTCATTTTTTCGCCCGGTTTCGCCGGATCATCAATCTGGATAATCTCGATCGGCTTTGCCGTGGTTTTCCCGCTCTCCACCTGCTGTCTGGCGACATCATTTAACGGGTATTGCACCAGCGTACTGGGATTGATGACATACAGCGCGTTACCCGGACGGCAGGTCAGCATCACCTCTTCCCGATTAAACGCCCACTTATCTTTACCAACCTCAAAACGGCTGACGGTGATGACCTGTGGCGCAGCCAGTGCGGCCCCGGAGCTTGCCAGTAGTACTAACGAGATAATGATTTTTTTCATGCGTTTTGCCAGTCCATCAATCAGAAAGGTTCGAGAGTTGCAAACAGGCTGACAATCGCCAGCACAACGGCCCCAATTCCCCATTCCAGCTTAGTCATCCAAATAAAATAGAGTGTCATACTGCGGTTATCCTGCCGCATGCGTGGTACCAGAACATACCGATTCACCAGCGCAATCGCCACCATTAGCATTACCAGAGCACCTTTTAACAAAAGCAGTTGCCCGTAAGCCATGTGCCAGGGAACAGAAAAACCGACAATAAACAGCGCATTCATAATACCGGTAAGTAAAACACCGATAACGAAAAGATGCCCGTAGCGGGAGAAACGCATCATGGTGCTGATGGCCTGTTCTCGCCAGCGGCCATGCGCCATTCGCATACAGTAAAGTACGGGTAGCAGGCCACCGAACCAGGCGGCAGCGCATATCAGATGCAAGGCATGGTTAACCTGCTGGAATGCCCCAGTAATGCCACTGTGCAGCGTCGCATGCCCGACGCCAGCCAGCAAAATAAACTGCGCAATCGTCAACATTAACAGCCGTCGCGGCATGCTACGCGGTACGATAATAACCACCACCAGCGTGACCAGCGCGAGGATAATCTGCCATAACCAGACGCCGCCAAACTGCGTTTGCAACACCGCGCCCCATACATCTGTAGAGATAACATCCCGCCAGCCTGAGCCCATTAGCCCACCCTGGATCGCCAGCATCAGCGTCGCGCTGATAAAACTCCACGTTGCGGCATGCCGTTGCAGACGTAAAAAACGACGCATCATTAAACGACGAACCGAAACGGGAGCCAGCCATGCGCCGTAAAGCGCACAGCCAAACACCAGCATCAAAGTGGTAAAATGGATGAACCGTAGTGCAACCCAGGTAAATGCCAGCATCGGTTATTTCACGCTAAAGGTATATTGCCCCTTCGTTTTATGACCATCTACGGAGACGACATGCCAGTCGACCGTATATTTTCCAGCTTCCAGCGTCTGAGCAAGCGGAACAATCAGTTGCGTTTTGTCCTGCTCACTGCGCGACGCTTTGCCCGTTTTGATCTGTTCTTTGTTTGGACCGGTCAACGTTGCACCGCTGAATCCTGGCTCTACGCCTTCAGAGAAATTCAGCGTCAACGCCTGAGGAGATGCCGCAACCTCGGCATTAGCCGCCGGGCTTTGTTTCGTCAGGTGAGCATGAGCCAGGGCGGCAGGCGTGACCAGAACGCTGGCCAGTACGATGAGAGCGTTGCGAAGCATAGATGCAGATGAAGCCATTTCAACTATTCCTTTTTGTTATGTCTAATCTATAGAGAATAACCTTCTACAATGATCGAGTCGAGAATCATCATTTCGGTCTTGCCATTAATGCACACTCTTAGTAACTTTGCGCGCCGAAAGACAGAGAAAAGGAGAAGCCCATGAACATCAATCTGGCCAAACTTGAACAAGCTGAAATGGATAAGGTCAATGTTGACCTGGCCGCGGCGGGTGTCGCATTTAAGGAGCGATACAATATGCCGGTTGTTGCCGAAGTAGTTGAACGTGAACAACCCGAACATTTGCGCGACTGGTTTCGGGAAAGACTCATCGCGCACCGTTTGGCATCCGTTTCCCTTTCGCGTTTACCCTACGAGCCTAAAGTTAAATAAAACTTATATAACGTTACGATTCCTTACATGATGCCTGCTACAGTATAAGTATATCCTTAATCTATAATTTAAGGATGGTTGTAGACACTATGAAAAGGAAATCATTATGTCACACTGGAAAATCGCAGCAGCGCAGTACGAACCTCTTCATACCTCAGTTACCGAACATGTCGCGCATCACCTGCAATTCATTCAGGCAGCAGCTCAATGCCAATGTGAATTGCTGGTTTTCCCCTCCCTTTCGCTATTGGGTTGTGTTGATGAGCATGACGCGCTCCCAGCCCCACCCGATTTATCGTTGTTAGAACCTCTCGCGCATGCCGCCGCGACTTATCGCATGACGATTATTGCGGGACTGCCGGTAGAGCATAACAATCGGTTCGTAAAAGGGATCGCACTTTTCTCTCCCTGGATGACCTCGCCCTTAACGTTTCATCAGAGTCACGGGGCCTGTATCGCCAGACAGCGAAATGCCATTAGCGTTGTGGATAGCCAACCGGAAGGTATCGATATCGACCCGGCTTATTCCCTGTTCACCAGCAGTCAGTCCGTTAGCGAACCCGAATTGCTCTCCTCCACATCTCGTCTACAGAGTTTCTCGCATAAGTTTGCCATTGCGGTATTAATGGCTAATGCGCGTGGCAGCAGCGCATTATGGGATGAGCGCGGTCGATTGATTGTTCGTGCAGACAGCGGTTCCTTACTCTTAACGGGTCAACGCACGCCACGGGGTTGGCAAGGTGATATCATTCCATTACGCTAATCGTTTTGGGTCAGGAGCATGGCATGTTGCGCATAATAGATACAGAAACCTGTGGTCTGCAGGGAGGCATTGTTGAGATTGCTTCTGTCGATGTGGTTGACGGAAAAATAGTCAATCCAATGAGCCACCTGGTGCGTCCTGACCGCCCTATAAGCCCTCAGGCGATGGCTATCCATCGTATTACTGAAGCGATGGTAGCCGATAAGCCGTGGATTGAAGATGTCATCCCGCAATACTACGGCAGCGAGTGGTACGTGGCGCACAATGCCAGCTTTGACCGCCGCGTGTTACCCGACATGCCCGGGGAGTGGATTTGCACCATGAAGCTCTCCCGTCGTTTGTGGCCGGGGATCAAATACAGCAATATGGCGCTGTATAAATCACGTAAGCTGAGCGTCCAGACGCCGTCAGGTCTGCATCATCACCGCGCCCTGTATGACTGCTACATCACTGCGGCACTGCTGATCGACATCATGCAGACGTCAGGCTGGTCAGCAGAACAGATGGTCGATATTACCGGTCGCCCTGCGTTACTCACTACGTTCACTTTTGGTAAGTACCGCGGAAAACCGGTATCAGAAGTGGCTGAACGCGATCCGGGCTACTTGCGCTGGTTATTTAATAACCTCGACAGTATGAGCCCGGAGCTGCGCTTAACGCTGAAACACTATCTGGATAACGCCTGAGTTTACGCCTGTCCAGGCAGTGTTCCCTGCGCCAGTCCTACCAAAAATGCGTATTCCAGGGCCACGCCTTCGTAAGATTTAAAACGCCCGGATTTACCGCCGTGCCCGGAATCCATATCCGTGCAGAGCAACAGCAGACGATCGTCCGTTTTCAGCTCACGCAGTTTTGCCACCCATTTTGCCGGTTCCCAGTATTGCACCTGGGAGTCGTGTAATCCCGTCGTAACCAGCAGATGCGGATAATCCTGTGCTGTAACATTGTCATACGGGCTGTAGCTTTTCATGTAGGTGTAATACTCTTCGTCCTGCGGATTACCCCACTCTTCAAACTCACCGGTCGTCAGGGGAATTGACTCATCCAGCATCGTAGTTACCACATCGACAAATGGCACCTGCGCAATGACGCCATGGAAGAGTTCCGGGCGCTCATTAATGGCGACGCCCATTAACATTCCTCCGGCACTCCCCCCCATGCCATAACAGAGTGAAGGCGCACCGTAGCCCATTTTTAGCAGCGCATCGCAGACGTCAAGGTAATCATTGAAGGTATTTTTCTTGAGCAGAAACTTACCGTCTTCATACCACTGCTGTCCTAACTCACCACCGCCACGCACATGGGCAATGGCATAGACAAAGCCGCGATCCAGTAGGCTCAAGCGACTACTGCTGAAATCGGCGTCCATGCTGGCGCCATACGAACCATAGCCGTAAACCAGTAACGGATTTTTTCCTTTCAGGAAATACTTTTGATGATAAACCAGTGAAACCGGAACCTCGGTGCCATCACGCGCGGTGATCCATACGTGTTCGCTGCGGTAATTCGCCGCATCAAATCCGGGGACCTCCGTCTGCTTAAGTACGCGACGTTCCCCGGTGTCCATATCCAGTTCAAACAACGTGTCCGGGGTGGTCATGGAGGAATAGCCATAGCGCAGCCGCGATGTCTCCGGCTCTGGATTATAGGCAAGCCAGGTCACATACGCTGGATCGTCAAAAGCGATGCCGACTACTTCGCGCGTTTTACGATTAATCTGTCGCAGGCTGGTTAAGCCTCGCTGGCGCTCCTCCACCACCAGCCAGTCTGTGAACAGCGTAAAACCCTCCAGCATGACGCTATCGCGCGGCGGGATCAGCGTCTCCCAGGCTTGTTCATCTCGCACACGGGTACGGTACAAACCAAAATTTTTACCCTGACGGTTAGAGCGCAGATAAAACGTATGCTGATAGTGATCGAGGCTGTATTCGTGGTCTTTGCGCCGGGCTAAAAAGACTAACGGCTCGGCATCCGCCAGTTCTGCATCAAGCAGCAAAACCTCACTGGTGGTCGCACTGGCGATATGAATAACCACATAGTGAAGCGAGGTGGTTTTATGCAGGCTGACATAAAACATATCATCGGCTTCTTCATACACCAGCTCATCCAGTGACGATGGCGAGCCGACGATATGCCGCCAAACCTGATACGGAAGCAGCGTGGTTGCATGTTTGCGCACGTAATAGAAGGTCTGCGAGTCATTTGCCCAGACCAGGTCTGCTTCAACGTTGTCCAGCACTTCAGGATACCAGTTGCCGCTTTGCAGATTGCGAAAACGCACGCCATATTGCCGACGAGAGAGATAATCTTCGGCCAGTGCCATGATAGTGTTATCCGGCGATATCGCCAGCCCTCCCAGCGTATAAAACTCACTGTGAGCTGCTCGCTGGTTACCATCCAGCAGGGTGTCCCATCCATCCCACTCTTCACTGAAGGCAGACTGACGCTGGTAAATGGCATACTCGCACCCCGGTTCATAAATATGCCGGTAGCGATAACCATTCTTCACATAAGGGGCGGATGCATCCTGGGGCGGGATTCGGTCGATAATCTCTTTCAGGATGCGATCCTGCAAGGCCTGTTGCGAGGCCATAATCTGGCGGCCATACGCATTTTCTTGTTGCAGATAATCCAGTACTTCCGGCTGCGAGCGGGTGTCATCTCGCAACCAGTAATAATTATCAACACGAGTATCGCCATGCTGCGTCATGGCGTGGGGAATACGAGAAGCTTTTGGTAGCATGTCATTGTTCTTTTGCTTAATCATCCTATAAGGGTGGCAAAAGACAGCAATGATGCAAGCGAAACATGCGCCTTAGCGGTAAGTAATTAACCCGGTAAAGCCTGTTTTTGTTCTTTGAGATCCTGTTCAATGCCTTCACGAACATCCTGCGGGATCTTCAGCGCATCGCCCAGCGCGTTCAGATAGCTACGCTCCATAAAGTGGTCGATATCAATCGCCGCACAGCTCAGGAAGTAAATTTCCAGCGCTTCTTCTTCGTTGCGGATACCTTGTGCCAGGCGTTGAGGATCTAGCGGTTGTTCGATGGCGCGCTCAATCAGAACGCGACCCTGCTCTTCAACGCCCGCTTCGCGGAGTTGCTGCTCAATGGCGGTACGTTCTTTAGCATCAATATGACCATCGCTTTTCGCCGCAAAAACCAGCGCCAGGATCAGACGTTCAGTTCGCTCATCCAGCGGTGAGCTTTGTGCGCCGAACTGCGGTTCATCCTGATGCGCAGCGCGAACCTTATCCTTGTATTTGTTCCATAACACGGTACCGGCAACTGCCCCACCACCAACTAAAAGCGCGCTGGTGCCGTATTTACTCAGTAATTTACGTGAAGATTTATTGGCAACCAGTAATCCTGCCAGACCGCCTAACGCGCCCGGAACCAGAAGTTTACTCAGCCCTTGCTCGCCAGAAGATGACGCGGAGGATCCTTTTTGCCCAAGAAGAGATTGTAGTTGATTTAGCCAGTTAGCCATTTTGCCCCTCAAGTACAGACGAATAATCATCAAAGCGTACCCGAGGGGATGTCAGGAAGTGTTCAGGTCATCAAAAGATGTGCAAATACCTTCGTTATTGCGGCTTATACTCCGCCGTTCCGGCCTTGCAGTCGACTTTTACCTGATAGTGAATATCCGCGCTTTTACCGCGAACCGTCAGGGGAACTGACCATTTCCCGTCTTTGCCCGTAATATCGGGCGTGTTGACCCAGGCGACAGGGTCGGCCTGACCAACGCGTTTTTGATCGTCAGCCCAGCGGGAGATGCGATTTTGCTGATAATCACGTTTCACGCTCGCCGCAATGCCGTTTGCATCCAGTCCTTCACACTTGGGGAACTGAACATTCTTGCTTTCCGTATTTGCCGCAAACACAGATACGCTGGCGGACAACAACAGCAGGCTCAGTAACGCTCTTTTTTTATACATTCTTTTCTCCTTAATCTCCCCTTCGCCATTCATGTTGCCTGTAGCAACGTGAAATGACGTCAGGGATTGCACAATGATTCAGGGAAAAGCATGGTACAAAACGTCAGGAGCGCAAGTCGTTTCAGGCAGCCTGAGTATCATCCTCAGTGTGCGCGTCGTTTTCGACCGCCTGCGGCGATGGCAGTTTGCCATTTTTCAGAATGGCGCTCAGCACATCCTTTTGCTCAGCCAGCCACAGGGAAAGTGCTTCACGCTGCTCGTCTTCGAGCGCTACCGGCGATTGTTCCAGCCATGTGTCGAGCAAATCCGCTGTGTCCAGCATTTTGTCATACGCATCGGCTTCCTTTTTGCTGGTAAACGACATTTTTTCCTCACCTTCCCGAATGACTACGTATTTAACTTCAACCGCCATTTTTGCAGCCTCTCAAATTACCTGTATTTATGTACAGTATATTCTTTTTGCGCCTCGAAATCAACCTGGTAATAAAGACAGACGCAAACGTTTTCGTATATACTGCGCCCAGATAAAACAGGGGATTAATTTATGACGTTATTAGGCACAGCGCTGCGTCCCGCAGCAACGCGAGTGATGTTATTAGGTTCAGGTGAACTGGGTAAAGAGGTGGCTATTGAATGCCAACGCCTGGGCGTGGAAGTCATTGCCGTGGATCGTTACCCCGACGCGCCAGCTATGCATGTTGCCCATCGTTCATACGTAATCAACATGCTGGATGGCGATGCATTACGCCAGCTCGTGGAGCGTGAAAAACCAGATTATATCGTGCCCGAAATAGAGGCGATTGCCACAGATATGCTGGTAACACTGGAACAGGAAGGCCAACGCGTCGTGCCGTGTGCCAGGGCGACGCAACTGACCATGAACCGCGAGGGGATCCGTCGACTGGCCGCCGAAGAATTGTCTTTGCCGACCTCTTCTTACCGCTTTGCTGACAGCGAAGCCCGCTTTCGTGAGGCCGTCGCCGAAATCGGCTACCCCTGCATTGTGAAGCCGGTAATGAGTTCCTCCGGGAAGGGACAGAGCTTTATTCGTTCCGCCGATCGGCTCACCGAGGCCTGGGACTATGCTCAGCAGGGAGGCCGGGCAGGCGCCGGACGTGTTATCGTCGAAGGCGTAGTGAATTTTGATTTTGAAATCACCCTGCTTACCGTCAGCGCCGTTGATGGCGTCCATTTCTGCGCGCCGGTAGGACATCGTCAGGAAGATGGCGATTATCGTGAATCCTGGCAGCCGCAGCAGATGAGTGACCTGGCACTGATGCGCGCGCAGGAGATTGCCCGTAAGGTGGTGCTGGCACTGGGCGGCCATGGACTGTTTGGCGTGGAGCTGTTTGTCTGCGGTGATGAGGTGATTTTCAGCGAAGTTTCCCCTCGCCCTCACGACACGGGTATGGTGACCTTGATTTCGCAGGATCTGTCCGAGTTTGCCCTACACGTACGCGCATTTCTCGGTCTGCCCGTTGGCGCAATCCGCCAGTATGGACCTTCTGCTTCCGCCGTTATCCTGCCGCAACTTACCAGCCAGAATATCACGTTTGATAACGTGCAGGCCGCTGTAGGTGCGGGTATGCAAGTGCGTTTCTTTGGCAAGCCGGAAATCGACGGGAGCCGTCGTCTGGGCGTTGTGCTGGCCACAGCACAGAGCATTGAAGATGCGGTGATACGCGCGACAGACGCAGCCGCACAGGTGAAAGTCGCAGGATAAAAACCAGACCCGTAGGTCGGATAAAGCATTGCTGCCGTATCTGACCTACGGTTTACGCATTAACGGATTACTGCTTCGCGCCTTCTACTGCTTCACGAGCCAGCTTAGTAATGCGATCGTAATCCCCCGCTTCCAGCGCATCTGCAGGAACCAGCCAGGAACCGCCGATGCACAGCACGCTTTTCAGTGCCAGGTAATCGCGGTAGTTAGACGGGGAAATACCACCAGTTGGGCAGAAACGGACCTGAGAGAACGGACCCGCAATCGCCTGCAGTGCTTTAGTACCACCGTTCGCTTCCGCCGGGAAGAATTTGAATTCTTTCAAACCGTAGTCCATACCCAGCATCAGTTCAGAAACGGTGCTGATACCAGGAATTAGCGGAATAGTGCCTTCGGTTGCAGCCTTCAGCAGCGGCTCAGTCAGGCCCGGGCTGATAGCAAACTGCGCACCGGCTTCGGTCACTTCAGCCAGCTGTTGTGGGTTCAGTACGGTACCCGCGCCAACGATAGCGTCTGGAACTTCTTTGGCGATCGCGCGAATGGCATCCATCGCACATGCGGTACGTAAGGTCACTTCCAGAACGCGCACGCCCCCTGCAACCAGCGCTTTTGCCATCGGCACCGCGTGTTCCAGTTTATTAACCACAATAACCGGTACAACCGGGCCAGTGGTCAGGATTGCTTCTGCACTTGTCTTCCAGTTTTTCATCAGAGTTTTCTCTCGCCTGATTACAAAATAAGTCTTAAAAAGTGATACAGGTTGCGCCCTGCTCCGCACCGGACAGCTTTTCACGCAACGCGCTGAACATTTCACGGCCTGTACCCACGCGCGATGCGCTGAGGTCAGGAATGTGAGGCTGACGAGAGGCAAGTTCCTCTTCATCAACCAGCAGCGTCAATTCACCTGTCTGTCCATTCACACGAATGATGTCGCCATCGCGTACTTTTGCCAGCAACCCGCCATCATAGGCTTCCGGGGTTACATGGATTGCTGAAGGCACTTTACCTGAAGCACCTGAAAGTCGTCCATCTGTAACTAACGCAATTTTGAAACAACGGTCCAATAATACACCAAGTGGCGGCATGAGTTTATGTAATTCTGGCATTCCGTTCGCTTTTGGTCCCTGATGGCGCACAACCACCACGCAATCCCGATCAAGCAGACCCGCATCGAAGGCCGGTAACACATCATGCTGACTTTCAAAAACGACTGCCGGTGCTTCAATTACCTGATTTTCTACCGGGACCGCCGACGTCTTCATCACTGCTCGACCAAGGTTTCCGCTCAGCACTTTGGTGCCGCCATGGTGGGAGAACGGTTGGTCAAAGGTGGCAATCACATTGCTGTCCAACGACTTCGCCGCCCCTTCACGCCAGTCCAGTTCACCCTCGTTGAGCCAGGGTTCCATGGTGTAACGTGATAAACCGAACCCGGCAACGGTGTTCACATCTTCATGCAGCAGACCCGCGTTAAGCAGTTCTCGCATTAACACCGGCACACCACCCGCGGCCTGGAAGTGGTTAATATCTGCCGGACCATTCGGGTACAAACGCGCCATCAGCGGCACGATATCGGACAGATCGGAGAAGTCGTCCCAGTTAATCAGTATCCCGGCCGCACGCGCCATCGCTACCAGGTGCATCGTATGGTTAGTTGAGCCCCCGGTCGCCAGCAGCGCGACAATACCGTTCACCACAACTTTTTCATCAATCATTTTACCGATCGGCATCCATTCATTGCCGTTTCCAGTCAGGCGCGTTACCTGACGGGCTGCCGCCGCGGTCAGTGCTTCGCGTAATGGCGCATCCGGGTGCACGAATGAGGAGCCTGGCAGTTGCATCCCCATAAACTCCACCACCATCTGGTTGGTGTTCGCGGTGCCATAGAACGTACAGGTACCCGGTGCGTGATAAGACGCCGCTTCGGATTCAAGAAGCGCCATACGATCGACTTTACCTTCAGCATACAGCTGACGGATACGCACTTTTTCTTTATTCGCCAGACCGCTCGCCATCGGACCGGAAGGAATAAAGATTGAAGGCAGATGACCAAATGACAGCGCCGCCATCACGAGGCCCGGGACAATTTTGTCACACACGCCGAGGAACAGCGCACCGTCGAACATATTGTGGGAAAGGCCTACTGCAGCCGACATCGCAATCACTTCACGACTCAGCAGGGAAAGCTCCATCCCATCCTGGCCCTGGGTCACACCGTCGCACATGGCAGGCACACCGCCCGCAACCTGGCCTACAGCATTGGCTTCATGTAGCGCTTTACGAATGATGGTCGGATAGTGTTCATACGGCTGATGCGCGGAGAGCATGTCGTTATAGGAGGTAATGATCGCGATATTGTTACGCAGCATGCTTTTCAGCGAAGCCTTGTCGTCCGGCTGACACGCAGCAAAACCATGCGCCAGGTTACCGCATGCCAGCTGTGAGCGATGAACGGTAGTTGATTTCGCTTGTTCAATACGGGCGAGGTAGGCGGAACGTGTGTCACGAGAACGTTCGACGATACGTTGTGTTACGCGTAACAAATTCGGATTCATAGAGGCTCCTAAAATTTATCTGTCAGAGCGTTGGATCAACAATGTGTTTCAGTTGGGTTAAAAATGGCTGAATCGCTTGTTAGCCGCAGCTCAGGGGCAAAATCGTTTCAGGCAGTGTAATAAAAAAAGCCCCGCGGGTGAATCCACGCGGAGCTTAAAAGTGCAAAAATTATTCTACAATCTGTGTTAGATCATGTTACCGGTAAAATAACACCTATGGGCTAGATGATATTTTACTCAAACTCGTTCCAGGAACGACCATCACGGGTGATCATGGCCACAGAAGCAACCGGTCCCCAGGTGCCTGCCTGATACGGCTTCGGCGCGTCGTTGTCCATCGCCCATGCTTCGGTAATGGAGTCGACCCACTTCCATGCTTCTTCAACTTCATCACGGCGCACAAACAGCGCCTGAATGCCGCGCATCGTTTCAAGCAGCAGGCGCTCGTAGGCGTCGGCAAGGTGCGTCTGGTTGAAGGTTTCGGAATAGCTCAGATCAAGCTTGGTAATTTGCAGATTATGCTTGTGATCCAGACCCGGTACTTTGTTCAGTACCTGGATATCGACACCTTCATCAGGCTGCAAACGGATGGTCAGCTTGTTCTGCGGTAGATCCTGCCAGGACTCTCTGAACAGGTTCAGCTCAGGCGTTTTGAAGTAAACCACGACTTCAGAGCACTTCGTCGGCAAACGTTTACCGGTACGCAGGTAGAAAGGAACACCCGCCCAGCGCCAGTTATCGATATCCACACGGATCGCCACAAACGTTTCCGTGTTGCTGCTCTTGTTCGCGCCTTCTTCTTCCAGATATCCCGGAACTTTTTTGCCCTGGGCAAAACCGGCGGTGTACTGGCCGCGAACCGTTTTTTCACGTACGTTCGAACGATCGATGCGACGTAGTGATTTCAGTACTTTCACTTTTTCATCACGGATGCTGTCAGCGCTCAGATCGGACGGTGGAGACATCGCGATCATGCACAGAATTTGCAGCAGGTGGTTCTGGATCATATCGCGCATTTGACCGGCCTGGTCAAAATAGCCCCAGCGCCCTTCAATACCTACCTCTTCCGCCACGGTAATTTCTACGTGATCAATAGTGCGGTTATCCCAGTTGTTCACAAACAGGGAGTTGGCAAAACGCAGTGCCAGCAGGTTCAGGACCGTCTCTTTGCCGAGATAGTGGTCGATGCGGTAAACCTGACACTCTTCGAAATACTCGCCAACCTGATCGTTGATTTCACGGGATGTTGCCAGTGACGTACCCAGTGGTTTTTCCATCACGACGCGGGCTGGTTTAGCATTCAGCTTTGCTTCACCCAGACCTTTGCAGATCGCGCCGAAGGTACTCGGCGGCATCGCAAAATAGTTGATGGTGGTCCGCGATTTTTGATCCAGCATTTTGCCCAGACGTTTAAACGCGGCTGTGTCATTGACGTCCAGATTACAAAACTCCAGACGACCGCTGAGGGTCTCCCATAAACCTTCATCGATTTTTTCTTTCATGAAGGTTTCGAGCGCTTCGCGCACAACCTTGGTATAGGCTGCTTTGTCCCAGTCGGCACGCCCAACCCCAATGATGCGGGTTTCAGGGTTAATCTGTCCGGCCTTTTCCAGTTGATACAGGGAAGGCAGCAATTTTCGCCGCGCCAGGTCGCCCTTTGCGCCGAAAATGACCAGATCACATGCCTGGGCTGTTTGCGTTACCGCCATGTCATTCTCCTCAATTAAGTGCCTGGTGCTTTTGCCAGACACTGGTTGTAATTTTATTACACTGCACTGTACTGCTTTTACGTGAATCCGGAAACCGTAAACGCTTATCCAGCCGTGCTGTTACCGTGAACAGCCGCTTTATTACCATTTCCCGTCGCAAAATGGACAAAAAAGTCGTCTTTTTTTGTACCCATGAAGAAGTAAGAAAACCAGACTCTGATCATGTAATGAAAAAAAACAACAACTATTCTGTCCATTTTGCCCCGTTGCTGCATCAGCGGGGGTACTATCTATACACTGAATCAAGCCTCGGTTTCCCCATATCGCTGAAATCGTTTTTGCCCATGACCCATGAGTCTACCTACATCATGAATATGCTGGAAAAAATCCAGTTAAAACTGGAACAGTTGAGCAAGTCAGAGCGTAAAGTCGCTGACATTATTCTTGTCTCTCCCGAGCGAGCAATCCATTCAAGCATCGCCGCACTAGCTGTAGAAGCCAACGTCAGCGAGCCGACGGTGAACCGTTTCTGTCGCAGCATGGATACCCGTGGCTTTCCTGATTTTAAACTGCATTTGGCGCAAAGTCTGGCAAATGGCACCCCTTATGTTAATCGTAATGTGGATGAGGATGACAGCGTTGAATCTTACACAGGGAAAATCTTCGAATCAGCGATGGCAAGCCTCGATCACGTTCGCCAGTCGCTGGATAACGCGGCGGTAAACCGGGCGGTAGATTTATTAACCCAGGCGAAGAAAATTGCTTTCTTTGGCCTGGGTTCTTCGGCCGCGGTAGCGCATGACGCGATGAATAAATTTTTCCGCTTTAACGTACCGGTCATCTATTCCGACGATATTGTTCTGCAACGCATGAGTTGTATGAATTGTAGCGACGACGACGTCATTGTGCTTATTTCCCATACTGGAAGGACCAAAAGCCTGGTTGAACTGGCGCAGTTGGCGCGGGAAAACGACGCCATGGTTATCGCCCTCACCTCTCCCGGCACGCCACTGGCGCGTGAAGCAACGCTGGCAATTACCCTTGATGTACCGGAAGATACTGACATTTATATGCCCATGGTCTCTCGACTTGCTCAACTGACCGTGATAGATGTGCTGGCTACAGGATTTACTTTGCGCCGTGGGGCAAAATTTAGAGATAACTTGAAGCGTGTCAAGGAAGCGCTCAAGGAATCGCGTTTTGATAAAGAATTACTCATCAAGAGTGATGACCGCTAAAAGCAATAACAATGTTCTACCCTTTTATCATCCGGGTCGTTCATTTACCGTTAATGTTTGAGAACGGCCGGATTAATGTTCACGCAACACCAAGTTGTTTCAGTCAACGGAGTATTACATGTCCAGAAGGCTTCGCAGAACCAAAATCGTAACCACGTTAGGCCCGGCAACTGACCGCGATAACAACCTTGAAAAGATTATCGCCGCGGGTGCAAACGTCGTACGTATGAACTTTTCTCACGGCTCTCCAGAAGATCACAAACTGCGGGCGGATAAGGTCCGTGAAATTGCCGCAAAACTGGGACGTCATGTCGCTATTTTGGGTGACCTGCAGGGACCTAAAATCCGCGTATCTACCTTTAAAGAAGGTAAAGTATTTCTTAACGTTGGCGACAAGTTCCTGTTAGACGCCAATCTCGGTAAAGGCGAAGGCGACAAAGAAAAAGTCGGTATTGATTATAAAGGTCTCCCTGCTGACGTCGTGCCAGGCGATATCCTGCTGCTCGATGATGGTCGCGTACAGCTTAAAGTGCTGGAAGTTCAGGGTATGAAGGTCTTCACCGAAGTCACCGTCGGTGGCCCGCTGTCTAACAATAAAGGCATAAACAAACTGGGCGGCGGTCTCTCTGCTGAAGCCCTGACCGAAAAAGACAAAGCTGACATCATCACCGCTGCGCAAATCAGCGTTGACTATCTGGCCGTCTCCTTCCCGCGCTGCGGCGAAGACCTGAACTATGCCCGCCGTCTGGCGCGCGACGCAGGTTGCGATGCGAAAATTGTCGCCAAGGTAGAGCGTGCTGAAGCCGTCTGCGACCAGAATGCGATGGATGACATCATTCTGGCTTCCGACGTGGTGATGGTCGCACGTGGCGACCTGGGCGTTGAAATTGGCGATCCTGAGCTGGTAGGTATTCAGAAAGCGTTGATTCGTCGCGCACGTCAGCTGAACCGTGCGGTTATTACCGCTACGCAGATGATGGAATCGATGATCACCAACCCAATGCCAACCCGTGCGGAAGTGATGGACGTGGCTAACGCCGTTCTCGACGGTACCGATGCCGTCATGCTCTCTGCAGAAACAGCAGCAGGTCAGTACCCGGCGGAAACCGTCTCGGCCATGGCGCGCGTCTGTCTGGGCGCCGAGAAAATCCCGAGCATCAACGTTTCTAAACACCGCCTTGACGTGCAGTTTGATAACGTTGAAGAAGCGATTGCCATGTCAGCGATGTATGCCGCTAACCACCTGAAAGGAGTGACCGCTATCATCGCAATGACAGAGTCCGGTCGTACTGCGCTGATGACGTCTCGTATCAGTTCCGGCCTGCCAATTTTC
Source organism: Citrobacter europaeus (assembly GCA_020099315.1). Classification (NCBI taxonomy): domain Bacteria; kingdom Pseudomonadati; phylum Pseudomonadota; class Gammaproteobacteria; order Enterobacterales; family Enterobacteriaceae; genus Citrobacter; species Citrobacter europaeus. Next base: position 2,877,155 of record CP083650.1, read on the forward strand.
GCGATGTCTCGTCATGAACGTACGCTGAATCTGACCTCTCTGTATCGCGGCGTCACCCCGGTTCACTTTGACAGCGAAACAGATGGCGTCGTTGCCGCCAATGAAGCAGTGAACCTGCTGCGAGATAAAGGCTATCTGGTTTCCGGCGACCTGGTGATTGTGACCCAGGGCGATGTGATGAGCACCGTTGGCTCAACCAACACCACGCGTATTCTGACCGTCGAGTAACGCCAACGTTTGATGTAAAAAAGCCTCTCGTTTGAGAGGCTTTTTTTTATTTCTTCGGATAGAGATCTTTACGCTTATAGGGCTCAATTTCACCAGGCTTACGCGTCTTAAGCAGTTTCAGAATCCAGGTGTATTGCTCAAGGTGCGGCGTCACAAAGATTTCCACCTCTTCGTTCATTCGTCTGGCAATGGTGTGGTCATCCGCCGTCAGGATGTCATCCATCGGAGGACGGACCTGAATCGTCAGACGGTGCGTTTTCCCATCATAGACCGGGAACAGCGGTACCACGCGGGCGTGACAGACCTTCATCAGACGACCTATCGCCGGTAACGTTGCTTTATAGGTAGCAAAAAAATCGACAAACTCACTGTGCTCAGGACCATGGTCCTGATCCGGCAGGTAGTATCCCCAATATCCCTGACGGACAGACTGAATAAACGGTTTGATGCCGTCATTACGCGCATGTAATCGACCACCGAAACGACGGCGCACCGTGTTCCACACATAATCGAATACCGGGTTCCCCTGATTGTGGAACATCGCTGCCATTTTCTGTCCCTGGGAAGCCATCAACATCGCCGGGATATCTACGCCCCAGCCATGAGGAACGAGAAAAATCACTTTTTCATCGTTGCGACGCATCTCTTCGATGATTTCCAGACCCTGCCAGTCAACCCGGTTCTGAATTTTTTCCGGACCACGTATGGCGAGTTCCGCCATCATCACCATTGCCTGAGGCGCAGTCGCAAACATGTCATCGACAATGGCTTCGCGCTCAGCTTCGCTACGTTCAGGAAAACACAGGGATAAATTGATCAGCGCTCTGCGACGTGAGCTTTTGCCCAATCGTCCGGCCAGGCGTCCGAGCTTTGCCAGAACAGGATCGCGAAATGATGCCGGCGTTAACGCAATCCCTGCTATCGCCGCCACGCCCAGCCAGGCGCCCCAGTAGCGCGGATAGCGAAATGATTTATCAAACTCAGGGATATACTCAATATTCTTTTTTTTCGTTTCCATGCTCTTCCAGTGTCTGGTGCGGCGAAAAGTAGATCTGCTGATAGTGTAGCGGCGCACGATGCGCCGTACAAAATAAAAAAGCCGGCACGCATAGCGTACCGGCTTTATCAGTGTACTAATTAATCAAAACGTAGCTGAGGCATAACTTCTTTCACCTGCGCCAGGTAATCGGTGCGATCCGAGCCGGTCAGACCTTCTGTGCGCGGCAGTTTCGCCGTCAGAGGGTTAACAGCCTGCTGGTTGATCCATACTTCGTAATGTAAATGCGGCCCCGTTGAACGACCGGTATTGCCTGAAAGCGCGATACGATCGCCACGTTTCACTTTTTGTCCTGGTTTGACCAACAGCTTACGCAGGTGCATATAACGCGTGGTGTAGGTGCGACCATGACGTACCGCAACATAGTATCCGGCTGCGCCGCTGCGCTTCGCTACCACTACTTCGCCATCCCCCACCGACAACACCGGCGTGCCTTGCGGCATCGCAAAGTCGACACCTTTGTGCGGCGCAACGCGTCCGGTCACCGGGTTCAGGCGACGCGGATTAAAGTTTGAGGAGATACGGAACTGCTTCGCCGTCGGGAAACGCATAAAGCCTTTCGCCAGCCCGGTACCGTTACGGTCATAGAACTTACCATCTTCAGCACGGATGGCGTAATAGTCTTTGCCCTCAGAGCGCAAACGTACGCCCAGCAGTTGGCTTTGCTCACGCTTGCCGTCCAGCATTTCGCGAGACATCAGCACCGAGAACTCATCGCCCTTCTTCAGTTTGCGGAAATCCATCTGCCACTGCATGGCCTTAATCACCGCGCTGATTTCAGAGCTGGTGAGTCCGGCTTCTTTGGCGCTGGCGACGAAGCTTCCGCCCACGGTGCCTTTGATTCGGCTGTTAACCCAATCGCCCTGCTGCATTTCGCTGCTCATCTTGAAACCCGTCGCGGTGCGATCGTAAGTACGGGTTTCACGGCGAGACACTTCCCAGGTCAGGCGCTGCAGGTCACCTTCCGCGCTTAACGTCCAGGAAAGTTGCTGACCAATTTTCAGGTTACGCAGTTCCTTATCGGAAGCAGCGAGCTGGCTGATATCGCCCATATCGATGCCGTACTGATTGAGAATACTGCTCAGCGTATCGCCCGTGGAGACGACATATTCATGCACGCCAGCCTCACCAGACGTTTTGTCATCCAGTTCATCCTGTGGGATAGCTTCGTCTTCCTGAGCGGCCTGATCGATAGGTTCGCTGGCCTCTGGCAACAGTGAACGAATCTCGCTTTTTTCCAGCTCGATAGTTTTAACGATAGGTGCGGAATCGGGATGGTAAACATAAGGCCGCCAGACGGCGACGGCCAATGTCAGTACGGTAAGCGACCCCAACATAACGCGATGGGGTCGCGGCAGATTATTAAATGCCAGAGCGACAGAGCGGGCTATCTGTTGCACGTATTCACTTCCTCATTAATCTCCTTTCAGGCAGCTCGCATACTGGTTGGCTAATTGGTTTAAAAACGCTGAATAGCTTGTTTTACCCAGTTTGATATTCGTACCGAGCGGATCCAACGTTCCCATTCGAACGGATGTCCCTCTCGCGACGGCTTCAACGACCGCTGGCCTGAACTGTGGCTCAGCAAAAACGCAGGTTGCTTTTTGCTCAACCAACTGTGTTCTTATTTCATGTAAACGCTGCGCACCAGGTTGAATCTCAGGGTTCACGGTAAAGTGACCAAGCGGTGTTAGTCCGTAGTGTTTCTCGTAGTAGCCATAGGCGTCATGAAAAACGAAATAACCTTTTCCCTTGAGCGGTGCGAGCTCGTTACCTACCTGCTTATCGGTTGCGGCTAATTGTGCCTCAAAATCCTTCAGGTTGGCGTCAAGTTTGGCTCGACTTTGCGGCATAAGTTCCACTAATTTTTCATGGATTGCAACCGCTGAGGCCCGCGCTATCTCTGGGGAAAGCCAAAGATGCATGTTGTAATCGCCGTGATGGTGATGCTCGTCACTTTTTTCACTGCCAGCATCATTGTGTCCATGATCGTCGTCGTCGTCATCCGCACCTTTCATGAGTAACGGTTTCACGTCATTGAGCTGCGCAATCGTTACCTGTTTCGCGTTAGGAATATTCTTGACTGATTTTTCCATAAACGCTTCCATCTCAGGTCCGATCCAAACGACTAAGTCCGCGCCCTGTAAGCGTTTTACGTCTGAAGGACGCAATGAGTAATCGTGTTCGGAAGCCCCGTCGGGCAGCAGAACCTGGGTGTCAGTGACCCCGTCAGCAATGGCTGAAGCAATAAACCCCAGCGGCTTAAGAGAAGCAACGACAGCGGCATTTGCTGCCTGTGTTGCACTACCCCAAAGAGCAGCGGATAATGCTGCGAAAAGAAGCGTATTTTTATGTAACATAATGCGACCAATCATCGTAATGAATGTAAGAAATGTGATATTATAACATTCTATAACTTCTGCAAGACTAAAATTGATATGACGACTTTGGTTTCACTGGAAAATGTCTCGGTCTCTTATGGTCAACGCCGCGTCCTCTCTGACGTTTCGCTTGAACTTCGACCCGGTAAAATATTAACGCTACTCGGCCCAAACGGTGCCGGGAAATCTACGCTGGTGCGCGTTGTATTAGGCCTGGTAGCGGCTGATGAGGGAGTTATCAAGCGTAATGGTCAGTTGCGGATCGGCTATGTGCCGCAAAAACTGTACCTCGATACTACGCTTCCGCTGACGGTAAGCCGGTTTATGCGTTTACGTCCCGGCACCAAAAAAGAGGATATCCTCCCGGCACTGAAACGCGTTCAGGCCGGACATCTGATGAATGCGCCGATGCAAAAACTCTCCGGCGGAGAAACGCAACGCGTGCTGTTGGCCCGTGCTTTATTGAATAAACCTCAGCTACTGGTACTTGATGAGCCAACCCAGGGTGTGGATGTCAATGGGCAGGTTGCACTGTACGATCTTATCGACCAGTTGCGACGTGAACTGGATTGCGCCGTACTGATGGTTTCCCATGACCTGCATCTGGTGATGGCAAAAACCGATGAAGTACTGTGTCTAAACCATCATATTTGTTGTTCTGGCGCGCCGGAAGTGGTTTCTATGCACCCGGAATTCATCTCAATGTTCGGGCAACGCGGTGCCGAACAACTCGGAATTTACCGTCATAATCATAATCACCGCCACGATTTACAGGGTCGTATCGTCTTACGCCGGGGAAATGGTCACTCATGATTGAATTGTTATTACCCGGTTGGTTAGCCGGGATCATGCTGGCCTGTGCCGCTGGCCCACTCGGCTCGTTTGTGGTCTGGCGTCGAATGTCTTACTTCGGTGATACGCTGGCTCACGCTTCGCTGCTGGGCGTCGCCTTCGGCCTGCTGTTGGATGTAAACCCCTTCTATGCGGTCATCGCCGTCACTTTGTTGCTGGCTGGCGGTCTGGTATGGCTGGAGAAGCGCCCTCACCTCGCGATCGATACCTTACTGGGCATTATGGCCCACAGTGCGCTGTCATTGGGGTTGGTTGTCGTTAGCCTGATGTCTAACATCCGTGTGGATCTGATGGCCTACCTGTTTGGTGATTTGCTCGCCGTGACGCCAGAAGATCTTATCTCTATCGCCATTGGCGTGGTTATCGTTCTGGCGATTTTGTTCTGGCAGTGGCGCAACCTGCTGTCGATGACCATCAGCCCGGATCTGGCATTTGTCGATGGCGTGAAACTGCAACGCGTCAAGCTACTGCTGATGCTGGTTACGGCGTTAACTATTGGCGTGGCGATGAAGTTTGTCGGGGCGCTGATCATCACCTCGCTGCTGATCATCCCCGCGGCGACCGCCCGCCGCTTTGCCCGTACGCCGGAGCAGATGGCAGGGGTTGCCGTTGGTGTGGGAATGATAGCGGTTACAGGCGGACTGACCTTCTCGGCCTTCTATGACACCCCGGCAGGTCCTTCCGTAGTGCTGTGTGCTGCGCTGTTGTTTATCTTCAGCATGATGAAAAAGCAGGCAAGCTAAACGTGGGTTGCCCGGTGGCGCTGCGCTTACCGGGCATACAAAATCGCCCAGGCCTGATGAGCGTAGCGACATCAGGCACTAAGGCATCTCTGGCGGCGTAATGCCAAAATGGTTCCATGCGCGCACCGTTGCCATTCTTCCGCGCGGCGTACGCTGCAAAAAACCTTGCTGAATCAGATACGGCTCCAGCACGTCCTCAATGGTTTCACGCTCTTCCCCAATCGCCGCCGCCAGGTTATCCAGGCCGACCGGTCCGCCGAAGAATTTATCGATAACCGCCAGCAGCAGCTTACGGTCCATATAATCGAATCCTTCCGCATCCACATTGAGCATATCCAGTGCCTGAGCGGCGATGTCTGCTGAAATTGTGCCGTCATGCTTCACTTCGGCGAAATCGCGTACCCGGCGTAACAAACGGTTGGCAATACGCGGCGTACCGCGGGCCCGACGCGCCACTTCCAGCGCGCCTTCATCGCTCATTTCCAGCCCCATATAGCGTGCGCTGCGCCCAACAATATGCTGCAGGTCAGCCACCTGATAGAACTCCAGGCGCTGCACAATACCGAAGCGGTCACGCAGCGGAGAGGTTAACGACCCGGCACGCGTGGTCGCCCCAATGAGCGTAAACGGTGGCAGATCGATCTTGATCGAACGTGCAGCCGGCCCTTCGCCAATCATGATATCCAGCTGATAATCCTCCATCGCCGGATACAGCACCTCTTCCACCACCGGTGACAGGCGATGGATTTCATCGATAAACAGCACATCGTGGGGTTCAAGGTTGGTCAGCATTGCCGCCAGATCGCCCGCTTTTTCCAGTACCGGACCGGAAGTGGTACGCAGATTAACGCCCATTTCATTGGCCACAATATTGGCAAGCGTGGTTTTACCCAGACCTGGAGGACCGAAAATCAGCAGGTGATCGAGAGCGTCACCGCGCAGCTTCGCCGCCTGGATAAAAATCTCCATCTGCGAACGTACCTGAGGCTGGCCAATATACTCTTCCAGTAATTTAGGACGGATCGCACGATCCACCAAATCTTCAGGGGTAGTGCTGACAGCCGAAATCAGGCGATCTGCTTCAATCATCCTTTACCTCACAATGCCGCGCGAAGCGCTTCACGAATCAGGGTTTCACTGCTGGCATCAGGGCGGGCAATCTTGCTCACCATGCGGCTGGCTTCCTGTGGTTTATAGCCCAACGCCACCAGCGCAGCAACCGCTTCCTGCTCGGCGTCGTCCGTTGTCGGACTAGCCGGAGAGGTCAGGACCAGATCCGCTGCCGGGGTAAAGAGGTCGCCATGCAGACCTTTAAAGCGGTCTTTCATTTCAACAATCAAACGTTCTGCGGTTTTCTTACCAATGCCCGGTAATTTCACCAGCGCGCCAAGTTCTTCACGCTCAACGGCATTAACGAACTGCTGTGCAGACATACCAGAGAGGATTGCCAGCGCCAGCTTCGGCCCCACGCCGTTGGTTTTAATTAACTCTTTAAACAGCGTACGTTCTTGCTTGTTGTTAAAGCCATACAACAACTGAGCGTCTTCACGCACCACAAAATGGGTGAAGATAATCGCTTCCTGCCCGGCTTCCGGCAACTCGTAGAAACAGGTCATCGGCATATGCACTTCATAGCCTACCCCGCCCGTCTCCAGAAGAACCAGCGGGGGTTGTTTTTCAAGAATGATGCCTCTGAGTCTGCCTATCACATGACGCTCCTGCGTTAAGGGCTAAAAGGTAATGCGCTATCATAAAAAAAGGCTGGATAGATATCCAGCCTCATTTGTCACTAACGTAACCGACCTCGCGCCAGATTCAGCCTCGACTCGCTCATTTGCATGGCGTTCTGGCTGACGTGACAGTGGGTAATGGCAATCGCCAGCGCATCCGCGGCATCTGCCTGCGGGTTTGCCGGAAGTTTTAGCAGCGTGCGCACCATATGCTGAACCTGGCTTTTTTCCGCGCTACCGATACCCACCACGGTCTGTTTTACCTGGCGGGCCGCGTATTCAAAGACCGGAAGATCCTGATTGGTCGCCGCAACGATTGCCACGCCACGCGCCTGCCCCAGCTTTAGCGCCGAGTCGGCGTTCTTCGCCATAAAGACCTGCTCAATGGCAAAATAGTCCGGTTGAAACTGGGTGATGATTTCCGTCACGCCTGCATAAATCAACTTCAGACGGGACGGAAGATCGTCGACTTTGGTACGAATACAACCGCTGCCGAGGTAGGTCAGCTGTCTGCCGACCTGACGGATTACGCCATAACCGGTGATGCGCGACCCCGGGTCAATGCCGAGAATAATAGTCATCACGCACCTCCAGTCAGGTTACGGCACAGCCACCTCATTCTAAGGTCGCTGCCACCTCGTCAGAGATTTCACCGTTGTGGTAAACTTCCTGCACGTCGTCGCAGTCTTCCAGCATATCGATCAGACGCATCAGCTTCGGCGCTGTTTCTGCATCCATATCCGCTTTGGTGGATGGAATCATCGACACTTCAGCCGCGTCCGCTTTCAGACCTGCCGCTTCCAGCGCATCACGCACTTTGCCCATCTCTTCCCACGCGGTGTAAACATCAATCGCGCCGTCGTCGAAGGTCACAACGTCTTCAGCGCCTGCTTCCAGCGCAGCTTCCATGATGGCGTCTTCGTCGCCTTGTTCAAAGGAGATCACGCCTTTTTTGCTGAACAGGTAAGCTACGGAACCGTCAGTACCGAGGTTACCGCCCGTTTTCGTGAATGCGTGACGCACTTCCGCAACGGTACGGTTACGGTTGTCAGACAGACATTCAATCATAACGGCTGTACCGCCAGGACCGTAACCTTCATAGATGATGGTTTCCATGTTGGAATCTTCATCACCGCCCACGCCGCGCGCGATTGCACGGTTCAGGGTGTCACGGGTCATGTTGTTAGCCAGCGCTTTATCAACCGCTGCACGCAGACGCGGGTTAGCATCCGGATCGCCGCCGCCGAGTTTAGCCGCCGTCACCAGCTCACGAATGATTTTGGTGAAAATTTTACCGCGTTTAGCATCCTGCGCTGCTTTACGATGTCTGGTGTTGGCCCATTTACTATGACCTGCCATAAATAATATCTCCAAAAAGCGCGCCTTTTCAGGCGACGTTAATTACAAACTCTTCAATCGCCTGCCGGTTACTCCACGACTTGGTTAACTGAGCGGCTTCAGCCGCATTAACCCAACGATAGGTCAGATGTTCGGTGAACACGATCTCTCGTTCTGAGGGAAGTGCCAGGCAAAACCAGGATTCAGTATTACGCTCAACTCCCGGCGCATAGCGATGACGTAAATGGCTAAAAATCTCGAACTCCACCGTGCGCTGACAGTCAATTAAGGTCAGTTGCTCAGACGCAACATCAATGGCGACCTCTTCCTTTACTTCGCGCATCGCGGCTTGCGACGCGGTTTCACCCTCTTCAAGGCTGCCGGTGACCGACTGCCAGAAATCAGGATCGTCGCGTCGCTGTAACATCAGCACTCTCCCGGTGTCCTTTGCATAAATCACGACTAACACCGAGACAGGCTGTTTGTATGTCATATCAGTTATTCTCGGCCTTCTTAACAACCTGAATGCTCAGTTCCGCCAGCGCTGCTTCGTTGGCAAAGCTCGGCGCTTCAGTCATCAGACACGCCGCGGCCGTGGTTTTCGGGAAAGCAATAACGTCACGAATGTTGTCAGTACCGGTCAGCAGCATAGTCAGACGATCCAGACCAAACGCCAGGCCCGCATGCGGCGGTGTACCGTATTTTAGCGCATCCAGCAGGAAGCCGAATTTCTCGCGCTGCTCTTGCTCGTTAATGCCCAGAATACCGAATACGGTCTGCTGCATATCACCGTTGTGAATACGCACGGAACCACCGCCCACTTCATAACCATTGATGACCATATCGTACGCGTTGGCAACCGCCTCTTCCGGCGCAGCTTTCAGCTCAGCGGCAGTCATATCTTTCGGCGCGGTGAACGGGTGGTGCATTGCGGTCAGACCGCCTTCACCATCGTCTTCAAACATCGGGAAGTCGATAACCCAAAGCGGCGCCCATTTGGCTTCGTCAGTAATGCTCAGGTCTTTACCCAGTTTCAGACGCAGCGCGCCCATCGCGTCGGCAACGACTTTCTTGTTGTCGGCACCGAAGAAAATCATGTCGCCGTCTTGCGCACCGGTACGCGCCAGAATCGCTTCCACGATTTCTGCGTTCAGGAACTTAGCAACCGGGCTGGTGATACCTTCCAGGCCTTTCGCACGCTCGGTGACTTTGATGTAAGCCAGACCTTTCGCGCCGTAAATCTTGATAAAGTTACCGTAATCGTCAATTTGCTTACGGCTCAGTGCAGCACCGCCCGGTACACGCAGGGCAGCCACGCGGCCTTTCGGATCGTTCGCCGGACCAGAGAACACCGCGAACTCAACGCCTTTAACCAGATCGGCAACGTCAACCAGCTCCATCGGGTTACGCAGGTCTGGTTTATCGGAACCGTAACGACGCTCGGCTTCGGCAAAAGTCATGATCGGGAAATCACCCAGATCCACACCTTTAACTTCAAGCCACAGATTGCGTACCAGTGCTTCCATCACTTCACGCACCTGCGGTGCGGTCATGAAGGAAGTCTCAACGTCGATCTGGGTAAATTCAGGCTGACGGTCAGCACGTAAGTCTTCATCACGGAAGCATTTTACGATCTGATAATAGCGGTCAAAACCCGACATCATCAGCAGCTGTTTAAACAGCTGAGGAGACTGCGGCAGCGCGTAAAACTTACCTTTATGTACGCGAGAAGGTACCAGGTAATCGCGTGCGCCTTCCGGCGTCGCTTTGGTCAGCATCGGCGTTTCGATGTCGAGGAAGCCGTGGTCGTCCATAAAACGACGCACCAGGCTGGTAATTTTGGCACGCGTTTTCAGGCGTTGCGCCATTTCAGGACGACGCAGATCCAAATAGCGATACTTCAGGCGCGCTTCTTCGGTGTTGACGTGGTTTGAGTCAAGCGGCAGCGAGTCTGAACGGTTGATGATGGTCAGATCGGAGGCCAGTACTTCAATTTCGCCCGTCGCCATATCGGCGTTGACGTTTTTCGCGTCACGCGCACGCACGGTGCCCGTAACCTGGATGCAGAACTCATTACGCAGTTCGGAGGCCAGCTTTAACGCGTCCGCACGGTCCGGATCGAAAAATACCTGCACGATACCTTCGCGGTCGCGCATATCGATAAAGATCAGGCTACCAAGATCACGACGACGGTTGACCCAACCACACAGAGTCACCTGCTGCCCCTCGTGGGACAGACGTAGCTGTCCGCAATATTCTGTACGCATGAGATATCCCTTAACTTTGCCGCAGGCGGATTGTCACCTGTCTCGCAGGTGACGAAGTCGCAGCTTTAGCTGAATGTCACAACTGAATGAAAAAAGGCGGCTATTATACTGGAAATTCTGCCGCACGATAAGAGCCTACTGGGATAGACTCTCAGTCCGGTACTGACTGTACGCCTGTTTCCTGGACGGGCATTGCGTAATCTCACAAAAAATAACAAAAATTGTCGCCCCTTTCACACTGATTCGCGATTAAGGTGTAACGGAAATCTATTTTTTACTGGAGTGACCATGCTGGAACTGAACGCAAAAACAACCGCCCTTGTCGTGATTGACTTACAGGAAGGGATCCTGTCTTTCGCTGGCGGGCCTCATACGGCACATGATGTGGTTACCCGCGCCGCGCAGTTGGCGGAAAAATTCCGTGCCCACGGTTCCCCGGTAGTAATGGTGCGCGTCGGCTGGTCTGACGATTACGCCGAAGCGCTGAAACAACCGGTAGATGCTCAGACTCCGGCAAAAGCGTTGCCCGAAAACTGGTGGGATTACCCGACGGCTCTGGGAAAATGCGCCAGCGATCTCGAAGTCACCAAACGCCAGTGGGGCGCGTTTTACGGTACCGATCTGGAACTACAGCTGCGTCGTCGGGGCATTGATACTATCGTCTTGTGCGGCATCTCCACAAACATTGGCGTAGAGTCGACGGCGCGAAATGCGTGGGAGCTGGGTTTTAATCTGGTTGTTGCAGAAGACGCCTGTAGCGCCGCCAGCGCCGATCAACACCGGGGCAGCATGACGCATATTTTCCCGCGTATCGCACGCGTACGCAGCGTGGACGAGATCCTGCAAGCGCTATGATTTATATCGGTTTACCCCAGTGGTCGCATCCTAAATGGGTGCGTCTGGGGATCTCAAACCTTGAAGAGTATGCCCGCCACTTTAACTGTGTGGAGGGCAACACCACGCTGTACGCGCTGCCAAAAGCGGACATTGTTGCCCGCTGGCATGCACAGACCACCGATGCATTTCGATTTTGTTTTAAGTTTCCGGCCACCATTTCGCATCAGGCCGCGCTGCGTAATTGCGATGACCTGGTACAGGAGTTTTTCACGCGCATGTCGCCGCTGGAATCGCGTATTGGACAATACTGGCTGCAATTACCCGCGACTTTTGGTCCGCGTGACCTGCCTGCCCTGTGGCAGTTTCTCGATGCGCTCCCCAAAGCCTTTACCTATGGTGTGGAAGTTCGCCATCCAGACTTCTTTGCCAAGGGCGAAGCCGAGCTGCTATTTAATCGGGGCTTACACGAGCGTGGCGTAAACCGGGTAATTCTGGACAGCCGCCCGGTGCATGCCGCAATCCCGCATACTGAAGCGATACGTGACGCCCAGCGCAAGAAGCCAAAGGTGCCGGTACATGCAGTAGTGACGGCAAACCATCCGATGGTACGCTTTATCGGCAGCGATGATATGGCACAAAATAGCGAGCTTTTTGCCGTCTGGCTGACTAAGCTGTCGCGATGGGAACACACCACGACGCCGTATCTTTTTTTGCATACGCCGGACATCGCACAGGCCCCGGAGCTTGTAGACACGCTATGGGCAGATTTACGTAACGTCCTGCCAGAGATCGGATCAGCACCGTCTATTCCACAGCAATCTTCTCTTTTCTGAAATTGCCACCTATCATAGACAGTGCCATCTGCCATTTTAAAGGGAGTTTGTATGGTAAGCGCGCTTTATGCCGTATTGGGTGCGTTATTGTTAATAAAGTTCTCCTTTGACGTCGTTCGCCTGCGCATGCAATACCGCGTTGCCTATGGCGACGGAGGTTTTAGCGAACTGCAAAGCGCTATCCGCATTCACGGTAATGCGGTGGAATATATTCCCGTCGCGTTAGTGTTGCTGTTATTTATGGAAATGAACGGCGCAGAGACGTGGATGGTGCATATTTGCGGGCTGATGTTGATTGCCGGACGACTGATGCATTATTACGGATTCCACCACCGGCTCTTCCGCTGGCGCCGTTCAGGCATGAGCGCAACCTGGTGTTCGCTGTTGCTAATGGTGCTGGCGAATCTTTGGTATATGCCCTGGGAGTTGGTTTTCTCCCTGCATTAGCGCACAATACGCCACTTTATTTTTCCCGGATTTTTACGTTATGTCTCACCGCGACACGCTTTTTTCTGCGCCTATCGCCAGTCTGGGTGACTGGACCTTTGATGAACGGGTAGCTGAAGTCTTCCCGGATATGATCCAGCGTTCCGTTCCTGGTTATTCCAATATCATTTCTATGATTGGTATGCTGGCCGAACGTTTCGTACAACCCAACACGCAGGTCTACGATCTGGGCTGCTCTCTGGGCGCGGCGACGCTCTCGGTGCGTCGCAATATTCATCACGAGAATTGCAAAATTATTGCTGTCGATAACTCTCCGGCGATGGTTGAGCGCTGCCGTCGTCATATTGACGCCTATAAGGCACCGACCCCGGTTGAGGTTGTCGAAGGCGATATTCGCAACATTACTATCGAAAACGCCTCGATGGTGGTGCTGAATTTTACCCTGCAATTCCTTGAGCCACCTGAGCGCCAGGCGTTGTTGGATAAGATTTATCAGGGGCTGAATCCCGGCGGCGCGCTGGTTCTTTCTGAAAAATTCAGTTTCGAAGACGCTAACGTTGGCGAGCTGCTGTTCAACATGCACCACGACTTCAAACGGGCAAATGGCTATAGCGAACTGGAAATCAGCCAGAAGCGCAGCATGCTGGAGAACGTGATGCTGACCGACTCGGTCGAAACGCACAAAGCGCGACTGCATCAGGCTGGTTTCGAGCACAGCGAATTGTGGTTCCAGTGTTTCAACTTTGGTTCTCTGGTGGCGCTGAAAGCTGGGGTAAGCGCATGATCGACTTTGGTAACTTTTATCAGCTGATTGCCAAAAACCATCTCTCCCATTGGCTGGAAACGCTTCCGGCGCAAATCGCTACCTGGCAGCGCGATCAGCACGGCTTGTTTAAGCAGTGGTCAAACGCCGTCGAGTTTCTGCCCGAGCTAACGCCGCATCGCCTGGACTTACTTCATAGCGTTACAGCAGAAAGCAAAGAGCCGCTCAGCGAAGGTCAACTCAAACGTATCGACACTCTGATGCGTAACCTGATGCCATGGCGTAAAGGACCGTACTCGCTGTACGGCGTCAATATTGACACCGAGTGGCGATCGGACTGGAAGTGGGATCGCGTTCTGCCGCACTTGTCTGACCTCACTGGCCGTACCATTCTTGATGTCGGCTGCGGCAGTGGTTATCACATGTGGCGCATGATTGGCGCGGGGGCGCATCTGGCGGTTGGTATCGATCCTACGCAACTGTTTCTATGCCAGTTTGAGGCGGTGCGTAAACTGCTGGGCAATGACCAGCGCGCTCATCTGCTGCCGCTGGGCATTGAACAGCTTCCAGCGCTCAACGCCTTTGATACCGTATTCTCCATGGGAGTGCTTTATCACCGACGTTCACCGCTGGAACACCTGTGGCAGTTGAAGGATCAACTGGTTAAAGATGGTGAACTGGTGCTGGAAACGCTGGTCGTCGAAGGTGATGAAAATACCGTACTGGTTCCGGGCGACCGCTACGCGCAGATGCGTAATGTCTACTTTATTCCGTCTGCGCTGGCGCTAAAAAACTGGCTGGAAAAATGCGGTTTTGTTGATGTGCGTATCGCCGATGTCTGCGTCACCACTACCGAAGAACAGCGCCGCACCGAATGGATGATAACCGAGTCGCTGGCCGACTTCCTCGACCCGAACGACCACAGCAAAACGGTGGAAGGCTACCCCGCCCCATTACGCGCGGTATTGATTGCGCGTAAGCCGTGATGGATTGCCGGATGACCGTTACGTATAGCACCGTTTCTCCAAAATAGTTCAAGTTGCAGCAAGGCGGCCAACGCTGCTGCGGCTTGAAATATGAAGGATAAAAAAAGGCCCCTGTTGAATTGGCAGGGGCCTGGTACGAGCAAGCATCATATTGGGCGACATGATGCAACGGTAAAAATCAGCTGGCCTGATGGTGTGCAATGATTGCTTTCATTTCCGCAACCGCCGCCCCGTCTACCGCATAGCGTGAATATTCATCCGCCTGCGTATCCGAAGACATCGACAACCCCGAATTGCGATAACGCATTGGTGAAGCCAGCCATACTCCGGCAGAACTGTGGACTTCCTGCACTCCAGCATTAAGGAACAGGGACAAATTCGAGGCGCGAACCCCCGCTCCGGCCATAATGATTGGAGCATCCGCCTGCGCAATAAGTTCCATTATTTTTGTTAAACCTTGCGCCGCATCTGATTTTTGCCCGGAAGTCAGCACTCTGGCGATGCCCAAATCAGCTAATTTTTTTAGCGCATTGAGTGGGTTAGCACACATATCAAAGGCACGATGAAAAGTGACTTGCAGTGAACCGGCGGCGATCATTATTTTCTCCATGCGCGGCATATCGACATCGCCATCCGCATTTAAAATGCCAGTTACCAGCCCTGAGAACCCCAGTTCCCGGACCATCGCGATATCATCCAGCATTGCAGCGAATTCACCGTCGGTATAGCAAAAGTCGCCTCCACGCGGTCGTATAATGGGATTGACGGGAATCGAAACATGCTGGCGAACAGAACGCAGGACGCCCAGAGACGGCGTTAAGCCGCCTTCTTTAGGTGCTGCGCAAAGCTCAATGCGATCCGCGCCGTTTTGCTGCGCCGTACGCGCGCACTCCATGCTGTAACAGCAGATTTCCAGTAAAGCCATGCTCACTCCTGACGTTCGCTTGCCACTATGGTTTCAATCGACCACGGATGAAATTTTATCGTCACGCTGCCATCGCTGACCGCCAGCGTCGGATTCGGTAAACGTTCGCGCTCGCCTTTTGGCGAACTGGTTTTTACAAATATACCCGGCTGGCTCAAACCGTGATCAGAAAGCAGCGCCAGCGCTCTGGCGTTCAGCGTTTGTGCCTCACCCGGCAGAACAATTTCAATATGTTCCCAGCCTTCATGCGGATAGCGTTTTTCGCCCGGCCACGGCAGTTCAACGATTGAAAATTGCCAATGTTGCACACAAACCGGCTCATACAGTTTAAAAAGACAAATAGGTCTGCCGTTAATCATGTTTTCTGACAGCAATTCACCGCACTGTTCAAAGCCACGACGCCAGCGCTCTGCGGTGGTATTTTGGTGGCAACGCAAGGAAATGTGGTCGGCTTCCAGCCCTGAAATATCCAGCCCAAGACGGGTGGAAAGTTCCGTTAATGCCTGCGTGAAATGCGGTAAATCTGCAGAAATATCCTGTAGTTCTGCAACGGTCTGCCAGTTCGCCATATTAAAAGCTCATATCTATGTTCAAAGCTGCTAATTTACTCTGTTGCGCTGCGCCATCCAACCGCTGTTTTCTTCGAACGTAACATGAAGACTAAAACGTCATTGCATTGACTGAATTTTAGACTGCGCACGCGACTCGCAGTGCTGACGGCAACGGGCATTTGCAGTATACTCCCGCCCTTAATTCTTAAACTGGTGCGGTGAATTTTTCCCCGCTTCATAAATGTAAGGTATTCCGGTGAATATTCAGGCTCTTCTCTCAGAAAAAGTCAGTCAGGCCATGATTGCTGCAGGCGCGCCTGCAGATTGCGAACCACAGGTTCGTCAGTCAGCAAAAGTACAGTTCGGCGACTATCAGGCTAATGGCATGATGGCTGTCGCTAAAAAACTGGGTATGGCGCCGCGACAACTGGCTGAGCAGGTGCTGACTCATCTGGATCTCAACGGGATCGCCAGCAAAGTTGAAATTGCCGGCCCGGGCTTTATCAATATTTTCCTCGATCCGGCATTTCTGGCGCAGCACGTTCAGCAGGCGCTGGCCTCCGATCGTCTGGGCGTCACTCAACCGGCGAAACAAACCGTTGTTGTTGATTATTCCGCACCTAACGTAGCGAAAGAGATGCACGTTGGTCACCTGCGTTCCACCATCATCGGTGATGCTGCGGTGCGTACGCTGGAGTTCCTCGGCCACAAGGTTATCCGCGCCAACCACGTCGGCGACTGGGGTACTCAGTTCGGTATGCTTATCGCGTGGCTGGAAAAACAGCAGCAGGAGAATGCCGGAGAGATGGCGCTGGCTGACCTGGAAGGTTTCTATCGTGATGCGAAAAAACACTACGATGAAGATGAAGCCTTCGCAGAACGCGCTCGTAGTTATGTCGTGAAGCTGCAAGGCGGCGATGAATACTTCCGTGAGATGTGGCGCAAACTGGTCGACATTACCATGTCGCAAAACCAGTTAACCTACGATCGCCTCAACGTTACCCTGACCCGTGACGATGTAATGGGCGAAAGCCTGTACAACCCAATGCTGCCTGGCATCGTGGCCGATCTCAAAGCTAAAGGCCTGGCTGTTGAAAGCGAAGGCGCTACCGTCGTATTCCTTGATGAGTATAAGAACAAGGAAGGCGAACCGATGGGCGTAATCATTCAGAAGAAAGATGGCGGCTATCTCTACACCACAACCGACATCGCCTGCGCCAAGTATCGTTATGAAACGCTGCATGCCGATCGCGTACTTTATTACATCGACTCCCGTCAGCATCAGCACTTAATGCAGGCCTGGACCATCGTGCGTAAGGCCGGTTATGTGCCGGACTCCGTACCGCTGGAACACCACATGTTCGGTATGATGCTGGGCAAAGACGGCAAGCCGTTCAAAACCCGCGCGGGCGGCACGGTGAAACTGGCCGATCTGCTGGATGAAGCGCTGGAGCGCGCACGTCGTCTGGTCGCTGAGAAGAATCCGGACATGCCTGCCGACGAGCTGGAAAAACTGGCAAATGCGGTCGGTATCGGCGCGGTGAAATATGCGGACCTGTCCAAAAACCGTACTACCGACTACATCTTCGACTGGGACAACATGCTGGCGTTCGAAGGTAACACCGCACCCTATATGCAGTACGCCTATACCCGCGTACTGTCCGTGTTCCGTAAAGCAGATATCGACGAAAGCGCGCTGGCAAATGCGCAGGTGATTATCAGCGAAGATCGCGAAGCCCAACTGGCTGCGCGTCTGCTGCAGTTTGAAGAAACGCTGACCGTCGTTGCACGTGAAGGTACGCCGCACGTGATGTGTGCTTACCTGTACGACGTTGCCGGTCTGTTCTCCGGCTTCTACGAGCACTGCCCTATCCTCAGTGCCGAAAACGAAGAGATTCGTAACAGCCGACTGAAACTGGCACAGCTGACGGCGAAAACCCTGAAGCTGGGTCTGGATACGCTGGGTATCGAAACCGTAGAACGTATGTAATCATCTCCAGTACGGTGAAAGCCCGCGCTATGTCGCGGGCTTTTTTATTTCCCGTGACCGCTATCCAGCCTACGATAAACGGCTACGTGCACTGTAATTTGTTACAACCCACAAGGAATGACACATTTCCGTAGAGATATGGAACATTTTTTGCCTGTCATCCCGTTTAAGCCTCCGTATCATTAGGCGGCAAATTAATCGGGTACGGGTCAATGACATTCAGAGATTTTGAGGCGGAAGAAAAACTCTTCCAACGGCGTGTATTGGTGGCCTTCGGCCTTGTAGTCATCTGTTTTGGCATCCTGATTTACAATCTCTACAACTTACAAATTTGTCAGCACCAGTATTACACCACCCGGTCGAATGCAAACGACATCAAAATGCTGCCCGTCGCCCCAACGCGTGGCATGATTTACGATCGCAACGGCATTCCGCTGGTGCGCAACGTGACCTGGTACGATATTTCCGTTACGCCGTACAAAATCAGCGATATGAACGCGCTGATCAGGCAGCTCACGCCCATCGTTGACCTCACTCCTGATGACATTGACCAGTTTCGCCATGAGCTGAAAGCCAGCAGTCGCTATCGCCCTGTCGTGCTGAAAAATGCGCTGACCGATGTGGAAATCGCCCGTTTCTCGGTTAACCAGTTTCATTTCAGCGGCGTCACTATCAACAGCTATGAAGACCGCCAGTACCCTTATGGCGCCGCGCTGGCGCATGTCCTTGGCTATGTTTCAAAAATCAACGATAGCGACCTTAAAGCGCTGGATAAGAAAGGCCTGGCAGAGAATTATGCCGCCGATCACAACATCGGTAAGCAGGGGATCGAGCATTATTACGAAAATGAGCTGCATGGGAAAACCGGTTATCAGGAGGTGGAAGTGGATAACCACGGACGCATCGTGCGCCTGATCAAGGATGTGCCACCCGTTGCCGGAAAAGATATCCATCTGACGCTGGACCTACATTTGCAGCAATACATTGAGAGCCTGTTAGCGGGCCAGCGGGCTGCTGTTTTGGTTGAGGATCCGCACGACGGCTCCGTGCTGGCAATGGTCTCTAATCCCAGCTATGACCCGAACCCGTTTGTCAAAGGCATCAGCTATCAGGACTATAACAAACTGCTGCAGGATAAAGACCTGCCATTGATCAACCGCGTCACCCAGGGGCTGTATCCTCCCGCCTCCACGGTCAAACCGTACATGGCGATGTCAGCTTTACTGGACGGCGTGATCACGCCGCAGACCAGTTTCTTCGGCGCTCCCACCTGGACGCTTCCCGGCACAGAACGACATTACCGCGACTGGAAAAAAACGGGCCACGGTATGCTGGATGTCACCAAAGCGATTGAAGAGTCTGCGGACACGTTCTTTTATCAGGTGGCGTTTATGATGGGGATCGACCGGATTAACAGCATGCTCAGCCAGTTTGGCTATGGCAAACCGACTGGTATCGATCTTGATGAGGAGTATAACGGCCTGCTCCCAAGTCGCGAATGGAAGCAGAAAGTGCATAAAAAATCCTGGTATCAGGGAGATACCATTTCGGTTGGCATCGGTCAGGGCTACTGGATTGCCACGCCTATTCAGATGGTAAAAGCCATGGTCGCGCTGATTAACAATGGCAAAGTTATCGCTCCTCACCTGCTACTTGATGAAGAGAGCGGAAAAACTATTACGCCGTATCAGGCTTCCGAAGCACCGTCGCAAATCGCGTCTGCCTCGTCACCTTATTGGGGACTGGTGCGTCAGGCGATGTTCGGCATGGCGAATGAACCAAACGGCACGGGCTATAAGTTCTTTCACACCGCACCTTACGGCATTGCGGCGAAAAGTGGCACATCCCAGGTCTTTAGCCTGAAAGAAAATCAAACCTACGATGCGAAAATGATCCCCGTGCGCCTGCGCGACCATGTGTTCTATACCGCATTTGCGCCGTATAAAAATCCGAAAGTCGCCGTAGCGTTAATTCTCGAAAACGGCGGCAGCGATGGCGTCACCGCCGCGCCGGTTATGCGTCAAATCATGGATCATCTGTTTGCGCCGCAGGACAACGCCGCGCAAACAGAGATACCGGAACAATCAGGTCCGATAGCAGCTGCGCCATCGGACGCCGATATCAAAAATACTTACGCAAGTATTCGGTAAGGCACAGCATCGCCATCGCTTGTCCGTAAGGCATGGAGGTCCGTGGGATGTTGCGGTAAAAATCGAGATTGTGACCCATTCCGGTTCCAAACGAGGTGTGCAGCAGTTCACCTTCGGCTGAAATATGTTGCACAATACCTCTGATGGCTTTTTCGGCTACCGACGCATAGTTTTGCCCAACATAGCGTTTACGAACCGCTTTGAGGATCCCATAGGCGAAGCCGGCGGTTGCCGACGCTTCCAGATACGACTGTGGGTCGTCCAGCAAGGTATGCCACAATCCGCTTTCATCCTGGCACTTCGCCAGCGCGGCGATTTGCGCATTCAGAACCTGTACCAGATAGCGATGCACTGCATTATTCTGTGGCAAATCAAGCAATTCGAGGAAATCCGGAATGACGATAGTTAACCAGCTGTTGCCGCGCGCCCAGCGAGCGTTGGCGAAGTTATGTTGTCCTTCATAGCTCCAGCCGTGGAACCACAGCCCCGTTTCTTTATCCATCAGGTTTTGCACGTGCAGCAGGAACTGATAGGTTGCTTCTTCAATATAGTCGGGACGATTAAGCAACTTGCCAATTTTCGCCAGCGGTAAAACCGTCATCATCAATGTGTCATCCCACATCTGCTGATGATTCTCTTCCGCCAGCGTAATGTGCTGCATACCGCCATAGTCTGTACGCGGCATCTCATGCATTGCCCACTCTGCCCAACTGTCGAGCCACGGAAGGTACGCTGGATTACGCGTCTCTTCATAGCGATACGCCAGCGTTAAAAACGGCGCCATGGTGTTAACGTTTTTGGTGGTTGCGCCTTCGGCAAAACGATCGGCAAACCAACTGTCGATGATATCGCGCATCGTTTCATCGCCGGTTTGCTGATAATACTGATACATACCATACAATCCGACGCCGTGCGTCCACTCCCATCCTGCCCAGCCTTTGGTATCAATCACGCGTCCGTCGTCCAGACGCAGTAAGAACTCACCGGTTTCGTCATGAATATTGACCAGGTTATGCGTCACCTTTTTGATCAACGCTTTTAATTCATCCCTGGCAATAAAATGTTCTGGTTGGCGCAACAATGGGCTGTGTTTAACCGGGTAAACAATCATTTACTTAACCTCTGTCAATGTCGAATTCAATGCGGCGCCTTTTTCCAGTTTGGGTGCCGCTGGTTTATTACGATTCAGGTAACCAATATTGTTGTTACCCCAAAGTGATTCATATGGCATGCCGGACAGCATCTCTACGGTGGCGCGTCCCTCAGCGGAAAGTCCTTCCAGCACAGGCCGCCCGGACTCACGCATTTTTGCGGTCTCTTCACGCAGGGTGCTGTGCGTGTGCAGGTTCAGTTTGAAGCGCAGGGAAACCAGGAAACCCAGCGCCAGAACAATTAACGTTCCGCAGCTCAGAATTAACAGGATGGTATGGCTAACCGCCGCGGGCTGTGCGCTCTGGCCGGAGACAAAACCGGACAACTGCATGACAATCCCCACCAGCATCACCGCGCCCGCCTGCGACGCTTTGCGCGTTAACGTCATAATCCCGGCGAAGATCCCTTCCCGACGCTGACCGGTAATCACTTCGTCAACGTCCGCGATATAGGTGTAGGTATTCCAGGGAACGTAATTGATCCCCCCACGCCCCAGACCCGCCACGGCAGATACCAGCAGTAGCAGAGAATAAACATCGCTGAGTCCGGCGTAATACAGCCCCGCATAGGAGAGTGAACTGAGGCCAAACAGGACGACCACCATGCGATAAGACGGCGCAGGTCCGAAACGAATGCACAATGGGATCATGGCGATAACAGCAATGAACTGGAAGATAGCCATCGTACCCAGCAGGTTAGATGCCATTGATGCTTCCTGCATCAGCACAAACACCACATAGTAAGTAAAGACGGCGTTAAAGACGTCCTGAGCAATATAGCCGCCAAGATACATTCCTAAATGCTGGCGAAATATACGGATGCGTAGAGTTGAACTCAGTTCAACAAACAAGCGGTTCATACTCTGGCCAAAGGTCAGGCTTTTCTTCTCTTCTTCGGCTCGCAGGGCGGCTTCAGTCCACTCTTCTCGCGGTCGCTCCCAGGTAAAAAACCAGACGAACGTCAGCATCAGCGCGCACAGCACAGAGAACACCAGACTGGCATAGAAGAAAGACACCGGGTTATCTTTGCCAAATAGCGTCAGCAGAACGCCGGGTAAGAATGAGGCCAGAATGGCTGACATTTGCGCCATCGAAATACGCGCGCCGGAGAATTTGGTTTTCTGTTTAAAGTCATCGGTCATTTCGGGTACCAGCGTTTCGTAAGGCACCAGAATCATGGTGTAGACCACGTCAAAAATCAGATAGGTGAGCAGGTAATACCAGAATCCCATGTCGCCGACCCACATCAGCGAGTAGCTAAAGACACAGGGGATCCCCAACAGAATAAAAAACTTACGCCGCCCAAAGCGTTTGCCAAGCCAGGTTGAGCCAAAGTTATCGGTCAAAAAACCCATTAATGGGCTAACGACGGCATCCAGCACCCTGGCTGTGGCAAAAATAAAGGTCGCTTCGATAGGCGTCAGACCACAGAACGTGGTGTAGAAGTAGAGTAACCACGCCGCAGTTAACGCCGTGGTGCCTGCGCCTAAAAAATCTCCCGAACCGTAGGCAAAATAGTTAACCAGTCCGATTTTACGTGTCTTCATTGCCGTTACCCCTGCACATTATTAGGAGGCCCCGCAATCCTCGCTTTGACATTGGGCATCCTTACCGGGTCACAGTAAAAGCTAACAGGAAGTGAAACCTTTCTATTTCTGCCAGGGGGGTTCGCAAACTGGCAACAGCACAAAGAGTCCGGCAACGTATGTCACCTATTTTATAAAACAGCGTTTCTATTTAATCAAAGAGGCAGGCTAAAAGTGCGAAGCAGCCAGCAGTTTCTACTGCTGGCATGACTGAAGGAAGGTGTTAACGATAGTTCACGATCACCTGATTGCTCTGAACCTGTAAGGCAGGGATCAGACGACCACCACCGGGGACTTCCCAGACAAAATGCATCGGTTCGATGGCGGGAACATTATTGAATCCGTTGGTGGTTCCACTCTGCCCATCCAGCTCGACACAGCGAGACTGAGAACATAAACGCACCCGTAAACCCGCGGGCGTTGGGCCATTAAGTTCATAGCGCCAGGCCACCAGCGTCATCAACCCCGAGACCGGCTGGCTGGGTACCAGAGGTGCGGACGAGGCTGACTGACCGCGGTGGTTTAAGGTGATCCCCATCCCGCTTGCCTGCCACGCCCCTTCCCCGGCAGCCTGTGCCGCCAGAGGAAACAACAACAGCAACAGTAACTTACGCATTATTTACCTCCAATAGTCGCCGTCATGCGGATATGGCGGTTATCGGAAAGCTCCATGTTCGATAACACCACCAACTGCGGTATGCTGCGACGTAAAAAGCGTGCCAGTAACGGACGCAACGCGTGGTTAACCAGCAAGACTGGCGGCGCGCCCAACATTTCCTGCCGGGACAGCGCTTCCTGAGTCTGGGCCAGCAATCGGTCTGCCAGCCCTGGCTCCAGGCCGCCGCCGCCCTGCAGCGCTTGCAGCAGCAAACGCTCGAGCGGGGTATCAAGGCCGATAACCTGAACCTCTTCATTACCCGGGAACCACTGCTGAGTGATAGCGCGTCCTAAGGCAACACGGACGACCGCGGTAAGCTCATGCGGATCATTTTGCAGCGGCGCATGTTCTGCCAGCGTTTCAAGAATGGTGCGCATATCGCGAATCGGTACTTTCTCATCCAGTAAGTTCTGCAACACTTTATGCAGTGTGGTGAGCGTCACAACGCCCGGTACCAAATCTTCCGTCAGCTTTGGCATCTCCTGCGAGACACGGTCCAGTAACTGCTGTGCCTCCTGACGGCCAAATAGCTCAGCGGCGAACTGCCCAATCAGGTGGTTAAGATGCGTCGCGACAACGGTACTCGCTTCAACTACCGTAAAGCCCTGAATCTGCGCCTGTTCCTTCAATGCACTTTCAATCCAGATAGCGTCCAGTCCGAAAGCCGGATCGACCGTTTTCTCACCCGGCAGCGACCCGGCGGCGGTACCCGGGTTAATGGCCAGCCAGCGTCCCGGATAGGCGTCACCACTGCCAATTTCCACCCCTTTCATCAAAATTCGATAGCGGGCCGGCTGCAGATCCATATTGTCACGGATATGCACCACCGGCGGCAGGAAGCCCATATCCTGGGCAAATTTCTTACGAATACTGCGAATTCGCCCCAGCAACTCGCCATCCTGCTGAAAGTCCACCATCGGGATCAGGCGATAACCGACCTCCATTCCCAGGGAGTCTTCCAGCTGTACGTCATTCCACGTCGCTTCCACCACGGAGTTGTTTTCCGGCATTTTCACCGGCTGCGGTTCATCTGGCGCTTTTTGCTCACGACCGCGCATCCACCAGGCCAGACCCAGTAACGCAGCGGTAAACATCAGAAACACCAGGTTCGGCATGCCCGGAACCAGACCCAAAAGCCCAAGCACCGCCGCGCTGAGCAGCATAACGCTGGGATTACTGAACAGTTGGGTCACCATCTGTTCGCCTACGTCCTGGTCGGTACTCACGCGGGTCACGATAACCCCCGCCGCGGTGGAGATAACCAGAGCAGGAATTTGTGCCACCAGCCCGTCACCGATGGTCAGCAGGGTATAACTTTCCGCAGCGCTGCCCATGCTCATACCATGCTGCAACACCCCAACTAACAGGCCGCCGACCACGTTGATAACCATGATCAGAATACCGGCGATGGCATCTCCACGTACGAATTTACTCGCACCGTCCATAGAGCCGTAGAAATCCGCTTCCTGGGTCACTTCCGAGCGCCGTTTTTTGGCTTCATCCTCGCCAATCAGACCGGCATTCAAATCCGCATCAATCGCCATCTGCTTGCCGGGCATACCATCCAGCACAAAACGCGCGCCAACCTCAGCGATTCGCCCTGCACCTTTGGTGATTACCATAAAGTTAATGATGACGAGAATAACGAAGACCACGATGCCGATCGCAAAGTTACCCCCCACCAGGAAGTGACCAAAGGCTTCAACCACCTTCCCCGCCGCCGCCGCGCCGGTATGACCTTCCATTAAAATGATACGCGTCGACGCGACGTTCAGGGCGAGGCGTAATAATGTGGTAAACAGCAAAATCGTAGGGAATGCGGCAAACTCCAGCGTACGCTGGGTGAACATCGCCACCAGCAGCACCATGATCGACAGCGCGATGTTAAATGTGAACAGCAAATCGAGGACGAAAGCCGGCAGCGGCAGCACCATCATCGACAAGATCAGCAGGATGAGGATCGGTCCGGCAAGGATTTGCCATTGCGTGGATTTCAGGTTGCTGGGCAGACGCAGCATCGCGACCAGATTAGCCATCAGTAGTCTTCTCGTTCAAAAAATCCAGTGCTTCAGGCACCGGAAGGTTTTCAGGTTGTGGTGGACGCTTGCCGCCGGCGAGACGCCAGCGTTTTAGCTGCCATACCCATGCCAGTACTTCGGCAACGGCGGCATATAATTGACCCGGTATTTGCTGACCAATCTCAGCATGGCGATATAACGCACGCGCCAACGGCGGCGCTTCTAACGTAGGGACACGATGCTCGGCACCAATCTCACGAATGCGCAGCGCCACCAGCCCCGCGCCTTTGGCGACAACTTTCGGCGCGCTCATTTTGTTCTCGTCATACTTCAACGCCACCGAATAGTGCGTGGGGTTAGTAACAATAACGTCCGCTTTCGGCACATCCGCCATCATGCGACGCTGTGCGGCCGCACGCTGCATTTGACGTATTTTTCCCTTAACGTGCGGGTCACCTTCGCTTTGCTTAAATTCGTCCCGGATATCCTGACGCGACATACGCAGTTTTTTCAGGTGGCTGTAAATCTGGAAAAAGACGTCGAACCCCACCATCGGAATGACGCCAAGCACCACCAACAGCGCGCACATACCCACTAAATCCAGGGCGTTGCCCATCGCCGTAATCGGAGATTCCGCCATCAGTCGCATCATCGCTGGCCAGTTATGCCAGAGATAAAACCCAGCCACGCTGCCTACCAGCGTGGACTTCAGTATCGCTTTAAGTAGTTCTGCCCCGGTTTGCGCAGAGAACATGCGTTTAATGCCCGGCAGCGGATTCAGCTTAGAGAACTTGGGCTGCAGAGATTTACCGCTGAAGATCAAGCCGCCGAGCATCACCGGGGAGATTAATGCCACCAGAACAACGCCGGTAATCAACGGTAACAGCGCAATCATCGCGTCTTTAATCAGCAGGATGATTTGGCTGAGGATCAGATTAGGGTCGTTGACCATACTGTGGTCAAAACGTAATCCGGCAGACAGCATGCCGGCCAGCCTGCGGGCGAGCGACTCCCCGCCAATCCAGATAATGCACACACCCACCAGCAAAATAAGCAGCGAGGTCAGCTCTTTGGATCGGGGGATCTGCCCTTCTTCCCGTGCTTTTTCAAGTCGGTGGGGGGTGGGGGCTTCTGTTTTGTCGTCGTCGCTTTCTTCTGCCACGCATCAGACCCTGGATAGAGATATAGGCGAGAATGATGCCAGAACGTCCATCCAGCAATGGGAAGAGTAAGCGGTAAAAAAGACGGGATTTATGGCTTTAAGCAGAATTGCGCGTAAGCCGGATGAGAGGTCACGCCCCACATCCGGCAAATACTCATCAGAAACCGAGGCTGTCCAGCAGGTCGTCAACCTGATCCTGACTTGCCACCACGCCGGCTTTTGAAGTATCAACCTGCGGGCCGTTAAGCAAGCTTTCGTTTTCACGTTTTGGACGAGCACCCTGCTCCGGGATGTTTTCCAACAGAACCATCAGCAACTGACGTTCAATCTCCTGGATAACATCCATCATGCGTTTGATGACCTGACCGGTGAGGTCCTGGAAATCCTGCGCCATCATGATGTCCAGCAGTTGAGCGTTAGTAAAACTGGTATGTCCTGGCACATCCCCAAGGAACTGTCGGGTATCGGTGACCAGTTCACGGGCGTCGGACAGCTCGATCGGATTTTCGAACCATTCATCCCAGCGTTTGGTCAGGTCTTTGGCCCCTTTTTCCATCGCGTCCTGATGCGGCTGCGAAGCCTCCACGCTGTTCAGCGCGCGCTCTGCCGCCTGTGCGGTCATCTGCACAACGTAATCGAGACGATCGCGGGCATCGGGAATCGCTTCCGCCGCTTCGGCAATAGCCTGATCCAGCCCCAGTTCACGCAGGCTGTCGCGCAGCATTCGGGTCAAACTGCCGATGCGCGCGATGATGTCCCCTGCAGAGTGTTCGTCAGCAGGTTTAATTTGTGGTTGCATCATCATTGTCACACCCTCACATGCCCAGTTTCTCAAAGATCTTATTGAGTTTCTCTTCCAGCGTTGCCGCCGTGAACGGTTTCACGACATAGCCACTGGCGCCAGCCTGTGCTGCCGCAATGATGTTCTCTTTCTTCGCTTCCGCCGTCACCATCAGCACCGGTAAGGCAGACATTGCGCCATCTGCACGAATGGTTTTCAGCAGCTCGAGGCCATCCATGTTCGGCATGTTCCAGTCGGAAATGACAAAACCAAATCCCCCAGCCTGCAGCTTATTCAGCGCGTCCACACCGTCTTCAGCTTCTTCAACATTGTTGAAACCCAGCTCTTTGAGCAGGTTACGTACAATGCGACGCATGGTGGAAAAGTCATCCACAACCAAAAACTTAAGCTCTTTATCCGCCATAAAAAATAAACTCCTGATTCAAATACGTATTGCCTGTCCGGCACTGATTTTCGCCAGCATTTGCTGGCTTACCTGGCTAAGATCGACCACTTCGCTTACGCCACCCATATTGATGGCCTCGCGCGGCATGCCGAACACCACACAACTTGCTTCGTTTTGCGCAATGGTCCAGGCACCCGCCTGGTTCATCGCTAACATTCCGGCGGCACCATCGTTGCCCATACCTGTCAGGATCACTCCCACGGCATTACGCCCCGCGTGTTTTGCCACCGAATGGAACAGCACATCCACTGATGGTCGATGCCGGTTAACCGGCGGACCATCATGAATTTTGATCTGGTAGTTCGCCCCGCTGCGCGCCAGTTCCATATGCTTGTCACCTGGGGCGATATACGCATGCCCCGGAAGCACACGCTCCCCGTCTTCTGCCTCTTTCACGGTTATCTGACACAGTTTGTTCAGACGTTCGGCGAATGAACGGGTAAACCCTGGCGGCATATGCTGGGTAATAAGAATACCGGGACTTGAAAGCGGCAATGGCTGGAGTACATGGCGAATTGCCTCTGTTCCTCCGGTTGACGCGCCAATCACCAGCAGTTTTTCCGAACTGAGTAACGGCCCCGCTTTCAAGGTCGCCGGTGCCGCCATAGGCTTATGGGCCGCCAGTTTTGCCCGCGACGCGGTGCGGATCTTCTCAGCGATCATTTCGCTGTAGGCCAACATCCCTTCACGGATCCCCAACTGTGGTTTGGTGACAAAATCAATCGCCCCCAGCTCCAGCGCCCGCAGCGTGACCTCTGAACCTTTACCCGTGAGTGAAGAGACCATAACCACCGGCATCGGACGCAGACGCATCAACTTTTCAAGAAAGTCGAGGCCATCCATGCGCGGCATTTCCACATCCAGCGTCAGGACGTCGGGATTGTATTTTTTGATTAAATCCCGCGCGACCAACGGATCAGGCGCCGTCGCTACCATTTCCATATCACTGTGGCTGTTAATAATTTCGGTCATGATTTGACGCATCAATGCAGAATCATCAACCGACAACACCCTGATTTTACTCATGCTTTATCCTTACCTGGCGCATGCGCATACACGGTCTGTCCACGCAGGCTAAACTCGCGCACGAGGTTGCTAAAGTTTTCTGAATGACCTGCAAACAGCAGCCCATCTGGTTTAAGAAGTGGAACAAAACGGTGCAAAATATCCTGCTGCGTCGTTTTATCGAAATAGATCATCACGTTACGACAAAATATGGCATCGAAGGGTCCAGGCACGTTGTACTGCTTATCCAGTAAATTCACACTGGAAAATTCAACATGCCCCGCCAGTTCCTGCCGAACGCGTACCAGACCTTCATGCGGCCCGGTGCCACGCATGAAATAACGCTGCAACTGCTGGGGTGACAGCGTCTTCAGCTCATCAAGACGGTAAATGCCGCTTCTGGCCTTTTCCAGCACTTCGGTATCAATGTCGCTCGCAAAAACACGCCAGCGGCCCGGTGCCATACCCAGGGTATCGGCGAGCGTAATCGCAATGCTATACGGCTCTTCACCGGTTGACGCCGCTGCGCTCCAGACCCGGTATTCACCGTTGCGCCGACGAGCATGATCTGACAGCACCGGAAAATGATGCCCTTCGCGAAAAAACGCGGTCAGGTTGGTGGTCAGGGAGTTAATAAAAGCCTGCCACTCAGCACTGTTCTGGTTAGCTTCCAGCATGCTGAGATAGCGACCAAAGTCATCCAGTCCCAGGGTACGTAAACGACGGACCAGGCGGTTATAAACCATGTCCCGCTTATGGTCGGCCAGTACGATCCCCGCACGCTGGTAAATTAATTGACATATCCGACGAAAATGCGCGTCAGACAGCGCGAGGCGCTGTGTCATCTGTAACAATAATGACGTTTGCCCGGTGGGCAGAGATGATGTCATAGCGCCTTCTCAATCACATTCAGGATACAACGGGCACAACCTGCGGCTGCGCCAACTCTTGTTTTGTTACGGTTTGCTCTTCAAGCTTGAAAAATGCGACGCAGGCGGAAAGATTATCGGCCTGTGTGGCGAGTTGTCCGGTGGCGGATGCGGCTTCTTCCACCAGCCCGGCGTTTTGCTGCGTCACTGAATCCATCTGGCTGACGGCCTGCGCCACCTGCTCAATGCCTCTGCGCTGTTCATCAGAAGCAGAGGCAATCTCGCCCATGATGTCGTTAACCCGGGTAACCGAGCTGACAATTTCCGTCATGGTGCGTGCAGCCATATCAACCAGCTGCGAGCCCTGATGCACTCGGGTGACAGACTCTTCAATGAGTCCTTTAATTTCTTTCGCCGCCTGCGCGCTACGACTTGCCAGATTGCGCACTTCACCCGCGACAACGGCAAAACCGCGCCCCTGTTCACCTGCGCGGGCAGCCTCTACCGCGGCATTCAGCGCCAGGATATTGGTCTGGAAGGCAATGCTGTCAATCACGCCGATGATGTCGCCAATTTTCTGCGAGCTGGCGGAAATCTCATGCATGGTGCTGGCCACCCGGGACGTCTGTTCACCGCCTTTATGCGCGGTGTCGGCCGCACTTTTGGCAATTCCTGACGCCTGGCGCGCGTTATCCGCATTCTGCCCGACGGTGGCGGTGAGTTGTTCCATGCTGGCTGCCGTTTGCGCCAATGCGGCCGCCTGCTGTTCAGTTCGCGAAGATAAATCGTTATTGCCCATCGCGATTTCTGAAATGCCACTATGCATGGCTGAGCTGCCCTGGCGTACCTCACTGACCGTTTCACGTAACGCCTGCTGCATCTTCTTCAGGCTGGCAAAAATAGCCGAGATCTCATTGCGCCCATAAACCGCTACTGGCCTGGCCAGATTACCTGCGGCAATGCTGTCGAAATGACTGCCAACAATCGCCAGCGGCTGAACAATCATCTTGCGCGACCAGTACAACGCACCGCTGGTGAGCAGTGCCGCCAGTACCACCATGGTGGCAAAAATCACCCCCGACATATGGTAATTTCGCTGGCTCTGATCGCCTGCCGTTTGCAACACGCTGTCGATGTTGCTCTGCCAGGCATTCACATTCGCATCAAAAGCATCTTGAGCCGCCTGCACCGGCGCGGTCAGAAAATCTGACAACTGATTGTTTTCAAGCCAGGTGGCCTGATGCGCGAGCGCGCTGTGCCACTGACTGAAACTATTCTCCGTTGCGCCAAACAGCGCCTTGCCTTGTTCCGTCGGATCCGACGTCGCCATAAAGCGTTTAAACATCGATTCAGACTGCGCCAGGCTATCGCGCGCGAGGGTCATCAGCGTTTTGATGTCCTCTGGCGGATAGCTCAGGGCGGTCAGCGTCCCTGCCTTATTAAGGGCCGTACTGGCCTGTAATAACACAGCGCGGGTTTGGGCCAGCGCAGCGCGTTGCTGATTACTCCGTTCGACCTGATTCAGGTTCTGAAAACCGTCCCGAAATGCCCAGAAGGACAAGCCATTACTGCCAATCTGCAAAACACCGCAGAGGATTAAAATCAAAAACAGCGTGGTCGAAATTCGAATACGATTAAACATCAACGCTCCCATCGGGCGGCACTGGCCGCGGTTTAACTACCAGTCAAAATGTTTCCCAATTCGTATCTTGTTCAATGCTCTGGCGCGGATATGACGCGCTCGACGCTGCAGGTAATCGAGTATCGCGTGGTTTTGTCGACGCCGGACGTGACGCCAGACGGAAGGTCGACACCGACTGCGTCAGACGGCTGGCCTGTTCTTCCAGTGCAGCGGCAGCTGCAGCCGATTCCTGGACCAACGAGGCGTTCTGCTGCGTAACGCGATCCATTTCGGAGACCGCGAGCGCAACCTGATCAATCCCCCGGCTTTGCTCATCGGAGGCCGAGGCAATCTCGCCCATAATGTCGGTCACCCGCGTCACGGCATTGACGATGTCGTTCATTGTTTCACCTGCGCTTTCTACCAGTACTGAACCGGTATCCACTCGGGAAACAGAATCTTCAATTAACGCTTTAATCTCTTTCGCCGCCTGCGCACTGCGGCTTGCCAGATTACGCACTTCGCCCGCAACCACAGCAAAGCCGCGGCCTTGCTCACCGGCGCGTGCGGCTTCAACCGCTGCGTTCAGTGCGAGAATATTGGTCTGAAAGGCAATGCCATCGATGACGCTGATGATATCGGCGATTTTCTTCGAGCTATCGGCGATTTCGTGCATGGTATTCACCACGCTATCAACCACTTTGCCGCCATGTTGTGCAGTGTCGGAGGCGCTTTTCGCCAGTTGCGAGGCCTGACGCGCGTTGTCCGCATTTTGCTTAACGGTTGCGGTCAACTGTTCCATGCTGGCTGCGGTTTCTTCCAGCGCAGACGCCTGCTGTTCCGTGCGAGATGAAAGGTCAGTGTTCCCGCTGGCAATTTCACTGGTACCGGAATAAATCGCATCAGAGCCTTCACGCACCAGGGTGACGGTTTCTGTCAGCGAACGCTGCATATGATCAACGGTACTGGCCAACTCGCCGATTTCGTTACGGCCACTAACGGCCAGGGTGGCGGTCAGGTTACCGCTGGCGATTTCGCGAATATGGGCAATGACCCGAGACAGAGGATTAAGCAGGGTATGGCGGATGCCGTACCACACCACTACCAGAATCAGCACCAGCACGACAGCCAGTACGCCAAGCTGCCATTGGGCGAAATGGTAATCCCGCGCGCTTTGATCAAATGCCTGAACGTAAAGCTTTTCGCTAACGCTGGCGTATTTGCCCAACGCCTCGCCGAGCGCGTTTTGCATTCCCTGGGTAGGTTGCGCGAAATAGGCGTCCATATTGCCATTTTCCAGAAACTGAACCAGCTCTGCTAAGGCCGCATGGTATTGCTGATATTTCTCCTCAACGTTGCCGCTGGCCTCTGCCATCTCCGGCAACGGTGTCATGTTTTTAAATTTTGCGTAATGCGTTTCAGCCTGCGCCAGCGATGCTTTGGCATTCTTCAGCAGATCGTTTTTCGCGCTGCTTTGCTGGTTTGACGCATCCATCATCATACGTGCAGAAGAACGGCTTAAATTGATTCGTGTTTGCAGCATCAGATCCCATGTTGAGGTGAGTTCACTTTGCTGCTGTCGTAGATCGTTAGAGATAACAAAACTTTGCTGATTCTGCTGCAATGAGGAAAACAACAGACCACCGGAAACAAGCTGTAGCAGTGCGAAAACCCCCAGCACCATCATCAGCATTGTGACAACGCGGATACGGTTAAACATAAGGCACCTTCCTGAAAACGAGTTATCAACGTTATCGGCAGTCGCTGAGATAACTTTACGTTTGCGAAAAGGAAATCCTCAAGGGGCGTGCAGCCTGGCGGGAGGGCGGCAAAACGGGTGTACGGCAACCACAAGTCATTCACATAAAAACACCATAATTATCATGTGAATAACATTTATTTTCATCGGTCAGCATGCTCAGAATGGCCGAAACACTCAATTATGTGTGATTGAGATCACACATACTCATCGTAAATACCACAACAAAATGGATAAAAAATTAAAAAAAGTTGTATCGACTGGCGCTTTAATTCAATTTATATGATGAATACTTCGTTACCACTTAATAAGTATAAAAAATGAGTAACCGATCAATAAATGTTAAATCCTTACTGAGGGCTTTTTAGTGGCAAATGCAAACAAACTCACGTTGTTTATCGTGATCTTCATGCTGGCGGGGATCCTGTCGGGTGCGGTGATCCACTCTTATGCCTCCCCCGGCGTTGTGACCGCCTGGGCCGATAATATTACGCTTCTCACCGATATCTTTTTGCGCCTGATTAAAATGGTCATCGCGCCTTTAGTATTCAGTACCCTGACCGTCGGAATTATGCGCCTGGGAGAAACGTCCACCATCGGGCGCGTAGGCGGGAAAGCAATGATTTGGTTTATCAGTTCTTCCATACTCTCTATCCTGGTCGGTCTGTTTGTGGTTTCTCTTGAACAACCCGGCAGCGGACTGAACCTGGCGATCCCGCTGGAGGCCGCAGATACCGGCCTGGCCGTGGGCGGCATGAGCCTGAAAGGTTTTCTGACGCATACCATTCCAACCAGCATCGCCGAGGCGATGGCCAATAATGAGATCCTGCAAATTGTGGTGTTCTCGATGTTCTTCGGTATTGGCGGAGCATCGCTTGGTGAAAAATTCAACGCCCCGCTGGTTGCCGCGCTTGATGTGGTCTCCCACATTATGCTGAAGGTGACTGGCTATGTGATGTACGTCGCACCGCTGGCTATTTTTGCCGCCATTTCCTCCGTTATCTCTACCCAGGGTCTGGGGATCCTGCTCAACTATGCATCGTTCATCGGCGGCTACTATGTGGCTATTTTGCTGACCTGCCTGGCGTTGCTGGCGGTGGGTTATGTGATGCTGAAAAAAGAGGTATTTCGCCTGCTGAGCATGCTGAAGGATCCGGTCCTGGTCGCATTCACCACCAGCAGCTCTGAAGCCGCTTATCCGAAAACGCTGGAGCAATTAACCAAATTTGGTTGCTCACCCAACATCGTGTCTTTCGTGCTGCCTATCGGTTATTCGTTTAACCTGGTCGGCTCGATGGTCTACTGTTCATTTGCCTCTATGTTTATCGCGCAGGCCTATAATATTCACCTCTCCTTTGCCCAAATCACCGTCCTGATGCTGACGCTGATGCTGGCGTCCAAAGGGATTGCCGGCGTGCCGCGTTCAGCGCTGGTGGTGCTGGCGGCAACCATTCCGAGTTTTAATATTCCGGTCGCCGGGATCCTGTTACTAATGGGGATTGACCACTTCCTGGATATGGGACGTTCTGCGATCAACGTATTAGGAAACGGGATTGCAACGGCGATGCTGGCACAGGATGAAGGTTTACTGGAAGAAGAGCCGGACCTGG
Organism: Citrobacter europaeus; assembly: GCA_020099315.1. Taxonomy (NCBI): domain Bacteria; kingdom Pseudomonadati; phylum Pseudomonadota; class Gammaproteobacteria; order Enterobacterales; family Enterobacteriaceae; genus Citrobacter; species Citrobacter europaeus. The sequence goes on from CP083650.1 coordinate 2,911,919, forward strand.
TTGAGCGGGAAGCATAAGAGGGAAATCTGCCGGATGCGTTACGCTTATCCGGCCTACAACAGCAAGCATTGTAGGCCGGATAACATGTTTAAAGATTATGCGACGTGGGAAGCGGCAATATCCAGCAGCGCCATTTCTTCGCTGTTTAGCAGCTTCTCAATGTTGACCAGAATCAGCATCCGGTCACCCAGCGCCCCCAGTCCCGTCAGGTATTCCGTCGACAGCGTTACCGCAAACTCCGGCGCCGGACGGATTTGATCCGTCGTCAGCGACAGCACATCCGAGACGCCATCTACTACAATCCCGACTACGCGCTGACCCAGGTTCAGCACAATCACCACGGTGTTTTCGTTGTAATCCACATCGCTCTGGCTAAACTTCACGCGCAGGTCAACAATCGGCACAATCACACCGCGCAGGTTCGTAACGCCTTTGATAAACGCAGGCGTGTTAGCAATGCGCGTCACCTGATCATAGCCGCGGATTTCCTGCACTTTCAGGATATCGATACCGTACTCTTCATCCCCCAGCGTAAACACGAGGAATTCCTGACCTGACGGTTCGCCGGCCAGTTTAGTTACATTACTCATACCGGTCATATTATTCCCTTCTCACTCAATCAGGCGGCTGTGATCGCCACACGTTGTTCGCGGTTCAATCCCTGCAATGCAGAGACATCGACAATCAGCGCGACGCTGCCGTCGCCGAGGATCGTTGCTGCAGAAATGCCTGGCACTTTGCGGTAGTTACTTTCCAGGTTTTTGACCACCACCTGGTGTTGGCCAATTAACTGATCGACCAGCAGCGCGTAGCGACGCCCTGCACTCTGTAAAATCACCACAATCCCTTGAGTCGCTTCAGTTTTTGCGCCTTCAACTTCGAAGACTTTCCACAACTCAACCAGCGGTAAATACTCGCCGCGCACTTCCAGAACGCGCTCTCCTCCGGCCAGCGGATGCAGATCTTCTTCACGCGGTTGCAGTGATTCCATAACGGCATTCAGCGGCAGAATAAAGACTTCATCCGCTACGCGCACCGACATCCCGTCGAGGATCGCCAGCGTCAGCGGCAGCAGAATTCGAATCGTTGTTCCTTGTCCCTGTCTGGACTGGATCTCAACATGGCCGCCCATCTCCTGGATATTTCGCTTCACTACATCCATACCCACGCCGCGTCCGGAGACATCCGTCACCTGTTCGGCGGTCGAAAAGCCTGGCGCGAAGATCAGCATACCCACTTCGTCATCGCTCATGTTTTCGTGGATCGGCATCCCCTGAGAGATCGCTTTGGCGAGGATGCGTTCGCGGTTCAGACCAGCGCCATCATCGGTCACTTCAATACAGATATTCCCGCCCTGGTGCTCTGCGGAAAGCGTCAGGTTACCGACCGGGCTTTTCCCCGCTTCCATGCGTTTTTCCGGCAGTTCAATGCCGTGGTCCAGGCTGTTACGCACCAGATGCGTCAACGGATCGATGATGCGTTCAATCAGGCTTTTATCGAGTTCTGTTGAACTCCCCACCTGCGTCAGCTCAACCTGTTTACCCAATTTACCGGCCAGGTCGCGGACCAGGCGTGGGAAACGGCTGAACACGTACTCCATCGGCATCATACGAATCGACATCACCGACTCTTGCAAATCGCGGGCGTTACGTTGTAACTGACCCATACTGGTGATCAGATCGCCGTGATTAACGGGATCCAGTTCGTTTGAGCGTTGTGCCAACATTGACTGGGTGATCACCAACTCACCAACCAGGTTAATGAGCTGATCGACCTTCTCAACCGCTACGCGGATGCTGGTCGACTCGCTGGCGCGGGCGGGTTTGTCACGTTCCGCGCGTCCGTGTGGCGCTTCACTGGCGGCGGCTTTCACCACTGGCGCAACGGCGGCCGGCTGCGGCTTCGCGACAACGGCTACCGCTTCGGCTTCGGCCTCGGCTTCAGTTTCAACGGTTACGGGCGCTGCGCTGACGGTTTCAAATTCAATCTGGTCAGCTTCAATCACAAAACAAAGCACTGCAATGATGTCATCTTCTGCGAGATTGCCATCAAGCGTTGCCGACAGCGTGTCGCTTCCTTTCACCACATCGGTTAAGGTCGCCAGATTCCCCAGTTCCTCTTCCAGTAAATCGACTTCACTGGCTTTCAGGCGCGAGAGAATAATGCGTTTCTTGCTCCCCTCACTGGCGGATTCAGAAATGGCAACCGCCTCTTCCTGCATTGCAGCGCTGTCAACAACGCTCAATTTTGCGGTGTTGACGACTGCCGGTGCGGTTTCACCTTTCGCTTCGAGCGCTAACTGTCGTAACGCATTACAAATGTACTCAAAGCTAGCGGCATCCGGCTCCTCTGAGTTTTTATAGGCGTCGAGCTGTTCCTGCATAATATCTTTCGTTTCCAAAAACAGGTTGATAATGTCGGCATTAAGCTGCATTTCGCCACGCCGCGCTTCATCCAACAGGTTTTCCATCAGATGGGTCGTTTCCTGCAAAATGGTAAAGCCGAAGGTGCCCGCCCCGCCTTTTATCGAGTGCGCGGCACGAAAAATCGCATTCAGCTGTTCGGAATCCGGGGCTTCAGGAACCAAATCAAGCAGGTGTTGCTCCATATCAGCCAACAGTTCGTCAGCTTCATCAAAAAATGTTTGATAAAAATCGCTTATATCCATGCTCACGCTATCACCTCGGATTGGCTGGTGGCGATGTGGGAACGCTTGCCGGCGGAAGTTCCGCTGGCTGTTGTAAGACACTTACCGGCTCATTCTGGCTTTCAGCGTTTTCATGCAAAATGGCCTCTTCCGCCTGCTTATTAAGAACCAGCAGGCTAATACGGCGGTTGATTGCGTCTTCGGGACCGCGATCGCTCAGACGCATCGTGGCGGCCATACCGACCACTCGTAATACTTTTCCATCATCCAGACCGCCGCTAACCAGTTCGCGACGCGACGCGTTAGCGCGATCGGCGGACAACTCCCAGTTGCTATACCCTTTTTCACCATTGGCGTAAGGGTAATCATCCGTATGGCCGGAAAGGCTGATTCGGTTAGGAATGCCGTTAAGCACTGGCGCGATGGCTCGCAGGATGTCGCGCATATACGGCTCAACCTCAGCGCTACCGGTTTTAAACATCGGGCGGTTCTGACTGTCGATAATCTGTATCCGTAGTCCTTCCTGCACTAAATCAATTTTCAAGTGCGGGCGCAGCGCACGCAGTTTAGGGTCAGATTCAATCAACTGATCGAGATCGCCGCGAAGTTTGCTCAACCGGCTTTGTTCCATGCGTTTTCTCAGATCGTCGATATTCGGCTGCTTGTTCACTTCTCCCTGCTGCTGGGTGTAGTCGTCCCCACCGCCTGGAATTGGACTTTGGCTATTCGAAATTCGATTTCCCCCAGTCACCGCGGTAGCCAGCGGCGTACGGAAATATTCGGCAATCTGGATCAATTCTTTAGGGCTGGAGATGGAAATGAGCCACATCACCAGAAAGAAGGCCATCATCGCGGTCATAAAATCGGCGTAGGCGATTTTCCACGAACCATGCGCCCCACCACCGTGACCTTTATGTTTGCGTCGCTTTACAACGATAATGGGATGGGCCTGATTTTTCATGCGTCCTCGGTCGTCTGCTGCGCAGTTGGATTTCTTACCGCACGCACATGCTCTTCCAGCTCGATAAACGATGGACGTTCGCTGGAATACAGAGTCTTACGACCAAATTCGACGGCAATTGGCGGCGCGTAACCATTCAGATTGGAGAGCAGTGTTATCTTCACACACTGCATCATTTTGGTGGTTTCAGCGCTTTTCTGCCGCAGAACGCTGGCAAGCGGAGAAATAAATCCATAGGCCAGTAAAATACCGAGGAATGTCCCTACCATCGCATGAGCAATCAGCGAACCCAGTTCAGCCGCCGGACGATCGGCAGAAGCCAGCGCATGAACAACCCCCATGACCGCCGCCACGATCCCGAACGCCGGTAATGAATCACCCACCATCGCCAGACTGTTAGCCGGGACTTCGGCCTCACTTTCGTGAGTCTCAATTTCTTCGTCCATCAGCGCTTCAATTTCAAACGTGTTCATGTTGCCGCTGATGATCAAACGCAGATAATCGACAATGAAATCAAGCATTACGGCATCCGCAAGAATGCGCGGATAGCTGGCGAAGATTTCACTCTCTTTAGGGTTTTCAATGTCGCGTTCAAGCGAGAACATGCCCTGCTGACGTGACTTGGCCATCAGGCGATACAGCAGCGCCAGCAGATCCATATACATCGCTTTGGTATATTTTGAACGACGAAAAAGCATCGGGATCGCTTTCATCGTCCCCTTAATGGCTTTTCCGTTATTGCCGACGATGAATGCCCCAATACCCGCGCCACCGATAATCACCAGCTCAGCCGGTTGATAGAGTGCCCCAAGGTGTCCGCCGGTCATCATATACCCGCCGAAAACTGTACCAATAACAACCAGGTAACCTAATAAGATAAGCACGACATCATCCTTTCGCAATTGACTATGACAGGATGCGCAGTCGGGCAGTTAACTTAAGGTCAGGACAAAAAAAAGCAGCGGTAATCGCTTACCGCTGCTGGAGTGTTTGTCCACACCGTATCAGTTAAACAGCCTGTTCGATCTGTTCATCCAGCAGTTGTGGAATAATATCGGCAGCATTCTGGGAAAGTTTACGTCTTTTTACGGCCCGTGATGGCGGTTGGCATAAACTGCAGGCAAAGCTACCTGCGGGTTGGTGTGCGTGGGTGATAAAATTCCCACCGCAGCAATTGCATTGGGATAACTCCAGCAATCCGCTGTCGACAAAACGTACCAGCGTCCATGCGCGAGTTAGCGCCAGCAGCGGCCCCTCTTCCGGCTGCGGACACTGCTCAAGGTATAAACGATACGCTTTGATTACGGCATCCACGCCGCTGCACAAACCGGTTTTGAGCAGGAATTGCCAGGCGTTGCAAAACATCGAAGCATGAATGTTTTGTTCCCACGTCATAAACCAGTCGGTGGAAAAAGGCAGCATCCCTTTTGGCGGAGGACTACCGCGTAATTCTTTGTACAACTTGATAAGTCGGCCACGGCTTAATTGCGTTTCGCTTTCCAGCATTTGCAAACGGGCGCCCAATGTGATTAATTCCATCGCTAGCTGGATATCACGCGCTTCCTGAACAATGCTTTTTTCGCTCATCATCAAGCCCTTTTCTTGCGCGCTGCATCATCGATGTCGCTTAACAGCCGCGTTGAAAGCATGATACCGGTATGAATTTGCTGAAGATCGTCAACGCGGGAGTCTTGCGTCAGGCGAGTAACCGTCTGGTGATCGTCGAAGCGGAAATGACATACCAGTTGGTTTGTTTCAGCCAGTTTGACCATTTGAGGAAGTGTTAATGTTGCCAACGTGTCCGCCATCTCTTCGCTGATACCAAGGCGAAACATCGCAGATGCTTTGTCCTGAACGATCAAACGTTGTGCAAGCAATAAATATGACAGATTGATGTCATAAATGTGTTTCAGCAACTCGGATGTATGCATTATTTGCATCCATAATAACCAACATTGTTTTCATGCGGTGAAACCGCACCCCGTGATGTCGCCGGGAAGGCCCGGTAAAAAAAAAAGCAAAAGGTCAAATACATAGCAGCGTGACGGCACTTACGCGTTGTCTAAACATTCCCTTTTCAGAAGGCCGCGTTCCTTACAAGCTCACATCAATTCTTACAATTGTCTAAGATTTTTCCTAATTCGACGCAACTCTACCCGCCACAAGTTACACATACAACGTAGCTATGCTGCGAATTTGAAGAATATGTGACGCAGATCACATAAACCAGCTAAACACTTAACATAAATCCATCAGCACAGCTTTTACTTTGCATATTTTTTAACCCCATATTCTCCATTTCAATTCCTGGCGTACGAATATTCTTGCATTAAAAGCGAATAGTATTTTGTTCACGAACGTTAATATCACGTCGTGAAATAGCGAGCTTGATCACATATTTAATGTAAAACATCATTTTGATTAAACGCTTTATAAACAAAGAGTTAAATATTAAGGGTGATTAATTAATACCAGGCTGTGATAACCGCTCAAATGTTAAAATATGTTTATTTTTTATTAACACATTGTTTTCATTAGCAGTGAGTTTTACTTAAGGAAGCTGAACGTATTTAGAAGTTATATGAAGCAATTATTCTATTTATAAGAATAATTAATGAATAACCATGATGACATTCACACTATCCGGAATGGAAACGTTGCAGTATGGAGTAAGCTAAGTAATGCTGAAAAATCCTCTCATAATTCTTGAAAAAAAGGAGCGAGTTATGAGCTATACACACATTCTTGTGGCTGTTGCCGCGACCCCAGAAAGCCAGCAGTTGTTAGCCAGGGCGGTATCAATCGCTCGTCCTGTTAATGCCCGTATTAGCCTGATAACCCTGGTCTCAGACCCAGAACTGTATAATCAGTTTGCAGCGCCTATGCTTGAAGACCTGCGAGAAGTGATGCAAGAAGAGACTCAGGATTTTATCGACAAGCTCAGCAAAGACGCACAGTACCCCATTGAGCATACCTTTATTACCTATGGGGCCCTGAATGAACATATTCTGGACGTATGCCGGAAGCACGCGGTCGATCTGGTCATTTATGGCAACCATAACCACAGTTTCTTTTCACGCGCGTCCTGCTCAGCGAAAAGCGTGATCGGTGCCAGCCAGGTGGATGTTCTGTTGGTTCCACTGGCTGGAGATTGATCTTCACTTTCTGAGCGTTACGCCAGCTTAGAGCAGGATGAAACGTTGTCTGGCAATGGCTGTTTACTCTGGCGCGGAATGACTTTTTCCAGATCGCAAATGAACATCGCCTGCCAGTTGTCGATATCGTTTTTAATGATAGTCTCGAGCATCTCAGCGTGGCGAGAGATACGCTCGGCAAGCGGCATCGTCAGCGCCTGGTTTAATGCGCCAGCGACTTCATCGCGATCGTAAGGATTAACAATAAGGGCGGCAGTTAGCTCGTTTGCGGCCCCGGCAAATTGTGATAACACCAGCACGCCAGGGTTGGCAGGATCCTGCGCGGCCACGAACTCTTTCGCCACCAGGTTCATACCATCGCGCAGCGGGGTCACCAGTCCTACATCAGAGTAGCGGAAGATCTTCATCAGCAATTTACGATCAAAGTACTGATTCAGATAATAGAGCGGCGTCCAGCCCAGTTGGCCATATTTACCGTTAATCCTCCCCGCTTCAGTCTCCAGTTGGTGACGAATATCCTGGTAGGCCTGTACCTCTTCACGCGACGTTGGCGCTATCTGCGTGTAGCGAATTTTACCGTGGTGCTGCGGATAGTGTTCCAGCAGAGCCTCATAGGCCTGAAATCGCTCTGGCAACCCTTTAGAGTAATCCAGACGCTCAACTGAAAATATATTCTGCACATTTTTGAGTTCCGCTTTCAGTTGCGCCAGCTTCGGCGGCAAAGGTCCGGAGGCCTGCCGGGCGATCTCATCTGGCTCAATACCAATAGGATACACCTGGGTGCAAAACGCTTTTCCCCATGCCCGGTGGTGATTATCGCTCTGCGTGGATACCTGCGTCTGGGCTGCCAGGCAATCCAGAAAAGCCTGACGGTCGTTTTCGGTCTGGAAACCGAGCAAATCAAAATCGCACATCTGCTCAAGTAGCGCCTGATGTGGAGGTAGCGCATTAAAAATTTCCGGCGTCGGAAATGGAATATGCAGGAAAAAGCCGATACGGTTATTCACACCGCGTTTACGCAGTTCGCTGGCAAACGGCAGCAGATGGTAATCATGAATCCAGATGATGTCGTCATCGCTAAGCAGCGGCAGCAGTTTATCTACCAGTAAGGCATTCACCCGCTGATAGCCTTCCCATGCAGGACGCTGAAACTGTACCAGGTCCAGACGATAATGAAACGCAGGCCATAGAACAGCATTTGAAAACTGGCAGTAATACTCTTCGTAGTCCTGCTCACTCAAATTAAACGAAGCCCAGGTAATATTGCCACGCGTGACTTTTTTTAATGGTTTGTCCTCATTACCCGTATCGCCACTCCAGCCAAACCACAGGCCACCAGCAGCCTTCAACGCGCCCAGCACGCCGACAGCAAGCCCACCTGCGCTCCCTTTGTCATCTGGTGAGGCGATACGATTAGATACTACGACTAAACGACTCATAGCCACCTCTTCTGTTATTCGTTGCTTTCGATTCTTGCTGCGAAGAGTTATTTTGTTCCAGCCAGTGCCAGACATCACTCACGCCATCCAGACGCCATGTCGCCTGCGTCGCTCCGTTGCCCACCTTCACGGAAATCCCGCCAGCGCGATTAACCACGCCAAACCCGGTTTCGTCCGTCAGATCGTCTCCGAAAAAAACGGGGATCCGACCGGCAAAAGGGGCTTCCTGCATAAATGCGGCAATTGCATCGCCTTTATTGGTCCCCTTTGGTTTTATCTCCACAACGCATTTTCCATGCTGTAAAGCCAGTTGCGGCCATCTGTGCGTGATACGCTCAGCCAGATTAATTAGCGCCGCTTCATGTTCCGGGGCCTGGCGGTAATGCAGCGCGAAAGCCATTCCTTTTGCTTCAAGCGTTGTACCCGGCATCGTCGCCAGCGCTGTTTGTAATAACTCTCCTGCTTCGCGCTCTATTGCCTCAGCCAGGCGCACTATATGAGTTTGGCCATTGATATCACGGCGCTCTGCCCCATGCACTCCGGCGAGCGGAAAACGTAAGGGAGTGGTAAGCGCATCAAGCTCAGCCATCGAGCGCCCTGAAATCAATGCCAGCGCCCCCGCATTACGTGTAGCCAGCTGATGTAATAACTGCAGGATTGTCTTAGGGACGACGACCTGGTCTGGAAAAGGTTTGATCTCAGCCAATGTCCCATCGAGATCAAAAAAATAAGCACAGTTTGCAGATTGTTCAGGGGGTATGATCAGTGATGCTGTCACCCGGTTATCCTCCTCATCATGGTCTGTACGCCGCGCGGATCGCGCCGTATATATGATGTACGACGGATATAAGTATAGACAGTGTGACCATGCTCGCCATTTGCAAAAACAATCGCCAGCCGGGTAGCGGCTGGCGATGAGCTAAAGCTAGACTAAAAAGTTGGGGTTTAAATCATCAAACGGTACGCTTCGCTTTTTGCTTGTAACGGTCGAAGATCACCGCCGCCAGCAGGATTAGACCACGTACGACATACTGGGCGAACGGAGAGATGTTCAGCAGGTTCATCGCATTCTCAACCGTTCCCAGAATTAACACCCCGGCCACTACATATGAGATTTTTCCGATGCCGCCTTTGAGCGAAACGCCCCCTAACACGCAGGCGGAAATCACGATCAGCTCATAGCCGATTGAGGTCATTGGTTGGCCGCTGGTCATACGTGATGCGAGGATGATCCCGGCAATGGCGGATACCAGCCCAGACAAAATAAAGATAATAATCTTGGTACGAACGACCGGAACCCCAGCCAGACGTGCCGCCTCTTCATTGCCCCCAATAGCCAGCGTGTTGCGACCAAACGTAGTTTTATTCAGCAGTAAACCGAAGACGATAAAACAGACAACCGTGATCCAGATAGGTGCCGGCAGACCAAACCAGTTCGCGTAGCCGAGGGTAAAGAAGCGCTCATCTTCAATCCCCACCGCCTTACCGTCGGAAATAATATAGGCCAGACCACGTACAATCTGCATCGTCGCAAGGGTGGTGATCAGGGCGTTAATTTTTAAACGCGCAATCACAAACCCATTAACCAGACCACAGAGAATACCGAGCAGCAGCCCGGCAGCCACGCCAATCCACAGGCTTTCAGTCATGTTAATGACCACGGCAGTCGTGACCCCGGCGCAGGCAATCACGGACGCGACGGACAGGTCGAAGTCACCGGATGCCAGGCAAAACAGCATCCCACACGCGACCATACCCGACATCGATACCGCCAGCCCCAGCCCTTTCATATTGATGAAAGTGGCAAAGTTTGGCACAAAGAGGGAACAAACCAGGAACAGCACGGCGAACACCACCAGCATCCCGTACTGATCCCAAATGCGACCAAGATTTAGCGCCGATTTTGCTGCGCCAGAACCCGATGTAGAAACGGAAGACATCATTCTCTCCTTATTCAGGCTACAGCCTGGCTGACTTTAGGCATAGCAAGGCTCAAGGCCTGGCGCTCATCCGCCTGTTCATGAAGCAACTCACCGGCAATTTCGCCCTCTCTCATCACCACGATACGATCGGCGACACCGAGCACTTCTGGCAGGTCACTGGAAGCAAACAGCACGGCCACGCCGCGCGCTGCGAGGGCATAAATCACGTTATAAATTTCATGCTTGGCACCTACATCAATGCCGCGTGTAGGTTCGTCCAGCAAAATCACCTTCATCTCTTCCGATAACCAACGGCCAAGGATAGCCTTCTGCTGATTACCGCCGGAGAGGTTCATAATCAGCTGCTCCGCGCCCGGCGTTTTAATATTGAGTGAGCGAATATGGTGATCGGCATTGGTCTCTTCCCAGCCGTTGTTGATCACGCATCCGCCCAGAACATGTTTACGACGGGCGCTAATGTTGATGTTGTTACGCACCGAATGGACCGGAATGATCCCTTCCGCTTTGCGGTCCTCCGGGCACAGCATCATTCCCGCTTCAATGGCATGGCTCGGTTTACGAATATCAATAGGCTGCTCATCAATAAACACCTGGCCTGCCGTGATGCGTGTGCCGCCAAACAGTCCTTTCATCAATTCGCTACGCCCGGCGCCTACCAGGCCAAACAATCCGACAATTTCACCGCTGCGTACCGATAAACTGATCGGCGTACGCACACCGGGAGCTTTGACCTCATGCAAACGCAGCCGCTCTGCGCCATACGGTCTGGATTTCCATCCATAAATATCACCGAGGTCGCGTCCAACCATCGCCTGCACCAACGCATCGTGATCGACCTGCTGCATATCCGTGAACGTTGTGACGTAATGCCCATCTTTAAACACGGTGATGGCATCGCTGAGAGCAAAAATTTCCTCCATACGGTGCGATACGTACAGGATGATGCGTCCTTCGTTGCGCAGCTCACGGATGACGCGAAACAGATTCTCAATTTCGCGTGCAGACAGGGAGCTGGTCGGTTCATCAAACGCGATAATTTTGGCATTACGCGCCAGCGCTTTTGCTATCTCCACCATCTGCCATTGACCGATGGAGAGATATTTCAATGGCGTGTCGGGATCGATATCCATGCCCAGATGCTTAAGCTGTAGCCCCGCTTCATAGTTCAGCAGCGAGCGATTTACAATCCCGCCTTTGTGCGGCAACTGGCCTAAATAAATATTCTCGGCAACGGTCATTTCCGGGACGAGATGCAGCTCCTGGTAAATAATGGCGACACCGGCGTTGAGCGCGGCCGTGGTGTCTGCAAACGAAACTTCCTGTCCGCGGATCGTCAAAGATCCCGTCGTTGGCGCATAGTTACCGCTGAGAATTTTTAAGAGTGTTGATTTTCCGGCGCCATTTTCGCCCATCAGCGCATGCACCTGACCGGCGTAACAGTCGAAACTGATATCCGTAAGCGCTTTAACGCCCGGGAATGTTTTGCCAATGCCGCGGAATGAGAGATACGGGGTAGACTGTTGCATAACGTCTCCGTGAGTCAGATCTTTAAGCCGGATGGCGGCTTTGCCTCATCCGGCCTTCTGAGGACGCGATTCGTAGGCCGGATAAGACGCTTTGACGTCGCATCCGGCATTTATGTTACTTACCGCCTAAGCCTTTCTTCGCCAGCTCTTCTTTGAAGTTATCGCGGGTAATCAGCACCACATCCGTCACTTCAGTAAACGCCGGTGGCTCTGCACCTTTCGTTACCCAGTTGTAAAGCATTTCACTTGATTTGTAGCCGTGAACGTCCGGGCTTGGCAGCAGTGAGCCGTAGAACCCGGTCGCTTCGCCTTTGGACAGTTCACTCACGGCATCAACGCCATTAATACCGATACCAATTACGTTTGGCGCTTTGAAGCCCTGCCCTTCAGTCGCACGTACGCCGCCCAGCACGGTGTTGTCGTTCATGCCGACAATCAGCCAGTGTTTGACTTCAGGATGTTGAACCAGCATGGAGTTAGCGGCATCGAATGCACCGGGGATATCATTTGATTTTGTTGGAACCTGGTAGATCTGTTTTTCCGGGAAGCCTGCGGCTTTAAGCGCTTCCATTGAACCTGACGTACGGCGACGCGCGGTATCAAGTTCGTTGGCGGTAATGGCCATGACGGCGCTGGATTTCACATCCCAACCGCGCTTTTGCATCTCCTTATACAGCTCCTGGCCCTGGCGCTCACCAATTTTGGTTGCAGCCATCATCACCAGCGGCACGGTATCCATCGGCTTACCTTTGGCGTTGGCAAACTGGTCATCGACGGCAATGACTTTCATATCGTAGCCTCGCGCCTTAGCCATAATGGCAGGCCCGAGTTTGGGGTCCGGCGTACAAATCACAAACCCTTTTGCTCCACTTGCAGCCAGGCTGTCGATGGCATTGAGGGTTTTCTCACCATCCGGGACGGCAATTTTAATCACCTCAAAACCAAGGTCTTTACCGGCTTTATCGGCAAATTTCCATTCAGTCTGGAACCACGGTTCTTCCGGCTGTTTGACCAGGAAACCGAGCTTCATGGATTCAGCGATAGCGGATTGTGACATAATGGCAGCCAGACCGATGGCAGCCAACGCTTTAGTGAATTTGTGCATGGTTAACTCCAGCTTTAACGTTCTTTTATGTAGGGTAAAATCAGACGATTTTTTGTAATTCGGACGTAAAACAAGGCATTACCTTTTATTGATAAGATCAATGCCAGTGCTGAGAGTATTTTTAGCGGGAAATTGATTCTCCATAAGAGAGCGGCATCACACCACAGAATTACAGTAATTGCGTACATAAATTCAGCGGGAAATGACATAAAAAAACGCGATTTTGTCGACGGGAAAAAAGAGAAATAGCAGATTAGTCCATAACGTCAGCCAACGAATCCTTGTTCCCGAATACCGAAGCATTCGGGAAAATGATTACCATCGATAATAAATATGGTCAGCGTGATCGCGGACCGGAATGTCATCTCCCAGCAGACGTGCCGAAAGTGTTAATGCAAAATCAAAAATATGCCCCAGCCCTTTGCCGCTAATCAGATTGCCATCTTCAACTACCGGCGCATCAATATATTCCCCATCCGTGACGTTTTGCCACAGATCTCCCGAGCACACGTAGCGACGTCCTTTCAGCAGGCCGTTGCCGCCCAGCACGCGCGCAGCCGCAGAACACACCGGACAAATGAGTTTCCCCGCCTGATCATGTCGGGCGACAAACTGGATGACCGTCTCACTGGCAGCAAGATTAACGCTGCCCTGCGGCCCGCCGGGCAGCACGATGGCGTCGTAGAGATATGCCTGGCGCGCGGCCAGCGTACTGTCTGTCACCATCGGTACGTCATGATAACTCACCACTGCACGTGACTCTGCACAGGCCAGCGTTTCGACTTCGATATTCAGACGACGCAGAATATCAATGGTAACAATCGCCTCCGCCTCTTCAAAACCAGGTGCCAGCAGCACCGCAACCTTCTTCATATGTAACTCCTCGCGTTATCCAAATTCACAACACAATTAATGACGAATAGTTCAGGCCGTTAATTTTCTTAATTTGATTAAAACTGATCTGGCGCAAAAAATTAGTCATCAGATAATTAGTACAGATTCAGCCCAATCGTGAAATTGCTTCACAACATGAGCAGATAATCATCAGGTGCCAGACAATACCTTATTGTGGAAATTAATTTTGTGATTTAAAACACCATTTCATTATTGAAGAGTGTGTTTAATGGCATAAATATCAATTCGTTATATTCATATCACCTATATGCCAAAACGGCAGAAGCACAAGTACTGTTATGACAATATGTAAAAAAACATAAATACACGGATTTAAGGATTTTCTTATGTCATAGCAAGCGTTATGCTGAATCTCGATCGGGAGCGAATATAATTCGTGATCACTAAAGGACCGGCGGAACGGATTTATTCTGCTAACAGTTTTAATTGTACGTAGAGGTGAAGTGCAGCGGCAGCCCGCTGTACTGGCGTTAGTAACGTACATTCCCCTTTCTGGAAATAAGGATATTGATATGGCTGCAGTTGGAATTGTTCATAAACTCAACACGCAAATGAACCTCGAGTTCTACGCATCGAATCTTTACCTGCATCTGAGCGAATGGTGCTACGAGCATAGCCTGACGGGTACCGCCACGTTTCTTCGCACTCAGGCACAAGGTAACGTGACTCAAATGATGCGGATGTTCAATTTTATGAAAAGTGCCGGGGCTAACCCCATCGTCAAGGCCATTGATGTTCCGGGTGATGAACTGACTTCCCTTGAAGAATTGTTTCAGAAAACGCTGGATGAATATCAACAGCGCTCGAGTAGGCTCTCACGTTTAACCAATGAAGCAGAAGCGTTAAACGATGCGCCAACCATCGATTTTCTTCACGACCTGGAAAAAGAGCAGCAGCAGGATGGCGTGCTGTTACAGACGATACTTGACGAAGTCCGCAGCGCCAAACGCGCGGGGCTGTGCATGGCGCAAACCGATAAGCACTTGCTCAACGTCGTGAATTACCAGCATCACTAATCTTCAGTTTTCAAAGCGTTAATGCCGGATAGTAATGTGATGCGCCTTATCCGGCCAACCTCTGATTTTCCCTATGCACGCGCCTCCATTCTGCGAGGCGCAAAAAAACCTTTCTAAAACCTGAAACAACGGTTTATTTTAGTGGGATTCATTCTGCGGCGTGAATTTCAGCTCGATCAAGGCAACCGCTTTTTGTATTGCGCGCATAGTGACCGGATCGGCACCTGCAGGATGGCTGGAAAAATCGATGCTTTTCAGCTGGCTGGACATTTTTTCCCGAACTTCTACTGGGGCAATAACATCAAGAACATCCAGAATTTGCTTGATAACCAGCTGACAGGCAACAACGTCCGAGAGCAGTTCCTGATCGGCATTCAGTGTTTGGGACATGGTGAGCTCCTTATTGAAAGGTCGTCATAGTACCCATTCAGCGCTCGAAACGATAGCCGCCCACGCATAACGAATGCGTTGGAAATAAAAATAGTTCCAGTCAGTTTCTTTTGAGATGGCAAGCACAACATGAGTGAACAGTTAGCGGTCGAGAACAAACGCGGTCTTTCACCGGCGGCATTACTTGTTGCCGGGGCTTTCTTTATGGAATTTATTGACGGCACGGTGATTGCCACCGCCCTGCCTGATATGGCTAAAAGTTTTGGTGTGCAGGCGGTAGACCTGAACATTGGCATCAGCGCCTACCTGATAACCCTTGCGGTGCTTATCCCCGCCAGCGGCTGGATTGCGGATCGCTTCGGTGCAAGAAAGGTGTTTACCCTGGCGCTGGCGATTTTCACCCTCGCGTCGGTTTTATGCGGTTTGTCCGAAAGCCTTGAGGGTTTTGTCGCCATGCGAATCTTGCAGGGCGTCGGTGGCGCATTAATGGTTCCTGTTGGCCGTCTTGCGGTACTGCGCACCACGCCTAAACATCAGTTGATCACCGCTATTGCCACCCTGACCTGGCCCGCATTGGTCGCACCTATCATTGGACCTCCCCTTGGGGGATTCATTACCAGCTATGCCAACTGGCGTTGGATCTTCTTTATTAACGTACCGCTGGGAATACTGGCGATCGCGCTGGCGCTAAGGTTTATCCCGGATATTCATGACGACGAGCGTCGTCCGTTTGATATAGCGGGTTTTATCGCGACCTCTGTTGCGATGGTAAGTCTGGTGTATGCCATGGAGTTACTGGGAACCCGGCAGCCGCAGGGCTGGCTAACCGCCGGGCTTCTGGCGCTAGGGACAGTGACCTTCCTGTTTGCCCTGCATCATTTTCGTCGTGCTACCTGGCCGATGATTCGTCTTGATGCCATGAGCGTCCCAACTTTTCGCGTCACCATGTACGGCGGGTCGCTGTTTCGCGCTTCTATCAGCGCGGTGCCATTTCTGCTGCCGTTAATGTTCCAGGTCGGTTTTGGCATGAATGCTTTTCATGCAGGCTCGCTGGTACTGGCGGTGTTTGTAGGCAATCTGACGATAAAACCTGCCACTACGCCGTTAATACGCTGGCTCGGCTTTAAGAGACTGCTGTTAATCAATGGTGCGCTTAACGTCCTGGCGCTGCTGGCCTGCGCATTAATTACGCCACAGACTCCCGTGTGGGTTATTTTGCTGGTGTTGTATCTGGGCGGCGTATTCCGCTCAATTCAGTTTACCGGCGTCAGCACGCTTGCTTTTGCGGATGTCCCCGCGTCACAAATGAGCTACGCCAATACGTTGTTCAGTACGGCAACACAATTAGCGGTAGGCTTAGGCATTTCATTGGCCGCTATCGGGATCCGTATCGGCGATGAGGTGAGTAAGTGGCTGACATTGGGGAATATTCCAGGAATCAGTTTCCGGCTGGCCTTTGTCGCTATTGCCATTATTTGCCTGGTCGGCATGGTGGATACGCTGCGACTTGCCCGTGATGCTGGAAGCGCGGTGTCTGATAAGAACAGATAGCCCGACAGGTGAACACCGCCGGGCCAACAGGTTTAGCCAATTATCTCGCGAACAAACGCTTCGATCGCTTTGTCCTGGCAGTTGTCAAAGAAACACTGCTGGAAGCGCGGACCCGATACGGCGGTTTTCACCAGCTCAGGATCGATAGCGCGTAGCGTATCCAGATAGTTTTCTTTTACCACCGCCGCTTTCACCTGGTTCAGAATACCGGCGTTACGCACCTGTGGCTCTTTACGCTCAGGCGGATAACCTTCGCCGTTACGACCAGTGAACGCTTTTTCAAACATATAGCGCACATTTAACTCAGCGCCCCAACCAAAACCTTTGGCGAATGCCAGAGAAAGCGCGTTACCGTTGTTGATCTGAGAGAATAAGAACGCGTCAGCCGGATCAAGACAGTAACCACACACCACGCCCGGATGAATATTCAGCGACATCATTGCCCCCTGACCCGTACCGCAACCCGTGACAACAAAATCCACGGCTTTGGAATTGAGCAGGATGCTGGCCATAATCCCTAAATGGATGTAGGTCAGATGATGGTCATTTTCGTCGCTCATCCCGACGTTGTACACTGGAAAACCTTTCTCATCCGCGACGGCTTTAAGCTCGTTATGAATGATGGCGTTTTTGCTTGCCTGGCTGTTTTCCATCATCAATGCAATTTTCATTCTGTAATCTCCTGAATGCGCTGCGGGGACCCGCAGAAAGTCATAACATTCAGGCCACATTACTATTTTGCAAACTCACTTTCAAATTTAATGAAATTTTGTTTTATAAAATAATGAAGTGCTCACATTTTTCCTTCGAAAGCTGAGAATGGCCTCAAGAAATTGACGTCGTTGCGATTAATCGCAGGTGATTTTCAGGTTATTCAAGCCATTGATACGTCAACACGTATGCCATGATAGCCTATCTCCGAACTTTCAGAGCGATCACATGAAGACCTTTATCCTTGCCCTTTTGCCGCTCGTGCTGACAGGATGCACTATAACTAAACAGGCGCAGGTCAGCGAAGCCAGCGCCATCACCGGCGTGGTTCGCCTGACCTACAACCAGGCCATGTTACAGTCGGCGCGTACCGATGACTACGTTACCCAGGGGACAGCCACCAAAGAGTGTCAGCGCCTGGGTTATGCCAGCGCAATGGCGTTTGGTCAGCCGGTGTCAACCTGTAGCCTGTACGCCGGTTCTTTGTGTTTAAATACCAAAATAACCCTCGCCTGGCAGTGTCACGGCGCAGCGGTATCACCATCCACTTCCTTTAATTATTAATATTTTCGACCAGCACATTATTGCTGGTCTTCTGCCTTCTCGTTATTTATTCTCCGACCAGTAGCGTTAATGCGTTTTATTCCCATTCGCATTTTTAATAAATAAATTTATTATTTTACCTTTTGCAAATAATTAAATAACAAATTATAGTGGCGCCACGTCAATATATAATAACGTTTGTGGAGCAGAACCATGCTGAAAACAGAAATGATCGACCAACTGAATGAGCAGATGAACCTTGAATTATATTCTTCTCTGCTCTACCAACAGATGAGCGCGTGGTGCAGCTATCACAGCTTCGAAGGTGCCGCTGCGTTTTTGCGCCGTCACGCCCAGGAAGAGATGACGCATATGCAGCGTCTGTTTGACTACCTGACCGATACCGGCAGCTTGCCGTGTATTAATACCGTCTCTTCCCCTTTTGCTGAATATGCGTCTCTGGACGAATTGTTCCGTGTCACTTACGAACACGAGCAACTGATCACCCAGAAAATTAATGAGCTGGCACACGCGGCAATGACTCACCAGGATTACCCGACGTTTAATTTCCTGCAATGGTATGTTGCCGAGCAGCATGAAGAAGAGAAATTATTTAAATCTGTTATTGATAAGTTATCACTGGCAGGGAAAAGTGGCGAAGGTCTTTATTTCATCGATAAAGAACTGGCTACGCTTGATACACAGAATTAATGTCTCTGGGTAATGAAGGCAACCCGCCATCATTACCCGTGACAATTAGTGACGGCAGATCTTGCTTTCGTGCGTAGAGAAGCCGTCTTCTTGTGCAATAAACTTTCCCTTCGCCGCTAAAAACGCCACCAGCTCGGCTGCCGTCATATCCGCAGCAGAACAGGTGTGAAAACGCGCCTGCTCGCCAAACCGTGCCGTAATCGCCGCCTCAAGGCTGGCATTCGAATACTGCTCGCCAGATTCAATCATCATGTTGAGCACTTCGTGACCGTGAATAGATTCCATACTACCTCCTCAATAAAGTCCGTAGCCTAATGTGAACCGCACGGCGCTGCTTTGCGCTAACGCAGGTTTAGTCGCAGATAAATGTCATTTGTCATACATCTTAAGGCGAGAAATATCGTAAAGATTAATGTACATACATTGTAACGGTGATTTGACGAAAATAGCGTTTTGCCTTAACCTGCGCCGCAGATATAACCGTTGATTATCTCTGGGACAGAGGAAAGCGTGAAAAACAGAACCCTGGGTAGTATTTTTATCGTGGCGGGAACCACGATTGGTGCCGGTATGTTGGCAATGCCGCTGGCTGCGGCAGGCGTGGGGTTTAGCGTCACGCTGGTGTTGTTAGTGAGTCTTTGGGCGTTGATGTGCTACACCGCGCTGTTGCTGCTTGAAGTGTATCAACACGTACCGGCTGATACCGGGCTGGGTACGCTGGCAAAACGTTATCTTGGTCGTTACGGACAATGGGTAACGGGTTTTAGCATGATGTTTTTAATGTACGCGCTGACGGCGGCGTATATCAGTGGCGCGGGTGAATTGCTGGCTTCCAGCATCAGCGACTGGACCGGAACAACTCTATCACCGACAACAGGCGTGCTGCTGTTCACCTTTGTTGCCGGTGGTGTGGTTTGCGTAGGAACCTCGCTGGTCGATCTGTTCAACCGTTTGTTATTCAGCGCCAAGATAATCTTCCTGGTGGCGATGCTGGCTCTGTTGATGCCGCATATCCATAAAGTAAACCTGCTTACGCTACCGCTTCAGCAGGGACTGGCATTGTCCGCAATCCCGGTTATCTTCACTTCGTTCGGTTTTCACGGTAGCGTCCCCAGTATCGTCAGCTATATGAATGGCAACATCCGTAAATTGCGTTGGGTGTTTATCACCGGTAGCGCCATTCCGCTGGTCGCTTATATCTTCTGGCAACTGGCCACGCTTGGCAGTATTAACTCGTCCACGTTCATGGGGCTGTTAGCCAACCACGCTGGCTTAAACGGTTTATTGCAGGCATTGCGTGAAGTCGTGGCTTCGCCGCACGTCGAGCTGGCGGTGCATCTGTTTGCCGACCTCGCTTTGGCGACCTCTTTCCTCGGCGTGGCGCTGGGATTATTTGACTACCTGGCCGACCTCTTCCAACGCCGTAATACCGCTGCGGGAAGAGTACAAACTGGCGTGGTGACCTTCCTGCCACCGCTGGCATTTGCACTGTTCTATCCGCGTGGTTTCGTCATGGCGCTGGGGTATGCAGGCGTTGCCCTGG
Source organism: Citrobacter europaeus (assembly GCA_020099315.1). Taxonomy (NCBI): domain Bacteria; kingdom Pseudomonadati; phylum Pseudomonadota; class Gammaproteobacteria; order Enterobacterales; family Enterobacteriaceae; genus Citrobacter; species Citrobacter europaeus. The sequence goes on from CP083650.1 coordinate 2,932,075, forward strand.
CGGTGCTGGCGCTGCTCATTCCCTCGATGCTGGTCTGGCAGAGCAGAAAACAAAATCCGCAGGCTACCTACCGTGTGGCGGGCGGAGCTCCGGCGCTGGCGCTGGTATTTTTGTGCGGCATTGTGGTGATAGCAGTACAGTTTTCTATTGCTGCAGGACTACTACCGGAAGTGGGTTAAAACAAAAGGGGCTTTCGCCCCTTTCTGTTAATGCAAACAGCACTGCTTATATTTCTTGCCGCTACCACACGGACAAGGGTCATTACGCCCTACTTTGGCATCCACTTTTACCGGTACCTTGACCGGCGTTTCCTGGGGATGCGCCATCCAGTAAGCATGCAGATCCAGCGCCGCCAGGCGAATGGCATCCACGCTCTCTTCAAACGCTTCTGGCGTCAGCTTCTCAACCACCGCAAAGTTCTCTTCCGTACCGTGCAGCGCAATAGCCTCAAGCGCAGGTTTTAACGTGTCTGGTAACGCGGACCAGTCTGACAAAGCAACGCCTCGCATATAGCCGAAGCACCACTCTTCAACGATAGTCAGTTCATGTTCGTCAATTTCACGTAAACCAAACAGCGGCTCAAACTGCTCAGGATATTCATCCAGACGGTCGACCGTATCCGCCATATGTTGAAACGCCAGGTTCATGAAACGCGTCATTTCTTTTTCGGAGGACCAGCGAGGAACATACTGCGCGCCGCCCCAAATAGCGACCAGCCACTGCTCCGGTTCAATTTCATACGGAGAACTCAGCACCGCCGTCAGTAAACCATCCAGTTCTGATACATCCAGAATAGCCTTGTCCGTATTGTACTTAGTCAATACATCATCCAGCCATTCCAGTTCGCTCTCGTTTAATGGTCCCGTTTTCATAACGCTTTTCCTTAGTCAAAAAATCTTGCCTGTGATCATCCTACATGGCTGGAGGGATAACAGATACAAATGGGCATATGCGGCATCAGTTGCCGCCTGTTCAGGTTAACAGGAAACGAGGGGAATTCCGGTAGTTAACGCACAAAAGAGAACACTAAGCCGCCGGGCATCATACCGGGAAAACACAATAAAACCACCCGCAGGTGGTTTACTGTTGCTCAATGCGGTTGAGCGTTGCGGTATAGCCCGTTTTCGCTACAGCATTTAGTAAAGTATCGGTTGGGAAACCTTCTGGCACGATCGCTTCCGCCTGCCGGGTTTTTAGGGAGGATTTTGCTTTTATCACGCCGTCGGTTTCACGCAGCGCCTGATTGACTGAAATAACGCATAGCGAGCAGGTCATATTTTGTATATCCAGCACCACTTTTTGATTGGTCGCCTGAGCCCACACCGGCAGCAGCAAACATACAACTAACGTGAAGATCTTCATTCAAATACCTCATAAAACCAGGCGACGAGCGTTGGGTAAAATAACACTGGCAAAATCAACGCCAGTGCACACCAGTAGAGAATGCGCGCCTGCTTAAGCGTTAGCCATCCGGAGCACCACAACCGTTTGGAAAAATAGAGCCGCCAGAAGACCCGCAGCAATAAGCCCAGGGACAGCAGCATCAAAGGCATTCGCAAAAACTCAAACCGGGTGAAAACAGCAAAGCTTGCCGCAGAAATACCAAACAGCAGGTAGAGCAGCGGTCCAATACAGCACAAGCCCGCGGTGACGGCAGCCGCAGCGGCCGTCAACAGGGTGAGTCCCGCCCCTTTAGCGTTGTTCTGTGGCGACATAGCTGTAGGAGAACGCTTTAGGATCATAGAAATTGATCGGGTCGCCATCGACTTCAGCGTAAGGATAGCCAAAGTTGTTCATGGCTCCCTGCTCCGTTGCCGGATACAACTCGAAATCACGCCCGTAGTTGAATCCAACCCAGTTCATTTCCCAGTTACCAAACAGGTAAGTGTTTACCGCCTGGACATCGGCGTCCTGATGCGATTTTTTCTCTGCCAGACGCATTTTGGTCACGTCAGCGGGATCGCACGGTAACCAACCGTAACCAGCAAGATAGAATTCGGCTCGGCAATGTTGTCCACCGCTCACATCGGCGACGCCTGCACCGTCTGCTTTGCCAAAAGCGCTTTTCGAGTAACGTTCGAGTTTATTGGCTTTGCCCAGACGGATGCCAAACAGTTCGCGCGCCGGAATACCGCTGGCCCGCGCCAGAGCCACAAAAACGGAGCTCATGTCGGTGCATTTTCCTTTGAGCTTACCGCTTTTTAAGATCTCCGCCACATCCCCCGTGCCGCAGCCAATGACGTCGTTATCGCGCTCCATATGGCTGCTGACCCATTCGTAAATCAGGCGCGCTTTTTTCAGCGGATCCTGCTCATTACCGGTGATTTTACGCGCAGTTTCCAGAACAAGCCCATCAACTGGGGTATGTGCTGTTGGCAACAGATACGGTTTTACATCCAGCGGGTAAATAATCTGCTCGGGTGCCTGCCAGGTTTTCAGCGCATCCTGCTTCAGAGGTTCCCAGTCGGCGGTTTCAATGTCGATATCAACGTTAATCAACAATTCGCCCTGCGAGTCAGGCCAGGTAGCAAACAGCGTTTTCGCACCATAGGTATTATTGGTAGTGACGTATGCTTGCTTAAAGTTTCCGCTAAAGGCAAGCGCCGTCATTTGTTGAAATGCGGTATCTACCGGCAGCGGGATCCACAGTTTCACCACGCCGCTCGATCCCTTAGGAGGATTGAGTTTATACGTTTGAGATAAGACAAAACGTCGACGAGCGACTGGCGCAACGGATGGCTCAGCGGCACGGACCGTCTGACTAATGACGGCAGGACCGACTAAACCGGCGGCGGAAAGGAGAACGCTATTTTTGAGAAACTGTCGACGTTGCATTGCTGTCTGTCCATGTTGTAAGAGTTGAGCTACGGCTAAATGGGAAGCCGCATGCGATCATCACAGCAGACAGAGGCTGGCATAATAAGGCGAGCCGATGGAGGCTATTCATCAATAACAGACCTGTTAACTGTGAATGAAATGAGAGACTACAAGGTCGCTATTAAGCCATTTACAGGCAAAAAAGTACAGCAGTGGGAACGAGTTCAGTATATATACACATGCGTAGCCAGTTTGCGGGCTAACCCTCTTGCCCCCTCGCGCATGACCGTATTGTGATTCCAGCGAAATACAGGCGCTGCCAGCGGGGCAAGATAATTCATCCAGCGGATCGTGGTACGCACATTCCAGTCATACCTGACAATAGTTTCTGCACCACTTGCAGAAAAAGACCACACGCCTCGCCCTTCCACCGCGCCACTGGCTTGTCCTTCAAGCAGAGAGCAAGGCAGAATGTTCAATACGTTGATGTCAAAGGTTAAGCGATAAGGAAGCGCCCCTTTCCAGGTATAACGATGCAGCGCCCCAATCCCCTGTAGATCGCCTTTCTTTAGCTCAACGATGCGTTCCAGACTTCCCCACCATTCCGGCCACTGGTCCGGATGGGAAAAAATATCCCATACCTCCTGGATTGAGGCCTCAACCCGCCAGACGGTGGAAAACTGATACTCAGCCACAATACAGGCTCCCTCAAGGCGTAAAGAAATGAGTGGGAAAATGGATGTTGATAACCATCGCTTCCAGAAGAACGGTTTCTAATCGCTGCCCATCTGGGGCATAGCTGATCACTTTGGCAGGGAGTCCGTGGTAATTATCCAGCCAGACGTCGTAACGGTGAACGCCATCAACGGCCAGTCTTCCCTGTCCAACCACGGACACGAGCGTCGCCTCCCGCCCCGCAAGGCGCTCCTTAGCGACAACCGTCGTTGTTCCCCCACGTTGCAGATAGCGAATATTGCCCAACAACACGCCGATATCAGAGCGATCCACCCGATGACCGCGCTCATCCTGGATCAATGAATTGGTTGGCGACAGGTGCAAAATGGGCAACGTACCCACACCCAATGGCCATAACGTCACTTTACCGCTGACAGTATTAAAGATAAGCACCGCGCCTGAATGCGGCTGGGTAAAATCCATTCGTACATAGCCGGGTTTCTGATAGCTGTAGCGAATGATTTTATTCTCACCCTGTGCAGATGAGGATCGCATCATCACCTGATAAGAGGCCATGTTATTAAATGACTGCTGTGCAAACGCAATAGGATCCGCGGTCCCAACATCCGGCAAAAATGCCCCTCTCTTTTCCGCCGGGCATACTGTGCAGCTAAAAACGAGCAAAGCGGTGAACGCAACTAGCGGAGAAAATGAGACGCGCATGACCGCCCCCTGTATCTGTACTGTCTGTAAACAGAAGCCATCACCTGTCGACTGTTTTTATTATAGTTCTTAACTGCGCGGCACTACTCTCCCGGCCCCTCTGAATCAGTATGGGCAGCAGGTTTAAAGTTGGTTTGGTTTTCTTTTCAGTTGAGATGACACCATAAAGCTATACTTTAATAGCCATACATTTAACAGGTATTAATCATGAAACTGCCATCGGTATTTTCATGCACCGTGCTCATATTACTGCTGCTGGCGTCATCGTCTGCCACAGCCAGCGCGTTACAAAACCAGGCCGTCAGAGAGCAAGAGTTAAGCGCGGCACTCCGAGCCGGTAATGGCGTCATCATCATTGGCGGAACGGATGATTTCGCTTTCACGCTCAGGGCACGAAACCGAATCCACAGACATTTGGCGATACAGGATAGCTTTGGCGATCCCATCCTGATGAATAGTTTCCAGGACCACAACTATAATCCCGCCCGCGATGGGTTTATTAACAACCCTGCCCGAGGGAGCTTTATGTTTAACGCACCGATTCGTCGATAGAATGACTGGCAATAGTGAGTGTGTAGAGGACAATTTACGTATCTGGCGGGTGACTTGACGCAAGGTAACGGTGGTTCGTAAAAAACAGGCACAAAAAAACCACCCGTAGGTGGTTTCACGACACTGCTTATTGCTTTGATTATTCTGTTCTTTCCCATGGTACCCGGAGTGGGACTTGAACCCACACAGCGCGAACGCCGAGGGATTTTAAATTCTACGCAGGATCAATGAGTTACATAGCAGTGTATTGCGAAACTTTGCTGTAGTTGTCCTTCTACTTTACTGTAATTGGCAGTAAATAGATAGACTTGGATAACGCTGAGCACAGAATCAGCACATAGCTGAAACTCACCGTGTGTCACGTTGTATCTGACCACACGGTGGTTTCAGGTTACTGCATGTATTCACATACAGCAACCTCACTTAATGCTATGACAATTGCTCGCGGGCTAGATCACTTAGCCGAGTGCAAAGGTTGGATATTATTGCTAATGCGCGATCAGGCTCTTCACAGTAGTACACATAATTATCATCACTACATTGCCAGTCTTCAGGATTGTAATCCTTCGAATCAGCTAGAACAATAAATCCACAAGATTCCATAGCACTCTGCAGTTCATCTGAGAATGGTACTGTCTCATCATTTCGGTAGCACAATATGTTATATTGGTTGTCTCTGAAGAATATTTCCAACTCAACCCGTTGCCCATGAAGAGAAAAACCACTTAAATGTAGAAATGATATATCTTCCCCACTACGTACGCTATTGTAGAACTTGTGCTTGAAAGGAGCTGTATTCAGTTTTCTCTCTTTTAATTCCAACTCTAAGTACTTGGAATAAAGTTCACTTTGATAGTGATTTCGCTGAGACTCATGTAACAATACGCTCTCGTGAGTATTCAATACAATAAACCCCTGATTAGAAAGGCTAAATAACTCTGACTTCTCAATCAAGATAGTACGCCAGTTAAATGGCTGCTCACTTAATGCCTTAGCACAAATCCTCTCTAATCCACCCCTTAAATCACCCATATCAAAATCCGGATCATCCAACACGGCTTTAACATGTTGTTGCCGTGCATTCCAAAGAATATTTGAGTCTTGCCGTAATAGACGACGCCAGGAATGATCGCGGTCGACGTTATTCTTATTTGTACGTGAACTAAGAAGGTTGAATCTATCCGCTGTTGTCGAGGTAAGATAGTCACCTTTTGAAAGCACAGCACGCTCCCATGCAAAATCTAATACTTCCGAGCTTTCGCCTATTGCACTAAATACTGCCGAACTAGTATCTGCATAGTGTTTGAATCGTGTAAAATAGTTTTCCTTCACATCATCCCAATCAACGTTTCCGCGACTGTTAAAGTAGTCAGAAATACCGCTGAACTTCAATGCGAAACCTATTTGCCCCCTGAAATATTCGTGGTTTTCAAGTGCAAGAATAGCCTCCTTCCACTCATAAGATTTTATCAAAAGATGAGCTTTCAGTTTTTCTTCAGATACTTGAACGGCGAGAAAACCTTTTATCATTACATCCTGGATGAGTAAATTCAGCACAGTGTCATCACGTTGGGACAATTCATTGATAGACAGCAATGCTTTATGATAATCATCTATAGTATTGAAAATAGTGTTTTCCGTGAGGTTGAATACAACTCGCATCCAGGATGCTAACTCCTCCCCTATCTTGCCATTCGCTACACCAGCGTAAAAAGCATGAAACCTCACCTTTTCCGAAAAACTTGAGTTATTGGTAATGATTTTTTTGAAAATAGATTCTTCATCATAATATCTGTTATTGTTCAGATATATGGACAAACCCGGGCATGAACTAGCATGACCTCGTAACAGATCCAGTTGCATAATCAATTCAGCTATTAGCGTCTGTGACAAATATCCATACTGTTCATACTCCATAAAGGATAATGAGTTAACTTTACCACCCGAACCAAACAATTGCTTTTGTAAGCTATAACTATCCTCTGCTTCTTGCAGTAACAGAAAGTTGGCTGTACATATGGCAATATAGTTCATTAACTCATCATCAAAAGAATTATCTTTGGTTACAACATTTCGATAGCACCAGAACAGATCAGCCCAATCCGTATCAATTTTATGAATGAAATATTCATAGCCAGACACAGGCGTATCTTTGAAACTTAGTCTATATTCCGGCCAATCTCCGGTGAATGATTTAATGGTTTTTTCCAGCCTTGCCTTAAAATTTTCAAATTCTGTCAGCGGCTTGCCTCGGGCATTCATTTTGATATACAAATCATCCGTGAGGTTGAATTCAGCAAGGTTAAGAAATCTAAATGTAATTATCGGTTTATCTTTGTCGGTAAGCTTATCAAAGTAATCTACATTTCCAGAAAATTGGAGGTGAATCGCATCCAGCATCGTCAGCATTGAACTAATAGTAGGGTCACTCTCCCACGATAAATAGAACCATGACCTGTCTTTAATCGTCTTACTCAGACACTCAGTACCAGACTCCAGCAACAAAGCACAGAAATCTATATCATTGCCAACCAATGCATTGCAAAACTCTCTCGAACTGCTGCGAGTTTCATAGGTAAAATGGGAATTCCCGTCCGTACTTAATACCCGTCGAAAGGATTCTTGCTGATCTGCAATTTGAGCAAGATACCAGTGTAGTAAGAACAAGGTGGTCAATCGTTGCTGACCATCCAAGGGGATGAAACGATGCCGTCCAGTATCATTGCTAATCACGCTACCATAAACGAAGTCCAAATCCTGAAAAGGTAGACCTTTTTCCAAATAGCCATGTAATGCTTGTAAAAAGGTATCTCTAACCTCTGCAACGTCTATCCGGCCTTGGGCATAATCCCGTTGGATTATAGGGATTTCTACCTGCATATATCTTTGTTCAAACAACTGGAAAAAACTGAGTCGTTCACCCGAACGCGAATCGATTTTTATATTACTCACTCTTCTCTCCTTGGTCAGGCAAATAGTCTTTCAACGTTTGACCTATTGCTTCCTGATAATATTTAGCATCAGATTCTGACCAATGAACAAGTTCAGTTACAGACTGGCTATAATATTTTAAAAAGACGTTCTTGGTACAAATGGGGACAAAAACTCCGCGCTTATCATTATCTATGATGCGGGCGCGTTTAATTGGAAACAAGGCATTTTTGTAACTGCGGTTGGTTGAAGAGTCCAGCAGTGCCAAGTTGCCTAGCTCATCTCCCCAGGACACTTCATCTTGGCCAAAGTAACTAACTACCTCATTATAAAGCCTGTCAAATTCATTATCGATATGTTCCAAGGTCAAGAGTTCAGTGGCTATGGCAGCAAATTCTTGTTCTCTTTCTAAAGAATCCCCTTTAAACCGACTACCACTGAAGTAAACCTCAATGTCCTTTAACCACACCCTGCGAGCAACCCCAACAGGGGCAGAATCTGTCTGGGACCGAATGTGCTCAATATCCCATTTTTCTTGCTTATAGCGGTCAAAAGGAAAACGTATATCTGCTTCCCTCGTTGACAATAAAGTTTGAATATTGAACAGCAGAAGCAATTTTTTAATGACAGGCTCATCATAGTAAAGCTCATCTAACTGGCACCTGACCTGGAGACGAATACGATCTTTCAAATATTTTTTGAACTCTGTTTTCGTTGAATTCTCTCGCTCCGACTCAGATTTTAACTCCGCAACTTTCTCACCGCAATCAACCAAAAAGCCTATCAAATGGTATAGCTCTCTGTCCTGGAACCATTCATCAAAGCTCAGGAAATAACGCTTTACCCCTTGCCACAGATGCTCAATATTAGCCGTGCCAGACTTGAAATCTTCATGGAACTTATGGAAAGTGAAAAATGTCTCGTCATTAGACTTTTTCCCTTTCATTAAATCGAAGATGTATTCAATTCGTGTTTGGTAGTGTTTACTTGAATTACTTATGAAATACCAGAATGCTGGTTCCTGCAACCGCTTTTCAATAATATCCCATTCCGTCGCAATCTGTAACTGCTTCAATCTTGCTTGATCATTGTGAAAATGACTTCGCTGTAAAAACAAAGCCTTAACCAACTCAGCATTGGTCAGAGGTATTTTACCAATATTGATACGGGAAAAAACATCAATGGCATAATCGTTGTTAAGGCATTCGTCACTTAAATCATACCAAATAAGCTTTACAGAGCGTTCTTCAGTAGACTTAGCTAGTAACGTCGCCAAGAGTTTATTATTATCATTATAATCTTTGTCGGAGAACCAATTTCTAATAGCATTATACGCTTGGACCATATGAAAGAAGTCAATATTGTCAGTGTTGGATTCTTTATGAATCCCCTGCAAAAATGCTTCACATCCCGGCCGGGTCTCATACTTCAACATATACACGCTTTTTTTGTATGCCTCCTCTAAGGGTCTCTTCAGGTGCTCTTGCTCCAAAAAGTGCAGGATAAGACGTAACGTGGTTAGCCTTTGCTGCCCATCCACGACCTGCCAACAATCTTCCCCTCGAACCACAACAACAGGCTGTAGACAGTAAAATGAAGAATCATTACCGCCATGCGGTTGACTGAACTCCCAGATATCATCCAGTAGTTCTTTTACTTGGATCGCCCCCCAGCGATATCCCCGCTGATAAGCAGGTATGTAAAAATTTTCTCCCAAAAGTTCATAGATATTTCTAAGATAAAGCTTTTCTGTTGAATGAGTTGTATTCATCGTTGTTCAACTTCCCGTGTTGTCACTATCGAAGGATTTGATGCTATCAATTTTGTATTTTAGGCTTGAACTTGGAAAATCTAATTAACTCGTTCCTGACTCCCCTAGACAAATGAGCCCATTGGAATAAGTTAGAAACTACATATCTGCCAACAACATCCCCGCCATCCCATCCAGTCGTTTCTTGACCTTTTCCCAGCCCGGCATAACCTGCCCCATCAGACGGTAAAACTCCTCGCTGTGGTTGTGCTCAGCCACATGGCATAACTCATGCAACAAGACATAATCGATGCATTCTGAGGATGCCTTAACCAGCCATGGATTCAGGGTCAAACAGCCTTTTGCTGAACAGTTACCCCATTGCGTTTGCATCGCCCGCAGACGTATCGGCGGACGCTCACTAATCCAAAGGGTCTGCGGTATCAATAAATCAAGCCTGCGCTGAATGACATCTCTGGCGCGTTCCCGATACCATTCGGCCAACAACGCTTTAACCTTTTCTGCCGATTTGTGTCTGACAGTCACTTCCAGACGCCCACGCAACATTTTCACTCGTTGCGGAATAGTAGCGTCTTCTGTTACTTTCAACTGATACTGCTTACCAAGATAGTAATGGCTCTCTCCGCTGACATACCGACGCGGGACAATGTGTGTCTGTTGCTCCCTGAAATCACGCAGTTGCTGGTATATCCAGCGCCCTCGTTTTTTCAGCGCAGACAGCACCTCGTGCTCCGGTGTTTCTGGCGGGATAGAGGCCACAACCCGACAGTCAGGATGCACCTTGATGAGCACCCTGCCCTTTACGACCTGACGCGGAACACACTGTACGACGATGACTTCATCACCATAAACAATGCGTAACGCTTTCATTGCTGGCGATTCTTTTTCACTCATGATTTCATCAAACCAACGCGCAGGATCTGGATGATGGTTTCCACAATGCGGTTTACCTGAATCATTCCGGCACCAATATCCCGGCAGGCCGTAAACAGCAGTGGTAACAGACTTGTCTTAACGGCCTTCTCAATGTCCTGAGGGTTGAGGGAATTTTCTGCCACTGCTTTGACGATAATGCTGTCCACCTCAAAGGCTAGCTTAGTCCACTTCTCCTGCACCTGAACATCGTTTACCGCAAAAACCTCCGGTAGCTCTTTTTTAAATACACCGTAATACGCCTGAGCATGCTTGTTTACCGCCAGGGCATCCGGGATATCGCTGAGCTTACGGGCTTCAACTTTTTCTTCAAACTCACGGAATAGGAGATACTGTTTTAGGGGATGGTCGAACAGTTTTTCTGCTTCTTCAATAGCCATACGCAGGAGTTTTGAAAAAGCCTCCTGAGCGTACGGGTCATCACGTAGGTCCTGCTCAATCATCTTCGTCACACGGGTTTTAATGATGTCGGTTTCATTGCGGGTTTTATTGTTGTCCCACTCTTCGGGCTTTTCGCTCTTGCCCATTTTACCGACTTCATACACGCCATCCGGTTCACGAACCTCAACGCCGGTGACATGCTTATCCAGCAATTTTTTCACCTGCTCCGCGTAGTCGTCATAATTGACCTGCTCGCCGCTGACCTGCATTGCCCACTGGCGCAGGCTGGACATCTGTTTTACGGTTTCTTTATAGAGATTTCGGTCTTGTTCCGTAAAGCTCTTGTCGGTGAAGAAGGTAGCGGACTGCAGTGCCACTTTCAGGCATCCGGCAAAAGCCGTTAACGACTCGAAGAAATCATCACGGATTTTCTGATGGATATCGACCATCTCTCCGTCACGTTCTTCCATTTTTGGCACCAGAACCGCGCGTAACTGTTCAGTATCATTCTTGTTTTTGACACCGGCAAATATGGCCCACAGCTGGTTATACAGATGCGGCAGCCGCTTGTATTCAGAACTCATAGCGCTGTACAGCCCGTCAATATCCTTGATGTCGTATCCTCCCTGCGTTCGGGAGGCGAGATCCTGATATTTACCGATAGTGGTGTCCAGTTCAGCCAGAATGCCGCGATAATCAATCAGCAGGCCAAACTTTTTCAGTGGATGCAGTCGGTTCACCCGGGCAATCGCCTGGATTAGGTTGTGGGACTTAAGCGGCTTGTCGATATACAGTACGGTATTTTTCGGTTCATCAAACCCGGTGAGCAGTTTATCGACGACGATCAGTAATTTGAGCTTTTCATCGGTATCGAAACGACTGATGATATTGCGGGTATACGCGGACTCATCCTGCGTGCCGACGTTATCCTTCCACCATTTCGTCACTTCTGGCAGTTTGCTTTCATCCACCTCGGTATTCCCTTCCCGGGTATCCGGAGGGCTGATCACCACCGCTGATTCAAACAACCCGGCTTCATCAATATACTTTTTATATTTGATGGCGGAGATTTTGCTGTCGCAGGCAAGTTGCCCCTTCAGCCCGTCATTAATATTTTTCGAGAAGTGCGTGGCGATATCGAGTGCAATCAGTCGGATGCGGTCATCTGCGCTATAGACCTCGCCCTTACGGGCGTATTTACGCTTAAGGTCGGCTCTTTGCGCCTCGCTCAACCCATCAGTAATGCGGTCAAACCAGGCATCAATCGCCCGATCATTCACTTCCAGATCCGGAATACGTTCTTCATACAGCAGAGGCGTAACGGCTTTATCTTCGACAGCCCTCTGCATAGTGTAGGCGTGGACAATCGGGCCGAATTTATTGGTAGTCTTATCTTCTTTCAGCAACGGCGTACCGGTAAATGCCACAAAGGCGGCATTCGGCAGGGCCAGTTTCATTCGCACATGGTTCTCACCACCCTGGCTACGGTGCCCTTCATCAATCAGTACAATAATATCGGGGCTGTTATTGACGCATTCAGGAAGTTTTGTCGCTGAGTTAAATTTCTGGATAAGGGTAAAGATTATACGTTCTTTACCAGAGCCAATCTGCTGTGCCAGCTTCTGACCTGAGGTCGCCATCGCTTTGGCCTTATCATCCTTCCCGGCCAGTTCTCCACCAGAAGCGAAAGTACCGCTGAGCTGCCCTTCAAGATCGACACGATCCGTCACCACCACAATGCGACACTGCTTCAGGCTGTCATGAAGGATCAGCGCCTTGCTGAGGAAAACCATGGTGTACGATTTACCTGACCCCGTGGTATGCCAGATCACCCCACCTTCCCTGCCACCATCCGGTCTGAGAGTACTGATGCGTTCCAGCAGTCTTTTTATGCCGAACACCTGCTGATAGCGAGCGACTATCTTCCCTGTCTTTTTATCAAACAGGGTGAAGAAGCGGGTCATCTCCAGTAGACGTTCCGGCGAAAGCAGGCTGATAAGCAGCTTATCCTGTCCACTGACAGCCAGTTCACCAGCGGCTATTAACTGTTGGTACCAGTCGAGATCGGCTGAAGGACGATGATCAAACAACGCATCAATTTGTTCAGTCGATAACGGATGGTTGCGCAACGCATACATCTGCGCATCCGTAATATCTTCTTCACGCCATGCTGCCCAGAATTTCATTGGCGTATGGCAGGTACCGTAGCGCCCGTCATGCCCGTTAATCGACAGTAATAACTGGCTGTAGGCAAACAACAGCGGGATTTCGTCGTTGAACTGATTGCGGATGCTCTGTGATATCCCCTCGTCAATGGTTGGCCCTTTCTTACCGTGACCTGCCGGGCTTTTCGCTTCAATGACAGCCAGCGGAATACCATTAACAAAACAGACAATATCCGGTCTGCGGGTTTCAACACCGCCTGACCGCAATACCGTAAATTCTTCAGTAAAGTGGAACTGGTTATTTTCCGTATGTTCCCAGTCAATCAGCGCAATGGTGGGACTGACCTTCTTGCCATCGACAAACTCCGTAACGGCGATTCCGTAAAGCAGATGGTTGTACATCCGCTCATTGGCTTTCAGCAGCCCTTCATTCAGTGCCGGGGAGCAGACCTGAGATATCAGGTTATCCAGTGCTTTTTCCGATAACTGGCAAGTTTTACCGCTCGCCATAAAGGAACGCTTCGACAACGCCTCACGCAGAACCGGACGCAGCACCACCTCATCATGTTTATAGCCCCGATAATCCATAATCTGTTTCGGAGATAAAAACGACCAGCCGAGGCTGGTCAGTAACGTCAATGCCGGAATTTTGGCACTGTATTCTTCCTGGAATTTTGGCGTGTACGTCTGGTTCATGAGCGTTCCTTGTTCTTCGCTTTAAGCGCTAACGGCTTCTTCAGCGTCTACTTTGACACGACGTTTGCCGGTCAGTAACTGCTGCATTAGAGCTTTTTTCTCATCTTTCAAGCAGGCGAGTTTATCCTGAAGAACACGTATCGTCCTGCTGGAGTTATATAACATATCAGCGATGCTTTCCTGCTCTTCAAAACATGGAACAGGGACTTTTGTTTGCATAAACTCTGTCGGTTTGATATTTAATAAACCATTATTTCGGACCCCAGTATTAACTAGCGCCCCTAACTGTGGCTTGAGATAATCAGCCTCAAATAAATATTTAAAATAACGGTGACTGAGCCCATTTTTTAATCTAAAGCAAACATAGACATGGGGTACCAGTCCTGCTTCATATGCTTCGAGGTCAAAAACACATCCGAACTCGTATGTTTTTGAGTTTCCTTTGTTATATGCAAACTCACCTTTTTTAAGCAGGATATAATTTTTCACACTTTCTCCCGCCATATAACGGCTATAACGCTCATCCTGCCGGACAAATCCGGATAAAGATGATATTGTTAAAATAGGATGTTCGGCAGCATCATTTTTACGTTGAACTCGCGTTGCTACTTCACTTATTTTTTTAAACTCCCACTCCGTGCTAAACCTCACCCCATTCTCATCCAGCAACCGTTTCTTCCCGGTAAGCAATTGCTGCATCAGGGCTTTTTTCTGCTGTTGGCTGTTGGTGAGAAGCTTTTCCGTCACCGAAATCGCCTTATCCCAGGTTGACAGGATTTGAGCGATTTTCTTTTGTTCTGACAATGGAGGCAATGCGAAATCGATTGCATAGAAATCATTATGATTTAGATCGGGTATTGTACTTGCTCCTGCCTTCATCAAAATAATGTGCTGTACTCTTTCTGAACGCAAGTAATTTACTAAAAATGTACTGTCTATTTTATTTCGATCAAAATCGATTAGAAAAAAGTTATTGTGGAACGCACCAGTGACACCAGTTACGACAATTCCAGTATTTCCTGTTCTTGTCATAAGAACATCATCGGCTTTACAAATCACTCTATTTGGAGGCGAATCAACGTACTCTCTATCTTGATTTTTTCGATTTATTGACTGTATAGTTATATATTCTTGAGAATTAAGTGTTGGTTTTTTCAGCCTGTCAGATATAGCAATTTGAAGACCTTGCCGTACTTTAGTAACTGACCCAAATTTTACTGATTGCCATTCAGCCGGAATAGCTCCTAGTGACGAAGGTTTAACAACCATAACCCAACTCCTTTAAATACCCTGCGATCTCCGTTTCCAGCTTCGCCAGTTCCGCTTTCAATTGCTCACGTTCGGCGCGTACGGCAAGCAAATCGATCTCGTCTTCTTCCTCGAAGGTGTCTACATAGCGCGGAATATTGAGGTTGTAATCGTTGGCCTGTATCTCTTTCAGGCTGGCAAGATACGCATATTTCTCGACGTTATCGCCTTCTCGATAGGTTTTAACGATCTTCTGGATATTTTCTGCGCTGAGCTGGTTCTGGTTTTTACCTGCCTTGAATTCACGGCTGGCATCGATAAACAGCACCTTGTCATCCACTTTCTGCTTTTTGAAAATCAGAATCGCAGCCGGAATCCCCGTACCATAGAACAGTTTTTCCGGCAGTCCAATTACCGCATCCAGCAGATTTTCATCAATCAGTTTCTGGCGAATTTTACCTTCGCTGGAGCCACGGAACAGCACACCGTGTGGCACAACTACGCCCATACGCCCCGTTCCTGGTTTCAGGGTTTCGATCATATGCGAGATAAAGGCGTAATCGCCTTTAGTCTTCGGCGGTACACCGCGACGGAAACGACCAAACTTATCATTCTCGGCCTCGTCATGCCCCCACTTATCCAGGCTGAACGGTGGGTTTGCGGTCACGATATCAAACAGCATCAGATCGCCATTTTTATCGAGCAGCTTCGGGTTACGAATGGTATCACCCCACTCTATTTTGTGGTTGTCTTCGCCGTGCAGGAACATGTTCATTTTCGCCAGCGACCATGTAGAACCAATCGCTTCCTGACCAAACAACGCATAGTTACGGCTGTCATGTCCGGAGACGATTTTACGCCCGCACTTCATTAACAACGAACCGGAACCACAGGCCGGGTCGCAGATGGTATCACCGGGTTGTGGGTCGAGCAGTTCAGCAATCAGATCCGAAACTTCTGGTGGGGTATAGAACTCCCCGGCTTTCTGCCCACCGCTGGCAGCGAAGTTTTTGATTAGATATTCATAGGCATTACCGATGACGTCCAGCGTACCTACACGGCTTGGCTTCAGGTTAAGATCTTCACCGGCAAAGTCTTCCAGCAGCTGTCGCAGGATGGTGTTCTTCTGTTTTTCTTCACCCAGACGGTCGGTGTTAAACGAAATATCCTGGAACACGCTTTTCCCGGCATCTTTCAGCTTAGTGCCGTTGGCTTCTTCAATGGCATGTAGGGCTTGGTCGATACGCTCGCCATTGCCTGGCTCATGACGGCGTTCATACAGTGCATAGAAACTGGCGCTTTTCGGCAACACGAAGCGTTCATTCGCCATCATCGCTTCAATCAGCTCCGGCGCATCGCCATACTGTTCTTTATATTCATCATAGTGATCCTGCCAGACATCCGAAATGTACTTGAGGAACAGCATGGTAAGGATAAAGTCTTTATAGGTGTCAGCACTGATGGTGCCACGGAAAGTGTCACACGCGGCCCACAGGGCTTTGTTGATAGTATCCTGACTGATTTTATTATTCATGAATCATCCAATTACGAGAGTGATTGCACCAGCATGCAGCATTGGCAATTAATGGACTAATAATACCGGAAAACATATTGTGGGGCATGTCATACTCTGACCGAAATCAAAATGAAATAAGAAAATAAAGAGGAAAAAAAGCAATGGGGCAGGATGATGAACGTAATAGACAAAAACAAAAAAACCACCCGTAGGTGGTTTCACGACACTGCTTATTGCTTTGATTATTCTGTTCTTTCCCATGGTACCCGGAGTGGGACTTGAACCCACACAGCGCGAACGCCGAGGGATTTTAAATCCCTTGTGTCTACCGATTCCACCATCCGGGCTCGGGAAGAAATTGGAGGCGCGTTCCGGAGTCGAACCGGACTAGACGGATTTGCAATCCGCTACATAACCGCTTTGCTAACGCGCCGAAATCTTCTGGCTTTACAGCCGACATCCGCTATTGCCGATGTCTTTAATTTGGAGCGGGAAACGAGACTCGAACTCGCGACCCCGACCTTGGCAAGGTCGTGCTCTACCAACTGAGCTATTCCCGCATCACCAAGTAAGTTTGTTAATCACTTGATTTTGTTATCGTCTGGCAATCAGTGCTGCCGTTCGATGCGTTGCATTCTACTTACCTGACGCAATGAGTCAACGATATTTTTCACCACTGACGATCGTTTGCTGAAATTTGCGCCGAAACGATCACTGTTCAAGCAAATCTCCCCATGCAGCGCTCAAATACTGGAACATTGACCACAAAGTCAGTATCGCGGCGACGAAGAAAAGTGCGATCCCGGCGTACTCTACCCAGATATTTGGACGCCACAGCAACCATGCGAGCGCGGCCATTTGCGAAGTAGTTTTCACTTTACCGATCCAGGACACTGCCACACTGCTGCGTTTACCCAGCTCGGCCATCCATTCACGCAGCGCAGAGATAATTATTTCACGCGCGATCATCGTGGCGGCAGGCAGCGTCACCCACCAGCTGTGATAGTGTTCGGTCACCAACACCATCGCGATAGCCACCAGCACTTTATCAGCAACCGGATCGAGGAAGGCACCAAAACGGGTGCTTTGGTTCCAGCGACGTGCCAGAAAACCGTCAAACCAGTCGGTGACCGCCGCAATACAGAAGATCAGCGCACAAACGAAGGGAGCCCAGGTAAATGGCAGATAAAAAGCCAATACAAAGAATGGGATCAGGATGACGCGAAACAGCGTGAGCAACGTAGGGATATTAAATTGCATATGACGGATAACTATCTGTTGTCAGTGAAATTACCCCTATGTTGCTACAGAGGGCCTAATGTTTCAACGAGTAGAAGATCTTTTCTGCCAGAGCTTGCGAAATACCCGGCACTTTTGCAATTTCTTCGATACTCGCGTTACGAAGACCTTGCAAACCGCCCATATATTTCAACAACATCTGCCGACGCTTTGGACCAACGCCTTCAATGGTCTCAAGCGTACTGGTACTTTTCACCTTCGCCCGTTTTTTACGGTGCCCGCTAATCGCATGATCGTGAGATTCATCGCGGATATGCTGGATAACGTGCAATGCAGGCGAATCAGGCGGCAGGCTAAAGCCCTCACCTTCCGGCTCAAAGAACAGCGTTTCCAGGCCGGCTTTACGATCGGCCCCTTTTGCCACCCCCAACAAGAGTGGGTGCTGTTTGTCCCAGGGAACATCCAGCTCCGCAAAAACGGCTTTCGCCTGCCCTAACTGACCTTTACCGCCGTCGATCAATATGACGTCCGGAATCTTACTGTCTTCAATCGCCTTACCGTAACGCCGACGCAGAACCTGATTCATGGCCGCATAATCGTCACCCGGCGTAATGCCAGTGATGTTATAGCGGCGATATTCTGCACGCAGCGGACCATTGGCATCGAATACCACGCAGGAGGCTACCGTCTGCTCGCCCATCGTGTGGCTGATATCAAAACATTCCATGCGTTTTACTGCCGGTAGCTTAAGTACCGATGCCAGCGCCGTCAGACGTTGGGTAATGGTCGACTGCTGGGAAAGCTTCGTGGTTAACGCCACCGCCGCGTTGGTTCTCGCCAGCTTCAGATAACGAGCGCGATCGCCTCGCGGTTTCGTCTGAACGTTAACCTTCCGCCCGGCCAGCTCAGACAAAGAATCCGCCAGCAGGGTTTTATCGCTAAGATTAAAATCGAGCAGGATCTCACCGGGGAAGGTGCGCATCTGGCTTCCCTGCAAATAGAACTGTCCGACAAAGGTTTCGACGACCTCGCCGAGTTCTGTTCCACTCGGTACTTTCGGGAAATAGCTGCGACTGCCTAACACTTTCCCCTGGCGAATGAACAGAACGTGCACACAGGCCATGCCAGCGTCAAACGCCACGCCGATGACGTCCAGATCGTCTCCGGTATTTGAGACAAACTGTTTTTCAGTCACGCGGCGTACGGCCTGAATTTGATCACGAATGCGGGCAGCCTCTTCAAATTCGAGATTTTGGCTGGCCTTTTCCATCCGGGCGATCAGTTGCGTTAATACCTGATCGTCTTTCCCGGACAGGAACAGACGAACGTAATCAACCTGCTGCGCATACTCTTCTTCACTCACCAGACCCGCGACACACGGACCGAGGCAGCGACCAATCTGATATTGCAGACAAGGACGCGAGCGATTGCGATAAACACTGTTCTCGCACTGACGAATAGGGAAGATTTTCTGCAGCAGCGCCAGCGTCTCACGTACAGCATAACCGTTAGGGAACGGTCCAAAGTACTCGCCTTTGGCATGCTTAGCCCCACGATGCATCGCCAGGCGAGGATGGGTATCGCCGCTGAGGAAAATAAAAGGATAGGATTTATCGTCGCGCAGCAAAACGTTGTAGCGCGGCTGATACAGCTTGATGTAGTTGTGCTCAAGCAGTAACGCTTCGGTTTCGGTGTGCGTTACCGTGACATCAATCTGCTGTATTTGCGCGACCAGCGCTTCGGTCTTACGCGACGCGAGGTTGCTACGGAAGTAGCTGGAAAGCCTTTTTTTCAGGTCTTTCGCTTTCCCGACGTAGATGACCGTCCCGGCGATATCATACATACGATACACGCCGGGCTGACTGGTCACGGTTTTCAGGAACGCTTTGGCATCAAACTGATCGGTCACTGGCTTGTTAATGTCTCCGCATTACACAGGCCATGGCGAATTGCCAGATGAGTCAGCTCAACATCGCCGTGAATGTTTAATTTACTGAACATTCGATAGCGATAGCTGTTCACCGTTTTAGGACTAAGATTCAGCTGTTCTGAGATCTCATTGACCTTCTGACCTTTGGTGATCATCAGCATAATCTGCAACTCACGTTCAGACAAACTGGCAAACGGGGTTTCCGTTTTCTCAGGCTCAATCTGGCTGAGCGCCATTTGCTGAGCGATATCGGAGGCAATATAACGTTGGCCGGAAAAAACCGAACGAATCGCACTCACAACTTCCTGGGGGGCGGCTCCCTTGCTGAGATAGCCCGCAGCTCCTGCCTGCATGACTTTAGCAGGCAACGGGTTTTCGGTATGGACCGTCAGCATGATCACTTTAATGTCAGCCGTTGAACGCGCAATTTTACGCGTTGCCTCAAGGCCACCAATACCGGGCATATTCATGTCCATCAGCACGACGTCAACGGAATTTGAGCGACACCATTTTACCGCATCTTCACCGCAGCACGCCTCACCGACAACTTTAATGCCTTTTATATCTTCAAGAATGCGTCGTATCCCTGCGCGCACCAGTTCGTGGTCATCAACAAGAAAAACGTTGATCAAAGGAATATCTCCAGAATAGGGATAACGCTACCGATAGTTAATCGGTCCTATGTTAACGGGTTTTATCTCAACTTTGAAATGTAAAAAACGCCCGACTTTCGATTTTGCTCTCGTTTTTGGAAATTAGATTGTACGACGGGTGGAAACATTCAGTACTGGCAACCTTCGGCCACGGTTATATCTGCATAGCTGTTTCATAATAGTGACAAAAAAATCATATTCCTTCGCTGAATGCGAACCAGGCAGTTAAAGTTGTAACAATAATTAACGAAGAAAATACTCGAAATAAACATCAAGTGGAGAAAATATATGCAGTGCAACATGTTGTTTATTTTAATGTCACCCACTTTTGTTTGCGCAAAAAACAACCGCTGATATTTTTAGCCTCACTTATGGTATACTCCGCCGCCTTAAGATTTCACATCGCACTTTTTCATTGAAACATAACGAGGAAAATAAATGAGTACGCCTGACTTTTCCACTGCTGAGAATAACCAGGAACTGGCCAATGAAGTCACCTGCCTGAAAGCCATGTTAACGCTGATGCTGCAGGCAATGGGTCAAGCTGATGCAGGACGCGTGATTCTTAAAATGGAAAAACAGATCGCACAGATTGAAGATCAATCACAGGCTGCGGTATTTTCCAGCACTGTTAAGCAAATTAAACAGGCCTACCGCCAGTAATAAGAAACCGGCTGAAAGCATCGCTATCAGCCGGTTCTGCGTCTGACACTCAGAACGATAATTTATTCAGATAAGCCCGGTCGCAGCGGCGTAACAGGCAATCTGCGTTTTGTTTGGCGCATTGAATTTCTTTTGCATATTCTTCTGGTGAAAGTTAACGGTATTTTCAGAAATCGAGAGAATTATTGCTATTTCTGAAGATGTTTTGCCCTCAGCGGTCCATTTCAATATTTCTTTTTCCCGCTTGCTAAAGCGCATCTCTGGCGCCATGACCATGTCATCTTCCAGTCGCGTCAGAACGGATAAACTTTCCCGCACCAAGAGCTGCATCCTGAGCTCCACTTCATCATTCGCAAAGCGACTATTGCGGATACTTGCACGTGACACCGATAAAAATCCCAACGCTCGATTAGGTAACATTAAGCATTGCGTCATCCCTTTACGTAAACCATGATTGCGCGCGGCATCCCACAGGGGCTGCGCATCGCGAAATAAGGTGTCGTTCCAGGGTAAATGCCCCTGACTGAAGTTTTCAGGCTTCAGCACCGGATCAATCGCGAAATAATTCTCGGACTGATAATGCGCCACCCAGGCTTTGGGATACGTCGTGTGAAGTGATGTTTTGGGCCGGGTAAAAGGTACGGGATGACGAACACATAGCGCGTAAAAATCGAACTCTAAGTGCTGCGTCTGTTGCTGTAATTCATTATAGACATCCTCTGCCGTCGCCATTTCCTGAAAGCGTAACAGCATGCTCCGTCGCCAGGTGAAGAAATCATGATCCTGCATACTAAGTGGTATTGCCCCTGAGATTGATAATCATCCAAACATATGAAACAAGCTAACACATAAATGTATTTTATATATGCAAATTATCGGACAAAGGAACAATTACTTGAGCGTTACTCAACGGCGAGAGGAAGTAACAGAATCGGGGGTTGATAATAAAGCAATATTTATAAATAGTTATGCGAGCAGTACTCACCCAAAACATTATCGGTGAGTACTGTATGCACAATTTATTGCATCAGAAACTTTTCAAGAAACTGACGGGTTCGTGGCTGTTGCGGATGCGTGAACAGGGATTTAGCGGGGCCCTGCTCCACGATCCTGCCTTGATCCATAAATATCGCCCTGTCGGCCACATCGCGGGCAAAGCTCATTTCATGCGTCACAATCACCATGGTGCGTTTTTCCTGCGCCAGTTGACGGATGGTATTAAGTACCTCGCCAACCAGTTCAGGATCGAGCGCAGAGGTCGGCTCATCAAAAAGAATAACCTCTGGTCGCATCGCCAGCGCCCGGGCAATAGCCACGCGCTGCTGCTGCCCACCGGACAAACGCCGCGGATAGCTGGTTTCTTTACCTGCCAGGCCAACCTTCGCCAGCAGTTCGCGCGCACGTGCTGTCGCTTCGGCTTTCGGCTCGCCTTTAACAATCACCGGGCCTTCAATAATGTTTTCCAGCACCGTACGATGTGGGAACAAATTAAAGTTCTGAAACACAAACCCCACGTGCTGGCGCAACTGACGAATCAGGCCTTTTTGCTGAGTTAACGAACGTGCGGTATCAATGGTAATCTCACCCACTTTAATGGTGCCCGCCTCCGGTTGCTCCAGCAAATTAATGCTACGCAACAGCGTGGTTTTGCCGGAACCGCTCGGCCCGATAATCGCCACGACCTCACCGGGTTTAACGTCGAGATCGATCCCATGTAACACCGTTTGCCCATGGAATTTTTTGACCAGGTTTCTGACTTCGATAGCACTCATTTCGGCTCTCTCTCCTGGCGGTTCAGTTGTTCTTCAAAATAGTTTTGCAGTGCGGAAAGCACCGTCGCCATCACCCAGTAAATCAACGAGGCCGCCAGATACATTGTGAACACTTCCAGAGTACGCGAGGTAATCAGCTGCGCCTGGCGGAACAGTTCCGGTACCTGAATAGTGGCAGCCAGAGAGGTGTCCTTCACCAGGCTAATAAAGCTGTTGCTCAGCGGCGGGAGCGCAACCCGCGCGGCCTGCGGCAGGATCGCCCGGCGCATGGTTTGCCATCTCGTCATGCCAATACTGGCGCCCGCCTCCCACTGCCCTTTGTCGATGGAAGAGATTGCCGCACGCAGGGTTTCCGCAGCATAGGCTGCCGTATTAAGCGACAAGCCAATCATCGCCGCCGGGATGGGATCCAGCTCAATACCAAACTGCGGCAGACCGTAATAGATCATGAACAGTTGGGCAATCAACGGCGTTCCGCGAAAAATTGAGATATAAAAGCGCGCCAGCCAGCGCACAGGCAACAGCGGCGACAGACGCATCAGCGCCAGGATAAACCCCAGCACGAGGCCAAAGAACATCCCGCCGATGCTCAGTTGCAGCGTAAAAACCGCACCTTTGAGCAGGTACGGCAGAGAATCAATCACCAGTTGGATACTTTCATGCA
Organism: Citrobacter europaeus; assembly: GCA_020099315.1. NCBI lineage: Bacteria > Pseudomonadati > Pseudomonadota > Gammaproteobacteria > Enterobacterales > Enterobacteriaceae > Citrobacter > Citrobacter europaeus. The sequence goes on from CP083650.1 coordinate 2,955,404, forward strand.
TTAGCGTTTTTCTACCTGGTCGTTACACGTGAGGATGGTAGGCAAACAGCGCAGGCGCCCCACCAGTATGAATAAAGAGAATTGGCCCTTCATCTTTGAAGCGTTTCTGGCTGATGCCGTCAATCAGACCTGCCATCGCCTTGCCGGTATACACCGGATCCAACAAGATACCTTCCAGCCGTGCCAGCAGTTTTACCGCCTCCATGCCCTCTTCGTTTGGCGTACCGTAGCCCGGCGCAAAATAATCGTCCCATAGCAGGATATCCGCGGAGGCCGTCAGTTCCAGTTCTCGGGCAATATCCTGCTGTAGCGTAACAACTTTGGGTTTTTGATCCGCCACGCTGCGCGAGACAGTCACGCCGATAAGTTCGACGTCTGGCATCAATTGTTCCAGACCGACGGCAAGTCCGGCATGCGTTCCCGCACTGCCCGAGGCAACCACTACGGAAGAGAGCGCAACAGCGCCTTCACACTGTTGGGCTATTTCCAGCGCACTTTCCACATAACCCAGTGCGCCCAGCGCATTAGAGCCTCCAACCGGGATCACATACGGGCGGAACCCTTGCGCTTCAATACGCGTCGCCAACTCCTGCAGTTGTGCATTCGGATCGGTCAGCGCATCGCACATTTCAATTTGCGTATTAAACAGGTCCAGCAGCAGACGGTTGCCATTGGTGAGATAGTTTTCCGCAGTGGTGCCAATCGGATTTTCCAGCAGCGCCACACAGTGCAGACCGAGCTTAGCCGCTACCGCCGCCGTCTGGCGAACGTGGTTAGACTGAATCGCACCGGCGGTTATCAGCGTATCAGCGCCTTCACGCAGCGCGTCTGCGGCGAGAAATTCCAGCTTACGCAGCTTATTGCCGCCCATGGCCATCGGCGTGACGTCATCGCGTTTGATGAAAATATCGCGCCCGAGGTAGTCGGAAAAGCGTGGAAGATATTCGAGCGGTGTTGGCGCGCCAATAAATTCCAGACGTGGAAAGCGCGTTAAGTTATGCAGCGGCATACAGCCTCCGGTATTCGTTGTTGTGATGTTCTTTTTATTATGCACGTTCAGGCGCAATGAAATAAAAAAAGGCGCTGTTAAAGGCGCCTTTTTTCATCGGATGACGATTATTTCGTCACATCCGCTCCAAACCATTTTTCAGACAGCGCTTTCAGCGTACCGTCTTTTTGCATTTCGGCAATGGCAGCATCAACCGCTTTCAGCAGATCTTCATTGCCTTTGCGCAGCGCCACGCCGGACTCCTGGCGGGAGAATGCTTCACCGGTAACGGCCAGCGTATCCTTGGTTTTTTTCACCAGGTCCAGTGCGGCCAGGCGGTCAACCAGAATGGCATCGATACGGCCTACGCGCAGATCCTGGTATTTGGTCGGATCATCATCATAGGTACGAATATCCACGCCCTGCACGTTCTGACGCAGCCACTCTTCATAGTTGGTACCCAGACCAACGCCGACTTTTTTACCTTTCAGATCGGCAGCAGTCTTAATAACGCCTTCATTGCCTTTCTTCACCAGCGCCTGAATACCAGACACAGTATACGGGGTAGAGAAATCGTATTTTTTCTTCCGTTCGTCAGAGATGGTCACCTGGTTGATGACCACGTCAATGCGTTTGGAATCAAGAGAGGCCAGCATACCGTCCCATTTGGTCGGTTTGAGCGAGGCTTTCACACCCAGATGTTTAGCCAGCTCCTCGGCAAATTCCACTTCAAAACCGGTCAGCTTGCCGTCATCGCCCTGAAAACTAAACGGGGGATAGGTCCCTTCCAGGCCCACCAGCAGCGTGCCGCGCTCTTTAACTTTATTTAACAGACCTTCATCCGCATAAGTCTTTACGCTCATTCCGGCGACAAGTGCAACAGCCATTACACCCATCAGAGCCTGACGTCCCAGAAGTGCTAATTTCATAGTTACCCCGAATATTGTCATTAGTGACTGCTATTTATACACAAAATCATTCTAGTTGCATCAAGGCGGCAAGCGAGTAAGTCCCCAGGAGCTTACTAAAGTAAGTGACTGGGGTGAATGAGCGCAGCCAACACAGAGGCAACTTGAAGGATGACATGTTTATGAGCGTAGTGTAGAGCGCTTGTCGTGATCCACAAACATCACTCTGTTACACCTTATTCGTTTTTAATATATATCAGAACTGGCTGTCCAGGAGGATTTCTGCATATGTCCCATATGGGTATGGGCTTTGAACTGCTCATACTTACGCAAGGCGATGCGGTAATTGTTGGTGCTGGTTTCCGGCAGCCACGGGGCAAGGTTTTCGTCGAGGAACCCTTCCTGCAGCAGGTCGTGAGAGATATTTTGTTCGGTCAGATGATTTCCGAGGCGGCGCAGGCGGACAACGTATTCACGTACCGTGCCGTGGCTCATTTCGGTCTGCTCGAATAAAAATTGTTTAAAACCGATAATGTCAAAAAAGTCGCTCTGCTCTTTGCAGTGCAAATCACCGCAAAAACGACACAGTGCCACCCACTCTTTTTTTTCCTGTTCCCACTCAGCTTCATTGAGCAAAGTGTCCAGTCGGGCGATGGCGATTTTATTCACAATTTGCCCGCGGCGAACCAACGTGATCCGGTCGAGCAGCTTAAAGCAATGGGCGCAATGCGTCTGGCTGTGTTTGAAATCTTTGAGGTAGCGGCTTAGAGGCCGTCTTTTTGATTGCTGCACCGTCATGAGAACTCCTGGTAGTCAATTCGTAATGCGGCATTGTTCAGGGGTAATAATGTACCCCTATAGCTTACCCAGCTTGGTGCGTAGACGTTTGATGGCCTGACTGTGCAACTGGCTGACCCGTGATTCCCCGACTTCCAGTACCGCGCCAATCTCTTTCAGATTCAGCTCTTCCTGGTAGTACAGCGTTAACACCAGCTTTTCGCGCTCCGGCAACGCCTCGATCGCGTCCATCACGCGCTGGCGGAGGTTACCCTCAAGTAGCTGTTGTAACGGGTTTTCCTGCTGATGTTCTTCCGTCACCAGCTCAATACTATCGCCATGCTCTTCCCGCCACTCGTCATAAGAGAAGAGCTGGCTGTTATTGGTATCAAGCAACATCTGACGATACTCTTGCACAGGAATAGCCAGACGCTCCGCCACTTCGGTTTCAGTCGCGTTACGCCCTAATTCCTGCTCCAGTTGTCCCATCGCCTGTGCCACTTCGCGAGCATTGCGCCGAACGCTACGCGGCACCCAGTCCCGGCTACGTAGTTCGTCCAGCATCGCTCCACGAATACGCTGCACTGCGTAAGTGGTAAATGCCGTTCCTTGCAAAGCGTCATATCGGTCAACTGCATTCAATAACCCGATGCCGCCCGCTTGTAGCAGGTCATCCAGTTCTACGCTCGCCGGCAAACGCACCTGAAGGCGCAATGCTTCGTGACGCACCAACGGTACATAACGCTGCCACAGCGAGTGTTTATCCATTACACCTTCAGCGGTATACAGTGAATTCACGATAAACAGCCCTGCGTTAAATGAGTTATCGGCATGATTATCCGTTTCTGCAGGGGTTTTAATCGGGTGAATAGTGGGTGAAATGGGGGGTTATTTAGGGGTTACGGGTAAAGCTAATTATAAAAAACCCCGCCGGAGCGGGGTTTGCGCAGTAAGCGTAAATTAACGCAGCAGAGACAGAACGTTCTGCGTGGTCTGGTTAGCCTGTGCCAGTACAGAAGTACCTGCCTGTTGCAGAATGTTTGCACGAGACATGTTGGACACTTCGGTCGCGTAGTCAGCATCTTCGATACGGCTACGTGCTTCAGACAGGTTGTTTACGGTGTTACCCAGGTTGGTGATGGTAGAGTTGAAACGGTTCTGTACCGCACCCAGGTCGGAACGCAGGTCAGCAACCTGAGCCAGCGCTGCGTCGATTTTAGCCAGTGGGCCTTCAGTTTTCACGGCAGCGACTTCGTTCAGCGCTGCACCAGATTTGAAGTTGTGATCTTTTACGCTGGATGCCAGGTACTGTTTTCCACCTACGGTAGCGATTTCAGTTTTACCGTTCACACCACCAAACTGAACAGCGGCTTCTTTGCTAACACCTTTATCGTCGGTGTATGCAACAGTTTTAGCAGTGATTTTGCCGTCTTTGTAATCAGCAGCGTAGTATTTGCCACCGTTTTCCAGAGCATAGCCGCCATCAATCACTTTACCGTTTTTGTCTTCAAAAGACATTTTCACCAAGGTGGTGTTGGCAGCAGTTGCACCGGTAACACCTGCATCAGCCAACGCTGTTGCTGCATCTGTTGTAACTGGTTTAGCTGCAGGAGTATCTACAACCTGATTTTTGGTAACGGTTGTAGTTTCTGCTTTGGTAATGCCTGTTGCATCTTTAGCACCAAAGGTTACGGCACCAGTAGTCCCATCGATTGTCGCCTTGTACATGCCGTCACCTTTGGTTGGATCCGTTTCATCCGAACCAGTGACGCTTATATAATGCTGACCATCTTTAAACTCAATCGTCGCCTTACCTTTACCAGCAGTGCCCCCAACTGCAGTATCAATTAACCCTTGAGCAGGTCCGGTAAGAGCGACACCGTCTTTATAGGTTGCTGCACCTACAACTGTAGCGCTAGTCTTATAACCGTCCTGCACGCTCAGGCTATCCAGACCCAGAGTTTTGGAGTTAATTTCTTTCAGGTTGATATCGATGGTTTCGCCATCGTTGGCACCGACCTGGATGGTCAGGGTGTTGTCTTTCGCCAGCACTTTCACGCCGTTGAACTGGGTCTGACCAGATACGCGGTCGATTTCGTTCAGACGCTGAGTGATTTCAGCCTGGATAGAGTCGAGGTCAGACTGGGAGTTGGTACCAGTAGAAGACTGAACCGCCAGCTCACGAACACGCTGCAGGTTGTTGTTGATTTCAGACAGAGAACCTTCAGTGGTCTGCGCGATGGAGATACCATCGTTGGCGTTACGGGACGCCTGAGTCAGACCTTTGATGTTAGAGGTGAAGCGGTTAGCAATCGCCTGACCAGCAGCATCATCTTTCGCGCTGTTGATACGCAGACCAGAGGACAGACGCTCGATAGCGGAGCTCAGGGAAGACTGAGATTTGTTCAGGTTATTCTGGGTCAACAGCGACAGGCTGTTTGTATTGATGACTTGTGCCATGATCTTTTCCTTATCAATTACAACTTGATGTTATTGGGCTGTTGCCCACGGTTTCTCACCGTAACCCTTGTATCGGCACCTTAATTTCGAACTTTAGAAAATTTTTACTTTCCGTCGTTTTTTTTCTTAGCCGCTGAAATACCCTCTATATGCACCACTATTCCGCGCATTATTTTTGCAAAACTATTATTAAACTTTGCGCGCAGATTGCCGATAAAGCGGTTAACTACTGTTTGCAATCACAAGGAATTAGGCATGCCTTCATTTACATCACTGGGCGTTGGTTCGAACTTACCGCTGGATACATTGCTGACAAACTTAACCACTGCTGAGAAAAAGCGTTTAACGCCGATTACTCAGCAGCAGAGCGCTAACACCTCGCGTCTGACCGCGTATGGCACGCTAAAAAGTGCATTAGAAAAATTTCAGACTGCGAATACCGCACTGAACAATGCCGATCTGTTTAAAAGCACCACTGCTACCAGCAGCACAGAAGATTTAAAAGTCAGCACCACCGCGGGCGCTGCTCCAGGGAAATACACCGTCAGCGTCACTCAACTGGCGCAGGCACAGTCATTATCGACTACGGCGAAAATTACCTCGACTAAAGAACAGTTGGGCGATACCAGCGTCGATGAACGTACGATTACGATTTCCCAACCGGGCCGTAAAGAGCCACTGGAAATCAAATTAGGCAAAGGCGAAACCTCACTGGAAGATATTCGCGATGCCATAAATGATGCCGACAGCGGTATTTCCGCAAGTCTGGTGAAGGTTAAAGAAGACGACTACCAGTTGGTGTTAACCGCAGAAAGCGGCACTGAAAGTGAAATGACCATCTCGGTGTCCAACGACGCAAAACTGAGCGATTTACTGTCCTATGACAGCAAAGCCGGCAGCGGGAAAATGAAACAGCTGGTCGGGGCGCAAAATGCGCAATTGACGGTCAACGGCATTGATATTGAACGTCAAAGCAATACTGTAACTGACGCTCCGCAGGGCATCACGCTCCAGCTGACCAAAGAAGTAAAAGATGCGTCTATCACGGTAACAAAAAGTGATGAAAAAGCCACCACGGCGATCAAGGCCTGGGTAGAAGCCTATAACTCACTGGTGGATACCTTTGGCACGCTGACGAAATATAAAGAAGTTGAACCGGGTGAAGCGGCCAGCGCCGATAACGGCGCGTTACTGGGCGACAGTGTTCTCCGTACAATTCAAAACGGCATTCGTGCGCCATTTGCTAACAGCGGCAGCGAGTCCCCGTTTAAAACCATGTCTGAGATTGGTATTACGCAGGATGGCGGCACTGGCAAGTTAAAAATTGATGAAGAAAAACTGGCTAAGGCACTGAAAGATAACACGGCAGCGACCCGTGAACTGTTGGTGGGTGACGGCAAAGAGACCGGTATTACCACTAAGATTGCCACCGAAGTAAAAAGCTATCTGGCCGATGACGGCATTATCGATAATGCGCAAGACAATATTAACGCCAACCTGAAGCTGCTGACTAAACAGTATCTGACCGTCAGCAACAGTATTGATGAAGTCGTTGCTCGTTATAAAGCCCAGTTTACCCAACTGGATTCCATGATGAGTAAGCTGAACAGCACCAGTACCTATCTGGGCCAACAATTTTCAGCGATGAATAATTCCTGATAACACGAGGTAAGCATGTATACCGCGAGCGGTACCAAAGCCTATGCACAGGTCAGCGTGGAAAGCGCCGTAATGAGCGCCAATCCACATCAGCTGATTGAAATGTTGTTTGATGGTGCGAACAGCGCCCTGGTGCGCGCTCGCCTGTTTATGCAGCAGGGTGATATCGTCGCCAAAGGTGAAGCGTTAAGTAAAGCCATCAATATTATTGATAATGGCCTGAAAGCCGGCCTGGACCACGAAAAAGGGGGAGAACTCGCCACCCATCTCTCTTCATTGTATGACTATATGGTTCGCCGCTTACTGCACGCTAATCTGAATAATGATTGTCAAGCCATTGAAGAAGTCGAAGGGTTACTCGGCAACATTGCGGATGCCTGGAAACAGATCTCACCGAACGCGTCGTCCCAGGAGTCTCGTTAATGACCTCAGCCGTGGAGTTTATCAACCGTTGGCAGCGCATCGCGCTACTCAGTCACTCGCTGCTGGAACTGGCGCAGCGTGGTGAATGGGACCTTTTACTGGAACAGGAAGTTACCTATCTGCAAAGTATTGAAGTGGTCATGGAAGAGCAAACTCCACCAGGCATTACGCGAAGTATTCAGGACTTAGTGGCCGGGTACATTAAACAGACGCTGGATAACGAACAACTGCTCAAAACATTGTTGCAGCAGCGCCTGGATGAACTCAGCAATCTCATCGGTCAGTCGACGCGCCAAAAGACGCTGAATAACGCCTATGGTCGTCTTTCCGGCATGCTGTTAGTCCCCGACGCCCCCACTGCCCCACAATAATTTCCCGTCTCGTCTGAATTATCTTCCATACTCCAGAGGTCGGCCAAACGACTTCTGGAGCACGGAAGATGAAAAATCCCACGTTATTGCAGTATTTTCACTGGTATTACCCTGAGGGCGGTCAACTCTGGCCCGAACTTGCCGAACGCGCAGGCGGACTCAATGACATCGGCATCAATATGGTGTGGTTACCTCCCGCCTATAAAGGCGCATCCGGCGGCTACTCCGTTGGCTACGACTCCTACGATCTGTTTGATCTGGGCGAATTCGACCAAAAGGGAACCGTCGCCACCAAATACGGCGATAAAAACCAGCTGCTGGCGGCGATAGACGCGCTAAAACACAATGATATTGCCGTCCTGCTCGACGTGGTGGTCAACCACAAAATGGGCGCGGATGAGAAAGAGAATATCCGCGTTCAGCGGGTTAACGCCGACGATCGCACGCAAATAGATGATGAGATAGTCGAATGTGAAGGCTGGACGCGTTACACCTTCCCTGCCCGCGCAGGCCAGTACTCGCAATTCATTTGGGACTTTAAATGTTTCAGCGGCATTGACCATATCGAAAATCCAACCGAAGACGGCATTTTTAAAATCGTTAACGACTACACCGGTGAAGGCTGGAACGATCAGGTTGATGATGAGTTGGGTAATTTTGATTATCTGATGGGCGAAAACATCGATTTCCGTAATCACGCGGTCACCGAGGAGATCAAATACTGGGCTCGCTGGGTGATGGAGCAAACCCAGTGCGACGGTTTTCGCTTAGATGCCGTGAAACATATTCCGGCATGGTTTTATAAAGAGTGGATCGAGCACGTACAGGAAGTCGCTCCCAGGCCACTGTTTATCGTCGCGGAATACTGGTCCCACGAGGTCGATAAGCTACAAACCTACATTAATCAGGTGGAGGGGAAAACCATGTTGTTCGATGCCCCTTTGCAGATGAAATTCCACGAAGCCTCCCGTCAGGGTCGTGATTACGACATGAGCCAGATTTTCACCGACACGTTAGTGGAGGCCGATCCATTTCATGCCGTAACGCTGGTAGCCAACCACGACACTCAGCCCTTACAGGCGCTCGAAGCCCCTGTCGAGCCGTGGTTTAAGCCGCTGGCCTATGCGTTGATCCTGTTACGAGAAAACGGCGTGCCGTCGGTGTTTTATCCTGACCTCTACGGAGCGCATTACGAAGACACTGGCGGAGATGGCGAAACCTATCCTATCGACATGCCGATCATCGAGCAGCTTGATGAACTGATCCTCGCGCGCCAACGCTTCGCGCACGGGGTACAGACGCTCTTTTTCGATCATCCTAACTGTATTGCTTTTAGCCGCAGCGGAACGGATGAAGATCCCGGCTGTGTGGTGGTCCTGTCTAACGGCGATGATGGGGAGAAGACAATTAATCTCGGCGCGAATTATGGCAATAAAACCTGGCGTGACTATCTGGGAAATCGCGAAGAAAGCGTGGTCACCGATGAAAACGGTGAAGCAACGTTTTTCTGTAACGGCGGTAGCGTCAGCGTGTGGGTAATTGAGGACGTGTTGTAAAACTTAACCCCGGTGGCCGTTGGCTACCGGGGCGTATAACTTATGGCAGTGGCGTGGCCAGCGGCGTTTTCTTTAACGCGTCAGCACATTCCTGCGTCGGGCGATCGACCCGCTGCAGCGTCATACCGTCATATTCCAGCGTATTGCCTTCCCGCTCAATCTCATACAGCTCGCGTTTCACCGTCACGTTGGTGAGATCGCCTGAAATCATCGTCAGTTTCCCCGGCAGGGCAATGACCCGCTGCCACTGGCGACAATCCAGCGTATCGCCCTCTTTTGTTACCACCAGGCTGGCAATCGCTTCCGGGCTGACCAGGCTGCGTTGCGGACCTTTTGACTGCCAGTATCCTTCCAGACCGGCTGGCGCTGGCGTTTTCACCACGTCGTTATAATTTTCTACTTCGGCGCATCCGGTAAGCGCCAGAAATACACCAACGATTGCTAATTTTTTCATCATTCATCCTGCATGCGAAGAAAATGGGATTGTGGCATTAAAGGCCTGATGCCGCCAGCCTTTCGGCTGCGTTGAGAAAGATTGATCCAGACGGTATTACCTCTTATTACTCATAGTCAAAAATTCTGATCGGTGTAGTATCCACACTTCTTGTTACATACCTTCTGAGTTCAGAGGCAAAACGCATGTCATGGCAACACTTCAAACAGGCCTGGTTAATTAAATTTTGGGCCCCCGCCCCTGCGGTCATCGCAGCGGGTATTCTCTCTACTTATTATTTCGGCATTACGGGAACCTTCTGGGCCGTGACCGGAGAATTCACTCGCTGGGGTGGTCAAATCCTGCAACTTTTTGGCGTGCATGCCGAAGAGTGGGGATACTACAAATTGATCCATCTCGAAGGCTCGCCCCTGACCCGCATTGACGGGATGATGATCCTCGGCATGTTTGGTGGCTGTTTTGCTGCCGCGCTGTGGGCAAACAACGTCAAATTACGCATGCCGCGCAGTCGGGTGCGCATTATGCAGGCGATAGTCGGCGGGATGATCGCCGGTTTCGGTGCCCGACTGGCAATGGGCTGTAACCTGGCCGCATTCTTCACCGGCATTCCGCAGTTCTCGCTACACGCCTGGTTTTTCGCACTGGCAACGGCTATTGGCTCGTGGTTTGGCGCACGCTTTACCCTGCTGCCGATGTTCCGTATTCCGGTCAAAATGCAGAAAGTCTCCGCCGCTTCACCGTTGACGCAAAAACCGGACCAGGCCCGTCGCCGTTTTCGCCTCGGCATGCTGGTGTTTATCGCCATGATCGGCTGGGCGCTACTCACCGCAATGGATAAACCCAAGCTCGGTCTGGCGATGCTGTTTGGCGTCGGGTTTGGTCTGCTGATTGAACGGGCGCAGATCTGCTTCACCTCCGCCTTCCGCGACCTGTGGATTTCCGGTCGCACCCATATGGCAAAAGCGATCATCTTCGGGATGGCGGTCAGCGCCATCGGTATCTTTAGCTACGTGCAACTTGGCGTTGAGCCTAAAATCATGTGGGCGGGTCCAAATGCGGTGATCGGCGGCTTGCTTTTCGGCTTCGGTATTGTTTTAGCGGGCGGGTGTGAAACCGGCTGGATGTACCGCGCCGTTGAAGGTCAGGTACATTACTGGTGGGTTGGTCTGGGCAACGTAATTGGCTCGACCATTCTGGCCTACTACTGGGATGATTTTGCTCCCGCGCTTGCCACCAACTGGGACAAAGTGAATCTGCTTAACACCTTCGGCCCGCTCGGTGGTCTGCTGGTGACCTATCTGCTGTTATTTGCCGCGCTGATGCTGATTATCGGCTGGGAAAAACGTTTCTTCCGTCGCGCAGGGCTGACGCCTGCCAAGGAGTCTGTATGAAAAATATCGTGCCTGATTATCGCCTCGATATGGTCGGCGAACCGTGCCCGTACCCGGCTGTAGCCACGCTGGAAGCGATGCCGCAATTGAAGAAAGGTGAAATTCTGGAAGTGGTGAGCGATTGCCCGCAGTCAATCAACAATATTCCACTGGATGCGCGTAATCACGGTTATACGGTGCTGGATATTCAGCAGGATGGCCCAACGATCCGCTATTTGATTCAGAAATAACTCGTTGCCGGATGGCGCTGCGCTTATCCGGCAAACATTCTCTGCACGCAGTCTCTACACCTGCATCGACATCACTTCCTGATACGCCGACACCAGTTTATTACGCACCTGAATACCCATCTGCATCGATACCGACGCTTTTTGCATATCGGTCATCACATCATTCAGCGCAATACCCGGTTCACCGAGGGTAAATTTCTCAGCCTGCACACGGGATGCGGTTTGCACATCGCTGATCCTGTCTAACGCTGCATGCAGTTGACCGGCAAAACTCACGGTCGGTTGTGGCTGCAAATCCTGCATTTTTGCTGACATCGCCGTGGTCTGTAGCTGGCTGATGACCCCTTCAATCCCCTGTATTGCCGACATTCTGATCCCCTGGATGATTTTTTACGTAGTTGAGATTACCAGTTAGTCAATAAGATAAAGGCGTTAAATAACGATAAAAAACCACGGTTTTTAACGCATAGAAAAATTCGAAACCGCAAATAATGAGACCGTCAATTTTTCGAGTTTGCTGACCCGGGAGTGAGTCTTGTTCCACTTTGCAAAAAACGCCGTCCACGATAAGCCACGAGGTGCGAGATGAGTGCGACAGCATCGACTGCAACCCAGCTTAAACCTCTCGAGTGGTTAAACCGCCTGCGCGCGAATCCCAGAATTCCTCTGATTGTGGCGGGAGCCGCTGCCGTCGCTATCATCGTGGCGATGGTCCTGTGGGCCAAAGCGCCTGACTACCGCACGCTGTTCAGCAATCTTTCCGATCAGGATGGTGGCGCGATTGTCACCCAACTGACGCAGATGAACGTTCCCTACCGTTTTACTGAGGGAAGCGGCGCCATTGAAGTTCCTGCCGATAAAGTCCACGAACTGCGCTTACGTCTGGCGCAACAAGGCCTGCCGAAAGGCGGTGCGGTGGGCTTTGAACTGCTGGATCAGGAAAAGTTTGGTATCAGCCAGTTTAGCGAGCAGGTCAACTACCAGCGTGCGCTGGAAGGTGAATTAGCCCGTACCATTGAAACGCTGGGACCGGTAAAACGCGCCCGCGTGCATCTGGCAATGCCGAAACCGTCGCTGTTTGTGCGTGAACAAAAAGCGCCTTCAGCCTCCGTCACCGTCAATCTCGAGCCGGGCCGCGCCCTCGATGAAGGTCAGATCAGTGCGGTCACGCATTTGGTCTCCAGCGCTGTTGCAGGCTTACCTCCGGGCAACGTTACGCTGGTCGACCAGGCGGGTCACCTGTTAACTCAGTCGAACACCAGCAGCCGCGATCTTAACGATGCGCAACTGAAATACGCCAGCGATGTTGAGGGCCGCGTTCAGCGTCGTATCGAATCGATCCTGTCGCCGATTGTCGGCAACGGTAATGTACACGCTCAGGTCACCGCACAGCTGGATTTTGCCAACAAAGAGCAAACCGAAGAGCAGTATCGTCCAAACGGTGATGAGTCCCAGGCCGTGCTGCGTTCACGTCAGTTGAACGTCAGCGAACAGGTTGGTAGCGGAGCGCCAGGCGGCGTCCCGGGCGCATTGTCTAATCAGCCTGCTCCGGCAAATACCGCGCCAATCGCCACCCCACCGGCTAATCAGCAAAACGCGCAAAATACGCAAAACCCGCAAACGGCGAATAACAGCAATAATGCCGGCCCGCGCAGTACGCAGCGCAATGAAACCAGCAACTATGAAGTCGACCGTACCATTCGCCACACCAAAATGAACGTTGGCGATGTACAGCGTCTCTCGGTGGCAGTAGTCGTCAACTATAAAACCTTGCCAGACGGCAAACCGTTGCCGTTAACCGCCGAGCAGATGAAACAGATTGAGGATCTGACCCGCGAAGCGATGGGCTTCTCAGACAAGCGTGGCGATACCCTGAACGTGGTGAACTCTCCCTTCACGGCGACCGACGATTCCATTGGCGAGCTACCGTTCTGGAAACAGCAGTCCTTTATTGATCAGTTAATGTCCGCAGGTCGTTGGTTACTGGTTCTGTTAGTCGCCTGGATCCTGTGGCGAAAAGCTGTTCGCCCGCAGTTGGTTCGTCGCAGCGAAGAAGCAAAAGCCGTTCAAGAGAAAACGCGTATCCGTCAGGAAACCGAAGAAGCGGTTGAAGTTCGCCTCAGCAAAGACGAACAAACCCAGCAGCGTCGAACTAATCAGCGTCTGGGTGCAGAAGTCATGAGTCAGCGTATTCGTGAAATGTCAGATAACGATCCGCGCGTCGTGGCGCTGGTCATTCGCCAGTGGATGAGTAACGATCATGAGTAATGCCCTTACCGGTACCGATAAAAGCGTCATCCTGCTGATGACCATTGGCGAAGATCGCGCGGCGGAGGTGTTTAAGCACCTTTCCACGCGCGAAGTTCAGGCGCTCAGTACAGCGATGGCGAACGTACGCCAGATCTCCAACAAACAGTTGACGGAAGTGCTGGCCGAGTTTGAGCAAGAAGCAGAACAGTTTGCCGCACTGAATATCAACGCCAACGAATATCTACGCTCCGTGCTGGTGAAAGCGCTTGGCGAGGAACGTGCCTCCAGCCTGCTGGAAGATATTCTGGAAACCCGCGATACCACCAGCGGCATTGAAACGCTCAACTTTATGGAGCCGCAAAGCGCCGCCGACCTTATCCGCGACGAGCATCCGCAGATTATCGCCACCATTCTGGTGCACCTCAAACGAGGTCAGGCTGCCGATATTCTGGCGCTGTTTGACGAACGTTTACGTCATGACGTCATGCTGCGTATCGCCACATTCGGTGGCGTACAGCCTGCCGCGCTGGCAGAACTGACCGAGGTACTTAACGGTCTGCTCGATGGCCAGAACCTCAAGCGCAGCAAAATGGGCGGCGTGAGAACGGCGGCAGAAATTATCAACCTGATGAAAACCCAGCAGGAAGAAGCCGTTATTACCGCCGTACGCGAATTCGACGGCGAACTGGCACAGAAAATTATCGACGAGATGTTCCTGTTCGAAAACCTGGTGGACGTCGACGATCGCAGCATCCAGCGCCTGCTGCAGGAAGTGGATTCCGAATCGCTGCTGATTGCCCTGAAAGGTGCCGAACAGCCGCTGCGCGAGAAGTTCCTGCGCAACATGTCGCAACGTGCTGCCGATATTCTGCGCGACGACCTCGCCAACCGCGGTCCGGTGCGTTTGTCGCAAGTGGAAAACGAACAGAAGGCCATTCTGCTTATTGTGCGTCGTCTGGCGGAAACCGGCGAGATGGTGATAGGCAGCGGCGAGGATACCTATGTCTAACGAACTGCCATGGAAAGTCTGGACCCCGGACGATCTCGCCCCACCAATGGCGGAGTTCATACTGGCCGACCACAGCGAAACGCCGCTGTCAGAAGAGTCCGACGAGCCGGAACTCTCTGCAGAGCAACAGCTTGAGCAGCAGCTTGCACAGTTGCAAATGCAAGCCCATGAGCAAGGCTATAACGCGGGCCTGGCGGAAGGTCGACAAAAGGGCCACGAACAAGGTTATCAGGAAGGTCTGAACCAGGGGCTGGAGCAAGGTCAGAGCCAGGCGCGCGCTCAGCATGCGCCGATTCATGCCCGCATGCAGCAGTTGGTGAGCGAATTTCAGAATACGCTGGACGCACTGGACAGCGTTATCGCCTCACGCCTGATGCAAATGGCGCTGGAAGCCGCGCGTCAGGTGATTGGTCAGACGCCAATCGTGGATAACGCGGCGTTGATTAAGCAAATCCAACAGCTGTTGCAGCAGGAGCCGTTGTTTAGCGGTAAACCGCAATTGCGTGTGCATCCGGACGATCTCCAGCGTGTGGAGGAGATGCTCGGTGCGACCCTCAGCCTGCACGGCTGGCGGTTGCGCGGCGATCCGACGCTGCATCACGGCGGTTGTAAAGTCTCAGCCGACGAAGGCGATCTGGATGCCAGCGTCGCCACGCGTTGGCAAGAACTCTGCCGTCTGGCAGCGCCGGGAGTCGTGTAATGACCACTCGCCTGACTCGCTGGCTCAATACACTGGACAACTTCGAAGAGAAAATGTCGCTACTGCCTGCGGTGCGCCGTTACGGTCGACTGACCCGTGCCACCGGGCTGGTGCTGGAGGCCACGGGATTACAATTGCCGCTCGGCGCCACCTGCGTTATTGAGCGTCAGGACGGCAACGAAACCCAGGAAGTCGAAAGTGAAGTTGTGGGCTTTAACGGTCAGCGTCTGTTTCTGATGCCGCTCGAAGAGGTCGAAGGCGTTTTGCCTGGCGCGCGCGTGTACGCAAAGAACATTGCTGGCGAAGGTCTGCAAAGCGGCAAGCAATTACCGCTTGGCCCTGCACTGCTCGGGCGGGTGCTAGACGGTAGCGGCAAACCGCTCGACGGACTGCCCGCCCCGGATACCACCGAAACCGGGGCGTTGATTACTCCGCCGTTTAACCCGCTCCAACGTACCGCGATTGAACACGTACTGGATACCGGCGTACGTCCCATCAACGCGTTGTTAACCGTTGGTCGCGGCCAGCGTATGGGACTTTTCGCAGGCTCCGGCGTTGGTAAAAGCGTTCTGCTCGGCATGATGGCGCGCTATACCCAGGCCGATGTTATCGTCGTGGGCCTGATTGGCGAACGTGGCCGTGAAGTTAAAGATTTCATTGAAAATATCCTCGGAGCCGACGGTCGCGCACGCTCGGTGGTGATTGCCGCTCCGGCAGATGTCTCGCCGCTATTACGTATGCAAGGCGCGGCCTATGCTACGCGTATTGCTGAAGATTTCCGCGATCGTGGACAGCACGTATTGCTGATTATGGACTCCCTCACCCGCTACGCGATGGCGCAACGTGAGATAGCCCTGGCGATCGGCGAGCCGCCGGCAACCAAAGGTTATCCCCCTTCAGTATTCGCCAAATTACCGGCGCTGGTTGAACGTGCCGGGAACGGTATTCACGGCGGCGGTTCAGTTACCGCGTTTTATACGGTACTGACCGAGGGTGACGACCAGCAGGACCCCATTGCGGATTCCGCGCGCGCGATTCTGGACGGCCACATTGTGCTGTCACGTCATCTGGCTGAGGCGGGTCACTATCCGGCCATCGATATTGAAGCCTCGATCAGCCGCGCTATGACCGCGCTCATTAGTGAACAACACTATGCGCGGGTGCGTAACTTTAAACAGTTGCTATCCAGCTTCCAGCGCAACCGCGATCTGGTTAGCGTGGGGGCGTATGCCAAAGGCAGCGATCCCATGCTGGATAAAGCCATCGCCTTATGGCCGCAACTGGAAGCGTTCTTACAGCAAGGCATCTTTGAACGGGCTGACTGGGAAGATTCTCTGCAAGCTTTAGAACTGATTTTCCCTGGTGTGTGATTAAGCAGGAGAGCATAGGTCATGGCACAACATGGTGCATTAGCAACATTGAAAGACCTGGCTGAAAAAGAGGTAGATGACGCCGCTGTCTTATTGGGAGAGATGCGTCGTGGCTGTCAGCAGGCGGAAGAGCAGTTGAAGATGCTGATCGATTATCAGCATGAGTATCGCAACAATCTTAACACTGACATGGGTCAGGGTATTACCAGCAATCGCTGGATCAATTACCAGCAATTTATTCAGACGCTGGAAAAAGCCATTGAGCAACATCGCCAACAGCTCAATCAATGGACGCAGAAAGTGGACCAGGCTTTGAACAGTTGGCGTGATAAAAAACAACGTTTACAGGCATGGCAGACTCTGCAGGACAGACAAACCTCGGCGGCATTGCTGGCTGAAAACCGCCTGGATCAGAAAAAAATGGATGAATTTGCTCAGCGCGCAGCTATGAGGAAACCCGAATGATTACTTTACCCCAACTGATTACCACCGACACCGACGTAGCCGCAGGTCTTCAGTCTGGCAAAGCGGTAGATTCAGCCGAGGATTTTTTAGCGCTGCTGGCTGGCGCATTAGGTGCGGGCGACGCACAGGGTAAAGACGCCCCGCTGTCGCTTGCCGACTTACAGGCGGCCGGTAGCAAACTGCAAAAAGGGTTGCTGCAAAAAAATGGCGATCCAACCCCGTCGCTCAAGTTATCCGAGCTGCTGGCGCAAAAAGAGATGCAAACCGATGCGTCTCTTGCTGACATGACAGACGCTCAGCAACTGTTGTCAGCCCTCACGCCCTCCTTGAAAGCTAATGCCCTGACAACACTGGGCAAAGTCGCTCAGCAGGATGAAAAAACCACCACGCTCAGCGATGACGATCTCGCCAGCCTGAGCGCGTTGTTCGCCATGCTGCCAGGACAACCACTGGCTACGCCTGCCATCGACAGCGCGCCAGTCCCAGTTGATGCCGCACTTTCGGCGTTGTCACGCGGCACGGTACACGGCGCTATCGCCGATAACGCGGGCGAATTGCTGCCCGGTGATGCCAAAAAAGGCAAAGCGGATATTGCCAATCCTGGCAGCAGCCTGGATCAGACAAACAATCCGACGCTAACCCCGTTGACGGCAGCAGCGACGACCAAAGCGGAAATTGACAGTTCCCCTTCGCCAACCAGCGTTGGCGTTACGGCGGCTCCGTTAAGTAGCCCGCAACCCCATGCTCAGCCGTTACCGACCGCCGCCCCCGTGCTCAGCGCCCCATTGGGTAGCCACGAATGGCAGCAATCTCTGAGCCAGCACGTCACGCTGTTTACGCGTCAGGGTCAGCAAAGCGCAGAACTGCGCCTGCATCCACAGGATCTCGGCCAGGTGCATATTTCCCTCAAGCTGGATGACAACCTCGCGCAGCTGCAAATGGTATCGCCACACAGTCACGTACGTGCTGCGCTGGAAGCCGCGTTACCGATGCTGCGTACGCAGTTGGCTGAAAGCGGGATCCAGCTTGGGCAAAGCAGTATCAGTAGTGAAAGCTTTGCCGGCAATCAGCAGTCTTCCGGGCAGCAACAGCAGACGGGTCGCGCTCAGGGACAAGACATTTTTGCCGCTGAGGATGACGCCGTACTGGCTACGCCAGCCTCACTGCAAGCCGCAGCTCGCGGTGATGGAGCAGTAGACATCTTCGCCTAACGCCAGAGGTAGCATGATTATCCGCGTCTTTTCCACGCTTTGTCGTGGACAGGACACGGGATAATCAGCCCATAAGCTGTACCGAAACAGGAAGCCCGTATCTGATGACTGACTCCGCGATTAACAAAAAAAGTAAACGCGCTATTTGGATCCCTCTGCTGGTATTAATTACCCTCGCCGCCTGCGCAACTGCGGGGTATAGCTACTGGCGCATGCAGCAGCAGCCGTCCGCCAGCGTCAAAGCGGAACCGGCTCCACCGCCAGCCCCGGTATTCTTCGCGCTGGATACCTTTACCGTCAATCTGGGTGATGCGGACCGTGTACTGTATATCGGTATCACACTGCGTATGAAAGACGAGGCGACGCGTTCACGTCTTAACGAATATCTGCCGGAAGTACGCAGCCGTTTGCTGCTGCTGTTTTCCCGCCAGAACGCGGCTACGCTCGCCACCGAAGAAGGTAAGCAACAGTTGATTACCGCCATCAAAGAGACGCTCGCGACTCCGCTCGTTGTTGGTCAACCCAAACAGGTTGTCACCGACGTTCTTTATACAGCTTTTATTCTGCGGTAAAGACATGGGCGACAGTATTCTTTCTCAGGCTGAAATCGACGCATTGCTTAACGGCGATAGCGAAACTAAAGACGAACCCATTTCCGGTATCGCAAAAGAAAGCGATATTCGTCCTTACGATCCCAACACCCAGCGCCGCGTAGTACGTGAGCGTTTACAGGCGCTGGAGATTATTAACGAACGCTTCGCGCGCCAGTTCCGTATGGGATTATTTAACCTGTTGCGCCGTAGCCCGGATATTACCGTGGGTGCGATCCGTATCCAGCCATACCACGAGTTTGCGCGTAACTTACCGGTTCCGACCAACCTGAACTTAATCCACCTGAAGCCGCTGCGCGGTACGGGTCTGGTGGTGTTCTCACCGAGTCTGGTATTTATCGCCGTTGATAACCTGTTCGGCGGTGATGGACGCTTCCCGACGAAAGTTGAAGGTCGGGAATTTACCCATACCGAACAGCGCGTTATCAACCGCATGCTGAAGCTGGCGCTGGAAAGCTACAGCGACGCGTGGAAGGCCATCAATCCGCTGGAAGTGGAATACGTTCGTTCCGAGATGCAGGTGAAATTTACCAATATCACCACCTCTCCTAACGACATCGTGGTGAATACTCCGTTCCACGTTGAAATTGGCAACCTGACCGGTGAATTTAACATCTGTCTGCCATTCAGCATGATTGAACCGTTGCGTGAGCTGCTGGTGAACCCGCCGCTGGAAAACTCGCGTAATGAAGATCAGAACTGGCGCAATAATCTGGTGCGTCAGGTTCAGCATTCTGAACTGGAGCTGGTGGCAAACTTTGCCGACATTCCGCTGCGGCTATCCCAGATTTTAAAACTGAAACCCGGCGATGTACTGCCGATTGAAAAACCCGACCGCATTATTGCTCATGTGGACGGCGTGCCTGTACTGACCAGCCAGTATGGCACCGTAAACGGTCAGTATGCGTTACGCGTAGAACATCTGATAAACCCGATTTTGAATTCGCTGAATGAGGAACAGCCCAAATGAGTGATATGAATAATCCGTCCGATGAGAACACTGGCGCATTGGACGATCTGTGGGCTGACGCGTTAAACGAGCAAAAAACCACGCCCACCAAAAGTGCGGCCGATGCGGTATTCCAGCAGTTAGGTGGCGGCGACGTCAGCGGTGCTTTGCAGGACATCGATCTGATCATGGACATTCCGGTCAAACTGACCGTCGAATTGGGCCGTACCCGCATGACCATCAAAGAACTGCTGCGTCTGACGCAGGGTTCGGTCGTCGCATTGGATGGTCTGGCTGGCGAGCCGCTGGATATCCTGATCAACGGTTACCTGATTGCCCAGGGTGAAGTGGTGGTGGTCGCAGATAAATACGGCGTTCGTATCACCGACATTATTACCCCATCAGAACGCATGCGCCGTCTGAGCCGTTAAGCATGAATACCCAGGCGACAGTTTCTCAGCCAGCCGCCGTACCCGGCTCACCGCTGGTACAGGTAAGCGGCGCGCTGTTTGGGATCATCGTATTGATCCTGGCTGCGGCCTGGGTCATTAAGCGTCTGGGGTTTGCCCCCAAAAGCGCTGGTACGCGCGAACTGAAAGTTACTGCGAGCACCTCACTGGGTCCACGTGAGCGCGTGGTGATTGTTGAGGTTGAAGATGCGCGCCTGGTGCTGGGCGTCACGGCCTCGCAAATTAACGTATTGCACACCCTGCCCGCGGCGCCTGCCGAGGCAGAAGAAAAACCGGCCTCCCCCGCGGATTTCCAGGCCATGATGAAGAGTTTGCTCAAGCGTCCTGGGAGATCCTGATGCGCCGTTTGTTATCCATCACGCTGGCAGGCTTATGGCTTTTCAGCCCTGTAGCCCTCGCTCAGCTTCCGGGACTGGTAAGCCAGCCGTTGCCAGGCGGCGGACAAAGCTGGTCTTTGCCAGTGCAAACGCTGGTGTTTATCACCTCGCTGACGTTCCTGCCCGCCATTTTATTGATGATGACCAGCTTCACCCGCATCATCATCGTTTTCGGCCTGTTACGAAATGCGCTGGGAACACCTTCTGCACCGCCGAACCAGGTGCTACTGGGGCTGGCGCTATTTTTGACCTTTTTCATCATGTCGCCAGTAATCGACAAAATTTACGTCGACGCGTATCAACCGTTCAGTGAAGAGAAGATCTCCATGCAGGAAGCCATGGAGAAAGGCGCACAGCCGCTGCGTGAGTTTATGCTACGCCAAACCCGTGAAGCGGATCTGGCGCTGTTCGCTCGTCTGGCAAACAGCGGCCCACTGCAAGGACCAGAAGCCGTACCGATGCGAATTTTGCTTCCGGCCTATGTCACCAGCGAGCTGAAAACGGCATTTCAGATAGGTTTTACTATTTTTATTCCGTTTCTGATTATCGACCTGGTCATCGCCAGCGTGCTGATGGCGCTCGGGATGATGATGGTCCCCCCGGCCACGATCGCGCTGCCGTTCAAGCTGATGCTGTTTGTGTTGGTAGATGGTTGGCAGCTGCTTGTCGGCTCGCTGGCACAAAGCTTTTACAGTTAGAGGCGCGAAATGACTCCTGAATCGGTCATGATGATGGGCACAGAGGCGATGAAGGTCGCCCTGGCCCTTGCCGCGCCGTTGCTGTTGGTCGCCCTCGTCACAGGTCTTATCATCAGTATTTTGCAGGCGGCGACCCAGATTAATGAAATGACGCTGTCCTTCATTCCCAAAATTGTCGCGGTGTTTATTGCCATCATTGTTGCCGGACCGTGGATGCTTAACCTGCTGCTCGACTACGTACGTACGCTGTTCAGCAATATCCCCTATATCATCGGGTAGATGACATTATGCTGCAGGTGACCAGCGTTGAATGGCTCCACTGGCTAAACCTTTACTTCTGGCCTTTGCTGCGCATACTGGCGCTCATCTCAACGGCCCCTATTCTCAGCGAGCGCACCATCCCCAAACGGGTAAAACTGGGGCTTGGATTAATGATAACCGTCGTTATCGCCCCATCGATTCCCCCCGTAGACGTCCCCATCTTTTCTGTTGGCGCGCTATGGCAGGCAATGCAACAAATCCTGATCGGCATCGCCATAGGCTTCACCATGCAGTTTGCATTTGCGGCAGTACGAACCGCCGGGGAATTGATCGGCCTCCAAATGGGTCTCTCCTTCGCAACCTTCTTCGACCCCGGCAGCCGTCTGAACATGCCGGTGCTGGCACGCCTGATCGACATGCTCGCCATGCTGTTGTTCCTGACGTTTAACGGTCATTTATGGCTTATTTCACTGCTGGTGGATACCTTTCATACCTTGCCAATCGGCGGTAATCCGGTGAACAGCAATGCGTTTCTCGCGCTGGCGCGGGCGGGTAGCCTGATTTTCCTCAACGGTCTAATGCTGGCCCTGCCGATAATGACGCTGCTACTCACACTGAACCTCGCACTCGGTTTGTTAAATCGTATGGCCCCCCAGTTGTCGATTTTCGTCATCGGCTTTCCACTCACCCTCACCGTGGGTATTTCATTAATGGCGGCGCTGATGCCATTAATTGCGCCATTCTGCGAACGATTATTCAGCGAAATTTTTAATTTATTGGCTGATATTGTCAGCGAAATGCCCGGAAAATAATAACCCTTATTTTTTATCCTGTTTTACTAAGGATTGTCCTAAATTTAAAAAGTGACAACATCCACCAGGATATCTCTGTCGCGGTTTATTTGTTTTTGCCTCACTCACATAACGCAACATTTACTTTACTTTAAGATGTTTCCTGGCAAATTATACGCAACTTTACGGGATAGTAATTTCGCCTGAAAAACAGCGAAAGCGTCATCTTGGGTCGTTATTATTCCGTTTAGTTGTGATGAAATAATCAGGTAAGGGGAATTATCGTTACGCATTGAGTGAGGGTATGCCATGTCAACGATTATTATGGATTTATGCAGTTACACCCGGCTAGGGTTGACCGGATATCTGGTAAGTCGGGGGGTGAAAAAAAGGGAAATCAACAACATTTCCAACGTTGATGAACTCAGTCTCGCCTGTGTCTCTCAACAGCCCGCTGTGGTGTTTATTAATGAGGACTGCTTTATCCACGATCCTGCTAATAGCCAGCAAATAAAGCAAATCATTAATCAACATCCCGGTACATTATTTATTGTGTTTATGGCAATTGCCAACGTACATTTTGATGAATATCTATTAGTAAGAAAAAATTTATTGATTAGTTCTAAGTCGATTAAACCAGATTCATTGGATACACTTCTTGGCGATATTCTGAAAAAGGAAGTGGATATTGTCATTGATGTTAATCTGCCGACACTGTCATTAAGCCGTACCGAGTCCAGCATGCTGCGCATGTGGATGGAGGGTCAGGGAACAATACAGATATCCGACCAAATGAATATCAAGGCCAAGACCGTGTCATCCCATAAGGGGAATATAAAACGAAAGATAAAGACGCATAATAAGCAAGTTATCTATCACGTTGTTCGACTCACGGATAATGTCACCAATGGTATCTTTGTGAATATGCGCTAAGACGTTCTGACTGGTGGCGGATCCACCAGTCAGAATCACTGCAGAACGGGTTTACTCCACTTTTTCCACGAAGATACCATCCTGATGACCTGACTCATTAAAGAACCAGATACCGAGCGGGTAGTCTTCCAGCGAAACCAGGTACATAGTGCCTTCACTAAACTCTTCAATAGCCAGTACCACGCCCGGTCGACGAGGACCGCCGTCCGTTTTGACTGTGACCCGATCATTCACCTTCATAGTTTTCCTCCTGTGGCTTTGTGCCAGTGTAGAACAATTTCCTTTTTCTGGCAGCGCCTGGCTCGTGCGATTGCGGGTTTTATCGACGGTCTATACTTAAGTTGTGCGTATCTGATGTCCGGATGCGCTCCCCCGGTATCCTTAACGGTTGAGAGGTATGAGGATGAAAACCGCGAAAGAGTACAGCGATACGGCCAAGCGTGAAGTCAGCGTCGATGTGGACGCGCTGCTGAAGGCAATCAACGAAATCTGCGAGAGTGAAATTCATCGCAGCCAGGATGACCCGGAACGCGTCAGCGTCGACGGGCGTGATTACCATACATGGCATGAACTGGCCGACGCATTCGAGCTTGATATCCATGATTTTAGCGTGTCGGAAATCAATCGCTGACTGAGGGCGAAAAAAATCCCGGCCCTTATCGGGTCGGGATCAAACTTGCTTATGCAAGAAGCACTTGAAAATTCGTTACACCAGGAAATCTGATGTGAAACAAACCTTATCTGCAATTTTTTTGCCTGACAAGTAAATAATTCTCACTAAAATGATAAATATAACTAATGGTTGAGAGATCGCCCGGTTACGCGCAAGCCAGATGTTCAGGGATCCTGGCACAGCGATCTGCGCTCGCCCGGCACCAGTTCATCTTCACGGAATGCTTCCCGTTTTACGCCAAAGCCGTCGTACCAGCGACACTCCAACATTCCGCTGGCATATCCGGTAACGATCATGCGTGGGCCACCCTCTTTTGAGGTGACTTCCTCACTGACAGAAAAGACCATACCTGCCTCCTGTATCAAGAGAAACCTTTACACCTTAGACGACAAAGAGGCGTTTTGCGTAATCAACCCTGCGACATTTAGTGCGAAACTCCGCGCAGTCTGGCAACAGCTTTAACCAGCAGCACGACTATCCCGCCAATGATAAAACCAAGCACCAGATTCAGCAGGGTTGGAAGCATCAGCGCAATCAATGCACTTTGCTGTTGGGAAAAATGTTCAATCGCATGATGCAATGGTGATATTCCATGCACCACAATTCCGCCGCCGACCAAAAACATCGCCAGCGTGCCGACCACAGAAAGTGTTTTCATCAACCAGGGAGCAACGATCAGCAATCCTTTACCCAGCGACTGGGCAAACGCGCTACGTTTTTCTGCCAGCCAGTACCCAATATCATCGAGCTTAACGATAATCCCGACCAGACCATAGACCCCCACGGTCACCACTAACGCGATGCCCGATAACACCAATACCTGATTCAACAATGGCGCATCCGCTACGATCCCCAACGTAATCGCGACAATCTCAGCAGATAAAATAAAGTCGGTACGTATCGCCCCTTTGATTTTATCCTTCTCAAAGGTGAGCGGATCCTGCGCCGCCAAAGATGTCAGACGCTGCTGACGTTCTTCCGGAGTTTCTTTGTGTTTACGCGCTTCCAGGGTATGGAGAACTTTTTCCACACCTTCAAAACAGAGAAACGCCCCGCCTACCATTAATAAGGGGGTAATCGCCCAGGGAATGAAGGCGCTTATCAATAGCGCCAACGGCACAAGGATAACTTTGTTAACAAACGATCCCTTCGCCACGCTCCAGACCACCGGGAGTTCGCGATTCGCCCGCACGCCCGACACCTGCTGCGCGTTAAGCGACAGGTCATCTCCCAGTACGCCCGCGGTTTTTTTCGCGGCCAGTTTTCCCATGACGGAGATATCATCCAGCAGCGTGGCGATATCATCGAGTAAGGTCAATAAGCTACTTCCTGCCAAAATTTCTACCCTCAATATTATTTTTTTGCAGTCATAAGTATGAAGTAAAACACGCAATGCTGAAACTGACCTTTCTGGTCAACAAATTTTTAACATCGGCAGGTAATTATAAATCTCGCCAGCAAGATAGTTTTAACGTTTACTATGTTGCACCTTTTTATTTCCACCGTGAGGGATTATGCGTTTCAGGCAATTGCTACCGCTTTTCAGTGCGCTTTTCGCGCTGTACATCATTTGGGGTTCCACGTACTTCGTTATTCGCATTGGCGTTGAAAGCTGGCCGCCGTTGATGATGGCTGGCGTTCGTTTTCTCTCTGCGGGAATTTTGTTAACCGCATTCTTACTTATTCGCGGACATAAGCTGCCGCCTCTGCGTCAGCTTTTGAACGCCGCGTTAATTGGTATCCTGCTGCTGGCTGTAGGTAACGGACTGGTGACTGTCGCTGAGCATCAAAACGTGCCTTCCGGTATTGCCGCCGTAGTGGTCGCCACCGTGCCGCTGTTTACGCTGTGCTTTAGCCACTTTTTTGGCATTAAAACGCGCAAGCTGGAGTGGATGGGGATCGCAATTGGACTCGCTGGGATCATCATGCTGAACAGCGGAGGTAATTTGAGTGGTAATCCGTGGGGCGCTGTTTTAATCCTCATAGGTTCAATGAGTTGGGCATTTGGATCGGTGTACGGTTCACGCATAACGCTACCCGTTGGCATGATGGCCGGGGCCATTGAAATGTTAGCCGCCGGTATTGTGCTGATGTGCGCCTCGTTGCTTTCCGGGGAAAAGTTGACCACTATGCCAACATTTTCAGGCTTTATGGCGGTCGCCTATCTGGCCCTGTTTGGTTCTATTATTGCCATTAACGCGTATATGTACCTGATCCGCAACGTCAGTCCGGCATTAGCCACCAGCTATGCCTACGTGAACCCGGTTGTCGCCGTATTGTTAGGTACCGGTCTGGGAGGAGAAAGCCTGGCGCCCATCGAATGGCTGGCGCTTGGCGTGATTGTATTTGCGGTAGTACTGGTCACGCTCGGTAAATACTTATTTCCCGCTAAAGCGGACGCCGTTGTGACCCCGTCGGAAAAGACGTTACAGTAAATGAATACCGAGAGTGTCGATCTGCGCGCTGGCGCCACCACCGCAGATCCACTCGATAACACGTTCGGATAACGCGTCATCCCCCAGTTTTTCGCGCCCACGCAGGGCGCACTCCCAGACAATCAGTACACGCCAGCCCAGCGCCTGCAACATTTCACCGTCCCGCGCGTCACGCTGGACATTTTTGCCAATTTTTTCCAGCCAGAATTCCGTTCGTGTTGCGGGGACTTTAAATAGATAGCAGTGGTGATGATGCCAGAAACAACCGTGGGTAAAGATCACACAACGATAATCATCGACCACGAAATCGGGGCGACCGGGTAACGTCGCATCCTGCACGCGAAACGTTACCCCCTGCTCTGTCAGCAAGCTGGCAAGGCGTTTTTCAATGGCAGTATCGCGGGTGGCTATCGCCCGCATATTTTTACTGCGCGTTGCCTTATCGTGAACGTCTGCCATGCAGGTTCTCTTTCTCACGAATAGCAACCGCCTGTTTGATCTTTGGCTCCAGCAGCCTGGCGACCGCCGCAAACGCCGGGACGACCACCGAGTTACCAAACTGACGATATGCCTGCGTGTCCGACACCGGGATCCTGAACTGATAACCCTGAGGTGATTCGAACCCCATCAGACGCGCGCACTCTCTGGGCGTCAACCTGCGAGGACGGTGTCGCTGATTGTGCGGATCATCAAAATCCTTTTCACCCAGCGCCAGATCCCAGCCGCGGTCGATCAAGATCTCCGCCCCATCTTTATAGTAACGCGCCGATAATGTACGCGTTACGCAATCGGGATTGCCGGGATACACCATGCCATAGCCAAACCCATTCCCCCGCGCCTGATGCTTTTTCGCATAGCGATACAGATATTTCCACAGCACCGGCGTCAACACATATTTTGCATCAACGGTCGGCTCAAGCAGCTCCGCCAGCGTAGTGCGCCGCTGAGGATAGCGGGAGATAATATCGCGCAGCGTGAAGTCTGATTTCAGATTTAGATCGCGGCGAAAGCCGACGAGCACAATACGTTCGCGATGCTGAGGCAAGAAATGTTGCCCGTCGATAATTTTCGGATCGTCCGGTCCGTTATCGTCTGCATCCGCCACGTCATAACCCAGCTCGTCCAGCGTTTGCATAATGATGCGGAAAGTTTTTCCCTGATCGTGGCTCTTCAGGTTTTTGACGTTTTCGAGCACAAATATTGCTGGCCGACGCGCATTGATGATGCGCACCACGTCAAAAAAAAGTGTGCCCTGCGTGTCGCAGGCGAAGCCATGAGCACGACCTAACGCGTTTTTCTTTGATACGCCGGCCAGTGAGAATGGCTGACAAGGAAACCCCGCCAACAGCACATCATGCTGAGGAACATGCTGGCGAATATGTTCTGCCGCCTGCTGGTCGCTCACCCCATCATGATGACTGAGGGTGATATCGCGAATATCTTCATTAAAATGGTGCTGGTGAGGATCGCAGTAGTGATTCGCTTTGTAGGTACGCACCGCATGCTTGTTCCACTCACTGGTGAACACACACTGCCCGCCAATCGCCTCAAAGCCGCGACGAATGCCGCCAATACCGGCAAAAAGATCGATAAAGCGAAAAGCATAATGTGGATGATGCGCAGGCGGCGTCGGCAGCAAGGCTTTCAGATGAGCCAGCTCGCCATCGCTGAGACGATGCCATGTCTCATTGGCGACAACTCGCTTAAAGATGGCCGGACTCCAGCGGTTCTCGCCAACACCATTCAGATGAGCAACCAGCGTTTTCACGTCATAAATTTCAAGCAACTTCGCCAAAATCACCTGTGCGGCGGCGTCGTTATCATCTGTCATCGGGTTCATGGAGCCTGCTACTGAAAAATTATCCTGCATACATTTAACCGGCCGAAATGGATAACCGACAGATTAACATAAAATAGCGCGGTTGACGTTGCGGCTGTACTGGCAACTAACGCGCTATAAGGGGTTGAATCGCGTCAAGATCCAGCATTTCATATTCTCCTTTTAACTCCGCACTCAGTTTCGCCATGTACGTCAATAAGAAGTCAGCATTATGTTGCGCCAAATGCCGGCCTTGCGCGGTTTGCATCGTTAGCGGCAGCGTCAACAGTTTGGTCTGGAAGTGATCGAGCGCGTACTGTTTATCATCAAGATTACGCTGCCTGGCAAACGGATCTTCCGCATCAAACAGCGCCACGCCTAACGCCCCGGACACGGCAAATACACGCGCTAAACCAATCGCCCCCAGCGCCTCAAGCCGGTCAGCATCCTGCACAATTTTGGCCTCAAGGGTTTCTGGTACAATTTTGGCGCTGAAACTGTGCGCCTCAATGGCATGGCACACGGCAGGTAATCGTTGGTGTGGAAAGTCAGGGAAATCGTGCATCAAAACGCGACGTGTTTCCTGGGCTGCCATTACCGATGAACGATGACGATCGGGATGATTCTTCGGCAAACTGACGAGATCATGGAAGTAGCATGCCGTCAGCACCACCAGCCAGTCTACGGTCGCATCCGTGCTCAGCTTTTGAGCCGTCTTCCACACACGCCGAAAATGAAAGATGTCGTGAGCAGCGTCGTGCCCTGAATGATTTTCACGCAACCAGGCTTCAAATTTCGACTGCCAGTCATGTCGCTCCATACTCTCACTCTTCGCAAAAAGAAAACCACCTTAGCAACAATTCTCATATCAGACTACCGCCAACCCTGCATATCACCACCATATATTATTTTATGATAGTCATACTTTCTACAAATGTATAATCACCATTAGTCTTGACGAGCAGATAAATTATAAATATGACAGAAAAATAAATAACAAATATCAATAATATATATTTAACAATAAAAATAAACATAAAACATAACTCAATGATAGCAAAGCATTTATCATAAAAATAAAATCATGATAAACATACAATATTAATGATGATAATGCGCTGGTGACATGTTTTGAAATATCTTAAATACATTTGTTACATGTTATATTTTAAATTAAATGAACTTCATAGATAGTATCCAAATGTAGTCTTTCAAATAGTGTTACATATTCATTTTAATTATTATATAAAGGAAATACATAATGAAAAGAAAAGTACTGGCACTGCTTCTCCCTGCT
Organism: Citrobacter europaeus; assembly: GCA_020099315.1. Classification (NCBI taxonomy): domain Bacteria; kingdom Pseudomonadati; phylum Pseudomonadota; class Gammaproteobacteria; order Enterobacterales; family Enterobacteriaceae; genus Citrobacter; species Citrobacter europaeus. Next base: position 2,984,940 of record CP083650.1, read on the forward strand.
TTATTAGCTGCAGGCGCAGCTAATGCGGCTGAAATTTATAATAAGAACGGCAATAAACTGGATCTGTACGGTAAAGTCGATGGTCTGCGTTATTTCTCTGACGATGCAGGCAGCGATGGCGACATGTCCTATGCACGTCTGGGTTTCAAAGGCGAAACGCAGATCAATGATATGCTGACTGGTTATGGTCAGTGGGAATATAACATTCAGGCCAACGGCACCGAAGGTGACAAAGGCGATTCCTGGACTCGTCTGGCTTTCGCTGGCTTAGGATTTGGTGAGAACGGCACCTTCGATTACGGTCGTAACTATGGCGTCGTCTATGACGTAGAAGCCTGGACCGACATGCTGCCAGAATTTGGTGGCGATACTTACACCCAGACCGACGTGTACATGACCGGTCGTGCTAACGGCGTTGCCACCTATCGCAATAAAGGCTTCTTTGGTCAGGTTGATGGTCTGAACTTCGCCCTGCAGTATCAGGGTAATAACGAAGGTAGCAGCTTAGGTCAGGAAGGTTCCGGTAACAGCACTAACCGTAAACTGGCGAAAGAAAACGGCGACGGCTTCGGTATGTCTACCTCCTATGACTTCGACTTCGGTTTAAGCCTGGGTGCGGCGTACTCCAGTTCCGATCGTACTAACGAGCAAGTTGCAGCTGGCCGCGGCGATCGTAGCTATACCGATAAATATGCTGGTGGCGAAACAGCGGATGCCTGGACTATTGGCGCGAAATATGACGCTAACAACGTGTATCTGGCTGCTATGTACGCAGAAACCCGTAACATGACAGCATACGGCAGCGGCTCTTATAAGAATGCTGCAGGGGAAGATGTTGCGAAAGGCGGTATCGCCAACAAAACGCAAAACTTTGAAGTCACTGCTCAATACCAGTTTGACTTTGGCCTGCGTCCTGCGGTTTCTTTCCTGATGTCTAAAGGTGTTGATTTAGGCGGCTGGGATCGCGACAGCAATGGCAATTACCGCTACACCGACAAAGATCTGGTCAAATATGTTGATGTGGGTATGACTTACTACTTCAACAAAAACATGTCCACCTATGTTGATTATAAAATCAACCTGCTGGATGAAGACGACAGCTTCTACTCTGATAACGGTATCGCGACAGACGACATCGTTGCCGTTGGTTTAGTCTATCAGTTCTAATTGATGCACATACGCGCAAGCCCGCTTCATATGAAGCGGGCTTTTTATTTATATGAAACGTATTTTTTTACCGCACGGGCATGACAACGATAAACTTGTGAGGATACTCAAAGAAAAAAACATCCGTGAGAACTGTCGTTGAAAGCAAGGCGTGCAAGTGCTTGAATAGTGGCGGAGAGAGGGGGATTTGAACCCCCGGTAGAGTTACCCCTACTCCGGTTTTCGAGACCGGTCCATTCAGCCGCTCTGGCATCTCTCCGTTTTGGCGGTTGCCATGATGCCAGGTAATTTGGCATTTTAACAGACCCAGTTCCGTCAATTTCGTTCAAGTGACGAGTTTGCGAGCAAAACGATGATTAAGTGGCCCTGGAAAGAACAAGAAACAACCCGGAGTGACGACTGGCCGTGGGACGACGCCCTGGCTATTCCCCTTTTGGTTAATCTCACCGAGCAAGAACAAGCCAGACTTGTCGCCCTGGCAGAACGCTTTTTACAGCAAAAAAGAATGGTCGCTCTTCAGGGATTTGAGCTGGACCCGCTAAAAAGTGCGCGCATTGCTCTGCTGTTTTGCTTACCTGTTCTGGAACTGGGGATTGAGTGGCTCGACGGGTTTCATGAAGTTCTCATCTACCCTGCCCCGTTTGTCGTAGACGATGAATGGGAAGACGATATTGGGCTGGTGCATAACCAACGCGTTGTACAGTCCGGACAGAGCTGGCAACAAGGCCCAATAATCCTCAACTGGCTTGATATTCAAGATTCCTTTGACGCCTCCGGCTTTAATCTGATCATCCATGAAGTGGCACACAAGCTTGATATGCGTAATGGCGATCGTGCCAGCGGTGTTCCGGCAATCCCCCTGCGCGACATCGCCGGTTGGGAACATGACCTGCATGCCGCAATGAACAATATTCAGGATGAGATCGATCTGGTTGGAGAAACGGCCTGCAGTATAGATGCCTACGCAGCGACCGATCCTGCAGAATGCTTTGCCGTGTTATCCGAGTATTTTTTCAGCGCGCCTGAATTATTTGCTCCGCGTTTTCCTGCCTTATGGCAGCGTTTCATCCAGTTTTATCGCCAGAACCCCATGGAACGGTTACGCGATACCCGGGGAGACGACGATTATCGCTCACCAAATGCGCATTAACACTGAATTTGAAGATTAATTAACCAATTGAAATGACGCGCTAATTTTACTGTTGACACCTCATGGCGAGGTCAGTAATATGCGCCTCGTTCACACGATTCCTCTGTAGTTCAGTCGGTAGAACGGCGGACTGTTAATCCGTATGTCACTGGTTCGAGTCCAGTCAGAGGAGCCAAATTTAAGAAGCCTGCTTAGGAAACTAAGCAGGCTTTTTGCTTTTTATGTCTGTTAAAAAAATGCCTGTAAGAGAGCGCCCAGCCTGCCATAACGCCCCATCCGCCGTTGCATCACATCGTTGATTAAAGTTGTGTAAATGTAAATCGTTTAAACTTTGCACTTATTGTAAGTGCTAGTGATTATCATTTATTGTACGCGAGCCAAAAGAACGAGCCTTGCTCGGTTCACTGTATGTTCCAATTACTCTGGGATAAAAACGATGAATGCTCTGCCTCGCACCGGATTGCGCCGTATCACGCTTGCCTCTGCCCTCGTCTTCTCTGTCAGCCTGCCTGCTTTCGCTCAGGAAACGTTAACGCTTTATACCACCCGCGAACCGGGTCTGATCCAGCCTTTACTTGACAGCTGGACTAAAACCAGCGGCATCAAAGTGAGTACGGTCTATATCAAAGACGGTATGCTTGAGCGTGTTAAGGCTGAAGGCAAAAACTCGCCTGCCGACCTGCTGATGACCGTCGATGCCGGTAATCTCATCGATTTAGTTGAAGCCGGTGTAACCCAGCCGGTAGAGTCAGAAGTACTGAAAGCCGCCATTCCTGCGAATCTGCGCGGTGCGGATAATCAGTGGTTTGCGCTTTCTATGCGCGCTCGCGTGCTGTATGCCGAGAAGTCGCTGCCAATCGATAACTGGCATTACGAACAGCTCGCCAGCCCTGAATACAAAGGAAAAGTCTGTATTCGCTCCGGCCAGCACCCGTACAACACGGCGCTGATCGCCGCGATGATTGCCCATCATGGCGAAGCCAAAACCGAAGAATGGCTGCGCGGCGTGAAGGCTAACCTGGCACGTAAAGCCACCGGCGGCGACCGCGATGTTGCCCGCGATATCCTCGGCGGAATTTGTGATATTGGTCTGGCTAACTCCTATTACGTCGGTCATATGAAGAACGCCAAAGAAGGCAGCGATGCGCGTCAGTGGGGCGATGCCATAAAAGTCGTTAAACCCACCTTTGAAAATGGCGGTACGCACGTCAACATCAGCGGTGCAGCCGTTGCCCGCTATGCGCCGAATAAAGCCGATGCCGTTAAGCTGATGGAATATCTGGTTTCGGCGCCTGCCCAGCAGCAGTACGCGAAAGCGAACTTCGAATATCCGGTACTGAAAGGCGTAACGCTTGACCCGGTTATCAGCGCCACAATCGGTGAAATCGATGTCGATAAAACGCCGCTAACCGAAATCGTGAAGTATCGTAAACAAGCTAGCCTGCTGGTAGATAAAGTTGGATTCGATCAATAAACCTCTGCAGTTTCCGACGTTACGCGGCCTGGTTTCCGGGCCGCAGTCATTATTAACGCCGTTGCATCTTGGCGCGCTGTGCGTCGCACTTGGCGTCCTGACCCCTGTCGTTGCGCTGATCTGGCAGGCCACCCAGGCCGATTTATCCCACTGGGATAATCTCATGACATATGTACTGCCATCTGCGCTAAAAAACACCGTGCTGTTGCTCGCAGGTGTCGCTGTAATGGTCGGTGTCATTGGCGTAGGCAGCGCATGGGCGGTGACGGCATGGGATTTCCCTGGGCGAAAAATTCTCAGTTGGGCGCTGCTGTTGCCGCTGGCGATGCCGACCTACATCGTCGCCTTTGCGTGGCTCGATCTGTTGCATCCGATAGGTCCCCTGCAAACCTTTATCCGTTTCTTACTGGGATTTGACAGCCCGCGACAATTCCGCCTGCCAGATTTACGTTCTCTTTCCGGCGCAATAATTCTGCTCGGATTAGTGCTTTATCCTTACGTCTACCTGACAACCCGCGCTATGTTTATCAGCCAGCCGGCCCATTTACTGGAAGCTGCGCGTACGCTGGGATGCAGCGCGACCGGAACCTTTTTTCGCGTCGCTCTCCCCATGGCTCGCCCGGCACTGGCCGTTGGGATCAGTCTGGCACTGCTGGAAACGCTCAACGATATTGGCGCGTCAGAATTCCTCGGGGTACAGACCTTAACGGTTACCGTGTACACCACGTGGATCTCGCGTTCTGATTTATCTGCCGCGGCGCAAATCGCCTGCATGATGCTGATGTTTATATTTTTTATTCTGACGCTGGAATTTTATGGCCGCAGAAAACAGGGTTTCAGCAGCCGCAGTCTGCGGGAAATTCAACCCACGCGCGTGCAGGGCTGGCGTGGCTGGCTGCTCGGTGGCGTTATTTCACTGCCGGTTGTGCTGGGTTTTCTGGCCCCGGTCCTGTTTTTAATTTGGGAAAGCGCCAAACGCATAGGCGATGAGAACCCAATATCCTCCTCGTTACTGTCAGCATTACAAAATACGCTATCACTGGCGGCGGGAACCACGCTGGTGGTGGTGTGTGTCAGTATGCTGGTTGCCTGGAGCGCGCGCCACAGCGCCGCAGATAACGCGATGCCGGGATTTCGTCGCGGTGTAATGCGTCTGGCGTCTTTAGGCTATGCGGTTCCCGGCACCATTCTGGCGATTGGTTTTTTAACCCCCGCCATGGCTGTCGACCGCTGGCTGGCTGATTTACTTGATGTTCGCGGCCTGCCGCTGATGTCTGCAGGGATCCTGCTGGTAATTTGTTGTGCCATGCGTTTCCAGGCAATTGCTATCGGCGCGCTGGACTCCGGCCTGGGGCGCATCCCGCCGTCGCTGGAACAGGCTTCACGTCTGCTGGGTGAGAATGGTGCGGGCACATTTGCACGGGTTCATTTCCCATTGCTGCGCCCGGCGTTAGTGAGTAGCGCCCTGCTGGTTTTTGCCGATGCCATGAAAGAACTGCCAACCACGTTGCTTTTGCGCCCGGTAAACTTCGAAACGCTGGCAACGTTGCTGTATGCGGAAGCCGCCCGTGGAACCTATGAAGAAGGCGCTATCGCCGCGCTAATGATTGTTTTAGCTGGCACGCTACCGGTTATTTTGTTGGTGCGTCATCAGATGACTCGCCGTGGTTAAGAGAGCAACAATGTCAGAAAATGCATTACGACTCCAGGATGTGCACGTTGCCTACGGTAACAGCCAGCAATCGGTACTGAGCGGATTTTCAATGTCGGTACGTAAAGGAGAAATCGCCTGTCTGCTGGGCGCTTCAGGCTGTGGAAAAACTACGGTGCTACGCGCAGTTGCCGGATTTGAACGGCTGCGAAGCGGAGAGATCTATGTGTCACAGCGCCGCGTTGCCGGTCCCGGGGTTCATCTGCCGCCGGAGAAACGTCATGTCGGCATGGTCTTTCAGGAATATGCGCTGTTCCCCCACCTGACCGCGCAGCAAAACGTGGCCTTTGGATTACGACGTATGCCACGCGAGGAGCAGCTGGTTCGGGTGGCGGAGCTGTTAAAAATGGTGGAGTTGCACAGCCATGCCAGCCGTTATCCGCATGAACTTTCCGGCGGGCAGCAGCAGCGTATCGCGCTTGCGCGCGCGTTGGCCCCGCATCCGGAAATCCTGCTGCTCGATGAGCCTTTCTCCAGCCTGGATAAGCGTACGCGTGAGCGTCTTGGCAACGAGGTACGGGATATTTTACGCGCCGCCGGGCAAACGGCACTGCTGGTTACCCACAGCGAACACGAAGCGCAGCTGATGGCTGACCATATTGGCGTGGTAAAAATAGGGCAGTATCAAATTAAAACAGCGACCCACCCTGGCTAAAGGTACCGGGTCGCCGTGATAATTAATAGTGCGTCTGAACCAGACTGATGTTCACCGGCATGCCGGAGCGTCTTTCCAGCGCCTGATTTCCGCGACTCACATCCACGTCATTCCCGCTGATGAAAGTGCGCAACGCGGGAGTGACTGGCAAGGGAACCTGTCTGTCAGACTCATATTCCGAACGGTTTCGTGACAGGGGTTCATGCACTTCCACCCAACGACTGCCGTCGGGCTCTACGCTGTATTTCACCGGTCGGTCTATCAGTTGCACACGCGTCCCAACCGGGACGGTATCAAACAGATATTTAATGTCATCATTTCGCAAACGGATGCAACCCTGGCTGACCCGCAGACCAATGCCAAAATTCGCATTTGTGCCATGTATGGCATAAAGCCTGCCGATATAAATCGCATACAGCCCCATCGGGTTATCTGGTCCAGCGGGCACAAACGCAGGCAAGGATTCCCCGCGTGCGGCGTATTCACGGCGGGTATTCGGCGTCGGCGTCCAGCTCGGCGCTTCCTGCTTACGCTCGACCGCCGTCACCCAGTTACGCGGCGTTTCTCTTCCCGCCTGACCAATGCCAATGGGTAAAACTTCAACCGTATTACTGCCAGCGGGATAATAGTAAAGGCGCATTTCTGCGACGTTAATGACGATCCCCTCGCGCACGGTATCCGGTAAAATCAGTTGCTGAGGCACAACCAGCGTTGAGCCAGACTGAGGCAGAAAAACATCTACGCCGGGATTGGCTTCAAGCATGTTGCTCAACCCCTGCCCGTACTGCGCGGCAAAGGCTTCCAACGGCTGAGTGTTTCCTGAAGGGACCGTAATAGTCAAAGGGCTTCCCACCAGGCGACTTCCTTCTGGCGGCAGCGGATAGCTCACCGCCTGCGCGCCCTGACATGCGAGCAGCATAATGAGTGAACAAAGCAGTTTCACACGACGCATCTTTTTCCTTTCCTTCGTCGCAGCAGACATCCGTTAATTATAGCTTTTATTATCTGTTTTAGTGGGTTACGTCTAAAATGTGCATAAAAAACCCCGCCATCCCGCGGGGTTCAGGGCTCACGTAACTACGCTTCCTTACCATCCGGAAGCACAATGTTACTGGCGGCGAGCTGCCCCATGTTGGAGTACATTGCACAGGCCGCTTCAATAATCGGCATCGCCAGCGCGGCCCCGCTACCTTCGCCCAAACGCATCCCCATGTTGAGGTACGGATCCAATTCAAGATGGGACAGCGCAGTGCGAGCGCCCTTCTCAGCGGAGAAGTGTGATGGGATCAGGTAAGGTTTAATCTGCGGCGCAATCTGGCTGGCCGCCAACGCAGCAGAGTAAGAGAGAAAACCGTCCAGCACCACAGGCAGGCCACAGGAGGCCGCCCCCAGCATCACCCCCGCCATACCGACAAGATCAAACCCGCCAACCTTAGCCAGCACATCGATACCGTCATTACGATCCGGTTGGTTGACGGCAATAGCTCGCCGCACAACCTCAACTTTATTGCCTACCCGGGAAAGCGGCAGGTTAGCGCCGATACCTACCACATCCTCAGCATCGCTGCCGGTCAGCACGCTGACGATTGCTGCTGCAGGTGTCGTATTTGCCATACCAAGTTCACCAACGCCAAACAGCGTTACACCGTCTTTGGCCAACTCATGAGTATAACGAATAACTTCCAGCAGCAGTTCTTCGGCCTGCGAACGGCTCATTGCCGGGCCTTGGGCAATATTGCCGCAGCCGCGCGCCACGCGCATGTTCACCACGCCAGGAATAGGTTCGGCATCAATACCGACATCAATCACATGTACCTTTGCCCCCGCCTGCGCGGCCAGCACACAAACGCCGGTTGTCCCGCGCGTCATATTCGCGGCCTGAATAGCCGTGACGATTTTAGGCGAAACAGCAACCCCTTCATCCCACACGCCGTGATCGGCACACATCACCAGCATCGCTTTGCCGTTCACATGCGGGGTGCCTTTCAGGCCAGGCATACCGGCCAGTTGTACGGCGAGCGATTCGAGCCGCCCAAGGCTTCCCGGCGGTTTAAGCAAGCCGTCGATATGCTGTTGTGCACGCCGCATCGCAGCACTATCAGGTGTTGGGATTGCGCGGAGTAAAGAGGTTAAAGTCTGCATAAGGGTTCCAGTATGTTGGCTGACTCAGAGCAGAGCCAGCAGGAAAATCAACTCGCCAAGTTCAATGGCTGCGCCCAGCGTATCGCCGGTCTGCCCACCCAACGTGCGTTTTAATAACTGCCCAAGAATAAAAATCGCCACTATCGTAACAACCAGCGCTGCAACGCCGCGCATGCCGGGAAGAAGCACGGCAGCCAGGATCGCCGCGAATCCCAACGTGACGCAGGTTTGACGCCCGGTGACTTTACCAATAAAGACATTACCCAGCCCTTCTTCGCGGGCGTAACGATGTCGATACATCAGCAAAACAGCGGTACCCCGTCCGGCGACACACGCTGCAGCAAGCGCCGCCAGCATCGGTGTGCCACGCAAAGCCAGTTCGCTCACCACCAGCACTTTCGCCAGCAACACGAAAATTAACGCCAGTCCGCCGTGGGTTCCCAGGCGGCTGTCACGCATGATTTCCAGCATCCGCTCACGTCGACGGGCAGAAAAAATGCCGTCACAGGTATCCGCCAGCCCGTCGAGATGAAATCCCCCGGTCAATAACGCCAGGGTAAGGACGGCAAACAGAGCCGCCAATGGCACTCCGCACCAGGGCTGTAGCGCCATAAAGACCAGCCCCGTCAGGCCTCCCAGCACCACGCCAATCAAGGGGAACATCACAATACCGCGCGAATAGTGCTCGAAATCCAGTCCTTGCGACCAGCGTGCAGGAACGGGCAAGCGACTGATAAAAGAGAGCATTGCCCAGAACAACTTACTCATTTAATTTTGACTCCAATTCCTGATACCACCAGCCAGACCTCATCAGCTGCCGCCGCCAGTCGCTGGTTCACGCGTCCTGCAATATCGCGAAAATGCCGTGCCAGACGGTTTTCCGGAACAATCCCCATTCCCACTTCGTTGGTGACCAGCACCACCTTTGCCGGGCAGCGCTGACAGGCAGCAATCAGCGAACGGATTTCGTCGTCGATGGACTGCTCCATCGCCGCGTAATCCCAGCTATCCGGGTCACTGTCACCGCCCAGCGCAAACAGCAGATTAGTCACCATCGTGGTAATGCACTCCAGTAGAATGGCTTCTTGCGGATTGTTCGTTGCCGTTATCAGTTCATCCAGATGTTGCCAGCGCTCGGCTGTACGCCAGTGCGCAGGGCGTCCATCGCGATGATGCTGAATTCGCGCAGCCATCTCCTCATCAAAAATCTGCGAAGTTGCGATATACAAAACGTTTGGAGAATCAGCGATCAGCGCCTCCGCATGCCGACTCTTGCCGCTTCGTGCGCCGCCCGTAACCAGAATAATCATACTGGCTCCCGGTGTTGCTGCATGATGGTATAAATTTTCTCAATATCGATGTGTTGCCGCATCGCATCCGCCAGCAGATCAAACTGCTGCGATTTATATTGCGCGTAATGGAAGGTGGAATCCAGCGGGGCTAATCCTTTACGCTCTCGCAGGCCATTCACCAGCGCACGGGTAAATTCATCGCTGTCGAACAGACCGTGAAGGTAGGTGCCGAACGCCAGACCATCCGGAGTGACCGCGCCGTCAGCCACATTGCCGCCGTCTTTTCGCAGCGTCATCACCGACCGGCATTCTTCAGTTAACGTCGTTTCGCCCATGTGGATTTCATAACCGCGAACGGATAACCCCGCCGTGCCTGCCAGCCAGTCGGGCAGCGAGGAGGACATTTGCCCTTCAACCAGGGTGGTGGTTTTATGCTGGGCAAAATGGGTTACGGTATTGAGCAAGCCCAGCCCCGGCAGCGTACCGAGTCCTGACTCCACGTCATCAATGATGGTATCGCCGAGCATTTGGTAACCGCCGCAAATCCCCACCACCGGTACGTTATTACGATGCAATTGCACGACGCCGTGCGCCATGCCGCTTTCACGCAGCCACACCAGATCGCCCAGCGTATTTTTGCTGCCGGGCAGAATCACCAGATCGGCCCCCGCCAGCTCTTCTGGCTGGCGAACATAGCGCACGCGCACATCCGGTTGTGCGGCAAGCGCATTGAAATCCGTAAAGTTAGAAATGTGCGGTATTTGAACCACCGCGATGTCGATGTCGCGTTTGTCTGTGCGCAAATATTTGCCCTTTTGCAGCGCAACGCCATCTTCATCTTCCAGATCAACATCCAGCCAGGGCATGACGCCCAGTACCGGAACGTCGGTCAGCGCTTCAATTTGCTCAATACCGGAGTGCAGCAGCGTCACATCACCGCGAAACTTATTGATGATCACCCCTTTGACCCGCGCGCGTTCGTGATCGTGCAACAGCGCCAGCGTGCCATAAATGGAGGCAAACACCCCGCCGCGATCGATATCTGCCACCAGAATGACAGGACATTGCGCCATTTCAGCCATGCCCATATTGACGATATCGCGATCGCGCAGGTTAATCTCAGCCGGACTTCCCGCGCCTTCCAGCACCAGTACATCGAATTCCTGCGCCAGGCTGTTGTAAACTGACAGGATTTGATCCCGCAGACGCGGTTTGTACTCGTGGTAACTCACCGCGTCCATATCGGTCGCCACTTTGCCCATCAGCACGACCTGCGCTTTACGATCGCTGGTTGGCTTAAGCAGCACCGGATTCATACGCACATCTGGCGTAATGCCGGCAGCCTCAGCCTGAAAGATTTGCGCGCGGCCCATCTCTTTGCCCTCTGGCGTAATACCAGAGTTCAGCGCCATATTCTGCGATTTGAACGGTGCGGTACGCAGCCCATCCTGATAAAAAATTCGACACAGCCCGGCGACCAACACGCTTTTACCCACATCAGATGCCGTTCCCTGCAACATTATTGCCTGCGTCATGACGCCTCCTTCAGTGCGTTCTCTCGCATACAACTAAAAAATTCAGCCTCTGTTTTACACAGCGGGAAGCCCAGCTCAGTATGCAGCTTCACCAGCCAGGGCTGAGTTAGTCCCGCTTGTTCAATCAGTTCCGTCTGGGCGAAAACGTCACCCGGCGTGCCATGCGTTAGCACTTCGCCCCGGCGCAAAACGTAAACTGCATCGCTGACCTCATAGATAAGATCGATATCATGGCTGGAGATAACCACGTGATTTCCTTGCGCTACGATGCGTTTGATTATCTCAATCATCTGCGTGCGACCTGAAGGGTCAAGGCCTGCAGTAGGTTCATCCAATAGCAAATACTGCGCCTGCAACACCAATGCCCCAGCAATCGCCACACGTTTTTTTTGCCCGTGGCTTAAACACTGAATAGGCTGATGGCGAAAATGCTGGGCGTCGACCAGCGTGAGCGCATCGTCCACCCGACGGGAGATTTCAGCCTCATCCACGCCAAGGTTGCGCAGGCTGAAGGCAATGTCGCTGTCGATATCGGTATAAAAGATTTGCTGATCGGGGTCCTGAAAGACGGTTGCCACCTGCTGACGTAGCGCCAGCAAGCCGCGTTTGCTGTAATCCAGCGGTTTGCCTTGCCACATCACTGTGCCTTGCTGCGGGCGCAGTAAGCCACTCAGGTTCATAAATAGCGTAGATTTCCCGCAGCCATTGGCACCGACCAGCCCGGTGACGGCATGCGTAGAAAAGTCCAGCGTTAGCCCTTTGAGGATGGGGTCATCCTGATAGCGAAACCAAAGCGCTGAGGTGGCAAGCATACTTATCCTTACAGGTGAAAATCACCCTGATACAGTTTGATATCCAGTGTGGTGGTCATTTGCTGGTAGCGGATCAACACGCGGGTAAACAGCAGTCCCACCAACATCGCCAGCGAGCGATAGCCCAACGGCAAGCTACGATAACCAAAACGCAGCGTTTGTGCGCGATGTATAGCCAGCGCCTCGTCTAACAGGATAAAAATAAAGCGCCAGGTTAACAGGATCTGCTCAGTCAACAGGCGAGGAACGCGCCCGCGTTTAAGTAAGATAATTAATTGCGGAAACGGTAGATTCAGTACCAGCCAGAACGTTGCCGCCAGCGCAGCCAGGCTGCGCCAGAAGGTTTCATTAGCGGTGACCAGCCCTGGCCCACTCACGCCTAACCAATAGCTTCCTACAGGAATACTCGCCAGCAACGTCTGTGGATCGCGGCTAAAACTAAACAGAATAGTCACCACACCAACTGTCAGAAAACCAAATGGCAAAGCCATCCAGCGACACCAGCGCCAGAAGGAAATGCGCAGCAGCCAGCAGCTCAGCGCGGCAATCAATAATAGCTCAATACCCTGCCCCAACGGGGGCAGAGTAAATGCCAGAATCATCATCATCAGCCAGAGCAGAAATTTCCGCACCGGTGAGACATGAAACCAGCGGCTTTGATAGCTAAGCCTGTCAAGCCCGGTCATCACGACGTTGCCTGCCCTTGGTATAACCCAGAATGTAGAAAATCACGGCTGCGCCCAGCGATCCCTGAAGCGTAAACAGCAGGCTTTCAATCTCGCCGCTTGCGGGTTCATACAACGGCTGGAACCACGGTTCATAATGGGGAGCAATTGCCTGAATCTGACTCTCCGCCTCACCGTCTGAACCGCCGTACTCTCCACCGTGGTTGATAAAGAACGGCAGGATCACCAGCGCGACAACCATCACTAACAAAATCAGCGTCTTTTTCATCGTTAATGTCCTTGAGCGGTAATCAACTGCCGTTTGGTTAGCTGGTCATAAATCATTACGGTGAGCAGACCTTCCGCAATCGCAATAGGGATCTGCGTCAGGCAGAAAATTCCCATGAACTTGATGATTGAGCCGGTAGCGCCAGCGGACGGATCCGGGAACGCAACGCCCAGTTGCACCGAGGTCACGAAATAAGTGACGAGATCCGCCAGCATCGCGCACAGGAAGACGCAGACATCACGACGCAGCCCCGCACGGCAGGCCATTTTCCACACCATGTAGCCCACAACCGGGCCGATCACCGCCATCGACATACCGTTAGCGCCGAGCGTCGTCAAACCACCGTGCGCCAGCAGCAGTGCCTGGAACAGCAGAACAATTGCCCCAAGGATTGCCACCACGCCCGGTCCAAACAGGATAACCGCCAGACCTACGCCGGTAGGGTGTGAACAACTTCCGGTAACGGAAGGAATTTTCAGCGCCGATAGCACAAAAATAAACGCGCCGCACAAAGCCAGTAACACTTTTTGGTGACTATCTTCCTGTACGATTTGGCGCAGACGCACCAGCCCGTACCACAGACAGGGCAAAAACAGCAGCCACCAGGCCAGCGCCCACATCGGCGGCAAGAAACCTTCCATTATGTGCATGGCGAACGCTTGTTCAGGAACAATCATCAGTAATAGCGCCGCAGCCAACCCGCTGAAAGACAGCTGTTTTAGCTGTTGTTCAAGCTTCATTGTGCATACTCCCACTGTTTATTGACCAGAATGGTCGAGAAATAAGGCAGCGGCTGATCGTCGCTCACCTCATCGAGATGACGCCAGCACTGCTCACCCGGCAGCGTGGCTTCAGACATCATCAATGCGCAATCTAACAATCCCTCTTGTCGCAGCAGTGCTTTGATGCGCGCAAAACGACCGTATACTTTCATCAGCACCAGACTGTCATGTTGCTTTAATGCCTGCTGGATTTCCGCTTCCGGCGCGGTACAGGAGACCACTGCCAGAGACTGTTGCTCCATGGCGAGCGGCGTTTTGGAACGCGCGGCAATCGCAGCGAAAGAGGTCACGCCCGGGACAATTTCTAACCAATCAGGACAGCCTATACGCTGGAGTAAAAAGACCCAGGTGCTGAACAGCATGGCGTCGCCGAGAGTGATAAAGCCCACCTGCTTACCGGCTTCAACTTCCTGTACTAACGCGGCAGCAACGTCATCCCATACGGCCTCTTTTTCAGCGCTGTCGGCACTCATAGGAAAATGGCAGCAGCGAACTTCGGTCTGCTCGCCGATATACTCCCGCACGATCGACAACGCCAGGCTGTCGCCACCTTTCCGCCCGGCAGGCGCATAGAGAATGTCCAGCGTGCCCAGCGTGCGTGCGGCCCGCACGGTAATAAGATCGGAAGCACCTGGCCCGGTGCTTAATGCGTACAGTTTTCCGCTCATGCCGCTTCCTCCAGCGCAACATTAAGCGCCTGCTGTAAATGCACCACAAACATAGCGCGAACCGCTGGATTCTCACCCAGGCCACTGAGCCACGGCGTTGCCGGTATCCCGGCCGCGTTAAACAATGTTTTCCACGAATCATCTTCGTCGGAGGCCATATCATTGATGGCATGATCGCCAGCAACTAGCATCAGCGGCATCAGATGTACCGCCGTCACTCCTTCCTGGGACAAACTTTCAATCAGCACATCGACTTCCGGATAGCTTTCCACCGCCCCAACCCGCGCCGGGTAACGCTGCGCCGTCATCATGTGATCGAGGCAGGCATAGGCGGCAAAGGCATGATGGCTGGCGCCGTGTCCCATAAAGACCACTTTTTCATTTTCGCCAAGCGCCGGCATTTGCTGTTGCAGCGCCAGCATCAGCTGGGCGTAATCTTCATGGCTGCTCAGCAGCGGTACACCCAGCGTCAGGCGAGAAAAAAGCGGGCGCATACTTTGCACTTCGCGGACAATTTTTTCGTATTCGTCGCCGTTGATAATATGCAACGACTGAATAGCCACATCCTGATATCCCTGCTCCGCCAGTTTTTGCAGCGCCTGCAGCGGCGTGTCGATTTCAATGCCGTCACGCTGCTTGAGCTTGCGGATTATCATCCCGGAGGTAAACGCCCGGAACAGGTCGCGGTCAGGGCAACTGGCTGCGAGATCGCGCTCACAGGCCACAATATTTTTCTCACAGGTGTCGTGGTAGCTGGTGCCAAAGCTGACCACCAGAAGCGCCTTTTTCATCTCTAACTCCTTAAGCAGCGGCCAGCCAGCGCGTTAAACGCGCCCCAAAGGCGGCCTGACTTTCCAGTAACTCATCTCCCGTCACCAACGGTGCCGGACGTGTAATCACGATGCAGGGGATACCGGCATCCAGACAGGGTTGAACTTTTTCCTGATAACCACCTTCCGCGCCTGATGCTTTGGTGATCACCACATCAGCCTGACACTGGCGATAAAACGCAGCGTTGAACTCGGCGCTAAACGGCCCGCACAATGCGAATATTTCACCGACACCAAACCCAAGATCCGCGCATTGCTGAATGACTTCAGGTACAGGCAGCACGCGTGCCAGCAGCGTTTTTTCAGGCAACCCTTCGCGCCAGATAGCCAGATCTTTACTGCCGGTCGTCAACAGCACGCGATCGCCGAAGCGTCGAGCCACCTCGCACGCTTGCTGAATACTCTGTACGGTATACAACTGCGGGTGGGTTAAACCGCTCAACTGCTCAGGACGCTGATAGCGGCTCAGCAATACGCCCGCGGCTTCGCAAGCGCTCATGATGTTGCGGCTCACCACCTCGGCATACGGATGCGAGGCGTCGATCACCCAGCGCGTCTGATTTTCCTGCAGCCAGGCAATCATTTGTTCACGTTCCAGACGTCCGCAGCGCACCTGGCCTTTAATATCTCCCGCCAGCTGTTTCCCCGTTGGGGTTGCAACCGACAGGGTGTAAGCCACGTTTGCCGCATCCAGTTGCTGGCACAGCATGCGCGCATCGCTGGTACCGCCCATGACCAGCACATCACCATAATTCACAGCACATAACCTCGTGGCGTGATCATCAGGCCGTCCTGAACATAGGTGGTTTTGTTGCCAACGATCACAAGACTGGTCATATCAACCGGTTCAAAGTCCATTTCGCCAAGAGTGGTCAGCCATTTTTCCTGCTTTTTACGTCCAGCTGACTTCACAATACCGACCGGCGTTTGCGCGCTTTTGCTGGCAGACAGCAGTTCAAATGCACGCGCCAGATGACCTTCGCGTCCCCGACTGCGCGGGTTGTAGAAACAGATAACAAAGTCTGCTTCGCCAGCGGCAACGATACGTTTTTCGATGACCGGCCACGGCGTTAACAGATCGCTTAAGCTGATGTGGCAGAAGTCGTGCATCAGCGGTGCGCCAAGCAAAGAGGCGGCGGCAATACTGGCGGTCATGCCAGGGATTAACCTGACCTCAACGTCCAGCTTTTGCTTGCTGACCAGTTCGAGCACCAGCCCAGCCATACCGTAAATCCCCGCGTCTCCGCTGCTGATCAGCGCCACATTGCGACCCGCCTGCGCCAGCTCGATAGCCGCCTGGCAGCGTTCAATCTCTTTGCACATCCCGGTTTTGATCACCTGCTTGTCGCCAGTGAACGCTTTTACCAGATGGGTGTAGGTTTTATAGCCAACGATGATTTCCGCTGCCTGCAATGCTTCAACGGCTTCCATGGTCATCATTGCCTGCGAGCCAGGGCCAATTCCAATTACGCTTAACATCAGTGTGAAACTCCCAAAGTGATAGTGACGCCCTGTTCTCGCAGGGTCTCGCCTAACAGTTTTCCGTGGCTCAACAGCCAGGCTGCAGGACCAGAAACGCTTCCTGTACCCACCGTTTTGCGAACAAACGATGAGGCCGGAAAACGGTGCTCATGCTCACGCAGCGCGTCAGCGGTAAAGGTTTCGAAAGGAACGCGACAGCACGAAGCCAGTTGGATAAGTCCCTGTTCATCTTTTTTCAGCGTGATACTGCCAATCGCTTTTAGCGCCAGCGGGTCGAGCTGCTGGGCTTCAAGTTGGCGGGCTAGCAGCGCGGCCAGAAGTGGGAACGGCGTGTCACGACGACAACCAATTCCGGCCACCACACGCTGCGGCACCAGCTTCCAGTGCGGAACAGGCAGATCGGGTAAATTGGTGCGTAAGGTGATACACACCAGCGCATCCAGTTCAGGTAGCTGGTTGAGATCGGTGACCGTGATAAAACCGCGCCGGTCGCAATGGCTGACATCCTGCGTCAGTTCGTCATCCCACCACAGTCCAACTCGCTTATTGCTGACCAGCATCTGATTAACGATCTTGACCGCCGAACGGAAATCACTCATCCGGGCATTCAGTTGAAATGCCAGCGTATCCAGTGCCGCCATATCGTTCACATCCGTCGCCGTAGTGATAACCGGGTCTGCGCCCAACATGCCCGCCAGATAACGCGCCAGCGCATTCGCGCCCCCTGCGTGACCGGAGAGCAGGCTGATGACATGCTGGGCACGTTCATCAATGACCACCACAGCCGGATCGCAAAATTTGTCGTTGACCAGCGGGGCCAACACGCGGACCGCAATGCCGGTCGCCCCGATAAAAATCAGCGCCGAGTAATTCGCAAACGCTTCGCGGGCGGTATTCGCAAAGCCGTTTTCGAAAGGAACAAACCCCTCTTCCAGCAGCTTTTCACTGGTAAAACAGGTGACCGGCAGCATGGCCGCCAGACGTTTCGCCAGCACAACGCCGCCGGGGGTCAGGCAAAAAAGCGCAATAGATTCAGGCTTTACGGTATTCATGGCTAAAGTCCGCCGCATAGAGTTTGGAGTAGTGATACTCCGAGCCCAGGAAATTACCGACCAGAATAAGAGCCGTTTTACGGATGCCCGCATCGCGAACCTTGTCGCCAATATCCGCCAGGGTACCGCGCACGGTCTGGCTTTCTGGCCAGGTGGCCTTGTAGATCACCGCCACTGGCGTGGTCGCCGGATAACCGCCTTCAATCAAACGCTCCGCTACCCGATGAATACGCTGGACGGACAGATAAATCGCCATAGATGTCTGGTGACTGGCAAAAGACTCCAACTGTTCACGTTCCGGTACCGGCGTGCGTCCTTCAAGGCGAGTAATGATCAGGCTCTGCGAAACCTCAGGCACGGTATACTCAACGCCCAGCTCCGCCGCCGCGCCAAGGAATGCGCTAACGCCAGGCACCACCTGCCAGTCGATCCCGCGTTTGGTCAACTCCTCGCCCTGCTCGCGCACGGAACCGTACAGCGAAACATCGCCGGTTTGCAGGCGGACAACGGTCTTACCCGCTTTCACTCCGGCTTCCATCAGGTCGAGGATCTGTTCCAGATGCAGTTCAGCGCTGTCGTGACATTCAGCGCCGGCAGGGCAATATTCCAGTAGTTCTGTGTTAATCAGCGATCCGGCGTAGATAACAACCTGCGCCTGCTGTAGCAACCGGTAACCTTTGAGGGTAATCAGCTCGCGATCGCCAGGACCTGCGCCAACAAACCACACGCTACGGGGATCAAAAATCTCAGACATGGTTTCCTTCCTTCTGACAGGCGATAACAAATACGGGGTTATTCGGTTTGAAATAGTGACCACTGCCAAGCGTGGCAAGCGAGGAAACCTGTAACTGCAGGCAATCCACTCCCTGTACGCCAAGATGGTCCAGATGCGCCAGCGCGGTGTTGAGGTTTTCCTGGAGGATGAACGTCATCACCAGCCGCCCGGCGGGATGTAATTGACGCATTGACCAGTCAATCAGTTCGGTCAAATGGCCGCCGCTGCCGCCCATAAAAATGGCATCGGCTTTTTCCGCGATGGTCATTGGCGCAACGCCAGGAAAAATGTCGATGTTTGCACAGGCAAAATGCTGGCGGTTTTCATCCAGCAATCTGAGCGCCGCCGGGTTACGCTCGATTGCCGTCACGCGCAATCCAGGGTATTGCAAAGCGGCTTCTATCGACACGCTGCCGGTTCCGGCACCAATATCAATCAGGTGACTGGCGCGGTGTAATTCAAGTTTTGAGAGGGCAAGTGCGCGTACCGCTTCTTTGGTCATCGGCACTTTCTCTCCACGTAGAAACAGCTCATCTTTCATCGAGGATCACCACTGCATTCATGTCATAGTCGGCGTTAACTTCACTCACAGGCAGGAAATGGATCCGTTCGTTTTCCATCGCCAGGTTTTCGCCAATCACCATCCAGCGATGTCCCTTGCCTCGTGCGATAAGCTGTTGTGCAATTTCCCGTGGGCCGCACAGCGTATCTGTCACCATCGCCACCTTGTTATGTCGCGCCAGTTCATCAAAACAGACACTACGACCATGGCTACTGGTCAACCACATATCGTTCATATCAATGCCGGACTGCGCGCACAGGTACTGCACCGCGCTAATGCCGGGAATAATGCGTACATTTTCAATACCGAAATGGCCCACCATGCGCGTCCCGATGCCGTAAAACAGCGGATCGCCAGACGCCAGCACCACAATGTGTTGTTCCTGGTGCGCGCTGATCCAATTCAGGAGTTCCGGGATATTGGCGCCAAGAGCAAACTGTTCACCGGTAAAATCCGGGAATTGCTGCAAATGCCGCTTTCCACCGACCAGAACATCAGCCTCTGCGATCGCTTCACGCGCCGCAGGCGTCATTAAATGCAAACCGGCGGGCCCCATCCCTACAACGGTTAACATTGCATTTCCTCAGCAATTTCTGCGACCGGGCGATTACTGCCAAGCACCTGATTATCAAAAGAAAACATGATGGCGTCGCAGGTCGGGGGATTTTTGGTAAAGCGCAGCGTTTGCAGGACGCGCATACAGATGCGCTTAGCCAGATGGTTATAAATGTGCTGAAAACCGTATGCTTCGATGTGTTCCATCGCCGCCTCGGTGGTATCGCAGTCGCTGACCAGCGTCAGCAGTTCCAGCGGCGCGCCAAGTAATGCGAGGTGGGCCACCAGCGTTTCCATGCGGGCATCGGCAATATGGCTGTGGGTATGGAAGATCCCCGCCGCAATTTTGACGAGCTTGCCTGGATGTCCCACCAGTACGATTTGCCGGAATCCAAGACGTACGGCTTCTTCAATCATGTAGCCAACAAAGTTGCTCATGGTGACCACCACCTGAGTGTCGATCCCCATCTGTTCGCGCACAAAACGCTCGCCGTGGTTTCCAGGCACCAGTACGACACGCTCCAGCCCCGCCGCTCGCTTAATTTCCAGCTCCAGCGACAGTGAACGTTTCCAGCTCTCTTCCGACATCGGCGTGACGATCCCCGTAGTGCCGATAATCGAAATGCCGCCCAGAATGCCAAGGCGGGAGTTGTAGGTTTTTTGCGCCCGCTCTTCACCTTCCGGCGCGAAGATTTCAATCTGCGCTCCACGATTCGGCCCAATCGCCTCACGTACCGCAGACTCAATGGTCTGGCGAGGTGTGCGGTTAATCGCCGAACTCCCCACCGGCAGGCCGATCCCTTTGCGGGTTACCGTGCCAACGCCTTCCCCGCCCTGAAGGGTTATCTCTTTACTATCGTTTAACGTCACGCGGGCAAAAATCAGCATGCCGTGGGTGGCGTCCACATCATCGCCACCGTCTTTGCGGATGGCCGCTATCGCCTGCTGTCCTTCGATATGCGGCGACTCCACGTTCAGGCACAGCGTCACACCGGAAGGCGTGACAATGGAAACCTGATGGATCAGGTGTTGGCGCAGTACCATCAGCGCTGCCACTTTTGCAGCCGCCGTCGCGCACGATCCCGTGGTATATCCCTTACGCAACGCTTTACCGTTGTGCCAAACCGGCGTATCGAAGGCCTCGCTCATCGCGCCCCCTGCATGTGATAAAGCATGGCGTTGACGATAGCGGCAGCGACATTACTTCCCCCTTTGCGACCTAGCGCTGCAATGGCGGGCAAATTGCTTTGGGTCAGGGCATCTTTCGACTCTTCTGCGCCAACGAACCCGACCGGTACACCAACCACACCGCTGACGGCTACATCATGCTCTAGCAGGCGAAACAGCGCTGTCGGCGCGTTGCCAAAGACAAACAGCTTTTCCCCTTCTTCCTTCACCGCAATGTCGACGGCCGCCATGGACCGGGTAATACCCTGCTCTTTTGCCGTACGTACGACGCGCGGGTCGCTGATGTAGCAGCGGCATTCACCGCCGAATTTTGCCAACAGCGTTTTATTGATCCCGGAAAGCGCCATCGTGGTGTCGGTATAAATCACGCTCGAACGGCTAAGCGCCGCACAAAACTGCTCCAGCACATCACTGGAAAACCACAGAATGTCCAGCCAGTCGAAATCCGCCGTCGTGTGAATGACCCGCTTGATAATGGCTTCATGTAACGGACTGGCAAACTGATAGTCCGGACGGGTTTCACTGATGATCTCGCCAATAATGTCGAAACTTTTGGCCTCAATCGCCTGGGGTTGCTGGATATATTGCATTGTGTTGTCCTCAGGCTACACCGACCAGCAGGCATCGCAGCGCAATAAACAGCGCCAGTGCCAGCGTCGATGCCACCCACATCAATCGAATCGTATGGGAAATGTCGTCTACCGAAATGTCACGTTGTGCATCACCGATCCACGGTTTCTCAACGCGCTCGCCAAAGTAGTCATTTGGACCACCCAGCCGAATTCCTAATGCGCCGGCAACGGATGCTTCCGACCACGCACAGTTTGGGCTGCTGTGGTTGTAGCGATCGCGCCAGCCAATCTGCAACGCACGCGCGCCATCCTGGCGGCATAAAAACGCCGCTGCGCCCAGCAGCAGCCAGCTCAGCCTCGCAGGGATATAATTTGCGACATCGTCCAGGCGGGCGCTGACCATACCGATTGCGCGGTATTTCTCATGTTTGTAGCCCACCATGGAGTCAAGGGTGTTTACCGCTTTGTAGGCCATCGCCAGAGGCGCACCGCCGAGAAAAAGGAAAAACAGCGGCGCGATGATGCCGTCGACAGTGTTTTCAGCCACGGTTTCTACTACGCCGCGATTGATCTGCTGAGGTTGTAATTGCGAGGTATCGCGTCCCACAATCCATGACAATTTTTCACGACTTGCGGCAAGATTACCGGCACGTAGCGGACGTTCGACATCCTGCGCCGCGTTTGCCAGACAGCGCCCGGCCAGCACGGTAAAGATCATCCAAACCTCCACCACCCAACCAAGCCAGGGATGAATAGATTGCGCCAGCGCCAGCACTCCCCAGGACACTGTCCAGGTCAGACCGACCACCACAATCCACATCACCGCGCCGCCGATACGTAGCGCGCGGTCGCTATGGCAGTAACGCCGAACAACTCGCTGCACCGCAGAAACCAGATTGCCAATCCAGCGCACCGGATGTGGCCAGTTCTGCGGATCGCCGATGATATAATCAAGCAGCCAGGCAACACACCACGCGAGGATCGTCATAGCGCACTCCTCGCGGCTGCCAGCCAATGGTTGAGCATCTGCGGACGTTGAGCAAAATGAACGTGTAGATAGCTGGCGAAGGTGTTTCCGACCTGCCAGCCGCCAGACCAGGCTTGTAGCGTTTTGCCATCGCGCACTTTGCGACAGTTCATCACCGCTGGCGTTTCAGGGGTAAAATCGGAGTAGTGGAATTCATGTCCGCGCAGCACTTCGCCTTCTGCGGCTAACAATGTTTGCTGTGTGGCCTGCGCTTCACAGTAGCCAAATCGGGTCAGACGTTTCCCCATTTTGCTGTGACCGGGAATGATATCCGCCATCAGCCAGGTATCGCCGTGGCTATCCTCCAGCGAACTGCCGAGATACATCAATCCCCCGCACTCGGCATAAATCGCGACACCCCGCTGATGCGCTGCCCGCAGTTGGCTAAGCATCGAAACATTGCGAGCCAGCGTCGCAGCATGTAACTCAGGATATCCGCCACCTAACCAGACCATCTGACAATCGGGTAAGCTGGTGTCGTGCAACGGGCTAAAACGAACAATCTTAAGCCCTGCGCGCGCAAGGAGCGTGATGTTATCCGGGTAGTAGAAGTTGAAAGCTTCGTCATCGGCGATGGCAAGCGTTAGCCCTGCTCCGGCGTCTGCGGCAGGCAGCGCTGGCCATTCACCAGTGGGAAGGTTGGTTAACTGGCTTAATTTCAGCAGCGCATCGATATCAAGAGTTTGCTCCAGCGTCGCGGCAAACTCCTGCCACGGCTGCTGGTTAATAACCGACTCGCGTGCGGTAACCAAACCCAGATGCCGTTCAGGAAGCGCAACGCCTTCCATTCGGGGAACATAACCCAATACGGGGACATCGCAGTAACGCTCAATCGCCACTTTCAGGAGCTGGTAATGCGATTCGCTGTTGACCCGGTTAACAATGACGCCGGCGATGTTCAGGGTTGGATCAAAATGTTGAAATCCCATTACCGTCGCGGCGATCGAGGTGGAAACGGCTTTGCCATCAACCAGTAAGATAACCGGGCAGCCTAACTGTTTGGCCATCGCGGCGGTGCTGCAGTAATTTGGGTCGGTGCCATAACCGTCATACAGCCCCATAACACCTTCAATCACCGCGATTTCCGCATGTTGCATTTGCTCGCAAAATAGAGCGTTCAACGTGGGGACGGGAAGCATGAAGCTATCAAGATTGCGCGAAGCAGTACCGCATACCGCTGTATGCCAGCCGGTATCAAGGTAATCAGGACCCACTTTGCAAGGCTGGACGCGTAAACCGCGTTTTTTCAACAAGCTCAACAAGCCCAGCGTCACCGTGGTTTTACCACAGCCGCTTCCGGTACCTGCAAGAACAAATGCGTGAAAATTGGCCGCCATACCCTGATCCTGTTCAGGGTGGTAGGGGTGTAGAGATACCCAGTCTCTCGACTGTATGCATCTGAACCACCCACTTCCCACCGAAGTTGTTGGTAGTCACTGACAGGCAGGTCTTCTGGCTTAGCGTCATCCTCACCCGTCCTTCCCAATCTTGCGATCAGTGGTCCATACGGGGTCGTCAGCATCACAGCAGCGGGGGCTGCGGGGGATTCTCACCCCCTTCCCTACCACAAATGTGGCAAACCTGTCAGTTCAAGAGCCTGGTTAATTAAGCTCTCTGTTATGAGGTAAATTCACAACCTCATGACAATAATTCAATTTAATATCTTTCCGGGTTCATTCAGCCAATTATCTGGCCTAAACCCACTTATTCATATGTTCAAACTTTGAATGAAAGCGTCAGTAAAGAATAAAGAAAGTCATTCACACAGACACTGTATCTCATCACAAAAATAAAAACTGGTGCAGTTTATCCCTCTGATACCATTAATTTGTTGCGCTATGACAATTTATTGACTGGTGTCGTTACTTTTCATTTTATAATGACTGACATAGCGCCCTATATCAAAAATCGGCAATAGCAAAATATTGCTATTTAGGCGGATTCACTACGTGAAATGACATTAATTTGCTGGCGAAATGCCTGCGGCGTAACCTGATACGTTTGACGGAAAACTTTGCAAAAATAACTGGTTTGCGAGAAGCCCAAATTACGCGCAATGCTGGCAATACTCCAGTCACTGTGACAAAGCAACTCTTTGGCACTGGCCATTCTCTGCTGGTTTACCCATGCGTTAAAACCGATACCCTGATATTTTTTGAACAATTTACTGAAATAGTAAGGACTCAGGAAAACATGAGAGGCAACATCCTCCAGACGCAATTCGTCTGATAAATGCGCATCAATATAGCGCAGAGCTTTTTTCATTTTACTGTCGTGAGGGTTGGTACTGCGGTTCGCACGAACCGGCTCTGACTGCTGCGGATTATCCTTGATAACAACAAAATTAAGTTGTTTCTTAAGACAATTTTCTACAATGAGTTTGAGAAGATCCGCAGAAGCGATGACTCGCGAATAGTCCATCTCTGGTACATTACGAAATTCACTGACCAGCTCGGGATCCGCTTGCCAGCGATCATCTACATTCAGAATATCAACCAGACCGACATCATTACTTAAGCGGACTTGTCCACAAAGCACAAACCCTACCAGGTGTCCCGCAATGACCAGCGGAATTGAGAAATCGGTAAGCCCGGCGTGACAGCGATAGATGCAGGGTTGATCGGATTTCGAAGCTTCCAGTCCCCCACAGCGATCGCTCATACGACAGCGGGTACTGTGCTGCGGATGCTGGCGCATCAACTGGCAAAATGGGGTGAAATTAAAAAGCTCAGAAATTTCATCACCGTGAATATTGACAACCACAACGGCCAGACTGGTGGCCTGCGCAAAATCCTGTGCGATTTTATTAATGAGTTCTGAGTTCAGGGCACTCGCAGAAATCATGATAAAACCTCTCAGTTAATTTATTGTTATAAACAAAACATATTATTCACATTCATTTTCATCCTGCCATCCTGAGCAATGATGAAAGTCATCATTGAACATAACAAAAGTCTCCCATTGTTGGGAGACTTTTTCAGCGGTTCAGGAAACCGGATCACGAAAACAGTTTTTACCTTTCAAAAATAAACTTCTTCTGTGAAGCTAGCTCTCATTTTCCTCCAGCTTACACGTATTACACGGTAAATTTTTGCCAATAAAATAACGATAAATTGCTGCGCCCGCGCAAGCACCGATGATAGGGGCGACAATCGGCACGATAAAATAAGGAATATCACGTCCACCTGTCATCGCAACATCTCCCCATCCGGCCATCCAGGCAAACAATTTAGGACCAAAATCACGCGCCGGATTCATTGCAAATCCGGTAAGCGGACCGGTGGATGCGCCGATAACAGCGACCAGAATACCAATCAGCAATGGCGCCAACGGACCTTTAGGAACACCGTTACCATCATCAGTCAGCGCCATGATCATTCCCATAAGAATGGAGGTAATCACCACTTCGACTAACGCGGCCTGCCATACGCTGAGCGCCGCTGCAGGATACGTACTAAAAATGCTGGCAAGTTGCAGGCTTTCCAGACTACCGCGCACCATCTGGTGGGCCGATTCATATTCGGTAAACAGACTGCCGTAGAGCAAATACCCCAGCAGTGCACCGCCGAAGGCACCCGCAACCTGTGCCACGGAGTAAGGTAAAACTTTACGCCCCGGAAAACAGGCAAACAGCCACAGAGCAATAGTGATAGCCGGGTTGAGATGCGCGCCAGATATCCCGGCCGTCAGATAGACTGCAAGCGAGATCCCCAGTCCCCATATGATGCAGATTTCCCACAATCCCAGGCTGGCACCCGCGACTTTCAGGGCACTCAGGCATCCAATACCAAAAAATAAAAACAGCCCGGTACCCAAAAACTCAGCAATGCATTGTGCTTTTAGTGAATCGTTCATTGTGACACCTTCTAAGCAGAGTTCGTGTCTTTACCAGCGGACTCCTTGCTGGCAAGTAGAATACTTCAAGGCTTACTATAAAAAGGCATGTCGGCAAATTGTTGGCAATCTGCGAGCGGTATGATTTTTAAAATCGTGCTGCGATAGCAAATTCTTGCTATCACCTTTATTAAAACAGGTGATAAAACGAGGACTCACCCTATTAAAAGCACATTTTCAAAATAATAAAATATTGCTAATAGCAGAATTCCGTTTTCAAACCACCATCACAATTTCATTTTTCCGCATAGCAAATGATATTTAAACTGTCACTCAGAAAAGTGTAAATATGGAATTGACATAACCAAATAATCACATCATAAAAAATTAAAATAATAATACAAAACAATCACATACAATAAAACGCAGCAATTTTATATCACCGTATCCTCACTATTTTTTCACTCATACTTTCAACTCAGCCATTCTTTTTCCTCGCTTCTTTTTATAGTCATGAAAATCAGGACAACCCAGGCGAGGTCTTTATGCAACAAGAAGCGTTAGGAATGGTAGAAACCAAAGGCTTGACTGCAGCCATAGAGGCCGCAGATGCAATGGTGAAGTCAGCCAATGTAATGCTGGTCGGCTACGAAAAAATTGGTTCGGGGCTGGTAACAGTTATTGTCCGCGGCGATGTCGGCGCAGTCAAAGCAGCAACAGATGCAGGTGCCGCCGCAGCCCGTAACGTGGGAGAAGTGAAAGCCGTACACGTCATCCCACGCCCTCATACCGATGTAGAAAAAATCTTACCGAAGGGAATTAGCTAATGAGCAGCAATGAGCTGGTTGAACAGATCATGGCGCAGGTGATTGCTCGTGTGGCAACGCCGGAACAGCAGGCTATCCCTGAAAATAATCCTCCAACACGAGAAACGGCTATGGCAGAGAAAAGCTGCAGTTTAACGGAGTTTGTCGGTACTGCGATTGGCGACACCGTCGGTCTGGTAATCGCCAACGTAGACAGTGCCCTCCTGGACGCGATGAAACTTGAAAAACGGTATCGCTCCATTGGCATCCTCGGCGCACGCACTGGTGCGGGTCCTCACATCATGGCCGCCGATGAAGCGGTAAAAGCAACAAATACTGAAGTCGTCAGTATTGAGTTACCGCGTGATACCAAAGGCGGCGCAGGACACGGCTCGCTGATTATTCTCGGCGGCAACGATGTTTCCGACGTGAAACGCGGCATTGAAGTTGCGCTGAAAGAGCTGGATCGCACCTTTGGCGATGTTTATGCCAACGAAGCCGGTCACATCGAAATGCAGTACACCGCACGCGCCAGCTACGCACTTGAAAAAGCCTTTGGCGCACCGATTGGCCGTGCCTGTGGCGTTATCGTCGGCGCGCCAGCATCCGTTGGTGTCCTGATGGCTGATACTGCGCTGAAATCCGCCAATGTGGAAGTTGTGGCCTACAGCTCCCCAGCCCATGGAACCAGCTTCAGTAACGAAGCCATCCTGGTCATTTCAGGTGATTCCGGCGCTGTTCGCCAGGCCGTTATCTCCGCCCGTGAAATCGGTAAAACCGTTCTAGGGACCCTCGGCTCAGAGCCGAAAAACGATCGTCCGTCCT
The DNA here is from genome assembly GCA_020099315.1 of Citrobacter europaeus. Taxonomy (NCBI): domain Bacteria; kingdom Pseudomonadati; phylum Pseudomonadota; class Gammaproteobacteria; order Enterobacterales; family Enterobacteriaceae; genus Citrobacter; species Citrobacter europaeus. The sequence goes on from CP083650.1 coordinate 3,012,790, forward strand.
ACATCTGATATCAGTGAGGCTGATTCATGAGATCGAAAAGATTTGAAGCACTGGCGAAGCGCCCTGTGAATCAGGATGGCTTCGTTAAGGAGTGGATCGAAGAAGGCTTCATTGCAATGGAAAGCCCGAACGACCCCAAGCCGTCGATTAAAATCGTCAACGGTACAGTCACTGAACTGGACGGTAAATCCGCCAGTGAATTTGACTTGATTGACCATTTTATTGCCCGCTATGGCATTAACCTGGCACGCGCTGAAGAAGTCATGGCGATGGACTCGGTAAAACTTGCCAATATGCTTTGCGACCCTAACGTGAAGCGCAAAGACATTGTGCCGCTGACCACCGCAATGACGCCGGCAAAAATTGTCGAAGTGGTGTCCCATATGAACGTCGTTGAGATGATGATGGCCATGCAGAAAATGCGTGCGCGTCGTACACCATCTCAACAGGCGCACGTTACTAACGTTAAAGATAACCCGGTGCAGATTGCCGCTGATGCTGCTGAAGGCGCATGGCGCGGGTTTGACGAACAGGAAACAACCGTTGCCGTTGCGCGTTATGCGCCATTTAACGCCATTGCGCTGTTAGTCGGCTCACAGGTTGGACGCCCTGGCGTATTAACCCAGTGCTCGCTGGAAGAAGCAACCGAACTTAAACTCGGCATGCTAGGCCACACCTGCTACGCGGAAACCATCTCCGTCTATGGTACTGAACCCGTCTTTACCGACGGCGACGATACACCATGGTCGAAAGGCTTCCTCGCCTCTTCCTACGCCTCACGTGGCCTGAAGATGCGCTTTACCTCCGGCTCAGGCTCAGAAGTTCAGATGGGTTACGCCGAAGGCAAATCGATGCTTTATCTGGAAGCCCGCTGTATTTACATCACCAAAGCCGCTGGCGTACAGGGTTTACAAAATGGTTCAGTAAGCTGCATCGGCGTGCCTTCCGCGGTGCCATCAGGCATTCGTGCTGTGCTTGCTGAAAACCTGATCTGCTCTTCTCTGGATCTGGAATGTGCTTCCAGCAACGACCAAACCTTTACCCACTCGGATATGCGTCGTACTGCCCGCCTGTTGATGCAGTTCCTGCCGGGTACTGACTTCATCTCTTCCGGTTATTCCGCGGTACCGAACTACGACAACATGTTTGCGGGTTCGAACGAGGATGCCGAAGATTTTGACGACTACAACGTTCTCCAGCGTGACCTCAAGGTAGATGGGGGTCTGCGTCCGGTTCGTGAAGAAGACGTTATCGCCATTCGTAATAAAGCGGCGCGCGCACTACAGGCCGTCTTTGCCGGAATGGGATTACCGCCAATCACTGATGAAGAAGTGGAAGCTGCGACCTACGCCCACGGTTCGAAAGATATGCCTGAACGAAACATCGTTGAAGACATCAAGTTTGCGCAAGAGATCATCAATAAAAACCGTAACGGTCTGGAAGTGGTGAAAGCCCTTGCTCAGGGCGGGTTTACCGATGTCGCTCAGGACATGCTCAACATCCAGAAAGCCAAGTTAACCGGGGATTATCTGCATACCTCCGCCATTATCGTTGGCGACGGACAGGTGCTATCCGCGGTAAATGACGTCAACGACTATGCCGGTCCGGCAACAGGTTATCGCCTGCAAGGCGAACGCTGGGAAGAGATCAAAAACATCCCTGGCGCACTTGATCCCAACGAACTTGGCTAAGGGGTGAAAAATGGAAATCAATGAAAAGCTGCTGCGCCAGATAATTGAAGACGTACTGTCTGAAATGCAAACCAGCGACAAACCTGTCTCATTCCGCGCATCGACAACGGCTAGCGCACCACAGGCTGCTGCGGAACAAGGAGACAGCTTTCTGACCGAGATTGGCGAAGCCAAACAAGGCCAGCAGCAGGACGAAGTGATAATTGCCGTAGGTCCGGCGTTTGGACTGTCGCAAACCGTCAATATCGTAGGGATCCCGCATAAGAATATCTTGCGAGAAGTGATTGCCGGTATTGAAGAAGAAGGTATTAAAGCGCGTGTTATACGCTGCTTTAAATCCTCCGATGTGGCGTTTGTCGCCGTTGAGGGTAACCGTCTGAGCGGTTCCGGGATCTCTATCGGCATCCAGTCAAAAGGCACCACGGTTATCCACCAGCAGGGGTTACCGCCGCTTTCAAACCTGGAGCTGTTCCCTCAGGCACCGCTTCTGACGCTGGAAACCTATCGCCAGATCGGTAAAAACGCCGCGCGTTATGCCAAGCGTGAATCTCCGCAGCCGGTCCCTACTCTGAATGATCAGATGGCTCGCCCTAAGTACCAGGCGAAATCGGCCATTCTGCACATAAAAGAGACTAAATACGTCGTGACGGGCAAAAACCCGCAGGAACTGCGCGTGGCGCTTTAATAAAGGATAACTCCATGAATACCGATGCAATTGAATCGATGGTTCGGGATGTGCTGAGCCGGATGAACAGCCTGCAAGGCGAGTCCGTAACGCCTGCTGCGGCGAGCTCATCAACACATACCGCGAAAGTCACGGATTACCCTCTCGCGAATAAACATCCTGAGTGGGTAAAAACCGCAACCAACAAAACTCTGGATGATTTCACGCTTGAAAATGTTCTGAGCAACAACGTGACGGCGCAGGACATGCGCATCACCCCTGAAACACTGCGCCTGCAGGCAGAAATAGCCAAAGATGCCGGACGTGACAGGCTGGCGATGAACTTCGAGCGCGCCGCTGAGCTAACTGCTGTTCCTGACGATCGCATTCTTGAGATCTACAACGCGCTGCGCCCGTACCGCTCAACGAAAGATGAGCTGATGGCCATCGCCGACGATCTCGAAAATCGTTATCAGGCCAAGATCTGTGCAGCTTTCGTTCGTGAAGCGGCAGCGCTGTACGTTGAGCGTAAAAAACTCAAAGGCGACGACTAACTCAGGGACAGGATCATGCGATATATAGCTGGCATTGACATAGGCAACTCATCAACGGAAGTCGCTCTGGCAACCCTGGATGAGTCTGGCGCGCTGAACATCACCGGCAGCGCACTGGCAGAAACCACCGGGATTAAGGGCACATTACGTAATGTGTTTGGCATCCAGGAGGCGCTTACGCTGGCGGCAAAAAACGCCGGTATCAATGTCAGCGATATTTCGCTCATCCGTATTAACGAAGCCACCCCGGTCATTGGCGACGTGGCGATGGAAACGATAACCGAAACCATCATCACTGAATCCACCATGATCGGCCATAACCCCAAAACGCCGGGCGGCGTCGGGTTAGGCGTAGGCATCACGATTACGCCGGAAGACCTGCTCAGTCGCCCGGCGGATACCCCCTACATTCTGGTGGTGTCATCGGCATTTGATTTCGCCGATGTCGCCACGATGATTAATGCTTCCGTCCGTGCCGGATATCAGTTGACTGGCGTAATTTTGCAGCAGGACGATGGCGTTCTGGTTAGTAATCGTCTGACTCAGCCTCTGCCCATCGTCGATGAAGTCCTTCATATCAACCGCATCCCTCTGGGTATGCTGGCTGCCATTGAGGTCGCGGTCCCAGGAAAGGTTATTGAAACGCTTTCTAACCCCTACGGGATTGCAACCGTCTTTGGCCTCAATGCCGAGGAGACTAAAAACATTGTCCCGATGGCGCGGGCGCTGATCGGCAACCGCTCTGCCGTGGTGGTGAAAACACCGTCAGGCGATGTGAAAGCACGAGCTATTCCCGCCGGAAATCTGGAGCTACAGTCGCAAGGTCGTACTGTACGTGTCGACGTTGCAGCTGGCGCTGAAGCGATTATGAAAGCGGTCGGTGAATGCCCGAAACTGGATAACGTCACCGGAGAGGCTGGCACCAATATTGGCGGCATGCTGGAGCATGTGCGCCAGACAATGGCTGAATTAACCAACAAACCCAGCCACGAAATTTTTATTCAGGATCTGCTGGCGGTCGATACCTCGGTTCCCGTCAGCGTGACAGGTGGCCTGGCCGGTGAGTTCTCCCTTGAACAGGCCGTCGGCATTGCCTCCATGGTGAAATCAGACCGCCTGCAAATGGCGATGATTGCCCAGGAAATCACGCAAAAGCTCAACATTGATGTCCAGGTTGGCGGCGCCGAAGCCGAAGCGGCCATTCTGGGAGCCTTAACCACCCCAGGTACGACGCGCCCGCTGGCCATTCTGGATCTCGGCGCGGGATCGACTGACGCCTCCATCATCAACCCGAAAGGCGAAATTATTGCCACACACCTGGCGGGCGCGGGCGATATGGTCACGATGATCATTGCCCGTGAACTGGGGCTGGATGACCGTTATCTCGCTGAAGAGATCAAAAAGTATCCGCTGGCAAAAGTCGAAAGCTTATTCCATCTTCGCCACGAAGATGGCAGCGTCCAGTTCTTCCCCACGCCTCTCCCACCAACGGTTTTTGCCCGCGTGTGTGTAGTAAAACCCGATGAACTGGTGCCACTGCCAGGCGAACTGGCGCTGGAGAAAGTACGGGCCATCCGCCGCAGTGCGAAAGAACGCGTTTTCGTTACCAACGCGCTCAGAGCGCTACGTCAGGTGAGTCCGACCGGGAACATTCGGGATATTCCCTTTGTGGTACTGGTTGGCGGCTCATCGCTGGACTTCGAAGTTCCACAGTTGGTCACCGATGCGCTGGCACATTATCGCCTGGTTGCCGGGCGCGGCAACATTCGTGGCACCGAAGGTCCACGCAATGCGGTTGCGACCGGGCTGATTCTCTCCTGGTACAAGGCGTTCGCTCATGGAAAGTAATCTCACCACGCCCGCCATTGTGATCTTCACCACTGCTGGCTGCGCTGACGTCTGGAGTGACGTGCTGCTGGGTATTGAAGAAGAAGGGATCCCCTTTGTCATCCAGGAGAGCCAATCAACTGACGTTATCCACAACGCATGGCTGGCTGCCTGCCAATCGCCATTGCTGGTTGGCATTGGCTGCAGTCGCGAAAAACTGGTCGTGCACTACAAAAACTTACCCACATCAGCGCCACTTTTTACGCTGACGTATCAACAAGATAACCACGCTCGTCGCAGTATTGGTAATAACGCTGCGCGGCTGGTTAAAGGCATTCCGTTCCGGGAATGCCACTCATAACCCACAGGAGAAAAGCAGTATGAATAACGCACTGGGACTGGTTGAAACAAAAGGGCTTGTCGGCGCTATTGAAGCCGCTGATGCCATGGTGAAATCCGCAAACGTGCAGTTGGTTGGTTACGAAAAAATCGGCTCAGGCCTGATCACCGTTATGGTTCGCGGCGATGTCGGCGCGGTAAAAGCTGCCGTAGATGCCGGAAGCGCAGCGGCAAGCGCCGTTGGTGAGGTGAAATCCTGCCACGTTATCCCGCGTCCGCACAGCGACGTTGAAGCCATTTTACCTAAATCCGCATAAGCGTTAAAACCAAGGAGCACAGCGTGAAGCAATCACTGGGATTACTTGAAGTTAGTGGTCTGGCATTAGCCATCAGTTGCGCGGACGTCATGGCGAAAGCCGCCTCCATCACGCTGGTGGGCCTCGAAAAAACCAACGGCTCAGGCTGGACGGTGATCAAGATAATCGGGGATGTGGCCTCCGTTCAGGCGGCCATTTCCACCGGTGTCAGTTTTGCTGAACAACGTGACGGACTGGTGGCCCACAAAGTCATATCCAGACCAGGGGACGGTATCCTGTCACATAGCGTTACCCAGGAGTCGGAACCTACACCCGAACCCACTCCAGCCGTAGCGCATGAAGAGATGCTTGTAGACCCGGCAGCACCTGAAGCGCCGCAAGATGCCGAGCTAATTAGCTGCAATCTGTGTCTTGATCCTGCCTGCCCTCGTCAAAAGGGCGAGCCGCGCACTCTTTGTCTGCACTCTGGCAAACGAGGTGAAGCGTAATGGATAAACAGCAACTGGAAACAACGGTCGCTAAGGTTCTGGATGAAATGCGCGAGCGCCCGATTCCGCTGGGGATCTCTAATCGTCATATTCATCTGTGCGCTGAAGATTACGGTCGCTTGTTTCCTAATCACCCTATTAGTGAGAAAAAAGAGCTGCTGCAGCCCGGACAATATGCAGCAGAGCAAACCGTCACGCTGGTGGGGCCAAAAGGCCAGTTAAAAAATGTGCGTTTACTCGGCCCACTGCGTAGCACCAGTCAGGTCGAGATTTCCCGTACCGACGCCCGCACGCTGGGAATTGCTGCTCCGTTGCGGATGTCAGGCAATATCAAGGGCACGCCTGGCGTTCGCCTCGTCAGCCCATTTGCTGAGCTGGACTTAGCATCCGGGGTAATTGTCGCCCAACGGCATATCCATATGTCGCCTCTCGATGCCCTGATCCTGCGCGTATCCCATGGCGATAAAGTCTCGGTCGCCATTAATGGCGATGAACGTCGACTGATTTTCGATAACGTCGCCGTACGCGTTTCGCCAGATATGCGCCTTGAGATGCATATCGATACAGACGAAGCCAATGCTGCAGGTGCTGATAATCCGCAGGCATTTGCCACACTGGTGAGCCCACGATGAACAACGAACTGCTGCAACGCATTATCGAGGAGGTTGTTTCCCGATTAAAAAAACGCGCGGAAAGCACGCTCACTCTTAGCGTCGCGCAGTTACGGGAACTCGATTCACGGACAGTATGCTGCCAGTACTCGGCGATCCACCTCCTGCAGGTCGACCTGCCATTGTTGCAGCAAATTGCCGAGGATTGCTCAGCCAATGCGCCGGTGGTAACCATTCACGAGGCGCTGGCATGCGGAGTCCGCCTGAAAATTTCACTACATCATCGATTGTTACCCGCGATCCCCGTGAAAAAACTCGCGCGTCTGCCGCTGGAGTTCAGTGACGAGCTGGGGCGAATCATTTTTTTGCATCCTGACAAACTTCTCAGCTATGCCGACGTTGCCCAATTGAAAGGTGGCGTACTGGTGCTACGCCGTCGATGTGTCGTGACGGCCCTGGCTCAGGAAGCGGTCAGTACGCGAAATGTTCAATTAATTAAGCAGGAGTGAACTATGCATCTGGCACGGGTTACAGGCGTTGTGGTTTCCACGCAAAAATCTCCATCGCTGGTGGGGAAGAAACTGCTGCTGGTACGTCGGGTGAGTGCTGACGGAGAGCTTCCCGCATCCCCGCTAAGCGGAGATGAAGTCGCCGTTGATTCCGTCGGCGCGGGGACCGGCGAACTGGTATTGCTCAGCAGCGGCTCCAGCGCCAGACACGTTTTTTCTGGCCCTAATGAGGCCATCGACCTGGCTATCGTCGGCATTGTCGACACGCTTTCTCGTTAGGAGGAACTATGGCGATTTATACCCGCACCGGCGATGCTGGCACAACGGCCCTTTTTACCGGGCAACGCGTGAGCAAAACGCACCCGCGCGTCGAGGCTTACGGTACGCTGGATGAACTTAATGCGGCGCTTAGCCTGTGCGTTTGCGCGGCGAAAAACCCGCAGCACCGCCAGTTACTTGAAAACATTCAACTGCAGCTTTTTTGGTTCAGCGCCGAGCTGGCAAGCGAAAGCGAAGAACCAACGCCAGAGCAGCGTTATATCAGCTCGGAAGAAATTGCAGCACTGGAAGCCGCCATCGATACCGCAATGGGCAGGGTACCTCCCCTGCGCAGCTTTATCTTACCTGGCCGCAGTGAAGCCGCCAGCCGTCTGCATTTTGCCCGCACGCTGGCTCGTCGCGCAGAGAGGCGACTGGTCGAGCTCTCCACCGAGATCGCCGTCAGACACGTGCTAATGCGTTATATCAATCGCCTGTCCGACTGTTTATATGCGCTTGCACGTGCAGAAGATCATGACGCCCATCAAAACGACATTATTCAGAAGGTGGCGGAGCGCTATCTTGCCGCCATCCGTACTTCAGCCACGAGGGAGCCGGCTATGTCTCTGTCTTTTCAGGAACTCCACCAACTCACTTGTGCTGCGGTAACGAGAGCAGAAGAACTCCAGGTTCCGGTCGTCATCAGCATTGTCGATGCGAACGGGACCCAAACGGTGGCCTGGCGCATGCCTGACGCATTACTCGTCAGTAGCGAACTGGCGCCGAAGAAAGCCTGGACTGCCGTGGCGATGAAAACCGCCACGCATGAGTTGACATCAGAGGTACAACCAGGCGCCGCGCTTTACGGTCTGGAAAGCCATATGCAGGGAAAAGTCGTCACCTTTGGTGGCGGGTACGCTTTATGGCGTGAGGGTTTACTCCTTGGGGGTCTTGGCATCAGCGGGGGAAGCGTTGAGCAGGATATGGACATTGCAGAAACGGCCATTGCGGCGATTAACGTGAGAACACATCAATGAATACTTCAGAACTTGAAACCCTTATTCGTAACATTTTGAGTGAACAACTCGCCCCGGCAAAAACAGACGTTAAGAATAACGGAATTTTTCCGGCCGTTGGCGAAGCGATCGATGCCGCTCATCAGGCTTTTCTGCGTTACCAGCAATGTCCATTGAAAACCCGCAGCGCCATCATAAACGCTCTGCGCGAAGAACTGACGCCTCATCTTGCTTCACTGGCCGCTGAGAGCGCTACCGAAACAGGAATGGGCAACAAAGAGGATAAGTTCCTTAAAAATAAAGCCGCGCTGGACAACACCCCGGGTATCGAAGATCTCACCACCACGGCGCTAACCGGCGACGGCGGCATGGTGTTATTTGAGTATTCTCCATTTGGCGTAATTGGCTCCGTCGCCCCAAGCACCAACCCGACGGAAACCATTATTAACAACAGCATCAGTATGCTGGCTGCGGGAAATAGCGTTTATTTTAGCCCGCATCCGGGTGCTAAAGCAGTCTCACTGAAGCTGATTGCCATGATTGAAGATATTGCTTTCCGTTGCTGCGGGATTCGCAATCTTGTCGTCACGGTCACAGAACCCACTTTTGAGGCTACCCAGCAGATGATGGCGCACCCTAAAATCGCAGTTCTGGCGATTACCGGTGGCCCTGGCATTGTTGCTATGGGCATGAAAAGCGGGAAGAAAGTCATTGGCGCAGGCGCAGGGAATCCGCCCTGCATTGTTGATGAAACGGCCGACCTGGTTAAGGCGGCGGAAGATATCATCAATGGCGCATCCTTTGATTACAACCTCCCCTGCATTGCTGAGAAGAGCCTGATTGTTGTTGATGCTGTTGCTGAACGACTGGTTCAACAAATGCAGTCTTTTGGCGCGATGCTACTCAATAACGAAGAGGTAGACAAACTGCGCGCAGCCTGTCTGCCAGAAGGCGTGGCCAATAAAAAACTGGTGGGTAAAAGCCCGGCAATCTTACTGGAAGCAGCAGGAATACCGGTTCCGGCAAAAGCGCCTCGATTACTGATAGGCATCGTCAAGTGTGACGACCCGTGGGTGACCAGCGAGCAACTGATGCCAATGCTCCCCGTCGTCACGGTGAGCGATTTTGACAGCGCGTTAACGTTGGCCCTCAAGGTTGAAGAGGGATTGCATCACACCGCCATTATGCATTCGCAGAATGTGTCACGTTTGAACCTTGCCGCGCGCACGCTTCAGACCTCCATCTTTGTGAAAAATGGCCCCTCTTACGCCGGGATTGGCGTGGGTGGTGAAGGCTTTACTACTTTCACCATTGCGACGCCAACTGGCGAGGGAACAACATCTGCGCGCACTTTCGCACGTTCTCGTCGTTGCGTGCTGACAAACGGTTTTTCTATTCGCTAATGGGGCCGTTATGAAAAGCTTTTCACTGCAAACTCGATTGTACAGCGGCCAGGGAAGTCTGGATGTGCTCAAGCGCTTCACGAATAAGCATATCTGGATTATCTGCGATGGTTTTCTCGCGCGCTCCCCCCTGATTGAAAAGCTGCGCGACGCTCTGCCAGCGGATAACCGCATCAGCATTTTCAGCGACATCACTCCCGATCCTACCATTAACACGGTAGTACATGGGATTGCGCAAATGCAGTCCCTGCGACCAGATGTCGTCATTGGTTTTGGTGGCGGCTCAGCTCTGGACGCTGCAAAAGCCATCGTCTGGTTCAGCCGACAGTTCGGTATTGAAATTGAAACCTGTGTCGCTATCCCTACCACCAGCGGCACAGGCTCGGAAGTCACCAGCGCCTGCGTGATTAGCGATCCGGATAAAGGCATTAAATATCCATTATTCAATAATGCGCTTTATCCGGACATGGCCATCCTTGATCCGACGCTGGTCGTCAGCGTTCCGCCAGCCATAACCGCAAATACCGGCATGGACGTGTTAACGCATGCGCTGGAGGCTTACGTGTCCACAAAAGCCAGCGACTTCACCGACGCGCTGGCTGAAAAAGCGGCACAAATCGTCTTCCAGTACCTGCCTGTCGCCGTCAGTAAAGGCGAATGCCTGGCAACCAGAGGGAAAATGCACAACGCCTCAACGCTCGCGGGAATGGCATTCAGTCAGGCTGGACTGGGGATCAATCATGCGATTGCCCATCAGTTGGGCGGTCAGTTTCATTTGCCGCACGGACTTGCCAATGCGCTGCTGCTGACCCATGTCATTCATTTTAATGCCCGCGATCCGCGGGCTGCTAAGCGCTATGCCCGTTTCGCTAAAGCCTGTCACTTATGCCCGGATAGCGCGAACGATACAGCGGCATTGAATGCGCTTATTCGTCATATCGAGCTACTCAAAAAACAGTGTGCGTTACCTTCTTTTGTTGACGCGCTTAAAGACGGAAAGCAAGCCTGGTCACAACGTATACCGTCGATGGTTCAGGCCGCGCTGGCTGACGTCACCCTGCAAACCAATCCGCGTGTTGCCGACGCCAGTGCCATGCAGGAACTGCTTGAGGAATTATTATGAAGACAGCCATGACGGCAGAGTCCACGCTTTATGATGCGCAGACAATTCGCGAACGCGTTCGCGCAGCGGGTGTTGTCGGGGCAGGAGGCGCGGGCTTTCCTGCTCACGTAAAATTACAGGCGCAGGTCGATACATTTCTGGTCAATGCGGCGGAATGTGAGCCAATGCTGAAAGTTGACCAGCAGTTAATGGCCGTCCAGGCTGAGCGACTTATCCGCGGCGTTCAATATGCCATGACGGCTACCGGAGCCAGTGTCGGAATTATTGCGCTCAAAGAGAAATACCACAAAGCGATCAAGGCGTTAACGCCCCTTCTGCCTGCCGGGATCCGCTTACATATTTTGCCTGATGTCTACCCGGCAGGTGACGAGGTTCTGACCATCTGGATGGCAACAGGTCGGAGAGTTCCGCCTGCCGCGTTGCCTGTTAGCGTCGGCGTAGTAGTCAATAACGTCCAGACCGTGCTCAACATCGCGAGAGCAGTTGAGCAACAGTACGCCGTTACGCGTCGTACCCTGACCATTAACGGCGCAGTCGCCAAACCAATCACTCTCACTGTCCCTATCGGAATGTCTTTACGTGATGTTCTGTCGTTGGCCGGCGGCGCAACCGTTGACGATCCCGGTTTTATCAACGGTGGTCCGATGATGGGCGGCCTGATTACTTCACTGGATACCCCAGTCAGCAAGACCACCGGGGGCCTGCTGGTTTTGCCTAAGTCTCATGCGTTGATTCAGCGGCGGATGCAGGATGAACGCACTGTGCTTTCAGTAGCAAAAACCGTTTGCGAGCAGTGCCGTTTGTGTACGGATTTGTGCCCAAGGCATTTGATCGGCCATGAATTATCCCCGCACCTGTTGGTTCGTGCGGTGAATTATCAGCAGGCGGCCACGCCGCAACTGCTGCTCACAGCCCTGACCTGTTCAGAATGCAATGTGTGTGAAAGCGTAGCCTGTCCGGTTGGGATATCACCGATGCGAATCAACCGCATGCTTAAACGCGAGCTGCGGGCTCTCAACCATCGATATGAAGGGCCGCTAAATCCTGAGGATGAAATGGCGAAGTACCGGCTGATCCCGGTTAAACGCCTTATCACCAAACTGGGTCTTAGCGACTGGTATCACGACGCGCCACTGGCTGAGACTGATTATTCCACCGATAAAACGACGCTGTTGCTACGCCAGCATATTGGCGCCAGCGCCACCCCATGTGTACAGCAAGGTGAACGCGTTGTTCGCGGTCAATGCGTTGCCGATGTGCCGTCCGGTGCATTAGGCGCGCCTGTTCACGCCAGTATTGACGGTATTGTCAGCGAAATCACTGAGCAATCCATCACGGTAATTAGAGGTTAATCATGTCTCAGGCTATAGGGATTTTAGAACTCACCAGCATTGCCAAAGGAATGGAAGCTGGCGATGCCATGTTAAAAAGCGCGAATGTGAATTTACTGGTCAGCAAGACCATCTGCCCGGGAAAATTTCTGCTCATGCTCGGTGGTGACGTAGGTGCCGTACAACAGGCGATAGCCACTGGAACATCTCTGGCTGGCGATATGCTCGTTGACAGTTTGGTACTCCCCAACATTCATGCCAGCGTACTTCCCGCAATCAGCGGACTAAACAGCGTGGATAAGCGTCAGGCAGTTGGCATTGTCGAAACATGGAGCGTTGCTGCCTGCATCTGCGCCGCCGACCGGGCGGTTAAAGCCTCTAACGTCACGCTGGTTCGCGTCCATATGGCATTTGGTATTGGCGGCAAGTGCTACATGGTCGTTGCCGGCGATGTGTCGGATGTGAATAACGCGGTAACGGTTGCCAGTGAAAGTGCGGGTGAAAAAGGCCTGCTGGTTTACCGCTCGGTCATACCTCGCCCGCATGAAAGCATGTGGCGACAAATGGTGGAGGGATAATGGAAAGACAACCCACCACGGATCGAATGATTCAGGAATATGTTCCAGGCAAGCAGGTCACGCTGGCGCATCTTATCGCCAATCCTGGTAAAGATTTGTTCAAGAAACTGGGATTACCAGATTCAGTTTCCGCAATCGGTATTCTGACCATTACCCCTAGCGAAGCCTCAATCATCGCCTGTGATATCGCCACGAAATCCGGGGCGGTAGAGATTGGCTTTCTCGACCGGTTTACCGGCGCGGTGGTACTGACTGGCGATGTTTCCGCCGTTGAGTACGCGCTGAAACAGGTAACCCGAACGCTGGGCGAAATGATGCGTTTTACCGCTTGCCCCATCACCCGGACGTAAAGCATGAAACGCATAATGTTAATTGGCCCCAGCCAGTGCGGTAAAACGTCGATCACGCAGTGCATGCGGGGAGAGGCGCTTCACTATCAGAAGACCCAGGCCATAGTCTGGTCTCCTACGGCAATAGACACACCGGGTGAATATCTCGAAAACCGCTGCCTGTACAGCGCGCTGCTGGTCAGCGCCTGTGAAGCAGACATTATCGCGCTGGTTCTGAATGCTGACGCGCCATGGTCACCTTTTTCTCCAGGTTTTACAGGTCCCATGAACCGTCCCGTTATCGGTCTCGTCACCAAAGCCGATTTAGCTAACCCGCAGCGTATTTCTCTTGTGGAGAGTTGGTTAGTTCAGGCTGGCGCACAAAAAGTATTTGTCACCAGCGCGCTGGAGAATACCGGGGTTGATGAGATGTTCACTTTTCTGAATGCAAAGGAACCTTCATGTCTCACAAAATAATGGCCATTAATGCAGGCAGCTCCTCGCTTAAGTTTCAGCTACTGGCGATGCCACAGGGTGAAATGATTTGCCAGGGACTGATCGAGCGTATCGGTATGTCTGATGCGCATGTCACCCTAAAAGCACCAGCGCAGAAATGGCAGGAGACTTTGCCCGTAGCCGATCACCGTGAAGCAGTGACGCTGCTGCTGGAAAAACTGCTCAGTCACAATATTATCAGCAGTCTGGAAGAGATTGACGGCGTTGGCCATCGCGTCGCCCACGGCGGAGAATCCTTTAAAGATTCCGCGCTGGTAACCGATGAAACGCTGGCGGAAATCGAACGCCTTGCGGAACTGGCACCGCTTCATAACCCGGTAAATGCGTTGGGAATTGCGGTATTTCGCCAGCTATTGCCAAATACGCCGGCCGTTGCGGTTTTTGACACGGCTTTTCATCAGACCCTTGATGAACCCTCTTTCATCTATCCCCTGCCCTGGCGCTACTATTCAGAGTTGGGTATTCGTCGCTATGGTTTTCATGGCACCAGCCACAAGTACGTCAGCGCTAAGCTGGCTGAAAAGCTGGGCGTGCCGCTCAGCGCCCTGCGCGTTGTTTGTTGTCATTTGGGCAACGGCAGCAGCATCTGTGCTATCAAAGGCGGGCATTCGGTAAATACATCAATGGGCTTTACGCCGCAGTCTGGCGTAATGATGGGCACGCGAAGTGGCGATATTGATCCATCCATTTTGCCGTGGATTGCCCTGCGCGAAGGCAAAACTCCCCAGCAGCTCAACCAATTGCTCAACAATGAATCTGGATTGCTCGGCGTTTCTGGTATTTCACCCGACTATCGTGATGTTGAACATGCCGCAGATACGGGCAATCACCAGGCCGCACTGGCGTTGACGCTTTTTGCCGAGCGGATTCGCGCTACTATTGGCAGCTATATTATGCAGATGGGCGGCCTGGATGCGCTGGTGTTTACCGGAGGAATTGGCGAGAACTCAGCACGGGCCCGCACCGCAATTTGTCACAACCTGAATTTCTTAGGTCTGGCCGTTGATGAAGAAAAAAATCAGCGTAACGCCACCTTTATTCAGACGGAAAATGCGGTGGTCAAAGTGGCGGTGATTAATACCAATGAAGAGTTAATGATAGCTCAGGACGTTATGCGTTTAGCGATATCAGAAACTGTGACATTGGGCATTCCCGCCTGATATTGCCACACCGCAAATTGCGGCAAATCATGGTAATAGCGCGATCGCCATGACACTATGCGCCGAGGATTGCTGAACACAAAGGTGAAGACGTGGCTGTTGCGCAATGTCCCGCATCGTGCGGAGAACTTATCCAGGGCTGGATTCTGGGCAGTGAGAAACTGGTCTCCTGCCCGGTCGAATGGTATAGCACCGTTGAGGTCAGTTCAGGCTCACCGCTAACGGACGAACGTCCACTTTCCCGGGCAATGGTAGACAGGTTATTACAGCACTGGCAGTACCCGGCGCATCTTAGTCAGGATATCCGAATTGATGTTCAGTCAACCATTCCCGTCGCTAAAGGGATGGCCAGCAGCACTGCGGATATTGCCGCCACGGCGATCGCCACGGCGCATTACCTCGGCCATCAACTGGACGAACCGGCACTGGCGCAGCTTTGTGTTTCGCTGGAGCCGACCGACAGCACCGTTTTTCGGAAGCTTACTCTTTTCGATCATAACAACGCCTCCACGCAAATTGCCTGTGAAACTCAGCCTCAACTCGATCTGCTGGTTCTTGAAAGTCCGGAAACATTACGTACCGCGGATTATCACCGTATTCCACGTCATTCCGGCCTGCAGGCGGGAGCAGCCGCATTAAAACGGGCATGGGAAAAAGTGCAGGAAGCCTGTCTCAGCCAAAATCCTTACCGCCTGGGAGAAGCCGCTACGCTTAGCGCGATCGCCAGCCAGTTACTGTTACCAAAACCGGATTTTGATTCACTGTTAGCGCTGGTAGAAGAATGTGATTTATACGGCGTCAACGTCGCGCACAGCGGCAGCGTAGTCGGGCTGATGCTGGACAGAAACCGACATGATGTGGATTACATTAAATGGATGCTGGCGCAGAAAAAACTAACGGCCCACTGGCCGGAACAGCATTTGTTGCGGATGGTTACTGGCGGGGTCGAACTGCAATAAGGGTCGCCGCTATGCAGCGACCCGAACAAAGATATAATCGTTACTCGGCTTTCGCTTCGGCGTTTTTCACTTCGCCCATCGCTTTCAGCTTCTTAGAGATATCGCGGCGTTCTTTAGAGATCTCGGCATTTTTGATGATGTAATCATCAACACGATCTTCATAATCGCTTTTCATGCTGGCAATAATGCCCTGAATCGCTTCCACGCTCATTCCAGGCTTGATGTAGTCGCTCAGGTTGTCTAACAGCAGAACGCGTTTCTGGTTGTCACGGATCTTTTTCTCAACGTCCTGGATTTCACGTTGCAGTTTGTTTTTACGACGGAACAGACGAACAAATTCCAGCACGTCCTGGAAAGAAGGCTTGGTAGTTTCCATTTTTACACCCCTGATAATGTGAGATTCGGATTCGTTAAAACAACGGCTAAAGTGGGTCAACATTACTTTCATGCCCGCCATACTTCAAGTTGCATCTGCATTGACAATGCATGGTTGAAACCTGAATTATCGAGGGTAAGCCATTGCAGTTACCAATGGTTTTAGCCTTTTTCAGTATCATACCTCTATTCTTTGCTGAATCGAAGCAGCAGCAGAATCAATCCCCTCATCTGCTCTTTATTTGCGCAGCGCGCGACAGATTAAATGTGAGAGTAACTCCAACTGCCGCGCCATTTCCATGTTCAACCAAACGTAGCCGTGAATGGGCGTTTCAGCGACATTATCGCCTTTCTGTTCAGCAATGAGCTGGCGTAGTTCCGCCACGGTGTCATTGAGCTTTTCCGTATTGGCTAGCACCGGCTGCGGATTCCCTTCGTACAAAGCGTGGGTTATCGTCAGTAGCGCCTGCTGCGTCATGAGCTGATTTTCACGCAAAGTTTGCGCATTCAGCATGACAAAGTGGCTGGTGCGGCTGGCCCAAAGCGCATTGATTTGCAGCTCAAGCATGCAGACCAGATTGCGATTAACCGTCTGAATAGCTTCAAAGATCGATTTTTGAATGTGGGTTTCTTTGCTGGCAGGAACGATGAGCCCACGCATTTTGACAACGTCGCTTAAGAGTTGTTGTAAATGCTTCTCCAGCCGCGGTTGCTCAAGCAGATTAGGGGATAGCGCGGCCTGATAAACCCGATTGTACCCCGTTACGCAATGCGCCAGTTGGATACGCCAGTGTATAAATGCCCGCTGCGGCCAGATGCCGGTAAACAGCATCGCCAGTAACGACCCCAGAATAACATCGCCACCGCGCCATAACGCGGTATTCATATCTCCGGCAGGCGCCCCCACGACCACGGCAAGCGTGATGCCAATTAACAGCGCCTGATAGGGCCTTTTACCCAACGCCAGCCAGCCGCAGAGAAACATCGCCACCGCGCACCATATCAGCATTAGCGGAAGCGAAAAGAGTTCCAGACGCAGGGCAATCAATCCAAGCACCGAGCCCAGGATAGTTCCGCCTATACGCTCAAACGCTCTGGGAACAACGTTACCCCAAAAAGAAATTGGCCCCATAATCACCACCAGCGTGATCAGAGGCCATGTACCTTCAGGAATGTTAAACAGACGTACCAACAGAAAAGTAAGAAGAAACGCCAGCGCAATGCGAATACCATGCACCACACGATAATGACGATACAAACGAATTTCAAAAGGACTTAGTGACTTATCTGCACGCACTCATGCACTCCGTCAGGGAATAGCAAAGAAGCGAATTGTACCTGTTTTACGGTGAAAACATCATCCTGATTTACACCTTAAGCAGTTACTTCGGTTGCACCGGCACATACATTTCAATGTCCCAGTAGCCGTCCTCCATGCCATTGTTCATATAAACTTCAAAGCAGGGTTTAGCGGCTATCGTATAAGTCGTATCCTGCATCAGGCGCTCAAAAAACTGATACCACGGCGTCGCAAAATCATGATTTTCAACGCGCGCTACGGCTACAGCATAGTCGCCACCCGCCAGCTCGGTGAGGATCACCCCTTCGCTGTTTTCCGGTATTTCAAAACCTTCAGGCACAGAAACCACGGTATCACAGCGCAGTTTTTCTGCTGGAACCACGTCAGGATTGTCGTAATAAACAGCTATCCATTCCAATGGCACAACCTGTTTACCGTCGACCCACTTCATTAACTGCTCAAAACCCTGTTTAACCGTTTGTTCCCATGGTCCAACCATATGGAAACCGGCAATCATGCGTTTATCAACCTGCTTTATCTCGTACTCCATACAACCTCCACTGTTACACTGTATTTATATACAGTGTAATTTTTAGCTATGTCGGCCACAAGGAAACAGTGATTATTATGTGAGCAGATTCGCACTCTTGCCAGCCTGGCGCATCGGGAAAACTACGCTTTGTGGTGGAAATAATCGCTCAGACGCGAAAAGACGCCGCCTTCGCCAACGGACTCCAGCGTAACCAGAGGCCAATGCGCCACCAGCTTATCGCGATCGTAGAGTTCAATTTCCCCCACACGTTGATGCGCGGCGATTGGCGCAACCAGTTCTTTCTTATCAAGGACATATTTTGCTTTGATGTTAGGGACTTCCGCCTTAGGCAGGGCCATCCAGAAATCCTGCTCGGTACCGAGGCTGATTTTTTCTTTATCGCCATACCAGATCCGTTCAGTACCAACCTGCTTACCGCTACGCAAAACCTGCACCGTATCAAAGTTGTGTTGCCCCCACTGCAGCAGTTTACGTGCCTGGTCTTCGCGCCCTTTCGCACTCTCCGCGCCCATCACAACCGCAATCAGGCGGCGCTGCCCGTCAACGGCGGAAGCAATCAGGTTAAACCCGGCGCCGGACGTGTGCCCTGTCTTCAGGCCATCAACGTTCATGGTTTTATCCCATAACAAGCCGTTACGGTTTTGCTGCGTGATGCCGTTCCAGGTCAGGCTTTTCTCACTGTACATATGGTAGAAATCCGGCTCCCCGTGGATGATAGCGCGGGACAGCACGGCCAGGTCGTACGCCGAGCTATGTTGACCCGGCGCATCCAGGCCATGTACCGTTTCAAAATGGGTATCCTGTAGGTTCAGCTTTTGCGCATAGTTATTCATCATCGCGACAAACTGCGGTTGTCCCCCGGCGATATAATCCGCCAGCGCCACACAAGCGTCATTTCCTGAATCAACGATTAATCCACGGCTGAGGTCGCGTACCGAAACGCGATCCCCTTCTTTCAGGAACATCAGGGATGAACCGACAAATACCGGGTTATCTTTCGCCCACGCATCGCGCCCGACGGTGACAATATCTGTCGGACTAATACGGTTGCTGTCGATTGCGCGATCGACAACATAGCCGGTCATCAGCTTAGTCAGGCTGGCGGGATTGCGCTGCTGGTGTTCATTACCGGCTGTCAGAATTTGGCCCGTGGTGTAATCCATTAATACCCACGCCCCGGCAGCGATCGCCGGAGGTTGTGGGGCGAAGCTTACGGCATCATTCGCCCAGGCGGACGTAAAACTCATCGTGAATAGTGAAGCGGCAATAAACAAACGGCGTTTCAACAGCATGTCCTCAGAAAAGGGAGAAATAGCCGTTCTTTTTACGGAAGTTCTGTCGAACAAACATGGATAAATTGCAAGAAAATGTGACATAAGGCACATTTTCTTGCTATCAGGAAAGATTTTCAGAGACAAGCCTCGTCCGGAACTACCCTTTACGCGGCGCAGTCTCTGCGTGATGGCTGCGATGGCGGTGATAGCCATCGATCATACTGCGGAAAATTTGCCCCGGCGTGTCGCCCAGCGTGCACAGGTAAATATGCGCGCAGATAAACAGTAAGCCCACAACCGCTAACGCCATATGCAGCACCAGCATCACCGGCCCCGCCCCAATCACCTGCGGGTAAAGACATAGCAACCCCGTGATGATCAGCGACGGAACCAGCGCGTACATGATGGCAAGATAGGCCAGCTGTTGCAGCGGATTGAATTTGTCCTCTGCCGTTGCGGCAAACGGGTGTGGCTCGCCTTTCATGATGCCATACAGATAGAAGCGCGTTTGCAGCAGGCAGCGTGATATCAACCCGTTCAACTTCACGCGATAATGGCAGCCGTTGCCGCTGGTTGCGTTTATTAACACAAAGCCAATCCAGAAGGCCAATAATGCAAAACCGCACCAGGTATGGATTTGCACCATCAATGCCACCGGTCCGACTGAGAAGTGGCCAAACAAACCGCTCAGCAGTAGCAGGATAAAGAGTAGCGCGTTGCCCCAATGCCAGCGGCGGACCGCCAGCGAATAGAGGTAGTCCCGATGCTCTTCTCCGGCTGTCGTTTTGGGCGCCAGCATCCGACGCAACAGCGCGTGCGTGACCAGACCCGCAATCATCAGCACGACAACAACGCCTGCATAAATGAGCCACAGCGGCCAGTAATCTGGCGCATAGTTAAGCTCTGCCCCCCAGATAGAATTCATACGTTCCCCTCCTGATGGATCTCTTTACGCCGATAGACACTTACCGGGCCGCTGCGCGTATCCTGCTGGCGATAAACCTCTTTTTGATTTATCCAATGCTGAATTTCCGGGTCGTCGCGACGGCCAAACTTCAGCGCATCCGTCGGGCAAACGGAAACGCAGGCAGGTGACTGACCACTATCCAGGCGAGTATCCGCGCAGAAGTTACATTTGTCGGCAATCCCCGTTTGCGGGTTGAGGTAGCGTACGTGGAACGGACAAGCGGCAACGCAGTAGTCGCAACCAATACAGCGAGACTTATCCACTTGCACAATGCCATTTTCGTCACGAAATGAAGCGCCGGTAGGACAGACGCTGACGCAAGGCGCATCTTCACAATGCTGACAGGAAACGCGAACAAACTGGAAGTGGGACAGCACCTCGGGTTCATGTTCGGGTGAACGGATCTGCACCTGTAGGCGGCTATATCCTTCCGGCACGTCATTCAGTACCTTGCAGGCAACTGTACACGCCTGACAGCCAATACAGCGTTTCTCGTCATGCAGCATGACATAAGGGTTTGTTGATTGATTCATGATGTTCTCCTTTCTCATGCCCGACTAAGCGTAACGCCAGCGGTGTGTACCACCGTACCGGAAACCGGACTGGTAACATGCGGAAGCAAATTACCGCAGTGAATACCGTGCGTCGTCGCCGCTGTTTTGGCTCCCGCCTTGGCGCCAAATCCCATATAAACAAACAGCGTATCGGGTCGAATTCCGGCAGTGACCAGCGCTTTGCCTTTTTCCTTGCCGGTCGCATTTTCCAGCCAGATCTCATCGCCGTTTTTAATCCCTTTTTCGCGGGCCGTTTGTGGGTGGATCCACACCGCGTTGTCCCACATCAGCTCACTGAGCAGTGGCACATATTGCGTCGCGCCATTGGTATGTACCGCCACTTTTCCCTGAATAAAATAGAGTTCATTGTCGCTTTTGAGGGCAAAATTGCGGGCGCGCGGAATGCCGTAGCCAGGCAGAAGCGTTTCCAGCGCCTCAGAGTAGAGTTCGATTTTTCCCGACGGGGATTTAAAGCGCAGTTGCTCGCCATAGGTGCCGTCGCCGTCAACCGCCACAGCGCCCGGATAGCGCGCCACAAACTGACGCACCGCTTCAGGTTCACGCAGCAGCAGCGGAACACCCCACTCACGATATCCTTTCTGACGCAGTTCAGCGGACAGCGCATGATCGCCATTGAGCTGGAACAGTTGTCGCGTCTGCATATCCTGCCAGGGATAAAATTGCCCAAGACCTAATTGCACGGCCAGTTCTTTCCAGATTTGCCAGCTCGGACGTGCATCGCCTATAGGTTCAACAACCTGTTGGCGCAGGGCATAGGCCGGATTCAGGCCCGACATGTCAGAGACTTCTTCATCGCGCTCAAAGTAAGTACATTCAGGCAAAAGATAATCGGCATACGCCGCGCTTTCGCTTAAATAGACATCGCAACTGACCACCAGATCGAGCTGTTCAACGGTTTTAACCAGATCTGGCCGACAGGTTACCGTCTGGAAGGGATTGTGACGGGACATAATCCAGCCCTTCACCGGGTAAGGCGTCTGATTTAACACAGCGTCGATAATGCTTTGTACCACGCCACCGCCCGCCGCAATGTACTTAAACTGAGGGGCAACCAGATCGATGCGCTGTGCAGCTGGTTTGGGTAATTTGACATCGGGTTTTGCCAGCACAGGAGCAACCTTCTCTCCGGCCAGCTTGTTGTAGGTTGCCGCGGCTTTTTTCTGGTACAAGCCACCCTCACGCTCAATATTACCCAGCAGCGCATTGAGGGTAAAAATCATACGCCGCATATCAATTTCTTCTTGCGAAAACGTCGCGCGATGGCCTGGGCTGACGATAGCATGAGGCGCACAGGCGGCCATTTCGCGGGTGACCCGGACAATAACATCAGCAGGCACATCCGCTTGCTTTTGCGCCCATTCCGGCGTGGTTTCTTGTACTGCTTCTGCCAGTTGGTCAAACCCGGTGGTGTAGCGTGCCACAAAGTCTGCGTCATACAGATTTTCATTAATCATGACGTGACACATGGCCATTAACACCGGCAGGTCGCCGCCCGGTTTAAGCGCATGCCATTCATCCGCCTTGCTGGAGAAGACGGACAGACGGGGATCGAAACTGACCATTTTGGCGCCCTTTTCCTGCGCGGTCATTAGCTCATGCGTATCGGCAACTTCAATGCCTTCATAGAGGTTATGGCCAAAAGAGACCATATATCGGGTATTGGCGATATCCATGGCTAAGTCACCGCCCATCATTACTTTCGCGGCAATGGCTTTTCCGGCAGGACACGTCGACGCGTGAGTAAAGGTGTTTGGCGATCCAAATGCTGTTGCCAGATGAAATAAATGACCAGAAAGCGAACCGGATTTGGAAGAGAATACGACCCCTTGCGGACCATACTGCGCCTTTATTGCCGTCATTTTTTCAGCAATTTCTTTATACGCCTGCTGCCAGCTAATGACCTGCCATTCACCGCTCCCGCGAGGTCCTGTGCGCTTCATGGGTTTAACAATACGATGTGGGTCGTTGACCAGGCTAACACCGCTGCCACCACGAGCGCAGATTCGCGTCCCCTGCTGAGGCGCATTAGGGTTCCCCTGAATAAAAACCGTCTTATTATTAATTACCTGCGCCTGAATTGGGCAGCGAAAAGAACACATTTCGCACAAACTTGGCGTCAGGGATGTTTTCCCCTTAATGCTCTGTGGAGAATTTCGCGCCAGTGCGCCTGGCGGGAAACTCCCTATCGCGCAGGCTGAGCAACCGATGCCCACTCCTCGCAAAAAATTACGCCGACTAATGCTCATATAACCTCCTGTTATTAGATATATCCAATGATTATATGGCGTTTAAATTATTAATTTTTAACCTCACTCACATTTCATTACAATATGAAGTCGTCAATTCAAGATTATAAAAACCTATTGTTTATAAAAGACTTTTAAAACTTCCAGAAACAACAAACTAACAGAAAAAAATAACAATAATGGTTATCAATTAGATTATTTTCCAGCCCGTAAATTTCAGAAAATTTATTCCAGTAATTTCCTTTAATAACACAGAGTTTATTATTCAATTCTATTAAAGCCGCATTCATCGCAATTTTATTGCGTGCGCCATCCAGCATCGATAATGCCATTGCTGATTACCTCGCTATTTTTTGGTATTCTTGGCCGAGCGCTAAATTGATCCCGGACATAACTGAACAATGAATGACGGCAAGCAGCAACCTGGTTTTCTCTTCCACGATTACGAAACCTTTGGTACCCATCCGGCGCTGGACAGGCCCGCGCAATTTGCGGCTATCCGCACAGATAACGATTTCAACATCATCGGTGAACCTGAAGTCTTTTACTGCAAACCCGCAGACGACTATCTGCCGCAGCCTGAGGCGGTGCTGATAACCGGAATCACCCCGCAGGAAGCACGTGAAAAGGGAGAGAATGAAGCCGCTTTTGCTGCGCGCATCCACGCCCTGTTCACCGTGCCGAAAACCTGTATCCTGGGCTATAACAACGTGCGCTTCGATGATGAGGTGACGCGCAACATTCTGTATCGCAATTTCTACGATCCCTATGCCTGGAGCTGGCAGAACGATAATTCACGCTGGGATCTACTGGATGTGATGCGCGCCTGCTATGCCCTGCGTCCTGAAGGCATTAACTGGCCGGAAAACGACGACGGCTTACCCAGTTTTCGCCTGGAGCATTTGACCAAAGCCAACGGTATTGAACACGCCAATGCCCACGATGCGATGGCCGACGTTTACGCCACGATCGCGATGGCACAGTTAGTGAAGTTGCGCCAGCCGCGTCTGTTTGATTATCTCTACAGCCATCGTAATAAGCACAAGCTGGCCGCGCTGATTGATGTCCCGCAAATGAAGCCGTTGGTTCATGTTTCGGGTATGTTTGGCGCGTGGCGCGGTAACACCAGTTGGGTGGCACCATTGGCCTGGCACCCGGAGAATCGCAACGCGGTGATTATGGTCGACTTAGCCGGTGATATTTCGCCGCTGCTCGAGCTGGACAGCGACGCGCTGCGTGAGCGGCTCTACACCGCTAAGGCAGATCTGGGAGATAACCCCGCTGTACCGGTTAAACTGGTGCACATCAACAAATGTCCGGTCCTGGCACAAGCGAACACTCTGCGCCCGGAAGATGCCGATCGTCTTGGCATTAACCGCCAGCAATGCCTGGACAATCTCAAGGTTCTGCGCGAAAACCCTCAGGTACGCGACAAAGTCGTGGCTATCTTCGCCGATGCACAACCCTTTGTGTCATCTGATAACGTAGACGCCCAGTTGTACAACGGCTTTTTCAGCGATGCCGACCGCGCCGCGATGAAAATCGTTCTGGAAACCGAACCGCGCAATTTACCGGCGCTGGATATCTCCTTTGTTGATAAACGCATTGAAAAACTACTGTTTAATTACCGCGCGCGTAACTTCCCCGGAACGCTGGATGAAGCCGAACAACAACGCTGGCTGGACCATCGTCGTCAGGTATTCACGCCGGAGTTTTTGCAAAATTATGCCAATGAATTACAGATGCTGAGTCAGCAATATGCGGACAACAAAGAAAAGCTGATGCTGCTGAAATCACTCTGGCAGTATGCGCAAGAGATTGTATAAATCCCACGTATAAAAAAACGGAGAACATGTCTCCGTTTTTTTTCAGCTAAATGCCGTTATTACGCGATATCTTCGTCGTACTGCGGTACCGGATTACGGAAGCTTTTGGTCACGCAAGCCAGGTAGATCAGGCCAATAGCAGCCCAGATCAGGCCCAGAACCATTGAGCTCTCTTCCAGGTTCACCCACAGCGCGCCAACGGTCAGCGCACCGCACATTGGCAGGAACAGGTACTGGAAGTGGTCTTTCAGCGTTTTGTTACGCTTCTCACGGATCCAGAACTGGGAGATTACCGACAGGTTAACGAAGGTAAACGCTACCAGCGCACCGAAGTTAATCAGCGCCGTCGCCATCACCAGGTCGAAGTTGATTGCCAGCAGAGCAATCGCACCAACCAGAATGATGTTCATGGACGGAGTACGCCATTTCGGGTGTACGTAACCGAAGAAACTTTTCGGGAATACGCCGTCACGGCCCATCACGTACATCAGACGCGCTACGCCTGCATGCGCCGCCATACCGGACGCCAGTACGGTAATGGTAGAGAAAATCAGCGCGCCAACCTGGAAGAATTTACCAGCGACATACAGCATGATTTCCGGCTGCGAAGCGTCTGGATCCTTGAAGCGCGAGATATCCGGGAAGTACAACTGCAACAGATAGGTGGAGACGATAAAGATCAGGCCACCAATCAGCGCGGTCAGGAAAATCGCACGCGGGATCACGCGTTCAGCGTCTTTGGTTTCTTCTGACAGGTTGCTGATACCGTCAAAACCGGTGAACGAGAAGCACAGGATGGTGGCCCCCGTGATCATCGGGATCACATGCGCATCACCAGACCAGAACGGACGGCTACTCGCCAGCGTACCGGCACCTTCCCCTTCGAACACGCCATAAACGACCATGCCGAGGATCACTGCAATCAGTACCACCTGCAACAACACGATGACGGTGTTGAAATTCGCAACAGATTTCAGGCTGCGCAGGTTAAAGGCGGTCATAAAGGCCACCAGCGCCACCACGAATATCCATGACGGTATCGACGGCACCAGAGCTTCAAAATAAATTTTCGCCAACAGAATGTTAATCATCGGTGCGAACAGGTAGTCCAGCAGTGATGACCAACCCACCATAAAGCCAACGGTCGGGCTAATGGATTTCTGGGCGTAAGTGTAGGCAGAGCCTGCAGACGGATAGCGACGCACCAGTTTACCGTAGCTCAGTGCGGTAAAGAGGATGGCGATCAGTGCAAAGGCGTAAGCTGTCGGGACGTGACCATCGGTCATTCCTGATACGATACCGAATGTATCGAACAGCGTCATCGGCTGCATATAGGCAAGGCCCATCATGACAACCGGAACCAGCGTAAGCGTTTTACGTAATTCCACGCGAGAGGTGTTTGGAGTAGCGTTATGCGACATGGTTATCCCCCATTACGGTGAAAACCGTCGCGTAAGCAAAAAATTGCCCCATTTTTTGTTAATCCTCAGCGACAACAACTGTCGATTTTTAAGTAAGTATCTATCCGGTACGAAGCCCGGCCTCTTTTATGAATGATTGGTTTGATGCAAAAAAAAATAACCGACGCGTATGAAAACGTCGGTTAATGTCATTTTTTGCAAGCGGCGTATTTTGCACTAATTTGGAGAGAAATAACAAGAGAATGAAGCAGCTGTAAAAGAATATTTTTTCTTAACTGATTGATTTATCAGCAGCCGTTTTAACGTACACCCCCGCAATAGCACTATTTGCTAAAATCTCATCCCGCCACCAGGCACTGGCTAGCCCGGCGGTCTGTTCATTCCAGCCTATCCACACAGGTTCAAAGACAATTTGCGCGACCACTTTTTTCTCAATCAGCGCGCCGCTCTCCAGAAATCGCTGCGCCAGGTAGCGCGGAATATAGCCACATCCCAGACCGCTGATTTGCAGTTCCAGCTTGGTTTTGAAGTCAAAAACGGTAATCGCTTCCTGATCGTCAAGCACCTGAGAACCTGAGGCGCTGGCATGCTGCGCATTGTCGCCCACCACAATGGCGCGAAAACGCCGAATGGTGCGACGACTTAACGGCTCCTGTTCCTGTGCCAGCGGGTGATGCGGCGCAACCACAAACACCTGTTCCAGAACCCCCAGCCGCACAAAGCCAAATTCGCTCGCGGCAGGCGGTTCATGCATGGCGCCGACGATAATATCCGCCCGTCCCTGAGTGAGGGCATCCCATGAGCCGCCCAGCACGCCATTGATAAATTTCAGGCGCGTCACACTGTGGTGTTGATAGAAAGATTCGATGAGTGGGGCCAGTAGCGAAAAGGGAAACGTATCATCTACGCCAATAACCAGTTCATTCTCCCAGCCTTCGTGAAGTTTAATCGCCTGCTTTTCAAGTTCGCGGACGGTGTGCAGCACCTCCCGCCCCTTTTCCAGCAGCATCTGACCGGTGCGGGTAAACTTCGCCCGATGCCCGCTGCGATCGAGTAGCTGAATATTAAGATCGCTTTCCAACTTATGGACGGTATAGCTAAGCGCCGACGGCGTCTTAAATAATTTTGCCGACGCCGCCGCGAAACTGCCCTCTTTTTCCAACGCATCGAGAATGATAAGAACATCCAGCAGTGGTTTCATACTCGCCCCCTGGCGGTATCAGCGACACTCTGCTGGCTTGTCACTCCATCGGCATCACCAGCGGGTCGGGATACTGGTACTCAAACCCAAGCTCATTACAGATACGGTTGCCATCAATGACTTTACCTTTACCGTTATCCTCACCGCCGCGAAATTCTGGCGGCTCCATCCCCAACTGGCGGGCCATCTGCGGATAGAACACATTACGCGCCGGATGCATAGGCGCACATATATTATAGATGTGTCCCCCTTTGGGCGCTTGCAGCAGCAACGAGATGGCAGAAACCACATCATCCAGATGCACCAGATTGACGCCATGATGACCATCTGGCGCCGTCTTGCCAGCGAAAAAGCGACCAGGATGTCTGCCCGGCCCCACAAGCCCGGCCAGGCGCAAAATATCCACCGAGGTGCCTGGTAAATTGTGCAACCAGTCTTCAAGTTCTTTCAGAACGCGACCGCTCGCCGTAACCGGGTTACGCGGCGTCCCTTCTTTCACGATGCCTTGTGCATCGCCATAAACCGACGTCGAGCTGGTAAAAATAATCCGCGGGATACGATACGCCAGCGCACTGTCGACCAGTTCCTGCATAGCTTGCAGGTAAAATGCCTCCCCCGGGCCGCTACGGCGCGCAGGTAGCGTAATAACCAACGCATCGGCGTCCATCAGTGCGTCGAGATCGTCTGGCTCACAGACCAGTTCAGGCTCCAGGCGCAGCGAGTAGCTCTCGATACCACTCATGCGGGCCGCTTCCACCCCATCCAATGTGGTTTTGCTGCCGGTAACCTGCCAGCCTCTCGCCGCCAGCGACATAGCTAACGGCATGCCTAACCAACCTAAACCGACAATTGCGACCTTTTTCATGCCTTCTCTCCTGACTTTTGGCCTATAACGCAAGGCTACGCTAGCCCACTGTGGCTGACAATTCATAGTATCAATATGAAATGAATTAATGATCAAAAAAAGCCCTTGCTTTCCGTAGCTAAAGTGGTTTAGGTTAAAAGACATCAAATGAATAAACATTCATCGAGAAAATTTATGACACGCGCTCAATTTAAACACCATCATCACCATCATCCTGACTAGTCTTTCAGGCGATGTGTGCTGGGAGACATTTAAATCTTCCAGCGGTGCATGAGCGTATGAGAAAGCCCCCGGAAGATTTCTTCCGGGGGCTTTTTTTTGTGCGTGACCCAAACTGATTCAGACAGGATAACGAGGAATAAAGAATGTTAGATAACACCCGTTTACGCATAGCTATGCAGAAATCAGGCCGTTTAAGCGATGATTCACGCGAATTGCTGGCCCGTTGCGGCATTAAAATTAATCTCCACACCCAGCGCCTGATTGCGATGGCGGAGAATATGCCAATCGATATCCTGCGCGTGCGTGATGACGATATCCCTGGTCTGGTAATGGATGGCGTCGTTGATCTCGGCATCATCGGGGAAAACGTTCTCGAAGAGGAATTGCTCAATCGCCGGGCACAGGGTGAAGATCCTCGCTATTTTACCCTGCGCCGCCTGGACTTCGGCGGCTGCCGTCTCTCGCTGGCAACCCCGGTTGACGAAGCCTGGGATGGCCCGGCAGCACTGAACGGTAAGCGTATCGCGACTTCTTACCCGCACCTGCTCAAACGTTATCTCGATCAAAAAGGGGTATCGTTTAAATCCTGTCTGTTAAACGGCTCTGTAGAAGTCGCTCCCCGCGCGGGTCTGGCTGATGCGATTTGCGATCTGGTTTCAACTGGCGCAACGCTTGAAGCCAACGGTCTGCGTGAAGTGGAAGTGATTTACCGCTCTAAAGCCTGCCTGATTCAGCGCGACGGCGAAATGGCCGACGCCAAGCAACAACTGATCGACAAACTGCTGACCCGTATTCAGGGGGTGATTCAGGCCCGTGAATCTAAGTACATCATGATGCACGCGCCGAGCGAGCGTCTGGACGAAGTCATCGCTCTGCTGCCTGGCGCTGAGCGCCCGACTATTCTGCCGCTGGCGGGTGACCAACAGCGCGTTGCCATGCACATGGTCAGCAGCGAAACCCTGTTCTGGGAAACGATGGAAAAACTGAAAGCGCTCGGTGCCAGCTCAATTCTGGTGCTGCCGATTGAGAAGATGATGGAGTAACAACCATGAGCTTCAATACCCTGATTGACTGGAATAGCTGTAGCCCTGAGCAGCAGCGCGAACTGCTGATGCGCCCGGCGATTTCCGCCTCTGAAAGCATCAGCCGCACGGTGGCCGAGATCCTTGAGAACGTCAAAAATAATGGCGACCGGGCGCTACGTGGATACAGCGCGAAATTTGATAAAACCGAGGTCGGCGCACTGCGCGTCACCGAGGAAGAAATTCAGCAGGCCAGCAGTCGCCTGAGCGACGAACTGAAACAAGCCATGCAGGCGGCGGTGCGTAATATTGCTACTTTCCACACCGCGCAAATCCTGCCGCCGGTGGACATCGAAACCCAGCCGGGTGTCCGCTGCCAGCAGGTGACTCGTCCTATCGCTTCCGTGGGCCTGTATATTCCAGGGGGATCGGCGCCGCTGTTCTCTACCGTATTAATGCTGGCGACCCCGGCGCGCATCGCCGGGTGCCAAAAAGTGGTGCTCTGCTCACCGCCGCCGATTGCCGATGAAATTCTCTACGCCGCACAGCTGTGTGGCGTAAAAGAGGTGTTTAATGTGGGCGGCGCGCAGGCTATTGCCGCGCTGGCGCTGGGGACTGAATCTATTCCAAAGGTCGATAAAATCTTCGGGCCAGGCAATGCGTATGTGACCGAAGCCAAACGCCAGGTTAGCCAGCGTCTTGACGGCGCGGCTATCGACATGCCTGCTGGCCCGTCCGAAGTGCTGGTTATCGCCGACAGCGGCGCAACGCCAGACTTTGTCGCTTCCGATCTGCTTTCTCAGGCCGAACACGGCCCCGACTCGCAGGTTATCCTCCTGACGCCAGACGCTACGCTGGCAGAGGGCGTTGCCAAAGCCGTTGAACGCCAGCTCGCCGAACTTTCCCGCGCTGAGACCGCGCGCCAG
Source organism: Citrobacter europaeus (assembly GCA_020099315.1). NCBI lineage: Bacteria > Pseudomonadati > Pseudomonadota > Gammaproteobacteria > Enterobacterales > Enterobacteriaceae > Citrobacter > Citrobacter europaeus. The sequence continues at coordinate 3,043,236 of CP083650.1, forward strand.
GCGCTCAGTGCCAGCCGACTGATTGTCGCCAACGATCTTGAGCAGTGCGTGGACATTTCTAACGCCTACGGCCCGGAACACCTGATTATTCAGACCCGTAACGCGCGAGAGCTGGTTGACGATATCACCAGCGCCGGTTCGGTGTTCCTCGGCGACTGGTCACCGGAATCCGCAGGCGACTACGCTTCTGGCACCAACCACGTTCTTCCAACCTACGGCTATACCGCGACCTGCTCAAGCCTTGGGCTGGCGGATTTCCAGAAACGGATGACCGTACAGGAATTAACACCTCAAGGATTCTCTGCCCTGGCCTCAACCATTGAAACACTGGCCGCTGCTGAACGACTGACTGCCCACAAAAATGCCGTCACCCTGCGCGTTAACGCCCTGAAGGAGCAAGCATGAGCACTGACAACTTTCTCAGCGTCACTGATTTAGCCCGTAAGAATGTTCGCGAGTTAACGCCCTATCTGTCTGCTCGTCGCCTTGGCGGCAACGGCGATGTCTGGCTCAACGCGAATGAGTACCCCACCGCCGTTGAGTTTCAGCTAAGCCAGCAGACGCTGAACCGCTACCCGGAGTGCCAGCCGAAAGCGGTGATTGAGAATTACGCGCAGTATGCTGGCGTCAAACCGGAACAGGTGCTGGTCAGCCGCGGCGCAGATGAAGGGATCGAACTGCTGGTGCGTGCATTTTGTGAACCCGGTAAAGATGCAATTTTGTACTGTCCGCCGACTTACGGCATGTACAGCGTCAGCGCAGAAACGATTGGCGTTGAATGCCGCACCGTCCCGACCCTTGATAACTGGCAACTGGATTTGCAGGGCATCGCGGACAAGCTTGATGGCGTGAAGGTAGTCTACGTATGCAGCCCCAACAACCCAACCGGCCAGCTGATTAACCCACAAGACCTGCGCGCACTGCTCGAACTGACGCAGGGTAAAGCCATTGTGGTCGCTGATGAGGCCTATATTGAGTTCTGTCCGCAGGCCACGCTGGCAGGCTGGCTTTCTGAATATCCGCATCTGGCGATATTACGCACGCTGTCCAAAGCGTTTGCTCTCGCCGGTTTACGCTGCGGCTTTACGCTGGCGAATGAAGAGGTTATCAATCTGCTGTTAAAGGTGATTGCTCCCTACCCGCTCTCTACGCCGGTGGCGGATATTGCCGCCCAGGCGCTGACGCCGCAAGGGATTTCCGCCATGCGCCAACGTGTAGAGCAGATCCTGCAAGAGCGTCAGTATCTGGTGGAGAACCTGAAAGAAATTCGCTGTGTAGAACAGGTTTTCAACTCTGAAACCAACTATGTTCTGGCGCGCTTCACCGCATCAAGCAGCGTATTTAAATCTTTGTGGGATCAGGGCATTATCTTACGAGATCAGAATAAACAACCTTCGTTAAGCGGCTGCCTGCGAATTACTGTCGGAACCCGTGAAGAGAGCCAGCGCGTCATTGACGCCTTACGTGCGGAGCAAGTATGAGCCAGAAGTATCTTTTTATTGACCGTGATGGAACCCTGATTTCCGAACCGCCAAGTGACTATCAGGTCGATCGCTTTGACAAACTCGCCTTCGAGCCGGAAGTCGTTCCCGTTTTGCTGAAACTGCAAAAGGCGGGCTTTAAGCTGGTAATGATTACTAACCAGGATGGACTCGGTACGCAGAGCTTCCCGCAGGTTGATTTTGACGGTCCGCATAACCTGATGATGCAAATCTTCACCTCTCAGGGCGTTGCGTTTGATGAGGTACTGATCTGCCCGCACCTGCCAGCGGACGAGTGCGATTGCCGTAAGCCAAAAGTGAAGCTGGTTGAGCAGTATCTGGTTGAGCAGGCTATGGATGTGGCAAACAGCTACGTCATTGGCGACCGGGCGACCGATATTCAGCTCGCTGAAAATATGGGCATTAGCGGATTACGCTATCACCGCGATACCCTGAACTGGCCGATGATCGGCGAGCAACTGACCAAACGTGACCGCTACGCGCACGTTGAACGTAATACCAAAGAAACGCAGATTGACGTCAAAGTCTGGCTCGACCGCGAAGGCAGTAGCAAAATTAATACCGGCGTTGGCTTCTTTGACCACATGCTGGATCAAATCGCCACCCACGGCGGTTTTCGCATGGAGATTGCCGTCAAGGGCGATCTGTATATAGACGATCACCACACCGTTGAAGATACCGGTCTGGCGCTGGGTGAAGCCTTAAAGCTGGCATTAGGCGATAAACGTGGCATCAACCGTTTTGGTTTTGTGCTGCCGATGGACGAGTGTCTGGCACGTTGCGCGCTGGATATCTCCGGGCGTCCGCACCTGGAATATCGCGCAGAATTTACCTACCAGCGCGTGGGCGATCTGAGCACGGAGATGATTGAACACTTCTTCCGTTCGCTCTCCTATACCATGGGCGTCACCTTACACCTGAAAACCAAAGGGAAAAATGACCACCACCGTGTGGAGAGCCTGTTTAAAGCCTTTGGTCGTACGCTGCGTCAGGCGATTCGTGTAGAAGGCGACACGCTGCCCTCCTCAAAAGGAGTGCTGTAATGAACGTGGTGATCCTTGATACCGGTTGCGCCAACCTGCACTCGGTAAAATCCGCCGTCGCACGCCATGGATACGACCCAGTTGTCAGCCGTGACCCGGACGTAGTGCTGCGTGCCGATAAACTGTTTCTGCCAGGCGTCGGTACCGCCCAGGCGGCTATGGACCAGTTGCACGAGCGCGATCTGATTGAACTGATTAAAGCCTGTACGCAACCGGTACTGGGGATCTGCTTAGGCATGCAACTGCTTGGCCGTCGTAGCGAAGAGAGTAACGGTGTTTCCCTGCTGGGCATTATTGAGCAGGACGTTCCGAAGATGACCGATTTCGGTCTGCCTCTGCCGCATATGGGCTGGAATCGCATCTATCCGCAGGCGGGAAATCGTCTGTTCCAGGGCATTGAAGATGGCGCGTATTTCTACTTTGTACACAGCTACGCTATGCCGGTAAACCCGTGGACCATCGCCCAGTGCAATTACGGCGAACCGTTTACCGCGGCAGTACAAAAGGACAATTTCTTTGGCGTGCAGTTTCACCCGGAACGTTCGGGCGCGGCTGGGGCGCAGTTGCTGAAAAACTTTCTGGAGATGTAATGATTATTCCGGCATTAGATTTAATCGACGGCACGGTGGTGCGTCTTCATCAGGGCGATTACGCTAAGCAACGTGATTACGGCAACGATCCTCTTCCCCGTTTGCAGGATTATGCAGCCCAGGGCGCAGAGGTACTGCACCTGGTAGATTTAACCGGCGCGAAAGATCCGGCGCAGCGCCAGATCCCACTGATTAAAACGCTGGTCGCTGGCGTCAATGTTCCGGTTCAGGTTGGCGGTGGCGTGCGTACGGAAGCGGACGTTGCGGCGCTTCTTGACGCAGGTGTGGCACGCGTGGTGGTGGGTTCGACGGCGGTAAAATCCCCCGAGGAAGTCAAGAGTTGGTTTACCCGTTTTGGCGCCGACGCGCTGGTGCTGGCGCTGGACGTTCGTATTGACGAGCGCGGCAATAAACAGGTAGCGGTTAGCGGCTGGCAGGAAGATTCCGGGGTTTCACTGGAAGAACTGGTTGAGGCCTATTTACCCGTCGGCCTGAAGCACGTGCTGTGCACCGATATCTCCCGCGATGGTACGCTGGCAGGCTCGAACGTCGCGCTTTATGAAGAAGTGTGCGCCAAATACCCACAGGTCGCGTTTCAGTCATCTGGCGGCATTGGCGGAATTGAGGATGTAGTAGCCCTGCGCGGGACCGGAGTTCGCGGCGTGATTGTCGGACGAGCCCTGCTGGAAGGAAAGTTCACCGTTGAGGAGGCCATTCAATGCTGGCAAAACGCATAATTCCTTGTCTGGACGTCCGTGATGGTCAGGTGGTAAAAGGCGTCCAGTTCCGTAATCACGAGATTATTGGCGACATTGTCCCGCTGGCCAAACGCTATGCCGATGAAGGCGCAGATGAACTGGTGTTCTACGATATCACCGCGTCCAGCGATGGCCGCGTAGTGGATAAAAGCTGGGTATCACGCGTAGCGGAAGTGATCGATATTCCATTCTGTGTTGCCGGTGGCATTAAATCCATCGACGATGCGGCACGTATCCTCTCCTTCGGGGCGGACAAAATCTCCATCAACTCCCCGGCGCTGGCCGAACCGGAGCTTATCACTCGTCTGGCGGACCGCTTCGGCGTGCAGTGCATCGTGGTGGGCATTGATACCTGGTATGACATCGAAACCGGCAAATATCATGTGAATCAGTATACCGGGGATGAAAGCCGTACCCGCGTCACGCAGTGGGAAACGCTGGACTGGGTACAGGAAGTCCAAAAACGCGGCGCAGGCGAAATCGTACTGAACATGATGAACCAGGACGGCGTACGTAACGGTTATGACCTGGAGCAGTTGAAAAAAGTGCGCGACGTTTGCCATGTACCGCTGATTGCCTCCGGCGGCGCGGGCACTATGGAACATTTCCTGGAAGCTTTCCGGGACGCCGACGTGGACGGCGCGCTTGCCGCCTCCGTCTTTCACAAGCAAATTATCAATATTGGCGAATTAAAAGCGTACCTGGCAACACAGGGCGTGGAGATCAGGATATGTTAACGAAACAACAATGCCGCGAGCTGGACTGGGAAAAAACCGACGGACTGATGCCAGTCATCGTGCAGCATGCGGTTTCCGGTGAAGTATTGATGCTGGGTTATATGAACCCGGAGGCGCTGGATACAACGCTCGAAAGCGGCAAAGTGACCTTTTTCTCGCGGACCAAGCAACGCCTGTGGACCAAAGGTGAAACCTCTGGCAACTTTCTTAATGTGGTGAGCATTGCACCTGACTGCGACAACGACACCCTGCTTGTGCTGGTTAACCCGATTGGCCCGACCTGCCATAAAGGCACCTCAAGCTGCTTTGGCGACGCCAGCCACCAGTGGCTGTTCCTGTATCAACTCGAGCAACTGCTTGCCGAACGTAAAACCGCAGATCCAGCAAGTTCCTACACCGCGAAGCTGTATTCCAGCGGCACTAAACGCATTGCCCAGAAAGTGGGCGAGGAAGGCGTGGAAACCGCGCTTGCCGCAACCGTGAACGATCGTTTCGAGTTAACGAATGAAGCCTCTGACCTGATGTATCACCTGCTGGTGCTGCTGCAGGATCAGGACCTCGACCTGACGACGGTGATTGAGAATTTACGCAAAAGACAGCAGTAATAGACAGATACCGGCACTATGCCGGTATCTTTATTTTATTGATAGTTTAATCATTTCCGAATAAATCTCTGGTATAAACTTTATCGGCTACATCCAGCAGTTCTTCGGCCATCCGGTTAGAGATGATAACATCGGACTCACTTTTAAATTTAGTCAGATCACGCTCAACCCGCGAATTAAAAAAACTATCCTCTGGCAATACAGGTTCATAGATTATGACAGGGATACCTTTCGCTTTAATACGCTTCATAATACCCTGTATAGACGATGCTCTAAAATTATCTGAGCCACTTTTCATGATCAGTCGATAAATACCGACGACCTTTGGCTTTCGTGAAATAATTGCATCAGCAATAAAGTCTTTTCGCGTCCGGTTGGCATCAACGATTGCTGAAATAATATTATTGGGTACAGACTGATAGTTGGCGAGTAGTTGCTTCGTGTCTTTTGGCAGACAGTATCCACCGTAACCGAAAGAGGGATTGTTGTAATGGTTACCAATGCGCGGGTCCAGACAGACCCCTTCTATGATCTGTCGCGCATTGAGCCCTAAACTCTCTGCATAGCTATCAAGTTCGTTAAAATAGGCTACGCGCATAGCCAGGTAGGTATTTGCAAAGAGCTTGATAGCTTCGGCTTCGGTTGAGTCCGTAAATAGGGTCGGAATATCTTTCTTTAATGCCCCTTCCTGTAGCAGAGCAGCAAAACGCTCAGCGCGCTCTGAACGCTCGCCGATGACAATACGAGATGGGTACAAGTTGTCATATAGTGCTTTACCCTCACGCAGGAATTCTGGTGAAAAGAAAATATTGTCGGTGCCCAATTTTTCTTTAATAGAATTAGTAAAACCTACTGGGATGGTAGATTTAATGACCATTACTGCATCTGGATTAATTGCAACCACGTCGCGAATAACAGATTCGACACTTGAGGTATTAAAGTAATTAGTCTTTGGATCATAATCAGTGGGTGTCGCGATAATGACGTAGTCCGCATCGCGGTAGGCATCATACTTATCAGTCGTTGCGCGGAAGTTTAGTGACCTGGTCGCCAAATACTCTTCAATATCTTTATCCACAATCGGCGATTGTTTCTGATTCAGCATCTCGACTTTCGTCTGGATGATATCCAGTGCCACCACTTCGTGGCTCTGAGCAATCAGAATACCATTTGACAAGCCAACATATCCGGTACCAGAAATGGTGATTTTCATTTAATTATCTCAGGGTTAACTTTTGCTCATCATGTTTGTATCATCATGACATGTATTAAAAGTTGTAACGTCTGAGTTGATGAAGTGTCAATGAAAGACAGTACAATTCAGATTTACTTCATAACTATAGATCTCATTTATTAAGTTAATATTAAGGAAAAAGTAAAAATCAATAAGAATTTAGACAAAAAAAAGCCCAGACAATTAGAGCTGGGCTTAAAAAACAAAAAGCATTCAGCAATAGCGCTGAATGATATATTTACATATTTAAATTAACATCTACTTTAAACGTAATCGTCCAGTGGTCAAAAAAGACATAAACTGGAAGTTTGCGTAGAAGGTTAAAGGTGTAACTATAATTTTTGCTACTATAGGCAATATCTCATATTGTAAAGCTATGAAGTCAATGAGTAGTGATGCACAAACTATAGCAATTAATTGATAAACTATATAATTAAAAAGTTTCCAAATGATATAGTGGCCATTATATTGGAAAATTCTCCTGACTGAAACAAAGAAAACAAACAATACAGCAGCAGTGGCACCAACAATATTAGCCAGCCAGATTGGAAGTCCTAATAAATTCAATAATGCGAAGATAGAAAAATCAATTAACCATCCCAGGCCTGAGACAACGGCGAATCTAACAATCATTGCCTACACCTTTATATTTTCTCACCTTGGATTCTATCAATATGAGCATAGGCAACATGAAACCTATAAGTTGCAATTCGTAAAGATAAAGGAAGACCGATGCAGGAGCAAAGAAAAGGAAAACAGTGGCTCTAATAAGCTCGGCACAAGCAATAACAGCTGCAAACGGCGCTCGTTTAAAAAACACTATAGCCATAAAGCACATAAGTATTTGCAAATAATTACTTGAAATGTAATCAGACCATTTCATTAAGCTTTTCATTAAATTAGCAGATAAATGAGGGTGTGGGCCAAACCCCATAAGTTCGACTGTTTGTTTCCAAGGGTTAGTTGTACTTAATAGATGATCAGATAATCCAGGAAGAATATTAAACTGTGGTGAAGCTATAGGAGGCAAAGGAAAAATATCTGTTCCCAGTATAGCTGTAAAAGATGAAAGCCGGAGGTGTAGAAAAAGTACAGGCTCCTTTATAGCACTTATAAAATACAATTTCGTAAGTTGTTTAGATACTTCAGATGTTGGTAGAGGCCTTTCTGAGGCTGTCTGATGCCAATAGACTACATTATAAGGAGACCAGTTTTTTAAAGCATACTCAACATCCATAATTTTATTTAGCGACACATAAATATCTTTATACAATTGAGGATCCAACTTATCTTTGCCATAGACCAACATACCTGTTAGAGGATTCATAACAGCAGTTGAGGCGTAAAGACGTTTCTCTTCCTCCGCGCGATGACGATCTGGATAAACTAATGGTTCTACGACCTTATTTATAGCCCCCCAACTCATTGCTATAAGCAGTAAAACCGAGAACAATTTAACACTCGGTTTAAAAGTTAATAGGCTAAGACCGATAGCGATAAAAATTATTGAAGGTACGTTATCAATACGTAATAATGCTAATGCAATGCCAAGTACAAAAAGTGTGACTGTAAAAAATAGTTTTGCATTTAAACTAAGTTTTCGCCAATATATTGCCAGGCAAAAACTGCCAAGCATGAATAGAGCAAGAGTCAAACCATTGAAAGCATCACGGAGATGAGTAAGCATCCCCAATATAATTACTGTCAATGGAATATAAACAATAGCCCAGATGACACCCCACCACGCCAACTTACCCTGGTAATAACGAAAAAATAAAGAGCAAGAACCAAGCAAAACAACAGAGGTAGCCAGAAACGACCATACTGTGATGACTTGTGGCATATTTGACAATAAAAATCCACCTACGATTAGGGGATAACCAATGCCGTACCAAAGAGTGATCTGCCCTGCTTGCGCCTGAATATAAGGAGAAAAACCATCCCACCCTAGAACAGCTGGCCATCCGATCACCATAGCAATGAGCAACCACCCAAAGATGCCAAAGCTCACTATCCAAATCTTTTTAGATTGGGCATTTATCGCAGAACTAATCAGGCAACGCATTATTGCAAATAAAAAATAAGCCAAAAAAACGAAACTGATACTAACAAGTACAAATGCCACTTTCATAGCTTTAAAGCTACCAAAGTCAGGGTAGTTGAAAGAGGTTAATTTTACACCCTCACCTTTTTCATTTACACCCAAAGTCTTATAAAAGCCAGGTTTAAGAGCACTGATACGGATGAGAGTTGAAAACTCTGAGTTATTATTATCAGTCACCGAAACTGAATTAACCCACTGAGAAAAACGGTCCCATGCACTAGCGTAAATCACTGCACGCGAACTAGTTGCCGTAAGCACATCCTTATTTTTTGAAATATAAACAAAATACTTATCCGTATTTTTATCTGGCTCAACATTTTCTAGTTGGTATTTTATACGCCCGTCTGTTAACCATATATGAGGGCTGTCACCGAATATTTGATATACGCAACCTTCACTTTCTTTCGAAAAATCACAGACTTGTTCTGTTTTAATAACTTCACCGTCAATCTGAAAGCGAGAGAATGAACCGTCACTTACTTCAAGATGCCACTCAGACGAGCTTGAATTAGGATAGTGTTCGGTATGAACAGAACCTGTTTTCACAGGAAATGTTAAGGCTTTAGTAAAGCCATAACCAGCATCGAATGACATTTTTGATGGAGAGCCATTCCCGGAAAGGACTACTAATTCCAGGTCGCCTGTATAAGAGATATCCTTGACGTACCACAGAGAAGCGCCAGTTACTACCAAACACAGGGCTAATAGTTTCGCAATTTCAGATTGTCGCCCACTACCTGGAGTTGTAAGGGCGAAAAAAAGTAGGCTAAGCGATATAAATATTGAAACCCTCTGCAGCCAGCTCTTCCAAGAAACAGCGCCATCAGGAAGTGGGATGTTAATTGTATGCGCGTTGGAAGAATAGAGATCAATTTCTCGCTCATCATTACCTATTTTTAATTTAGCAACACCAGAGTATGCATGACTAGTTAAACTAAGATGCGAGTCATTGCTCCATTGGCCAGAAAATGTGATTGTATTTGGCTGGTTCTGATAAGAAACATATACTCCGGGTCTTTTTTCCCAGCCGGGATATGAAACAGAAATATGTGATTTAGGATTCGTAACGAATTGAACAAAAACCTCAGAAGATATCGACTCAGGATTTTTCTGTCCCGTAGCAGTGATACTGACCACGGGAAAATCATTCTGAACTAACGGAACTGAGAAAGTGAAAAATAGAGCAGCCACTAGTGGCGCTATTACCCATATAGATATTGCTTTTTTGTCTCTTGTAATAAAAAAGAAAGAAACAGCACCACTAACAGATAATATCAGAGAGTAAATTACATTACTCAATGATAACGAATTATATAGTGGGGCTAGAAACATCAATGTCAACGCAACGAAAAAAAATATGGGGTATAAGCTTCTAGCATTTCGCATTTGCAAGAAATTCACTAAGTTAATTAAATCCGAGGTTTTTTAGCAGACATGAAACATTGGACTTCTGTTGGTGTTCCAAGCGGAGAAACGGCATCAAAAGGTACCTGATGAATATAAACATCAAGACCTTTTTGAATCATCTCACGGTACATTGGTGCAATATATTTCTCACCTTTTTCCATATTTGAGGAATCTTTATAGTATTCAGAATAAATATCACGATAAAGATTAAAGGAAGAGAACCAATAGAGACCAATAGTCGCATGTTCAGAAATGCGAACTTTCTCTCGTAAATCGATAACACGATTATCAACATCAACTTGCGCAAAACTCCACCCCTCACCTTTACCGGGAAAACATGGAATCCAGCCATCCCCCTGTACAGCACTCACAGGTAGCGAGTCAGGGTGAACAAAGGTATCTATGTTGTATACAATAAAAGGAAGTTCTGGCTCAGTAATCAAATCACCACCAAGCAATGCTGAGGTGGCTTGCCCATCTGTAAGTTCATCAATTTCAAGTATTTTGCATGACTTAATATTAGCTTTACAGGATTGCTCCTCAATAAAGCACTTTGCGTTATCCTCTTTTCTAACAACAAAAATAAAATTGGCACCTGCATCAATAAATGTTTTCAAACTGGACATTGACCAATAAAATAACGTATATCCATGAACAACGATCTCATACTTAGGACATGTATACCCAGCATCCCTAAAGCGCTTACCCAACCCAGCCATTGTAATTACAATATTCATATTATTGACCTCCTGGCTCATCACCAATTAATGCCAGAATTTCTTCATAAGATAATTTTAAAAATTCATCAGGGCGTATACTTTTATCATCTACATAGAATCCACCACGACCGGGCCAGGGTTTTCCCAGGTGCATTTCATCATATGGAATATTATGGCGTTCCAGCCATTCCATAAGTTGCTTACCCGTTACTGCTGCAATACGTCCAATATTTCCCTGGAATGTATTCATGTTTCTTGCAGAATATAATATGATATAAAAACCTTTTGCTTTATACTCACGAAGTAAACTAATCATATCCTCAAATGGTTCAAGCTCTGAATAATCCTCATCGGGCTTGCGAATTGGACATAATGTACCATCAACATCAAATACAATACTTCTTGTTTTATTAATCATTATAATTCCTTAAAGCTGTGTTTCAATTTCATCCAGGATGATTTCGGCATTAATTAAAAAAGCGATAACTTTTTTAGGTGAATCAATGTGCAGAGGCACCATACTTAGAAATAGTGAAGCCTCAAATAAACGAATGAGCACAGGGTTATAACCTATTTCTTTTAATTTGTTCTGGAATATATTTTTCGCCCATAATGGACTACTATTATCCAACGTAAGTCTTACACTGAGATTTTTTTCTAGATCTAGCGAGCAGAGTCCATAATTTATAAAATCATAATTTCCGCATACTGAGTGTGATAGTTTAGCAAGATCATAGTAAGGGCTGACATAAAGCTCATCTTCAGTATTGGCCCCACGAGGGTCAATGAATCGCATCAACCCTGTTGTTTTACTGTACAAGATGTTAGAAAAACACAAATCGCCATGACCGATTCTTAACTCGTTTGAAGATTGCGAACGACCATATTTATCAAATAGGGAGTAATAGCGTTGGAATAGTGATTCAATATCACCAAAGCGAGAATTAATATAAGGCTCCAACGATGGATATTCAGGTAAAGACTTCAATTGTAAAAGACGTTCTTTTACCTTGCCGAAAAATGCGTCATTATGGATTTCTTGAGCTGTTACACTATCTACCTTTTTCACTGGCCGAAGTTTTATAAAGTGGAATACTTTTTCAATAAAACGTTCAAAATTTAGTTCATTCATCGACCCATGGATCCATTGAAGTGCCATATCAGGCACAAAAAGGCGTTCCATTTTATAGCTCGCTCCAGTTGATTCCAATCTGAAATCATATGTCTGTATAAAGAACATCTTCAACTCTGGAGGTAACAGATCGTAATACTTACATTCTCGCTCAAGTTTTTTAGAATCAGTTGAATATTTGATTAAAGTGAAGTTATCAATTGGTTGAACTGAATTAAAAAAACGAACATCGAAATTACTGGTAAGATAATCTGTAAATCGCAAGGGATCACACATATCGATAAGTTCAACATCACTTTTTAGTAACTTGAGATTATCGATAAAGTTAAATATAAAGTCTCTAGGTTTAGAGTTATATTCAAGAGCATTTAAAAGTTCTCGTGCTGTTTGACCAACAACCGCACTAAGATAAATATCTTTTACACCAGTTAAAGTTTCATTCCCAACGATGGCAACTGAAGACCTTGTATAACTTATTTTTTTAAGAAAAAGGGAAGCATCTATCTCATCACATCCAAATGCAACGTAAGATGGCATATACATAACAACTAAATTTTGTGTATTCAAATAACCGAGTTGCCTTATTTTTTCGACATCGCTTTGAACATCACCTGAGATTTCCACAAATTTGATATTAGCTTCCGCGCAAATATCACTAACCCATTTATCCAGTGAACGCTTGCGATAATAAATATCTGAAAATTTGCTGACACCTAAAAGATTTGATATATCCTGGGGAACAGGTATCGAATTATCATATACCATTACAACTGTCATTTTTATTCCTTTTATTTTTTTAAATTCATCTGCATGTAGAAAAATAGTGAAACGTAACCAAAAATAATTAATAGAGTATTTTTCACTGCATCAACAGTTATTAGCTGCACTAACGATTTTGGGGAGTCAGTGAGAACAAACGAAAATTGAGCTAATAAGTCCTTAACAATTGGGATAATTTGTGTGTGGTCTAAGAAAAGCATTAATGATACTAGTTCAAAAATCCAGATAAAAATTGTTAATATCGATAGAGTTAAAATTTTTTCAGAAACAATTGGCCTTACTTTTTCTAAAATACTGGAGATGATATCTAGTAAATGCAGTATTTTGATAGCCTTACGGCCCCTGTAAGATCTTATCACATGTAGATTTAACGCACTTAACTGCTCTGGGAGAACAAAAAACATAACAATGCTAAAAAAGACAAATGCAAGCATTATCCACAATAATCCCCACATCCCTGCTAAAACCTGTACACCGCCCGAAAGATAGATTAGTAGAGCTAAAATACTTAGAGCAACAACATCAAATATTCTTTCAATCCATACTATTAAAATGCCTTTGCAGTAATTGTTTTCCCATCGAGACACTTCATTTATTCTTATCAACTCTCCGAGTTTGAATGGTATTACAGCCGAACATGCCGCTGTATAGAAATGCAAAGAGAGCAATTTCCGTATTTTTTGCGCCTTCAATAACACACCTAAGCGTATTGCACGAAGAAAATGGGCGACGATATATGCAACAGTGGGTACAATTAGAGCCGTAGCGAAACTGCTGAAGTCATATTTCGTTAAAGAGCTGACTGAAAAATACACAAATGCCAAACTACCAACTATTGTAGGGCATAGCTTTAATTGTGTTCTTCGAGAGAAAGTCATTTTAAAAATCCCTGCGATGATGCTGTTCCATAATTGTAAAATTATAACTATTAAATTCGCGACCTGAATAATTATTGGTCAGAAATTTATTACGCATAAATACATATCGAAGTAATATTTTTAATACTTCGCGAGACTGTTTAAATAATTTGACATTAGATATCTGATCGTCTTCACGCCATGTAATTGGAAAAAATTCCATATCCCATTTCCAATTTACTGTTGCTAAAATCATGAAGTAATTAAATGTCAAATTATTAGCAAAACCTTGATAATTTACAGAAGCTAAGGCTTTAACACTGTACATGTTTAAACCGGAACCCAAATCAAAGAGCTTTTTCCCACATGCCATGGAAAATAAATTATTAAAAACATAATTACCAAAAGTCCGAAACAAAGAATATCCTTCTAATTTTGATTTCGGCATGAATCTTGCTCCAAGGAGGCAATCTTTATCTCTGTGCTTACCTTCGATAATTAGTGGTAGAAGATCAGAAAGCGTTCCTTGATCATCACCATGCAAAACAATAATGTAATCAAACTTATTGTCTAGAGCATATTGAAATGCAGCTTTATGAGAACCACCTAATCCATAATTATCATTGTTACGTACAATTGTCACTGGCGTTTCAATACTTTTCGCTGCTTCAGATGCTGCAAGTAACGTATCATCGGTGCTTTGATTATCAACAACAATAATTTCATTTATGATTTTATTTATATTTAGACATTGATTAAGCACGCGAGGAATTTGTTTTTCACAATTATAAGCAGGAATAAACAAAAGAATTTTATCTTGCATTGATTTGCCCTAATAATTTCAGATTTTATAATTATCAATAGTATACAAATTATTACCCACAATCTATAAGATGGGTAATGTTAACTATAATTCAAGTTTTAATCGAAGATATCCCAGATAACATTGCATGTGAATATTAAATAAAGTTATTTTAGTTCAACTAAATTCAAATAAAAAAGCAATGATATTAATATATCAATATTGTTATAAATGCTTACTTCAAAAAGAAGCAAGCATTTGATTTAACGCACATTATTACTTCTAAAAAAGAGATTAATTAATCCATTCCGTATGATATACACCATCTTTATCTATACGTTTATAAGTATGCGCACCAAAATAATCACGTTGTGCCTGGATCAAATTTGCAGGGAGAACTTCTGCTCTATAGCTATCATAATACGCGATTGCAGCTGAGAATGTTGGTGCAGGAATACCATTTTGTACCGCATAGGCTACCACATCACGCAGAGCTTGCTGGTATTCATCAGCAATATTCTTGAAGTAGGGATCCAGCAGCAGGTTCGCGATTTTATCATTGTTTGCATAAGCATCAGTGATTTTCTGCAAGAACTGTGCACGAATGATGCAGCCAGCACGGAAAATCTTCGCGATCTCACCGTATTGCAGATCCCACTTATATTCATCAGATGCAGCACGCAATTGCGAGAATCCTTGTGCATAAGACACAATTTTCCCCAGATATAATGCACGACGAACTTTCTCAATAAACTCTACTTTGTCACCTGCAAGCTGAGCTTTAGGTCCGGTCAAGATCTTAGAAGCTGCTACGCGTTGGTCTTTCAGGGAGGAGATATACCGAGCGAATACAGATTCGGTAATCAGAGATAGCGGTTCGCCCAAGTCCAGAGAACTCTGACTGGTCCATTTACCAGTGCCTTTGTTAGCCGCTTCATCCAGGATCACATCAACCAGGAATTTACCCTCTTCATCTTTTTTGGTGAAAATGTCTTTGGTAATGTCGATCAGGTAACTGCTCAGCTCACCTTCATTCCACTTGGTAAAAGTGTCTGCCAGCTCTTCGTTTGACAGGTTAAGACCACCTTTTAGTAAAGAATAGGCTTCAGCAATCAGTTGCATATCGCCGTACTCAATACCATTGTGGACCATTTTCACGTAATGGCCTGCACCATCAGCGCCGATATAAGTTACACACGGTTCGCCATCTTCAGCAACAGCCGCGATTTTAGTCAATATTGGAGCAACTAACTCGTACGCTTCTTTCTGACCACCAGGCATAATAGATGGACCTTTCAACGCCCCTTCTTCACCACCGGATACACCGGTGCCGATGAAATTGAAACCTTCGGCGGACAGTTCCCGGTTACGGCGAATAGTATCCAGGAAGAAAGTATTACCGCCATCAATGATGATGTCACCTTTTTCCAGATACGGCTTAAGTGAATCAATGGCAGCATCTGTACCCGTCCCCGCCTTCACCATTAACAGGATACGACGAGGAGTTTCAAGTGATTCAACAAATTCTTTTACCGTGTAATAAGGAACCAGTTTCTTATCCGGATTCTCAGCAATGACTTCTTCGGTCTTTTCACGGGAGCGGTTGAATACGGAAACGGTATAGCCACGGCTTTCAATGTTGAGCGCCAGGTTGCGCCCCATTACTGCCATACCGACGACGCCGATCTGTTGCTTAGACATTACATACTCCTGTCAGGTGTAGATACCACGAACTTATTAACTCGCGATAATGATAAAAAACCAGGACCAAGGTTCAAATGATACCTTGATCACATTTTAGGGTTTATCTTGCTGTGCTTTTTCGATTCTAATACTTTGTCGAAAAAAGTTCGGAAATTCTCAGATTTAACTTCCCAATCCCATTTTTTTATTTGCTGCAAATTTTCTGAAGACAAACATTTTATCACTGTGCTACGCTTATTATAAAAATCCCTAAGTTTATCTATCAAAATATCCTTGCTTCTAACTGGCAAAATCCATTCTTTTTGCATATCACCAAAAGCATCATTAACCACACCAACATCAGTACTTATCACGGGAACGCCACATGCCATAGATTCGAGAACAGGGTTTGGTGTGCCTTCAATTTTTGAAGGACAGACATAGACATCAATTTGACTATAATAGTTTACCATTTCATCATGAGGAATAAATCCGAGCTGACGATCGGCAAGGACTAATTCAATATTTAATCCTTCTGATTGCAATTGTTCAACGGCTGGCTTTAATAAAGAATGATAACCTTTAAAATCCTCTACTTCTCCCGCCCATTTTGAATTACCAGCCCAACCTACGCGCAATGTTCTTGACTCAATATTGTTAAAGCGTTCAAGGCCGATTGGATAAAATAGTTTTAAATTTACACCATCTTCAGCAAGAACTGACGGATTAGGATACTCGGCTATGGATGAGTAGATATCATATAATTTTGATGAACTAACCGTATAAGCAGTTATTAAATCATTATAAAATGTCTTTCTTAATTTTATAGCTTGTTCATCCAGAAATAAATGATCATAAACACTACTCGTTATTATCCTTCCATCTAAGTATTGTTTTTTAAAACTAAGTTCATCAAACCCGATAGTACGGTTATAGTTTATATAATATTCATCGTATATAAGCCTAAGCGATTCACGCCAGAAGAAATGAGTTATATCATAATTTTTGGTCATCATAATAACCTGACTGATATTATCAACAATTTCAGTTGGTATTATTGTAAAATCATATGAATCTGACAGATAATTGACTATTTGATTTGCTATATTTGAAAATGCCCAGTTTTCAGTATCAATAATCAATGCAATTCTTGGTTTTGCTAATGGTAAATCACAAATGATACTTAGTTCATTATCATCTATTTGCGAACGGTTACCTTTATTTTGAGTTATCAGTTCAAAACTGCGTTGCTTCTCTTCCAACCAATCATCAACTGGAGCTGACCAAAAAACCATTCCCCATTTGTTTTCAAGATAATCCGCGGACTCTTTTAATATACTTCTCGTGAAGCGGATTTTCTCATAATCTTTATCTTTATTGGAACTAGGTTTGGGGTGATCATGGATTAAAGATATTGCACCACATGTGCCTACTTTCATTCCTGACTGGTAAAGACGAAGCGATAAGTCAATATCTTCAAACCCAATGAACATATTTTCATCGTACTTCCCTAAATTTTTTAGAGAGTCAATTTTAATAACACTCGCACCGCCAAAGAGAAATGTAGAAAGGAAGCCCTCACCATCATATGTAATTGTTTTTTCCTGGACGCATGCACTTCCTGCACCAACATGTACCGAATCATTATCAATATCGAGGAAAACATTCCCCCCATTTGCGAATAATGTTTCCCCATCAGAGTCCAGCAATGGCATATTGATGAAATGACAGCCAAGTCTTGAAATATCTTTTTGCAATCTCAGGAGTGGGTTGTTTATAAAATAAATATCATTATCAAGAAACATTGCCCATTCTGTTTTTATATGCTCTAAAGTTTTATTTCTTCCGCCACTTACGCCAAAATTATCACCAAGTTCGACGACCCTAATATTTAGTGGAACCCTGTCACTTAAAGTTTGTAAAACTGAAAGTTCTTCTACTGTACTGCCATTATCAACAATCAGGATATCACCTTTAAAATTAGGTATATGCTGATATATAGAATTAACAAGTTTTTCAGTAAGAAAAACTCTGCTCATCGATAAACATGTTATTGTTAGGTTGGAACCATCACTACCGATATTCGGACCAAACGAGCTTCCAGCATTAGAATCGAGCAAAGCATGAAGGTCTGAATACACATATTCAGTTGATTTTAATCCTGGTAATAATTTTAAACGTGCAGACATTTTTATTTCCTGATCAAACGCACAATTTTAAGTATCATTTTTTTCAAAACATCCGGAAGAAGAGCGGAGAGCCTTAAGTATCGATAGTATGGAATTTCCATCTGTGATACTCTTTCCATCAATGTTGAATTTTTAGTTTCTAAATCCTCACTCAACGATATTAAATCTGCGTTTTTTAATTCTAAATTATTTTTTGTATTGGTTACTTCATCATGCATCACGATTTGTCTGGCAAGCTGTTGTTGCAATTCGGAAATATTCGTACGCAGCGCAATGTTTTCAATTTTTAATGCAGATAATAAAAGGTTTGATTTTCTCAGGTCCATTGTTAACTTTTTCATATCTTGTTTTAATATTGATATGGCTTTTTTATTTTCTGCCTGATCCTCACGAAGTACCAGACTTACATTCGACTCGAACTCTTCTGTCATGCGCGAATAAGCATCCATACTTATTGGAAATGTACTGTTACTAAAGTTTGTTTCAGGTGCATTCCATAAGCCCACAAAAAAACTGCAATTATTTTCACTAACTGCATCAATATCTGTGTTTAGAACATTAATTGAATTTTCTGAATTGCTTATTTCCATCCATGAAGAACCTATCTTTTCAAAACCTCGATTGTTTGCTGAGACTGTGCCAAATCCAAAAACAGAACCACCATATGCCCATTGAACATTCTTACCCAAAATCCCTGAACTAAGTTCTGTGAACTCCTGAAAAGTATATTTTCGTACATGGAAGGGATTGGATTGTTCATCATTTGGATAATACCAATAATCATTAGGGCAAGTTATATAGAAAATCGCATTTTCTTTAGCAGTTTTTTTGATAGCACTAAGAAAAACTTCAGGGGTATTGATGTGTTCTATTGTCTCTATTGAAACAACGATATCAAAAAAGTCTTCGCCATAACGCTCTGAGATGGTGTTTGCATCACTTACAATAAACTCAACATTATATTCCCCAAAAAGTTTCTTTGCGTGCTCAATTGACTCTTCAGAGATATCAACCCCCACAACTCGTTTAGCACCAGCTTTCATTAATAGTGCTGAGCCATATCCTTCGCCGCAGGCAATGTCGAGGACTACTTTATCTTTAACAAGATGTAAGATATTAGCATATCTGGCGCAATGAATAGCTGATTCTTGTAAAGAGTGAGCAGGTTTTTCACTCAAATTTAATCTTTCCATAATATTCCTACTAAATTGTGTTTTTATAAAGTTTTTTATATGATTTAACAGTCATTAGATTTTGTATTTTCATAATCTACGCGCAGTATTTTCATAAGCTTTGAATTAACTATATATGAGTCAAATTGTTGTAAAGCTATTTGGTGACTTGCATTCCCCATTTGGGTAATTAGTTCAGGTTGATGTAAAAAACAAAGCATTTTTTCCGCTAAAGCATGAGAAGAACGTGGCTTAATCAAGAATCCATTAACACCATCAACCACGGTATCTCGGCAGCCTGGCACATCGCTGGTTATGACGGCGCGTCCCATTGCCATCGCCTCCTGTGTACTCCTCGGAAACCCTTCACGCCAGGAAGGCAATACAAATACACTCGCTTTAGCAAGCCACTCCTGCACGTTATCAACGTGGCCAGGTAACTCAATGATGTTATTACACTTCAAATCATTAAGCCGCTCTATAGTTAAGCTCCCCGGATTATGGAGATCCAGATGACCCAGCATGCAAAAATGAGTTTCAGGAAATTTCTTTTTGACTACTTTTGCAGCCTCAATAAATTCATAAACTCCCTTTTCTTGTAAAAATCTAGCGACAAAAATGAAAGACACTGGATCAACAGGGGGTGGGCAGTAGGGATAATCAGACATATTTAATCCAATACCCCCTAATATATGAACCTTTTTGACTTGAATTTTTTCATTAACTAAAAGGTCTCGCTTATCATCCGCATTAAGCAAGATGAGACTTTCAATATGTCTGAAGCTTAATTTGTAAAGCGATACTAATATTTTTTTCAGTAATTTAGTCCGTAATGAAACCTGCCCTCCAGAATTGGTAAAGAAAAAACCAAGCCCTTCAAGCATCGCATAACGCTTTTGTATTCTTGCAAATTTTGCTGCTAAAGTAGCAAAAATGGCTGGCTTTGAAAAATATGAAAATGCCAGGTCCAACTTAAGTGATTTTAGAATCTTATATAATTTATAGGTATTGATAATATCAGAAAATGGATTTAGCCCTGTTCGACTGAAATGGTAATGTACTGGTATAGCACCAAATGATTTAACTTTTTCTTTTGTTACATCATCATAGTCAATTGCAAACGCATACACAACATGGCCATTTTTATGTAATAAATTAATCAGTTCTTTTCTGAATTGGATTAGACTTTCTGCTGTAGTACCGATTAATGCTATTTTCATAGGTGAGTTCTAGATTCTGTTTTTCTGTATGCGCAGGTAGATATCTTCCCATTGAGATACGATTTTTTTAGCAGAAAATTTCTCAATGACTCTTTCCCGAGCACGATAGCCACTTCCTCTACGCTGTTCAACATCTAATGATTCAATTTGTTGCATCGCAGCGGTTAAGTGATGTACATCATTAACCGAAATTGTTATGCCAAAATCCTGTCCATTTCCAATAATTTCTGCCGGCCCACCACAGTTTGTTGCGACAACTGGCAATCCGCATGCCATAGCTTCGGCAACGACGAGTGCAAATCCTTCATAGTCTGAGGCCAGCACAAAAGCATCGGAATCATGATAATAATCAACAACATTATCTTTTTTCCCCAAGAGAGTAACTCGTTCGCTTAGAGAATTGTGATCGATAAATGTTTGTAATGAGAGTCGTTCCTCGCCTTCTCCAATTATGATGAGTTCACTATGTGGCAACTTCATCATCGCTTGCAAAATCAGCAGTTGATTTTTTACTTTTACAAGCCGCCCAACGGTTATCCAGCGAAATCGTTTCCTGCTCTGTCTATCAATGATACGAAAATGATCAATATTGATACAATTATAAACAGTAAGTGTTTTCTCTGATGGAAATACTTTGTCGTTAATAAACCGCTGCCGTGCCGCATCGCTTACGACTGTATTCAAGTCACTGAATTTATTAGTTAAACGATAAAGCCAGTCTCTGGTACTGCCACCTTCACGAACGCTGTGCGCAGTACAAATAATAGATGTACTATCCGCCAAAAATACTCTCACAAGACGTACCAGGATATTGGCATGAAACATATGCGAATGCACAATATCTGGAGAATTCTGTCTCATCAACCTGGCTAATTTAAATGCTGCAAATGGTAAAGCTAATTTGGACTTCATCCCCAATGAAACAACTGGGATGTTATTTCTAATTAGCCTATCGATCAAATCAACTGGTGGTGTAAGCGAAATTAACCGAACAGAATGCCCACACCTTTTAAGCTCGAGAAGCAGTTCAACTACCTGCATTTCCGCGCCTCCGACATTCATGCCTGTAATGACATAATCAATTTTCACTCATACCACCTGTTTTTTTAAATCACACTATCCATATATTTATTTAGTACTTCTTCCGGATCTCCAATCATCTTTGGTTTACCGCCCTCTAGCCACAGGACTTTATTACAAGTTTTCAGAATGACATTATTGTCATGCGAAGACAACACAACTACCTTTGCCCTCTCCTGTAATTCCTCGAATCTTTTCTTTGCTTTATTTAAGAAGGAAGCATCGCCAGTACCAATAATTTCGTCGAGTAGAAGTACATCTGGATCAACTGAAGTTGATACTGCAAATGCTAATCTCACGCGCATGCCGGTAGAGTAGACACGAATTGGTAGATTCAGATAATCACCTAGTTCAGTGAAACAAGCGATCTCTTCTATTTTGGATTCGATTTCTGCATTCGTCATACCTAGTAATAAACCACGTAGCTTTATATTTTGGTATCCTGTGGAATCATCATCCATCCCTAGAGCGATGTCCAACAGAGGAACTATCTTACCCTTTCGTTTAATTGTGCCGGATGTTGGTTCATAAATACCAGCCAAGAGTTTCAGTAGCGTAGATTTTCCCGCACCATTGTTTCCAATAAGTCCGAGTTTATCACCTTCTTTCAGACTAAACGTCAAACCGTCCAATGATTTAACCGTAACTGTGCTGCTTTCTTTTTTTGAAGAAATTACACCACGGGTTAAATTTGCCACCTGCGATTTAAACGATCTACTTTTAGCGTCGTAAATGGGAAATTCAACACCCACATCTTTCAAGTCAATCAAATGAGACATAATAATTTACACCCAATATGCAATGCGGTTTCTACATTTTGCAAATGTAATTAGGGAGATAACTGTTCCTACGCATGCAAGGATAATGGAATTATAATAGCAGTATAGCTCTGGCATTTTGCCCACTAAAGGCGAACGAATAATCTCAATAAACCAGGCAAATGGATTTAACTTCAGCAGTAAGCTATATTTAGCCAGCATTGTTCCAGAAAATAATATCGGAGTTATGTAAAAGACAACCTGCATAAAGCTCATGACCATTTGCGGAAAATCTCTAAAACGTACAGAAATCACCGCGAACAAAGTCGCAATCCAGATCAAGTTAACAACTACGATCATAAAACCAAGTATAAAAAGAGGAAAATTCCTTAACGAAAAAACGTTGAATATAATCAATACACCAATAACTATTACTATATTATGGCAAAGCATCATAAAATTTCGCCATAACATTTGCATAATATATATGAATTTTTTAGTTGGTAATTGACTTATAAAAGAGCTAGACGATATGAAAGTAACACATCCTTCATTTATAACGCCACTAATAAAGTTCCAGAAAACCAAACCAACTGCTAGCATCGGGAGATATTCTTTAACTTCTAGTTTAAATAGCTCTCCATAAATCACCCCTAAGGCAATAATAAGGACCGCCATACTTAATGTAATCCAAAACGGTCCAACAATGGATCTTTTATATCTCTGTCTTAATTCCAACCAACCTAATGTAGTCCAAAGATGCCAAGATTTTATTGACGAATATATATCTGTTAGTGATTCTTTCATTGCTTCAGCTCTTTATACATCTTTTCTTTAATTAATTCTAACCGGGAGTTGTATTCCAAAACAAATGCGTTAAGCAAAACTTTAATTTCCCCGTAATTATCACGAACTAATTGTAACCGATTCCTGATTGCAGTTGGATTATCAACCTCTTTTTCAACCAAATACAATTCTAACTCAGGAAAACCTTTATATATGTTTCCGGCTGGCCCCACAACGCATGGCGTTCCGACACTTGCAGATTCCAACGCTATCATTGGCGAACATTCCGTATTCGTTACATAGCACACAACATGTAAACGAGATAGCAGTTCGATAAACCGCTTATTATTTAAATTCTCTGATAAGGCCGTAAGTTTAATATTTGAAGTAACCCACTTCATATTATTTTCAAGATGCAGGTTTGTAACTAGCTCACATCCTTTTAATGAACCAATTGCTAGTAACTGAGGAAATGGATTTTTATACCAACTGAACATTGCAGCGAACAAACCTACGCGGAAATTGGCAGAATCAGGTGCAGCTAATTTTTTAGAAAACGAAGTGCCTGATACAACATAATTCGATACTGAGAATGCACGAATACCGTAAGCATTGAGTGTTTCATCTAGCTCAGGCTTAAACGAGATGACCCCATCAACAATTCGCTCTCGGTAAAGTTCATACCATCCATCAAACGTTGAATATTGCGAGGAGTCAACCCACTGAGCAGGTGAACCATGCCATGCAAAAAATATTTTTATTTTCGGACTTAATGCCTTAATTTTTTTGGCAAGTTCCATTTGTAATTGTGTTCCACCGCTCATGATCACACTTTTTAGTGTTTTAGATACAGCAAGTTTTTCTGCCAACCTGTTTAGATAGACATGAGTAGAAACCTGTGGGAACTCATATGAATAATATGGATATTGGATACTATCATCTTTAAAGAAACTAGCAGTTGATGTGGCAACACCAGACCAATATGCAGAGTAAAATGCTAATACTTCTTTATCTGCTATTGCATTACTATAAAACTCATCCAACAAATCATAATCAACTTGATTTGTGGTTGTTCCTGCAACCTTATAATATATTTTTCGTAGCAGGTTGTATTGTTTTAGCGTATTCATCAAATTCAAACGAAGAGCTAGTCTGCTTAGATTATAAATAGCTTTTGATATCAATCGTTCTTTAAATGATGGAGCCTTCTGCTCGCGAAGGAATATATTCTTAAATTCATTTTGCGATTTTGAACACATATCTTTGAAGAACAATGCCCATTTGTCAGCTATAAGGCCACCATCTACAAATTGCTGGCGATATGCTAAATAATTCATTCTTTGTAATTCTTCAAGACCACGTTGATCGTCAAGAAGACCTTTCAATGAATCATAAAATGCCTCTGCATCTCGAGACACAATATACTGTAGCTGCTTTTCAGGTAATACTTCATTGGCTATGCCAACATCTGTCGACACAACAGCACAACTGTTTGCCATTGCTTCAAGAAGTGGCAATGGTGTACCTTCACATTCCGAACTAATCAGTAGAATATCTGCATCAGAAAGTGTTTTAAGAATTACCTCACGATCGGTCTTACCCTTAGAACTGTCAAACTCAATATAATCAAATGTATATCCAGATTTTTTTAATTTATCTAGAGCCGGCAATACTATTGTATTCAGGCCTTTATAATCCTGGTAACCGAGGTATTCCCCCCATTTACTATTGCCAATCCATACGAGTTTTTTTCTGTCACGATTATCATAACTTTTTACCTCGCTCATTGGAATTTCTGGATTATCATAGATAACACTATGAGGAGGCGGAAAATCAGACAGTTCAGAATATAGCTCTTTCAATTTTCCGGATGTAACAAAATACCCATCCACAAAATTCATAAGAGGAATTCTTCTCTCATAGTTTGCAATATCATCATAAGTAAAAAGATGATCAGGAATATGCGTTGTAACAATATTGCTGATCAAAATTTCTTTATATTGGGGATTCCGCTGAGTGAAGTTCATCACTTCCATGAGATAATCACGCCAAAAGAAGTGTAAAATACTCTTTTCTTTTACGTTTTTATCCAGGTATATAACAAAGTCTGCCACAGTTTTAAAATCATCGGTGCAAACTATTTTTACATTAAAACCGCTTAATTCTGTTGCTATATTTTGGGCTATTCTACCGAATGCCCAATCCAACTTATCGACTATGAAAAATAAATTCATTGATACGCCATTATAATATTAAATAGATTGGTACTAGCTTCCATAGCCATTAGGGTTTTGTTTTTGCCAATTCCAGGTATGGACCATCATATCTTCAATATTGTACCTGGATTTCCAGCCTAAAATCCTTTCTGCTTTAGATACATCAGCCCAAGAAGATCCTATATCGCCCTCACGTCTGGCGACAATTTCATAATTAACTTTCTGGTTACTTGCTTTTTCAAAGGCATCAATTACTTGTAAAACTGAGACACCAGTGCCGGTACCAAGATTAAAAATGTCATATCCTTGCAATTTATCGATATACCTTAAAGCACTAACATGGCCTGCTGCAAGATCTACTACATGGATAAAGTCGCGTACTCCTGTTCCATCAATAGTTTCATAATCGCCACCATAAACGGACAGTTTTTCCAATTTGCCAATAGCAACTTGAGAAATATAAGGAACAAGATTGTTTGGAATGCCGTTCGGATCTTCCCCAATAAGGCCACTAGGATGTGCACCTGTAGGATTAAAATAACGCAGAGCAATAATTTTTAATTTATCATCAGATTTCGCATAGTCTGATAAAATCTGCTCCAGCATGACTTTAGTAGTTCCATAGGGGCATGAAGCATTTCCAATAGGATATTCCTCCAGGTTGGGAACTGGAGAATGATTACCATAAACAGTCGCAGACGAACTAAAAATGAATTTGTAAACATTTGCTTGCTTCATAACTTCAAGCAGAGTGAGGGTTCCACTGACATTATTAATGTAATATTCCAGTGGTTTCTTTACTGATTCACCAACAGATTTTAATCCTGCAAAATGAATCACTGCATCAATATCGTAGTTTTTAAAAACTTCTTCAAGCTTTTGTTTATCGTTGATATCAGCTTTAATGAATGGAATATTTTTCGAAACCAAAGACCCAACGCGATGAAGTGACTCTTGGGATGAATTACTCAGGTTATCAAGCACAACCACATCATACCCGCCCTCAATTAATTGTAAAACGGTATGTGAACCAATATAACCAGCGCCACCTGTCACAAGTATAGTCATGAAGTCTCCGAAATTGTATTAATCTTTTATGCTAATTACGTGTTCAATTATTTGATCTTATATATTTTGTAAATTAGCCTTTAACATAACGTTATCTTATTTTAACACCGAAATGTTAATTTGTTCAGACACGCTACCGCCCCTGGCTCAACAGCTACCAGTCTACTGTACACTCCAATTTTTGCGGGGCTCAACCTGTCAATTATCGATTACATTTTGACACATTTAGCCCCAGAACATTCCAAATATTGTCGTATTAATCTCACTAAGAAACAAGGAAAAATCGATTTTTGCTACAAGAAAAGGTAGAACATTGATTTTTTTACTGCTTGATTTTTATCATAAAAAAGGCAGTAGAGTCATGCTGTCTACCGATAGCATCAAGAGACTTCCCCTGCCATTTAATATGAAGTATTACCAATATAAATAATCTGTTGTCTTGATTATTCCCCGAGCAACTTCTCAATGCTCTTACGGAACTTTGGCCCTTCCTTCAGGTTACGCAGTCCGTACTTAACGAATGCCTGCATATAACCCATTTTTTTACCGCAGTCGTAGCTATCGCCTGTCATCAGCATGGCATCAACAGACTGTTTTTTAGCCAGCTCTGCAATGGCATCAGTCAGTTGAATACGTCCCCATGCGCCAGGTTGGGTATGCTCTAATTCGGCCCAAATATCAGCAGACAGCACATAACGCCCTACTGCCATCAGATCGGAATCCAGCGTCTGCGGTTGATCCGGCTTTTCAATAAATTCAACGATCCGGCTCACTTTGCCTTCGTTATCCAAAGGCTCTTTGGTCTGAATAACCGAGTATTCTGACAGATCGCCTTCCATACGTTTTGCCAGCACCTGACTACGCCCGGTTTCATTAAAACGAGCAACCATGGCAGCCAGGTTGTAGCGCAGAGGATCTGCACTCGCGGTATCCAGAACGACGTCCGGTAATACGACGACAAACGGGTTATCCCCAACAATTGGGCGAGCGCAAAGAATGGAATGACCTAAGCCCAGCAACTGAGCCTGACGAACGTTCATAATAGTCACGCCAGGGGGACAAATAGACTGCACCTCGGCTAAAAGCTGGCGCTTAACACGCTGCTCAAGCAACGATTCGAGTTCGTAAGAGGTGTCGAAGTGGTTCTCAACCGCGTTCTTAGACGCATGAGTTACCAGAACGATTTCTTTGATACCTGCAGCTACAATTTCGTCGACAATGTATTGAATCATCGGCTTGTCTACGATCGGCAGCATCTCTTTAGGGATTGCCTTCGTGGCAGGCAACATGTGCATCCCCAGACCTGCTACCGGAATAACTGCTTTCAAATTAATCATTAAGTCATTCACCTATTCAATTGTTGCTGAATTATAGCTTTTTAGCTTGTTTTAGCCAGTATGAATTACATTACTCCGATGCAGCGTATGTTACGCCGCTTAACTGCGGAATGCAGTAATCTTAATCCCAGGGAGGTGCAACTTTAGCCAGGAATGGTCGCAAAGTTACCCCCCCTTCCCTGGCAGTCGAAAATTCACCGCTTCAACATTCACCACCTGATGGTTTATGCGGTCAATGTCAACTGAACTTTGTCCCGTTTCGTTTACCGCATGGACATTTTCCAGTGAGAGTAATGTGTCCTGTTTAGCCATAAACTTGCCGCGTACATCCTTACGGAGATCGAAGTGCATCTTAAGCGCGGGTCCTGTTACAGATTGCTGCATCACCCTGATGTTACGCAAGAAAAGATGCTGTGGTTGGTTGTGCAACTCAAGCGTGGCGCGCTTCATCTCCACGTTGGTAATGGCCACGAATGATGTTGCATTACCCGATGAGATCTGAATGCCGCGTAATTTGTATTCAAGTTTGGTGTTATCGAGATGGATATTATTCAACTTAAAGTTTTGTGGAATGGATAAATATCGCCCTTTGATCACACCATAACCAATGAGCATACCCGCGCTATTTTCCATATTGATATTATCAATGACGAAATTATCACATCCATAAATAGCGACCGTCGCATTATCGATGCCCGCTTTCTTAC
The DNA here is from genome assembly GCA_020099315.1 of Citrobacter europaeus. Classification (NCBI taxonomy): domain Bacteria; kingdom Pseudomonadati; phylum Pseudomonadota; class Gammaproteobacteria; order Enterobacterales; family Enterobacteriaceae; genus Citrobacter; species Citrobacter europaeus. Next base: position 3,071,722 of record CP083650.1, read on the forward strand.
TGTAATTCGGGGTGATATTTCGCGCGGTAATATTACGAATGATAAAATGCTTGCCGTTCTCCACATGGACTAACTGTCGACAGTCGGTACCAGTGATGTTCGCCACGACAAAGTTTTTTATCGCCAGCTCATCGGGATAGGTATTGTCATAGGTACTGCCCGCCAGCCCGATGCCTATGCCCCAGTTCACATTGCCGTTGGTACAGTTGATACGTTCGATGACGTGGTCAGAAATGAGGATGTTGCTGTCGTTAATCGCCACATTCCACTCAATGGCATCGCCCTGAAGATCGCTAAAACGGCAGTGGGTAATCTTCACACCATCCATACGGTTATGAAAACCCTGTCGCAGGATCCCGTAGTTAGCGCGTGTGACGGTAATATCATCGATAGTCAGATTGCGCATCAGCCTTGAGGTTTTTCCGCCGATATAGATTTGCGTCACCGGGCCGAAACCACTCATGGTAATCCCTTTTATCACACAGTCCGATCCCCGTACATCCAGGGTAACATTCCTCAGGTTCCCGCCCTGCTCGCCCAACACCTTACATCCATCCTGCAGAACAAAGCGGCCACGGCCATTACCGCTTACTCGACCTTGCACGGATAGTGTTTTGCCAGGGGGAATAACGATAGCGGTATTAAGATCCTTACATTCCAGTCCTTTTGGCACGACTACAGTTTGTCCTTCTTTGAACGCCTGCCGGAAAGAAGCGACCCAATCCTTTGGGTTGTAATCCTGAATGTTGACGCTGACCGGTGATTCAAGCGCCCGCACAACGGGAAAATGCAGCACGGCAAGCGCAGAGCCTGCCGTCAGAAAAGTACGGCGTGAGAGTTTGTTCTCTGACATACAACCTCGATTTACATCGTTTGTAGCAGACTGGCTAACTGTTTATTGATCGCTAATTGATTAAATTCTTTTTCAATTTTTTCGCGCGCGCACTGCACAATCGGTTGCACCTGCTCACTATCGAGTAGGCTAAATGCCGCTAATCTCTCTGCCAGAGCCTGCGCGTCATTTTCCGGTGCCAGCCAGCCAGATTTACCCGACTCGACAAGCTCCGGGATCCCACTGTGGACGGTAGAAATGACCGGGATCCCCACTGCCATCGCCTCCATCAGCGCCACTGGGATACCCTCCATATCGCCATCCCTTCCGGTGATCGACGGCAGCAAAAATACATCCGCCTGCTCAAGCATCTCCTTTACCTGATGACTGGGTTTAAAGCCGGGCATCTCAATCACATCATCAAGCTGAAATTGCTCGATAAGCGTACGCAAACGACGCTCCCAGGGACCAATGCCAAGAATGCGGTAGCGAAATAAGACGCCCTGCTCTTTCAACTGCCGACAGGCTTCGATGGCGACATGCAGTCCTTTTTTCTCGGTTAACCGGGCGACAGAGATAATCTCCAGCGGTGCGGCTGGGGCTTTCAGTTGACGAGGCGTAAAACGTGTCATGTCGATACCCATACGGGAAACCGCGATTTTTTGCGGCGGGCACCCCATGTTTTTTAAACGTCCAGCCCAGAGATTACTGATGGGTAACATCAAATCTCCACGTTGAAACAGCTGCTGATATTCAGGGGTATAGTGAGCAAGCACATCCCGATGCGAAACATCAACGCCGTGAAATACCGTGGCGATTTTTCCGCGGATCACCCCAAGCTCACGCAGTTTGGCGGCCGTTACGCCTGCAGGTCCAAAATGAGCGATAAAGACATCCGCCTCAAACGCCCGTGGATTCCCACCACAAATGGCCGCTAAAATCAGATTGCGCGCCTCATCGCCATAGCGTGCCACATTAAGCGCTTTCCAGGTGGCTGCGCGGGTAATCCCGTGCAGCGTCGCCGCCGCTCTATACTTCAGCTTCGCCAGCTTGCTCTGTGGTTCATTCAGTAACCAGCGCGTTTTTTCACCCAGACGGTAGGTATTAAATGAAGCATGGGTATTTTCAAGATCGCCCTTCTGCAACGCGACAATCTCCACGTCGTAGCCCATATCGATAAATGCGGTAATCTGATTGAGGATAAAGGTCTCAGAGGAGAGCGGAAATTTAAGCAGGAAAAAGCCAATCTTCATTTTTCCCCCTCAATACGCGATAAAACCGACTGCACCATGCTCACCCCGCGTTCGCGCTCACGCGTAACCGCGTCGCCGAGACGTATGCGCAGCTCAGGTAGCTGTCCGAGAGCATCGGCGACCTTCCCTTCCAGACTACCATCGAGCAGATGGCGAATATCGACGGCCATCTCTGGTAACCCCAACTGTTGCATAATCCCTGCCGATTTATGCTCGTAGTTAATGGCGATGGCTGGCGTCATAAAATTCATTGAGATGATGGCAGAGTGCAAGCGAGTCCCCACCGTCAGATCGCAGGCAGCCAAAATTTTCCCCATTTCCAGATCGTTGAGTTCATCCATCACCACGTGATACCGGGCCGGGTCGTTAACATACTGGCGCAGGTTTAACGCCACCATGCGATCATCTTTGTTGTAACTATCAATACCGGTGCAGGTTGACAGTGCAATCACCTGGTAACCTTCATCGAGGATGCGATTCACCACTCCGGCAAAGGCTTGCTCATAGGCCTGCTGCGTTGTCCCCAGGCGTTTATCAAAAGGAGCCAACTCACGCAACGTTATGGCAACCGTCTTCTGTTTAGCCGCCATTTTTAACCAATGCTGGACGGCATAACCGGGTTCATAATCCTCATGATGGTTATCTACCAGCCAGGCGGTATCCACCCCGGTTTCGACTTTATCCGTGTTTATTGCACTGCGCTTCATCAGTTCCAGACTGACGGACTCACGCAAAATCAGCGCATTACAGTGTCCAAATACGTAATTAGCCAGTTGGTTAAACTGCTCATCCTGGAATGGCCCCACGCTGTGGCCAATCATGTACAGCGGTTTTTTTGCCATAAACGAACACAGGGCATGTTCAAACTGCGGTACGCCATACAGATCAACAAAAAACGATCCGCCGACCTGGATAATGGCGTCGTAGCGCGACAGCAGACGAACAAAATCGGTAAATCCCTGGGCGATAGCGATATTGCGCAGATTACCGGAATCAGTGACGCGCGAGAGCAGTACCTGGTGCTGATAGCGACGACGCAGCACTTTCTTCACGCGCCCCATGACGCCCGCTGCGTTATTGTGCTGCTTCATCTGCGAATACAGCGGATCGCCCATCACCGGGCGGTTCAGCAACCATGAGGAGCTCACCGGGTAACGGCTCATCACATCCACTTCAGTCTCGGGACGCAAGGCGGTAATGGCATCCAGCAAACCGCGCAGAATCGCGCTATCCCCACGGTTCCCACAGGTATGGTTGCCTAAAATTAGTAATTTCATTCTGACCTCTTCTAATCATTGCCGGAGGGCGGCTGTCGCCCTCCGGCATGCAACAAGCACAATTCATCCTGCACGAAGCAAGGTTTTCATTTTTTCACTGCGACAAAGCTGGCGTTTTATTTCCACCACCAGCGGATGGCGCGACAGCACAATCATCACCGCAAATACCAGCGCACCTGCCACAATCTGCATCCCCAGCAACGCGCCTAATGGCAGGTGGCTGCGCAGCGTTAAGCCCAGCGCATAGCTCACCACAAGGGTGGGTAAAGAGAGATACAACGGCAACCATAGACTGAGCATGTACTGGCGGTAGCTGGGGCCAAGAACAGGCTTGATCATCACGAAATAGCTGAGGATCGTGTTAATCACCTGAACCAGCAAAAAGCCCAGCGTCACGCCAATCGCCCCGGCAAGATGACCACCGATAAAAATGGCTGGAATAAACAGAAAGGTTTTGAACACATTAAACTTGAAACTGATATCAACCCGCGCTTTCGCCATCAAAAGCGATCCTATTGGATTCCCCACCGAGCGCAGCAGACCCACGATGCACAGCAGTTGCAAGACGGGAATAATGCCGTTCCACTTCTCGCCAAACACCAAAGGCACTACGTTGTTCGACACCACCATTAATCCCAGCAGCGCCGGGAAGTTGATAATCCCGACCACCGATAGCAGTTTGTAAAAATTCACCTTTAGCTTTTCACTGTCGTCCTGGATTTTGGCGAAAGCCGGAAACAGGACGCGGGTAATAATCGGGTTCAGTTTGATCGGGGGGACAACCGCCACGTTCCAGGCCAGATTGAATCCCCCCGCCACACCAGCTCCCAACGTTCTGGCTAAAACCAGCGTGGAAAGATTGGTATTGATGTAATTGATGATGCTATCTGCCGTCAGCCATGCGCCAAAACGCAGATTCGACGAAACGGATGCCAGCGAAAAATGCAGCCCCGGGCGGTAAATCCGACGGCCAAAATAGCCGAACAGCAGCGTACGTAGCGTACTGTTTACCAGATACCCAAGAATGGCGGTCAGCGCGAGCGGCCAGAAATGGGCGCTGACCACGGTAAAGATAAAACCAGCCAGCACCGAACTGGTTTCGATCATGCCGATTTTGTTAAAGGCCAGCTCTTTTTGCATCAACGCACGAAACTGCTGCCCGTGCGGTATCACTACAAACGCCAGCGATAAGGTTTTGATGAGCGGCGCAAGTTCGGGGTTATTGAGCACACGGGCAATCGTCTCGCTCAACAGAAACATCGCCACGCATACCGCGATACCCAGCCCAACGTTGAGCCAGTACAGCGTGGTCAGTTCAAGATAGCCAATTTCTTTACGCTGAATAATTGAGTTGGCGATACCAAAGTCAGACAACGTATCGGCCAGCGCAATGATCACCAGCGACACGGTTAACAACCCGAACTGGTGGTTATCAATAATCCGCGCCAGGACGGTCATCTGAATAAGTCCGAGTCCAATAATGATCACCGTGGCAATCGCCGACCACTTAGCGCCGTTAAGCGTTTTTTCTCGTAAGCTCATGTTAGTACGCCGCTTTGTTAACAAAGCCTTTGAATACTGTCAGAAAAACAATTTTGATATCGAACCACACGCTCCACTCGCGAATGTATTCGAGGTCAAACTCCACACGTTTTTCCATTTTTTCCAGCGTATCGGTTTCACCACGCCAGCCGTTGATTTGCGCCCAGCCGGTAATCCCCGGTTTCACCTTATGGCGTAACATGTACCCCTCAATCAACTGGCGGTACTGCTCGTTATGCGCCACCGCATGCGGACGTGGCCCGACGATAGACATTCCCCCGGTCAGCACGTTAATAAACTGCGGCAGTTCATCGAGCGACGTCCGGCGCAGGAAATTTCCCACAGGAGTTACGCGCGGATCGTTTTGCGTCGCCTGCGTCACCACCGCGTCGTTTTCCATCACTTTCATTGAGCGAAACTTCCAGACTTTGATTGGTTTTCCGTCCATGCCATAGCGAGTCTGGCGGAAAATCACCGGTCCTTTGGAGGTCAGTTTTACCAGCAGCGCTATGCCACACAGCACCGGGGAAATAAGCAGCAGGATCAGTGAAGCCAGCACGATATCTTCCGCACGCTTTAACAGGCGATTAATCCCCGAGAGCGGCGTGTCATACAGCGGCACCACCGGAACGCCGTTCATCTCTTCAATCCGTGAATGCAGGATATTGAAGGTAAAGACATCGGGAATGAGGAGTACCGAACAGGTGGTGTCGGCCAGATCGCGCACCAGTTTTTTTACGCTGGCGCCATCGCTCATCGACATGGCGATATAAACGTTATGAATACGCGAGGATTTGGCGTCATCCACCAGTTGCTGCAGATTACCGGCCCAGTCGCGAGAGTTTTTTCCAGGGATGGGGTCGTGATAGACACCCGCTACTTCAAATCCCAGCCACGGTTCATGGCGAAAACTGTCCAGCAACAGTTGTCCGGCAGGCATGTCGCCAGCCACCGCCACCCGGCGAGTGTTGTAACCACGATTACGCAGCCACCCCGCGCCGTAGCGAATAAACGAACGACTCAACACCAGGCCAACGCTAGATAACAGATACCACGCCAACCAGACGGCGAGACGGTTATCGAAATCGTTATTAAAGGCGATCAGACCTGCGCAAAAAATCAGACTCAACGTCCAGTTTTGCAACAACAGCACCAGCTCAGTTGAAATTTTGACGCCACGCCAGGAGCGATAAAAATCTGTTATGCCCCCGAGCATCTGAAAAACAACCAGTGTGATCAGCGCCACCAGCAGGTGCATATACAGGAAAGGCAAACCGCTTAATTCGCAGACTACCCACAATCCGCCAAACATGATGGTGATATCTGAAAAGCGTTGCACCATCGAAATTAACGACGCATTGGTTTTGGCGCGTTCGCGCTTTTTTAGATGTGTCATCGTGGTTCCTGTTAGTCACCCTTTGCCCGTAATCGGGCAAAGGAAGCACCGGCATTACTGATTCAGTAACGCCAGAAGAGTGCGCGTTCGCGCTTCCATCAACGGAATATCTCCGCGCGATTCCACGTTCAGACGCACCACCGGTTCAGTATTGGAAGAGCGTAAATTGAAGCGCCAGTCGACAAACGACATGCTGATACCGTCCGTTCTGTCCACCGTCAACGCCTCACGGGAAAAATGCTGCTCCACGCGCGCAATCGCTGCCGCCGGCTCTGCCAGCGTACTGTTTATTTCTCCACTCGCCGGATAGGCCACCATCCGGTCGCGGACCAGTTCGCCCAGCGACTGTCCTTTCAGACACAGCAACTCCGCCACCAGCAGCCACGGGATCATGCCGCTGTCGCAGTAAGCAAAGTCGCGGAAATAGTGATGCGCACTCATTTCACCGCCATAAATGGCATCTTCATGACGCATGCGCTCTTTGATAAACGCGTGCCCGGTTTTTGACATCACTGGTTTACCGCCTGCCGCCGTCACCACATCCACGGTATTCCAGGACAGGCGCGGGTCGTGGATAATTTTCGCCCCCGGGTTCTTCTCCAGAAACGCTTCCGCCAGCAGGCCGACAATGTAGTAGCCCTCAATAAACTGACCTTTTTCATCGAACAGGAAGCAACGATCAAAATCCCCATCGAAGGCAATCCCCATATCTGCGCCGTGTTTAATCACCGCATTGCGCGTGTCAGCCCGACATTCCGGCAGCAGAGGATTGGGAATACCGTTGGGGAAGTTGCCATCCGGCGTATTGTGGATTTTGATAAATTCGACCGGTGCGCCCAGCGCCTTAAAACGGGCTTCAATGGCGTCAATCACCGGACCTGCCGTGCCGTTGCCGGAATTGAGCACCAGCTTCATCGGTTTCAGGTTGCCGGGATTGATGTACCCTAACAGGTGGTCGATGTAGGCATCGCGGGTAGTAATACGCTGGTAGCGGCCACGTTTTGCCTCATCGACCGGCGGGAAGTCGTTGACTTCCGCCAGGCGCTGCACGTCGCGCAGACCGGTATCACCGCTGATGGGGCGCGCCCCTTCCCGCACCAGCTTCATGCCGTTGTAATTCAGTGGATTATGGCTGGCGGTCACTTCAATACCGCCGTCAATGCCCAGATGAAAGGTGGCGAAGTAAATCTCTTCGGTGCCCGACATACCAATATCCAGCACATCCACCCCCGCATCCTGCAGCCCTTTTGCCAGCGCCAGCTTTAGCGTCTCGCTGGTCAGGCGCACGTCGCCACCCAGAACAATCGTTTTTGGCTTCAGGAACTCGCCGTAAGCGCGGCCAATACGCCACGCAATCTCTTCATTTAGTTCTTCGCCCAGCCTGCCGCGAATGTCATAGGCTTTGAAACAGGTTAATTTCGTCATGATTTACCCTTCTTCAGGCAACAGTTAGCCCTCTCCTGACTGGAGATATTTTTCAAAAAATGACTAACCGTTCGTTTGTAGGCCGGATAAGGCGTACACGCCGCCATCCGGCAACGAGGATGTTGTGTTAAGCGCGCCCGTATCTGTCCGCAAACCGCACGACATCATCCTCATCGAGATAAGATCCGGAGCGCACCTCAATCAGATCGAGTGGGATTTTCCCAGGGTTCTCCAGACAATGGGTCGCGCCCAGCGGAATATAGACAGACTCGTTTTCAGCGAGCAGCTTGATATCATCATTAATCGTCACCTTCGCGGTACCAGCCACCACAACCCAGTGTTCAGCCCGGTGATGATGCATCTGCATGGACAATCCCTCACCGGGTTTGACGGTAATTCGCTTCACCTGATAACGGTCTCCGGCATCAATAGAATCGTACTTGCCCCATGGGCGATAAACTTCACGGTGAATATGGTGCTCATGACGTCCGTCAGCTTTAATTTGCTCTACCACTTTTTTAACGTCCTGCACCGCGTTGCGATCGGCTATCAGCACTGCGTCTTTGGTCTGCACCACCACCAGATCTTTCACCCCGACGGTCGTCACCAGGCCAGATTCGGCATACACATAGCTGTTCTCCGTTTTATGGCTAATGACGTCGCCGTGATGCACATTACCTTCAGCGGTATGGGCGCTGATTTCCCACAATGATGACCAGGAGCCAACATCGCTCCAGCCTGCGTTCATTGGCATCACCACCGCATCGGCCGTACGTTCCATAACCGCATAGTCCACAGACTCTTCCGGGCAGGCGAGAAACGCCTGTTCATCAACGCGGATAAAATCGAGATCGGGGTCAACCGTACTCATGGCGTTTTCGCAGGCCTCAAGAATATCGGGACGATATTTTTTCAGTTCTTCCAGATAACGCCCGGCGCGGAATAAAAACATGCCGCTGTTCCAGTAGTAGTCGCCGCTCGCCACGTAAGCCTGCGCGGTTTCCAGATTGGGCTTTTCAACAAACTGCGCCACTTCAAAAGCCACGGCGTCGGTATTCGTCGGTGAAACCTCACCACGACGGATATAGCCGTAGCCGGTCTCCGGCTGGTCTGGCACGATACCAAACGTCACCAGCTTACCCGCACTGGCATAGGGCATCGCATTACGAACCGCCTCGCGAAATGCCTCTTCGTCAGCAATCATGTGATCGGCTGCCAGTACCAGCAGCAGCGGATCTTCACCCGGACTTTGACGTTTTGCCGCCAGCGCGGCCAGCGCTATCGCCGGAGCCGTGTTACGCCCGGCAGGTTCGAGAATAATGTTCTCAGTCAGCTTGTGCAGTTGCCGTAGCTGTTCCGCTACAATGAAACGGTGTTGTTCATTACAGATAACCACCGGGCTTTCGCACTCCACGCCGTTCAGACGGCAGATCGTTGTCTGCAGCATGGTGAGATCGCCTTTCAGACACAGGAACTGCTTTGGATACAGCACGCGGGACAATGGCCATAAACGGCTACCCGAGCCACCGGCCATCACTACCGGAAAGAGTTTGCTTTGACTCATCATGTACCCCGAATATCAGCAATAAATTGACTCAGCACGTTTTCTTTATCCAGCGTGCGTTCGGCATAATCACGTGCCATCGTGTTCACTTTTGGCATCATCAGCGCCCGTTGAATACCGCAGGCCAACGCGTTAACCGACTCCGGCTCCACACACACCGCAATGCCAGGATAAGTGTCACAAAGCTGACCCAACTCGGTTTCAGGCTCGGCGGTAATGACCGCGTTACCGCCAACGGCGAGGATATTGGTCAGTTTGGAGGGCAGTACGGCATCCGCCGCACCGCGCTTTTGTACCACCAGATGACAATCCGCCATCTTGAGCAATGCCGGCAGCGCGTCATAAGATTGCAGTGGAAAGAACATCACATTGTTCAGACCGCGTTCGCTGACCATACTCTCCAGCCGCGCTTTACCACCGCCCTGCCCGACAATCACAAATAGCCAGGGCTGTTCGCTCAACAGGACAGCCGCGTCAACCACGCTCTCCAGCCCCTGCTTTTCACCGATATTGCCCGAGTAAAGAACGATCTTTTGGGAGACAGGCAAGCCCAGTTGCTGACGCAACGCCAGGGCATCGGTATCGTTCACGTCGCGAAAACGTGTCACTTCCGACCAGTTTGGAAAGAAAATAACTTTGTGCGGCGCAACGCCTTTTTCCATGGCTTTGTGCATCATGGTCCGGGAGATGGTCGAAATATGGTCCATATTCAACAGTCCACTGCGCTCAAAGGCGCTGGCCAGTTTTGCCACCATACCGCGCTTGCCTGTGCCCGCCATCCCAAGTCCCAACATGGCATCGACTTCGTAATCCTGAACGTGCAACAACGTGCGCGCGCCACAAAGTTTTGCCAGCAGACGCATGCCCGGCGTACAAAACAGCGTCGGCACCACGCCGATAATGCGGTCCGGCTTCCAGCGACGTTGCGCCAGCAGCGGGAAAAAACTGCTCAGGGCAAAACTGCCCAAATGCAGCAGCCGTTTGAGCGTAGAGGGTTGCTCAGGCACATACAGCGGACAACGCCAGACAATGGCGTCACCCTCTTCACGACGGTAACGCCAGGATGAATAGCGACCGTTGACCTTCCACTGCGGATAATAAGGCGGCGCGGTGATCACCCGAACGTCATGCCCCTGTTGCGCCATCCACTGCACCATTTCACCGGTGTATTTGCCGATACCGGTCAACTCCGGTGAATAGTTGATGCCATACACGAGGATCTTCATAGACCGGGTACTCCGGTCTGGGCCGTTTCACAGAAGTAAGCCCGGCTGTTGTCGTGCACGTGGTCACTGGCCAGAATCTGTGCAGCTGCCAGCCAGCGGTACGCATCATGTTGAACGTCAGGCAGGTGCAGGTCGTTTTCCGACACCCGTAGACGAAATCCCAGCACGATGTAATGCGTTGAGAAATCCTCCCCGGAAAAGTTGTCGTCATAGAAATGCTGCCAGACACCGTAAAACTCCGCAGCGGACAGCGGTAAACGTAACCCCAGCTCAGCTTCAGTAAGCCGCTCAAAGGCCACGCGCAGCGATTCATCTTTTTGCACCCGACCGCCGGGCACGAACCAGTACCCCTGCGCCGGACGATTGAGACGTTTACCGAGCAGAAATTCGCCGTCGGCGTTTTCCACGATTAAATCGATGGAAATCAGCGGGGTTGAACGGACAACGGTGGCAAAATCCTCATGACGTAAAAACATACTTACCCCCGGTAGTGCTGCTGGTTTTCAAGGAACCACTGATATGTACTGGCAAGCCCCGCTTCCAGGGATATCTCGTGATACCAACCCAACTGATGCAACCGCGTGACGTCGAGCAATTTGCGCGGCGTGCCGTCCGGTTTGCTGGCGTCGAACACCACTCGCCCCTTGTAACCCACGACCTGCGCGATGGTCTGGGCCAGTTCACGGATGGTGCAATCAACGCCAGTACCCACGTTGATATGCGACAGCATTGGTTGGGTATATTCCTGCCAGACTTCCTGAGCCAGCTCCATCACATGAATACTGGCCGCCGCCATGTCGTCGACATGCAGAAATTCGCGCATCGGCGTACCGCTACCCCACACCACCACATCCGACGTATTTTGCTCGCGAGCTTCATGAAAGCGGCGCAGCAGCGCCGGGATCACATGCGAATTACTCGGATGGAAGTTGTCATGCGGTCCGTACAGATTGGTCGGCATCACTGAGCGATAATCCCGGCCATACTGCCGGTTATATGATTCGCACAGCTTGATACCGGCAATTTTGGCAATCGCATACGGCTCATTGGTCGGCTCAAGTTGCCCCTGCAACAATTCACTCTCAGCGATTGGCTGGGTGGCTTGCTTTGGATAAATACAGGATGACCCGAGGAACAACAGTTTATTCACGTTATGCAAATGCGCAGCATGAATAATGTTGCTCTCAATTATCATGTTTTCATAAATAAAATCAGCAGGATAAGTATTATTCGCCACAATCCCGCCCACTTTTGCCGCCGCCAGATAAACCTGGTCAATGCGTTCAGTGGCAAAGAACGCCTGCACTGCGCTGGCGTCCAGCAGGTTAAGTTGCTCGCGGGTACGCAGCACCAGCTCTATATTATTTCGCTGAGACAGTTGTCTGACGATGGCGGCCCCCACCATACCGCGATGGCCCGCCACAAAAATACGTTGTGTCTTCATCCTCAGTACTCCAGCGCGATAGCGACCTCGTAACCGTGCGACTTCAGCAGGGAATGTTTCTTCGCCGCATCAAGATCGTTGGCAACCATTTCCGAGATCATCTGGCGCAGCGTAATTTCCGGCTTCCAGCCCAGTTTTTCATGTGCTTTAGCCGGATCGCCCAGCAGCGTTTCCACTTCAGCCGGACGGAAATAACGCGGGTCGACGGCAATCATGACATCTCCAGGTTTTACCCCTGGCGCATCGTGTCCGGTTACGGAAACCACAATGCCTTTTTCATTCACGCCCTCGCCTTCAAAGCGCAATTTAATTCCCAACTGAGCGGCCGCCATTTCCACAAACTGGCGCACGGAATACTGCACGCCGGTGGCAATCACGAAATCTTCCGGTTTATCCTGCTGCAGCATCATCCACTGCATCCTGACGTAATCTTTGGCATGGCCCCAGTCGCGCAGTGAATCCATGTTGCCCAGATACAGGCAAGACTCGAGCCCCTGAGCGATGTTGGCGATCGCTCGGGTAATTTTGCGAGTAACAAAGGTTTCGCCGCGGCGCGGAGATTCGTGGTTAAACAGAATGCCGTTACAGGCATACATACCGTAAGATTCACGGTAGTTGACGGTTATCCAATACGCATACAGCTTAGCAACGGCATACGGCGAGCGCGGGTAGAACGGCGTAGTCTCTTTCTGCGGAATTTCCTGTACCAGGCCGTACAGTTCAGAGGTGGAAGCCTGATAAAAACGCGTTTTCTTTTCCAGGCCGAGGAAACGGATAGCTTCCAGCAAACGTAAGGTGCCGATCGCATCGACATCGGCGGTATATTCCGGTGAATCAAACGACACTGCGACATGACTCATGGCGCCCAGGTTATAGACCTCATCCGGCTGGACCTCTTGTAGAATACGGGTCAGGTTGGAGGAGTCCGTCAAATCGCCATAGTGCAGATGAAATTTGGGATTACCCGAATGCGGATCCTGGTAAATGTGGTCCACACGTTCGGTGTTAAATGATGAAGCGCGGCGCTTAATGCCGTGTACTTCATACCCTTTTTCCAGCAGAAATTCTGCCAGGTAAGAACCATCCTGCCCGGTTACGCCAGTAATGAGAGCGACTTTTGACATGTTATTACCTCTTAAATGATCCCCTCAGGGAGTAACTTTTTCGACGCGTTTGCGCGTGACTACTGCGGGATTTCCCCGACAAACGACATTTGCTGGCAGCGATTTAAAAACGCTGCTTCGTGCTCCGACGACGGTGCCATCGCCAATGGTCACGCCAGGCGCGACAAAGACATCTGTCGCCAACCAGCATTTATCACCAACCACTATCGGTGTGGCGTTAATATCAAAATATTGACTGGCATAATCATGACTCCCGGTGCATAAATAACTTTTTTGCGAAATAACCGCGTGAGCACCAATAGTAATATCACCCAACGTATATAAAACCGCGTCATCACCCACCCAGGCATAATCTCCCAGGGTCAATTTCCACGGATAAGTAATTTTTACTGAAGGTCGAATAACTACGTTTTTTCCTATTTTCGCGCCAAACATGCGTAATAAAAATGCGCGCCAGCGGTACATGACCTGCGGTGACCAGCGAAACAATGTTGCTTGCACTGCCCACCATAATTGGACTTTAATGGCGCCACCACCACGAAAACCAGCAGGCACTTTAAATCCGCTTAAATCCTGCATAATTTGCCCTTACGTTTTTCCATATAAAGCTTTTGTTTTACCGGTTGTGCGCAGACGTAAATATTCTGACAATCCGGTCCAAAAACCTGGCATATGTAATATCTGGCGCTGTACCTTTTTGGCATCCCGGCACAATTCCAGATTATTCGTCGTTGACACGCCACCCATGGAAAACTCTGACACCAGCCCGCTCAGTTTTTTAAAAGCATAACCGGATTTGTATAATCGGGCAGCTAATGCGTAATCGGACGATATTTTATATTGCAAATCATAGCGCCAGACATTCAGTCCAGAGAGCGGAAAGAAGATGGCCTGATGGCTGGCGGGCAGGCTGTGATAAATATACCAACCCGGCTTGGCTCGCCGCTTAATTTTGTTGCCATTGCCGAAATCCAACAACGCATCACCAATAACCATAGTTTTATCGCTTTGCGTTTTCAGCTGACGGATAAAACAAGCCGAATCCGCATGCAGAATATCCCCGGAGTTGAGGAACAGCGCAAACCGCCCGCGCGCCATAGCGATACCTTTGTTCATCGCATCATAGATGCCCTTATCCGGCTCGCTGACAAACCGTAACCGGTGCTCTGCGCTAAGTCCTTCAAGAAAGGATGACGTACCATCAGAAGAGCCGCCATCAACAACAATCCACTCAAAACTGATATCATTCGCCTGCGCCAGATGTGCCAGTGATGCGTGAGTTTTGACGATCCCTTCCAGATTGCGAAAGGCGACGGTGATAATACTGAGCAGCATGTGATTTACCTCGCGATATTCAGCGCCTTGCGCAAAATAAACGGACACACAATTAAAAACGCGTATTCCGGACTAAATACTGAGCCTGTAAAAAACAGCGACAGTGGCGTAAAAAGATAAAGCTGCACCCGATAATTCTGATTATCACCAAACGCATTGATCATCATTTTCATGACTTTCCCCATGTACCATAGGGCTAATATCACCGCGAACCATGAAAAATAAATAATCAGCAGATACAAGCCATTGTCTATTGTTTTACCAACATCTGCACCGTTAAAAATTCCGAATGACGCAACATATTCATAAAGTGAGCCGAATCTCACTACCCCATCAACGTTAAGTAACGAATAACCGACCATCACTAATGGTCCTACGATCCGATAATACGATGACGAACCTTCAGTTCCTAAATCTCCAAGGCGCGTTGCGATGTATGGAAAAGCAAATATCACTCCAACTACAAATACGCTTAATGAGATTATCGCCAGCGGTAGCTTCTTTTTTATCGCATCCTTATTCAGATACTGGAACGCCCACTCCAGAAGATAAAACAAAATAAACGTCATTACCCCTGAAAACGATCCCGATAATATTATCCCTGCCAGAATCATAGCATCGGACTTAGGCGTTTTGATACCAAACTGTTTGATGCTGAGCCAAATTGAGATTAACGCCAGAGCGAAAAATGCCGGTTCGAAATAGAGCGCAGTAGTACGTTTTCCACCAAATTTAATAAAGTTCAGAACATAGCTGTTACTGTAAATAAGATATTTCGAAATAACTTCCATTAAACTGCTGCCGCCACTGAGAATTATCTGCGCCATTTCAACTGCAGCTAACCCCACCACCAGTCCCACCGCCAGCCAGAAAAACCGCAAGATCTTAGTGTAGTTATGCGGTGAAATGGTTTTGAAGCGAATACTCCACACCATGCCAATGATCACCACGGTATAAATAAACAGCATTGCGGACGTCACGTACTTGCTGGCATCCAGTGACTGACCGAACAGATAATTAAACGCCGTCAGCCCGCCCCCCATGCCCAACGCAATCATTAATTTTTTGATATTAATGCGCTCGACAAACAGCAACAGCAGAACGGGTAAGAAGGTGACGATAGTTATTGGGAAGCTCTCGCCAAGCTGGGCGAGTTTGACGTTGACCAGCAAATAAAGCAGCGGTAGCACCAGATAGCTACAGATTCTGATAGAACGAGACATATTCCTCCAGCATCTGTTGCCCACTGTATGCCACCCGGCTGCGCTGGCTGAACGCAGCAAGCGACGTGTCAAACACCGCCTGCGCAATGTCTGATTTTTTCAGTTGCACCAGTTGCAATACGTCCGCTTCGCTGAACGTTTTACCGCCCGATTTTGCCAGTACTTCTTGCGCGGCGTCACTGTGCGTGGCAATAACCGGTACGCCAATGGAAAGCGCTTCGCACAGGATCAGCGGGTAGTTATCAACTCGGGAGCTGAACACCAGGCCATCCATCTCGTTTAGCGCACTCATCAACGTGCGCTTATCGCTTTCAAACCCGTGATTGATGACGTTATCTCCCGCAAATGGCGAAAATTTGCCAAAAGTATGCAGCTCAATTTTGTCTCCGAGCGCTACCATCGCTCGCACCAGTTGCTGGCTGGTTTTCCCGTCATAGCGCAGATCATGAGCCACCACGGCGATTTTCGGTCTACCGCTCCCCTCATGCTTAGCGGGAAGCTCGGCAAGAATGGATTCAGTTGCTACATCGATGCCGTTGTTAATAATACGGCAGCGTCCCACGCCATACAGGCTGTTGAATGCGTCGGCCACATGCTGACTGGGCGAGATAAACTGGCAGCCCAGCGCCAGCATGGCACGAAACATCTGCCGCTTACCGGGTAACTGCTGATGGGCTTTATCGATTTTTACCGGCGGATAGTTACTGAGCGTTGGGCATTTCTGGCAGCCCGTTTTCCAGTTTTCGCAACCATCGGTAAAGGCACAGCGCCCGGTCACGCTCCAGTGATCGTGCAGCGTCCAGACGAAGGTAACATCCGGTTTACACACCTTCACTTTTTGGCAAAAGGTGACCACCTCTTCCAGGTTCAACCAGTAGCTGTGCAACACATGAAAATGCAGGACCTGCGGGCCGCTGGTGCGGATAACTTCACGGTATAACTTGTCGAGATTGCCAAACAGATCGCGGTTCGCGAAACGAAACAGCGCAATGTTCACCGCCGACGTCAGGCGTGGCGTATGTTTGAAAACCTGCGGGTAATTCGCATGGCTGACGCTTTTCTTACCTCCTTTGCCATAGCCATAGACAAAACGCGAGGACAGCCCTTTCTCCAGCGCCCTCAGATGTAAATCTAACGCCACGCCAGCCGCCCCACCTTCTGCGAGCCGCACATTAAACTGTAATATCTTCATTTTATTACCTTCACCCGAGCCTTCTCACCCACGACCAGCGCATTGTCCGGGACGCTATCCACCACGACGCTCCCGGCGCCAATCGTCACGTTATTGCCAATAACAACGTTGCCGAGCAGAGTGACATTCGCTCCCAACTCAACGCCGTTACCAATAACTGGACAGGACGGATCGTTGGTACCCAGATTGCCGATGGTGACACCGTGACGCAGAGTAAAATCATCCCCTGCCACCACGTGTTTATTAATAACCACCCCATAGCCATGATGGATGGTGAAACGACGACCAATAGATGCAGCAGCCTGGATTTCATAGCCGAACAGGCATTCGGTGATAAGGCGATACATCACCAGCACCGGGGCGGCCCACAGGTTATTCAAGACATTTTTTTTACGCCAGACGGAGCAAAAATGGGCAATCCGATAGGCCACCACCATGCAGCAGGGGCGAAGACTCCAGCTATTAGCGCGTAAATCTTCCAGCATACTTAACGACCTCGCATTCCGTCGGCCAGACGCTTGCTGTTGCGAACAGAAAGCAGCGTCAGCAACGTGCGCCAGTTCATCCGTTTGTTGCGGATCTGATAGAGAGTAAACAGCTGATATTTCTTGCTGGCCCGGTCAAATTTGCCTTTGTGTTTACGGTAAAACTGAAAGTAGCCGGAGAATTTTTTCGGCGATGAGGTAATACGCATTTCACCGTGATTGACATGCAGGATCTGCGTTGCCTCTTTTACCTTCCACGGTTTACCGTACGCCACTACCATACGCAGGAAGATGTCGTAATCCTGCGCCGCTTTCAGCGTGGTATCGAACAGGCATGCTTTAAACCGCCACGCCCAGGTAAACACCTGATTACCAATGATATTACGCTTATAAAATTTACGACGTGAATAACCGGATTTCGGATACAGCGGCAGGCTGGCCGGTTGCGAATACACTTCGCCTTCGCAGACATAGTCATTGGCGTACAGAAACGCCCGCGTGACCAGGTGATGGCGGTAGTTAAGAAAGATGCTCAGGCGGTTCGGCGTCCATTCATCATCATCATCAATTCCCGTAATATACTGCCCACTGGCCTGCATAATGGCCTGATTACGCACCGCGCAGGCCCCGGAGTTAGTGGAATTATGCGTATACGACACCCGCGGATCGTTGAGTTCCTCAACAAACTGCTGCAGTTGCTCATACGAGGAAGAGCAATCATCCACAATGATCATCTCCCAGTGAGGATAGTCCTGGCGCAATACCGATTTAATCGCCCGGATAGCCAGCTGTTGACGGTTCCAGGTTGGCATATAAATTGAAATTAGTGGGTTTTCTGTCGTCATTTTCGTTTCCCAAATAAAGTTGCCTGATGGCGCTACGCTTATCAGGCCTACATTCGATATGCGTTGCTGTTCGTTATCTATTTCGAATCCGACGTGTATTCGTATTCGTAGTAACCGTAATCCTGATACCCGCTGGCGCGGCGGAAGATAGAGTTGAGGATCACCCCTTTCACCTGAATGCCGTTTTGCTCGAAGCGACTCAGGCTGGTTTCCACCTCTTTCAACGTGTTGACCGCATAACGGGCCACCATCAGCGTGGTTCCGACGTGACGACCCACGATAGCCGCATCGGTCACAGCCAGTATTGGCGGCGTATCAATCAGCACCAGGTCATA
This sequence comes from Citrobacter europaeus, assembly GCA_020099315.1. Classification (NCBI taxonomy): domain Bacteria; kingdom Pseudomonadati; phylum Pseudomonadota; class Gammaproteobacteria; order Enterobacterales; family Enterobacteriaceae; genus Citrobacter; species Citrobacter europaeus. The sequence goes on from CP083650.1 coordinate 3,090,220, forward strand.
GTGCGAGCTGGCCCAGGCAATCAGTTCGCCGAAGCGCTCGCTCATCAAAAGTTCGGAAGGATTGGGAGGGATTTGACCGCGAGGGATCAGATCGAAATGCGCAATGGATGTCGGTTTCGCGCCAGATGAGATATCCCCCTTGCCGATGAGGATCTCAGACAGACCGTTAACGTTATTGGTCCCCAGCAGCTCGTGGGTATAGCCTTTACGCATATCGCAGTCGATCAACAGCACGCGTTTGTTGGTCTGGCTGATGACCGCCGCCAGGTTGGCGCAGACAAATGTTTTACCAATCGACGGGCTGACGCCGGTCAGCATCAATACGTTATTGCGCGCCTGCATCATGGCAAAGTGCAGGCTGGTACGCAGGCTGCGGACCGCTTCTATCGCGAGATCCGTCGGATTTCCCACCGCCAGTAACTGGCTTTGCTTGTAGCGTTTCACACCTTTGATGGTCTGAACGTTATCACGCGCTTTTTGCCATTCAGACAGCGGAATACTGGCATACACGCTGATACCATGTTCTTCCAGCACCTGCGGGCTTTCAATGCCGCGATTAAACAACGATCGCAGCAATACGCCCACCACTGAAAGCATCAAACCGAGAATGATACTGCCGAGAATGATGAGTGCCGTTTTCGGTTTCAACACGCCAGGCTGGGCAATCGCGGGATCGACGATACGCACATCTCCGACCGTACTGGCCTCGGTGATCTTCAGTTCCTGTTGCTTGTTAAGTAACTGCATATAGACCTGCTGACCAGACTCCACGTCGCGCGTCAGACGGACAATTTCCTGCTGCGTTTTTGGCATCGCCGTTACGCGTCCGTTCAGCTTGCTTTTCTCATCTTCCAGCGCCTGGCGTTTTTCCAGCAACGTGCGGTACGCCGGATGCGCTTTAGTAAACAGCTTGGAAATTTCCGCTTCTTTGAAGGTCAGCTCATTAAGCTGCGCGTCAATATTCACCATTGAATCCAACACCGCTTTGGCTTCCAGCGGCAAATCCACGGAGTCTTTGTCCTGACGAAAAGCATTTAACTTGTTTTCGGCAACGTCCAGCCGGTTACGCACCACGGGGAGTTGCTTTGCCAGAAACGCCAGACTTTTAGCGGCCTCTTCAGATTTACGCTCCACGTTTTGTTGCAGATAGTTGCGGGTAATACTGTCAAGGATCTGGCGGATTTGCTCACGATCTTCGCCGGTAAAGGTCAGGCTCAATACGCCAGTATCTTTTCCGGTTTCCGTCACCATCAGATTATTTTGCAGGGTGTTTATCATGCCCAGCGTGGAGAATTTACGCACGGTAAATTGGCTCTCAGGGCTGGCATGAATAGCCTCCACCAGCATCGTCACGCCATCATGTTCCAGTATCTGCCCTACCTGCCCCTGGGCGCTAAATCCTCCGTCACTCACCAGTTGATAGCGTTTGTCATTCAGCACGCTGATTGTGAAGGTCTGTTCATTCATTGCCTTTGGCAGCGTGAAGGTGGTCACGTTAACTGTTTCGTTCTGACGGCCCATCAACCGATCCCAGCCCGCGCCAAAAATGGGGAACGTATCTTTGGTAACGGCAATATCCAGATTGAGATCGTCTACCGTTTTCCCCAATACCAGCCGTGACTGGATGAGCTGAATTTCCGCTTCAGAGGCCGGAGGTTTGTTCGACAACGCCGAGCCAATATCCTGCACCAGTGAATTTCCGGTATTTTGCTCAATTTGCACCAGCGCATCCGCACTGTAGATTGGTGTGGCAAACAGCGTGTAGATCGCGGCGCACAATGCAAATACCGCGGTGATGCCAAGTACCCACCAGCGGGCTTCCACCACCGTTGCGACCAGACGACCAATATCGATTTCATCATTGCCCGTTACCGGCGCAGCAGACTGTTTAACTTTTTCTGTCATTATTTTCCCTGCTCTGCGTTCAATGCCTGAGCCCATTGGCGGGCAGACCGTTCAAGTAATGCGTACACCGCGTCAAACGCGTCCCGGCTTTTACGATACGGATCGGGGATTTCACGCTCGCTGTCCCAGTGACCAAAGAGCATCACTTTGCCGCGCATCTCCGGCACCATTTCGCACAGAGCAGCAATATGGCGTTTTTCCATGGTCAGGATCAGGTCATATTCCCGGCACATTCGTCCCGAGATCTGCCGGGCACAATGATTCTCCAGAGACAGGTTGTGCGCCTGCGCCACGCTGATGGCGTTCGGATCCGCACCTTTGCCCACCAGCGCCCCGAGGCCGGCAGAAGATACCGTCAACGCCGGATGAAATTGTCTTAACAAGCGCTCTGCCGTCGGGGAGCGGCAAATGTTTCCCACACAGACAACTAATATTTTGTTAAACATGATGATTACCAGTTGTGAAGGTCGCTGGCCGTGTCCGTCATATAGCGAACACCGCTAATAGTCGGCAGCAACTGATTGATCAAACGGTTCCAGCGAGCAACCGGCGCAGTCGTGACATACACCACATCGTAGGGTTGAAGTCGGAATGAGGTCGCCATCACCAGCGATGTCGCATCGGACATATCAAGCTGATAGATATTGGCTATTTTGCCGTTGTTCCCGCCGTCGCCTTTCAGTGGTCGAATAACAAAAATACCGCTGGCGTTGGAGGTGGTCAGATCGATACCTTCCGCATTGCCCAGCGCTTCGGTAAGCGTCATGCCGCTGAAGTCCATTTTGAGGGTGCTCTGTTTTTTCACTTCGCCCATCACAAAGACTTTCAAATCGTCATTACGCGGCACAAACAGAATGTCGCCAGGATAGAGCAGACGGTTCTGGCTCAGGTCGCCATTTTGCATCAGCGCTTGCAGTGAAATGCGTTGCTCTTGCCCTTTATGAGTCAGTACAACGTTGCGCCAGTCTGCCGCCTCGGTAAGACCGCCAGCGGCGTTGATGGCATCGAGAACAGTAAGCGGCACGTTGGTAATGGCCTGCTGGCCGGATTTGTTTACCTGCCCGGAGACATAAGCCTTCTGCGAGCGGAAAGCGGCGATATTAACGTCCACCTGCGGGTCAGCAATGTACTTCGCTAAGCGCCCGGTAATATCACTACGAATTTCAGCCAACGTCTTTCCTACTACGCTGACTTTGCCAATGTAGGGGTAAAACATGGAGCCATCAGGCTGAACCCAGTTGCCGGTATCGCTTGAGCTACGATACTGCCCGGCGGGGGTGGTAAGTTCAGGGTGATCCCAGACGGTCACATTCAGGACATCACCCGGACCAACCCGATACTGATACCCGGCAATCTCCTGGTCGAGAGACATATTAGGCTGTGCAACATTTGGTCGGGGGCGTAATTGTTCGACCAGCCGCGGGGTGAGTGGATAAACATTCACCATGCGATCGATATCAAAATCAGCGTCCTGCTGTTTAATCACATCTTTGCCCATCGTAGACATATTGCTGCCCGGAAGCACGGTACAACCGTTTATCAAGATTACCGATACCAATACTGGCATCAATTTAAGTTTGGATTTCATCATTGATTATTTATCACTTTGGCAGAGTAATTATCACATGCAATCTAAATAGCGACTTCGCCTGTACGCATTTACCTTGCCGTTAATTGAAATGGAATTTAACTGGCATCAATCCTAAAAAAAATGAATTCATCTGCGGTCTCTTGACAGAAGAATTTAGGCTTGTTTCAGGCGACCAGACACGCTACCGCCCCTGGCTTCAATAGCTACCAATGCACTGATTAATTTAAATTTTTATCTTCTCCTTTATTTTCATCACATTTACAGCGGCAACGCATCAGAAATAGCGCCTCTGATTGACGAGGAAATATTTGCCTTTTGATTATTACCGCAGGAATTGTTGCAGCTAAGAGAATGTCAGGCAAGATAACAAGCCGCCAACAACTCGCTTTTAAGATTAATATTAAGCGTTGAATTTGTATATTTTTAGGATTTTATTGATGTTGACAATATTGATATAGAAATATCCACCTGCGATATTTCCTAAATATATTTGGATTAATAAAACTATTTCCTGTAGTTACATTAAGGCTCATATCCTGCATTTGACCGGATATCGCTGACAGAGAAATCCCTCCTCGCCATTGCATTTTTCGCCAGTTTTACCCATGATCGAATTGTGACAATTGTCATACAACTATGGGTATAGCATTTACTATGGAATGGATTGCCGATCCGTCAATCTGGGCCGGACTGGTCACGTTAATCGTGATCGAACTTGTTCTTGGCATTGATAATCTTGTTTTTATTGCCATCCTCGCGGAGAAACTGCCTCCAGCCCAGCGGGATAAGGCGCGTATTACCGGGCTACTGCTAGCGATGGTCATGCGCCTGCTGCTGCTGGCATCAATTTCCTGGCTGGTGACGCTGACCACGCCGCTGTTCAGCATTCGCGACCTGAGCTTCAGCGCCCGCGATCTGATCATGCTATTCGGTGGTTTCTTCCTGCTGTTTAAAGCCACTATGGAGCTAAATGAACGGCTGGAAGGAAAAGACAGCGATAACCCCACCCAACGTAAAGGTGCAAAGTTCTGGGGTGTCGTCGCGCAAATCGTGGTGCTGGACGCCATCTTCTCTCTGGATTCCGTCATTACAGCCGTTGGGATGGTCGATCACCTGGCGGTGATGATGGCTGCGGTAATCATCGCCATCAGCCTGATGGTGCTGGCCAGCAAGTCGCTGACGCGCTTTGTTAACAGCCATCCAACGATTGTCATTCTTTGTCTGAGCTTCCTGCTGATGATTGGTTTCAGCCTGGTTGCCGAAGGATTTGGTTTCCATATCCCGAAAGGTTACCTGTACGCCGCCATCGGCTTCTCGGTGATGATTGAAGCATTGAATCAGTTGGCTATCTTTAACCGTCGTCGCTTCTTGTCTGCCAACCATACCTTACGCCAGCGCACCGCTGAGGCGGTGATGCGGCTGCTGAGCGGGCAAAAAGAAGACGCCGAACTGGATGCCGAAACTGCGGCGATGCTGGCGGATCATCATGAAGGACAGATTTTTGCCCCTCAGGAGCGACGGATGATTGAACGCGTGCTGAACCTTAATCAGCGTACCGTCAGCAGCATCATGACCTCGCGCCACGATATTGAACACATCGACCTCAATGCGCCCGAAGCAGAAATCCGCGCTTTGCTGGAAAAAAACCAACATACGCGTCTGGTGGTCACCGGCGAAGATGAGCAGGAAGAGTTGCTCGGCGTGGTGCATGTCATCGACCTGTTGCAGCAGTCCCTGCGCGGTGAGCCGCTCGATTTACGCGTCTTGATTCGTCAGCCTCTGGTGTTCCCGGAGACCCTGCCGCTGCTTCCGGCGCTTGAGCAGTTCCGTAATGCCCGAACGCACTTCGCTTTTGTGGCCGATGAATTTGGATCCGTCGAAGGGATTGTCACACTCAGCGACGTCATGGAAACCATCGCAGGTAACCTGCCGAACGAGGTAGAAGAGATTGATGCCCGCCATGATATCCAGAAAAATGCTGACGGTACCTGGACCGCTAACGGACATATGCCGCTGGAAGACCTGGTGCAGTACGTGCCTATCCCGTTGGACGATAAGCGTGAATATCACACCATTGCCGGGCTGTTAATGGAGTACTTGCAGCGCATCCCGAAAACCGGGGAGGAAGTACAGGTTGGCGATTTCCGATTGAAAACCCTGCAGGTGGAAAATCATCGCGTGCAAAAAGTCCAGCTGATACCGCTGCACAATGAAGAAGAGATGGATTACGAAGTGTAGTTCAAGAGCCGGAGGCGGCATCATCCGCCATCCGGCAATATGAATCAGAGTTTATCCAGCAACTTTTTAACATCCTTGCCGTTGCGAGAGTCTTTGTTGCGATCGGCCCAGTCATTCAGACGACGTTTCGCTTCATCCTGCAGATGCTTACGCAAAAGCTGGTCGACCTGCAGATTGTAGTTCAGCGCCTGCCACTGACCGTAGACTCTGAGAGGTACCGGGGTGGCCTTCAGGAAGTTAATTAGCTTACTTTCGCCATCCCAGCCGCCGAGGACGCGAATATTAAACAGCGTGTCGCAATTCTGCTTCACCAGATCCAGCGTTCCCTTACCGGTCAGCGCCAGCATCGACGACTCACCGGCCATGTTATCCAGCGTCACCTCGCCATTATCCAGCGTCATATCGGTTACAAAACGATCGAGGCGAGTCACGTTATCCAGGTTTTGCTGGGCTTTAACATCCCCACCGCTACGCTCGACGGCCTGTTGTATCATCTGCTGGAAGTTCATCCCTTCCATTCGCGTATCGTTCATTTCGACATGGGCCTGCCCTTGCCAGCTATGACGAAACGCCTGAGCATCGATATCTGAGCCAGAGAAATCACCCGCCAGCGACAGTTTACCGGTGAGGGCGATTGGATAGTCGAAAGCTTTCAGGATAGTACCAATTTCTACGCCATCCAGCCGCGGATGGAAGACCGCTCGCGGCTGCCCTTTTCTGGCATCCAGCGTACCGGGAAGCGACACCAGCCCGCCGTCACTTTTCCCCTGCAACTGGGCAACGTTCAATAAGCCGAACTGGTTGTCAATTTTTGCCGAGACATTGTCAAACGCCATTTTCCGCCACAGCACTTTGTCAGCCTGCAAAGCGATGTCTGCCGAAAAGCCCTTAAGTCCCTGATACGAAACGGCATCAACCTGCGAAGCAATGACGGGGCGCGCCAGCGTTGGCTGACTCTGACCTTGCTGAGCCTCACCGTTAGTGGTCGTCGCAGCCTCACGTTGTACGAGCAGATTATCCAGATTGAGCTGGCCAAACTTGAGGTCGACGACCCATTCTGGTTTATCCAACAATGACACGTGAACTTGCCCGGCGAGAGAGCTGTCGTTAGCGGTCAAATGAATCTGGCTAAACGCGAGCTGTTTTTTCTCTTCCAGCCACTGTGCCTGAAGCTGTCCCTGACCCTTGATCCCCTGCGCCGGCAGATCGGCTCCCTGCAGTTGCCAGCTTAGCTGTTGAATATTCGCGGATAAGTTGTGCGGATAGTCGGAAGCATCGACGGTGCCGTTGAAAGATAAAGCAAGGTCACGCTGATCGCGGTTCACGCGCCCGGAGAAATCAAACGTGCCGCGGTGCTGGTTATCCTGTTCCATGTCCAGACGAATATCGCGAACCGTGACCTGCTCATCGTCTTCATGCTGGAAGACCAGGACACTATCGGCAACGCGCAGGCGCGCGATGTCAAACGACCACCCTCTGTCTTCAGCCAGGTCGGGCAACGTATTGTCTTTTGGAGCCACGGGCGCATCTTCGCCGCGCACCGCTTCAGTTTGCGGGGTCAGTTGAATCACCGCGCCTTTGAGCATCACCTGCTTCACGCTGAGCTGGTGACTCAATAGTGGCCACAACGCGACGTCAAGACGCATATTATCGGCACGAATCAGGGGTTCGCTGGCGCCTTCAGCCGTTAACACCATGCGCCCCGAGAGGATACTCAGTTGAGGCCAAACGTGCCAACGCAGAGGACCATCCAACTGCAGTTGATATCCGCTACGCGCCGCAACCTGCTTGACCATATACGCGCGGAAATCATTCGGATTCACCAACAGTACTAACGCAGAAAAACCGGCCACCAGCACGACCAGTAAGATCATCAGCGTCGTCAGAAATCGTCTCATGCTATCCCCAATGGACTGAAAAAACTCAGTCTTTATCGATTCGGCTGGCAACGGCGCCCTGCTGATCGCGATACTTTGCATCCTGACGACGGTTGTAAGGTCGCGCCGCCGGACCAGAAAGCGGTTCGAAGCTTAATGCGCCAATCGGCATGCCTGGACGCAGGGCCAGCGGTAGTTTCCCGGAGTTGTAAAACTCCAGTACGATGCAGCCAGACCAGCCCGGATCGATACGGTGTGCGGTGACGTGTACCATCAGTCCCAGACGCGCCAATGAAGAACGTCCATCTAACCAACCGACGAGATCGGAAGGCAGCGTCACGGATTCGAACGTCACTGCCAGCGCCAGTTCGCCCGGGTGCAGGAAAAACGCCTCGCCGTCTTTAAGGACGATTTCATCACTCATCACGCGATCCAGCGCGGCGCTGACTTCATCTTTCGGCCCGCTCAAATCGATATACGCCGCCGTATGACCGCGGAACGTACGGAATTTGTTGCCAAGGCGCACATCTACCGTGGCGCCGTTGATTCGCTCGACAGGAGGGCGTGGATTGATCGACAGGCGACCTTCATCCAACCAGGCTTCAATATCTCGGTCACATAAACGCATGGCACTTTCTCCTTTCGTGCTTCAACCCCTTAATGCCAGGTGCGTTAAGGGTGAACCAGGTTATCACTGAACGGTACACAATTCGCTGAACTTATTCAAAGAACTGACTGATTTTAGCCTTCAGAATATCGATGGCGATGCGGTTTTTACCCCCGCGCGGCACAATGATGTCGGCGTATTGTTTTGAAGGCTCAATAAATTGCAGGAACATCGGGCGGACGGTTTTCTGGTATTGCGCCATCACAGAATCCATTGAACGACCACGTTCGTTCACATCCCGCTTGATACGGCGCATCAGGCAAATATCCAGCGGCGTATCGACAAAAATAGAGAAGTTCATCTCATCGCGCAAACGCGCATCCGTCAGCAGCAAAATGCCTTCCAGGATGATGACTTTTTTGGGTTCGATGTGAATAGTGTCTTGCGTGCGCGTATGCTCAACGTAGCTGTACACAGGCAGCTCAATGGCACTGCCGCGTTTCAGAGTTTGCAAATGTTGGAACAGCAGGCTGTGATCCATCGCGTTCGGATGGTCGTAGTTGGTTTTTACACGTTCTTCCATCGACAGATGGCTTTGATCTTTGTAATAGCTGTCTTCGGGAATAACGCCAATATGTTCGTCACCGACTTGTTCACGCAATTCGCGATAAAGAGTACTGGCAATAAGACTCTTGCCGGAAGCCGATGCGCCGGCAATGCCGATAATGACGCACTGATGGGACTGATCAGTCATAAATTTAGCGACCTGATTAACCTGGATGTAAGGAAGGGCGGCGCCGAAACGCCAAACGCGGCAATTATAGGGATTTCAGCAGCGCGATGCCAGCCCAGCCTGCACCAATGCTGTCCCTGTCGCAAATTTAAACGGTCATATTTAAAGCATGCGCTACATTTATTCATCAGCCTTAGTAATTAATAGCTTGAGAGTGTTAATTTATGAGCAGCTGGCGTATAAATTGTAAATTATTTGTACTAGCATAATCCCAGATTAAATGTGATGCGTCCGGCATCTCTACTGGGCGACACCGGCTATTTGGGTAGAGTGGTAATGAGTAAACAATCCCAACATGTTTTAGTTACCTTACCTCATCCTCTACTGCGCCTGGCCAGTTTAGGTCTGGTGGCTTTCATCTTTACGCTGTTCTCGCTGGAACTGTCTCGATTCGGTGCACAACTGGCGCCGCTGTGGTTTCCGACCTCGATCATGATGGTGGCTTTTTATCGTCATGCAGGAAAAATGTGGCCAGGAATCGCGCTGGCGTGCTCATTTGGTAACATCGGGGCTTCTTTACTCTTTTTCCCCGGCGAGTCGCTTAGCTTTACCTACACAGCCATCAACATTATTGAGGCTGTCGTTGGGGCAATGTTATTGCGCAAACTACTGCCCTGGTACAATCCCTTAAAAAATCTTAACGACTGGGCACGCCTGGCGTTCGGCAGCGCCGTTGTCCCTCCGCTATTGGGTGGTTTACTATTGTGGTTACTTTTACCGCGGGAAACGTCGTTAAATACTTTTCTTATTTGGGTGCTCTCAGAATCCATCGGCGCGCTGGCGCTGGTGCCGTTAGGTTTACTGTTTAAGCCACATTATTTGCTGCGCCACCGCAATCCGCGATTACTGTTCGAGACGTTAATTACGCTCCTGGTAACCCTAACGTTCAGTTGGCTGTCCATGATGTATCTTCCATGGCCTTTTACCTGCGTAATCGTCCTGTTGATGTGGAGCGCTGTGCGTCTGCCGCGCATGGAGGCGTTTTTAATTTTCCTCAGCACCGTGATGATGGTTTCGCTGATGCTTGCCGCCGACCCTTCGCTGCTCTATACCCCCAAGCCCAATATGATGACGGATATCCCCTGGCTGCCGTTTTTGATGATTTTGCTACCAGCCAATATGATGACCATGGTGATGTATGCGTTTCGGGCCGAACGCAAGCACATCTCAGAAAGCGAATCGCGCTTTCGCAACGCCATGGAGTATTCGGCAATTGGCATGGCGCTGGTCGGTACCGAGGGGCAATGGCTACAGGCCAATAAAGCCTTGTGCCAGTTTCTGGGCTATAGTCAGGATGAGCTGCGTTCGCTCACCTTCCAGCAATTAACCTGGCCGGAAGATCTGAATAATGACCTCGAACAGTTGGAGATGCTGACTCGCGGTGAAATCAACAGCTATTCCATGGAAAAACGCTATTACACCCGCGAGGGCGAGGTTGTCTGGGCCTTGCTGGCGGTGTCACTGGTACGTCATAGCGACGATACCCCACTCTACTTTATTGCGCAGGTTGAAGACATTAACGATCTGAAGCATACCGAGTGGATCAACAAACGGCTGATGGAGCGCATCACGCTCGCTAATGAAGCCGGGGGGATCGGCATTTGGGAATGGGAACTGCAGCCTGATGTGATCAGTTGGGATAAGCGTATGTTTGACCTCTACGAAGTCCCTGCGCATATCAAACCCAGTTGGCAAGTCTGGTATGAGTGCGTTGTACCTGAAGATCGCGAACACGCCGAAAATGTGATTCGCGATTCGCTGGCCGCTCGGGCTCCCTTTAAGCTTGAGTTTCGTATTGCGGTAAAAGATGGCATCCGGCACATCCGCTCTCTGGCTAACCGGGTGCTGAATAAAGACGGCGAAGTTGAACGCTTACTTGGCATCAATATGGATATGACAGAAGTAAAGCAGCTCAACGAAGCGTTGTTCCAGGAAAAAGAACGTCTGCACATTACGCTGGATTCCATCGGCGAAGCGGTTATTTGTATTGATGTCGACATGAATGTGACTTTTATGAACCCGGTCGCCGAGAAAATGAGCGGCTGGCAGCAGGAAAGCGCGATCGGCATTCCGCTCCTGACGGTGTTGCGAATTACTTTCGGCGATAACGGCCCGCTGATGGAAAATATCTACAGTGCAGACATGTCGCGTACGGCCATCGAGCAGGAAGTGGTGTTGCATTGTCGCAACGGCAACAGTTATGACATTCAGTACAGCATCACCCCCCTCAGCACTCTCGATGGCGGTAGCATTGGCTCGGTGCTGGTCATTCAGGATGTCACCGAGTCACGTAAAATGCTGCGCCAGCTTAGCTACAGTGCCTCGCATGACGACCTGACGCAGCTGGCAAATCGGGTCAGCTTTGAAAACCATCTCAAGCAGTTGCTGCATACGGTACACGACGCACACCAGCGTCATGTGCTGGTTTTTATCGATCTGGATCGCTTTAAAGCGGTGAATGATAGCGCAGGCCATGCCGCGGGCGATGCCCTGCTGCGTGAACTCTCTTCGCTGATGCTAAGCATGCTGCGATCCAGCGATATGCTGGCGCGCCTTGGCGGCGATGAGTTTGGCCTGCTGCTGCCAGATTGTAATATCGAAAGCGCCCGCTTTATCTCAGGTCGTATCATCAACGCGGTTAACGATTACCACTTTATGTGGGAAGGCCGTTTGCACCGTATTGGCGCCAGCGCGGGGATTACGTTGATTGATGAGAAAAACCATATCGCGACCGACGTTATGTCTCAGGCGGATATCGCCTGCTACGCGGCGAAAAACAGCGGACGTGGACGAGTGTGCGTCTATGAACCCCAGCAAAGCCAGGCCCATGCCTCGCGTAGCCAACTGTCACTGGACGAACAAAGACACACCATCACACACAACCCCATGCTGATGATCGCCAGAGGCGTGGCTTCACCGCGTATCCCAGAGACGTTTAGCTTCTGGCTGATATCGTTACGCTTAGGGACCGCAGAAGGCGAAGTGATTGAAGAGCACACTTTCCGTAATGGGCTGGTCGATCCCGCGTTGAATCAAGCGCTCGACCGGCGGGTATTCAGCGAATTCTTCCAGAATGCTGCTTCGGCTGTCGCCAGCAAGGGCCTCAGTATTGCCCTGCCCCTTTCAGCCGCCGGGCTGCTCAATTCAGAACTTATTGATGAGCTACTGGATCAATTGCAACACAGTCCGTTACCGCCACGGTTGCTGCATCTGACCGTTCCGGCTAGCGCCATCAAAACCAATTCAACACAGGCGATATCCGCCCTGCATCGGCTACGTCAGTTCGGCTGTCGAATTGTGTTAAGCCAGGTCGGTCGTGATTTAGAGCTTTTTGACAACCTGAAGTATCACATTGTCGATTACCTGTTGCTCGACAGCGAGCTAAGCGCCAGCGCTCACGGCGACCTGATTGATGAAATGTGGGTGTCCATTATCCAGGGCCATGCCCAGCGCCTGGACATTAAAACCATCGCTGGCCCGGTGCAACTGCCACTGATCATGGATGCACTTTCAGGCATCGGTATCGACATGATTTATGGCGATATTATTGCCGATGCCCAACCGCTGGAACTGCTACTGAATACCAGTAATTTCGCCATCAACTGACGGATTCCAGCCATCCGTATACCAGATATGCAAAAGCGCATAGGAGCGCCAGGGCTTCCAGCGCTCGGCATAGCGCCGGATCTGCGCTGGCGTCATGCCGGGAAAACGCTGTTTAATCAGGTAATCATCCGGCAGAAAAACATCTTTCGCCTGCCAACCACGTAGCGCGAAATAGTTGGCGGTCCAGCGTCCTATCCCGGGAAAGGTTTGTAGCTGCTTAACGCCTTGCTCAATATCGTCCGGGGCTGTTGTCGCAAGCGTGCCCTCAAGCGTTGCGCGAGCAAGGTGAATCAACGCCTCAGCGCGTTTGAGCGGCATGCCTAACGCTTTCAGGTCCAGTGGTTCTGCGTTAGCAAGCGCTTCAGGCACAGGAAAACAAACGTACCCCGGCGCATCTTCCAGCGTATCCCCATAAGCGTGCGCTACTTTCGCCGTCAGTTTTGCTGCCATCGCCACGCTGACTAACTGGCCTAAAATTGCCCGTACCCCTTGCTCAAACGCATCGACACATCCCGGCAGACGCAGTCCCGGACGCGCCGCACCGAGGTTGCCCAGCGCGCTGACAATTTGCTGCGGGCAACAGGTAAGATCGAACAAGCGTGTTATTCTTGCCAGGCACTCGGAGGCTACCGGTTGCAATCCTGAGCTTAACGTCACGTGTAGCACGTTGGCGTGCAAATCTGGTACGACGCGCACCAGACCATGATGCTTCCCTATGGACAGGCTTCTGGCATAACTCAGTTCTTCTACAGTTTCGATACCTTCAACCGCACGGGCGGCAAGAAATCCCAGCATCCAGGGCCAGTCATAAGGCGGTTGCCAGCTCAGCGTGAACATTCGGTTTTCCTTTTTAAGCAAACCTACAGCATAAACGGTATTCAACTGATGCGCCTTGCTTTCATATTCCAGTTGTCGGAGCGTCAACATTTCGTTAAAGTCACGCCCCTTCTTCACTGGCATGGGGATTTTTACGGTGTTTATTGGTTTTGACTACGGTACGGCAAACTGTTCAGTGGCCGTTATGCGTGACGGGCAGCCTCACCTGCTCAAAATGGAAAATAACAGCACGCTTCTGCCCTCAATGCTTTGCGCACCAACGCGCGAAGCGGTCAGCGAGTGGCTGTATCGCCACCACGACGTCCCGACCACGGACGATGAAACGCAGGCGCTGCTTCGCCGTGCAATGCGCTATAACCGCGAAGAAGACATTGACGTTAACACCAACAGCGTGCAGTTCGGTCTGGCGTCGCTGGGTCAGTATATTGAAGACCCGGAAGAGGTGTACTTCGTTAAATCGCCAAAATCATTTTTGGGTGCCAGCGGTCTGAAGCCGCAGCAGGTTGCGCTGTTTGAAGATCTGGTCTGCGCGATGATGCTGCACATACGCAACCAGGCGCAAAACCAGTTGCCGGAAGCCATCACTCAGGCTGTTATTGGTCGTCCCATCAACTTCCAGGGGTTAGGTGGCGATGACGCCAACGCCCAGGCGCAAGGTATTCTTGAACGTGCGGCCAAACGCGCCGGTTTTCAGGATGTCGTCTTCCAGTACGAGCCAGTAGCGGCGGGACTGGATTACGAAGCCACGTTGCAGAATGAGAAACGCGTCCTGGTGGTGGATATTGGCGGGGGTACGACCGACTGTTCACTGCTGCTGATGGGGCCGCAATGGCATCAGCGCGCCGATCGCGAAAACAGCCTGCTCGGGCACAGTGGCTGCCGCGTAGGCGGGAACGATCTGGATATCGCGCTGGCGTTTAAACACCTGATGCCATTGCTTGGTATGGGCGGCGAAACTGAAAAAGGTATCGCTTTGCCTATTCTGCCCTGGTGGAACGCGGTCGCAATCAACGATGTTCCCGCGCAAAGTGATTTCTACAGCAGCGCCAACGGTCGATTGCTCAACGATCTTGTCCGCGACGCGAGAGAAGCCGATAAAGTCGCTCTGCTGCTTAAAGTCTGGCGCGAGCGTCTAAGCTATCGCCTGGTACGCAGTGCAGAAGAGAGCAAAATCGCGCTTTCCGATCAGGCCATTGTTACGGCGGCGATACCGTTTATCAGCAACACGCTGGCAACCGATATCAGTCAATACGGACTGGAAGCTGCGCTCAACCAGCCATTGGCGCGCATTCTTGAGCAGGTTCAGTTGGCGCTGGAAAACGCGCAGGAAAAACCGGACGTGATTTACCTGACCGGCGGCAGTGCGCGTTCGCCGCTGATTAAAAAAGCACTTGCCCAGCAGCTTCCGGGGATCCCGATCGCAGGTGGCGATGATTTCGGTTCCGTTACCGCCGGACTGGCCCGCTGGGCTGATGTTGTTTTCCGCTAAGCCGCTCGCAAGCTGAAAGGTGTGCGTATTGACATCACCGTTGCTGTGGCTTATTTTCAGGAGTGAGGGTTAGGGAGGGTTTCCCCTCCCCCTGGTGTCTTAGTAAGCCGGTAAGCTAATGACTAAGAGTATCACCAGTATGATGACCTGCTTCATCATAACCCTTTCCTTATTTTGGCCCCTTCCTCGGGAGGGGCTTTCCCGTTCCAGCGTCCCGCTGAAATCTCTGGCTTTCCTCCTTTTTGCCTTAAACGCACTCTAGCGCACTATTTCTTCTTCGCCGTTTTCAGCGCTTAATGTTGCGTAACGCCTCGCAAAGCCGCGTCAGCATTCAGACGAATCCCGACAGTGTTTCATAATTCCTCCATTTTTCTCCCTTGTTCGCTGGCTAAACTAGTATCATTCCGCGAATCGTTTCAGGATGAGAAACTTATAACAATGAAAGGCAGTAAAAAATCCCGCTGGGTGATAGCAATCGCGATCGTCGTGGCCACCGTCGCCGCCATCTGGTTCTGGCATAGCCGCAGCGGCTCCCAGGAAACCGCACCGGGCGCAACCAAACCCGCGCAGAATGCGCCAGGTTCAGGGCGGCGTGGAATGCGCTCCGGACCGTTAGCTCCCGTCCAGGCTGCCACCGCCGCCGTTGAAGCCGTTCCGCGTTATCTGACAGGGCTGGGTACCATTACTGCCGCAAATACCGCTACGGTACGTAGTCGGGTAGATGGTCAGCTCATCGCCTTGCACTTCGAGGAAGGACAGCAGGTGAAAGCCGGCGACCTGCTGGCAGAGATAGATCCCAGCCAGTTCAAAGTCGCTCTGGCTCAGGCGCAGGGACAACTGGCAAAAGATAAAGCCACGCTGGCGAATGCCCGTCGCGATCTTGCCCGTTATCAACAGCTGGTAAAAACCAATCTGGTCTCCCGCCAGGAGCTGGATGCCCAGCAGGCACTGGTAAATGAAACGTTAGGGACAATCAAAGCTGATGAAGCCAGCGTCGCCAGCGCTCAGTTGCAGCTCGACTGGAGCCGGATAACCGCCCCTGTTGATGGTCGTGTCGGTCTGAAACTGGTCGATATCGGCAACCAAATTTCCAGCGGCGATACCACCGGTATCGTCGTTATTACGCAAACGCATCCTATCGACCTGATATTCACTTTGCCTGAAAATGACATTGCTACCGTAATCCAGGCGCAAAAATCGGGAACGCCGTTAAAGGTCGAAGCCTGGGACCGAACCAATTCGCAAAAGCTGAGCGAAGGCGTCCTGCTCAGTCTCGACAATCAGATTGATGCCACCACCGGAACCATTAAAGTTAAAGCCCGCTTTAACAATCAGGATGATGCTTTATTCCCTAACCAGTTCGTTAACGCTCGCATGCTGGTCGACACACAACAAAATGCCGTTGTGATCCCAACAGCTGCCCTGCAAATGGGCAATGAGGGCCATTTTGTCTGGGTACTGAACAGCGATAACAAAGTGAGCAAACATCTGGTTAAACCCGGTATTCAGGATAGCCAAAAAGTGGTGATCTCCGCTGGATTGTCCGCTGGCGATCGGGTCGTAACCGACGGTATTGACCGCCTGACGGAAGGCGCAAAAGTCGAAGTCGTTGAGGCGCACGATGCCTCAGCGACGGGCGAAAAAACTGCGCCACGCGGATACAGCAAAAAAGGAGCCAACTCCTGATGCAGGTGTTACCTCCGGACAACACAGGCGGGCCATCGCGCCTGTTTATTCTGCGCCCCGTCGCCACCACGCTGCTGATGGTGGCGATTATGCTTGCCGGTGTTATCGGTTATCGCTTCCTGCCGATCGCCGCCTTACCCGAAGTCGATTACCCCACGATCCAGGTTGTTACGCTCTATCCCGGCGCCAGCCCGGACGTCATGACCTCGGCAGTCACCGCACCGCTTGAGCGTCAGTTCGGACAGATGTCAGGCTTAAAACAGATGTCCTCGCAAAGTTCCGGCGGCGCATCGGTAGTAACACTGCAGTTCCAGCTCACGCTGCCGCTGGACGTTGCTGAACAGGAAGTCCAGGCTGCGATTAACGCCGCCACCAACCTGTTACCGAACGATCTGCCTAACCCGCCGGTGTACAGCAAGGTAAATCCGGCGGATCCACCGATCATGACGCTGGCGGTCACCTCCAGCGCCATGCCGATGACGCAGGTGGAAGATATGGTCGAGACCCGCGTCGCGCAGAAAATATCCCAGGTTTCCGGCGTCGGTCTGGTGACGCTGTCCGGTGGACAACGTCCAGCAGTGCGCGTGAAGCTTAACGCACAGGCTATTGCCGCTCTCGGTCTGACCAGCGAAACCATCCGTACGGCCATTACCGGCGCTAACGTCAATTCGGCAAAAGGGAGTCTTGATGGCCCAACGCGTGCCGTTACCCTTTCAGCCAACGACCAGATGCAGTCCGCAGACGAATATCGTCAGCTCATTGTTGCCTATAAAAATGGTGCGCCGGTTCGTCTGGGCGATGTCGCCACTGTCGAACAAGGTGCAGAAAACAGCTGGCTGGGCGCATGGGCCAATAAGCAACAAGCTATAGTCATGAATGTTCAGCGCCAGCCTGGAGCGAACATCATCTCCACGGCAGACAGTATCCGCCAGATGCTGCCGCAGCTCACCGACAGCCTGCCCAAATCAGTTAAGGTCAGCGTACTTTCGGATCGTACGACCAATATTCGTGCGTCTGTTGCTGACACCCAGTTCGAGCTGATGCTGGCGATTGCGCTGGTAGTCATGATTATCTACCTGTTTTTGCGCAATATTCCGGCGACTATTATTCCCGCCGTCGCCGTTCCGCTATCGTTAATCGGTACCTTCGCGGTAATGGTGTTTCTTGATTTCTCTATCAATAACCTGACCCTCATGGCGCTAACCATCGCGACAGGCTTTGTGGTGGATGACGCTATCGTGGTCATCGAGAATATTTCGCGCTATATCGAAAAAGGCGAAAAACCGCTAACTGCCGCCCTGAAAGGTGCAGGTGAGATTGGGTTTACCATCATCTCTCTGACATTTTCACTGATCGCCGTGCTGATCCCGCTGTTGTTTATGGGGGATATCGTGGGCCGGTTGTTCCGTGAGTTTGCCGTTACGCTGGCCGTGGCGATTCTGATTTCCGCCGTCGTATCACTCACCCTCACGCCGATGATGTGCGCACGTATGCTTAGTCAGGCCTCATTGCGTAAGCAAAACCGCTTCTCCCGTGCCTCGGAGCGAATGTTCGAACGCATCATAGCCGGGTACGGCCACTGGCTGGCAAAAGTGCTTAACCACCCTTGGCTCACGCTGGGCGTGGCACTCAGCACGCTGGCACTGAGCGTCATGCTCTGGGTCTTTATTCCCAAAGGTTTCTTCCCAATCCAGGACAACGGCATTATCCAGGGTACGCTACAGGCACCGCAGTCCAGCTCATTTGCCAGCATGGCCCAGCGCCAGCGTCAGGTTTCAGATGTCATCCTTCAGGATCCGGCAGTAGAGAGCCTGACCGCTTTTATTGGCGTGGATGGCACTAACCCGGCACTGAACAGCGCACGTTTGCAAATCAATCTTAAACCGCTGGATGAGCGCGACGATCGCGTACAGAAAGTGATCGCGCGGCTACAGGACGCGGTTGACAGAGTACCCGGCGTCGACCTTTATCTTCAGCCCACCCAGGATCTGACGATTGATACCCAGGTCAGCCGGACGCAATATCAGTTTACGCTGCAAGCAACGTCCCTGGATGCCCTCAGCACCTGGGTTCCACAACTGTTAGCAAAACTACATCAGCTACCGCAACTGTCCGATGTCAGTAGCGACTGGCAGGACAAAGGCCTGGTGGCGTATGTGAACGTCAATCGCGACAGCGCCAGCCGTTTAGGCATCAGCATGGCGGATGTCGATAACGCTCTGTACAACGCTTTCGGCCAGCGACTGATTTCAACCATTTACACCCAGGCAAACCAGTATCGCGTGGTGTTAGAGCATGACACTAATAGTACGCCGGGACTTGCCGCGCTCGACACTATCCGCCTGACCAGTAGCGAAGGCGGCGTGGTACCGCTCAGCGCGATAGCAAACATTGAACAGCGTTTCGCCCCACTGTCGATTAACCATCTCGATCAGTTCCCGGTCACCACCATCTCGTTCAACGTGCCGGACGATCATTCACTGGGCGATGCGGTGCAGGCGATTCTGGATGCCGAAAAAACGCTTAACCTGCCCGTGAATATTACCACCCAGTTCCAGGGCAGCACGCTCGCTTTCCAGGCCGCGCTGGGTAACACCATCTGGTTGATTGTGGCTGCGGTTGTCGCGATGTATATCGTGCTCGGCGTGCTGTATGAGAGCTTTATTCACCCGATTACCATTCTCTCCACGCTACCCACGGCGGGCGTCGGGGCGCTTCTGGCGTTAATGATTGCCGGGAGCGAACTGGACGTCATCGCGATTATCGGCATTATTTTGCTCATTGGTATCGTCAAGAAAAACGCCATCATGATGATCGACTTCGCCCTGGCTGCAGAGCGCGAACAGGGCATGGCACCGCGCGAAGCCATCTTCCAGGCGTGTCTGCTGCGTTTTCGCCCAATTCTGATGACCACGCTGGCAGCACTGCTCGGCGCCTTGCCGCTGATGTTAAGTACCGGCGTAGGTGCCGAATTACGCCGCCCATTAGGAATTGGTATGGTCGG
Organism: Citrobacter europaeus; assembly: GCA_020099315.1. NCBI lineage: Bacteria > Pseudomonadati > Pseudomonadota > Gammaproteobacteria > Enterobacterales > Enterobacteriaceae > Citrobacter > Citrobacter europaeus. The sequence goes on from CP083650.1 coordinate 3,109,853, forward strand.
CGGGCTGCTGGTAAGCCAGGTATTAACCCTGTTTACCACCCCGGTGATTTATCTGCTGTTTGACCGTTTGTCGCTGTATGTGAAAAGCCGCTTCCCGCGCCAGGAAGAGGAAGCGTAAATGAAATTTTTTGCGCTTTTCATTCATCGTCCGGTGGCGACCATTCTCATTTCGGTAGCGATCACCCTGTGCGGGATACTGGGCTTTCGTCTGCTGCCGGTCGCTCCGCTGCCGCAGGTGGATTTTCCGGTGATCATGGTCAGCGCCTCGTTACCGGGGGCGTCGCCTGAGACAATGGCATCATCCGTTGCCACCCCGCTGGAGCGCTCGCTGGGGCGCATCGCGGGCGTGAACGAAATGACGTCGAGCAGTTCGCTTGGCAGTACGCGCATTATTCTCGAATTTAAATTCGACCGCGACATCAATGGCGCGGCGCGGGATGTTCAGGCCGCAATTAACGCGGCGCAAAGCCTGCTACCAAGCGGAATGCCAAGCCGACCAACGTACCGCAAAGCCAACCCTTCCGATGCGCCAATCATGATCCTGACGCTCACATCGGACACTTACTCGCAGGGTGAATTATACGATTTCGCATCAACTCAATTAGCGCAGACCATCGCGCAAATCGACGGAGTGGGCGATGTAGACGTTGGAGGCAGCTCTTTGCCTGCCGTGCGCGTAGGGCTCAATCCGCAAGCGCTGTTTAACCAGGGCGTGTCGCTGGACGACGTACGTAGCGCAATTGACAACGCCAACGTGCGTAAGCCGCAGGGCGCTATCGAGAATGATGCCCATCGCTGGCAGGTACAAACCAACGATGAGCTGAAAACCGCCGCCGAATATCAACCCATTATCATTCACTACAACAACGGCGCTGCAGTGCGACTGGGCGACGTTGCGTCTGTAACTGATTCGGTGCAGGACGTTCGTAACGCGGGGATGACCAATGCCAAACCGGCCATTCTGCTGATGATCCGCAAACTGCCGGAAGCCAATATTATTCAGACGGTAGACAGCATTCGCGCCAAATTACCGGAGTTACAAACGATGGTCCCGGCCGCCATCGATCTGCAAATCGCTCAGGACCGTTCGCCGACTATTCGCGCCTCACTGGAGGAAGTCGAACAGACGCTGATTATCTCCGTTGCGCTGGTTATCCTGGTGGTCTTTGTTTTCCTGCGCTCCGGGCGCGCGACCCTGATCCCCGCGGTAGCGGTTCCGGTCTCGCTCATCGGGACGTTTGCCGCCATGTATCTGTGTGGATTCAGTCTGAACAACCTGTCGTTGATGGCGTTAACCATTGCCACAGGATTTGTCGTTGATGATGCCATCGTGGTGCTGGAAAATATTTCCCGTCACCTGGAAGCGGGAATGAAGCCGCTCCAGGCGGCGTTACAAGGAACGCGTGAAGTGGGATTCACGGTGCTCTCCATGAGCCTGTCGCTGGTGGCGGTGTTCCTGCCGCTACTGTTAATGGGTGGATTACCTGGGCGCTTGCTGCGCGAGTTTGCCGTCACGTTGTCGGTTGCTATTGGTATCTCGCTGCTGGTATCGCTGACCTTAACGCCAATGATGTGCGGCTGGATGCTTAAATCGAGCGCCCCGCGCGAACAGTCCCGGAAACGGGGTTTTGGTCGTGTGCTGGTCGCGCTACAGCAAAGTTACGGCACCTCGCTTAATTGGGTGCTGCGCCATACGCGACTGGTAGGCGTGGTGTTACTTGGCACCATTGCGCTGAATATCTGGCTTTATATTTCCATCCCCAAAACCTTCTTCCCGGAGCAGGATACGGGCGTATTGATGGGTGGGATCCAGGCCGACCAGAGCATCTCTTTCCAGGCGATGCGCGGCAAACTGCAGGATTTTATGAAGATAATCCGCGACGACCCGGCGGTGAATAACGTCACCGGGTTTACCGGTGGTTCACGGGTTAACAGCGGGATGATGTTTATTACCCTCAAGCCACGCGGTGAGCGCCATGAAACCGCTCAGCAGGTGATCGACCGCCTGCGTGTCGCGCTTGCCAAAGAACCCGGAGCAAACCTGTTTCTGATGGCGGTGCAGGACATTCGCGTCGGCGGTCGTCAGGCCAACGCCAGCTATCAATACACTCTGTTGTCAGATGACCTCGCGGCACTGCGCGAGTGGGAACCGAAGATCCGTAAGGCGCTTGCCGCCCTGCCCCAACTGGCGGACGTCAACTCCGATCAGCAGGATAATGGCGCGGAGATGAATCTGATTTACGATCGCGACACCATGTCTCGTCTGGGGATCGACGTTGCCGCCGCCAACAGCCTGTTGAATAACGCTTTCGGACAACGGCAGATTTCAACTATCTATCAACCGATGAACCAGTACAAAGTGGTGATGGAAGTCGATCGACGTTACACCCAGGACATCAGCGCGCTGGATAAAATGTTCGTCATCAACAATGACGGTAAGGCCATCCCGCTATCGTACTTTGCAAAATGGCAACCGGCGAATGCCCCGCTGTCGGTGAACCATCAGGGCTTGTCCGCCGCCTCAACCGTGTCGTTTAACCTGCCGACAGGGTCTTCACTGTCCGAAGCGACAGAGGCCATCAACCGAACCATGACCCAGCTCGGCGTCCCGTCCACGGTTCGCGGTAGCTTTGCCGGAACGGCACAGGTATTTCAGGACACCATGAACTCACAGGTGATCCTGATTATTGCCGCCATCGCCACGGTCTACATCGTGCTGGGTATGCTGTATGAAAGCTATGTCCATCCGCTGACCATTCTCTCCACGCTACCTTCGGCTGGCGTCGGAGCGTTGCTGGCACTGGAACTGTTCAATGCCCCGTTCAGCCTAATCGCCCTGATAGGGATCATGCTATTAATTGGCATTGTGAAGAAAAACGCCATCATGATGGTCGATTTTGCGCTGGAAGCGCAGAGAAACGGTAAGCTGCAGCCGGAAGAAGCTATCTTCCAGGCCTGCCTGTTGCGCTTTCGCCCAATAATGATGACCACGCTGGCGGCGTTGTTTGGCGCGTTGCCGCTGGTGTTATCCGCAGGGGATGGCTCCGAACTGCGCCAGCCTTTGGGGATAACCATTGTCGGTGGGCTGGTTGTGAGCCAACTCCTGACGCTGTACACCACGCCCGTGGTCTATCTCTTTTTCGACCGTCTGCGTCTGCGTTTTTCGCGTAAAAACAGCAAACCGGTAGCAGAGTTATGACAGAACTTCCCGACAGCACCCGCTGGCAACTTTGGATTGTGGCATTCGGCTTTTTTATGCAGTCGCTGGATACCACCATCGTTAATACCGCGCTTCCCTCAATGGCGGCAAGCCTCGGGGAAAGCCCGTTACACATGCATATGGTCATTGTGTCATATGTTTTAACCGTTGCCGTGATGCTGCCCGCCAGCGGATGGCTGGCGGACAAAGTTGGCGTGCGTAATATCTTCTTCACCGCCATTATCCTGTTTACGCTTGGCTCGCTGTTTTGTGCCGGGTCCAGCACCCTCAACGAGCTGGTGATGGCGCGCGTCTTACAAGGCGTTGGCGGTGCGATGATGGTGCCGGTCGGCAGGCTAACGGTGATGAAAATCGTCCCGCGTGAGCAATATATGGCGGCGATGACGTTTGTCACTTTGCCCGGTCAGATTGGTCCTCTGCTGGGGCCGGCATTAGGCGGGATTCTGGTTGAGTACGCCTCCTGGCACTGGATATTTTTGATTAACATTCCGGTTGGTATTGTCGGCGCTATAGCGACGTTAATGTTGATGCCCAACTACACCATGCAAACCCGACGCTTCGACCTCTCGGGATTCGCGATGCTGGCGGTCGGCATGGCGGTACTGACGCTGGCGCTCGATGGCAGTAAAGGAACTGGCCTCTCCAGTATCACGCTGGCGGCGCTGGTTATCTGCGGGGTGTTGGCTATTGCGCTGTATCTGAAACACGCCCATCGAAATCCACGCGCGCTGTTCAGCCTGAATCTGTTTCGCACACCAACCTTCTCGCTGGGGCTGTTCGGCAGTTTTGCCGGACGCATCGGCAGCGGCATGCTGCCGTTTATGACGCCGGTGTTTTTACAGATTGGTCTCGGTTTTTCACCTTTTCATGCCGGGCTGATGATGATCCCAATGGTGCTGGGTAGTATGGGTATGAAGCGCATTGTGGTACAGGTCGTTAACCGCTTTGGCTACCGTCGCGTACTGGTCGCCACAACGTTTGGCCTGTCGCTGGTCAGTTTACTGCTGATGACCACCGCGCTGCTCGGCTGGTATTACGCTCTCCCCTTCGTGCTGTTCTTACAGGGAATGGTCAACTCAACGCGCTTTTCATCCATGAACACCCTGACGTTAAAAGACCTGCCTGACGATCTCGCCAGTAGCGGCAATAGCCTGCTGTCGATGATCATGCAACTGTCGATGAGTATTGGGGTGACCATCGCGGGCCTGCTGCTAGGTATGTTCGGTCAGCAGCATATTGCCATCGATAGCGGTAGTACGCATACCGTCTTTATGTATACCTGGCTGTGCATCGCCTTCATTATTGCGCTGCCCGCCATTATTTTTGCCCGCGTGCCGAACGACACGCAAACCAACGCGGTGATTTCACGGCGCAAAAGGAGCACCTGATGAAGTTCTGGCGGCCCGGTATCACCGGCAAACTGTTTCTGGCGATTTTCGCCACCTGCATCGTATTGCTGATCAGCATGCACTGGGCCGTACGCATAAGCTTCGAACGTGGTTTTATTGACTATATCAAGCACGGTAACGAACAGCGGCTGCAAATGCTCAGCGACGCATTAAGCGAGCAGTATGAGCAGCACGGCAACTGGCGGTTCTTGCGCAATAACGATCGTTTTGTTTTTCAGATCCTGCGCTCTTTTGAACACGACAACGACGATGATAAGCCAGGTCCAGGCATGCCGCCGCACGGCTGGCGTACGCAGTTTTGGGTTGTTGATCAAAATGCCCACGTTCTGGTCGGTCCGCGTGCTCCGGTTCCCCGCGACGGTATGCGCCACCCTATCCGCGTCAACGGTAGCGAAGTGGGCGCCGTGATTGCCTCTCCCGTGGAACGCTTAACGCGGAATACGGATATCAATTTCGACATGCAGCAAAGGCGTTCCAGTTGGCTCATCGTTGCGCTCTCCACAATCCTGGCGGCACTGGCAACGTTTACGCTGGCGCGCAGCCTGCTGGCCCCGGTCAAGCGGTTGGTGGAAGGCACCCATAAACTGGCGGCAGGCGATTTCACCACTCGCGTTGCGCCAACCAGTACGGATGAGCTGGGCAAACTGGCGCAGGACTTCAACCAGCTCGCCAGTACGTTGGAAAAAAACCAGCAGATGCGTCGAGATTTTATGGCCGATATTTCTCACGAGCTGCGCACGCCGCTGGCGGTGTTACGCGGTGAACTGGAGGCCATTCAGGATGGCGTACGCCAGTTTACCCCTGACTCCGTCGCCTCGTTGCAGGCTGAAGTCGGTACCCTCACCAAGCTGGTGGACGATCTTCATCAGCTCTCTATGTCTGACGAAGGCGCGCTGGCTTACCAGAAAACCTCGCTGGATCTTATTCCCCTGCTGGAAGTGGCAAGCGGCGCATTTCGTGAACGCTTCGCCAGCCGTGGACTGACGATACAACTTTCGCTCCCCGACAGCATGACGGTGTTTGGCGACAGGGATCGTCTGATGCAGTTGTTCAACAATCTGCTGGAAAACAGCCTGCGCTACACCGACAGCGGCGGCGGGCTGCACATCAGCGCCGAACAACACGAGCGTATGGTTTTAATAACCTTTGCGGATTCCGCTCCCGGCGTAAGTGACAGCCAGTTACAGAAGCTGTTTGAGCGATTTTATCGCACCGAAGGCTCGCGTAACCGCGCCAGCGGAGGTTCCGGGTTGGGGCTGGCGATTTGCGTCAATATCGTACAGGCGCATAATGGTCTGATCCGTGCCGCCCATTCGCCTTTTGGCGGGGTTAGCATTACAGTAGAGTTACCGCTGGAACGCGATTTACAGAGAGATGTATGACTGAGTTACCCATTGATGAAAACACGCCGCGTATTCTGATCGTGGAAGACGAGCCCAAGCTGGGACAACTGCTTATCGATTATCTGCGTGCAGCAAGTTACGCGCCTACGCTCATCAGCCATGGCGATTTAGTGCTGCCTTACGTGCGTCAAACGCCGCCCGATCTGATCCTGTTGGATCTGATGCTGCCCGGTACCGATGGCCTGACCCTGTGTCGGGAAATTCGCCGTTTCTCTGAAATCCCTATCATGATGGTAACCGCCAAGATAGAAGAAATTGACCGTCTGCTGGGACTGGAGATTGGTGCGGATGATTATATTTGTAAACCCTACAGCCCGCGCGAAGTTGTGGCTCGCGTGAAAACAATTCTGCGGCGTTGTAAACCGCAGCGCGAACTGCAACAAATGGATGCCGACAGCCCGCTAATTGTCGATGAAGGTCGCTTTCAGGCATCGTGGCGGGGGAAAATGCTCGACTTAACGCCCGCAGAGTTTCGCTTACTCAAAACGCTGTCGCATGAACCGGGAAAAGTGTTCTCTCGTGAACAGTTGCTCAATCATCTCTATGACGATTACCGCGTCGTCACCGACCGCACCATCGACAGCCATATTAAGAACCTGCGACGCAAACTGGAGTCGCTGGATGCGGAGCAGTCGTTTATCCGCGCGGTCTATGGCGTAGGATATCGCTGGGAAGCGGACGCCTGCCGAATTGCTTAATGTCTTTAAAGGATGCATACATGAAAATGGACTTACGCTGCGGACCGTTACTGTTTTTACTGGCCTCAGGTTTTACCCACGCTGAAATCACTGAGCAGCAAATCAAAGCTGACTGTGCCAAAGTCCCGACCTACGCCAGCCAGGGCGAACAGTTCTACAAAGCTAAGAACTACGCAAAAGCGCGTGAAGCTTTTGAAAAGCAGGTCACCTGGAGCGAAGGCTGCCGCCTTGATGATAAAACCGTAGCGACGGCCTACAACAACGTGGCCCTGACCTGGATGCGCGAAGGACAATGGCGTAAGGCGCAGGCCTGGCTGATGATCAATCCCAATGATACGAAGTCGGTCTACAACCTGGGTCTTATCAAAGATAAGCTGGCCGCACTGCCAAAGAACGATTCTCCTGCCGGTGAATACTGGAACTACGCCGGTCTGGCATCCTGGGAAACGCTGGTTATTAAACCTACAGAGAATAAATCAGACTATCAGGTTGATTTTCAGGGTTATTACTTTGGCATGATGGCTCTTTATTATGGCCCAAACATGGGTGAATTCTCAGAACTGGTCACGCTGAAAAACGATAAAGGCGTGATCGCGCTCAGAGAGGGCGACTATATCCACTGCGATATCTCACTTACGGTCACGCCTGAGGGCATCGACGCCAGAACCGACGACCCGCAAAACTGCGGTTTCGGTATGAATGTCAGCGCCGACGGACACTATCTACGGGTTGATTGAGCCTACAAGGTTTACGGCATCTTCGCGTAGCGCTACAATGCCCGCCCTTAATATGGGGGCACTCCCCTAACCGCCTCATTGAGTGAGGCGAGTCTGACCTGTCATCAGAACGAGAAAATTATGTTTAAACCGGAACTCCTTTCCCCGGCGGGAACGCTGAAAAACATGCGTTACGCTTTCGCCTATGGCGCAGACGCTGTGTATGCGGGCCAACCGCGTTACTCACTGCGCGTACGCAACAACGAATTCAACCACGAAAACCTGCAGCTCGGCATTAATGAAGCCCATGAACTGGGTAAAAAATTCTATGTGGTGGTTAACATTGCCCCACACAATGCCAAGCTGAAGACCTTTATTCGTGACCTGAAACCGGTGGTGGAAATGGGACCGGATGCACTGATCATGTCGGACCCGGGTCTTATCATGCTGGTGCGCGAAAACTTCCCCGACATGGACATTCACCTTTCAGTACAGGCTAACGCCGTAAACTGGGCGACAGTGAAATTCTGGAAGCAGATGGGGCTGACCCGAGTGATCCTCTCTCGCGAACTGTCACTGGAAGAAATCGAAGAAATCCGCACTCAGGTGCCGGATATGGAGCTTGAGATCTTCGTTCACGGCGCCCTGTGCATGGCCTACTCCGGTCGCTGCCTGCTCTCTGGCTACATCAACAAGCGTGACCCAAACCAGGGTACCTGTACCAATGCCTGCCGCTGGGAATACAACGTACAGGAAGGCAAAGAAGACGTGGTGGGCAATATCGTGCATAAGTACGAGCCTATCCCGGTACAAAACGTTGAGCCAACGTTAGGTATTGGCGCACCGACAGACAAAGTCTTTATGATTGAAGAAGCCCAGCGTCCGGGTGAGTACATGACCGCGTTTGAAGACGAGCATGGTACTTACATCATGAACTCAAAGGATTTGCGTGCCATTGCCCACGTTGAACGTCTGACGCAGATGGGCGTGCATTCGCTGAAAATCGAAGGCCGTACCAAGTCATATTATTACTGTGCACGTACCGCGCAGGTATATCGCAAAGCCATTGATGATGCCGCGGCCGGTAAACCGTTCGACCCGCAATTGCTGGAAACGCTGGAAGGCCTGGCGCATCGCGGTTACACCGAAGGGTTCCTGCGCCGCCATACGCATGACGACTATCAGAACTATGAATACGGTTTCTCCGTTTCCGAGCGTCAGCAGTTTGTCGGCGAATTCACTGGCGAGCGTAAAGGCGAGCTGGCAGCCGTACTGGTGAAAAACAAATTCACCGTTGGCGACAGCCTGGAGCTGATGACCCCACAGGGCAACATCAACTTTACTCTCGAGCAGATGGAAAACGCGAAAGGCGAAGCGATGCCAGTTGCGCCAGGCGATGGTTACACCGTGTGGATGCCTGTACCGGAGGATATCGATCTGAATTATGCATTGTTGATGCGTAATTTTACCGGTGAGTCCACGCGCAACCCGCATGCTAAGTAGTTAATTACGGTTATTTTTCAGCGTTCGGAAGATTCTTAGAAATCGATCACATACCGTTTCGTTCATTAAGGGTATTATCGCTTCCGCTGAAAAACATAACCCATAAATGCTAGCTGTACCAGGAACCACCTCCTTAGCCTGCGTAATCTCCCTTACGCAGGCTTATTTTTTGCCTGCCGTTTAAACTCTGCGAGTCCCCCTATTCTATTCACTACTTTCAGGCGAAAAAAACCGGGCATTATGCCCGGCTTATTAGGTGATTAGAAATTAATGTGCTGCTTCTGGCTTGTGCTTTTGCGCACTCTGGAAACCATAGGTCAGCTCATTTTTCTCTTTATCCAGCGCAACGGTCACCTGACCGCCATCCACAAGCGAACCGAACAGCAGTTCGTTAGCCAATGGTTTTTTCAGGTTATCCTGGACCACACGCGTCATTGGACGTGCGCCCATTGCACGGTCGTAGCCTTTCTCTGCCAGCCAGTCACGGGCTTCCTGACTCACTTCCAGAGAGACACCTTTCTGATCCAACTGAACCTGAAGCTCGACGATAAACTTATCAACAACCTGATGAATCACCTCTGTAGAGAGATGATCGAACCAGATAATGTTGTCGAGACGGTTACGGAATTCCGGCGTAAACACTTTTTTGATTTCGCCCATTGCATCGGTACTGTTGTCCTGATGAATAAGCCCAATCGATTTACGCTCGGTTTCACGTACGCCGGCGTTAGTGGTCATGACCAGCACCACGTTGCGGAAATCCGCTTTACGCCCGTTATTGTCGGTCAGCGTGCCGTTATCCATTACCTGCAGCAGCAGGTTAAAGACGTCCGGATGCGCTTTTTCGATTTCATCCAACAGCAGTACCGCATGCGGATGCTTAATGACTGCATCGGTCAGCAAACCGCCCTGGTCGAAACCAACATATCCCGGAGGCGCACCAATCAGGCGGCTAACGGTGTGGCGTTCCATATATTCGGACATATCAAAACGCAGCAGTTCAATACCCAGCGCTTTGGATAGCTGTACCGTGACCTCGGTCTTACCGACGCCAGTTGGCCCGGCAAACAGGAACGAACCAACCGGTTTATGCTCGTGTCCCAGACCAGCACGGCTCATTTTGATCGCTTCAGTCAGCGCCTCAATGGCTTTATCCTGTCCGAATACCAGCATCTTCAGACGGTTACCCAGGTTTTTCAGCGTATCACGATCGCTTTGCGAAACGCTCTTCTCCGGGATCCGCGCAATGCGGGCCACGACGGACTCGATATCCGCCACGTTGACGGTTTTCTTGCGCTTGCTGACCGGCATCAGACGCGCACGCGCGCCCGCCTCGTCGATCACGTCAATCGCTTTATCCGGCAGGTGACGATCGTTAATGTACTTCACCGCCAGTTCGACCGCTGCACGCACCGCTTTGGCGGTATAGCGGACATCATGGTGCGCTTCGTATTTCGGCTTCAGACCGTTGATTATCTGCACGGTCTCTTCGACCGATGGCTCAGTGACATCGATTTTCTGGAAACGGCGCGCTAACGCACGGTCCTTTTCAAAGATATTGCTGAATTCCTGATAAGTAGTAGACCCTATCACACGGATCTTACCGCTGGAGAGCAACGGCTTGATCAGGTTAGCCGCATCCACCTGGCCGCCCGATGCCGCACCCGCACCGATAATGGTATGGATCTCATCGATGAACAGAATGCTGTTAGTATCCTGTTCCAGCTGTTTCAGCAGCGCCTTGAAGCGTTTTTCAAAATCGCCGCGATATTTGGTACCCGCCAGCAGCGAGCCGATATCCAGAGAATAAAGGGTACAATCAGCCATGATTTCAGGCACATCGCCCTGGACGATACGCCAGGCGAGGCCTTCAGCAATCGCGGTTTTACCGACGCCAGACTCTCCCACCAGCAGCGGGTTGTTTTTTCTGCGACGGCACAGTACCTGAATGGCGCGCTCCAGCTCTTTGTCCCGGCCAATGAGCGGATCAATTCCGCCCACACGGGCAAGCTGGTTAAGGTTAGTCGTGAAGTTCTCCATACGGTCCTCCCCGCCAGCTTGCTCTTCGTTATTCGGCTGATTACCAGAGTCAGAAGACTGACTTGGTTCGTCTTTGCGCGTGCCATGAGAAATAAAATTCACCACATCAAGGCGACTCACTTCATGCTTACGCAGCAGATAAGCCGCCTGAGATTCCTGCTCGCTGAAGATAGCGACCAGCACATTCGCGCCGGTAACTTCATTGCGCCCGGAGGACTGAACATGGAAGACCGCACGTTGCAACACTCGCTGAAAACTCAACGTTGGCTGCGTGTCGCGCTCTTCTTCACTGGCAGGCAATACGGGTGTGGTTTGTTCAATGAAGGCTTCGAGTTCCTGACGCAGCGCCACCAGATCCACAGAACACGCTTCCAGCGCTTCGCGGGCCGATGGGTTACTGAGCAACGCCAGTAACAAGTGCTCGACGGTCATAAACTCATGTCGGTGCTCGCGCGCTCTGGCGAAAGCCATGTTTAAACTGAGTTCCAGTTCTTGATTGAGCATAGGCACCTCCCCCAATATTTATGCCTGCATTCAGGCTTTTTCTAGCGTACACAGCAACGGATGCTCGTTCTCCCTCGCATACTTGTTCACCATCGCCACTTTGGTTTCAGCTACTTCGGCAGTGAATACGCCGCAGATCGCTTTACCTTGATAGTGAACTGCAAGCATCAGTTGCGTTGCACGTTCTACATCATAAGAAAAGAATTTTTGTAACACGTCAATAACAAACTCCATCGGAGTGTAATCATCATTGACTAATATCACTTTATACATAGATGGCGGTTTTAGCGCGTCGCGCAATTTATCTTCCGCCAGCAGATCGAAATCCAGCCAGTCGTTCGTCTTACCCATTGTCTGTCGTCATCTTCAGTTACGGTTTCCGGCAGAAAATCTTGCCGCTGACAAGCAGCCTATGCGCACAATCAATCTACCTCAAGTATTAGATAACTATCATCTATTAGTGCCATCCGCGACATCTGTCACATAACCGACAATAGCGTTAACTGCTTCAAATTTTGATGCATTTTTACCCTATTCCGTCTGCCTGGCGCTTGACGCCTCGCCTGATTTCTCTAAATTGTAGTTTCGAGAGTTGGCGAGGTTTTGAACAGCCCCCACTCCGCCACCGGTTCATTCCATCTTACTTATATAAGATTTACGAAGGATGTCGAAGTATGGAAACGGGTACTGTTAAGTGGTTCAACAACGCCAAAGGGTTTGGTTTCATCTGCCCCGAAGGCGGCGGCGAAGATATTTTCGCCCATTACTCCACCATTCAGATGGATGGTTACAGAACGCTAAAAGCCGGACAGTCTGTCCAGTTTGATGTCCACCAGGGGCCAAAAGGCAATCATGCCAGTGTCATCGTGCCTGTCATTGAAGCAGAAGCAGTCGCATAACTCTTCTGTCTCATTGTGTACATCCCGCAGTCAAAATGCCAGCCCTTGCGGCTGGCATTTTTATCTCAGTGGCATTATTCCCGCGCCAGGGCATCTACCGGATCCAGCCGCGCCGCATTTCGTGCTGGTAGCCAGCCAAACAAAATCCCGGTCGCGGTTGAGCACAGAAACGCCGTCAACAAGGCCACGGGTGAGAAACCAATTTCCCAGCCAGGCAGGAATAGCTGAAGCGTAAAGGCGATCAACATCGACAGGCTAATACCTAACGCACCGCCCACCAGACATACCAGCACCGCTTCAATTAAGAACTGCTGCAGCACGTCACTGGCGCGAGCGCCAACCGCCATACGAATGCCAATCTCGCGCGTTCGCTCGGTTACCGACACCAGCATAATATTCATCACGCCAATCCCACCGACCACCAGCGAAATCACCGCCACCAGCGTCAGGAAGAGTTGTAATGTACGTGTGGTCTTTTCGGCAGTTTTCAAGACGCCGTCCATGTTCCACGTGAAGAAATCTTTCTTACCGTGGCGCAACGTCAACAATCGGGTGAGCTGCTGCTCGGCCTGGGCACTATCAAAACCGTCCTTCACCCGCACGGTTATCGAGTTCAGCCACGACTGCCCCATAATTCGCCCGGACATGGTGCTGTAAGGCAGCCAGACCCGCAGGATCTTGCTACTGCCAAACATCGACTGTTTCTCTTCTGCAACGCCGATAACCGTGGCAGGCATATTCCCCACCAGCACGACTTCGCCAACGACTTTCGCTTTATTGGGGAACAACTGACGCCGGGTATTGCTGTCGAGCACCACCACCTGAGCGCGGCCCGCCAGTTGTTCAGCGTTAAAAGTGGTCCCTTCGCTAAACGTCATGCCATAGACGTTGAAATAGTCGCCGCTCACGCCGTTAGCACTGGCTGCCACATCGATATTGCCATAGCGTAGCCGCAGGTTCTTCGACACCGCAGGCGTCACCGAACTTACCCATGGCTGCTTCTGTAGCGCCGTTAAATCGTCATACTTCAACGCCTGTTGATATTGCGGGTCGTCGTCGCCGAAGTCTTTGCCAGGGTAGATATCGATGGTATTAGTGCCGATAGCGCGAATATCCGCCAGCACCAGCTGTTTAGCCGCATCGCCAACCACCACGATCGACACCACCGAAGCAATACCGATGATGATCCCAAGCATGGTCAGCAGCGTTCGCATTTTATTCGCGGCCATTGCCAGCCAGGCCATAGTGAGCGCTTCACGAAAACCACTGACAAACTGCCCCCAGCCGGACGCCGCTTTCACCGTCGGCTCCACGATGTCGCGCCCGCCAGAGGGCTTGTGCGACGGAGGATTGCGCACAATCTCGCCGTCACGAATTTCAATGACGCGTTCAGCCTGCGCGGCGACCTGGCTATCGTGAGTGACGATAATCACCGTATGCCCGCGATCGCGCAACTGATGCAAAATCGCCATCACCTCTTCGCCGGAATGGCTGTCCAGCGCCCCGGTGGGTTCGTCGGCAAGGATCACTTGCCCACCGTTCATCAGCGCACGCGCAATACTGACCCGCTGCTGCTGACCACCGGAAAGTTGAGAAGGCTGATAGTCAACTCTGTCACCCAGCCCCAGCCGCTGAAGGAGTTCCTGCGCACGAGCCAGGCGCTGTTTGCGTTCGGTGCCAGCGTAGACCGCGGGTACCTCAACATTTTGCGCGGCGGTTAAATGCGACAGCAAATGATAACGCTGGAAGATAAAACCGAAATGCTCACGACGCAGTTGCGCTAGCGCATCGCTATCCAGCGTGGAGACATCACGCCCGGCAACCCGATACGTACCGCTGGTGGGTTTATCCAGACAGCCGAGAATGTTCATCAGCGTCGATTTACCCGAGCCAGACGCCCCGACAATCGCCACCATTTCCCCGGCCTGAATGCTCAAGGATACGTCCTTCAACACCTCAACCTGGCCTTCGCCTGACGGATAGCTGCGGCGGATATTGCTCAGTTCAAGCAATGCCGTCATTTTGCAGCTCCAGCGTTGCCCTCACCGGTGATGACTTCATCCCCCTCTTCAAGCCCTTTCACGATCTCCACATCGGTGTCATTACGCGCGCCGATAATCACTTCACGTTCGCGGGTTTCGCCGTTGCGCAGCAGCCTGACGTTATAACGATTGTTGCCGATAGGATCGCCCAATGCCGACAGCGGGATCGTCAAGACATTTTTAACATCCGTAAGCTGAATATGGACCTGCGCGGTCATATCCAGGCGCAGGATCCCTTTCGGGTTGGGAACTTCGAAGCGAGCATAGTAGAAAATAGCGTCATTCACTTTTTCTGGCGTCGGAAGAACATCTTTGAGCTTACCTTCGTAACGCGTCTGCGGATCGCCGAGAACGGTAAACCAGGCCTTTTGCCCAGGATGCAGATGAATCACATCCGCCTCGGAAACCTGCGCTTTCACCAGCATGGTGCTCATATCGGCCAGCGTCAGAATGTTAGGTGCCTGCTGGGCGGCAATAACGGTTTGCCCCTGCAGGGTAGTAATTTGCGTGACTTCACCTGCCATTGGCGCGACGATGCGGGTGTAATCAAGGTTAGTTTTTGCCGTATCAAGAGAGGCCTGATTACGCTTAATTTGTGCGTCAATTGTGCCGATTTGCGCCTGTTTTACCGCCATCTCGGTAGCCGCGGTGTCGAGATCCTGCTGTGAGACCGCCTGGGTTTTCGCCAACTGTTGCTGACGGGAAAGCGTCACCCGCGCCAGTTTCCACTCGGCTTCAGCCTGTAACCGCTGGGCGCGTAATTCCATCAGCGTCGCTTCGACCTCTTTGATCTGGTTTTGCGCCTGTTCAGGATCGATAACGCCGAGCAGTTGATCTTTTTTTACTTTGTCGCCAATCGCGACAGACAGCGTTTTTAACTGCCCACTGACCTGCGCCCCGACGTCAACTTTACGCAGCGCATCCAGTTTCCCGGTTGCCAGTACGCTTTGCTGCAGATCGCCCGGACGAACAATTAAGGTTTGATACTGAGGTAAAGGCGCATTAAGCGTTCGCCAAAGTGCAATTATCGCCACAATAATGATGATGGCGAAAAGAATATAGCGTTTTTTGATTTTTCCCTTGAGCTTCATAAATGTCCCAATTTCCCCCAATACGTCCACCAGAGTGAAGTGTTAAACATCAACGTTAAATAAATAGCCGTTGAAAAATGCAAGAATAACAGAGTTATTGATGAATGGTTAAGATCCGCTGTGCTGAAATTAGTGCCAGAGTATCCATCGGATTGTTATTATGAGCCAGCTAACTGACAGCACTTTTCATTCTTCAAAACCAGTCACAAGTTTTAGTCTCTTTTGTAGCCTGATGACCGGACATTGGCGCCCCGGAAAATTTTGGCATCAGCGAAGCTTTCGTCGTAAGTTTTTGTTGCGCTCAGCGCTTATGCCGAGATTAACGCGTGAATGGATGTCTGAGCTGGCACAATGGCCTGACCTGGATAGCGTACTTGCACGCCAGCCTCGATTGCCGGTTCGTTTGCATCGCGCCTATCTTGCGCAAAACCTTGACCGGAAGACGAAACTGGATGCTGTGCGTTATCATTACCATGCTATCCGCAGCTCTTTTTCAACCACTGAGTTTAAGGATTATTTAAGTGCAGATGGATTACAACTGGCACAAATTGAAGGCAAAAACAGCGAAATATTTAACGTAATAATGGCCTCATTTATCTCACTGGATAAAGAAGGTGAAAGCACCATTTTGGTACGTAATTGCGCTGGCGAGACTTTAGCGGAAATGACGTTTACGCTATGCAATTATCAAGGAAGCAGTACGTTGTTTATTGGCGGGTTACAGGGAGGCAGCCGATTACTGCCACATGAAGAAATTCAAAAAGCGACCAAGTCATGCCATGGGATTTTCCCAAAACGTATTGTGATGGAAGCCATTTGCTGTTTTGCAGAACAATTGAATGTCGAACAAATTCTTGCTGTCAGCAATGAACAGCATATTTTTCGCAGCCCTCGTTACCACGACAAAAACAAGGTAATCCTTTCCGACTACAACACATTTTGGGAGTCGGTTGGCGGTGAGTGCGACAGCCACGGTTACTATCATATTCCACGCACAATGGCGCGAAAAAGCGAAGCGGACATTGCCAGCAAAAAACGCGCGGAATACCGCCGTCGCTATCAGCTACTGGACAGCATCCACTCGCAGCTGTCGTCGATGTTTCGCCACTAATCCGCTCTGCCGCGTGCCAACCACAGCACGCGGGAAAACATTTTTCGCAGCAACGTTGGCACCGCGTCAACGCCGCGCCGCCCGGCTTCCATCGCCACCTCAATGGCTAAATCTGGTTTTGACGACCGGTGAATCGCTTTTGAGATAATTTTGCGCATATTCATGGGCACGTTTTCGGGGATTTGCGCCACCCGGTGAAAAACGTCAGCGAATCCCTGGCGATACATAAAGTGTTCCATATCCAGCGCGGGGAGCATGGTTAAATGATCGCGCTCTTCTTCCCTGTCGTTATTCAATAAACTCCGCACCGTAGCGGCATACTTTTTCCCGGCTTCATCTCCATCGACCAGCACATGCCACTCGATTCCCATCCGGCGGGCAAACTTAACCAGCGGCTTAAGTCCAGACTGGGCAAATTCAATCACCTTGATACCTTCCGCGTCAAAATGGTGGCCGCACTGTCGGGCCAGTTCGTTAATGACCCAGGTTTCCGTTTCGCCTTCCACCAGTAGCCAGCAGCGAGCAAACAACGACGAAGCACGATTGAAACGAATATGGAAGGCAATGCGCCGACCATCTTCTGCGCTGATCCCACCCGGTCCAAGCCGCCAGGCAGCAACCCGGGAGGATTCACGCACCAGGCGGACAACGTGTTCCACGGGCGTGAGGGACAGCAGTTCACCAGAGTTGGTAGTCGCTACCCGCTGCAGAGGCAGTAAATTCAGCAGGTGCCAGGCAACGGAGAGCATAATAGGATGTAAACGCGTTTCCGGATCTTCGACCAGCAGCAAAGGCCGGGCGTCTTTATCCAGTCTCAGCGTACCTTTGGCCTGTAACAACGTTGAAAACAGGCCCAGCAGGATCACCCGGTGCGTGCGTCCGCCGGGTTTATCAATCATCCGGTTGATAATATCCAGATAGCGCCAGCTACGTTGTTCGTTATTAGAACGCCGACGCATCAGACGATAGCGGGACTGGCCGGAACCCTGCTCAGAAAAATAGTGTTCTAACAGCTGGACCATAGCCGATAGCCCCTGACGTATCTGCCCATCTGTCAGGTTTTGCGGTCGGGTGGCCAATTCGCGCGCCAGAAAATCCAGTTGCCGGGCGGTCACTTCGACATCCGCCGAATCCGGCACCGTACCGTTACGGATACGTCGCATGAAACGCGCGTCGCGCAGGCGCAGGACCGGCATCAAACGCACGAGATGCCGCGCCATATCGTTAATGTCGTCAAGAGTGAGCGGGTGGCCCTCGCCATCAAGAAAACTGCGTAACGTCAGAACGCTACCATCATCCGCACATTCACCTTCCAGCCGATAGAAAATGCGGTGATAGCCATCCTGGCACTGCGTCCAGCAGTTTTCCAGAGGACGATATCTGCGTACGCGGTGGCGACCCGGTTGAGACTCACGAAAGGTCAGGATGATATGCAGGTGATGTTCCCGCCCTTGTATATCACCCGGCGGGAACCAAAAATCTTCGCGGTCAAAGTGGTACAAATCAGTTTCCGGTGACAGCAGAAGGGTTAAGGCATCCAGCAGACTGGACTTCCCCCACGCGTTCTCCCCAATCAGCACGTTGCTCTGCTCCAGCATCAACGACAGACGGTTAATACCACGAAATCCAACAATCTCAACGCGTTCGAGAATCATATAGCCTCCGGAAATGCTAACTTTTTCCTTCAAGTTATCAGGAGTATAACGGCAAGCGGGCGCGCAGGACACCCGATATCATCAGGAGGTTAGTCGCAGAAATTGAATAATATAAGAATATTCTTCTTATGTTTTCCTCGGAATATTATTTCAGAACTCAATCATCACCTTTTTCTAATTGAACTATGCTTCATTCATCCAATATTCATAAAGGAATAACAACATATTGCCTTAAATCAAATTTTTTCATCAATTTAACTGGCGAAGGGATGATTTTTTTATCTAAAATACCCGCTCTTTCATCATCGTCCCTTTTTAGCGATGAATTACCGGGCAAGGAACACGAACCCGGAACTTTTAATTGAGGTGGTTATGTTCAGGAAATTAGCAGCCGAATTCTTCGGTACGTTTTGGCTCGTCTTTGGCGGGTGCGGTAGCGCAATACTGGCCGCAGCATTCCCGGAGTTGGGTATTGGATTTGCCGGTGTGGCCCTGGCGTTTGGTCTGACCGTACTGACCATGGCATTCGCCGTAGGTCATATTTCCGGTGGGCACTTTAACCCAGCGGTAACCTTCGGTTTATGGGCTGGCGGTCGCTTCCCGGCAAAAGACGTTATTGGTTATGTTATTGCTCAGGTTGTGGGCGGTATTGTTGCAGCAGCGGCGCTGTATCTTATTGCCAGCGGTAAAGCAGGTTTTGATGCCTCCGCCAGCGGTTTTGCCTCGAACGGCTTTGGTGAACATTCACCAGGCGGCTATTCCATGCTTTCTGCCGTAGTAATTGAAATTATTCTGACCGCTGGTTTCTTATTAGTGATCCACGGCGCAACTGATAAACATGCTCCGGCAGGTTTTGCCCCCATTGCGATTGGTCTGGCGTTAACCCTGATCCACTTGATCAGTATTCCGGTTACCAACACGTCGGTAAACCCGGCGCGTAGTACCGCAGTAGCCATCTTCCAGGGTGGCTGGGCGTTACAACAATTGTGGTTCTTCTGGGTTATGCCGATTATCGGTGGGGTTCTCGGCGGTCTTATTTACCGCACCCTGCTCGAAAAACGCGATTAATCGCTAACAAAAAGGCCTGGCGAAAGTCAGGTCTTTTTTTTCCTCTCTATATTTCCTTTTATTTGCAACTTTACTCCCCTCTTTGCATTGAGTAGTGTGTGCTGGCGCATTTCGTCTTACATCTCAGCAAGGATCGGGTTTTCATGTTTTCAGGGCTGTTAATCATTCTGGTTCCCCTTATTGTGGGCTACCTTATTCCGCTTCGGCACAGGGCTGCATTAAAAATAATCAATCGCCTGTTGAGCTGGATCGTCTACCTTATTCTCTTTTTTATGGGTATCAGTCTGGCGTTTCTGGATAATCTCGCCAGTAACCTGCTGGCCATTCTTCATTATTCTGCAGTCAGCGTGACGGTCATTTTGCTGTGTAATATCGCGGCGCTGTTCTGGCTGGAGCGTACGCTGCCCTGGCGACATAATCACAAGCAAGAAAAGCTCCCCTCACGAATAGCAATGGCGCTTGAGTCACTTCAGCTTTGCGGCGTCGTCGTCATCGGTTTTCTGCTCGGCCTCACCGGTCTTCCCATTCTGCAGCACGCCACCGAAGCCAGCGAATATACGTTAATCTTTTTACTGTTCCTGGTGGGGATCCAACTGCGCAACAGCGGTATGACCTTAAAGCAAATTGTGCTGAATCGCCGGGGGATGATTGTGGCGGTGGTGGTGGTCGCCAGTTCGATGCTGGCGGGGGTTATCAATGCGTTGATTCTCGGCCTGCCGCTGAAAACCGCGCTGGCGATGGCGTCAGGTTTTGGCTGGTATTCCCTGTCAGGTATTTTGTTGACCGAATCGTTCGGCCCGGTAATTGGGAGTGCCGCCTTCTTCAACGACCTGGCGCGCGAGCTGATCGCCATTATGTTGATTCCAGGACTGGTTGGCCGTAGCCGCTCTACCGCGTTGGGGCTATGTGGCGCGACATCAATGGATTTTACCCTGCCCGTACTACAACGCAGCGGCGGCCTGGAAATGGTCCCGGCAGCCATCGTTCACGGTTTTATTCTGAGTCTGTTGGTGCCTCTGCTGATGGCGTTTTTCTCCGCCTGAAACCCGAACAAATACCTCCCTGGCGGTAGTCAGCTACCGCCAAAATTGCGCTAAATCAATCTCCCTGCAAGTTGTAGCAGAAATCCCTTTTATCCCTTCGCGCACAGGCATAACCTTAAACATGTATATTAAATATAACTTTAAAAAGGTGTGACCATGTTTTGTGTGCAATGTGAACAAACCATCCGTACTCCGGCAGGAAACGGCTGCTCTTACGCGCAGGGTATGTGCGGTAAAACGGCTGAAACCTCCGATTTGCAGGATCTGCTGATTGCTTCCCTACAAGGTCTGTCTGCATGGGCTGTTAAAGCACGTGAATACGGCATCATCGACCATGAGGTTGATAACTTTGCGCCGCGTGCGTTCTTCTCCACGCTGACCAACGTAAACTTCGATTCCCCACGTATTGTTGGCTATGCCCGTGAAGCTATCGCCATGCGCGACGCCCTGAAAGCGCAATGCCTGAACATCGACGCGAATGCCGCGGTCGTCAACCCGATGGCCGATCTGCAACTGGTCAGCGACGATCTGGGCGACCTGCAACGTCAGGCCGCTGAATTTACCCCGAATAAAGACAAAGCAGCCATCGGCGAGAATATTCTCGGCCTGCGTCTGCTGTGCCTGTACGGCCTGAAAGGTGCGGCAGCTTACATGGAGCACGCGCACGTTCTTGGTCAGTACGACAACGACATCTATGCTCAGTACCACAAAATCATGGCGTGGCTGGGTACCTGGCCTTCTGATATGAACGCTCTGCTGGAGTGCTCAATGGAAATCGGCCAGATGAACTTCAAAGTGATGAGCATTCTGGACGCCGGTGAAACCACCAAATACGGTCACCCGACTCCGACTCAGGTCAACGTCAAAGCCACCGAAGGTAAGTGCATTCTGATCTCCGGTCACGACCTGAAAGATCTGTACAACCTGCTGGAGCAAACCGAAGGTACCGGCGTTAATGTCTATACCCACGGTGAAATGCTGCCGGCACACGGTTACCCGGAACTGCGTAAATTCAAACACCTGATCGGTAACTACGGCAGCGGCTGGCAGAATCAGCAGGTTGAATTCGCCCGCTTCCCTGGTCCAATCGTGATGACCTCTAACTGCATCATCGACCCAACCGTTGGCGCGTACGACGACCGTATCTGGACCCGTAGCATCGTCGGCTGGCCGGGCGTGAGCCATCTCGAAGGCGACAACTTCGGTCCGGTAATTGCTCAGGCACAGCAAATGGCGGGCTTCCCGTATAGCGAAATTCCGCACCTGATAACCGTAGGTTTTGGTCGTCAAACCCTGCTGGGCGCCGCGGATACCCTGATCGACCTGGTCAGCCGTGAAAAACTGCGTCACATCTTCCTGGTGGGCGGTTGTGACGGCGCACGTGGCGAACGTAACTACTTCACCGATTTCGCGACCAGCGTACCGGACGACTGCCTGATCCTGACCCTGGCGTGCGGTAAATACCGTTTCAACAAACTGGAGTTCGGCGATATCGAAGGTCTGCCGCGTCTGGTGGATGCCGGTCAGTGTAACGATGCATACTCGGCCATCATCCTGGCGGTAACCCTGGCTGAGAAACTGGGCTGTGGCGTGAACGATCTGCCATTGTCTCTGGTGCTCTCCTGGTTCGAACAGAAAGCGATTGTTATCCTGCTGACCCTGCTGTCTCTGGGCGTGAAAAATATCGTTACTGGCCCGACCGCGCCAGGCTTCTTCACACCGGACCTGCTGGCCGTGCTCAACGAGAAGTTCGGTCTGCGTTCCGTGACCACCGTTGAAGAAGACATGAAGCAATTGCTGAGCGCGTAAGGAGTAAAGAATGACAATGCCAACTCATCAGTGCCCATGGCGGATGCAGGTTCATCACATCCATCAGGAAACGCCGGATGTATGGACAATTTCGTTGCTGTGCCACGACTATTATCCATACCGCGCCGGGCAGTATGCACTGGTCAGCGTACGTAATTCAGCGGACACACTGCGTGCTTACACCATCTCTTCAACGCCGGGCGTTAGCGAATACATCACGCTGACCATCCGCCGAATTGACGATGGCGCAGGCTCACAGTGGCTGACCCGCGACGTGAAGCGCGGCGACTATATCTGGCTGTCTGATGCAATGGGTGAATTCACCTGTGAAGATAAAGCGGAAGACAAGTTCCTGATGCTGGCCGCCGGCTGCGGCGTTACGCCAATCATGTCAATGCGCCGCTGGTTGGCAAAATACCGCCCACAGGCTGATGTGCAGGTGATCTTCAACGTACGTTCTCCGCAAGATGTTATTTTTGCCGACGAATGGCGCGAGTATCCGGTGACATTAGTTGCTGAAAACAATGCCACTGAAGGTTTTGTTTCCGGCCGACTGACTACCGAACTGCTGCAAAGCGTTCCGGACCTCGCCTCACGCACCGTGATGACCTGTGGCCCGGCGCCGTACATGGATCTGGTCGAGAAAGAAGTCAAAGCGCTGGGCGTGACGCGCTTCTTTAAAGAGCAGTTCTTTACCCCGGTGGCTGAAGCCGCCACCAGCGGTCTGAAGTTCACTAAACTGCAGCCGGCGAAAGAGTTTTATGCGCCGGTGGGCAGTACGCTGCTGGAAGCGCTGGAAAGCAATAAAGTACCGGTTGTTGCCGCTTGCCGTGCAGGCGTTTGCGGCTGCTGTAAAACTAAAGTGGTTGACGGTAACTACACGGTAAGCAGCACCATGACGCTGACCGACGCAGAAATCGCTGAAGGTTATGTACTGGCGTGCTCCTGCCATCCGCAGAGTGACTTAGTGCTGGCGTAATCGCCTGATATCAGATGTACAAAAGGCTACCTGGCTATACCGGGTGGCCTTTTTTTATCCTGTCAGGCGCTGCAAAATTCTGATTTTTCCATCCCCAAGGGCAAAATAGCACCTTCCTCCCGCCAATTATCGACCACACTTACCCTGCACAACGTAAGCAATATCCCCGACTACCACGTCGAACTTTCTACAAGGATCCCCATGAAAAAAGTGGCCATTGTCGGCGTCGGTCCCACCGGTATTTATACGTTTTATGCCCTGGTTGAGCGTGGTGAACCGCTGGAGATACAGCTTTATGAGCAAGCTGAGGAAGCGGGCGTCGGCATGCCTTATAACAGCGACAACAACGCAGAACACATGTTGGCAAATATAGCCAGCATCGAGATCCCACCGATTTATATCAGCTATCTGACGTGGCTACAAAATCAAAGCGATGACTACCTGGCGCAGTTTCGAATTGAACGCACCTCTTTGCATGAGCGGCAATTTTTGCCCCGCGTGATCCTCGGCGACTATTATCGCGATCGTTTTTTAGCCATCGTCGATAACGCACAAAGAGCCGGTTTTACAATTCGCATATATGAATCAAGCCAGGTCACCGACCTGCAAGCAACGTCGAATGGGGTCTCCCTGTGGATCAACCGCGCGTCCGAACCCGTTGAGGTGGATTTCGCCGCTATCGCTACCGGTCATCTGTGGCCCGAAACGGATGCTCAGGCACGCAAGTTTTTCCCCAGTCCGTGGACCGGTCTGATGGACGCCGAGATTAGCGCTTGTAGGGTGGGGATTCTGGGCACATCGCTAAGCGCTATCGACGCAGCGATGGCCGTGGTCTGTCAGCATGGCACCTTTACGACCAATACCGACCATTCACTGCGGTTCACACGTAAACCTGACAGCCAAAATCTGAAACTGACCCTGATGTCGCGCAGCGGAGTGCTGCCTGAAGCTGATTTTTACTGTCCTCTTCCCTATGAACCGCTGAATATCGCGACGCCAGAAGCGATTGAAGACGCCATTGCCC
This sequence comes from Citrobacter europaeus, assembly GCA_020099315.1. Classification (NCBI taxonomy): domain Bacteria; kingdom Pseudomonadati; phylum Pseudomonadota; class Gammaproteobacteria; order Enterobacterales; family Enterobacteriaceae; genus Citrobacter; species Citrobacter europaeus. The sequence goes on from CP083650.1 coordinate 3,134,067, forward strand.
GGGGCCAAAACGGATTGCTGGACCGCATCTTCCGCCTTATTGCTCGACAACTGCAAGATGCGGCGCCAGGGTGGTGCCAACAGATAACACTTGCGACGCTTAACGCCGACACATTCCCCGAAGTCTATTTTGCCGACAGGATCAGGCATGACCCTTTTGACTGGGCGAGACGTAATCTGGTGGAGGTTGAACGCAACAAGCAGGAACAACATACCGTCGCCTGGCGATATACCTTGCTGCGCCTGCACGAGGTTATCGAAGAGATAGTCCCTCATCTTGATGACTGCGACGAAAAACGTTTCAGGCGCGGACTGGCGCGCGTATTTATTGATAACTATGCGGCTATCCCGTCTGAGTCTGTCCGCCGACTGCTGGCGCTGCACGACGCCGGGCTGATAGAGATCCTCGCGCTCGGCTCAGATTATGAGCGTATGAATGAACAGGGAATGACGGTGATTTACCACCAGGGCCAGCGCCACGAATTTGATGTGTTTATTGACGCCCGAGGACAACGGGCATTGCAGAGCAAAGATATCCCGTTCCCAACGCTACGCGATCAACTGCTGGCTTGTGGCGATGAGATCCCGGAGATTGGCGAGGATTACACACTGCAAGCGCCGGAGTATGCCCGCAATCGCATCGCTTTTGGCGGGCTGCCGTGGTTGATGCACGATCGTCCGTTCATTCAGGGACTGGTGGTCAGCGCTGAAATAGGCGCCGCGATGGCCAAAGCATTGACGCAGCGAGCGCTGAGACGTCGGCACAAACTCTGGAACAGAGACGACATAGATTAGCTACACAATGAACGACGAGGCGGAGCAAGGCTACGCGTTCCCGCCTCTGTATTGATTCTCGGATGGCAAACTATCGCCAGGCTGAATTTCCGGCAAGGGAGAATCGCCCCGCCCCCAAAAACGCCACGGCCAGCGCGCCGATGAAGAAATACACCAGACTTTCAATCGCCCATGCACCGGTTTTATCCAGTAACCAGGTTTCGCCCATCCCAACCATCAGCCATGCCACAACCATCGTAAACGCCAGCCCCAACGCTGCAGGACGCGTCAGGATCCCAAGGATAATCAGACACGGCGCTACAACTTCTCCCAGCAGGACGCCATACGCAATAAAGCCCGGGAAACCTTTCGCTATCAGCATGCCGCTGATGCCATCAATACCCGCGAACAGTTTATGCAACCCATGAAAAAGCATCAGCCCACCCACGGCCAGGCGTAACAAAAACTTGCCAAAATCTTCATGAGTCAGTACCCGGTTAACGCTATTTAATAGTTTTATAACCATCTGAATTTATTCCTTGTTTCGCCATGTCCAATAACAAACTACGCTTAGTACAGGTCAAATGAAACCTGCCGGAAATAAGGGGGAATGAGAAGCATAACTATTATCTTCATCTAAACTTGTAACCGGTATCACATTAAAGGAGAAGGAAAACCATGAAACAAACGGTTGCCGCTTTTATTGCTAAAACACTCGAACAAGCTGGCGTAAAACGCATTTGGGGTGTAACGGGTGACTCACTCAATGGCCTAAGTGATAGTCTGAATCGTATGGGAACGATTGACTGGATGCCAACCCGTCATGAAGAGGTTGCTGCCTTCGCCGCAGGTGCTGAAGCGCAGTTAACGGGTGAATTGGCCGTCTGTGCAGGGTCGTGTGGGCCAGGCAACCTGCACCTGATTAATGGCCTGTTTGATTGCCACCGCAACCACGTTCCGGTGCTGGCCATTGCCGCACATATTCCATCCAGCGAGATAGGCAGCGGTTATTTCCAGGAGACCCACCCGCAAGAGTTATTCCGCGAATGTAGCCATTATTGCGAGCTGGTTTCCAGCCCTGAACAGATCCCACAGGTGCTGGCAATTGCCATGCGTAAAGCGGTGCTCAACCGCGGTGTCTCTGTAGTGGTATTACCTGGCGATGTCGCGCTGAAGCCGGCCCCTGAGAGCGCCACCACGCACTGGTACCATGCGCCGCTGCCGGTGGTCACTCCGGAAGAGGAAGAGCTCAGAAAACTGGCGCAACTGCTGCGCTACTCCAGCAATATCGCTCTGATGTGCGGCAGCGGCTGCGCCGGTGCGCATAAAGAGCTGGTCGAGTTTGCGGCTAAAATCAAAGCGCCGATTGTGCACGCCCTGCGGGGTAAAGAGCATGTTGAATACGATAATCCGTACGACGTGGGCATGACCGGGCTAATTGGCTTTTCATCCGGCTTCCATACCATGATGAATGCCGACACGCTGATCCTGCTCGGCACCCAGTTCCCCTATCGCCCGTTCTATCCAACCGACGCCAAAATTATTCAGATTGATATCAATCCGGCGAGCATCGGCGCGCACAGTAAAGTTGATATGGCGCTGGTGGGCGATATTAAATCCACCCTCCGCGCCCTGCTACCGCTGGTGGAAGAAAAAACAGAGCGGAAGTTTTTGGACAAAGCGCTGGAGCACTACCGTGAAGCGCGCAAAGGGCTGGATGATTTAGCTAAACCCAGCGATAAAGCCATTCACCCGCAGTATCTGGCACAGCAAATTAGCCACTTTGCCGCAGACGACGCCATCTTCACTTGCGACGTTGGCACGCCAACGGTGTGGGCGGCACGCTATCTGAAAATGAACGGCAAACGTCGCCTGCTCGGTTCGTTTAATCATGGATCGATGGCCAATGCCATGCCGCAGGCACTCGGCGCCCAAGCGACCGAACCGGGACGCCAGGTTGTCGCAATGTGCGGGGACGGCGGATTTAGTATGCTGATGGGCGACTTTCTGTCGGTGGTCCAGATGAAGCTGCCGGTGAAGATTATCGTCTTTAACAACAGCGTACTGGGATTTGTGGCGATGGAGATGAAGGCTGGCGGTTATCTGACCGACGGCACGGAGCTGCACGATACCAACTTCGCGCGGATTGCCGAAGCCTGCGGTATTACGGGCATTCGTGTGGAGAAATCCTCAGAGGTTGATGAAGCGCTGCAAAGGGCAATGTCGATTGACGGCCCGGTGCTGGTCGATGTGGTTGTGGCGAAAGAAGAGTTAGCCATCCCGCCACAGATCAAACTCGAACAAGCGAAAGGTTTTAGCCTGTATATGTTGCGCGCAATCATTAGTGGGCGCGGTGATGAAGTGATGGAACTGGCGAAAACTAACTGGCTCAGGTAAAACATCCTTATTAAATCACACACAAAATCATTCATGATGCATCAAGGCGGCTAGCCCGAAAACCCCCAGGAGCATAGGTAAACTATGTGACTGGGGTTTAAGGGTGCGGCCAACGTAGAGGCAGCTTGAAGGATGAAGTGTAATAAGGAGACACCATGATTGATTTACGCAGTGATACCGTCACCCGGCCAAGTCGCGCCATGCTGGAAGAGATGATGGCAGCCCCGGTCGGGGACGACGTGTACGGTGATGACCCTACCGTTAACGCTCTCCAGCAATACGCTGCAGAGCTCTCTGGCAAAGAAGCCGCTATTTTCCTACCCACCGGCACTCAGGCAAACCTGGTTGCGCTGCTCAGTCATTGCCAGCGCGGCGAAGAGTATATTGCCGGTCAGGGCGCACATAACTATCTCTATGAAGCGGGCGGCGCAGCGGTGCTTGGCAGCATTCAACCGCAACCCATCGACGCCGCCCCGGATGGTTCCCTGCCGTTAGACAAAGTGGCAGCGAAAATCAAAGCTGACGATATCCATTTTGCCCGCACCCGTCTGCTCAGTCTGGAAAACACCCACAACGGCAAAGTGCTTCCGCGCGAGTATCTGAAAGACGCCTGGGAATTCACCCGTGAGCGCAATCTTGCCCTACACGTCGACGGCGCGCGTATTTTTAACGCCATCGTCGCCTATGGCTGTGAGCTTAAAGACATCACGCAATACTGCGACTCGTTCACCATTTGTCTTTCCAAAGGTCTGGGAACGCCGGTAGGTTCGCTGCTGGTCGGCAGCCAGGACTACATCAAGCGCGCCATTCGCTGGCGCAAAATGACCGGTGGCGGAATGCGCCAGGCCGGTATTCTGGCGGCGGCGGGACTGTATGCGCTGAAAAATAACGTGGCGCGTTTGCAGGAAGACCATGACAACGCCGCCTGGATGGCAGAACAACTGCGCGAAGCAGGGGCAGACGTCATGCGCCACGACACCAACATGTTGTTTGTTCGCGTTGGTGAAGAGCACGCTGCCGCGCTGGGTGAATACATGAAAGCGCAAGGCGTGCTGATTAACGCCTCCCCGATTGTGCGCCTGGTGATGCATCTGGACGTATCGCGTGAACAACTTGCTGAAGTCGTCGCCCACTGGCGCGCTTTTTTAACCCGCTAAGGAGATGGGCGTGCCGCAACGGATTTTGGTTCTTGGCGCCAGTGGCTACATTGGTCAGCATCTGGTTCAGGCGCTCAGCCAGCAAGGGCATCAGGTGCTGGCTGCGGCACGCCGCATTGAACGTCTGGAAAAGCAGCAACTGGCCAATGTCAGTTGCCATAAGGTCGATTTGAATTGGCCAGATAACCTCACCCCGCTGTTGACGGGTGTTGATACGGTTTACTATCTGGTTCATGGTATGGGTGAAGGCGGTGATTTTATCGCCCACGAACGCCATGTGGCGATGAACGTACGCGATGCGCTGCGTAATACGCCAGTTAAACAGCTTATTTTCCTGAGCTCATTACAGGCTCCCCGGCATGAACAGTCCGATCATTTGCGTGCGCGGCAAATAACCGCTGACACCCTGAGAGAGTCAGGCGTGCCAATGACGGAATTGCGCGCTGGCATTATCGTAGGGGCAGGTTCCGCCGCCTTTGAAGTGATGCGCGACATGGTCTATAACCTGCCGGTTCTCACCCCTCCGCGCTGGGTACGTTCGCGTACCACGCCCATCGCGCTGGAAAATTTGATGTACTATCTGGTGGCGCTGTTGGACCATCCCACAAGCCATCACCGCATACTCGAAGCTGCCGGGCCGCAGGTGTTGAGCTATCAGGAACAGTTCGAGCATTTTATGGCGGTCAGCGGTAAACATCGCCTGCTCATCCCCATCCCCTTTCCTACCCGCTGGATTTCGGTCTGGTTTTTAAACGTCATTACGTCAGTACCGCCGACCACGGCCAAAGCGCTTATCCAGGGTTTAAAACACGATCTGCTGGCCGATGACACCGAGTTACGCGCGCTGATCCCGCAAAAGTTGATTGCCTTTGATGACGCGGTACGCAGCACGTTGAAAGAAGAGGAGAAGCTGGTCAATTCCAGCGACTGGGGTTACGACGCGCAGGCGTTTGCCCGCTGGCGCCCTGAATATGGCTATTTTGCCAAACAGGCAGGCTTTAGCGTTGAAACCTCCGCCAGCAAAAAAGCGCTATGGCAGGTTGTGAATCGACTCGGCGGCAAAGAAGGCTATTTTTTTGGCAATATTTTGTGGAAGACGCGGGCGGCGTTAGACCTGCTGGTTGGCCATAAGCTGGCTAAAGGTCGACCAGAACACTCTCTGTTGCAGGTTGGCGATACCGTCGATAGCTGGAAAGTTATCATCGTTGAACCAGAAAAACAGCTGACGCTGCTGTTTGGGATGAAAGCGCCTGGTTTGGGTCGCCTGAGTTTCACCCTGGAAGATAAAGGCGATCACCGACGCATTGATGTACGTGCCTGGTGGCATCCGCACGGCATGCCAGGACTCTTCTACTGGCTGTTGATGATCCCAGCTCATCTGTTCATTTTCAGAGGGATGGCGAAGCGTATTGCTAAACTTGCAGAACAAATCACAGACTAATGATAAAAAGAGCCTGTATTCTTTCATGTTTCCCATTGCATACAGGCGTATTTCACGGAAGAATGCGCACGATGTTTTTTAAACACAGTGGATTGATATGAAGGTACTGGTTACCGGAGCCACCAGCGGCTTGGGCCGAAACGCGGTTGAGTTTCTATGCAGCAAAGGCGTCAGCGTCAGAGCTACCGGTCGCAATGAAGCGATGGGCAAGCTGCTGGAGAAAATGGGCGCAGAGTTTGTACATGCCGATTTGACCGAGCTGGTGTCTTCACAGGCAAAAGTGATGCTTGCCGGCATCGACACGCTGTGGCACTGCTCCAGTTTTACCTCACCGTGGGGAACTCAGGAAGCCTTCGATCTGGCCAACGTTCGAGCGACCCGACGTCTGGGCGAGTGGGCCGTGGCCTGGGGCGTACGTAACTTCATTCATATCTCCTCTCCATCGCTCTATTTTGATTATCACCACCATCGCGATATCAAAGAAGATTTCCGTCCACATCGCTTCGCCAATGAATTCGCCCGCAGCAAAGCGGCAGGCGAAGAGGTAATTGCGCTGCTCGCGCAGGCTAACCCTCAGACCCGCTTCACGGTATTGCGCCCACAAAGTCTGTTCGGACCTCACGATAAAGTCTTTATTCCACGCCTGGCCCATATGATGTATCACTACGGCAGTATCCTGCTGCCGCACGGCGGAAGCGCGCTGGTGGATATGACCTACTACGAGAATGCAGTGCACGCGATGTGGCTGGCCAGTCAACAAGCCTGCGATAAGCTGCCGTCGGGACGCGCGTACAACATTACCAACGGCGAGCATCGCACCCTGCGCAGCATTGTGCAGAAACTTATCGACGAGCTGAATATTGATTGCCGTATCCGCTCCGTGCCCTACCCGATGCTGGATATGATTGCCCGCAGCATGGAGCGTTTAGGCAATAAATCGGCGAAAGAGCCAAAGCTTACGCATTACGGCGTCTCGAAGCTGAATTTTGATTTTACGCTGGATACTTCCCGCGCTCAGGAAGAGTTGGGTTATCAGCCCGTTGTGACGCTGGATGCAGGAATTGAGCGTACCGCGGCCTGGCTGCGTGACCACGGTAAGCTGCCGCGTTAACCCTGCCCGTATTTCTCCAGTAACGCTTCAGCAATTGCCTGAGTTTCTGCATCCGCCACGCCGTTCCACAACGTCGGGCGGAAGTGCATCTGAAACGCCATAATCACCCGCTGCTGTTCACGCGGCGTCATATCAGGTTTTACTTCATAACCATAGCGCGACAGCAGATCGAGTAATGATGCGGTTTCTACCGGCGTATGGGGCGCTCGTCCGGCAAGATAAAATGCCACGCGCTGGGTATCCGGCCACGCGCCGATGCCCTGAGCGGCCAGTGCTTTCCACGGAAATAGCGGGCCGGGATCGTCCTTGCGCTGCGGAGCGACGTCCGCATGGGCCACCACATTCTGCGGTTTTATGTCGTAGCGGACGATAATATCTTTCACCAATGGGATTAACGCCTGAATTTGCGCGGGCTCAAACGGCGCAAAATACTTGCTGCCCGCTGATTTTTGCCAGCCGCGGTTTTCCAGCTCAATGCCGATCGAAGTATCGTTGATACGCGTAGCGCCGCGCCAGAAGCTAATCCCTGCATGCCAGGCCAGATCTTTTTCCGGGACCAGTTGCCAGATACGCGGCTTGCCGTGGTAGAGCGGCGGCACTGCCGGGATCAGATAGTGTGAACTGACGTTTTTATCGGTCAGCGTAGCCAGAGAAGCGTCGAAATCATCCGCCGTGTAATGGATAACCAGCACTTTAATGCGCGGGTAAGCAGCCTGCGCCTGACGGCGGGTATCTAACTGATACCCGTCTTTGTCGACTATTCCTTTTTCGCCAGCACACCCCACCAGCAGTAGCGTTAATGCCAGCAAATACAACAGACGTTTCATCGACGAGTTTTCACCGCGGTGCCGCTGACGCTCACCATCAGCATGCTACCGTCCTTGCCCACCGTTTCGTAATCGATATCGATACCGACTACCGCATCAGCACCGAGTGCTTTCGCCTGTTCACCAAGCTCCTGAAAAGCAATTTCACGCGCTTTACGCAGCTCTTTTTCATACGCGCCGGAGCGACCGCCGACAATATCGCGAATGCCGGCGAAAAAATCGCGGAAGATATTCGCGCCTAAAATGGCTTCGCCAGTAACAACACCGCAGTATTCCACGATGCTCTGTCCTTCCAGCGTAGGGGTTGTCGAAAACTGCATGATTAATCTCCTTTTTGCGCTAAGAGCACGATCTCAAAAGCATTATCGAACCGATCCACTATCATTGAAAGGATATATTCTATCAACGTAGAACACTAATAGTAGAAAGCTAATAAGGAAATCATTATGCGCTACTCGAAACTCTCTCTGCTGGTTCCCTGTGCACTACTTCTCAGCGCTTGTACTACCGTGACGCCGGTCTATAAAGATAACGGCACGCGTAGCGGTTCATGCGTAGAAGGCGGGCCAGACAGCGTGGCTCAACAATTCTATGATTACCGTATTCAGCATCGAAACAATGACATTACCGCCCTTCGCCCGTACATCAGCGACGACCTGGCTAAGCTGCTGAACGATGCCAGCCGTGATAACGCGCATCGCGAACTGTTTAACAGCGATCCGTTCTCCAGTCGCGCCACATTACCGGACAGCGCCAGCGTCGCCAGCGCATCGACTATTCCGAATAGTGATGCACGCAACATTCCACTGCGTGTAGAGCTGAAACAAGGTGACCAAAGCTGGCGTGATGAAGTGCTGATGATCCGTGAAGGCCAGTGCTGGGTCGTTGACGATGTCCGCTATCTGGGCGGCAGCGTACACGCGCCAGCCGGGACGCTGCGCCAGTCTGTCGAAAACCGCTAACCGCCCCATTCACCTGCTTAAATCATAACCCCCATAAATTGTCTGGCATTCTGCATAGAATGCCGACAATTATTCTTGCCCACTGGTGGCCCCGCTATTTTGTGCTATGTTTAGATAAGAATGCGGTTTGCATTTAACTTTTAACGCATAAATATTGCATAACTATTCTGTCAAAGGTAGTATCTGCGGCTTCAATAGCTATCAGACTGCCAGTATCGAGTGTCAATGAGTATTCAATTAAACGGCATTAACTGCTTCTACGGCGCACATCAGGCGCTGTTCGATATCACGCTGGATTGCCCTCAGGGTGAAACACTGGTGTTACTTGGCCCAAGTGGCGCCGGGAAAAGCTCGCTGCTGCGCGTACTCAACCTGCTTGAGATGCCGCGCTCGGGCACGCTCTCTATTGCGGGTAACCGTTTCGACTTCACTAAGACCCCGTCAGATAAAGCCATTCGGGATCTGCGTCAAAACGTGGGCATGGTCTTCCAACAATACAACCTCTGGCCACATCTCACGGTTGTGCAGAATCTGATTGAAGCGCCCTGCCGCGTACTGGGTCTGACAAAAGAGCAAGCGATGGCGCGCGCCGAGAAACTGCTGGAACGTCTGCGCCTGAAGCCATACAGCGATCGCTATCCGCTGCATCTCTCAGGCGGCCAGCAACAGCGTGTGGCCATTGCCCGCGCGTTGATGATGGAGCCACAGGTGCTGCTGTTTGATGAACCGACCGCCGCGCTTGACCCGGAAATTACCGCCCAAATCGTCAGCATCATTCGTGAACTGGCGGAAACCAACATTACTCAGGTGATCGTCACTCACGAAGTGGAAGTTGCCCGTAAAACGGCCAGCCGTGTGGTGTATATGGAAAACGGTCATATCGTCGAGTTTGGGGATGCGAGCTGCTTTGCCAACCCGCAAACCGAAGCGTTTAAAAACTATCTTTCTCACTAAGATTCGGGACAATACAATGAAAAAAGTTCTGATTGCCGCGCTAATCGCAGGTTTTAGCCTTTCCGCTACCGCAGCCCAAACCATTCGTTTCGCCACCGAAGCGTCTTATCCTCCGTTTGAATCAATCGATGCTAATAACAAGATCGTCGGGTTTGACGTTGATCTGGCGAATGCGCTGTGTAAAGAGATTGACGCTACCTGTACCTTCACCAATCAGGCCTTCGACAGCCTGATTCCGAGCCTGAAGTTCCGTCGTTTTGACGCGGTAATGGCCGGTATGGACATCACCCCAGAGCGTGAAAAACAGGTGCTGTTCACCACCCCGTATTACGACAACTCTGCGCTGTTTGTTGGCCAACAGGGTAAATACACCAGCATTGATCAGCTGAAAGGCAAAAAAGTCGGTGTACAAAACGGGACTACGCACCAGAAATTCATCATGGATAAACATCCGGAAGTGACTACCGTGCCGTATGACAGCTACCAGAATGCCAAACTCGATCTGCAAAACGGTCGTATTGACGGCGTATTTGGCGATACCGCAGTGGTGACCGAGTGGCTGAAAGATAATCCTAAGCTCGCCGCGGTTGGCGACAAAGTGACGGATAAAGATTACTTCGGTACCGGTCTGGGCATTGCTGTGCGCCAGGGCAATACCGAACTGCAGCAGAAATTTAACGCTGCGCTGGAAAAAGTGAAGAAAGATGGGACTTACGAGACCATCTACAACAAATGGTTCCAGAAGTAATATTTGATGAATGAATTTTTTCCTTTAGCAAGCGCCGCCGGGATGACCGTCGGCCTTGCCGTTTGTGCGCTGATCATTGGCCTCGCGCTTGCCATGTTGTTTGCCGTCTGGGAGTCAGTTAAATGGCGTCCAGTGGCATGGGCCGGCTCAGCTCTGGTCACCATCCTGCGCGGTCTGCCGGAAATTCTGGTGGTTCTGTTTATCTATTTTGGCTCCTCGCAGCTGCTGCTGACGCTAGCCGATGGCTTTACGATCAATCTCGGGTTTGTTCAAATCCCGGTTCAGATGCAGATCGAAAACTTCGACGTCAGTCCGTTCCTGTGCGGTGTGATTGCGCTGTCATTGCTGTATGCCGCTTACGCGTCGCAAACGTTGCGTGGCGCGCTGAAGGCCGTGCCACTCGGACAATGGGAGTCAGGTCAGGCATTAGGTTTGTCTAAAGCTGCGATCTTCTTCCGTCTGGTGATGCCGCAGATGTGGCGTCATGCACTACCGGGACTGGGTAACCAGTGGCTGGTATTGCTCAAAGATACTGCGCTGGTCAGCCTTATCAGCGTGAACGATCTGATGCTGCAAACCAAGAGCATCGCCACCCGTACCCAGGAGCCGTTTACCTGGTATATTGTGGCGGCGGCTATTTACCTGGTGATTACGCTGGTAAGTCAGTACATTCTCAAACGCATTGACCTGCGCGCGACACGTTTTGAGCGGAGACCAGGCTGATGCTTGAGTATTTACCTGAATTGTTGAAAGGGCTGCATACCAGCCTGACGCTGACGGTCGCCTCCATCGTGGTTGCTCTGGTGCTGGCATTGATTTTCACCGTCATCCTGACGCTGAAAACACCGGTTCTGGTTTGGCTGGTTCGCGCTTATATCACGCTGTTTACCGGTACACCGCTGCTGGTGCAAATCTTCCTGATCTACTACGGGCCAGGACAATTTCCGACGTTGCAAGAGTATCCGGTGCTGTGGCATCTGCTGTCAGAACCGTGGCTGTGCGCTTTAATTGCGCTGTCGTTAAACAGTGCGGCCTATACCACTCAGCTGTTCTACGGCGCTATTCGTGCAATCCCGGAAGGCCAATGGCAGTCCTGCGGAGCGTTGGGCATGAGCAAGAAGGATACGCTGGCGATTCTGTTGCCGTACGCCTTTAAACGCGCCCTCTCCTCGTATTCCAACGAAGTGGTGCTGGTGTTTAAAAGTACTTCGCTGGCATACACCATCACGCTGATGGAAGTCATGGGCTATAGCCAGTTGCTGTATGGTCGCACTTATGACGTCATGGTTTTCGGTGCGGCAGGTGTGATTTACCTGATCGTCAACGGTTTGCTGACGCTGATGATGCGCTTAATCGAACGTAAAGCGCTGGCGTTTGAACAGCGGAATTAAACATATGCCTGATGGAGCTACGCTTATCAGGCCTACGGTTCATGCACCTTTTGTAGGCCGGATAAGGTGCTAGCACCGCCATCCGGCAAATATGCATAAAGCAAAATAATAAAGACGGACAAGAACCTAAATTGTCCGTCTTTTTTTATATCAAAAAAATACTTAATCATTTTTATTGCATATAAATTCATTAAATGGCATTGTTAATCCACGCCGCAGATACGGTAAATAATCATAAGATTGACAGACGGGAGTTCCACCATGAAAAAGTTAGTACTGGCTGCATTACTTGCTACTTTCGCCGCTGGCGCCTCAGCCGCTGATAAAATTAGTTTCGGTGTATCAGCCACTTACCCGCCATTTGAGTCGCTCGACGCAAACAATAAAATTGTCGGATTTGACATCGATCTGGCAACGGCGCTGTGCAAACAAATGCAGGCTGACTGTACTTTCACCAATCACGCTTTCGACAGCCTGATCCCCGCGCTGAAATTTAAGAAATATGATGCGGTAATTTCCGGAATGGATATCACGCCTGAGCGTAGCAAGCAGGTTGCATTTACTCAGCCGTACTATGCAAACTCCGCGCTGGTGATTGCGAAAAAAGACACCTATAAAACCTTTGCCGACCTGAAAGGAAAACGCATCGGCATGGAAAACGGCACCACGCACCAGAAATACTTGCAGGACAAACATCCTGAAGTGAAAACCGTGGCCTACGACAGCTATCAGAATGCGATTATCGACCTGAAAAATGGTCGTATTGATGGCGTATTTGGCGATACCGCTGTGGTTAACGAGTGGCTTAAAACCAACCCGCAGCTAGGCGTAGCCACTGATAAAGTGACCGACCCACAATACTTCGGTACTGGCCTTGGCATCGCGGTTCGCCCGGATAACAAAGCCCTGCTGGAAAAACTGAACAGCGCGCTGGCGGCAATCAAAGCTGACGGCACGTACCAGAAAATCAGCGATCAGTGGTTCCCACAGTAACGTCTGCCCAGTCTGAAAAGCCGCGCTCTGCGGCTTTTTTTATCTCTTCGCCTGCGCTTTCAGTCAGTTCTTACGCCAGAAACGCATTCCTGGCGTACACTTGTTAAAACGAAAAAAAGTGAGGCAAAAGGATGATAGCATTCCCTGCCAGTTTACTGATCCTCAATGGAAAAAGTGCTGATAACCTTCCCCTGCGTGACGCCATTGCGAATCTGCGTGATGAGGGCGTGGAAATCCATGTTCGCGTTACCTGGGAAAAAGGCGACGCCCAACGATACGTTGATGAAGCTCGTCAGTTGGGCGTTGAAACGGTGATTGCCGGTGGCGGCGACGGCACAATAAACGAAGTCTCGACGGCGCTTATCCAGTCGCAGGGCGGCAATATTCCGGCGCTGGGTATTTTACCGTTGGGAACGGCGAATGACTTTGCCACCAGCGTTGGTATACCCGAGGACCTTGATAAGGCGTTAAAGCTGGCTATCGCCGCAAATGCGACGGCGATCGATATGGTGCAGGTCAATGATAAAACCTGTTTTATCAACATGGCAACCGGTGGCTTCGGCACACGCATCACGACCGAGACACCAGAAAAACTCAAGGCTGCGCTGGGTGGCGTATCGTACTTTATTCACGGATTAATGCGCATGGATACGCTCAAACCCGACATCTGCGATATTCGAGGGGAAGACTTTCACTGGCAGGGTAAAGCGCTGGTAATTGGTATCGGTAATGGTCGCCAGGCCGGTGGGGGGCAACAGCTATGCCCGACAGCGCTTATCAACGATGGTCTGCTGCAACTGCGTATTTTTACCGGAGAAGAGCTGTTGCCTGGGCTGCTTTCGGCGTTAACGCAATCCGAAGACAACCCTAACATTATCGAGGGCGCATCATCGTGGTTTGATATCCGCGCCCCGCATGAAATTACCTTTAATCTCGATGGCGAACCGCTCAGCGGACAAGAGTTTCATATTGAAATCCTGCCCGCGGCGTTACGTTGCCGACTGCCGCCGGGTTGTCCGCTGTTGCGCTAACACGACGGCAGTCGCCTGAAATCAGGCGATGGTGACTTTGCTATCCAGATAAACATCCTGCACGGCGTTAATCAGCTTAACGCCGTCGGCCATGGTTTTCTTGAATGCCTTGCGCCCAAGAATCAGCCCCATGCCGCCCGCACGTTTGTTAATCACCGCAGTACGTACCGCATCGCTCAGATCGGTTTCGCCGCCAGCCGCACCGCCAGAGTTAATTAACCCGGCGCGTCCCATATAGCAGTTCGCCAGTTGATACCGCACCAGGTCAATCGGGTTGTCGCTGGTCAGCTTGCTATAGACGCGATCGTCGGTGTAGCCAAAATTGACCGCTTTATACCCGCCGTTATTTTCCGCCATTTTTTGCTTCACGATATCCGCCCCGATAGTGGCCGCCAGATGGTTAGCCTGCCCGGTAAGATCGGCAGAAACATGGTAATCCACGCCATCTTTTTTAAACGCCGGGTTACGCAGATACGCCCACAGCACCGTGACCATACCCAGCTCATGAGCACGCTCGAATGCGGCAGAAATCTCTTCAATCTGGCGGCGAGACTCCTCTGAACCGAAATAGATGGTTGCCCCCACCGCAACCGCACCCATATTGAACGCCTGCTCTACGCTGGCATACAGCGTCTGGTCAAACGTATTGGGATAGCTCAGCGTTTCGTTGTGGTTAATTTTTACCAGGAACGGAATGCGGTGCGCGTAGCGACGGGAAACAGAAGCCAGCACGCCATAGGTCGATGCCACGCAGTTACACCCTGCTTCGATAGCCAGCTCCACAATATTCTTCGGATCAAAGTACAGCGGGTTAGCCGCAAACGATGCTCCAGCGGAGTGCTCCACGCCCTGGTCCACCGGTAGAATAGACAGATAACCTGTCCCGGCCAGTCGGCCCGTGTTATACAGCGTCTGCATATTACGCAGCACGGCTGGCGGACGGTTGTTATCCACCATCACGCGGTCGACGTAATCATGTCCAGGCAGGTAAAGTTGATCAGAAGGAATGGTCATACAACGATGCTGTAAAAGGTTGTCGGCGTCTTTGCCAAGCAACTGCGCAATATCAGTCATAGCTATGCTCCCGTAAGTTCCGCTTTGAAAACGGAATGTGGATTGTCCTGGCCCGTTTTGTTGCGGGCAGCAATAAGCCTGGTACCGACTGCGTTTTTTTTCCATCTTTAGCGCACTTTTCAGCAACTTCTGCTGGCTCGATTCAGGAAGAAATAATGTTAAGGCGGTCAAATTTAGACCTCAAAGGTATTTTAAAGGTATTATCGAATGGTACTATCATGGCGTACCTTACCTGTCATGAAGGATTTAAAGATGAAAACTACAGTTAAGCTGTCGTTCATGATGTTTGTAGAGTGGTTTATCTGGGGCGCCTGGTTTGTACCGCTGTGGCTGTGGCTGAGTAAAAGCGGCTTTAGCGCCGGGGAGATCGGCTGGTCTTACGCCTGTACCGCGATTGCCGCGATCCTGTCGCCCATCCTGGTCGGCTCAATCACTGACCGCTTTTTCTCCGCGCAGAAAGTGCTGGCGGTATTGATGTTCGCTGGCGCTATTTTGATGTATTTCGCCGCCCAGCAAACCACCTTCAGTGGATTCTTCCCGCTGTTACTGGCCTATTCGTTAACCTATATGCCGACGATTGCGCTGACCAACAGCATCGCTTTTGCCAACGTACCGGACGTTGAACGTGATTTCCCACGCATCCGTGTGATGGGGACCATCGGCTGGATTGCTTCTGGTTTGGCCTGCGGTTTCTTACCGCAAATGCTTGGCTATAGCGATATTTCACCCACCAATATCCCCCTGCTTATCACTGCCGGAAGCTCCGCGCTGTTGGGCGTCTTTGCGTTCTTCTTACCGGATACGCCGCCAAAAAGTACCGGCAAGATGGATTTCAAAGTCATGCTGGGTCTGGATGCGCTGATCCTGCTGCGTGATAAGAACTTCCTCGTCTTTTTCTTTTGCTCTTTCCTGTTCGCAATGCCGCTGGCGTTCTATTACATCTTCGCCAACGGCTACCTGACAGAAGTCGGAATGAAAAACGCCACCGGCTGGATGACGCTGGGCCAGTTCTCTGAAATCTTCTTTATGCTGGCGCTACCGTTTTTCACCAAACGCTTTGGCATTAAAAAGGTATTGCTGCTTGGTCTTATTACTGCGGCTATCCGCTACGGATTTTTCGTTTACGGCGGCGCGGAGGAATATTTCACTTATGCTCTGCTGTTTCTCGGCATTCTGCTGCACGGCGTTAGTTACGACTTCTACTACGTCACGGCCTACATTTATGTCGATAAAAAAGCACCGGTACATATGCGCACCGCTGCGCAAGGGCTTATCACCCTCTGCTGTCAGGGATTCGGCAGCCTGCTCGGTTACCGTCTGGGCGGCGTCATGATGGAAAAAATGTTTGCTTATCAGGAACCGGTTAATGGTCTTACCTTCAACTGGGCTGGCATGTGGGGATTTGGCGCGGTCATGATCGCCGTCATTGCCGTGATGTTTATGATTTTCTTTCGCGAATCAGATAAAGAAATCACCGCCATTAAGGTGGACGATCGCGATGTAGCGTTGAAACAAGGGGAAGTGAAATGAAAGCAGAACGTATTCTCGGTGCTCTTTATGGGCAGGCGTTAGGGGATGCGATGGGTATGCCGTCGGAACTGTGGCCACGAACCCGGGTAAAAGCTCATTTCGGTTGGATCGACCGTTTTTTGCCCGGCCCTGCGGAGAATAATGCCGCCTGCTATTTTAACCAGGCGGAGTTCACTGATGACACGTCAATGGCGCTGTGTCTGGCAGATGCCCTGCTCGAGTGCGACGGAGAGATTGTGCCAGACGTTATTGGCCGCAATATTCTGGCCTGGGCCGAACGTTTTGACGCCTTTAATAAAAACGTGCTCGGCCCAACTTCAAAAATCGCGCTAAAAGCCATTCGCGACGGCAAACCTGTCGCCGAACTGGAAAACAACGGCGTGACCAACGGAGCGGCAATGCGCGTTTCGCCGCTGGGATGCCTGCTACCCGCCCGCGATGTCGATGCTTTTATCGATGATGTAGCATTGGCCTCCAGCCCGACGCATAAATCGGATCTGGCTATCGCTGGGGCTGTTGTGGTCGCGTGGGCGGTATCACGCGCTATCGACGGAGGCCAGTGGTCAGAGATTGTCGATGCGCTACCTGCCATTGCCCAACATGCGCAGCAAAAAAGGATCACGACCTTTAGCGCATCACTATCTGCACGACTTGAGCTGGCACTGAAAATCGTCCGTAATGCTGACGGCATTGAGTCTGCCTGCGAGCAGTTGTATCAGGTTGTGGGCGCCGGAACCAGTACCATTGAATCCGTGCCTTGCGCCATTGCTATGGTTGAACTGGCGCAGACCGATCCTAACCGCTGCGCTATTCTGTGCGCAAACCTCGGGGGTGATACCGACACCATCGGGGCGATGGCAACCGCCATTTGTGGCGCTATCCATGGCGTAAGCGCGATTAACCCGACATTGAAACATGAGCTGGATGCGGTGAATCAACTGGACTTTATCCGTTACGCCAGTGGATTGATGCGACTGCGCGAGCAGCGGGAGGCGCTATGATCGCCACGCATCTGCAACACCTCCTCCCGCAGTTGCGTACACAGCGGCCCGTTACGGTGGTGGGTGCGGCGGTAATTGATGTCATTGCCGATGCATATGCCCTTCCCTGGCGCGGATGTGACATTGAACTCAAACAGCAGGGGGTGAACGTTGGCGGCTGCGCGCTCAATATTGCCGTGGCGCTCAAACGTTTAGGTATCGACGCCAGTAATGCTTTACCGCTGGGTCAAGGGGTGTGGGCCGACATTATCCGCAACCGGATGGCAAAAGAGGGATTGCACAGCCTGATCGACAATGCCGCGGGCGATAACGGCTGGTGTCTGGCTCTGGTCGAGCCGGATGGCGAACGTACCTTTATGTCCTTTAGCGGCGTTGAAAATCAGTGGAACGCTGACTGGCTGGCACAGCTGGATATCCCACGCCATAGTCTGGTGTATCTCTCGGGCTATCAGTTAGCCTCTGGGTGTGGCGGACTGCTGGTGCAGTGGCTGGAAGGTCTGGAGGAGGTGACGCCGTTTATTGATTTTGGGCCACGCATCGGCGACATTCCCGAGCCCTTACTTGCAAGAATTATGGCCTGCCGTCCGCTGGTATCACTTAATCGTCAGGAAGCGGAAATTGCCGCCGAGCGGTTTGCATTGAGCCATGATGTAGAAGGTTTTGGCGCAGAATGGGTACAACGTTTCGCCTCGCCGGTAGTGGTTCGCCACGATAAAGACGGCGCGTGGTATTTCAGCGCTCAGACATCCGGTTGCGTACCGGCATTTGCGACAGCGGTCGTTGATACTATCGGCGCAGGCGACAGCCACGCTGGCGGCATGCTGGCCGGACTGGCGTCTGGCTGGACCCTGGCTGATGCCGTACTGCTGGGTAACGCAGTTGCGTCCTGGGTGGTAGGGCATCGCGGCGGCGATTGCGCCCCTTCGCGCGAGGCGTTACTCCTCGCACACAAAGACGTATAGATCGCTTCGACAATAGCTGATGCTGTATTCAATGGGCCGTTGCTGCTGGTCAAGCGCTACTTGCTTGATCACCAGTACCGGCACTTTGCTGTCCATTTGAATGTGCGCCTGGAACTCCGCATCAGGCATTCGGGCGCTGACGCGGGAGCGCGTGCGCTGCGGGAAAATATGCTGGCTGCGAAAATAGTCATACAGTGAAACGCCGATGGCATCCACGTCATGGATAAGATGGGCAGGAACCCATGACTCTTCAATAGAAACCGCGTCTTCATCTACATAGCGAATGCGCTTGAGCAGGAAGACGTCACTCCCCGCGGCAACAGCCAACTGCTGAGCCACCTCTTCCGGGCAAGGCACAATACGCTTGTTGACCCACAGCGTATCTGGCTTTTTACCGCGCAAAACCACCTGCTGTGAAAAACCACGCGCTTCTTTTAGCGAATACTCGAAGATGTTGTTGATCTGCGTCCCGTAACCACGGGCGCGCGTCACTACGCCTTCTTCTTCCAGGGCCTGCATAGCCTTGCGTACCGTAATTCGCGAAACGCCGGTTAACTGGCTGAGATCGCGCTCGCCGGGCAGGATATTTCCATGCTCCAGAATCCCGCTACGCACAGCGTTTTTCACTGTTTGCGCAAATTTCATATACAGCGGCGTGTTATCTGCCGCTGCAATGCGTTCATTCAGTTGCGCGATAAGCTGGGTATGCGCTTGTTCCATTTATCTTTTTCCTGCAGCCTTCTCTGCAGCCAGTATACCCATTACCACCACGCGTGGAAATGATGTACCGGACCAATTCCCTCACCAACTTCCAGGGTGTCGGCCTGCGCCAACGCCGCAGAAAGCCACAGCTTAGCTTCCTGCACTGTCTGTGCCCAGTTGTCATGGCGCGGACGCAGCGCCGCCAGCGCCGCGGATAGCGTACAGCCGGTGCCATGGGTATTTTTGGTCATCACCCTTGGCGCGGTAAAACGCTGCTCTCCCTCACGGGTAAAGAGCCAGTCGGGGCTTTGCGCATCCTCCAGATGACCGCCTTTCATCAACACCGCCTCGCAGCCCAGCGCCCGCAGTGCCCTTCCCTGCTCTAGCATCTCCTGCTCAGTCTGCGCATGGGGAGCCCCGAGCAGTGCCGCAGCTTCGGGTAAATTAGGGGTGATAATCGAAACCTGCGGCAGCAAATGGGTACGCAGTGTTTCTACCGCCGAGGGCGACAGCAACGGATCGCCGCTTTTCGCCAGCATCACCGTATCCAGTACGACATTTTGCACCCGATGGCGACGCAAACGTTCGGCAACCGCTTCAACAATATCCGTCTCCGCCAGCATACCGATTTTGGTGGTGTCGATACGCACATCACTCAACACCGAGTCCAGTTGTGCGGCAACAAAGTCAGGTTCTATGCGATAAACCGACTGCACCCCGCGCGTATTTTGCGCCACCAACGCCGTGATAACCGAACAGCCGTAAGCGCCCAGCGCCGAGAAGGTTTTTAAATCGGCCTGAATACCCGCACCGCCGCTTGGATCGGTTCCGGCGATCGTTAATGCGTTAATCCGTTTCATGCTTGCTCCTGTGCGTTCAGGTTATAGAGGGCATCGAGAAAAGCCGGGACAAAACTGCCCGGTCCGGTTGATTGTTGTGTGGCTATTTGCCCGGCCTGTTTCATCCAGCTACAGGCGGAGGCGATGTTATCAAGCCGGTCACCGTGCAGGGCGCAACTGGCCGCAACGACCGCCGACAGCGCGCATCCGGTGCCCACCACGCGGGTCATCAACGGATCACCGCCGTTCACGCAGACGGTACGCTGACCATCGGTCACGTAGTCCACTTCGCCGGTAACCACGACAATGGTCCCAACCTGACGAGCCAACGCCTGCGCAGCGGAAAGCGCAGCGGCTGGCGTATCTGTCGTGTCGACGCCGCGGCCCCCGCTGTTCATACCCGCCATAGCAAGTATTTCCGAGGCGTTGCCACGGATAGCGGCAGGCTGTAGTACCAGTAAATCCAGACAGAAGCGACGGCGAAACTCTAGCGCGCCCACGGCAACGGGATCGAGCGTCCACGGGGTTTTAACGAGATGTGCCCGCTCAACGGCGGCACGCATCGCCGTAGCCCGCGTCTGGGTTAAAGTGCCGACATTCACCAGCAACGCACTGGCGATAGCCGCAAACTGGCTGGCTTCCTCAGGCTCGATTACCATCGCAGGGGATGCGCCCAGCGCCAGTAGCGTATTGGCCGTAAAGCTTTGCACGACCTCGTTGGTCATACAGTGTGTGAGTGGTGAAAGCGTTCTAAATTGGTGCAAGGTGTGAGCCGCGAGTGCGCGGCTGTGCAGGTCAGGCTGCATGGTTCAGCTCCTGCCCGCGCGAAGAAGGGACACGAGCAGTGTCAGACTTCCCTACGCTGGCATTATCCAGATCAGGTGGTACGGGTATTTCTCAGCCTTCACAAGGAAGGGCACCCCGAGTCGTTGTTACATAAAACTCAATAATATTAAAAGGACAGTAAGGGAAACTTACATACTTAAGCCCCTGCTATCCATTTACTGAATGGCGGAATATATCCACACCGCATACTTTACCAGCCAGCGAGGGAGGTGAACAGCAGCGGTTTATTCTGGAAGGGGCGCTCATTGCCGCAGGCGTCGTCATCCACTCAGGCATTTCGTAGCGCGTCTCAATGCTGAGACACCACGATCATCCGCTCTTAAATCCCCAGGCAGACAGAAAGGTTGCAATTGAACATTCAGCCAGTTTCTCAAGTTTATGGGGATCAACTGCTTTTTGCGAGATTATTGCTCCAGGAAGCAGATATCCCATAATGGCCCCGAGGAAAGCAGTAGCCTGTAATTCCGGATTATCTAACGTGACTATTCCTTCATTATTTTTCTGTTCCAGAATTTCTGTCAGCGCCTGCAAAACGCGTCCAGAGTTTCTTTGTTCCAGCATAACGTGTAAATCGGGCTTTTGAACCAGCACTTGAATCAATAATCGCTGGAAATGGATATTCTCAGGGGTATAGAAATGATTCTGTACAACCCGGGCAAAACCTCTCAGGAGATCGGGAAAATCCAGTTGCTCCTGGAGTAGCTGGCGTAAAGGCGGCTGCATTTTGTCATTCAGAAATTCAAACGTCGCCAGCAGGAGAGCATCCTTTCCCCCCGGAAAATGGCTGTAAAGGGTCGGCCGCGTTGTCCCTGCTTCACTGGCGATAGTATCAAGGGACACGTCAATGCCATGCTTGAGAAACAGCTCACATGCCGTTTGTAAAATGCGAGGGCGGGACTTCATTGGCCGCCCACGTTGATTAACCATTATTGCATTCCTTACGTTTGCCTTTTTTCAGTCTCGAGATTCCCTGCTGAATGAGAATAAAAAACAGTGGGACAAAGAGCAGCGTCAGTAACGTGCCTGTGAGCATACCGCCGATTACCGAAGTTCCAATCTCTTTCTGGCTGGAGGCCCCTGCGCCCGTAGAGAGTACCAGAGGGATAACTCCAACAACAAATGCCAGAGACGTCATGATGACAGGACGTAAGCGTAATCTTGCGCCTTCAAAAGCGGCCTGAATCAACGGTTTACCCCTGCGGATTTGCGCCAGAGCGAATTCAATAATGAGAATTGCATTTTTTGCTGACAGCCCCATCGTTGTTAGTATACCTACCTGGAAGTAGACATCATTTTCGAACCCGGCGATTAAGGCTGCACTCACTGCGCCGAGAACCCCAAGTGGGATAATCAGAAGCACAGCAATAGGCACAGACCAGCTTTCATATAAAGCAGCCAGACACAAAAATACGAACGCAACGGAGGCAAGATATACCCACAGTGTCTGTGCCGAGGAAGCCTGTTCTTGCCATGATATCCCGCTCCACTGCAGATCAAATCCTTCGATTGGCGCTATCAGCCTGACCATTTCAGCCATTGCTGCCCCAGAACTTATGCCGGGAGCTGCATCTCCTTGAAATTGCACAGCAGGTAATCCATTGAATCGCTGAAGCATTTGTGGACCAGTAGTCCAGCGGAAGGAGGCAAAACTGGCGAATGAGGTCATATCATCGCTACTGTTACGTACAAACCAGGCGGATAAGTTTTCAGGTATTGAACGCCATGGCGCATCACCTTGTATATAAACCCGTTTTACTCGGCCACGGTCAATAAAGTCATTAACATAAATCCCTCCCCATGCAGCAGAAAGAGTTTCGTTGATATCCGCCTGTTCAAGGCCGTGAGCTTGTGCTTTTTGTCTGTCAATATCTACCTGCAGCAACGCCTTTGCGGCAAGGCTGTTCACTCGCACAGCGTTCAGATTTTGGTTTTCTCTGGCGGCCGTAAGTAACATTGTTTGCGCCTGATTAAGACTGTGATAACCGCGGTCTGAAATATCCTGAAGCCATAATTCGAACCCACTGGATTGTCCCAGCCCACGAACTGTGGGTGGAGATACAATGCTGATAGCTGCGTTCTGAGACGTTTGATTAAAATATTGATTAGCCCTTGCGATAATAGCCTGAGCGCTGTTCGTTTCACCCTGACGCTCGTCCCAGTGCTTTAACTCAGCAACGGACATTCCCACATTTTGCCCGCTACCTGCGTTATTTCGGCCAGCGACCGTAAATATAGCGTTAAGATTGGCACTCTCCTGTGTCATAAAATAGCGTGTGATTTCATCTCCAACCTTCTGAGTCATTGACATTGGCGCCCCTGGAGGAAGAGTGAACTGGATTGATATTGCCCCCTGGTCCTCCTCCGGAAGAAAACTGGTCGCGAGTTTTTGATATTGCCAAACCATGAACATCGACATCAGAAAAGCGAGAATAATGATTCTCACAGGACGCGCTGATATTTGCGCAAGCATATTAATGTAGCGATGCTGACTTTTTTCGACATACCTGTTGAAATGAGTGAAGAATTTACCTTTCTTCTCATTTCGGCTTTTAAGCAAATGAGCGCACAACGTAGGGGTTAAAGTCAGTGCAACCAGCACGGAAAGCGACATAGCAGAAACAATGGTCACTGTGAACTGGCGGTAAATAATGCCGACTGAACCACCAAAAAACGCAATTGGAATAAAAACGGCGGATAAGACCAGCGCGATACCTATTAATGCACCGGTTATTTCCCGCATGGAGTGGAGCGTAGCCTGCAGCGGATCGAGATGTTCTTCTTCCATCACTCGTTCGACATTCTCAACCACGACAATCGCGTCGTCGACAAGTAGCCCAATGGCAAGCACCATGGCAAAGAGTGTTAAGGTATTGATGCTATAACCCAGCAGACTGAGGATGCCGAATGTGCCCAATAATACGACGGGCACCGTCAATGAGGGGATTAATGTGGCTCTCCAGTTTTGTAAAAATAGATACATTACCGCCACAACAAAAACAATCGCTTCAATCAGCGTCTGCACAACATTTCCGATGGACACCGTCACAAACGGTGTACTGTCACGAGGATAAGCAACGACAATGCCTTGCGGAAACCGATCTTTTAATCTGTTAACTTCAACGCGAATCTTTTCAGCAGTTTCCAGTGCATTAGCTCCGGATGCGAGTTGAATAGATATTCCAGCAGCAGGATGACCATTAAGTGTGGTCAGATTCTGATAGTTTTCAGCCCCAAGTTCGATTCGAGCAACATCTCGCAAATATACAGCTGAACCATCATTATTTGTCCGAAGAATGATACTTTCAAATTGCGTTGATGTTTCCAGGCGGGACTGGGCGGTCACCGTCGCATTCAGATACTGATCATTGAGAGAAGGAAGAGAGCCAATCTCTCCGCTGGTCACTTGCGAGTTTTGTGCTTCGATAGCCGTTTGTACATCTGATGGCATCAAACCATAATTATTGAGTTGGTGTGGGTTGAGCCAAATCCGCATGGCATATTGCGCACCAAAAACAGTTGTTTCTCCCGCCCCCTTTATTCTACTTAAGGGCTCCTGCAACGTATTGATAAGGAAGTCGCTAATATCGACACTGGTTAAACGATCGTTCTGGTCATATAAGGCGATAACCATCAGGCTATCTCCCTGTGATTTAGTCACAGAAAGCCCCTGTTGTTGCACTTCCTGCGGTAGCCGTGTCATAGCCTGATTTACAGCATTTTGTACCTGGACCTGCGCTATATCGGGATTAATACCTTGTTCAAAGCTAAGACTAATACGAGACTGACCAGCTGAACTGCTGGTTGAAGAAAAATAAAGCAGACCATCAATTCCTTTGATTTGCTGTTCAAGTAGCTGCGTTACGCTGTCCTCAACGTTTTGCGCAGAAGCGCCTGGGTAGTTTGCCGTAACGTTCACCCCCGGAGGCGCAATATCCGGATACTGCTCAACAGGCAATGTGAAAAGAGCCAGGATACCGGCAGAAACGATGCAAATAGCAATGACCGCGGCGAATACAGGACGGAAAATAAAGAAGTGAGCCAGCATCGTGTTTTCCTCCGTTTAGTCAATGGGGTCGCGCAGTGAAAACACGTGCGGAGGCCTGGCACGCTGAATAAAAGCCATATGCGATGTTTGCCACAAATTAAAAACAGGTTGAGGTATGGGCAATGTGACCGTTGCTGGGCATAGCAGAATATTGATTGCTTTTGTGACAATGTATCTGCTGATTTCAAGGCAAGACATTGTTCGTTGATGTTCACGCCAGAGATAGTCATAGGTTTGGATAGTGAAACTATTTTGTAGTAGTAAAAAACGTAAATAGCTGAGTCGTAGCTGCATATGCTGATAATTCAAATCAGTGCACTGAGAGCAAGCCAGCTCACGGTCCCGCGTGACCAGACAGCGTTCAACAGTCTTTGGTTCCACAGATACCCCCTCATGCAGAGAGGCGTTAAGATGACATGAAAAAGCCATTAACATAATGAAAAATAATAATTTTCCCCAGTTAACCATAGCAAACTCCCATGTATTTATTTACTTTACAGTAAAGTAAATAAATTGATTAAACAAGCATCAATTTTTAACGCTATTCCAGTTATGGGTCTTCTTGAAGACAGCTGTTCCGGGTCACAGAGACCGGAGCAACTCCTGTATGTCGTTTAACAGCTCCACTCTGAGTTGATATGCAAAAACGTGATACTTCATCGCTAAAATGCCGCTTGAAATTGTCGCAATGCTGTACATTCATTTACACTTTTTACGAAATTACTGGTGTGATAACAAAAAAGTCCTTGTCAGATGCCCTGTAAGCCAGGAATGATACATGACTGATTTTGATGACCCGAAGAGGTAGAGAGGATGGGTATGAAGAATAAAATGTTGCTGGGTGCACTCCTGCTTGCAAGCAGTGTCGTCTGGGCCGCGCCGGCTGCAACAGCTGCGCCCACAGGTATCGATAAGTATGAGCTGAGCAGCTTTATTGCTGACTTCACCCATTTCAAACCCGGTGACAAGGTTCCACCACTGTATCTCACCGAAGAATACACCATTAAACAGTGGAATCTGCGCAACCTGCCTGCACCGACCGCAGGCACCCACTGGACCTACATGGGTGGCGCGTACGTGCTGGTCAATGATGCCGATGCTAAGATCATTAAAGCCTACGACGGCGAGATTTTTTATCACCGATAAAAAAAACGTACCTTCATCACGAAGGTACATTTTTTAGAAACATCGCACCGCACTAATTAGTCATAAGATACCGCAAATATGACTTTACTTTGAACCTCACCAGGCCGTAACGATTCTCCTGTCACACGAACATATTTCGCAGTAATAGGGAAAGTGTACTGATTGTTGATTGTATCCAGTTTAGCTATTCTGTTCATCAGAGTATCCCCCAGTTTTAGGGGAGTCGTCGCGGTGCCGTTATATATCTGGAACCCCACTCCTTTTGCGCCATTCGTTAGCGTATTTTTTAGTATTTTCCCGCTTTCATCCCAGTCACCGCGAGCCACCTTAAAACTCACGGGGTTGGTAGTAACGTTATAAACACTATTGCAATTCAGTACCAAATTTGCAGATCCTGATTTTGTATTATTTGCCGTATTCATTTCATTTAATGTGGTATCTGGCATTTTAATTTCGTATCGAGGTAAGGAGAACTGGCAGGTCGTCGGTTTATGCGTAACAGTAAAGTTAATATTCTGCGTAAATGCAGAATTACTCGATAAACGCCCGGTAATCCAACAATAAAGATAAGCAAGCCAGTTTGAAGTACACGAGTTATCAGAGGTTATGCTTACCGCCGGGTCGCTCAGGCTAAATGCATCACCGGAAACCGTTTGCTTAGCCGTTCCTGAATTTACATAACTTGCTGTAATAGTGAAAACCTTGGTATTCAACACTTCGCTGGCACTAACCGTTTTCTTCCCAATGCTAACAGGAAAATCATTGCTGGTTAGATTGATATTTATTAAAACCTTTTTGCCACCGCTACCCTGAATTGCAACAATGTAATCCTTGAGAGGTGTTGTATAATATAAGCTGTCACTATTGGCAGTACACACTATATCGCTACCGGAGCTGAGATTGATTTTGTTCGTTGCTGTTCCAGATGTCATATCCAGATTAATTGTCGTTAATGCACCATTTTTTGTCTGAAATGTACATCCGGCATCGGCGCCAAAGGATGACAGCAGCAGAAACATTAAAAATACGTATCCTTTCATATCTTGCATCCTTAGCGGCAAGTATAGACTTTATTCTCATCAATCGCCTTATCGAAGGTAATCGTACAGAACTGCCCCTGTTGTTTATTAACTGCAACGCGTACCGAAGCGGGAATATCATTGGTACGAATAAATAACCGGCTACCCTGCCCCACCAGGCCAACATTATTACCAAGTTCATCTTCCACTTCATAACCAAACGATAACGGAGAGCCGTCCGAACGCGCGGCAATGAAATACCAGGGTTTACGCCGATCGGTTTCAAACTCCGTCATCACGACCGCGCCGCGATAAGGTACTGTGCCTTTTCGATTGCCCAGCAACGCCACATCGCTATTACTGTCGGAAAGATCCAGCATCAGCATATTTTCACGATACGGCGTCAGACTGTCGTAAACCGCGTAACCTTTGCTGTTAGTTGTTAGATAACGATGTCCCTGCACGGCCGCGCCCTGTAACCCAGGCGCTTTAACAATGGCGAATGTATCTGAAAGCCGAGGAGCTAACGCGACACCATCTGACCACACGACTAACCCACCCTGAATATTGCCGCTGGCCTGCTGATATTTATTCGATTGACTATAACTGCTGCCAAAGGTCGCCATCGGCGCGCGCCAGACCAGGTTACCACCTGCCGTTGTCTCACTCTCCTGACGTTGATGGCTCAGATTTGCCCCTAAACTAAACTGATCGCGGTTTCCGGCAACACCGCTGAGACTGGTGTTACTCGACTGAAAGCCGTCATTATCAAACGTCGTCGAGTTGGATACGAACAAATCGCGTCGCGGCGAGGAAATCCCATCCCCCCACGAGAATGGGATGGAGATATACAGGTTAAAACGTTTATCCTCGTGGTTGTTCTCATCATAGGTCTGGCTAACAGACAAGGTGTAACTGACTCGCTGCCAGGCGTTCGAGTAGCTCAGCTGATAATCTTTGCCGGTTCCACTGCGCTGCCAATAGTCGCGCCACAGGCCGCTGACGGCCAGGGATCCCCAGTTCTCGGGTAACGCTTGATTGATATTTAGCGAAAAGCTGTTCTTACGACCAAAATCGTTCTGATAGTAGTCCGCAACGTCATAAACATCATTTTCATCGCGGTCATAGTGATTTTTGTTATTCGCCCATACGTAGTCATTAAAGGTACGATAATTTCGCGAGGAGTAACGAAAAGCTGCCAGCGCAAACTGCGTGCCGGTCTGAGCGACATACTTATTCCACGCAACCTGATAACTCTGACCATCAAAAACATCACCATTGTCCTGCTCACTATGCGATCGCGTGGCGTCTACCGATACTGCGCCAATGGGTGTATTCCAACCGGTCCCGAGCACAAATGAGGTATAGTTTTGTGACAGCATAGTGCCGCCATAGACCGTAAGCAGATTGTTCAGACCATATTGATAGCTACCTTGCAGGAAATCATACTGATTGCCAGCCCCCTCTATATGACTGCGCCCAGCAGCAAAATCATATTTCGATACGCCCGACTGCAGCATATTTGGTACAGATGAATAAGGCACCAGATAACGAGATACCGAACCATCCGCTTCTTTCACGCTCACATCTAAATCCGCACCACCGCCAGCGAGCTGGAGATCATCAATAGCAAATGGGCCAGGTGGAACTTCTTTCTGGTAAATAACAAAGCCGTTTTGTTCGATGGTTACCAGCGCGTTGCTCTGGGCAATCCCGCGGACTACTGGGGTAAAATTCTGTTTTGAGTTCGGTAACATTTGCATATCGCGCCAGATACGCACACCACGAAAACGTACCGCATCAAAGATATCCGCGCCGGTATACATATCTCCGGTACGTAGCGTGCCAAGTATTTGTGGGATACCTCGCTCCATATATAGCGTATTACTTTTCCAGTTGCCGCTGCCCTCGTTGCCTTTGGTATAGTTGGCATTTGAGTGCAACTGCCACCCTGACAGGTTCAACCCGCTATTCAGGTTCACATAGCTGCTTTTATCATCACCACCGTGTTTATAATTACTGTAATACTGGCTGGCGTAATAAGAGGTATAAAAAGCGTTAACACCGCGATCCCAGGTTTCAGGCGGCATATATCCTGGTTCATATTCCAGCACATACGCCTGCGGAACGCTTAGATTCAAAATAAATTGCCCGATGTCATAACCAACACTGCCGCCCTGAACTGCTTCACGTAGCGGCACGCACTCCTCTTTTTTATCCGTTTTAATATTCTCTGTGCGAATACCAATTTGCTGCAATTGTGCCCAGGACAGACATGTCGCGTCAGGATCAGCGTTGATATTAATTTCGTACCGGCCACGCCACTGGTTATTAAGATAAACATCCATTTCATATATGCCGGGCATTGGCTTATCACCATCAATTTGATAGCGAGAGATTTTCTCGCCGTTCAAACCGCCGATCATAAAATTTGTATCAAACGTGTCTTCTTCAGCCCATGAGGATGAAGTGGCTAACACTGACAAGATTGCCAGTGTAATGGAGTTTATCTTTGACATAATCAGCCCTTGACTATCTTTCCGTTTTTATTTTTTCACTTAAGTAGTTTCCGTGATCGTCAATAAGAGTAACCTTGTAATGATTAACGACAGCAGCAGTGACAACCTTTTTATCTGACCACGGAGCAAGCAACACTGTCTCGCTGTTTATTTTTGAATTACCCACGAGCTCAGGTATCGTTATCCAGTTGGCAGAATTGTTTTTGATATTAATGCCACCACTGATATATTTGACGCTTAAGCGAGAAAAGCTTTTTTCATCTACACCGGCAATGCCCTGCGGACGATATATAAATTTGATGCGATTCTGCATAGCAAATTTAATCATATTCTTCCCTGCTGATTCCGCAGAATTAGGAGGAATATCCAACACATTAAGAAAAAAAAGGCTTTCACGATCTTTTGGCAGCGTATTTGCCAGTTGCCTGATTTTGAGTTGTTGGCCGGAACCTCCGCTGACCTTAGCCACGGGAGGATTCATCACGAATGGCACCTGGATTTTTTCTGGTGGCAGGCTGGTATCTCCGTCATCTATCCAGGACTGAACCAGGGAACTACGGCTACCTTCATTCATTAACTGTACGGTAATTTCTTTTTTCTGTGCCGGATAAATGACACGTGTGCCGTAAATGTACACCCCACCCCATGCAGGCAATACTGTGCCAGCTAATAATAATGCTATTATATTTTTCATTATAATTATCCTTACTACGGAAATAATCGGCGACCAGAGCCGCCGATAAACAGGATAGCAATCTTAATCAGTAACAACAGTCATCGTCAGCGAAGAGGCAACGTCACCAGCGGAAACAGCGGCAGTACCAATTTTTGCGTAGCGTGCGCTAAAGTTCAGCGTATATTTATTGTCTGCGGTTTTGGTTAACTCAATACCTGTATCTGGGTTAACCTGTTTAGTAAAGTCATCACCATAGTAAACGGAGAAGCCAGCACCATTATTTGCGGCAGTATTTCGTGTAATATATTTATTAGTGCTATCAAATTGAGAACTGGAGAAAGTAATTTTCGGTGCTTTATCCCCGGTACATTCAACAGTCAATGGCACGGTAGTCTTATTTGAGTATCCGTCATAAACACCACCCGCACTTAAGGTATTTAATCTGTCAGCACCAATTTGGTTCATACCAATGGTCGCCGTGGAGTCACCCGTAAATTTACAGGTTGTTCCAACCACCTTACCAGTAATAATCAGTTCACCCTGATCGGTATCAGCAGCAAAAGCCCCAGCGCTCATAAATACAGCAGACAGTACAACAGCAGAAATAACTGAACGTTTCATAGTATCTTCCTTAATGAATTGAATTCTATTTGTTAAGAGGGTTTAACTCTTGAAATTAAATTCGCACACTAGAAACGTTACCGCAATGTAAACGCGTTGTTTTATTGATTTAAAACAAGTTACAAAGTGCAATATAATTGCAACAAATAAATTGAGTTCTTTATTGTTTATAAATTAATAAATTTAGGAGATTAACTGTCGGAGTGAAATTCTTTGAGGAAATAATTAACCATGTATCATTCACCACAAAAATACATGGTTAATAAAAGACTTTCTAATCATAACGAGTCAGCACAATCTGCCGTGTAGCGTCGCCGGGGACAGTAACAATTTCCGTTACCGCACCTTTTGTTGGTTTGGAGACACCCTCTCTGACGTTTGAAAAGGAAACGGCATTGCCACAGCGTTGCTGCACTTCGTTATTGACAACATCAGTGCTGCAGGTAGGCTCGGTTACTCGACCACTTATATTCACGGTGGCAGTCTCTGCGGCAAAAACAGAAGCGCTCATTCCATACATCAGAGTAATAACTCCCAAGAATAAACTAATTTTCATAGCATTCATTATTCCTGTATTGGGCGGAAACAGCGTGCAAGCCGTCTGGCTGTGAGTAATGGTTAACTCTCTCACCAGAACTAATTGAGATTGTAGATTAATAGGATGAATTTGATCAATTCAAATGATGCATTGAAGCGATTTATTCAGAAAAAGACATGGATTATACAGGCAGGATAAACAATATAACGAAGTTTATTCACCCCATACATTCACCGCATCAATTTATTATGATGCGGTGAATATCTGTCACGCGGTTAATTACACGGCGCGAAAGGCAATCTCGCCCGGAATAACTTCACCCTGCCAGTAAAGCTGGGCAGCTACACGCCCAGCCAGGTCACGGTAAATGGCGGTAAATTCACTGTCAGGACGACTGATAACCGTCGGGGTACCACGATCGAGGTCTTCACGCAGAGAGATATGCAGCGGCATCTGTCCCAGCAGTTGGGTGTGATACTGCTCAGCCAGCTTCTGCGCGCCTCCGGTGCCAAAGATTGGCTCATGATGACCGCAGTTGCTGCAAATATGCATGCTCATATTCTCAACAATACCCAGCACCGGCACTTCGACTTTTTCGAACATCACGATGCCTTTTTTCGCATCGATAAGCGCAATGTCCTGCGGAGTGGTCACCACAACAGCCCCCGTGACCGGAATGTTCTGCGCCAGCGTCAACTGGATGTCACCGGTGCCCGGCGGCATATCCAGTACCAGGTAATCAAGATCCGGCCATAGGGTTTCCTGCAGCATCTGCAGCAGTGCTTTGCTGGCCATCGGACCACGCCACACCATTGCGTTATCGTCAGTGACCAGATAACCAATAGAGTTCGTCGCCAGACCGTGAGACATGATCGGCGCCATGTGGGTACCGTCTGGCGAGGTTGGCCGCTGGTTTTCCGCGCCGAGCATCGTTGGGATAGACGGCCCATAAATATCGGCGTCCAGAATCCCTACCTTCGCGCCTTCCGCAGCCAGCGCCAAAGCCAGGTTCACGGCGGTAGAAGATTTACCCACGCCGCCTTTACCCGAACTGACGGCGATAATGTTTTTTACACCATTAATGCCTGGCTGGTTTTTCACGCGTTTCAGCGTCGCAATGTTATGCGACAGCTTCCAGTCGATCGCTTTCGCACCGGTAATACGCAACAGATCGGCGCTACATTGCTCTTTTAATTCCTCAAACGCGCTATGCCAGACAAACGGCATGACCAGCTCAACGTGCAACGTGTCATCCATCCAGGCGACGTGGTGCAACGCTTTAAGCGTCGTCAGATTATGCTTCAGGGTTGAATGCTGAAAATTCGCCAGCGTCCCGGCAACCATGGCGCGCAGGGTCTCTGGTGATTTGGCCTGGGATTGTGCGTTCATCCCGACTCCTTTTTGTTGTTCTGAATATACAATAGTCACCAGGTAGTTTACTCCAACCGCAACAATTATTCATTTACGGATAAATGCCCTTATCGCTTGGCGCAGTAATTACCATTTTGGTACTATCAAAGCCCTTTTCACTACAAAAGAAGTAATTGCCCACTATGACTCAAGTCGCGAAGAAAATTCTGGTAACGTGCGCACTGCCGTACGCCAACGGCTCAATCCACCTCGGCCATATGCTGGAGCACATCCAGGCTGATGTCTGGGTCCGTTACCAGCGAATGCGCGGCCACCAGGTTAACTTCATCTGCGCGGACGACGCTCACGGCACGCCAATCATGCTGAAAGCGCAGCAGCTTGGGATCACGCCAGAGCAGATGATCGGTGAAATGAGTCAGG
The DNA here is from genome assembly GCA_020099315.1 of Citrobacter europaeus. Classification (NCBI taxonomy): domain Bacteria; kingdom Pseudomonadati; phylum Pseudomonadota; class Gammaproteobacteria; order Enterobacterales; family Enterobacteriaceae; genus Citrobacter; species Citrobacter europaeus. The sequence continues at coordinate 3,167,161 of CP083650.1, forward strand.
AGCATCAGACTGATTTTGCAGGTTTTGACATCAGCTATGACAACTACCACTCTACGCACAGCGAAGAGAACCGTGAGCTGTCTGAGCTGATTTACACGCGCCTGAAGGAGAACGGTTTTATTAAGAACCGTACAATCTCCCAGCTTTACGATCCGGAAAAAGGCATGTTCCTGCCGGACCGTTTTGTTAAAGGCACCTGCCCGAAATGTAAATCACCGGATCAATACGGCGATAACTGTGAAGTCTGTGGCGCAACCTACAGCCCGACCGAACTTATCGAGCCGAAATCCGTCGTTTCTGGCGCGACGCCGGTAATGCGCGACTCCGAACACTTCTTCTTTGACCTGCCGTCCTTCAGCGAGATGCTGCAGGCCTGGACGCGCAGCGGCGCGTTACAGGAGCAGGTTGCCAACAAAATGCAGGAATGGTTCGAGTCCGGCCTGCAGCAGTGGGATATTTCCCGCGATGCCCCGTACTTCGGTTTTGAAATCCCGGATGCGCCAGGCAAGTACTTCTACGTCTGGCTGGATGCGCCTATTGGCTACATGGGTTCGTTCAAAAACCTGTGCGATAAGCGTGGTGACACCACCAGTTTTGAAGAGTACTGGAAGAAAGATTCCGACGCCGAGCTTTATCACTTCATTGGCAAAGACATCGTCTATTTCCACAGTCTGTTCTGGCCTGCCATGCTGGAAGGCAGCAATTTCCGTAAGCCGACCAATCTGTTCGTACACGGTTATGTGACGGTGAACGGCGCGAAGATGTCCAAATCTCGCGGCACCTTTATTAAGGCCAGCACCTGGCTGAAGCACTTTGATGCCGACAGCCTGCGCTACTACTACACCGCGAAGCTTTCTTCACGCATTGATGACATCGACCTGAACCTGGAAGACTTTGTCCAGCGCGTAAACGCCGATATCGTTAACAAAGTGGTCAACCTGGCTTCACGTAACGCGGGCTTTATCGCTAAGCGTTTTGACGGCGTTCTGGCGGCTGAGCTGGCCGATCCGGCGTTGTATAAAACCTTCACCGACGCCGCAACGGTGATTGGCGAAGCGTGGGAAAGTCGTGAATTCGGCAAAGCTATCCGTGAAATCATGGCGCTGGCCGACGTGGCAAACCGCTACGTTGACGAACAGGCTCCGTGGGTCGTGGCTAAACAGGAAGGCCGCGATGCCGACCTGCAGGCGATCTGTTCCATGGGTATCAACCTGTTCCGTGTGCTGATGACTTACCTGAAGCCGGTTCTGCCAACGCTTGCTGAACGTGTGGAAGCGTTCCTGAACTGCGAACTGAGCTGGGATGCCATTGAGCAGCCGCTGCTCGGTCACAAGGTCAACACCTTTAAGGCGCTCTACAATCGCATTGACATGAAACAAGTTGAAGCGCTGGTGGAAGCATCGAAAGAAGAAGTGAAAGCCGCTGCCGCACCGGTAATCGGCCCGCTGGCGGATGATCCAATTCAGGAAACCATCACCTTTGACGATTTCGCCAAAGTTGACCTGCGCGTGGCGCTAATTGAAAACGCTGAATTCGTGGAAGGTTCCGACAAACTGCTGCGTCTAACGCTGGATCTCGGCGGCGAGAAGCGTAACGTCTTCTCCGGCATTCGTTCTGCTTATCCGGATCCACAAACCCTGATTGGACGCCAGACCATTATGGTTGCTAACCTGGCTCCTCGTAAGATGCGCTTCGGCATTTCTGAAGGGATGGTAATGGCGGCAGGTCCTGGCGGAAAAGATATCTTCCTGTTAAGCCCGGACGAAGGCGCAAAACCTGGCCAACAGGTGAAGTAAATCAGACATCTCAAGCGCTGCAACTGCAGCGCTTTTTTTGCTGAATGATTTTATCCCTAATCTTAAACACACTGCCTCACTCCATTTTCGGACTGCTCAGCCAACGCGATTAGATTTATTCTATACTGCTCTGCTATTAAGGCCGTTCGGACCCATCAAATTCATTGGCGCTATTATTTAGCATCCAACATTCATGAAATGGAGTTTTACATGAAAGCGTTTCAAAAATTAGTTTCACTTGTCGCAGCGTCGGTTGTCGTTTTTTCTCTGACGGGATGTGGTGATAAAGAAGAGACAAAAACATTTAATGCCAACCTTTACGGTTCGGATATTACCGTCTCTTACACCTATAAAGGCGATAAGGTTCTGAAACAGATCTCCGAAAGTAAAATCAGCTATGCATCGATCGGTGCCAGCAATAAAGAAGAAGCAGCGAAAGTATTCGACGCGTTAAGCGCTAAATATCAAAATATCGCGGGTATAGAAGAAAAGCTCAGCTATACAGATACCTACGCGCAGGAAAATGTCACTATCGATATGGAAAAAGTTGATATAAAAGCATTGCAGGCAATTTCCGGGATGAAGCTTTCTGAGAATGCCGATAAAAACATCAGCATGAAGCAAATGCAAACGGTAATGGAATCGGCGGGTTTTAAAGAAGTGAAGTAAACCACCGGCGACCCGATATTCATCGTGGTCGCCCGCTTTACGCTTTAAGACTTCGCGTTATGCACGTGGAAGGTCAAACCTCGCAGGAAATAACGTAGAAACTGATCGCCGCATTCGCGATAGTTCTTATGGTCCGGTGCGCGCATCATGGCGGTGATTTCCGGCATCGACACACGAAACTTCTGCCCGGTCATAATGGCCAGAATATCATCGGTTTTCAGCGAAAAGGCGATACGCAGCTTTTTCAGTACCGTATTGTTGTTAACACGACGCTCAAGCGCCAGTTCCGGCGCAGAATCATCTTTACCACGCAGATGATAAATCAGTCCGTTTAAAAAACCGGAGAGAATGATATCCGGGCAGCGCACAAACCCGTCTTCATCTTCTTTTGTCATCCAGGTATCGAAACCTGCGGAGGTGGATTCCATGTCAGCAAGCGCAAGAATACGCACCATGTCGTTATTGTCCGCTTTCAGGGTGTAGCGCAGGCTACGAAGAATATCGTTACTTAGCATAGAGCCTTCAACTGTCGGTGATGCAATGGCGCGCAGTGTATCAGTTTTACAGTCCAATCGCCTCTTTTAGACTTTTAAGATAACGGCGGCTTACCGGAACGGTCAGGCCGTTTCGCAAAATCAGCTCCGCCTGACCGTTATCTTCCAGACGGATCTCCTGCAATTGCGCCATATTCACCAGATATTGCCGGTGACAGCGCAGCAGAGGAGTACGACTTTCCAGCGTTCTGAGCGTCAGTTCGGTGAACCCCTCTTTACCATCACTACTGGTCACATACACGCCGCTCATACGGCTGCTGATAAACGCCACATCATCCATTTGCAGCAGATAAATTCGGCTATGACCGCTGCACGGAATAAACTTCAGCGCCTGCTGATTCTCGGGCAGTAGTGATACATCCTGCTTGGTGCGCTCCTGGCGTAAACGGATCAGCGTTTTTTCCAGCCGCGCTTCTTCAATCGGTTTGAGCAGATAATCAAACGCGTGTTCTTCAAAGGCCTTCACCGCATACTCATCAAAGGCGGTAAGGAAAACAATGTACGGGCGATGCTCGGGATCAAGCATGCCGACCATTTCCAGGCCGCTGATACGCGGCATCTGAATATCAAGAAACAGGACATCCGGACGCAGCTTATGCACCGCGCCGATGGCTTCCACCGCATTCGAGCATTCCCCGACAATCTCGATGTCGCTTTGCTCCTGCAACAGGATCCGCAGATTCTCCCGCGCTAACGGTTCGTCATCGACAATCAGCACTTTGATCATGCCAGTTCCTCCAGAGGAAGTCGTAAAGTGATTCGGGTAAAACGGTCAGGTTCACACGCTACGCTGATGCCAAAATCGTCGCCAAACCGCTCGCGCAGTCGTTTATCGACCAGATTCATACCCAATCCGCTGGCCTCAGACGTTGGCTGATACAACCCGGCGTTGTCTTCAATATCCAGCATCAGATACAGCCCTTCGCGGCGGGCGGTAATCGACACTTCCCCGGTATCCAGTAGCTGAGAGGTACCATGCTTGATGGCATTCTCCACGATCGGTTGTAAGGTGAAAGCGGGTAATTGCTGATGAGCAAGCGCATCTGGCACCGTTAAGGTCACCTGCAGGCGCGACTGAAAGCGCGCCTTTTCAATTTGCAGATAGGCGTTAACATGCTCAATTTCATCGGCCAGCGTCACAATCTCCGACGGGCGCTTTAAGTTTTTGCGAAAGAACGTCGACAAATACTGCACCAGTTGACTGGCCTGCTCGCTATCGCGTCGGATTACGGCTTTAATGGTGTTGAGCGCATTAAACAGAAAATGGGGATTCACCTGTGCATGCAGGAGTTTGATTTCCGACTGCGTCAGCATCGCTTTTTGCCGCTCATACTGCCCGGCCAGAATCTGCGCCGAAAGCAGTTGGGCGATCCCTTCCCCCAGCGTGCGGTTGATCGAGCTAAAGAGACGGTTTTTGGCTTCATACAGCTTGATAGTCCCCATCACCCGCTGGTTTTCGCCCCGCAAAGGGATGACCAACGTTGAGCCTAATTTACATTGCGGATGCAAAGAGCAGCGGTAAGGGACTTCATTCCCATCGGCATACACCACCTCGCCGGTTTCTATCGCCCGTTGGGTGTACGAGGAGGAAATCGGTTTACCGGGCAGATGATGGTCGTCGCCAATACCGGTAAATGCCAGCAGCTTCTCACGATCGGTAATCGCCACGGCACCGATATCCAGCTCCTCATACAGCACCTGGGCAACCTTCATGCTGTTAACCTCGTTGAATCCCTGGCGCAATATACCTTCCGTGGAAGCAGCAACTTTGAGCGCTGTGGCGGAAAAAGCGGAGGTATATTTTTCAAACATCGCCCGTTTATCGAGCAAAATACGCATAAACAGGGCCGCGCCCACGGTATTAGTCACCATCATCGGCGCGGCGATATTGCTGACCAGTCGAAACGCGTCATCGAACGGACGAGCAATTAATAAGATGATCAGCATCTGCACCAGTTCGGCAACAAAGGTAATAGCCCCCGCGGTCAGTGGGCTAAAGACTTTATCGGTGCGACCGCGACGGGTGAGTACACTGTGCACCAGCCCGCCGAGTAAACCTTCCACAATGGTTGAAATCATGCAACTGAGCGCCGTCATTCCACCCATGGAATAACGATGTAAGCCGCCGGTCAGGCCGACTAAACCGCCAACCACCGGGCCGCCAAGCAGCCCGCCCATCACCGCGCCGATAGCACGGGTGTTGGCAATAGAATCATCAATGTGCAGCCCGAAATAGGTGCCCAAAATGCAGAAAATGGAAAAGGTGACGTAGCAAAGCAGCTTATGCGGGAGCCGGATCGTGACCTGCATCAGCGGGATAAACAAACGCGTTTTGCTCATGAGCCACGCGATAACGAGAAACACACACATCTGCTGAAGCAGCAGCAACACCAGATTAAACTCGTACATACCCGCCAACCACACATCACTTAAAAGCGCGTAACATACATGGGCTGCGCGTAACTTTCTTTGAAGTGTTGCAAAAAAAAAGGAATTTGTGAGAACGATCACTCGAAAGCGCGAGCATGACTACAAATTCACCCATTCGTTGAACAAAAAACAGACAAAACTACCTGGTTCGCAAAAGAGCGTCTAAAGTAAAACTGGGACCTCGCGAGCATAAGTGAGACGACGATGGCGCTTTACACAATAGGTGAAGTGGCTTTGCTTTGTGATATCAACCCTGTCACTTTACGCGCGTGGCAGAGGCGTTACGGATTACTCAAACCGCAGCGGACAGACGGCGGGCATCGCCTGTTTAACGACGCGGATATCGACAGGATCCGTGAGATAAAACGCTGGATAAACAACGGCGTTCAGGTCAGTAAGGTAAAAATGCTGCTCAGCAATGAGAACATTGATGTCCATAACGGCTGGCGCGAACAACAAGAGACGCTGTTGAGCTATTTGCAAAGTAATAATTTGCATAGCCTCAGACTGTGGATCAAGGAGCGCGGTCAGGATTATCCCGCACAAACGCTCAACACCCATTTGTTCATTCCGTTACGCCGACGTCTGCAATGCCAACAGCCGATCCTGCAGGCGTTACTGGGGATCCTCGACGGCGTCCTCATCAACTACATCGCAATTTGTCTGGCTTCGGCGCGCAAGAAACAGGGTAAAGACGCCCTGGTTGTCGGCTGGAACATTCACGATACCACCCGTTTATGGCTGGAGGGTTGGGTAGCCAGCCAGCAGGGATGGCGCGTTGACGTCCTCGCCCACTCGCTGAACCAATTGCGACCGGAGTTGTTTGAAGGTCGAACCTTACTCGTCTGGTGCGGCGAGAGCCAAACGCCCGCACAGCAGCAACAGTTGAACGAATGGCGCGCGTTAGGTCACGATATTTATCCACTCGGTATTTAATATTCTATTAACAAACGTGTACAATCCTTGAATTCACATAAGGAGTGCATAATGAGCGCAGCTAAAATCGGTGTTATCACCCTCTTTCTGCTAATGGCTATCGGCGGTATCGGCGGCGTCATGCTGGCAGGCTACACATTCATTTTACGTGCCGGGTAAGGCGGCTCGCTAATCGCTCAAACCCGCGATCAACTATCACTGCCGCCAGCGCGACCAGCAGCGCGCCCTGAATCACATAAGCGGTATTGAACCCGCTAAGCCCGATAATAATCGGCGTGCCCAGCGTGTTCGCCCCGACGGTTGAGGCGATTGTTGCGGTGCCGATATTAATAATCACCGACGTGCGAATCCCCGCCAGGATGACCGGTGCCGCCAGCGGCAACTCCACTTTGCGCAGCCGCTGGCTCTGACTCATTCCCATTCCGCTGGCTACCTCCATCACGCTGGGAGAAATGCCGCCAAGTCCCGCCAGCGTTGCCTGCAGGATCGGTAACACGCCATACAGGATCAGCGCGATAATCGCGGGTTCAAGCCCAAACCCCATCACCGGTACGGCGATTGCCAGCACGGCGACCGGAGGAAAAGTCTGCCCCACGGCGGCAATCGTTTCCACCATCGGCCTGAATTCCACGCCCCAGGACCGGGTTACCACAACTCCCGCCCCCGTGCCGATGATGACGGCGATAAGACTTGAAATCCCCACCAGCGCAAAGTGGCTTAACGCCAGCGTCGTAAAACTTTCCTGCTGATACACCGGTCGCGGCAACTCGGGGAACAGCGAACTAAACAGGGCCTGACTGTGCGGTAACCCGACCAACAGGATCAGGAACAGGACAACCAGCCAAAGCAGCGGATCAGCAAGACGTTTCACGGGTCGGCATCTCCGAAAGCAGATCGCGAAAATGAAGCGTCCCGCAAGGCAACCCCTGCGGCGTCACAACCGGTAAAACCTCGCAACCGCGCGCCACAAACACCGACAACGCATCACGAAGCGTCATCTCATCCACCAGCGGTTCACCATCTGAGCGTTCGCCGCGACGGATAAAATCACCTACCGTGCGCAGTGACAACAGCCTTACGCCCAGTTCACTACGGCCAAAAAAGGTTTGCACGAAATCATTCGCTGGCGCAGTCAGCATCGACATCGGCGCACCTTGCTGCACAACCTTTCCTGCATCCATCAGAACCAGATGCTCCGCCAGCCTCAGCGCCTCATCGATATCATGTGTCACCAGCACAATGGTACGCCCCAGCAGACGGTGAATGCGCGTCATCTCCAGTTGCAGCGCACCGCGGGTGACCGGATCCAACGCGCCAAAAGGCTCATCCATCAATAGCACCTGCGGGTCTGCCGCCAACGCACGCGCAACCCCGACCCGCTGCTGCTGTCCGCCGGAAAGCTGATGCGGATAACGGTGACGCAAACTCGCCTCAAGACCCAGCAGTGCCATCAGTTCATCTGTTCGGTCATCAATACGTGAGCGCGACCACTTTTGCAGCTGTGGTACGGTGGCGATGTTCTGCGCAACGGTCCAGTGTGGAAACAAACCAATCGACTGAATCGCGTACCCCATACGTCGTCGTAACTCCAGCACCGGTAGGCTGCGGATCTCCTCCCCGGCAAATCGGATCTGCCCGCTGTCATGCTCAACCAGACGGTTGATCATCTTCAGCGTGGTGGACTTCCCCGAACCCGACGTACCAATTAATACCGAAAAGCTGCCCTCCCCTAACTGCAGATTAAGGTCATCGACGGCCCTGTGCTGACCATAGGTTTTACTGACATGGCGAAATTCAATCATTATTCGATACCTTTAGCAGCGCGAGACCTAAATCAAACAGCGCATCAATCAACACTGCCAGCACAACTACCGGGATCACACCCAGCAGAACTAAATCAACGGCGCTACTGAGCAATCCCTGAAAGACCAGCGCGCCAAATCCCCCTGCGCCAATCAGCGCGGCAATCACCGCCATCCCCACTGTCTGGATCATGACCACCCGCAAGCTGCGCAAGAAGACCGGCAACGCCAGTGGAAATTGTACCGAGATAAACCGCTGCCGCGCGCTCATCCCCATCGCCCGGGCGCTTTCCAGCACATCGCGTGGAACCTGATTCAATCCAGCCACTACGCCGCGAACCAGCGGTAAGAGCGCATACAGTACCAACGCAATAAGCGCAGGCGTCAGACCGGTTCCGGCGACGCCAAGCGAACCCAACACCGGAAAGTGCTTCACCAGCCCGGCGAGGGGCGCAATTAACAGGCCAAACAGCGCGACGGAGGGAATGGTCTGGATGATATTCAGTGCAGCAAATACCGGCCCCTGGCGAGCGACAGAAAAAGCACACCAGACGCCCAGCGGCACGCCAATAAGCATCGCGGGCACCACGGTAGCGAACAGAATTGTCAGATGTTGCGCCAGTGCGTCATTAAAGACATCCTGACGGTTGGCATATTCTTTAAGCAGAGAAAGATCGTTAAACGTGCCGGAGAACAAAAGTACCAGCGGCAAAATAAACATTTGCGCATGCAACAGCCATCGCCATGACGCCTGTTCGGTGATGCGACGAATGGCGTCACTGGCGGCCAGCAGCATCAGCCCCAGTCCCAACCAGAACCCGCTGCCCAGACTGGTTCTGGCCAGCGGGCTACCGGTCTGGGCCAGATACGTTGCCGTTGCTCCTGCGGTTACCAGCGCCGCAATCACCAACAGCTGGCTAATAACAAGCGTCAATATATTGCCTGACTTTCCCGGTACAAAGCACAGAAGAAACAGCAGCAAGCAAGCCACCGCCAATCCCCACGCCATGTCGGGCCGGATATCCCAGAGTTGACGACCTTCGCCGGAAACCAGGCGATTGGGAGCATAGCTAATGAAAGGAAGCGCTGCCGCCGCGAAGGTAAGAAGCACCAGCAGCAGCAACACCCGATTTACTGAAATTTTCGACAAAACACCCACCCGCTGCAAACTCCGTTACTTCACCCATCCTTTTTGCTTCAGGTAGTCTGCTGCGACTTTTTTCGCATCCAGCCCCTCCACGGCAATACTGGCATTCAGTTGTTGCAGCGTTTTTTCATCCAGGCTGGCAAATACCGGTTGTAGCCATTCTCCCATTTGCGGGTAGTCCTTCAGTACCGATTCACGCACAACGGGCGCAGGGGCATAAATGGGCTGGACGCCTTTTGGATCGCTTAATGTTTGCAGACCGAGCGCCGCAACCGGACCGTCGGTGCCGTAGGCCATCGCCGCATTGACTCCAGAAGTCTGCTGCGCCGCCGCTTTAATTGTCACCGCGGTATCACCACCCGCCAGCGACAACAACTGATTTTGCTTCAGCTTGAAATCATAGGCTTTTTCAAACGCAGGCAACGCGTCAGCGCGTTCGATGAATTCCGCAGAGGCGGCAAGCTTGAACGTTCCCCCGTCTTTCAGGTAACGACCTAAATCAGCAAGCGACTCTAGCTTGTTCTTTTGTGCGATATCCTGGCGTATAGCAATGGTCCAGGTATTGTTGGCGGGCGCAGGCGTTAGCCAGACCAGCTTATTTTGCTCTGCGTCCAGCTTTTTCACTTTGTCGAAACCGGCCTGCGCATTCTTCCACGCAGGATCATTCTCATCTTTAAAAAAGAATGCCCCATTGCCGGTATATTCCGGATAAATATCCAGCTCACCGGAGGTGATGGCGCCACGCACTACCGGAGTGGTACCCAGTTGTACTTTATTGACGGTTTTCACGCCGTGACTTTCGAGCACCTGCAAAATAATGTTGCCGAGCAGCGCCCCTTCGGTATCTATTTTTGAACCGACCGTGACGGGTGACGCGGCCTGTAAGGGTAAGCTTATCGCGGCTAAAAGCGCCAGTGAGCCCCCCCATACTTTTGAGATTATCATGCTGTACTCCTCATCCTTTTGCGGCCCTTTTCAGAGACTTGAGGAAAAAGCATAGTCGAAAAATCAAGCCTTAACCTGGCAATTGGGTAGTAACACTGAGAGTTATTAGCGGTAAGGCGATAATAAAATAAAAAAATCCGGCAAACCCAAAGTGAATTTGCCGGATGATTCTATTTAGTCAGCCTGGTAAGCGTAACGCCATCAGGCATGATGCGTGGCTTTATTCATCAATTACAGCAGCTCAAATTCGCCCTGCTTCACTCTGGCGGAATCAACGCCGATAAAGACGTTGAACTTGCCCGGTTCCGCATCGTATTGCATGCGCTGGTTCCAAAACTTCAGCGCTTCAACGTCAATCGGGAAGCTTACGGTCTGGGTTTCGCCCGGCTTAAGATTTACTTTCTCAAAACCTTTCAGCTGTTTTACCGGACGACTCATTGACGCGGTCACATCCTGCAAATACATCTGAATAACCGTCGCACCTTCGCGCTTGCCGGTGTTGGTCACCTGCACGCTGGCCGTCACTGTCCCGTCACGCTTCATCGTTGGGGAGGAGAGTTTCACATCAGAAACCGTGAACGTGGTATAGCTCAGGCCATAGCCAAAGGGATACAACGGACCATTCGCTTCATCAAAGTAGCGCGACGTGTACTTATTCGGCTTATCGGCATTATATGGGCGGCCGGTATTGAGATGGCTGTAATAGACCGGGATCTGTCCAACAGAGCGCGGGAAAGACATCGGCAGCTTACCTGACGGGTTGTAATCGCCAAACAGCACATCGGCGATGGCGTTACCGCCTTCCGTCCCGGCAAACCAGGTTTCAAGGATCGCATCGGCCTGTTGGTCTTCCTTAACCAGCGCCAGCGGACGTCCATTCATCAGCACCAGAACCAACGGTTTACCCGTGGCTTTCAGCGCAGTAATCAGGTCACGCTGACTCTGTGGAATAGTGATATCGGTGCGGCTGGAAGCTTCATGCGCCATTCCCTGCGCCTCACCGACGACCGCGACCACGACGTCAGACTGCTTCGCGGCGTTAACGGCCTCATCGATCATCGCCTGCGGCGAACGCGGGTCAACCTTCACCGCCTCTTCATACAGATTGAGGAAATCAACAATGCCTTTGTCGTTGGTGATGTTCGCCCCTTTCGCGTACACCACTTTACCCTGCTCACCGATGGCGTTTTTAATCCCCGTAAGCACCGTTACCGACTGATCGGCCACACCGGCAGCAGACCAACTGCCCATGACATCACGCTTGCTGTCAGCCAGCGGACCGACAACCGCCACGGTGGCGGATTTTTTCAGCGGCAATGTTTCCAGACGGTTCTTCAGCAGTACCAGACTTTCACGCGCCACTTCACGCGCTTCTTTGCGATGCAATCGGCTTTCCGCATTGGTGTCCTGCGGGTCAGATTCTTTGGCCCCCAGATGGCTGTACGGATCGTTAAACAGCCCCATATCATATTTCACGTTCAGCACGTGGCGCGCGGCGTCATCCAGTTCCGCCATCGTGACTTTGCCTGACTTAATCAACCCCGGCAGGTATTTGCTGTAATACTCATCGCTCATGCTCATGTTGATGCCGGACTTGATCGCCACGCGCACTGCATCTTCAGGATCGGAGGCGGTGCCGTGCTTAATCAGTTCCTTAATCGCGCCGTGATCGGAAACGGTGATGCCCTTAAAGCCCCACTCATCGCGCAGCACGTCTTTTAACAGCCAGGCATCCGAGGTTGCTGGCGTGCCGTTCAGCGAATTAAGCCCTACCATCACCGCACCGCTACCAGCATCCAGTCCGGCTTTGTACGGCGGCATGTAGTCGTTGAACAGACGCTGCGGGCTCATATCGACGGTGTTATATTCCTTGCCGCCCTCAACCGCGCCATAGGCGGCGAAGTGCTTAACGCTGGTCATCACTGAATACCTGTCGGCCGGGCTTTTCCCCTGCATCGCTTCCACCATGGTTTTGCCCATTGTGGCGGTCAAATACGTATCTTCACCAAATCCTTCTGAGGCACGCCCCCAGCGCGGATCGCGCGAGACGTCGACCATCGGCGCCCAGGTCATATTCAGACCATCATCGGCGGCTTCATACGCAGAAACCCGACCAACGGTTCTGACCGCATCGAGATTAAAGGAGGACGCCAGACCGAGGCTAATTGGGAACACGGTACGCTGACCGTGTAATACGTCGTAGGCAAAAAAGAGAGGAATTTTCAGGCGGCTGAGTTCCATCACCTGATCCTGCATTTTGCGGATATCCTGGCGTGTGACGGTGTTAAAAATTGCCCCAACCTGCCCGTCTTTGATCATCTCGCGGATGGCTTCCTTCGGATTATCAGGCCCGACGCTTATCAAACGGAGTTGCCCAATTTTCTCATCCACGGTCATCTGCTTGAGTAAATCGGTAACGAAGGCATCCCGCGCTTCTGGCGTCAGCGGATGGTTACCAAACAGAGTGTCCGCCAACGCGGGTTGCAACGCCAGACTCACCGCGACACCTACAGAACATAGCCATTTCATGTTGATTCTCTCTTTATTTTTTCCCGACGAGGCAGCGAAAATATAACAAAAACCGCAGTTTGCCGTAAGACTAAACGGGAGCGATAAAGAAAGCTAAGGTTATTCTCCTAATTTTCAAAACCAGCGCGAATCAGTAGAAGACGAACCAGAGACATTATGAATGAGAAAGCGTATTGTCATACAAAGCGCTATGCTTGTTCCTGATATTGAGTCCCACCACAAGGAGTGGAGAATGTCTTCCATTACAACAGATAATAAAGCTTTTCTGAATGAACTGACCCGTCTGGTGGGTCATTCACACCTGCTCACAGACCCTGCTAAAACCGCCCGCTATCGCAAGGGCTTCCGCTCCGGCCAGGGCGATGCGCTTGCCGTCGTGTTCCCGGGCTCGCTTTTAGAACTGTGGCGCGTTTTGAGCGCCTGCGTCGCCGCAGATAAAATCATCCTGATGCAGGCCGCAAACACCGGTCTGACCGAAGGCTCTACGCCGAGCGGTAATGATTATGACCGCGAGATTGTCATTATCAGCACTCTGCGTCTTGATAAGCTGCACGTCATTGGCAAAGGCGAACAGGTTTTGGCTTACCCTGGAACCACGCTTTATTCGCTGGAAAAAGCGCTCAAACCGTTTGGCCGTGAGCCGCATTCAGTGATCGGTTCGTCTTGCATCGGCGCTTCGGTTATCGGCGGCATTTGCAACAACTCCGGCGGCTCGCTGGTACAGCGCGGTCCGGCATACACGGAGATGTCGCTGTTTGCGCGTATTGACGAACAGGGCAAATTACAGCTGGTTAACCATCTGGGTATCGAGCTGGGCCAGACCCCGGAGCAGATCCTGAGCAAACTTGATGACGAGCGGATTAAAGATGACGATGTCCGCCATGACGGGCGTCATGCGCACGATCACGACTACGTTACCCGCGTCAGAGATATCGAGGCGGACACGCCTGCACGCTATAACGCCGACCCGGATAGATTGTTTGAATCATCCGGTTGTGCCGGCAAGCTCGCGGTTTTCGCCGTGCGCCTGGACACCTTCGAAGCCGAAAAAAACCAGCAGGTCTTTTATATCGGCACCAACCAGCCAGAGGTATTGACAGAGATCCGCCGGCATATTCTGGCAAAATTTGAGCATCTGCCGGTCGCCGGTGAATACATGCACCGCGATATTTACGACATTGCTGAGCAATACGGCAAAGATACGTTTCTGATGATCGACAAGCTCGGCACCGACAAAATGCCGTTCTTCTTCACCCTGAAAGGTCGCACCGATGCGATGCTGGAAAAAGTGAAAATTTTCCGTCCGCACTTCACCGATCGCGCAATGCAGAAATTTGGTCATTTGTTCCCCAGCCACTTACCGGCACGCATGAAAAGCTGGCGCGATAAGTACGAACATCACCTGCTGTTAAAAATGGCCGGCGGCGGCGTGGCTGAAGCGCAAAACTGGCTTAGCGAATATTTCAAAACCGCTGAAGGCGATTTCTTTGCCTGTACCGCGGAAGAAGGCAGCAAGGCGTTTTTACACCGCTTTGCGGCGGCTGGCGCGGCTATACGTTATCAGGCCGTTCATGCCGATGAAGTGGAAGATATTCTGGCGCTGGATATCGCGCTACGCCGTAACGATACCGAATGGTACGAGCATCTGCCTCCAGAGATCGACAGCCAACTGGTGCACAAACTCTATTACGGTCACTTTATGTGCTACGTCTTCCATCAGGATTACATTGTGAAAAAAGGCGTGGACGCGCATGCGCTGAAAGAGCAAATGCTGGAACTCCTGCGCGAGCGTGGGGCGCAGTATCCGGCAGAGCACAACGTCGGGCATCTGTATCAGGCGCCGGAAACCTTGACCCGTTTTTACCGTGAGAACGATCCCACCAACAGTATGAATCCGGGTATTGGGAAAACGAGTAAGCAGAAGTTCTGGAAAGAGTCGTAAAGCAAAAAAAAGATAAGCGCCACCGGGCATGTTGCCGGGGGCGCTTCGCTTGCCCGGCCTACAGCCACATTAGTTTTGTGCAGGCCGGATAAGACGTCTTGTTTAATCGTTCTGTGCGGTTTGCTCGCCCGTCGCCGAACCTGCCGCCGCCATCTGCGCGGCTTTTTGCTTTTTATAGCTCAGCGCCGCCGCCGGAACCGGCATCACCTTGCCCGTTTCAATCCAGGTACGTAAACGGCTGGCATCGGCAAAGTGGGTATATTTACCAAATGCATCCATCACCACCAGCGCCACCGGTTTGTTATTAATCACCGTGCGCATCACCAGACAGTGACCCGCCGCATTGGTAAACCCGGTTTTCGTTAACTGAATATTCCAGTTATCGCGGTATACCAAATGGTTGGTGTTACGAAACGGCAGCGTATACGCCGGATTGGCAAACGTCGCCATATCTTCGCGCGTCGTACTTAGCTGGCCAATCAGCGGATACTGTTTGCTGGCAATCAGCAGTTTGGTTAAGTCCCGGGCCGTCGAAACGTTATGAATCGATAAGCCGGTGGGTTCCACAAAGCGTGTCTGAGTCATACCGAGCGATTTCGCTTTGGCATTCATGGCTTTGATAAACGCGTTATATCCGCCCGGGTAATGATGCGCCAGGCTCGCCGCCGCGCGGTTTTCTGATGACATCAGCGCCAGCAACAGCATGTCTTTACGGCTAATTTCGCTGTTAAGTCGAACGCGAGAGTAAATGCCTTTCATTTCCGGCGTCTGGCTAATATCAACTTTCAACTTTTCATTCAGCGGCAGTCGCGCATCAAGCACCACCATCGCCGTCATTAATTTGGTAATCGACGCAATCGGACGCACAAGATCCGGATGGTTCGAATAGATAACTTTGTTGGTATTCAGATCAACAATCATCGCGCTACCGGATGCTATCTCAGGTTGAGAAGCCGCTGCGGTAGTTGCCGTTTTAGCCACGGCTTGGGGTGCAAAAGGAACGGCCAGCACCAGGGCAAGGCTTAATAATGAAACTCGGAATTTCAGCATGATGAGATTTCTGATAATGGTTCACGCACGTCACAACGCACACCGCCTGAGACTAAGTATTATCTCAAGCTAGCTCAGGCATCATAGCGATCCGGCAGGTTTGCCGCCACAGGAGAATCGTCTCGAAATGCTGCGTTGCTGACTTTTACGTCAACAACGCAGCGCAGACAGGTTTATCCGTCAGAATAACCGATAGCCGTAACCCCACAGGATTACCGTAATAGCCAGCAAAACTTCCAGTACCAGCACACCGATCGCCAGCGTCGAACTGGAAAAACTTAACCCTTCCTCACGAGTGATATTCAGGAACGTCGGTATACCGAGGTAAAGTAAATAGCCGGTGTAAAACAGCGCGATGGTCCCCACCAATGCGCACAGCCAGACCAGCGGATAAAGTGCGACGAGCCCGCTTAAAAACAGCGGCGTCGCGACATATCCGGCAAACACCATACAATGCGCCAGCGACGGACGCTGCGGGTAATTTCGCGCCATCCACCAGATAACCCGGCCCATGACGGCGACGCCTGCCAGCATCACCCCGTAAAACAGAATCGCCATCGCCAATCCGGTTAACAGGGATAATTTCAGGATATTGCCATCGCCAAAATTCCAGCCGATTTGCGTGGTGCCGATAAACGCGCAAATAACCGGGATTGCCGCCATCAGCAGTACATGGTGGGTGTAGTGATGCGAAACACTTTCGTTTTCGCTGTTGATTACGTGCATTTCACGATCGGGATGGGAAAACAGCCCCCAGACATGGTTCATACCGCCCCCTTCTTGTCAGCTCCGGACCTCAACACTTCAATTATAATTCAGCTTTTGATTATTTTATGTACACAGGAAAAATACCGAAGCGCCAGGTTGTGCTTTTCCGGCATCAAATATTCATAGGGTGTATGCTATTAGTAGTGGAGGTCATACAAACGTATGGATATAAATCATTATGTTGCGCAATACGGCTATGCTGCGTTAATCATCGGCAGCCTGGCGGAAGGCGAAACCATTACCCTGTTAGGCGGCGTGGCGGCACATCAGGGCGTTCTGAAATTTCCGCTGGTGGTACTCTCGGTCGCACTGGGTGGGATGATTGGCGATCAGTTGCTCTATTTACTCGGACGCCGTTTTGGCGGCAAAATTTTGCAGCGTTTCTCGCGCCATCAGGCAAAAATTGATTATGCACAAAAGATGATCCAGCGACGTCCTTACCTGTTTGTGGTCGGTACGCGCTTTATGTATGGCTTTCGCGTTATTGGTCCTTTGCTGATTGGCGCCAGTCACCTGCCGCCGAAGATTTTTTTACCGTTGAATATTCTTGGCGCATTTGTCTGGGCATCGCTATTTACCACTCTCGGCTATGTCGGTGGCGAAGTGATTGCGCCGTGGCTGCACAGCCTTGACCAGCATATCAAGCATGGCATCTGGCTGGTGCTGGTTATCGGGATAGTCGCGGGCGTCCGCTGGTGGATGAAACGGCGAAGCGCACGTAAGCGCAATGAAAATGGCCCGACAGCTTAACACCGCGGGCCGAACAGTCAGGACGCGTGATAACCACCACCCAGCGCGCTGGTCAACTGGATTGAGGCATCCAGCCACTGGCCTTGTAAAAGCAGACCGTTGCACTGCTCGCGTAAAGCCGGGATCTTTGCCTCGCTGACCCGGGAGCCAGCAATAATACCGGCATTAAAGCGCGCCTGCGCCAGACCCACGACGCGCTGGGCATCATGCTCAATCTGCTGCTGATGCTGATTTTTCTGCGCCAGTGTTTCCACCTGCGAAGCTGCTCGCGCCACGTCATTCACTGCATCTACCACGGCTTTATTGTAATTCGCCACCGTCAGGTTGCTTTGGGCTTTGGTTATGTCGAGATTCGCATTTAGTCTGCCGCTGTCGAAGACAGGCAGCGTGAGTCCGGCTGTGACACCCATTTGCTGTGCGGAATGGCGGAACAGGTCGCTCAGATGTAACGCATCCTGTTGTAAAAACGCTATCAGATTCACATCGGGATAAAACGCCGCTTTCGCCGCATCAATGCTGCTCAGCGATGATTCGATGTACCAGTGCGCCGCCTGTAAATCCGGTCGGCGGGCCAGTAGCGAGTAACCTAACTGGGACGGGAGCTGACTTTCGACCGCAGGCAGTTTGGTCGTATGGAGCTTCAGGGCAGTGGACTGGGCATTAGTCAGCGCGCTCAGTCGCGCCTCGATGACCTTCATTTTACCGCTGACGTCGTTTAACTGCTGCTCTGTCTTGCTGGAATCGATGTCAGTTTCAACGCCTTCCACTGAAGAAGTAAGACCGTTTTGATACAGCTGACGATCGACGGTAATCACGTTTTGCTGCTCAGTTTCGATTTGCGTCAGCACGGTTTTCAGCGCGGCCTGCGTTTGCCATTCCCAGTACAGTCGAGACACGCCGCTCGCCAGCAGCTGTCGGGTTTGCTCACGCTCGGCTTCACGCGCCTTAACGGCCCCTATACGCGCCGTCACTTCAGCCCGATTCTTACCCCACAGATCCAGATTCCAGCCTGCGGTTAAACCAAAGGTGCCGTTGGTGTACCACGGCCCTGTCGTCCCGGCGGCCGGATCGGTAATGGCAAACGGTCCCATCAGCCCTTCGGCTGACATTCTCTGACGCTCAACGTCCGCGGAGAAGTCGATCTCCGGGCCATCCTGCGCCTCCACCGCCTTAGCCTGTGCCTCCGCCAGTTGAATGCGCTGTTCCGCTACCTGCATATCAGGAGAATTTCGCAACGTGCTGTCAATCAACGCATTAAGCTGGGGGTCATGGTATGCCTTCCACCACTGGCTGTCCGGCCAGCCATTTTTTAACGCTGCGGGCAATGTGGTATCGACATTCGCAGCAGGAGCCTGCTGCGACAGAGACTGGCGGTCATCATGCATTGGCGCGCAGCCTGACATCAGAATAAAAAGCGGCAACAATGCCGCCGGGACTAAAACGGAATTACGATTCATGGAGATATACAGGTAAGAAAAGATGTGCAGAGATTACGACTTGTCGTTCCTGCTTTTTTAGTTACGCGTGGCAATACATCTTTGGCAATAAAATTATATAATCGGAAAAATATACACCAGACAAATAATATAGATTAAATAATTTTAATAATTAATAGATGGAGACGTTATGTCACAGAATATCTATGACGACCCTGAGTTCTTTGCAGGATACGCCACGCTGGATCGTTCGGTGAAAGGACTCGATGGCGCGCCAGAATGGCCGACAATACAAGCTATGCTCCCCTCTCTGCAGGGAAAAAACATTCTCGATTTGGGCTGTGGATATGGCTGGTTTTGTCGCTACGCGCGCGATAATCAGGCTGCCAGCGTATTGGGACTGGATATTTCACAAAAGATGTTAACCCAGGCGCACAGTATGACTCAGGGTAGTGGCATCGTTTATCAGCGTGAAGATCTCGAAATGCTTACCCTGTCGCCAAATTCCTTTGATCTGGTTTATAGCTCGCTTGCCCTGCACTATTTGCGCGATATAGAACGATTATTGGTAACGATTTACCAGTCATTAACACCAGGCGGCATGTTAGTTTTTTCTGCCGAGCATCCAATTTATACCGCACCGCTTAACCAGGGCTGGATAAAAGATAAAACCGGGCAACAGTCCTGGCCGGTCAATCATTATCAGCAGGAAGGCGAACGCATCAGTAACTGGTTTGCTGAAGGCGTCAAAAAACAGCACCGTAAACTGGCGACCTGGATTAATGCGTTGGTTGGGGCCGGATTCGACATCGTCTGTGTCGATGAATGGGGACCGTCTGCGCAACAGATTGCTGAAAACCCGGCGCTGGATGAAGAAAAAGAGCGGCCAATGGTGTTTTTGCTCAGCGCACGTAAACCAGCATAACAGTCCCCCCAGGCAGAATGATTGATACTTTCCTATACTCAATCTGAACTTACCAAAAAAAGGGAAAATTAATGAAAATTCTGCTGTGGGTAATTCTGATTATTTTTCTGATTGGACTGTTGGTGGTAACGGGCGTGTTTAAGATGATTTTCTGATGTTGTCATTTCGCCCAGGCCTGATAGCAGAAATGTCAGGCGATTATTCTCTCTGATGCCGGATGGCGGCGTAAACGCCTTATCCGGCCTACCGGAACTGACGTCAGGCGGTAATCTCGATGGCCTGAATCGCCCGAGCGATATCCGGCGAATTGTTTAACGCACGAATCTCCTGAAACAGTGCAGTTGCCTCTGAATATTCTTTTCGCAAATACCCCAGCCATTGTTTAATCCGCGCCACGTGGTACAGCCCGGTGTCCCCCTGCTTTTCAAGACGGGTATATTTTTGCAACAACCTCACCACATCAGGCCACGGCATACGCGGCTCGTTGTACTTCACCACGCGACTCAGGTTCGGAATATTTAATGCGCCACGTCCAATCATCACCGCATCGCATCCGCTGATGGCCATGCAATCCTGGGCGCTTTGCCAGTCCCAGATTTCGCCATTCGCGATAACCGGAATGGAAAGCCGCTGGCGGATCTCACCGATCGCCTGCCAGTTGATATGTTCGGCCTTATAGCCCTGCTCCTTGGTTCGGCCATGCACGGCCAGTTCGCTGGCGCCAGCCTGCTGGACGGCATCGGCAATTTCAAACTGCCGGTCGCTGTTATCCCAGCCCAGACGCACTTTCACCGTCACCGGGAGATGAGCCGGAACCGCTTCGCGCATGGCTTTTGCGCCCCGGTAGATAAGCTCAGGATCTTTCAATAACGTAGCACCGCCGCCGCTGCCGTTGACCAGCTTCGACGGACAGCCGCAGTTCAGATCGACGCCGTACGATCCCAGTTCAACCGCGCGCGCGGCGTTCTCCGCCAGCCACTGCGGATACTGCCCCAGTAGCTGTATGCGCACCCGCGTGCCGGATGGCGTCCGACTGTCGTTATGCAGTTCCGGGCAGAGCCGATGAAATACTTTTGCCGGCAAGAGCTGATCCACCACGCGCACAAACTCGGTGATGCACAGGTCGTAATCATTCACTTCTGTCAGCAGCTCGCGCACCAGTGAGTCGAGCACGCCTTCCATCGGCGCCAGTAAAACACGCATATCGTCACCCGCAAAAAAAGAGGCGCTATGGTAGCGCCTCCGTTAGGGAGATTAAAGAGGCTCAGCGCGGCAACAGGCAGTTATCTTCTTTCCAGCCATACAGCCATTCCATACCACGATAAAATTCAGCCTGTGATTTCCCTTTCCACAGCAGATTACGCACCTGACGTTCGACTCCCGCAGCGTGATAAACACGGCCCATTTCGCGCGTCGACCAGACAATCCTGGCAGTACGCGGAATACGCACCGACTCATACAGGGCAAAGGCATCAGCCGCATCGCCGTCACACTGCTGTAACGCCCTACCAAGCTTGACGGCATCTTCCAGCGCCATACAGGCTCCCTGCGCCATATATTGCGCCACCGGATGTGCGGCATCACCCACCAGCGTAATACGATCGGTGCCCCATTTTTCTACCGGTTCGCGGTCGGCAGTGGACCAACGCCGCCAGGACGTGGGTTTATCCAGCATCTGGCGCGGTCGCGCGTGAATTCCGGCGAAATAGGAGAGAACCTCCTCTTTACTGCCATCCTTCACTCCCCACTCTTCCTGCTGACGACTGTGGAAGGTCACCACCAGATTGTACTGTTTGCCGCCGCGCAGCGGATAGTGAACCAGGTGGCAGTGCGGTCCGGCCCACAACACTGGCGCGTTAATGCGCAAATCTTCCGGCATATCATCGCAATCAATCACCGCCCGGTAGACCACATGCCCGGTCACGCGTGGCGCATCGCCAATCAGAGACTGGCGAACGACCGATTTCACACCGTCACAGCCCACCAAAATATCCGCCGTCCAGCTGTTGCCGTGCTCATCAAATACCGTCACGTCATTCTCGGTCTGGCGAATATCAACCACGTTCGTTGAAGTGCGATACTCAACGTTGGGGTGAACCAGCGCCGCTTCCCAGACAGAAGCATGAATATCAACCCGATGGATAACCGCATAAGGGCCGCCGAAGTGATCGCGAAACGCCTGCCCGGTTTCAATATGTACCACCTCTTTCGCGTTTACCGCATCCATCATGGTGATGTGATCGGTAAAAACGGCGCGCTGACGGGCGACGTCACCCACGCCAAGACTGTCCAGAGCAGAGAACGCGTTCGGTCCAAGCTGAATACCTGCGCCAATTTCACCAATCTCGTGCGCTTTCTCCAGCAACATCACTTTAATGCCCTGACGGGCCAGCGATAGCGCAGTCGCCGCGCCGCCAATCCCACCACCCACGATAATTGCGCGTGTCACTTTAGCCATTGTCGTTCTCCTTATCAGGCTGGAATTTTGTCTTGTTGATTCTCGGGCGCGGCGGCGATAAACGCCGGAAGCTGGATACAGGCATCATATACCGCCTTACAACGCGGATATCCGCTCAGATCGCAGCCCATACGTAACGCGTTCGCCCACTGTGGGATCAGACAGCAATCCGCCAGCGTCGGCGCATCACCCACGCAGAACGTCCCCGAATGACTCTGGCGCAGCATCTGTTCCACCGCGCTTAACCCTTGCTGGATCCAGTGCGCATACCAGCGTTTTTTATCTTCTTCACTGACCTTTAATTCTTCGCTCAGGTAGCGCAATACCCGCATGTTATTCACGGGATGGATATCACAGGCGATGGCATAGACGATTTCCAGCACCTTACTACGCGCCGGGAAATCGGCAGGCAGCAGCGGCGACTGCGGAAAGTGGCCGTCCAGCCAGTCGGTTATCGCCAGCGACTGCCCGAGTGATTCTCCGTCGTCGGTAACCAGCGTAGGCACCAGCCCCACAGGATTCATCCGCCGGTAGGCCAACTCGTTCTGCTGACCGATGCGAATGTTGACGCCCACCGTCTGGTAATCGAGCCCCTTCAGCGCCAGCGCAATGCGTACACGATATGACGCGGAGCTATTAAAGAAACTGTACAGCTTCATCATCCACCTCAGACAATCTTCACGGCGATGGGGGTTAAACCGTCTACGTTTCCGGTGATCACATCCCCTTTCACCACCGCCCCTACGCCTTCTGGAGTACCGGTGTAGATCAAATCGCCCGGCTGCAGTTCGAAAAAGCCGGACAGATAGCTAATGGTTTCATTAACGGACCAGATGAGGTGGCGAATATCGCTCCGCTGATGATCGACGCCGTTGACCTGCAGCCAGATAGGCGCATGGTTAACATCCGCGCTTTCGCAGGCTTTATGCAGCGGCGCGATGGGGGCAGAGAGATCGAACGCTTTGCCGATTTCCCACGGACGCCCCATCTGGCGCATCTCCATCTGCCTGTCGCGGCGGGTCATATCCAGACCGGTGGCATAGCCCCAGATATATTCGTGCGCTTTTTCCAGTAGTATATCGCTGCCCTTTTTACCAATCGCCACCACCAGCTCTATCTCATAGTGATAGTTATCGGTCTGCGAAGGGTATGGCAGTTCGAGGGTTTGACCGGCCGCCACCGGAACCACCGCATCGGCAGGTTTACAGAAGAAGAACGGCGGTTCGCGATCCGGATCAAAGCCCATTTCACGCGCATGAGCGGCATAGTTGCGGCCCACGCAGTACACGCGGCGTACGGGAAATTGTTCATCACTGCCAACCACCGGAACGGTAACAGGCGCTTGTGGTTCGAATACGTATTGCGTCATTTTCTCTCTCCCAAATTAATAACGTGCTTCACGGAACAACCCCAGCGCTTCCTGAACCGGTCTGTCCGAAAAACTAAATAAAACGGTATCTTCGTGGGTCCTGAACGACACGCCGTGCCAGGTTGGCACCACGAAGATATCTTTTGGTGAAAAATTGAAGGTTTCGTTGCCGATGGTGACCTGCCCGCTTCCTTCCACCACGTGGTAGATAGTGCTGTCGGTGGTACGCGCCATCCGCGAAGCAAAGCCCTTCGGCAACAGTTGCAGGAAGGTCCCCATTGAAGGCATGGGATAACCACCGGTTACCGGGTTCACGTAACGCATCTTGTAACCGTCCCACTCATCGGCGTCGCCCATGCGGGACAGGTCATGTAGCGCTTCACGGCTGCGATCGTAGCGATAGTTAAAAATGGGCGATGAGTTACCCTTCTGATGACGCAGCGGCAGCATATTGGCCGCATAGCGCGGTAAATAATCCCCTTCCTTGCGCGTGACCGGCTGTTGATCTTCCGGGTAGTCTTCTGCAAAACCGCAGCCCAGCAGATTCACCAGCGGCAGATCCAGACCGTCCAGCCACACCACCGGTTCGCTGCCTGGGTTGCCGTGATCGTGCCAGCGCCACTGCGGCGTCAGAATAAAATCGCCTTCATGCATCTGGGTACGCTCACCATCCACGGCGGTAAATGCCCCTTTCCCTTCGACAATAAAGCGCAGCGCAGACTGATTATGGCGGTGACTCGGCGCAACCTCGCCCGGCATGATTAACTGCAATCCCGCGTACAGCGTCGGGGTGATTGAAGACTGTCCGCGCAGCATTGGGTTTTCCAGCACCAGCACGCGGCGAATCGCCTCTTTCGCGCCAATCAGATCGCCGCTTTCCAGCAGTAGCGGACGGATCTCCTGATAGTTCCAGTACGCAGGCGCGCAATTCGCGTTCGGCGTTGACGGCACCAGACGATGCAGCGACTCCCACAACGGGGTCAGATTCTGCCCGGAAATATGCTGGTAAAACTGCTGACGGCTGTTCTTAACATCCTGATTCAGTTCAGACATAGGGATTCTCCTTATTCATTCACAACACTTGCACGTGGCAGAGTATTTGAGGCAGAGGCCGACTGGCGGATAACAACCGTCAGCAGGGCTAGCATCATCGCGCTGATGGCCGCCGGAACGGCGATAATGAAAAACAGGTTATCGAATGAGAAATTCATCGCCATCATCACGCCGCCGGATAGCGAGCCGACAATCGCGCCGCAGCGGCCAATCGCATTAGACCAGCTGACGCCCGTCGCCCGACTCTGCGTCGGATAAAGCGTGGCGGTTAACGCATTGAGGCCCACCTGAGAACCACTGATACCAATGCCGGTGCCAAAAATGGCCAGCGCCATCAGCCACAAGCCGTTTTCGCTCAGGCCAATCATGACAATACACACCGCACCCAGCGCATAGCTCACAGCCAGCACGCGGAAAGGGTTGTATTTATCCATCAGCACTCCCAGCGCCAGCGCGCCGAGCGTACCGCCAATCTGGAAGGCGGCGGTCACCCATGAGGCATGCTGCAGGTCTATTCCGCGATGGTTTAACAGCGTCGGCATCCAACTGGAGAGCAGATAAATAATCAGCAAGCTCATAAAGAACACCACCCATAACATCAGGGTAATGGGTAGCTGTCGCCCGACGAACAGCTGGCGAATGCTGCCTTTAGCAATCGCGGTGCCCTCGTTGAGATAAAATTGGGTATTGTCATAACGTTCCCGGGTGATGGCGCTAACGGTTCTGGCAATCACGTTTTGCGGCAACTGACGACGAACCTGCCAGCGTGGGGATTCCGGTAAGGCAAACAACAGGGCCACAAACAGCATCAGCGGTAGAACGCCTCCCAGCACCAGGATGCCGTGCCAGCCAATGACCGGCACCAGCTGCGCGCTGACAATCCCGCCCATCGCCGACCCCAGGGTAAATCCACAGAACATCATGGTAACCAGCGCGCCGCGCCGACGCGCTGGCAGGTATTCTGACGTCATGGTGATGGTATTTGGCATCGCGCCGCCCAGACCTAATCCGGTAAGGAAGCGCAAAATGACCAGCGTTTGTAGGTCGGGAGAAAAAGCCGATAAAAGGCTCAATGCGCCGAACAGCGCCACGCAGAGTTCTATCACGCGTTTGCGACCAAAACGATCGGACAGCGGACCGCAGAGCAGTGCGCCAGCGGTCAGACCCAGCAGGCCCGCGCCAAACAGCGGCGCCAAATCGCCGGCAGTCAGTTGCCAATGAGTGCGAATGTCGGGTGCGATAAAACCAATCGCCGCGGTATCAAAACCATCGAGCATGACGACCAGAAAACAACAGATGATAACGCGCCACTGGGTCTTGCCGACGGGGGCGGAATCGATCAGTGCTTGTAGATCACGTTGGTGAGTCATAGTGAATGCCTCAGTGCAGGTAGAGTAGATGTCTGTTTTGTTTTAGGTATGTTGCGACTTTGTATGTTTGGAGATGAAATGTACAATGGCTTTTCATGCAGAGGCATAACCTGGAGGTTATAGCAAATGGCTAACTGGGCGCAGAAACTGAAGTTGCACCACCTGCAAACGCTTATCGCGCTGGGCGAACAGGGGAATTTGACTCACGTTGCCCGGATGATGAATATCACCCAGCCAGCGTTGTCAAAATGGTTATCACAGCTCGAAGATGAGATTGGCATCACGCTCTTTGAACGTCACAGCAAAGGCTTGCGTCCTTCCGAAGGCGGTAAACTGCTACTTCAGCATGCCCAACGCCTGATCAATGATATGGAACGTTCGCAGTATGAAATCGCCCGTTTTAAGCAAGGCGGCCTGGTAGGGAGCCTGAAGATTGGTTGCTCGCCGGTGGCGACCGACTGCGTTTCACAGGCGATACTGGGTTTACTCACAGAACTGCCCACCCTGCATCTTAATATTGAAGAAAAGGTGATGACCCCGCTGCTGCACGATCTGCTTGCGGGTTCGGTGGATGTCGTCGTCGGTCGCGTCGGCGGCCGGGCGCTTCAGTTGCCGCTCAATTATCAGGTGCTGTATACCGAGCCGGTCTGCTTCGTCGCACGTCCCGACCATCCGCTGGCAAAATATCCCCTACTCACCTGGCACGATCTGGCTAACTGGCGCTGGATTGTCTGGCCGACGGGAACGCCCATCCGGATAAGCATTGATAACGCGCTAGTAGATAACGGCGTCATGCTGCCGGAAAACATCATTGAATCGGCGTCGATCAACGTCAGCACCAACCTGCTGCAAAGTAGCGACATGATCTCTATTCTTTCTCTACGCCTGGCGCAGCGTTATGCCGCCCAGGGACAGTTGGCTATTCTGAATCTGCCGAAAATTGAACAAAAAGGCAGCGTAGGCGTATTCTGGCGCAACAATGAAACGCCCACTACCGCTTTGAATCGTTTTCTGTATTACCTGGCACAGGTTTAGCGTAGATAGTTAGGGCCATCGCCCGATGTTCCAGATATCTATTTCCTCTATGCTTAGAATTCATGATGTGATCGGTAGCACGTTTTGAAGTTTAATTGTATGATGAATCAGTCTCGTCAAGGGTTTCAACTATGAGCAAAGCACTGAACACTATCTGGCAATATTTGCGCGCATTCGTCCTGATTTATGCCTGCCTCTATGCAGGTATTTTTCTTGCGTCACTACTTCCTATCACCATTCCGGGCAGCATTATCGGCATGCTGATTCTGTTTGTTTTACTGGCTTTGCAGGTGTTACCAGCAAAATGGGTTAACCCTGGCTGCTACGTGCTGATTCGTTATATGGCCCTGCTGTTTGTCCCAATTGGCGTTGGGATCATGCAGTACTTTGATCTGCTCCGCGCACAATTTGGTCCGGTGGTGGTGTCCTGCACCATCAGTACGCTGGTCGTTTTCCTGGTGGTGAGCTGGAGTTCGCACATTGTGCACGGTGAGCGCAAAATCGTTGGGCAAAAAGGGTCTAAAGAATGATGTCGTATATATGGTGGTCGTTACCTCTGACGCTGGCGGTATTTTTCGGCGCACGTAAGCTGGCTGCACGATTTAAAATGCCGCTATTGAACCCGCTGCTGGTCGCCATGGTGGTGATTATTCCCATTCTGCTGCTGACCGGTATTCCCTACGATCACTATTTCAAAGGCAGTGAGGTGCTGAACGATTTGTTGCAACCTGCCGTGGTCGCGCTGGCCTATCCGTTATATGAACAGTTGCACCAGATCCGCGCCCGCTGGAAATCAATCATCGCTATCTGTTTTGTGGGAAGCATCGTGGCGATGGTTACGGGTACAACAGTCGCCCTGTTAATGGGCGCATCGCCGCAAATTGCCGCGTCTATCATGCCGAAATCGGTCACTACGCCTATCGCTATGGCGGTGGGAGGCAGTATTGGCGGTATTCCGGCTATCAGCGCCGTTTGCGTCATTTTTGTCGGTATCCTCGGAGCTGTGTTTGGACATACGTTGCTTAATGCGATGCGTATTCGCACCAAAGCCGCACGTGGGCTGGCAATGGGCACTGCTTCGCATGCCCTCGGCACCGCTCGCTGTGCGGAGCTGGACTACCAGGAAGGCGCGTTTGGCTCTCTGGCGCTGGTTATTTGCGGGATTATCACCTCGTTGGTCGCCCCATTCCTGTTCCCGATTATTCTGGCGGTGGTCGGTTAACCTTCATTTTTTGGTAATTTATTTGCGATGCGTTGCACATTTTTCATTTAAGTTTCATAAGTTGCACACACAATGAGATTTGGATCACATATAAAGCCGTAACAGGCCCGTAAACTACGATTCCATTACATTGTTATGAGGCATCGCCATGCATCCACGTTTTCAAACTGCTTTTGCCCAACTCGCGGATAACTTGCAATCAGCCCTGGCGCCTGTTCTGGCGGATGTGCATTTCCCCGCCATGCTGACTGCTGAGCAGGTCTCTTTGCTGAAACGCGAATCGGGACTGGACGAAGACGCGCTGGCATTCGCTCTGCTGCCGCTGGCTGCGGCCTGCGCGCGTACCCCGCTGTCCAATTTCAACGTTGGGGCAATTTCTCGCGGCATCAGCGGTAACTGGTACTTCGGTGGGAACATGGAGTTCCTGGGCGCGACCATGCAGCAAACCGTTCATGCCGAGCAAAGCGCCATCAGCCACGCCTGGTTGCGCGGTGAAAAAGGGCTCGCCGCCATCACCGTCAACTACACGCCGTGCGGACACTGTCGCCAGTTTATGAACGAACTGAACAGCGGACTGGACTTACGCATTCATCTGCCGGGGCGTGCGCCGCACGTGCTGCGCGATTACCTGCCAGATGCCTTCGGACCGAAAGATCTGGAGATCAAAACGCTGCTGATGGACGATCAGGATCACGGCTTCGCGCTGCAGGGCGATGCGTTGACCCAGGCGGCAATTACCGCCGCCAACAGATGCCATATGCCGTACAGCAAATCCCCAAGCGGCGTTGCGCTGGAATGCAAAGATGGTCGAATTTTTAGCGGCAGCTATGCTGAGAACGCCGCCTTCAATCCGACCCTGCCGCCGCTGCAGGGCGCGTTAAACCTGTTGAATTTGAACGGTTATGACTACCCGGACATCCAACGCGCCGTGCTGGCTGAAAAAGCCGATGCGCCGTTGATTCAGTGGGATGCGACCTCCGCCACCCTGAAAGCGTTAGGCTGCGATAATATTGAGCGCGTTTTGTTAGCGTAAAAATTCGTACTGCAGGGCGGATCGGCCAATACCGCCGTCCGGCCTGCAAGACGACCATTCAATATGACCGTTTTGCTGAAAATCCCCTCAATCAGATTGCTGTTTCTTGCGCTACGTCTTCCGGTACAGTAGCCTGATTGAAATTCCATCCAAATAACGAGTTTTCTGCATGTTAAAGCGCGTGTTTTACAGCCTGTTAGTCCTGGTAGGCTTGCTGCTTTTGACTGTGCTTGGACTCGACCGCTGGATGAGCTGGAAGACAGCCCCCTACATCTACGACGAACTGCAGGATTTACCCTACCGCCAGGTTGGTGTGGTTCTGGGCACGGCGAAGTATTACCGTACCGGCGTCATCAATCAGTATTATCGCTACCGCATTCAGGGCGCATTGAACGCATATAACAGCGGGAAGGTAAACTATCTGCTGTTAAGCGGCGACAACGCGCAGCAAAACTATAACGAACCCATGACGATGCGTAAGGATCTTATTGCCGCAGGCGTCGATCCAGCAGACATCGTGCTTGATTACGCCGGGTTCCGGACGCTTGACTCCATCGTGCGTACCCGCAAAGTGTTCGATACCAACGATTTCATCATTATTACCCAGCGCTTCCACTGCGAGCGTGCCTTGTTTATTGCGCTGCATATGGGTATCCAGGCTCAGTGCTACGCCGTACCTTCGCCAAAGGATATGCTCACCGTGCGGGTACGTGAATTTGGCGCCCGTTTTGGCGCACTTGCCGATCTCTACATTTTTAAACGTGAACCCCGCTTTTTAGGCCCATTGGTGCCTATCCCTACCATGCATCAGGTACCGGACGACGCACAGGGATATCCGGCGGTTACGCCTGAACAACTGCTCGAATTACAAAAGAAACAAGGAAAATAAGCATGGATGTACAAACCCTTTTCGTCGTGTTGGCCTTTCTGCTCATTCCCGTATTTTGTTTTCGCGAAGCCTGGAAAGGCTGGCGCTCCGGGGCCGTAGATAAAATTAAGAAGAATGCGCGCGAACCGGTCTACGCTTATCGCCATGAAGAGCCCCTGCAATTTTGGTCTTATGTACTGGTTTATGCCGGATGCGGATGTTTATCCTTCGGTATGGTTATTTACTTAGTTTTTTATCGTTAAGGATATTGCCTTTATATTAGCATTTGAGAATAGCTAATATTTTGATAATAGTTACCATTTCAATATAAGGGATTAATGCTGTCCCCCAGCATTTCCCTCAAACTATCTTCTATTTGTGAATTCTTTCACAGAATACTCTTCCTGCAGTGCTTAGCCTTAAGAATAGCCTTTCACTTTTTATATTTTGTTATTAACGGTTTGCCTTAATTTACTCAAGCATTAAGGAAGAAAATATGCCACTACAAAATTATCTGGATGAGCTCACGCCTGGTTTTACTCCATTATTAGCAATAAAAGAGGCTTCCCGCTGTTTATTATGTCACGATGCTCCCTGTAGTCAGGATTGCCCGGCGCAAACCGACCCGGGGAAATTTATTCGCTCCATTTATTTTCGTAATTTTAAAGGCGCCGCCGAAACTATCCGCGAAAATAATGCGCTCGGTGCGGTGTGCGCCCGGGTTTGCCCGACAGAAAAATTATGCCAGCGCGGATGCACGCGCTCAGGAATTGATAAGCCTATTGATATTGCTCGTCTGCAGCGTTTTATTACCGATTTTGAACAGCAGACTGCAATGAAAATCTATCAGCCCGCAACAAAAACGTTGGGTAAGGTCGCCGTCATCGGTGCGGGGCCGGCAGGGTTACAGGCCAGCGTAACGCTGAGCAATC
Organism: Citrobacter europaeus; assembly: GCA_020099315.1. Lineage (NCBI taxonomy): Bacteria > Pseudomonadati > Pseudomonadota > Gammaproteobacteria > Enterobacterales > Enterobacteriaceae > Citrobacter > Citrobacter europaeus. The sequence goes on from CP083650.1 coordinate 3,198,180, forward strand.
TGGGTTATGACGTCACCATCTTCGAAAAACAGGCCCAGCCAGGCGGCTGGTTGCGCCATGGCATTCCAGAGTTTCGTCTGCCGCACTCGGTTTTGGATCATGAAATTGCCCGTATCGTTGAAATGGGCGTGACTATCAAGTGCAATTGTGAAGTCGGCAATGCCCTTTCCGTTGAGCAACTCAAAGCAGAATATCGCGCCGTACTGGTTACCGTAGGCATGTCTTACGGTTCCACATTACCCATGTTTGACCATGCGGAAAACGTCGAAATTGCCGTCGATTTTCTGCAACGGGCCCGGCAAGCCAGCGGCGATATTACCGTCGCGCAAAGTGCATTAATCATCGGTGGCGGCGACGTGGCGATGGATGTCGCCAGTACATTGAAGCTGCTGGGCTGCCCATCAGTCACCTGCGTCGCGCGTGAAGAACAGGCCGACTTCCCGGCCAGCGACAAAGAATTCAGCAGCACTCAGGCATTAGGGGTATCGATTATTGACGGTTTCACGCCGGTAGCGGTTAGCGGAAATCGCGTCACCTTTAAGCACGTACGCCTGCCGGGCGAACTCACGCTTGAAGCCGAACACATTATTCTCGCCGTCGGCCAACATGCTCAGCTTGCTAATTTCGCCGCGTTAAAGCCACAGCGTAATCTTATTGATACGCAAAACTACCAAACCGCCGATCCGGTCCTGTTTGCTGCGGGCGATATTGTTGAAGGCGATAAAACGGTGGTTTACGCCGTGAAAACCGGTAAGGAAGCCGCTCAGGCCATTCATCACTATTTAGAGGGAGCTTGCTCATGTTAACGAAAGATCTTTCTATTACTTTTTGCGGCGTCAAATTCCCCAACCCATTCTGCCTCTCTTCCTCGCCGGTAGGCAACTGTTATGAAATGTGCGCCAAAGCCTATGATAGCGGCTGGGGCGGTATTGTTTTTAAAACGATCGGTTTCTTTATTGCGAATGAAGTCTCCCCACGTTTTGATCATCTCACCAAAGAAGATACTGGCTTCATTGGCTTCAAAAACATGGAGCAAATTGCCGAGCATCCGCTGGAAGAGAATCTGGCCGCGATCCGCCGACTGAAACAGGACTACCCTGACAAGGTCCTGATTGCGTCGATCATGGGAGAAAATGAGCAGCAATGGCAGGAACTGGCCCGTCTGGTTGAAGAAGCGGGTGCAGATATGATCGAGTGTAACTTCTCGTGCCCGCAAATGACCTCACATGCCATGGGCAGCGATGTGGGGCAAAGCCCTGAGCTGGTTGAAAAATACTGTCGGGCGGTTAAACGCGGCTCTACCCTGCCAATGCTGGCTAAAATGACGCCAAATATTGGTGATATGTGCGAGGTGGCGCTGGCGGCAAAACGCGGAGGTGCCGACGGTATCGCGACCATCAATACGGTTAAATCCATCACCAATATCGACCTGAAGCGGAAGATCGGGATGCCGGTCGTCAATGGTAAATCCAGTATTTCCGGCTACTCCGGCAAGGCCGTTAAACCTATCGCCCTGCGTTTTATCCAACAACTGCGCATGCACCCTGAACTGCGCGATTTCCCAATTAGCGGCATCGGGGGAATTGAAACCTGGGAGGATGCCGCTGAGTTTTTACTGTTAGGCGCAGCCACGCTGCAGGTGACCACCGCGATCATGCAATATGGATATCGGATTGTGGAGGATATGAGCAGCGGATTGTCACATTACCTCGCCGATCAAGGGTTTGAGTCACTGGAGGAGATGGTGGGTCTGGCCAATGCCAATATCATCCCCGCAGAGGAACTTGATCGTAGCTACATCGTCTATCCGAACATCCATCTTGATAAATGCGTTGGCTGTGGGCGCTGCTACATCTCCTGCTATGACGGTGGGCATCAGGCGATGGAATGGAATGAGGAAACCCGCACGCCGCACTGCGACACGGAAAAATGTGTGGGATGCTTGTTGTGCGGTCACGTTTGCCCGGTTGCCTGTATTGATCTGGGCGAGGTGAAATTTAAAACCGGACAGAAAGAACATGCGTTAACGCTGTAACGCTGATAAGAAAAGCCCGGTACAGATTGCGCTGTGCCGGGCTTTTTGCGTTGTACGTTTACTTCTTACGCGCGTACTTCAGTGAGTCCAGCGCGACAGCGAAGATAATAATGCCGCCCTTGATAATATACTGCCAGTATGGGTTCACGCCGATGTAGGTCAGACCATAGTTGATAACGGTGAAGATAATCACACCGGTCACCACGCCAAACACGGTCCCTACCCCGCCGCTGAACGACACGCCGCCAACCACGCACGCCGCAATCGCATCCAGTTCATACATAAAGCCGAGGTTGTTGGTCGCCGAGCCGATACGCCCGGCTTCGAGCAAACCACCGAAGGCATAGAACACGCCAGACAAGGCATAGATAATCAGCAGGTTCAGCGCAACGTTTACCCCGGACACTTTCGCAGCCTCCGGGTTTCCGCCGATGGCGAAAATGTTTTTACCGAAGCGGGTCTTGTTCCACAGCACCCACACAAAGGCTACGGCAATCAGCGCGTAGAAGGTGATGTAGGAGAGTCGGAAACTGCCTAGCGCAATAAAGCCCTGCGCAAAGGTTGAGAATCCGCTGTCAAAGCCAGAAATTGGCGATGCGCCGACGAAGTCGTAGTACAGGGAGTTGATCCCGTAAACGATAATCATCGTCCCCAGAGTGGTAATAAACGGCGTCACGTTCAGATAAGCAATGATAATGCCGTTCACCAGACCGATAACGGCGCCAATCACGCAGACAATCAGCACCACTACGATGATTGGCATCGTAGCCATCTCAGGAAACACCTTATTGGCGTTCTCCATCGATTGCAGCAAGGTTGCCGCCACGACCGCCGCCAGGCCGACCTGACGTCCCGCAGACAGGTCGGTCCCCTGGGTAACGATCAGCCCGGCCACACCCAATGCGATAATAATACGCACCGAGGATTGCGTCAGAATATTACTCAGGTTCAGTAAGCTTAAGAAAGTGGGATCCTGGAAAATAATAATTGCCAGCAAAACTAAAAGAACAACGTAAATTCCGCCTTCTTTCAGGTAAGTAAGAAAACTTTTCTTATTTAACGCACTCATAAGGAGCCCCTAATCTTAAAGGTGCAAAGACGCAAGACGGAGGATTTCGTTTTGCGTTGTAGTTTTAGTGTCAACAATTCCGGCAACGAGACCATTGCTCATCACCAGAATACGATCGGTAATTCCCAGCAGCTCCGGCATTTCAGAGGAAATAATAATAATCCCCTTATCCTTTTTCGCGAGTTCGGCAATCAACTGATAAATTTCAAATTTCGCGCCAACATCAATACCACGCGTGGGTTCATCCAGCATCAGAATTTCTGGCTGGGTTAATAACCAGCGGCCAATAACGACCTTTTGTTGATTACCGCCGGATAGTGAACCGATTTGTGTACGATGGCCCGGCGTTTTCACCCTCATTGAGTCAATAACCCACTGGGTATCGCTCTTCATGCGGGAATTATCCAGCAGACCAACTTTATTTTTATAATTTTGGATATTGGAAATTAACGAGTTAAAACCAATATCCAGATACGCATAAATACCGGTTGAGCGGCGCTCTTCCGTGACCAGCGCAAAACCGTGGTTGATGGCTTCATTTGCGCTGTGGTTATTAATCTTTTTGCCGTGGAGCGTAATCGTACCCGATGATTTCTCACGAATACCAAAAAGCGTTTCAACGATATCAGTACGTTTTGCGCCCACCAGACCGGCAATCCCGAGAATTTCCCCTTTGTGCAAATCAAACGAGATATCACGAATCGACGGCTGACGCAGCGAAGTCAGGTTACGCACTTGCAGAATAACTTCACCGGGTTTGTTCTCTTTATCCGGAAAACGTTGGTTAAGTGAACGCCCAACCATCATGGCGATAATCTTATCCATATCCAGCCCTTCCAGTGGCTGAGTCGCTATCCACTGGCCGTCGCGCAGCACGGTAATTTCATCACACAGCTGGAAGATTTCCTCCATCTTGTGCGAAATATAAACAATGCCGCATCCACGCTCTTTCAGCTTACGGATGATGGTGAACAGATGGTTAACTTCTTTCTCGGTTAGCGATGAAGTCGGCTCATCCATGATGACGATTTTGGCGTCATAGGAGAATGCTTTCGCAATTTCAATCATCTGCATTTGTGAAACGGATAATGTGCCAACGCGCGCGCGCGGATCGATATCAATATCCAGTTCATCGAATATCGCTTTGGTATCGCGGTACATTTTTTCCTGATCGACAAACATGCCTTTGGTGGGATAGCGTCCCAACCACATGTTATCCATCACAGAACGTTGTAATACCAGGTTTAATTCCTGGTGGACCATCGAAATACCATTCTCAAGCGCTTCTTTAGCAGAATGAAAATCGATTTCTTTACCCTGAAATAAAATACTGCCGGAATCTTTTTGATAGATGCCGAAAAGGCATTTCAATAATGTGGATTTCCCCGCGCCATTCTCGCCCATTAAGGCATGAATCGAATGCGGGCGGACTTTTAAATTGACATTATCAAGAGCCTTAACGCCGGGGAAGGACTTGTTGATGCCGGTCATTTCCAACAAGTATTCGCCTGACGACTGAGTATGTGTGCTGACCATAATTATACCTTGTTGGCCTTGCAGAGTGCATAATTAAGGGCGCAATGAAATTGCGCCCACATACGGAGTATTTATTTGTTGGTAAACTCTGCCAGATTATCTTTATCGACACCTACGTACGGAACGCGAACAATCTTGTTCTCAATTTTCCAGTTGGTGCCATCAGCTGCACCTTTGCCGTCAGCCAGATTTCTCGCCAGATCGAAGGTGGCTTTCGCCTGATTGTTGGCATCGTTCAGCACGGTACCGGCCATTGCGCCAGACTTCACCAACGCCAGTGCTTCAGGCAGCGCATCCACACCAAATACCGGTACGTTGGTTTTATTGTGTGCTTTCAGCGCTTCAACTGCGCCCATTGCCATCGCATCGTTGTTGGCGATAACCACTTCAATTTTGTTCGCGTTTGGACCGGACATCCACGCATCCATCTTATCTTTCGCCTGAGCGGTATCCCACATTGCAGTATCTAACTGCAACTGCTCAGTTTTAATGCCTTTGTCGTTCAGCTCTTTAATCACGTAAGTGGTACGCGCTTCAGCATCCGGGTGTCCCGGTTCGCCTTTCAGCAGAACAAACTGAATTTTGCCGTCTTTGTTCAGGTCCCAGTTCGGGTTTGCAGCCCAGTGTTTGGCAATCAAATCACCCTGAATAATACCGGATTCTTTAGAGTCGGTACCGACGTAATACGCTTTGTCATAGCTGTCCAGCGCCTTACGAGAAGGTTCTTTGTTGAAGAACACGATCGGTACGTTCTGTCCGCGTGCTTTTTCAATGACCGTGCCTGCTGCTGCCGGGTCAACCAGGTTAATAGCCAGTGCTTTCACGCCTTTTGCCAGCAGCACGTCGATCTGATCGTTTTGTTTGGACTGGTCGTTCTGCGAGTCATTCATCAGCAACTGGACATCTGGCGCCGCTTTAGCATCTTTTTCGATAGCCTTACGTACCACGGACATAAAGTTATCATCATACTTATAGATAGTTACACCAATGCGGGTATCAGCAGCGTGCGCAGCCGCGCCGAATAACATGCTTGCCATTACAGCAGACAGGGTCAACACCTTCTTATTCATGGTATCTCCGGTTTTATTATGCAGGGTAGTACTTGAGATAAATGCTCGGCAGGCAGAACGTTACTGAAGTGTTACTGAACGCCGAAGCTCACTTTTAAAAAATATTTCTTCCGTGTCTGGCAACGCTCCAAAAACAGGCTTTAATTTTTGTTTAAGGCACCTATACCTCGATGAAAGTGATTATTCACCGTTACATAGTAGTTACAGCGCAACAAACAGTGTCATCATAGCTATCGCATTGTTAATATACTGTGAATTTACTCACATATTGAAAGCGGTTACATCGCGCAACGTTATGAGTTAGTGATCGGTGCCGCATTCTGCCGCAGCGCCACCGAATGGCGACGCACCAGCGTCGGCATAAAGCAATGCGTCGCCTGCGGATCCAATGTGCCTGCCGCGCCCTGCAGCGCGAGCTCCGTCGCCATTTTTGCCATTGAGGCAATGGGATAGCGCACAGTGGTCAGTTGCGGATCGGTGTAACGCGCGATGGGAATATCATCGAAGCCAATGATAGAAAGGTGTAATGGAATAGCGATGCCGTTATCTTTTAGCGCAGTCAGCGCGCCGGCAGCCATATTATCGTTGTAGGCGAAGACCGCCGTCAGTTGTAAGTTACGCCCCAACAGTTCCACCATCGCGGACTCTCCGCCCTGCATATCGGGCGAACCGGTGCCGACCCAGCTTTCTGCCGCAACAATCTCCTGCTCTTTTAGGGCTGTTAACCACCCTTCTTTACGCATGGCATCATCTTCAATGCGATGGCTTGATGCCAGATAACCGATGCGTTGGTGACCATTATTCAGCAGCATTCGGGTCGCCATTTTAGCCCCACTGATGTTATCCAGGCAGACGCAACGGTGAGCGTAGCCTGGCACCAGGCGGTTGATCAGCACCATGCCGGGGATCTGATCCATAAACTCGGCCAGCTCCCGATCGCTCAATGCTTTAGAGTGAACAATCAGTGCGTTACAGCGCTGGCGAATCAACACCTCAATGGCATGACGTTCTTTTTCCGCCTCATGATAGCTGTTGCCAATCAGGACGTACTTCTGATGCTGCTGGGCAACCATATCCACGGCTTTTACCAGCGCGCCAAAAAACGCATCTGATACATCCATGACCACAACGCCAATGGTGTCGCTTACCTGCGTCGCCAGCGCTTGCGCGTTGGCATTAGGTCGATAGCCCAATTGCGTGACGGCTTTCATTACCGCTTCACGCGTATCGGGACTTACCAGCGCACTGTTGTTTAATACGCGAGAAACGGTCGCTACAGAAACGCCAGACTGTCGTGCCACATCACGGATGGTTACCATATTCACTGCCCTGTTTTAGATTGTGGTTACCCACAGACACCCCAGGTTGGGTATTTTGTCAGCACAATGAAACGGACTGCGTGAGTGGTGTCACAGGAATGAAAGCGCTTACATCCATTTTGTTAATGAATGTGATCCAGATCGTTATCTGGATGTACGCGGCAATGATGTCCCTGCAGCACGCAGGGTTAATTGACGCCACAGCCATTCTATCGGGCCCTGGCGGTAAAAACGTAGCCATATGATGGAGAAAAGTAGATTCACGGCCCAGACCGGTATGACGAAAAACAGCAGCTCCAGCCGGTCATATTTCATAAATAAGCCGACCTGGTAAAACAGCGTGGTGCAGATTAAGGTTTGTAACAGATAGTTGGTTAATGCCATGCGGCCCACACAGGCGATGGCAATGACCCATTTAAAGCGGCTAAGCTGCGGCCAGTATCCGAACATCAGCGCGGCGTAACCGATAGTCTGCAACGGCGCGCCCAGCTCTCGCGGGGCTTGTAGCAAAAAGGCACACCAACGGTAGGTCCAGTTCAGTTGCCACTGAATGATAATAGCAGGCAGGTTAATCGCCATGCCGATAATAACCAGCAGCACGCCGGTGCGTCGGTAATGCTGTAAGCTGTACTGCCCTTTTAGCCAGCCGCTGCGCATTAATGCCGCGCCGAGCAGCATCATCCCCGCCAGTTGCCATCCGTATTGCGCGCCTAACGCCAGCAAGCTATTGGACATCATATCCACGCGATTGCTGACCGCTTCCATTCCGCCGTTCACTTTCCAGTATTTTTCATACAGCAACGCTGAGGCATCCGGCGTCCAGGCGCGACTGGTTTCACTCCCTGAGATAACCCCCAGCAGCAGCAGTACGCAAACCCCCACCAGATAAAGCAGTAAGCCGGTGTTAAACAAGCTTTTTATCGACGGCGCATCCCGGATCAACCGCCAGCAAATCAGGCCAATTAAGCCATATGCCAGCAGGATATCGCCATCCCAGAAAAGTAAACCGTGTATAAAACCCAACAGCACCAGCAGCGTAAGCCGCGACTGGATCCAGCGTTTGCCGCGCGGGAGCAGCATTTGCAGACCGGCCCCGAACAGCAATGCAAACAGCGTGAGGAATTTTACCTGCGCAAAGAGATCGAGCAGCGCCCAGGTCCAGGCATCGGATAAGGTGATGTTGCCATACCACGCGGGATTGAGGTATGCCGCCTTTGGCAAGCCAAAGGCGCTAATATTGAGAAGCAGGATACCAAGAATGGCGACGCCACGAATAAAATCCAGCGTGACATTACGCTCCATGGTTCCTGCCCTAATCAGTTGTGATGACGTACTGCGCGCAGGAATTCCTGACGCGTGTTCTGGCTGGACTTAAACAATCCGCCAAGAGACGTGGTCGTGGTCGCACTGGTCGCATCACGAATGCCGCGCGCTTTCACACAGTAATGTACCGCATCAATCGACACCGCCACATTATTGGTTCCGAGCAGCGTTTGCAGCGCGGTGAGGATTTGCTGGGTCAAACGTTCCTGAACCTGCGGACGCTGTGCAAAGAACTGCACAATTCGATTAATCTTCGACAGACCAATGACCGAATCTTTCGGGATATACGCCACCGTCGCTTTGCCGTCGATAGTGACAAAGTGGTGTTCGCAGGTGCTGGTCAGCGTGATATCGCGGACCGTGACCATCTCGTCCACCTTCATTTTGTTTTCAATGACGGTGATTTTCGGGAAGTTGGCGTAATCGAGGCCGGAGAAAATCTCATCGACATACATTTTCGCAATGCGATGCGGAGTTTCCATCAAACTGTCATCGCTCAAGTCGAGATTGAGCAACTGCATAATCTCGGTCATATGGCCCGAGATAAGACGTTTGCGCGTTTCGTTATCCATCTCTTGCACGGGCGGGCGTAGTGGCGTTTCAAGACCACGCGCGACCAGCGCTTCATGAACCAGGGCCGCTTCTTTACTGAGTGATGACATTTCTTCTTCTCCTGCAGGTGGGGCGCCTCTGCCCTGCATGGGGCAAAGTTTTTAGGCTGTGTCACAGCCAGAACATTGTGCGTGAGGCGGCGCACATAATCCAGTATTCACCGCGATAATTATTGAAATTGGCGCAGCCTTTCAGCGTAGCGATTTCACTTGTCATTCAACCCGGTGACATCGAGTGTTAATGTAAAGTTATATAGATGATGAAGTATGTTTGCTCAATGCGGAAGTGAAAGTTACTCACAGTGCTATGAATAATCTGTATTATGGTGAGTTCGCAAACACATTCAGGTTCAACACAATAAGGAGCCACGCATGGAAATGCTTGAAGAGCACCGCTGTTTTGAAGGCTGGCAGCAACGCTGGCGTCACGACTCTACCACGTTAAATTGCGCCATGACCTTCAGTATTTTTCTTCCGCCACCCCGCGATAACGCCCCGCCTCCGGTGCTGTACTGGCTGTCGGGCCTGACCTGCAATGATGAAAACTTCACCACCAAAGCCGGTGCGCAGCGCATCGCGGCTGAGCTGGGCATTGTTCTGGTGATGCCGGACACCAGCCCGCGCGGCGAGCAGGTTGCCAACGATGACGGCTACGATTTAGGCCAGGGCGCGGGATTTTACCTCAATGCCACCCAGCCGCCGTGGGCAACGCATTTTCGCATGTATGACTATCTGCGTGATGAGCTGCCGGCACTGATTCAATCGCAGTTTAACGTCAGCGATCGCTGCGCCATTAGTGGACATTCCATGGGCGGTCACGGCGCGTTGATTATGGCGCTGAAAAATCCCGGGAAATACACCAGCATTTCCGCCTTTGCGCCGATCGTCAATCCTTGCCGCGTTCCGTGGGGCGAGAAGGCGTTTAGCGCTTATCTGGGTGAAGATAAATCACAGTGGGCCGAGTGGGACAGTTGCGCGTTAATGTTGGCCAGCAAGCCCGCAGATGCGATTCCGACGCTAATCGATCAAGGCGACAGCGACCAGTTTCTTGCCGATCAGCTCCAGCCTGCGGTACTGGCCGAAACGGCCCGTCAAACCGCATGGCCGATGACGCTGCGCATCCAGCCAGGTTACGACCACAGCTATTACTTTATTGCGTCGTTTATTGAGGATCACCTGCGCTTCCATGCCCAGTATCTGCTGAAGTGATCACCAGTAAAGCGTATTTTCTATTGCCGCGCTGTAGCTCATCTCTTCTGACTGCGGCGCGGACGCTTTACGATTTAGATCGGCCGCCTGCTGGCGTACCTGTAATCGCCCCACGCTCTCACCGCCTTCATGACCTTCGTTAAAATTACGCACTTCAGACTCGAATAAGATTGCATCCAGGTGGTGCAACTTTTTCAGCGCCCGCAACAGGGAGATAAGCGTGTCCAGATTGAGGCCACCGCCTTTCTCGATGCGTTTAATGGTCGCAATGCCGACCTGTGCACTGTCAGCAAGCTGCTGCTGTGTTAGCGCCAGAGAAATCCGCGTTTCTCTAATGCGAGCGCATAATGACAAGATGATTTCATCATTATTCATGGTGTGATATTTCATGCCGCCCTCCCCCGATTTTTGGGCTGAATTTTCCCAAGGCAGCCGTGATACGTTTCGCGGTACTTCGCGCTCATGTCTTTACCCGTTTCATACATGGCTGCAATCACCTCATCGAGCGAAACGCATGGCTCACTGACGCGGCTCATCGCCATCGTTGCGGCGTTAATCGCTTTTACGGACGAAATCGCATTTCGTTCGACACAGGGAATTTGTACCTGCCCGCCAACCGGATCGCAGGTCAGCCCGAGATGATGCTCCATGGTGATTTCTGCGGCATTCAGCACCTGAGCAACTGACGCCCCCATCAGTTCCGCTAACCCAGCCGCGGCCATCGAACTGGCCACACCGATCTCTCCCTGACACCCGACCTCAGAACCCAAAATAGACGCGTTTTGTTTGAACAGTAGCGCAATGGCGCCAGCGGTGAGGAAAAAGCGGATAACCGATGCGCTATCCAGCTTACAGACAAACTTATCGTACCAACTGAGGACCGCTGGGATGATACCGCTGGCACCATTGGTCGGCGCGGTTACCACCCGCCCTCCTGCGGCGTTTTCCTCGCTGACGGCAATCGCAAACGCATTCACCCAGTTGAGGTTGGTGAGAAAGTCGTTAGCAGAGGGTTTCATTGCCAGTAATTTATAGAGCGAGCAAGCCCTGCGTGGCACCTGATACGAGCCGGGCAGTAGGCCTTCAGTATGCAGACCACGATGGACTGCCTGCTGCATTACCGCCCAAACATGCGCGAAATAGTCATGCAACGCCGCCTGAGAATGCATCTGTAACTCATTTTTCATCATTAATGCCGCAACGGATAATCCATTACGCTGGCACAGCGCCTGCAGCTGCGCGGCATTTTGAAACGCAAACGGAAATGCGTTTTTTTGCGCGGCTCTCTCGGGCACCGACTCGCCGGGTTTGCGAACCTGGCCGGCGCCGGTTGAAAACCATGTTTCTTCATACAACGTAAAATAATCATCCCTGGCGCGAAACGTCATCGCATAGGGATGACCAGAATGCGGGTGTTGATTCGGCTTAATCGCGACCGTCACGGTAACTGAAGGAGAAAGCGTCAGGGTGCCGTCCTGTTCAGCACGTTTAATGAGATCCATCTGCTGGCGTAAATCAACATCATCCGGCTGGTTGCCCAACAGCCCCAGATAAAGAGCGATATCAACGTTATGACACTTGCGGCTTAATGAGAGCGCGCCATATAGCTCAACCTCGATTTCTCGCGTTAGCGGTAAGATCTCCTGTAGCTTTAATTGTGAAATGAAGTTAAACGCGGCACGCATTGGCCCTACTGTTCTTGAACTGGAAGGCCCAATAACGACTTTAAAAATATCAATACAACTTTCCATTTCAGACCCATCCCTGTTAGTCAAAATAGAATATACCGCCAGTAGCAACAGACCGTGACGTGTATATCAAAAACGATACCTTTCAGACTTTGTTTATTTTTTGGTATAAAAAACAATACTATTTTATCTTTTTTTTAACATTCACATCTGTGATAAAGCAGGATTCAATCGTCACCCCCTACTATTACAATAATCTTAATTTACAGGAGTGAGATAATGGCAATTATTTATTTTATTAGTGCAAAAGATCCTGAAAAACTTCAGGCATGGCTGCACAATACGTTTCTAAATACCGAGACCAAACAATATCCGTGCGCACTGGAACAGTTATCTATAGCCGCATTCAATAAACCGTATTTAAAATTATCAATACCCGATGAAGTATTCACCGATGACATATACAAAAAACTAAGGGCGACATCGTTCACTCAGCAATTTGATTTTTTCCTAAAACCGCAAATCATCCCGACGAACGGGATCATCGCCTTTGACATGGACTCGACGTTTATCGAGGAAGAAGGTGTGGATGAAATCGCCCGCGCGCTAGGCATCACCGATCGGATAACGGAATTGACGCAGCAGGCGATGGAAGGAAAACTGGATTTCAATAGCAGTTTCACTCAGCGCATCGGAATGTTAAAAGGAACGCACATCGATGTCATCAATGCCGTATGCGATCGGATGACGGCCTCTCCCGGCATCACCACCATTTTGCCACTCCTCAAACAGAAGGGATTTAAAACAGCGATCATTTCCGGCGGACTGGATATTTTCACCCGCCGTTTACAACAGAAATATCAGCTGGATTATGTATTTTCAAATACCGTTGCAATCAGGGATGGCATGCTAACGGATAATATTTCCACGCCAATCATGAATGCAGAAAATAAGCAGAAAACGTTGGCCATACTTGCCGACTCTCTACAGATACCTCAGCATAATATTATCGCCTGCGGTGATGGCGCCAACGATATCCCCATGCTGACGTATGCTGGCACCGGTATTGCCTGGCAAGCAAAACCAGCCGTCAGGAATTTAATTTCCAATCAGATTAACTTTCACGGATTCGAGTCGCTTTTGTTCTTTATCGAAAATGGATTATAACCCCACGAGCACTGTCTGAAGGGAAAATCATATGAGCTTGAAATCATTTATATTCAGCCAGGCTGATAAGCCGGTTGTAAAAGAAAAAAAAGAGATCGACCATACTTACAAAAAATTCAGAATAGAGATTATTACCTCAGTTTTTATCTCTTACGCCGTCTTTTATTTAACACGTAAAAACTTCTCAGCCGCCATGCCGGCCATGCTGTCAGATACCGCTCTGACCGCTGAAGATTTTGCCATCATGTCTTCACTGTTTTACATTCTGTATGGCTCAATGAAGTTTGTTGGCGGCATGCTGGTTGATAAAATCAACCCGAAAGCCATGACCGGCCCGGTGCTCATTGGCGTGGGGATCGTTAATATTCTGTTTGGTTTTTCCGACAGCGTTGCCGCGTTTTATGTGTTGTACAGCCTCAATGCTATCCTCCAGGGTACCAGTTTTCCGCCCATGGCAAAGATCATGGCATCCTGGTTTTCCAAGAATGAACGCGGACGTTGGTGGGCGGTCGTTGAAGCGGCGCATAATATTGGCGGTAGTCTCGCCCCACTGCTGACAAGTTTCGCGATTGTCTGGAGCGGTAGCTGGAAAATGGGTTTTTATGTGCCGGGCGCGATCTCCTTGCTGATGGGGGTCATTGCGCTCTTTACAATTAAAGACCGTCCCGGGACCTTAGGTTTGCCCAACGTTGGCGAATGGCGCAAGGATCCAACAGAGTTAGCCCAGGTTAAAGCCAGTCCGGTTAACCTCTCCTTTTGGCAGATTTTTGTTAAATATATCCTGATTAACCCGCTGGTGTGGATTATTATCATTGGCGATATGTCGGTTTATATTGCCCGCACCATCCTCAACGACTGGCCACAAATTTACTATTCTCAGGTACATGGCTGGAGCCTGATTAAAGCCAACTCCATTATCTCGTGGTTTGAAGCCGGAGGACTTGCCGGGGGGTTACTGGCGGGTTACTTATCGGACTTTATGTTTAAAAGTAACCGCTGGATGACAGGATTAATATTCGCATTAATGCTCTGCGTGTGTATTACCTTAATCCCACTAGTTCAGGATACTTCATATACCATTACGGCCATTCTCTTCACTATTATGGGTTTTGCCCTGTACGGCCCGCATATGCTTTTTGCCGTAGGTTGTCTGGATGTCACTCACAAAGATGCGGCGGGATCGATAACCGGTTTCCGCGGATTGTTTAGCTATGTTGGCGCGGCATTAGCAGGCGTACCGGTGATATTAGTAAAGAACAACTGGGAGTGGTCTGGAGTCTATCTCTATGCCGTGATCGCAATCCTGTTAACCACCTTGTCACTGGCCTTACTCGCCAAATTCCATCGGCTATAAGCCAGCCATAACAGGACGGTGGCGCCATCGCCGCTGTCCTTCAGTTAGGCTCTTTCAGCGTCAAAAAGGTGTCCTTCCTCTTCATTCCTCCATCATTCCTTCACTTTTTCTCCTTTTTTCTTTCCACATTATCCTGTTGATTAAAAAAGCTTTTATATCGAAAAAATATCAAACACAAATGATTTCTATTATCATTTGTGTTTACAAATATTCATACTTTTGTACAATCCATTCGCTTCTTTACTGAAAAGAGTCCTTAAAAGACAAATACATACAATTGTCATGGCCTTTCATATGACACGCAGTTTGATTCATTTAAATGGAATGATACAAATGACTATACCTCACGTTAAGGCTGTAGCTGCCGCAGTATGCGTCGCCAGTCTCCCATCACTCGGCCATGCCGCTGAACAAGACACCGTAGTCGTTACCGCTACCGGCTTCGAGCAGAAAATTCAGGATGCACCCGCGTCGATATCTGTTATTACCAAGCAGCAGATTGAGGACAAAGCCTATCGCGATGTTACCGATGCGCTAAAAGATGTCCCTGGCGTCGTCGTCACCGGCGGGGGGAGCAGCAGCGATATTAGTATTCGCGGTATGGCTTCGCAATACACGCTCTTCCTGGTCAACGGCAAACGCATTAGCACGCGCGGCACACGTCCTAACAGCGACAACTCAGGTATTGAGCAAGGTTGGCTGCCGCCGCTGGAATCCATCGAGCGTATCGAGGTAATCCGCGGCCCGATGTCATCCCTCTACGGCTCCGATGCGATGGGTGGCGTCATTAACGTCATCACCAAGAAAGTGTCGAATACCAAAGCCTGGACCGGCTCTCTGCACGGCGATGCCACCTTCCAGGAAGACAGAGATTCCGGCGATATTTACCAGACTAACGCCTATGCGTCTGGGCCACTGATTGACGGATTACTCGGCGCGAAGGTGACTGGCTTATTCTCCCACCGGGCCGAAGATAAAATCCTTAATGGCTACAATGAACAGCGTATGCGTAACGGGGGTTTAACCCTGAACTTTACGCCAGATGATAAAAATGACATCGACTTCGATTACGCGCGTGAACTGCAGGATCGCGACAGTACGCCAGGCAAATCCATGGCCGAGGAAAACTGCCGTAACGGGAGCTGTAAGCCCAACAGTAAAAGCGAAAACAAGTATGTGCACACGACGTATTCCCTGACCCACAGCGGTTATTACGACGACTTCAACTCCACCAGCTATGTCCAGCAGGAAGAGACCGACAACCCCGGTCGCCAGATGAAGTCTTATAACACGATTTTCAATAACCAGAACCAGGTCTTCCTTGGGGCGCACACCCTGACGTTGGGCGGGCAATATCGTTATGAAAAACTGCGCGATAATGGCAACCAGCTACAAGCGGCTGATGGACTGAACAAACTGACTCGCTGGAGCTGGGCGCTGTTTGCCGAAGATGAATGGGCCGTTACCGATACCTTCACGCTGACCGGCGGTCTGCGTATGGATAAAGATGAAAACTACGGCGACAACTGGACGCCACGCGGCTATGGCGTATGGCATCTGAGCGATCAATGGACCTTAAAAGGCGGCGTTTCTGCGGGCTATCGCGCCCCGGATCTGCGCCAGTCTTCTGCCAGTTGGGGACAGGTCACCGGCGGCGGTCGTCTGAACGGGATCATTGTCGGCAACCCGGACCTGAAACCGGAGAAAAGCCTCAGCGAAGAGATCGGTTTACTGTGGGATAACGGCAACGACCTCAATGCGGGCGTGACCCTGTTCAATACCGACTTCAAAAACAAAATCACCGAAGTTCGCCGTTGCAACAGCAGTTCCGATCCGGCCTGCACCATCGGCAATACCCATTATGACTTCGTCAGCGATCGCGTTAACGTCGATAAAGCCAATATGCGCGGCGTAGAATCCACCTTCGGCTGGAAAATCACCTCCGACGTCAACTGGACGGCGAACTATACCTATACGGAATCTGAGCAGAAAAGCGGTCAGTTCTCCGGCCAGCCGTTGAACAAAATGCCGAAGCATATGTTCAACACTACGCTGGACTGGCAGGCCACCCAGGATCTCGGTTTCTGGAGCCGTCTTAATCTGCGCGGGAAAACGTCTGAATACCTGAGCCGTACCTCCATGGCCCAGGGCACGCCGTCCTATACTCAGGTCGATGTTGGTTTACGTTACTATGCAACCAAGGATCTGTTGATGACCGCTGGCGTGTATAACGTGCTGGATAAACAAATCGATTACGATACCTACGACACCGTTCTTGATGGACGTCGTTACACGGTTGGCATGACTTACAGCTTCTAAGTCTGGCGCAATAAAAAAACCCCGGCACTCATCATGCCGGGGTTTTGTTTTTTCTGCCGTAGCTGGTTAAGAATTATTTCTTCACGCGACCCGGGAATTTCATTTCGCTATAACGAACAAAATGGGTTCCTTTCGTCAGCTTATAGCCAAACCAAATAATCAGGAACAGCGGGATACCGATATAGGTTGCCATCACGCCGCCCCAGTCAATGCTGTCTTTCAGGAACGCTTCGTAGTTCTGGCCGAGAGTGATAATCAGACACAGCACAAAGGCGAAGATCGGACCCAACGGGAAGAAGCCAGAACGGTACGGCAAATCCTTCACATCGTGACCCTGCAGCACATAACCACGACGGAAGCGATAGTGGCTAATGGCGATCCCCAGCCAGGCGATAAAGCCCGTCATCCCGGAGGTATTCAGCAGCCACAGGTACACGGTCTGGTTGCCAAACATCGAGGTCAGGAAGCACAGCCCCGCCACCACGGTGGTCGCATACAGCGCGTTACGCGGAACGCCGCCACGAGACAGTTTACCGAAAATGCGCGGCGCTTTACCGTCGCATGCCAGGGTGTAAAGCATACGCGTGGAGGCGTACATCCCGGAGTTACCCGCAGACAACACCGCCGTCAGGATAACCGCGTTCATCACCGCCGCCGCAGACAGCAGACCCGCATGTTGGAATACCAGCGTGAATGGGCTAACGCTGATGTCTTTCACGTCGTTGCGCAGCAGGCTCGGATCGGTGTACGGAATGATCAGGCTAATAATCAAAATCGCGAACACATAGAACAGCAGGATTCGCCAGAACACCTGACGTACCGCACGTGGAATATTCTTTTCAGGATCTTCAGATTCGCCTGCCGCGATACCGATAAGCTCCGTACCCTGGAAGGAGAAGCCGACGATCATCGCCACGCCAATCATCGCGGCAAAGCCACCGGCAAACGGTGCATCACCGGTCGTCCAGTTACTCCAGCCCACCGGCTGAGCGCCTTTGAAGATACCGAAAATCATCATCACGCCAACCACGATGAAGATAATGACGGTGGTAACTTTGATCAGTGAGAACCAGTATTCCGCTTCACCAAATCCGCGAACGGAAATGTAGTTCAGCAGGAAGATAACGCCGAGGAACAGTGCGCTCCAGATCCAGCCTGGCGTGTCCGGGAACCACCAGCTCATCACCAGCTGTGCGGCCACCAGGTCAACGGCAATCGTTACCGCCCAGTTGTACCAGTAGTTCCAGCCCAGCGCGAAGCCAAAGCCTTCTTCTACGTAGTTCTGACCGTAGGTGGAAAACGAGCCGGAAACCGGCATATAGGCAGCCAGTTCACCGAGGCTGGTCATCAGGAAGTACACCATCAGACCGATCAATATATAAGAGAACAACGCGCCGCCAGGACCCGCCGCAGAAATAGTTGCACCAGATGCAACAAAAAGACCTGTACCGATGGAGCCTCCAATGGCAATCATCGTCAGGTGACGCGCCTTCAGTTCACGACGTAGCGTGGGCGCTTCTGTGGTTTTAGTTTCGGAAACCATGTGAAAATGCTATCCATCCAAAAAATGAGGCGCGATTGTAGCAGACGAAATGGCATTCTTCCGGCACAAATACGCAGTTATAAGAGACCTTCATGACTGGCCGCGGATTATAAGTAAAGCAGAAAATGGGCGACGCAAGGCGGATAAAACGTAACCGCCAGCATGCTTAGAGGGACCTTTCGACAATCAGCGCTTTAATCGCCCAGTTCTACCTGGTCGCTGTAATGTAAAAAACGCGTAATGGCATTAGAGATATGTTTTTGCCGGTGATGAACGCGCCAGAGAGTGCGGACTAAACGCGGCAGCGGCACAGGAACTTCGCTCAACGTACCCGCCTGTAACTGCTCCGCTATAACCCGGCGCGACAAACAGCTGATCCCGAGACCATGGCGCACCGCATGCTTAATGGCCTCCGAGTTACCCAACTCCATTGCCATCTGAAATCTCGGCAGATGGGACAGCAGCAGGTAATCCACCAGTTCGCGCGTACCCGATCCTCGCTCGCGCAGGATCCACGGCGAAGCCGCCAGCTGTTCCAGCGTAACGGCCCCCTTTGTGAGCGGTGACGAGGGTGCGGCAAACACCACCAGCTCGTCTTCCAGCCACGGTTCAGAGATGATTTCCGTGTTGTGACACGGCCCTTCGATCAGCCCAATGTCTACCCGAAAATCCAGCACCGCATTGATTACGTCCTGGCTGTTGCCCACGCTAAGCTCCAGCGGCAAATCAGGGAAATCCTGGCGATAACGGGCGATCATGGCGGGCAAAATGTAGTTGCCAATAGTGCTACTGGCGTAGACCCGAATAGCACCATTATCTTCGCGAAAAAGCTGTTCGATTTCGATCGTTTGCTCAAGCAGCGCCAGCGCGCGTGGATAAAGCAAGCGCCCGTGCTCGTTGACCACCAGCCGTTTGCCCACACGGTCAAACAGCTGCACGCCAAGTTGCCCTTCGAGATCGGTTAGCGCCGCACTCACCGCCGACTGCGACAATGCCAACATGACAGACGCCTGGGTCGTTGAGCCGCTTTTTAGTACCTCAGCAAACACTTCAAGTTGTCGCAGGGTGATATGCATAGTCGTTTTCCACCGGATATCCGTTACTTATACCCTAAATAATTCGAGTTGCAGGAAGGCGGCCAGAGAGAGCATCCCCGGGAGCGTACTTAAGTACGTGACTGAGGTGAACGAGCGCAGCCAACGCACATGCAACCTGAAGTATGACGGGTATACCACTTATATAGATTAATTATAAATATATAATCAATTTTATTTTTAAACCACTTCGCCGTACTCTTTTACCCAGATAAAGGAGAAGGATATGACAGAACTCACCTTGCAGACTCATCGTCGTACAGCGTGGCATTTTATTCCGGGGCTCGCCCTGAGTGCAGTTATCACTGGGGTCGCCTTATGGGGTGGATCCATTCCCGCCGTCGCAGGTGCCGGGTTCAGCGCCCTCACCTTAGCTATTTTGTTGGGGATGGTTCTCGGCAACACCGTCTATCCGCACATCTGGAAAAGCTGTGACGGCGGCGTGCTGTTTGCTAAACAACATTTATTACGTCTGGGGATTATCCTCTACGGTTTCCGCCTCACCTTCGCGCAAATTGCTGACGTCGGCGTCAGCGGTATCGTGATTGATGTGTTAACGCTAAGCAGTACCTTTATGATTGCCTGCTTCCTGGGGCAGAAAGTGTTTGGTCTGGACCGCCACACCAGCTGGCTGATTGGCGCGGGGAGCAGCATTTGTGGTGCCGCCGCCGTGCTGGCAACCGAACCGGTGGTGAAAGCGGAAGCCAGTAAGGTAACCGTCGCTGTCGCTACCGTGGTGATCTTCGGTACCATCGCTATCTTCCTGTATCCGGCGATGTATCCGCTGTTGGCGCACTGGTTTAGTCCAGAAACCTACGGCATTTACATTGGCTCCACCATGCATGAAGTAGCACAGGTAGTGGCTGCAGGGCACGCCATTAACCCGGATGCGGAAAACGCCGCGGTTATTGCCAAAATGCTGCGCGTCATGATGCTGGCACCGTTCCTCATCCTCCTGGCCGCTCGCGTAAAACAACTGTCTCCGGCCACAGGCGGTGAGAAGAGCAAAATCACCATTCCATGGTTTGCCATCCTGTTCATTGTGGTCGCGATTTTTAACTCGTTCCACCTGCTGCCGCAGTCGGTAGTGAACATGCTGGTAACGCTGGACACTATTTTGCTGGCAATGGCGATGGCTGCCCTGGGGTTGACCACTCACGTTAGCGCGCTGAAAAAAGCCGGTGCCAAACCGTTACTGATGGCCCTGCTGCTGTTTGTCTGGCTGATTGTGGGTGGTGCTGCGATTAACGTCGCTGTCCACGCCCTGATGGCATAAACGATCACGACTCACCTCCATTAACCCGCTATACTCTCCCTTTTTGTATTTGAGTATGGCGGGTTAAATTTATGAAATATATCGGAGCGCACGTAAGCGCCGCTGGCGGTCTGGCTAACGCCGCTATTCGAGCCGCAGAAATCGAAGCGACCGCATTCGCCCTGTTCACCAAAAATCAGCGCCAGTGGCGTGCCGCGCCGCTGACCACCGACATCATTGATGATTTCAAATCCGCTTGCGAGAAGTACCACTATACTTCCGCCCAGATCCTGCCTCACGATAGTTACCTGATTAACCTCGGTCACCCGGTCAGCGAAGCGCTGGAAAAATCCCGCGATGCGTTTCTCGATGAAATGCAGCGCTGTGAACTGCTTGGCTTATCCCTGCTGAACTTTCACCCAGGCAGCCATTTGATGCAGATCCCTGAAGATGAATGTCTGGCGCGCATTGCCGAATCCATCAACATCGCCCTCGCTCAGACTCAGGGGGTGACGGCAGTTATCGAAAATACCGCCGGACAGGGCAGTAATCTTGGCTTTAAGTTTGAGCACCTTGCCGCCATTATCGACGGCGTCGAAGATAAATCCCGTGTCGGCGTTTGTATTGATACCTGCCATGCCTTCGCCGCCGGATACGATTTGCGTTCCGCCGAGGAATGCGAAAAGACGTTTGCGGAATTTGAACGTATTGTCGGCTTTAAGTATCTGCGCGGTATGCACCTGAACGACGCCAAGAGCGCATTTGGCAGTCGCGTTGACCGTCACCACAGCTTAGGTGAAGGCAATATTGGCCACGATGCCTTCCGTTGGATCATGCAGGACAATCGTTTTGACGGCATTCCGCTGGTACTGGAAACCATTAATCCGGATATCTGGGCAGAAGAGATTGCCTGGCTGAAAGCCCAGCAAACAGAAAAAGCGGTGGCATAATCATGAACGACAGGGAAAAGCAGATCCTTAAGATCCTGCGTCGCAATCCGTTGATTCAGCAGAATGAAATCGCCGATATTCTGCAGATAAGCCGTTCACGCGTCGCTGCGCATATTATGGATTTAATGCGTAAAGGTATGATCAAAGGTAAAGGTTATATCCTTACCGAACAGGATTATTGCGTGGTTGTTGGGGCGATCAATATGGATATTCGTGGTGTGGCAGACATCCATTATCCTCAGGCCGCCTCTAACCCTGGCAGCATTCACTGCTCGGCAGGTGGCGTAGGACGTAATATCGCCCACAACCTTGCGCTGCTGGGTCGTGATGTCCACTTAATTTCCGCTGTTGGCAGTGACTTCTATGGCGAAACATTGCTGGAACAAACGCGTCAGGCTGGTGTTAACGTTTCCAGTTGCATACGTCTGCATGGACATAACACCTCAACTTACCTGTCGATCGCTAATCAGCAGGAAGAGACCGTACTGGCAATCAATGATACCCATATCCTGCAACAATTGACGCCGCAGTTGTTGAACGGTTCGCGAGATTTGATTCGTCATTCCGGTGTTGTACTGGCAGATTGCAATCTCACCGCCGAAGCCATTGAGTGGGTCTTCACTATAGCTGATGATATTCCGGTATTCATTGACACCGTTTCAGAGTTCAAAGCGGCAAAAATGAAGACCTGGTTTACGCGCATTCATACGTTGAAACCCACGCAAAAAGAGCTGGCGATTCTGTGGGGGCAACCTATCTATTCAGATGCCGATCGCATACTGGCCGTCAATAGTCTCCATCAACAGGGGGTAAAACGGATCTTTGTCTGCCTGGAAGATGAATCCGTGTTTTGCAGCGAAAAGGACGGGGAACAATTTTTACTGACCCCTCCTGAGCATACGGTTGTTGACAGTTTTGGCGCCGATGACGCATTTATGGCGGGATTACTGTACAGCTTTCTGGAAGGGAGCGAGTTTCGTGAAAGCGCTCACTTTGCCATGGCCTGCGCGGCGCTATCGCGAGCCAGCGTCAGTATCAACAACCCAACCCTCTCAGCAGATAACGCCTTGTATTTGCTACAAACAGCTTAAATGTCATGCCGGATGGCGCTACGCTTATCCGGCATGATTCTCGCTATGCTATACCGATAAAGAAACCGGCTATGGTGGCGCTCATCAGGTTTGACAACGTTGCTGCTGCCAGCGCCCGCATTCCAAGCTGCGCGATTTCCGGGGCTCGCTGGGGTGCTATCGCCGAAAACGCGCCGACAACAACGCCAATCGAACCAAAGTTAGCGAAACCGCACAGTGCAAACGAGATAATCGCAATGGTCTTCACATCCAGTGTCCCGCCGGTTTGCAGATACGGTGAGAAGTTGAGATACGCGACAAACTCGTTGATTGCCAGTTTCTGTCCGATCAGGCTACCTGCCAGCGTCGCATCGCTCCAGTCCACCCCCATAATCCACGCCAACGGGGCTAATACATAACCAAAGATCCCTTCCAGAGTGGCGTGTCCAAAACCAAACCAACCGCCAATCCCGCCGATAATGCCGTTAATCAGTGCGATAATGGCGACAAATGCCATCACTACCGTCGCCACGCCAGCGGCAATTTTCAGCCCGGTCATCGCCCCGCTCGCCGCTGCCTCGATGATGCTTTTCGGCGGCGTTTCAGTAAATGACAGATTCTCAAAGGTGACTTGGGATTCTTCAGTTGCCGGACTCAACATACGCGCGAACAAAATACCGCCCGGGATTGCCATCAACGATGCCGCCAGCAGGTAGTCAATCGGAACGCCCATTCCAGCGTAACCAATCATCATTGAGCCAGCAATCGAGGCCATCCCACTGCAGATAGCGGTAAACAGCTCATTGCGATTCAGCCGGTCAATAAACGGTTTCACGATTGCCGGGATCTCGTTTTGCCCGAGGAAAATCGTGGTAACTGCGACAAATGACTCGATTTTACTGATGTTCAAGGCTTTCTGGAAAATACCGCCGAGGATGCGGATCAACAGCCCCATCACGCCAATGTAGTAGAGCAGACTGATTAATGCAGTCACAAAAATGATGGCCGGGAGCACACGAAAGGCGAAGATAAACCCGGCTCCGTCAAACAACACATCCATTTTTGGCCCGACCAGGGAGCCAAAGATAAATGCGCTACCCGCATCACTATATGACATTACCTTGTGGACACCGAGAGCGGCCTGTTCAACCAGCCATTTTCCCGGTGGGAAATACAGCATGATGCCGCCAATTGCAATTTGCAGTACCAGTGCTGCTCCGACCGTACGCAGACTAATACGCTTTTTATTTACTGACAGCAGAAACGCGATGGCCAGTAATACCACCATACCCACTACACTTCTCATTATATCCATAATGAAATTCCCTTCATGCCAGGAAACCCGGCGTTATCGCCAGGTTTTGGTAGGTTTGATATTCGCGGGCGACCGCATGCTGCCCGGAAAATTCTGTCAGGCGAGACGTTGATACTCCTTCGCAATTTCACAGGCCAGTACCGCGTTGTTGAACACCAGTTGAATATTTGATTTCAGGCTGTCACCACCGGTCAGCTCCGCAACTCGCGCCAGCAGGAACGGCGTACTCTCTTTGCCCACAACCCCCTGCTCTTCCGCTTCTTTCACCGCCCGATCGATTGCCGCATTTATTTTCTCCTCTGCCATCGCAAACTGTTCTGGGATTGGGTTCGCAACAACCAGACCGCCGTCAAGACCCGTTTGCCATTTCACCGCCATCGCTCGGGCAATCTCTTTTGCGCTGTCCAGACGGATACTGACCTCAAACGGACTGGTACGGCAGAAAAACGCCGGCAACGCGTTGGTCTGATATCCAATTAATGGCACGCCAAAAGTTTCTAAATATTCGGTCGTTAAACCGAGATCAAGAATAGATTTCGCTCCTGCACAAATAACCGTGACATTGGTATGCGCCAGTTCTTGCAGATCTGCAGAAATATCAAAGGTATGTTCAGCACCACGATGAACACCACCAATGCCTCCCGTTGCAAATACTTTAATTCCAGCCAGTGCGGCAATAATCATGGTTGAGGCAACAGTCGTTGCACCATTTTTTCCTGCCGCGACCACAAACGGTAAATCACGACGACTGACTTTAGTAACGCTATGACCTTCTCTTCCAAGCAATTCAATTTCATCTTTGCTTAAACCAACTTTCATTACCCCGCCAATAATGGCAATGGTTGCAGGAACTGCTCCATGCTTACGAATAGTTTCTTCTACTTCAATCGCTGTCTGGGCATTTTGCGGGAATGGCATACCATGAGAAATAATGGTTGATTCAAGTGCAACAATCGGTTTTTTACTGTTTAATGCTTCCTGTACTTCTGGAGATATTTGTAATAATTCAGAGGAAAGAGTTAATTCAGACATTCTGTGTTCTCCACTATTGAGCTAACATTCGCAACAGACAAATCAGGATTATTGGTATATTCACAGGCTAACGCCATTGATGAACAACCCTGAGCAAATCGAACCGAATCAATAAAAGGCATACCGTCTAGCCAGCAGGAAGCCAGTCCAGCCATCATTGCATCGCCTGCCCCGGTAACATTAATGACGTGAGTTTTAATCGGCGGCGACCAACCACTATTCCCCGTAATATCGCTGTAATAAACGCCGTCCCCCCCCATGCTGAGCACCAGCCGATTTAAGCCGCGATCGTGAAACCACGCGGCGACGCTGCCAACGTCATCACGCCCGGAAAGCGCAATACCACTCAGCGTTTCGGCTTCAAGGCGGTTTGGTTTGAGGGTGTGGATTTGTCCCAGACGCTCGCGAATTTTGACGCACTTCCATGCCGACACAGGGTCAACAAACACCGGAACATCCCCGGCATTTTCCAGTACCCATGCCATGGCGTCTTCGCTGATATTGCAATCGGCGACGATCACTTTCGCCTGCCGAATAAAATCATAATGCTGCGATAAAAACGCTGCTGAAATATGTTCGGTAATGCTCATATCATTAATGGCCACCAACATTTCGCCGGTGTTATCAAGCAGTGATAAATAACTGGATGTATTCTCTCCGGAAACGATAAGGCACTTATCAACATGAACTCCGGATTGATTGGTTTGCGCCAATAACGATTGCCCGTAAAAATCATTACCAACCGCCGTTAGCAGCCAGGAATTTTTACCCAATAGCGCGAGATTATGTGCAATGTTACGCCCAACGCCTCCTGGGGTGAATTTTATCTTCCCTGGATTTGAATCCGCATAATTTAGAGAAGCATGCGAACACCCGGCAACATCCATATTGGCCGAGCCAATAGTTACTATGTATTCCTTTTCACGCATAGCACGTCCCCTGGCAATTAACTTGCCACAAATGAGTTCGTTAAAAATAACCAACGCCACACACCAGGTTATTAGAGCAAATGTTCACTATCAAACATGTGTTCATAGTAAGCGTGTTTTTGATAAAGTAAATCCATCTGCAAGACCTAAAACCAATAGATATGAACAGAATCACAATTTTTTATAGATACAGTTTGTCAGGAGGAGAGAAAATGAGAGGTAGTACACAAATCAAGCAGGATGAAAAGTATCACTCCGGCATAACCGGAGATTTTTCAGGTGTGCCCGGTGAACAGGCGCATATCAGGTAAGCGAAACCAAATCTTCCGGCATATGGTTGTACAAAATCCGCCAGAAGTGCTCTGCGGTTTTATTTAACCGGGTATCCATCCGGTAAATGTAAGCCTGAATAGGCACCATCAACTCCGGCGTCTGCAGACAAACCAGCCGCTTATCACGCAGTTCGTTCACGATAGTCCATGCCGGCAGCCAGGCGATACCATGCCCATCCAATGCCATATTTTTCAATAACTCACTCATTGAGGACATAAACAGCGTACGAGCTGAGATACCGCCCACTTCCGCCAGATGACGGTTTACCAATCTTCCCATGTATGATGTGCTGGTATAATTCAGAATCGGCGCCTGCGGCTGATAGATATCAAACAACGCCTTACCCTGCGCATCAGCAGCACATACGGGATACAGTTCAGACTCAAAAACCTTCAAGCCGCAGAAAGGTGACTGCATTAAGTCCTCATCCCGAAAGGAGAAAATAAAATCACTTTTTCCCTCGCGCAGAGTATTCACCGCCTGAACCACATCAATAGCTTCGACGTGCCAGACAAACTCCTCCCCCCAGGCCGCCATTGAGTGCACTAATCTGGGCAACATCGTCAGTGACAAAGAATGTGCTGCCGCTATTTTGATATTGGGTACCCCAAGCAGATTGTGGCCGCTTAGCTCATCCAGATTGCACTCCAGCTGTTGCAGCAAGCTACGGGTTTGCGAATGGAATAGCTTGCCCTCCTCCGTGAGTTGCAGTGGGCTCGTCGTGCGATCAAAAAGCAGTACACCCACGGCAGATTCCAGCGCTTTGATCCTCCGGCTAAATGCCGGTTGAGATATGTTGCGCTCCTCAGCCGCCTGGGAAAAATGACGACACGCTTCCAGCGTCAGAAAGTCATATAACCATTTTGTCTCAATGTTTTTCATGCCTGTCACACAGATATTTAAATATGCCAATGAGTCTTCAGCATCATGCCTGAATATTTGCGCGGATGACATTCATCAACAGCACCTGGTGATTCGTTTTTTGCATCATACCTTCGTTTTTAACATTAACATGTTTCTCTCCCAATCGGCCACAATCGCTTCTCCACCGCAATACGTCAGGCCTATGGCTCAAAACCAGCCTGCAGAGGTGGCAAAACAAATCGCAGCTATGCGGTTTTTGCATTAAACCATACATTATTGCATTTCTCCTCACGTCTCACTGCTGTTAAACATTATCTACAGACACACCCCTGCTCTGAATATTAATGATCGGTGAAATTGAGGTATATATTGTGAAAGGTTTAATTGGCGTATTAGGTGGTATGGGGCCTGCTGCAACGGTCGATCTATTTAATAAATTCGTTACTTTTACTGCAGCACAGCGCGACCAGGAACATATCCCGTTAATTATTTCCTCTATCCCGGACATACCTGACCGAACCGATGCGTTAATGCATCATGGTCATTCCCCACTTCCGGCCATGCGCGATTATATGCATAAACTCGAAGATGCTGGCGCCGAGTGTATTGTGATCCCCTGTAATACCGCCCACTTTTGGTTTAATGAATTAAAAGAGTGCTGCCATACAGAACTGCTCAGTATCGTTGAAACGACCATCAACGAGGTTAAAAACTGTGGAAAAACGCGTATCGGACTGCTCGCCACCAACGCCACATTGTACATGGGCCTCTATCAAAAAGGCATTGAATCTCTTGGGCTAACCTGCATCAGTCCTGACTCTGCCAGTCAGGAAAAAGTGATGGAAAGCATCTATTGCTTAAAGGCCGGTGATGCTAAGCGGGCGCAAGTATTGATGAATGAACAAGCTCAAGCACTCTTCTCACGCGGTGCACAAGTCATCGTACTGGGATGTACTGAAGTTCCCGTCATACTTGCTGAAGCAATCAAAACGTCACCTGAAAAATATATTGACTCAACCGGTTCGTTAGTTCGTGCCGGTATTAAATGGTACGAGAAACGCGTTGGCAAAAATCATCTTTTGGCACAATGAAAGCCAACACATGGTTAATTATTGCATTAAATAAACATCCATTTTAATAACGAATTATTCTCTGGCGGAGGCCATTATGATTTGGCTGGAAATTATCGTAGTGTTGGGCGCAATATTTTTTGGCATCCGCCTCGGCGGAATTGGTATCGGTTTATGTGGCGGACTGGGACTGGCTATATTAACGTTGGGATTTGGGCTGCAAATTGGTTCTCCCCCCGTTGACGTTATTCTCATTATTATGACAGTGGTAGTGGCGGCATCAGCGCTACAGGCCGCCGGAGGTATGGATTATCTGGTTCGCGTTGCCGGTAATTTCATGCGTCGTAATCCTAAGTATATCAACATTATTGCGCCGATCATCACCTGGTCGATGACCATTATGGCGGGAACAGGATTTATCGTCTTTTCGACTCTGCCGGTAATTGCCGAAGTTGCCAAAGAGTCAGGTATCCGCCCTTCCCGTACGCTCGCAGGATCCGTAGTCGCCTCTCAGGTGGCGATATCCGGTTCACCGATCAGTGCCGCAATGGCGGCGATGCTGACCATTATGGAAGGCAACGGCGTCAGCTTTATTCAGGTCATGGCGGTATGTCTGCCAGCCTCGTTTGTCGCCGCGATGGTCGCCGCTTTTATCGCCTCACGTCAGGGATGCGAACTACAGGATGATGAAGTCTATCTGGAGCGCTTGCAAAAAGGTTTGGTGCGTAAATATGAAGGGCAGAACAGCACCACGCCGGGAGCCAGATTATCAGTCGCCCTGTTTATGCTGGCAACGGTCGTCATCGTTATTCTTGCCGCATGTCCTCAACTACGCCCCGGATTCGATGCAGGTAACCCAATGAATACCCGGGATATTATCATTATCTGCATGCTGGCTGACGCGTGCCTGATGGTGGTGCTGTGCAAAACATCAACCGACGCGATTGTCCTGACATCCACGTTCCGTGCGGGTATGAGTTCGCTGGCGGTCATTCTGGGGATTGTTACGCTGGGCACAACTTTCATTGATGCCCACTTAACGGGAATTAAGGATATCGCGGGCGATATTCTACGGGCTTATCCAATGCTGCTGGCGCTGGTGCTGTTTGGTACCTGCGCGCTTCTCTATTCGCAGGGAGCTACCACGCCGCTGATTATCCCTCTCGCCGTCGCGCTCGGCGTACCCACATGGGCGATTCTGGCTTCCTACGTAGCAGTAACTGGCGTGTTTGTTCTACCAACTTACCCCACTTCGCTGGCGGCCATGGAGTTCGACACCACCGGGACAACGCGCGTGGGTAAGTATGTCTTAAACCATCCGTTTATGTTGCCAGGGCTTGGTGGGATCATCGCGGGCGTTGCCTTTGGTTTTATCATCGCGCCAATGATTGCCTGACCCGTTTGATCCAGGGGTGCGAATAAATTTCGCCCCCTGAATGATTACATATCTGGCCAGCTCACCACATCAAAACCGTCTTACCTTTATCTATTTGCTTCACATCGCTGCTCTTAATCACGCGGTGATAGCCATAGGCGTCAGCGTATTTTGTCAGTCCTGTCCCGGAGTCTTGCTCAGGCTTTCCTTGCGTCTCTATCGTTGAACCTGACGTTGTTGTCATCACCCAGGTGGTTGAGCACCCCGTAAGCAGCAGTGTCGCGAGTGACAGAGAGGCAACAATGAGCGTTTTTTTCATATTCGATTTCCGTGATCAGTTTGATTTAAGGGCACTTTATCGAATTTGCTTAAGGCTGGATGGATTATTGTGGCGATGCTGCAACGGTATGGGTAAATGCATAAAAAAGGGGCAGAGAAGTCTCTGCCCCGGCTATCAACGTTTAATCAGGCTGCCTTTGCCATAACCTCTGCTTCCGGGCGTTTCAGCACCGCGTAGGAGAGACCGGCGACCAGCGTACCGGCAATAATAGCCAGCAGGTATCCTACCACCGGCGTGATTGCGCCAGGGATTAACAGCACAAACAGACCGCCATGCGGCGCCATCAGCTTAGCCCCTACCGCCATCGAGATAGCACCGGTAATCGCGCCGCCAACGATACAGCAAGGCAGAACGCGCATTGGGTCACGGGCAGCGAACGGGATTGCCCCTTCGGTGATAAAGCACAGGCCCAGCACCAGCGCAGCTTTACCGCCTTCCTGCTGAGCTTTGTCGAATTTACGACGCGCAACCAGCGTTGCCAGACCCAGCGCCAGCGGAGGCACCATACCTGCCGCCATAATGGCCGCCATCGGCGCATAGGTTTGCGTACTCAGCAGGCCCACACCGAAAGCATACGCCGCTTTGTTAACCGGACCACCCATGTCGGTACACATCATGCCGCCAAGAATCGCCCCAAGCAGTACCGCATTCGCTGTACCCATGGTTTGCAGCCAGTGGGTCAGACCTTCCAGAATGCCGGCTACCGGTTTACCGATCAGGTAGATCATAGCCAGACCCACCACCAGGCTTGAGAGCAGCGGAATGATCAGGATCGGTTTCAGCGCTTCCATACTCTGTGGGAGTTTCAGCTTCGTGCTGATGAGCTTCGCCACATAACCGGCAAGGAAACCGGCAATAATCCCGCCAATAAAGCCAGAACCGGTGCTCACCGCCAACATACCACCGATAAGACCTGGCGTCAGACCCGGACGGTCAGCGATAGAAAACGCGATATAACCCGCCAGAACGGGCACCATCAGCGCAAACGCTGAACCGCCACCAATCTGCATCAGCGCCGCTGCCAGCGTCCCCTGCTCTTTGAACGCTTCAATACCAAAAGCGAATGAGAGTGCAATACACAAACCACCGGCAACCACCATCGGCAGCATGTAGGACACGCCTGTCAGCAGGTGACGATACGCACCCGCGCTTTCTTTCTTACCTTCTGTTGCTGAAGCCTGTGCTTTACCGGTTGGCTGGTACGGCGTTGCTTCTTCCAGCGCTTTGTCCAGTTCCTGCTTGGTTTTCTTCAGCGCAAGGCCAGTAGAAGTACGGTACATGGGTTTTCCGGCAAACTTCGCCAGATCAACTTCAATGTCAGCCGCTACAATCACCAGATCCGCCTGAGCCACCTCTTCCGGCGTAATGGCATTGCCTGCGCCAACAGAACCTCGGGTTTCAACCTTCACCCACCAGCCACGTTTTTTCGCTTCTGTTTCAATAGCTTCAGCGGCCATAAACGTATGGGCTACGCCGGTCGGACAAGCCGTCACCGCCACCACGCGTTTTGGACCACTGCTGGCCACAGGCGCTGTCGCAACCGGGGCGCTGTAAGGTTTTGCATGGCCTTTCGCTTCGCTGAGGAAGAGTTCCGGATGCGCTACCGCACGACCAATGTCGCCCAGCCAGACCTTTTTGCCGTTCAGCGAACTGTCGGCAGGAAGCGTGTCGCCCAGAACAATTGCCAGTTCGGCGTCATTAGGATTATCAATAATTTCCAGATGTGCTTTCTGCGCCGCCGCTCCAAGCAGGGTTTTCGCCATGTAAGCGCGAGCCTGGCCGAGATTAGCGTCAATAATCAGCAGCGTTTTCATTATGCCTCTCCTGCTGTCAGTTAAACGGTTTTAAGTCGACACGCGCCATCATTGCGGCCAACTGAGGACGATCGGTAATGCCCACATTGCTTTGGCTTACCGCCAGGGCGGCAACAGCCGTCGCCAGACGCAGGGTATGTTCGCTGGACTCACGCATCAGCAGGCCGTAAATCAGACCGCCAACCATTGAATCACCTGCGCCTACGGTGCTTACCACCTCAACTGACGGCGGTTTAGCAATCCACTCACCCGAAGCGTTAACCCACAGCGCACCTTCCGCACCGAGCGAAATCACCACGTGAGCAATACCCTGCTCGCGCAGCGCATGCGCCGCTTCGATCACATCTTTCATTTCCGGCAGCTTGCGGCCTGCCCAGATTTCCAGCTCACGACGGTTTGGTTTCACCAGCCACGGTGCCGCTTTCAGACCCGCCACCAGCGCTTCACGACTACTATCAAAGATAATGCAAGGACACTGACTGCGCAGGCGCGTCATCCAGTCGGTGAATGCTTCCGGGCTAACGCCGGTCGGCAAACTGCCGCTGACACACACCATGTCGAACTGACCCAGCCAGCTCAGTGAGTCATTCACAAAGCGTTCCCAGTCAGCCGGGGTAACTTCAAAACCGGAGAAATTAAAATCGGACACTTCGCCGTCTTTTTCGGTTAGCTTGACGTTGATACGGGTACGCCCTTGTACAACCTGAAAACGGTTGGCAATACCCAGCTCGCTGAACAACTGCTGAAAACCATCCTGGTTGTCTTTCCCCAGGAAACCGCCCACAGTGACATCAATGCCTAAATCTTTCAGAACTTTAGCGACGTTAATCCCTTTCCCTGCCGCATGCAGACCGGTAGTTTTTACCAGGTTCACTTCACCGCGTTCAATTTCCGGGCAGAAACCCACCAGGTCGTAGGCCGGGTTAAGGGTGATAGTAGCAACACGTCTGCTCATTACGCGCCCTCCCCAAGACCTGCCGCAATGGCTTCGCCAATCGCTTTCAGCGCCTGTTCAGCATCTTCGCCCTGGGCAGTAAAGCGCAGGTGATGTCCTTTCTTCACGCCCAATGCCACAACTTTCATCAGACTGCGTCCATTCGCCGGTTTGCCGGTTCCATCAAGATTTGTCACGGTAATTTCACTGTTAAATTGTTTAATCGTATTCACCAGCATGGTGCCCGGACGGGCGTGTAATCCATGCTCGTTGCGCACAATAAATTCGGCGCTCAGTACATCATCAGTTAAGGCGTCATCGCTGGTCAGCAGCGCTAACACCGTGGCCGCATCGGCTTTCAACAAACGGTCAGCTTTGTTATTCAGCAGCAGATCGCCAAGGCGCTTCAGCACCACAACCGGTTGATCGTCATTCATAGCGACGGTCACCAGCAGGGCTGCAGCTTCACCTTGTACATCGAATGCTGTTGCTGCGCGGCTAACCGCAACGGCGCTGCGTACATTGCCTTCAGCACAGTCATTCAGCCAGATACCCTGACCGAGATTCATCGGCAGTTCATTGATTGCTCTGGCCACAAAGGTGGCGTCAACCGCACCAACTTCTTTCAGTCGCGCCGCGTTGAGCGCCTGCAACGTTACCAGCGAATTAGCCACGACATCCAGCGACAGCGTTTCGTTATCAAGCTTCAGCTGTTCGCTTTGCTTTTCGCCCATCAGCAACGCGCGCAACTCTTCCGCCGTGGTCGCAGATTTCAGCTGTTCAGCGACGGAGTCATCGCTCAGCACGTGCGTCAGTTGACGCAGTAAACCGAGGTGCTCATCGGAACTGGCGGCAATGCCGATCGCCACATAAGCAACCTGACCTTCGCCCCAGGTCACGCCTTGCGGAAACTGGAACACCTGCACGCCGGTTTTCAGCACCCGATCGCGCGTGTCCGTCGTACCGTGAGGAATAGCAATACCGTTGCCGAGGAACGTGGACGTCTGTTGTTCACGCGCCAGCATGCCATCGACGTAGCCTTCCGCCACGTTACCCGCCTGTACTAAGGCAGCGGCAACCTGGCGAATAGCCTCTTCTTTATTCCCGGCCTGTTCGCCCGGGTGAATATCCTGAACAGATAACTGGAACATGGTTCTCCTCTCCCGCTGATTTGAAACGATTCAGCTAACATGAGAAAAAAGGCGTCACCTGAATCCATCAGTTATGGCGAGATGACGCTGAAACGTTTCAAGAAGTCTTGCTCTTTTTTCTTCAGCACACAAGTAAAGTTGACAAATTACTTGCTGAATTTAGAGATAACGCACATTTTCTCTGCGTGGGAGAAAAAAATGCTGACGAAAAATCGGCGTCAGCATGTCAGATTCAGCAGCGTCAGCAAACGGCATTCTCTGACTGAAATGCTATTTTGATTTTTGATGCCGATTTTGATTTGGCTCCCTGTTTATTTTCTGACAAGCAGCGTAAACTCCGCGTCTCTTCACATCATTGATATCAAAACATGCATAACACCCCCGTAGCCGCCACACCCAAGGCGTTTGATTTAACGTCTTCGGCGTTCCTGCTTGTCGCATTTCTGACGGGTATCGCCGGTGCGTTGCAGACGCCAACGCTTAGCCTTTTTCTGACGGATGAAGTCCATGCCCGTCCCGGCATGGTCGGTTTCTTTTTTACCGGCAGCGCCGTGATCGGCATTTTGGTGAGTCAGTTTCTGGCCGGACGCTCGGATAAAAAAGGCGATCGCAAAAACCTGATTGTGTTTTGCTGCGTGCT
The DNA here is from genome assembly GCA_020099315.1 of Citrobacter europaeus. Lineage (NCBI taxonomy): Bacteria > Pseudomonadati > Pseudomonadota > Gammaproteobacteria > Enterobacterales > Enterobacteriaceae > Citrobacter > Citrobacter europaeus. The sequence continues at coordinate 3,232,589 of CP083650.1, forward strand.
GGGGATGCTGGCCTGCGTGCTGTTCGCCTGGAACCGTAACTATTTTATTCTGCTGTTTATCGGGGTATTCCTCAGCAGCTTTGGATCGACTGCCAACCCGCAAATGTTTGCTCTCGCCCGCGAACACGCCGACCGTACGGGTCGGGAAGCCGTCATGTTCAGCTCAATATTACGTGCGCAGGTTTCGCTGGCCTGGGTGATTGGCCCACCGCTGGCCTACGCGCTGGCCATGGGTTTCAGCTTTACGGTCATGTATCTCAGTGCGGCAGTGGCGTTTATTGTTTGCGGCATAATGGTCTGGCTGTTCTTACCCTCAATGAGTAAAAACGTGCCTCTCGCGACGGGCGCGGTAGAGGCCCCGCGCCGCAATCGACGCGACACGCTTTTGCTATTTGTTATTTGCACATTAATGTGGGGCACGAACAGTCTCTATATCATCAATATGCCGTTGTTTATCATCAACGAACTGCATCTGCCGGAAAAGCTGGCGGGCATCATGATGGGAACCGCCGCAGGGCTGGAAATCCCAACCATGTTGATTGCCGGCTACTTCGCTAAGCGTCTGGGCAAACGCTTGTTGATGAGGATTGCCGTCGTCGCCGGATTCTTCTTTTATGCCGGCATGCTGTTGGCTCACTCTCCGGCGATATTGCTCGGCTTACAGCTGCTGAACGCGATTTACATCGGCATCCTCGGCGGGATTGGCATGCTCTATTTTCAGGATCTAATGCCGGGACAGGCAGGTTCAGCCACGACTCTCTACACGAATACCATTCGCGTAGGCTGGATTATTGCCGGATCGCTGGCGGGGATTGCCGCTGAAATCTGGAACTATCACGCGGTGTTCTGGTTTGCGCTGGTGATGATCGTCGCCACCGTCGTGTGCCTGGCGCGCATCAAGGACGTTTAAGGCGCGGTCAGCGCTTCAAGCTCAATAAGATAAACCATGGCCTGGTGCGTCGTCTGTCCGCACATTTCCGCACTGGGCTGTAAACCGGCGCACACTTTTGGCCGCAGCGGTGATGCAAAAATTTTACAGCGCAGGGATTCATCCAACTGAACGCATGGCGTATTGGCGGGTTTGCCATCAGGCATACCGGGGATGGGACTGGAGATTGAAGGCGCGGTGCAGCATGCACCACAATCCGGACGGCATTCCATACAGTACTCTCTTTATCGTAAACCATCGGATTGTGTGGGAAGCGCACAGTACCACCTTTTTTGCACCAGCAAAAGCATGAATTCCGCTTGCCTGAATGCCCCGGCGCGAGTAGTTTTACGCGATATTTTAGACACTCCTCACTACAGGATTTTTTCGATGCCAAGAGCGAACGAAATTAAAAAAGGTATGGTACTGAACTACAACGGCAAGCTGCTGATTGTAAAAGATATCGATATTCAATCACCGTCCGCACGTGGTGCAGCCACGCTGTACAAAATGCGCTTTTCTGATGTCCGTACCGGTCTGAAAGTTGAAGAGCGCTTCAAAGGCGACGATATCGTCGATACCGTCACCCTGAGCCGTCGTGGCGTTGATTTTTCCTACGTCGATGGCAACGAATATGTCTTTATGGATAAAGAAGACTATACCCCATATACCTTCACCAAAGACCAGATTGAAGAAGAGCTGCTGTTCATCCCGGAAGGCGGGATGCCGGACATGCAGGTCCTGACCTGGGATGGCCAGCTACTGGCGCTTGAACTGCCGCAGACCGTAGACCTGGAAATCGTTGAAACCTCACCGGGTATTAAAGGTGCTTCAGCGAGTGCGCGCAACAAGCCAGCAACCCTGAGCACCGGTCTTGTGATCCAGGTTCCTGAGTATCTGAGCGCGGGTGAAAAAATCCGTATTCATATAGAAGAACGTCGCTACATGGGCCGTGCAGATTAATCTCCTGTCGTTACAGGTGAACCAAAGATAATGACATGTTGTCTCTGGCAAAATGTTCCGTTCACTTTAGTGATATCACTTATCTGAAACAATACTGCCTGTGAACGTGTTAAGGGTACTATCGCCGTACCCTTAACAATCCCGGCTCCCGGCGGGAAAATTGCCACTTCGTGGTCCCCTCCGCTTATTTCTTCAGGCTACCGGGCCGGGCGCGAGGTAGCATCCCTGCAAAGCGCGCCCTGAACCCGCATCCCAGCGGGTTCTCCCGGCCTTACGAAAACACGTCGGCAATTTTCAGCCGGACCAACCCACACCTGACCATCTGCATTTTTTGTTTAAACAGCAAAAAAGAGTTAACTGTAAGTCAGAGCGTTGAAGCGATGAGCATGAGGTGAACGGAACTCTTTCTCCGAGATAGCCTGTTCTTTACCTCCGCCAGCACAGGTTGTCCCTTTGTCATATTCAGCGCTGGCTGCTGAGATAAAAATCATCCATCAGCAGTGATTCCAGATACTGTTCATCCTCGCGCATAAAACGCACGACCAGGTTAACCGCCTGAGGATAAAACCCCTCTTCATCACGCGCCAGGCAGCTATCGCGCAGCAACGACGCCCAGCACATAATATGATGATGCAAAAAGTAATATTGCGTGGAGAGCTTCTCCTCTTTAGCAACCATCCTCGCCATCAATGCCAGCTGTACAGCAATATGATCGGAGGATTCATTTTCCCGCGCCGCCAGCCCTTGTTCAACCAACAGCACATTCATTTGCCGACGTTCTGCCGCAGCTGTCGTATGTGGATAGTGCCCTGCATAGGGAGAAACACTGGCAGGCGGAGACAGCATAAACAGCGAGGCAAAATCTGCCGCCAGCTCCAACTGCCGGGAGTCACGCCGCAGAACCCGCTCCAGGCTACGCACAAAATGTTTAACCTCGACAGACAATCCGGGAATTGCCGCCAGTGAGGCAATCCACGCCCGGTTATCGCCATTTTCCAGGCTGGCGAGCTGTTTTTCGTCCAGCTCACGAAATAGCAACTGTGAAAACCACTGATAGATCGCCGTCCGTTGCTGATGAATTTGATTATGCTGCACTTGTCCCCTCCTCTTTCACTGTCTGCGGACCACCGAATGCCGTTACCTGCGGGGCTTTCTGCTGATAACGGTCGACCTCCACCAGCACGGTATGCGCTGAAGGGCCCTGCGCCAGCTGTGAAGTACCGATATCCGCGCTCAGCACATTCGGATCGCCATAGGTGCATAACGTCCCGGCTTTTCCTCCTTCCTGCGGGGAGTACCACGCCCCTTCATGAATGCGTACCACGCCGGGTGGAAAATCCGGACTGACAACCACGCCTGCCAGCACCTGGCCACGCGCGTTAAAGACGCGGGCAATATCACCGGTTTTCAAGCCACGCGCGGTGGCATCCTGTTCGCTGATATAAAGCGGCTCTCTCCCGGCACCCGCATAGGTATTGCGAAACGCCTCGCTTGAGCACAACTGGGAATGCAGACGTTTATCCGGATGGCAGGATTGCAGATGCAGCGGGAATTTATCTGTTTTGTCGCCATGGCTACGCTCAAATGGTTCCATCCACACCGGATGCCCAGGACAGTCCTCGTAGGCGAAGCCCGCGATGGTTTTACTATAGATTTCAATCAGACCTGACGGCGTTCCCAGCGGATTAAGGTCTGGCTGGTCGCGAAACTCACCGTGACGCACCCACGGCTGCCCTGGCGGATATTCAATATATCCTTCCCCCTGCCAGAACGTTGTAAAGTCCGGTAAGGAGACGCTGAGTGATGCGCCCATCTTCACACCTTCGTCATAAAGCGCCTGTATCCACTGCATTTCATCCCGGTTCTCACGGTACACAGCCTCCTTGTCAAAGCGCTTACACAGCCCGGCAAATACGTCGAAATCATGCCGCGCTTCATATTGCGGTTTGACTATTTGATGCAGCGCCATCAGCCCTTTATTCGAATGCGTACCGAACTGCTCAATATCGTTACGTTCAAAGCGAGTGGTAACGGGCAGGACGATATCGGCAAAACGGCACGACGCGGTCCATTGATGATCCAACACCACCACAGTTTCCAGCTTCTTCCACGCGTCGATCATGCGGTTTCTGTCCTGCTGCGCATGGAACGGATTGGCTGCGCTGTAGATCGCCATTTTGATGTCAGGCCAGGTTAACGTTGCGCCGTTGAAGGCAATTTTTTTGCCCGGCTCAAGCAGACAGTCCACGATGCGCGAGGTGGGGATATGCTCAGACGCGCCGCGAAAATCCGCTTTATATTTCGCCGGTGGAGGATTAGCAATACTCCCCAACCCAGAAAGTACGGGACCGGCGGATGTCACCGTCCCCCCGCCGTTATAGTGCCAGCCAAACCCTACGCCGCCGCCTGGCAAGCCAATTTGTCCAACCATGCTGGCCAGCACCACCAGCATCCACGGATACTGCTCACCATGGTGCATGCGCTGTACGCACCAGCCGCCCATAAACTGTGTCCGGCCTTTGACCAGCAGGCGGGCAAAGTCACGGATCTGCCCGGCCGTCAGACCGCAGATTTCCGCCGCCCATTCGGCGTTTTTCGGCTGTTTATCACTCTCACCCAGCAGGTACGGCAAAAACTGTTCAAAGCCGACGGTGTAATCGGTAATAAACGCCGTGTCGTACAGTTTCTCTTCGTACAGGGTATGCGCCAGCGCCAGCATTAACGCGACATCCGTTTGCGGTCGCAACGCCAGTTGTTCACAGCCAAGATAGTTTTGCGATTTGCTGCGTACCGGATCAACGCTGATAACGCGCATCTTCCCCAGCGCTACCGCCTCTTTAATTTGCTGCCAGTAGCCAAACGCATCGTGATCGGGAACCAAAAACTCGATCTGCAGATTCTTGATCGGATCGCATCCCCACAGCACAATGGTATTACTGTTCTCGATAACCAGCGGCAGTGACGTTTGTTGCTCATAAACTTCCAGCGAACCGATGACATGCGGCAAAATGACCTGCGCCGCTGCCGCAGAGTAGTCACCAACGGTCGTAACATAGCTGCCATGCAAGCCCAGTGCCCGGTCCATCGCCCCGCCCGCTTTATGGTATTTGCCCACCATTTGCCAGTCGGCGAGCCCGGTAAATACGCCTGATGAGCCATAGGTTTTTTGCACCCGCTCCAGCTCTTCGTAAAACAGATCCAGCGCCCGATCCCAGCTTACCCGCACAAAACGGTTATCTCCGCGCTGGTTGCGATCCGATTTCTCACACTTACGCAGCCAGTCCAGACGTACCATCGGGTAGCGTACCCGCGAAGGGTTGTAGACCACTTCCCGCACCGCGTTCAGCATATCGCAGGGATATTTGTCATGTTTGAATGGGCGGGTCTCTGTCCACTCGCCGTTGACCACTTTGGCTTCAAAAGCGCCATAATGCGAGCCGGACTGGATCCACTGTTCGGGGTTTTCTCCCGCCGCCCACACTTTTGATATCAACGGATTGGGCGCCAGGGCGCTGGCAGCGCCCACTGCCAGCATACCGCTCAGAAAACGGCGGCGAGACGGATTAAAGTCATGAATATCCATACATTATCCTTACTTTTTAATGGGTTGAGACACATCGCTGGCATGGGTCTGGAGGTATTTCAGCAACGTACGCTCCTCCACCGGGTTAAGACGGTAATAGGTCGACATCGCTTTCAATCCGGCGATCCAGCCGTTAGCGGTATAACGGGTGGGAGGAGGAGTGCTATGGCAGGCACTACAGGTGGATTGCAGCATTTGATCTGAGTATTCCCAGATGGGCTCAAGCGTGCTGATAAGATCCTGCCCGGAGGTCCAGGCGGTGACGCTCACCTGCTGCCAGGCCTGATGTGAGTCAGGATCGACCTGGGTTTGTAGCACTTTTACGTTAGCCATCAGGGAGTCATCGAGAACGGCGGAAAACACGCGCTTACCCATATACTGGGTGATCACCCGCCCGCGTCCTTTGGTTTCACGCCAGCCCGTGATTTCGACCTGCACGTTACTGCCTTCTTTTTGCAGCACCTTGACCTCGGTGGCGGGAAATAACAGCGCTTTGCCTGCGGGGCTTCCTGCCGTTGCCGTCAGTGCTTTTTCACTTAACGAGAACAGCGTGCTCGCCTGCGATGACGACGCATCCTGACGCTGTAGCTGCTTAAAGCGATCGCGAAAACCGCTGCTCATATCGGGTTTGTGATGGGCAATTCCTTTGTGGCAATCAATGCAGTTGCTGTCTTTTTCCGCCGCCGCGGTCATTTGTGCCGCCGCATTTGCCGATTGTTTGCCGTGATCCATCGCCTCATAGCTGTGGCAGGATTTACACGCCGCTGAATTATTCGCGCTCATGCGCGCCCATTCCCGCTGGGCCAGCTCCGCCCGTTTTGCGGCAAATTTTTCGGGGGTATCGATCGAAGGAGAAATAAAGGTGTGGTAGAGATCGTTTAAGGCTTGCGTTTTACGAACCAACGTTGGCACGATGCCCGGCGGAATATGACAATCCTTACACTCCGCACGCACGCCAGAGGCATTGCGAAAATGCACGCTGGTTTTATATTCCTCTCCAGCCGTGCGCATCGAGTGACACGATAAACAAAACCCGGTAGTACTGGTGTAATGAACGCCTTGCCACGTTCCCCAAATCGCCAGGGCCATGACTACCGCTCCGACGAATGCGCACCACAGTGCATTTTTTCTTATCCACGACATGCTAGCCTCCATTTTTTTAATAGCGACACGCTAAGTGATAATAAAAATCAAAAATAGAGACAGCGCAGGCAGAGTATAGGAACAGCAATCACTCTATGAGATTCGTCAAATAGTAAAGAGCAGAAATTCGTAATATAGTGACCATCTATAAATAAGGATTTTCTCATGCTCACACTGACTCTCAATAGAGAAAGCCGTACTCCGCTACAGTTGCAGATATTTCAATTTTATTTACAGGCTATTCAGCAGGGAGATTTGTTGCGTGGAGATAAACTCCCTTCTATTCGCGAGCAGGCTCAGGTATTGAATGTAGCCAAAATAACGGTCGTGATGGCCTATGATAAGCTTATGGCGGCTGGGTTAATTAAGAGCCGACACGGCATTGGCTATGAGGTGATATTCACCACGCCTGTTCGTATCCCGCCTGCGCATGTTCCCATGTCCCAGGGCTCTCCGCCAGTAACACCCAAAGCAGCCGGGGTCTCTACCGATGTTTACGCAGAGCCTGGGCGGGAGTGTTACTGCCGGATGGGCGTCCCCGATCCCAATGCTTTTCCCTGGGCCAGTTGGCGAAAATGGAATAACGCGCCAAGCGTACTTAAAGAACAATTGCTTACCCGGTATCATTCACCAAACGGATTATTTTCACTGCGTGAACAACTGGTCAGATACCTTAATTTATCTCGTGGCATTAATACCCGGGCAGAGAACATCATTATTACCAACGGGATCCAGGAAGGATTGTCGCTGTTGAGTCAGATATTTATTATTCATCATGCCGTCAGCCAGCAAAAAAAATGCCACGTTGTGACCGAATCCCCTTGTTATTCTGGCGCATGGCATCTGTTTAATTATTACGGCGCAAACATTACGTCAATTGCCGTAGATAACCACGGACTGCAAACAGATAATTTACCTGAATATGAAACTCAGCTTTGCTATGTGACGCCGGCCCACCAGTATCCGATGGGGAGCGTACTTTCGCTGGAGCGCCGTCAGGCATTATTAACGTGGGCACAGCGCGTCGGCGCTTATATCATAGAAGACGACTACGACGCTGTTTTTACCTATGGCGAGAATCACCTTCCTGCGCTGAAAGCCATGGATTATCACAACCGGGTTATCTACATGGGGACATTTTCTAAAACGCTGGGACCGGGGGCGCGTCTTGGCTACCTCATTTGCCCTGATGAATTGCTCCCGGCGGTACAGAATATGAAAGCGCTCAATAACAACGGCAGTCAGTGGTTGTTGCAGCAATTTTTAGCCGAATTAATGCAAAACCAGGTGTTTTATACGCATATCAGCAAGCTGGCCAGCAGCTATGCGGCGCGCCTCAACCAGTTACGCGATGGCCTTTCCGCGCTGTTTCCCACAGGGAAAATCGCTGGCGCAACGGCGGGTCTGCATCTCTCGTTACGCGTTGAAAGACACCCCGATACGATAGCCAGGCTGCAACAACGCTGCCTGCAGGCTGGGATCCGGTTTGACACTCTGGCGGATATAGAAAATGGGTCAGAAACCGCATGGCGTAAGGAGAACAGCGACGTGGTGATGTTTTTTGGCTTTGGCGGGTTGCAGATACAGCAGATTAATAGGGTACTGTCGGTACTGGAGCAGGCGCTGACGCAGCCTTGCTGAATAACAGGGATCGCGCCGGTGGCGCAATCCCTGTGGTAAGTCTTACAGCAGATCGCGGAACTGAGTTTGTTTCAGCGCCAGCTCAACGCCGCGAACTTCCGCCAGCCCTTTCAGACGACCAATTGCGGAGTAGCCGGGGTTGGTTTTCTTGTGCAGATCGTCAAGCATCTGGTGTCCGTGATCCGGACGCATCGGGATAGGACGCAAATCGCCCGCCTTTTTACGCCGCTGTTCTTCACTCAGGATGGCAGCGACCACCGATACCATATCCACATCGCCCTGCAGGTGCGCACCTTCGTGGAAGGTTTTCGGGTTATCTTCACGGCAGGTGGAGCGCAGATGCGTGAAGTGGATTCGATCGCCAAAGGTTTCGATCATTTTCACCAGATCGTTATCAGCACGCACGCCGTAAGAGCCGGTGCACATGGTGAAACCATTATTGATGCTGTCGACGGTTTCTTTCAGCCACTGCATATCTTCGATAGTCGAAACAATGCGCGGCAGGCCAAGGATCGGACGCGGCGGATCGTCAGGATGCACAGCCAGGCGCACGCCCACTTCTTCTGCCACTGGCACGATCGCCCGCAGGAATACCGCCATATTATCGCGCAGATCGTCTTTACTGATGCCGTCATATTCAGCGAGGCGCGCACGGAATTGATCCAGCGTATAGCCCTCTTCCGCGCCGGGCAGTCCGGCAATGATATTGCGGGTTAGCTTTTCAATTGCGGCATCGCTCATGGCATTGAAGTAGTCCAGCGCCTGACGTTGTTCTTCTGCGGTGTAATCCGCTTCAGCTCCCGGGCGTTGCAAAATATGCAGTTCGAAGGCCGCAAAAGCAATCTGGTCAAAACGTAGCGCTTTGGAGCCGTCTGGCAACTGATATTCCAGGTCAGTACGCGTCCAGTCGAGGATCGGCATGAAGTTATAGCACACAGTATCAATGCCGCAGGTCGCCAGATTACGGATACTCTGCTGATAGTTGGCAATCCATGTTTGGTACTGGCCTGAACGCGTTTTGATATCTTCGTGAACAGGAATACTTTCCACCACCGACCAGGTCAGCCCTTTTTCAGCCAGAATGGCCTGACGCTGTTGAATCTCTTCTACCGGCCACACTTCACCGTTAGGAATATGGTGCAAGGCAGTCACAACACCCGTTGCGCCAGCCTGACGCACATCATCAAGCGATACCGGATCGTTAGGTCCGTACCAACGCCAGGTTTGTTCCATTGCTTCACCTCACAAGTTGTTATACCAAATTAAACTACCTGAATGATGACTACCATACAGGCATCCCATGGATGATCAACAGATGGCCGGTCATTGATTGATCCAGCTCACATTCCCCTGATAAATGAGGCACACCAATTCAATTTGCTGTCATATAACTTTATACTGCCATTGTTAATTAATGGTTAATCAGGTGTATTAAATGAAAACTATTGCCTCAGCGCCACTGGCGGAAAATGTCATGATGCCGCAGTACGACCGCCAGCAATTAAAAACGCGGATTGTGCATTTTGGTTTCGGTGCTTTTCATCGCGCCCATCAGGCGTTATTAACCGACAGGGTGCTGAACGCGCAGGGTGGAGACTGGGGAATTTGCGAGATCAGCCTGTTCAGCGGCGATCGGCTGATGCGTCAGCTTCGCGAACAGGACCATTTATTTACCGTGTTAGAAAAAGGAGCAAACGGCAATCAGCCCATCGTCATCGGCGCCGTTAACGAGTGTCTGAACGCCACGCTGGATTCGCTGGCGGCCATTATTGAAAAATTCTGCGAGCCTCAGGTGGCGATTGTCTCGTTAACTATCACCGAAAAAGGCTACTGTATCGATCCGGCGACGGGATCGTTGGATCTCTCTAATCCGCGAATTATTCACGATATGCAGACGCCGGCTGAACCGCACTCCGCGCCCGGAATAATTGTAGAAGCGCTGCACCGCCGACGTGAACGCGGGCTGCAACCATTTACCGTCCTCTCCTGCGATAACATCCCGGACAATGGCCATGTGGTAAAAAATGCCGTACTGGGAATGGCGGAAAAACGCTCACCTGAGCTGGCGCACTGGATCCAGGAGCACGTCAGTTTTCCGGGAACCATGGTGGACAGGATTGTTCCCGCCGCCACCGACGAGTCGCTGGCTGAAATCGCCCACGAGCTGGGTGTTGCCGATCCTTGCGCAATCAGTTGCGAACCGTTTATCCAATGGGTGATTGAAGACAACTTTGTGTGTGGTCGTCCGCAATGGGAAACCGCGGGTGTCCAGATGGTCGAAAACGTGTTGCCGTGGGAGCAAATGAAACTGCGGATGCTGAACGGTAGCCATTCGTTCCTTGCTTATCTCGGCTATCTGGCCGGATTCCAGCACATCAGCGACTGTATGCAGGACAGCGCATTTCGTGAAGCCGCTTACCGGCTGATGCTCAATGAACAGGCCCCCACGCTGCAAATTACCGATGTGGATTTAGACCAGTATGCTTTAAGCCTGCTGGAACGCTTTGCCAACCCGGCGCTGAAACACAAAACCTGGCAAATAGCGATGGATGGTAGCCAGAAATTACCCCAGCGCATGCTGGAAGGGATCCGCGTACATTTAGCACGTCAAAGCGAGTGGCCGCTGCTGGCGCTCGGCGTCGCAGGCTGGATGCGCTACGTGAGCGGCGTGGATGATTCAGGCACTGCGATTGATATTCGTGACCCGTTAAGTGAGAAAATTGCCGCTCTGGTTAAACAGAGCACTGAATCAGAACGCGTCAGCGCCCTGCTTTCACTGCATGAGATTTTCGCCGCCGATCTCGTACAGAATCCGCAGTTTGTCGCGGCCATTCAGCAGGCCTGGCAGCGTATTGCCCAATACGGCGCGCATCAGGCTGTCATTGAAACGTTAAAAAATTAACGATTTCTGCCATTAAGCAGGACGAAGCACGTCTTCGTCCTCCCACCCCTTCTCTTTTTCCCCGTTTTTCGCCAGGATTGTTAAATGCCATTACGGTAATTTATGATTCTGGAGTAAATGTGACTAAAACCAATCTCATCACTGGTTTTCTCGGCAGTGGCAAAACCACCTCTATTCTTCATCTATTGGCGAACAAAGATCCCGCAGAGAAGTGGGCCGTGCTGGTCAATGAGTTTGGCGAAGTAGGCATCGATGGCGCACTGCTGGCCGACAGCGGCGCACTGCTAAAAGAGATCCCCGGCGGCTGTATGTGCTGCGTTAACGGTCTGCCAATGCAGGTAGGCCTTAATACGCTGCTGCGTCAGGGAAAACCCGACCGTCTGCTGATTGAACCCACCGGCCTCGGACATCCCAAACAGATTCTGGATTTACTCACCGCGCCGGTTTACGAGCCGTGGATCGACTTGCGCGCAACTCTCTGTATCCTTGACCCCCGTCTGTTGCTGGATGAAAAAAGCGTCGCCAATGACAATTTCCGCGATCAGCTGGCCGCCGCAGATATCATTGTTGCCAACAAAGCCGACCGGGCCACGATGGAAAGCGAAAATGCCCTGCAAAGCTGGTGGCAACACTACGGCGGCAATCGCCAGTTGGTTCATGCCGACCATGGGAAAATTGACGGGCAGCTACTGGATTTACCCCGACTCAACCTTGCGGAGCTTCCGACAAGCGCGGAGCATAATCATCGTCATGCCGACAAAAAGGGGCTGGCGGCGTTGAGTCTTCCGGCGCAGCAGCGCTGGCGGCGCAGCCTGAACAGCGGTCAGGGCCATCAGGCCTGCGGCTGGATTTTTGACGCCGATACGGTATTCGATACCATCGGTCTGCTGGAGTGGTCGCGTCTTGCTCCTGTTGGGCGCGTGAAAGGTGTAATGCGTATAAAAGAGGGACTGGTGCGCATTAACCGCCAGGGAGACGACTGGCACATTGAGACGCAAAACGTCGCGCCGCCGGATAGTCGTATTGAACTCATCTCCGATACCGAGACCGACTGGAATGCGTTACAGAGCGCATTGTTGAGACTTCGTTTAGACGCCAGCGCGTAAGGTTGCCTTCGTTTTATAGCAATGGTAAATGACGATGAAAACCCGATACCCTCTTATCCTCCTGCTTAATATCGCGGGCCTGGCGCTGTTTCTTTCCTGGTATCTTCCTGCCGGGCATGGGATCTGGTCTTCAATAGATACGGGCGTTTTCCGCTTCTTTAATCAGAAGCTGGTGGAAAGCCCGCTATTCTTATGGATTGTTGCTATTACCAATAACCGGGCATTTGATGGCTGCTCATTGCTGGCAATGGGCGCATTGATGCTGCATTTTTGGCTGAAAGAGACGTCGGAAGGTCGCCGACGCATTGTCGCTATTGGTCTGGTTATGCTGCTCACCGCAGTGGTATTAAATCAGTTAGGTCAGGCGCTTATTCCGGTTAAACGCGCCAGCCCCACTCTGATGCTGGATAATATTTACCGCGTCAGCGAACTGCTGCATATTCCGACCAAAGATGCGTCCAGAGACAGTTTCCCCGGCGATCACGGTATGATGCTGCTTATTTTTTCCGCATTTATGCTGCGTTATTTCGGAAAAACCGCCGGAATAATCGGCCTTATTATTGCTGTGGTTTTTGCCTTCCCGCGCGTAATGATTGGTGCTCACTGGCTCACCGATATCGTGATCGGTTCCATGACGGTCGTCCTGATTGGTCTGCCCTGGTGGCTAATGACGCCTTTAAGCGACCGATTAGTGACTCTGTTTGCGAATTACCTGCCGGGCAAAAACAAACAATTTTTAAACAAATAACGCAGAGTAATTAACATCATCAGGGATACTTCTGATTCCCTGATGATGCTTACTGATATTTCATCATTGTGGCTGTCATTCTCCTGTCATCTTATTCACGTTAAAAATGAGTAAGTTGCGTCTTTTTTATCCCAATTGTTCTTAATTTATACAATACCGATTATTCACTTTCTGTATCAATTTTTCTTATAAGAAATCACGTAAAATCACTCGCAATGACCGGAACGATCGGGTAATCTCGAACTCGTTTTGCCTCGCGGGATAATTATTCTCTTTATGAATAAATTTGTGCGTTCTGCCACAGATTTGACCTTAAAGAATTGTCTCATCGTGCGAGGGTAATTAGTCTCGTCACGTTTGGCATTTTTTATAACGATATTTATCGTTAAGGACTTCAAGGGAAAACAAACAAAATGGTCAAATCTCAACCGATTTTGAGATATATCTTGCGGGGCATACCCGCGATAGCAGTTGCGGTTCTGCTTTCTGCATGTAGCACAACGAACACCGCCAGGAATATGCATTCTGAGACGCATGCTGTGGGCAATGGAGATAACTCTTCACTGCAAGCCTCTCAGGATGAATTTGAAAATATGGTGCGTAATATCGATGTTAAATCACGTATTATGGACCAGTATGCTGACTGGAAAGGCGTGCGTTACCGCCTTGGCGGCAGCACCAAAAAAGGTATTGATTGTTCAAGCTTCGTACAACGTACGTTCCGTGAGCAATTTGGTTTAGAGCTTCCTCGCTCAACCTACGAACAACAGGAAACGGGTAAATCCGTTTCGCGCACTAACCTGCGCACAGGCGATCTGGTTCTGTTCCGTGCTGGTTCCACCGGCCGTCACGTCGGTATTTATATCGGCAACAACCAGTTCGTACATGCCTCGACCAGCAGTGGCGTTATCATTTCCAGCATGAACGAACCTTACTGGAAAAAACGTTACAACGAAGCTCGCCGGGTCCTGAGCCGCAGTTAATTTCGTTTGGCAGCTATCCCTTGGCTATCCTGATGAGACATATTGAAAAGCACTGCTTCGGCGGTGCTTTTTTTTTGGCTTCGCCTCGTGACTAAGAAAAATCTCACAAGGTGAGTCATTTCAGGTTATATTCATACAGAATAAGCGCTTAACTCAGGTAAACATAAGGAACTATGTTCAGACGCTCCTCTTCATCCGGTCGGAAAATCCTGCTTTCCTGTATGTTAACGGGGCTTATCGTCGCGCTCCTTGTGAGTACCCTGCAATTTTTCGTGACCTGGCATAAACGAGACGTTAAGTACGACACGCTCCTTACCGATATCCAGAATTATGTCAGTAGCTACTTTGCCGATCTCCAAACCACCACAGATGCCCTTCAGCCACTGGTCGCCAACAGTTGCCAACAAGTCGGCGCTAAACTGACCTCCAGCGCGGCCTTTAGCCTCAACGTCCGCGCATTTTTACTGGTCAAAAACGGCATTGCTTTCTGCTCCTCCGCAACGGGTTCAATGTTCACCCCGATTTTAGATCTGGTCCCAAGCCTTGATATCAGCAGAACTATTGACGTGGAATTACTCCCCGGCACGCCCATGATGCCGAACAAGCCGGCGATAATGATTTGGCACCGCAACCCATCGTTTACTGACAGCGGCGTGTTTACCTCACTGAATATTAATCTGGCTCCTTACCTGCTTTATACCGCCCGACAGGATGATTTTGACGGCATTGCCATCGTCGTCGGTGATAACGCAATTTCGACATTTTCATCACGGATTATTGATGTCTCCGCCCTGCCTAAATCTCGCTGGCGGCAGGCGAGTCTGGAAGGTATCCCGCTACAGATTCGTTTATATGCCGATGAGTGGACCTACACCGACGTCTGGTATTCGATTATGTTGGGGTGTATGGCGGGGATTATTGCCGCTCTTCTTCTCTGGTATTACATCTACACCATCCGTTTACGCCCGGGCAAAGATATCCTCAACGCTATCAAACATAACCAATTTTATGTGGTGTACCAGCCCGTTGTAGAGGTGCAAACGCTCGAGGTGAAAGGTGCCGAGGTGTTATTACGCTGGAATCATCCGACAACGGGTGAAATCCCGCCGGATGCCTTCATTCACTACGCCGAATCACAGAAAATGATTGTCCCGCTGACCCAGCATCTCTTTAAGTTGATTGCTCAGGACGCGCCGATGCTGCAAAAAGTCTTACCCGCTGGCGCAAAATTGGGGATCAACATCGCGCCAACGCATCTGCACGGCGAAACGTTTAAAGACGACATTCATCGCCTGCAGGCTTCGCTTCCCGCAAACCATTTCCAGATGGTGCTGGAAATCACCGAACGGGATATGCTCAATCAACACGAGGCCACGAAGCTATTTGAATGGCTTCATTCAGCAGGTTTTGAAATTGCCATTGACGATTTTGGCACCGGTCATAGCGCACTGATTTATCTGGAACGCTTTACCGTTGACTATCTGAAAATCGATCGCGGCTTTATTAACGCCATCGGAACAGAGACCCTGACCTCTCCGGTTCTGGACGCTGTGTTGACACTCTCTAAGCGTCTTAATATGCTGACGGTTGCTGAAGGGGTTGAAACGCCTGAGCAAGCCCGTTGGCTGCGCGATCGTGGGGTGCATTTTTTCCAGGGATACTGGATTAGCCGACCATTAAAGCTTGCTGATTTCGTGCGTTGGATGGCACAGCCCAATAAGCCGACGTGGTGATCGCAGTATGCGAATCATAAACTCTCACTCGCCGCTACATCCCTTATCTTTCAGGCATGATGCCCGTCGGGTTGTAGCAGGAAAAGGAAATCGCTTTTAATGATCCCTCGCGTATTGCTTCTGTTCATCGCCCTCATCGGGTTTAGCGCCGAGGCGCAGTCCATCAAAGAAAGCTATGCTTTTGCCGTACTGGGCGAACCGAAGTACGCGTTTAACTTTAATCACTTTGATTACGTGAACCCTGCTGCCCCCAAAGGCGGGCAAATCACCCTCTCCGCCATCGGCACCTTCGATAACTTCAACCGCTATGCGATGCGCGGTAACCCCGGTGCACGTACCGAAACGCTTTACGACACGCTGTTTACCACCTCCGACGACGAACCTGGCAGCTACTATCCGCTCATCGCCGACAGCGCACGCTATGCTGACGACTATTCCTGGGTAGAAATCGCCATCAATCCGCGGGCGCGTTTTCACGATGGCTCCCCCATTACCGCCAGCGATGTCGCATTCACCTTCCACAAATTTATGACTGAAGGCGTGCCGCAGTTTCGTCTGGTCTATAAGGGAACAACGGTAAAAGCGATCGCGCCATTAACCGTACGCATTGAATTAGCCAAGCCGGGTAAAGAGGACATGCTCAGCCTGTTTTCATTACCCGTGATGCCAGAGAAGTACTGGAAAGATCATAAGCTCAGCGATCCCTTATCATCGCCTCCGCTCGCCAGCGGCCCTTATCGCATCGCGAAATGGAAGATGGGTCAGTATATAGTCTATTCACGCGTCAAAGATTATTGGGCCGCGAACCTGCCAGTTAACCGCGGGCGCTGGAACTTTGATACCATTCGCTACGACTACTATCTGGATGACAACGTCGCCTTTGAAGCGTTTAAGGCTGGGGCGTTTGACCTGCGTCTTGAAAACGATGCCAAAAACTGGGCAACGCGTTATACCGGGAAAAATTTCGCCAATCATTACATCATCAAAGATGAGCAAAAAAACGAATCCGCCCAGGATACCCGCTGGCTGGCATTTAATATTCAGCGACCGGTGTTCAGCGACCGGCGGGTGCGGGAAGCCATCACGCTGGCCTTTGATTTTGAATGGATGAATAAAGCGCTGTTCTATAACGCCTGGAGCCGGACCAACAGCTATTTTCAGAATACCGAATATGCCGCGACAAAATACCCCGATGCGGATGAACTGGTGATACTCGCGCCTTTGAAAAAAGATCTCCCCCCTGAGGTCTTTAGCCAAATATACCAGCCGCCAAAATCAAAAGGCGATGGCTACGATCGTGACAACCTGTTGAAAGCCGATACCTTACTGGAACAGGCCGGATGGGTCTTACAGGGACAGCAGCGCGTAAACAGCACCAGCGGTAAACCTCTGAGCTTTGAACTGTTGCTCCCGGCGGGCAGCAACAGTCAGTGGGTGCTGCCGTTCCAGCACAACCTGCAGCGCCTGGGCATTACAATGAATATCCGCCAGGTGGATAACTCACAAATAACAAACCGCCTGCGCAGTCGCGACTATGACATGATGCCAAGGTTGTATCGCGCAATGCCGTGGCCGAGCTCCGACCTGCAAATTCTTTGGGCCTCTGACTATATTGACTCCAGCTATAACGCTCCAGGAGTGCAAAGCCCGGTGATTGATAAACTGATCGGTCAGATCATCGCGGCACAAGGTGATAAAGCCAAGCTGATCCCGCTGGGCCGCGCACTGGACCGGGTATTAACCTGGAACTACTACATGTTGCCGATGTGGTTCATGGCAGAGGATCGCATTGCATGGTGGGATAAATTTTCGCATCCTGCTATTCGCCCAATTTATACTATTGGCCTCGACAACTGGTGGTATGACGTCAATAAAGCGGAGAAGCTGCCCGCAGCCAGGCGGCAGGGAGAATAAATGGGCGCTTATCTGATTCGACGTCTGCTGCTGGTGATCCCAACGCTTTGGGCCATCATCACCATCAACTTTTTTATCGTGCAAATCGCCCCCGGCGGCCCGGTTGAGCAGGCCGTCGCCGCTATTGAGTTCGGGCAAAGCGGGGCATTACCCGGCGCGGGCAGCGAAGGCGTTCGCGCCAGCCACGCGCAAACCGGCGTTGGAAACATCAGCGACAGTAATTATCGAGGCGGACGGGGTCTGGATCCGGAGGTTATCGCCGAAATCACTCGCCGCTACGGGTTCGATAAGCCTATTCATGAGCGTTATTTCAAAATGCTCTGGGACTATGTTCGTTTCGATTTCGGCGATAGCCTGTTTCGTAGCGCCTCAGTGCTGACGCTTATCAAAGACAGCCTGCCTGTTTCCGTTACACTTGGGCTGTGGAGTACGCTCATCATTTATCTGGTGTCGATCCCGCTTGGGATCCGCAAAGCGGTACACAATGGCAGCCGATTTGATGTCTGGAGCAGCGCATTTATTATTATCGGCTATGCCATACCGGCCTTTCTGTTTGCCATTTTGCTGATTGTCTTTTTTGCCGGGGGAAGCTACTACGACCTGTTCCCGCTTCGCGGGCTGGTTTCCGCCAATTTTGACTCCCTGCCCTGGTATCAGAAAGTGACCGACTACCTTTGGCATATTACCCTACCGGTGCTGGCGACGGTGGTTGGCGGGTTTGCCGCGCTGACCATGTTGACCAAAAACTCATTTCTGGATGAGGTACGCAAGCAGTATGTCGTCACCGCGCGCGCCAAAGGTGTCAGCGAGAAAAATATTCTGTGGAAACATGTGTTTCGCAATGCCATGTTGCTGGTGATCGCTGGCTTTCCGGCGACGTTTATCAGCATGTTTTTTACCGGCTCACTGCTGATTGAAGTGATGTTCTCGCTTAACGGTCTGGGACTTCTGGGTTATGAATCCACCGTATCACGCGACTACCCGGTGATGTTCGGCACGCTCTATATTTTCACCCTGATCGGTCTGCTGCTGAATATCCTCAGCGACATCAGCTATACGCTGGTCGATCCCCGTATTGATTTTGAGGGACGCTAATGTCGCGATTAAGCCCCGTTAATCAGGCTCGCTGGGCGCGCTTTCGCCACAACCGTCGCGGCTACTGGTCGCTGTGGATTTTTCTGGTGCTGTTCGGTCTTAGCCTGTGTTCAGAACTGATTGCCAATGATAAGCCGCTGCTGGTGCGCTACGACAATAGCTGGTATTTCCCGCTGTTCAAAAACTACAGCGAAAGCGATTTCGGCGGACCGCTGGCGACCCAGGCTGATTATCAGGATCCGTGGCTACAGCAACGCCTGGAAAACCAGGGCTGGATCCTGTGGGCACCAATCCGCTTTGGGGCCACCAGCATTAACTTTGCCACCGATAAGCCCTTCCCTTCCCCGCCTTCGGCACAAAACTGGCTGGGCACTGACGCCAATGGCGGTGACGTGCTGGCGAGGATCCTCTACGGTACACGTATTTCTGTCCTGTTTGGATTAATGCTAACCCTGTGCTCCAGCGTGATGGGGATCATGGCTGGCGCAATCCAGGGCTACTATGGCGGCAAGGTGGATCTGTGGGGGCAACGATTCATTGAAGTTTGGTCAGGAATGCCAACGCTGTTTCTGATCATTCTGCTGTCGAGCGTGGTCCAGCCTAACTTCTGGTGGCTGCTGGGCATTACCGTGCTGTTTGGCTGGATGAGCCTGGTTGGCGTGGTGCGCGCGGAGTTTTTACGTACCCGAAACTTTGATTACATTCGTGCCGCTCAGGCGCTTGGCGTAAGCGATAGCAGTATTATTCTGCGTCATATGCTACCCAACGCGATGGTCGCCGCTCTGACATTTTTACCGTTTATTTTATGTGCCTCGATAACCACCCTGACCTCGCTGGATTTTCTTGGGTTCGGTTTACCGCTTGGCTCGCCATCGCTCGGAGAACTCCTGTTGCAGGGTAAAAACAACCTGCAGGCACCGTGGCTTGGGATCACCGCGTTCATCTCCGTCGCTCTGCTATTATCGCTACTGATCTTCATCGGTGAAGCAGTACGCGACGCGTTCGATCCCAATAAGGCGATTTAAGATGACACAACCGCTGTTAGCTATTGAGAATTTATCGGTAGGTTTTCGCCAACAAGAGACCGTGCGCACCGTCGTCAACGCCCTCTCACTGCGGGTTGATGCCGGACAAACTCTGGCGCTGGTGGGTGAATCTGGTTCGGGTAAAAGCGTGACCGCGCTTTCTATTTTACGGTTATTACCCTCCCCTCCGGTAGTCTACCTTTCCGGCGACATTCGTTTTCATGGAGAATCATTACTTCACGCCAACGAGCAGACGCTTCGCGGCGTACGAGGGAATAAAATCGCCATGATTTTCCAGGACCCGATGATGTCACTGAACCCGCTCCACAACCTGGAAAAACAGCTTTATGAAGTGCTGTCGCTGCATCGGGGGATGCGTCGCGAGGCTGCACGGGCCGAGATTCTGACCTGTCTGGATCGCGTTGGCATCCGTCAGGCGGCCAAACGTCTTGCAGACTACCCGCACCAGCTGTCCGGCGGTGAACGCCAGCGTGTGATGATCGCCATGGCGCTGCTAACACGACCGGAGCTGCTTATTGCCGATGAACCGACCACCGCGCTGGACGTTTCGGTACAGGCGCAGATCCTGCAGTTGCTGCGAGAGTTGCAGCGTGAGCTGAACATGGGATTACTGTTCATCACCCACAACCTGAGCATTGTGAAAAAGCTGGCCGATACCGTTGCGGTCATGCAAAACGGCCAGTGCGTTGAGCAAAATCGAGCAGCACAGCTGTTGGCTGCGCCAACGCATCCCTACACGCAGAAATTGTTAAACAGCGAACCTTCCGGCGATCCGGTGCCTGTACCTGCTGGGCAAGCTCCGCTGCTGGAAGTGGAGAAACTCCGCGTCGCCTTTCCCATTCGTAAAGGTATCCTGAAGCGCGTGGTGGACCATAACGTCGTCGTTAATAACGTCAGTTTTTCCCTCCGGCCCGGTGAAACGCTGGGGCTGGTTGGGGAATCTGGATCGGGGAAAAGTACTACCGGGCTGGCGCTGCTGAGACTTATCACCTCACAGGGTAGCATTGTGTTCGATGGTCTGGCGCTACATACGTTAAATCGTCGCCAGCTGTTGCCGGTCCGTCACCGCATTCAGGTGGTTTTTCAGGATCCCAATTCCTCGCTGAACCCGCGCCTGAGCGTGCTACAGATTATTGAGGAGGGGTTACGCGTTCATCAGCCAACCCTGTCAGCCGAACAGCGCGAAGCGCAGGTGAAAGCGGTAATGGCGGAAGTGGGTCTGGATAGCGAAACGCGGCATCGTTATCCGGCGGAGTTTTCCGGCGGCCAACGTCAACGCATAGCCATTGCCAGAGCGTTGATTCTCAAGCCTTCCCTGATCATTCTGGATGAACCAACATCGTCGCTCGACAGAACCGTACAGGCGCAAATCCTGACGTTGTTAAAGTCGTTACAGGAAAAGCATCGCCTGGCTTATATCTTTATCAGCCATGATTTGCACGTAGTACGCGCGTTATGCCATCAGGTTATTGTACTAAGGCAGGGAGAGGTCGTGGAACAAGGACAATGCGAGCACGTATTTAACGCGCCACAACAGGCATATACGCGTCAGCTGCTTGCGCTAAGCTGACGCTCAAAACGGATTGTTATTTGAAAACGGCTCTGCGATAGCCACGCCGAAATTTTTCAGCCTGCAGGTCGCGGCAAATTCATCCTGACGATTCACAAACAGGCACGGCTCTCCTTCGCATTCCAGTACAGAACAAGGTACCTCAATGTCGCTGAGGGCCTGGCTGAGTTTATGCATAACTGACCACGCGCTGTCACCATCAGGGCTAAGCAATTTGAGCGCCACCAGGCTGTTCTCATTGTTCTGACCGTTGTGCGGAATCGGTTCAACTTTTGAACCTGCGAAACCCACCGACCAACGATAGCACTGCGGCAGACGATGAACGATTGAGAGTTGTAATGTCATCACTTTCTTTCCCTGGAAGTACAATTACTTCACAATTATTTTACATCAATATTAACACATCATTGACAATACGTCTTTAAACAGTTGGTAAACGTTTACACCCTGTCGTTATGCCGTTTTCCGAACCCACTATTTAAATTTATTCAACGGTTCTGGCATATTTCCGCGCTATATGTACTCGTTTCTGCGATCTAACTCAACCTTTTTAACTACAATGATGTGACTTTTTACACAAATTGATTTTACATAAAATAAACATAAGCAGGGAAAATGATAGATTTGCGGTTGATGTATATCAACTCTGGAGGCCTTATGACCCCCAGGTTGTGTAATAGATCACCGTTTTTTGGCGCGACTGGCGTAGAGATAGAAGAGAATTGAACTGGTGGCGCAAAACGCTATCGACCATATCATTGGCCAGGCCGAGTTAAAGGTTGCCAGAGATAACAGCGCCCCAACGATAGCGCCAATGCCGAAGCGGAATGTCCCAGCCAACGATGACGCCGTTCCCGCCATATGCGGAAATTCATCCAGAATAACCGCCATGGCGTTGGATGACACCATCGACACACAGCCAACGAACGCCGCAACACCCACCACCAGCGCCCAGAAACCAACCCCGAACAGTGCGCTAAAGACCATCCAGCCCGCCATCACGAACTGGATCCACAGGCCGGTACGGAACATATTCAATGCGCCAACCCGACGAACAAAGCGGCTGTTGATGATGGTCATCACGAACAGGAAAACAATATTCAGCGCGAAGTAATAACCGAAATGCTGCGGCGAAACGTGGTTGATCTCAATATAGACAAAAGGTCCCGCGCTCAGGAACGAGAACATCCCGGCAAAGCTGAACCCACTGGCCAGCATATAGCTCAGTACGCGTTTATGGCGAAACAGCGAGGCAAAATTGCCAAGAGTAGTACGCAGGCGAAACGGCTGACGATGCTCTACCGGTAAGGTCTCTTTAATCAGCGTAAAGATCATCACCGATGCCAGAATAGCCGCCACGGCGAGGATCCAAAAGATGTAGTGCCAGCTCAGCCATACCAGCACCCAACCGCCTACGATGGGCGCTAACAGCGGCGCAATTGTCGTGACCAGCATGACAAATGACATCATGCGTGAAAACTCTTCCTTTGGATAGATATCGCGCATCAGGGCGTTGATAACCACGCTCGCCGCCGCAGCCGCCAGACCATGGAAGAAACGCATGACGATCAGTTGATCGATAGTTTGCGCCAGCGCACAGGCAACTGCCGCCGCCGCAAATACCAGCGTCCCGCCCAGAATAACCGGCTTGCGCCCAATGCTGTCAGCCATTGGACCATACAGCAACTGCCCCACCGCGAACCCAAGAATATAGGTGCTGAGGGTCATCTGCGCGCTACCTGCAGGCACACCAAACTGTTCAGAGATAACAGGCAGCGCCGGAAGATACATATCAATCGACAACGGCATCAACATGGCTAATAAGCCAAGGATAAAGACAATGGCAATTGACGAGTTCTGCCGGGTGGTCACATTTAGCTCCTGAAATTAACGCGGGGTTAAGTTAACGCTGGCGATTTCTTCTTCGGTCAATGGGCGGTATTCGCCCGGCTCCAGATCATCATCAAGCCTGATGTCACCAATCCGTTCACGGTGCAGTTCCACAACGTGGTTACCCACGGCGGCAAACATACGTTTAACCTGATGATAGCGCCCTTCACTGATGGTCAATCGCACCTGAGTTGGCGTAATGACTTCCAGCACGGCCGGTTTGGTCAGGTCTTTTTCGTTATGCAACTGTACGCCACGGGCAAACTGTTCGGCGGTATCGTCTGCCACTGGCGACTCCAGCGTCACCAGATAGGTTTTCTCACAATGGTGACGTGGCGACGTGATGCGATGCGACCACTGTCCGTCATCGGTCATCAGCACCAGTCCGGTAGTGTCGATATCCAGACGCCCTGCCGCATGCAGCTTGTAGGCAACCGGTTCATCAAGGAAATAGAGGACCGTCGGGTGATCGGGGTCATCCGTTGAGCAAACATAACCCTGAGGCTTATTCAGCATAAAATAGCGCGGGCCATTTTGCTGAACCAGGGAATTACCGTCATATTCTACGTCGTGTTCTGGCAGCAGCTTAAAAGCGCTATTTCTGACGATTTCACCGTCTACGGTAACGCGGTTAGCACGGATCTCACGCCCGGCAATAGCGCGGCTGACGCCGAGTTGCTGAGCGATAAATTTATCAAGTCGCATGAGTGTGATTTTTGCCTGTAAAAATACGAGAAGCGGGTTTGCGCCCGACAAGTGGGACTATTATCCGCCCAGTATAGCGGCGTTACACCATCCCTCAAGGGAAATGATTCATGGCATACTATACATTGTTGCTGTTTACCTTAATGAGCCCATGATTTTTACTCTTCGCCCGTACCAAAAAGAAGCCGTGGATGCCACGCTCAACCATTTTCGCCACCACCGCACGCCGGCGGTTATCGTCCTGCCAACCGGCGCGGGCAAAAGTCTGGTGATTGCCGAACTGGCCCGCGTGGCGCGTGGCCGCGTACTGGTACTGGCGCACGTCAAAGAGTTGGTTGCACAAAACCATGCCAAATATTGCGCACTGGGGCTGGAAGCCGATATTTTTGCCGCAGGCCTGAAGCGTAAAGAGAGCCACGGGAAAGTGGTGTTTGGCAGCGTACAGTCGGTGGCGCGTAATCTGGACGCCTTTCAGGGAGAGTTCTCGCTGCTAATCGTCGATGAATGCCATCGCATTGGCGATGATGAAGAGAGTCAGTATCAGCAAATCCTCACTCACCTGACTAAAGTAAATCCCCACTTACGCCTGCTCGGGCTTACCGCCACGCCTTTTCGTTTGGGTAAAGGCTGGATTTATCATTTTCATTATCACGGTATGGTGCGCGGCGATGAAAAAGCGCTGTTTCGCGACTGCATTTATGAATTACCGCTGCGTTACATGATTAAACACGGCTACCTGACGCCGCCAGAACGCCTCGACATGCCGGTAGTACAATATGACTTCAGCCGCCTGCAGGCGCAGAGTAACGGCCTGTTTAGCGAAGCGGACCTGAATCAGGAATTAAAAAAACAGCAGCGAATAACGCCGCATATCATCAGCCAGATTGTCGAGTTTGCTCAGACGCGCAAAGGGGTGATGATTTTCGCCGCCACCGTTGAGCATGCTAAAGAGATTCTGGGCCTGCTGCCCGCTGACGACGCCGCGCTAATCACCGGAGACACGCCAGGCGCTGAGCGCGACGTGCTGATTGAAGAGTTCAAAGCTCAGCGCTTTCGCTATCTGGTGAATGTGTCGGTCCTGACCACCGGCTTCGATGCCCCGCACGTCGACCTTATCGCTATTCTGCGCCCAACAGAGTCAGTTAGCCTTTACCAACAAATTGTCGGTCGTGGGCTGCGCCTTGCACCGGGTAAAACCGACTGTCTGATCCTCGATTACGCCGGCAACCCGCACGATCTGTACGCGCCGGAAGTGGGAGCGCCGAAAGGAAAAAGCGACAACGTTCCGGTACAGGTGTTCTGTCCTGCCTGCGGATTTGCCAACACCTTCTGGGGCAAAACCACGGCAGACGGCACGCTGATTGAACATTTTGGCCGCCGCTGCCAGGGATGGTTTGAAGATGATGACGGCCATCGCGAACAGTGTGATTTTCGTTTCCGTTTTAAAAACTGCCCACAGTGCAATGCGGAAAATGATATCGCCGCCCGCCGTTGTCGGGAGTGCGACACGGTGCTGGTCGACCCGGATGATATGCTGAAAGCCGCGCTCAGACTCAAAGATGCGCTGGTTCTGCGCTGTAGCGGCATGGTGTTACAAAATGGCCTGGATGAAAAAGGCGAATGGCTGAAAATCACCTATTACGATGAGGATGGCGCCGACGTCAGCGAACGCTTTCGCCTGCACACTCCCGCGCAGCGAACGGCCTTCGAACAACTGTTTATTCGCCCGCACACCCGAACGCCTGGCATTCCCTTACGCTGGATAACCGCCGCCGATATCCTCGCCCAACAGGCGCTGTTACGTCATCCTGATTTCGTGGTGGCGCGTATGAAAGGTCAGTACTGGCAGGTGCGTGAAAAGGTCTTCGATTATGAAGGTCGCTTTCGCCGGGCACATGAATTACGCGGTTAATCGTACTTTTGATTGATATACCAGCCGTTTGAGTATAGAATCTCGCCCGCTTTTGCATACGCAAAGCAGATCACTTACCTGTTGCTGGGTCGCCTGTAGCAGGAATTATTAAAGAGAGATTTAAATGTTTACTATCAACGCTGAAGTACGTAAAGAGCAGGGTAAGGGTGCGAGCCGCCGCCTGCGTGCCGCTAACAAGTTCCCGGCAATCATCTACGGTGGCGCAGAAGCCCCGATTGCTATCGAACTGGATCACGATGCAGTTATGAACATGCAAGCTAAAGCTGAATTCTACAGCGAAGTTCTGACCATCGTTGTTGACGGTAAAGAAGTTAAAGTTAAAGCTCAGGCTGTACAGCGTCACCCGTTCAAGCCGAAGCTGACTCACATCGACTTCGTTCGCGCGTAATCGCCTGGAAGTTGAAGAAGAACCCCGCCTCGGCGGGGTTTTTTTATGGGATTTTGCTGGCGGTAAAGGTGTATCTCGCAGGCCGGAAAGGCGTTAACTCGCCCATCCGGCAAACGGCTTTATTTCCCGCCAGACGTGCGACGCTGGAGCTGATCGCGCAGGTTCGGCGGCGTACCTTTGATGGTCAAGGTGTCCGTCGCCGGATCCCAGAAAATACGTTCGCCCAGTAACATGGCGTCGAAGTTAATGGTTAACCCACCGCCGCTGCCGGCAAATTTGGTTAACTGACGCAACGTGCTACGATCCGCCGGGAAGCTCTCTTCCAGCTCGTAGCCTTTATCAGCGGTAAATTCGCTGAAGCTGACTTCACTGACGCCGGAAAGCTCTTTGGACAGTGATTCCAGCTCAATCTCTTCACCAGCCTGCAACTGCTCGTTGCAGTAGCTGTACACCTGCTGACGCACGTTCTGGCGTTCGGCTTTGTCGAGTTGCGCCTCATAGGTAAAGTCATCGACCGCCTGCAGCAGCCCACGGTTTTGCGCTTTGGCATTAAGACCTTCGCTGGCACCGAGGAAGTCCATAAAGAAATCGGCGACTTTGCGCCCTACCCGCCCTTTCAGGAACGTCAGATAGCGCGTGGACTCCGGGTTGGTTTCCCACTCGGTTAAATCAATACGCGCCACGATATCCGCATGATTGATATCCAGATAATGCGTTGGGTTGATATCCAGATTTTCATTGACGCGCATACTGCTTAAATTGTTCAGCACGGCGACCAACAGATACTCTACCGCCAGATAGCGGTAATGGCAGAACAGAACAATACCGCCGTCGGCAAAAGGATATTTCGCCAGTTCGTCCCGCAAACGCCCTGTCGCTGCACGACTAAAGGCCAAAAAATCCTCTTCGCCCTGACGCTGTAAACGCAGCGTTTGCGCCAGTTCACTCTCTTCGCTAAACAGGCCATAAGCTTTATTCTTGGCGCTATATACCCGATGCAGCTCAGCCATCATATCGACAACGGTCGCTGTCGGTTCCAGTAATGAATCGCGCAAGACCAGCTCAAGGTTCTGCTCGTCGCGTTTGATAAGCTGGTGCAGGGCAATCTGGTTGATATCCAGACTCATGATAAACTCTCCTTTTAGACCGGGCGGTATTCAACCACCTGCCGGGCAGTGACGCAATAGAAGATAAAAAAGCAGAAAAAAAACTGTCCGTACGGTAATATGTTGCCCTTTCATGAACAGACTGATTTCGATTTATGCCACAAATTTCCCGCTATAGTGACGAACACGTTGAACAACTGCTGAATGAGATGCTCAACGTACTGGAAAAACATAAGGCGCCGACCGACCTTTCCCTGATGGTACTGGGAAATATGGTCACTAACCTTATCAATACAAGCATCGCACCGGCCCAGCGCCAGGCGATTGCCAACTCTTTTGCCCGCGCATTGCAGTCTTCGGTAAACGACGACCAAGCGCATTAAGAGCCTGCTCCGGGGAAACGAACAACAGTTTATGGTAACTCATCGTCAGCGCTACCGTGAGAAAGTCTCCCAGATGGTTAGCTGGGGGCACTGGTTTGCCTTGTTCAACATTCTGTTGGCCATGGTGCTCGGTAGCCGTTACCTGTTTGTCGCCGACTGGCCGACAACCCTTGCAGGTCGTGTATATTCCTACCTGAGCGTTGTCGGGCATTTTAGCTTTCTGGTGTTCGCCACCTATCTGCTGATCCTGTTTCCCCTGACGTTTATCGTCATGTCCCAGAGGCTGATGCGATTCTTATCAGCTATTCTGGCGACGGCAGGCATGACGCTGTTGCTCATCGACAGCGAAGTTTTCACCCGCTTCCACCTGCACCTCAATCCGATTGTCTGGGAACTGGTCATCAACCCTGACCAGAACGAAGCGGCGCGTGACTGGCAACTGATGTTTATCAGCGTGCCGGTTATCCTGTTAATTGAAATGCTGTTTGCGACCTGGAGCTGGCAAAAGCTGCGCAGCCTGACGCGTCGTCGCCATTTTGCTAAACCGTTAGCCGCATTCTTCTTCGTTTCCTTTATCGCCTCGCACGTGGTGTATATCTGGGCGGATGCCAATTTCTATCGCCCGATTACTATGCAGCGCGCGAACCTGCCGCTCTCCTACCCGATGACGGCACGTAAGTTCCTGGAAAAACATGGCCTGCTGGACGCGCAAGAGTATCAGCGTCGCCTGATCGAACAGGGCAATCCGGAAGCGGTTTCCGTGCAATACCCGCTTAGCGAACTACGCTATCGTGATATGGGCACTGGTCAGAACGTCCTGCTGATCACCGTCGACGGCCTGAACTACTCACGCTTTGAAAAGCAGATGCCTGCACTGGCTGAATTCGCCGGGCAAAATATCTCCTTTACGCGTCACATGAGTTCCGGCAACACCACGGATAACGGGATCTTCGGCCTGTTCTACGGTGTCTCACCAAGCTACATGGACGGCATTTTGTCGACCCGAACGCCTGCGGCGCTGATTTCTGCACTAAATCAGCAGGGTTATCAGTTAGGGCTGTTCTCCTCGGATGGCTTTACCAGCCCGCTTTATCGCCAGGCGCTGCTGTCAGATTTCTCCATGCCGAGCGTGCAAACACAATCTGATGAACAAACCGCAAGCCAGTGGATTAACTGGCTGGGACGCTACGCGCAGGAAGACAACCGCTGGTTCTCGTGGGTCTCCTTTAACGGCACGAACCTTGATGACAGCAACCAGAAGAACTTTGCCAGACGCTATGCCAACGCCGCTCAGGATGTGGATGCCAACATCAACCGCGTGCTTAGCGCCCTGCGCGACTCCGGCAAACTGAACAACACGGTGGTGATTATTACCGCAGGACGCGGTGTACCGCTGACGCAGGAAGAGAACAATTTTGCCTGGTCACGCGGTCATCTGCAGGTGCCTCTGGTTATTCACTGGCCGGGAACGCCTGCCCAGCGCATCAATAGCCTGACCGATCATACAGACCTGATGACAACGCTCATGCAGCGCCTGTTGCACGTCAGCACGCCAGCTAACGAGTACTCGCAGGGGCAGGATCTGTTCAATGCAACCCGCCGCCATTACTGGGTTACCGCCGCCGACAGCAGCACGATGGCCGTTACCACGCCAGAAATGACGCTGGTGCTGAATAACAACGGTACTTATCAAACCTATGATTTACGCGGCGAGAAAATAAAAGATCAGAAACCACAGCTAAGCCTGCTGCTACAGGTTCTGACGGACGAGAAACGATTTATCGCTAACTGATTAATTATAAATCAGTTAGCGAAGCATCCTCTTGCATTCGCAGCGGAAAGCAGTAGTATTAGCAGCCATAGCGTCGGCACGTAGCGCAGCCTGGTAGCGCACCGTCATGGGGTGTCGGGGGTCGGAGGTTCAAATCCTCTCGTGCCGACCAAAAATCCCAAAAAAACCAACCTTTATGGTTGGTTTTTTTATGCCTGCGCTTCAACATTCCTTATTATTACTCCGGCCTTCAGCACAGGTTTTACTACTTACCCATGCACAAATTGGGGTAAAATTTATCCTCTCATCAGCGTGATGAATCTGGACGATTGATGCGCTGAAAACAATAATGATACTAATAAAAACTCAGGAGAATAGTATGCCTGAAGCAACGCCTTTTCGGGTGCTGATTGTTGACGACCACCCACTAATGCGGCGAGGAATTAGTCAATTATTGCAACTGGATCCCGCATTTAACGTAGTCGCGGAAGCGGGTGATGGCGCCAGCGCTATCGATCTGGCGAACCGCCTGGACCTTGATGTGATCCTGTTAGATCTCAATATGAAAGGGATGAGCGGACTGGATACCCTGAATGCGCTGCGCCGGGATGGCGTCACCGCGCAGATTATCATTCTTACCGTTTCGGATGCCGCCAGCGATGTGTACGCCCTAATTGATGCCGGCGCGGATGGTTATTTGCTTAAAGACAGCGATCCTGAAGTCCTGCTGGAGGCCATTCGCAGCGGAGCCAAAGGCGGTAAAGCTTTTAGCACACGCGTCAGTGAATATCTGCGCGAACGCGACCTGTTCGGCGCTCAAGAAGATCCGTTCAGCATTCTCACCGAACGTGAACTGGATGTGTTGCATGAGCTGGCTCAGGGGCTGTCGAATAAACAGATTGCATCGGTGCTGAATATTTCCGAACAGACGGTGAAGGTGCATATTCGCAACCTGCTGCGCAAACTGAACGTGCGCTCTCGCGTTGCTGCCACCATCCTGTTTTTGCAAACGCGCGGCATGCAGTAATCAATGAGATGCCGGATGGCGACGCAGCAGCGTCTTATCCGGCCTACAAAGCCCGCACAGGCCCGAAAGCAACACGCCTTCGGGCAATCTGGACTCTTACTTCTCCTGCGGCGTTAGCTGCTCCATCGCCTGCTTAATACTGCGTTCTATTACCGCCCGACGGGTATCGTTGGCGGGTAATAATTTCAGCATCATCTCCCACGCCGCAACCGCCTCGCCGAAGCGCTGCTGTTCAAAAGCGTTAAACGCGTACATGCTGAGAACCCGCACGTTAGCATGCTCGCCACGCACCAGTTGACGTAACAGCTCCCCTCCCCGACGGTTATCATCAGGATCGGATGAACGGGTCAGCGCTTCCGCGTAGCCCAGCGCCGCATCGCTATTTTTAGGATCCAGTCGATAAGCATTGGCATAGGCTTCAGTGGCTGTACTGGCGTTACCGAGTACCATGCCAATACGCCCAAGCATGATCCAGCCTTCAACATTTGCAGGATCGTCTTGTAAACGCGTGCGCAGTCCCAGCGCCAGACGTGTCATATCCTCTTCATTGAGCGGGGCAGCTTTTGGATCCAACGCGCGTTCCAGCAGGGCCGGAGCCTGAGCGGTGGCCTGCTGCCAGACCTGAACCTGCTTATAGCTGCCGATTTCATAATAGCTCACTGCGCCAACCACCAGCGCTACCACGATACCAGGCACAAACAGCCCAAATCCACCGCGCTTGCCTTCCGGAATAACGTCGTCAGGAAACGCTTCCTGTTTCACCCGGACACGTCGGCGGGTACGGGCGAAAATAATCCAGCCACCCAGACCAATCGCTACCACCGGCATCACCCACAGCAGCACGGTAAGCGGTGTTAAGGGTGGATCGTAAGTGACGAAGTTACCGTAGCGCGCCACCATATAATCAACAATTTCTTTCTGACTTTTCCCTTCCTGCATCAGTTCATACACTTTCTGGCGCAGGTCAGTGGCAATCATCGAGTTAGAATCGGCGATACTGTTGTTCTGGCATTTAGGACAGCGCAATTGTTCGGTAAGCTGACGGAACTGCTGCTCCTGCGCTTCATCCTTAAACTGCATCACGTCGATAGTCGCAAGCGCAGATCCCGAGATAACCAGCATCAGCAGGCCCAGTAAAAATCTCATTGCTCAGCCTCCTTACTGTACTTATCCCACAACGGTTTGATCTCGCTCTCCCACACCCGGGCATTCAGATCACCGGCATGGCGATAGCGAATAATGCCTTTGCCGTCGATCAGAAACGTCTCCGGCGCGCCGTACACGCCCAGATCCAAACCGAGCATACCGTCGCCGTCAAACAGACTTAATGCGTATGGATTGCCCAGCTCTTTCAGCCAGACAATAGCTTTCTGACGATCGTCTTTATAGTTCAGGCCCACTACCCGCACACCTTGCGCAGACAGCTGATTCAGATACTGATGCTCGGCGCGACAGGTCGGGCACCACGTCGCCCAGACGTTCAGCAATACTGGCTTGCCCTGCGTCAGCACATCGGCCTGATAGTGCTGACCCGGATTTTCCAGCGACTCCAGGCGGAATGTCGGAACAGGTTTGCCGATCAGCGCCGATTCCAGATTCGTGGGATCGTCCCCCTGAGCGTTACGCGCTAACTGCCACAGCAACGCCGCTGCAATAATGAGAAAAATAATAAACGGAATTAACAGTGCGTTGCGCTTCATACAGCCTCCGACGCATTATTTTGCACCGCAGCGCGAGGACGTGTGCGCTGGCGATAGCGTGGATCAAACAGGCAGAACAACCCGCCCAGCGCCATCAGCAATCCTCCGGCCCAAATCCAGCGAATAAACGGTTTGTAGTACAGACGCACAGCCCATGCGCCGTTATCCAGTTCTTCCCCCAGCGCAGCGTACAGATCGCGTGTGAATCCGCCGTCAATTGCTGCTTCGGTCATCATCGAGCTGGTGCTGTTATAGAAGCGTTTTTCCGCATGCAGCGTGGCTTCCGGTTTGCCATCACGGGTAACGCCGATAATGGCAACGCCCCCCCGGTAGTTTGGTCCGGTAATGTCTTTCACTTCGCGGAAAGTAAACTGATAGTCATGGATACTGACGCTATCACCTGCTTTCATGCGCACATCGCGTTCTACACTGTAGTTCTGGCTAAAGGCAATACCGACAATGGTAACCGCCAGCCCAACGTGACCCGATACCATGCCCCAGTAGCTGGCCGTCAGTTTTGTCCCGCGGGAAACACGCAGGAATGCTTCGGACATCGCCAGCACGAATATCCAGCACGCCATCGCCAGTCCCACCACCGTCATAGCGGCAATGCGATCTTCAAATAGCCACGGCAGCAGCAGCGACAGAACAAGCGTGGTGACAAACGCGATAATCAGTAACGTCTTCAGTTTACGCGGTCGGTCCCGGCCCCAGCGCACTAATGGCCCAATCCCCAGCAGCAGTGCGAACGGCGCCATCAGCCAGGTGAACATGGTGTTGAAGAACGGTTCGCCAATCGAAATGCTGCCCAGCCCCAACTGTTTGTGCACCAGTGGCAACAGCGTGCCCAATAGCACGACCAGCATGGCGGCAATCAGCAGGACGTTGTTGCCCAGTAGTAGCGATTCACGCGACCACAGCGCGTTGTTTACCCGTGAGCGAACCTTGTGACCGCGCACCGCAAACAGCAGCAGGGAACCGCCAATGACCAGCACCATAAAGGCCAGAATAAACATTCCGCGCGACGGATCGGAGGCGAAAGCATGCACCGACACCAGCACGCCGGAACGCACCAGGAAAGTACCTAACAGGCACAGCGAGAACGCACAGATTGACAGCAGCAGCGTCCAGGCTTTAAAACTGGCACGCTGTTCAGTTACCGACAACGAGTGCATCAGCGCCGTCCCCACCAGCCATGGCATAAATGAGGCGTTCTCAACCGGATCCCAGAACCACCAGCCGCCCCAGCCCAGCTCGTAATAGGCCCAGGCCGAACCGAGCACAATGCCCAGCGTCAGAAACACCCAAGCCCCCAGCGTCCATGGACGAGAAAAACGGGCGAAGGTACTGTCCAGTCGTCCGCTCATCAGCGCGGCAATCGCAAACGCAAAGGCTACAGAGAAACCGACATACCCCATGTACAGCAACGGCGGATGGAAAATCAGCCCCGGATCCTGCAATAGCGGGTTCAGATCGCGCCCTTCAATAGGGAAGTCAGGTAACGTGCGGGCAAACGGGTTAGAGGTAAACAGAATAAACAGCAGGAAGCCAACGCTCACCATCCCCATCACCGCCAGTACGCGGGCGACGATATCCAGCGGCATACGCTGACTGAACGCCGCAACGGCGAACGTCCAGCCGCTCATCAGCAGCACCCATAGCAGCAGTGAACCTTCATGCGCGCCCCACGTCGCCGCCACCCGATACCAGACCGGAAGCTGGGTATTGGAGTTACTGGCTACATAGGTGACGGTAAAGTCATTAACCACGAAAGCGTTGACCAGAATCAGGAACGCCCCCATCACGCAGATAAACAGAATCCAGGCAAAGGGCCGCGCGGAGGCCATCATCCGCACATCACCGCGCGCTACGCCCCACAGCGGATAGACCGACAGCAGTAATGCAACGCCAAGCGCAAGGCACAACAGCGCATTGCCAATTTCAGGCATCATGACGTTTTATCCTTATACACGCTTTCCGGACGACGGTGGTTTTCCTGCATCGCCTTTTCGACTTCCGGCGGAGTGTAATTTTCATCATGTTTGGCGAGCACTTCTTTGGCCTGCACATGATTTCCCTTGTCCAGCTCGCCCTGAACGACGACGCCCTGCCCTTCGCGGAACAGATCCGGCAGAATGCCTTCATAAGTTACATCCACCACACCTTCGGCGTCATAGATGCTGAAATTCACCTTCAACGACTGCGGATCGCGCTTCACGCTACCGGGCATGACCATGCCCCCCACGCGCAGGCGCTGACCGACTTCGGGCATCTGCTGCGTCTCGCGCTTACCGTAGAGTATCTCTCCCGGCGTATAAAATAGATCGATATTGGAACGCAGCGCGTAGAGCACCAGCGTAATGGTCAAAGCCAGACCCGCCAGGACCGCGCAGGCAATCCATAGCCGATTTTTACGTCGAATATTCACGCCGCCTCCCGTTGCACTTGCGCCGCACGCATGCGCGCTTCTCTCGCCCGCTGCTGCGCCACACCGCGTAAGATTGCGCGATGCTGTAACGCAGAATGCAGCACCAGCGCCACCAGTGGGATAACGCTCATGGCTACAGCCAGCCAGACATACAAGGCGTAACCGCCCATCGCGAAAAAATCACTCCATGATGCAAATGCAGGGGTCATTGGCGGCCTCTTTTTAAGATCAGTTCGCTCACCCACGGGCGGCGTTTTTCCATCATCAAAATCAGGTTACGCATGCGCATTAGCGCCAGCGTGACAAACAGTAACAGGTAGCCGACGATCGCCAGACGCAGCGGCGCGCGCATTGCCGGATCGATACTCTGCTGCATACGGGTCGACCCCTGATGCAGCGTATTCCACCACTCGACCGAGTAATGAATGATCGGTAAGTTGACCACGCCAATCAGCACCAGAATACCGGCAGCGCGACCTGCCAGACGACGGTCGTCAAAGGCATGCCACAGTGCAATGGCGCCAACGTAGAGAAACAGCAGCACCAGTTCCGAGGTGAGTCGGGCATCCCAAACCCACCAGGTTCCCCACATCGGTTTGCCCCATGCGGACCCCGTAACCAGCGCAATAAAGGTAAACACTGCACCAATCGGCGCCATCGCAGCCAGCGCCAGATTAGCCATTTTCATCTGCCAGACCAGGCCGATAAACGCGGCAACGGCCATCGAGGCGTAAATACCCATCGACCAAATCGCCGCCGGAACGTGCAGATAAATAATGCGATAGCTTTGCCCCTGCTGATAATCCGCCGGCGCGAAGCCAAAGCCCCAGATCCATCCTGTTATCAGTACCACCGCGCTGGCAATTGCCAGCCACGGGATAAACCAGCCACAGATCTGATAGAGCCGAGGAGGCATCGCCAATTGATGAAGTGTTTTCCACATAGTTCAGTCACCAGACTCCATAAATTAATATCCGTTTTGCCGGAGCGCCTTGCCCGGCCTGCACATCTAACTGCACTACTGCACGCTTATCCGTAACGCCGCGGCTGTGGCAAACGGGCTTAACGTAGCGCTGCCTACCAGCAACGCGCCCAGAATCGCCATGTACCCTTCGACCGGTAGGTGCATGGAAGCCGCATCCATCGCGGCGGTCGCAAAAATCAGTAAGGGTATGGTAAGCGGGAGTACCAACACGCTTAACAGCACGCCGCCGCGCTTTAAGCCCACCGTCAACCCCACACCCGGCGCGCCGAGAAAGCCCAGCGTCGGTGTTCCGAGTAACAAGGTCAGCGCCATAATTTTCCAGCCGTACATATCCATGCCCAGCAGCAGCGCCACCAGCGGCGAGAGGATTAACAGCGGCAGGCCGGTCACGACCCAGTGCGCCATCACTTTCGCCAGCACCACGGCCGGTAGCGGCAGCGGCAGCAGCATCAGTTGCTCAAGGCTGCCGTCCTGTAGATCATCACGAAACAGGCGTTCCAGCGCCAGCAACGACGCCAGCAGCGCCGCAACCCAGATGATGCCCGGCGCAATACGTGCCAGTAGCTGCGGCTCCGGCCCAATGCTCAGTGGGAACAGTGTGATAACAATCAGGAAGAACCATAAAGGATTAGCGATTTCCGCACTATGACGAAACGCAACCCGCAGTTCTAAACGGAAAATTCGCCACATCATTGCGTTGCCCTCTCGCTGGTCAGCGCAATACGTCGCACTTTATTAGTCTCGACATTGAGCGGTTGATGAGTGGTGAGAATAACAATACCGCCCTGCTCAGTATGCTGCGCCATACGCTGAGTCAGTCGCTCAACGCCGTTCACATCAATGGCGGTAAAAGGTTCATCGAGGATCCACAGCCGGGCGCGGGTCAGCCACAAACGAGCCAGCGCCACGCGCCGCTGTTGCCCGGCGGAAAGTTGGTTCACCGGGATATCTTCGTATCCGGCAAGTCCCGCCTGCGCCAGCGCAGCCAGGCACTGTGCGATGTCGCCATCATGGTGGAAGAAACGCAGGTTCTCCAACGCCGAAAGCCGGGTTTTTATCCCCGGCTGATGTCCGATCCACAGCAATTGCTGATGGTAGCTGTCCCGTACGTGATGCAGCGGTTGCTCTTGCCAGCAAACCTCCCCTGCATCGGGACGCGCCAGCCCGGTAAGCAACCGCAGCAGAGTGGTTTTTCCTGCGCCGTTGCTGCCGGTAATTTGTACCCATTCCCCTGCGTTAACGCGAAATGACAAATCGCTGAACAGTATTCTGTCATCCCGCTCGCAAAGTAATTCTCTGGCTTCAAGCATACCTGGTTATCTACATCCTGTTAAAAGCCCGGTTTGACTTCGCGCATATCAGGCAGTTTGTGCGCTATCCCTTTATGGCAGTCAATACAGGTTTGCCCGTCTTTCACGGCCTGGTCGTGCATTTTGGCCGCAACGCCTTTCTGGGCGGTTAAATCCATAAACTCGAAGTTGTGACAATTGCGACACTCTTGCGAATTATTATCTTTCATACGCCGCCACTCATTTTGCGCCATCGTCAGACGATGGTCTTCAAATTTTTGCGGTGTATCTATTAACCCCAGTGCTTTCGCGTACAGCTCTTTACTGGCCTTGATCTTACGGATCATTTTCGGAGCCCACTCATGCGGGACGTGGCAATCAGGGCAAGTTGCTCGCACACCACTGCGGTTGTTGTAGTGTACGGTTTCCATGTATTCCTGGTATACCGTATTGCGCATTTCGTGACAGCTAATGCAGAACTCTTCTGTATTGGCCTTTTCCATACCGGTATTAAAGCCGCCCCAGAAAATAATGCCGCCCACAAAGCCGATTAACAACAGCGTGCCGAGCGCCAGACGGCTGGGGCGACGCCACCATTGCCAGACGCGCTTAATCCAGCCTGGTTTACGGTTAGAATTTTCCATAATGACCTCTTATTTCCCGTAACCTTTCGAGGGGGTGAAGGTATTTTCAACAATCGGCGCGGCGTCAGCCTGCGGAACGTGACATTGCAGGCAGAAATAACGACGCGGCGCGACTTCAGCCAATACCTTGCCGTCGCTATCCATAAAGTGCGTCGGACTAATGCGCGGCGCACCGGTGGTGCGATAGCTTTCCACACCGTGGCATTGCAGGCAGCGGTTAGTGTTCGTCGTCACCTGATACCCTTCAACGCTGTGCGGAACCATCGGCGGCTGATTCACATAGTTCAGCGGCATACGCACTTGCTCTTTCGGCATGCGAATCGCCCCTTCCTGTGTCCCTGAGACTTCCGGTGACTGGCTCAGATCCACTCCGTTTGCAGCCCAAACGGCCCCACTGACTACCAGGGCCAGCGCAGCCGTCCATTGACTCAGCGCTTTAATCAGGTCATGGCTTTTCATGATTTCGCTCCCGAACTCCATCGTGTTGTTATTGTAAAAACATCCTCAGAACAGACATCCACGCAGCGACCGCAGGCCATGCAATCGCGGCTGGTTACCTGCACCGGACTTTGCTCATCCAGCACCGGCGCACGTAGCACATGCGGTTCCGGGCAAACATGAAAACAATCCATACAGCGGTTACATCTGTTACGTTCTTTTGCCGAAACGGTTAATGCACCCTTACTCCCCACCACGCTATACAGCGCACCCAGTGGGCAAAGATGCCCGCACCAGCCATGCTCAACGACCAGTAGATCAAATAAAAACAGCGCGAGGATCAGCAGCGCTCCGCTGCCAAATCCCATTACCAGGCTACGTCCGAGCAGCGAGACTGGATTTATCCACTCCCACAGCAGCGTACCGGTCAGCGCAGAACCGACCAGGATAACCACCAGCAGGACGTACCGTATATGGCGCGGCAGGGTTGCGGACTGATTCAGGTCAAACCTTCTGCGCAACCAGCTGGCTAAATCGGTGACCGGGTTCATGGGACAAACCCAACTGCAAAACAGTCGCTTACCGGCCAGGGCATACAGCACCGTGATGATGGCCGCCCCCGTGATTGCCACCGTCGCCGGCAGGTGTCCGCTGGCCAGGCTTTGCAGGGTAATCAGCGGATCGGTGAACGGAATGGCGTCCAACAACAAACTACTGCTGTAGTTACCATGCAGGATCCACACGCCAAGCCACGGGCCGCTCAGGAACATCGCCAGTATCAGAAACTGACTCAGACGACGCAGTAGCAGCCAGCGATGGCTCTTCCACCATCCTTTTTTTGCCTGCGCCTCACGCCCGGCATCACGTTTACGATTTGCCATTGTTCCCCTCCAGCCAACCGAAGCGGTAATGGTGTCCTAACTCCCCTTTCGCCAGCGACAGCGGCAGCACTTTTATTGCCGGCTGTTCCAGTACGCAGACTTTTTCGCATTTCCCACAGCCGGTACAGGCATCGCTGTGTACGGTTGGAATAAACCGCGCATGCTTGCCGGTACGCATGTTGCGGTCCAGCTCCAGGGTGATCGCCTCATCAATTTTCGGACACTCGCGATAGCAAACATCGCAGCGCAACCCTTGATAGTTGAGGCAGTTTTCGTGATCCAGCAGTACCGCCAGTCCCATACGCGAGTCGTCGATGGATTCAATTTCCCTGTCCAACGCGCCGCTGGGGCAGACTTTGGCGCACGGAATGTCCTCACACATTTCGCAGGGAATATCGCGGGCGACAAAATACGGCGTACCGGCTGCCAGCCCGGAGGCCAGCGTCGCCAGTTTCAGCGTGTCATATGGACATGCCTGAACGCACTGACCGCAGCGCACGCAGGCGCTGGCGAATGCTTCCTCGCTCAGTGCGCCTGGCGGACGCAACCGCACGCCGCTTGCACGAGCGGTTTGTTGTTGCAACCCCAGCGCCACGCCAACGACGGCCAGCCCGCCCGCTGCACGAACCATGTCGCGCAGAAAGCGGCGGCGGCCATTTTGGGGTTTTGCTGACCGGGACATAACGCGTTACACCTTCGCCAGTTTCACGGCGCACTTCTTGAAATCCGTCTCTTTGGAGAGCGGATCCGTCGCATCCAGAGTCAGGTTGTTCACCAGCTGTGCGGCGTCGAAGAACGGCATGTACACCAACCCCTGTGGCGGACGGTTACGCCCGCGCGTTTCAACAATCGAGATAACTTCGCCACGACGGGAAACCACTTTGACTTTATCGCCACGGCGCAGATCGCGTGCTTTTGCATCCAGCGGATGGATAAACAGCACGGCTTCCGGGAAAGCACGGTGCAGTTCAGGCACGCGACGCGTCATGCTGCCGGTATGCCAGTGCTCCAGCACACGTCCGGTAGACAGCCACAGGTCGTACTCTTTATCCGGGGCTTCTGCGGCAGGCTCAAATGGCAGCGCGAAGATAACCGCTTTGCCGTCCGGCTTACCGTAGAACTTGTAGCTTTCACCCGCTTTCACATAAGGATCGTTGCCTTCGCTGTAACGCCACTGGGTCTCTTTGCCCTCAACAACCGGCCAGCGTAAACCGCGCGCTTTGTGGTAATCGTCAAACGGTGCGAGATCGTGTCCGTGGCCACGACCGAACCAGGCGTACTCTTCGAACAACCCTTTCTGCAGATAGAAGCCCAGCTCGCGGGATTCATCGTTAAGTTGATCTTCAGCCAGTTCAGCCACCGGGAATTTCGTCACTGCAGGCGTAGCAAACAGCACGTCATACAACGTTTTGCCGCGCAGCTCTGGTTTCTGCGCCAGCAGCTCTTCCGGCCACACTTCTTCGGTTTTGAAGCGACGGGAAAACTGCACCAGTTGCCACAGATCCGATTTCGATTCGCCCGGCGCTTTAATCTGCTGACGCCAGAACTGTGTACGACGTTCCGCATTCCCGTAGGCGCCTTCTTTCTCTACCCACATCGCGGTCGGCAAGATCAGGTCAGCTGACAGGGCGCTGACCGTTGGGTACGGATCGGAGACAATGATGAAGTTGCGCGGATCGCGCCAGCCCGGCATACGCTCTTCGTTGATGTTTGGACCGGCCTGCATGTTGTTGGTACACATCGCCCAGTAGACATTGAGCTTGCCATCTTTCAGCGCACGGTCCTGTGCTACGGCGTGCAGACCAATTTTTGCCGGAATGGTCCCTGACGGAATATTCCAGTGCTTCTCGCAGATATCGCGGTGTTTTTCGTTCGTTACCACCATATCCGCAGGCAGACGGTGGGAGAACGTCCCGACTTCACGCGCGGTACCGCATGCGGAAGGCTGACCGGTCAAAGAGAACGGGCCGCAGCCTGGCTGGGAAATTTTGCCGGTCAACAGGTGCAGGTTATAGACCAGGTTGTTGGCCCATACGCCGCGTGTGTGCTGGTTGAAGCCCATCGTCCAGTAGGAGATAACTTTTTTCTTCGGATCGGCATACAGCTGCGCCAGCTGTTCCAGTTGATCTTTTGGTACGCCGGTCATTTCGGCGGTTTTATCCAGCGTGTACTCAGCAACGAAGGCTTTGTAATCCTCAAAGCTCATCGGTTCAGAGGCATCAGATCCCGGGTTCTTCGCCGCTTTTTCCAGCGGATGGGTTGGACGCAGACCGTAGCCGATGTCCGTCACGCCTTTACGCAGGTTAACGTGCTTGCTAAAGAAATCCTGGTTTATCGCATTGTTTTGAATGATGTAGTTAGCGATGTAGTTGAGGATCACCAGATCGGTTTGCGGCGTGAATACCATACCGTTATCCGCCAGCTCAAAG
Organism: Citrobacter europaeus; assembly: GCA_020099315.1. NCBI lineage: Bacteria > Pseudomonadati > Pseudomonadota > Gammaproteobacteria > Enterobacterales > Enterobacteriaceae > Citrobacter > Citrobacter europaeus. The sequence continues at coordinate 3,273,941 of CP083650.1, forward strand.
CTGCGGTGCTGGAAGGTGGAGAGAACCGCGACGTTCACGTTAGGATCGGACAGACGACGGTTGGTGATGCGCGACCACAGGATCGGGTGCATCTCCGCCATATTCGCGCCCCACAGGACAAAGGCGTCTGCATGCTCGATATCGTCGTAACAGCCCATCGGCTCATCCATACCAAAGGTACGCATAAAGCCGACTACCGCTGAGGCCATGCAGTGACGCGCGTTCGGATCGATGTTATTGGAACGGAAACCCGCTTTAAACAATTTGGCAGCGGCATAACCTTCCCAAATCGTCCACTGGCCAGAGCCGAACATACCGATAGACTCTGGGCCTTTCTCTTTCATCGACGTTTTGAATTTCTCTTCCATCACGTCAAAGGCCTGGTCCCAGCTAATCGGGGTAAACTCGCCTTCTTTGTGATACTTACCGTCCTTCATGCGCAGCATCGGCTGCGTTAAACGGTCTTTTCCGTACATGATTTTCGGCAGGAAGTAACCTTTGATGCAGTTAAGCCCACGGTTAACCGGCGCATCCGGATCGCCCTGGCATGCCACAACACGCCCTTGCTGCGTCCCGACCAATACGCCACAGCCCGTCCCGCAAAAACGGCACGGGGCTTTGTCCCATTTGATGGCTTCTTGCTGACCGACTACCGCGCGGGCTACGCCCGGCACGCTTAACCCGGCAGCCGCCGCAGCGGCCGCAACGGCGTTAGCTTTCATAAAGCTACGACGACTGAGTTTCATGGTGTTTCCTCACCTTGCTCATCCTGCTGGTGATAAACCAGCGACACCGCCAGTACGCCCGCAACGTTGCGTACTGACTCAATAGTTTTCATTAACGTTTCGCTGTGCTCAGCTTCCACCACCACGATCAACTGACCGCTTTCGACATCGCTGAGTGCAACTTCGCAACCCGGAAACGAACGCAACTGGGTGGCGATATCATTGATATGCTGACTTTTGGCCTGAACGACCAGGCTGCAGACCTGCCAGTTATTGTCCATGGTTGTACTCCGCGTTAATGGCTGATACCGGGCAGATAGCGACACATGCGCCACATCCGTTACAGGCCTGATTGTCGAGCTGCGGCTGATAAATGCCGGACAGCGTGGGGCGAAAGGTTATGGCCATGGGTTCACAGCTATCCTGACAGCGATGACATTCAATGGACTGATGTGCGAGACAGTTTTCCCCAATCGTAAAATTCAGATCCCATGCCCTGGTGTGGCGCGGAAGAAAAAGTGATTCGGGACAGGCTTCTGCGCAGGCATAGCAAAAGCTGCACTCGCCGTGTTTGAAATTTACGCTCGGGTAACCACCCTGGCCTCGCTGCAGGATGTCGGTTTCACACGCCTGGATGCAGGCGTCACAACGGAGGCAATGGGCAAGAAAGTGAGAGTCTTCCTTGCTCCACGGCGGACGGATCCCCGCGCTGGCGTTTCGCCAGCTACCTGTCAACATGCCTCGACGGGATAAATCAACCATGACATTGTCCTTCCATAATGACGCCCTCCCTCGGCGGGTTGAACGACATAAAAAACTGCACTATTTATGAGTAGTTATTTTTAGCCGTAAGATATTTCAGGATGTGTTAGAGGTGCATACCCCAATCGGGGTAAATGCTGTTGCCGGATCAAAGGAGTGTTGAGTTGGCGGAAAAAAATGCGCTTTTGCTCACATTTCAATGAGTTATATAACAGCTTATATAACGATTAACTCAAAAAGATAAAGATCTCAATATTAGGATAATTCCTGGAACATATCGCTACTTTGATAGTAAACCACTACCCAATACACTTTAAATATAAGTAAATCCAGATTAATAGATTATACAAATATGTTAACCTGCTACAGACTCGTTCATAAGACAGAAGAAAGGAAACACTGTGAACAATAAGATGAAGACAATTGTCCCTGCCGTGCTTTTCGCCGCCTTTGCCAGCACCTCTGCATGGGCTGCCAGTAACGATACCGCCGCTCAGCCGCTGGAAAAAGTCGCCCCTTATCCCAAGGCGGAAAAGGGTATGAAGCGCCAGGTTATCCAGCTTACCCCTGAGAAAGATGAATCTACTCTGAAAGTAGAACTGCTGATCGGACAAACGCTGGAAGTTGACTGTAATCAACACCGTCTGGGCGGTGAACTGGATAGCAAAACGCTGGAAGGTTGGGGATATGATTACTATGTTTTTGACAAAGTTACCTCTCCGGTTTCAACCATGATGGCCTGCCCGGACGGTAAGAAAGAGAAGAAATTCATTACTGCGCATCTGGGTGATGACGGCATGCTGCGTTACAACAGCAAGTTGCCGATTGTGGTCTACACCCCGGAAAACGTGGAAGTTAAATACCGTATCTGGAAAGCGGAAGAAAAGATTCAGGACGCTGTGGCGCGCTAAGTGTGAATGTGCCGGATGGCGGCGTACCGCCTTATCCGGCCTACAGACGCATAAACCAGGCCGGATAAGCGCAACAGCGCCATCCGGCATTTTATTTACAGTGCAATATCCGCGACGGCTTTCTGCTCAGGCTGCGGTTGTGCCTGAGGTTTCAGCTGTGGTTTCGGCGCTTCATCAGCAACCTGCGGCTTGTCATATTTCAGCCCCAGTACTTCACTGGTGTATTGCAGTTCTTGTTCTGTCGCCTCAACGTTTCCGTTCAGCTTAGTACCATAAGACGGAATAATGGTTTTCAGTTTCGCCTGCCACTCGGGGCTGGCGACTTTATCTTTAAACACTTTTTCCATCAGATGCAGCATAATCGGTGCCGCGGTTGACGCACCCGGAGAAGCCCCCAGCAGCGCAGCAATCGTGCCCTCTTTATCGCTAACGACTTCGGTTCCCAGACGCAGCACACCGCCCTTCTCCGCATCACTTTTGATGATCTGCACACGCTGACCCGCCTGCCATAAACGCCAGTCTTCTTTTTTCGCCTGCGGATAGTACTCTTGCAGCGCGGCGAAACGGTCGTCATCGCTGAGCATCACCTGGCTTACCAGATATTTGACCAGATCGAAGTTATCCAGACCCACGTTGACCATCGGCATAAAGTTCGAGGTGGTGGTCGAGCTGAGCAGGTCCCACAATGAACCGTTTTTCAGGAATTTGGTGGAGAAAGTTGCAAATGGCCCAAACAGCACGACGCGTTTGCCATCAAGGATACGCGTATCGATGTGCGGTACGGACATCGGTGGCGCGCCAACGGAGGCCTGACCGTATACTTTCGCCAGGTGGCGATTGACCACGTCCGGATTGTCCGCAACCAGGAACTGCCCGCCCACCGGGAATCCGGCATAGCCTTTCGCTTCCGGAATGTCGGTTTCCTGCAACAGCTTCAGCGCAGCGCCACCGGCACCGATAAAGACAAACTTCGCCTTGATATCGTGTTCCGTTTCGTTATTTTTCAGATCGGCGACCGTAACCGTCCAGCTATTATCGGCATTACGCTTAAAGCCACGCACTTCGGTACTCAGTTGCAGCGCAAAGTTGGGCTTTTTCTGCAACGAAGCAATCAGCTGGCGCGTGATTTCGCCGTAGTTTACGTCAGTACCAATCTCGGTACGCGTTGCCGCGACTTTCTGCTGCGGATCGCGGCCTTCCATGACCAGCGGCGCCCACTCTTTAATCTGCGCATGATCTTCGGAATAACGCATACCGCGGAATAACGTGCTCTGCTGCAGTGCGGCGTAACGTGCGCGCAGGAAGTTCACGTTCTCGTCACCCCAGACAAAACTCATGTGTGGGACGGTGGTGATAAATGAGTGTGGTTCATGCATCACGCCATTATTGACCTGATAGGCCCAGAACTGGCGGGAAATCTGGAAGGCTTCGTTGATTTCGACTGCCTTTTCAATGCTGATGCTACCGTCGGCCTTTTTAGGCGTGTAGTTCAGCTCCATCAGTGCGGAGTGGCCGGTTCCGGCGTTATTCCAGCCGTTTGAGCTTTCCTGCGCTACACCATCCAGTCGCTCTACCATGGTCATTGACCATTGCGGCTCCAGCTCCTGTAAATAGGTTCCCAGCGTGGCGCTCATGATGCCGCCGCCAATCAACAGTACATCCGTTTCCTGCTCTTGCGCCGCTTTCGCTTTTGCTGCCATCGAGACAACGTTCAGCCCTACAGCCATGGTGAAGAGCATGGCAGTCACTTTTTTCATAATGTTAATGCCTTACTTTTAGTATCGCTTTTTTGCTTTTAATGCAGGTGAAAATCGAGCGGCATCAACGGTAACACTTAAGTAAAAATAATTAAATATTGTTTATAAATTATATTTAATTTTTAAAAATGTTATTAATACGTTGATAGTTTATACGGTTATTGACAATCATTTCTGGAAACCAGTCCGTCAGACAGGTACTATGCTGCGCTTTGCTATTCACCGCACGGATGCCTGTCGGTCTGCTGTATCAGGCCATTTTTGACCTGAGTGTAACTATGTCTGCAAATCATCCTTCCTCTGTCGCTGTCGCGGAACACACGACCCGTGCCGTCCTGCGCCAACCCCGTCTGCTGGTTCGCGAAACGCTGGCCGGTGTGGTAACCGCCCTGGCGCTGATCCCGGAAGTGATCTCTTTTTCCGTTATCGCCGGCGTCGATCCTAAAGTCAGCCTGATAGCCTCGGTCGTACTGTGCCTGGCGATGTCATTTTTAGGCGGACGTCCGGCAATGGTAACCGCCGCTGCAGGATCGGTTGCGTTGGTAATAGGCCCGATGGTGCATCAATTCGGTGTGCAATATATTCTGCCTGCGGTGGTGCTGGCCGGGATGATTCAGATCCTGTTTGGCGTATTAGGAATGGCGCGTCTGATGCGATTCATCCCTACGGCCGTCATGACCGGCTTTGTGAACGCGCTGGGTATTTTAATTTTCTTTGCCCAGGTCCCGCATTTCTGGAGTAAAAGCCCGCTAATCTGGGGGCTGTTTGTCCTGACGCTGTTGATTGTGCTTTGGGTTCCGCGTTTTATTAAAGCGATCCCCGCGCCGCTTATCGCCATTGTGCTGTTGACGGTATTTACTGTCTCCAGCGGCCAACTGTTACCGACCGTCGGTGACGAAGGTTCAATGAGCGGCGGCCTGCCGGGATTAACGCAGCTACTCGTCCCACTCAACCTGCACACGCTGGCGATTATCTGGCCCTGCGCGTTGAGCATCGCTTTTGTTGGTTTGATGGAGTCATTGTTAACCGCCCGTCTGGTGGATGACCTGACGGTTACGCCGTCGAATAAGAATCGCGAGAGCGCCGGGCTGGGGATAGCCAATATTCTGGCCGGATTTTATGGCGGTATTGCCGGGTGTGCGATGATTGGTCAAACCATCGTTAACGTTGAGATGGGTAAAGGACGCAGCCGCGTCTCAACGTTTGCCGCAGGGCTGGTATTGTTACTGCTGGTCACCGCCTTAAGCGAAGTGATGGCGAAAATCCCCATGTCGGTGCTGGCGGGGATTATGGTGATTGTGGCGGTGAAAACCTTCAGTTGGCACAGCATCCAGCCCACCACGCTGACGAAACTCCCCGTCACTGAAACCCTGGTGATGCTGGTGACCGTCGCGGCCACGGTGTCGACCGGCAACCTGGCGATTGGCGTGGTTGCCGGGGTAATGACGATGCTCATTTTGCCGCGTATCGTCAGACGCCAACGTGCGGCTACATCAGAAACAGCGTCGCCAGACCGAGAAAAATAAAGAAACCGCCGGTATCGGTGATTGCCGTAATCATGACGCTCGAGCCGACCGCCGGGTCGCGCCCGAGCTTCACCATCGTCATCGGAATAATAACGCCCATCAACGCCGCCATCAGCAGATTGAGCATCATCGCCAAAGTCATCACGGCGCCGAGCGCCATGTCATCGTACAGCCACCAGGTAATGCCGCCCATGATTCCGCCCCACACGAGGCCATTAATCAACGCTACGCCCATTTCGCGCAGGATCAAAAACGTCAGGTTTCCCGGCTGAATATTTTGTAGCGCCAGCGCGCGAACGATCATGGTGATGGTTTGATTCCCGGTGTTGCCGCCGATCCCCGCCACAATCGGCATCAGCGAGGCCAGCGCCACCAATTGCGAAATAGTATGTTCAAAGCCGTCGATCACTCGCGAAGCGATAAAGGCAGTACAGAGGTTAACGGCCAACCATGCCCAGCGGGTTTTTACCGCTTTCGTAACGGGAGCAAACACATCTTCTTCGGCGCTTAAGCCCCCCATTCGACGCAGATCGGTATCGGTTTCTTCATAAACCACATCAACGATCTCATCAATGGTTAAGCGACCCATCAGTTTACCTGAAGGGTCAACTACCGCGGCACTGACAAGGTTGTCACGTTCGAAGGTACGCGCAGCGTTTTCGGCGATATCCTCCGGAGAAAAGGTGAGCGGGTCATCTTCCATCACCTCGCTGACTTTTCGCTGCACATCATTGAGCAGAATACAGGTTAGCGTCAGTTCACCGACCAGCACTTTATTACGATCGGTCACGAAGAGTTTATCGGTGTTCTCCGGCATTTTCCCCAGCCGTCGCAGGTAGCGTTGCACCACTTCCAGCGTCACGTCCGGACGCACGGTGATGACCTCGAACTCCATGATCGCACCGACGCGGTTCTTCTCGTAGTGCAGCACCTGACGGACGCGCGCCCGCTCCTCGGCCGGTAACGTCGCCAGCAGTCGTCCCGTAAGGTTACGAGGGAGATGCTGGACCAGATAAATCTGTTCGTCGATATCAAGATATTGCAACGCATCCAGCAGCTCGCGGTCGCTCATCTCATCGATCAGATCGTCCCAGACGTTCTCTGACGCCTCAAGCAGTACGTTACCGCGCTTTTCACTTTCGACCAGTCGCCACAGGGCGTGGCGCTCTTCAGAGGGTAAGGCTTCCAGGGTATCGGCCAAATCGGGCGGCGGCAGGTGAGCTACCAGCGCCCCTACCTCAGCAATATCGTCGGCTAACGTACCGACGTCATATTGCTCAGCCAGGGTAAGCTTGCCCAACAGGGTTGAAATAATGGCTTTATCTGTGGTCAGCAGCCAGATTAGACGCGCACGCTCTTCATCACGCAGCCTGGCGCTGTTTTTGTTTGTAACGGACATTAATCATAAATCCATGATATGAAATATCATTAATCATGATGCCGATTTATGTAAATAACAATAAACAGTGCCGCCGGGTGGATAAAAAACCAGCGGCATGTGGGATCATGCCGTGCGCGCCACCGCGTCACGAGAGGCAGCATCACGCTCATCGCCCAGCAGTTCACTCAACTGTCCGTTGCGCATTTCCAGCAGGCGATCGGCATGAATAAAGTAGTGATCGTCATGACTAATGGCGAAGATGGTTTTACCCATTTCCTGCATCAGCGGTAACAGGACCTGATAAAACTCCCGGCGGAAATGAGGATCCTGATCGGCAGCCCATTCGTCCAGCAGAATGATGTCGCGCTCCTCCGCCAGGGCCAGCAGCAGCGCCACGCGTTTCTTCTGCCCTTTCGACAACTTCAGATTGAGGATACGGCCATCGCTCAGCTCCAGCTTGTGACCCATCTTCAGATGTTCCAGCCACTTCGCAACCAGCTGCGGATTAGCCTCTTTACCTTCCGGCCCCAGCAGTTTGTCGAACAGCCAGACGTCGGTAAACACGGCGGAGAACAGCTTGCGATAATCCTCCGGCTTTTCAACGGCAACGGCCTTACCATCAAGCAAAATCTTACCTGACTGCGGCTGGTATAGTCCGGTCAGTAACATCGCCAGCGTAGATTTCCCACTACCGTTACCGCCAATCAGAAAGATCAGTTCACCACGATGAATAGTCAGATTCACCGGCCCTACGGAAAATGCGTTGTCCTGATAATGGAAAACCACGTTACGCAGCTCCAGCGTTTGCCAATTAGGAAATGCGGTTGGACGCGGGAACTCTGCTTTAAAAGGTGCCAGTGCGAATTTATTCAGCTTGTTGAACGCCACCTGCGCGGTGAGCAGCGTCGGCAGTGCGCCAACGGCAGAGAGCAGCGGCGTACGCAGGAATAACAGTGTCAGAGAATAGGTCGCCGCCACGGCGGTATCCGCCCAGCCCAGACTGTTGGCCATCCAGAACACCAGGCCAATGGCGCCCAGCATCATGATGTTCGACCAGTTAACCGCGCTCAGGTGGAAAGTATCGGCACGGATAATATGATGACGGTACTCTTTGGCATCCGGGACGTACATCTGATTAAAGATATGCTCGGCGCGCTCGCGGTTGAGCGTCAGCTCTTTGCGCCCTTCCAGCACCGTCTGATAATCGTTGTACAACTTGTCTTCTGTTTCACGCAGGGTGGCCATGTGTTTATACACTCGCGCCACCAGTACAAATCCGCCCCAGATAGTGATTGCCATCCAGATTGCCGTCACCAGCAGCATTTTGGTCGACAGCATCGCCAGATACGCCGCCGACCCGACGGTCAGGATAATTCCCTGCACCAGTTCAGGCAGACGAACAAAGGCGATGGTGATATTGCGAATATCGCTGGTTAAACCGGCCAGTAACGAGGCACTACCAAGCTGTTCTATACGCTCGACGTGGGTATCCAGAATACGTTTGATAAATTCACTACGCAGTCGGTAGACAAAGTGGTGGCCAAGCGTGGTCAACGCCAGCTGAGAGCCGAGAGTGACAACCATCAATAGCAGCAGCAGGCCAAGAAACTCCGGCAGCACCATCAGCGTGGTGTCGACCGTTTCAATCAGGCGCTGGTTGATAAACGCAATCAGCCCAATTCCCAACGCGGCGCTGGCGAGGCTGAGCGCCATAACGCTGATAAATGGCCAGCGATACTGCCGCCAGACAAGAAGTAAAAGTTCCATGCACACAACCCGGACAAGTAATAACAGCCCGCAGTTTAAACATCTCTTCGCTGACAGCAATAATAATTCTTATTTTTATTCTTTTTTACCCGCCTGGCGAAACGTCAGATTGTAGCGACAGTCTCCGGTCAACGGATGATACCCCGTTTTAAGCGGCTGGATCCCATGATAAAACAACCGCGAATTACCGCCCCACACCACGACATCGCCATGTTCCAGCAGCAAACGCTTTAAGGGATCATTACGGCGCAATCCGCCAAATTGAAAGATGGCCGGCAGCCCCAGCGACACCGAGACAATCGGCGCCCGCAGGTCAGGCTCGTCTTTATCCTGATGTAAAGACAGTTTTGCCCCTGGCGTGTAGCGGTTAATCAGGCAGGCATCGGGTTGAAAATCAGCATAGCCCGCCGCCGTCGCCGCCTGTTGGCACAAGTCAGCAAATGCGTCCGGCAGCGGCGGCCAGTGCGCGCCGGTGAGTGGATCAAACGGAGAATAAAGATAGCCATGCTGATCCGTCGTCCACCCCAGACGACCACAGTTGGTCATCGCCACCGACATCGTGTAACCGCCGGGCGTCACCATCTGGCGAAAAGGCGACTGTCTGGCGACAGCCGCTATCGCCTGCAGCAAAGGGGGCGCGGAATCAAAAGCGAAACGTCGCAGAATAACCGCACCTGAAGCCAGCGGCTCCTGCCAGGGTTTAGCATCCGCAAAGAGATCGAGCATTATGTTTCCTCGCCAGTAGTTTCACGTTGCAGTAACTGCGCTTTGCGCGCAATGCCCCACCGGTAGCCCGAAAGCGCCCCGTCGCCGCGAATAACCCGGTGACACGGGATAACAATCGCCAGTTTGTTGGCCCCACAGGCACTGGCCACCGCGCGTACCGCCTTCGGTTTACCGATAGCGCTGGCCAGTTGTTGGTAGCTCATCGTTTCGCCGCATGGAATTGTGCGCAGCGCCTGCCACACCTGCTGCTGAAATGCGGTGCCCCGGATATCCAGGGGCAGCGATAGCGACGCGTCACGCGAATTGATCGCGGCGATCACTTCGCGCACGCGCTGCTGAAAATCGGCATCTGCAGGAACATCCTGCGCAGCGGGAAACAGCTCATGCAGATCCGCAACCAACGCCGTATCATCATCACCAAGTAAGATCGCACAGATACCCCGCTCGCTTTCCGCCACCAGACAACGACCCAGGGAGCAATTTGCAAGGGTATAGCGTACAGAAACGTTGTCGCCGCCTTTACGAAATTGTTTTGCGGTCATGCCTAGCGCCTGATCCGCTTGTCGGTAGTAGCTGCTGCTGTCGGGGAATCCGGCGTTGAGAATCGCCTGCGTTACCGGATCGCCTTTTGCCAGGGCATCGCGCAGACGGCGGGCACGCCAGGACTGCTGCCACGCTTTCGGGGTCATGCCTGTCGTAGCTTTGAACAAGCGATGTAAGTGATAGGGGCTCATTGCCACCTGCCGCGCCAGTTCGTCCAGCGTAAGGGGGGGTTCCTGCTCCAGCAACTGGCAGGCGCGGGCTATTTTCTCCAGCCGATGCTGCTGTGCGCTGTCTTTATCTGGCTGGCAACGTTTACAGGGACGAAAACCGGCGGCCAGCGCCTGCCTGGCATCGGCAAAGAAACTGACATTTTTGCGTAGCGCATGTTTCGCCCGACAGGACGGACGGCAGAAAATGCCGGTAGTCTGGACGGCGAAAACAAACTGGCCGTCAGCGTCGGCGTCACGAGCCAAAACGGACTGCCAGCGGTCATCATCAGTTACGCGTAAACGATTTTTCATTATGGACTCCTTTGTTAAGCATAGCGCTTAGCCTCAGTGTGTCCCCATAGGCGGATACAAAAACCCGCAATCTTGCTTTTTAATTTTTCTCGCTGACCAGAAAGCTTTTGAACTGCGGCGACATCCAGGTTTTAAACCCCTCACCCTCTTTCATAATCATATAGACCGCCAGACCTTCACGACGTACCACCTCTTTGGCCTTTTGCGGGCCGAGGACCATCAATCCGGTATCCCAGCCGTCAGCCTCCAGCGCCGTTGGGGCAATCACCGTCACGGACACCAGGTTGTGTTCAATCGGACGACCGGTTTGAGGATCGATAACATGGGAAAGGCGCTTACCATCCAGCTCATAATAGTTACGGTAGCTGCCGGAGGTACTAATGCCATGCCCGTTAATGTCGACAATCGCCTGCACCGCGTTTTCACGATCGGTAGGCTTCTGAATCGCGACTCGCCACGGATTCCCTTCTGCATTCATACCGCGGCTGTTCAGCGCGCCGCCAACGGAAACCAGATAACGGGCGATCCCTTCCTGCTCCATTAATCGTGCCAGATGATCGGCGGCATAACCTTCACCAACGGTCGAGAGATCCACATACAACTCGGGCAAATCTTTTTGCAGATAGTTCCGATGAGCCTCATTAACAACCTTCAGATGTGAAAGCCCGGTTTGCGCTTTGGCTGCGTCAATTTGCGCCTGAGTGGGAATATGCACCGGTTGCTTATCCGGGCCAAATCCCCACAGATTGACCAACGGTCCCACGGTAATATCCATGGCCCCATCGGTTTTTGCGCCAATGCGCAGCGCCGAAGTCACGATATCTGCCATGGCATCATTAACCGGCCATGGCGACAGGCTTGTCGACAGGTTAAAGCGCATCAACGCAGAATCATTTTTATAGGTAGAGAGAAGTTGATCGTCGGCATCCAACTGAGTCTGGATCTTCGCCTGCAGTTCCCCGACGCGTTTGGCATCTACGCCCACCGCACTGACCCGCCAGAAAGTGCCCATCGTTTTACCTTCCAGAACGGTGGCAGGTGTCGTGGTCTGAGCGGGTTTCGGGGCCTCATCGCACCCGACTAAAAAAATCGTCACAGCCAGTAACGCTGCGCGATAAAAATTCACTTCCATACGTAATTATCCTCATGCGAACGGGCGCAAGAGTACACCAAAAATCGTTGTTTGTACGACGAAAAAACGGCATTAAAAAAGGCCCCGCAGGGCCTTTTAACGACATGAGCGCAGATTAGAACTGGTAAACCAGACCCAGTGCTACGATATCATCGGTAGCAATACCTGCTGCCTGGGTAAACGCATTGTCATCCAGCAGGTTGATTTTGTAATCAACATAAGTAGACATGTTTTTGTTGAAGTAGTAAGTCGCGCCAACATCAACGTATTTCACGATATCCTGGTCACCGTAGTTGGTGAAGCCATTGCTGATGTCTTTGCCTTTTGACTGCAGGTAAGCCACGGAAGGACGCAGACCGAAATCGAACTGGTACTGTGCCACAACTTCAAAGTTCTGAGCTTTATCTGCGAAGCCATATGCAGCAGTGCGGTTGCTACCGTTAGAGGTACCGAAACGGGTTGCGTTATAGGACTGGGAGTACTGTGCGGCCAGGTAAACGTTGTTAGCGTCGTATTTCAGACCACCGGTATAAACCGTTGCACGGTCACCGTTACCGTACACGCCAAGAGCATTCTGATCAGCGGTACGTTTAGAGGTAGTGATCGCACCACCAATACCAAAGCCAGAGCCGAGATCGTAAGTCAGGGAGCCGCCGTAACCATCGCCATTCTGGGTCAGCAGGCTACGACCAGCTTCGTTTTCACCGCTTACGCTGCCATTTTTACCCTGGTACTGCAGGGCAAAGTTCAGACCATCAACCAGGCCAAAGAAATCTGTGTTACGGTAGGTCGCATAACCGTTACCACGCTGCTGCATGAAGTTGTCCGCACCGTAGGTATCACCGCCGAATTCTGGCAGGACGTCGGTCCAGGACGTTACATCATAAGTTACACCGTAGTTACGACCGTAGTCGAAAGAACCTGCATCAGCGAATTTCAGACCTGCGAATGCCACACGCGTCCAGGCGTCGTTGCTGGATTCACTCTGGTTACCTTGAATCTGGTATTCCCACTGGCCGTAACCGGTCAGTTGGTCGTTAACCTGGGTTTCGCCTTTGAAGCCGATACGCATGTAAGTCTTGTCACCATCATCACCTTTGTTGTCGGAGAAATAGTGCAGACCGTCGACTTTGCCGTACAGGTCTAATTTGTTGCCGTCTTTGTTATAAATTTCAGCCGCATTTGCTGCGCCTGCTACCAGCAGTGCTGGTACCAGGAGGGACAGTACTTTAACTTTCATGTTATTAACCCTCTGTTATATGCCTTTATTGCTTTTTTATGCCACTGCATACTGATTAAGGTCATTAACCAGTCGGCAACTTCATTCTCCGCAAAAACACAGAATAATCCAACACGAATATGATACTAAAACTTTTAAGGTGTTTCATTTATCCACATAGGTGTTTCTAAATGTTAATAAGAGGGAACTTTTTAAAATTCAAAAAACAGGAAAAATAAGCACAAATAATCAAGAATTATTGAAATTTAATTAAAAATCAGCAAGTTATAATGCAATTAGTTATAGCACTGAATGACAAAACAAAATCTTCACTCGCAACTAAAATAGACTCGCTATCATCATTAACTTTATTTATTACCGTCATTCATTCATGAATGTCTGTTTACCCCTATTTCAACCGAATGCTTCGCGTTCGGTTTTTTTTTACTCTTCTTTACACAAAACTTACCGTTCTGTGCTACCGATGAAAAACCATAACGACTATTAACTATCTCATAGAGTCGTATCCAGATATAAATCTGATTAATAATTTCTTGTTATTTAATGCTAAATGTATACATTCCGTACAAATATTTGTACTCGCTTTTATCCACTGTACACCTTTGCATCATGATGGCTGCAACAAAATGAGGGGCGGAAAAATGCGGGCCATGCGGCGTGGTGTAAGTGTGGCAATTCATACATTACCCTTTATACTGCCCCTTCATCTTTGGCGTCGTTTAACAGGTCATAAACACGAATGAGTCAGTCTGACACAACGGCTTCTACCCGATTCTCCCTGCTACCGGGAAGTATTACCCGTTTCTTCTTATTACTGATCGTTGTGCTGTTGGTGATGATGGGCGTTATGGTCCAAAGCGCCGTCAACACCTGGTTAAAGGATAAGAGCTATCAGATTGTTGATATCACCCACGCCATTCATAAAAGGGTCGATACCTGGCGATACGTGACCTGGCAAATCTATGACAATATTGCCGCCTCAGCCAGTTCGTCGGGCGCTGAAGGATTACAGGAAACGCGTCTGAAACAAGACGTCTACTATCTTGAGAAGCCGCGTAGAAAGACCGAGGCGCTGATTTTCGGCTCGCATGATAGTTCGACGCTGGAGATGACCCAACGCATCTCAAGCTATCTGGATACGCTATGGGGCGCGGAAAATGTTCCGTGGTCTATGTATTACCTGAATGGCCAGGACAATAGCCTGATCCTTATCTCAACGTTGCCGCTAAAAGATCTGACTTCCGGATTTAAAGAATCGACGATTGGTAATATTGTCGATTCACGGCGCGCGGAAATGCTACAGCAGGCCAATGCGCTGGATGAACGTGAAAGCTTCTCTTCGCTGCGCCGTCTGGCCTGGCAGAACGGGCATTACTTCACGCTACGCACGACCTTTAATCAACCAGGACATCTGGCAACGGTTGTCGCCTTTGACCTGCCGATTAATGACTTGATCCCGCCCGGCATGCCGCTGGATAGCTTTCATCTGGAACCTGACGCCACGTCCACGACCGAGCACCTTAATGAAAAAGAGTCGCCTGACAGCGTCAGCATTAATTTCAACAACAGTAAAATTGAGATCTCTTCGGCACTAAACTCAACGGATATGCGTCTGGTGTGGCAGGTTCCGTTTGGTTCATTGCTGCTCGATACATTGCAAAGCATTTTGCTACCGCTGTTGCTTAACATTGCGTTGCTGGCCCTGGCGCTGTTTGGCTATACCACCTTTCGCCACCTCCCTGCCCGTTCCACCGAAGTGGCGCCAAACCTTGCGGCCAATAATGAATTGCGCGTTCTGCGCGCGATCAACGAAGAGATTGTCTCTCTGCTGCCGCTGGGCTTGCTGGTGCACGATCAAGAAGCAAACCGCACGGTTATCAGCAATAAAATTGCCGACCACCTGCTGCCGCATTTAAATCTGCAAAACATTACCAGCATGGCGGAGCAGCATCAGGGGGTGATTCAGGCCACCATCAATAATGAACTGTATGAAATCAGGCTATTTCGCAGCCAGATCTCATCAAGAACGCAGATCTTTATTATTCGTGACCAGGATCGAGAAGTGCTGGTGAATAAAAAGCTGAAGCAAGCGCAGCGACTGTATGAGAAAAACCAGCAGGCCCGCGCCGCCTTTATGCAGAATATCGGCAGCGCACTGAAAGACCCGGCTAAAACCCTGGCCGCTAATGCCGCCGCCCTTAATAGCCCTGACAGCCAGAAACTGGCAAATCAGGCAGACGTTCTGGTGCGTATGGTAGATGAAATCCAGTTGGCCAACCTGCTGGAAAGCGACGCCTGGAAAGGGGAATCGACGCTATTTTCCGTGCAGGCGTTAATTGATGACGTGGTTCCTGAGGTTCTGCCCGCTATCAAACGTAAAGGGCTGCAACTGCTGATTAAAAATCACCTGAGCGCCCATGATGAACGCCGCGGCGACCGTGATGCCCTGCGCCGTATTTTGCTGCTGTTAATCCAATATGCGGTAACCACCACGCAAATCGGCAAAATCACGCTGGAAGTCGACCAGGATGAGTCGGAGGCTGAACGCCTGACCTTCCGCATTCTGGATACCGGAGAAGGCGTCACGTTGAATGAAGTCGATAACCTGCATTTCCCGTTCATCAATGACACGCAGGGCGATCGATATGGCAAGGCCAACCCGCTGGCGTTCTGGTTATGCGATCAGCTCGCCCGCAAGCTGGGTGGACACCTGAACATTAAAGCGCGGGAAGAACTTGGAACACGTTATATAGTCCATGTTAAAATGCCGCTGCACGATCAACATGCTGAAAGTGAAGAACGTTTGTTAGATGACGTCTGCATAATGGTTGATGTCACCTCTAATGACGTACGCAGCATTGTATTACGTCAGCTGGAGAACTGGGGCGCAACCTGCATCACGCCAGATGAACGGTTGAATAGTCAAGAATATGATCTCTTTTTAACAGATAATCCGTCTAATCTTACTGCCTCAGGCCTTCTTTTAAGCGATGATGAGTCTGGCGTGCGGAAAATTGGCCCTGGCCAGCTGCGCGTCAACTTTAATATGAGCAATGCTATGCAGGAAGCTGTCCTCGAGCTGATAGAAGAGCAGCTGGCACAAGAAGAGATCCAGGAACTCCCCCTCGGCGGAGATGAAAACGCCGAACTTCATGCCAGTGGTTACTATGCACTCTTTGTAGACACAGTACCGGATGATGTTAAGAGGTTGTATACTGAGGCAGCAACCAGCGATTTCGCTGCGTTAGCCCAAACGGCCCATCGCCTGAAAGGCGTGTTTGCCATGCTTAATCTGGTACCCGGCAAGCAGTTATGTGAAGCGCTGGAACATCTTATTCAAGAGAAAGATGCTCCAGGTATAGAAAAATACATCAGCGACATTGACGATTACGTCAAGAGCTTGCTGTAGCAAGGTAGCCCAATACATGAACACTATGAACGTAATTATTGCCGATGACCACCCGATTGTACTGTTCGGTATTCGTAAATCACTTGAGCAAATCGAGTGGGTAAACGTTGTCGGCGAATTTGAAGACTCCACTGCACTGATCAACAATTTGCCTAAGTTAGATGCTCATGTGTTGATTACCGACCTCTCCATGCCGGGAGATAAATACGGTGACGGGATCACGTTAATTAAGTATATCAAGCGCCATTTCCCGAGCCTGTCGATTATCGTTCTGACTATGAACAATAACCCGGCAATCCTGAGCGCGGTACTAGATCTTGATATTGAAGGGATTGTCCTGAAGCAAGGTGCGCCAACCGATCTGCCAAAAGCGCTTGCCGCTCTGCAGAAAGGTAAGAAATTCACCCCGGAAAGCGTTTCTCGTCTGCTGGAAAAAATCAGCGCCAGCGGCTACGGTGACAAACGTCTGTCTCCGAAAGAGAGTGAAGTTCTGCGTCTGTTTGCCGAAGGTTTCCTGGTTACTGAAATCGCGAAAAAACTCAACCGCAGTATTAAAACCATCAGCAGCCAGAAAAAGTCGGCAATGATGAAACTCGGTGTGGAAAACGATATCGCCCTGTTGAATTACCTCTCTTCCGTAACGCTGAGTCCCTCAGACAAAGAGTAATTCTTTTAGCACAAAAGTGCCTGATGGCACGCCGTTTATCAGGCCTACGAATGACACTGCGTGGTGCGTGTTCCGTAGGCCGGATAAGGCAAACGCCGCCATCCGGCATCTGTTATTCCCGCGCCTTCCTCACCCTTTCCGCATAGACGGTCAGCGTTTGCTTCAATACGTCCAACGTCACTGGCTTAGACAGACAGCTATCCATACCTGACTCAAGACAACGCTGCTTCTCTTCGGCCAGCGCGTTGGCCGTCACGCCGACAACCGGCAGCGTTAACCCTAGCTGGCGAATACGCTGCGTCAGACGATAACCATCCATGTTCGGCATGTTGACGTCGCTCAGTACGATGTCGATATGGTTTTTACTCAGTACATTGAGTGCATCCACGCCGTCATTCGCGGTTTTACACTGGTATCCCAACGATCCCAACTGATCGGCCAGTAAACGTCGATTGATCGGATGATCGTCGACCACCAGAATCATCATGTCATCGTTGGTAGCACCGACTTTATCCGGGGCTGGTAGCGCAGTGGAAAGCTCTTCACTGTTCAGCTCAACGCTGTAGATATGCGCCAGCAGCGCAGGCAGCTCGTGAGGTGATGCCACGCTGTGCACCCACTCCCCAGGCACCCTTTCCAGTGGAATACCGATATGACGGCGGCAGAAAATCACCGCGGCGCGTCCCTGCCACGGCTGGTCCAGCACATCGTCAGCAATTAGCAGGTCATCCGCATCCGGTTGTTGCCCCTCATAACGCAGCACCGTCATCCCGTTACGCGTCAGGCTGGATTCAACAAACTGATACAGCGACGCGTTACGCACCGCCAGCCAGCAACGCTTGCTGACAAGCCCATCGATACCTTTATTCAGTGGATACTGCGCGCCATAAAGCGGAATACGCAGCATAAACTGACTCCCCATTCCCGGTTCAGAATCGACGGAAATGTCTCCATCCATCATGCTGATCAGTTTTTCACAGATAGCCAAACCAAGCCCGGTTCCCTGGAAATTACGCTGGACGCCGGTTCCCACCTGGAAGAAAGGATCGAACAACCGGACGACCTCTTTGGCAGGGATCCCGACTCCGGTATCACGTACGCGAATACTGAGATAGTCGCCGTTACACTGCACGTGCAGCACAATGCAGCCGGTATCGGTAAACTTGATAGCATTACTCAACAGATTGGAAATTACCTGCTGTAAACGCATCGGGTCGCCATTGAGCGCCACCGGTACATTTGGGTCGATAAAGCAGTACAAGCCCAGTTGCTTGCGGACCACCAGCGGCAGATAGTTAGCCGTAATATGATTCATGACTTCACGCGGTGAAAACTCGCGCGGTTCAATCTTCAGCTGTTCAGATTCAATTTTCGAGAAATCGAGAATATCGCTGATAATTTTCAACAGCAGGCTGGAAGAGTTGTTCATCGCCGTCACCAGGCGATCCACCCCGTTGGGTAACTCTTTGGTTTGCAACAAATCGAGGTTACCGATAATACCGTACAGCGGCGTACGCAGCTCGTGGCTCACCGTCGCAAGGAACATCGATTTGGACTGGCTCGCCTGCTCCGCCGCCTGCGCCATCTCCTGCAACGACTCTTCCATTTTTACGCGCGCGCTGACGTCAACCAGCACGCAAATCGCTACGTTTTCATTACGATAGCGCGAGTGCACAAAGCTGATTTGCAGATTGGTATTGTTACTGGTCAGTACATCGACAAAATTGACCTGCTGGCCGCAGATAATTTGCGTCAACCGCTGCCGGTCTTCATGCGTCAGCATGTTGAGATAGGTGTGCGCCAGCTCATTACTCAGGATGTTAATGCCATCTATCGTACGCAGAATACAAATGCCAACCGGCGCGGAAGCCACGATTTTACGGTTAAACTGCTCGTGCTCTTCCAGGCGCTGAGCATCGCTTTCCGCCGGAATAAAAATACGTCGCTCATACATACGCGTGAGCATAAATAACGCCGCACCAACCAGCACATTCAGTAGGATCGCGTTCAGGATCATCATGCGGATCCGCTCCAGCACCAGGTCGACCGGTACGGAATACACAATGCTCAGCGATGAAGGGGGCAGGTTTTTCTTCAACACCAGATCGCGAAAACCTGGGGTATAACCAAACCAGGAGCGCTCCTGCATCCAGCGTGGTTCAGCCTTAATATTGCCCTCAGGGCCGGTGAGCGAAATGAGCGCATGACCATTTTCATCAAGAATGGTCACGCCCATTGGCAAACTGCCAGGCGTGAAGAAGTTTTCCATACGAATAGGTTGTTCGACGCCGAGCAGCGCTTGCAGACGATTGGCGAGATAAACCGGCGTCAGCGCATAGAAATACCCCACGCCCGGACGCGGCCCCTGGCTGATCCAGAACAAGTTGTTGCCGTTTTCGTCTTGCGTAGCATTGCGATACTTAATAATGCGCTCGTGTAGCGCCTTCAGCGCCTCGTCACGTTCAACCGGCATTTCACGCAGGCCGAAATTAGCCATACAAAGGTTGTCGCTGCCGATCAGGAACACGCGATTCAAATCATAGGCGGCGGAAAAGTTGTCGCGCCAGTAGCGCATAAACCACGCCAGCGATTCCAGCGATCCCCGCCAGGCGTTGCCCATCACCGAGCAGTCGGAGTCGGCAAACAGCGGCTCAAAGTTTGGCACAACGGTTTTATCATCCCGCGACCGCAACGACATCACGCCGTTTTCCGCCGTTAAACGATTCTCAGCGATATATTTCAGCTCTTTAATTACATCAGAGGTGCGCTGAATGTAACGTTGGGCCTGATCGGAGCTGAGGTTAAGCTCCTGATGGATCTCAGATTCTCTCTGGTGCAGCGCATTCACGATGTAGAAAACGGAGGCGAACGCAATTAAAAACCAGATCAGGAGCGCCAGGGCCCTGAACAGGTAGCGTGAGACTTTTAGCGTTGAATGAACGGAAGCAAGGTATTTCAAAGGGGCGAAGCTCCGCCTCAGGGCATTAATAGAGTGTGGTTAAGGTAGCGGTAAATGTCTTTTGTCGCAATGCCATTAAAAAAAGGGCCGGATTTCTCCGGCCCCCTTATAACATCTCAATTACTCTTCAGCGTCGTCCGCTGCATCGTCATCGCTTTCCGCTTCAGGCGCGATATCCTCGTCCCCTTCAGCAGCACTGCCGTCGATGGAGTCGAGCTCTTCATCATCAACAGGTTCAGCCACGCGTTGCAGACCCACTACGTTTTCATCTTCCGCAGTACGGATGAGGATCACGCCCTGGGTATTACGCCCTACTACGCTGATTTCCGACACGCGAGTACGCACCAGCGTACCTGCATCGGTGATCATCATGATCTGGTCGGTATCTTCAACCTGCACTGCGCCAACAACGGAACCGTTGCGCTCGGTGACTTTGATGGAGATAACGCCCTGGGTCGCACGAGACTTGGTCGGATACTCTTCCGCCGCCGTACGTTTACCGTAGCCGTTCTGGGTAACGGTCAGAATTGCGCCTTCACCGCGTGGAACGATCAGCGATACCACGCTGTCGCTTTCCGCCAGTTTGATACCACGTACGCCGGTCGCGGTACGACCCATTGCACGAACGGCATCTTCTTTAAAGCGCACAACTTTACCCGCGGCAGAGAACAGCATGACTTCGTCACTACCGGACGTCAGGTCAACGCCAATCAGTTCGTCGCCTTCGTTCAGGTTAACCGCAATGATACCGGCAGAACGCGGACGGCTGAACTCGGTCAGCGCCGTTTTCTTCACGGTACCGCTGGCGGTTGCCATGAAGACGTTAACACCCTCTTCGTACTCGCGTACCGGCAGAATTGCGGTGATACGCTCGTTCGCTTCCAGCGGCAGCAGGTTGACGATTGGACGTCCACGCGCGCCACGGCTCGCTTCCGGCAGCTGATAAACCTTCATCCAGTACAAACGACCACGGCTGGAGAAGCAGAGGATCGTATCATGGGTGTTAGCCACCAGCAGGCGGTCGATAAAGTCTTCTTCTTTAATACGTGCTGCAGATTTGCCTTTACCGCCACGACGCTGCGCTTCGTAATCGGTTAACGGCTGATATTTCACGTAACCCTGATGAGACAAGGTCACGACAACATCTTCCTGGCTAATCAGATCTTCGATGTTGATGTCAGCACTGTTCGCGGTGATTTCGGTACGACGTTCGTCGCCGAACTGCTCGCGAATCAGCTCCATCTCTTCACGGATAACTTCCATCAGACGATCGGCGCTGCCCAAAATGTGCAGCAGTTCAGCGATCTGCTCCAGCAGCTCTTTGTATTCGTCGAGCAGTTTTTCATGCTCAAGGCCAGTCAGTTTCTGCAGACGCAAATCCAGAATCGCCTGGGCCTGCTGTTCAGTCAGGTAGTACTGACCATCACGCACGCCAAATTCCGGCTCCAGCCACTCAGGACGCGCGGCGTCATCACCGGCACGTTCCAGCATGGCAGAAACGTTGCCCAGCTCCCACGAACGCGCGACCAGCGCTGCTTTCGCTTCTGCCGGAGTCGGCGCTCGGCGGATCAGTTCGATGATCGGATCGATGTTCGCCAGCGCAATCGCCAGTGCTTCAAGAATGTGTGCACGGTCGCGAGCTTTACGCAGTTCAAAGATAGTACGGCGGGTTACGACTTCACGGCGGTGACGTACGAACGCGGCGATAATATCTTTCAGGTTCATGATCTTCGGCTGACCATGGTGCAGCGCAACCATGTTGATACCGAAAGAAACCTGCAGTTGGGTCTGGGAGTAAAGGTTGTTCAGAACCACTTCCCCGACCGCGTCGCGTTTCACTTCAATCACGATGCGCATACCGTCTTTGTCAGACTCGTCACGCAGCGCGCTGATACCTTCAACGCGTTTGTCTTTTACCAGCTCGGCGATTTTCTCGATCAGGCGCGCTTTGTTCACCTGATACGGAATTTCATGGACGATGATGGTTTCGCGGCCAGTTTTGGCATCCGCTTCGACTTCTGCGCGGGCGCGAATGTACACTTTGCCACGACCAGTACGGTAAGCTTCTTCGATACCACGACGACCGTTGATGATCGCGGCGGTCGGGAAGTCCGGACCCGGAATATGTTCCATCAGCCCTTCAATGCTGATGTCTTCATCGTCAATGTATGCCAGACAGCCGTTAATCACTTCCGTCAGGTTGTGTGGCGGAATGTTGGTTGCCATACCTACCGCGATACCGGACGAACCGTTCACCAGCAGGTTAGGAATTTTGGTCGGCATGACGTCAGGAATTTGTTCGGTGCCGTCGTAGTTATCGACGAAATCAACCGTTTCTTTTTCCAGGTCAGCCATCAGCTCATGGGCGATTTTCGACATACGGATTTCCGTATAACGCATCGCCGCTGCGGAGTCGCCATCGACAGAACCAAAGTTACCCTGACCATCTACCAGCATGTAACGCAAGGAGAATGGCTGCGCCATACGAACAATGGTGTCGTAAACGGCGGTATCACCATGAGGGTGGTATTTACCGATTACGTCACCAACGACACGGGCAGATTTTTTATAGGCTTTATTCCAGTCGTTGCCCAATACGTTCATGGCGTAAAGTACGCGACGGTGAACCGGCTTCAGGCCATCTCGGACGTCCGGCAGCGCACGGCCAACAATGACCGACATCGCATAATCCAGATACGAGCTCTTCAGCTCTTCCTCAATGTTGACCGGTGTAATTTCTCTCGCAAGGTCGCTCATCTAACCGCTATCCCTCTACTGTATCCCGGATTCAAAGGTCGCAAATTATAACACATTCGCACAGATTCAGGTAAATGGATTCCCCCAGACAGAGGCTTTATTCATCCCGCCAGGCTGATATACTCATTTGCATCGCAAATTTAGGAGTAGAAGCCCCAATGAATGCCGAAAAACCCCCGGTAACTCACAACGTTGACCATGAAGAAATTGCCAAGTTTGAAGCAGTCGCGTCACGCTGGTGGGATCTTGAGGGTGAATTTAAGCCACTGCACCGTATTAACCCACTGCGTCTGGGCTATATTACTGAGCGCTCAGGCGGCCTGTTTGGTAAAAAGGTACTCGACGTCGGCTGCGGCGGCGGCATTCTGGCGGAAAGCATGGCGCGCGAGGGCGCAACCGTCACCGGGCTGGACATGGGTTTTGAACCGTTACAGGTAGCAAAACTTCATGCGCTGGAGAGCGGCATCCAGGTGGAATACGTACAAGAAACCGTTGAAGAACACGCGGAAAAACATGCGCATCAGTACGACGTTGTGACCTGCATGGAAATGTTAGAACACGTGCCGGACCCGCAGTCGGTGGTCAGGGCCTGCGCCAGACTGGTCAAACCGGGCGGCGAAGTGTTTTTCTCCACGCTTAATCGTAACGGCAAATCCTGGCTGATGGCCGTAGTTGGAGCGGAATATGTTTTGCGTATGGTGCCAAAAGGCACCCATGATGTGAAAAAATTCATTAAGCCCGCTGAACTGTTGGAGTGGGTTGACCAGACCGTGCTGAAAGAGCGTCATATGACCGGCCTGCACTACAACCCGATCACCAACAGCTTTAAACTCGGCCCAGGGGTTGATGTGAATTATATGGTGCACACTACCGCCAGGGTTGATTAACCTCTCCTGTAGGCCGGATAAGGCGTCAACGCCGCTATCCGGCATGCTCACGGGAACAATGCCTGATGACGCTCCGCTTATCAGGCTTACAAATCCTGTGCCAGATCATAAGAACTTTCTTCGCCTTAGATGAAGAAATCAGCACTCGATCAAATTTTCTATTTTTTTTCTCAATTATTGACATCCTCGCCAGGCCTTATAAGACGCGCACTTAGCGATTATTACCCTTTTGCAACCTCAATTTAACCTCAAAATCAACTCTTGTACTGAAAAGAATCCCTACTAGAATACTCACCATATAGCGTCTACTTTATCAAACAACCCCTACATATAGTATTTATCCACAGACTTAGTCACAACATGACTTTGTGGATAATATGGGGGATATTTTTTCTTTCACGGACAGGTAAAAAACCACATGAATCAGAGTCTGCTGGTGACAAAGCGTGATGGTAGTACAGAGCGCATCAATCTCGACAAAATCCACCGAGTTCTGGATTGGGCGGCAGAAGGACTGAATAACGTATCGATTTCTCAGGTCGAGCTACGCTCCCACATTCAGTTTTATGACGGTATCAAGACCTCCGATATCCATGAAACGATCATTAAAGCTGCCGCCGATTTGATCTCCCGCGAAGCGCCAGATTATCAGTACCTGGCTGCTCGCCTGGCGATTTTCCATCTGCGCAAAAAAGCCTACGGCGAGTTTGAACCGCCGAAACTGTTCGACCATGTCGTGAAAATGGTTGAAATGGGCAAATACGACAATCATCTGCTGGAAGACTACACGGAAGAAGAGTTCAAGCAGATGGACTCGTTCATCGTACACGACCGGGATATGACCTTCTCCTACGCGGCGGTGAAGCAGTTAGAAGGCAAATACCTGGTACAAAACCGTGTTACCGGTGAGATTTATGAAAGCGCGCAGTTCCTCTACATACTGGTAGCGGCCTGCCTGTTCTCTAACTATCCGCGCGAAACACGTCTGCAATATGTAAAACGTTTCTACGACGCCGTTTCTACGTTTAAAATTTCGCTGCCTACGCCGATTATGTCCGGCGTGCGCACCCCTACTCGTCAGTTCAGCTCCTGCGTGCTGATCGAGTGCGGCGACAGCCTGGATTCCATCAACGCCACCTCCAGCGCGATTGTGAAATACGTTTCTCAGCGCGCCGGTATCGGTATCAACGCCGGCCGCATCCGCGCACTGGGCAGCCCGATCCGCGGCGGTGAAGCGTTCCACACCGGCTGTATTCCGTTCTACAAGCACTTCCAGACCGCGGTAAAATCCTGTTCCCAGGGTGGCGTACGCGGTGGTGCAGCCACGCTGTTTTACCCAATGTGGCACCTGGAAGTTGAAAGCCTGCTGGTCCTGAAAAACAACCGTGGCGTTGAAGGCAACCGCGTGCGTCACATGGACTACGGCGTACAGATCAACAAACTGATGTACACCCGTCTGCTGAAAGGCGGCGATATCACACTGTTCAGCCCGTCCGACGTCCCGGGCCTGTATGATGCGTTCTTCGCCGACCAGGACGAGTTTGAACGTCTGTACACCAAATATGAAAACGACGACAGCATTCGCAAGCAACGCGTGAAAGCGGTCGAACTGTTCTCCCTGATGATGCAGGAACGTGCCTCTACCGGCCGCATCTACATCCAGAACGTTGACCATTGCAACACCCACAGCCCGTTTGATCCGGTTGTCGCGCCGGTGCGCCAGTCAAACCTGTGCCTGGAAATCGCCCTGCCGACCAAACCGCTGACCGACGTTAACGACGAAAACGGCGAAATTGCGCTGTGTACGCTGTCCGCATTTAACCTCGGCGCTATCAATAGCCTGGACGAGCTGGAAGAGCTGGCCGTACTGGCGGTGCGCGCGCTGGATGCGCTGCTCGATTACCAGGACTATCCAATTCCTGCCGCCAAACGCGGCGCAATGGGCCGTCGTACGCTGGGTATTGGCGTGATCAACTACGCCTACTGGCTGGCGAAAAACGGTAAGCGTTATTCTGACGGCAGCGCGAACAACCTGACTCACAAAACCTTTGAAGCCATTCAGTATTACCTGCTGAAAGCCTCTAACGAGCTGGCAAAAGAGCAAGGCGCGTGCCCGTGGTTTAACGAAACAACTTACTCCCAGGGCATTCTGCCGATCGATACCTATAAAAAGGATCTCGATGCTATTGCCAACGAGCCGCTGCATCTGGACTGGGAACAGCTGCGTGAATCCATCAAGACGCACGGTCTGCGTAACTCCACGCTGTCTGCGCTGATGCCGTCCGAGACCTCTTCGCAGATCTCCAACGCCACCAACGGTATTGAACCGCCGCGCGGCTACGTGAGCATCAAAGCGTCGAAAGACGGTATTCTGCGCCAGGTCGTGCCGGACTACGAACACCTGCACGACGCGTACGAACTGCTGTGGGAAATGCCAAACAACGACGGCTATCTGCAGCTGGTAGGTATCATGCAGAAATTTATCGATCAGTCGATTTCCGCCAACACCAACTACGATCCGTCACGTTTCCCGTCCGGAAAAGTACCGATGCAGCAGTTGCTGAAAGACCTGCTCACCGCCTACAAATTTGGTGTCAAAACGCTGTATTATCAGAACACCCGTGACGGTGCGGAAGATTCTCAGGACGATCTGGTGCCGTCCATTCAGGACGACGGCTGCGAAAGCGGCGCTTGTAAGATCTGATGAATGATGCCGGGCGGCGCTACGCTTACCCGGCCTACGATTGCACGGTTTGTAGGCCGGATAAGGTTTTTATACCGCATCCGGCGCTCATCCCACAAAGGATTCACATCAATGGCATACACCACTTTTTCACAGACGAAAAATAACCAACTTCTGGAGCCGATGTTCTTCGGCCAGCCGGTGAACGTTGCCCGCTACGATCAGCAAAAATATGACATCTTCGAAAAGCTGATCGAAAAGCAGCTCTCTTTCTTCTGGCGTCCGGAAGAGGTCGATGTTTCTCGCGATCGCATCGACTTCCAGGCGCTGCCGGAACATGAAAAGCATATCTTCATCAGCAACCTTAAGTATCAGACGCTGCTGGACTCCATTCAGGGACGCAGCCCAAACGTAGCGCTGCTGCCGTTAATCTCGATCCCTGAGCTGGAAACCTGGGTGGAAACGTGGGCGTTTTCTGAGACGATCCACTCCCGTTCTTATACTCATATTATTCGTAACATTGTGAACGATCCGGCGGTGGTGTTTGACGATATCGTCACCAACGAACAGATCCAGAAACGCGCGGAAGGCATTTCCAGCTACTACGACGAATTGATCGAGATGACCAGCTACTGGCATTTGCTGGGCGTTGGCACACATACGGTCAACGGTAAAACGGTTGTCGTTAACCTGCGTGAGCTGAAGAAGAAGCTGTACCTGTGCCTGATGAGCGTTAACGCGCTGGAAGCCATTCGCTTCTACGTCAGCTTCGCCTGCTCCTTCGCCTTCGCTGAACGTGAACTGATGGAAGGCAACGCGAAAATTATTCGTCTGATCGCCCGTGATGAAGCGCTGCACCTGACCGGTACCCAGCATATGCTGAACCTGCTGCGCAGCGGCGTGGACGATCCGGAAATGGCGGAAATTGCCGAAGAGTGCAAACAAGAGTGCTATGACCTGTTCGTCCAGGCCGCGCTGCAGGAAAAAGAGTGGGCAGATTATCTGTTCCGTGACGGCTCAATGATTGGCCTGAACAAAGATATCCTGTGCCAGTACGTTGAGTACATCACCAACATTCGTATGCAGGCTGTCGGGCTCGATTTGCCGTTCCAGACGCGCTCTAACCCAATCCCATGGATCAACACCTGGCTGGTGTCTGATAACGTGCAGGTTGCGCCGCAGGAAGTGGAAGTCAGCTCCTATCTGGTTGGGCAGATTGACTCGGAAGTTGATACTGACGATCTGAGTAACTTCCAGCTCTGATGGGCCGCGTTACTCTGCGCATCTCTGGCACACAGTTGCTGTGCCAGGATGAACACCCTTCCCTGCTTGCTGCGCTCGAATCGCACAATGTCGAAGTAGAATATCAGTGCCGTGCAGGTTATTGCGGCTCCTGTCGTACCCGCCTGGTAGCGGGACAGATCGACTGGATTGCCGAACCTCTGGCCTTCATTCAACCAGGTGAAATTTTGCCCTGCTGCTGTCGGGCAAACGGCGATATTGAAATAGAAATGTAGCGCATCGTGGGGAAAAATCGTTACTGACAAAAGAGCCGCCGGTGAACGGCAGCTCTTTATTTCTCCTGCAGGCAAGTATGAAAACGTTGACAGCAGACGGCCTTATCTAGCGGTTTATAACGTTTCATCCTATAAGGCCCGTGACCGGAGGTGCGTCACAGGCCTTGTGCCATTACTCTTTATTCAGGAACTTCACTGCTTTGTCGGGGAAGTCGGTGAACAGCCCGTCAACGCCCGCCTTGTTATACAGAATGTCATACAGCTGGTTTACGTCAGTAGTGTAATCCGGTAGCTGATCGGCACGAACGGTATAAGGATGCACCACCATCTTGTTCTGATGCGCATCCTGTACCATGCCAGTTAACAAGATATTGCCTTTCTTCGACTTCTCATCAACCAGCATGTGGTAGTCCGGCCCAATGCCGTCCGCATACTGCGCAACCTGCTTCATGGCACCCGGTTTAAACATCCAGTCGTAGTTGTAATTAACCCAACTGCCGTCCGGCTTTTTCTCCTGTGTTTCATTCCAGTCAGTGTACGCAATCAACTGTACCAGATTGAGATCCATCCCCATCTTCGGTTCCAGCTCATTCTTAATGCGCTTTAACTCTGCGACATCAAAACACTGCAGATAGACCTTGTCGTTCTTGTCGGTATACCCGTACTTTTTCAGTACTTCCAGCGTTTTAGCCGCAATGTCCTTCCCTTCCTGATGATGGAACCACGGTGCTTTCATTTCCGGATAAATACCGATGTTTTTACCGGTTGAATGATTTAATCCCTGAACAAACTCAATCTCTTCTTCGAAAGTGTGTACGCGGAAGTCAGATTTACCCATCGGGAAACGCCCTGGGTAGGTCTGGACCTTTTTGCCATTTTCGATATCAAAACCTTCGGTAAATTTCAGCGATTTAATCTCATCCAGCGTAAAGTCGATAGCGTAATAACGCCCGTCTTTACGCGCGCGATCCGGGAAACGCTCGGCAACATCGGTGACGCGGTCAAGATAGTGGTCATGCAGGACGACCAGATGGTCGTCCTTGGTCATCACCAAATCCTGTTCCAGGTAATCTGCGCCCTGAGCATAGGCCATCGCTTTCGCAGGCAGCGTATGCTCCGGTAGATAACCGCTGGCGCCACGGTGCGCAATCACGATTTTATCAGCGGCAACCGCTGCGCTGCTAACCACCATACCTGCCAGCATTAGCGCCACGCTGAGACTTTTCAATGTGGTTTTCATCTATTAGCCCCCGTTACGCTTCAGTAACATCTCTTCGTGATGACGTTTTTCGCCAATCATAACGACCACCAGCAGAATTACCGCCAGCACGCTACCGCCAATCATCACCATAAAGCCGCCGTCCCAACCGAAGAAGTCAACGGTGTAGCCGACAATGGCGCTCGCCGCCACAGAACCGCCGAGATAACCGAACAGTCCGGTGAAGCCTGCCGCCGTACCCGCCGCTTTTTTCGGCGCCAGTTCCAGCGCGTGCAGACCAATCAGCATGACCGGGCCGTAGATCAGGAAGCCGATGATAATCATACAAGCCATATCAACGTTCGGATTTCCTGCCGGGTTCATCCAGTAAACGATGGTCGCAATCGTCACCAGCGTCATAAAGAACACGCCGGTCGCACCACGGTTGCCACGGAAGACTTTATCCGACATCCAGCCACACAGCAGCGTGCCCGGAATACCCGCATATTCATACAGGAAGTAGGCCCAGGAAGATTTATCCAGTGCGAAATGCTTCACTTCTTTCAGATAGGTCGGTGACCAGTCGAGGATGCCGTAGCGCAGCAGATAAACAAACACGTTGGCGATAGCGATGTACCACAACAGTTTGTTCGGCAGTACGTATTGCATGAAGATCTGCTTCGCAGTCAGCTCTTCTTCCGCTTTCTCGTTGTAATCGTCCGGGTAGTCGTTCTTGTACTCTTCGATAGGCGGCAGGCCACAGGATTGCGGCGTGTCACGCATCAGAGCAAAAGCAAACAGCGCGACGACGATCGCACCGAAAGCAGGCATGTACAGTGCCGCTTTCCAGTCATTAAACCAGGCCATACCCAGCAGGAACAACAGAGGAGGCAGACCGCCGCCCACGTTGTGCGCACAGTTCCAGACGGAAACTATGCCCCCACGCTCTTTCTGCGACCACCAGTGCACCATGGTACGACCACACGGCGGCCACCCCATTCCCTGGAACCATCCGCAGAGGAACAGCAGCACAAACATAATCGCAATGCTCGACGTCGCCCACGGCACAAAGCCCATGAACAACATCACAGCGGCGGCCAGTATCAGACCCGCTGGCAGGAAAACGCGCGGATTCGAGCGATCCGAGACGGATCCCATGATGAATTTCGAAAATCCATAAGCAATGGAGATACCGGACAAGGCAAAACCCAGATCGCCACGCGAAAAGCCTTGCTCAACCAGATACGGCATCGCAAGGGCAAAGTTCTTACGTACCAGATAGTACGCGGCATAACCAAAAAATATCCCCAGAAAAATCTGCCAACGTAATCGACGATATGTCGGGTCGATCTCCGCTGCAGGCAAACGCGCCGTGTGTGACGCTGGTTTAAAAATGCTCAACATAGTGTAGCCTCCGTGGCCGTCTTTCATTCGAAGTAAACACTGCAGTTCGTCATTACTACCCTACCGCTCCCAGTGTGGCCGCGATGTTAAGGAAAGATACATAACAAAAATGTGAAACGCAGCACATATTGTTACAGATTTATGACAAATGTTCATAAAAGCGCATGAAATCACGTTTCATTTTCGAATAATGAGCGATTATGCGCGAAATCAAACAATCCATGTTTTTTATGTGGCTAAATGATAAAAAACGAACTGTGAGGAAAAACAATGAAAACTCGCGACTCGCAAACAAGTGACGTGATTATCATTGGTGGAGGAGCAACTGGTGCAGGGATCGCACGTGATTGTGCGCTGCGCGGGTTGCGCGTCATCTTAGTGGAGCGCCACGATATCGCCACAGGGGCGACCGGACGTAACCACGGCCTGCTGCACAGCGGTGCGCGCTACGCCGTCACCGATGCTGAATCTGCCCGTGAGTGCATCAGCGAAAACCAAATTCTGAAACGTATTGCCCGTCATTGCGTTGAGCCGACGGACGGTCTGTTTATTACCCTGCCGGAGGATGAGCTCTCCTTTCAGGCTACCTTTATTCGCGCCTGTGAAGAGGCCGGTATTCGCGCAGAAGCGATCGACCCTCAGCAGGCCCGCATTATTGAACCCTCCGTCAACCCACAGCTGATTGGTGCGGTAAAAGTGCCGGACGGCACGGTTGATCCTTTCCGCTTAACCGCCGCCAACATGCTGGATGCGCGTGAGCATGGCGCGGTTATCTTAACGGCCCATGAAGTGACGGGACTGATTCGCGAAGGGGCAACGGTTTGCGGCGTTAACGTGCGTAACCATCTTACGGGTGAGATGCAGTCCCTGCATGCGCCAGTAGTGGTCAACGCCGCCGGGATCTGGGGCCAGCGCATCGCGGAATATGCCGATCTGAGCATCCGTATGTTTCCGGCCAAAGGTTCACTGCTGATTATGGATCATCGTATTAACCAGCATGTCATCAACCGCTGCCGTAAGCCGTCTGACGCCGATATTCTGGTGCCCGGTGATACCATTTCGCTAATCGGTACTACCTCGCAGCACATTGATTACGACGATATAGACAGCAACCGCGTCACCGCAGAAGAGGTCGATATTCTGCTGCGTGAAGGTGAGAAACTGGCGCCGATTATGGCGAAAACGCGCATTTTACGCGCCTACTCAGGTGTGCGTCCGCTGGTGGCCAGTGACGACGATCCAAGTGGACGTAACGTCAGCCGCGGAATTGTGCTGTTCGATCATGCAGAGCGTGACGGACTGGACGGATTTATCACCATTACCGGCGGCAAACTGATGACCTACCGCCTGATGGCGGAATGGGCTACCGATGCGGTTTGCCGTAAGCTGGGTAATACCCAACCTTGTACAACGGCAGACACCGCACTGCCTGGCTCACAGGATTCTACCGAGCATACGCTTAAACGCGTGATCTCGTTGCCCGCACCACTGCGCGGCTCGGCGGTCTACCGCCACGGCGATCGCACCCCTGCGTGGCTTAGTGAAGGTCGTCAACACCGCAGCCTGGTCTGTGAATGCGAAGCGGTCACTGCAGGCGAAGTGCAATACGCCGTCGAAAATTTAACCGTCAACAGTCTGCTGGATTTGCGTCGCCGTACCCGTGTTGGAATGGGGACCTGCCAGGGCGAATTATGTGCCTGTCGCGCCGCAGGTTTGCTGCAACGTTTTAATGTCACCACCGCCGCGCAATCTATCACCCAGCTTTCCGATTTCCTCAACGAGCGCTGGAAAGGCGTGCAGCCTATCGCCTGGGGAGATGCGCTGCGCGAAAGCGAATTCACGCGCTGGGTCTATCAGGGATTGTGCGGTCTGGAAAAGGAGCACCAGGATGAAATTTGATACCGTCATTATCGGCGGCGGTCTGGCCGGACTGCTGTGCGGCCTGCAACTGCAAAAAAGCGGTTTACGCTGCACGATTGTCACGCGCGGCCAAAGTGCCCTGCATTTTTCTTCCGGCTCACTGGATTTGCTCAGTAACTTACCCGATGGCCAACCGGTGACCGATATAGAAGCGGGCCTGAATGCGCTGCGCACTCAGGCACCCACACATCCGTATAGCACCATCGGAACCCGCAACGTTCTGGAACTGGCCCAGCAGGCGCAAAATCTGCTGGAAGAATGTGGAACCCATTTGCAGGGCAAGGTACATCAGTCACATCAACGCGTAACCCCGCTGGGAACACTGCGCTCAACCTGGTTAAGTTCCCCGGAAGTTCCGGTCTGGCCGCTGCCCGCGCAGCGTATCTGCGTGGTAGGTATTAGCGGCTTACTGGATTTCCAGGCGCATCTGGCCGCGGCCTCACTGCGTCAACGCAATCTCAGCGTCGAGACGGCAGAAATCGACCTGCCTGAGCTGGACGTCCTGCGTGATAACCCAACCGAGTTTCGCGCCGTCAATATAGCGCGCCTGCTGGATAACGAAGATAAATGGTCACTACTCTATGACGCTTTATTACCGGTCGCAAAAACCTGCGACATGATAATCATGCCAGCCTGCTTCGGTCTGGCGGATGAACGACTCTGGCAGTGGCTTAACGAGCGCCTCCCCTGCTCGCTGTCGCTGCTACCGACCCTACCGCCTTCGGTTCTGGGTATGCGTTTGCACAACAAATTGCAGCGCAAGTTTGTGCGTCAGGGCGGCGTCTGGATGCCGGGTGATGAAGTGAAGAAAATCACCTGTCAGGATGGCGTGGTCAGCGAAATCTGGACCCGTAATCATGCCGATATTCCTTTGCGACCACGCTTCGCCGTGCTCGCCAGCGGCAGCTTCTTCAGCAGTGGACTGGTCGCCACGCGTGAGGCTATCTATGAACCGATCCTGGGGCTGGATGTACAGCAAACCACCACTCGCGCCGAGTGGTATCAGCGTGACGTCTTCGACCCACAACCATGGCAACAGTTTGGTGTTACGACCGATGCCGGATTACGCCCGTCACTGGCGGGACAAACGATAGAGAACATGTATGCCATCGGTTCGGTTCTCGGCGGATTCGACCCTATCGCCCAGGGTTGCGGAGGCGGCGTGTGCGCTGTCAGCGCTTTACATGCCGCACATCATATTGCGAAACGTGCAGGAGGCCAGCAATGAGCGACACACGTTTTGAAAGTTGTATCAAATGCACGGTGTGCACCACGGCCTGCCCGGTAAGTCGCGTCAATCCGAACTACCCTGGTCCTAAACAGGCCGGCCCGGACGGTGAGCGTCTGCGCCTGAAAGATGGCGCGTTATATGACGATGCGCTGAAATACTGCATTAACTGTAAGCGTTGTGAAGTAGCTTGCCCGTCAGACGTGAAAATTGGCGATATCATCCAGCGCGCGCGCGCCAAATACGACACTACACGTCCGTCGTTACGTAACTTTGTCCTGAGCCATACCGATTTGATGGGTAGCGTATCCACCCCCTTCGCCCCGATAGTGAATACCGCCACCTCGCTAAAACCGGTGCGTCAGCTGCTGGATTACGCGCTAAAAATCGATCATCGCCGTACGCTGCCGAAGTACTCCTTTGGTACTTTCCGCCGCTGGTATCGCAGCGTTGCCGCACAGCAGGCGCAGTATCCGGATCAAGTCGCCTTTTTCCATGGCTGTTTTGTGAATTACAACCATCCCCAGCTCGGCAAAGATCTGATCAAGGTGTTGAACGCGATGGGAACCGGGGTGCAACTGCTGAGCAAAGAGAAATGCTGCGGCGTGCCGCTGATTGCCAACGGCTTTACCGATAAAGCGCGTAAGCAGGCGGTGAGCAACGTGGCTTCGCTTAGGGAAGCGATTGATGGCAAGGGCATTCCGGTGATCGCCACCTCATCCACCTGCACCTTTGCGCTGCGTGATGAATATCCGGAAGTGCTGGATGTCGATAACTCAGGCCTGCGCGAGCACATTGAACTGGCAACCCGCTGGCTGTGGCGCAAGCTGGATGAAGGCAAAACGCTACCGTTGAAAACGCTGCCGCTGAAGGTGGTCTATCACACGCCATGCCACATGGAGAAAATGGGCTGGACGCTCTACACGCTGGAACTGCTACGGCAAATTCCAGGTCTGGAACTAACGGTGCTGGACTCGCAGTGCTGCGGGATTGCCGGGACATACGGCTTTAAAAAGGAAAACTACCCGACATCGCAATCCATTGGCGCACCGTTATTCCGCCAGATTGAAGAAAGCGGCGCTGATATCGTCGTCACCGACTGCGAAACCTGTAAATGGCAGATTGAGATGTCTACCAGTAAGCGTTGCGAACATCCCATCACCCTGCTTGCCAAAGCGTTAGGTTAACTCTGTTGCCCGGTGGCGTCCTGCTTACCGGGCATTTTTGCGCATCATGTTCCGCTTAACTGAATACGTTGCAATTGGACGTATTTATCTCTGATTCATCTACGCAAAGCCCCCATTCTCCACATGCAACGCATGTTAGAAGCGGATACCGTCACGCCATCTTCTCTTTCTGGTGACGGACTACCATGGCTAAATCCACCACACCTACACCGCACGATGCGGTTTTTAAAAAGATAATGTCTTACCCCGAGATGGCTCGGGATTTTCTGGATATTCACCTCCCTGTCGCATTACGTGAGATATGCGATATGCAAACGCTGAAGCTGGAGTCCACCAGTTTTATCGAACAGGATCTCCGTGCTTACTACTCAGACGTATTGTGGTCACTAAAAACACGCGAAGGTCAGGGGTATATCTATTGTGTTATCGAACATCAGAGTACCGCGGTACAGCACATGGCATTTCGCCTGATGCGTTATGCCACTGCTGCGATGCAGCATCATCTTGATGCCGGGCATAAAACGCCGCCGCTGGTGATCCCCATGCTGTTTTATCACGGTCAACAAAGTCCCTATCCCTGGTCGCTCAACTGGCTGGATGAATTTGATAATCCGCAACTGGCGCGCCAACTGTATTCAGAGGCTTTTCCGCTGGTCGACATTACCGTAATACCTGACGATGAAATCGCACAACATCAGGGGATTGCGCTGCTTGAGTTGATGCAAAAACATATCCGCGATCGTGATTTAATGGGGTTAGTGGACCGACTGGTCTCGCTATTAGTTACAAGTACCGCTAATGACAGCCAGCTACAAACGCTATTTAATTATCTGCTACGGTACGGTGACGCTTCTCACGTCAGCGGATTTATCCATGAAGTTGCCGAACGTTCCCCACATAACAAGGAGAGGTTAATGACAATAGCAGAGAGGCTGAAACAGGAAGGTCACCACAATGGGCTGCAACAAGGAATTGAACAAGGGATACAACAAGGATTAGCGCAAGGAGTACGCAAAGGTACACAAGAAGAAGCCTTGCGCATCGCACGCATGATGCTGGAAAATGGAATTGATAGAGATTTGATTCGGTTAATTACTGGGTTATTGCCTGACGATGTCACCAAATGAGTCAGACAGGGAAGGTTTGTAGCCTTCCCTATCAATCATTAAATCGTGAGCGACTCAACGACTTCGATCCAGCCGTGCTCGCTGGCAACATCCTGGCCGTTGAGCCAACGGCGCAGCATATTGAGGGCCATCATCGCGCACACTTCCTGGCGAATCGGCAAGCTGTAGCGATTAGCGTTCAACCGTACGCGTAAGGCATGCGTCCCGTTAGGCGTGGCCAACGCAAAGTTAATATGTTCGTTTTCGAAAGCCGATATCGCCAGTGCCAGCCCGGCATAGTGATTGCCGCGTCGCTCGGTTACCCAATGCGCCGTTTGCGCCAGCGTTTCTTCCTGGGGAGGCACCACTTCACTTGCCAACAAAGGAGCATTTGCACGCGAAAGCTGTAGCGCCACCAGACCACCGGTGAATTGTTCGCTCAGCGTCAGGCTGTATTGTCGTTCCTGCAATGTGCGGGCGATTTGCGCGGGCAAACCTTCCGTACCTTCGAAAATCATATTCTGCCCGGCAACCCGCTTAACTTCGGGCCACAGCGCCAGCATCGCTTCGCGTTGGGAATCCGGTCCGGTCAGCTTCAGCTCAATAATCGGCATTGAGGAGCGGTAGCCCATTGTCACTCCCGGAGGCAATGGCAGCGGGTCCAGGCTTTGCGCCAGATCGCTTTCTGAGCGACCAAAAGTGGTTAATCGCAGGCATAGCGGAGGTTGAGACAGCGAAAAACGCTCACGCAAACGCGGCAGGATTTCATGCTCAACCATGACTTTAAATTCAGATGGTACACCCGGCGTAAAGAACATCAGGCAGCGGTTAAGCTTCAGGGCAAACCCGCACGCGGTCCCCACCGGATTATTGATAAACTCCGCGCTGGCAGGAAGTTCAGCCTGTTTGCGGTTGCTCGGCGCCATTACGCGTCCACGATCGCGGAAATAACGCTCCATCTCGGCGAGCCATGCATCATGCAGCACCAGCCCTTCGCCTTTTGCCGTTGCCGCCGCCAGCGCGCTCAAGTCATCGCTGGTTGGCCCCAGACCGCCGTTAACGATCAGTACATCGGCATGTTCGCTACGCTCACGCAAGACGGCGACCAAATCGTTAAGATTGTCACCTACCGTGTTGCGACGCGTTAGCGGTAAACCCTGATTAAAGAAAAAATCGGCCAGCCAGGCGGCATTGGTGTCGACGATTTGTCCGTGCAACACTTCATCCCCGGTGGATAACATCTCCACGTTTAACATCGTGTTCTCCTGCTTTTATGATGAAAACACTATAACGCATGGAGGGGGGAAGGCGCGACTGAACGCCGCGCCAGAAATATCAGAAGCTGGCATTAACCCCAACGTACGGGCCGTCAGCAATCGCATTATCACGGTTGCCGTCTTTACCCGCCAGGTTCAGATAGCGATAGCCGGCTTCAATGCTCAGCGGGCGCAGGATAGTCAGACGCGCACCGGCATTCGCTTCTTCATAGCTGTCGATACCGCTGGAAAGCGAATCCGGCGAGTAATAGTACTCACCAAACAGACGAATGCTGTCGCCGATCGGCCACTGCAGACCGCCACCTACCGCCGCCGCATAACCTTCATCACCATCGTTTGGATTGGTATAAACGCCTTTACCGCCAACGGTCGCTAACAGTGGACCCAGTGGGATATTCAGACCCAGGCCCAGTCCGGCAACATCACCGTCGTCATCGTTATGCATCCAGTTACCGCTGACAGCCAGACCGGTGGTCTCAGTACCCATACCGAAACCCAGGTTGGTGTAGTCTTCGCCCGCCTGGCCGCTGATGCTAATCGCGCTCGCCGACGCGGAAAAAAACAGCATTCCGGCAAAACCCAACATTAAACTTTTTTTCATTTTCTATCCTTTCCAGCAAGAATCAAAACATAGCCCCAAAACCGGTGAATTGTACTGTCAGATGACGAGGAATCAATGAGCTAAAAAAGCGATGCAACGACATATTGTAACTAAATACTACTCAGAAGATGTGGATAAGGTTAAATTCTTGTGTCATTTATACATGTGAACGTAGCAAATGGCCGTTTTCAACAAACATCCTGTTTTCCCAGCCAAAGTGGCGTTATTCATTGATGAAGCATTTTTTCTAGCGTCAGCAAAAGGTAAGATGCGTGCATGATGGAATTTTTTTCTACCTCCCCTAAAGGACTGAACTTATGCGCCAAAGAACGATTGTTTGCCCATTAATTGAAAACGATGGCTGTTATTTACTGTGCAAAATGGCTGACGACCGCGGTGTGTTTCCCGGTCAGTGGGCGCTGTCTGGCGGCGGTGTTGAACCAGGCGAACGCATCGAAGAAGCTTTGCGCCGGGAAGTGAGAGAAGAACTGGGTGAACAGTTGGTGTTATCAGAAATTACGCCATGGACCTTCAGTGACGATATTCGTACCAAAACTTATGCCGATGGCAGCCAGGAAGAGATTTATATGATTTATCTCATCTTCGATTGTGTGGCGGCGAATCGCGAAGTGAACATTAACGAAGAGTTCCAGGCATTCGCCTGGGTTAAAGCGGAAGATATCGGCACCTACGACTTAAATATCGCCACGCGTAAAACGTTAACTTTGAAAGGGTTACTGTAAATCCCACAAGTTTAAACGTAATATAAACAATGTGCACAATAGCGGTATTGTTCTCAGCATTCAGCAACAGAGGTCATTACCGCCATGAAGACTAAAAATACTTTATATTCAAACAAATAAATCACCATTCCCTCTTTTTATCTTTGAATTTCAAACCTTAAACTCTTAAGGATAAATTAACCTTCAGTCATTAACCTTTGAAGCCTGATTAAATAATTAACGCCCCCTGTTTATCACGAAAAATAAAACTTCGGTGGCGTTAAATGGCTTGAAGGAATAATGATGTCTGACTTTTTGCCTTTCTCTCGCCCGACCATGGGCGCAGAAGAACTTGCCGCTGTGAAGACGGTTCTGGACTCTGGATGGATAACCACCGGCCCGAAAAACCAACAACTGGAAGAAGCATTCTGTCAGCTCACCGGAAATCAGCACGCCGTC
Source organism: Citrobacter europaeus (assembly GCA_020099315.1). Classification (NCBI taxonomy): domain Bacteria; kingdom Pseudomonadati; phylum Pseudomonadota; class Gammaproteobacteria; order Enterobacterales; family Enterobacteriaceae; genus Citrobacter; species Citrobacter europaeus. The sequence goes on from CP083650.1 coordinate 3,312,913, forward strand.
GCCGTCTGCTCCGCTACGGCAGGGATGCACATCACGTTGATGGCGCTGGGCATAGGCGCAGGCGATGAGGTCATTACGCCGTCAATGACATGGGTTTCGACCCTCAACATGATTGTTTTGCTGGGTGCGGCGCCGGTCATGATCGACGTCGACCGCGATACGCTGATGGTCACGCCGGAGCAAATTGAAGCCGCTATCACCCCGCGTACCAAAGCCATTATTCCGGTACATTACGCAGGCGCCCCCGCCGACCTTGACGCAATTTATGCCATTGGCGAGCGCTACTGCATTCCGGTTATAGAAGATGCGGCTCACGCCGTAGGGACGTTATATAAGGGTCGCCATGTCGGCGCGCGCGGCACGGCAATCTTCTCGTTTCACGCCATCAAAAATATCACCTGTGCAGAAGGTGGGCTAATCGTCACCGACGACAGTCAGCTTGCCCAGCGTCTTCGCAGCCTGAAGTTTCACGGTCTGGGCGTCGATGCATTTGATCGACAAACCTATGGCCGGGCGCCGCAGGCCGAAGTACTTGCGCCAGGATACAAATACAACCTCACAGATATCAATGCCGCCATCGCGCTGGTACAGCTGAATAAGCTGGGACAACTGAATTCACGCCGGGCGCAAATTGCCCAGAAATATCAACAGGCGCTGGCCGATACCCCGTTTCAACCGCTGGGCCTGCCCCAGTGGTCGCACGTTCACGCCTGGCATCTGTACATCATTCGCGTTGACGAAGCGTGCTGTGGCCTGAGCAGAGATGCCCTGATGGAGGCGCTAAAGGCCAAAAATATCGGTACTGGTCTGCATTTTCGTGCGGCCCATACGCAAAAATATTACCGCGAACGCTTCACTACCCTTTCGCTCCCAAATACTGAATGGAACAGCGCGCGCATCTGCTCGCTGCCGCTATTCCCCGACATGACCGAAGCGGACACCCAGCGGGTGATTACGGCACTTCGCGAGATTGCAGGACAATAACCATGTTTGAAGCAGCACCGATCAAAAAAGTCTCGGTGGTCATTCCCGTTTTTAATGAACAGGAAAGCCTGCCAGAGCTAATCAGACGTACCAGTGCCGCCTGCGAAAAATTGGGCAAAGACTATGAGATTCTGCTAATCGATGACGGCAGCAGCGACAACTCCGCGCAGTTGATGATGGACGCGTCTCAGGCACCGAACAGCCATATTGTCTCTATTTTACTGAATCGAAATTACGGGCAACACTCGGCGATTATGGCCGGTTTCAGTCATGTCACCGGCGACTTGATCATCACGCTGGATGCCGATTTGCAAAACCCGCCGGAGGAGATCCCCCGACTGGTTGCCACCGCAGATGAAGGCTTCGATGTGGTGGGTACGGTACGTCAGAACCGCCAGGACAGCGTATTTCGTAAGACCGCCTCGCGCATGATCAACCATCTTATTCAGCGCACCACCGGTAAAGCGATGGGCGACTATGGTTGCATGCTACGCGCCTATCGCCGTCACATCGTCGATGCCATGCTGCATTGCCAGGAGCGCAGCACCTTTATCCCGATTCTGGCCAATATTTTTGCCCGTCGCGCCACCGAAATCCCGGTACATCATGCAGAGCGTGAATTTGGTGACTCTAAATACAGCTTCATGCGTCTGATCAACCTGATGTATGACCTGGTGACCTGTCTGACCACCACGCCGCTTCGTATGTTGAGCCTGTTGGGCAGCGTGATTGCCGCCACCGGCTTTACCTTATCCGTTGTGCTTGTTGTTCTGCGCCTGACGCTCGGCCCACAGTGGGCCGCGGAAGGGGTATTCATGCTGTTTGCCGTCCTGTTTACCTTTATCGGCGCACAGTTTATTGGCATGGGTTTACTCGGCGAATATATCGGTCGCATCTATAACGATGTCCGCGCCCGCCCCCGCTATTTTGTTCAACACGTTATTCGCCCACAAACCACACAGTCAAACGAGGAAAACCGCGCATGAAAACCGTCGTATTTGCCTATCACGATATGGGATGTCAGGGTGTCCAGGCTTTGTTAGATGCAGGTTATGAAATCGCTGCAATTTTTACACACACCGACAACCCGGGTGAAAAAGCGTTTTTTGGATCTGTTTCCCGCCTGGCGGCCAGCGCTGGTATTCCGGTTTACGCCCCGGACGAGGTCAATCATCCCCTGTGGATTGAGCGCATTAGCCAACTGGCGCCAGATGTCATCTTCTCATTCTACTATCGTCATTTACTGAGTGATGAGATCCTCAGTCTTGCGCCTAAGGGGGCATTTAATCTGCACGGTTCGCTGCTGCCGAAATACCGTGGTCGCGCGCCTCTGAACTGGGTATTGGTTAATGGCGAAACCGAAACCGGCGTCACGCTTCACCGCATGGTCAAACGCGCGGATGCGGGTGCCATAGTTGCCCAGCAGCGCGTTGCTATTTCGCCGGAAGACGTGGCGTTAACGCTGCACCATAAATTGTGCCAGGCTGCGCGTCAGTTGCTGGAACAAACGCTGCCTGCGATTAAAACGGGAGATTATGCAGAACGCCCCCAACAGGAAGCAGAAGCCACCTGCTTTGGTCGCCGTACGCCGGAAGATAGCCTCCTCGACTGGAACAAGCCAGCCGCAGAGCTGCATAACCAGGTTCGCGCCGTCAGCGATCCGTGGCCGGGCGCATTTAGCTACGTCGGCACGCAAAAGTTCACCGTCTGGACATCTCGGGTTTGCACAAACGATTTTGCGGCCCAACCGGGCACCGTCGTCTCCGTATCCCCTTTGCTGATCGCCTGTGCTGATGGCGCACTGGAGATTATTACCGGACAAGCTGGCGATGGTATTGCAATGCAGGGGTCACAACTGGCGCAGGTTCTGGGCCTGGTACCAGGTTCTCGTCTGAACAGCCAGTCAGTTACCGCCAGCAAACGTCGTACTCGTGTGCTAATCCTCGGCGTTAACGGCTTCATTGGTAACCATCTGACCGAGCGCCTGCTGCAAGAAGATAATTATGAAGTATATGGACTCGATATTGGTAGCGACGCCATTGGGCGTTTTCTGCAACATCCGCGATTCCATTTCGTCGAAGGTGACATCAGCATTCACTCCGAATGGATTGAGTATCATGTGAAAAAATGCGACGTCGTGCTGCCGCTGGTGGCGATCGCAACGCCAATCGAATATACCCGCAACCCGCTGCGCGTGTTTGAGCTCGATTTCGAAGAGAACCTGAAAATCATTCGCTACTGCGTGAAATACCATAAGCGCATTATTTTCCCGTCAACCTCCGAAGTCTACGGCATGTGTACCGATAACGTCTTCGATGAGGACAGCTCGAATCTGATCGTCGGCCCGGTGAATAAACCGCGCTGGATCTACTCTGTTTCTAAGCAGTTGCTGGATCGCGTTATCTGGGCGTACGGCGAAAAAGAGGGATTACGCTTCACCCTGTTCCGCCCGTTTAACTGGATGGGGCCGCGTCTGGACAGCCTTAACGCCGCGCGTATCGGCAGCTCACGCGCCATCACCCAGTTGATCCTCAATCTGGTGGAAGGGTCACCGATCAAGCTGATTGAAGGCGGCAAGCAGAAACGCTGCTTTACCGACATTCGCGATGGTATCGAAGCCCTGTACCGCATCATTGAAAACGAAGGCGGACGCTGCGACGGCGAGATTATCAACATCGGTAACCCGGAGAACGAAGCGAGTATTCAGGAACTGGCAGAAATGCTGCTTTCCTGCTTTGAAAAACATCCATTGCGTAACCACTTCCCGCCGTTTGCCGGTTTCCGCGACGTCGAAAGCAGTACCTACTATGGTAAAGGTTATCAGGACGTTGAGCATCGTAAGCCCAATATTCGCAACGCAAAACGCTGCCTGAACTGGGAACCTGGCATTGAGATGCAGGAAACGGTAGAAGATACGCTGGACTTCTTCTTACGCAGCGTGGATATCACGGAACACACATCATGACCAAAGTCGGCTTGCGCATTGATGTCGATACGTTCAGGGGGACGCGCGAAGGCGTGCCCCGCCTGCTGGAGACATTGAACCGACATCGCGTCCGGGCAAGTTTTTTCTTTAGCGTTGGACCTGACAACATGGGGCGCCATCTCTGGCGTCTTGTGAAGCCACAATTTCTGTGGAAGATGCTGCGCTCAAACGCGGCATCACTCTACGGATGGGATATTTTGCTGGCGGGAACCGCATGGCCGGGTAAAGAAATCGGCCAGGCTAATGCGGCGATCATTGCACAAACCGCCCTGCTTCATGAAACCGGTTTGCATGCCTGGGATCACCATGCCTGGCAGGCGCGAAGCGGAAACTGGAATGATAAACAGTTAATTGATGATATTTCACGAGGCATATCCGCCCTTGAAGCCATCATCGGACAGCCTGTCACCTGTTCTGCGGTTGCCGGATGGCGTGCCGACAACCGCGTCATCCATGCCAAAGAAACGTTCCATTTGCGCTATAACAGCGACTGTCGGGGAACATCGTTATTCCGTCCTGTGCTGGCGTCCGGGAAAACAGGTACACCGCAAATTCCCGTCACATTACCAACATGGGATGAAGTGGTTGGTCAGGAGGTCCAGGCGGTGGACTTCAACTCTTATATTCTCTCCCACATCCAGATGAGCAGAGGAACACCGGTGTACACCATTCATGCGGAAGTTGAAGGCATCGCCTTTCATCAGGATTTTGACGAGTTGCTTACTCGTGCCGCAGACATGGGGATCACATTTTGCCCGCTCGGTGACCTGTTACCAGACGATATTAATACGCTGCCAACAGGACAGATCGTGCGCGGCAAAATTCCCGGCAGAGAGGGGTGGCTCGGCTGCCAACAACCGGTGAGTGTGACACAATGAAATCTGCTGCCCGCTACACTCTGGCGTTCATCGCTTTTATTGCGCTGTATTTTATTCTTCCCATCAACAGTCGCCTGCTCTGGCAGCCAGATGAGACGCGCTATGCCGAAATCAGCCGGGAAATGCTGACCTCTGGCGACTGGATCGTTCCTCACTTTTTAGGGCTGCGTTATTTTGAAAAACCGATTGCCGGATACTGGTTAAACAGCATCGGGCAATGGTTGTTTGGCGCCAATAATTTTGGCGTCAGAGCGGGGGCCATTTTTGCCACCTTGCTGACGGCGCTACTGGTAGCCTGGCTTGCCATGCGGTTATGGCAGGATAAGCGTACCGCCGTACTCTCATCAGTTATCTTTTTAACGTTTTTTTTGGTATACAGCATCGGCACCTACGCGGTACTTGATCCTATCATCGCGCTCTGGCTGATGGCGGGCATGTGTTGTTTTTGGCAGGGGATGCAGGCCACCACCAGAACGCGCAAAATGACTGCCTTTTTGCTGTTAGGGTTAACCTGCGGCATGGGCGTAATGACCAAGGGTTTCCTGGCGCTTGCCGTTCCGGTGCTCAGCGTACTGCCGTGGGTTTTCGCACAAAAGCGCTGGAAAGATCTCATACTCTACGGTCTGCTGGCGGTCGTCGGCTGCGTCGTGATTGTGCTGCCGTGGGGAATAGCGATTGCCCGGCGTGAGCCGGATTTCTGGCATTATTTCTTCTGGGTCGAACACATTCAACGCTTCGCGCAGGATGATGCTCAACACAAGGCTCCAGTCTGGTACTACATCCCGATATTTGTAGCGGGCGCATTACCGTGGCTCGGGCTGCTTCCCGGCGCACTGCGTACGGGCTGGCGTGAGCGAGATGTTCCGCGCAGCACACTGTACCTGCTAAGCTGGATTATCATGCCAATCCTTTTTTTCAGCATCGCGAAAGGAAAATTGCCAACCTATATTCTTTCCTGCTTCGCGCCGCTGGCGATATTGATGGCGCGTTTCGGCCTACAGGCCGCGGAAAAAGGCTCAGCCGCGCTGCGCGTCAATGGCTGGATCAACGTTCTGTTCGGTGTGACCGGGATTGTCGCCACGTTTATTGTTTCCACGCTGGGCCCGTTAAAGACGCCGGTCTGGTCGCATATAGAAACGTATAAGGTGTTTTGTGCGTGGGGTATTTTTATCGTCTGGACGCTGTTCGGCTGGTATACGCTAAATAACCGCGAGAAGAACTGGCCATTCGCAGCGCTGTGCCCATTGGGACTGGCACTGCTGTTTGGCTTTTCCATTCCTGACCGGGTGATGGAATCTAAACAGCCACAGTTTTTTGTCGAGATGACCAAAGAGTCGCTGGACTCGAGCCGTTATATTCTCACCGATAGCGTTGGCGTCGCCGCGGGGCTGGCCTGGAGCCTGAAGCGTGACGACATCATGATGTACGGACAAACGGGCGAGTTAAAATATGGCCTTAACTACCCGGATGCCCAGGGGCGTTTTGTCAGTCGGGAAGACTTTGCCGACTGGTTAGCGCAACATCGTCAGCAAGGAAACATTACGCTCGTGCTCTCGATTGATAAGGATGAAGATATTAATCAACTTGCCATCCCTCCCGCTGATTACATTGATAATCAGGGGCGTCTGGTCCTGATTCAGTATCGACCCAAATGATCTGGATAGCCTTAGTTCTCGCCAGCATACTCAGCGTCTGCGGCCAGTTATGCCAGAAGCAGGCGACCCGACCGGTGTCCGCACGAGCGCGAAAACGTCATATTTCGCAATGGATTGGGCTTGCTCTGGCAAGTCTCGGTCTGGCCATGCTGCTCTGGCTCGCGGTACTGCAGAACATTCCTGTCGGCATCGCCTACCCCATGCTGAGTCTTAACTTTGTCTGGGTGACGCTGGCCGCATGGAAAATCTGGCGTGAACCCGTCACCACGCGCCACTGGCTGGGGGTTGGGCTCATCATCACCGGCATCTTTATTCTTGGGAGTGCGGTGTAATGGGCATATTTTGGGGATTATGTAGCGTTATTATCACCTCCGCCGCCCAGTTGAGTCTCGGCTTCGCGATGGATAATCTGCCGCCAATGCTGCGGCCGCAGGAATTCATCACAGCCGTATTTTCTCTTAGCATCGGGGCGTTTGCTCTGTATGCCGGGCTGGCCGGCTATTTACTGTCGGTTATTTGTTGGCATAAAGCCCTGCACCAGCTCGCACTGAGCAAAGCTTATGCTCTGCTCAGCCTGAGCTATGTGCTGGTGTGGGTTGCATCCATGATTCTGCCCGGCTGGCAGGGAACATTTTCATTGAAGGCACTTGCCGGAGTGCTGTGCATCATGGCGGGGCTAATGACGATTTTTCTGCCTTCACATCAGCGCCAGCAGCCCTGAGACTATTTATCTTCGGACAGTCGTAACACGCGTTCCCATTCGTCGCAAATATACTGTCTGGCATCAATTATCTTAATCATCCGGGATAAATCGCGATTAATACAATACTGCGCGTCTTTTAAGGGAGAAAGGAGATCTCCGGGCTTAACCCGCTCAGAAGATTGCGCCTCGGCAAGCATCTTTAACGAACCGCCGCTATCACAAAGCACAACATAGAGCCTCCTTGCTTTTTTGTGACAGCAAGTCTTCTTCACATGCCATTCCATAGCGCACCTTTTGCTAATGAATTTCACACAAGGTTACACATTAGCAGATAAACAAAAGGACAATGGCTACGCAACGGCGAAAGTGAGAAATGTAATTACTGTTTTCTTAATGTTAACAATGAAGCAGTTACCCAATCCGACAGCGCGCGGCGAGAGATTTTAATCCCTCCAGCTTTGAGTTCGGGAGGCAACGTCAACCAACACACCGGTTGTTGAAAGCGAGCTAGCTTATCTTTAACCCACTCTGCCAGATTGGTTTCTCCAGCGTTGGCGTCATACTCAATGACCGCCACCGGGCGATGACCAAACTCTTTGTCTTCTATCGGCACAATAAAGGCTTGCAGAACATGCGGATGCGCTGCAATTACGCGTTCCACCTCTTCCGGCTGAATGCCTTCCCCGCCGCTAAAGAACAGATTGTCCATACGACCGACAATGGTCAACTTGCCGTCCTTCAACACGCCGCGATCGCGGGTCGCAAACCAGCCTTCCGCGTTCACTAAAGGAATAAGCTTACCGTTACGCCAGTAACCTTGCGCCATGCTGGCGGCACGCAGCCAGACTTCATCATTAACGATTCTGACTTCTCTGCCTACCAGCGGGGAACCCACATCCGCCTGACCATCCGCCTCTTTCGCGCAGACCGTAGAAGCAAACTCCGTCAAACCGTAACCGCACCAGCAGCGAATCCCCTGCTCGCGCGCCTGTTCCGTTAATTCAACAGGAATTGCCGCACCGCCCAGCAGTACCGCTTTGAGCGTGACCGGCCTGTTGTTGACCAGCAAGCGCCACAACTGCGTAGGCACCAGCGAAGCGTGGGTGCACCCAGCCAACATGTGCTCAAGCGGCTGCTTGTCGCGCACGGTCATTCGCGCCCCGGCAAACAACCAGCGCCACAATATGCCCTGACCGGAAACATGAAACAGCGGCAGTGAGAGTAGCCAGTCATCTTCAGCGCCAAACGGCATTAACGACAGCACGCCCTGCGCGCTCGCCAGATGCGCCTGACAGGTATGCACCGCCGCCTTCGGCAATCCGGTAGAACCAGAGGTTAACGTCATCGTGCTCAAACGTTCGGGTAACCACGCGGCGGCATGCGTGCCTGGCACTACCTGCATCTGCAACGGACTGAGCCCTGAAAGTGCGTTAGCGGCTTCCAGATCGAGCGCAAAACGCAGCGTTAAGTCCGGGACCAGCGCATCTAGCAGCGGCTGGGGCAACTGTGGATTCACAGGTAAAACCCGCGCCCCACATTGCAGCAATGCCAGCCAGGCCAGCAAAGCCCGCGGATGGTTCCAGGCACGAAGCAGGACACCATCGCCTTCTTCCACGCCCTGAGCGGCAAAACCGCAGGCCAGATGGTCAACGCGCGTGCAGAGCTCGCTCCAGTTTAATACCTCATCGTTGAGGCGCAGGGCTGGCGCCTTCGCACGCACTTGTCGCCAGTGGCGCCACGGCCAGTCACCCGGTTGTATCAGGCCCGATAAGCTCACGCTATCGGGCATGTCCTGCTGGGTCATAGCAGACGTTCCAGCGCTTCAACGTCAATACACGGCAACGCGCTACCCGGCCAGGTGCGTACCTGCTGGCACTGCATCAGACTCAGGGTATCCAGACCTGGAATGGTCTGCGGCGTCAGCCAGGCGGCAATTCGCGCCAGCTGAGTTAAGCCCAGGCTCGACTCGATCGACGAGCTAATAACAGCGGTGAGACCAAGCGCATGCGCCGCTGCCACCTGTTCGCGTACTTTATCGAGACTGCCCGTCAGCGTAGGTTTGATAACCACAGCCTTGACGCCCTCTTCGGCTTCGAAGGTGAAATCCGCTTCACGCAGACTTTCATCCCAGGCGATGGCAATACCAGTTTCACGCGCAAACGCACGGGAGTCATCGCGGGTTTTGCACGGTTCTTCGAGGAAAGCGATGCGGCCGCGATACTCCGGATTAACGTATTTTGCAAACTGCTGGGCTTTCAACGGCGTCCAGGCTCGGTTGGCGTCAAGACGCAAATGCAGCTCTGGGATAGCCTCAAGCAGCAGGTTGGCTACCATACCGTCGCGAACCGCTTCATACAGTCCGACCTTGATCTTCGCCACTTTTTCACCTGGCATATCCGCCAGTTGCAGTACCAGATCGTCAGGATCGCCCGTACACAGCGGTGCAGCACGGTAATCTGCGTCCTGTGGCAATGCGCCGGCCAGTTCGGCCAACGCACAGCTTGCGCCAAAGGCGACCGAAGGCAGTTGCGGTAAAGAGGCATCGCCTTGCAGCCAGCCTTTGACCCAGACCAGCAGTTCGGTTTGCGCCTCTTCCCAGCTTTCCTGACTAAAGCCCGGCAGTGGGGAGATCTCTCCCCACCCTTCGCGCTCGCCGTCACGAAGACAAACGTACAGCCCGTCACGCGTTTTTAACCGCCTGTCGCGCAGAATCACCCCCGCGTCCATGGGGATCTGCCAGCGGTATACCTGCGCGCTACGCATTACGGATTCCGTTTGAATTTGCTGAAATCAGGCTGACGTTTCTGGTTAAAGGCGTTACGACCTTCCTGACCTTCTTCCGTCATGTAGAACAGCATAGTGGCGTTACCCGCCAGCTCCTGCAGACCAGCCTGACCATCGCAGTCAGCGTTCAGCGCGGCTTTCAGGCAGCGCAGCGCCATTGGGCTGTTTTGCAGCATTTCGCGACACCAGCGTACGGTCTCTTTTTCCAGATCCGCCAGTGGAACCACGGTGTTGACCAGGCCCATATCCAGCGCTTGTTTTGCATCGTACTGACGGCACAGGAACCAGATTTCACGCGCTTTTTTCTGACCGACGATGCGCGCCATGTAGGAAGCGCCCCAACCGCCGTCGAAAGAACCGACTTTCGGACCGGTCTGACCAAAGATGGCGTTTTCAGCCGCAATGGTCAGGTCGCACATCATATGCAGCACATGCCCGCCGCCGATGGAAAAACCGGCAACCATCGCCACTACCGGTTTCGGACAGGTACGAATCTGACGCTGGAAGTCCAGTACGTTCAGGTGATGCACACCGGAATCATCCTGGTATCCGCCGTAGTCGCCACGCACTTTCTGATCGCCACCTGCGCAAAACGCTTTGTCGCCCGCACCAGTCAGAATAATCACGCCGATGTTGTCATCATAGCGGGCGTCCGCCAGCGCCTGGATCATCTCTTTCACGGTAACCGGACGGAAGGCATTGCGTACCTGCGGACGATTAATGGTGATTTTTGCGATACCGTCGGTGGATTTCTCATAAAGAATATCGGTGTAGCCTTCAGAGCAATCGTGCCATTCTACCGGTGCGTAAAGCATTGTTTCATCAGGATAGATCATAAAATGTCCTATAGTCAGCGACGCAGAATCTGAGCCAGACAGTCCACCACGCCAGCGGGATTATCCCGATGCGCGTTGTGTCCGGCATTACGAATCACATGGTTTGGTACTGATATTTCCGCCGCTAAAGCGCGGAATTTATCGTCACGTTCACCACATAAATAATAAAACGGAAATGTGCGCGTATGGAGTTGCGCACGTAAATCAGGTTGTACGGCAAGCGAGGTTGCCTCAAGCATTGCCGCCAGCGTATGCCCATTATTCTGGCTACGCAGAGCGACCAGCGCCTCTCTTTGCGCCGCATTCAGCGAGGAAAAAACTGGTTGTTGGTACCAGTCATTAAACACCTCGCGCAGCGGCTCAGCGCGAAAACGCGCGGCCCAGCGACCGTCCGAGAGACAACGCTGCACACGCGCCTCCTCGCTTTGCAAGCCAGGATGTCCACCTTCAACCACCAGACCACACAGTCCCGGCATCTCCTGACAGGCTGCCATCATCGCGACTCTGCCGCCAAGAGAGTATCCTACCAGCCAGTAGTTAAGTATGTTGTAACTAAGCAGAGTATTATGCAGCAAAGCGTTTACGTCATCGAATCCGCTCACGCTAATGTCAGCGGACCCGCCGTGTCCTGGCAGGTCGATGTACAGCCGCGAATAATTCTGAAACGCTTCGCCAACCGTCTGCCATTCGCGATAATCGCCGGAAAAACCGTGCAGGAAAACCAGCCAGGGAAATCCTGGCTGGCCCTCGTTTGCCTGCGCGTGCAGGATCATAGATGGCTTACCTGCGCCAGCAGTTGCTGCAGGGTTTGCGCCCCGTCAGTTTCATTTACCACCAGCTCAATCACCGTTGCCGCCGGAGTACGCCAGGCGTTATTCAACGCGCTCTCCAGTTGCTCCCAGTTTTCCGGACGCTGGTATTTAAGGTCAAACATGGCGGCAGCATGCTCAAAATGCACGTTCTGCGGCATCAGGTAGAACCGTTCACGTTCGCTTGCCGGCGTCGGCAGCAGGGAGAAGATCTGCCCGCCGTTATTGTTGACCACTATCAGGACAAACGGCGCGGATACCTGGCGCAATAACGCCAGGGCATTGAGGTCATACAACGCAGATAAATCGCCGACGATAGCCAGCGTCGATTTTGCGCTGGCGCGCTGTACGCCTGCAGCCGTTGACAACAGACCGTCGATACCGCTCGCGCCGCGGTTGCTATAGACCGGGAAACCCGCCGGAAGCTGTGACAGCGCATCAATCAGACGCACCACCAGGCTGTTGCCCACGAACAGTTGTCCCTGCTCCGGCAGGTATTCGCGGATACGGTGGGCTAATTGCGCTTCACCAAACGCGTCGCGGCGGGCTTCTACCGCCTGCCAGGCCAGCTGCGCCAGGCGTGGGATTTCTACGCACCAGGGCTGACGTTTCTCCGCCGGATGCAGCTCCAGCCAGTCGCCAACCTTTGCTACCAACCTGCGCCCACGATGATGAGCCGGATCGAGGCGGCCTTCGAGATTATCGACAATCCAGTATTCCTGCGGATCACAGCTGGCCTGCCATTGCAGGAGTCGTTTTCCAGTCAGGCTACTGCCAAGCTGCACCACAATCTGCGCCTGCTGTAATTCAGTTACCGCTTTCGCATTCCCGAGCCACAGGTCGGCGCACGGCAACGGCTGTCCGGTTTGCGACAGAACATCGCCAATCAACGGCCAGCCTAGCATCTGCGCCCATTGCGCAACCTTCTTGCCCTCTTCGGCACTCATGCGACCTGCAATCACGACGCCGCGTTTTTGTCGCCAGAAAAACCAGTCACGTTGTTTGTCGCTTTCCAGCCGACGCGCTTCACGCAGCCAGGGTTTATCGTCCTGCCACCAGTCGCCAAGGCGCTGCTGCCAGGCAATCCCCGTTTCGTCCATATCGCCATACAGCGGTTCCGCAAACGGACAATTAATATGAACCGCCCCGCTATGCAGCGCAGCTAAGGCGTTATCAATGGTGGACACCAGCCAGCTCGCCGGGATGTCCTGGGTCGGGCGCGGTAAGGAGAGCGTTTGCGATGGATGCGAGGCAAACATTCCGGCCTGACGAATCGCCTGGTTAGCGCCGCAGTCGATAAGTTCAGGCGGTCGGTCAGCGGTAAGTAAAATCAGTTTTTCACCGGTCAGGCCCGCTTCGATCAACGCGGGATACAAATTCGCCACCGCCGTACCGGACGTCACAATCACGGCGACAGGCTGCCGGCTGACTTTTGCCAGACCTAAAGCCAGATGCCCAAGACCGCGCTCATCAAAATGAGTATGGTGGATAAAAGCCGGGTTTTCCGCTGCCGCCAGCGTCAACGGTGTAGAACGAGAGCCAGGGGCAATGCAGACATGCCTGACGCCGTGGCGAGTGAGTGCTTCCAGAATGACCGCCGCCCAGCGTCGGTTAAATGCGCTTACTGACATGAGATTGTCCGGTATCAATATTGCGACACAGTATAAAGAATCGAATAAATGGATTTTTGATATGAGTCGGTAATATACAACTCATTACCCTTCCATCTGTAATAAAGTGCGCAGTCCTGCCGCTTTATTGTCTATTTCTTGCCATTCCTGCTCAGGATCTGAACCGCGAACGATCCCTGCCCCGGCATACAGGCGCACCACGTTTGCGCTAATTTTCGCCGAACGTAATGACACGCAAAACTCGCTTTGGCGCAGAGAAAGGTAACCCGCAGAACCGGCATACCACTCGCGTTCAAAGGGTTCATTATGTTGGATAAATTCACGCGCCAGCTCACGCGGAATGCCTGCGACTGCCGCCGTAGGCTGAAGCTGCATCAGGCAAAGCGTATCGTCGGCCTGATTCAGTTCCGTCCAGATACAGCGACGCAGGTGCTGCACTTTACGCAGTCTGAGCACTTGCGGCGGCAGCACGTCAAGCGTTTGCGTACAGCCCTGCAAACGCTGGCAAATATCTTCGACCACCAGCATATTCTCGCGCTGGTTTTTATCATCTTTCATTAGCCATTCACCCAACTGCCATGCCCGATGATCCTCAGGGTGATTGGCAACGGTTCCGGCCAGCGCCTCGGTGCGCAGCGCCGTGTCACGCCGTCGATACAGACGTTCAGGGGAAGAGCCAAGAAACGCGCACTCTGCAGAGAATGCCATAAAGAAATGGTAGCAGTTCAGGTTCAAGCGACGGCTGGAGGCCATCACGGCCGCGGCATTAACCGACTGAGAAAACTGTAAGTCGGTCGCCCGCGCCAGCACCACCTTCTCAAGCGCTTCCGCATTGATTGTTTGCGTGGCGAGTTTTATCAGATCTGTCCAGCCTGCTTTATCCGGCCAGTTCTGTTCTCCCGTCAAATGCAGGCGCAATGCGGGTAGCGGCTTTACGTTGGCGAGCGATGAAATTAACGCCATCGCCTGCGTGGCGTCTTCACGCAGCGACACGTCGCTATAGAGATGTAAGCGTAAGCTCGCCGCCCCGGCGCAACGTCGCCATTCCAGCCGTGGCAATAACAAATTACCGCGCTGGGGCTCAAAGGCATTCAGGCCCCAGATACGCAGGTCGGGATGATTATCATGCTGGCGTAAAAAGTGCTGAGCTGATTCCAGCGAGGAAAATGCGGCGACAGCGCCCAGAACGGCGGCTTCTTCGTCGCCGTTACGCTGCTGCCAGTAAAACTGGGGCCAGACGGGTTGACTGGCCAGCCATCCTAAAGCATCAAACGCATCATTCAGTGGGAAAGGTATATCGTAAATACGAATTCCAGGTGCTGCCGGTATCTCTTGCGACAAATGACGCATCAGACTTTCCAGCGCAGTAGTGATTGAATGCACGCGGACCTCTCCCTGTTAAAAACCTCACATTATACGGGGTACTGAGCAGAAAAAGCAGTACCCCCAGTTAGGGAGTACGTACAAATGCGCTGACGGAATGGAATTTATCGCCGTGCTAACAATAATCCCATCACTAAACCGACCGTGGCACCAACGCCAATTCCGCGCCAGGGTTTTTCATGCACATAGTCATCGGCCCGGCAAACGGCTTTTTTCGCGCGGTAATAGTAGCTGTCAGAGGCGTGGCTGACGCGATTTCTCACCTCTTCTAACGCCCGCTCTGCCCGCGCTTTTAACTCAAGGTATTTTTGATCGGCTGGATCGCCGGAAGAACGCAGCACCTCCTCCAGCGTTTCACTCAACAATTCCAGATCATCATCGATGCGTGATTCATAAGAATGAAAAGACATTTTATTCTCCCTTTCTATTGACGTACCCGCTAACTATAGACAATCAGGCGTGTTTGCGCCTGTTTATGCCTGATGCGCTTCTCGCGCCATGCCGATGTGCGGAATACCGTCTTCGTCATAGATATCCGTGACCGGAACAAAACCAAAGCGCGCATAGAACGATTGCAGATGGGCCTGCGCGCCCAGATACAGCGCCTTATGCGGCCAGTGCTGGGTACAGGATGCCAGCGTTTGGGTCATCAGTTGCTGCCCCAGTTTTTCACCACGCAGCGCTTCGCTTACAATCACCCGGCCAATGACCACCGGCTCCAGCTCGTCATCGCTTTTCAGAATCCTCGCATACGCCACCAGCTCATCGTTATGCCAGCCCAGAATGTGCCGGTTTTCCCCAACCAGGTCATCACCATCCACATCCTGATACGGACACTGTTGTTCAACAACAAACACCGCACAGCGAAGCTGAAGAATGGCGTACAGCTGCTGGGTATTGAGCTTTGCATGGTGGAGATCTTGCCAGTGGATCATTGTCTGCCCCTTTGTTGTGATAACCTGAACACCCTGCCTTGTTGATGGCGAAAAGTGTAACGCGAAGATGGAATTACTATTTTTAGGCACGTCTGCGGGTGTCCCCACGCGCTCCCGCAATGTAACGGCAATTTTACTGAATCTGCAACACCCGACTCAGGCGGGGCTGTGGCTTTTTGATTGTGGTGAAGGAACGCAGCATCAGTTGCTGACCACGCCGTTTAACCCAGGAAAACTCGATCGTATTTTTATCAGTCATCTGCACGGCGATCACCTGTTTGGTTTACCGGGGCTGCTGTGCAGTCGTTCGATGGCCGGCAATGTCCAGCCGCTGACGCTATACGGCCCGAAGGGGTTGCGAGAGTTTACCGAAACCGCTTTGCGCTTAAGCGGCTCGTGGACCGATTATCCGCTGGATATTGTAGAAATCACTGCAGGTGAGATTGTCGATGACGGCCTGCGTAAAGTAACGGCGTACCCGCTGGCGCACCCGCTGGAGTGCTACGGTTTTCGTATTGAAGAGCACGACAAGCCAGGGGCGCTCGACGCCAGCGCCCTAAAGGCCGCAGGCGTTAAATCGGGCCCGTGGTTTCAGGATTTGAAAGCCGGGAAAACCATCGTACTGGAAGATGGTCGCGCGATTAACGGTGCCGAATTTCTCGCTCCGGCCACCAGGGGAAAATCTGTGGCTATTTTCGGCGACACAGGCCCCTGCGCGTCCGCCATTCAACTGGCACGAGGTGTGGATGTAATGGTGCATGAAACCACGCTGGACTCCTCAATGGAGGAAAAAGCCAACAGCCGCGGGCACAGCTCGACCCGACAAGCCGCAAAGCTGGCGCTTGAGGCCGGAGTGGGACGCCTGATCATGACCCACGTGAGCTCACGCTACGATGAAAAAGGCTGTCAGCGGTTACTCGAAGAGTGCAAAGCAATATTTCCAGACACGGAACTGGCTCACGATTTCGCCATTTTCACCGTTTAATGCTCCATTTTTCCGCCTCAGTGCCGATAACAGTGGAAAGGCTGGCTTTCACACTGAGGACAGGATGAACAATTTCCAGAAAGATATTGATGACAGGACAAACCTAACCCTGTCTAACCGTTTTGAACTGCTGCTGTTTCGCCTTGGCAAATCTGTTGAGGAGCAGAAATCAGAGCTGTTTGGCATCAACGTATTCAAGCTGCGTGAAATCGTACCGATGCCGACCTTTACGCGTCCGGCAGGTATGAAGGCCCCGCTGCTGGGTATGGTTAACATTCGCGATCAGGTGATCCCTGTGATTGACCTGCCCGCCGTCGCGGGCTGTAAGCCAGAGACCGGGCTTAACATCCTGTTGATCACGGAGTATGCCCGCAGCGTCCAGGCATTTGCGGTGGAATCAGTGGAAAACATTATGCGTCTGGACTGGCAACAGGTGCATACCGCTGAGAAAGCCGTCAATGGTCGCTATATTACCAGTATCGCCTGCCTGGACGATAACAAAGAGACCAATAACCTGGCGCTGGTGCTCGACGTCGAACAGATCCTGTACGACATTGTACCGTCTAACCATGACCTGCGCGCAACGAACCTGAAAACCAATAAATTCAACATTACGCCGGGTGCGGTGGCGATTGTGGCAGATGATTCCAAAGTGGCCCGCGCGATGCTGGAAAAAGGGCTTAACGCCATGGAGATCCCGCACCTGATGCATGTGACGGGCCAGGATGCGTGGGAGAAGATCCAGCAGTTATCTGAGGAAGCTGAAGCGGAAGGTAAGCCAATCAGCGAAAAAATAGCCCTGGTGCTCACCGATCTGGAAATGCCGGAGATGGACGGTTTTACGCTTACCCGTAAGATAAAAACCGACGAACGCCTGAAGAAAATCCCGGTCGTTATCCACTCTTCACTTTCCGGTAGCGCCAACGAAGATCACGTTCGCCGAGTAAAAGCGGATGGCTACGTGGCCAAATTCGAAGTCAATGAGCTTTCTTCGGTGATCCAGGAAGTGATGGATCGCACAGCGAAAGGCATCAGCGGTCCGCTGGTGAGCAGGCAGCTATTGAACTGACCGTATTGCACGTATAAAAAAACCCGCCTTGGCGGGTTTTTTCGTTTCTGCATTTCGATTACATCAGCGGAGTCGCTAACTGCACAATGCTGATCAGCGGTTGCGGGTAGATACCCAGCACCAGTACCAGCAGAGCTGAAATCAGCACCACGATACCGCCCGCGCTGTACTGCCAGTTGGACGGCGCATCGCGGTTCAACTGCTGCGGTGCGCTCAGGTACAAGCTTACGGCAACGCGCAGGTAGTAGTACAAACCAATCGCAGAACCTACCACCACAGCGGCAACCAGCCACCACAGGTTAGCCTGCACACCGACAGCCAGTACGTAGAACTTACCGATAAAGCCCAGCGTCATCGGAATACCCGCCAGAGACAGCATCATCACCGTCATCACCGCCGCGAGGATCGGACGATGCCAGAACAGACCACGGTAGGAGAACAGAGAGTCTGCATCTGGGCCGCGGTACGGGCTGGACATCAGGCTGACCACACCGAACGCGCCGAGGCTGCTGAACAGGTAACCGGCCAGATAAACGCCAACCGCTTCCATCGACATTTCGCCGCTCTGCAGGGCAATCAGCGCCACCAGCAGGTAACCGAGGTGAGAGATAGAAGAGTAACCAAGCAGACGCTTGATGTTGGTCTGGCTCAGCGCCATCAGGTTACCAAAGATGATGGAAGCAAAGGCGATCACGCCCAGCACGATACGTACCGCTTCGCTATCACCTACCGGTGCGTACAGGAACAGACGCATCACCACGCCGAAGATAGCGATTTTGCTCGCCGTCGCCAGGAAGGTGGAAACCGGAGCCGGAGCGCCCTGGTATACGTCTGGCGTCCACAGGTGGAATGGAACCAGCGAGAGTTTAAAGCCGAGGCCAACAATCATCAGACCGAAGCCCGCCAGCAGCAGCGGTTCGTGCAGCATGCCATCGCCAAGGCTCTTACCGAGCGCGACAAATGACAGGTTGCCAGACTGCGCGTACACCAGCGCCATACCGAACAGCAGGAAAGAAGACGCTGCGGCAGACAGAATGGTGTATTTGATACTGGCTTCAAGCGAACGTTTCTGACGGAACGCATAGCCAACCAGACCAAACAGCGGCAGAGAG
Source organism: Citrobacter europaeus (assembly GCA_020099315.1). Lineage (NCBI taxonomy): Bacteria > Pseudomonadati > Pseudomonadota > Gammaproteobacteria > Enterobacterales > Enterobacteriaceae > Citrobacter > Citrobacter europaeus. The sequence continues at coordinate 3,331,663 of CP083650.1, forward strand.
ATAAGCTCAATACCAAGGAACAGCGCCGCCAGATGGTTAGCGTTAGCCAGCAGAATACCGCCGAGCGCGGCAATCAGCACCAGCAGATAGAACTCTTCCCGGTTGTCGTCGTAGCCTTCCAGCCACGGGTAAGCGAAGGTACAGGTGGCAAGACTCGCCAGCAGCACCAGCCCGGTGTAGAGCATAGCGAAACCGTCAACCCGCATCAGCGGGGTGACGTCCATGGCGCCCGCCTGGCCAACAAACCAGAGCGAAACCAGCGCGGCGTTAAGCCCAATGACCGACAACGTGGCATTGAGGAAGTGATTGCGTCGCCACGCAATGGAGAGCATCACAACCACCACCGTCAAGCCGACGATCAGCAGCGGTAGCAGCGCAATCAGGTGTTGTGGAGTTATTGTCATGGCGATTTACGGCCTTGTAGTAGTAACGGAATTAACAAACCACTGCTGGATGTTGCTCATCGCAGAATGCGAGGTATCCAGAATCGGCTGCGGATAGAAGCCAAGCAGTACCAGAAGCACAACCAGCAACAGGATGATAAACAGCTCACGCAGCGACATCCCTGGCAGTTCAACACTGGCAATCTGGCTCTTCGCCTTACCAAAGTAGGCGCGATGCAGCATCGCCAGCGAGTAAACAGAGGCAAACACCAGACCAAAGGTCGAGATCACGGTAATGACCGGAACCACCTGGTAGCTGCCGAACAGAATCATAAATTCGCCAACGAAGTTACCTGTACCCGGCATACCCAGCGTACACACTGCGAAGAACATTGACAGCGCAGGCAACCATTTCATTTTGCCCCACAGGCCGCCCATCATACGCATATCACGCGTGTGCAGACGTTCGTACAGCTGACCACACAGGATGAACAGACCGGCTGCAGACAGACCGTGCGCGATCATCTGAATAACCGCACCCTGGTAAGCCAGCTGGCTGCCGGTGTAGATAGCAATCAGTACGAAGCCCATGTGCGATACGGAGGTGTAGGCAATCAGACGTTTGATGTCGTACTGATTAAAGGCCATCCACGCGCCGTAGAAGATGCCGATTACGCCAAGCCACATTGCGATAGGCGCAAACTCCGCCGACGCGTTCGGGAACAGCGGCAGGGAGAAGCGCAGCAGACCGTAGGCTGCGGTTTTCAGCAAAATCCCCGCCAGGTCAACGGAACCTGCGGTCGGTGCCTGAGAGTGCGCATCCGGCAACCAGCCGTGCAGCGGAACCACCGGCATTTTCACCGCGAAGGCGATGAAGAAGCCCAGCATCAGCAGGTATTCCACGCCGTGGGACATCGGGGTATTCAGCAGCTCTTCATAGTTGAAGGTCCACACGCCGGTCGCTTTGTAGTGCACAAACACCAGCGCCAGGATGGCAATCAACATCACCAGACCACTGGCCTGGGTATAAATGAAGAACTTGGTTGCCGCCGTGATACGCGTTTTACCGTCAGAGGCTTTATGCCCCCAAAGTGCTATCAGGAAGTACATCGGCACCAGCATCATTTCCCAGAAGAAGAAGAACAGGAACATGTCGATGGCAAGGAATACGCCGATTACGCCGCCTAAGATCCACATCAGGTTCAGGTGGAAGAAGCCCTGGTATTTTTCGATTTCATTCCAGGAGCAAAGGACCGCCAGAACACCGAGCAGACCGGTCAGGACTACCATTAGCAGCGACAAGCCGTCGATGGCTAAATGGATAGAGATGCCAAAACGTGGGATCCACGGCAGGACAAACTCAGACTGCCACTGCGGAATACCCGCGGATTGCGTCAGTGAATAGCCGCCCTGCAACCACAGTTGCAGGCCTAGCGCCAGCGTCAGTCCCATGGTAATCAGCGCTATCCAACGCGGCACCTTCACGCCAAAGCGTTCGGTCTGCCAGCACAGGAAGCCACCGATGAAAGGGATTAATATCAACCAAGGTAATAACATGGTGATCTTTGTTCCTTGTTTAAGTCCCGTTCAGGCTATCTCACTCGTCATAGCGAACCCCGGCTGTGCTCGCAACCCTTACGTACTTCAGTACGCTCCGGTTGCTGTGCGCAGGCGGTGTCCACTCTGACTTCGCCGATAACGCCTGTCCTTTTGGACCTGATTTTCAACGAATTTTAAAAATTCTCTTTGGATTTGTAGGCCGGATAAGCGAAGCGCCATCCGGCAATCGTTCATCCAGCCAACAAACTCAACGCAGTACCATCAACAGTGCCAGCACAACGACAGCGCCGATGCTCATTGAGGCCACATACCAGCGCAGATAACCGTTCTCGCTTAACAGCAGGCCTTTACCTGCAAAGCGGGAAAGGATGGCCGGAATGTTCATCATTGAGTTCAGCGGATCGCGTTTCAGCAACCAGGCAACGCCCAGGAACGGCTTGACGAACACTTTGTCGTACAGCCAGTCGAAGCCCCAGGCGTTATACCACCAGGTCCCCAGCAGACGACCTGGCGCACTGTTGGCAATCGATGTCACCAGCGTGCGTTTGCCCAGCCACAGCCATGCTGCGATCAGGATGCCCGCAATCGCTACGATACCGGAGGTAATTTCCAGCGTCATGACGCGACCATGTTCAAGCTCGGTCGTCGCAGGCAGTACCCCCTGCAGCGGTGGCACAATCAGCGCGCCAACGAAGGTGGACAGGATCATCAGCACAATCAGCGGCAGATGATGGGTAATCCCCTTCCCTGCGTGAGCGTGAATTTGTTCTTTACCGTGGAACACGATGAAAATCATACGGAAGGTATACAGAGAGGTCATGAACGCACCGACCAGACCTGCAACCATCAGATTGATATGACCGTTCGCCATAGCACCGGCCAGAATCTCATCCTTACTGAAGAAGCCTGCGGTAATCAGCGGCAGAGCCGACAGCGCCGCGCCACCAATCAGGAAGCAGAGATACACCAGCGGAATAGACTTACGCAGGCCGCCCATCTTGAAGATGTTCTGTTCGTGGTGGCAAGCCAGGATAACCGAGCCGGATGCCAGGAACAGCAGCGCTTTAAAGAAGGCGTGCGTCATCAGGTGGAAAATCGCCGCATCCCACGCCTGAACACCCAGCGCCAGGAACATATAACCAATCTGGCTCATGGTGGAGTACGCAAGAACGCGCTTAATGTCGGTCTGTACCAGCGCGGCGAAACCCGCCAGCACAAGCGTGATAGCACCGATAATTCCCACCAGATGCAGAATTTCCGGGGTCATCAGGAACAGGCCGTGCGTACGTGCAATCAGGTAGACACCGGCGGTAACCATCGTTGCGGCGTGGATCAGCGCGGAGACAGGCGTCGGGCCGGCCATCGCGTCAGCAAGCCAGGTCTGCAACGGCAGCTGCGCGGATTTACCCACCGCACCGCCCAGCAGCATCAGGGTTGCCCACATCAGCATGTTGTTACCCGCTTCGAAGTGCGCAGGCGCCAGTTCGACCATTTCGCGGAAATTCAGCGTGCCCAACTCGTTGTAGAGGATGAACAGCGCGAAGGCGAGGAACACGTCACCGACACGGGTTACCACGAAGGCTTTCATTGCCGCAGCGCCATTCTTCGGATCGGTGTAATAGAAACCGATCAGCAGATAGGAGCACAGGCCCACGCCTTCCCAGCCGAGGTACATCAGCAGCAGGTTGTCCGCCAGTACCAGAACTACCATGCTGGCGATAAACAGGTTGGTGTAGGCGAAGAAACGAGAGTATCCCTCTTCACCGCGCATATACCAGGAGGCGAACATGTGGATCAGGAAACCGACGCCGGTCACCACGCTGAGCATGGTCAGCGACAGGCCGTCCAGCACCAGGTTAAAACCGATGTTGAAGTCACCAACGGACATCCACGTCCACAGCGGCTGGCTGTAGGCCTGTTGGCCATTGGCAAAGAAGTCAACGCCAACAAACGCCGTCACCAGCGCCGCCAGGCCAATCGACCCGACGCCCACGGTAGCGGACAGATTTTCTGACCAACGACCGCGAGAGAACGCCAGTAATACAAAGCCAATAAATGGCAGAATAATGGTTAAGGCAAGCATGTTCATCCACGCATCTCACTTACTGAATCGATGTTCAGGTTCTGGCGACGGCGATGAAGTTGCAGCAACAGCGCAAGTCCAATGCTCGCTTCCGCAGCCGCAAGGCTGATGGCGAGAATATACATCACCTGACCATCGGTCTGGCCCCAGTAGCTTCCGGCGACCACAAAGGCCAGCGCGGAGGCGTTAATCATGATTTCCAGCCCGATCAGCATAAACAGCAGATTGCGGCGGATAACCAGACCGGTTAAACCCAGTACGAATAAGACAGCCGCGAGGATCAGTCCATGTTGTAAGGGGATCATGCGTGCTCCTCCGTTTTTCTTTTCGCGCGGTCATCGGCGCGGTTGCTCAGCACTTCACCTGAACGCTCTTCGCGTCCAACGTGGAAGGCCACAACCAGACCCGCCAGCAGCAGCATCGAAGCCAGTTCGACCGCCAGTACATACGGACCAAACAGGGAAATACCGACTGCTTTCGCGCTGATTGGCGTACCGTCAATGCCCTGATCGTTAACGCCCAGAATGGCGTACACAATGACCACCAGCATGATGGCCGACAGAATCGCCGGACCAATCCACACCTGCGGTTTCAGCCACTGGCGTTCCTGTTCAATTTCAGAACCACCGAGGTTGAGCATCATTACCACGAACACGAACAGCACCATGATGGCGCCCGCGTAGACGATAATTTCCAGCGCACCGGCGAAGTAAGCGCCTAACGAGAAGAACACCCCGGAAATCGCCAACAGCGAAATAATCAGATACAGCAACGCGTGTACCGGATTGGTGTGGGTGATCACCCGCAAGGTTGCGAGAATGGCTATCAGGCCACAGATATAAAAAGCGAACTCCATTGCCCCTCTCCTTACGGTAACAGGCTCTTGACGTCGATAGGCTTGGCTTCGTTCTCTGCTTCGCCCTTATCTTTGCCGTCGATTGCCATACCTGCCATCCGGTAGAAGTTATATTCCGGGTATTTGCCCGGACCGGAGATCAGCAGATCCTCTTTCTCGTAAACCAGGTCCTGGCGCTTGTACTCACCCAGCTCGAAATCTGGAGTCAGCTGAATAGCCGTTGTCGGACAGGCTTCTTCGCACAGGCCGCAGAAAATGCAGCGTGAGAAGTTAATGCGGAAAAACTCCGGATACCAGCGGCCATCTTTGGTCTCTGCTTTTTGCAAAGAGATACAGCCTACCGGACACGCTACCGCACACAGGTTACAGGCAACGCAGCGCTCTTCACCGTCCGGATCGCGGGTCAGAACGATACGACCACGAAAACGGGGCGGTAGATAGACCGGCTCTTCCGGGTACATCTGCGTTTCGCGTTTCGCGAACGCATGCAGGCCGATCATCCAGATACTGCGTACCTGGGTGCCGAAACCTACGAACAATTCTTTTAAGGTCATGGTCTTTGTGTCCCTTATTGCGCCTGCCACAGAATGACAGCCGCCGTTACCAGCAAGTTGACGAGCGTCAGCGGCAGACAGACTTTCCAGCCGAAGGACATTACCTGGTCATAACGAGGACGCGGTAACGACGCACGAATCAAAATGAACATCATCATGAAGAACGCGGTTTTCAGCGCGAACCAGACGAATGGCGGTAAGAACGGGCCATGCCAGCCACCGAAGAACAGGGTAACCATCAGTGCAGAAATGGTGACGATACCGATGTACTCACCCACGAAGAACAGACCGAATTTCATACCGGAATATTCAATGTGGTAACCGTCGGCCAGTTCCTGCTCGGCTTCTGGCTGGTCGAAAGGATGACGGTGACACACCGCCACGCCCGCGATGGCAAAGGTGACAAAACCAAAGAACTGCGGAATTACGTTCCAGATATCAGCCTGGTTGTTGACGATGTCGGTCATGTTAAATGAGCCGGCCTGCGCCACCACGCCCATAAGGGAAAGTCCGAGGAACACTTCGTAGCTCAGCGTTTGCGCAGACGCACGCATCGCACCGAGCAGGGAGTATTTGTTGTTACTGGACCAGCCGGCGAACAGTACCGCGTATACCGCGAGACCTGCCATCATCAGGAAGAACAGGATCCCGATGTTCAGGTCAGCGACCACCCAGTTCGGACTCACCGGCACGATGGCGAAAGCCAGCAGCAGCGAGGTGAAGGCGATCATTGGTGCCAGGGTAAAGATGACGCGATCCGAGAATTTCGGGATCCAGTCTTCTTTAAAGAACATCTTGATCATGTCCGCAACCAGCTGGAGCGAACCGCCCCAGCCAACACGGTTCGGTCCGTAACGGTTCTGGAACAGACCCAGCAGACGACGTTCGCCAAAGCTCATGAATGCCCCGCAGGTGACCACCACCAGCAGGATCACGACCGCTTTGAGAATGCTCAGCAGGATCTCAATCAGATCGGGTGTAATCCAACTCATTGTTGTGCCTCCTGCAGATCCTCAAGACGCGCACCTGCCAGTACCGGCGCGATGCCAGGCATACCCATCGGCAAACCAACCTGCCCTGCCGTTAATCCTTCAGCGATTTCAACCGGCAGCGTAACCGTGTTGCCATCGTAGCTGAAAGAAACGCGCGTACCGGCATTAACCCCCAACTTCGCGGCATCAGCCGGATTGAGTTTAATGTACGGCTGCGGCATACGGGTCTGGAAGACCGGCGCACGTTGTGACATTTCGTCGCTACCAAACAGATGGTAGTAAGGCGCGATACGCCACTGACCATCCTGAGCCTGGAAGCTCGCCGGAACGGTAGTGAAGTAATCCATCCCATCCGCAGAAGCTTCGATCAGACGCACGCCTGGGTCGCCATGACGCAGTTTACCGCCCACTTCATCCTGGAACTTATTCCACGCCTGTGGGGAGTTCCAGCCTGGTGCCCAGGCAAACGGAATTTGTGAACGCGGCGCAGACGGTTGGTTGTTCCCTTCCATCGAGAAAGCGAACATGGTGTCTTTGTCCTGCGGCTGGCGCGGTTCGTGTACGCTGATGTTGGCGCGCATTGCGGTACGACCGCTGTAGCGGTGCGGTTCACGTGCCAGTTTCTGTCCACGAATACGGAAGGTTGCATCCGGCGCGGCATCTTTAATACCCGCCAGTTGCGGCAGCTTCTCAACGACCGCGTCGATGACGTGGTCAAGCTGCGTCCAGTCTACTTCACGGCTCTGCACGGTGCTGTGCAGCGAGTGCAGCCAGCGCCAGCTTTCCAGCATGACGGTGTTGCTGTCGTAGTAGGACGGGTCGTAGACCTGGAAGAAGCGTTGGGCGCGGCCTTCGTTGTTAATCACCGTACCATCACTTTCGGCGAAGCTTGCGGCGGAAAGCACCAGATGGGCGTTTTCCATAATTGCCGTACGCTGATGATCAACGACCAGTACCAGTGGCGCTTTCGCCAGCGCGGCGTTCACACGCGTAGCTGAAGCATGGCGATGCAGGTCATTTTCCAGCACCACAACGGCGTCAGCACGACCTGTTTCCAGCTCGGTCAGCGCATCCTCAAGGGAACCACCGCCAATCATACCCAGGCCCATGCTGTTAACAGAGCGAGCAATCATGGTGATGCCGACATCAGCGCCCCGACCTTTCAGCGCCTTCGCCACGTTGGCAGCCGCCTGAATCACCTCGGCGCTACCGGCGTTGGTACCGGAAATAATCAGTGGTTTCTTCGCTCCGGCCAAGGCCTGAACGATAACGTCAATTTTGTTCTGCAGGTCACGATCGATACCGTCAACCGCCGGGGCGTTGTTATCCAGCGCGTGGGCGATAGCGAAACCTAAACGCGCCTGATCTTCAACCGGCGCACGGTAGGTCCATGCGGCGATATCATCCAGACGGGTGTTATCGACGTTGGTGACGAACAGCGGATGCTTGGCGCGCTGGCCGATGTTGAGGATGGCCGCAATCTGCCAGTCTGCCACTTTCTGCGCCGCCGCCATTTCGCGTGCTTTACCTTTCACCGCCTGACGCACAGCCAGCGCAACGCGCGCGCCGGTCTGGGTGACATCTTCGCCCAGCACCAGAACCGCATCGTAGGATTCGATTTCGCGCAGTGCCGGAGTATGAATACCGCCGTCACGCAGTACGCTCAGCGCCAGCTGCAGACGTTCCTGCTCGCCCTGGGCGATACCGGTATAGAAGTTATCCGCACCGACCAGTTCGCGCAGTGCGAAGTTGCTTTCAACGCTGGCGCGCGGGGAGCCGATACCAATCACTTTCTTCGACTGACGCAGAATATCTGCCGCGCCCTGCATCGCCTGTTCGGCGTTCAGCGTGATCAGGTCATCGCCACGACGCTGTACCGGCTGACGCGGACGGTCTTTCAGGTTCACGTAACCATAGCCAAAACGACCACGGTCGCAGAGGAAGTAATGGTTAACGGTACCGTTATAACGGTTTTCGATACGACGCAGTTCACCGTAGCGCTCGCCCGGGCTGGTGTTACAGCCGATGGAACACTGCTGGCAGATGCTCGGCGCAAACTGCATGTCCCATTTACGGTTATAACGCTCGGAGTGCGTTTTATCGGTGAAGACGCCGGTCGGACAAATTTCGACCAGGTTGCCGGAGAATTCGCTTTCGAGCGTACCGTCTTCCGGACGACCGAAGTAGACGTTGTCATGTGCGCCATAGACGCCCAGATCCGCGCCATCGGCGTAATCTTTGTAGTAACGTACGCAGCGATAGCAGGCGATGCAGCGGTTCATTTCATGAGAGATGAACGGCCCCAGGTCCTGGTTGCGGTGCGTACGCTTCGTGAAGCGGTAGCGACGGAAGCTATGACCGGTCATGACGGTCATATCCTGAAGGTGGCAGTTACCGCCCTCTTCACAAACCGGACAGTCGTGCGGGTGGTTAGTCATCAACCACTCCACTACGCTTTCGCGGAACTGCTTCGCTTCTTCGTCATCAATAGAAATAAAGGTGCCTTCGGTGGCCGGTGTCATACAAGACATCACCAGGCGACCACGCGTGTCTTCCGCGTTCTGATATTGCTTCACCGCACACTGGCGGCAAGCACCGACGCTTCCCAGCGCCGGGTGCCAGCAAAAGTACGGAATATCAAGGCCGAGAGACAGACAAGCTTCCAGCAGGTTGTCCGCTCCGTTGACCTCATATTCTTTGCCGTCTACATGAATCGTAGCCATAGTCAGCATGCTTCCAGTTGGCTCGGTCGTAACCGAGCGTTAATCGAATTACTTATCGCGATGCAGGGGTTAACCTGCAATTACCAGCGCTCTTTCAGCAGGTTCGGCTGAATACCACCAATCTGATGGGTATTGCTGAAGGACTGCTTGATGCCAGCTTCGAATTCTTCGCGGAAATATTTAATGGCGCTCTGCAGCGGTTCCACCGCACCCGGTGCGTGTGCACAGAAGGTTTTACCCGGGCCGAGGAAACGACACAGTTGCTCAAGTGTCTCGATATCCCCTGGCTGGCCTTCGCCACGCTCCAGCGCGCGCAGAATTTTCACACTCCACGGCAGACCGTCACGGCACGGCGTACACCAGCCGCAGGACTCGCGGGCAAAGAACTCTTCAAGGTTACGCACCAGTGGAACCATGCCGATCTCGTGATCGACGGCCATTGCCAGCGCGGTACCCAGACGGCTGCCTGCTTTACCGATGCTTTCGAATTCCATTGGCAGGTCAAGGTGCGCCTCGGTCAGGAAGTCAGTACCCGCGCCGCCAGGCTGCCAGGCTTTAAACTTCAGGCCATCGCGCATGCCGCCCGCGTAATCTTCGAGGATCTCACGCGCGGTAGTACCGAAAGGCAGTTCCCACAGGCCAGGATTCTTCACACGACCGGAGAAGCCCATCAGCTTGGTGCCTGCGTCTTTGCTCTTCGAAATGTTCTGGTACCACTCCACGCCGTTCGCGAGGATAGCCGGTACGTTACACAGGGTTTCAACGTTGTTTACGCAGGTCGGCTTACCCCATGCGCCAGAGCTTGCCGGGAACGGCGGCTTGGAACGCGGGTTAGCACGGCGACCTTCGAGGGAGTTAATCAGCGCGGTTTCTTCACCGCAGATATAACGCCCTGCCCCGGTGTGGACAAACAGTTCGAAGTCAAAACCGGTGCCCATGATGTTTTTGCCAAGCAGACCGGCTTCGGTCGCTTCGGCGATCGCGCGACGCAGATGCACGGCCGCTTCGATATATTCACCGCGCAGGAAGATGTAACCACGGTACGCTTTCAGCGCAAACGCGGAGATCAGCATGCCTTCCACCAGCAGGTGCGGCAGCTGCTCCATCAGCAGACGGTCCTTATAGGTGCCCGGTTCCATTTCATCGGCGTTACACAGCAGGTAACGGATGTTCATGGATTCGTCTTTCGGCATCAGGCTCCACTTCAGACCGGTGGAAAAGCCCGCGCCGCCGCGCCCTTTCAGGCCAGCGTCTTTTACCTGATTAACGATTTCATCCGGTGACAGCCCGGTCAGGGCCTTTCGCGCACCTTCGTAGCCGTTCTTGCTACGGTATTCGTCCAGCCATACCGGCTGTTTGTCATCACGCAGACGCCAGGTCAGCGGATGCGTTTCGGGAGTACGGATAATGTCTTTCATTTATACCGCTCCAGCAGTTCGGGAATGCCTTCCGGGGTCAGGTGAGCGTGAGTATCCTCATCGATCATCATGTTTGGCCCTTTATCGCAGTTCCCCAGGCAACAGGTTGGCAGCAGCGTAAAACGACCGTCAAAGGTCGTCTGCCCCGGCTTGATGTTGAGTTTTTTCTCAAGCGCAGCCTGGATCCCCTGGTAGCCGTTGATATGGCACACCACGCTGTCGCAGTAGCGGATCACGTGGCGACCTACCGGCTGGCGGAAGATCTGGCTATAGAACGTGGCAACACCTTCTACGTCGCTTGCCGGGATACCCAGCACATCCGCGATCGCATAGATCGCGCCATCCGGCACCCAGCCACGCTGTTTCTGAACGATTTTCAGCGCTTCAATGGACGCCGCACGCGGGTCTTCGTAGTGGTGCTTCTCGTGCTCAATCGCTTCACGCTCAGCCGCACTCAGCTCAAAAGCCTCGGTTTGTGGTTGTTGATTCTCGTGCATAATTAGCGGTCCACATCTGACATAACAAAATCGATACTACCCAGATGGACGATCAGGTCGGACACCAGGCTGCCACGTACCGCTACCGGGATCTGCTGCAGGTGCGCATAGCTCGGGGTACGGATACGGGTACGATAACTCATGGTGCTGCCATCGCTGGTCAGGTAGTAACTGTTGATACCCTTGGTCGCTTCCACCATCTGGAAGGACTCGTTTGCCGGCATAACCGGTCCCCACGAAACCTGCAGGAAGTGGGTGATCAGGGTTTCGATATGTTGCAGCGTGCGCTCTTTCGGCGGCGGCGTCGTCAGCGGATGATCCGCTTTGAACGGGCCTTCCGGCATGTTATTGAGGCACTGCTCAAGGATGCGCAGACTCTGGCGCAGCTCTTCAACTTTCAGCATCACGCGGGTATAGCAGTCGGACACACCGCCGCCAACCGGAACTTCAAAGTCAAAGTTTTCGTAGCCAGAGTACGGACGCGCTTTACGCACGTCGAAATCAATACCAGTCGCGCGCAACGCAGCACCGGTACAACCCCAGTCCAGCGCTTCTTTCTTGCCGTAAGCGGCAACGCCCTGCGAACGGCCTTTCAGGATGGTGTTACGCAGCGCCGCTTTCTCGTAGGAATCCAGACGTTTTGGCATCCAGTCGAGGAAGTCACGCAGCAGCTTGTCCCAACCGCGCGGCAGATCGTGCGCCACGCCGCCGATACGGAACCAGGCCGGGTGCATACGGAAACCGGTGATCGCTTCCACGACGTCATAGATTTTCTGACGGTCGGTAAAGGCGAAGAATACCGGAGTCATTGCGCCGACGTCCTGAATGAACGTGGAGATATACAGCAGGTGGCTGTTGATACGGAACAGTTCAGACAGCATCACGCGAATCACGTTAACGCGATCCGGCGTGGTGATACCAGCCAGTTTCTCAACGGCCAGTACATAAGGCATTTCGTTAACGCAGCCGCCGAGGTACTCGATACGGTCAGTGTACGGAATATAACTGTGCCAGGACTGACGTTCACCCATCTTTTCAGCGCCACGGTGGTGGTAGCCGATGTCAGGTACGCAGTCGACGATTTCTTCGCCATCAAGCTGCAGCACAATACGGAAAGCACCGTGAGAAGACGGGTGGTTAGGACCGAGGTTGAGGAACATGAAGTCCTCGTTTTCGGTACTACGCTTCATACCCCAGTCTTCTGGTTTGAAGGTCAGCGCTTCCATTTCCAGATCCTGCTTGGCTTTGGTCAGCTCAAACGGATCGAATTCGGTCGCACGCGCCGGGTAGTCTTTACGCAGCGGATGACCTTCCCATGTAGACGGCATCAGCAGACGCGTCAGGTGCGGGTGGCCTTCGATATCGATGCCAAACATTTCCCAGGTTTCACGCTCATACCAGTTGGCGTTCGGGAACAGTTTGGTGAAAGTCGGTACGCGCAGATCGTTTTCAGACAATGCCACCTTGAGCATGATATCGCGATTGCGTTCAATGGAGATCAGGTGATAGAAAACGGAAAAATCCGCGGCAGGTAACCCTTCGCGGTGCGTACGCAGACGTTCGTCCATGCCGTGTAAGTCAAACAGCATGACGTAAGGTTTCGGCAGTCTCTTTAAGAAATCGCCAACTTCCAGTAGTTGTTCACGCTTGACCCAAACAACGGGTACCCCGGTGCGAGTCGCCTGAACGGTAAAGGCATCCGGCCCAAAACGGTTGCGCAGTTCGCCAATGACCGGGTCATCAAGGTGATCCCGTGTTTGCCATGCGGCGTCTTGCGCGGTTAAGTCGGTCATATTGTTCACCATTGCAAATGGTCCGTGGTGGTCGGCAGTGCTTCGCGCTATTTATGTAGTGATAAGCGAAGGAAGTGCTGCTGCCGACAGGCGCAAATTAAATCTCGTCTGGTGTACGAAGATTCGTTACAGCAATACGTTCGCCGCGTTTACGCTCGCGTTCTGACTGCATATTGGCGCGATAAACGCCCTGATCGCCAACCACCCAGGAGAGCGGACGGCGTTCTTTGCCAATCGAATCTTGCAGCAGCATCAGAGCCTGCATATACGCTTCCGGACGCGGCGGACATCCCGGGATGTACACATCAACCGGAATAAATTTATCAACGCCCTGCACCACAGAATAGATGTCGTACATACCGCCGGAGTTGGCGCATGCGCCCATGGAGATAACCCATTTCGGTTCCAGCATCTGATCGTAGAGGCGCTGAATAACCGGTGCCATTTTGGTAAAGCAGGTTCCGGCTACCACCATCAGGTCAGCCTGACGCGGCGATGCACGCAGTACTTCCGCACCAAAACGGGCCACATCGTGCACGGCGGTAAACGAGGTCACCATCTCAACGTAGCAGCAGGAAAGGCCAAAGTTATATGGCCAAATTGAGTTTTTACGGCCCCAGTTAACCATGTCATGCAGCTTGCCCATGAACACGTTTTTGTTAACTTCTTGCTCCAGGGGGTCGGTTACGATCTCCTGTTTTTGCAGGGGGTAACGGTCGTTCTCACCGTTAGGATCTATGCGGGTGAGCGTATAATCCATCTTAATGCCTCGCGGTTAGCGTTGACGATTAGCGATACTGTTCGTTTCCGGGTTCATACGCTCGCGGCGTGAACGCGCGGGCGTCCAGTCCAGCGCGCCAATACGCACCAGATAAACCAGACCTGCCAGTAACACAAAAATAAAAATTGCAGCTTCCACAAAGCCAATCCAGCCGCTTTCACGGATAGAAGTTGACCATGCGAACAGATACAGCGCTTCAACGTCGAAGATAACGAAGAACATGGCTACCAGATAAAACTTGGCAGACAGGCGCAAGCGGGCGGTGCCGACCGAGTCGATACCTGATTCAAACGGCACGTTTTTAGATCTCGCGCGCGCGCGACCACCTAAAAACCAGCCGCCGACGAGCATCAGGCAGCACAGGCCAATGGCAACAATAAGAAAGATAGCGAATGCCCAGTGATGAGCGATGATTTCAGTGGATGTTGACATACTCATTGCTTACTCATCAAAAGTAGCGCCAAATTCTCTGCTCTTTTCGGCAGATGAACGCCACATCGATTCATGGGGAGGAATAAAAAAAACCTTACAATCACTGTGAAAAACCATTTTATACAGCTAATTGATGGGGTTTTTTACTCCTTTCTATAACCTTTTGTCAACTTTAACAAAAGTTTCCTCACATTATTTTACACCAATCCAACTTCATTAACATAAAGTGCTATTTAGACCAATTTCGATCGCATCATCGGTCATTTTTAACGTTGTTGAATCGTGTCCGTAGTGAAGTAAAAAAGATAATACTCGTCTATTTTGACAGGAATTCACCCAGATGCCTCCCCCTAAATGGGAGTATTTTCTTGATCTGTGACACGCTTTTGTTAATTCACCATAAAAAACAGCAACAATTTCTCTAGTTTTTTAACATGGAAACAATTAGCAATGCTGCTGATTATTTTTTAGTCTAACATCAGGCCATTTTTTTACCTTCTGATTTTGTTAAGTTTTAGTATAGCAAATGACATAAAGCGGCAATATTTGCATAAAAAAAGAGCCGCTGGATGTTCTTTCAGCATCAGCGGCTCTTTTTTACACTTACATTTTAAAACTGTTTTTTGTGACGGGTTACTCAAAGTCGCCTTCAACAATCAGCGAGTCATCTCCCCCTTCAGGGGTAAACTGATTGTATTGCCAAGGATTTTGATACGTTTGCATCGACTTAAAGATAACGTCTGCCAGCTCATTTTGCGTGGACGGATCGCAGCACAACAGATACTCAGTATCAGGCAATGGCGGCAATCCGTCGGCGGCACCCAGGACGCGCAAATCCGGACTCATCATTTCAACAGGACGCGCAGTGACGCCGAGCCCTGCTTTTACCGCCGCACGAACCGCGGGTAATGTTGAAGCGACATATGCCAGACGCCATGGGATCTGTGCGGCGTTTAATGTCGCCAGCACGATATCGCGAAACGGACTCGGATCGTCCAGCAGAACCAACGGTACCGGCTCACCCTTTTGCAGAATATATTCGGCAGCGCAGTACCAGTGTGTTGGCGAGGTACGCAGATTCAGACATTCAAAATCGCCTGGTCGGTTGGTGGTAACCACCAAATCCACTTCTTGCGACTTCAGCATATCCACCATATAAGCGTTACGCTTGACTCTCACATCCAGCGCAAGCTTCGGATAAACCGAACTTATACGGTTGAGCAGGAAAGGCAGTATGGTATCGGCGGATTCATCAGAAGCACCGATAGTTAACACTCCCTGAAGATTATTAAACATTAATGATGAGCATGCCTCATCATTAAAACGCAGTATTTTTCTGGCGTAACCCAACAGTTGTATACCATGTTCGGTCAGTAGCTTGTTGCGTCCATGGCGTGCGAACAACTCTTTCCCCACGAGTTGCTCAAGACGCTGCATTTGCTGACTCACCGCAGACTGAGTTCGACATACCGCAGCTGCCGCAGCCGCAAAGGTATTCAGGTCGGCAACAGCAACGAAGGTTCTCAGCAGATCGAGGTCGAGGTTAATT
The DNA here is from genome assembly GCA_020099315.1 of Citrobacter europaeus. NCBI lineage: Bacteria > Pseudomonadati > Pseudomonadota > Gammaproteobacteria > Enterobacterales > Enterobacteriaceae > Citrobacter > Citrobacter europaeus. The sequence goes on from CP083650.1 coordinate 3,347,284, forward strand.
ATCGGACGATTTGCATTTATCATAGTTTTTCACTTACTCGCGGGTCATACCGGGTTAATGCTGTGCATTTGGAATCAAACAACTCCATTTGTAATGTGCCTCCCTCGCAGTTTCGCTTAGTGTAACCAAGTGAAAATAAGGATGTATTTGGTTTAACAAACGAAACAATTCTCTTTCTGAGCTATTTTAATACCCGTGATATTCATCGGAATATAGCAACGAGAAAGAGCCGGATTTTTAGCTGCTGGATGATTCTGACTTATGGAAAACATGTAAATTTTGTAAATTTAAAAAAAAGTTAACGAACAATAATTTACACATTAAGAACTATCTTTTCAGTATGTTAGGAACAACCAACCAACATTTGAATTATCTTAAAATTCAGACTACTTACCATTTCATGGGACTTATCTTAACCTAAAACCACTATATTTATAAGTGTTATCGTGAATAATTCCAGGCAAATTCGTGTTATGTCCTGGCAGCAGTTTCCCTATTATTAGCCCACTCAATTTGATGCCATTTAAATATTAAATAATAATTAATTAAGAATCCCTCAATTCATTAATTATGCTTAACAATGGATTTACACCGTATCACGGACGGATCAGACCGATAACAACCCCCGCAGCTAAAACCTCAGTATTTTCGAATTGCCTCATCCAGCTTAGACGTCGGTGACATTTCGCTTTACAACCTTAACTTTTTTTGACCAGACAAATCACCACAACCAAACCTTCATAGCAAATCATATAACTAATAAAATACAGTTAACCAGATTATTATTCTATGATAATTGCATCATTTAGTTGTTAACAGTTAATTATAACTTCATGGCTTTTCAAAATGTTCTACTAAAGACCCTTCAAAACTCACCGCCGTGGGAGTACATTGTGCTGGGCTGACTTCCATGGCAGGGAGTGGCATTCACAGCTAAAAAGGTCAACGTTCATGTCCCCCATTGAAAAATCCAGCAAATTAGAAAACGTCTGTTATGACATTCGCGGCCCGGTTCTGAAGGAAGCAAAGCGCCTGGAAGAAGAAGGCAATAAAGTTCTGAAACTGAACATCGGCAACCCGGCGCCATTCGGGTTTGAAGCGCCAGATGAAATTCTGGTGGATGTGATCCGCAATTTGCCAACAGCGCAAGGATATTGCGACTCAAAAGGTCTTTATTCCGCCCGTAAAGCGATTATGCAGCATTACCAGGCCCGTGGTATGCGCGACGTCACCGTGGAAGATATTTATATCGGTAACGGCGTTTCTGAATTAATTGTGCAGGCTATGCAGGCATTGCTGAATAGCGGGGACGAAATGCTGGTTCCTGCCCCTGATTATCCACTGTGGACGGCGGCGGTTTCGCTCTCCGGCGGTAATGCCGTGCACTACCTGTGTGACGAATCATCAGACTGGTTCCCGGACCTCGATGATATCCGCGCCAAAATTACACCGCGTACCCGCGGGATCGTCATCATCAACCCAAACAACCCAACCGGCGCTGTTTATTCTAAAGAGCTGCTGATGGAGATTGTTGAGATTGCTCGCCAGAACAACCTCATCATCTTTGCGGATGAGATTTACGACAAAATTCTCTACGATGACGCTGAACACCACTCCATCGCGGCAATGGCTCCGGACCTGCTGACCATCACCTTCAACGGCCTGTCAAAAACCTATCGCGTTGCTGGTTTCCGTCAGGGCTGGATGGTGCTGAACGGACCGAAAAAACATGCCAAGGGGTATATTGAAGGTCTTGAGATGCTGGCCTCTATGCGCTTATGTGCCAACGTTCCGGCGCAACATGCTATTCAGACCGCGCTGGGCGGATACCAGAGCATCAGCGAATTCATCATGCCTGGTGGGCGTCTGTATGAACAACGCAACCGTGCATGGGAACTGCTCAATGACATTCCCGGCGTCTCTTGCGTAAAACCGCGCGGCGCACTGTATATGTTCCCGAAAATTGATGCTAAACGCTTCAACATTCATGACGACCAGAAGATGGTGCTCGACTTCCTGCTGCAGGAGAAAGTTCTGCTGGTGCAGGGGACGGCGTTCAACTGGCCGTGGCCGGATCATTTCCGCATCGTTACGCTGCCGCGAATTGATGATATCGAAATGTCGTTGAGTAAATTTGAGCGTTTCCTGTCGGGTTATCGCCAGCTGTAACCCCGCAAAGTGCTACCGGGTTTGCATCCGGTAGCACTCTCTGCGCAAAATACCGTTACTGAAGTCACTGAGTAAGGGTCGTTATGAAGCAGAGCCACTTTTTTGCCCACCTCTCCCGTCTGAAACTCATTAATCGCTGGCCGCTGATGCGCAATGTGCGCACCGAAAACGTGTCCGAACACAGTCTGCAGGTTGCCATGGTTGCTCATGCGCTGGCCGCGATCAAAAACCGTAAATTTGGTGGTCAGGTGAATGCTGAGCGTATTGCCCTACTGGCGATGTATCACGATGCGTCAGAGGTGTTGACCGGCGATCTCCCTACCCCGGTGAAATACTTCAACTCGCAGATTGCCCAGGAATATAAAGCGATAGAGAAAATTGCCCAGCAAAAGCTGGTCGATATGGTTCCTGATGAACTGCGCGATATTTTTGCGCCGCTCATTGATGAACATGCCTTGAGTGAAGAAGAGAGATCGATTGTTAAACAGGCCGATGCCCTGTGCGCATATCTGAAGTGTCTGGAGGAACTCTCCGCCGGTAACAACGAGTTTCTGCTGGCTAAAACGCGTCTGGAAAAAACGCTGGAATCGCGACGCAGCGAGGAGATGGACTACTTTATGGACGTATTCGTCCCGAGCTTTCACCTCTCATTAGATGAAATAAGCCAGGATTCACCATTGTAAGTTTGCACCGACGTTACCTTGATATGCCGGACAGGATGTTAGCCTCCATCCGGCATATAAAAATCAAAACGGGAACAGCATCGGGATCATCACCACGCACACCACCATCACAATGATGGTAAACGGCACGCCAATCTTCACAAAATCGCTAAAACTGTAGTTGCCAGGCCCGAGCACCAGCGTGTTTACTGGCGAAGAAACCGGCGTCATAAAGGCCGCGGATGCCGCCATCGCAATCACCATCGCAAAAGGATAAGGCGAAACACCCATCGACTTTGCTGCCGCCAGCGCGATTGGCGCCATCAGCACCGCCGTCGCGGTGTTGGAGATAAATAACCCGATGGTCGCGCACAGCACGAACAGGCAGCCCAGCATCATATACGGACCATACCCACCGCCGACGTCCATCAGCCCTTTCACCACCAGATCGACACCGCCGGTTTTTTGTAAGGCCAGCGCGAAGGGCATCATCCCGACAATCAAAATAATGCTCGGCCAGTGAATCGCTTTATAGGCGCTTTCGGCATCGATACAACGAAATTTCCCCATCAGCAGACAGGCGATGATCGCGGCAACCGTATTGGGAATTTCATCAGTGAGCATCAGGGCGACCATCAGCACCAGGCAGAAAATCGCATGCGGCGCCTGGCTGTGCGCCGGAGAAGCTTCACTGACTTCCACGGGCATATTCAGCACCACAAAATCGCGCCCTTTTTGTCCAAGCAGCGTGATAAGCTTCCAGTTTCCCACCACTAAAATGATATCGCCCATCAACAGCGGCTCATCAACCACCGCTCCGGCCAGCGCTGTACCATCACGCTTCAGCCCAACGACATTCAGCCCGTAACGCGTACGAAAAGCGATTTCCCGTACCGTTTTGCCGATCAATTCCGACTCAGGGATCAGAGAGATTTCGGCCATCCCCACGTCAAGCGCCTGCTCGGAGAAGTATTCGCCGCGCAGTACCATCGGCTCCAGCAGTTGCTCACTGCAAAACTCTCGCAGATCGACATCCGCTGCAGACATATCAATCAGCAGCACGTCACGGGCGCGAAACTCAGAAACCCCGTTTACGTCAACGATCACGCGACGAAAGCGACGCCAGCGCTCCACGCCAATCACGTTTGCCCCGTAGCGCTCACGCAGTTTCAGGTCGTCCAGACGCTGGCCTATCATAGGAGAGCCCGGACGAATCGCCAGGCGACGCGCGCGCCCGGTCAGGCGATATTCTTTAATCAGATCGCGAAAGGTCCGGCGTTTCCAGCCGTCTCCCGGCTGGCCGGAATCTTCCCCCTTGAGCATAAAGCGCATCAGCAGCATATAAATTATGCCAAGCACCAGGACCACCAGCCCCATCGGGGTAACGCTAAAAAAACTGAAACCGTTAAGTCCTTCGCGCAACAATTCACTGTTGACGACCAGGTTGGGCGGCGTCGCCACCAGCGTCATCATGCCGCTGATTAGTCCTGCAAAACTCAGTGGCATCATCAGGCGTGAAGGGGAAATTTCCATGCGCATGGAAACGCTTAGGACCACCGGAATAAAGATGGCGACCACGCCGGTCGAACTCATAAACGCACCAAGCCCGGCGACGGTAATCATCAGCAACACCAGCATTTTGACTTCACTGCTGCCAGCCACCTTCACCAGCCAGGCTCCCATTACCGTCGCCACCCCAGTACGCACCAGGCCATCGCCGATAATGAATAAAGCCGCTATCAAAATAACGTTAGGATCGCTGAATCCGGAAAAGGCTTCTGTGATGCTCAATGTTCCGCTGAGAACAAAGGCAATAATGACCAGCAAAGCGACCGCATCCATACGCACTCTGCCAGTTGCAAACAAAACGACGGCAATCGCCAGCAATGAGAGAACCCATATCAATTCACCGTTCACAACATATCCTTGTTAAATGAGAGGGATGAGTCGATTCTGCCATAAAAAAGCCCCAGCAATCTGGGGCTAAATCATGATCAGGTATTTCTTACCACGACCACATTTCCGTTGGGTTGTTTGGTCACAGAAATATGTTCCAGACTGGTCAGCGAAAAATCGACCTCATCCAGACGCGGCGTATCCGCAGGCGCGTTGACCGCTATCACATGACACCCTGCAGCCAGTCCTGAGAGCACTCCGGCAGGCGCATCTTCCACCACCGCGCATTCCTGTGGCGCAAGACCCAGAAGCTGCGCGCCGAGCAGATAGGCGTCTGGCTCTGGCTTCCCTCTTTTTACCCGCTCGGCGGTGACAAACACTTCAGGAGCAGGAAGCCCCGCGACACGGTGGCGCGCCCGCGCGACAGGCATAGATCCAGAGGTCACAATCGCCCATGGAATACCCGCTTTATTGAGGTGGTTGAGTAAATCAACCGCCCCCGGCAGCGCGGTGATCCCAGCGGTTTCCGTCGCTTCGATCTGCTCCAGGCGGGTGAATTCCGCGGCGATCTCAGCCTCAGATTTTCCCACCATAAAGTGTCGCAGGGAGGTAATGGCCTGCTTGCCATGAATAAAGCCGAGCACCTCGGCATGATCGAGGCCAAAACGATCGGCCCAGTTGCACCACGCGCGTTCTACCGCGGGTAAGGAATCGACCAGTGTTCCATCCAGATCAAACAGAAAACCTTTGCACTGCACGCTCGCCCCCTCAGGCATTAATGATTTGGTTAATTTCATTCGCGCTCAGGTGATACTGGCGCGGGCAAGAGTGCCAGACATTCAGCATACGCTGATATTTTTCCCACATCGGGGTCTGGGCGTTGAAGCCATGCGTACCTGCATCGAAGTGGGTATAACGACCTTCCACATTAACCATAAAACGAACGTACCCGAGGAAACGGGCTTCCGTTGCGGCGTCAAAACCGAGGAAGGTCACGCGACGCTCATCAATAGCCTGCGCGTCTTTAAGGTTAGTCCAGGACACATGTAATGCGTGATACATCTCCATAATATCGATAATCGTACGACAGGTTTCTTCCGTCAGCTCACCAAACTCACGATCCAGCTCGCGCATCTGCAAGCCGTAACCGCGTTCAATAATCGTCTGCAAACGACGATAACGCTCGGCGTTAGTGGGATCGAGCATAGTCATCATTTTGTACTGATTCGACAAAATCAGACGTTGAGCGTTGGTCATTTCCATTTGGGACTCCTGTATCACTGCTACTGCGATGAAAAAAAAGAAGGCATCTTGTGCCTTCTTTTATATGCGTAATCAGGGGTCAATTACAAATCATCGAGGAAAGTTTTATCCAGTTGTTTGAAGGCGCGCTTAAGCGTGTCAGCCAGCGCCTGGTAATCAGGCTTTCCTTCTACCGGTGAGAGCGCCTGCCCGGCCTCTTGCAATTTACCCCGAACTTCGTAGAACCAGTTGAGTATTGAAGGCGGCAGCGGCGTTACAGAACGTTTACCCAGCCACCACATGCCCTGCATCGGCAGGCTGAGCGCAAACAGCGCAGTCGCCACGGCCGGTCCCAACTGCCCGCCGAGCGCAATTTGCCAGCATAAGGTGAAGACAGCGATGGGTGGCATAAAACGGATTGCGTAACGCGTCATGCGAATCACGCGGTTCTCAACAAACACGGGCGCGAGGCGCTTTTCCATTGGCCACGTCTTCGCATAGTGCTGCCCCCGGCGAAACAAGCTAAAAAAATTGACGGAACGATTATCCGGTGTCGACATGGCGGTTACCTCAACTTCACATATAAAAATTAAAAAAATTGTGCAAAACAACAACTACAAGGGACATCGTTCAAAACATTTTGTCTTTGATACCCACATTCAGGTATCCTGTGCCGGCCTGTAAGGCCTTTAGTCCAAAATCATTGAGTCGTCAAATTGGCATATAGTATGCCATTGCCTGAAAAATACGCAAAATGACATAGACTCAAAGGTATTTATTCCATCGTGCCCAAAAAGACAATGGCGCATGATGTTAATCATAAACGTCGGTGTCATCATGCGCTACGCTCTATGACTCCCTGACGTTTTTTTAGCCACGTATCATAAATAGGTACTTCCATGTCGAGTAAGTTAGTACTGGTTCTGAACTGCGGTAGCTCCTCACTGAAATTTGCCATCATCGATGCAGTAAACGGTGAAGAATACCTCTCTGGTTTAGCCGAATGTTTCCATCTCCCAGAAGCACGTATCAAGTGGAAAATGGACGGCGGTAAACAAGAAGCGGCTTTAGGTGCAGGCGCCGCTCACAGTGAAGCGCTGAACTTTATCGTTAACACTATTCTGGCACAAAAACCAGAATTGTCCGCGCAATTGACCGCTATTGGTCACCGTATCGTACACGGCGGCGAGAAGTACACCAGCTCCGTGGTTATCGATGATTCTGTTATCCAGGGCATCAAAGATTCCGCCTCTTTCGCACCGCTGCATAACCCGGCTCACCTGATCGGTATCGCAGAAGCGCTGAAATCCTTCCCGAATCTGAAAGACAAAAACGTAGCTGTATTCGACACCGCGTTCCATCAGACTATGCCGGAAGAGTCTTACCTCTATGCTCTGCCGTACAGCCTGTACAAAGAACACGGCGTTCGTCGTTACGGCGCGCACGGTACCAGCCACTTCTTCGTCACTCAGGAAGCGGCAAAAGTGCTGAACAAACCGGTTGATGAGCTGAACATCATCACTTGCCACCTGGGCAACGGCGGTTCTGTATCTGCTATCCGTAACGGTAAATGTGTTGATACCTCCATGGGTCTGACCCCGCTGGAAGGTCTGGTGATGGGTACGCGTTCCGGTGACATCGACCCGGCGATCATCTTCCACCTGCACGATACCCTGGGCATGAGCGTTGACCAGATCAACAAAATGCTGACCAAAGAGTCCGGCCTGCTGGGTCTGACCGAAGTCACCAGCGACTGCCGTTATGTTGAAGATAACTACGCCACTAAAGAAGACGCTAAACGTGCAATGGACGTTTACTGCCACCGTCTGGCGAAATACATCGGTGCTTACACCGCGCTGATGGATGGTCGTCTGGATGCCGTTGTCTTCACCGGTGGTATCGGTGAAAACGCAGCGATGGTTCGTGAACTGTCTCTGGGCAAACTGGGCGTTCTGGGCTTTGACGTTGACCACGAACGTAACCTGGCCGCACGTTTCGGCAAATCTGGTTTCATCAACAAAGAAGGTACCCGTCCTGCGCTGGTTATCCCAACCAACGAAGAACTGGTTATCGCGCAAGACGCGAGCCGCCTGACTGCCTGATTTCACACCGCCAGCCTAGCTGGCGGTGCTGTTTTGTAACCCGTCTAAATTGGCGGTAACGAAAGAGGATAAACCGTGTCCCGTATTATTATGCTGATCCCTACCGGAACCAGCGTCGGTCTGACCAGCGTCAGCCTTGGCGTGATCCGCGCAATGGAACGCAAAGGCGTTCGTCTGAGCGTCTTCAAGCCGATCGCTCAACCGCGTGCCGGTGGCGATGCGCCAGACCAGACTACCAGCATCGTCCGTGCTAACTCTTCTCTGCCAGCCGCTGAGCCGCTGAAGATGAGCCACGTTGAGTCTCTGCTGTCCAGCAATCAGAAAGATGTGCTGATGGAAGAGATCATCGCGAACTACCACGCGAACACCAAAGACGCTGAAGTTGTACTGGTTGAAGGCCTGGTCCCAACCCGTAAACATCAGTTCGCACAGTCTCTGAACTACGAAATCGCAAAAACGCTGAACGCGGAAATCGTCTTCGTGATGTCTCAGGGCACCGATACCCCGGAACAGCTGAACGAGCGTATTGAACTGACTCGCAGCAGCTTCGGCGGCGCGAAAAACACCAACATCACCGGCGTAATCGTTAACAAACTGAACGCACCGGTTGATGAGCAGGGCCGTACTCGCCCGGATCTGTCCGAGATTTTCGACGACTCTTCCAAAGCGAAAGTGATCAAAGTTGATCCGGCCAAACTGCAAGAATCCAGCCCGCTGCCGGTTCTGGGCGCGGTGCCATGGAGCTTCGATCTGATTGCTACTCGTGCAATCGATATGGCGCGTCACCTGAACGCCACCATCGTTAACGAAGGCGATATCAATACCCGTCGCGTGAAGTCTGTGACTTTCTGCGCACGTAGCATCCCGCACATGCTGGAGCACTTCCGCGCAGGCTCCCTGCTGGTAACTTCCGCAGATCGTCCTGACGTGCTGGTTGCAGCATGCCTGGCGGCCATGAACGGCGTAGAAATCGGCGCCCTGCTGCTGACTGGCGGCTATGAAATGGACGCGCGCATCACTAAGCTGTGCGAACGTGCATTTGAAACCGGCCTGCCGGTATTCATGGTGAATACCAACACCTGGCAGACCTCTCTGAGCCTGCAGAGCTTCAACCTGGAAGTTCCGGTTGACGATCACGAGCGCATTGAGAAAGTTCAGGAATACGTTGCTAACTACATCAACGCTGACTGGATTGAATCCCTGACCGCGACCTCTGAGCGCAGCCGTCGTCTGTCTCCGCCGGCGTTCCGTTATCAGTTGACTGAGCTGGCACGTAAAGCTGGCAAGCGCGTTGTTCTGCCTGAAGGCGACGAACCGCGTACCGTTAAAGCGGCGGCTATCTGTGCCGAACGTGGTATCGCAACCTGCGTACTGCTGGGTAACCCGGATGAGATCACTCGTGTTGCGGCCTCTCAGGGTGTTGAACTGGGCGCTGGCGTAGAAATCGTTGATCCAGATGTGGTTCGCGAAAGCTACGTTGCTCGTCTGGTCGAACTGCGTAAAAACAAAGGTATGACCGAAACCGTTGCCCGCGAACAGCTGGAAGACAACGTGGTTCTCGGTACCCTGATGCTGGAGCAGGACGACGTTGACGGCCTGGTTTCTGGTGCAGTTCACACCACCGCAAACACCATTCGTCCGCCGCTGCAGCTGATCAAAACTGCGCCGGGTAGCTCCCTGGTGTCTTCCGTGTTCTTCATGCTGCTGCCGGAACAGGTTTACGTTTACGGCGACTGCGCGATCAACCCGGATCCGACTGCAGAGCAGCTGGCAGAAATCGCGATTCAGTCCGCAGAATCCGCCATTGCCTTCGGTATCGAACCGCGCGTAGCGATGCTCTCCTACTCCACCGGCACCTCTGGTGCAGGTAGCGACGTAGAGAAAGTGCGTGAAGCGACTCGTCTGGCGCAGGAAAAACGTCCTGACCTGATGATCGATGGTCCGCTGCAGTATGACGCCGCTGTTATGGCTGACGTAGCAAAATCCAAAGCACCGAACTCTCCGGTTGCAGGTCGCGCTACCGTGTTCATCTTCCCGGATCTGAACACCGGTAACACCACCTACAAAGCGGTACAGCGTTCTGCCGACCTGATCTCCATCGGGCCGATGCTGCAGGGTATGCGCAAGCCGGTGAACGACCTGTCTCGTGGCGCGCTGGTAGACGATATCGTCTACACCATCGCTCTGACCGCGATCCAGTCTTCCCAACAGCAGCAGTAATCTGCCGGGTGTGCCGGATGTCTTATCCGGCAATACCTGTGCTTATCAAACCGGAAATAGATGATATTTCCGGTTTTTTTATCTCTGTTTTTCCCTGTGGCATATTCTGAAACATTTGTCAGGATGCGCTGCATCAATGAATAACTATTCTCCTGTTTGCATACTTACTCTCTTTTGCATTGCAACAGGGATAGTCTTTCATGTCAGCAGTAACAGAATCACAGCCAGCCAGAAAATGGGCGATGCCCGATACGCTGGTGATTATTTTTTTCGTCGCCATTTTAACCAGTCTGGCGACATGGGTTGTTCCCGTCGGGATGTTCGATAGCCAGGAAGTGCAGTATCAGGTTGATGGACAAACCAAAACCCGTAAGGTGGTCGATCCCCACTCTTTTCGAATTCTGACCAACGACGCGGGTGAAGAGCAGTATCACCGGGTGCAATTTTTCACCACCGGTGATGAACGCCCGGGCCTGATGAATTTTCCATTTGAAGGGTTAACCTCCGGATCGAAATTCGGCACCGCCGTCGGCATTATTATGTTTATGCTGGTGATTGGCGGCGCATTCGGCATCGTTATGCGTACCGGAACCATCGATAACGGCATCCTGGCGCTGATCCGCCATACGCGCGGGAACGAAGTCCTGTTTATCCCGGTGCTGTTTATTCTTTTCTCCTTAGGTGGCGCAGTGTTTGGCATGGGGGAAGAGGCCGTCGCCTTTGCCATTATCATTGCTCCGCTGATGGTGCGCCTGGGTTACGACAGTATCACCACCGTTCTGGTTACCTATATCGCGACTCAGATTGGCTTTGCCAGCTCGTGGATGAACCCGTTCTGCGTGGTGGTCGCGCAGGGTATTGCGGGCGTGCCGGTGCTCTCTGGTTCCGGTCTGCGCATCGTGGTGTGGATCATTGCCACGATGATTGGCCTGACCTTCACGCTGGCCTACGCGGCGCGCATCAAAAAGAATCCGCTATTGTCCCGGGTTCATGAGTCCGACCGCTTCTTTCGCGAGCAGCAGGACGAGGTTGTGGAACGACGCTTCACGCTGGGCGACTGGCTGGTGCTGCTGGTGCTGACAGCGGTGATGATTTGGGTGGTCTGGGGCGTTATCGTCAACGCGTGGTTTATTCCGGAAATCGCCAGCCAGTTCTTCACCATGGGGCTGGTGATTGGCATTATCGGCGTGGTCTTTCGGCTCAACGGCATGACGGTCAACGTCATGGCCTCCTCGTTTACCGAGGGGGCGCGCATGATGATTGCCCCTGCCCTGCTGGTCGGTTTTGCTAAAGGCATATTACTGCTGGTCGGCAACGGTGAGGCGGGCGAAGCCAGCGTGCTAAACACCCTGCTAAACAGCATTGCCAACGGCATTAGCGGGCTGGATAACGCCATCGCAGCGTGGTTTATGCTGCTGTTCCAGGCGGTGTTTAATTTCTTTGTGACTTCCGGCTCTGGTCAGGCCGCGTTGACCATGCCGTTATTAGCGCCATTGGGCGATCTGGTTGGCGTAAACCGTCAGGTCACCGTGCTGGCCTTCCAGTTTGGCGACGGCTTCAGTCATATTATCTATCCAACGTCGGCATCGCTGATGGCAACGTTAGGCGTTTGCCGGGTGGATTTTCGAAACTGGCTGAAGGTTGGCGCCACGCTGTTGGGACTGCTGTTTATTATGTCCAGCGTGGTGGTGATCGGCGCACAGATAATGGGTTACCATTAATTTAATTTTTATCTATATTTAATATCGGAAGCATTCGTCACGCTTCCGATATTTATCATTGCTTAATAAAACAACCTCGCTAATAACATTATAAAATACAATCATCGGTATGTATTAAATTAAAGTATTCACAAAAATTATATTTATAAAATCATAAAATAAGACTTCATCAATAGATTTTTGAAAAACCGCCATGTTACCCTACTCTCTCAATTCACTCTTATAAAAACATCATGACGCGAAATACACTTATTATGCTAATGCTGCTTATCGCCCCTTTACGTGCGGTATGGGCAGCAGGCTGTACGTTTATGATTGGCAATACCTCCGACCAAAATGCCACCATTGATGCAGATATCAATATCGCCGCCAGCGGACAAAGCTATTTGCCGAGTACCGCTGACGTTCTGGTAAAAACCAATAGCACCGGGATTTCCTACTGGGGGAAAAACGAAAATAAACAAAGCATTAAAGTTATTTTTACGCGCGTTGACAACGTATCCTACCCGATGGACCCTAACAACAATAAAGGTTCATTAGTCGATAAATCCATTCCCGGTCTCTACTTTACCCTGGCCGCGAATTTAACGCCGCCTGCTGGCTACTGGACCGGCTGGGAAAAAATGCCCATCTATATGTCCAACGACAGTAGCGTGAACCAGACTGAACCTGCAAGCGTTTGGGGTTGTGCAAACAACTCAAGCGCACAGTTGCTGATGAATGCCACCGCGACCTTTACGCTGACATTCTACACCACCGCCGAGTTTGACCCGGCCCAGGCAGCCGGCAAGCAGGTATTTGCCACCCGACAAAAAGTAGGCGAAGTGACCAACAGTTCCACCGCCGGAGGGCAAATTGATGTTTATTTAAACGGACCGGTAACCATTACTACCGCCGGGTGCGGCGCATTTAAAGCAGAAGAAGTCGTCAATCTGGGGCAGACAACGGTGGAGGACTTATATGCCTGGGACACAGTTAATGAAACGCCCTTTTCAATAAAGCTGCAAAACTGCTACGGCAACCCGAGTCTGGTGATAAATCTTTCCAGCAACCAGGTAAAAGATAATAAGCTGGTCAATACCAGCGGCAGCGCCAAGGGTGTTGGCGTGGGATTAGGTTATATACTGACATCTAGCGGAGCAGATTACCTTTCTGGCTTAGATTTGACGAAAGCAGTGACGCTTGACTCCCGGTATTTAAATTATGACGCATCGGGCAACGGAACATTAAATCTATCTGCCCACCTTGCGATTATCGAAAGAAGCGCCTTAACCGGAGGAACGGTTAATATTCCGACGGTCATCACTCTGACTCATCCGTAATCAACATCGCTACCGCAACGAGTTTTAGCGTTGCGGTAACGGTTAACGTCTTATTCCGTTTCTTCTTCTTTCAGCGATTCATTCTTGGCGTTGCGGGTCATCCACAGCGCCAGGGCTTTCAGTGAGTCCGGCGTGAACTCGTCGCAGCGCGCGGTAATTTCTTCCGGCGTCAGCCAGCAAACTTCACTCACTTCTTCTTCCTGAAGCGCAAACGGCCCGTGGGAGACGCAGCTAAACAGCCCGCCCCACACGCGACAGTTCTGGTCTTCAAAATAAAACTGCCCATGCTCGGCAAACGGCACGCCCGCAATCCCCAGTTCCTCTTCCGCTTCACGGCGCGCTGAGTCCAGTAACTGCTCGTCAGCCTGCACGACACCGCCTGCGGTGGCATCCAGCATGCCGGGCAAAAAATCTTTTGTCTCAGTGCGACGCTGAACCAGAATTTTGCCCATACCATCGTGCACAACGATATACGTCGCACGATGGCGTAAGCGTTGCGCCCGCATTTGTTCCCGGCTGGATTGTGCAATGACTTCGTTGTCTTCATTCACAATATCCACCCATTCCGTACTTGCCAAACGACGCTGTTCCACCATCAGGAAACCTTCTTTTTTCTGGCGCTCTTACGGCGCGTTTATGTTTGTGGGGTAAATTACGGATTAATCTCGACCTGTGCAATAACACTTTGATCATTGAGTGCCATTACGCTGAGAACATTATCATCCAGAATCCCGTAACTTGCCGCAAAGCCCCCTTTCGGGATGCTTACCGAGCCGGGATTGAAGTGGTAAACATCCCCCTGCCGCTCAGCGACCGGCAGATGAGTATGCCCGTAAACCAGCACATCTCCTGCGTTGAGCGCCGGCATATTTTGCGGACCAAAAAGATGCCCGTGCGTCAAAAAGAGCCGCTGATTTTCGGTCAGAATTTGCTGCCACGGCGCGGTCATCGGAAAATGCAGGAGCATCTGATCCACTTCGCTGTCGCAGTTGCCACGCACCGCGATAATTCGCGCGGCCTGCTCATTCAGCCGCTCTGCAACCTGCGCTGGCGCATAGCCCTGGGGTAGCGCATTACGCGGCCCATGGTTTAAAACATCACCCAATATCACCAGCCATTGCGCACCGCTTGCGCTAAACAGTTCGAGTACGCGTTCCGTGGCTGGCAACGAACCATGAATGTCCGATGCGAACATCAGTTTCATCACTCACTCCTCGTTGAAAATTACCTTGTAATGATACTGGATTACGCCCCGTTTTTCAGCAGGAACGCTTCGCCGAAAGCGCGATAAAACGCTGGACAGAAGCGCGCTGCCACTGGAAGGCGGCGTATTCCGCAAGCGCCTGCGGAACCTCATCGCCGTTAAGAACCAGACGATTAAGCATTAGCGCTAAATCGCAGTCAGCGATACACCATTCGCCAAATAAATTCTGCTTACCGTGACTCAGTAAACTGCTCGCAGTAGCGAACAATTTTTCCGCACTGGCTTTTCCCGCGTCGCTTAATGGCCCCTTCTTCACGCCAGCAAAAACCACATCCGTTGATCGTTCTTCACGGATAGGCATTAAATCGCTGCGGATCCACGCCTGAACCTGACGCGCCCGCGCGCGCTTTTGTACATCGTGTGGGTAGATACGCTCCCACTGCGGTGGCGCAAAGCGCTCTTCCAGGAACTCAGTAATCGCTGATGATTCGCTCAGCTCGAAACCGTCGATTTCAAGAACCGGCACGCGGCGCGTCAACGCATAGCCTTGCCATGAAGGTTGCAAGTGTTCACCGCTGTTGAGATCAACGGTTTTCAGCGTAAAAGGCAGCCCTTTCTCTTGCAGAGCGACATAAACAGACAGCACGTAAGGGGAGAAAAAATTGGCATCTGACCACAGCGTAATTGCAGATTTGCTCATAATGTCCTCTGAAGTGTATTGGCTTGCCTTCAAAATATAGAGTCTTTCTCTCGCTGTCACTTGATGAAAACTCACGCACGCCAACAGGCTCTATACTTGTTATGACCCGGTTCATGACAAAACGGACGCTGAAAATGATCGATCTCTATTACACGCCATCGCCAAACGGTCACAAAATCACGCTTTTCCTTGAAGAGGCGCAGCTGCAATACCGTCTGATTCATGTCGATATCAGCAAAGGCAGCCAGTTTCGCCCTGACTTTCTGCAGATCTCGCCGAACAATAAAATCCCGGCCATTATCGACAGCGCCCCGGCGGACGGAGGAAGACCTATCAGCCTGTTTGAGTCCGGAGAAATTTTGCTCTATCTGGCGGAAAAGAGCGGTAAGCTGCTGAGCGGTGAGTTGCGTGAGCGCCACACCACGCTGCAGTGGCTGTTCTGGCAGGTCAGCGGGCTGGGCCCCATGCTGGGTCAGAATCATCATTTCAGCCACTACGCCCCACAAACGATTCCCTACGCCATTGAAAGATACCAGGTAGAAACCCAGCGCCTGTACAACGTGATGAATAAACGCCTGGAAACGTCCCCCTGGCTGGGAGGGGATCACTACAGCATTGCCGACATTGCCTGCTGGCCGTGGATCCACGCCCATCAGCGTCAGCGCATCGACCTCGACAACTATCCGGCGGTTAATAACTGGCACGAACGCATCCGTACGCGTCCCGCTACGGAACGCGCCATGCAGCAAGCACAGAGTGAGAAGCGGTGACGCGAATCGGTTCTCGTGTATCATGCAAAGGTTCATACATGGAGGAAACCTGCAATGTCACAACCTGACGCTATTATTCGTATAAAAAACCTTCGTCTGCGCACCTTTATCGGCATCAAAGAAGAGGAGATCCTTAACCGCCAGGATATCGTCATCAACATTGCCATTCACTATCCGGCAGACAAAGCCCGTGCCAGCGAAGATATCAACGACGCGCTGAATTATCGCACTATCACCAAGAGCATCATTGCCCACGTGGAGGGTAACCGCTTCTCATTGTTGGAAAAATTAACTCAAGATGTGCTCGATATCGCACGCGAACATCACTGGGTCACTTATGCTGAAGTGGAGATAGATAAACTTCACGCATTGCGTTACGCCGACTCAGTGTCTATGACGCTGAGCTGGCAGCGCTAAACGTAACCCGGGAGGCGACATGCAGATTCTGATTACCGGCGGTACTGGCCTGATTGGACGTCATCTGATCCCCCACCTGCTGGAACTGGGGCATCAGATAACCGTAGTGACTCGTTCCCCTGATAAGGCGCGTCAGATCCTCGACTCCCGGGTCACGCTGTCCAAAGGCCTGGCTGAGCGGCAAAACCTCAATGATGTTGATGCCGTGATTAACCTTGCCGGGGAGCCTATCGCAGATAAGCGCTGGAGCGCACAGCAAAAGGAACGCCTGTGCCAGAGCCGTTGGGGTATTACGCAGAAGCTGGTCGATTTAATCAATGCCAGCGAGACGCCGCCCGCGGTGCTTATTTCCGGTTCCGCTACCGGTTACTACGGTGATTTGGGCGAAGTTGTGGTCACGGAAGAAGAGCCGCCGCATAACGAATTTACCCACAAGCTGTGCGCCCGCTGGGAGCAAATTGCCAGCACTGCGCAGAGCGATAAAACTCGCGTGTGTATGCTGCGTACCGGCGTGGTATTGGCCTCTGCTGGCGGTATTCTGGCAAAAATGGTCCCGCCGTTTCGTCTTGGCTTAGGCGGCCCCATTGGCAACGGACGGCAGTATATGGCCTGGATCCATGTTGATGATATGGTCAACGGAATTATCTGGCTGCTGGATAACGATCTGCGCGGTCCCTTCAATATGGTTTCACCCTATCCGGTACACAATGAGCAGTTTGCCCATGCGCTGGGCCACGCGCTGAACCGCCCTGCCATTCTGCGCGTTCCCGCCAGCGTAATGCGTCTACTGATGGGTGAGTCTTCAGTGCTGGTTCTCGGCGGGCAGCGGGCGTTGCCAAAACGCCTGGAAGCGTCTGGTTTCGCCTTTCGTTGGTACGATTTAGAAGAAGCGCTGGCGGATGTCATTCGATAACCCTTAAGCGCTATTCACAGTCGCCGTTGCGGTGGTAAGGTTATAGACCAGATATCCGCAATGGCGACGTTATGGCGATAATTTCGACTCCCCGACTTACCCTCTCTTTGTTTCAGTTTTCTGACTGGTCATTTTTCCAGAGACTACGTGAATGTCCTGACGTCATGCGTTATATGGGCGATATCGCCCCAGCGAAAGATACGCGTCTGTTATTCGCCAGACGCCTTGCCGCACAGCACACTTTCGTCATCCGCGAGCATAACAACCCCACGCCGCTCGGCGATATTGGCCTGCAAATCAGTCACCTGTACCCGCACGAGGCCGACCTCGGCTACGCCATTATGCCGCAGGCTCAGGGGAAAGGTATTGCCAGCGAAGCCGTACGCGCGGTGTGCCAGTATGCCTTCGAGCAGACATCCGTCACGGCGATAAATGCTTACGCTCTTGCGGAGAATAAGGGCTCAGTACGGATTCTGGAAAAAACGGGCTTTGTGCGTACGCAGGTGCTGGAAAAAGCATATGAGATTGACGGCATCGCCTACGACGACTGGGTGTTTCGGCTGGAGCGTGACGCGCTAAAATTGTAAGCCCGGAAAGCGTAGCGCCTCCGGGCAGGTGATTTACTTCAACGAACCTTTGAGGAACTGCTGCAAACGTGGGCTTTGCGGATTACCGAATACCTGCTCCGGGTCGCCCTCTTCCTCAATTTTCCCCTGATGCAGGAAAATCACGTGCGTGGAGACATGACGGGCAAAACCCATTTCGTGGGTCACGACCACCATGGTTTTTCCCTCTTCGGCCAGTTGCTGCATAATGCGCAACACTTCGCCCACCAGCTCCGGATCAAGCGCCGAGGTGGGCTCATCAAACAGCAACACTTCCGGTTCCATCGCCAGCGCGCGGGCAATGGAGACGCGCTGCTGCTGACCACCGGACAGGTGCACCGGATATTTGCCCTGTGCGCGCTCATCAATGCCCACTTTAGCCAGATACTTCACCGCACGTTCGCGGGCTTCTTGCTTGCTCAGCCCCAGCACCTGGATCGGCGCTTCCATCACGTTTTCCAGCACCGTCATGTGGCTCCACAGATTAAAGTGCTGAAAGACCATCGTCAGTCGCGTTCGCAGCAGGCGCAGCTGATTTTTATCTGCAACCTTAAGCTGACCGTCTTTGTCGCGCACCAGACCAATATTCTGGCCACTGACGACAATCGACCCAGCGCTCGGTTTCTCGAGAAAGTTAATGCAGCGCAGAAAGGTACTTTTACCGGAACCTGACGAACCAATAATACTGATAACATCACCCGCGTTGGCCTGCAGCGATACCCCTTTCAGCACTTCATGTTCGCCGTAGTGCTTATGTAAATCGATAACGTTTAATTTATTTTCAGACATCGTGTTACTCGAATCATTTAGAGGATACATGCTGCAACCAGCGTTTTTCCGCTCTACGGAACAGACTGATCAGGACATACGAAATAATCAAATACAGTACAGCGGCAATACCGAATGCGGTAAACGGCTGATACGTTGCCGAGTTGATATCACGGGCGATTTTCAACAGGTCAGGCACCGTTGCGGTAAACGCCAGCGCCGTGGAGTGCAGCATTAAAATCACTTCATTGCTGTAAGCCGGCAGCGCAATACGCAGTGCGGAAGGCAAAATAATGCAACGATACAGTTTAAACGACGAGAACCCGTAAGCACGCGCGGCTTCAATCTCACCATGGGGCACGGAACGAATGGCCCCGGCGAAGATCTCCGTCGTATAGGCGCAGGTGTTCAGCGTCAACGCCAGCACGGTGCAATTCAGCCCACTGCGGAAAAACGCGTTGAGGAAATCCGTGCCTTTAACTATCTCCAGCGTATACATTCCGGAATAAAACACCAGTAGCTGTACGTACAGCGGCGTCCCACGAAAAATATAAGTGAATAGCCAGATAGGGAACTGGATAAATTTATTACTGGAAACACGACCAATTGCCAAAAACAGCGCCAGTATCCCGCCCATCACCACTGATGAAATCAGAAGCCACAGGGTGATAGCAACGCCGGTGTAGCGATATCCGTCGGTCCACAGCAGGGACTTCCAGTATTCCTGAATAATCTCGATCACAGGTCAGCCCTCTTCACACCCACGGAATAGCGGCGCTCAAGGTACAGCAGCACACCATTAGAAACAGTGGTAAACACCAGATAGATGACCCCGCACACTACGGCAAAATAGAACGGCTCCCAGGTACTCTTCCCGGCAAGCTGAGTGGCTTTCACCACGTCTTCAAGTCCTAGCAACGATACCAGCGCGGTGGCCTTAAGAATGACCTGCCAGTTGTTGCCAATTCCCGGTAAGGCATAGCGCATCATCGCCGGGAACATTATGCGGCGAAATATTTGTGAGCTGGTAAAACCGAATGCCGTCGCGGCTTCAATATGGCCTTTTGGTACGGCCATAAATGCGCCACGAAATGTTTCGGTAAAATAGGCGCCGTAGATAAACCCGAGCGTAATGATACCCGCGACCATTGGATCGATATCAATCTGGCCGATACCGATGGCATCGGTAACGGTGTTCAGCGCGATTTGTAATCCGTAGAAAATGAGCAGCATTAAGACCAGATCGGGCACGCCGCGGATAAGCGTGGTGTACCCTTCGAATATAAGCGCCAGCGCCCGGCTTTGCGACAGCTTTGCTGCCGCGCCGACTAAGCCTATCAGAACCGCCAGTACCACCGAGCTGAGTGCCAACTCGAGCGTAACAATTGCGCCCTGTAAAATAACACCTGAAAAGCCATACAACATGCTGCCTGTCCTGTCGTGTGTGGTGGAGTAATAAGCCTCTTTTGATTTCAGACTCACCGTTAAATGCCGGATGGCGGCTTTGCCTTATCCGGCCTACAAATCAACGTAGGCCGGATGAGCGCAGCGCCATCAGGCATAAATTCAACGTGTCAAAAATCTACGGGCTTTATCAGCACCTGCGGTGATTAACCGCCGTAAACATCAAAATCGAAGTACTTTTTCGCCAGCTTCTCGTAAGTACCGTCAGCTCGCATTTCGGCAAAGGCTTTGTTCAGCGCTTCGCGCAGCTCGTTGTCGTCTTTGCGCAGTCCCATACCGGTACCCACACCGAACAACTTCTCATCTTTCACAGACGGGCCGCCGAATTTGTAATCTTTACCAACTGGCTGCTTCAGGAAGCCTTCGCTGGCTGCGACTTCATCCTGGAATGCGGCATCAATACGCCCGGCAGTCAGGTCAGAATAGATATTGTCTTGCCCCTGATAGGAGACAATTTCAATGCCTTTTGGCGCCCAGTGTTCGTTGCCGAACGTTTCCTGAGTCGTGCCCTGCAGTACGCCAACACGTTTGCCTTTCAGCGACTCAATGGTCGGCTGAATAGCAGAATCTTTAGCGACAACCAGACGCGAATCGGCTGCATAAAGCTTGTCGGTAAAGGCGATTTCCTGCTGACGTTTTTCAGTAATGGAAAGCGAGGACATGATGGCATCGATTTTCTTCGCTTTTAGCGAAGGGATCAGCGCGTCCAGCGGGTTTTCCACGAAGGTACATTGTGTATTGATACGTTTGCACAGCTCTTTAGCCAGATCGATATCAAAACCGACTAATTCACCCTGCGCATTTTTCGATTCGAACGGCGCATAAGTAGGATCGGTACCGATACGAATTTTTTGCGGAATGGCTGCAAATGCTGCGGTAGCACTGGAGAAAGCCAGGACCAGAGAAAGAGACAACACCAGTTTTTTCATAACTATCCTCAACAGACTGTCTTTTATAGGGGATCTTTACAGGACCAGGTGCAGTTATCGTGCCATTAATCAGGCCGACAAGGCAAAGCATTCTACCCTGTCGGCGGTATTTATTTGCATGAAAAGCGCTTAAGTATGCACTCATGCTTATTAAGTCAGCGATAAAAGCACCAAAACAGTGCACTGAATTTATCATGCACCGTAATGGTTACCCGCAATGGTGCAGTCAATTCCCCGCTGCGGCGTATTAATCGCCGTAGACATTGAAGTTAAAATACTTGCTCGCCATTTTGTCGTAGGTGCCGTCTTTGCGCAGTTCGCCCAGCGCTTTATCGAAAGCGGCTTTCAGCTCTGCATCATCTTTGCGTAAGCCAATCCCGGTTCCGTCGCCAAAGTATTTTTTATCTTTTACTGATGGACCGGCAAAGACGTAGTCCTTACCAGCAGGCTGCTTCAGGAAGCCTTCGCTGGCCGCGACTTCATCTTGCAACGCCGCGTCCAGACGGCCCGCCGTCAGGTCAGAATAGATGAGGTCCTGGTTCGCATAGGCCACCACGTCCACGCCTTTGCTGCGCCAGTTGTCATTGGCATAGGCTTCTTGAGTCGAGCCTTGCAGGACGCCAACGTGCTTGCCCTTCAGGGAGTCCAGAGTCGGTTGAATCGGGGAACCTTTCGCGGCGATTAGACGTGAGTCTGCAGCGTAAAGTTTGTCTGAGAATGCAATCTCTTGCTGACGCTTCTCGGTGATAGAAAGCGAGGAGATGATGGCATCGATTTTTTTCGCTTTCAGCGACGGGATCAGCGCATCAAAGTCGCTGGCAACCCAGGTACATTTGATCTGCATGCGCTTACACATCTCATTTCCCAGATCGATATCAAAGCCGACGAAGTCGCCTTTGGCATCTTTAGAGGAAAAAGGTGCGTACGTTGTATCTGTACCAATACGAACCGTCTGCGGAAGTGCTGCGTAGCTGGCCGCGGTGGCGGAGAGTCCTACCAGCAAAGACAAAGCAAGAACCGTCTTCTTCATACATAACCCTCAAGTGGCGTAATTTTATTATGTTTTACGTTGTGTTGTGTGTTTGCAGACTTTTTCATGCAGGTCTTATGCCATTTTCGCGCCGATGAGGATATTCGACGTTAAATATGTTAATAAAACGTTGCAATAATGTCCTGATTTTGAAGATAGCAGGTCTGACGGTTGAACCGCAGCGTTTCGTTGAGTTTTAACGAATTAAATGTTGAGGATATGATCGCGGTTACAAAATTGCCCTGAAACAGGGCAACGGATGTTTCTTTGCACGCTGATGGAACGGCTTACGCCCCTTGCCAGCGGGTGAACAGATCCTGCGGAAGGGAGATATCAAACTGATCAAGTACGCGGTTAACCGTTTGATTAATCACATCATCCAGCGTTTGAGGGCGATGATAGAATGCCGGAACAGGCGGCATAATCACCGCGCCAATTTCCGCCGCCTGCGTCATCAGCCGCAGATGACCCAGATGCAACGGCGTTTCACGCACGCACAGCACCAACGGGCGACGTTCTTTTAACACCACGTCTGCCGCACGGGTAAGCAGTCCATCGGTGTAGCTGTGAACGATGCCAGAAAGCGTTTTGATTGAACACGGCAGAATAACCATTCCGGCGGTCTGAAAAGAACCGGAGGAGATACTGGCGGCGATATCGCGCGTATCGTGATTCACATTCGCCAGGGCCTGCACGTCGCGTACAGAGAGGTCCGTTTCCAGCGCCAGTGTCTGCCGGGCAGCGGCACTCATCACCAGATGGGTTTCCACATCGCTAACGTCACGCAAAACCTGCAGCAGGCGCACGCCGTAAATTGCCCCGCTTGCGCCAGAAATACCAATGATGAGTCGTTTCACTGTGAGAGCCTTTTCGTCGTAATGGCGAGACTTTGCCGGATTACGGCGTCGGGCGCAACTGTCAATGTGGCGCTGAACTGAGCGAGCTTTCACGAACCACCAGACGAACCGGCTGCAGCAGATTTCGTTCCCCTTGCTCATTGAGTAGCAAACGAAACGCATCCTGTCCAAGCTCGCGCTTATCAACCGCAATGGTGGTTAACGCCGGATGCGCCCAGGCCGCTGCATCAATATCATCGAATCCAACAATGGCGATATCTTCCGGCACCCTGATTCCTTTGCGCGCACAGACCCGCATCGCCACCAGCGCGGCAATATCGTTATAGGCAAAAATCGCATCCGGCGGCTGGGCCAGCGCCAGCAGTTTGTCCATCCCCTCAATCAGCGCCTGCTCAATATTTTTGACCGGCGGCGCTTCAACCTGATATTCCTCAGGAAGCGAGAGTCCGGCGTCAAACAGCGCCTGCTGATACCCTTCTACACGCTGGCGAATACTGTAATGTCGTTGCGAATGTCCAAGAAATGCAATGCGCTTGCGTCCCTGTTCAAGCAAGTGACGTGTAGCAATAAATCCGCCATGAAAATTATCCGGGTTGACGCAAGGAAAGTCGGCGGCCCACAGATCCACCAGCGCCACAGGCAATGCCAGCTTCCGCAATTCAGCAAGTATTTCAGCTTCCAGATAACCGGCGCAGATAAGCGCATCGGGCTGGTGCAGGTTAATCATCTCCGCCACCGAGTCTTCCGGTCCGATGGGTAAGAAACTCATCGCAATGTCATTTTCCCGACAAGCTTCAGCCACGCCGAGCATCACCGTGGAATAGAAAGGTAACGCGCTGGCGATATTGTGTTCGCGATGCAGCAAAAAAAGTAAGCGTTTAATACGACCGCTACGCAAACGGCCAAAATCGTAGCCCTCAGCCTGCGCAATCGTCAGTATTCTCTGACGCGTCTCCTCGCCAAGACCGGGTTGCCCTTTCAGCGCCCGGGAAACCGCAGCAATAGAAACACCGCATGCCGCTGCAATGTCTTTAATTCGGGTCTTTTTCGCCATTCCGTTTGTTTGCACCTGTCACGCGTTCTTCAGTCGACGTCTGATTCCATTAGCCGTAAGAATATCACTCTCACAGCAGACGATTAACAATACGTAATTTCCCCACAGAGTCACTAGCAGAACCGCTAATCGTGCTCCTCCACCCTGCATTTGTGATTAAAATCACTATTAATAATATTTTTCTAGTAAAAATCACGATCATTTTCACAGAGAAAGAAACACGCCATATACCAATGCTCCATAGCAGATCTATGCTCACCGCCGTTACTTGTTTAGTAAACACTGTCAGAGATAAGCCGTAATGACTCTTTAAATCATCCCCCTGTTCGAGGATTGGTTATGACAATTGCTGATAACCTGGATACTGATGTACAGACAATTGACGCGGGCGAGACGCTTTCGACCCGCGAAAAGATAGGCTATGGATTAGGCGATGCCGGCGGGCACTGCATCTCAGATTTGATAAGCGGCTTTTTGCTCTTTTTCTATACCGATGTTTTTGGCTTAAGCCCGGCCATTGTGGGGGCGATGTTTTTTGTTCTGCGTATTTTCGATGCCGTTTCTGACCCGGTGATGGGCGTGATTGCCGATCGTACCCGCAGCCGCTGGGGCCGTTTTCGTCCGTGGCAACTGTGGACCGCAGTACCGCTCGGCGTAATCGGCATTCTGACTTTCACGGTGCCGGATATGGGGCCAAACGCGAAAATTGCCTGGGCCTTTGGCACCTACTTCCTGCTCTCCATCGGCTATACCGCTAACAACGTTCCATACTGTGCGCTGATTAACGCAGTGACTAATCGACACGATCAGGTGATGTCTTGTCAGTCCTGGCGCTTTGTATTAAGCGGCATTGCGGGTTTCCTGGTCGCGGTAGGATTACCGTGGATGGTGGAGGTCTTTGGGCAGGGCAACCTGGCAAAAGGCTACCAATACGGCGTAACGGTACTGTGTACCGTGGGCGTGGTGATGTTTCTGCTGTGCTTCTTCTGGGTCAAAGAGCGCGTACCGTTATCGCTGGCGGGCAGCTTTACGTTGCGCGAACATCTGGCCGGGCTGCGTAAAAACGATCAGCTCTTGATGATGCTGGTGATGTCCTTCCTGCTGGTGAACATTCTGTGTATTCGCGGCGGCGGCTACATGTACTTTATCTCTTATGTCCTGCAGGGCAGCGCCGGGTTTATGTCGCTGTTTTTTGGCGTGGTGACCGTGGCATCCATTGCCGGGGCGATTATCGTCAATCCCCTCTCCCGCCGCTTTGATATGGTGAAACTGTATTTTTACACCAACCTGGCGCTGGTCGTCTTCGGTATCGCCATGTACTTTCTGCCGACCGGGCCGCAGTACCAGACCCTGTGGCTGGTTTGTATCTTAATCAACAACGTGGTGCTGGGTTTCACCCTGCCGCTGCACTTCTCCATTATGGCCTTTGCCGATGACTACGGTGAATGGAAAAACGGCGTTCGTTCATCCGGCATGAACTTCGCCTTCAACCTCTTTTTTATCAAGCTCTCCTGGGCATCGTCCGGGGGCATTATCAGCCTGATTCTGATTATGGTGGCCTATCGACCGGGGCTGGAAAACCAGACCGCGGCATCGATTCAGGGCATCACCCTGCTGCAAAGCATCGTACCCGCAATTTTCCATCTCGCGCTGGCGCTGTGCCTGCTCAAATGCCGTCTCAACGGCCCGATGATGCAGCAAATCTCAACCGATCTTCACCAACGACATTCACACATTTCCTGAGGTAAACATGATGCAGTCTGATGTGATTGAAGCCGACCTGAATAACATCACCATCACCGACCCGTTTTTAGGAGAGTACCAGCGTCTGATCCGCGACGTGGTTATCCCCTATCAATGGCAAGCGCTGAACGACGAGATCCCTGAAGCGGAGCCAAGCCACGCGCTGATGAACTACCGCATTGCCGCCGGACTTGAGCACGGTGAGTTTTATGGCATGGTATTTCAGGATAGCGATGTGACTAAATGGCTGGAAGCCGTGGCCTGGTCACTCAGTCAAAAGCCGGACGCACAGCTTGAGAAGACCGCCGATGAGGTCATCGAGCTGCTGGCAAAAGCGCAGTGTGAAGATGGTTATCTCAACACCTGGTACACCGTTAAAGAGCCGGGGCTGCGCTGGACCAACGTTGCGGAATGCCATGAGATGTACTGCGCCGGGCATCTGTTTGAAGCCGCAGTGGCCTTTTTTAACGCCACCGGCAAGCGTCGGCTGCTGGAGATAGCCTGCCGCTTCGCCGACCACATCGACACCGTTTTCGGCCCAAACGAAGGCCAGCTGCGCGGCTATCCGGGTCATCCGGAAATTGAGCTGGCGCTGATGCGCCTGTATGAAGTTACACAGGAACCACGCTATCAGGCGCTGGCACGCTTCTTTCTCGAAGAGCGCGGCCAGCAACCGTACTATTACGATATTGAGTTTGCTCAGCGCGGGGGCACCTGGCACTGGGATAACTGGGGCGAGGCATGGATGGTCAAAGATAAAGCCTATACCCACGCCCACAAACCGCTGGCGCAACAGAGCGAAGCCGTCGGCCATGCGGTACGTTCGGTGTATCTGATGACCGGGCTGGCGCATATCGCCCGCATGACGAACGACGAAGAAAAGCGCCAGACCTGCTTGCGCATCTGGAATAACATGGTGCAGCGCCGAATGTACATCACCGGCGGTATTGGCTCGCAAGGGATCGGCGAGGCCTTCACCAGCGATTACGATTTACCGAATGATACCGCCTATGGAGAAAGCTGCGCCTCCATCGGCCTGATGATGTTTGCCCGCCGCATGCTGGAAATGGAAGGCGACGCGCACTATGCCGATGTCATGGAACGCGCGTTTTACAACACGGTGCTGGGCGGGATGGCGCTGGACGGCAAACATTTCTT
Organism: Citrobacter europaeus; assembly: GCA_020099315.1. NCBI lineage: Bacteria > Pseudomonadati > Pseudomonadota > Gammaproteobacteria > Enterobacterales > Enterobacteriaceae > Citrobacter > Citrobacter europaeus. Next base: position 3,374,230 of record CP083650.1, read on the forward strand.
CTATGTGAACCCGCTGGAAACGCAACCCAAAAGTATTCCGCATAACCATATTTACGACCACATTAAGCCCGTGCGCCAACGCTGGTTCGGCTGCGCCTGCTGCCCACCAAACATCGCCCGTACGCTGGTCGCCATTGGTCACTATATTTTTACCCCACGCCCGGACGCGCTGTTTATTAACTTCTATGCCGGTAGCGAGGCGCAGTTTACGGTTGACGCTCAGACGCTGGCGCTCAAGATTGAGGGTAACTATCCGTGGGACGAGCAGGTCTCGATTCGCTTTAACCAGCCGCAGGTAGTCGAGCACACGCTGGCGCTGCGCCTGCCAGAGTGGTGCGCGGCACCAATGGTGCAGGTAAACGGCGAAGCGGCTCAGGGCAAAATGGTGAAAGGTTATCTGCACCTGCATCGCCAGTGGCAGGAAGGAGACATCATTACCCTAAATCTGCCGATGCCCGTTCGTCGCGTGTATGCCAATCCGCTGGTGCGCCATGCGGCGGGTAAAGTGGCGATTCAGCGTGGGCCTCTGGTCTACTGTCTGGAAGAGGCGGATAACGACGCACAACTGCACAACCTGTCGCTACCGAAGGCGAGCGCGTTTCGTGAGATTCAGGGCGTGGGCTTGCTGAAAGGGAAAGTGCTGCTACAAGCGGAAGGCGTACGCGTGTTGACCGCGCATGAGGATAAGCCGCTATACAGCTTTGATAATCGCCAGACGGCGGTTGAGAAGCAGACGCTGACCTTTATCCCGTGGTTTAGCTGGGCCAACCGCGGCGAAGGCGAAATGCGAATTTGGGTCGACGAGGTGTAGCCATAAAAAAGCCGGATGGAGGCTACGCCTTATCCGGCTTACAACGATGATGGACTGTAGACCGGATAAGACGCAATGCGTCGCCATCCGGCATGTCCAGTTTTAACCTTCGTTGTGCATCTCAAGGTTTTCCGCTTCGTTCTGACGCAACACCGCTTTGGCATCGTCATTACGCAGGGAGTCGAGGAAATCGAGATATTGCTGGTCGACGTCTTTAGTAACGTACACGCCGTTAAACACTGAACATTCAAACTGCTGAATATCCGGGTTTTCCGCGCGGACCGCTTCAATCAGATCGTTCAGATCCTGGAAGATGAGCCCGTCTGCGCCGATTATCTGGCGAATCTCGTCGACTTCGCGACCATGAGCAATCAGCTCCGTCGCCGTAGGCATATCGATACCATAAACGTTCGGGAAGCGAATTTCCGGGGCAGCAGAAGCCAGATACACCTTCTTCGCTCCGGCTTCACGCGCCATCTCGATAATCTGTTCTGAGGTGGTGCCACGTACGATAGAGTCATCCACCAGCAGCACGTTCTTATCACGGAACTCCGCACGGTTGGCGTTCAGCTTACGGCGCACGGATTTACGGCGCAGCTGCTGGCCCGGCATGATAAAGGTACGTCCCACGTAGCGGTTTTTCACAAATCCCTGACGGTACGGCTTACCGAGGATACGAGCAATTTCCAGCGCGATATCACAGGAGGTTTCCGGAATCGGGATCACCACGTCAATGTCCAGATCTTCCCACTCACGAGCAATTTTTTCGCCAAGCTTAGTACCCATGTTTACGCGGGCACTGTAGACGGAAATCTTGTCGATAAAGGAGTCAGGACGTGCGAAGTAAACATATTCAAACAGGCACGGATTGCTGACCGGGTTATCGGCACACTGGCGGGTAAACAGCTGACCTTTTTCGGTGATATACACCGCTTCGCCGGGTGCTACGTCGCGCAGGAATTCAAAGCCCAGCGTATCCAGCGCTACGCTCTCGGACGCCACCATGTACTCGGTACGACCATCGCCGATATCGCGTTTACCCAATACCAACGGGCGGATACCGTTAGGATCGCGGAAGGCAACCATACCGTGGCCGATAATCATCGCCACGCAGGCATAGGCGCCGCGGATCTGGCGGTTGGTTGCGGCAATAGCAGCAAAAATATTGTCGGCTTCCAGCGGATAGTGGCGGAAGTTATCCAGCTCGCTGGCGAAAATATTCAGCAGAATTTCAGAATCTGAAGTGGTATTGATGTGGCGGCGCTTTTCTTCAAACAGCTTTTTACGTAGCTCATGCGCGTTGGTCAGGTTGCCATTATGGGCAAGCGTGATGCCATACGGTGAGTTGACGTAAAAAGGTTGAGCTTCGGAGGCGCTGGAGCTGCCAGCCGTTGGGTAACGCACATGACCGATGCCCATATTGCCCTGCAAACGCTGCATATGGCGCGCTTCAAAAATATCGCTCACCATTCCGTTTGCTTTACGCAAGCGGAAGCAGTTGTTGGCATCAATGGTGATGATGCCTGCGGCATCCTGACCACGATGCTGGAGCACCGTTAACGCGTCATAAATCGACTGGTTTACCGGCATAACACCGGCGATACCGACAATACCGCACATACGTCTTTTCCTCGTTCAGCAACAACCCAAAGTTTATACTTTGGGCAAGAAACTTGACGAGCTTTGCAGATAGTCAAAGAACCATCTGATGATGAAACTGAACTGCGGGATCAGCTGCGACTTACTCCAGTCTTCACTTTTCGACAGACCGGTAAAGGTATCGAGAAAGAACAGTATGGCGGCGACGATCAGCGCTCCTCGCAGAGCACCAAAGCAGATCCCCAACACCCTGTCGGTACCCGACAAACCTGTTTTCTCTACCAGTTGGCCTATCACAAAGTTAACGATAGCGCCGACGATAAGTGTCGCGATAAACAGTATCGCGATAGCAATCCCATTTCGAACCAGTTCGTCTTCAAAGCCCGTAAACCAGACAGACAGGTAAGTGTAGTAATGGCTGGCGACAAAGAAAGCACAACCCCAAGTCACCAACGATAATGCTTCACGAACAAAGCCACGGATCAGGCTAACCAGACAGGAAAAACCAATCACCGCGATAATGGCGTAATCAATCCAGACCATAAGTGTCCCACGATTTTACGCCCTGTCGTCCTGTTCGGGGCGCATTCTAACAGAAAAAGAAAACGTTTGCGTAGGGATTTCCTTTCCACGCGTAAATAAAAATGGCGCTGAAAAAATCTTCAACGCCATACCGTTTTATGACTCTTCGGGCAGTGCCGGATAGCGGTGAAAACACCCTATCCGGCCTGAATAAGAGCAGCGCCGAGAACAGCGCAATCCCTTAATTAGGGGTGTACCCCATCACGACGCCACTCAGACCAGAGATCTTCTGCAGCTCGCCCAGCGAGTTCTTTAGCTTATCTTTGGAGGCGTCAGGCCCTACGAGAATACGGGTTATTTTACCCTGCACCGGCGTCGACGGGGAAGTATATACCCGGAAGCCCGCGCCACGAAGTTTACCCACGATCTCATTGACCTTATCCGCATTTTTCAGCGCACCAAGCTGTACAACGTACGCTTTACCAGTCGGCGCTGGCGGTTCCTCAACAGCCGGTTTAGGCGCTGGGGTCGGTGCAGGCGTCGGAGCGACGGCAACAGGCTGCGGCTTCGGTTTGGGCTTCGGCTGCTCTACGGGCGCAGGGACAGGATCTAACTCCGCGCTGTTTGCCGTCGTCAAACGTGACGGATCCAACGATGGCGCGGCAGCATCACCCGCCCGCACCTCTTCTGCCGCCCCTTCCGGCGGCTGGGTCGGCAGCGCCTGCGTTGCCGCAGGCATCATGTCTGGTTCATCGCGATCGCCGGGTTTCGGCACCAGAGGGATCGCCGCAAACTCATCCTGATAATGCTTTTTCTGCCCGTCAAGCAGCCCGGGGAGCACAATCACCCCCAGCGCGACCAGCACAATTGTGCCGACTAATCGATTCTGAAACTTACTCGCCACCGCTTCTCCCCACGTCTATCACTTCCATGACATGTGCGACAGTGTGAAACGATCCACACACCAACACGGTATCTTCTGGCTTCGCCTCAGCGAGTGCTGCAGACCATGCCTGCGCCACGCTGTCATAGGCGTTGCCTTTGCCCAGGTGCTCCAGCAGTTGTTCTGCCGTTGCACCACGCGGCCCTTCCAGGGGCGCACAGTACCAAGCGTCAACCACGCTTTTTAACCAGGCTAACGTACCGGCAATATCTTTATCATGTAGCATACCGATAACCGCAAGTACACGCCCGCTTTTCACTAACTTTTTCAGACGTCCGGTCAAATACTCCGCCGCATGCGGGTTATGGGCGACATCAAAAATCACCCGCGGCGACTCGCTCACAATCTGAAAACGCCCCGGTAAAATCGCTTTTTCGATACCCTCACGAATCGCCTGCTCGCTGACGTTAAGCCCGCTTGCGCGAAGCGCGGCCAGTGCGGTAGCGGCGTTAGGTTGTGGAACCTGCGGCAACGGCAGGTGCGACAACGTTCCATGAGCGTCCGTAAACGACCAGTCATTCTCCGTGACCGCATAGCGCCAGTCCACGCCGCAGCGTTGCAAAATCGCCCCGCTCTCTTGCGCGACATCGGCGATGGTGTAAGGCATTTCCGGTTCGCCGACGATAGCCGGTTTCTCTGCGCGGAAAATTCCCGCCTTCTCACGACCGATGCTTTCGCGATCCGGGCCCAGCCAGTCAGTATGGTCGAGTGCAATGCTGGTCACCACAGCGACATCGGCATCAACGATATTGGTCGCATCAAGGCGGCCGCCTAACCCAACTTCCAGAATGACGACATCCAGTTGAGCCTGTTTAAACAGCCAGAGCGCTGATAACGTACCGTATTCAAAGTAGGTCAGAGAAATGTCGCCACGCGCATCTTCAATCTCAGCAAATGAGGCGGTATGCGCGGATTCCGGCAGTTCACGTCCCTGCACGCGCACGCGTTCCGTGTAGCGCACCAGATGGGGTGAACTGTAAACGCCAACTTTATAACCTGCTGCGGTCAGCACAGATTCCAGCGTACGGCAGGTTGTGCCTTTCCCGTTGGTTCCCGCCACTGTAAAAACAAATGGCGCGGGTTTCAACACACCGAGTTTGCGCGCCACCTGACTGACGCGTTCAAGGCCAAGATCGATGGTTTTACTGTGCAGGTTTTCCAGATAAGAAAGCCACGATGCCAGGGGCGACGCGGCTTGAGGAATACGTTTATTGTCCATGATGGCTGTAGATTCTTTACGTTGAGGAAAGCAAAAGGGCAGCGCCAACCGGCCTGCCCTTTTTTACACGTCGTTTTTCACGTTGCAGATGCGTTGGCTGTACTCGCTCTCCCGAATCACTTACCGGTGTAAGCTCATCGGGATCAACGCTTTTATCGCCTGCCTGCAACCCGAAACCCATAGAGTAAACTATCAGGCCTCTGGTTCCTGCTCGGGAACCGGAGGTACCACCTCGCCTTCACGCGGCTCATCCGGATTCGGCGCAGGCAGATTCATCAGCTTCGCCAGAATGCTTGCCAGTTTCAGGCGCATTTCCGGACGGCGGACGATCATATCGATAGCGCCTTTTTCAATCAGGAACTCGCTGCGCTGGAATCCCGGCGGCAGTTTCTCACGTACGGTTTGCTCGATAACACGCGGACCCGCGAAGCCGATCAGTGCTTTCGGTTCTGCAATGTTAAGATCGCCCAGCATCGCGAAGCTCGCGGAAACACCGCCCATCGTTGGGTCGGTCAGTACAGAAATATACGGTAAACCGCGTTCCTGCATTTTCGCCAGCGCGGCAGAGGTTTTCGCCATCTGCATCAGAGACATCAGCGCTTCCTGCATACGCGCCCCGCCAGAAGCGGAGAAGCAGATCAGCGGACAGTTATCTTCCAGCGCCTGCTCAACGGCGCGGACAAAACGCGCACCGACCACAGAGCCCATGGAGCCGCCCATAAACGCGAACTCGAATGCAGCAGCAACGACCGGCATACCGTGGAGCGTGCCTTTCATCACCACCAGCGCATCTTTCTCACCGGTTTCTTTCTGCGCAGAAGCCAGTCTGTCTTTGTATTTTTTGGAGTCACGAAACTTCAGCACGTCTTTCGGCTCAAGCTCGCTACCCAGTTCCACAAGAGAACCTTCATCTAACAGGCTATGCAGGCGATTGCGCGCCGACATGCGCATATGATGGTCACACTTCGGACAGACCTCAAGATTACGTTCCAGCTCAGCACGGTATAAAACCTGACCGCAGCTATCACACTTGGTCCACACCCCTTCAGGAATGCTTGCCTTGCGGGTGGGAGTAATGTTGCTTTTAATTCGTTCAATCCAGCTCATTGGTGACCTTTCTGCCTGAACCCTAGTCAGCTTTGTAATAAGGGGCGCATAATGCCATTTTTGCCCCTAACAGACCATGAATGTTGCACATTAAAACATAACAGCCCGAAACTTTGGATAAAAAAGTGGTCGAACCGCTGAGTTACTTTCTATTTTGCAGCCCGTGACGCAGCACGTTTATGGCGAATCACTTCAATTACGCCCGGCAATACGGAAAGGACGATAATCGCCACAATCAGTAATTTCAGGTTTTCCTGAACGATCGGCAGATCGCCGAACAGATAGCCTGCATAGGTGAACAGCAATACCCACAGCAGCGCGCCTGCGACGTTATACATCGCAAAATGACGGTAGGACATGTGCCCCATCCCGGCAACAAACGGCGCGAATGTACGCACGATAGGCACGAAACGCGCCAGGATAATCGTTTTGCCGCCATGACGCTCGTAGAACGCATGGGTTTTATCCAGGTAACTGCGACGGAAAATTTTAGAGTTCGGGTTACTGAAAAGTTTTTCACCGAACAACCGGCCAATCGTGTAGTTCACCGCATCGCCGATAATCGCCGCCACAATCATCAACATCACCATCAGATGAACGTTGAGATCGTTAGTTGGCAGCGCAGAAAGCGCACCAGCGACAAACAACAGCGAGTCTCCCGGCAAGAACGGCGTTACCACCAGTCCGGTTTCGCAGAACAGGATCAGAAACAGAATCGCGTATACCCAGATACCGTATTCCGCAACCAGCTCCGCCAGGTGCACATCAATGTGCAAGATAAAATCGATAAGAAAGTAAATCAGGTCCATAGTTTTGCCTTTATACGACTCAAATTAGTCCGCCAGAAATAGCGGGCCCATAGGCGGTTTTGGCAGGTCGAACCGTTCCGGGTAATCTACCGCAACCAGATACAGCCCTTCCGCTTTCGCCGTTGCCGCTGCCAGCGTTCTGTCCTTCGCCGCTAACAGTTCTGCTATCCAGCTCTCCGGCTGGTTGTGGGCGCCTACTTCCATCAGGCTGCCGACAATATTCCTGACCATATGATGTACAAAGGCATTCGCTTTAATATCCACCACCACATATGCACCGAAACGTTCGACGTTAATGTGCATCACGTTGCGCCACGGTGTGCGCGACTGACACTGCACCGCCCGAAACGAGGTAAAATCATTTTCGCCAATCAGACACTGGGCAGCACGATGCATACGCTCAGCGTCCAGCGGTTCATAGTAATGGGTTACCCCTTTACCCAAAACCGCAGGGCGCAACCGATGATTGTAGATGATGTAGCGATAACGGCGAGCCGTGGCGCTAAAACGGGCATGAAAATCATCGGGTACAGCTTTCACCCAGCGTACAGCGATGTCACCAGGTAAATTCGCATTTACCCCCAGTGTCCAGGCCGCATCTTTACGCAGGGCGGTCGTTTCAAAGTGCACAACCTGCCCCGTGCCATGAACACCTGCATCCGTGCGTCCGGCACAAAAGACATTGATACGCTCATTCGCCACCTGAGAGAGCGCTTTTTCCAGTTTTTCCTGAACGCTACGCACTTCGTTCTGGCGCTGCCAGCCATAATATTTGCTGCCGTCATACTCAATGCCCAGCGCAATTTTATGGGTTGCAGGCTGTTGCTGGTCAGACATTAGTACAGGTACTCCTGTACCAGTTTTTCCGCAATTTTCACCGCCATCAACGCGCCGCCGAAGCGTACGTTGTCTGCCACAGACCAGAACTGAACCTGCTCCGGCATACCGTAATCGTTATGCACACAGCCAATTGACAGGTGCGGAGTGCCCGAGGCATCGCCAACCTGGGTCGGGAAATCAGTCTCTTCCGACAACACCACGTCCTCACCGCGTGAAAACGCATCACGTGCTTCTTCCGCCGCCAGCGGACGCAGAGCTTCAAAATTCACCATCTGCGCATGGCCATAAAACACGGGCGACTGCACGATGCTGGCGGAGATCAGCAGTCCGTCGTCCTGCATAATTTTGCGCACTTCATCGACAATACGACGCTCTTCCCGCACGCTACCTTCGCGATCTGGCAGCAGCGGCAGCATGTTGAACGCCAACTGACGGCCAAAGAAATCATCTTCGTCAATCGGGATGCCGTTAAGCAGTTTCGCACTCTGTCCGGCCAACGCATCGACGGCTTTTTTACCGTGAGCGGAAGCCGAAATAATATTGGTCACCGTAATACGTGACAGACCGCCGTCATCAATCAGCGGCTTCAGCGCAGACAGCAGTTGGCTGGTCAGGCTGTCAGGGACCGCAATCACATTACGGTTGCGGTAATCCGCCAGCACGAACGGGTTAACGTCCGGAACCACCAGCGGAACGTCCGGCTCAAGCGCGAACAGGCCACTGCTGTCGATAACCAGACAACCGGCATTGGTCGCTTCTTCGACCCATGCGGCGGTGGCTTCTGCGCCCGCAACGAAAAATGCTAACTGCGCCTGCGTCCAGTCAAAGTCTGCAACGTCCTGCACAATGACCGATTTACCGTTAAAACGCAGATGCTCGCCGGCGCTTTCATTACGCGCCAGCGCATAAATTTCACCGACCGGGAACTGGCGTTCAGCCAGCGTATCGAGCAGGGCTTCGCCTACGGCGCCCGTAGCGCCAAGAATGGCAATATTCCAGCCTTCAGACATGGTGATTTACTCCAGAAATACGTAAGCGTCCCTGTCGTATTATTCGACAGGGAGCATTAAGAAGACATTAATGTGCCGGGTGGTGAACCGCGTTAAAACCCAGCTTACACAGCAAGGCCGCAGCCGTTGCGTCGTCACACATCACGTATAAAGACGACCATTCACGGCGCTCAAGATAATTTTTACGCAGTTTATCAAACTCACCCGGAATTCCAGCGACTTTACGCAGCGGCGCATCATCGCGGCGCACATCATACACTAAATGCGCCAGCCTTTTCAGCGTTGGCTGATCTAACGGGCCATGCAGAGTGATACGACCAAATTCAGGCGCCGGTAACAGGGTATTCAGCGCCACGTGCTGTTCGCGACCAATAAACTTGCTATAGGCCTCAAAGACCTGCGTGGTGCCACGCGCTTTTCCTTCCAGGGTGTACCCGGCAATGTGCGCTGTGCCGATATCGGCTTTCTCCAGCAATGCCACATTGAGATCCGGCTCCCCTTCCCAGACATCCAGTACGACGCTCAGCGACTGACCTGCATTCAATCGGTTCAGCAATGCCGTATTGTCGATGACTGGCCCGCGGCAGGCGTTGATCAGAATGGTGCCCGGCTTCAGTCGGCTAATCAGCGCGTCATCCGCGAGGTGCAACGTCTTGTACGGTCCGTCTTTGAACAGCGGCGTATGGAAAGTCAGCACATCGGCTTGCTCTACCAGTTCATCCAGCGTGCAGAAATTGCCTTCGTCACCGCGATCGGCTCGCGGTGGATCGCACAGCAGCGTACGGATCCCCAGCGCTTCCAGGCGCGTCTGTAAACGTCCGCCCACGTTACCCACGCCCACGATGCCCACTGTACGATCGCATAACGCAAACCCGTCACGCTCCGCCAGCATCAGCAGTGCTGAAAACACATATTCCACGACCGCAATCGCGTTACAGCCGGGGGCGGCGGAAAAACCGATCTTCGACTGCGCAAGCCAGGCTTCATCCACATGGTCCGTGCCTGCGGTTGCCGTACCGACAAATTTAACCGGTTTTCCGCTAAGCAGTGATTCATTTACTTTCGTCACCGAGCGCACCATTAAGGCATCTGCATCATCCAGTTCGGCAACGGGAATCGGGCGACCGGGAACCGCTTTTACCTCCCCCAAACGACTGAACAGTTCGCGGGCATAGGGCATATTTTCATCAACGAGGATTTTCACGTCTTTCGCACCTGTTTGAGAACGAGAGTTAACCGGGCAAGTGTGCCATAATCTCGCCGCCAGGCATACTGCGAGACCTGGTCAGCACAGATTTAAGGAACAGAGATGATGCAGCCCATTTCAGGTACGCCCGCTCGCCCTCCCGGCGAAGGCCAAAATGCCCCTTCCGCGGCGGGTGAACAACCGTTATCCACACAACAACGTACCGTGCTGGAGCGACTGATTACCCGTCTGATTTCACTCACCCAACAGCAAAGCGCCGAGGTGTGGGCCGGAATGAAGCACGATCTGGGCGTTAAAAGTGATACGCCGTTGCAGTCACGTCACTTTCCTGCCGCTGAGCAAAACCTTAACCAACGGCTGGGGGTTGCTCAGCAAAATCATGCTAATCGTCAGGTGCTGTCGCAGCTCACTGAATTACTGAGTCAGGGAAATAACCGCCAGGCGGTAAGTGATTTTATCCGTCAGCAGTATGGGCAAACGGCGCTTAGCCAGCTCACGCCTGAGCAGTTGAAGAACGTGCTCACGCTGCTGCAGCAAGGGCAACTTTCGATACCGCAACCGCAGCAGCGCCCGGCCACCGATCGTCCGTTGCTCCCCGCTGAGCACAATACGCTGAACCAGTTGGTTACCAAACTGGCGGCGGCCACGGGAGAATCCGGGAAGATGATCTGGCAGTCGATGCTGGAGCTGTCTGGCGTAAAAAGCGGAGAGCTGATCCCCGCCAAACAATTTACGCATCTGGTCACCTGGCTGCAGGCGCGCCAGACGCTCAGCCTGCAAAGCGCCCCAACACTGCAAACGCTCCAGGCGGCGCTAAAGCTGCCATTAGAGCCGAATGAGCTGACGGCAATAAAAGAGTACGCGCAGCAGACGTATCAGATCCAACCACAAACGATTCTGACCACGGTGCAGGTGCAGGACTTGCTGAATCAAATCTTCCTGCGCCGCGTGGAACGAGAACGCGAGCTCAGCGATCCGCGTCATCTGCAGCCCATTTACAGCCCGTTCGCGCCGATGATTGAAACGGTTAAATCTCTGTCGGCACGACCGGGACTGCTGTTTATTGCGTTGATGATTGCGTTAGCCATTTTCTGGCTGGTCGCTTAACCTTTACGCAGCGTTAGCAGCGTTACAATAATGCCCACCACGGCGGATATCGCCCCGGCAAGGAATACCGAGGGATAACCGTATGCGGTGGCCAGCACCCCGGCGATCGGACCACTTATGCCGTAGGAGATATCCTGAAACGCGGCATAACCGCCCAGCGCTGTACCGCGAACCTGCGCGGGCACTCGCTTCACGACCTCGACGCCCAATGCCGGGAAGATAAGCGAACACCCGGCCCCGGTTAATGCCGCCCCGAGCAGCGCAATCCAGGCCGATGGGGCCTGCCACAGCAGAATCAGTCCTGCGGTTTCCACCAGCAAGGAGACAACGGCGACCTTCACGCCGCCGAACCGGTCCGGCATCCAGCCAAACAGAATGCGCATCAGCACAAACGCCCCACCAAACGCGGTCAGGGTGAACCCCGCCATCGTCCAGCCGTTGCTGACAAAATAGAGTGAAATAAACGTACCGATCACCGCAAAGCCAACGCCCTGCAGCGCCAGGCCCAGGCCCGGTTTCCAGATAAGCCCTACCACGCTCCATAACGAAGGACGTTCTCCTGCATGAGCAGGCACTTTGCGCACGGTGCCATTGAATACCCATGCCAGCAGCGGTAAAACCATCGTCGTCCCCGCCAGCGCCGCAAAACCAAAGTGGCTGTGGATCAACAGGCCCAACGGCGCACCGGCAGCCAGCGCACCGTAAATCGCCATCCCGTTCCACGACATCACCTTACCCGAACGTGTTGGCCCGACCAGCCCAAGTCCCCAGGTCAGCGTCCCGGTGAGCAACTGGCTTTCGCCAAAACCGAGGATCAAACGACCGACGATTAACAACGCAAATTTTACGGGGACAGAAACAGGCAATAGCGCGGCTAAAAGCCACGCCGCGCCCGCCAGCCCACAGGCAAACATCCCCTGTAGCGCCGAACGTTTAGCGCCATATTGATCGGCCAGGCGCCCGGCGTAGCCGCGCGTTAATACCGTTGCCAGAAACTGTACGCCTACGGCGATACCGACCATGGTATTGCCATAGCCGAGCTCCTGGTGCACAAACAGAGGAATGACGGGCAAAGGTAAACCGACCGTCATATAGGTCAGGAAAACCGCAAAAGCGATGCGAAACAGCGAAAAGTTCGCCGAAGGTGTTTTTTCTTGTTGAGTTACAACTGTCATGCGTTACTCCAAAATGCAGAGTAAGGCGAGGAATGCCCACGCCCCCTCTACCTGACTATCAGGATTAAGGTGCGTTGGATAACGTTAAACGCTTACGCATTATCAAGAGGATAATGTTGAAGCTGGAGTCTGCCTGCGAGGGGCTAAACTTGTCAACCTTGAAATCACTGAACACCACACAAAACAAATGGTTATTCTCTCTAAGAAAAGCACAAACAATGAGGAAAAAGTTGTCAATCAGGAAGACACTCAACGATCAGTTTCGCCAGAATATTTTAGGGACACGGAAATGAAAGCATTTTCGCTTATTGCTCTCATCCTGGTGCTTTGCGGCTGCTCTGCGCCTCATCGGGACAGCACACAAGATGTAAAACAGTTCTATCTCGCGTGGATGTCCGCCTACACACAAGATCGGGATACGTCCGCACTCATGCAACTTTATGTGGCGAAAGACGTTATCGACCGTCTGGCGCTGATTGACAGTCTTTACGAGCAGGAAATAATGGATTCTGACTACTTTATGTACGTGCAGGATTACGCCCCTGAATGGATCCCACTGTTACGGGTTGGGGCGGCCCAGCCCTTTCTCGGTGGCGAAAAGGTGGAAGTACAATTAGGTGGACCGACAGGCGAAGCGCCCATGCAGTTGGAAGTGTATACCCGTTGGGAAGAGGGTCGCTGGAAAATTTATCGTGTGCGGGATCTGGGCAATCAATTTGAACAGCCAATCTACAGCGCCGGTAATATTGCGCAAGCCAGGGCATGGTCTGCGGAGATCGCACCGGAGTACGAAAAGATGAAAAAATAAAAAAGGGAGCCATTAGGCTCCCCTTTGCATCTCATTTTGTAGACTTACACTTACAGCTTACGCATGACCAGCGTTGCGTTGGTGCCGCCAAAGCCGAAGCTGTTGGACATCACGGTGGTCAGCGCCTGCTCGGTCGGTTTGGTCACGATGTTCAGACCTGCCGCCTGCTCATCCAGCTCTTCAATGTTGATGCTTGGCGCGATAAAGCCGTGTTCCAGCATCAGCAGAGAGTAGATAGCTTCCTGTACGCCAGCCGCGCCCAGGGAGTGACCAGTCATCGCTTTGGTCGCAGAGATTGCCGGGCTGTTGTCGCCAAACACTTCACGAATTGCGCCAAGCTCTTTCACGTCGCCTACCGGAGTAGAGGTACCGTGGGAGTTCAGGTAGTCGATCGGCGTGTCTACGCCGTGCATCGCCATCTGCATGCAACGTACTGCGCCTTCGCCAGACGGAGCAACCATGTCAGCACCATCGGACGTTGCGCCGTAACCGACGATTTCCGCATAGATATGCGCGCCACGGGCCAGAGCGTGTTCCAGTTCTTCGACGACAACCATACCGCCGCCGCCTGCAATAACGAAACCATCACGGTTTGCGTCATAGGTACGGGAAGCTTTGGATGGATCGTCGTTATATTTGGTAGACAGCGCGCCCATTGCGTCGAATTCACACGCCATTTCCCAGCACAGCTCTTCGCCGCCGCCAGCAAAAACGATGTCTTGTTTGCCCAATTGAATTTGTTCTACCGCATTGCCGATGCAGTGCGCAGATGTCGCACAGGCAGAGCTGATGGAGTAGTTTACGCCGTGGATTTTGAACGGCGTTGCGAGGCAGGCTGAAACGCCGGACGCCATCGCTTTGGTGACCACATACGGGCCAACCGCTTTCAGGCCACGCGGGCTACGCATTGCGTCAGCGCCGAATACCTGAAAACGTGGGGAGCCGCCGCCGGAACCTGCAATCAGGCCAACGCGCGGATTATTCTGGTAATCTTCTGCAGCAAGGCCAGCATCAGCCACAGCCTGCTCCATTGAAAGGAATGCATAAATGGATGCGTCGCTCATGAAGCGCACTACTTTGCGGTCAATGAGGCCAGTGGTATCCAGTTTTACGTTGCCCCAAACGTGGCTACGCATGCCGGAGTCCTTCAGCTCCTGAGAGAAAGTGATCCCTGAACGTCCTTCACGCAGAGATGCCAGGACTTCCTGCTGGTTATTACCGATGCTGGAAACGATGCCCAAGCCAGTAATCACTGCACGTTTCATTCAATACCTCTGTAAGTCGCACTATTTTAAAGTTTCGAGTGGCACAATAGCGTACACTTGTACGCCGAACAAGTCCGATCAGCCAATTTATGTGGAAATTTGCGCAGCCAGGCACTCATCGCTAAGATCGGGGCACAGCCTGCCAGACGAGTAACTTACGTGAAACAATACGCTATACAACCTGCCAACCTTGAATTCAACTCTGAGGGTACACCTGTTTCCCGAGATTTTGACGATGTCTATTTTTCTAATGATAACGGGCTGGAAGAGACACGTTACGTCTTTCTCGGCGGTAACCATCTCGCTCAGCGATTCCCGTCACATTCACGCCCCCTCTTCGTGGTGGCAGAAAGTGGGTTTGGCACCGGACTTAACTTCCTCACGCTCTGGCAGGCATTTTCCGAGTTTCGCGATACTCACCCTGACGCTACCCTGGAAAGATTACATTTCATCAGTTTCGAAAAATATCCGCTAACGCGTGAAGATCTTACTTTAGCCCATCAGCACTGGTCAGAACTTGCGCCGTGGGCCTCGGCGCTGCAAGAGCAATGGCCTCTGCCGCTGGCGGGATGTCATCGTCTGCTGCTTGATGAAGGGCGTGTCACACTGGACCTGTGGTTTGGCGATATTAACGAGCTGACCTGCAAACTGGATGATTCTCTTAATCAAAAGGTGGACGCCTGGTTCCTGGACGGTTTCGCGCCGGCAAAAAACCCGGATATGTGGACGCCAACACTGTTTAATGCGATGGCCCGACTGGCTCGTCCCGGCGGTACATTAGCGACCTTCACATCGGCAGGCTTTGTACGTCGGGGGTTGCAGGAAGCCGGGTTTACAATGCAAAAATGCAAAGGCTTTGGCCGCAAGCGCGAAATGCTCTGTGGCGTAATGGAACAGACTCAGGCACTCCCTTCCTCAGCGCCATGGTTTGCACGTACGGGAACAGATAAACGTGAAGCCGCCATTATTGGCGGGGGGATTGCCAGCGCATTGTTGTCTCTGGCGTTACTGCGCCGTGGCTGGCAGGTCACGCTGTATTGCGCAGACGAAAAACCTGCCGGGGGTGCATCCGGCAATCGCCAGGGTGCGCTCTACCCGCTCCTCAGCAAACATGACGCAGCCATTAATCTGTTTTTCCCCACCGCGTTTACCTTTGCCCGTCGACTGTATGACGCCCTCCCCGTTGAGTTCGCGCATGACTGGTGCGGCGTGACGCAACTGGCATGGGATGAGAAAAGCCAGCAAAAAATCGCGCAGATGCTGTCCCTTGAACTGCCCGATGCGCTCGCCATCGGGGTTGACGCACAGCAGGTGTTACAAACGACAGGCGTGGAAACCGGATGCGGCGGGATTCAGTATCCGAGCGGAGGATGGTTATACCCGGCGCAGTTAACCGCCGCCGTACTGGACTATGCCGCAACGCTGGGATTACGCACCCGCTATCAACATACGCTGACCTCACTGACACGCCACACGGCAAGCTGGCAATTGCAGTTTGCCAGTGGTGAAACCGCCACTCACGCAGCTGTCGTTCTGGCTAACGGTCATCGAATTAACAGCATTGAGCAGACGCAGTCGCTCCCGGTGTACTCCGTGGGCGGTCAGGTGAGTCATATTCCCGCCACGCCTGCGCTTTCAGCGTTGCGTCAGGTGCTGTGCTATGACGGCTACCTCACGCCGCATAACCCGCAAAATCAGCAGCACTGCATTGGCGCCAGCTATCATCGAGGGAGCGAGGAAACCGCATATCGCGAGGACGATCAGCAGCAAAATCGTCAGCGCTTAATCGACTGCTTGCCTAACGCTGCGTGGGCAAAAGAGGTGGACGTCAGTGCGCATGCCGCCCGTTGTGGAGTGCGCTGCGCCACGCGCGATCACATGCCGATGGTCGGCAACGTCGCGGACTATGACGCCACGCTCAGCCAGTATGCCACTCTTGCCGAAGACAAAGAGCACGCCGTAAACGCCCCGGTGTATTCCGATTTGTTTATGCTGGGCGCGCTGGGCTCGCGCGGGTTGTGTACTGCCCCGCTATGTGCAGAAATTCTGGCATCACAAATGAGCGATGAACCTATCCCTATGGATGCCAGCACGCTGGCGGCGTTGAATCCGAATCGGTTGTGGGTCAGGAAGTTATTGAAGGGAAAAGCGGTGAAATAAGATACCCTCTCATCATTGCCTGATGCACTGCGCTTATCAGGCCTACAACTCCCGTCCTTGTAGGCCGGATAAGACGCCTTAGCGTCGCCATCCGGCACAATCCACTGCAATTATTGTTTTGTCGCCTTCTGGAACAACATGTCCCACATCTCTTTCACTAACGCCTGGTCACGCGGCGAGAGTTCGCCTGCGCTGATGGCTTTTGCCAGGCTGCTGGTCACATTGGCGTACAATGCCTCAGCGGAATGGTCCTCGCCAGCGTCCAGTTCAGCCACGGCCAGCGTCAGGTGCCCACGCAAATAGCCACTGGCAAACAACTCATCATCGCTGGCGTGCTCTACCATATCGTCGATTAATGCCAGAATGCGTGATTCAAACTCCGCGATCATCTTCTTTCCTCATTGTAAACGTGGTAGCGGCTTCAGTTGAGCGCTTCGGGCCACGGGAATTGTTCCGCCTTAAGTTCAGGCGTGTGATAATAATTTTGTAACGCGTTAATGAAGCGCGCCGGACGTTCGGGGATGCCCTTATCCAGATACTCCATCACCTGGGCATGAACACGGCGCTGGAATACCACGCGATCCGGTTCAAAGTCCCCTTCCAGGTTGTCGCAACTGACGTTAAACGGATATCCCGCCGCCATGCAAAACAGCCAGTCAAACGCCTGCGGCTTCACTTCCACATCTTCAAACTGGCATTGCGTCTTCGCATCGCGTCCATCAGGGCAGTACCAGTAACCAAAATCGACCAGCTCACGACGGGCCTTACCGGCGATGCACCAGTGTGAGATTTCGTGTAGCGCGCTGGCATAATAACCATGCGCAAAAACGATACGGTGATACGGTAATTCCGCATCAGCAGGAAGATAGATCGGTTCGTCGTCGCCTTTAATCAGACGGGTATTAAATTCATCGGCAAAGCAGCCGTTAAAAATCTCAATTAACTGTTCATAGTGATGGGTATTATTCATTAGTTCATCCCCAGCCAGTGGAGAATCTCCTGTCCATGATTATCATAAAGTAGCTTGGCGCTCATCACGGCGGAGACAATGACGATCATTGGCCGTATGAGTTTTTGTCCTTTGCTGAGCACCAAACGCGAGCCCATCCGTGCGCCAATAAACTGGCCAATGAGCATCACAAATCCGGTCGCCCAAATCACTTTGCCGCCGAGGGCAAACAGCAACAGCCCACCGATATTCGATGTGGCATTTAATACTTTGGCGTGGGCCGTCGATTTCGCCAGGTTATAGCCGCATAACATGACAAAGGCCAGCGCGTAGAACGATCCCGCCGCCGGACCAAAAAAGCCATCGTAAAAGCCAACGCAGCCACCGGCCACCAGCGCGAAAGGCAACCCGTGCAATCGACGCTGACGATCTTCTTCGCCCACTTTCGGCATTAACAGAAAGTAAAGGCCAATACAGATAACCAGAACCGGCAGGATCTGGCGCAGAATATCTGACTGCACGTGCTGAACCAATAGCGCGCCGCTCATTGACCCGATAAACGTCATGAAGATATTGAGCTTCTGATCCGCCAGGTTAACCACGCCCCGACGAATAAAATAGAGGGAAGAAGAGATAGATCCGCCACAGGCCTGCAACTTATTGGTAGCCAGCGCTTGCGCGGGTGGCATGCCGGCCGCCATCAATGCCGGGATGGTGAGTAAACCACCGCCTCCGGCCAGAGAATCAATAAAACCTGCCAGCATCGCCACGAAAAAAAGCACGCCTAACAGCAGTGGCGACACCATAAACACAGAGGCAAAATGATCCATTAGAGTACATGCTCGTCCAGTAGCGCCTGGCAGGAAGGCGGCAACGGGGGCGGTGTCTTCTTCTCAGGCTTGGTGGTTCCAGGTTTTGGAGGTTCGAACCAGCTTTGCAGCTCCGCGCCACAGCCGTCACCCGGTGGCGGTAACGGTTGATCTTCGCACTCAAGACTGTCGGCAGGACAACGTAACCGTACATGCATATGCGCACGATGCTGGAACCATGGCCGCACTTTACGCAACCAGTCCCTGTCGGTACCCGCATCCAGACAAAGTTGCTGCTTAATCGCCGGGTTCACAAAAATACGCGTGACTTCATTATCTTTTGCCGCCAGCCTTATCAGGCTGAAAATCTCCGGCTTCCACAGTGACGGCACGACACGTTTACCGTCCTGTGAGACCAAATCTAACGCCTGCGGTCGCAGCAGTTGCGACTGGGTCCAGCGCGTTTTTGGCAGTTGCAGGAAAATATCGACATCCAGTCCCGTCTGGTGGCTGGCGTGACCGCCATTGAACCGCCCACCGGCTGGCATGCCCATATCGCCGATTAACACCGTGCCCAGCCCCAGATTATTAGCCTGATTACTCAGACGCTGGATAAACATCACCAGGTCCGGATGACCAAAGTAACGACGCTGATCGGTGCGCATCACCTGATAGTGTTCTGACTGTACAGGCAGCGTATCTGCACCAACAATGCAGCCATTGGAAAACGCGCCGATAGACTGCGCGCTACCTGCAACCGGATGGGTAATTTTCTGCCAGGGCGTCGCCGCCAGACAGGCGGTGCTGGCAAACAGAGCCAGCGCCACAAGTGCCGTTTTTTTCATCTCTTACCAGCGTGGAATATCGGTCTTCACGTCCGCATTCTGCGCCCGCTGACGCAGCAGGTGATCCATCAATACGATCGCCAGCATCGCCTCGGCGATCGGCACAGCGCGGATCCCAACACATGGATCGTGACGACCTTTAGTGATCATGTCGACTTCTTCACCGAAGCGGTTAATGGTACGACCTGGAACGGTAATACTGGACGTCGGTTTCAGCGCCATATGAGCAATGATTTGTTGCCCGCTGCTGATCCCACCCAGAATGCCGCCCGCATGGTTACTCTGGAAACCTTCTTTGGTGATTTCATCTCGGTTCTGGCTGCCGCGCAGCGCAACAACGTCAAATCCGTCGCCAATCTCAACGCCCTTAACGGCGTTAATGCTCATTAGCGCATGGGCGATGTCGGCATCCAGGCGGTCGAATACCGGTTCGCCGAGACCCGCAGGAACGCCGCTTGCAACAACGGTCACCTTCGCTCCGATGGAGTCACCCTCTTTCTTCAGCCCACGCATCAGTTCGTCCAGCGCGTCGAGTTTATCCGGGTCCGGACAAAAGAACGGGTTAAGTTCCACCTGGGACCAGTCTTTGATCTCCAGCGGAATATCACCCATCTGCGTCAGGCAGCCGCGAATTTCAACGCCGAATTTTTCTGCCAGATACTTTTTGGCAATAGCTCCGGCCGCCACGCGCATCGCCGTTTCACGTGCGGATGAGCGTCCGCCACCACGGTAGTCGCGCAGGCCATATTTCTGCTCATAGGTATAGTCGGCGTGTCCTGGACGAAAAACGTCCTTAATCGCGCCGTAATCCTGTGAACGCTGATCGGTATTTTCAATCAACAGCCCAATGCTGGTGCCGGTGGTAACGCCCTCAAACACGCCGGAGAGGATTTTCACCTGATCCGGCTCACGACGCTGCGTAGTGTAGCGCGATGTGCCCGGACGGCGTCTGTCGAGATCGTGCTGCAGGTCAGCTTCTGTCAGAGAAATGCCCGGCGGAACACCATCGACAATACAACCGAGCGCCAGCCCGTGTGATTCGCCGAAAGTGGTTACGCGAAAGAGTTGCCCAATTGTGTTTCCTGCCATCACGGCTCCGTTATGAGTGTTGTGTATGTGCGCGTGTATTTAGTCTTTATAAATGCTGAAGTGCTCGCGAGCAGCGATTAACTGCTCTTTGGTCAGCATGAATACGCCGTCACCGCCGTTGTCGAACTCCAGCCAGGTGAACGGTACATCCGGATACTGCTCTATCAGATGTACCATGCTGTTTCCGACTTCACAAATTAGAATACCGTTATCTGACAGGTAGTCCGGGGCGTTCCCCAGAATGCGGCGGGTCAGTTTCAGCCCATCGCTGCCGGACGCCAGACCCAGCTCAGGTTCGTGGCGATATTCGTTTGGCAGGTCTGACATATCTTCCGCATCGACATACGGCGGGTTGGTCACAATCAGGTCATACTGGACTTTCAGCAGGTCGCGGAACAGATCGGAGCGGATCGGCGTTACGTGATGGATCAGGCCGTGCTCTTCAATGTTGTGTTCGGTCACCGCCAGCGCGTCCGTGGAAATGTCCACCGCATCGACTTCGGCTTCCGGGAACGCATAGGCGCAGGCAATGGCAATACAGCCGCTGCCGGTACACATATCGAGGATATGCTGCGGCTGCTCATTGATAAGACCCGCAAAGCGATTATTAATAAGTTCGCCAATTGGTGAACGCGGAACCAGCACGCGTTCATCTACATAAAACTCATGCCCGCAGAACCAGGCTTTGTTGGTCAGATAAGCAACGGGAATGCGCTCATTGACGCGGCGAATCACGCGTTCAACAATACGATGGCGCTCGCTGGAAGTCAGACGCGCGGTACGCATATCTTCTGGAATATCCAGCGGCAGATAAAGTGACGGCAGCACCAGCTGTACAGCTTCGTCCCATGGGTTATCCGTGCCATGGCCATACCAGATGTTCGCCGCGCTAAAACGGCTGACCGCCCAACGCAACATGTCCTGAATGGTATGCAGTTCACTCACTGCTTCATCGACGAAAATTTTATCCACGTATTCCTCCAGGGCATGCTCGTATTAAATTCGGCGGCTAGTTTGCCACGAAGACGGCGATAAATCAGCATTCACACAGGGCCTGAGAGCGAAAATTGCGTTTTAAGCGATCGGATGCCCGCCGAGTCGGGTTAAACTAGCGGAAAATAAAAGTTGAGACTCTCGAATGAAAAAGAAAACATCGCTCAGCGAGGAGGATCAGACGCTGTTTCGCCAGCTGATGACCGGTACGCGTAAAATTAAACAGGACACCATTGTTCACCGCCCCCCACGTAAAAAAATTGCCGAGGTTCCGATTAAAAGGCTGCTACAAGAGCAGGCTGATGCCAGCCACTATTTCTCGGACGAGTTTCAGCCGCTGCTGAATACGGACGGCCCGGTAAGATACCTGCGTGCCGACGTGAGCCATTTCGAACTGAAAAAAATGCGCCGTGGCGATTACTCCCCGGAGCTGTTTCTCGATCTGCACGGACTGACCCAGCAGCAGGCCAAACAGGAGTTAGGCGCGCTGATTGCCGCCTGTCGTCGCGAACATGTGTTTTGTGCCTGCGTGATGCATGGCCACGGAAAGCATATTCTTAAGCAGCAAACGCCGCTCTGGCTGGCGCAGCATCCGCACGTGATGGCGTTTCATCAGGCGCCGAAAGAGTACGGTGGTGACGCCGCGCTGCTGGTGCTGATTGAAGTGGAAGAGTGGCTACCGCCTGAACTTCCGTAATGCAAAAAAACAGAAAGAGCCGCATTTGCGGCTCTTTGATTTTTCGGATGACGGCTGCGCCTTATCCGATTCCAGACTTTTTAAATCGCTTTTGCCATTTTCAGGTTACACGGGCTCATCTGCCAGTTAAAAGTCCCCTTCCCGCTCTCATCAAGCGTAACGCTGGCAATCGCTGATGTGGTAAACATCGGCGGTGTTTCGCCCGGGCAAAGCTCAGACACCAGATATCCCACTAAAGGCAAGTGAGAGATTACCAGTGCCGTGGCGATACCTTCATTGGCCAGAGCCTGTAAATAGGCGCTGACCAGACCGACATCGCCGCAGGGAGTCAACTCCGGCAAAACATCCACACCGGTTGGCAGGTTCATACACTCCCCCACCACATCCAGCGTTTGTTCGGCTCGTAGGAACGGGCTCACCAGAACACGTTCGATATCCACTTTTTGACCTTTCAGCCAGTTCGCCATCAGGCGAGATTCGTCACAACCACAAGAGGTTAAGGGACGAACCGAATCACTGGCGGCATCGAGGGCTGCGTCGCCGTGACGCATGATAAAAACTTGCATATTGCACCGCTTTTGTTAACCAGAATCACCGACACCTTTATCCACAGCCCCTATTGACCGTGGTAACGATGTGGTGGCCGGCATTGTGCCTTATCCATTCACCGAATGAAACGCTGTTTTTTACCTCAACGACGTAAGTATAGTCAATCTCTGTTTACATTTTGAGCGAGACCCATACATTCAGTGCGGATTCATCCTACGTTTGACCTCATGAATTCAGGTCAGTTTCCCCAGTATTCCAGAATTTTTCACCGCGTTCCGCCATCTGCAATAACTGCTCACACGGTGTAAACCGCGAGCCGTATTGCGTGGTCAGCCGTTGCAGAGTCGCAACCACTTCACCCGCGCCGAGAGAATCCATATACCGGAACGGGCCGCCGAGGAATGGCGGAAAACCAATACCAAATACAGCGCCGATGTCGCCATCACGCGCGCTGCGGACTATCTTCTCGTCGAAACAGCGTGCTGCTTCATTGAGCATTAACATGACGCACCGCTCAGCTATCTGCACGGCGGTAAGCCGGCCCTGACCCTGGACGCCAATAAGCGTATAAATTGCAGGGTCGACCTGTTTTTTGCTTTTACGCCCTTTCACTCCATAAAGATAGAAACCCCGACCATTTTTTCTACCTTTGCGATCGTCATTCAAAATTGAAGCAACAACATTTGCAGGCGCGCTAAAACGTTCTCCATATGCAGCCTCAAGCACTGGTATAATTTTAGTGCCCGTATCAATTCCGACCTCATCCAAAAGTTGGATTGGCCCGACCGGAAAACCAAACTTAACCAGCGCGGCGTCAATGGTTTCAACCCGCTCGCCTTCGGTTAGCATACGTATAGCTTCGTTGATGTAAGGCGCTAAAATGCGGTTAACATAAAATCCAGCCTTATCCCTGACCACTATCGGTGTTTTACCCTGTTTTTTCGCCAGCTTAACGGTTGTCGCAATGGTCTGCTCAGAGGTCGTGGCATGCGGGATAACCTCGACCAGCGGCATCTTTTCCACCGGGCTAAAGAAGTGTAAACCAATGACTTGTTCAGGCCTGGCAGCGTTCGCTGCAATATCGCCAATCGGCAAAGAAGAGGTGTTTGAGGCAAAAATGGTATGAGATGCGCAATTCTGCTCAACTTCTGCCACCATCTGTTGTTTTAAGGCCAGATCTTCAAAAACGGCTTCAATAATCAGGTCGCGATGCGCAAAGCCACGGTAGTCGGTTGATCCCGAAATCAGCGCCAGCTGTTTATCACGCTCGCTGCCTTTGATATGACGGCGGCGAACCTTCGTTTCAAGCTGTTCCCAGCTGTACTTCAGCGCGTGGTTGATTCCCTTAGCGTTTATGTCTTTGATACGCACCGGTACGCCGCCTTTACAGGCCGTCACGTAAGCAATACCGCCGCCCATCAGACCACCGCCCAAAATGCCTACGCTGTTAAGCGGGCCGGGTTTCGCATCACTTCCCGGATCCTTTTTCACATCGGTGTTGGCAAAAAAGATGTGCCGCAGCGCCTGAGACTGAGATGTCATCGCCAGTTCACCAAACGCGCGGGCTTCTGCGTCGTAACCGCTGCTGCTACCTTGCGCCAGACCGGTTTCGATGACCTCAAGGATACGTGCTGTTGCAGGGTAGTTACCTTGCGTTTTTTGCGCCGTCTTTTTACTGGCCATGCGGAATAACAGCGCCCGCCCCAGCGGCCCCGCTAACACACGCTCTCGCACCGGCAGAGTTCGATGAGCGGAACTGTCCTTTTTAGCCAGTTCCACGGCGGCTTCCAGTAAAATGGTATGCGGTACAACTTCGTCCACTAAGCCAACTTTCAGCGCCTGTTTTGCGCGTAATTGTTTTCCGGAGAGGATCATATCCAGCGCGGTACTAACGCCAATCAGACGGGGCAGTCGCTGCGTACCGCCGGAGCCGGGCAGCAGACCAAGCTGCACTTCCGGCAAACCCAGTACGGTTTTAGCATCATCGGTACAAATACGGTTATGGCACGCCAGCGCCATTTCCAGGCCACCGCCGAGACATGCTCCATGAATCGCGGCGATAACCGGGATCGGCAAGGCATTAATTTCCGCCATAATCTGTTGCCCCTGACGGGCCAGCGTTTCGGCTTCCTCTGCGCTGCGACAGCTACCGATCATGTTGATATCCGCCCCGGCGATGAAGTTATCGGGTTTAGCCGAAATGAACACTACGCCACGCAATGCTTTGTTATCACGAATTTGTTTCAGAATGGCCCGCACCTGAGAAGCAAACTCCGCCTTCAGGGTATTCATTTTTTCTCCGGGCACATCAATGGTGACAACAGCAACGTTATCCAGACGTACGTTTAGCGTAAAAGCCGATGTCATTTCCATTATTCCGCCTCCAGAACCATTGCCGCACCCAAACCACCTGCCGCACAGGCTGTCACTAAACCAAAACCGCCGCCACGACGTCGTAACTCATGGAGGGTTTGGGTGATCATCCGCGCGCCGGTCGCCGCAAAAGGATGTCCATAGGCAATCGATCCGCCCAGCACGTTAAATTTGCTGTCATCAACCTCGCCAGTGGCATGCGCCCTGCCCAGTACGTCGCGGGCGAAACGTTCGCTGCCCAGCAGTTGAAGATTCGCCAGCGTTTGTGCGGCAAAGGCTTCATGCATATCGATCAGGGTTAAATCTGCCATCGTCAGACCCGCTCTTTCCAGAGCAAGCGGCGTTGACCACGCCGGTCCCAGCAGCATGTCCTGCCAGACATCAATGGCGGTAAAGGCAAAACTACGCAAGTATCCCAGCGGCACCAGTCCCAGCTCTTTCGCGCGCGACTCCGTCATCATAATCACGGCGGCTGCGCCGTCAGTTAGCGGGGTACTGTTCGCCGCGGTCACTGTGCCATGCTTGCGGTCAAAGGCCGGACGCAATTTTGCGTAATCGGCCAGCGTAGAGTTGCCGCGAATATTGTTATCTTCTGCAAAAGGATCTTTAAACGGCGGTGCGTAGGTCGTCATCACCTCATCTGCCAGTTTTCCTTCAGCCCACGCCTGAGCGGCACGCTGATGAGAACGATGCGCCAGGGCATCCTGTTGTTCTCGCGTAATACCATAAGTTTTGGCCATTTGCTCGGCCGTATCCCCCATGCGTAAACCAGTAGAATACTCAGCGACGGCTGGCGGCACAGGCATCAGGTCACGTAAGCGCAGTCGGGAGAAAAGTTTAAGACGCTGACCGGTGGTCCGGGCCTTATTGACATCCACCAGCACCCGCGCCAGCTTTTTGCTGACGCCAATCGGCAGAACTGACGACGAGTCCGCACCGCCGGCAATTCCTGCGCGAATCGTCCCCGCCATCAGGCTTTCCGCGACATTCGCCACTGCCTGAAAGCTGGTGGCACAGGCCCGGCTTACGCTGTAGGCATCCGTGTGCACATTCATCCCGGTCCCCAGCACAATTTCACGAGCAATATTGGGGGCTTCAGGCATTTGCACCACCTGGCCAAAAACCAGTTGTTCAATCACATCTGCGGGTATTTCGCTGCGCGCCAACAGTTCGCCAACAACCATTTTCCCCAAATCTACGGCGGGAATGCCATGAAATGCGGTTGCCTGACGGGCAAATGGCGTACGCAATCCGCTTACGATGGCGATGCGATCGCCCTGGCGGGTAACCAGCGGTAAAGCCTGACTCATAACACTCCCCTGTAAAAAATAAAAATAAGTGGTCTGACCTGATCACAGTCTTAACCAATTTTTTACATTTAGCCAAGCGGAGAGAAAAGAAAGTGGGAGCTAAGACACAGTGAATAATCACTGACAGTTACGAAAAAGCCCTTGCTACCAGGCAGCAAGGGCATTTTTTGAAGGGATTAACGCAGGCCCAACTGGAAGATCAGCGTTTCAGCTTCACAGGCAAAAACAAAGTCGATATCCAGACGCACACCTTCAGACACTTCAGTAAAGGTCGAGGTGATTTGGCAAGGCTCAGATTCCACGCCACGCGCCTTTTCAGTCAGAGCAGCCAGCGTTTCTTCTGCCTCTGCGCGATTCGCGAACACACGGCTGTATGACGCGGTGCAATCGGAGTTGTCCATGATGGTGCCAACATCCATACAGCAGCAAACCGGGGTTTCATCAGCACTGCATTTACTCATTGTAGATTTCCTCTGTATTCGCACCTGAGGTGCCAGATAAACGATGGGGATATTTTACGCTCCCATTATTCGCCTCTCCAGTCGTTAATTGTATGAAATGAGATAAGTGACCGAAATCACACTTAAAAATGATCTAAAACAAAAATCACCCAAACAGGTGAGTGCGCATACCCGCAATTTTGCCAGCTGGATCGCGTTTCCGAGATCAGAATTGAAAATATTTATAAACATACTTGCAACATTTCAGCTGGTCCGACCTATACTCTCGGCACTGGTCTGATTTCTAAGTCGTACCTCAGACCCTACACTTCGCGCTCCTGTTACGGTATGTAACATTGTTTGTATAAAAATAAATCAATGAGGTTATGGTCATGAGCCAGAAAACCCTGTTTACAAAGTCTGCTCTCGCAGTCGCAGTGGCAATTATCTCCACACAGGCCTGGTCTGCAGGCTTTCAGTTAAACGAATTTTCTTCCTCTGGCCTTGGCCGGGCATATTCGGGTGAAGGCGCTATTGCAGATGATGCAGGTAACGCCAGTCGTAACCCGGCACTGATTATGATGTTCGACCGCCCTACTTTTTCTGCGGGTGCGGTGTATATCGATCCAGACGTCAATATTTCCGGTAGATCGCCATACACCGGACGCAGCACCGATGCGGACAACATCGCCCCTACGGCGTGGGTTCCCAATGCTCACTTCGTGATGCCTATTAACGACCAGTTTGGTTGGGGTGCTTCTGTCACGTCAAACTATGGCCTGGCAACCGAATTTAACGACAGCTACATCGTCGGCGAATACGGCGGTAAAACCGACCTTAAAACGGTAAACCTGAACCTGAGCGGAGCCTATCGACTGAATGATAGCTGGAGCTTTGGTGTTGGTTTTAATGCCGTTTACGCCGATGCAAAAATTGAACGTTATTCCGGCGAACAAACTGCTGCATTGCCGAAAGTGGACCAGAAAATTGCCAGCCTGAAGGGTGATGAATGGGGCTACGGATGGAACGCCGGTATTTTGTATGAGCTGGATAAAAATAACCGTTATGGCTTAACGTACCGCTCTGAAGTCAAAATCGACTTTGATGGCGATTATAAAAGTGGTATCCGTACTCAGGCCAACGCGTTACCTGGCGCAGGCACGGCGTTCCCGTGGGGAACAACCAATGCCACAGTCCCAGGTTCTCTGACGCTTAACCTGCCGGAAATGTGGGAACTGTCAGGCTACAACCGTGTAGACCCGCAGTGGGCGATTCACTACAGCATCGCATACACCAGTTGGAGCCAGTTCCAGGAGCTGAAAGCAACCGGCACCAACGGACAAACGCTGTTCTATAAAGAAGAAGGCTTCAAGGATTCTTACCGCATCGCGCTGGGTACGACTTATTACATGGATAAAAGCTGGACCTTCCGTACCGGTATCGCCTATGACGATAGCCCGGTTCCTGCGAGCAAGCGTTCCATCTCCATTCCTGACCAGGACCGCCTGTGGCTGAGTGCGGGTACGACTTACGCATTCAATGATGATGCGTCCATCGACGTTGGCGTCTCTTATATGCACGGTCAGAAAGTGACCGTCAAAGAAGGCCCGTATACTTTCGACTCTGAAGGTAAAGCCTGGTTGTTCGGTACCAACTTCAACTACGCATTCTGATTTTCTTCAGATATAAAAAAGGTGAGCTTTTTAGCTCACCTTTTTATTTTCATCAGTCCTTACTCGGAATCGATCTCTTTTAAATCGTCCTGAATGTCTTTCGCGTTCGGGTTTTCTTCTGGTTTGAGTTTCCCACCGTTCGCAATAAAGTCATGACGCTGGAAGTAAGCCTCACGCACCATGATGTAAGGATCGGAGGACTGACGCAGCAGACCGTCGGAATCGAGCAGTTGCGCGCGGGTTTCAATCCCTTCAACCGTCCATTTGCCTATCGACAACGGCCATGTCAGCCAGGACAGTACCGGATACAGCGTATCCACCATGTCGCCGCCATCATCACGCAACGTGAAGCTGCCATAGAATGGAAGCTGCATATACGGTCCGTAACCAACGTCATAATGGCCTAACGTACTACCAAAACGGTGCGGTTCAACACGCTGTAACTTCGGATTAGCCATACCTGCCACGTCAATAAGGCCGCCCATACCTAACAGAGTATTCAGGAAGAAACGGGTAAAGTGCACCATTCCCTGATAAGGGTCACCTTGCAGGAAGTAGTTAACCATGACGGCCGGCTCTTCAAGGTTGCCGGTAAAGTTACTTAAACCATTACGTGCCGGCTGCGGGACATAATCACGCCAGGCTACGGCTACCGGTCGAACAACGTATGGATCTAAAACATTAAAGTTGAAGTTGTACATGGTGCGGTTGAACCCTTCAAATGGATCCGAACGCCCCTGCTGTTCAGTACCGGAGCTCGCACACCCCACCAAAAGTGTGGTTCCCAGCGCAAGCGCCGACAGGCGAAGCTTCATAAGTGTCTCCCTGTGTATTATGGCTATCGCTGATTGCCATCCATGACGGAACGAGGACGTATCCGCCTGTTTAGATGTGAGCGATTGTAACAGCACGTCAAATGATGTCTATATACCCTGTCTTACTGATTTGATCATAGCCTGGTAATACGCACTCCGCGGCGGTTCTATTCTAGCTAACCCGATAAAAACAAACGTTACCATTTTTGCTATCTCAGACTTTCTCCCGCTGATTTTCGGACAAAAGCCGCTACGCTTTAGCAATACGTGCTAATTCGGGATTCGGCTATGAATGACATTGAGAAAGAAAAGATTGATCGGCACAGCGACGAGCTTCAGGTCGAAAGTGATGAAAAGTTAGAGGGTAAAAAGATTGAGGTCGACGAGGACAGGCTCCCCTCCCGCGCCATGGCGATCCATGAACATATCCGCCAGGATGGGGAGAAAGAGATGGAGCGCGACGCGATGGCGCTATTATGGTCAGCCATCGCTGCAGGGCTGTCGATGGGCGCCTCGCTACTGGCTAAAGGGATTTTTCACGTACAACTGGAAGGCGTACCAGGGGGATTTTTACTGGAGAACCTCGGTTATACCTTCGGCTTTATTATTGTCATTATGGCCCGCCAGCAACTCTTTACCGAAAATACCGTCACCGCCGTACTGCCGGTGATGCAAAACCCAACCCTCGGCAATTTTGGCTTGTTGATGCGCCTGTGGAGCGTGGTTCTGCTGGGTAATATTATTGGCACCGGGGTTGCAGCATGGGCGTTTGAGCATATGCCGATTTT
Source organism: Citrobacter europaeus (assembly GCA_020099315.1). Taxonomy (NCBI): domain Bacteria; kingdom Pseudomonadati; phylum Pseudomonadota; class Gammaproteobacteria; order Enterobacterales; family Enterobacteriaceae; genus Citrobacter; species Citrobacter europaeus. Next base: position 3,404,142 of record CP083650.1, read on the forward strand.
TGATGAAGAGACCCGCGATGCTTTCGTCAAAATCGGTATGGACGTGATGAAAAACAGCCCAACAGAGATGTTTTCTAACGCGATTATTTCTGGCTGGTTAATTGCCACGATGGTGTGGATGTTTCCTGCTGCCGGGGCAGCAAAAATTGTGGTCATTATTCTGATGACCTGGCTGATTGCGTTAGGCGATACCACGCACATCGTGGTCGGTTCGGTGGAAATTCTCTATCTGGTCTTTAATGGCACGCTGCACTGGAGTGATTTTTTCTGGCCCTTCGCGCTACCAACGCTCGCCGGAAATATCTGTGGCGGAACGTTTATCTTCGCGCTGATGAGCCATGCGCAGATCCGCAATGATATGAGCAACAAACGCAAGGAAGAAGCCAGGTTGCAAGCAAAGCGTGATGAGCAAAAGCAGAAAAACCAGAAAAAACAGGACTAAATGGTGACTGTTTGAGCAGTCGGGCGGCTTGAGACTTACCGTTGTGAGGAAAAAACGCTATACTCGTGCCGCTTCGTCCCCTTAGTTAAATGGATATAACGAGCCCCTCCTAAGGGCTAGTTGCAGGTTCGATTCCTGCAGGGGACACTCTGAAATTAATGCTTCCTGCTTAAATCCAATCATTTACCAGTCAGTTCATCACAGGGCCTGGCGATAAAACGGCACATTCCTCACTGTTGCAGTCAGATTGTCGGACACTATCGTCTGCTCTGTAGCTATCCGCATCCCCGATTTTCTCAGCCTCAGTACGTCAGCAGCTATACGTTGGCTGCCAAACCAGAAAAGCCCATCCAGAGCCGTGACATCAAGACCAGACTCCAGAGCCAGCTTCAGTCGTTCACGCGGCGCTTTTACCGCTTTAGCAATCTGCTGATATGGCGCTTCGCTTGAACCTGCAGGGCCAATGCGTCGGATACGATGCGACAGACGGTATTGAAATTCATCCGGGATCCCGTCGAGATTCGCTTTCAGGCTGTAAACACAACCAAAGCGTTTGCCGTTAAAGATGACGTTTTTCTGACTAAGCTGCAACTCTTCACGCACGCTGGCAATCAGTTGTGGAGTACGGAGTAATAACAAGCGGAAAGGCAGCTCAAAACTGGTCACATAGTCTACATTCAATAAAGCAATACGCAGACGTTCTTGCGGCCCCGCCTTCAATTCCCGACATTCAGTAATAACATCAGCCCACTGGCCCCTAAGGCGGGAACTCTCAGTCGCCTCAGTAAAACTGTATTTTTCAGTCTCATAATCAATACGTTCAGTCACACGGAATTCCCTTCTGGCCACATCTCGGTATCGGTTGTTCACTTTACCAGCGACAAGATTGCTATGTCAGGAATCTTTTCTTAACCCGCCCAATATTTGCTTCATATCATCACACAAAGATGAAGACAACTGACCGATCCGACGCGTTTACCGGATCAGTACAGCGGCGTCATGTCAGACAACAAAACGATTGACCAGCCCCTTCATGGTGACCGACAGATTGTCCAGCCGCTGGCTGTCGCTCGCGGCCTGAGAAACCAGCGCCGCATTTTGCTGAGTAACCTGCTCCATCGGTCGCAGTGCCAGGTTTATTTGGGTTACCCCTTGCGACTGTTCCGTCGCCACACGCGCGATATCCGCAATATATTGCTTCATACTGGTGGTATTGTCCGCCGCCGCTTCCAGCGCGGTAGCAGACGCCGTGACACGCTCAACGCCCTCACTAATTTTGACCATATTCTGCGCAACCAGCTCGCGGATCTGGTTAGCTTCTTTGGCGCAACGTTGCGAAAGATTCCGCACTTCACTGGCCACAACCGCAAATCCCCGGCCCATCTCTCCCGCCCGCGCTGCTTCCACTGCCGCATTCAGCGCCAGCAAATTGGTCTGAAACGAGATATCATCAATTGAGGTCACAATATTCGATATTTTCTCACTGGAAGCGCGAATATCCCCCATACTCTGGTTCGCCGCACTGGCAACGTTGCTCGCCTGCCGAACTTCTTTTTCCAGCCTGATTGTCAGATGCTCCGCTTCACGGGCATTATCCGCCGTTTGCGTAATCGTCGTTGATAGCTGCTCCATACTGGCCACGGCTTGTACTATTGATGCTGCCTGTTCATCCGTGCGTTGGGCCAGATCCTGATTACCCGCCGTAATACTGCTGCTGGCATCGGACAAAACCACGGAGCCTTGTTTAATCTCCTGTACGATATGCTGAATACTTTCCAGCATGGTGTTATAGGCACGATTAAGTGAGGAAAGCTCATCTTTACCCGGCGTCGCCAGACGTTGAGTCAGATCGCCATTCATACCCGCAATCTTGCGCAGCGTGTCGCTGAATTGGCGATGCATATTGATTGCGATGGCTCCGGCGAAGGTCAATGATGCCAGTAGCGCTAACAAGCTGACGACCATATATATTTGCCAGTTTTTTCGTGCATCCTGTGCAAGTTTTTTCGCATTCGCCAACAGAAGATTCGCCGTCACATTTTCTATCTGCCGCATCACTTCAATACGCTGGGTTTGTACTTTAAACCAGACAGTTGGATCGACATCAAATCCACCGTTGGCAGCATGGCTAAACGCGGTTTCACGAAATGAGAGGGCTTTTGACGCTTCTGCAGATTGTAAGCGATTTTTCAACATGGCCGCCTGTTCCGGCGAGCTCAGGCGCAACGATTGTGCCAGCCAGACGTTCTGTTTACTGACGACATCACTGAGCTGATGTAACTGTCCTTCGGCGAAATGACCGGAGGAAAAGATATTTGATAACAGTGCTCGTTCAATACCTGCTTGTTCTTTCAAATTCAGCAGGTTGTAGTAGGCGGCGAATGCGTTTGCCATTTCGCCAGAATCCGTCAACTGTCCCAACTTGCCGACAAAACTCAGCACATCAGCAATGACGTTGGTGTAAAACTTCACCACATCTGCGGCTGGAAGCCCCAACTGCGTGACATTTTCCCGGATGGTGGCAAGCGAAAGAATGTTTTTCTTAAACGCAGCGACAGAGGTAGCAACATCCCCTTCCGGTAATGCAGTATCGGACAACGAGCGCACGAAAACCTCAATCTCGCGATCGGTCAAAGCCCGTTGTGCATTTAACTCATCTTTGAACGTTTTCCCTGCAGCGCCCAGAAATCCGACACTCATTCCCCGTTCTTTTTGCAGTTCATGCACCACATTTCCGGCACTGCGAGCGAGCGCTGTCAGCTGGGCAATATTCTCCATCTGCCGTTCTGTCTCAATGCGCGTCAATATTCCTGAACCTGCAAACCAACATAACGCCAGTAATAGTGGTTGTAGCGCGATTATTAACTTCATTTTCATCGGCATTCGATAAACCCACCACATGCTACTCCCCTCCATTGTCCATATTTTCATTATGGTTATCGGCGTGAAGAGGCTGCACTTTAAATTTTATCAAGAAGCAAGTGGTTGTTTTATAGATTGAATGTCTGCCAAAATAACTCTATTTGATTATAACCGACAATACAAACATCTGTAACACAAAGCCTCATTGAATCTTTATCTCATTTTTTCAATTTATTTAGCATATTATTAAATTTTGAGAAATTGGGTAACTATCAACACGATTCATAAAAAAGAGTCAGCCCCATAACAGTTACAATTGCTGGAGGTAACTGTTGTCACACGGCCATTATCTGGCATCCCGCCAAACGTTGAGGTTATAATCCTTACAACGATTTTTTTGGATTAGAAGCGACAATGACAAAACTTACCCTACAAGAACAGATGCTTAAAGCAGGTCTGGTCAGCAGCAAAAAAATGGCGAAAGTGCAGAGAACGGCTAAGAAATCGCGCGTTCAGGCTCGTGAAGCCAGAGAAGCGGTTGAAGAGAATAAAAAAGCGCAGATCGAGCGTGATAAGCAACTCAGCGAACAACAAAAGCAGGCCGCGTTGTCTAAAGAGTATAAAGCGCAGATCAAACAACTGATTGAAATGAATAAAATCACCATTACCCGTGGCGATATTGGTTACAACTTTACTGACAATAATCTGATCAAAAAAGTCTATGTTGATAAGGTGACCCAGTCTCAGTTGATCAAGGGCCGTCTGGCCATTGCCCGTCTGACGGCTGAAAGTGGTAGCGAGAGCGAATACGCCATCATTCCGGCAGTCGTCGCCGACAAGATTGCCCAGCGCGATGCAAGCTATATCGTGCTTAATTGCGAACTGAGCCAGGAAGCGAAGGATGAAGACGATCCGTATGCTGATTTTGTCATTCCTGATGATCTGATGTGGTAAGCGAAACATCCCAATAATCACCCGGAATTTCATCGCATATTTCGGTGAACGCTAACGCCGCCACCGAAATACTGTCAACGTCTCCTCCTCCCCGATCCTGGCCACTAAAACTTATAGTGTTCTTTGCTCAACCCGTATTTTCTCATGCGTAAATAGAGTTTTTTACGCGGGATTTGTAAATACTCCGCGACTTCATTAATACGTCCCTGATGGATATTTAGCGCTTCAGTAATGATCTGCCGCTCGTACTCTTCAACCCGACGGTCAAGCGGTGTCGGTTCGGGCAGATGCAGCTGCGGATTCGCTGTTTCAGCCAGTGGAAGCAGACCAACGGCAAAAAGCTCGGCGGCATTCGCCAGTTCACGGACATTGCTTAACCACACACGACGCCGCATGCCTTTCAGTAAATCTCCTTCAACCTCGGGCACGGGATGGTTCAGGCGCAGACAGGCTTTCTGCAGATAATGTCGAAACAGCGGCTCAATATCATCCGGGCGCTGTGACAGAGGCTGGCAGCCGATTTGCGTCATCGCAAAACAGTAGTAGAGTTCGGCCACAATCTGATTAGTTGCCGCCAGTTCCACCAGCGATGTAGCGCCAATACCTATCAGGCGAAACGGACGCCGTTCCTGGCTTTGCAGATGTACCAGATGGTGCTGTTGTTCACGCGTCAGGCACTCAATATGGCTCAGGACCAGCGTTCCCCCTTGCGCTTGAGTAATAAGGTCATTCAGTTGCCCCGCATTCTCTAACGTCAATTCCCCACGGATAAATGGCCCTTCGGTATTACGCCCAAGCTGGTGTAAATAACGAGCGCCAGTCATACGCCCCGTTCCCGGCTCGCCATAAAACCAGACGGCAATGTCCGTTTCAGCCAGGTGCTGGAGGCGCTGGCGATACTGATTGACCCAGTCACTGTAGCCAAGCAGTTCAACCTGGAGCTTTTGCTGGCAATAGTGGCGACGAGCAATCACGGATTTTCTTTGGCGCAGCGCATCTTCTACCAACGACAGCAGTTTGCCGGGATCGATCGGCTTTTGCAGAAAATCCCATGCGCCTTTCTTCACGGCCTCTACCGCCATAGGGACGTCGCCATGTCCGGTGATCAATAGGATCGGCAGCTGATTATCATCCTGATGAAACAACGTCATCAAATCAATTCCATTGCAGCCAGGCATGCACACGTCGCTCAGCACAATTCCCGGCCAGTCGGCCTGCAGCCAATTTCGGGCGTCATAAGGGTTACTGCATGCGCAGACACGATACCCCTCCTGTTCAAGCAACAGGGTGTAAGCGTCGAGAACATCGGCATCATCATCAATCAGCAGAACAGAATATTCATCACTCAACATCGTTTACATCCGTCAGATTAAATTGCAAAACGACGCAGGCATTATGACCCGGCGTCGAGGCCAGGCGCAGTTCGCCGTCCATTTGCGTCATTAACGATACACAAATCGATAAGCCAATACCGAGACCCACATCCTTACTGGTGGTAAACGGTTTTAACAGTGATGGCAATAACGCCTCTGGCCAGCCGGGACCGTTATCACAGACAAAGACGCACAACTGGCTGCCCTCAGCCTGCCAGTGAACGTCTATGTGCGCGGCAGTCGGACATGCATCCAGTGCATTTGCCAGGACGTTTACCAACACCTGCTGAATACGCACTTCATCACCTGCCACCCACACGCTCCGGTCTGGAAGCGTCAGCGTGCCCTGCTGCGGCTTATGCCGCATAGCCAACAGTTCCCAGGCAGCGCTGAACGTTTGTCGTAGGTCGACCGGATGCAAAGGCGCGCCCGGTTCGGCCCGACGCGCAAACTGACGCAGTGAACGAATAATGGCATCGATGCGGGTAATCAGCCCCTCCGCTTTAGCCAACGTACTTCTGGCCTGAGCGGATTGGTCCTGCTCAATTGCCCTTCCCGCCGTAAACAAGTACATCGACAGCGCATTTAGCGGTTGGTTAATTTCATGCGCCAGCGTGGTCATCGTCTGACCAACCACCGCCAGCTTTGCCGTCTGGATCAGTTCATCCTGCATCGCCCGGAGATCGGACTCAATCTCCTTACGCTCCGTCACTTCTTGCTCCAACTGATTTTTTTGCGCACTCAACTGACCCAGAGTATGGCGCAGCAAGCCTGCAATACGCCCCAGCTCATCGCGCCCATAAACCGGGATAGTAGCATCCGTTCTGCCAAGACCAATTTGCACCACGGCCTGGTTGAGCGCGGTAAAACGCTTCACCAGCCGCGAACGAATGAAGTAGTGGTTAAGCCCCCAGGCAAGAAGTAGCGCGAGCAGCGTAGCCAGCAAAATAAGTCCGCCGCTGACGCGAACAATCTGTTCCAGCCGCTGGTTAAACATCTGCATTTGCTGATGGCTACTTCCCAACTGCGCTTCCAGCAGCGTTCGAAAGCGCCCGAGCGTTGCCTCTCGGGTATGGTTGGCATCAACCAGCGCTTTTTGCGCGGCGACATAATCGCGCATGGTATCGGGCATTTTATTTTTCATCATGCCGATTTCCAGCAGCTCGTCGATAGTTTGCCGCAGGGTTATCGTACTGGGCCAGTCATCGAGGGTACGGATATTTTCATCCGCCGTTTTTTTCAGGTTCTCCAGATAGCGGATGTGATTTTCCACCAACATGCCGTCGTCACTACCCGACTTCAGTTCATTGAGCCTGTCGCGTAAATCATCAACGATCTGATTTTCAATTCTTGCCAGGGTGTAGACCTGCTGCTGCTCGTTTTGCACCTCTCTGGCACGTTTGAGATACAGCGCAGCATCACCATTTTTGGCCTCGATTTGATCCAGCAACGTCCCCTGCTGCCAGGTAAAATCCTGCACCAGCGAATTCAGCTCGGTAGTAAAATCATCATGAAGCCAGTCTATGCGCGCGGAAAGTTCGCTCACTTTTTCACGCACAAGGAACAGGTTGTAGAGCACCCGATCCAGTTCCGCCATCAGCGCCCGGCTGTCTTGCAAAAGCACCGCCAGTTGCTGCTGCTCTGTCGGTTGCAAGCCCCGGCTCAGCACCTCAATCTTATCCAGATGGGAGATTATTTGATTGCGTAGCTGCAACCTTACCGTGGTGTTGGGGGCCAGCAGGAACTCATTCAGTTGATCCACAACCAGGTTGAGATTCCCTTCAATCAAAAAAGCGGAATGCACGCGCGGGAAGTAATCATCAAGCGAATAACGTATCTGCGAGCTTTGCTCATGCCAGGAGTACAAACTGACGCAGCTTACGCTCAGCGTCAGTAATGCGCCGGTAAGGAAAGCGCCCCGCAGGCTGCTGCTGATGCTGAGCTGACGCAGGCGTTGCAGTATCGATCCACCTTTCATTTTAACTCTTCCAGTTTGGAAATCGCCTGACGCTGATTTTTAAGAAACCACAACTGCCACTCCATCATCTGCTGTTCGGCCACGCTTTTATTATCAAATTGCGCAAGCCAGGCCTCATCTTCACTGTTCCTGGCATCTATCGGAACGCTGGTCAGTAACGCTCTGATTTCGGGTAGCGGGCGTTTCAGGCGCGCTTCGGCACTATAAAGCGCCCGCCAGGCATCTTTCAGTTGCGCGAGTCGAAAACTGATCGCGGTATCAAACATCCGCTGTACCAGCTGTTGTCGCTTAAGGATCAGGCGATAATTAAGCGCTGGCTGGCTCATCAAAATTGCCTGCTGAGCCGCGCGTGGGTTATCAGGCGCGAGCTGAGTAACCGGATATTTTCCCGTGTTCGCATCGGCAAGGATCCGCTGCCCTTCAGGGCTTAACAGATAACGGATAAATCGACGCGCTTCATTGGGGTGCTGGCTGTTCTTAAGAACGGCAACATAAGTAGGCGAAACCGCCGAGCGAGGAAAATAGGTAAAAGCCAGGTGCGGATCGTTTAGCAACAGGTTGGCATAGTTATCAATGACCGGCCCCGCCACGCCCAGACCGCTCTTAATTTTGTCGGCCACACCAAAACTGCGAGATGAAATAGTGACCAGATTACCGGCACTGGCCAACAGCGTCGCCCAGCCCTCTTCCCATCCTTTTTGCTGCAGCAGCGACTCAACCATCAGGTGGTTGGTATCGGAACGCGACGGGCTACTCATTAACAACGCGTTCTGATATTTAGGTTGCGTTAAATCCCCCCAGTCAGCAGGAGGCGACAAATGACGCGCCGCCAGCGCAGAACGGTTAATTAGCAGACCAAAACCAGATATCGCAACGGCCACGGAGGTAGAACGAATCGAGTCAGGCACCAGCCGCTGGCTTTCCGGCAGTACATTATCGAAGGGCGCCAGCTTCTGATGCTCCTGAAGATGCTGCAACAGCATGGGCGACGAGGTCAGAATCAGATCGACGTTTTCCGCATTGGCAGTATCAAGCAGTTGTTCCAGTGAACTGCTGGTCCGGTTTAACGTGCGAATCATCACTGACCCTGGCTCCGTCTGCCAGCGCTGGATAATCCAGGCCGTTGCCCCTGGGGAAAAAGTAGTCGCCATCACCAGTTCTTTCCCCAAAGCCAGACTACTCACCGACAGCGACATAAAACAGAGCAAGATCGCCCAAAAGCGCCCCCGACCCAAAAGTCTGTTTGTGATCCCGTTCATAAATACCAACATGTGCAAAAAATAATATTGAGACAAAACTTACCCGTTTATCACCGCAGGGGGAGAAGAATAAGGTTATTCGTACAATAACCAAACGGAAAGTGACGACATCAGTAAAGAATACCCGAAAATGCGGTCTGAATTTGTTAATATCCGCACACACCGAAGATAAAAATTCCCGTAAAAGAATAGATTTTAAAATCCTTTATTTAAAAAGAGTCAAAATCAGCTACGCAACACACAATTTGTGTCAATAGTGACTCATTTCATCAACTTGAGTTTCTCTGCCATCTATTTCACTCTTCACTGCGAAAAATCCTGATATTCACATCAATATAAATTTAGGTGATGATATGTTATCAATATTTAAGGCAGGGCCAGCGGCAAATAAAGTCCCGGCGGAGAAAGTCCAGGCTACTTATAGCCGATACCGCATGCAGGCATTACTCAGCGTATTTCTTGGCTATCTTGCGTACTATATTGTGCGCAATAACTTCACGCTCTCAACTCCATACCTGAAAGAGCATCTGGATCTCAGTGCTACGCAGATTGGCTTACTTAGCAGTTGCATGCTTATTGCCTATGGGATCAGTAAAGGCATAATGAGCAGTCTGGCAGATAAGGCCAGCCCAAAAGTCTTCATGGCATGCGGCCTGATCCTGTGTGCTATCGTCAACGTAGGCCTGGGGTTCAGTACCGGATTCTGGATTTTTGCCGCTCTGGTCGTTTTCAACGGTTTGTTCCAGGGGATGGGCGTCGGCCCTTCATTTATTACCATCGCTAACTGGTTTCCACGTAAAGAGCGTGGACGCGTTGGCGCATTCTGGAATATCTCACATAACGTTGGCGGAGGTATTGTCGCGCCGATTGTTGGTGCCGCCTTTGCCATTTTGGGGAGCGAACACTGGCAAAGCGCCAGCTATATTGTCCCAGCCGGCGTTGCCGTACTGTTTGCTTTTATTGTACTGCTGCTGGGGAAAGGCTCACCGCGTCAGGAAGGCTTACCGGCACTAGAGCAAATGATGCCGGAAGAAAAAGTCGTATTAAATACCCGACACGTTGTCGAAGCGCCAGAAAATATGAGCGCCTTCCAGATCTTCTGCACCTATGTCCTGCGCAATAAGAATGCCTGGTATGTTTCACTGGTAGACGTCTTTGTTTATATGGTGCGTTTTGGCATGATAAGCTGGCTGCCAATTTATTTATTAACCGAAAAACATTTCTCGAAAGAACAAATGAGCGTAGCGTTCCTGTTTTTCGAATGGGCGGCAATTCCATCCACATTACTGGCGGGTTGGCTCACTGATAAACTGTTTAAAGGCCGCCGCATGCCGCTGGCTATGATCTGTATGGCGCTGATTTTCGTCTGCCTGATCGGCTACTGGAAAAGTGAATCGTTAGTGATGGTCACTATTTTTGCCGCCATCGTGGGTTGCCTGATTTATGTTCCGCAGTTCCTCGCGTCCGTTCAGACGATGGAAATTGTCCCCAGTTTCGCGGTAGGTTCTGCGGTCGGGTTACGCGGATTCATGAGCTACATTTTTGGCGCATCCCTGGGAACCAGTCTGTTTGGCGTGATGGTCGACAAAATGGGATGGCATGGCGGATTCTATCTGTTGATGGGTGGGATTGTCTGCTGCATCCTGTTCTGCTACCTCTCTCATCGTGGCGCGCTGGAGCTCGAACAACAGCGAAAAAATGCTCAGCAAGAGGAAGCCTCACTCCAGTTGGCAGATGCCCGGTAATCGACGTAGGTTTCGCAAAAAAGTGCCAGCGATGCTGGCACTTCAATAACTCAGATAAATATAAGTCGCTCTGTGTGATAATGTATTGCTAATAGTAACATTCCTAATTATCGCTTACCGTAGCCCACTATAAAGCGAATAATCAAACCGCATGCAGGGGCAAGAAAAAGGAATAATCCGGTTACCATTTCGTTACCATTGGTCAACCGCATAGTAAAAACGTAAATTAATGCCGTAAGGATGGCCATACCGAGAAAAGCGCTGATTGACGCCGCTGCGCCCATAACCTGCCAAATATAGCAACTGACGCACAAAATGCTCAGTGCAAGAAAGATCCAGAAATAGAACATAGCGATACCTCCTGTCTGCCATAAACTTAACCTAAGTCCTTACACTCCCTTAACTTTATATTCTAAGATAGTTCCTATCTTCATGCAATTTAAGCAACATCTTAGTTACATATGTCATTCGCCTGCGTACTGTTAACTCTTCAACAGACTGTTATTTAATCTGCATAAAAACAACGAATTATATATAGATTAATTTTTGTTCTTAATCGCCCTAAAAACATTTACGAATCTTGAGTAATTATTTCTGGCTGACATTAATCTTCGGGTGTACATTGTGCGTCCGATCATTCATGCCCCCTCGTGGTTTTCTCCTGACTCAGTTTTACACTCTTTACAGGAACCAATGTCGTTCATGGCGGCCTAACGATCAGTACAGAGTATAAAGCGACTGACAAAGAATCTTCGCGATACATCTATTTCGTATCAACAACAGGTGCTTATGTTCCCCCAATGTAAATTTTCACGCGCGTTTTTGCATCCGCGCTACTGGCTCACATGGTTTGGTGTTGGTGTGCTCTGGTTACTGGTACAACTTCCCTATCCCGTATTGTGTTTTCTTGGTACCCGTACAGGAACGCTTGCTCGTCCATTTTTGAAACGCCGTGAATCTATTGCACGTAAAAATCTCGAACTCTGTTTCCCGAATCTGTCGCAAGAAGAAAGAGACAAGCTGGTCGATGAGAACTTTCGTTCACTCGGCATGGGACTGCTTGAAACAGGTATGGCCTGGTTCTGGCCGGACCGCCGGGTGCGTAAATGGTTTGACGTAGAAGGGCTCGACAACCTGAAACGCGCCCAATTGCAAAACCGTGGCGTGATGGTTGTAGGCGTACACTTTATGTCGCTCGAGTTAGGTGGTCGCGTAATGGGGCTTTGCCAACCGATGATGGCAACCTATCGCCCGCACAACAATAAGTTGATGGAGTGGATCCAAACCCGCGGTCGTATGCGCTCTAACAAGGCCATGATCGGCAGAAATAATCTGCGTGGTATTGTCGGTGCCCTGAAAAAAGGCGAGGCCGTATGGTTTGCCCCCGATCAGGACTATGGTCGCAAAGGGAGTTCATTCGCCCCGTTCTTCGCAGTCAAAAACGTTGCGACCACTAACGGCACTTACGTATTGTCACGGTTATCGGGCGCAGCAATGCTGACGGTAACCATGGTGAGAAAAGCAGATAACTCCGGTTACCGCCTGTTCATCACCCCGCAAATGGAAGGTTACCCGGCAGATGAAAGCCAGGCTGCAGCGTATATGAACAAAATTATCGAAAAAGAGATCATGCGCGCACCCGAGCAGTATCTCTGGATCCACCGCCGCTTCAAAACTCGCCCGATGGGTGAAGCCTCGTTATATATCTAAAAAGAAAGGCCGTAAGGCCTTTCTTTTTTTCCGCAGTTGAATTACTTAACGCCCCACTTGTTCTGGAGTTCAGTCATTCGCTCATTGTAGTTACGGGCAATACAGGCTGGCTTGTCCTGCTCTTTCCAGCACTCGTTACGCCCTTTCACCCAACCGCGTTGCTCTGCTTTGAGCGTCGGGTTATTACCCGATTTCACCAGCGCCTGCTTGTAGGCCCCATTTAGCGCCATATCCATAGCTGAGAGCGCAGGGCTCTGGCAGATAGCCTCTTCGATACTGCCTTTTACTACCGCAGCACAGGAAAAAGAAGGCCCGCTGCTGGTCGATTTTTTTGCCCCGGAAAAGTCAATATTGTCTTCAGGCAGGCATACCCCATGCTTTCGATTCGGCCCGCTCCAGGAAACATCCGGATTCCCGTCATCTTTGCGGGAAATAGAAACGGTATTGTTACCGCTTTTTGCTTCCCAATAGTTTTCATTAAAAGCCTTCACCGTAGCCTTCGTGCCATCAATCCAGACATTGCCTTTACCATCACTATTCACACCACCAATACTTGCGCAGCTGAAATTGAATGCCAACGGCGAGGCCGCCATCGACGTCAATGGCGTAAGAACGAGTGCTAACATCATTAATCTGGTCATTTTTAACCTTTTCATTATCTAACTCCGCGAAAAATTAACCGTATTAACATCATGGCGATATGAGAATTCTCCGAGTAACCATTACGTCGCTCAATAGCAATTTATTACCGGCAGAAATTAAACTGTCGCCGAATCACGACACTTGTAAGTTATTAAAATCAAATAAAAAAATGACTCTTGTCTCGCCTCATTTTTAGGCGTACATTAGCGCCGTCTGGAGCATGAAAGCTCAGAATTCTGAGGTGATGCAGCCAAGCAAACGAGGGGAATTCTCCCTTTCGTTTACGCGTGCATCAGCTCTCTGTCAGGTAAGCATATGTTCATTTAGACGTACCTCAGGTACGCGGAGAGATGAAAAGTGAAATATTTCTTTATGGGCATTTCTTTTATGGTCATCGTTTGGGCCGGTACTTTCGCCCTGATGATCTAAATTAAAAGACGCAGCAAAAAAAAACAGGAGCCATCAGGCTCCTGTTTGCTTTTGGGGAATCGGGTTGTTAGTCGGTACTTTCAGTAGCCGATTTTGTACTGGCAGGCAGTAAGCCATCGGCGCGAAACATCGCTTTAATACCGCGAATCGCCTGGCGAGTACGGTCGCGGTTTTCAATTAGCGCAAAGCGCACGTGCGTATCGCCATAATCACCAAATCCAATCCCCGGAGAAACGCAGACCTTCGCTTCGTTCAGCAGCTTTTTGGCAAATTCAAGTGACCCCATCCCGGCGTAATGCTCTGGAATTTTCGCCCAAACGTACATCGAGGCTTTTGGCATCTCGACCATCCAACCGGCTTCATGCAGCCCTTTTACCAGTACGTCTCGACGGCGTTTATATTGCTCCGCAATATCCCGTACGCACTGCTGATCGCCTTCCAGCGCGGCGATAGCTGCAACCTGCAACGGCGTAAAGGTTCCGTAATCGTGATAGCTCTTAATTCGTGCCAGCGCGTTGACCAGCGTTTTATTACCCACCATAAAACCGATACGCCAGCCCGCCATGTTGTAGCTTTTCGACAGGGTGAAAAATTCAACCGCAACATCGCGAGCACCCGGTACCTGCATAATCGACGGCGCTTTCCAGCCATCGTAGACAATATCGGCATAGGCCAGGTCATGAACCACCAGCACGTCATAGCGTTTCGCCAGGGCCACGACTTTTTCAAAGAACTCCAACTCGACGCACTGCGCAGTCGGGTTAGAAGGGAAACCTAAGATCATCATCTTCGGTTTAGGATAGCTTTCGCGAATCGCGCGCTCCAGCTCATTAAAGAAATCGACGCCGTCGACCAGCGGCACTGAACGTACCTGCGCGCCAGCAATCACTGCACCATAAATATGGATCGGATAGCTCGGGTTCGGTACAAGGACGGTATCACCGTGATCCAGCGTTGCCAGCATCAGGTGCGCCAGTCCTTCTTTAGAACCAATCGTCACAATCGCTTCGGATTCCGGATCGATCTCAACGTCATAGCGTTCCTGGTACCAGCGGGAAATCGCCCTACGCAGACGCGGAATGCCGCGCGAGGTGGAATAACCGTGAGTATCCGGGCGCTGCGCCACGGTACACAGTTTTTCAACAATATGAGGAGGCGTGGCCCCATCCGGGTTCCCCATGCTGAAATCGATAATATCTTCGCCGCGCCGACGCGCAGCCATCTTCAGCTCAGCAGTGATGTTAAAAACGTAAGGGGGAAGGCGATCAATACGCGTAAAGCGACGTTCAGGGCGGGAGTCAGCCATAATATCCTCAGATTAACGTTAGCGCCCGGACCGTCCGAGCGACGCTGCCACGATGGTGACACGTTTAGAAAATAGCCTGAATAATTTCCTTCTGTCGAGAGGCAAAGCAAAATATTTTTTATTAACGAAAAAGAGGAACAACAAGAAAAAATAGGGAAATAACCTTTTTCACAGCCCGCTTAAAATTACCATCATTTAACATTTTGTTGTTAACTACATTACTTTGAACGCGGCACTGACAGGACAGGTATTGTAAATACAACAATCATGCAACAATCCCCTTTTAATATTAAGGTTTTTCCTCATTAGACCCAGGTTGCGGGGGTGCTGGTCATCCAGCCTCAGGTTACCTATCATAGAGGTTTAACCCTTGCGCAAGAGTCACCCGTGCACGAAATATTCAATATGCTGCTGGCGGTATTTGACCGGGCAGCGCTGATGCTGTTCTGTCTGTTTTTCCTGATTCGTATCCGCCTGTTTCGCGAACTGTTGCACAAGTCAGCCCACTCCCCAAAAGAGCTGCTCGCCGTTACCGCGATTTTCTCAATGTTTGCCCTGTTCAGTACCTGGTCCGGCGTACCGGTTGAAGGCTCACTGGTTAACGTACGTATTATTGCGGTCATGTCAGGAGGAATTCTGTTCGGTCCGTGGGTCGGCATCATTACGGGCCTCATCGCGGGCACCCATCGCTACCTGATCGACATCGGCGGCGTAACCGCTGTGCCCTGCTTTATCACCAGCATTCTGGCAGGCTGTATTGCCGGGTGGATCAACCGTAAGATCCCCAAAGCGCAGCACTGGCGCGCAGGTATTTTAGGCGGAATGCTGTGCGAATCCCTGACCATGATCCTCGTCGTCGCATGGGCGCCCACCACTGAGCTGGGGCTGGATATTGTCTCGAAAATCGGCATCCCTATGATCCTGGGCAGCGTCTGCATTGGCTTTATCGTCATGTTGGTTCAAAGCGTGGAGGGTGAGAAAGAGGCCAGCGCCGCGAAGCAGGCCAAGCTGGCGCTGGATATCGCCAACAAAACCCTGCCGCTTTTCCGTCAGGTTAACAGCGAGTCGCTCCGCCAGGTGTGCGAAATTATTCGCCATGACATACATGCAGACGCCGTCGCGATTACCAACACCCAGCACGTACTGGCGTACGTTGGCGTGGGTGAACTTAACTACCGCGATAACGATGACTTCGTCAGCCCGACCACCCAGCAGGCGATCAATTACGGAAAAATCATCATTAAAAACAATGATGAAGCGCACCGTACGCCCGAAATACACTCCATGTTGGTGATCCCGCTCTGGGAGAAAGGCGTTGTCACCGGTACGCTAAAAATCTACTACTGCCATGCCCACCAGATAACCTCCTCACTGCAGGAAATGGCGATTGGTCTGTCGCAAATTATCTCGACACAGCTTGAAGTTTCCAGGGCTGAGCAGCTTCGTGAAATGGCAAATAAGGCAGAACTGCGCGCACTGCAAAGTAAAATAAATCCCCATTTCCTGTTTAACGCCCTGAATGCGATTTCATCGTCGGTGCGGCTTAATCCGGACACCGCACGCCAGCTCATTTTTAATTTGTCGCGCTATCTTCGCTATAATATTGAATTAAAAGACGATGAGCAGATAGATATCAAAAAGGAGCTGTATCAAATCAAGGATTACATCGCCATCGAGCAGGCTCGTTTTGGCGACAAGCTGACGGTTATTTATGATATCGACGAAGAGGTAAGCTGTTATATCCCCAGCCTGCTGATTCAGCCGCTGGTAGAGAACGCGATTGTCCATGGGATTCAACCCTGCAAAGGAAAAGGCGTGGTCACTATCAGCGTGGCAGAATGCGGTAACCGGGTAAGGATTGCCGTGCGGGATACGGGCCACGGTATCGATCCAAAAGTCATTGAACGGGTCGAATCCAATGAAATGCCGGGTAACAAAATTGGCCTATTGAATGTGCATCATCGCGTTAAGCTGCTCTACGGCGAGGGCTTACATATCCGCCGTCTGGAGCCAGGCACTGAGATTGCCTTTTACGTGCCTAATCAGCACTCGCCCGCAGCCGCACCGGCCACATTGTTGCTTTAACCAGGAGCGAAGTCGTGAAAGTCATCATTGTTGAAGATGAATTCCTGGCCCAACAGGAACTTAGCTGGCTGATAAAAGAGCACAGCCAGATGGAAATTGTCGGCACATTCGACGACGGCCTGGACGTGCTGAAATATCTCCAGCACAACCGCGTTGACGCCATTTTTCTGGATATCAATATTCCCTCGCTGGATGGCGTGCTGTTGGCGCAAAACATCAGCCAGTTTGCGCACAAGCCTTTTATTGTCTTTATTACCGCGTGGAAAGAGCACGCCGTTGAAGCCTTTGAACTGGAGGCCTTCGACTACATCCTGAAGCCGTATCAGGAATCGCGGATCGTCGGCATGCTGCAAAAGCTGGAAGCCGCCTGGCAACAACAGCAAACGGGAACTTCGCCCATCAGTCCGGTAGCACGCGAAAACGACACGATCAATCTGATCAAAGATGAGCGAATCATCGTGACCCCGATCAACGACATCTACTACGCAGAAGCCCATGAAAAGATGACGTTTGTCTACACCCGACGCGGGTCGTACGTGATGCCGATGAACATCACCGAATTTTGCAGCAAATTGCCGGCTTCGCATTTCTTCCGCTGCCACCGCTCGTTCTGCGTGAATCTGAATAAAATTCGCGAGATCGAACCCTGGTTTAACAACACCTACATTTTGCGCTTAAAAGATCTGGAATTTGAAATCCCGGTTAGTCGGAGTAAAGTGAAAGAGTTCAGACAGTTAATGCACTTATAGCGCAGAGAAAGAGCGATGAAAGAACCAGGCCTACCCGCAGACCAACAGTTTTTCGCCGATCTGTTCAGCGGCCTGGTATTAAACCCGCAGCATCTGGGGCGCGTGTGGTTCGCGACCCAACCCACCACATTACCAACCGGAAGTTTATGTATTGACCTTCCGCGCCTCGATATCGTGCTGCGTGGCGAATACAGCAACCTCCTGGAAAAACAGCAGCACAGCCTGCCAGAAGGCGACATGCTGTTTATCCCGACGAAAGCGGCAAATCTGCCCGGCAGCGACAAGCCCGTGATGCTGTTGAGCCTGGTGTTTTCTCCGGCCTGGCTGGGACTCTCTTTTTACGATAACCGAACCGCATCGCTGTTACGTCCGCTCCGCCGTATTGAGTTACCCCATCCGCAGCGCGGCGAAGGCGAGGCAATGCTGACCGCATTAACCCATTTAAGCCGCACTCCTCAGGCCCAGGATATCATTCAGCCGCTGGTGCTTAGCCTGCTGCATCTGTGTCGTAGCGTGGTGAATAGCCGCCCTGACACAGAGCGTCCTCGTGCTGAATTTCTCTATCATAGTATGTGTAATTGGGTACAAGATAACTATGCCCAACCGCTGACCCGGGAAAGCGTGGCGCAGTTTTTTAATATCACGCCCAATCACCTGTCAAAAGTGTTTGCCCAGCACGGTACCATGGGATTTGTCGAGTATCTGCGGTGGGTCAGAATGGCGAAGGCGCGCATCATCTTACAGAAATACCATCTGTCGATTAGCGAAGTCGCACAGCGGTGTGGATATCAGGACAGCGATTATTTCTGCCGCCTGTTCCGACGTCAGTTTGGCCTGACGCCGGGAGAGTACGGCGCGCGCTTTCAGTCAGCGCGTTAAGTGAGACAACACCAACAGTGTTAGTCATATCCGTTTGCCTCGTTGTAAAATAGCGGCCTTTAGCCCAATCCTACTGGCTTACTCAATAAAGTGAATATGCGATGAAAAACAGACGTGCACTCTCCCTGATGTGTTTTCAGATGCTGGAATCAGGTGCGGATCGTCAAACCGTGAAAAGAGCCCTTACCTCCCGCCGAGTTAAAGGTCGTCAGGCGGTGGTTCTGCTCTGCAAGCAAGAGATGAAACTGTTAAGAGCCGGGAAACTACCGGGGCACAACGCGCCGCATTGATGATTTCGCTTTCCAGTAGCCTTTATCCCGCCTGCAACCACAGCGCCACAGGCAGGATAGCGCTCTTTCAGTGAAGCTTAAAATGTCAGTTCCGCCTCCAGCAGCGCCAGAATGCTCTCGGCATTTTCAGCGGCGAACAACGACTGGCGGAACTGCTTGTTAACGAGCTTACGCGCCAGCTGCGAGAAGACCTTCACGTGGTTAATGCCTTCGTCGGCACCCAGCGTCAGCATGATCACCAGCTCTACCTCGCCCATCTCAGACTGCCAGTCAACGGGCTGTGCAAGCCGGGCAATGCTGATGCTGGAATGGCGGATCCACTGGGATTTCGTGTGTGGGATAGCTACCCCAAAACCAACGGCGGTAGTGACTATCTCTTCGCGCTGCCAGACATCCTCTTCCAGCTCAAACGGATGTTCAGTTCGCCCGTTAACGCCAAGGTTGCCGCACAGAAACTGAATCACCTGCTCTTTGTTGCTCAGAGATTCACCAACAAAGATATTCTCCAGCGCCAGCAGCGGACGTACATCTTTCTGCGGTGCAAACTGGTTGAGCAGATCTTCAATCTCCTGAGCGCTACGGCACTCGCAGGCCTGCAAAGCGAGTTCGCGGCATGCCTGACCGTCCAACTGACAGAGTTGGCTTTTTACCGCCGGAATACGAGGACTGCTCATACTCAGTTCATCGAGCCCTAAACCCAACAGCAACGGTAAATAACGCCCTTCGCCACCCAGTTCGCCGCAAATGCCGACCCATTTTCCGCGCTCGTGCGCCACGCGAACAATTTGCTGCAGCATACGCAGGAACGACGGCGTAATCGGGTTGTACAGCGGCGAAACGCGCGGATTATTACGATCGACGGCATACAGGTACTGGGTCATGTCGTTTGAACCAATACTGAAGAAATCCACCTCATCGCAGAAATGGTCGATGATGTAACACACCGACGGCACTTCAACCATAATCCCCAATGAAATCGTCGGGGCATGGCGTAAACCGTCCGCTTTCAGCGCCGCCAGCGCTTTTTGCAGTTCACTTTTTACCCATAAAATCTGGTCGAGGCTGTGCACCATCGGGATCATCAGTTGTGCGTTACCGAAGGTCGCCGCCCGTAAAATAGCGCGCAGTTGGGTGCGAAACAGTCCGGCAAACTCTGGATAAATCCGCACCGCGCGATAGCCCAGGAACGGATTCTCTTCCTGCGGAATATTGAGATAGCGGATATTCTTATCACCACCAATATCCATGGTACGAAAGATAACCGGCTTATCACCCGCAGCCAATAAGACCTGCTGGTAGGCTTCAAACTGTTCCTGCTCGTCGGGAGCGCTGTCGCGGTCCATAAACAGCATTTCAGTGCGAAACAGCCCAATTCCTTCCGCGCCGTTGGCAAACGCTCCCGGCGCTTCCAGCGCGGTACCGATATTCGCCGCAACGTCAATACGCTGATTATCTTTGGTCAGCGCGGGCTGGGCGGCATCAAGCGCCTGTCGACGCTGGCATTCATTGGCCAGCTTCTGCGCAATCGCGTAATAACCGCGAACCGCTTCGTCTGGGTTGATGGCCAGCACCCCACAGCGGGCATCCAGTACCGCATATTGCCCGGTATAGCGGCTAATGGCCTCCAGCGGCAAGCCACTAAGCACCGGAATCGCGGACGCGCGAGCGAGGATCAGGGTATGCGAGGTGCGCCCCGTTTTTTCCAGGATCATGCCAGACAGATGCTGCAAATCGAGGCTTAAAAACTGGCTGGGCGTCAGATCTTCAGCGACCAGAATCGTCGGTTTTTCCAGTACCAGCGCATTGCGCGGGCGTCTTTCAGGCCAGGTGATGTGCAACAACTGTTCGCTGATATCACGGATGTCGCTGACGCGTTCGCGCAGATAATCGCTACCGGAGGCCGATAGCCTGGCGCATACCTGTTCCATATTGACGATAATCGCCGCCCCCAGCCCCAGATGCTGACCCTGCATTAAACGGCGAATATTCCCGGCAAACTCATCATCCTGAATCAGAGACAGATGCGCGCTGAGAATGGTTTTACTCTCGCCGTCGCGCTCGCGCAACTGTTGATTGAGCTGCTCGGCAAGCGTCGCCAGGCTGTGCTCCAGCCGGGCGTTATCTTCCGCACTCGCCGCTATCGCGCGATAATTTTCCAGATTATCGCTTTGCCAAAGCGTGAGCAAACCGGTCCCCACGCCTCCTGCCAGCACGGTACCGTACAGCAGGTCCGGGTTGAGGCGAATCAGCGAACGCGGCAATGGATGCGCCGCCAGTTCCGCCGGCGTCGGCTGAACGCTGTCGCTGTCAATAAACCGGTGCTGGAGATACTCCTCCAGTGTTCGCCGGGCCTGTTCTTCATCGCGACCGGTAATGGTCAGGCTACAACTGTCGTTAAACAGCGTCCCGGTGCCAATCAGCGCCAGCGAGCTTTTCGCATCCGCCCTCGCGTTCTGGCGATGATTAATAAATATCACCTCACTTTGCCACTGGCTGCACTGCTCTTTCAGCTCCCACGCCGGACGCGCATGCAGGCCATTGGGTAACGGGCAAAGAAATTGAATCGTTAACATAACAACTCCTGATTAGCGCGAAATCAGCACCTGAAATCCGTCAGATGAGCCACGGTTTCGCACGTTAGATGTGAAATAAGAGCTGACAACAACTGCTGTGTCTGGATGATGTCACGACAGTCGGCAATCGATGCCGCGCAGTGTCCATGCCGTGTGGCAGGCCCTATGACAACCGTTGGGACCCCCGTGCCGCTGACGTGCACCGCACCGCCGTCGGTGCCGCCGTTACTGAACATGTCGAGCTGCAGGGTAATACCCGCATCAGCGGCCACGTTTTCAACCCACGTCGTCAGCTTCGGCGGCGCAATCAGTGATTTATCGCTCAACACCAGCATCGGGCCTTTACCGAGCTGTCGGTGGTTGGCCGCACTGTAATCAAAGTTTTTGGCCCAGCAGGCCGTATCCAGCACAAACGCCACATCCGGTGCGACCGCGCGTGCTACGGTTTGTCCTCCGCGCAATCCCACTTCTTCACTGGAACTGGCCACCAGCCAGACCTCGCAAGGGAGAATGGCGTCATGCCATTCACGCAGCAGCGCCACCAGCAAATAACATCCAAGTCGGTCATCAAAGGCTTTTCCCATGACTCGCTGGTGCGGCAAAACCTGAAAGGTTGTGTCAAAGGTGACGCGATCGCCCGGGCGCACACCGGCCTGCAGTACCTCGTCATAGGACCGCGCGCCAATGTCCACCCGCAGCGCACTAACTTCATTACCGCTGCGCTCTCCGTCAAGCAGACCAGGGATCTTGCTCTCTTCGCGGGTGGTGATCCGCACCGGCTGCAATTGCCTGGCCGCCATACGCACATTTCCCACCGGCAATACATCGATCGCCCCTTCGCTGGAAATACTGCGCACAATAAATCCTACTTCATCCATATGCGCGCAGATCATCACCTTCGGACCGGTTGATTCATTGAGCCGGATCAGCACCGATCCCAGTCCATCGAAGCGCACCTCTTTATTGAGACGATCCGCCTCTTCAAGCAGGATCTGACGCACTTCCTGTTCAGAAGAGGCGATCGCGTCCGCCTCGCTCAGCGCCTTCAGTAGCGACAAATCCATTACGCCTCTCCCGTGTGTAACAATGTTTTCGCCATGGTATAGAGCACCTCGCCGCCGTCTGGCGTAACCAGCACCACATCCTCAATACGCACTCCGCCCTGGCCCGGCAGATAAATACCCGGCTCAACGGTGAGCAACATGCCAGCCGCCAGAGGCGTTGTATCTGTGGGGGAAAAACGTGGGTTTTCATGCACCTCAATACCGATAGCGTGTCCGGTATTGTGACCAAACGCATCGCCATAGCCCGCCTGCATAATGACCCGCCTGGCTGCAGTGTCTACCTCATTGCAACGCGCGCCTGGTCGAATTGCCGCCACCGCGGCACGTTGCGCCGCCAGGACAATCTGATACACGGCAAACAGCGCGCTTTCTTCCGCTGGCTGGTTGGCGTCGGGGATGCGAAAGGTTCGCGTCATATCAGAACAATAGCCCTGATACTGTGCGCCAAAATCCAGCGTAATGAACTCACCTGCCTCGACACGCTTGTCGCTGGCTTTACCGTGTGGCAGAGCGCCGCGCCAGCCGCTGGCGACAATGGTGTCAAAAGAGGCTTTATCTGCGCCGAGCGTACGCATATACCACTCCAGTTCGGCGGCAATTTCGCGCTCACTAAGACCGGGTTGAATAAAGCGGCGTATATGTTCTGCGCTCAGGTCAGCTATCCGGCAGGCTTCACGGATGCAGGCTATCTCCTGCGCGGTTTTCACCTGTCGAAGCACGTCCGGCACAGCGCTCACCAGTCGGGCATGCAGTGTGCCCGACCAGACCTGCGCGGTATCCCAGCTTACCTGCTCACCTTCGAATCCCACCGTCTGCAGCTTTTCGAGTGCAATAATGTGATTCACCTGCGAATACAGCGTCTGCGTTCCATCGAGTCGATGGATTTGGTAGCCCTGAGTGCGCGTGGCGACATCGGTGTAGTAACGGCCGTCGACCAGGATATGCGCGCTTTCATGGCTGATAAACACAAACCCTGAACTGCTGGAGATCCCCATATGCGGCTGTTTATTCTGCCGCGATGACAGCAGCATCGCGTCGAGATGTTGCTCCGTCAGCCAGTCGCGCAGCGAGACAAGTAAGCTCATGGTTATAATCCTTTTAATCAGAGGCTTTCAATCAGCAACTTGCCTTTGCGGTACATAAGATGGCGCAGGAACACCACCATCAGCGCCGTAATCACCGCGCCTAACAGGATCCCCGCCATATAGACGCCGAGGTTAGTGACCAACGGCCATGCCCAGATAGCCGATTCCGGGAACCACTGCACCGCCCCCAGCCAGACGGCAGCCGTCGACCCGACAATGGCGCCAACCATATAGGAAGGAATTGCCGTGATGGGGCTTTCCAGCGCAAACGGGATCGCTCCTTCGCTGATACCCATAAACGCGAGGAACATTGCCGTTTTCCCCTGCGGGTAGAGCTGTGCGCTGAACAAGCGTTTGCCGGTTAAGCGACGGTCAATAAGCGTGGCCAGCCCGAGGCCAATCGGGGGAATGACAATAGCAATAGAGCGCGCGGTTACCGGCAAAACGTGATCGGTGGTAAAGCTGAAGGCGACAAATCCTGCGGCTTTATTAATCGGACCGCCGAGGTCAATCGCCGTTGCCGCGGAAATCCCCATCGCGTACATCAGCGTGCCTTTCTCTCCGGCTGCCGTCAGCAGTGTACGAATTCCGCCGTTAATCCAACCGCCAAACGGCGTAATCACGTAATACATCGCCAACATGACGAATATCGCGGAAAGAATGGGCAGTAAAAAAGTGGTTTTGAACGCCAGCAGGAAATCCGGCAACTGGATTTTTTGATTCATCCACTTCACCAGATACCCGGCGACAATCGAGATAATCAGCGCGCCAATAAAGGTTGACGGAACCGGAGCACTGGTTGCCCATTGCAGCGTCGCCGGGTCAAAATTCAGTATCTGTGTCGGCTGAGTAGACATCAGCCCGCCAATGAATCCTGCCGGAAACGCCAGCTTGCCGCCGATAGAGTTGGCGACAAACGCGGCAAACATCGGGATAGCAAAACCAAACAGCACGCCGCCAAAAGATTGCGACAGCCAGGCAAATTTCAGTAATGAGAGATTAAAACCGGTGAATTTTCCGCTGTTCAGCGCATCCATGATGCCGGTGTCAGCAGGAATATCGAGCCAGCTATAGGCGATCAGTTGCGAAAAGGCGAGAATGACCCCGCCCATAATTAACGTCGGCACCATGCGCGAAATACCCGACATCACATGTTGCGGAAGTTCGCCCCAGAAGCTATTGCGGGAGGCCGGTGGATTTTTTATTGCCGCTGCCGCACCAGATGCGCCTGGCACAACGGTTGCACTGCGTTTTTTAATGGCCATAAGTAATTCCCTGTCGATGATTATTGTTGTTCAGCGGCAACCATCTCTTCGATCTCTTTAATGATGCCGGCCGCATTTTTTATCGCGTCCTGTAACGTAATTTCGTAGACGTCACGCGACTCAAAACGCTCGTTATCCTCCGGGGTAACGGCAACAGAGTGGATGATTAACGTTGCCTCTGCGATATCCTGCGCCGTCAGTCGATTTTGAATTCCGTCCGCGCCCTGGGTTTCAATTTTTACTTCATAACCCGCTTCAACTGCGGCTTCTTCCAGCGCCTGAGCCGCCATAAAGGTGTGGGCCAGACCCATTGGGCACGCGCAAACGGCAATCAGTTTTTTGCTCATAATCATTTCCTCTTAATCGTTGACGAGTGAAATTATGGTCCGGGGAAAGTAACGACCGTTATCAGACAAATAATGCTTTTACTGGACAAATGATTCCGTCACTCGGAAATGTGACGAAGGTCGGAAAGGCGGTTAGCAGGCATAAAAAAACCGCGTCAGGAGCGCGGTTTTGTGGGAATGCAGGCCGGATGACCGCTAAATGCCATCCGGCATTGGTCTTACAAAATATGGCCCAGCGTCTGGCGCAGATGGGCACCAGAACCAAGCAGGCCCGGGTTATCATGCACGATCAGATACACAGGAATATCCTGTACATAGGCTTTAAAACGCCCTTTATCTTCAAAACCACCGCGGAAGCCGGAAGCTTTAAAGAATTCGAGGAAGCGCGGTACGATGCCGCCGGCGATGTATACACCGCCAAACGTGCCCAGCGTCAACGCCAGATCGCCGCCAAAACGCCCCATGATGACGCAAAACAGCGACAGCGCCCGACGACAGTCGATACAGGAATCAGCCAGCGCACGGGCGGTGATATCCTTAGGCTGTAGATTTTCCGGCAGACGCCCGTCTGATTTGACGATGGCGCGATACAGGTTCACCAGCCCCGGGCCGGACAGCACGCGCTCTGCAGAAACGTGACCAATTTCCGCGCGCAGAACCTCAAGGATAATCCCCTCTTCTTCGCTGTTAGGCGCAAAATCCACGTGGCCGCCTTCACCTGGGAGGCTTACCCAGCGTTTATCCACGTGCACCAGATGCGCCACACCGAGCCCGGTTCCTGCGCCATACACAGCAATAGGTTTGCCTTCCACAGGTTCCGCGCCGCCAAACTGGATCAAATGCTCTTTTTTCAGCATCGGGATCGCCATCGACACAGCGGTGAAATCATTAATGATTTCCAGATGGCTGAAGCCCAGATTTTTTTTCATCTCAGCAATAGAGAATGCCCAGGTATGGTTAGTCATTGCCACCCAGTCGCCGGTGATCGGGCAGGCAATGGCAATGCAGCCATCTTCAACGCTGACGCTATGCTCATCCAGGTACACGCGCACCACTGCCTCGAGGCTTGGGTAATCCAGCCCGGAATAGGTTTTTGCCTGCGAAATCTCGCCGCTGGCAATGTCGCACAGAGCAAGACGCGCGTTGGTGCCGCCAACATCACCTACTAAAGCATATTTTGTCATTCTTCCACTGCTCCGCTAAAGTCAGAATAAATCTTTGCCACACTGTAAATTCATGGGGGCATAACAACAACGGCCTGAAGGCTGATGCCCGTGGAAAATCGATCCAGATCACATAATTACTTTATCGTTTCAGCACCATTTGCAGCGATGCGGTTACGCAGGCTGTGCAAACTATGTCTATGACTCTGTTTTAAGGAATAGAAAATGCTCCATCCGCGCGCCAGAACGATGCTCTTGCTATCAACTCCAGCGCTAATCATTGGCATAGCGTCGAGCCTGGTGTTGATCGTTGTGATGAAAGTGGCTTCCGTTTTACAGCAATTTTTGTGGGAGCGCCTACCCGTTAGCATTGGTATTGCCCAGGACTCTGCGCTGTGGATTATCGGTATGCTGACGCTCACGGGGATCATGGTCGGGTTAGTTATTCGCTACAGCCAGGGCCACGCGGGACCGGATCCTGCCTGTGAACCGTTAATTGGTATGCCGGTGCCAACATCAGCAATACCGGGCCTGCTGGCCGCGCTCATCCTTGGCCTCGCGGGAGGCGTCAGTCTGGGTCCGGAACACCCGATTATGACCGTGAACATCGCACTGGCTGTGGCACTCGGCAGCCGCATGTTTCCGCGCATTGCGAAGCTGGACTGGACTATCCTTGCCTCTGCCGGCACCATCGGCGCGCTATTTGGCACCCCCGTTGCCGCCGCACTGGTATTTTCGCAAACGCTGAATAGCTCGAACGAAGTGCCCTTGTGGGATCGCCTGTTTGCACCGTTAATGGCCGCCGCCGCGGGTTCACTGACCACCAGCCTGTTTTTTCACCCCCATTTTTCATTACCCATTGCACACTACACGCAGATGCACTTGATCGATATCCTCAGCGGTGCGGTCGTTGCCGCCATCGCCATTGCCGCCGGGATGGTGGCCGTCTGGTGTCTGCCGCGTTTACACCGTTTAATGCATCGATTAAAACACCCGGTTCTGATCCTTGGCGTTGGCGGCTTTATCCTCGGTATTCTGGGCGTTATTGGTGGACCGCTCACCTTGTTTAAAGGGCTGGACGAAATGCAGCAAATGGCGTTCAGCCAGACGCTGGGGACATCGGATTATTTCATGCTCGCCGTGATCAAACTGGCGGCATTGGTGGTTGCAGCTGCGAGCGGTTTTCGCGGCGGGCGAATTTTCCCGGCAGTGTTCGTTGGCGTCGCGCTTGGCCTGATGCTGCACGCCCACGTTGAAGCGGTGCCAGCGGCCATCACGGTCTCCTGCGCGATCCTTGGACTGGTGCTGGTCGTTACCCGTGACGCCTGGCTGAGCCTGTTTATGGCAGCAGTGGTGGTGCCAGACTCCACCCTGCTGCCGCTACTGTGCATCGTCATGCTACCCGCCTGGCTACTGCTGGCGGGCAAACCGATGATGGTCGCCGAGCGTCCGGATAATTAACTATCCTCCGTTACGCGTTTCCAGCGCACGGGTTACCGTGCGCAATAACTCAGGAAGATCGGCTTTCGGTAGCACTACCTCAATTAACGACAATCGTTGCGGACGGGCCAACCGTGCCAGCACTTCTTCCAGCTGTACCGCCTGCTTTACCCGCCAGCATTCGGCCTGACATTCACGACTAAACGCCTGCGGCACCTGCGTCCAGCTCCAGGCGGCGATATCGTTATAACGCTGATTTTCCCCATGTATGGCCCGCTCCACGGTATAGCCATCATTATTGAGCAGCAGAATAACGGGAGACTGGCCGTCCCTGATCATAGAGCCCAGCTCCTGAATGGTGAGCTGCGCCGCGCCATCACCAATAATCAGGATCACCCGGCGTTCGGGGCAGGCAGTTTGCGCACCGAATGCAGCCGGGAGCGCGTAGCCGATAGACCCCCACAGCGGCTGAACCAGCACTTCCGCTCCGCCGGGTAGCGTGAGCGCAGCCGCGCCAAAGGCAGCGGTTCCCTGGTCGACGAGGATAATGTCATTGGGCGCGAGAAACTGCTGCACCGTATGCCAGAAATTTTCCTGCGTCAGAGGCCCCTTCTCAACCTGAATACGTCCTGTTGGCGGGCGTTCTGGCGGTAGTGAAAAAGACATTTCCAGACACAGTTCCCTCAAGGTGGTGACTGCCTGCTCCATTGGGATGTTAAACCATCTGGTTCCAATCCGTGAGGCATGTGGCTGCACCTCAATCGTGCGTTCCTGCGGTAGTTGTTGCGTAAAACCGGCGGTCAGGGTGTCGACAAATTGTGTGCCGACACACATTATCGTGTCGGCATCTTCTATCGCCTGACGCACATAGTCGCTGCTGGCTCCAGCGCTGTAAGTGCCAACAAACGCCGGATGACGCTCATCGAACAGCCCTTTGCCCATCAACAGCGTGGCGTGAGCCATCGGCGTTTCCGCCATCCATCGTTGCAAAACTGGCTGCAGGCCAAAGCGCAACGCAAGAAAGTCTGCCAGGAGCGCTACGCGCGGGCTATCCAGCAATCGCTCGCGGGCATGATAGCGAAACGCTTCTGCCACACTGCTTTCCGGCTCGCTCAGAGGAACAATCAGAATGTCATCCGGCGGCGTAGCGGGCTGTTTTGCCACATCCGCAGGTAACATCAGATAGCCCGGCCTGCGTTCGATAAGCATTGTTCGCAGCACACGGTCAATCTCATAACAGGCGCTTTGTTCATCCAGCACCGCGCTGGCCGTCGTCACCGCCTGCTGCATACGATAAAAATGCAGAAAATCACCGTCCCCAAGGGTGTGATGCATTAACTCCCCACGACGTTGCGCTCCGCGACAGGGCGCGCCAACAATATGCAAAACTGGAACATATTCCGCATAGCTTCCAGCGATACCGTTAATTGCGCTTAACTCCCCAACGCCAAACGTAGTGAGCAGCGCCCCCACCCCGGATACCCGGGCATAGCCATCCGCAGCATAAGCCGCATTCAACTCGTTCGCACACCCGACCCAACGTACGCTGGGATGTTCAATCACATGGTCAAGAAACTGCAAATTATAATCGCCAGGCACACCAAAGAGATGGCCGACGCCACAGCCTGCCAGCCTGTCCAGCAGATAATCAGCAACGGAATACGGGGTTTGCATGACAGCTATCCTTCTGACGGTAACCTCATGTTGAGTATCGAAGAACTGTGATGACTGTCCAGGAAAGTCGCAGTGAAGGGGTGGAAAGCAAGATGTACAGTTTTCACCCGAAAATTTCATTGTTACCCACCTTGTGTAAACGTATACACTCAGAGATACACGTTATCCGACAGGAGGCTACATGGCTTATCAGGCTGATGAAAATCGTTATCAAACAATGGAGTATCGCCGTTGCGGTCAGAGCGGTCTTAAACTGCCGATTATCTCTCTGGGCTTGTGGCACAATTTTGGTGATACCACGCAGGTCGAGAACAGTCGGGCGTTGTTACAGCGCGCGTTCGATTTAGGGATCAGTCATTTTGATTTGGCGAATAACTATGGTCCGCCGCCAGGTTCAGCGGAACGGAATTTTGGTCGCATCCTGCAGGAAGATTTTTTACCGTGGCGGGATGAGCTTATTATCTCCACCAAAGCGGGTTACACCATGTGGGAAGGCCCTTACGGGGACTGGGGCTCACGCAAATACCTGATTGCCAGCCTCGACCAAAGCCTGAAGCGTCTGGGACTGGAGTATGTCGATATCTTCTACCACCATCGCCCCGACCCTGAAACCCCGCTCAGAGAAACCATGCGCGCGTTGGATCATATCGTCCGTCAGGGCAAAGCGCTGTACGTCGGACTGTCTAACTATCCGGCCGATCTTGCAAAGCAAGCGATTGAAATACTAGATGATTTAGGTACGCCCTGCCTCATCCACCAGCCCAAATATTCTATGTTTGAACGTTGGGTCGAAGAGGGATTGCTGTCGCTATTAAAAGAAAAAGGCGTCGGCAGTATCGCCTTTTCACCGCTGGCTGGCGGGCAGTTAACCGACCGCTATCTGAACGGTATTCCTGCGGATTCTCGCGCGGCAAGCACCAGCCGTTTTCTGAACCCAGACCAGTTAACCCCACAAAAACTGGAAAAGGTGCGGGCGCTGAACGCGCTGGCAGAGCGACGCGGACAAAAGCTTTCTCAAATGGCGCTCGCGTGGGTGCTCCGGGATGACAACGTCACGTCGGTGCTGATTGGCGCCAGTAAACCGGCGCAAATTGAAGATGCCGTTGGGATGCTGGCAAACCGTCACTTTACGCCTGCAGAGTGCGCGGAGATTGATGCCATCCTGAGTTGATTGAAATAAAGACACATTTATTAACAAAAAGTGCTCTCACTTGCGATTTAAGAGTTGTGGCGATGAAACGGGGCTTTACTGCCCCGTAATATTACCTTAACAGGCCGGCTACGGCTCGATCGTGAAGGAGAGAAAACATGTTCAGGTCACTGATTCTGGCGGCAGTCTTATTGGCTTTTACACCGCTGGCCGCGAACGCCGGCGAAATCACCCTGCTGCCATCCATAAAATTACAAATTGGCGATCGCGATAATTACGGTAACTACTGGGATGGCGGCCGCTGGCGCGACCGGGATTACTGGCACCATAACTATGAGTGGCGCAAAAATCGCTGGTGGCGTCATGACAACGGCTACCATCGTGGCTGGGACAAACGCAAAGCTTATGAGCGCGGTTATCGTGAAGGCTGGAACGATCGCGATGACCATCGCGGTCGTGGGCGCGGCCACAAGCATCATCATTAATGTAACAAAAAGCCAGTATGTAATCCCCTTCCTACAAGGGAGCAATCCCAGACTTTGTTGGCAGGTTTAAAAAAGGGTCCATGTCTTTACAGGGACCCTTTTGCGTCATTCTTACCCAAAAGCCAGTTTTCGCTCACTCGCAGCAAAGCCGCCCAGATTTTCTCAACTTTCCTCATCATTTCACTAATTCGCAAAATCGGAAAAAAAAATTCCGATTTATGGTGCTTTTTTTGAGCTTTACGCCATAAATATTAACATAAATTTAATACTATAAAAGTTGGGGGGGGGCGCTAATGAAAAAACAAGAACGACATAAAGCCATTCGCGTTAAGCTGGTAACGGATAAAAAAGTTTATGTTAGCGAATTAGCAAAGGAATTATCGGTAACAACTCGAACTATTCGTAATGATCTAAACGAGTTATGCCAAAATACTCTATTCTCATTATTTCATGGTGGCGCACAATTAAAAAACACACCTGATGATGAATCCTTATTTGAACAATCGTTTACAAAAACGATATTGAATGGATTTAAAAGCGACAAAGATATTGCGCCTGCGGCAACCCGTTCTACACAAAACAACTATATTGATGAAAGCATTTACATCCTCGGTTCGTTTAACGTTGATATTGTCTCTGAAACAACAACACTACCCCAGGTAGGGCAAACAATACGCGCATCGGCAACCCATTTTTATGCCGGGGGAAAAGGTACAAATCAGGCCGTCGCTGCGGCAAAAATCAATAACAATGTTCACTTAACGGTAAAGTTAGGTGCCGATGAGTTTTCCAAAAAAGCTAAGCGATATTTAACAAACACTGAAATCTCATCATTTTCTTTTTTTGAAAATGAAATGTCATCAACTGGGATTGCTATCGTATGGGTTTCTGGTGCCACCGGAGACAACATGATCAGCATCGATCTTGGGGCCAATGAAACATTTACCCAAGAGGATATTTTGTTGGATATTGATACCATTCGCAATTGCAAGGTATTTTTAACTCAATTAGAAAACAATTTCCCTATAACCCGTTATGCTGTAATGCAGGCAAAAATTGGAAAATCTCTCGTTGTGTTAAACCCAGCGCCGTATGTTTCAGAAATAAAAGAAATATTACATCTAATAGATATTATTACCCCAAATAAAATTGAAGCTGAAGCACTGTCTGGCATCACCATTGTCGATATTTATTCGGCAAAAAATGCTGCCAAAAACATTCATGTTCAAGGCGCAAAATGCGTCATTATCACGTTAGGTAGCGAAGGTTGTCTGATCTTTGATGGCAAAGTTTTTACCCATATACCTGCCTATAAATCAGCTGTCGTCGATACCAGTGGAGCAGGTGATGCCTTTACCGGAGCACTGGCTGCATGTATTGCAAATGGCAAAGGACTCATCCATGCAGCGCAGTATGCTTCTGCGTTTGCCTCGTTGAAAGTTGAACGTAAAGGTGCATCAAACATGCCCAGTAACTCGCTCGTTTATCACCGAATGCAGTAACTATTTAGAGCATCATACCCCCCTACACCTATAGGATAATTAGATGAAAAATAAATTGTTTTATCATGTTATCGGTGCAACTGTCGGATTAACGCTTTCCGCCGCCTTCGCCGCGCCTGCTTTTGCCGCTGATACCCAGACGCATAAACCTAAAGTCGCGCTGGTCATGAAATCGCTAGCAAACGAGTTTTTCCTGACAATGGAGACAGGAGCAAAGGATTATCAGAAAAAAAATGCAGACAAATTTGACTTGATTTCTAACGGAATCAAGAACGAAACGGATACGGCAAATCAAATCCAGATTGTAGAGCAAATGATCGTCTCTAAAGCCGATGCTATCATTATTGCACCATCAGATTCAAAAGCACTCCTGCCGGTAATTAAGAAAGCGATTGATGCAGGAATAATTGTTATTAACATTGATAATAAATTTGATGATGGCGTACTCAAAGATAAAAAATTAAACATTCCTTTTGTTGGTCCAGATAACCAAAAAGGTGCTAAAGATATTGGTGATTATTTAGCGAAACACCTCAAACCGGGCGACCAGGTTGGTATTATCGAAGGTATTCCAACCTCCAGCAATTCTCAGCAACGAACTCTGGGTTTCCAGAATGCAATGGCGCAGGGTGGAATGAAGGTGGTCTCCGTTCAATCCGGTCAATGGGAAATTAACAACGCTAATGCGGTAGCCGCTGCAATGTTAAGCGAATATCCCGATATCAAAGCGTTGCTAGCAGATAACGATAATATGGCATTAGGCGCCGTTTCTGCGATTCGTTCAGCCGGAAAAAAAGGACAGGTTATGGTGGTTGGCTATGACAATATCGAAGCGATTAAACCTATGCTGAATGATGGCCGCGTCTTAGCAACAGCCGATCAATTTGCGTCCCAGCAGGCGGTATTCGGCATTGATGCCGCACTCGACGCGCTAAAAAATGGCAAAAAGCAGAGTGAGTTATCCAGCAACGTTGAAACGCCAATAAAACTTATTGTTAAACAATAAGCTAATAACAGTACGCCGCTGTGATATTGCAACGACTCAGGTTTCACAGCGGCTTACCGGATAGGGTCAGAATATGAAAAGTGGACAAGAGATCCTCGCAATACAGGGAATAGGTAAAACCTATAGTGAACCTGTCCTGGTGGATGTAACGCTAGCATTATATCCAGGAAAAGTATTAGCGTTGACGGGGGAAAACGGTGCTGGAAAAAGTACCTTATCCAAAATCATTGGGGGACTCACCAGCCCAACCGCCGGACAGATGATTTATCAGGGGCAACCTTACGCACCAACAAGCAGGAAAGATGCGGAAAAATTGGGTATTCGCATGGTTATGCAGGAACTCAATTTACTGCCTACGCTGTCGGTGGCAGAGAATCTGTTTCTCGAACAACTCCCTCACCGATTTGGCTGGATTGATCGTAAAAAGTTAGAGCAAATGGCTCACCCCGTCATGGCAATGGTCGGACTACAATCAATCGACCCGAATACTCTGGTGGGTGAATTAGGCATCGGCCATCAACAAATGATTGAAATTGCGAGGAACTTAATTGGTGAAAGCCGGGTGCTTATTCTGGATGAACCAACAGCCATGCTCAGTAGCCGCGAAGTTGAATTATTGTTTAAACAGATAGCGCTATTCAAAGCCCGCGGGGTTTCAATAATTTACATCTCTCACCGGCTGGATGAGCTAGCCATAATTGCAGATGATATTGCTGTTCTGCGAGATGGTCATTTAGTTTGCGTAGACGAGATCAAGCATTTTACCAGCGATCAGATTGTTTCCCTGATGGTCGGACGTGATTTGGAAAGTTCATTTGATTTAAGTGGACGTCGGGCTGGCCGCCCCATAATGAAGGTGGAAAATTTCAAGCGTGGGAAAATCATTCGGGATACTTCGTTTACGTTGCACAGTGGTGAAGTGTTAGGTATTAGCGGTCTGGTTGGCTCTGGTCGAACCGAACTTCTGCGCGCTATTTTTGGCGCAGATAAAATTGACAGCGGTACATTACAGACTGGCGATCCATTAAAACCTATAGCGATTCGCTCTCCTGCAGACGCCATACGGCACGGTATTGCGTTAGTCACAGAAGACCGTAAAGGTGAAGGTCTTTTATTACCTCAATCGGTTGCAGCCAATATTTCGCTGGGCAACAGCGACAAAATAAGTCAACTGTCGGTTGTTAACTCTTTAAGCGAAACGACGTTAGCGAACAAACACATTAAAAGTTTAGGTGTCCGTACGACCAACACTTTACAGGCGGTGGAGAGTTTATCGGGTGGCAACCAGCAAAAAGTGCTGATTAGCCGTTGGCTGGAACGAGATTGCGACGTTGTATTATTTGATGAACCCACTCGCGGTATCGATGTCGGCGCAAAACAAGATATTTACCAATTAATGAATACGCTGACGGCAAAGGGGAAAGGCGTGGTTGTCGTTTCCAGTGACCTTCGCGAACTGATGCTCGTTTGCGATCGTATTGCGGTAATTTCCGATGGAAAGTTAGTGAACACATTTTCGCGGGATGACTGGAGCCAGGATCGAATTTTAGCAGCAGCATTTTCTGCATATCAGCACGTAGAAAAGACTTCCACCGAATAGCCGGGGATAAAAAATGAAGAATAACTTAGCGACAAAACAAACGGCAGCAGAGAAGGGAAACGCCCAGACGTCATGGACAGGGTTAAGTAGCTACATCGGGCTACTCGGAGCATTATTAGCGATGATCGTGCTCTTTTCATGCCTCAGTACGCATTTCCTGAGCATGAATACTTTTAGTACTATTGCG
Source organism: Citrobacter europaeus (assembly GCA_020099315.1). Classification (NCBI taxonomy): domain Bacteria; kingdom Pseudomonadati; phylum Pseudomonadota; class Gammaproteobacteria; order Enterobacterales; family Enterobacteriaceae; genus Citrobacter; species Citrobacter europaeus. The sequence goes on from CP083650.1 coordinate 3,439,386, forward strand.
AATCAAATCCCTGACTTAATCGTTATGTCGGTGGGGATGACATTTATATTAATTATTGCCGGTATCGACCTTTCCGTGGGGTCGCTACTGGCTCTTGCCGCCGCAGTAGTAAGCGTTACTTATTTAAATTTCCAGTGGTCGCCATGGCTAGCTGCCCTCTCTGGTATAGCGCTCGCAACACTGGTAGGGGCGTTAACAGGCTTGATTACTGTAGCCTGGCGTATTCCGGCATTTATCGTCTCTCTCGGGGTGCTGGAAATGGCTCGTGGAGCAGCATACCAGTTGACTGATTCGCGAACGGCTTATATCGGTTCGATTTATGACTACCTGGCCGACCCCATTTTCTTCGGCGTCTCCCCGTCTTTTATTATTGCTATCGTAGTCATTATTGTCGGGCATCTGGTATTAACCCGAACCGTATTTGGCCGCCATTTAATTGGTATTGGTACCAATGAAGAAGCAGTTCGATTATCAGGCATTAATCCCGGACCTTATAAGATCGCTGTATTTGCGCTTATGGGGGGATTATCCGGTCTGGCTTCACTGTTTCAGGTGGCACGTCTTGAGGCCGCTGACCCGAATAGTGGTGTTGGCATGGAGCTACAGGTTATTGCTGCTGTCGTGATTGGTGGCACAAGCTTGATGGGAGGACGAGGTTCAATTATCTGCACTTTTCTTGGCGCTTTAATTATTTCCGTTCTGGCTGCAGGGCTGGCGCAAGTTGGGGCAAGCGAGCCCACAAAACGCTTTATCACAGGAGCGGTTATTATCGTTGCAGTAGTACTGGATACCTACCGTAGCCACCTGAATAAAAAATAAATGCCATGGTTACCCGGTACATCCGGGTAACCATAAGCAAAAGCAAACCCTACTACAAACCGAGCGCGGTTCCCACCAGTAGCCAGATATTGAGTGCCACCACCAACACAACAATCACCCAGCCCAGTTGTTTTACCCAGCGGGTATTTACCAAATCGCCCATCAGTTGACTGTTGCTGGTGAAGATCAGCAGCGGCACCAGTGCCAGCGCAATACCGAAACTAAGCAATACCTGGCTCATCACCAGAATGCGGGTCGGATCCAATCCCATCAAAATCACAATAAATGATGGCATCATGGTAACGGTGCGGCGTACCCATAGCGGAATGTGAAAGCGGATAAATCCTTGCATCACCACCTGCCCCGCCAGCGTACCGACCACGGTAGAAGAGAGCCCCGCAGCCACCAGGCTTAAACCAAACACCGTCGCCGCAGCGTGACTCAACAGCGGTTCAAGGGTCAGATACGCCTGATCGAGATCGGCAATACCGGTGTGCCCGCTAAAATGAAATGCCGCGGCAGCCGTCGCCATCATCGCCAGATTGACAAATCCGGCAATCGTCATGGCGATAGCCACATCCCATTTCGTGGCCGCATAGCGCTGTTGACGCGTTCCGCCGTGCAGATGTTGGGTTAAGGAAGAGTGCAGATAAATGACGTGCGGCATGATAGTCGCGCCGAGCACCCCGGCTGCCAGGAACACCGCCTCGGAATTAGGCAGGCTTGGGATCACCATTCCCTTACTAAGCTGCGCGAAGTTCGGTTGCGAAAAAACCAGCTCCACAATGTAAGCCGCAGCCACAAACAGCAGCAGGCCGCCGATGACTTTTTCCAGCGGCTTTTGCCCGCGACGCTGCAGCATCAGAATTAAGAACGTCGCAATCCCGGTGAGCACGGCCCCTTGTAATAAGGAAACGCCGAGGATCAGCTTGAAGCCAATCGCGGCGCCTATAAATTCAGCAAGGTCCGTCGCCATGGCGATAATTTCGGCTTGCACCCAGTAGAACCACACCACCGGGCGAGGATAATGATCGCGAATTTGCTCCGCCAGGTTTTTACCCGTGGCAATACCCAGTTTCGCCGACAGCACCTGGATCAGCATCGCCATCAGGTTTGCCCAGACCACTACCCACAGCAGTTTGTAGCCAAAGCTGGCCCCCGCCTGGATATTGGTGGCAAAGTTACCCGGATCGATATAGCCGATCGCCGCGATGAACGCAGGTCCCATTAATGCGAGCTTCAACTTGCGCGCTGCCCGTCCACTGCTACTCTCAACGCGATCGTTAGTCATTTTAGTGCCTCAGAAACATAGCCTTTGCTATGTTTCAAGCTACGCCTGTTGAGAATGATTATCAAATTCATTTTGATGGGTGAAGTTGATTCCTCTGATAGCGTTTGTCTATGGATCGATAAGGATTCTGGAAATACCGGTGAGATGTTTAATTATTGTTATGAGATTAGCACAATGACATAACTTTTCACTTCCATACTAAACATAACAGAAGTGTATCACCGATCACTAATTTTGAATCTCGTCACAGGTCCTTATTATAGTGTGTGTTTGATCTCGTTTTCTTTATGGTTGTTACATAGAATGTGCACGAAAACTAAACCTGCCTCATATTTGGAGCAAATATGGACCGTGTTCTTCATTTTGTCCTGGCCCTTGCCGTGGTTGCGGTACTCGCACTGCTGGTAAGCAGTGACCGTAAAAAAATCCGCATTCGTTATGTTATTCAGTTGCTTGTTATTGAAGTGTTACTGGCATGGTTCTTCCTGAACTCTGATGTTGGTCTGGGCTTCGTGAGAGGCTTCTCCGAGATGTTTGAGAAACTTCTCGGATTCGCTAATGAAGGAACAAACTTTGTCTTCGGCAGCATGAACGATAAAGGCCTGGCATTCTTCTTCCTGAAAGTGCTTTGCCCGATCGTCTTCATTTCCGCGCTGATCGGTATTTTGCAGCATATCCGTGTTCTGCCGGTTGTCATCCGCGCAATTGGTTTCCTGTTATCCAAAGTGAACGGTATGGGCAAGCTGGAATCCTTCAACGCCGTCAGCTCGCTGATCCTGGGTCAGTCCGAGAACTTTATCGCCTATAAAGATATTCTCGGCAAAATGTCTCGCAACCGTATGTACACCATGGCTGCAACGGCGATGTCGACCGTTTCCATGTCTATCGTCGGCGCGTACATGACCATGCTGGAGCCGAAGTACGTTGTTGCGGCGCTGGTTCTGAACATGTTCAGCACCTTTATCGTACTGTCGCTTATCAACCCGTACACCGTTGATGCCAGCGAAGAAAATATCCAGATGTCTAACCTGCACGAAGGCCAGAGCTTCTTCGAAATGCTGGGTGAATACATCCTGGCGGGTTTCAAAGTGGCAATTATCGTTGCGGCGATGCTGATTGGTTTCATCGCGCTGATCGCTGCCCTGAACGCCCTGTTCGCGACCGTGACCGGTTGGTTTGGCTACAGCATCTCCTTCCAGGGCATCCTGGGTTACATCTTCTACCCGGTTGCATGGGTAATGGGTGTGCCGTCCAGCGAAGCGCTGCAGGTGGGCAGTATCATGGCAACTAAGCTGGTTTCCAACGAATTCGTTGCGATGATGGACCTGCAGAAAATCGCCTCCACGCTCTCTCCGCGCGCAGAAGGCATCATCTCTGTATTCCTGGTCTCCTTCGCTAACTTCTCTTCTATCGGTATTATCGCCGGTGCGATTAAAGGCCTGAATGAAGAGCAAGGTAACGTGGTTTCCCGCTTTGGTCTGAAGCTGGTGTATGGCTCTACGCTGGTGAGCGTACTGTCTGCATCTATCGCAGCACTGGTGCTGTAAGCGTAAGACAACGTCGTAGTGAAAAGGCCGGGGATTCCCCGGCCTTTTTATGCCTGCTATTTAGCAATCCAAAGAGATACAGGCACAGACTGTGCAAGATACAGAAACAAAAAACCCCCGCTTTTCAGCGAGGGTTTCAATTTTGGTGGAGCTAAGCGGGATCGAACCGCTGACCTCTTGCATGCCATGCAAGCGCTCTCCCAGCTGAGCTATAGCCCCACGATGCTTTTACGTATGTACCAAATTTATTGGGATTAAATTTGGTGGAGCTAAGCGGGATCGAACCGCTGACCTCTTGCATGCCATGCAAGCGCTCTCCCAGCTGAGCTATAGCCCCACAACGTAAAGCTTGTCGAGTTGACGGGCGGCATCATATGAATTCCCTTCGCGTGTGTCAACGGCAAAATTAACTCAAAGAATTCAATCGCTGAAAAAGCAGTCAAATGAAGAACATTGCGTAACAACTCGCATTCAGTAGTTAAACGCGTCACGGTTTCTACTAAAATGGTGCTATAAAATGAGCCACTAATTAACCCCACGACTATTCAGGGAATCGTTATGTTCAAGGAACGGATGACGCCAGAAGAACTTGCTAATCTGACCGGATACAGCCGACAGACCATCAATAAATGGGTGCGCAAGGAGGGTTGGGCTACATCACCAAAACCTGGCGTACAGGGCGGTAAAGCCCGACTGGTTCACGTCACCGAACAAGTTCGTGAATACATTCGCAGCGCTGAGCGTTCAGCCGAAGGTTTATCAGATAACTTATCGTTATCCGGCGATACTTCTATTGAGGCACTGCTGATTAGACTCGCCAAAGAGATGACGCCGTCAGAACAGAAAATGTTTACGTCTCTGATCCTGCGTGAAGGCATTACGGGTTTATTACAACGCTTAGGGATCCGCGAAAACAAATAATATGAAAAAATTACGCAGCAAAATGACGACCGAAGAACTGGCGGAATGTCTCGGGGTTGCCAAACAAACCGTCAATCGTTGGATCAGGGAACAAAACTGGACCACCGAAAAATTTCCCGGCGTTAAAGGTGGTCGTGCAAGGCTGATTCATATCGACTCCAGCGTCCGCACGTTTCTGCTCAATATTCCGGCTTTTCGCAAAGTCCCTGAGGTTTATCAGGCTGAAGAATCGCTGGCAGAATACACCCCCGTGGTGCGCAGCCACGCCTGTCGCCAGATAATTAGCTCTTTGGACAACATGTCCCCTACGGAACAAGAAAAGTTGTGGCAGTTTATCTCGCGCGAAGGTATTCGTAATTTTCTTGCCCGGTTGGATATTGATGAGTCTGAATAACAGGCAAAAAAAACGGCAGGATGCACTCCTGCCGTTGTTTCATCGGTCTATCGGTCTTACTGCTGGCTTTCACGCTCAGCAATAAATGCCAGCGCTTTATTAATACGCTCAATGCTGCGGGATTTACCAATCGCATGCACCGTGACGTCTAATCCCGGAGACTGACCTGCCCCGGTAACGGCTACGCGCAGCGGCATCCCAACTTTACCCATACCCACTTCCAGCTCATCAGCGGTTGCCTGAATCGCGTGGTGCACGTTTTCTGCCGTCCACTCGCTAATCGCAGCCAGCTTGTCGCGAACCACTTCCAGCGGCTGACGCGCTACCGGACGCAGGTGTTTCTTCGCCGCGTCAGCATCGAACTCAGCAAAGTCTTCGTAGAAATAGCGGCAGCTCTGCGCCATTTCTTTCAGCGTTTTGCAACGCTCGCCCAGCAGTTTAACCAGCTCTGACAGCTGCGGACCAACGCGGGTATCGATATTTTCCTGCTCAATGTGCCATTGCAGATGCGTTGCCACATATTCCGGCGCCAGCGCATTAATGTAGTGATGGTTCAACCACTGCAATTTTTCGGTGTTGAACGCACTGGCAGATTTGCTCACTGCACCAAGGGAGAACAGTTTGATCATCTCTTCACGAGTGAAGATTTCCTGATCGCCGCTGGACCAGCCCAGACGCACCAGATAGTTCAGCAGCGCTTCCGGCAGGTAACCGTCGTCGCGATACTGCATAACGCTGACCGCACCGTGACGTTTGGAGAGTTTTTTACCATCGTCGCCGTTGATCATCGACACGTGCGCGTAAACCGGTACCGGCGCATTCAGCGCTTTCAGGATGTTGATCTGACGTGGAGTATTGTTGATATGGTCTTCACCACGAATGACGTGAGTGATTTCCATATCCCAGTCGTCAACCACAACGCAGAAGTTGTAGGTCGGAGAACCGTCGGTACGGCGGATGATCAGATCGTCCAGCTCCTGGTTGCTGAATTCGATCGGCCCACGGATCTGGTCGTCAAAAATAACGGAACCTTCCTGCGGGTTGGCAAAACGCACCACGCAAGGTTCATCAGCAGCGTGATGTTCGTGGCCGTGGCGGCAGCGGCCGTCGTAACGCGGTTTTTCACCGTTCGCCATTTGCTCTTCGCGCAGCGCGTCCAGACGCTCTTTGGAGCAGTAGCATTTATATGCAGTACCTGCTTCCAGCATCTCATCAATCACAGCGTTGTAGCGATCAAAACGTTTGGTCTGGAAGTACGGGCCTTCATCCCATTCCAGATTCAGCCAGTTCATGCCATCCATAATGGCTTCAATAGCTTCCGGCGTGGAGCGTTCGAGATCGGTGTCTTCAATACGCAGCACAAACTCACCGCCATGGTTACGTGCAAAAAGCCAGGAATAAAGAGCAGTACGCGCACCGCCGACGTGCAGGTAACCTGTCGGGCTTGGCGCGAAGCGAGTTTTGATTTTCATGAAATGGCCTTACGTTTATAAAGATGCCGACAACCGGCAAATCCAGGGAAGATTATCAGGCTCGTATTCTATCACTGTGGTCTGATTCCTCAATGTTGATCGGGTTGGAACATCACGCTTTGCCATTTTCGTATACAAATCATGCCGCATGGATTGTTTTGCGATCGTTTTGTTTAAATTTACGACGAACGAACAATTTCTTTAGAAAATGCGTTGACTCATTTTCAACTCTCCCTATAATGCGACTCCACACAGCGGGGGTGATTAGCTCAGCTGGGAGAGCACCTCCCTTACAAGGAGGGGGTCGGCGGTTCGAACCCGTCATCACCCACCAACTACTTTATGTAGTCTCCGCCGTGTAGAGTAAGAAATTGAGAAGTGGGTGATTAGCTCAGCTGGGAGAGCACCTCCCTTACAAGGAGGGGGTCGGCGGTTCGATCCCGTCATCACCCACCACTTTCTCGCCAGCTGGATTTCTTACGATAAAATTGAAGTACCGAAGTGGGTGATTAGCTCAGCTGGGAGAGCACCTCCCTTACAAGGAGGGGGTCGGCGGTTCGATCCCGTCATCACCCACCACTTCGGGGCGTTAGCTCAGTTGGTAGAGCAGTTGACTTTTAATCAATTGGTCGCAGGTTCGAATCCTGCACGCCCCACCAATGTAAAAAGGCGCCCTAAAGGCGCCTTTTTGCTATCTGCGATTTATAAGATTCGAACCTGCAGCAGGTTCGGGCCTTGCCTGATGCGCTGCGCTTATCAGGCCTACAGACAATACCGCACGCGTAGGCCGGATAAGACGTTAGTCGCCATCCGGCACAGATATCATACCGTCAATGCTGCCACCAGTTTCTCCAGCGCGGGCGTCGCCTGCTGTTGGTCATACACAATATACAAATCCGCCGGAATACGTTCCTCTAACGGTCGGAATACCACACCCGGCCAGCTCATCTGCGCATAACTGTCAGCAATCAACGTAATACCAATCCCCATGCTGATCATCGCCAGCACCGTTTGCGGCTCCCTCACCTCACGAATAATCATCGGTGAAAATCCAGCGCTCAGGCATACGCGCTGCAAAAATGCCCAGTCGGTATGAATGGAGGGCATCGTGACAAAATATTCATTTCTCAACGCCTCCAGAGGAACGAATTCACTGGCGGTAAGAGGATGTTCTTCAGGCATGGCAACCAGAAAAGAGGACTCATGCAAACGCAAACTGGTAAACCCGGGGGAAAGCTCCGTAGCCATCCGCCAAATTCCCGCATCCAGTTCACGGCGTTCCAGCATCGTCATCTGCATCGCGGGCATGTTCTCGCGAAAAAGCACCTCCACGTTGGGATTATCTTTCAGAAAACGCCGCATTACCGGGCGCATTTTTCCCCACATCGCAGTACCGATGACCCCGAGTTCAATTCGCCCTGCCTCACCGCGACCAATCTGCTCCACTCTCGCCAGCGCCTGATTGGCGCTGGATAACAGTCGGCGCGACTCTTCCATCAATATCTTTCCAGCGTGGGTTAACGCTACGCTGCGGGAATGACGGATAAATAGCAAAGTCCCGAGCTGCTGTTCCAGCTCTTTAACATGGGTACTGAGCGGCGGTTGCGACATATTCAGGCGAGCAGCAGCGCGTCCAAAATGCAGTTCTTCTGCAACAGCAAGAAAATAACGCAGTAACTTCAGATCGATGCGGTGCGTGCGTTCCATGGATAATGCGCTCCTGAAATAAGGGTAATGCGCAAAGTTACCATATTGGCTCGCAGAAAATGAAACGACGGGTATCGGAACCCGCCGCTAATGGGACGTTAATGTGCCGGTGATTTCTGTACCCGTCGTTCAGGCTCATGATTGTATTTAAAGAACAATGCAAAGATAACTGCCAGGGCCAGCGCATAGGCGGCAAAGACCAGCCAGATTGTCTGCCAATCTTTAACACCATCAACAGAAAAATAGTCCACCGCTATACCGCTCAGGATTGAACCCACCCATGCGCCAACGCCGTTTACCATCGTCATAAACAGCCCCTGCGCACTGGCGCGAATAGTTGAGCTAACCTCCTGCTCAACAAATACCGACCCTGAAATATTGAAGAAATCAAACGCACAGCCGTAGACAATCATCGACATCAGCAGCAGCACAAAACCAAACGGTGACGGATCGCCAAAGGCAAAAAAGCCAAAGCGCAGCGTCCATGCCAGCATGCTCATCAGCATCACCGTCTTAATGCCAAAGCGTTTGAGGAAGAACGGGATTGTGAGAATAAAGCCTACCTCAGCCATTTGCGAAACCGAAAGCAAAATGGAGGGGTACTTCACCACAAAACTGTCGGCGAATTCTGGGTTACGGGCAAAATCATGCAGGAACGGATTACCAAAGACATTGGTAATTTGCAGCACCGCCCCCAGCATCATCGCAAACAAAAAGAAGATTGCCATCTGCGGTTTTTTAAACAGGACAAAGGCGTCCAGCCCCAGTTTGCTGGCAAGCGTGGCGGACTCTTTTTTCTCGGCAACCGGAATTTTGGGTAATGTAAGAGCGTATAACGCCAGCAGCAATGAAGCACCTGACGCGATATACAGCTGCGCGCTACTCAACTCCAATCCCATCAGGCTGACCGTCCACATCGCCACAATAAAACCTATCGTGCCGAACACACGAATTGGCGGGAACGCAATGACCGGATCCTGACCCGATTGCGCCAGGCACGAGTATGAAACGCTGTTCGATAACGCTATTGTCGGCATATACGCCATCGCGTTAACCAACATCACCCAGAACATTGTCTGGGGATCGGTAACGGTTGTGGCGTATAGCAACACGCCAGCACACACCAGATGGCAGAGCATGTAAGCGCGCTCGGCACGTAGCCATTTATCGGCAATGATACCCATAATGCCCGGCATGATAATCGCCGCCAGCCCTTTCGAACTGTAAACCATACCGACGTTGGCACCGGTAAAATCCAGGGTGTTAATCATGTAAGAACCCAGGGTTACCAGCCAGCTTCCCCAGATGAAATATTGCAAAAACGACATGAGCTTTAAGCGAGATGCGATACCCATTTTTCCGTTCCTTGCCAAAAAAGTAAGACCCCGCAAGCGGGGTCATTTTTTAATTATTCAGGCCAGTTTGCGCAAGAAGCCGCAGATCAGATTGATGAAATTCTGCCGGGACAGTTCCGCTGCCGCCAGCGTCTGTGCGTGAGATAATTTCACATCACCCAGACCTTCCGCCAAATTAGTGATGGCTGCCACCGCAACGACTTTCAGACCGCAGTGGCGCGCAGAGATAACTTCCGGCACCACCGACATTCCCACTACATCACCACCGATAATTTGCATCATGCGGATTTCTGCCGCGGTTTCAAAGTTCGGTCCCGGATAAGAGACAAAAACCCCTTCACTCAGTGGGAACCCTTCCTCAGCGGCAACGGTTTGCAGGACCGCGCGGTAGTCAGCATCATAGGCATTCGCCAGTGAAAAGAATCGCTCACCAAAACGCTCATCGTTTGGCCCTACCATAGGCGTACCCGGCATCGTATTGATGTGATCGCTAAGCGCAACGAGACGACCTGGCCCGACTTCGGGACGCAAAGAACCTGCGGCATTCGTGCAAAACAGCAGCTCACAGCCCAGCAGCTTCAGCGTACGAATGGCATCCGTCATCACCGTCATGCCCCGCCCTTCATAGAAATGTCCACGTCCTTTCATACAGGCCACCGGTACGCCTGACAGATTTCCCAGCACCAGTTCACCGGCATGACCGTGTACGGTACTCACCGGGAAACCCGGTAGTTTCTCGTAAGAGATGGCCACCGCATCCTCAATTTGATCCGCCAGCGCGCCCAGACCAGAACCAAGGATAAACGCTACACGCGGCGTGAAATCCGGTTTGTAACCACGAATAATATCGGCGCTGTACCATGGGTTTTGCGAGAAAAGAGAGTGGCTCATAAGATGTCCTTAACACTGAGTAATCGAAAATGACGTAGCGTACAGCACAGTTATAGCGAGACTACGCAATCGATTACCAATACCGTTTATCCCGACAACCGATAGTAAATCGGTATCGATGAGGTGCGCTAAATCAGCCTGAAATCACATTATTTTCGAGCCAGAAATGGCACAGGAAAACAGATACATTAAGGTTTGGGATTTTTATGATTAAACTCCACTCGGCCGTATTATTGCTGAAGTTCTGTTCGCTGATGCCGATACTCATGTTTTATGGCACGAGGGATCCGTATGACAACTATCAACGTTTCCACCCCAACTGTTCAAAGCAGTAGCGGCGGTGGAAAAGCATCAGCCGGGAATGATATCTCCGCACAGATTGCACAAATCACCCATAAGATAACCAAGCTAACCCAGCAGCTCAAAGATATCCCCAATAGCAGTGGCAGTGTTGAGCAGAAGCGCGAGCAGCAGGAGCTTATTCAGACTCAAATCAAGATGTTACAAGCACAGCTGGCTCAATTGTTGCGCCAGCAGGCCGAGGAGTCACAGCAAAAGCAAAGCGCCGATCAAAGAAAAGCTAGCGGCGTCAACAATGCTACCGACCCACATCGGGTCGATATTTATATCTGATACAAAGGATCGCTAGCACGACCGGCGGTTAATTCACTGGCCTGCATCCGCACCACGTCCCATAACGCCTGAGCCGCGGTCGATAAAGAACGGTTTTTACGTCGCGCCAGCATCAGTTGCCGTTCAACCACCGGCGTCAGACGCTTCACCTGCAGATGACTGCCCTGCGGTAAAGGGAGCGCCAGCGCGGGGAGTACGCTAATACCAATTCCCGCCTCAACCATCGGGAACAGCGTGGCCGGGTGACCAATCTCCTGAACAATATTGGCATCAATGGAAAAGTGGGCCAGCGCCGCATCGATCAGCGGCCGACTGCCGGAAGCATAATCCTGTAGCACCAGACGCTCATGGTAGAGATCCTGCCAGTTTACCCATTCCCGCTGGGCTAAAGGATGGTCCTGCCGACACAGCAACAAGAAAGGCTCGGACAGCACGGCTTCACACTGCAAATCAGTCACGGCGCCGGGATCAATCACAATGCCAAAATCGACTTCTCCCTGGCGAATACTTTCCAGTACCCATTGCTGTGGCCGGTCGTGCAGCACAAAATCGATCGCCGGATAAAGCTGATTGCTCTGGGCAATACACTGGGGAATAAGGTGCGCCGAGATAGTCTGACTGGCAGCCACTCTGACCGTCCCGGTTAACTGCGTCCCTACCTGGCCTGCTTCACGCAAGGTGCTGTGCAGTTCGTCCAGAATGCGTTCCAGACGCGCCGCCAGCTGATGGCCAGCTTCCGTCAGCACCACTTCCCGCGTCGTTCTGTCCAACAGGCGCACACCCGTCTGCGCTTCAAGCTCTTTAACGCTATGGCTGACCGCCGACTGGCTTAAGCCAATGATATCCCCCGCCCGGCTAAAACTTTTGGCCTGAGCGACGGTAACAAAGATACGCAGCTGACGCAGAGAGTAATTCATCTATTCGATTCATATATGGATGCAATAAATCAATTTTATTTCTCAAACGGAAAAACGCAAAATGTTACTACCGAATTTCAGGAGCTTTTATGAAACTTTTTCGTATCCTTGATCCGTTCACGATAACGCTGATTACGGTTGTTTTGCTAGCGTCCTTTTTCCCGGCCGAGGGTGGCTTTGTGCCTTTCTTTGAAGGCTTAACCACCGCCGCCATTGCCCTGCTGTTTTTTATGCACGGGGCGAAGCTCTCTCGTGAGGCCATTATTGCTGGTGGTAGCCACTGGCGTTTGCATCTGTGGGTAATGTGCAGCACGTTTGTTGTCTTCCCGGTTCTGGGCGTTCTTTTCGCCTGGTGGGCGCCAGTCAACGTTGACCCAATGCTCTACACCGGTTTCCTGTACCTGTGTATTTTGCCCGCCACGGTGCAGTCAGCCATCGCCTTTACGTCGCTGGCAGGCGGTAACGTTGCCGCCGCCGTATGTTCTGCTTCCGCCTCCAGCCTGTTGGGTATTTTTCTTTCGCCGCTTCTGGTCGGGCTGGTGATGAATATGCACGGCGCAGAAGGCAGTCTGGAGCAGGTAGGAAAAATCATGCTGCAGCTGCTGCTGCCGTTTGTGCTAGGTCACCTTTCGCGTCCGTGGATTGGAAACTGGGTAGCACGACATAAAAAATGGATCGCGAAAACGGATCAATCCTCTATTTTGCTGGTGGTGTACTCCGCCTTCAGTGAAGCCGTGGTTAACGGGATCTGGCATAAAGTGGGGGTGGGTTCATTGCTGTTTATCGTGGTGGTCAGCATCATCCTGCTGGCCGTCGTGATTGGTATAAACGTCTTTGTTGCGCGTAAATGCGGCTTCAACAAAGCCGATGAAATCACCATTGTGTTCTGCGGTTCGAAAAAGAGCCTGGCGAACGGGATCCCAATGGCAAATATTCTGTTCCCGACGTCGGTGATTGGGATGATGGTGCTGCCGTTGATGATCTTCCACCAGATACAGCTGATGGCGTGCGCCGTGCTGGCGCGTCGCTACAAGCAGCAGACGGATGCATTACAGGCGCAGCAGAAAAGCCGCGCCGCGAAGGCTTAAAGCGGGCGTTTCAGGGGCTGCACCAGTTGCGTCAGCCCCTCAGTTTTAATCAGCAGCGTGATTTGCATCAGTTCGCCGAGCTTGCCCGGCGGGAACTCATCCTTTCGGGCAAACCACAGCAGATACTCTTCCGGTACATCAATCAGCCGACGACCTTTATACTTGCCAAAGGGCATCACGGTATTGGCGATTTCAACCAGCTGCTCTTTTTCCATCTCAGGCACCCAGCAAGCGGATCATTTCAGCTTCATCGATCACGGCAATCCCAAGCTCCTGCGCTTTCGCCAGTTTCGAGCCCGCCGCTTCACCGGCAATCACCAGATCGGTTTTCTTCGATACGCTGCCAGCCACTTTTGCGCCCAGCTCGGTGAGTCGCGCTTTGGCGTCATCGCGTGACATCTGGCTCAGACTCCCGGTCAGCACCACTGTTTTACCCGCGAAGGGACTGTCGATTTCTTCAGCGTTAATGACCACCGGCGCTGGCCAGTTAATCCCCTGCGCCAGCAGTTGCACGATCACCTCGCGGTTGCTCTCTTCGGCAAAGAAATTAAATACGTGGGTCGCTACCACAATGCCGACATCCGGCACTTTTTGCAGCTCTTCAATAGAGGCTGCTTCCAGCGCCTCGAGGGTGCCGAAATGCGCCGCCAGACCTGCCGCCGTGGCTTCGCCGACTTCGCGAATTCCCAGCGCGTAGAGGAAACGGGCAAACGTCGTTGCCTTCGCTTTTTCCAACGCATTCACCACGTTTTGTGCCGATTTCGGCCCCATACGATCAAGACCAGTCAGTTTACCTGCGGTCAGGGTGAAGAGATCCGCTGGGGTATGGACATACTCTTTTTCGACCAGTTGATCGATTATTTTGTCGCCCATACCGTCAACGTCGAGCGCGCGGCGGGAAACAAAGTGTTTCAGCGACTCCTTCCGCTGAGCCCCACAGATTAAACCACCGGTGCAGCGAGTGACCGCTTCGCCTTCGACACGTTCAACGTCAGAGTGACAAACCGGACAATGCTCTGGGAACACAATTTCGCGAGTATCTTCCGGGCGTTCGGAAAGCACGACGTTCACCACCTGCGGGATAACATCACCCGCGCGGCGAATGACGACTTTATCGCCGATACGCAAACCTAACCGCTCGATTTCGTCAGCGTTGTGCAGCGTTGCGTTACTGACGAGCACCCCGGCAACCTGGACCGGCTCAAGGCGGGCAACGGGCGTAATCGCCCCGGTACGTCCGACCTGAAACTCAACATCACGCACAAAGGTCATCTGCTCCTGCGCCGGGAACTTAAAGGCCACCGCCCAACGCGGTGCGCGGGCAACAAAGCCCAGTTGTTCCTGCAACGCCATAGAGTTGACTTTGACAACCACGCCGTCGATATCAAATCCCAGCGTTGGTCGGTCTTCTTCAACTTTATGATAGTAAGCGAGTACTTCCTCCGGAGAGTCGCAAAGCATGACTCTGTCGCTTACCGGCAATCCCCACTCTTTAAATTGCAGCAGGCGGCCCAGGTGAGTATCAGGCAGCACGCCGCCTTCCAGTACCCCCACGCCATAGCAGAAGAAAGTAAGCGGTCGCTTCGCTGTGATACGCGGATCAAGCTGACGCAATGACCCGGCCGCCGCGTTACGCGGGTTAGCAAAAACTTTGTTACCCGTGCGACGGGCCTCTGCGTTAATTTTTTCAAATCCGGCCTGCGGCAGGAACACTTCACCGCGCACTTCCAGACGCGTCGGAATGTTATCGCCACGCAGTTTTAACGGGATCGCGCGAATGGTGCGCACGTTAGAAGTAATGTCCTCACCCGTGGTGCCATCACCACGAGTTGCGGCACTAACCAGCACACCGTTTTCATACAGGATACTGACCGCCAGCCCGTCCAGCTTCAGCTCACAGCACCAGGTCAGTTTATCGGTACTCTTCAGCCTGTCCTGAACGCGCTTATTGAAGGCCAGAAAACTCTCTTCATCAAATACGTTATCCAGCGACAGCATTGGCACTTCATGGCGAATCTGGCTAAACGCCGTTAACGGAGCGGCGCCAACGCGCTGGGTTGGCGAGTCGGGGGTAATAAGGTCCGGATGCTGTGCTTCCAGCTCGCGCAGTTCACGCAGCAGGCGATCGTACTCCGCATCAGGAATTTCCGGCGCGTCCATCACATGGTAGAGATACTCATGATGGCGAAGCGTGGTTCGCAGTTCTGTCAGTTGTTGTTCGATTGATTCCATATCGCACCATCAATGATAAAAAACCCCCGACAGGCGGGGGTTTAGCAAGGAGATGTCACGCCAGAGGAAAATCAGGCGTGAGATTCTTTAACTTCGCGGATGCGGTCCTGATACTCGCGCAGTTTCTGCGGCGTCATCATGCGACGTTGATCGTCGAGCACCACACCGCCCACTTCATCGGCAATGTGCTGTGCGGACTGCAGCATCAGCTTAAAGTTTTGCAGCTCGTCCCCGTAGGACGGAACCTGCATAAAAATGGTCACGCCAGGAGTGCTGAAGTCGCCCGTCATTTCTGGGTCAAACGTTCCCGGGTTAACCATATTGGCAAGGCTAAACAGCGACGGACCGCTGCCATCCGGGCTCAAATGGCGATGGAAAATATTCATATCACCAAATTTGAAACCGGCCTGCTGAATGCTGTTGAGCAGCACTTCACCGTTGAGCTCGCTACCGTGATGCGCAGCAACGTTCATAATGATGACCGCTTCTTTACGCTGCGGTTTTTCAGCAACAGGCGCTTCTTCTACTACTGGCTCAGGCTGCGGTTGATGTTCAACGACAGGCTCAGCTGGCTGGAAGGTCTGCGGCGCAGGTTGCGGGGCTTGCTGCACGGGTTGCTGAACCTGCGGCGCAGCGGGTTGATGCTGCATCGGCTGTTGCGCAGGTTGCTGCTGAACAGGCTGATGTTGCACCGGCTGCTGCGGTTGTACAGGCTGCGGCGGCTGCTGAACATGCGGCGGCGGTACCGGCGCTTGTGCAGGCTGCTGCGCGGATTGACGCGGCTGAGCAGACGCATAAGGCGGCTGGTACTGGTGTTGCGGCGACTGAGGAGGAACCCCATGTTCCTGCGCATTACCGGGAGCATGATTCACACGATGAACGCGAACTTCGCCCACGCCTTCGTCTTCCTCGACGTTGTCGTCGAACGAATCCTCGTCTTCACGTTTAGACTTCATGCGTTTCAGTGGGCGATCGCGGAATATAGAAGACCGCTCTTTACGGCTAGTCCAAAAACCATGTACCAGTAAAGCGATTATGGCGATCGCGCCAACAATGATTAATATCAGACGCAAATCCTGCATCATTATATTCTCTGTTGTTCTAACACCTTGCCACCACGGCAAACATTTACTCACTAAGAGTATTTGTCGATTACGCCAAGTGCAAGTGTACTCTTGGCTTTCACAGCATAAAGATGAACAAAATTTTGCTTTTTGCTGTTTTTTCGAACATTTCCGAACAGCTTAACGCTCAACAACCCGGTAAGATACGCAAAGTTTACCAGAGCTTATATAACAAGGAGTATGTCCTGACCATGGTTTCATCATCTGCAGTTGTACCTCGCAGCGGCCTATATTACTTTTCTCAGGGATGGAAGCTCATCACTCAACCGGGTATTCGTCGGTTTGTTATCCTGCCTTTACTGGTGAATATCCTGCTGATGGGCGGCGCATTCTGGTGGTTATTTACACAACTCGATAGCTGGATCCCCGCGCTGATGAGCCACGTCCCTGACTGGCTTCAGTGGCTCAGCTATTTACTGTGGCCGATTGTGACTGTCTCTGTGCTGTTGGTATTCGGCTATCTGTTCTCGACTATTGCTAACTGGATTGCCGCACCGTTTAACGGTCTGCTGGCGGAACAGCTGGAAGCACGCTTAACGGGCGCCACGCCGCCTGACACCGGCGTTCTCGGCATCATGAAAGACGTTCCGCGCATTATGAAACGCGAATGGCAAAAGCTGGCGTGGTATCTCCCGCGCGCCTTCGTGTTGCTGATCCTCTATTTTATTCCAGGCATTGGGCAGACCGTTGCCCCAGTGCTGTGGTTCCTGTTCAGCGCGTGGATGCTGGCCATTCAGTACTGCGATTATCCGTTTGATAACCATAAGGTGCCTTTTAAAGAGATGCGCGTCGCGCTGCGCACACGCAAGGTAACCAATATGCAATTTGGCGCGTTAACCAGCCTGTTCACCATGATTCCGGTGCTCAACCTGTTCATCATGCCGGTCGCGGTTTGTGGTGCCACGGCGATGTGGGTAGACTGCTATCGTGCTAAGCACGCGTTATGGAAGTAATGCAAAAATGTGTAAAAGCGGGCTGGCTTATGCCCGCTCTTATTCCATACTGCTACGCATTATTTCTCATCAGCATATAGATATGCGAATTCCTTACTTCCCCATACTTTCTCAACAGGTATGCTGAAGCGGTATCCCAATTTCATACAGTTAAGGACAGGCCATGAGTAAGATTTTTGAAGATAACTCGCTGACTATCGGTCATACGCCGCTGGTTCGACTGAACCGTATCGGTAACGGACGCATTCTGGCGAAGGTGGAATCACGCAACCCGAGCTTCAGCGTCAAATGCCGTATCGGTGCCAATATGATTTGGGATGCCGAAAAGCGTGGTGTGCTGAAACCGGGCGTTGAGCTGGTAGAACCGACCAGCGGTAACACCGGTATTGCACTGGCTTACGTCGCCGCCGCTCGCGGTTACAAACTGACGCTGACCATGCCGGAAACCATGAGCATTGAGCGCCGCAAGCTCTTAAAAGCGCTGGGCGCGAACCTGGTACTGACCGAAGGCGCAAAAGGCATGAAGGGCGCAATCCAGAAAGCGGAAGAAATCGTCGCCAGCGATCCGGAAAAATTCTTGTTGCTGCAGCAGTTCAGTAACCCGGCGAACCCGGAAATCCATGAAAAAACCACCGGCCCGGAAATCTGGGAAGATACCGATGGCCAGGTTGATGTCTTTATTTCCGGCGTAGGTACCGGCGGTACGTTGACTGGCGTGACCCGTTACATTAAAGGCACCAAAGGTAAAACCGACCTGATCACCGTTGCGGTTGAACCTACCGACTCCCCTGTTATCGCCCAGGCCCTGGCGGGTGAAGAACTTAAACCAGGCCCGCATAAAATTCAGGGCATCGGCGCAGGCTTCATTCCTGGCAACCTTGATCTGAAGCTTATCGATAAAGTCGTTGCCATCACCAATGATGAAGCGATTTCTACTGCACGTCGCCTGATGGAAGAAGAAGGTATTCTGGCGGGGATCTCTTCCGGCGCAGCGGTTGCTGCCGCGCTTAAGCTCCAGGAAGATGAAACCTTTACCAATAAGAATATTGTGGTTATCCTACCGTCATCGGGTGAGCGTTATCTGAGCACTGCACTGTTTGCCGATCTCTTCACAGAGAAAGAACTGCAACAGTAATGCCAGCATGTTAAAAACGCGTAAAAAAGCACCCTTTTGGGTGCTTTTTTGTGGCCTGCTTCAAAGTTTCACCTCTCCTGGCATTGATTCAACCCGCCGGAACTGGTATTTAACCAAACTAATTATTTTGATGCGCGAAATTAATCGTTACAGGAAAAGCGCTAGCTGAATCGATTTTATGATTTGGTTCAACTCTTCCTTTCGCGGCATAATGTTTAATGACGAACGAAACGTCAGCGGCAAGAAGTTGCCAGCAACGGATTGCACCGAACTCCTTTTGTGTCGCGTCCAGTTTACGCCGATGCTAACAATACAGGCTAAAGTTGAGCCGCCAGGCTAGACTTTAGTTCCACAACACTAAACCTATAAGTTGGGGAAATATAATGTTCCAGCAAGAAGTTACCATTACCGCTCCGAACGGTCTGCATACTCGCCCTGCTGCTCAGTTTGTTAAAGAAGCAAAAGGCTTTTCTTCTGAAATTACTGTGACTTCCAACGGCAAAAGCGCTAGCGCCAAAAGCCTGTTTAAACTGCAGACTCTGGGCCTGACTCAGGGTACCGTTGTCACCCTGTCCGCAGAAGGTGAAGACGAGCAGAAAGCAGTTGAGCATCTGGTTAAACTGATGGCTGAACTCGAGTAAGTTCAACGAGTTCTTTTAAATATCAGTCACAAGTAAGGTAGGGTTATGATTTCAGGCATTTTAGCATCCCCGGGTATCGCTTTCGGTAAAGCATTGCTGCTGAAAGAAGACGAGATCGTCATTGACCGGAAAAAAATTTCTGCCGACAAGGTTGATCAGGAAGTTGAACGTTTTCTGAGCGGTCGTGCCAAGGCATCTGCGCAACTGGAAGCGATCAAAACTAAAGCTGGTGAAACGTTCGGTGAAGAAAAAGAAGCCATCTTTGAAGGGCATATTATGCTGCTCGAAGATGAGGAGCTGGAGCAGGAAATCATAGCCCTGATTAAAGATAAGCACATGACGGCTGATGCAGCTGCGCATGAAGTTATCGAAGGTCAGGCCACAGCCCTGGAAGAGCTGGATGATGAATACCTGAAAGAACGTGCGGCTGACGTACGTGATATCGGTAAACGCCTGCTGCGTAATATCCTGGGTCTGGCAATTATCGACCTGAGCGCGATTCAGGACGAAGTTATCCTGGTAGCCGCTGACCTGACCCCGTCAGAAACCGCACAGCTGAACCTGAACAAAGTGCTGGGTTTCATTACTGACGCGGGCGGACGTACCTCCCATACCTCTATCATGGCGCGTTCTCTGGAACTGCCTGCCATCGTAGGTACGGGTAGCGTCACCTCTCAGGTGAAAAACGACGACTATCTGATTCTGGATGCCGTAAACAACCAGGTTTACGTCAATCCGACCAACGACGTTATTGAGCAACTGCGTGCCGTTCAGGAGCAGGTTGCTACCGAGAAAGCGGAACTCGCTAAGCTGAAAGATCTGCCGGCTATCACGCTGGACGGACATCAGGTTGAAGTTTGCGCCAACATCGGTACCGTTCGTGACGTTGAAGGCGCTGAGCGTAACGGCGCTGAAGGTGTGGGTCTGTACCGTACCGAATTCCTGTTCATGGACCGTGAATCGCTGCCAACTGAAGAAGAACAGTTTGCTGCGTATAAAGCCGTCGCTGAAGCCTGTGGCTCTCAGGCGGTCATCGTCCGTACCATGGACATCGGCGGCGATAAAGAGCTGCCGTACATGAACTTCCCTAAAGAAGAGAACCCGTTCCTGGGCTGGCGTGCTGTGCGTATCGCCATGGATCGTAAAGAGATCCTGCGTGACCAGGTTCGCGCTATTCTGCGCGCCTCTGCTTTCGGCAAACTGCGCATCATGTTCCCAATGATCATCTCTGTTGAAGAAGTGCGTGCACTGCGCAAAGAGATCGAAATCTACAAACAGGAACTGCGCGACGAAGGTAAAGCATTTGACGAAAGCATTGAGATTGGCGTGATGGTGGAAACACCGGCAGCGGCAACAATTGCGCGTCATTTAGCCAAAGAAGTTGATTTCTTTAGTATCGGCACCAATGATTTAACGCAGTACACCCTGGCAGTTGACCGTGGTAATGATATGATTTCACACCTTTACCAACCGATGTCGCCATCTGTACTGACGCTGATCAAGCAAGTTATTGATGCTTCTCATGCGGAAGGCAAATGGACTGGCATGTGTGGTGAGCTTGCAGGCGACGAACGTGCTACACTTCTGTTGCTGGGGATGGGTCTGGACGAATTCTCTATGAGCGCCATTTCTATCCCGCGCATTAAGAAGATTATCCGTAACACGAACTTCGAAGATGCGAAGGTGTTAGCAGAGCAGGCTCTTGCTCAACCGACAACGGACGAGTTAATGACGCTGGTTAACAAGTTCATTGAAGAAAAAACAATCTGCTAATCCACGAGATGCGGCCCAATTTACTGCTTAGGAGAAGATCATGGGTTTGTTCGATAAACTGAAATCTCTGGTTTCTGATGATAAGAAAGACACCGGAACTATTGAGATTGTTGCTCCGCTCTCTGGCGAGATCGTCAACATCGAAGACGTGCCGGATGTAGTTTTTGCTGAAAAAATCGTTGGTGATGGCATCGCTATCAAACCAACCGGTAACAAAATGGTCGCCCCTGTTGATGGCACCATCGGCAAAATCTTTGAAACCAACCACGCTTTCTCTATCGAATCCGACAGCGGCATTGAGCTGTTTGTTCACTTCGGTATTGATACCGTTGAACTGAAAGGCGAAGGCTTTAAACGCATCGCTGAAGAAGGTCAACGCGTGAAAGTGGGCGACCCGGTTATTGAATTCGATCTGCCGCTGCTGGAAGAAAAAGCCAAGTCTACCCTGACTCCGGTTGTTATCTCCAACATGGACGAAATCAAAGAGCTGATCAAACTGTCCGGTAGCGTGACGGTGGGTGAAACTCCGGTTATCCGCATCAAGAAGTAATTCTTGTTGCAGAGAAGAATGGCGCCTGATGGCGCCATTCTTTTATATATGTATACCCCGACAACGATTTTTTGTAGGTCGGAAAAGCGTTAAATTTGTGAGATGACCGGTCGGTAACACGCTTCGCGCATCAGGATTTTCATTCCCTCCGGCCCGCTTTCCAACATCCGTCGTTCCGAATCCGCCACTAACAGTTCACAATCGTAGCCACCCGTAATACCAAACATCGCCCGCGCCACGCAGATATCTTCCAGCGCTGCAGCCCCGCTGGTGTCAAAATGTCCAACCATACGCCCATTCTGGCGAACCACCAGCCGGTAACTTTTCATCGCGCCTCCCCTGCCGGTGGCAGAATTAATTCATCACAACCGCACAGGTTGGTCCACGTCATCACGTCCAGCACCCGCTGTGCGGCGTCGTGCGTCGCGGTCGTCAGCGCTTTACCCAACACAATACCGCTCACCAGCTCAGCACAGAACAAATCGCCAGTCCCCTTCAGATCCGTTTTCACCCGCGGGTGGGCCAGCACCTCAACCGTTTCAGCCGTCACCACCGCAACGTTAATAATCTCTTCGCTATCCCCCGGCGCGCTGGTAATCACCACCCATTTCAGCGTGTCGGTGAGCAGCGATTGTGCCGCCGCGATAGCTTCATCAAGCGTACGACACGGTTTTCCGCTCAGCATTTGTAGCTCAAACACGTTCGGCGTCAGCCCCTGAGCCAGCGGCAACAGGTGCTTGCGATAAGCTTGCGGAATTTCAGCTTTCACATACATTCCGCTGTCCGTATCGCCAATGACCGGATCGACCAAAATGCACAGTGCCGGATGCGTAGCCCGCACCGTTTCCAGCCACTGCGCCAGCAAGGCGATTTGCTCCGCGCTCCCCATATAGCCCGTGGTCACCGCCTTTAGCTCGCGTAAAGCATCACGCTCATTTAAGGCGCGGAGATAACCGCTAAACCAGTCGGGCGGAATAACGCCGCCGTAAAAGGTTTCATAATGCGGGGTATTACTGAACAGCACCGTAGGGACTGCCGTCACGCGTAATCCCTGCGCCTTAATGGCCGGAACAGCGATGCTGTTGCCTACGCTGCCATACACCACTTGTGACTGGACGGCGACGATATCGGTCTGTAACGCCCGATGCTTGTCGTCGAAGAGCACCGACTGAATATCATTCCCCTGCTCCATAAATTTCTCCTCTCGCTGGACAGCGGGCTTACACCTCACTATTATCGTCATATGCTAAAATTCATTTTGTCATAGGTCAATAATGATCGACGGAAAAACCGCTAGCGAAATTTTTGACAGTATTCGTCAACATGTCGCTACAGGCACGCTGGCAGCGGGCGAAACGTTACCGCCAGTACGTGAACTGGCAACGGCATTAAACGTCAACCGCAATACTGTCGCAGCGGCTTATAAGCGCCTGGTCACCTCCGGGTTGGCACAAAGTCTGGGACGCAATGGCACGGTGATCAAAGAAATTTCTGCCCCCGTTGCGCTGGAAGGCGGTGATCCGGATACCCCGCTTATCGATCTTTCCGGCGGTAATCCTGCGCCCTCGCGTCTTCCCGATCTGAGTAGTTATTTCGCGAAGATAAATAAGAATCCGCGGTTGTATGGTGATGCTGCCGTGTCGCCAGGACTTAAAGCATGGGCCGCGCAGTGGATGCAGGATGTAATGCCTTGCAAGGGTGAAATTGATATCACCAGTGGCGCCATTGATGCCATTGAGCGGCTGCTGTGCGCCCATTTACTGCCTGGCGACAGCGTTGCCGTAGAAGATCCGTGCTTTTTGAGTAGCATAAACATGCTGCGCTATGCCGGTTTCTCCGCCAGTCCGGTCAGCGTTGACCGCGAAGGCATGCAGCCAGACATGCTGGAAACCGCGCTTCAGAAAGGCGCGCGGGCGGTGATTCTGACGCCGCGCGCGCACAACCCTACAGGATGCAGTCTGAGCGCATCCCGTGCGGCGCAATTGCAGGAAATCCTGGCTCGCTATCCGCAAACGCTGGTGATCGTCGACGACCACTTTGCGCTGTTGTCCGCTTGCCGCTGGTATCCGGTAATAGCTAAGGAAACCACGCACTGGGCGGTTGTCCGCTCGATGTCAAAAACGTTAGGCCCGGATTTACGCCTGGCCATTGTGGCCAGCGATCCGCTCACTTCCGGAAAACTGCGTTTACGGCTCAACTCCGGCAGTCAGTGGGTCAGCCATCTGCTCCAGGATTTAGCCTGCGCCTGCCTGAGTGACGAGACATATCAACACACGCTGGCGCAAACTCAGCAGTTTTACGCTGCCCAGCAACAAAAACTGGCAGCGGCTCTGCGCCAACATGGCATTGATCTGCCCGCCGGTGACGGGCTGAATCTATGGCTACCGCTGGAAAATAACAGCCAGGCGACCGCTTTTGCGTTGGCAAAATCTGGCTGGCTGGTACGTGAAGGCGAAGTGTTTGGCGTCAATACGCCTGCGCACGGCCTGCGCATTACGCTGTCAACCTTAACTGACAGCGACATTAACAAGCTGGCGGCTGATATTCATCTGGCGCTAAAGCGCTAACAGGAGAGAAAAAGTGCGAGTTCATTTTGTTATTCATGAGTCTTTCGAATCTGCTGGCGCGTACCTGCCGTGGGCCGAATCACGCGGCTATACCATCACCTGGTCACGCGTTTACGCCGGAGAAACGGTCCCCGCTAATGCCGATGGCTTCGATATGCTGGTGGTATTTGGCGGCCCGCAGTCACCCCGCACCACGCTGGCAGAGTGCCCATACTTTGACTCTCAGGCCGAGCAGCATCTGATTAACCAGGCGATTTCGGCACGAAAAATCGTGGTGGGCATCTGTTTGGGGTCGCAGTTAATCGGTGAAGCGCTGGGCGCGAAGGTGTGCCAAAGTCCGGAAAAAGAGATAGGTCACTACCCGATCGTCCTCACCGAGGCAGGCCAACAGCATCCGTTATTCAACCATTTCGGCTCACCGCTCACCGTCGGTCACTGGCACAATGACATGCCAGGGTTAACCGACCAGGCGACAATTCTTGCCGCAAGCGAGGGCTGCCCGCGACAAATCGTGCAATACGGTAATTTCATCTATGGTTTTCAGTGCCATATGGAGTTTAACGCCGAAGCGGTAGAAGGATTAATTCAGCACTCTGAGCAAGAACTTGCCGAAGCCAAAGGGAAACGCTTCATCCGCTCTGTGGAAGAGATGCGCGCCTGTGATTACCAGCAGATGAATGAGAAGCTGTGGCAATTCCTGGATAAGCTGGTGGAAAAACGTAACGATTAATCATCCCTGGCCGGATAAAACATTATCCGGCCATCGTGCCAGGCAGTTACCTGATGGCGCTGAGCTTATCAGGCCAACAAGTTAAATTCCCAGCCCCTGATTAAAGTGCTCTTCACCAAAAACGCCGGTCGAAAGGTAGCGATCGCCGCGATCGCAGATGATCGCTACCACCACTGCCCCCGGTGTCGCGCGGACCACGCGTAACGCGCCTGCCACCGCGCCGCCAGAACTGACACCGCAAAAAATACCTTCACGCACGGCCAGTTCACGCATGGTGTTTTCCGCATCGTTCTGATGAATATCCAGCACCTCATCCACCAGCGAAGCGTTAAAAATACCCGGCATATATTCTACTGGCCAGCGGCGAATGCCTGGAATGCTGCTGCCCTCTTCCGGCTGCAGACCGACGATGGTGACCGGTTTTTCCTGCTCGCGCAGAAAACGCGACACGCCGGTAATCGTGCCAGTCGTTCCCATACTGGAAACGAAATGCGTGATACGGCCTGATGTCTGCTGCCAGATTTCGGGTCCGGTGGTGGTGTAGTGCGCGTATGGGTTATCAGGATTATTGAACTGATCGAGCAGTTTACCTTCTCCACGCTGCGCCATCTCAAGGGCTAAGTCGCGCGCCCCTTCCATCCCCTGCTCTTTGGTCACCAGAACCAGTTCAGCCCCATAAGCACGCATCGCCGCACGGCGTTCCTGACTCATGTTGTCTGGCATCAGCAGCTTCATGCGGTAACCCTTCAACGCGGCGATCATTGCCAGCGCAATTCCGGTATTACCGCTGGTCGCCTCAATCAGCACGTCGCCAGGCTTAATTTCTCCGCGTTTTTCCGCTTCGACGATCATCGACAACGCGGCACGGTCTTTCACCGAACCCGCGGGATTATTGCCTTCCAGCTTGACCCAAATTTCACTGCCGTTATCCGGCACCAGACGTTGTAATTTCACCAGAGGCGTATTGCCAATTGTTTGTTCTAATGTGTTCACGTTTTCAGCTCATAAAAAAGCCCGGTAAGCGTAGCGCCACCGGGCGATAACTATGCAAATTAACCTATCAGGCAGATTGCGCCAGGGCAAGTTCCTCTTCACGCGTTTCAATACGCTGGTCGCCGTTATACAGACGCGCATTTTGCAGTCCAACGAACAAACGTTCGCCGCGGCTCGGGGAATTATCGCCCTGCATGACCACCGTCAACGGTTCGTTATACCACCCCAGTGGTTGCACAACTAATTGGGTGTAGTGTCCTTTCGGGCTGGCTTCCAGCACCTGAACCGGCAATGGCGAATCCAGGCTGGTACGACGGCTGACATCCACTTCCCACGGGCGCAGGAACAGATCCACCGGTCCCTGATAGCCTGGCGTGTAGCCCAACGGCCAGCGATGTGCGCCCACGTGGAACTGTCCACCGCGAATCGTCCCCTGCAGGCGGTTAACCTCACCCATAAATTCCAGGACGAAACGAGTAGCCGGTTCGCGCCATACCTGATCCGGCGCATCGGCCTGTTCGATATGGCCCTGACTCATCACCACCACACGGTCTGCAACTTCCGTCGCTTCTTCCTGATCGTGGGTCACAAACACGCTGGTAAACTTCAGCTCTTCATGCAACTGGCGCAGCCAGCGACGCAGCTCTTTACGCACCTGAGCATCGAGCGCGCCAAACGGCTCGTCGAGCAGCAGGATCTGTGGCTCTACCGCCAGCGCACGCGCCAACGCCACACGCTGCTTTTGCCCGCCGGAAAGCTGTGCCGGGAAACGGTCCGCCAGATGAGCCAACTGAACCATTTCCAGCAGTTTGGTCACTTTTGCTTTGATGGCCGCCGCATTCGGGCGCTCACGCCGTGGCAGGACCGTCAGGCCAAAAGCGATGTTGTCGAAAACGGTCATATGACGAAACAGCGCATAGTGCTGGAACACGAACCCCACCTTACGGTCGCGGGCGTGCAATCGGCTGACGTCGGTACCGTGAAAACGGATATGCCCGCTGGACTGATGCTCCAGTCCGGCAATAATGCGCAGCAGCGTGGTTTTTCCCGAGCCGGATGGCCCCAGCAGCGCGACCATCTGACCTGAAGGAATATCCAGCGAGATATCGTTCAGCACCTGGGTGCGACCAAAAGACTTCTTAATATTGGCAATCTCAATGCTCATGGTTTTCCTCCTGCTGCGCGCGTTTCTCCTGGTTCTCCAGACGCCATTGCAACATGCTCTTCAAAAACAGGGTAATAATCGCCATCAGCGTTAATAGCGCCGCGGCGGTAAAGGAGCCGACCGTGTTGTAGTCCTGCTCCAGTAATTCAATCTGTAGCGGCAGCGACAAGGTTTCGCCCCGAATCGAGCCGGAAACCACCGACACCGCGCCAAACTCGCCAATCGCACGCGCGTTGGTCAACACCACGCCGTACAGCAATGCCCAACGAATATTTGGCAGCGTAACGCGTCGGAACATCTGCCAGCCGGACGCGCCCAGCAACACAGCCGCTTCATCTTCATTGCTGCCCTGGCTTAACATCACCGGCACCAGTTCGCGCACCACAAACGGACAGGTCACGAATACCGTCACCAGTACCATCCCCGGCCAGGCAAACATAATTTGCAGGTTGTGCTCATCCAGCCATCCACCAAGCGGACCGTTAGAGCCGTAAAACAGCAGATAGACCAGACCGGCGACCACCGGCGAAACGGCAAATGGAATGTCCAGTAGCGTCAGCAACAGCTGACGGCCGGGGAAGTTAAAGCGAGTCACCAGCCAGGCCAGCAACACACCAAACACCAGGTTCACCGGCACCGCAATCAGCGCAATCAGTACCGTCAGCCAGATGGCATGCAGCATGTCCGGGTCAGCCAGGTTATTTAATACCGGCATCAACCCCTTGCTGAACGCCTGCACGAAGATATAAATCATCGGCACCAGCAAAATAAAGGCGGAGACCAGCATGCCCGTGCCGATCAAAAACCATTTACCCCAGTTGATGCGGGGTGCGCCATAGCGTTTCAATTGGGTAATGTCTGCCATCAGTGACCTACCACGCGTCGACCAAAGCGACTTTGCAGGGTGTTAATTGAAAACAGCAGCAGCAACGACGCCCCGAGGATCACAGAAGCAATCGCGCTGGCGGCTGGGTAGTCAAACTCCTGCAAGCGAACAAAAATCATCAGCGAGGTCACTTCCGTTTTCCATGCGATGTTCCCGGCGATAAAGATAACCGCGCCAAACTCACCGAGGCTTCGGGTAAACGACAGCGCAACGCCCGCCACCAGCGCGGGAGACAACTCCGGCAGCACCACTTTACGAAAGCTCTGCCAGCGGGTGGCGCCGAGCGTTTCCGCCGCCTCTTCATATTCCGGGCCTAACTCCTCCAGCACCGGCTGTACGGTACGCACCACGAACGGAATGCTGGTAAACGCCATCGCCACTGCGATGCCGAGCCAGGTGTAGGTCACCTTAATATCCAGCTTCGCCAGCCACTCGCCGTAGAAACCGTTGACTGAAAACAGCGATGCCAGCGTCAGGCCTGCCACAGCCGTAGGCAGCGCAAACGGCAGATCCATTAACGCATCCAGCAGCGTACGGCCCGGAAAGCGATAGCGGGTTAAGATCCACGCCATCAGCAAACCAAACACGCCGTTAAAAATCGATGCCACAAACGCTGACAGCAGCGTCACTTTATAAGCTGCTACCACCTGCGGATTGGTAATTACATCCCAGTATTGCGCCCAGCTCATTTGCGCCAATTGCATCACCAGCGCGCTGAGCGGCAGCAGCAATATCAGGCAGACAAACAGTAAGCTGGTGCCCAGGCTTAAGGTAAAGCCGGGCAGCACGCGTCGGGAAGAAACAGCAAACATTTACTTACGCCCCGCCGCCAACAGTTTGTCCAGCTCACCGCCGCTGACAAAGTGCGTTTTCATTACCTCAGGCCACGAGCCAAACTTGTCTTCCACGCGGAACAACTCGGTCTGCGGGAATTTGTCTTTCAGCTTGTCCATCACCTGCGGGTTATTCACCCGGTAGTAGTAATCCGTGATGATGGTCTGCGCCTGCGGGCTGTACAGCCAGTTCAGGTACGCCTTTGCCGCTTTTTCAGTACCGTTGGCTTGCACATTTTTATCTACCCAGGCCACCGGGAACTCCGCCAGAATGTTGACCTTCGGCACCACGACTTCGAAGCCCTGGTCTTCATACTGTTTACGGATGTTATTCACTTCCGATTCAAACGTGATCAGCACATCACCCAGACCGCGTTCAACAAAGGTGGTCGTTGCACCGCGACCACCGGTATCAAACACTTCCACGTTCTTCAGAAACTGGGTCATAAACTGTTCGGTTTTGGCTTTATCGCCCCCATCCGCTTTATCTGCCGCGCCCCACGCTGCCAGATAGGTATAACGCGCGTTCCCGGAGGTTTTCGGATTCGGGAAAATCAGCTTCACGTCCGGGCGAACAAGGTCGTTCCATTCGTGGATATTTTTTGGGTTACCCTTACGCACCAAAAACGCCATGGTGGAATAGAATGGCGAACTGTTATTCGGTAGACGGCTTTGCCAGTCGGCGGGGATCAGTTTGCCCTTGTCATGCAGGATCTGTACGTCGGTCACCTGGTTATAGGTCACCACATCGGCTTTCAGTCCCTGCAGAATCGCCAGCGCCTGTTTTGATGACCCGGCATGAGATTGTTTAATCGTAAGTTTGTCACCGCCGTTATCCTTCGCCCATTGCTGTTCGAACGGCGGGTTAAGGGCGGCAAACAGTTCGCGGGAAACATCGTATGAACTGTTCAGCAGTTCCGTTGCCTGCGCCTGACCCACCAGCAACAGCATTGCTGCCAGCGTCAGGGTTCTTTTTTTCAGTAAGTTAACGGCCATTGCGCACCCTTATAAATTAAATGACTTTCTTATGGTCATCATATTTATAACCAGTGCTAAAGGAGTAACGGTTTTATATACCGTTTGATGATTTGAAAGTTGAAAAGAGAATAAGGGGGGCACCTCCCCAGGTTCACCAGGGAGGAGACCGGCATCAATCAGACGCCAACGCTAACGCTTTCAGGCAGGGTGCTGCCGCCATCAATCACATTTTGCGTGCCAGTTAAGTAACTGGACTCATCCGACGCCAGGAATGCCGCCAGTTCACCGACCTCAAGCGGGCAGGCCAAACGGCGCATCGGAATAGCTTTCGCCATTTCGACTAATACGGATTCCGGATCCTGCGGATTAGACTGACGAGCGATGTTTTCCGCCATCGGCGTACGAACGTAGCCCGGGCAAATGGCATTCACGCGAATGCCGGACTGCGCGTATTCGACCGCCAGGGATTTGGTCAAACCGATAATTGCGGCTTTCGACAACGCATAAGCCGTTTCGCCCGGATCGGCAACCATATCTCCAGTCACAGATGACATCATCACGATGCGCCCATCTTTGCGCGCAATCATCTCCGGCAGAACGGCTTTCGTCACGTTCCAGACGCCTTTAATGTTAATATCAATGTGGAAATCGCGATCTTCATCGCTCATATCAAGGAAGTTGCCGAGGCGACAGACGCCCGCATTGTTGACCAGAATATCGATTTTGCCTTCGATTTTCTTCGCGCGTTTTACCGCTTCCGCTACCGACGCAAAATCTCTGACGTCAGCATGAACGGCTGTGCAACGGTGTCCACGCCCAGCCAGTTCATCCGCCAGTTTTTCAATCTCATCGGAGATATCCAGCAGGATTAAGTTCGCGCCATGGCGGGCAAACGTTCTGGCAATCCCTTCGCCAATACCCTGAGATGCGCCCGTAATCAATGCTGTTTTGCCCGTGAGTTTTCCCATTTCAATATTCTCCTTTTGAATATGAAGCATTCACTTCATTCACGCAGAAGATACAGCAATAACAAATTAGTGCTGAGGAATAGCTCACTAAATCAGGTTAATCTCAGGTAAAAAAATCCCCGACGATGCGGGGACCCAACAGCAAACATGTTCTGACTACGTTATCAGAAGATTTACAGCCGTTTTTCCAGCAAATGTGCTCTCATCAACTCCGACGCCATCTGCGCATCCCCTTTCTTAATATGAAGCAGTATTTCCCTCTGCTTTGTCGCCGTATCAAGAAAATACTGACGATCGTTCGCAGGTAACGACTCCCTTGTTTTCTCAAAATAAGTAATCAGGACATCTGAGAAAACCTGCAGCACTCGATTGCCACTCGCCTGTAGCAAGAGCAAATGAAAATCTCTATCGTGACGATCGGCCACCAGGGGGTTATCCGCATTTTCTTCAATAAGCCTTAGCTCATTTTCAAGTTTGGAGAGCATTGCCGGGAAGATTCTACGCGTTGCCAGAGGGATAATCGCACACTCAATCAGGATCCTTGCCTCTGTAAATTCCGTGATATCAAACCCGGACAAATCAAACTGCATTAACAACTGGTGATTTATATTGTGCTGTTCCAAATTTTTCAAGACGCTACCACGACGGGGAGAACGTTCAAGCATTCCCATCTGTACCAGCGTACTGAGCGCCTGACGAACTTTATATCTTGATGTATTAAAACGAACAGCAAGTTCAGTTTCAGTTTCAATGCGCCCATCAGCATTGCGGTTAGCATCATCAAGCAGATAATTTTTAATGCTTTCAAACAGTTCGTTTTTGTTATCCATAAACACTCTCTGATTAAAGTGCTGTAAAAATCATGAGTATAAATAATCTAATAAGTTAGATTGCTTAATATACTGTTATGGTAAGATTATAGCCCCTATTATTCAAATTATATCAGGTCATTTGTTAATAAAAAGGAATTAATTATGGTGTTATTCGTAACTCAGTTTGCGATAGTACTGATATGTATCGGTATAGGCGGGCGTTTTGGCGGGATTGGCCTCGGGGCTGCTGGCGGGTTGGGACTCGCTATCCTGACTTTTGGTTTTGGGCTCCCCCCCGACTCACCTCCTATTACTGTTATTTCTATTATCCTTGCGGTTATCACATGCATCACAATCCTCCAGGCGGCTGGTGGGCTTGATTTATTCGTTACGATGGCAGAACGGATCCTCAGAAAGTGGCCAGGCGCTATCACTTTTCTCGGCCCAGCCGTCGCTTACCTTTTTACTGCTATCTGCGGAACAGGGTATGTTGCCTTTTCCGTTTATCCAGTAATTGCTGAAATTGCAGCAGATGCCAGGGTACGGCCAGAAAGGGCCATGTCTATGTCAGTAATCGCTGCCAATTTTGGGCTCATTGCCAGCCCAGTCAGTGCGGTCGTTACAGGGACAATTGCTGTCCTTGCTGGATTACATGTCTCTGCTTTAGATATCTTGTTGGTCACCGTTCCCGGAACGTTCCTGGGCTGTATTGTCGGCTGCCTGTTCGTCTTTAAGAGAGGTCATGAGCTTAAAAACGATCCGGAATTCCAACGCAGGGTTGCTGAAGGTGAGTTTGAATCAGTAAAAGCTGAAGAGCGAACCGCCAATATAGTGACAAAAGAAGCGAAGAGAGGATTGCTGATTTTCCTTACCGGTATCATTCTGGTGGTGCTTATGGGTTCAATTCCTGAGTTACGTCCACAGTGGAATAACGGTAGCGGAATGGAACGTATGAGTATCCCAACCACACTGCAAATAGTTATGCTGACAACAGCATGTATTATTATGATGGTGTGCCGAATTTCTCCATCAAAACTAGATTCAGGTTCAGTTTTTAAAGCAGGTCTTGTAGGTGTCGTCGCCATATTTGGTCTGTCATGGATGATGAACTCCTTCTTTGAGGCATGGCACGAATTATTTAACACTGCCTTCCACGGTTTTCAGAATCCCGTATTGTTTGGCATTATTGTTTTTGGCCTTTCTGCCGTAATTTATAGCCCAGCTGCAACTGCTGTAGCGCTACTCCCCGCTGGCGTGTTAATGGGATATCCGGCAGAAACTCTGGTCGCCCTGCTCCCGCTTACTTGTGGATCGTTCATTATTCCTGGAGGGGCACAGATCGGCTGTGTGGCGTTTGATCGAACCGGGACAACTCGAATTGGCAAGTATGTGGTTAATCACAGCTACATGCTACCAGGCCTTGTTACCGTTGTAGCATCAACCCTTTTTTGCTTCCTTTTTTCCAGAATGCTGATGTAGAGCGAGAGAGCTCGTTAATTGTGGTAATACCTTTTCTTCATGGCATCCCCCCTGAACGAGCTCAGAGAGGATGCCCATTACTCATTTTTGAATATCGCCACTGCAGTTTTCCACAGAACGTACTTTACAGAACAACCTGAGCAATTAGATAAGCAAAAATTACCTGAGAGATGACCATGACAAAGCCCGGACGAATATAGCTATGGTTGACAACAAAGCGTCCAATCTTTGTGGTACCTGTTCGGTCAAATGCAACACAACCGATTTGATTTGCTCCCGGTATAATGAAGTCACCACAGGTACAGGCAAAAATAGCAATAAGAAACGGGGCTGGTATACCCAAGGTAACACCAAGTGGCATGATGGCAGCTACCGTCGCCGCAGGACTCATAATGACCAGAGAGAACAAGAATACAACCACACCAAATAGCATTGGAGCGCCATTTACAATGCCACCAAAGACCTTAATCAATTCTGGCTGATAGGCATCAAAAAACGTCGCAGTCATCCATGAAACGCCAAGGATTGCCACCACCCCCATTAAACCAGCACGGAAGACTGAGCCGCTATTCAAGCTACTGCTTGGTACTTTACTGACGATCATAATAAACAAAGCTGCTGTCAACATAATCATCTGAATAACCATTGGGGTTGACAGTCTTTTTCCATCCCAGGAAGGAAGTAACCCTGTAAAAGAACCTAAAATAAGCACCAGTACTACGCCAATCGCAAAGATCACAACGCCTTTTTTAGCGCCGGCCGTAGCAACATATTCTTTTTTCTGCTCAGTATGCATGAACTCATATTCGCCAGCGGCTACTCTCCTCTGAAATTCCGGATCGTCCTCCAGCTCTTTTCCGCGTTTATAAACCGAAAAGCTGGTAACAATGGCAGCCAAAAAGAATGAAGGGAGAGCAATTGTCAGTATTTGCCCAAGAGTAATCCCAGCATATTCATGCAGGATTGCCAGCATCCCCGCGGTTGCCGCACTCATCGGACTGGCTGCAACCGCGACACTGGCCGCAATAACCGTTGCGGACAACGCTCGCTCCGGACGGACCTTTGCTTCAGCAGCAACCTCAGCGACAACCGGATACAAAGAGAAAGCAACGTAAGTAGTGCCACAGAATAGTGTAAATATGGAAGTTAATATTGGGGCAACAAAAGTAATAGCCTGTGGTTTTTTACGCAGTAATTTTTCAGCCACACGCACAAGATAATCAAGTCCTCCAGCGGCCTGTAATACGCTGACAGCGCCAATCACGCAAATAATAATTAACATTGCAGTAATAGATGGTGTGGAGGGTTTAAGTCCAAAGCCCAGAACTAATATTGCAACGCCAAGTCCTCCACCAGCACCAAGCCCCATTCCGCCATAACGCCCGCCTATACCAATACAGGCGAGTACAATTAGTAATTGTATAAAAAATAAAGCATCCATTTTTCACCTCTAAGCATCTCCCGGATATTGCATCCGGGAGATATTAATTATTATGCTCAGGATTAGTTTAAATATGATTTAGCAACTTCGATCTGTTTTTTAACAGCGTCAGTGCCAGTTCCACCATAAGACATTCTTGATTTAATACATGCTTCGAGAGATATACTCTCATAAATATCATTATCAATCTTATCATCAAATGAATGGAATTCATCCAGGGTAAGTTCTTCCAACATTTTTCTATGTTTTATACAGTAATTAACAGCACTGCCAACAATATGGTGAGCTTCCCTGAAAGGGATTCCTTTTCGAACCAGGTAGTCAGCCATATCGGTCGCGTTTGAAAAACCTCTCGCTGCTGCGCTGCGAGTATTCTCTGAGAGAATAACCATTTTTTCGAGCATCGGCGCCATAATTTTCAAACTGGTCTGTAAGGTATCCATAGAGTCATAGACCTGTTCTTTATCCTCACTCATATCAGTATTGTAGGCGAGAGGAATACCTTTCATGATGGTCAGCATCGCCATTAGATTTCCGTACATACGCCCACCTTTACCACGCATTTTTTCGGCCACATCGGGATTTTTCTTCTGTGGCATAATGCTGGAGCCGGTACAGAAATCATCTGAAAGCTCAATAAATTTAAAATCCTGACTTGAGAATAAAACCAGCTCTTCAGACAAACGGGTAAGATGCATAAAACACATAGCCGCTGCAGCAGTGAATTCAACCATATGGTCGCGATCGCTGACAGAATCAATACTATTCTCAGTCGGCTTGTCAAAACCAAGCTCTTGAGCCGTGAAATCACGATCAATGGGGAAAGTTGTACCAGCAAGGGCCGCTGAACCTAAAGGGCATTCCCCCATGCGTTGATAAAGGTCTTCAAAACGGGTCCAGTCACGGCGTAACATCCAGTAATATGCCATTATCCAGTGCGACAGAAGAATGGGCTGCCCGGTCTGCAAATGAGTATAACCGGGCATAATCGCATTAATGTTATTTTCAGCTTTGCTGATAATAACTTTTTGCAGATTAACGATATCCTGCTGAATTTCCCGAATAGTTGATCTCATATGCATTTTAGAATCAACAGTCGTTTGGTCATTACGACTTCGGCCTGTATGTAACTTCCCGCCAACAGGACCAATTATTTCTGTCATACGTCTCTCAATCGCCATATGAATATCTTCATCAACGGTATCAAAAACGAACTGCCCTTCCTTAATCTCTTTATCTACTTGCCTTAAGCCAGCAATAATCTTATTCGCTTCATCCTGCGTGATAATTCCCTGACGGCCCAACATAGTGGCATGAGCAATACTCCCCTGAATATCGAAAGGGCAGAGACGTTGTTCCAACATAATTGTCGCGTTATAGGATTCAACCAGTTTATTTGTAGGCATATCAAAGCGCCCACCCCATAATTTTGTAGACATAAAACCTCCAGGGAGTTTTTGTTGCAAAATAGTTAAATAAAAATTCCGTTATTTTTCGGTCATTTTCAGATTACAAGACTGTCATTTTAATTGTCAACAAATGAAGCCATTAAATCAATTTATATAGGAATTAATTACACTTATTAGCGTATTTATTTTTGTGAATCACGCGAAAAAATCAGATCTTTATCACATTTAAATCATTTTTTATTTCAGATATATTCAGAATTTTTAAAGTAATAAATTGTTATTAATAGCTTATTGATTCTAAATAGTGGCATTTAATACTGTTGTTATACGAATAAACTGGCAGGTTAATAGCACTGAACTTGGGGAGAGATTTTCCAGGGAGAGCATCAATGCGGGTGCATTATCGACATGGCAGACGTTGTGTGGCTTGGGGAATAGCTATTTTTTACCAGATGGCGCTGACGCCGCCATCTGGCACAAAAATTACAGGCTCAATAAACGATCCAGCGATGGGGCAAAGTAATAGCCGCCGGTCACTGGTTTGGTGAAACGCAGCATCGCGTCGCGCTTACCGTCTGTGTCGCCAAACATGCTCAACAGCTGTTGTTCAATGTTGTGCAGGCGGGCGCAATAGGCGCAGAAGTAAAGACCGTGCGTGCCGCTGGCGGTGCCGTATGGCAGGCTCTGGCGCACAATTTTCAGTCCTTTACCGTCTTCCTTCAGATCGACACGGCTCAGGTGAGAGGTGACCGGACGTTCATCACCGTCGATCTCTTCGTTGGCTTCTTTAGTACGACCAATCATCATTTCCTGGTCATGGATACTCA
Organism: Citrobacter europaeus; assembly: GCA_020099315.1. Taxonomy (NCBI): domain Bacteria; kingdom Pseudomonadati; phylum Pseudomonadota; class Gammaproteobacteria; order Enterobacterales; family Enterobacteriaceae; genus Citrobacter; species Citrobacter europaeus. The sequence continues at coordinate 3,475,917 of CP083650.1, forward strand.
TGCGATTAAGCTGCTTCAGGTTATGTTCCCAACGCTGCACAAACACATAGCTGCCGCCAGCATCCACGCCATCTTTGATAACGGCAACTTCACGGCGCGTTTCTTCGCCTGCCGGGTTTTCCGTACCGTCAACAAAGCCGCTGAGATCGCGTTCTTCAACCCAACGGAAACCGTGGATCTCTTCTTTGACTTCAATACAGTCGCCAAATGCTTCCATTGCCGCCTGCGCGACGGAGAAATTCACATCATGACGCAAAGAGAGAATATGGATCAGCACATCATACTGGGTGGCTGGCGCCAGGCCTTTACCGTAAGGGATAAAGTCTTTTAACTCTTCTGCGCCAACGCCGCCGCTCAGCGTACGCCAGGTATTGTTGCCGAAAGCGACAACCGCGCCCAGATGCGCGTCCGGGAACTTAGCTTCGAAGGTCGCCAGCTTATCGGCGAAGATTTTGCTGGCCGCTCGCAGGGCCTCAACGTCGCCTTTAACATTGGCTTCAATCCAAATCGCCGCACGGCAATGTTCTGGCAAAATGCCACTCTGAACCTGAGACATTGTTCCTCCTGAAAAAAAGATGCCACGACATCGTGGCATTGTTGGGCGCTATTCTACCTGTTTTTTTAACAAGCTGATTTGTTCAGACGCAAATTAACGCCGCCAGATAATTTTGCTTACTTTCCATGCTTTCAACGTGTCGTCAGACGGCATTAAGCCTTCAGGCCCGCTCCACTCACCGGAAAAGACATAGCTAATATGTTGACTTCCTTCAGCTTTACACTCTACGCCCGCGCTGTCATCTCCGGTTGCTTTCTGACAATTACCGAAAGCTTTAGTGTAAAGGTCACTAAACGGTGTACCCATTTCAACACCCGCGGAGGACGAGATAGCGCTGTCCAATACATCAATTCTGCTGATGGTTCCCTGGCTGCCATTGATGACCATCGCCAGCTTGTCATCTTTCATCGCTTCATAGAAGCGCACCACATTACCGTTATCGGTCTTCATCCCGCTACGCAGGCGGTAATCACCGTCCAGCGCATCAGCAATGGCTTTTTCATCCAACGGCGTCGCGCCCGTTAACGCGCCGACGCCCTGCTCAGTGACCTGCGTTGAAGAACCAAACCAGTTCCACGGATTGGCGGCAGACCAGTTTACCGACGACAACGTTGAACACCCGGTCAGTAGCAGCGGCATCGCGCATAAAGTCAAACGCAGTGATTTCATTTCACTTCCTTCCTTATTTATCAACGTTGCTTGGAGTCCGGTTTCAAAGAAAAGTGCCGTCATTCTTTCTCAAAGGAAAAACAGGCGCGCAGGCGTTGATTGGTTAATAGCCAGATCAGCGCGACAATATCCGCTACCAGCAGCGCCAGCCCGACGCCGTTGACCGGATCGCCTGCCAGCCACATCGTCGGCTGCCAGCACAACAGCACCAACTGAGCGAGGATCAGTAATCCGCGCAGCCAGCGCCATATCACCGGAAACGCAAAGCGTCGCCCGCTGAGTAAAAACGCCAGCACCGCGGGAACGCCGGGAAGCAATCCCAACCAGAATGCGTCATGATCGGGATAAAACAGATTCAGCAACGTGTTGCCTTGTTCACGTGAAGAACCGGCAATCACGAACAGAACCCAGGTGCGCGCCTGCAACAGCAGTACGCACCAGAACAGAAAAGGCAGGCGCAGACGCCCATGACCGTCATAGTCGGCCGGATGAAACTCAGTACTCTTCATCTTCGATCAAGCGCTTACCCAGATTGAGTACATCCGCATGCTCATAACCCAGACGCTCATACATGCCCTGTACAACGTCGTTATCGTCACGCACCATGATTTGAATCTTCGGACAACCGCGGGCAATGAGCTTTTTCTCCAGCCGGTTCAGTAGCGCATTGGCGATGCCGCGGCCGCGAAACTCAGGATGCACGCCCAGGTAATAGGCCGAGCCGCGATGTCCGTCGTATCCGCCCATCACCGTACCGACCACCTCGCCGTTCACTTCAGCAACCAGGAACAAACTGACGTCATGATTTACTTTACGTTCGATGTCCATTTCAGGGTCGTTCCATGGACGCAGCAAATCACAGCGCTCCCAGAGGGTGATCACCTCTTCGAAATCTTCCTGGCGAAAAACGCGTATTTCCATGGTATTGGTTACCTTTTCAGGACGTTAAAAAGCGATTATGGCGCGAACGGCTGATTTAGCCAATATCTGACGCGAAGCGGCGGAAAAAATGGCATAATACGGAATTGTCACGTATTGAAATGAAAAGTAAAACAATTCTTATCCCGATCCGTCGCAACGGACAACGCGATACGATATAACGTTTAGAACCTTTTTTTTACAACTCAGGCCGTATGAGCACTTTTAAACCACTAAAAACACTCACATCGCGCCGCCAGGTGTTGAAAGCCGGGCTGGCCGCCCTGACGCTGTCAGGCATGTCGCAAGCCATCGCTAAAGAAGAAGCGCTTAAGACCAGCAATGGCCACAGCAAACCGAAAGCGAAAAAATCCGGCGCTAAGCGCGTTGTTGTTCTTGATCCGGGTCACGGAGGAATTGATACCGGCGCAATTGGTCGCAATGGCTCGAAGGAAAAGCATGTGGTACTGGCAATTGCCAAAAACGTGCGCTCGATTCTACGCAACCAGGGGATTGATGCACGCCTGACCCGCTCCGGCGATACGTTTATTCCGCTTTACGATCGCGTCGAGATCGCCCATAAACATGGCGCCGATCTGTTCATGTCGATCCACGCCGACGGATTTACCAACCCAAGCGCGGCAGGTGCTTCAGTCTTTGCGTTATCCAATCGCGGTGCCAGTAGCGCCATGGCGAAGTATCTGTCCGATCGTGAAAACCGGGCCGATGAAGTGGCCGGAAAGAAGGCCACCGACAAAGACCATTTGCTGCAGCAGGTGCTGTTCGATCTGGTGCAAACTGACACCATTAAAAACAGCCTGACGTTAGGTTCGCATATTCTTAAGAAGATCAAGCCGGTACACCGTCTGCACAGTCGCAGCACCGAACAGGCCGCCTTCGTGGTGTTAAAATCACCATCAATTCCGTCGGTACTGGTCGAAACCTCGTTCATTACCAACCCGGAAGAAGAACGTCTGCTGGGTACGGCGGCATTTCGCCAGAAAATCGCCACCGCTATCGCCAATGGCATCATCAGCTATTTCCACTGGTTTGATAACCAGAAAGCACACTCGAAGAAACGTTAACCATGAAGCCCGATGCACAGCGCGTAAAACAGTTCCTGCTCAGCCTGCAGGATAATATTTGCCAGCAGTTATCCGCCGTAGATGGCGCTGAGTTTGTTGAAGATAACTGGCAGCGCGAAGCGGGCGGCGGCGGTCGCAGTCGGGTGCTACGTAACGGCGGTATTTTCGAGCAAGCGGGCGTTAACTTCTCCCATGTCCACGGCGAGGCAATGCCGGCCTCGGCTACCGCGCATCGCCCGGAGCTTGCCGGGCGCAGCTTTGAAGCCATGGGCGTCTCACTGGTGGTGCATCCGCAGAATCCCTACATTCCGACCAGTCATGCCAATGTACGGTTTTTTATCGCGGAAAAACCGGGCGCTGATCCGGTCTGGTGGTTTGGCGGCGGCTTTGACTTAACGCCCTACTACGGCTTTGATGAGGATGCAGTTCACTGGCACCGCACGGCGCGGGATCTGTGCCAACCGTTCGGTGATGACGTTTATCCCCGTTACAAGAAGTGGTGCGACGACTACTTCTTCCTCAAGCATCGTAACGAACAGCGTGGCATCGGCGGGTTGTTTTTTGACGATTTGAATACGCCGGATTTCGACCACTGTTTCGCCTTTATGCAGGCGGTAGGACAAGGTTACACCGAAGCGTATCTACCGATCGTCGAACGCCGCAAAGCGATGAGCTGGAGCGAGCGCGAGCGCGATTTCCAGCTCTATCGTCGCGGGCGCTATGTGGAATTTAATCTGGTGTGGGATCGCGGCACGTTATTTGGTTTACAGACCGGCGGGCGTACGGAATCGATTCTGATGTCGATGCCGCCGCTGGTGCGCTGGGAGTATGACTGGCAGCCGGAAGCGAACAGCCCGGAAGCCGCCCTTAGCGAGTTTATACAGGTCCGCGACTGGGTGTAATTGCCTGATAGCCCTACGCTTTTCAGGCTTACAACTACAACGGCACAGCCCCGTAGGCCGGATAAGACGCAAAGCGTCGCATCCGGCACAATAGTGTCATCACGCCCACTGGCGCATACGCTGATGTAGCGTCAACGACGGTTTCTCCGCAAACAATTGCTGGTAGTCGGTGGCAAACTGCCCCAAATGCCAGAATCCCCACTGCATGGCGGCATCTTTTACCGTCGCGCTTTGCGACCATGGGCTTATCAGCTCGCGACGCACGGCGTTCAAACGAATACGTTTTAACCATGCGTTCGGACCAATTCCGAGTATCGTATGAAAAGCGTTTTGCAGCGTCCGACGGCTGACGTGAAGTTGATTACACAGGTCGAGTACCGTCAGCGGCTCTGACATATTTTCCAGCACATACTCGCGCGCACGCGACAGCAGGCGACGATAGCTCTGATGGCTGATGCTCTCGGCCGTGATTATCGGCTGCGCTTCTTCCAGCATTGTGCCCATCGCCAGCAACAGGTTATCGCCCAGCACTTTGCGTACCGCAGGTTGATGGAGGTTTTCCGGATTCTCGCTAAATGTCGCCAGCGCCTGCTGCACAAAGCCCCATAGCGCAGCTTTATGTTGCTCTTTTACCTCCAGCGCCGACTGGTTACGCAGCATATGCAGCACCCTTTCCGGGTTGTGGAGGAAGTTGGCCTGGCGGGCAATCGCCTCTTGCGAAATTACGACACCCAAAATGGTGTAGTCATCCGGTGTACTCAGTTCAAATTCCGTCCCGCCAGGTCGGGTGGCAATTTCAGCGTTACCGAGACACTGGGTGCCAATAAATCCCTGTTCGCCGCGCGTGGCCGGAATACCAAACCAGAAGGAGTTCGGCCAGACAAGACACGACTGACGTAGTGCCAGTCCGGTGTATTCACGGAACACCTGAATATCGTCGAGCAGGATTTCCGTGAACTCGCCATGAAATTTTCCCGGATGCAGCTGGTCGTAGATCTGCTGCCATGCGGTAATCGTCAGCGCATGCTCATACACATCCGTTGTTCGCCGTTGGTGAACGTTGTCCACCTCCACTTTCGGCGTAAGTTTAACGTCTTCGGGTAATGCTTCATGATAAAGATGGTGCAGGTTTGCAGTACGTTTCTTTTTCATGATCTTTTAAGCCGGAAGCTTCAACGAAGCCCCCGGCCCTCCGACAGGTTAGTTTTTTAAGCGATAGCGACTACTGCGTTTACGCAACGCTCCGCCAGAAAAGAGCTGTTCCAGCGCCCTTCTGGCTTCATCAAGTGACCAGCCAAAATGGGCAGCCACTTCCCCTGCCGTCATTCCTTGACGGACCGATGCCAACAGCGTCAGAAGTTGCTCAGAGGACTCAGGCGTCAACGGGGCGTCCTGCGTCTTCTCTGCCTTTACGTCTGCTTTCACTTCTGGCTTCTGTTCTGGTTTCTTCGGCTGGCGCTTAAAACCGCCGATCAGCCACTGGGTGTCATCGTCCGGCCGGCCTATTTCCTTACGGCTGATAACACGGCCCGTACGCGCTGCGGCGGCGCTGCCGGCATCAAGCGCTGCGCGGCACGCCGCCAGATCGCCTTCCACCACCAGCGTCAACCGGCCAGGATCGAGCACTTCGTGGCTAAGCAGACGCACATTCGCGGCTTTCAGCATGGCATCTGCCGCATCCACAGCAGCCACCATGCCATCCACTTCCAGTAATCCCAGTGCATTGATCATCACAACCTCTCTTACGCGCGCTGGACTGGATTACGGGCAATATCCAGAACGGCATCGGCAAAGGCGTTACATGCAGCTTTACAAGCGGCCTGGCTCCCGGTCAAAAACGCGGCCGAGTAGTTAGTTTCTGACGGCGGTGGGACGTAGGTCACCAGTTGTACATCGGCAGATTTCAGCGCAGCATCAATGCCAAATGTCGCTTCCAGCGGCGGCGCCACCAGATACGCCATCGGATCGCCAAGTCGGCATCCTGCGGTAGCCGAAAGATACGACCCGGTACGCGAAACCACGTGCGCCAGGAAAGCGGTATCTTCTGCGTCATTCGCCCACTGGAACGCCGCGCCGCTTTCAATATTGGCCACCATCGCGTCCAGACCTGCGCGAACTTCGGCCGGGTTTGGCCCTCCGAGCATAATCAGTACTTCGCCCGAGGTTGGAGAGGGACTGTGCGCCGCGCCGGCATACAGCGAGCGGCCATAAACCACTTCGACCATTGCCTGTTTTGTCGCTTCGTCTGCAGCAATATACGCCACGTCATCAGAATCTGCTGTGATGAGTCCGAGGCTACGTATATGTGGCGGTAATTTAAGTTCACGGGCAAAACCGTCATTTATCGAGGCAATCACGCGCATTGCGGTGACTGAAGGTCTAATCAAATCTAATGCTGGCATGATGCCTCCTTAACGGGTCATATTGATGCCGGATGCTTTTTGCTCCAGCATGCGCTTGGCCAAATCCACAATCACCGCCGCCGCTTCAACCGGTGGCGTACCGCCCTGGTGAATGTTCGAGATACAGGTACGGTCAGCTTCAACGGTCGTCGCCACACGCGGCGAATAGACGGCGTAGCAGGAAAGGCTTTCAGACTGGCCAAGGCCCGGACGTTCCCCAACCAGCAGGATCACCGCCTTCGCGCCCAGCAGTTCGCCGATCTGATCTTCGATTTTCACGCGACCATAGCGAACAAAGAATGGCGTCCCCACCTTCAATCCGGCCTGTTTTAAGCCCGACAACAGCGGCGGCAGGATCTCTTCGTAGTTGGCGGTGATAGCATCAGTCGACAGGCCATCAGAGATAATTACCTGTACATCCGGATTCATTACACACTGTGATTTCAGCGCTTCAATGGCTTCCGCACTCAGACGACGCCCCAGATCCGGACGCGTCAGATACAGATTTTTGTCACTGATTTCCGAGCGCACTTCCAGCAGCCCCTGAGCTTTTACCCACTCTTCCGGCACTTCTTTTAAGACCGTATCTTTCGAACGCGAATGGTCGGCAAGGAAACGCAACAACGCCTGAGTACGCGGGCGAGGACCGGCACGGCCGGTACATACGCGCGCTGCGGTGCTACGACGCAGTTCGGTCAACACATCTGCACGATGCGGATCCTCAACGCCAATCCACGCTTTGGCTTCGGCGGAGCCTAAATCCATCGCACAGCTTTCACCAGTCGGCGCGGCGCACTGCGTGGTGCTGCATTTTGCTTGTGCTGACGGCGTCTGAGCCTGAGCCTGCGGCTGCGACTCCCCCATTGATGCCATCACGCTACGTACAATTTCTTCAATCTGCTTTTGATCCATCATGTGTCATCCCCGCGTCATCAAAAGAACAGTGACGGATCGCCCGCCCGTTTGGTCAGGCGACCGTTTGCCATAATGCCCATGGTTTCCAGCCAGCGTTCAAACTCCGGCGACGGCCGTAAATTCAGCAACTGACGGACGGTGGCGGTATCGTGAAACGCGGTGGTCTGATAGTTGAGCATGATGTCGTCACCGAGCGGCATGCCCATGATGTAGTTGCAGCCAGCGGTGGCGAGCAAAATCATCAGGTTTTCGTTGAGGTTCTGGTCAGCATCAGCATGGTTGGTGTAGCAGCAGTCACAGCCCATTGAGATACCGCTCAGCTTGCCCATAAAGTGATCTTCCAGACCCGCGCGAATAATCTGACGGTCGTTGTACAGATACTCCGGCCCGATAAAGCCCACCACGGTGTTCACCAGGAACGGATCGTAGTGGCGCGCCAGCCCGTAGTTACGTGCTTCCATCGTCACCTGATCGGCACCAAAGTTAGCGCCAGCAGAGAGCGCAGACCCTTGCCCGGTTTCGAAGTACAGGCAGTTTTCCCCGGCGATGCGGTTAAACTCAGCCCCCACTGCACGTGCTTCATCCAGCATAGCCAGCTCAACGCCGAACTCTTTTAAGCCTTTCTCGCTGCCGCAGATACTCTGGAAAATCAGCCCGCCCGGCGCGCCGCGGCGAATCGCTTCGATCTGGGTGGTAACGTGCGCCAGTACGCAGCCCTGGGTCGGAATGTTGAATTTGTCGATGACGCCGTACACGGTATCCAGTACGCGGCTTAAGTTTTCCACGTCATCCGTTACCGGGTTAACGCCGATCACCGCATCCCCCGCGCCGAATGACAGCCCTTCGTAGATTTGCGCGGCAATACTCTGCACGTCATCACGGGTATCGTTCGGCTGCAAACGGCAGCTAAAGGTGCCCGGCAAACCAATGGTAGTGTTGGCCTTTTTGATCACCGGCATTTTCTTACCGCCGTAGATCAGATCCGCGTTGGAGCAAATTTTTGCCACGCCTGCGACCACTTCTGACGTTAACCCTTTGCGCATAAACGCAATGTCATCCACGGAGGTTTCATCGCTCAGCACGTACTCGCGCAGTTCGCTGATGCTCCAGTTTTTGATGCGGTTATAGGCCGTTTCGTTGACGTCATCCTGAATCAGACGCGTCACGCAGTCTTCTTCATAGGAAATCACCGGGTTATTGCGGATATCCGCCACCGTCATTTCCGACAGCACCTGCTTGGCCGCCACGCGCTCCTGTGAACTGGTTGCAGCTACCCCTGCCAGCACATCCCCCGAACGCAGTTCGTTGGCTTTTGCCAGCACCTCTTTAACATCCTTAAACTGATAAACATTGCCGAACAATGTGGTCTTTAGTTTCATAAGTCGTTCCCTCAGGAAGGAAATGCGAGTGATTTCACCGTCACCGGCACAACCGATCCGCCAAAAAGAGGCGTACCAATGTCGATATAGTCCCCCGCCCGGACAACCACCTCATCGATGACCGCCAGCGGGTGTTGCTGTAACTGTGGGCGTAACAGCATGCCCAGGGCTTTACCAAAATCCTGCTCGGCTACCACCAGCAGGGGATGCGGATTCGGATAGCGCGCGACAAAAGCCAGCAGCGCATCAATAACCGTTAACAGCGCGGCGTAGCGCACCGGCAGCGAACTGGGCAGCGCCAGCACGTAGGCGTCCGTTTGCGGGTCCAGATCGAGTTGCATCAGCGCTTGCTGCCAGGCGGCTACCAAATCAGCCTCATCAACCGGAATCGCCACCGGCAGATTGCGCAGCGGAAGCGCCACACCTTCCAGCCAGATAGTGCTGCCCGAAAGCGACAGCGTATGCGCCCCGGCGCCAATCACCGTGGCACGCACGGTTTGCGCCGGAAACTGCACGTTCATCTCACGCAGGCGCGGATGTTCATGCAGCGCCGTGGCGAGCAGCGGCCCGATGTCGGAAAAACAGAACGGATCGGCAGGTTGGTTGCGGTAGCACTCGCCCACCCCGCCGGACAACGTAATCACTTCCGGTTTCACGCCCGCAGGCAGCAGACCGGTTTGCATCAGTGCCTGCGCCAGCGGTGAAAGCGTACCGTCAATCACTTCCACAATCAGCGCCGCCATCCGTCGCGCCACCTGAACCAGTTGCGTGGCGTTAAGCGAACGAGCGTCGGTACCTGGGCCAAATACGTCATCAACAATCATTTGCCCCGGCTGATGCGCATGCACCACTCGCCCCTGGCCATCAGTTTCCAGCAATCGTCCGCCGACGTTCAGGCAAGCCGAACCGCTGACCTTTCCGGCATCAAACAAGACGTAGTTCGACGTACCGCCACCGATGTCGATATTCAGTACGCGGCACAACTTCTGCTCTGACAGGGTTTGAGCCCCCGCGCCGTGACCGGCAATCACCGATTCCAGATGCGGACCGGCGCTGGCAACCACGAAGTCCCCCAGCGACTGGGAGAGCGCCATCACCGCCGGTCGCGCATTGCGGGTTTTGGCACTTTCTCCAGTAATGATGATCGCACCGGAATCGACGGCCTCAGGCTTGATACCCGCTGCCTGATACTGGGCGAGGATCAGCGCCTTAAGTTCGGCCTCTTTCAACCCGCCCTGCTTATCAACGGGGGTAAAGAAAACCGGGCTTTGCCAGCTAATTTCGCGTTTGATGAATTCGTAGCGCGGCACCTGCGACACTGCCGCACGGTTAACCAGCTCAAGGCGCGAGAAGATCACCTGAGTGGTGGTGGTGCCGATATCGATACCGACGCTCAGTAGCTGGCGAGTATTCACGATTGCGCCTCCGGGTTGGTTTCTACTTCTGCTGGCACATCTTCATCTTTCGGTACCAACAGCATAGCCACACCAATCGCCGTCACGCCGCCAATCAACTTGCCGACAATCATCGGGAAAATCATCGCGTTCATGTTGGCAGCGGCGAAGCCTAAGTGGTCACCCAATGCAAAGGCCGCGGAGACCGCAAAGGCGCAGTTGATCACTTTGCCGCGGGTATCCATATTCTTCATCATGCCGAACATTGGGATGTTGTTCGCCAGCGTCGCGACCATGCCTGCAGCCGCAATATTATTGATTTTTAACAGATTACCGACGCTCATCAGCGGTTTTTCAAACCAGCGGGTCAGCAGCAGAACCATTGGGTACGCACCGAGCAGTACGCAAGAGATAGAACCGATAACTTCGATGGCGCGCATCACTTCACCCGGCTTGTCGCCCGGTGCCATGAAGATGGGATCAAGACCCGGAATCAGCTCCCAGCCGAGCAGGAACTTAATTACCGCTGCCGCCAGGCCGATGGTGATCAGCGCCACGAGGAATTTCGCGAAGATCTGAAAACCGTTGATCATTTTTTCCGGGATGAATTTCAGTCCCAACGCCACCAGCACGGCCACGATCAGCACCGGGATCATATTCATCAGGATCAGCGCGAAGGTGAACTCCACCGGCTGCCCGTTGATTTCGACGCCGGAGTACATCGCTATCAAACCACCCGCAATACAACCAATCGGAATGGTGACGATACCGGCCAGCACACCCAGCGCCAGATAACGACGGTCAGATGGTTCAATAATCCCCAGCGCAACCGGAATGGAGAACACCAGCGTCGGCCCCATCATCGCCCCGAGGATCAGGCCTGAGTACAGCCACGCCGCAACGTCGCCGCCCGCCAGTTCTTTCGCCAGGAAGAAGCCGCCCATATCGCACGCCAGCAGCGTTCCGGCAAACATCGACGGGTTCGCGCCCAGCATTTCGTACAGCGGAATAATCACCGGCCCGAGCACATGCGCCAGTACCGGCGCCAGAGCGGTCATACCGACCATCGCCAGGCCCAGCGCGCCCATCGCCATAAAACCTTCTTCAAACTGGCCGCCCGACCCCTCAATACTCTTACCGAACTTACCGAGGAAGCGCGCCGAACCGCCGAACTGCGACAGGATCCTGTCCACGGCGGCAATCAGCATAAAGAACATCATGATGTACATGATGATTTCGTTAATTCCCATAGCCCCTACTCCCTGTCATTTGTGATTTGTAGGCCGGATAAGACGTTTACGTCGCCTCCGGCATTAACGCCGTGTTATTGCCGGATGGCGGTGCGAGCACCTTATCCGGCCTACAGGCATTACCCGGCAGCCGCGTACAGGTCGATAATCTGTGCCTGCGTGGCGGTGCGTGGGTTACTGCGAATACAAATATCCTCCAGCGCGGCGTGAGCCCATGCGCTGTAATGCTCGGGTTTTGCTCCCACGTCGGAGAGTCGTTTGGTTTGGCCCACTTCGCTAATCAGCTCGCTGACAGCGTTGATGGCATCGCGATCGTCCGACTTCTTGTTGGTTAACGCCCGTCCGATATGGCTGAAGCGCTCACGACACACCAGGCGGTTGAACCCCATTACCGTCGGCAGCAGCATGGCGTTAGCCTGTCCATGCGGGATGTGCAGCGCAGCGCCCGGCTGGTGCGCCATCGCGTGACACAGACCCAGCCCCGCACTGGAAAACGCCATCCCGGCCATACAGGAAGCCAGCAGCATACTTTCCCGCGCCGCCAGATCCTGACCGTAGCCGACGGCCTTCGGCAGCGATTTACCGATCATCGCAATCGCGCCAATCGCCAGGCTGTCGGTAAACGGCGTCGCGTTCAGCGCGCTATACGCTTCAACAGCGTGCGTCAGCGCATCGATCCCGGTCATCGCCGTGACGTGTGCGGGCACACCTTCCGTCAGCGCGGCGTCAAGGATCGCCACATCCGGCATCAGTGTTGCGTGGGCCAGCACTTGTTTGAGTCCAGTCGCGGCGTCGATAATCACCGTGACGTTAGTGGTTTCTGAGCCCGTTCCGGCGGTAGTCGGTACGGCAATCAGCGGCAGACGTGGGCGTAACGTGCTGCGCTCGTCCATGTCAGCCAGCGTCTGGGTGGGGTTGGTCACCAGCAACGCCACTGCCTTTGCGGCATCCAGTACGGAACCGCCGCCGAAGGCCACTACGCCATCGCACTTCGATTCACGCAATTGCGCGACCGCTGCGCAGACGTCCGTGATGCACGGTTCGCCCACCGGGCACGGCCACAGCGTCATCGCCACGCCCTTCATCGCCAGACTACGCTCCAGTGCGGCGGTCATCCCTGCCTGATGCAGGAAGCTGTCAACCATGACGAACATATGCGTCAGTCCGCGCGTTTGTGCTTCCTGTCCGCAGGTACTGAGCGCTCCCAGTCCACATAACGTAACCGGTGGAACGCTAAACGTTTTTACGCGTTGCAGATTCAGGGTATCGAATGCCTGAAAGAGCGCGGTCTGCAATTCAGCTTGCATAGATTCCTTCCGCTTTTTCTTTTCCGCTATTTGCAATCGCCAGCGGGGTCATAAACAGGCTGTGCTGGGGTAAATGCACCTGCAGTTCCGGGAAACGCTTACGAAACAGTTCATCAACGCCCGGCTGCATACAGGAGCCACCGGCCAACCACAAGTCAGCGATGCCCTGTCCTGCTATATGGTGAGCCACGATCTCCGCCATCTTTTCGTAGACCGGCTTAACCACTGGCCAGATTTCTTTGCCGTTGCTGCGCTTGTACTGCTCGGCTTCCTCCAACTGGATGCGGCGGTTCCCCGCCAGCGTCAGAGAAATATGGTGCCCACCGGTCGCTTCATCGGCGGAATAAGTCACTTTGCCCTGCTTCACAATGGCTATCCCGGTGGTGCCGCCACCGATATCCACCACGCCAGCGTTATCGAGCTGCAACAGATCCGCCACGACGGTCGGTTCGTCGAGCACATGACTTACTTCAAGCCCGGCAGACTCCAGCACGTTGATCGAAATTCGCGGGTCCGTTCCCGGTGGAAACGAGGTTGCCGCATGGGTAAAACGGCAACCTAGCTGTTGTTCGAGCGTATCGAGATGGCGACGAACGATGGTCACCGCACCGAAGAAATCCCAGACGATGCCATCGCGCACGACATCGGCCCAGTCCAGGCAAACCGCAACCGGCTGCCCGTCACTGTCAACAACCATCGACACCACATCACACGTTCCCAAATCCACGCCCAGCCACAGCGGTGAATCGCTCGCAGCAGGCGTCTGGTTACATAGCGTTGCCGCTTTGAGCAGCCTGGGTGTCAGCCAACGTTGTTCGTCGTGCGCCATCTCTTTTACTCCTTATACGATTCTGAAGGCGTCCACCAACACGCAGCGACGCAGACGCACAAACGTACGCGCGCTGGTCACCCCTTCCCCGGTTGGCGTGGTAATGGTCATCGTCGTCCAGCCTTCGCCGCCGAGCCCAAGACCGGCTATACACGGTCCGTTCTTGACGAAAATGCTGGTATCAATGGCGTTTGCCATACGGTTCATGTTGTCGATATTGCGCGAGTGCATCGCCGCCGTATGGTGGCAGCCGCCTTCAAGCTTGACCGCCAGTTCGATGGCTTCATCAACGTTGGCGACCCGCACAACCGGCAGAACCGGCATCATCAGTTCGGTGATGGCAAACGGATGCGTCGCTGAGGTTTCGACGAATAACAGCCGGGTTTGATCCGGTACGTTCAGACCAATCGCCGCAGCGATTTTTCCTGCATCGCGGCCTACCCAGTCACGACTGACCGTGCCTTTACCGCGCTCATCGATATTTTTCAGCAGCACCGGCTGCAACTGGTCGGCCTGAGCCGCAGTCAGTTTCACCGCATGCTGGCTTTCCATCAGACGCATCAGTTCATCAGCGACGCTATCGACCACGATCAGCACTTTTTCGTCGGCGCAGATGATGTTGTTGTCAAACGAAGCGCCTTTAACGATCGACTGCGCCGCGCGCGCCAGGTCGGCCGTTTCATCAACCACCACTGGCGGATTACCCGCACCAGCAGCAATCAGACGTTTGTTGGTGTGCTTACGCGCGGCGTCTACTACGGCTTCACCACCGGTCACCACCAGCAGGCCGATACCTGGGTACTTGAACAGACGCTGCGCAGTCTCGATATCCGGGTTGGCAACCGTCACCAACAGGTTTGCCGGACCACCTGCAGCAACCACCGCCTGGTTAAGCAGGGTGATAGCGCGCTGAGAGACTTTTTTCGCCGCCGGATGCGGTGCGAAGACCACGCTGTTACCAGCGGCAATCAGGCTGATAGCGTTGTTAATGACGGTTGCGGCCGGGTTGGTGGATGGGGTTACCGAGGCCACCACGCCCCACGGCGCATTTTCAATCAGCGTCAGGCCGTTATCGCCGGTCAGGACCTGTGGAGACAGGCATTCCACCCCCGGCGTGCCGCGCGCCTGCGCCACGTTTTTGGCAAATTTATCTTCAACGCGTCCCATGCCGGTTTCTGTGACGGCAAGTTCCGCTAATTCTCTGGCGTGCTTTTCGCCCGCCTCACGTAGAGCCGTGATAGCCAGTTGGCGCATGGCAACGCTTTTCAGCCCCTGCTGGGCCAGTTTTGCTGCCGCCACTGCGTCATCCAGGGAGGCAAAAACGCCCATTTCTTGAACGGCACTGACCGGTTGGCTGCTGTCTTTCATTTTCAGCAGCACCGCTTTCACGACCTGTTCAATATCCTGTTGATTCATGATTTTCTGCCTTATTTATGGAAGATCACCTGACCACCTGCCACCACTTCATCGACAATGCCAATCACGCACAGATCGACAGGTGATGATTCATTCCGGTGCGCCTGACGGGCTGAGCTTCCGCTGACCAGCAGCACCCACTCTCCGGTTCCCGCCCCGATGCTGTCGATCGCAACAGCACATTGCCCGTCGGGATTTCCCTGGGCGTCAATCATTTCCACCATCAGCAACTTGTCGTGCGCGAGCCCCTGATGGCGTACGGTACAAACAATTTGTCCTGTGACGATTGCCAGTTTCATACGCGCCTCCGTGGCATATTTCAGGTAAAACCTCCCCCTACCCTCCGCAGAAGGTAATGTGAAAAGGAGAGAGGGTGACGCCAGCAATGAAGTCTGTGGCGTCACATGGACGACTTACATGTCGTTGCTGTCGCCTTTAAAGCTGATCGGGAACACTTCTTCCAGATCGCCGTGCGGACGCGGGATCACGTGTACGGAAACCAGCTCACCAATACGCTGTGCAGCTGCAGCACCAGCATCCGTTGCCGCTTTACATGCCGCTACGTCGCCACGGACCATGGCAGTGACCAGACCGCCACCGATCTGCTTCACGCCAACCAGTTTCACGCGTGCCGCTTTAACCATTGCGTCAGAAGCCTCAATCAGTGCAACCAGGCCCCGGGTTTCAATCATTCCTAATGCTTCCATTGTGTTTTCCTCTCATTAAGGGGTCCAGAACGGGACCTATACATACACTTCATCCTTCACACAGCCTCTTTGTTGGCTGCGTTTGCTCACCTCAGTCACTTACTTAAGTAAGCTCCTGAGGTTCCCGCACTTGCCGCCTCGACGCTGCGCGAATGATTTTGTGTATTAACCAGTGTGTGCGAGGCGTTTTCACGACTCACGTCAGTCTGGCGCGGCACTGCTGCCACCAACGCCAGTTCGATAATTTCCTGTACGCTACAGCCGCGAGAAAGGTCATGAAGCGGTGCGGCCAGCCCTTGAATCAACGGACCAACTGCGCGATACCCTCCCAGACGCTGAGCGATTTTGTAGCCAATATTGCCTGCCTCCAGCGATGGGAAGACCATCACATTGGCATTGCCCTTTAACGGACTGGCGGGCGCTTTTTGCGCGGCGACCTCCGGAACAAAGGCGGCATCAAATTGCAGTTCCCCATCCACGATAAGCTGTGGAGCACGCTCACGGACGATCTCGGTCGCCTGCTGCACGTTAGCGACGTTGGGATGGCGAGCGCTGCCATTACTTGAAAACGACAGCATGGCCACGCGCGGCTCTTCACCTGTGATCGCCTGCCATGTCTGCGCGCTGGCAATCGCAATATCCGCAAGCTGTGCGGCGGTGGGCTGCGGCACGACGCTGCAATCGGCAAACCCTAATGACGGCCCGAGGTACTGCGGCAGCATCAGGAAGATTGACGACAGCGTTTTACAGCCCGGTTGTAGCCCAATAATGCGTAACCCGGCGCGCAGCACGTTTGCCGTCGATGACAGATTGCCCGCAATACAGACGTCTGCTTTGCCCGCGCTGACCATTGCCGCGGCGAACATCAGCGGATCGTTGAGTTTTTCCAGCGCATCCGCAGGCGTTTTATCTCCCGCGCGGGCCAGCCAGCGCAGCGCAAATTCTTCGCGCATTGGCAGGTTGCTTTGCGGATCGATAACCTGAATGCCATCCATTGCCACCCGATGACTGAGGGCAAACTGACGCAGCGCAAACGGGCTGGCGACGAGAATGGGATGTGCCAGACCATGCTGGTGCAGGTAATTAGCCGCCTTCAGCACCCGAACATCCAGCGCATCCGGGAACACCACCCGTGCAGGTGAGCGCTGGGCGAGTTGACGAGCACGTTCAATGATCATGGCTTCTCCCCCAGTCGCTGTTGAATTTGGCTAACCGTTAGCGGATGCTTCGCCACGCTCAGAATCATCATCACGTAGACCGTACTGGAAAGGCGGTTGAGCGCCTGCATGATGTCCGGTCGCATAACTTCAAAACTACGAGTGATGAAAACCTGGGCCGCCACCGTCTCCGTTTCTCGGACTTTAGTACGTAGCAGATTAAGCAACGCGCAATCACGTCCGTGGCTGGCCTCAGGCACCAGATGGTCGTGGTCCAGATAGCGCAGCGGCTGATGCGAAAGCCGGTGTAAATCTTCGTCACTTAAACCGACGATAGCTTGTGCTGCCAGCGGCTCATCCATAGCGTCGGCGCGCATAATGTTGCCCAGGCGCGAACGGATATCCGCCAGCCACGGCTGCCACGGTTGCGCCAACTCTATCTGCAACCACACGGCCAGCGCGATGGTGCTGTCCAGCGCGGCGCGAAATCCCAGGCGCGGATCGCTTTTGGCGACCATCTTGTCCGCCGTCAGATGCGTCAGCGTGTCTGGTTTCTTCACCACCGGTTGATGACACAGTTCGCAACTGGCCTGCGGATGCGTATCGCTGCTGGTTAAGCCATGCACCGGCTGCGGCTGCTGTTCTTCGTCATCAATAAACAAGCTACCCTGCTCGTCAATAAACTTAATGCGCAGATGTCGGCTTTCCAGTAATTCCCGGGCAGACGGCGTCAGGCGAGCGTCAGCGGGGAGATGAATTTCAGCCCCTTCGCTGAGCGTATGATTCGCTCTGAGCCATGCTTCGGTAATGAAATCCTTCATACATCCGCCTTAGCAGGACTGCCAGTTCGCAGGCCAGGCCACATACAGAAACTTCACCGTTGATGGCGTGCCAAATTCGATGCTGGAACCTTTCGGGATAAACATCACATCCCCGGCTTTAGCAATCATGGTTTCGCCTTCGTGACGAACGTGCAGCTCGCCTTCCAGAATCATGTCGATTTCGTCGTAGTTCAGCGTCCATGGGAAAAAAGCGTTATCCCACTGCATGAACCCGGCTGCCATACTGCTACCATCCTGGTCGGTCACCAGGTCGGTTAAACCTACGCAGTGCGGCTGTGCGCCGTCAAAACGACCAAACTTCACGCTGCTGCCGTCGATGACTTTGACACCGCCTTTGCCGGTTACCGAGTTAAAGCTCGGCTGCATTCCGCCTTGCTCCAGCGACTGTTTCTCCTTCATGACTTTGTCCATCAGTTGGGCGACCAGGCTTTCGGTAAACTGCCCTTCCGGTAACTGCGCAATGATGGTTTCGCGAATACGTTGGCTTTCCGTTTTGCCATCATCCACCGCCGCCGGTGCAGCAGCGGCTGCAGTTGGCGCGGATTCATCGCATTCGCTGATGGTGACGCCCAGCAGCTCCGCAACTTCGCGCGCCTCCGGGGTGATGATGCTGGCGCGCAGAACAACCGACATTTCCTGTTCGCCGCGTGCGTGGGCCGCACGAATATCGTTAGCTGTGATGAGTTTTTTCACCTGCCCTTTCCTCCTTTTGGCTGAGCTCAGTCAGATAATCCACCAGGTGCTGCACGCTGCGCGGGTCATGGCTATTGAGCTCAAAAATCGGCTCCTGAAACCCCATCCCGCGAAGTAGTTGTCGCGTTGCGGCGACGTCGGCATCCGGCATGTCCGTTTTGCTGATAACGGCGATTTGTCGTTTACTGGCGCCGATATCCAACAGCCCGGCAGGTAAGCGACTTTCTTTATCATTTGCCGCGTGTATATAAATCAACGTATCGACATCCTGCAGCGTGGTAATTAAGGCGTGATACCAGCGCGGATGGCTGAAATATTCCCCTGGCGTGTCGATATCGCCATTTTCATTAAACTCCACGGCCTGAGTTTTTCTGGCGAGGGAATAATTCCCCTGTAGCGCATTAAAGAGCGTTGTTTTCCCCGCCCCCACCGTACCGACAAACGCAATACGTTTCATCGCCGCCTCTGATTAACTTTTTGTCAGATTGCACAAAGTGAAATTTAATAACCGACCCAGACCGCTTACCGTCTGTAATAACGCTTCCTCTACCGCGCCTACTGAGCCGTAGATAACCAGCGCACCGCTGAATCTATCGAGAAAGCCGATATGTACATCTGCCGCCTTCATGGCTAAATCACCGGCAATCATCGCGGTTTCACCTGGCGTCAGCGTCATGATGCCGATGGCACCCGCTTCGGGAACGCCGATCTTTTTCGCCAGTTCTTCGCCGGGGTGCGCAATGAGATGCGCCAGCGTGACCTGTTTCCCCGGCACAAATTCCTGAATAATGCGTTCTTTTTCCATTGCTCACCGCCTCCTCTAAAACTGCCCTCATCGTGGCAATTTTTTGTCAGAGTAAATAACAAAATTCGGCAACCAGGTTTAAAAGGTGAAGTGGATCACTAAGAAAGGGAAAATAAAAAGGCGCGAGAGAAACCCGCGCCGGAAATAAATTAAAGTGAAATTACAGCGGCTGCGTTTGGGCTTCTACGACCGCCAGCGCCACCATATTAACGATACGACGAACAGAGGCGATCGGCGTTAATACGTGAACCGGTTTTGCAACCCCCATCAGCACGGGGCCAACCGTAACGCCTTCAGAACTGGAAACGCGTAGTAAGTTGTAACTAATACGGGCAGCTTCCATATTCGGCATCACCAGAATATTCGCTGAGCCTTTCAGCGGACTGTCCGGCATACGGTCATTACGGATGCTTTCCACCAGCGCGGCGTCGCCGTGCATTTCGCCGTCAATCATCAACTCTGGCGCACGCGCCTTAATCAGCTCCAGCGCATCGCGCATTTTGCTGGCCGATGGACAGTCAGATGAACCAAAGTTGGAGTGGGACAGCAGCGCCACCCTCGGTTCGATACCAAAGCGACGTACGGTTTCTGCAGCCATCACGGCGATTTCAGCCAGTTGCTCCGGCGTAGGGTCATCGTTGACGTAGGTATCGGCGATAAAGGTGTTACCGCTTGGCAGCAGCAAGGCGTTCATCGCCCCGGCAGTATGCACGCCATCGCGATGACCAAACACCTCTTTCACCACGCTGAAGTGTTCATGGTAGTCGCCAATCGTACCGCAGATCATCGCATCCGCTTCGCCGCGCTGCACCATGATCGCGCCGATCACCGTAGTATTGGCAATCACCGCGCGCTGCGCCTGCTCCTGGGTAATCCCACGGCGTTTCATAATCTGATAGTACTCGCTCCAGTACTCTTTGAAGCGCGGATCGGACTCGTTGTTGACGATTTCAAAATCGACGCCCGCTTTGATCTGCAAACCCAGTTTCTGGATACGCATTTCGATAACGCTCGGACGACCGATCAGGATCGGCTTCGCCAGACCTAACGTGATCAGCTCCTGGGTGGCATGCAGCACACGCGCCTCTTCCCCTTCCGTCAGCACCACTCGCTTCGGCGCTTTGCGTGCCAGGGAGAAAATCGGTTTCATAAACAGGTTGGTTTTGTAGACGAATTCGCTCAGCTTATCGATGTACGCATCAAAGTCGGCAATCGGACGCGTTGCCACACCGGAGTCCATCGCCGCCTTCGCCACCGCAGGGGCTATTTTGACGATCAGACGCGGGTCGAAAGGTTTCGGAATGATGTATTCCGGGCCGAAGCTCAGGTCCTGATCGCCATAAGCAGAGGCCACCACTTCGCTCTGTTCGGCGTGCGCCAACTCAGCAATGGCATGTACCGCAGCCAGTTTCATCTCTTCGTTGATGGCGGTAGCGCCGACATCCAGCGCGCCACGGAAGATGAACGGGAAGCACAGGACGTTGTTAACCTGGTTCGGGTAGTCAGAACGACCGGTGCAAATGATGGCGTCGGAACGCACCTCTTTTGCCAGCGGCGGCAGGATTTCCGGTTCCGGGTTGGCGAGCGCCAGGATCATTGGCGCACGCGCCATCTTCTTAACCATTTCCTGGGTCAGCACTTTCGGACCGGAGCAACCGAGGAAAATATCTGCGCCGTCAATCACATCATCCAGCGTACGCTTACCGTCATCTACCACCGCATAAGCCGCTTTGGTTTCCGCCATGTTCGGTTCGCGGTCTTTGTAAATCACGCCTTTGGAGTCGCAGACCACAATATTGTGCTTCTGCATCCCGAGCGCCACCAGCAGATTCATACAGGCAATCGCCGCTGCGCCTGCGCCAGACACCACCATGCGCACGTCAGAGATATTTTTCTCAACCACCCGCAGACCGTTCAGAATAGCGGCAGTACTGATGATTGCCGTACCGTGCTGATCATCGTGGAAGACCGGAATATTCATGCGCTCGCGCAGTTTTTGCTCAATGTAGAAGCACTCCGGGGCTTTAATATCTTCGAGGTTAATGCCGCCAAACGTGGGTTCCAGGGCCGCAACCACATTGATAAATTTATCCGGATCGAGTTCATCCACTTCGATGTCGAAAACATCAATCCCGGCGAATTTCTTAAACAGAACGCCTTTGCCTTCCATTACCGGCTTACCGGCCAGCGCGCCAATGTTGCCGAGGCCCAGCACCGCTGTACCGTTAGAAATAACCGCAACCAGGTTGCCGCGCGCGGTATATTTGTAGGCTGCCAGCGGGTCTTTTTCAATTTCCAGACACGGTGCAGCCACGCCCGGCGAGTAGGCCAGCGCCAGGTCGCGCTGCGTTGCCAGAGGCTTGGTCGGAGAAACCTGGATTTTACCGGGTACCGGAAACTCGTGGAAATCGAGGGCGCTTTGTTTTAACTGGTCATCCATCTTGTTGTTCCTTTCACGTATCTATCAAAAAAAGTGGCGCGGGTAACCATTCTACTGAGCCGCACATTATCACCCCAGTCAACGGCACAAACTTTGAAGGTCCCCAAACTCTCACCATTCAAAGAAAGAATTTGTTATCAATTTATAACAGCCATGTTACCTGCTTAATCCAGCAATACCATGCTTGTCTGCTATGCTTTTTGCTGACAACGCCCGCAATTTTCCCAAAAGTGTGAATCACAACACGCATCTAACACTTTACTTTTCAAGGAGTATTTCCTATGACCCGTAAAGAGCTTGCCAATGCCATTCGTGCGCTAAGTATGGATGCCGTCCAAAAAGCTAACTCCGGCCACCCTGGCGCACCAATGGGGATGGCCGATATCGCTGAAGTGCTATGGAACGATTTTCTGCGCCATAACCCGACCGATCCCACCTGGTACGATCGTGACCGGTTTATTTTGTCCAATGGCCACGCCTCAATGCTGCTTTACAGCCTGCTGCATCTTTCCGGCTATGACCTGCCGCTCGACGAGTTAAAGAATTTCCGCCAACTCCATTCGAAGACGCCAGGACACCCGGAAATTGGCTACACGCCGGGAGTGGAAACCACCACCGGCCCGCTGGGCCAGGGTTTAGCCAACGCAGTCGGGATGGCAATTGCCGAACGCACGCTTGCAGCGCAGTTTAACCAGCCGGATCATGAAATTGTCAGCCATTTTACCTACGTATTCATGGGCGATGGCTGTCTGATGGAGGGAATTTCTCACGAAGCGTGCTCGCTGGCGGGCACCCTGGGACTGGGTAAACTCATTGGCTTTTACGATCACAACGGCATCTCGATTGATGGCGAAACCGACGGCTGGTTTACCGACGATACCGCGAAACGCTTTGAGGCCTATCACTGGCATGTGGTGCATGAGATTGACGGTCATGACCCTGAGGCGGTGAAAAAAGCGATTCAGGAAGCGCAGTCTGTTACCGATAAGCCGTCGCTGATTATCTGCCGCACGGTAATTGGTTTTGGTTCACCGAACAAAGCCGGGAAAGAGGAAGCGCACGGCGCAGCGCTGGGCGAAGAAGAAGTGGCGCTGACCCGGCAGAAGCTGGGATGGCATCATCCTGCTTTTGAAATCCCCAAAGAGATTTACCGGGCGTGGGACGCACGCGAGAAAGGCGAAAAAGCGCAACAGGGCTGGAATGAGAAATTCGCGGCGTATCGACAAGCGCATCCGGAGCTAGCGGCAGAGTTTACCCGCCGGATGAGCGGCGGACTGCCGAAGGAGTGGGAAGCAACAACGCAGAAATATATTACCGAGCTGCAGGCCAATCCGGCCAAAATCGCCACCCGTAAGGCCTCGCAAAATACCCTTAACGCCTACGGGCCGATACTACCTGAGCTGCTTGGCGGCTCTGCGGATCTGGCGCCCAGCAATCTGACCATCTGGAAAGGCTCCACTTCTCTTAAAGAGGATCATGCAGGAAATTACATTCACTACGGCGTGCGGGAATTTGGCATGACCGCGATTGCCAACGGTATCGCACACCACGGGGGCTTCGTACCGTACACCGCAACGTTCCTGATGTTTGTTGAATACGCCCGTAATGCTGCGCGCATGGCGGCGCTGATGAAAGCCCGACAAATTATGGTTTATACCCACGACTCGATTGGTCTGGGGGAAGATGGTCCTACGCACCAGGCCGTTGAACAGCTCGCCAGCCTGCGTCTGACGCCTAATTTCAGCACCTGGCGGCCGTGCGATCAGGTTGAGGCGGCGGTAGGCTGGAAGCTGGCGGTCGAACGCCATGACGGGCCAACGGCGCTGATCCTCTCGAGGCAGAATCTGGCGCAGGTTGAACGCACGCCTGAGCAGGTACAGCAAATTGCCCGCGGTGGCTATGTGCTGAAGGATGGCGGTGGTAAGCCGGATGTTATTCTCATTGCTACCGGTTCAGAAATGGAAATCACGCTGCTGGCGGCGGAAAAACTGACCGGCGAAGGTCGTAACGTGCGGGTGGTTTCTCTGCCCTCAACCGATATCTTCGACGCCCAGGATGAGGCGTACCGGGAGTCGGTCTTGCCGGCAAACGTCAGCGCGCGCGTGGCGGTAGAGGCTGGAATTGCCGACTACTGGTACAAATATGTTGGACTGAAAGGGGCGATTGTCGGCATGACGGGTTATGGGGAGTCAGCACCGGCGGACAAGTTGTTCCCATTCTTCGGCTTTACGGTGGATAACATCGTCGACAAAGCGCACAAGGTGCTTAACGCGTGATCCACAGCGTGGGCCAGGCATCTGGCCCATGCCAGTTATCACAGCTAGGCTCCTGGGCGTAGCGCACCAGGCGAAACCGCTGTCCATCATAGCGCCAGCGGGTCTGGATACCGCAATCTGCCATCCCTCGTCCTTTGGCGAGGGTTACCAGCTCCCGCGACTTCTCGTCAAACGTGGCGTTGGTCAACTCCATATCGCGACTTTCCGCATCCGTTTTAAAAGGCAGGCTCAGGCGTACCGCGCGTGAAGTCATAGGGTTAGTGCGTGAAACCACCCACGCCAGATCGATGGTGTTATACGCCCCGGCCTCACAGCCAATCATCAGCAGCGCTTTATCATCCGTCAGGGCCGTAACGCGCATCTCGCGCCGCAGCGGATCGATCGAGCAGCGAATACCGTTGATCCGCCAGTTACCGTAGTCCAGCAGTTCACTGCGCTCTTGTTGTGTGAGGGGGGTTGGCGTTGGGTTAATGACCGCTACGCCTTTCAGTGCGGGGGCCGGAGGAACGCTGAGCGGAGGCTCGTCGCCTTTTTCGATCCATGCGGTTTCGCTACCGACCCGTTTTTGTTGGGCGTCGATAAACAGCAGCGCGGCTTTTAGCCCATCCAGTGACAGGGTTTGCGTCCCTTTTTGCAGGGTTATCGCCTTCGCGTCCTGTACGGTTTGTAAAAAGGCGCTGATGGTCGCCGGATCGTCGGTCATCAGTTGCCGGGGAGTAATACGCCAGTGTTCGCCGCGAAGCGAGAGCGGCGCGCCATCCAGGAGCAGACGCGGCGCAATATCGCTCTCTTTGACAGTGGATGTTTCCAACCCACCCAGTTCAATACGCAACACGGCGTCGGTATGCGCCCCGGCGCTGCGGCTTAAGGTCATGACCAGGCCGTGATGTTCACCGGTATTGCGCGCCACGCAAAAGTTTTGGTTATTGCACGTTACCTGCCAGTCAGAAAACGCTTGCTGAGCGGGTGCAGCCCACAGCAAACGGACGGGTAGCAACCCGAGCAGGAAAAGCAAAATAACGCGATAGCGCATGGACGGTACAACCCCGAAGTCAAAACACACAGCCTAAGCGGTATCTTCCTTGCGCGACTGATGTGGCTCAATAAGAATCGTCGGATTGGCCGAAAATTTGTAAAGAAATATAAATCCCGTGCATTAATCCATGAGATGCGACGACTGCAAATAGTTCAGTAAAAGCACCGTTTTACCGTCACGGATCTCACCCGTTTTAATCATTTCCAGCGCCTGTGTGAACGGTAGCTCCAGAACCTCAATATCTTCATCTTCCACACCGCCGCCGGCGTTTGCCCGCTGACTGTCGCTGTATTGCGCGATAAAGAAATGGATCAGCTCCGTTACGCCGCCCGGCGACATGTAGAGTTCGAACAGTTTACGCACTTCACCCACTTCATAGCCGGTCTCTTCAATCGCCTCTTTACGAATACACGCTTCCGGTTCGTCGTTATCCAGTAGCCCGGCGCAGGTTTCAATCAGTTGGCCGTCTTCGTTACCGTTGACCCAGGTGGCGACACGAAACTGGCGGATTAACACCACCGTTTTCTTCTCCGGGTTATACAGCAGGATAGTAGCGCCGTTACCGCGATCGTAAACCTCGCGCTTATGACGAATCACCTCCCCAGTGCTACGGGTCAGGTCATAGGTGATATTGCGCAGGATGAAGTAGTTATCGGAGAGGACTTTATCTTTGATGAGGGTAATTTTTTGCGACATACCGGCTCCACAGCAAGAAGTGAGAAATAATACTACGCCGTGAAACCGGGTTTGTCTTGGAACAATGTAGGCCTGATAAGCAAAGCGCCATCAGGCATGCATGCGGCACATTGCCGGATGGCAACGCTAACGCGTTTTATCCGGCCTACTCGCCGATTAATGAGATTTGACTGATTTTACGCCCAGCCAGTCGACTATCCCCTGGGCAGCATGCCGTCCTTCCGCCATGGCCGTCACCACCAGGTCCGCACCGCGTACCGCGTCGCCACCGGCAAAGATTTTCGGATTACTGGTTTGATATCGGTATGCGCTTTCAACATCGGCAGCAATGCGCCCCCAGTGATCGACCTTAACGCCATGCGCCTCCAGCCACGGCATGCCGTGCGGGTGAAAGCCAAACGCCATGATCACCGCATCTGCGGGCATGACAAACTCACTCCCGGCGATGGGAACCGGGCGTCGGCGGCCCTGCGCATCCGGCTCGCCAAGCTGTGTACGTAAAAAACGCACGCCGCTGACTCGCCCATCGGCATGCAACACCAGCTCAACCGGCTGGACGTTAAACTCGAAGTTTGCTCCTTCTTCCCGAGCGTTCTTCACCTCTTTTTTCGAACCGGGCATATTGGCTTCATCACGACGATAGGCGCAGGTCACCTGGCTTGCGCCATGGCGCAATGCGGTACGCACGCAGTCCATTGCCGTATCGCCTCCGCCCAGTACCACCACGTTCAGTCCGGCAGTATCGATAAACGGTTCTTCGGGCAGTTCATCCAGCCCCATCACCTGCTTAGTGTTGGCGATCAGGAACGGCAGCGCATCATATACGCCAGACGCGTCTTCATTCGGCAGATCCGCCTTCATGGAACGATAGGTTCCTACGCCCACGAACACGGCATCGTAATCCTCCAGCAGCGTTTCAAGCGCGACATCCTTACCTACTTCACAGTTCAGTTCGAAATGAATACCCATGGCGCTGAAGATTTCACGGCGGCGCGCCAGCAGCGATTTGTCCAGCTTGAAGGCCGGAATGCCGAACGTCAGCAAACCGCCGATTTCAGGATGGCGATCGTACACGGTGGCGCTGATACCGCTGCGCGCCAGCACATCGGCGCAGGCCAGACCCGCCGGGCCTGCGCCGATGATAGCAACCCGCTTGTCCACTTTCTGCACGTGGCTTAAGTCCGGTCGCCATCCTTTGCTCAGGGCACGATCGGAGATGTAACGCTCAATATTACCGATAGTCACCGCGCCCTGTTCGCTACGTACCGTGCATGCTCCTTCGCAAAGCCGGTCCTGTGGACACACGCGCCCGGTCACTTCCGGCAGGCAGTTAGTCTGGTGAGAAAGCTCAACCGCCGCATCGATGTTCCCGGCTTTGACCAGTTCAATCCACTGAGGAATATGGTTATGCAGTGGGCAGGTCCATTCGCAAATACTGTGGTCGCCGCATTTCAGGCAGCGGGATGCTTCCCGTTCCGCCTGCGCCGTACGAAACGGCAAATAGATCTCTTCAAAGCTGGTTTTACGGGCCTCAATCGCCAGCTTATCCGGCTCGCCCCGCGCAGGCGTCGCCTGCATTTGCTCACGTTTGGTGATGACATGTGGAACAAAATCGGTAGCGCTGGCATGCCATGGCTGGCTTTCCAGACTGGCGGTACGCAGCCTGCGCGCTTTTGACAGGCCGGTAAGCGAATTTTCCGTCACCAGCTGTAACGCCTGTGCCGGACAGTTCTCGACGCAGGCAGGTCCCTGTTCGCGTCCCTGACACAAATCACATTTGTGCGCGGTGGCTTTCACCTTCCCTTTGGCTACGGGAGTGAGTACGATCTGCATCGTGCCGAAAGGACAGGCTACAACGCATGATTTACAGCCAATGCACTTTTGCGGATTCACCTGCACGCTGTCGTTATCATGGCTGATTGCCCCGTTCGGGCAACTTCTGGCGCAGGGCGCATCTTCACAGTGGTGACAGGTCACTGCGCTACGCTGCTGCTGATGTTTAATGACGGTAATTCGGGGCTGGAAATGCCTCTGGCTCAGGACATGCTGCTCGTCGTTGTGAGCCATGACGCAGGCGACCTCACAGGCATGGCATCCCAGGCACTGCTGGCTATTGACCATAATAAAACGATTCATGGCTTCCTTCTTTTTTGGTTGCAAAAACCTTATTCTTTATAAGAGTGTTATTAACCGACACGGAAGGAAGCGGCAATGTTCATTTGCCCAGGAAGCACAACTATTTATCCAGAACCTGTGGCAGATCAATTTATTTCATCGCATATGAAATTGTGTTTCAGTTACCATCCAGTTTCATGGCGTTTTATTAACATTTATCAAATACACCGCATCGTTCAGGCTGTTTTAAGGCGCGACGTGTATTGTGTGAGGATGCACAAGTGACGGTAAAGCGTCCGGTCTCGGCCAGTCTGGCTAAAGCTTTTTTCTACATCGTGCTGTTGTCGATTCTCTCAACGGGTATTGCGTTGCTCACGCTGACCAGCAGCTTGCGCGATGCCGAAGCCATCAACGTTGCTGGCTCATTGCGCATGCAAAGTTATCGTCTGGGTTACGATCTACAAAGCCAAAGCCCACAGCTCAACGCTCACCGCCAGCTTTTTCAGCAGGCGCTAAACTCACCGGCGCTTCAGAACCTGAACGCGTGGTATGTGCCACAAGCGGTAAAAATCCGCTATGGACGTCTGCATGCTAACTGGCTGGAAATGAACGCCCGTCTGATTGATGGCGATTTAAAATGGTACCAGGCCAACATCAACAACTACGTCGATCAAATCGATCTCTTCGTGCTGGCGCTGCAGCATTATGCCGAACGCAAAGTGATGCTGGTTTTTGGAATTTCACTGGCGGGCGGGATCGGCATATTCACCCTCGTCTTCTTTACTTTGCGGCGAATTCGCCAGCAGGTGGTGCGTCCGCTGAATAAGCTGGTGATGGCCAGCCAGCACATCGAACACGGGCAGTTTGATATCCCGCCGCTGGATACCGGTTTGCCCAACGAACTTGGATTGCTGGGTAAAACCTTCAGCCAGATGTCGAGTGAATTACACAAACTGTACCGCTCGCTGGAAGCTTCGGTCGCTGAGAAGACCCACGATCTCCACGAAGCCAACCGCCGTCTGGAGGTGTTGTATCAGTGTTCCCAGGCATTAAATACCAGTCAGATTGACGTACACTGTTTCCGCCATATTTTACAGATTGTCCGCGAGCATGACGCCGCGTATTTCCTGGAACTCACCGTCGGCGATAACTGGCGGATAAGCGAAGGGACTAAAAGTCCCGAGTTACCAATGCAGATCCTGCCGGTCACCATGCAGGAAACCGTTTACGGGGAACTGCACTGGCAAAGTCCCAACGTCAACGCTTCCACTCCGCTGCTCAACAGCGTCTCCTCAATGCTGGGACGCGGGTTGTACTTCAACCAGGCGCAAAAACATTTCCAGCAGTTGTTGTTAATGGAGGAGCGGGCGACGATTGCACGCGAGCTGCACGACTCGCTGGCGCAGGTGCTCTCTTATTTACGTATTCAGCTCACGCTGTTGAAGCGCTCGATCCCGGAAGATAACGCCCCGGCGCAAAGCATTATGGCGGATTTCTCCCAGGCGCTGAACGATGCCTACCGCCAGTTGCGCGAACTGCTCACCACCTTCCGCCTGACTTTACAGCAGGCCGATCTTCCCTCCGCCCTGCATGAAATGCTGGAAACGCTGCAAAATCAGACCTCGGCTAAACTGACGCTGGATTGCCGATTACCGACGCTGGCGCTGGACGCGCAAATGCAGGTGCATCTGCTGCAGATCGTCCGTGAAGCGGTGTTGAACGCGATTAAGCATGCCAACGCAACCGAAATTGCCGTCAGTTGCGTAACAGCACCCGATGGTAATCATACGGTTTATATCCGCGATAACGGCATCGGCATTGGCGAGCCGCATGAGCCTACGGGGCACTATGGGTTAAATATTATGCGCGAGCGGGCGGAAAGGCTGAGCGGCACGCTGACCTTCTCTCAACCCTCCGGAGGGGGTACGCTGGTGAGTATCAGTTTTCGTTCGGCAGAATCCGACGGTGAACTAACGTAAAGAACCGCAAAGTGCCGTCGGGGCTGGATCCAGGCCTGACGGCGTTGGCACAAAAGGTATGCTGTAAACGGGCATGATAATTTACATTATCTTCTTTTTTTCTCCACGTTTGACCCGTACCTTGCCGCTAAAGTGAAGCAAGTCATACCCATAACGATACGCAGAAACACGAGGTCCCCTTTTAATGGCGAATTTTTTCATCGATCGCCCCATTTTTGCCTGGGTGTTAGCTATCCTGTTGTGCCTGACAGGAGCCCTGGCTATTTTTTCGCTGCCCGTTGAGCAATATCCCGATCTGGCGCCGCCAAACGTGCGGATAACCGCGAACTACCCTGGCGCATCCGCACAAACGCTGGAAAACACCGTCACCCAGGTTATCGAGCAGAACATGACCGGTCTCGATAACCTGATGTATATGTCGTCGCAGAGCAGTGGGACAGGCCAGGCATCGGTTACGCTGAGCTTCGTCGCCGGAACCGATCCTGACGAGGCCGTCCAGCAGGTGCAAAACCAGCTACAGTCGGCAATGCGTAAGCTTCCGCAGGCGGTACAGGATCAGGGGGTCACGGTGCGTAAGACCGGGGACACCAATATTCTGACCATCGCCTTCGTCTCCACCGATGGCTCAATGGATAAGCAGGACATCGCTGATTACGTCGCGAGTAATATTCAGGACCCGCTCAGTCGTATAAACGGCGTGGGGGATATCGACGCCTACGGTTCACAATACTCCATGCGTATCTGGCTCGACCCGGCCAAACTTAACAGCTTCCAGATGACCGCCAAAGATGTGACCGATGCCATCGAGTCACAGAATGCGCAGATTGCCGTCGGACAGCTTGGCGGTACACCTTCGGTGGACAAGCAGGCGCTAAATGCAACAATCAACGCCCAGTCGTTGCTGCAGACTCCGGATGAATTCCGCGCGATTACGCTACGCGTCAACCAGGATGGCTCAGAAGTTAAACTGGGCGATGTGGCGACGGTCGAAATGGGCGCGGAAAAGTATGACTACCTCAGCCGCTTTAACGGCAACCCGGCTTCCGGTCTGGGGGTAAAACTGGCCTCCGGCGCTAATGAAATGGCAACGGCGGAGCTGGTTATCGACCGCCTGAACGAGCTTTCGCAGTATTTTCCGCACGGGCTGGAATACAAGGTAGCGTATGAAACCACCTCCTTTGTCAAAGCCTCAATTATCGACGTGGTGAAAACGCTGCTGGAAGCGATCGCGCTGGTATTCCTCGTGATGTACCTGTTCCTGCAAAACTTCCGCGCCACGCTGATTCCTACCATCGCCGTTCCCGTGGTCCTGATGGGCACCTTCTCGGTGCTCTACGCCTTTGGCTACAGCGTTAACACCCTGACGATGTTTGCAATGGTGCTGGCGATCGGTCTGCTGGTCGATGACGCCATTGTGGTGGTGGAAAACGTCGAGCGTATAATGAGCGAGGAAGGCCTTTCGCCGCGGGAAGCGACGCGGAAATCGATGGGTCAAATCCAGGGCGCGCTGGTCGGTATCGCGATGGTACTGTCGGCGGTGTTTATCCCAATGGCCTTCTTCGGCGGCACCACCGGGGCTATTTACCGCCAGTTCTCGATAACCATCGTCTCCGCGATGGTGCTGTCTGTTCTGGTGGCGATGATCCTCACCCCTGCCCTGTGCGCCACCCTGCTCAAACCGCTGCATAAGGGCGAACATCACGGGCAAACCGGTTTCTTTGGCTGGTTTAACCGCATGTTTAATCGCAACGCCGAACGCTATGAAAAAGGCGTCGCCAGGGTCCTGCACCGCAGCCTGCGCTGGATACTGATCTACGGCCTGCTGCTTGGCGGTATGGTTTTCCTGTTTCTGCGCCTGCCAACCTCCTTCCTGCCCCTGGAAGACCGCGGCATGTTTACAACCTCGGTGCAGTTGCCCAGCGGCTCCACGCAGCAACAAACATTGAAAGTGGTTGAGGAGGTGGAGAAGTATTACTTCACCCATGAGAAAGACAACATTACGTCAGTCTTTTCCACGGTCGGCTCCGGCCCTGGCGGGAACGGTCAAAACGTGGCGCGTATGTTTGTCCGCTTAAAAGACTGGGATGAGCGCGACACCACGACCGGAACCTCTTTCGCCATCATTGAACGTGCGACCAAAGCCTTTAACAAGATTAAAGAAGCCCGCGTCTTCGCCAGCAGCCCTCCAGCTATCAGCGGCCTCGGAAGCTCTGCCGGTTTCGATATGGAGCTGCAGGATCACGCCGGTGCGGGCCATGATGCGTTAATGGCCGCGCGAGACAAGCTTATCGAACTGGCCGGGAAAGACGCCTCCCTGACCCGCGTTCGTCATAATGGTCTGGACGACAGCCCGCAGTTGCAAATTGATATCGATCAGCGCAAAGCCCAGGCACTGGGCGTTTCCATTGATGATATCAACGACACATTGCAAACGGCCTGGGGCTCCAGCTACGTCAATGACTTTATGGACCGGGGGCGCGTGAAGAAGGTTTACGTGCAGGCGGCGGCAAAATATCGCATGCTTCCGGACGACATCAACCTGTGGTATGTCCGCAACAATAGCGGCGGCATGGTGCCTTTCTCGGCCTTTGCCACGTCGCGCTGGGAAACGGGTTCACCGCGTCTGGAACGCTATAACGGCTACTCTGCCGTCGAGATTGTCGGCGAAGCCGCGCCGGGCGTCAGTACCGGTACGGCAATGGACATAATGGAATCGCTGGTGCGCCAGTTGCCGACCGGATTCGGCCTCGAATGGACTGCGATGTCCTATCAGGAACGGCTGTCGGGTTCTCAGGCTCCCGCCCTGTACGCCATTTCTCTGTTGGTGGTATTCCTGTGTCTGGCGGCTCTGTACGAAAGCTGGTCGGTTCCCTTCTCCGTCATGCTGGTGGTGCCGCTGGGGGTCATTGGCGCGCTGCTCGCCACCTGGATGCGTGGCCTGGAAAACGACGTGTACTTCCAGGTCGGGTTACTCACCGTTATCGGCCTTTCGGCGAAGAACGCGATATTGATTGTTGAATTCGCCAATGAAATGAACGAGAAAGGACACGACTTGCTCGACGCCACCCTGCATGCCTGTCGCCAACGCTTACGACCAATTCTGATGACGTCGCTGGCGTTTATCTTTGGGGTGCTGCCGATGACCATCAGCAGTGGCGCAGGTTCCGGTGGTCAACATGCGGTGGGGACGGGCGTAATGGGCGGGATGATTTCAGCCACTATCCTGGCGATTTACTTCGTTCCTCTGTTCTTTGTGCTGGTGCGCAGACGCTTCCCGTTGAAGCCACGCCCAGAATAATCGGACACAAAAAAGGCGACTTACGTTGAGTCGCCTTTTTTTATCCTTTGCAGGATATGAATTTCTTCCAGAAAATTATTTACGAAGCATCACTTCGATAAAGTCTTTCCAGTTCCCCAGTTCACGTTCAATCATAACAACCTCTCTTATTATTATGGGCATTCTACGAAATCATCATCTTTAAAAGAAGGCAATTTAACCGATGGTTGTGATTACTTCCTCCAGTGCTGGGGTATATGTAATCACTATGCGCTAAACCCATAAATTTTATGTGACTTACTGCAATATTTTGAAATATTCATACATCATCTACTACTTTGTCAATTCTGATGGAAAAACAGGCTGATGCAAACAGGCAAATTCTGATTTTCAGTTTCCCGCGAGTTTTGGAACTTTCAGGAATCATTATTCACCATTCAACAACAATGTTATATTTTTCTATAACGATTCGATGACAATATGTATTATTCATAGTTATAGAATACGAGAATAAATATTCAATTTATGTCAATAAGGATTCAAATGATTACCCTCTACGGCATTAAGAATTGCGACACGATTAAAAAGGCCAGACGCTGGCTCGAAGACAATGGGGTCGAATACCGCTTTCATGATTATCGCGTCGACGGCCTGGACAATGCGCTATTGCACTCTTTTATTAACGAATTAGGCTGGGAGCCATTGCTCAATACGCGTGGAACCACCTGGCGTAAACTGGATGAAGCTACACGCAGTCAAATCACAGATGCCTCCTCTGCCGCCGCGTTGATGATTGAAATGCCAGCAATTATCAAACGCCCATTGCTCTGCGCGCCGGGTAAGCCTATGCTGCTTGGTTTCAGTGAATCCAGTTATACTCTGTTTTTTAATGAGGTGTAGTCTATGTCGTGCCCGGTTATTGAGCTGACACAGCAGCTTATTCGCCGTCCTTCCCTGAGCCCGGATGATGCCGGGTGCCAGGCGTTAATGATTGAACGCCTGCGCGCGGTAGGTTTTACCGTTGAGCGTATGGATTTTGGTGACACACAGAATTTTTGGGCATGGCGCGGTAAAGGTGAGACTCTGGCATTTGCCGGTCACACTGACGTAGTGCCTGCCGGCGATGTTGATCGTTGGATTAACCCCCCGTTCGAACCGACCATTCGCGATGGCATGTTGTTCGGGCGTGGCGCAGCGGATATGAAAGGTTCGCTGGCGGCGATGGTCGTGGCCGCAGAGCGTTTTGTTGCCCAGCATCCAAACCATCAGGGTCGTCTGGCGTTTTTGATAACGTCCGACGAGGAAGCCAGCGCTAAAAACGGCACCGTGAAGGTAGTTGAAGCGCTGATGGCGCGTAATGAGCGACTGGATTATTGTCTGGTTGGCGAGCCGTCCAGTACGGAGATCGTTGGCGACGTGGTGAAAAATGGACGTCGTGGTTCACTGACCTGCAACCTGACCATTCACGGTGTGCAGGGCCACGTAGCCTATCCGCATCTGGCCGATAACCCGGTACACCGCGCGGCGCCAATGCTCAACGAACTGGTGGCGATTGAGTGGGATCAGGGTAACGAATTCTTCCCGGCGACCAGTATGCAGATTGCCAATATTCAGGCAGGTACCGGCAGCAACAACGTTATCCCCGGCGAACTGTTTATCCAGTTCAACTTCCGTTTCAGCACTGAGCTGACCGATGAGATGATTAAAGCACGGGTTCACGCGCTGTTGGAGAAACATCAGCTCCGTTATACCGTCGACTGGTGGCTTTCCGGTCAGCCTTTCCTGACAGAACGCGGTAAACTGGTTGATGCGGTGGTGAACGCCATTGAGCACTATAATGAGATTAAACCGCAGTTACTGACTACAGGCGGGACGTCCGACGGGCGTTTTATTGCTCGCATGGGGGCGCAGGTAGTAGAACTTGGGCCGGTCAACGCCACTATTCATAAAATTAATGAATGTGTTAATGCCGCCGACCTGCAGCTGCTTGCCCGAATGTATCAACGTATCATGGAACAACTCGTCGCCTGATGAGTGTTCCTGTAAGAGGAAATGAGCATGGATTGGCTGGCAAAGTACTGGTGGATTCTGGTGTTGGTGTTTTTGGTAGGCGTACTGCTGAACGTGATTAAAGATCTCAAGCGCGTCGACCACAAGAAATTTCTTGCGAATAAGCCGGAACTTCCCCCGCATCGTGACTTTAACGATAAATGGGATGACGACGACGATTGGCCGAATAAGGATCAACCGAAGAAATAATTTGTAGGCCGGATAACACATATCACATTGCTATCCGGCACTATCACTGACTGTCATGCCGGATGGCGGCTTCGCCTTATCCGGCCTACAGGTTAAATCATCTCAATCACATCATCATCGTGAGGCTTACCACCGCTCAGCGCTTCATCAAAGTAGTGCTTCGGTACGGTAAAACGCAAATGATCGAGCGCAAACTGCATGCTGCGTTCATCAATGGCGTGCCCCAGATTTTCAACGATATCCAGCGTCACATCCCCACCGGCGCGAATTAACGCCTCCTGCGCGGCAACGGCGTGAGATAACTCAATCACCCGGTCTTCACCGCCGTGAATCAAGTGCACCGTAGTCGCAGTGGTTGCCGTCTCCGGTAAAGTGGCATAGCGACCATTGAAGGCAATGACCCGCGACGCCAGCCCCGGCTCGGCTTTGATGCTCTCAAGCGACATAATAGAACCCTGAGAAAAACCAATCAGCGCGGTAGCCTGCGGTGAAACGCCGCTTTGCTTCTGCCAGTAACGCACTGTTTCGATAAACACCGGCATAATCGCGTCAATACGCGCCTGACGGTTCTCTTCCGTTACGCCCTGCACCGAAAACCACTGACGTCCAGAAGTTGTACCGTAAGGCTCTGCCCCGCCAATGCTAACGATTAGCGCATCCGGAAACAGCGGCGCAAACCAGGAGCCAATTTCCCCCATGGCAACCGGGTTATCGCCAACGCCATGAAACAGCAACAATAGCTGTTGAGCGGGTTTATCGGGACTTTGAACAACAAAATGGTCATGTTTCATGGCGATCTCCTTAACTGATGAGAATCATTCTACGCCGCTTAACCGCAATGACCATGCCAGGAAATTGAAGAAGTTAGTGAAAAAATTGCCATTGCATAATGCGATTATGTAGCCGCTGTTCACGTTCAGCGTCCAGCTGTTTTAAGGCCTGCGCGGCCTCAGCGCGCTGAACCGCCAGCAGCGCTTTGCGACCTGAGATCTTCAGCCGTTGGCATAATTCGGCGTCGCTGTGTTTAGCCTGTAAACGCCCGCGAAGCGCCGGAAGAGGCAGTTCGCTGTGCTCAAGCAGACGAGTCAGACAGCCCAGCGATGTCAGCAATGGTCGATGCGCGAAGGCAAACCCAGCCAGCTCAGCCCAGTCATCCTCATTAAGCGTAGCCTCTTTCAGCGGGGTCAGCGGAATGTGCTCTCCATTCCACTGCGCAAGGATTTTCGCATCCCTGCGCAGGCGCTGGTGTTCCCGCCGGGCAAG
Source organism: Citrobacter europaeus (assembly GCA_020099315.1). Classification (NCBI taxonomy): domain Bacteria; kingdom Pseudomonadati; phylum Pseudomonadota; class Gammaproteobacteria; order Enterobacterales; family Enterobacteriaceae; genus Citrobacter; species Citrobacter europaeus. The sequence goes on from CP083650.1 coordinate 3,512,484, forward strand.
GCGTTTACCCGCTTCGCTGATGGGAAGTATCGCCATAGCGGTGTAACAGCCGCTGCTGGCTTCCCGATGATTGCCCATCCGTACCAACACAAAACCGCAGCGTTGCCAGAAACGCCATAGTTCAGCCGTATAACCGAAGCTGACGGACAGATAATCACACTGCATGGAATAACGCAGGGCCTGCATAATCAACTGCTGTCCGATACCTTCTCGCTGGCGCGCGGGGTGAACCGCAATTCGGCTAACCCGTCGCCCGACAAGCGTCGCCGCCAACGGGTCACCGCCATGCGCCGCCAGTGACTGTGCAACCAGATTGCCTCGTGGTCGGCGATATCCGGCCCAGACGGCCTGGCTTAATTCTGCGGTTAATCCCCCCTCATCGACCAGCCAGACGGCTCCCGCCACCGAGTCAGCAGCCGAAGCGTGAAGGAAATGCTGCCCCGGCGCATCCATCATCCGCCGCAGGTCCAGTGGCGAGGTGCGATAATGCGCTCCGGAAAGCAGTTGATATACCGCTAACGGCAGCGCCGGGTTTGTATGCCAGGCGCGTTGCTCAAACGCCGAGAAGTGCAAATCCCCCAATGGGGTATGCGTGAACGATTCATCATCAAACACCAGCGCATCGCTGACGATTTGTTCCAGCGGACATCCCTGCGCCCAGCGTACGGGTTGATGCAACTCATAGCGTCGAAGAGTGGGGAAGCGGGCGCAGAATTTCAGCAAGAAGCCTCTGCCAGTCCCCTCGTAGCCCTGAACGGTGGTGGTTAACAGTGTACGAGGAAAACGCGCCACCAGTTGGTGCAGCAGCGGCGCGGGGATCGCGGCGGCTTCATCTACAATCAGCCAGTCTGCGGTTGCAGAACTGCTTAACAGCGCATCCGGGGCCATGAAGCGGTAACGCTCTGCGGCAAATTGCGCCAGCACATCGGTTGCCGCTTTGGCAGGCGCGGTAACAATCGCTGTCCCGTTGATACGTGCAATCAGTTGCCCCGCCAGCGCGGATTTACCCCGACCACGCGCGGCCGTCACGGCAGCCACGCCAGAAGGCATAGCCAGCAACTGCGCTAAAATCAGCGCCTGTTCAGGCTGAGGTTCACCGGTTGCCGCGTGCCAGTCGGGGCGAGCAGGAAAGCGGGGATATGAAGCAGGCTGATGCTGCTGCCAGTGCAAAGCCTGTCCATCACGGGAAATCACCCGTTTGACGTGTTCAACAAAATGCGGCGTTGGAATCGGGTGTGGGCAGTCGCTCCAGCGCAGTGAATCCGCGTCCGGATAGGTCTGCCAGCTATGCCAGGGTGGAGTCAGCAAAACCAGCCAGCTTCCGGCAATCAGCGTTCCGCTTAAGGCGGCAAATGCCGCAGCGTCAAATCCCTGCCCTGCGTCAAAAACCGCATGACGGAACTCGCGCCCGAGTAATGTTTGCAGCGCCTGCGGCGTGCAGTTCGGCTCAGCAGGGGCTTGCGCCCCTACCCATAGCCAGTCGCCGGGTAACATGTTGCGTAGCGCTAATGCCCGCTCCCGACACCAGTTCCCTTCGCCGCTGATAATCAGCAGACGACGGATCCCTTCGCAGCTCATCTGTTCGGTTAACGCGCTCAGCGCCGTGATATCAGACATCCCTGCCTCTGTATCTTAAATGCCTTTACCAAAAGTATTACATTGTCCCGGATCGCCGCTGTCAAAACCGCGTTTGAACCAGGTAAAACGCTGCTCGGAAGTACCATGGGTAAAGCTGTCCGGCACAACGCGTCCTTGTCCCTGCTGCTGCAGGCGATCGTCGCCAATGGCCTGAGCGGCGTTCAGCGCTTCTTCCAGATCACCGGACTCCAGCACGCCCTGCTGCTGCATACTGTGGCCCCAGACGCCGGCAAAGCAGTCCGCCTGCAGTTCCATACGCACGGAAAGACGATTTACCTCAGCCTGTGAGGCATTCTGCTGCATCTGGCGAACTTTCGGTTCAATACCCAGCAGTTTCTGCACATGGTGACCCACTTCATGGGCGATAACATAACCCTGAGCAAAATCACCATCGGCGCCCAGTTTGTTTTTCATGTCATCATAGAATGAGAGGTCGATATATACCGTGCCATCTGCCGGGCAATAAAACGGTCCCATCACGGACTGGCCCGCGCCGCAGCCGGTTCGCGTTGCTCCGCGATACATCACCAGCTTCGGTTGTTGGTAGGTCCGCCCCATTTTTTCAAACTGCTGTCCCCAGGTATCTTCCGTGGTGGCCAAAATTACCGAGGTAAATTTCGCTGCTTCATCATCATTTGGGCTGATGGAGTGTGATGATTGCTGTTGGGAAACAGGCTGACCGGTCATTAATCCGGTGAGATCCACGCCATAATAACCTGCGACAAGCACCACGATTAGCAGGATGATGCCGCCTTTACCACTGGGCAAACGAAAACCAGGGCCGCCCATAGAGGGGCCACCGCCGGAGCTGTTTCGTCTGTCTTCCACATTGTCACTTTCACGACGCCCTTGCCAGCGCATAATCACCTCAACTTTTTATTCATTATGATGATGATCGTAGGCGGTTCGGAACAGGATTACCATAAGAAACAGTAATCAAAATCAGCGGGATTGATGAGCCGGAGAGCGATCGCCGGCTCAGAGGGAGGATTAGTCTAACTTCACACCCAGACGATGCGCGACGGCTTCATAGGCTTCGATCAACCCGCCCAGGCTCTGTCGGAAGCGATCTTTGTCCATTTTATCCAGCGTTTCTTTGTCCCACAGACGACTGCCGTCCGGTGAAAACTCATCGCCCAGAACCACTTCACCTTTATACAAACCGAACTCAAGTTTGAAGTCGACCAGAATCAGACCCGCATCATCAAACATCTTTTTTAGCACGTCGTTGGCTTTGTAGGTCAGCTCTTTCATACGCGCCAGATTCTCTTTGCTCACCCAACCAAAAGTTTCGCAATAGGAATCGTTAATCATTGGATCGTGCATAGCATCGTTTTTCAGGAACAGATCAAACAGCGGCGGATTCAGTTCAATACCTTCCTCAACGCCTAAACGCTTAACCAGTGAGCCTGCCGCGCGGTTACGTACCACACATTCAACCGGTACCATCTCCAGTTTTTTCACCAGACATTCGGTATCGGAAAGCAGTCGCTCCATCTGGGTAGGAATGCCCGCTTCTTGCAGTTTAGTCATAATGAAATGGTTGAACTTGTTGTTCACCATGCCTTTACGGTCAAACTGTTCAATGCGCGCGCCATCCCCTGCTGACGTATCATTGCGGAATTCGAGCACCAACAGGTCCGGGTTTTCCGTGCTGTATACGGTCTTCGCTTTACCACGATACAACTCAGCTTGCTTTTGCATCTTTATTACTCCTGGGTGTGAATTAACGATAAATATTGCGTTTTTCTGCCGACGCACACGTTTGCGTATCATATCAGAAAAAAAGGGCTGGAGTTATCCAGCCCTTTATTTTTACTTACTGAACGCGGCCTGGAAGACGGCGACCAGCGCGTCGTTCTGGCTTTGCGTCAGGGTATGCCCCTTCGGATCGATAAACTGCAAACTACTGCGGTTGTCTAAATCACCGACCTGCAGTTTGTAGTCGCCGGATACCAGACCCGGATCGCTTGCGCCCAACTCCTGCCAGTTGCTATCGGACAGTGGTTTGTAGGTGACGGCGATGCTGCCCTGAGAGCGGGTGCTGTCGGTCACTTTCATCCCCACTTTCTCAAGCGCTGCCGGCAGACGCTGCCATACCACGTTGAACGGTCCACGTACCACCAGCATCGGTAAACCGGTGTCATCGGCGGCGCTCTGAACATCCATAGTGGCTGCCGAGCGGTTTTGCGCGGCATTCGCGGCGTCGGTGGCGTTCTTATCCAGACCGGCAGAGATAACGTTCATCATCTCAGCGCTGTAACGCTGCATTGATGCCGCATCGGCTACGGGTTTACCCGCCTGCTCGAGGTTAATCAGTTTCACCGTTACCGCTTGCTGATAGCCCTGCGGTTTAACCGAGATTTGATAACGTCCACGGTACTGCTCGTCTTCATCCAGACGGTTCCAGTTAACCCAATCGGTGGTCAAAGTCTGACTGGCATCATCACGTTTGGTGATCGTGTAGTTTTTAGACTGAATGACGCTAACGACCTGTGGCCACAACGTGTTGCCACGACCATTTTCCACCAGCAACGTCGACGTATCACCCGCGATCTGAGTGCGAGCGCCGGTGACCAGTGCTAACGGCTGAGCCGGTGGGCGAATGTCCAGCGCTTTACCCACGGCACCGCTGCCGTTGGTTACCGGGATGTTATAGTCACCCGACATAACCGGCAGAATCATTCCGGCTGGAGCGTGAAGCTCAGCAAGCGGTGCGGCCTCCAGATAGGATTCATCACCGCTCACCTGGCGCTTATAACGCGAGTCAGAACTACAGGCCGCGAGCAACATAACAAGCGAAACACCCGCAACCTTGGCCAGGCGCGACTTTTGTACTGAGTAAGCCATCAAATCTCCCTAAACTTTACAGCAAACCGGCATGCTTAAGCGCCGCTTTGACGATTTCACGAGCATTGTCCGTGATTGGCGTCATCGGCAGACGTAGCGTATCGGTCGCCACAAGTCCCAACTCCTTACACGCCCATTTCACTGGGATAGGATTGGGTTCGACAAATAGTTTGTTGTGTAACGGCATCAGACGTTGGTTAATCACCCGCGCCTCGGCAAAGTGCCCGGCTGCCGCCAGTTTGCACATTTCAGCCATGTCACGCGCCGCAACGTTAGACGTTACGGAAATCACGCCATGACCACCGAGCTGCATAAAATCCAGTCCGGTTGCGTCATCACCGCTGAGCAGAATGAAGTCGTCTGAAACCAGCTCTTTGATCTGGTGAACGCGACTTAAGTTCCCCGTGGCCTCTTTAATAGCGATAATATTTTTTACTTTCGCCAGGCGACCAACGGTTTCCGGCAGCATATCGCAGCCGGTACGGGACGGCACATTATACAGAATTTGCGGCAGGTCAGTATGTTCAGCGATGGCTTTGAAATGCTGGAACAAACCTTCCTGGGTTGGGCGGTTGTAGTAAGGCGTCACCGTCAGGCAGCCGACAACACCACTGTCGTTGAAACGCTGCGTCAGACTAATGGCTTCCGCGGTCGCATTGGCGCCGGTTCCGGCTATTACCGGAATACGCCCGTCGGCCAACTCCAGGGTCATCATCACCACATCGCCATGCTCATCATGACTCAGGGTGGCAGACTCACCGGTGGTGCCAACCGAAACGATCGCCGAGGTGCCGCTGGCGACATGATAATCAATCAGTTTTTTCAGGCTCGACCGGCAGACTTTACCTTTCTCATCCATCGGCGTAACAAGCGCGACAATACTTCCCGTGAACATGGGCCATCCTCTGTGCAAACAAGTGTCTCAATGGTACGTTTGGTACGACAATAAAAGCAAGCGACCAGAGCCGTTCTGATTGTTGTATGCATGTTTTTTTTATGCTTTCCTTATGATTACCTCACCGCTCAAAGGAAGAACAGGTTTGACATCGTCATCGCAACACTATCTGGTCATTACTGCGCTGGGTGCTGACCGCCCAGGAATTGTGAACACCATCACGCGTCATGTCAGCAGTTGCGGCTGTAATATCGAAGACAGCCGGTTGGCCATGCTGGGTGACGAGTTCACGTTTATCATGTTGCTGTCGGGCACCTGGAATGCCATCACCCTGATTGAATCAACCTTACCATTGAAAGGTGCAGAGCTGGATTTACTGATCGTGATGAAGCGCACGACCGCGCGCCCCCGTCCGGCGATGCCCGCGACGGTATGGGTTCAAGTCGATGTCCCTGATTCTCCACATTTGATTGAACGCTTTACCGCCCTGTTTGACAGCCACCAAATGAATATTGCGGAACTGGTGTCACGCACGCAACCGGCTGAGAACGGAAAGGCGGCACAGCTGTTTATTCAAATCACCGCACATAGTCCTGCGTCACATGATGCGGCAAATATTGAAGATGCGTTTAAAGCACTCTGTACAGAACTCAATGCGCAAGGCAGTATTAACGTCGTCAATTACTCACAGCATGATGAACAGGATGGAGTTAAGTAATGAACCCACTGAAAGCCGGTGATATCGCACCGAAATTTAGCTTGCCGGATCAAGACGGAGAACAAGTAAATTTAACCGACTTCCAGGGACAGCGTGTTCTGGTTTATTTTTACCCAAAAGCCATGACACCCGGCTGTACCGTTCAGGCCTGCGGCCTGCGCGATAACATGGATGAGTTAAAAAAAGCAGGTGTTGAAGTGCTGGGAATCAGCACCGATAAACCAGAGAAGCTTTCCCGATTCGCAGAGAAAGAAGTGCTGAACTTCACGCTTCTGTCTGACGAAGATCATCAGGTTTGCGAGCAGTTCGGCGTCTGGGGTGAGAAATCGTTTATGGGCAAAACCTACGATGGCATCCACCGCATCAGCTTCCTGATTGATGCTGAAGGGAAAATTGAGCATGTGTTTGATGACTTCAAAACCAGTAACCACCACGATGTGGTAATGAACTGGCTGAAAGAGAACGCTTGATTTACGTTTTGCCGGATAAAGCCTGATGGCGACGCTACGCGTCTTATCAGGCCTGTTTCCCCGCAACCCCGCAGGCCGGATAAGGCATTTACGCCGCTATCCGGCATCAACCTCGTTTATTCAAACGTCCCTTTTACGCAGGCTTTTTTCTCCCTGACCAAGGCTTTTCCCTTCGCCCACAGGTGATGAACCTCCAGCGCGTCGTTGAGCACCAGAATGTCTGCATCACATCCCACCGCCAGACGCCCCTTATGCTCCAGTCCCAAAAACTCTGCGACCGTACGCGTCAGCGGACACAGCGCCTGCTCCAGCGGTATGGCATGAACTTTCACCAACTGGCGCACCGTTTCTGCCAGCGATTCAAACCCTGCGACACCGATGCCGGTGAGGTTACCGTACTCATCAAATTCCGGCTGGCTGCCGTTGCCGTCTGAGCTCAGCGTAATACGCGACAGCGGCACGTTCTGGCTAAGCGCCGTGGCGATTGCCGTGGCCGGGTCGACGGGCTCATCAATACTGCTGGTAATGTCGATATAACCGCCTTTGCGGGCATACTCCAACGCCGCCTGGAACAACGGTTGTGCACGATTAACGTGGGTCGGCAGCAGTTTGGTAATCGGCACATCGCAACAGTCGAGGATCTGGTACAACGGCTCCAGCATGCGCGGGCTGTCGCCCATATGGAAGACGCTGATTCCCGGTTTTCGTCCTAACAATCCACCCACGCGAGCTTGCGCCGCCATGTTTGCCAGCGCCGAAGAATCCGGAGCGGAAGAACGGTGGTCCGAAACCGCACATTTCACGCCAATAATTTTATCGATCAGCGCCACGTCGCGATCGATGCTGCCGGTAATAGTCGGGGAAGGTAGAGAATACGCCCCGGTCAGCATCCACGCGCTAATGCCTTCAAATTCCAGCGCGCGGGTTTTCGCCAGCAGCGATTCCGGGTGACGGGTAATACCATCAGTACCCAGTAATCCCACCACCGAGGTGACGCCAGCTTCAACCAGCCGCGACAAGCGCACTTCCGGCGTGCGGGTGTGCGGCCCCGCTTCTCCACCGCCGCCAATCAGATGGACGTGTTGATCGATAAACCCCGGACACACAATCGCGCCGTCAAGATTGATGCACGTGCAGCCGGGAAAATCTTCAGGGGAAATCAACGGCGCGATGGCAACAATTTTGCTGCCGGACACCAGTATGTCCTGGCGCCCTAAATCTTCCGGCGCGTACACGTGTCCCTGCTGGAACAACGTCAAATTAAGAATGGAACAGTTCATAACCTTCCTTGTCAGGCAATAACCTGCATAACCCAAATAGAGAGCAGCGCATTAATTACGCATACCGCAATAATCAGCGGGTAGTAACGGGGATGAACCCCCGCGGTCCCCAGACAGCGTCCCACATTTTGCACCGGATTGCCCATCAGGTAGATAGCCGGTAACAATACCGTGGCATCATGTCCCGAAAGCGTACCGGCGACAACCAGGCTGGCGCAAACGCCGACGCCGCCTCCCATACTCATCACCGCCGCCAGCAGCACGGTGGCAGATTCCCCCGGCAAGCCCCACAGCGCCATAACCGGCTCACATACCCGCCCGACAATCTCGAGCAGCCCCGTCACCTTCAGCGCCTGAATAATTACAAACGCCATCACCACGTTAGGCAACAGGCTGGTCGTTGCAATAGTAAATCCGCGCCGTGCGCCATCGATAAACATATCCATGACGTTTTTACGTACCTGCGTTGTCATCTCACGCCTCCTGCTGCATACGGCGATTTTCCAGCTGCGCAATCCACAAACGCAGCAGGTTCGCACCCACAAATTTGAAGACAAGGATCACCGCAAGCGGCGTAATTACCGGAACGGTAACCACCGTAAACAGCGCAGCGCCAGAGGAAAAATAGTTGGTAATACACGCGCTGCCGCTGGTTTGCCAGCAGGCAAAAATGGCACGTTCCTGTTCAGTGATAATGCCCTCTTCCGCCATTTCTTTGGTCATCCCGGCCGCGGCATCGGTATTTTGCAAATTCGCAATCAACGCCAGCGAACAAATCCCTGGAATACCGAGTAACGGGTGCAAGACAGGCGTCATCAGCTGTTGCGCCGCACGTAAACCTCCCAGCCCTTCAGTGACGGAAATTATCCCGAGCGAAAGAATGACGGAAGGCGCCAGCTCAAGCGCGAATAAGAAGCCATCTTTGGCGCCCATACCGCCCGCGCCGCGAAAAGAGACTGCCGTGTCGCCCGCCGCATTAATCTGCCCAAATGCGCCGTTGAGGACGGTGAAGTCAAAGACCCGCCACCATTCGGTACTTTTCGCAAACATGCCGGAAAAAAGAATAATCGTAATAAAAAAAGCGAGATAACCGCCCCATCCCACCTTTTGCTGCGTGTGTGTGTTGTGACCCATTTTGTTCTCCAGTTGGCCTTATTCCTTGTGTGACTAAAAGACATCACGCAGGTCAAGTTAAAGACAAATGTGGAGAAAAACGACAGTCGAGGAGAATATTCAGAAAGTGTGGATAGAGGTCCGACAAGTTTAGCTCCGGCGACATTGCATCGCCGGAGCATGCGGATTAGGGTTCATCAACGGCCTGACCATCCGGCCAGGCATGCATTACCGCTTTGATTAACGTTGCCAGAGGAATCGCAAAGAATACGCCCCAGAATCCCCACAGGCCGCCGAAGATCACCACCGACAGAATAATCACCAGCGGATGCAGATTTACCGCCTCGGAGAACAGCACCGGCACCAACAGATTCCCGTCTAACGCCTGGATAATCAGGTACACGGCAAAACAGCTCCAGAACTCGGTGCCAAGGCCAAACTGGAACAGCGCCACACCGACTACCGGAATCGTCACGACAAAAGCGCCGATATACGGGATCAGCACAGAGAACCCTACCAGCACCGCCAGTAGCAGCGAATAGTTGAGACCAAACAGCAGAAAGCCTAGCCAGGTCGCCACGCCGACCACCACCATTTCCAGCACCTTTCCGCGAATATAGTTGGTGATTTGCTGATTCATCTCTTTCCATACCTGCCCCGCCAGCCCGCGATTACGCGGCAGCACCCGGCGCACGGCGTTCAGCATCTGTCCTTTATCTTTGATCAGAAAGAACACCATCAATGGGACGAGAACCAGGTAAACCGCCAGCGTCAGCAAACCGACCAGTGAGGCCAGCGAATATTTCACCACCGAATCACCCATGGTGAGCATTCGCGAGCGCATATTCTCCGCCATCGCATCAATAATGCCCGCATCCATCAGCGCCGGATAACGTCGTGGCAAGGTGGCGGCAAAATCAGACAATTTATTGAGCATGCCGGGCATATCGCGGATCAGGTAGATCCCCTGCTGCCATGCAACGGGCATCACCACAAACGCCATCAGCAGCAAAATACCGACAAACACCACCAGCACGATCGATGTTGCCCAACGCCGTGAACAACCTATATGTTCCAGCCGTACGGTCGGCCATTCAAGCAGGTAAGCCAGCACAATGGCGACCAACAGCGGCGCCAGAAGACCGCTAAAGAAGAACAGGATGCCAAAACCAGCAACCAGAATAATCAGCAAGGCGATGGCTTCGGGGTCGCTAAAGCGGCGGCGATACCATTGCATCAACATTTCGAGCATAAAACCCTTCCATGAACCCAATAGCGGGATTGCGATCCCGAATTGTATCGAAATGTCACAAAAAAGACTTCGCTTTTTATGGCTGATTACGCAAAGTGAAAAGACATTTTTCCTGGGTGTTCATCGTCAGGTTTCGCAGTTACACTCCCTAAGCTTGCGGAGTGTGAACGATACTTCACGGCATTGGTCAAATGGCTATCTCAAAAAAGAATACAGGACAGAGGTTATGTTCAGGCAGTTGAAAAAAAACCTGGTTGCTACCCTCATTGCCGCACTGACCATCGGTCAGGTCGCGCCCGCATTTGCTGATACTGCGGACACCCTGCCTGATATGGGAACCTCGGCAGGGAGCACGCTTTCCATAGGACAGGAAATGCAGATGGGCGATTATTACGTACGCCAGCTGCGCGGCAGTGCGCCATTAATTAACGATCCGTTGCTCACCCAATACATTAATGCGCTGGGGATGCGTCTGGTCTCGCACGCCGACTCGGTAAAAACGCCCTTCACCTTCTTTTTGATTAACAACGATGAAATCAACGCCTTTGCTTTCTTTGGCGGCAACGTTGTCCTGCACTCCGCGTTATTCCGCTATTCCGATAACGAAAGCCAGCTGGCATCGGTTATGGCGCACGAAATTTCCCACGTTACGCAGCGTCACCTGGCGCGTGCTATGGAAGATCAGAAACGCAGCGCGCCGCTAACGTGGGTTGGTGCGTTAGGCTCAATTTTATTGGCGATGGCCAGTCCGCAGGCGGGTATGGCGGCGCTGACCGGTACGCTGGCAGGTACACGTCAGGGGATGATTAGCTTTACGCAGCAAAACGAACAGGAAGCCGACCGCATCGGTATTCAGGTGCTGCAACGCTCGGGTTTCGATCCCCAGGCCATGCCGACGTTTCTGGAAAAACTGCTCGATCAGGCCCGTTACTCTTCGCGTCCACCAGAAATTTTGCTGACTCACCCCCTGCCTGAGAGCCGTCTGTCGGATGCCCGTAACCGCGCCAACCAAATGCGCCCGGTGGTCGTCCAGTCATCAGAAGATTTTTATCTGGCTAAGGCGCGTACCCTGGGCATGTACAATTCTGGTCGCAACCAACTGACCGACGACCTGCTGAGTAACTGGTCGAAAGGCAACGTGCGTGAGCAACGTGCGGCGCAGTATGGTCGGGCATTGCAGGCGATGGAAGCCAGTAAATATGACGAGGCGCGTAAAGCGCTGCAACCGCTGCTGGCGGCAGATCCTAACAATGCCTGGTATCTCGACCTGGCTACGGATATCGATCTCGGTCAGAAGAAAACCAGCGACGCTATTAATCGGTTGAAAAACGCCCGCGACCTGCGCACTAACCCGGTACTGCAGCTCAACCTGGCGAATGCGTATTTACAAGGAGGACAAGCCAAAGAGGCGGCAACCATCCTGAATCGCTATACGTTTAACCATAAGGACGATCCCAACGGCTGGGATCTGTTAGCGCAAACGGAAGCCAACCTGAACAACCGCGATCAGGAACTGGCGGCGCGCGCCGAAGGGTATGCCCTTGCAGGGCGTCTGGATCAGGCGATTTCGATGCTCAGCAGCGCAAGCTCTCAGGTGAAACTGGGTAGCCAGCAGCAGGCCAGATACGATGCCCGTATTGACCAGCTACGCCAGTTGCAAGAGCGCTTTAAACCGTACACGAAAATGTAACAGGAAGAAAAATGTCAGACGCGATCAAAATCTACCATAACCCACGCTGCTCCAAGAGCCGCGAAACGCTGGAATTACTGAAGTCCAACGGCGTGGACCCAGAGGTGGTGTTGTATCTGGAAACGCCGGCTGATGCCGCAACCCTGCGTGAACTGCTGCAGATGCTCAGCATGTCCAGCGCACGTGAACTGATGCGCCAGAAAGAGGATCTCTATAAATCGCTTAACCTGGCGGACAAAAATCTGAGTGAAGATGCGCTAATTCAGGCAATGGTGGAAAACCCGAAACTGATGGAGCGCCCAATTGTGGTCGCCAAAGGCCAGGCGCGGATTGGTCGTCCGCCGGAGCAGGTACTGGAAATCATCGGTTAACCTGCAACCTGCCGCAGTCTTTTCGGCTGCGGCGCTTACAGCTTCAGTATCTCTTTTACGAACGGAATGGTGAGCTTGCGCTGGGCGGTGATCGATGCGTGATCTAACTGATCCAACGTCATAAACAGCGTACGCATTTCCCGATCCAGACGCTTAAGCAGAAAGCGTCCCACATCTTCCGGCAGTTCAAATCCACGAAGTCTGGCGCGTAATTGCAACGCCTGCAGCTTATCTTCATCGGAAAGCGGCTGCAGCTTGTAGATTTGTCCCCAGTCCAGGCGCGAAGCGAGATCCGGCAACCCCAGATTCAGCTGTCTTGGCGGGCGATCGCCGGTGATCAGCAGGCGCGTTTTCCCCGACTCCAGGATACGGTTATAGAGATCAAAGATCGCCATTTCCCACAGCGAATCCCCGGCCACACATTCGATGTTATCGATGCATACCAGCGATAAATGCTCCATCCCGTCGAGCACTTCAGGGACAAACCAGGTGCGTTTATCGAGCGGCACGTAACCTACTGCATCGCCGCGCGCGGACAGTTCCGCACAGGCTGCATGCAGCAAATGACTACGGCCAGCGCCTTCGCGCGACCAGAGATAAATATACCCGCTATGTTCCTGACGCAGCACGTTTTGCAGTGCAGCCAGTAAAGAGGAGTTATCCCCCGGCCAGAAACTTGCAAAAGTTTCGTCGTCAGGAAGATAAAGTGGCAAAGAGAGCTGTGCCGGTGTGTTCAGAGATACCTCAACCCAGGATTTCATAAAATCGCGTTGAGTTTAACACAGAAATACGTCGTGATAGAACCGGGCAGCACCGCCGCCCGGTCAGAGATTTACTGTTGCGGACTGTCGGCATCTTCTGCGTCAAGCACGACTTCTTCCGGGCGCAGCAGGCTGATAACTTTGAAAATCAGGCTCAGGCAGACGCCAACAATGGTCGCCAGCGCCATGCCTTTCAGCTCTGCGGCACCAATGTGAACTTTCGCGCCACTTACGCCGATGATCAAAATAACCGAAGTCAGGATCAGGTTTTGCGCTTTGTTGTAGTCAACTTTCGACTCGATCAATACGCGAATACCGGAAGCGCCAATCACGCCGTACAGCAGCAGTGATACGCCCCCCATTACAGGCAGTGGGATGATTTGGATCGCCGCCGCCAGTTTACCCACGCAGGAGAGCAGAATGGCAAAAATCGCCGCGCCGCCGATAACCCAGGTACTGTAAACGCGGGTAATCGCCATTACGCCAATATTTTCGCCGTACGTGGTGTTCGGCGTTGAGCCGAAGAAACCGGAGATAACCGTAGACAGACCGTTAGCAAACATAGAACGATGCAGGCCTGGGTCGCGAATCAAATCTTTTTTCACGATATTCGCCGTTACCACCAGGTGCCCGACGTGTTCAGCGATGACCACCAGCGCTGCTGGCAGGATGGTCAGAATGGCAACCCATTCAAAGCGCGGCGTATAGAACGTTGGCAGCGCGAACCAGTGGGCCTGCGCAATCGGCGTAGTGTCCACGACGCCCATCACGAAAGAGAGCGCATAACCGGCCAGCACCCCAATCAGAATCGGGATAATCGCCATAAAACCGCGGAACAGTACGGAGCCAAATACCGTAACCGCCAGCGTCACCATCGAGATGATGATGGTTTTTGAATCCGGTAATTGCCCCTCAGCAGGCAGTAACCCCGCCATGCCCGCAGCGACGCCAGCCAGCTCCAGACCGATAACGGCAACGATTGCGCCCATCGCCGCAGGCGGGAACATCACATCCAGCCAGCCGGTACCTGCTTTCTTAACGATGAAAGAAACCAGGCAGAACAGGACGCCGCACATAATGAAACCACCCAGTGCCACTTCATATCCTAACGGCAGCAGCAGCAGTACCGGAGAAATAAATGCAAAGCTGGACCCCAGATAGGCTGGGATTTTTCCTTTACAAATAAAGAGATACAGCAACGTACCAATGCCATTAAACAGCAAAACGGTAGCCGGGTTGATGTGGAACAGGACTGGCACCAGTACCGTTGCGCCAAACATGGCGAACAGGTGCTGCAAACTAAGCGGGATTGTCTGTAAAAGCGGCGGTCTTTCACTCACCCCGATAGCACGGCGCGTCATAGTGTTTTCCTCTGAGTGTTGTTTGTTATTCGCATTGGGTTGTTATATTCAAAAAAAAGCCGACTCTTAAAGTCGGCTTCTTTTCACTTATTCGTTTACTTGGTACCAAAAATCTTATCGCCGGCATCACCAAGCCCCGGAATAATGTATCCGTGCTCGTTCAGTCCCTGATCGATGGAGGCTGTGTACAGCTCAACATCCGGGTGCGCTTTTTCCAGTGCCGCGATACCTTCTGGTGCCGCAACCAGGACCAGCACTTTAATGCTGGTGCAGCCTGCGTTTTTCAGCAGGTCGATGGTAGCGATAACGGAACCGCCGGTCGCCAGCATCGGGTCAACGATCAGCGCCATACGCTCATCGATGTTAGAAACCAGCTTCTGGAAATACGGAACCGGCTCCAGCGTCTCTTCATTGCGGTACATACCGACCACGCTGATACGCGCGCTTGGAACGTTTTCCAGAACGCCTTCCATCATGCCCAGGCCCGCACGCAGGATTGGCACAACGGTGATTTTCTTACCTTTAATTTGGTCAACTTCAACCGGGCCATTCCAGCCTTCAATGGTCACCTTTTCGGTTTCCAGACCAGCGGTTGCTTCATAAGTCAGCAGGCTGCCAACTTCCGAGGCGAGTTCACGAAAGCGTTTAGTGCTGATGTCGTTTTCACGCATCAGTCCCAGCTTGTGTTTGACGAGTGGGTGTTTGACTTCCACGATCTTCATACTCTTCTCCTTTCCTCAGACGAGTGGCAACCACAAAAAAAATCGCCGGATTATACCGCTTTTAGTCTCTGTCGCAACACTGCATGCGCTTGATATGGATCAACCAAAGTCATTTACGTCTGGATGATGAGTATAAAACAAGCCCCGCACTCATGGCGGGGCTTGTTATCAATGCTATGAATTTTAAAGGTATTCAGCATTGGTCTGGATGACGTTTTGATACCATGAAAAAGATTTTTTCGGAGAGCGAGTTAATGTCCCGCTACCGTCATTATTTTTATCAACGTAGATAAACCCGTAGCGTTTTTTCATTTCCCCCGTCCCGGCCGAGACTAAATCAATACAGCCCCACGGGGTATATCCCATCAAATCCACGCCATCTTCCACCACCGCTTTTTTCATCTCACGTATGTGAGCGGCAAGGTAGTCGATACGGTACTGGTCGTTCACCGCACCATCATTCTCACGCACGTCGATGGCGCCAAATCCATTCTCCACAATAAATAGCGGCAACTGATAATGATCCCAGAACCAGTTCAGCGAATAGCGCAGACCGACGGGATCAATCTGCCATCCCCAGTCCGATTTCTGTACGTACGGGTTGGAAACCAGGCTTTTCGACTCGTCGTAATCCAGCTCAGGGTTGTCCGCCGTTGCCTGCGTCGCGAAGGACATATAGTAGCTAAAGCCGATGTAATCCACGCAACCCTCGGTCAACGCCTGACGGTCTTCCTCGGTGATATCCAGCTCAAAACCGCGTCGGACAAAGTAGTTGAGAAGATGCTGCGGGTATTTGCCGCGCACATGGACGTCGGTAAACCAGTAACGGCGGTGCATGGCGTTCATCGCCATCATCATATCGTCCGGCGCGCAGGTCAGCGGATAGATAGGACACATGGCGATCATGCACCCTATCTGCAATTCCGGGTTAATCTCACGTGCGACCTTTACCGCCAACGCGCTTGCCACCAGTTCATAGTGCGCCGCCTGGTACATGACCGGCTCGCGGTCTTCACCGGGCTGGTATTTCAGACCAGAGTTAGTAAAGGGCGCGAAATCTTCGTGATAATTTGCCTGGTTGTTAATCTCATTAAACGTCATCCAGTACTTTACTTTGTGCTGGTAACGAGTGAAAACCACCCTGGCAAAACGGACAAAGAAATCGATAAGCTTACGGTTGCGCCAGCCGCCATATTCCGTCACCAGATGGTAAGGCATCTCGAAATGCGACAACGTAATCACCGGCTCAATGCCATATTTCAGGCATTCGTCAAACAGGTCATCATAGAACTGCAGGCCAGCTTCATTGGGTTGCGCTTCGTCGCCTAAGGGAAAAATACGCGTCCAGGCGATAGAGGTGCGAAAACATTTAAATCCCATTTCGGCAAACAGCTTAATGTCGTCTTTATAGCGATGATAAAAATCGATGGCGTCATGGTTAGGGTAGTTTTTACCGGCGATCACACCGTCGGTGATTTCACGCGCCACGCCGTGCGCCCCCGCCGTCATGACATCGGCAACGCTGACGCCTTTTCCGCCCGCCTGCCAGCCACCTTCCAGTTGATGAGCGGCTACGGCACCACCCCACATGAAATCTGCTTTAAATCCTGACATACCCTTCCCCTATCGTGATGACTCTGCGCAAAACGCT
The DNA here is from genome assembly GCA_020099315.1 of Citrobacter europaeus. Taxonomy (NCBI): domain Bacteria; kingdom Pseudomonadati; phylum Pseudomonadota; class Gammaproteobacteria; order Enterobacterales; family Enterobacteriaceae; genus Citrobacter; species Citrobacter europaeus. The sequence continues at coordinate 3,529,256 of CP083650.1, forward strand.
GTAGATGAGGTCCGCAACAGAAAACAGAAACCGGTTTCAGTACGATACTGTGCATTCGGCTGGCAGGTTTCAAGCACAAGACTGTACCCGGTTTCATTTTCGTGGCGCAGTTCAAACAAATAGATAAATGATTGTAAAATGCTGAAAAAATCAGCAGATAAAACTTGATGCAGAGCAGGCTCGCAAACGTTTGCTTTCCCTGTTAGAATTGCGCCGAATTTAACTTTTACTGCAAGTAAACATGTGGGGAAGCAGGCAGTGACCGATAAAACCTCTCTTAGCTACAAAGATGCCGGTGTTGATATTGATGCAGGTAATGCTCTGGTTGATCGAATCAAAGGCGTAGTAAAGAAAACTCGTCGTCCGGAAGTTATGGGTGGTCTGGGTGGCTTCGGTGCGCTGTGCGCATTGCCGCAAAAATATCGTGAACCGGTACTGGTTTCCGGCACTGATGGCGTTGGCACAAAACTGCGTCTGGCGATGGATCTGAAACGCCACGACACTATCGGTATTGACCTCGTCGCAATGTGCGTCAACGACCTCGTCGTTCAGGGCGCTGAGCCGCTGTTTTTCCTCGACTACTATGCGACCGGCAAACTGGATGTGGATACCGCAGCCAGCGTCATTAACGGTATTGCCGAAGGTTGTCTGCAGTCTGGCTGCGCGCTGGTTGGCGGGGAAACGGCTGAAATGCCGGGGATGTACCACGGCGAAGATTACGACGTGGCAGGCTTCTGCGTTGGCGTCGTCGAGAAATCAGAGATTATCGACGGTTCAAAAGTGGCTGACGGCGACGTATTGATTGCGCTCGGCTCCAGCGGCCCGCACTCCAACGGTTACTCTCTGGTGCGTAAAATTGTTGAAGTCAGCGGTTGTGACCCGGAAACCACCGAGCTTGAAGGCAAGTCGCTGGCCGATCACTTGCTGGCCCCGACCCGCATTTACGTAAAATCCATTCTGGAACTGATTGAGAAGGTTGATGTGCATGCCATCGCCCACCTGACCGGCGGCGGCTTCTGGGAAAATATTCCACGCGTTCTGCCGGACAACACGCAGGCGGTGATCGACGAATCGTCATGGCAGTGGCCAGCTGTTTTCAACTGGCTGCAAACGGCGGGTAACGTCAGCCAGCATGAGATGTATCGCACCTTTAACTGCGGCGTAGGTATGGTAATCGCCCTGCCAGCTCCGGAAGTGGACAAAGCCCTTGCTTTGCTCAATGAGAAAGGTGAAAACGCATGGAAAATCGGTATCATCAAAGCTTCTGATTCCGAACAGCGTGTGGTCATTGAATGAAAAACATTGTGGTGCTCATTTCCGGCAACGGAAGCAATTTGCAGGCGATAATAGACGCCTGCGAACAGAAAAAAATCAATGGCACCATACGTGCAGTATTCAGTAACAAGGCCGATGCGTTCGGCCTTGAGCGCGCACGCGAAGCGAATATTCCGGCGCACTCGCTGGAAGCCGCCCAGTTTGCCAGTCGCGAAGCATTCGACCGCCAGTTGATTCAAGAGATTGACGCCTATGCGCCCGATGTCGTCGTGTTGGCCGGTTATATGCGCATTCTCAGCCCGGCGTTTGTCGCTCACTATTCTGAGCGATTGCTGAATATCCATCCGTCTTTATTGCCGAAATATCCCGGCCTGCACACGCACCGTCAGGTTCTGGAAAACGGTGATGAAGAGCATGGAACTTCCGTCCATTTTGTCACCGATGAACTGGACGGCGGACCGGTTATTCTCCAGGCCAAGGTTCCGGTATTTGAAGGCGACAGCGAAGATGATGTCACGGCCCGGGTCCAGGCCCAGGAACATACCATTTACCCACTGGTGGTAAGCTGGTTTACCGATGGTCGCCTGAAGATGCGTGATAACGCAGCATGGCTGGACGGCGTTTGTCTGCCGCCACAAGGCTACGCCGCCGACGAATAATAAAAACCAGCCTGTAAGCCGGATCTCACCATCCGGTCTACAGGCATGATTACCTTTTCCGGTTAACATCTCCGGTATTCATCTACGCTCCCCCCTTTCTCTTTGCTATCAGACGGTTTATTGTCATATTTTTCTGGCACAGTTGGACATCTGAGAGCAATGCTCGCCATAATAAATCGGTAGTGTCCCGTGAATGAAACGGAGTAAAAGTGGTAATGGGTCAGGAAAAGCTATACATCGAGAAAGAACTCAGTTGGTTAGCGTTCAATGAACGTGTACTCCAGGAAGCTGCTGATAAGTCAAACCCGTTGATCGAACGGATGCGTTTCTTAGGCATCTATTCCAATAACCTCGACGAGTTTTACAAGGTTCGTTTTGCCGAACTGAAGCGCCGAATCATTATTAGCGAAGAACAGGGTTCCAACTCTCACTCCCGCCATCTGTTAGGCAAAATCCAGGCCCGCGTATTAAAAGCCGATCAGGAATTCGACGGCCTGTACAACGAGTTGCTGCTGGAGATGGCGCGCAACCAGATTTTCTTAATCAACGAACGTCAGCTATCGGTTAATCAACAGAGCTGGTTACGCCATTACTTTAAGCAATATCTTCGCCAGCATATTACGCCGATCCTGATTAACCGCGAGACGGATTTAGTTCAGTTTCTGAAAGATGACTACACCTATCTGGCGGTAGAAATTATTCGCGGTGATTCGATCCGCTACGCGCTGCTGGAAATCCCTTCCGACAAGGTTCCACGCTTTGTGAATCTGCCGCCGGAAACCCCGCGGCGTCGCAAACCGATGATCCTGCTGGACAACATCTTACGCTACTGCCTGGACGACATTTTCAAAGGGTTCTTTGATTACGATGCGCTAAACGCTTATTCGATGAAAATGACCCGCGACGCCGAATACGATTTGGTGCACGAGATGGAATCGAGCCTGATGGAGCTGATGTCATCCAGCCTGAAACAGCGTCTGACCGCAGAGCCTGTACGTTTTGTCTATCAGCGCGACATGCCCAATGCGCTGGTCGAGGTGCTGCGTGAAAAACTGACGATTTCTCGCTACGACTCAATTGTTCCCGGCGGGCGCTACCATAACTTCAAAGACTTTATTAACTTCCCCAACGTTGGCAAAGCTAACCTGGTGAACAAACCACTTCCTCGTTTACGCCATATCTGGTTCGACAACGAGAAGTTTCGCAACGGATTTGATGCAATCCGCGAGCGCGATGTGCTGCTGTATTACCCGTATCACACCTTTGAACATGTTCTTGAGCTGTTGCGTCAGGCCTCTTTCGACCCGAGCGTGTTGGCGATAAAGATCAACATCTACCGTGTGGCAAAAGACTCGCGCATCATCGACGCGATGATCCATGCAGCGCATAACAGTAAAAAAGTCACCGTAGTGGTGGAATTGCAGGCGCGCTTTGATGAAGAAGCCAACATTCATTGGGCCAAGCGTCTGACCGAAGCGGGTGTTCACGTCATTTTCTCCGCGCCGGGCCTGAAAATTCACGCCAAGCTGTTCCTTATCTCGCGTAAAGAAGGTGACGAGGTGGTGCGCTACGCCCACATCGGTACCGGGAACTTCAACGAAAAAACGGCGCGACTGTATACTGACTATTCTTTGCTGACCGCCGATTCGCGCATTACCAACGAAGTGCGTCGGGTGTTCAACTTTATCGAGAACCCGTATCGTCCGGTGACGTTCGATTATCTGCTGGTTTCTCCACAGAACTCACGCCGTCTGCTGTACGCGATGATCGACAAAGAAATCGCCAACGCACAGCAAGGGCGGCCTTCCGGTATTACGCTAAAACTTAACAATCTGGTCGATAAAGGCCTCGTTGACCGCCTGTATGCGGCGTCCTGCTCGGGCGTGCCGGTTAATTTGCTGATCCGCGGTATGTGCTCCCTGATCCCGAATCTGGAAGGCATCAGTGATAATATTCGCGTGATAAGCATCGTTGACCGCTACCTTGAACACGACCGGGTTTATATCTTCGAAAACGGCGGCGACAAGCAGGTATATCTCTCCTCCGCAGACTGGATGACCAGGAATATCGACTATCGCATCGAAGTCGCCACGCCGCTGCTGGACCCGCGTCTTAAGCAGCGTGTGCTGGATATTATCGATATCCTGTTCAGCGACACGGTGAAGGCTCGCTTCATCGATAAAGAACTCAGTAATCGCTACGTACCGCGCGGAAATCGCCGTAAGGTTCAGTCACAATTGGCGATTTACGACTACATCAAATCACTCGAGCAACCTGACTAAAGATATGCCAATACACGACAAGACTCCGCGACCGCAGGAATTTGCTGCGGTCGACCTTGGTTCAAACAGTTTCCATATGGTCATTGCCCGTGTGGTTGATGGCGCTATGCAAATTATCGGACGCCTGAAACAACGCGTTCATCTGGCTGATGGTCTCGGCGAAGACAACAAGCTGAGCGAAGAGGCAATGGAGCGCGGATTAAGCTGTCTGTCGCTGTTCGCCGAACGCCTGCAGGGCTTTCCCCCATCAAGCGTATGCATCGTGGGTACCCATACTTTTCGTCAGGCGCTGAATGCGACCGATTTTCTCAAGCGCGCAGAAAAAGTCATCCCCTACCCGATTGAGATTATTTCCGGTAATGAAGAAGCCCGACTGATTTTTATGGGTGTAGAGCACACCCAGCCGGAAAAAGGTCGCAAGCTGGTTATCGATATTGGCGGTGGCTCAACAGAACTGGTGATCGGCGAAGATTTCGAACCCAAACTGGTCGAAAGCCGTCGTATGGGCTGCGTCAGTTTTGCCCAGATGTATTTCCCGGGCGGCGTTATCAGTCGGGAAAACTTCCAGCGTGCCCGCATGGCGGCAGCGCAAAAGCTCGAAACCTTAACCTGGCAGTTTCGCATTCAGGGCTGGAACGTTGCGATGGGCGCATCGGGTACGATTAAAGCTGCACATGAAGTGCTGCTGGAGATGGGCGAAAAAGATGGTTTCATCACTCCCGAACGCCTGGACAAACTGACATCCGAAGTACTGAAACATGCGTCATACGAAGCCCTCAGCCTGCCAGGGCTGTCAGAAGAGCGAAAAGCGGTGTTTGTGCCCGGGCTCGCGATTCTGTGCGGCGTTTTTGACGCGCTGGCTATCCGCGAACTTCGCCTTTCTGATGGCGCGCTACGTGAAGGCGTACTGTACGAGATGGAAGGACGTTTTCGCCACCAGGACGTTCGCAGCCGTACCGCCAGCAGTCTGGCGAACCAGTACAACATCGACAGTGAACAGGCCCGGCGCGTACTGGAAACGACGATGCAAATGTACGATCAGTGGCATACGCAGCAGCCAAAACTGGCCAATCCGCAACTGGAAGCATTACTGCGCTGGGCGGCGATGCTGCATGAGGTTGGGCTGAACATCAACCACAGCGGTTTACATCGCCACTCTGCTTATATCCTGCAAAACAGTGATTTGCCGGGCTTTAATCAGGAACAACAGCTAATGATGGCAACCTTAGTTCGTTATCATCGCAAAGCGGTGAAGCTGGATGATTTGCCCCGCTTTACGCTGTTCAAGAAAAAACAGTTTCTACCGTTAATTCAGCTGTTACGCCTGGGCGTGCTGCTGAATAATCAGCGTCAGGCAACCACCACGCCACCGACGCTGACCCTGATTACCGACGACAACCACTGGACTTTACGCTTCCCGCATGACTGGTTTAGCCAGAATGCGCTGGTGCTGCTCGATCTGGAAAAAGAGCAACAATACTGGGAAGCCGTAACCGGCTGGCGTCTCAAAATTGAAGAAGAAAGCTCACCCGATATCGCCGCATAAGCTCTCAGCAGGTGCCAGTTCTTCTGGCACCTTTTCTTCCAGCGTTTCGTGCAGCGGTTGCGGTTTACCAATCAGATACCCCTGCATGTAGTCAATCCCCAGCGAAATCACCGCACTGCGTATTTCCTCGCTTTCGACGTACTCCGCAACCACCAGCATTCTTTTCATTCGCGCCAGGTGGCAAATGGACGCCACAATTTGGTAGTCGAGGCTGTTCGAAACGATATTGCGAATAAAGCTGCCGTCAATTTTTAGAATATCGGCATTCACATTCTTCAGCCGCGCATAGCTGGCATAACCGGTACCAAAATCATCAATCGCAATCTGACATCCCAATGATTGCAACTGCAGCAACGTTGCCTGCGCCTGTTCCGCATTGGTTAAGGCATTGCTTTCCGTGACCTCAAAAATCAGCTGCCACGCCTCGACTTTGTACTTAGCCAGTAGCTGGTTGATGTCATGCGGAAGTCGGGCGCGGCATACCGACGTAGGTGATAAGTTAATCGCAAATCGACGGGCGGGCATTTTTTCCCGATTCTGCGCCATAAATTTCAGCGTATTTTCAATCACCCACAGATCGATGCTGGAGGACAAACCAAACTCATGCGCTACCGGCAAGAAGTTATCAGGGGCGATAGTCTCCCCGTCGTCCCCCTCAAGACGCAGCAGGATTTCATGATAAACATCGCCGCGTACGCCAGAAATCGGCTGCGCCATCAGGAAAAAGCGATTGTGCTCCAGCGCCTGCTGCAGGCGATTCATCATCGCAACCTTATCTTTCAGGTCACGTTGCAGGTGCATCACGCCCCGTCGCTGCAAATTCTCTGGCGCATTGGTCGCCAGAGAAAGCTCGGCGATGGTGCTTAGCTCTCCCAGTAACAAATAGATGTGGTTAACTGGAGAACGGACATAGCAAAAACTGATGCCCACCTGCGGCTGTAACGGCATGCCATCCCAGATAAAACGAAACTGCTTGATATGCCTGTCCAGCGCTTCAATGCGCTCCTGATGCGATTCGGTGTTAAAACGCAAAACTAAATCATTACCCGATAACTGATAGACATGCTCATCTTGTTCCAGCAACGGCGTTACCCACTGGGCGAGTTTTTGCTTGTACTGGATACGCAGCATAATGCCGTAATTTTTCACCAGCAGTTCCATGCCCGGAACACTCAAAAAGCAGAGCACTGACCATGGCGCTTTTTTCAAATCCCGGTTCAACGCGCGCAAATTCGGAATATGCACCATGGGGTCAAAGAAGGCCAGACGATGATTGCGCCGGGTAACAAACCGTTGACGCGTTGCCAGTACGGCAATGAAATTTACGATGAAGGAGAAAACCAGGTAACTTGATGAGGTAATGGCAAGCTGGGTATCGTAGCCCGAATACCAGGGCATATAGCGTTGATAATAATGTATCGCGGTAATAAGTACGACCGCCCATATCAACGAAATAAATCTATAACCGTAACGCATAGCTCCCCATAGCATCACAGGCAGCAACAATGACAGGGTATAATTCGTACTAAATATTGAGCTTTGCTCATTTAACGGCATGCACAACATTGCCATCAGCACGGTCAATATAATCAACCAGACAGCAAACTCAGTTTTGGTGACTTTGGTATCAAACTGCTGCTTTAACTGAGAAAAATAGCCTCTCACATGCAAAGGGTTACGAATCGTTCGAATAATAAAATAGCACAGTGGAACCCCAACCAGATTCCCGACCAGCATGGCCTGATAGTTGATCAACGTACCAGTATTAAAGGGCATAACGCCTACCATACCCGATTTGCTCTCATAGACGCCCACAAACGCGGCAAACTGGAAGAGTATCAAAAACAGCGTCGCCGGGCAGAAGACCTGCCAAAACATGCGCTGGAACATCAGGTGGGAATCGCCGTGGGAAACATTGTTTCGTCGGGGAGAAAATACCTTATACCCTCCCCAACTAAGCACGATGGTAACAATAAAGTGCGAAATTATTGAGAGTGTTTCAAATAGCCCAACCTGCGGATATTTGTACCAAATAATGGAAATGATAATTCCGGGTAATGCAGCCCAACCAAAAAACAACATCAGGCTAATCATCAGCGCTAAAGGCAGATAGAAAAGAATTACGGTCCCGGTACTAATATGGGCATAGGTGTTGGCAGTGCTCAATACAGGCAACAGTAATGAAGGCAAGATGAGAGGTAACGCCCACCATTTATCTCTAATACCAATATAATTTTTATTCAGTTTCATAGATGCTCAGTAGAATCCCGCACATCCTGCAGGGGGTATTCAGACAGGCATCCCACCTGACGTTAAAACGATAAAGTAAAATACATCACAATGATTCATCAATTTTAGTTGGCAGCAAAGGGGGATGCTTGATACACATCAAAAAAAAAGTCTCTCATTAATCAATTATTACTCTTTTCATGGTTTTTTATCGTTATCTCATTATTCATGCAAATAATAATATTAATTTCCATAACATAAATGGATAAAACCACTGAGGCAATTTTACATAACGAAGAATTGACCATTCCCTCACAGTATGCCTTAATGTAAGTATCGCCCTCAGTTGGGTACACTACAAGGAACCTTTTGTGAGCCAGGTTACCAGCCTACGCAAACGACACCGATTTAACAGTCGCATGATCCGGATCGTACTGCTTATCAGCTTTCTCTTCTTCTTCGGACGCTTCGTCTACTCCGCTATAGGTGCGTGGCACCACCACCAGAACAAAAAAGAATCTCAGCAGATAACTCAGCCGCAACAGGCATCTCCTGCTCAAACCGACGTGCGCTGATCGCTCGCACCTGTGATATCCCCAGCATTAAGATTCCTTACCGGATGGCTAATCGCCTGACATTTAACCATCCGGTAAGGGATTTGCGTGATGAAACTTCATACACTTCCCCCACCACCCTCGCTGTATTATCGGATAATCGACCGTATTTTTCGCACAAATACACAATCTTTTCATCCCACTTCACAGCACCATTCGCGCTGATTTTTTACGTTCCGGTTTACTGGATATAAAAAAGACACACAGTGCTCAAATAGACGCTAATTAATATCGCCAGAAAATATCACGGGCGAAAACATTAATATTTTGCATGAAATTAAATGCTTATTTGAATTGTTACCATTATTAAATTGTACAGGGTAATACCATGAGTGGTTTTTCATTATTTCCGAAAATAAGAAGCGGTGTTGAATGGATTGCCGGGCACAGCGATGCGGTTATTCAATTCGGCTGGAATATCGTTGCCGCCGTGATTTTACTGTTTATCGGTAAATTTGTCTCTCGTCTGCTTTCCCGTGGCCTGGAAAAGTTACTGTTAAAACGTAAAGTTGACCGGACCATTATCCAGTTTTTCACCGCGCTGGTACGTTACATCACCCTCGCTTTTTCCGTTGTCGCCGCGTTGGGCCGCGTCGGTATTGAAACCTCTTCCATTATTGCCGTCATTGGGGCCGCCGGACTGGCTATTGGTCTCGCGCTACAAGGATCGCTTTCCAACTTTGCCGCAGGCGTATTATTGGTCTCTTTGCGTCCTTTCCGCGCCGGAGAAGTCGTGCAGATTGGCGCAGTCACCGGAACGGTAGAAAAGGTGCACATTTTCTCCACTACCCTGCTCACCGCTGACAGCAAAGAAGTGGTGATTCCAAACGGTAAGATCATTGCGGATAACATCATTAACTATTCCCGCCACCCGTTTCGCCGTATCGACCTGGTGATTGGCGTGGGATATCAGAGCCGGATCGCAGATGTTAAGCGCGTGATTAACCATATCATTGAGCAGGACAGCCGCATCGATAAGCAACGTGGGGTAACCGTTCGTCTGGGCGAACTGGGCGCTTCAGCGTTGAATTTTTACGTCCGCGTTTGGGTACCCAACATCGAATACTGGAATACCTATTACGATCTGCTGGAAAACATTAAAGAGGCCCTGGACGACAACCACATTGCCCTGCCGTATCCGCAGATGGATATACGCGTGGAGAACGTGGCACCCTAATCTCAGCCCCAGCTACAGTTGGTCGATTAGTATCCCACGCTATAACATTCGCCAGACGCGCTTGCTGGCATACGGGCAATAAAAAACCCTCTGTAAACAGAGGGTTTTTGCATACTACCGGTTCAGAAACCGCGAACAGAGAGGGATATTATTCCCACTCAATCGTCGCTGGCGGCTTACCGCTGATGTCATACACCACGCGGGAAATACCATTCACTTCGTTGATGATGCGGTTAGATACGCGGCCTAAGAAGTCATACGGCAGGTGCGCCCAGTGCGCGGTCATAAAGTCGATGGTTTCAACAGCACGCAGGGAAACAACCCAGTCGTACTTACGGCCATCGCCCATAACGCCAACGGAACGTACCGGCAGGAATACGGTGAACGCCTGGCTTACTTTGTTGTACAGGTCAGCTTTGTGCAGCTCTTCAATGAAGATAGCATCCGCGCGACGCAGCAGGTCGCAGTACTCTTTCTTCACTTCGCCCAGCACGCGTACGCCCAGACCTGGCCCCGGGAACGGGTGACGGTAGAGCATGTCATACGGCAGGCCCAGCTCCAGGCCAATCTTACGCACTTCGTCTTTGAACAGCTCACGCAGCGGCTCTACCAGACCCATCTTCATCTCTTTCGGCAAACCGCCCACGTTGTGGTGAGATTTGATGACGTGCGCTTTACCGGTCGCGGAAGCTGCGGATTCGATCACGTCCGGGTAGATGGTGCCCTGCGCCAGCCACTTAACGTCTTCCAGCTTCAGCGCTTCTTCGTCGAATACTTCCACGAATACGCGGCCGATGATTTTACGTTTAGCTTCTGGATCGTTCTCGCCTTTCAGCGCATCCAGGAAACGCTTTTCGCCTTCAACGTGAACAATGTTCAGGCCGAAGTGGTCGCCGAACATATCCATAACTTGCTGTGCTTCATTCAAACGCAGCAGACCGTTGTCAACGAATACGCAGGTCAGGTTTTTGCCAATCGCACGGTGCAGCAGCATCGCGGTAACGGAGGAGTCTACGCCGCCGGACAGACCGAGGATCACTTTATCATTGCCAACCTGCTCGCGAATGCGGGCAACGGCATCATCGATAATTTTTGCCGGCGTCCACAGCGCTTCACACTGGCAGATGTCACGCACAAAACGCTCCAGCATGCGCATGCCCTGACGGGTGTGGGTCACTTCCGGGTGGAACTGCACGCCGTAGAAACGTTTTTCCTCGTGCGCCATGATGGCGAACGGGCAGTTGTCGGTGCTGGCAACGGTCACGAAACCTTCCGGAATGGCGGTTACTTTGTCGCCGTGGCTCATCCACACGTCCAGCAGCGGTTTGCCATCTGCAGTCAGAGAGTCTTCAATACCGCGGACAAGCGCGCTGTCGGTCTGAACTTCAACCTGCGCATAGCCGAATTCACGTTCGTTAGAACCTTCAACATGACCACCGAGCTGCATTGCCATAGTCTGCATGCCATAGCACACGCCGAACACCGGCACGCCCGCATTGAAAACGTATTCCGGCGCACGCGGGCTGTTTTCTTCGGTGGTGCTTTCCGGACCACCGGAAAGAATGATACCGCTTGGGTTGAATTCGCGAATTTGTGCTTCCGTAACATCCCATGCCCACAGTTCACAGTAGACGCCCAGTTCACGTACGCGACGAGCAACCAACTGAGTGTACTGCGATCCAAAATCAAGAATGAGAATGCGATGTTTATGAATATTGTCTGTCATTGACGCTAATTCCGAGGCAAGTGAAACAAATTCGCCCGGCATAAAGCCGGGCGCGGAAACTTATCAGGAGCCCATGCGGTAGTTAGGGGACTCTTTGGTGATGGTCACATCGTGAACGTGACTTTCCTGGATACCCGCACCGCTGATGCGTACAAACTCTGCTTTCGTTCGCAGCGCGTCGATAGTACCACAGCCGGTCAGACCCATACAGGAGCGCAGGCCCCCCATCTGCTGGTGAATGATCTCTTTCAGGCGACCTTTATAGGCAACGCGACCTTCGATGCCTTCCGGAACCAGTTTGTCAGCAGCGTTGTCGCTCTGGAAGTAACGGTCGGAAGAACCTTTGGACATCGCGCCCAGAGAGCCCATCCCACGGTATGATTTGTAAGAACGGCCCTGATACAGTTCGATTTCGCCCGGAGATTCTTCGGTGCCCGCCAGCATGGAGCCAACCATCACTGCGGCAGCGCCTGCGGCAATCGCTTTCGCGATGTCGCCGGAGAAACGAATACCGCCATCGGCGATAACCGGAATACCAGTACCTTCCAGCGCTTCAACGGCGTCAGAAACGGCGGTGATCTGCGGTACACCTACGCCGGTAACAATACGGGTAGTACAAATAGAGCCTGGGCCGATACCGACTTTAACTGCGCTGCAGCCGGCTTCCGCCAGCGCGCGTGCGCCTGCGCCGGTTGCAACGTTGCCGCCGATAATCTGCAGATCCGGGTATTTAGCACGGGTTTCACGGATACGCTGCAGCACGCCTTCAGAATGACCGTGAGAGGAGTCAATCAGCAGTACGTCAACGCCAGCGGCAACCAGCGCGTCAACGCGCTCTTCATTACCTGCGCCCGCACCTACAGCAGCGCCAACGCGCAGACGACCATGCTCGTCTTTACAGGCGTTAGGTTTACGTTCTGCTTTCTGGAAATCTTTAACGGTGATCATGCCAAGCAGGTGGAAGCTGTCATCAACTACCAGCGCTTTCTCAACGCGTTTTTCGTGCATTTTGGCAAAGACAACATCGCGCGCTTCGCCTTCACGAACGGTCACCAGACGCTCTTTCGGCGTCATATAAACGCTAACCGGCTGGTTCAGGTCAGTCACAAAACGCACGTCACGACCGGTGATAATGCCAACCAGTTCGTTATCTTCAGTCACAACCGGATAGCCTGCAAAACCATTACGCTCGGTCAGTTCTTTCACTTCGCGCAGGGTAGTGGTTGGCAGTACGGTCTGTGGGTCAGTTACCACGCCAGATTCGTGTTTCTTCACGCGACGGACTTCTTCAGCCTGGCGCTCGATAGACATGTTTTTGTGGATAAAACCGATGCCGCCTTCCTGGGCCAGGGCAATTGCCAGGCGCGCTTCCGTCACGGTGTCCATTGCTGCGGAGAGCATAGGAATGTTCAGGCGAATGGTTTTCGTCAACTGGGTGCTGAGGTCAGCAGTATTCGGCAGAACGGTAGAATGAGCGGGAACGAGGAGGACGTCGTCAAACGTCAGGGCTTCTTTTGCGATACGTAGCATGGGCAATATCTCACCTGGGAGGTTATTAAATATTGCCGCGGCATTATACAGAGCGTAACCGATTGCATCCACACTTTTTTGCAAAAAAACCTTGCGCTCCTCTGTGAGCATGTTACTTTCGACTGAATAACTTGCTGATTTAGAATTTGATCCCGCTCACATGTTATCCTCTCAGACCACCTCAATTTTTACCGTAAGCCGCCTGAACCAGACGGTTCGTTTGCTGCTTGAGCAGGAAATGGGACAAGTGTGGATCAGCGGTGAAATCTCGAATTTCACCCAGCCGTCCTCCGGTCACTGGTATTTCACCCTCAAAGATGACACCGCTCAGGTACGCTGCGCGATGTTTCGCAACAGCAACCGCCGGGTAACGTTCCGCCCACAGCACGGGCAGCAGGTGCTGGTACGCGCCAATATAACGTTGTACGAACCGCGCGGCGACTACCAGATAATTGTTGAGAGCATGCAGCCCGCGGGCGAAGGTTTGCTGCAACAAAAATATGAGCAACTGAAGGCTAAACTGCAGGCTGAAGGACTATTCGATCAGCAATACAAGCAACCTCTACCTTCCCCAGCCCACTGCGTTGGGGTGATTACTTCGAAAACCGGCGCTGCGCTACACGATATTCTTCATGTGCTGAAGCGTCGTGATCCATCCTTGCCCGTTATTATCTACCCGACTGCGGTACAGGGCGACGATGCGCCAGGGCAGATCGTTCGCGCCATTGAACTGGCGAACGCGCGGCGTGAGTGTGACGTGCTGATCGTTGGGCGCGGCGGCGGCTCGCTGGAGGATTTATGGAGTTTCAACGACGAACGCGTGGCACGGGCGATTTTTGCCAGCGGCATTCCGGTAGTTAGCGCCGTCGGCCACGAAACCGACGTTACCATTGCCGATTTTATTGCAGATTTACGAGCGCCTACGCCATCAGCAGCGGCAGAAATTGTCAGCCGCAACCAGCAGGAGTTGTTGCGTCAGATCCAGTCCGCTCAGCAGCGTCTGGGCATGGCGATGGACTACTACCTCGCCAACCGCAGCCGTCGTTTCACGCAGATGTTCCATCGCCTGCAACAGCAGCATCCGCAGCTGCGTCTGGCGCGCCAGCAAACGGCGCTAGAACGGCTGCGTCAGCGGATGGGATTTGCGCTTGAGAACAAGATTAAGCAGGCCAATCAACGCCAGCAGCGCATGCTGCAGCGTCTGAATCAACAAAATCCGCAGCCACGTATTTATCGTGCGCAAACGCGTATTCAGCAACTGGAATACCGTTTAGCAGAGAATATCCGCGCACGTTTAAGTGAACAGCGCGAGCGGTTTGGCAACGCAGTTACCCATCTTGAAGCAGTCAGCCCACTGGCGACCCTGGCGCGTGGCTACAGCGTCTCCACCACCACGGGCGGCGGCGTATTGAAAAAGGTCAAACAGGTCAGTGCCGGTGACGTTATCACTACCCGGCTTGCCGATGGCTGGGTTGAGAGCGAGGTCACGACCGTAACCCCGCAGAAAAAAACACGCTCCCGCAAAACGAGTCAGCCCGACTGAATATGGGCTGATTCGCTTCGCAGCGTCTTAACAACTTTCACTCACGCGCATTTACCAGGCACACCTGTCGATAAATGGATGACGTAGAGGTTGTCGTACGTTTCTGCCCGTTACTCAAGTTAAGCGCCTGTCGAGCATGAGTCGCCTCATCCTGATCGACCGCCCACCAGTAGTTATCCACCCCGGTAATCGGCCAACCGTACAGCGTCCCCACCGCGCCATTTTGGTTATCGTTGTACAACGTCAGCAACTGGCTATACAGCGGTTGACGCTGTGCGTCACATCCGGTAATCCCGGTTTTATCCAGATTCGAGGCGCTTACCGATGACCAGAGTTCTCCATTCGCACCATAGCTGGTATTACTGGAAGATACTTCCGCCGCCAACAATGGGCGGCTAAATATGACGCCGTCGCTGGTGGTGGCCGTTTCGGGCATATGGCCCCAGTAATTCGCCTTAGCAGAGTTGGGGCTGGTAATTACGGTAAAAATAGCATCCAGAGAGGCTTTAAGCGTGGTGTTATTCGTCACCGTCGCCGTGAGCGTAGTTTTCAGCCCCGAACTGAGATCCTGTCGCAGGTTAAACGTTGCGGTACCGTTAGCGCCCGTCAGACCGCTAAAGATCGCGGTGTTGGTAGCCAACTTAGCGGTCTGCGCAGAAGGCGTTAGCTCGTCCAGCGTTAAATCATCCGCCCCGCCGCTGGTAATGACGTTGCCAACGCGCGACAACGCATTGCTGCGTGAAATCGTGAAATATACGTCCGGCATCACATTGCCGTCGGTGTCTGTCACCGTTACGGTCAGCGGGATTGTCTCTCCTTTTTTCACCTGCGCTGCCAGCCTCTCAGCGTTGAGAGCCGTCGACGTCAGCGTAATTGCCCCAGGCATAGGATGCGGATCGACCAGGCAAACCAGCGCCTGTTTGTCGCTTGTACTCCTGGTGGAAACCGCACCGGTTTTCAGTTGCATGCTCTGCCAGGAGGTTCCGGCTTTATCCGTCACCCACCAGCCATAACTTGCATGAGATACCGGCCAGCCGTACAGCGTTTCGATTTCGCCGCCGGGATGCTCATCGTAGAGTGATTTCAGTTCACTCAACGTCGGCTGCCAGGCTTCGCCGCAGGTGGATTTGCTTGCCAGCCCTGCGCCGTTATGGTCATACAGCGGCCACAGTTCGTTACCTACCGTGGAGCTAAACGTGGTGTCTTCTGCGGAAACTTCCGCCGCCAGTAATGGTCGCTGAAAGCTCACGCCGCTGCTGTCGGTAACGGTCTCGGGCATATGCCCCCAGTATTGCGCTTTGTCGGTATCAGGGCTGGTCACCACGGTGAATATCGCCTCCACAGTAGAGGCCGGGTTAGGGTATGTGTCCAGCGTTGCCGTAATCGTCGTTTTCAGCCCCATCGCGTCGTCCTGGCGCAGGCTTAAGGTTGCCATGCCGTCCGCTCCGGTCACCCCACTCCAGGTGCTGGTATTGCTGCTCAACACCGTCTCGGCTGTCGCAGGGGCTATCCCCTGAAGAACCAGATCGTCCGTCGCACCTTTACCATCCGTCGTTTTCACCGAACCGCTACGCGAAATGCCATTACTACGAGAGAGCGTAAAGGATGCATTCGCTGCGGGGTTGCCATTGGCATCTTTCACGGTGACAGTGAACGGAATTTCCTCGCCTTTTTTAACCTTCGCAATGCGGGTTTCGCTGTCAGCAAGGCTCGACGTCAACGCAATGGTCGCAGGCAATGGGGCATGCGGATCCACAAGGCATATCTGCGCGCCGGTCGTCCCGACAGAAGTGGTCGAACTTTTCCCGCCCGTATCCAGCCGCATATACTGGTATGCCCCGGTTTTTGACACGCGATCCACAGCCAGCCAGAACTTGCCTGCTGACACCGGCCAGCCATAATTCGTACCAATAGCGCCTATAGGGTCGTCAGCGTACAGTGTTTGCAGATCGCTAAACAGCGGCTGATATTCTGCGTCACAACCAGTAGCGCCCGCTTTTTGGGTATTTGAAATGGTGACCAGCGCCCAGCTTTCGTTATTGTACGTATAGGAGTACGTAAACGACGTTTCGGTCGCCAGAAGTGGACGTTTAAATCTAACCCCAGCGCTGTTGGTGACCGTTTCCGGCATATGCCCCCAGAAATTCGCTTTATCGCTGTCCGGGCTGGTAAGTACAGTGTATATCACATCCAAATTGCTGGAAGTCACCAGATCGTCGGGAAGTTCTGCCACAATGGCGGTTTTCAGGCCGCTGCTATTATCCTGGGCTATCTCAAACTGGGCTTGGCCATTCTCATCCGTCACGCCATACCAGTAATAGTTGCAGCGAGTAGTCGTACAGTTAAACGCCATTGAACCCGCTTCAGGCGTGAGCGCTGTCAGCAACATATTGCTTTCATTACCATCCTGAGCGAACCCAGCCCGGTTTAACGACGAGGTGCGCCTCAGACGAATAGTGGTATCAGGTGCAGGATTTCCTGAACCGTCGGTCACGGTGACGGTCAACGGTACGATTTCTCCCTTTCTCACAACCGCGGCGCCTTTTTCCGCATTCATGGCGCTCGACGTGAGCGCTATCGACAATACCCTTTTTTTACTCAAGCACAGCTGCGCCGTGGCAGTATTCATGTTGGTAGCAAGCTTTGAGTTATCACTGAGCCGGAGGTACTGAAACAGGTTTGTCGCGTGCGCGCTGTCCGGCACGCTATTACCCGCTCCCCAGTATTTCCCCGTTGTCACCGGCAGGCCGAAGGTCGAGGAGAGCGTGCCATTTGGGTAATCGTTATACAGCGTCTGAAGTTGCTCCAGCGTCGGCAACCCCAGCCTGTCACACGGGCTGGCGGACTGCTGATAAAGCTGCGGATAACTATTCCACGTATACCAGGTTTCACTATTTTCCAGAAAGCCCGAGGTATTCGTCGTGGCAGAAAGCTCAGCGCGCAATAATGGTCGATTAAACTCGGCCCCTTTGCTGTTGACAAAGGTTTCCGGCATATGGCCCCACATACTGGCTTTGTCGCTGTCGGGGCTGGTAATGACGGTGAAGATGGCATCTTTGCTGTCGGTCAGATTGCTGCCATCCATCGCTGTGGCGTTGAGAGTGGTTTTCAGCCCCGCAGACATATCCTGTGAAAGCGTAAAGGTCCCCTCCCCCTGCTCATCGGTTTGTATATACAAAAATTTCGCGCTGGTATCCATCAGGAACGTCGCAGGGCCGGACGGCATGACGTTACGTAGAGTAATATCATCTTCAGAACCAGCGCTATGGATACTTCCTGAACGCGTCGTTGATTCACTGCGGCTCAGTTTCACCAACGCGTTGGCCATCGGCTGGCCTGCCGTATTTTTGACTGTCACGGTGGCGGCGATTTGCTCGCCTTTTTTGACCTTAACGATCCCCGTCGTTTCATCCTGACCCGCGAGCGTAAGCGTCAGGTTACCAGCCGTACCTCGGGGTGAAACGAGGCACGTCTGCATGTGATAAATCGACGCATTGCTTATTGAGGTAACATCACCATTGCTCAACAGGTTAACAACCGCGTATTCAACTGGGTCGCCCTCCGCGGACGGTAAAGCGTAATCCCCCGCCCACCAGTACTGGCTGGCGCTAACGTTCCCTGTACTGCTCATTGGCCAACCATTGCGGCTGTGCATCGCCCCGTCGGGCCAGGTGGCGTACAGCGCCTGAAGATTACTGGCAGTCGGCAGAAAGTTACGCCCACAGCCACCACCAACCCCATTCCAGGCATTGCTGACGGTGATCATGCCCCAGGTTTCGCCCATATCGTAGCTGCCGTTGGTGATAATCACCGTTTTCCCCGGCATGTTGCTAAACTCACTGGATAACAGCGGGCGCTTATACACGACGCCATCACGATCGGTGAGCGTTTCCGCCATGTGCCCCCAGTAGTTCGCTTTCTCTGTATCCGGACTGGTCACTACGCTAAAGACGACCGGCAGCGTCTGCTCTGTTGCAGAACTGGTATGCTCAAGCGACGCCAGCAGCGGCGTTTTAAAGCCTGCGCCACTGTCCTGGCTAATGTCCAGCGTCAGCGTTCCGTTCTCATTGGTCGCGGAGTAATACTCAATGCCACTGCTACGACTCTCGCTATGATTAATTTGTATCGCAGCCGCAGCGGAGGTGTTTACCACCTGGTACTTACGCCCGATGCTATCACCGCGTTTAAAGATAACCGGCGTATTGCCAACCGGATTCCCCTCATCATCCAGAGTGGTAATCACCACCGGGATAGTTTCGCCAACTTTGGCTTTAACAAAACCGTCGTCGGCATGGTATAGCGAGGATGTCAGCGTGAGCCTGGTTGCCACTTTCTGCGCTGTTTGCAGGCAGGAGAAATAGAGTTTTTCATTCCATAACATTGAGCTTATGTTGCCATCGCCCAGATCGAGCGATTTCACATAACGGTTTTCCGTTGAGCGGCTGATATCAGCAGTGCTGTTCTGGTAGTTTTTCCCTTCGACAGGCCAGCCCTGCTGAGTATTGATAGCTCCGCCAGGGAAGGCTGCGTACAACGACTGCAGGTCGGCCAGCGCGGGCACAAATCCCACCCCGCAGGCGTTCTGTATCCCCTCAAAATCAACAGTGGCCCAGATTTCATTGTTTTCTGTGTTGTTGCCAACGGCAATCCCGCTGGCAATTTCTGTGACCAGTTGCGGTCGCTTAAATACTTTGCCATTAGCTGCTGACACCGTTTCTGGCATATGGCCCCACATTTTGGCTTTATTACTGTCGGGGCTGGTGACGACGGTGAATATCGTGTCAACGCTGGCGCTGACACTGGCGTTTTGATATAGCGCTGCGGTAACCGCCACTTTGGTGCCATGCGTATCTGGGCGGGTGACGTTGATGATTTTACTGCCATCGGCTCCCGTCAGGCCGCCCACTTTGGTTGCCGTATCGTTGATTGAGTTTCCGTCGATCACGACCGGAGAAACGATACCGTCGCCGCTGCCCGCAATATGCTTATCGCTCTGCCGGGTATAACCATCACCGCGCGACAGTACAAACGGTGCATCAGGGATCGGCTTGCCGCTGGCATCTTTCACCGTGACCTTCAGCTGTAACGTATCGCCCTTTTTCACCTTTAGCGCATGTTCGTTATTACCCTCATACCACAGCGACGAATCGACCGGTTCGATGGTAATAGAAGCGGCTACCGGATTGTCGCTGGCAAGGCAGGTGACATAATCCGACGCATTGTTACTGGAAAACTCGCTGCCGCTGGAAAGCGCGATGAGTTTCCACGACGTCGCTGTGGCAAACGTCGAAGACCAATAGTTAATCAGGGTTGGCCAGCCGTGGGTGTTGTGAATCGCCCCACCGCTGTTGGCGTCATACAACGCCTTAAGCTGATCGATACGCGGCAATCGGTTGACCGCACAGCCGCCGACGTCCGTATTACTCACCGCATCGCTATGAGTGACGCGCGCCCAGCTTTCGTTCGCTTCCTTCTGGGTGCGGGTAGCGCTAACCTCTGCCGCAAGCTTTGGACGCTCAAATACCGCATCACCCACCGTCAGGGTATCGGGCATATGTCCCCACATCGATGCCTGAGCGGTATCCGGGCTGGTGGGGACGGTAAATTTCACGCTGCGGCTGAGCGGCGTGGAGATGAGTGAGTTCATCGGCAGAATAGAGAGCTGAGTCTGCAGTCCAACGCCCTGCGGTTGTTCGATAGTCAGGGTGGCACTCCCCTGACTATCGGTAGTGCCCTGATACGTCATCGACGCCTGAGAAGGACCGTACGCCGTACCCGCTATAACAAGCGCGCCGTTGGTGGCATCAGTAAAGCCGGTACTGACGTTATCGCGATTGCGCCCATAAGCCATGGTAACTGTAAACGCCGCGTTGGGGACCGTAAGACCGTTGAGCGCATTAATTGAGCGCACCGTCAGCGTTATCTGCTCGCCCACTTTGGCTGTCGTCTGGCGCAGGGCAAAATCGCCGTTCATCGCCACGTCAAGCTGAGTGACTAACTCATTGCCCGAGCAGGAGAGATAGTTTGGCTCGCTGCCGCTGAACAAAGCATCAGCACCGGTAGCCAGATTGACGTGCGCCGTCTGCCCGCCGCTGGTGTCCGCCGCCAGATAGCTGTGGCTGGCGGTTGGCCAACCGTGCTCGCTTTGCATCTCGTTATCAGGATGCGCATTATAGAGCGAGTCCAGCGACAGTTGCCCTGGCACTTGTCCACTACCGCACTGGTTTTCACCCGCCGTAACGGAGTTGAACGTCGCCCAGTTTTCATTGTTTTCCTGCGTGGAGCCCGTTTTATGCGTGGCTTCTGCTGCCAGCAGCGGACGTTTATACAAATTGCCCGCCTCCACTACGCCCTGCATATGCCCCCACATGTTTGCCGCGCTGACATCCGGACTGGTGAGAACGGTAAAGATCACGTTTTGCGTTGCCTGCGTGCTGCCGTCAAACAGCACCACGCGCAACGGCGTTAAGACGCCAGTACCTGAATCATGTTTGATCTCCAGCGAAGCCTGACCGTTCGCGTCGGTAACGCCCTGATAGTGATGGGTATCACCGGCCATCAGGCCTTCACCTGCAATGGTAACCGGATGCTCCTCCCAACTGGCGGAATAGTAAGCGGTATTGCGCGCCTGCGCGTTGCCAAGGTACAGATTAAAATAGCGATACGGCAGCGGCTTGCCGGTGAGTTCGTCGGTTACCGTGATTTGCATCATGACCGCCTCCCCTACCTTTACCCTCGCGGCGCTCAGGCTACTGTCGTAGCTGTCTGTACTCAGCACCAGCTTTGGCTTTACCGCCGGTGCGGCCTTATCTACGCAACTGACCAGGGAGTTCACCGTATCCGCTTCCTGCACCACGCTGCTGGAGCGCATATTGACGCCATAATGGTACATGCTCAGCGAACTTTCCGTGGCGGACCAGTATTCATCATCCCCAGCGACAGGCCAGCCAAGAGTAGTCGCCAGGTCGCCTCGTGCAGTTTTTAACCCGATAAGCTGGCGCGCATCCGGCAGAATGTCACAGTGCTCATCCGCCCCTTTCCAGTTAAACAGCGCCCAGCTTTCATTATCGGCATTCACCGTCGTACTTTCACCCTCCACCTCAGCGGCGAGCGCGGGTCGGGTAAAGGTGTAGGTTTCACCTTCCACCTCAGCGCTGGAGCTTTCCGCCATATGACCCCACATCGCCGCTTTATCGCTGTCCGGGCTGCTGAGAGTGGTGAAAATAACATCTACGCTATCGGCAAGCGATGTCGCTCCTACGGCTTTTACCGTTAGCGTGGTTTTTACGCCAGGGCTATTGTCCTGGGTGACCGTCACCGTAGCATTGCCGCTGGCATCGGTTGTGCCGTGAAATTCGGTGGCGATCGTGGTGAGTTCAGTATCTCCTACATGTACAGGATTGGTGTTGTTGACCGCATTTTGTCGGTTGAAAGCATCACTTCGGGTAATGATAAAAGCCGTATTCGCCGCAGGTTCACCATCACAGGTCCTGGTGCTCACCGTCAAAGTGATGCTATCGCCAGCTTTACCTTTTGCCGCCTTTAGCGTTTCATTGAAATGGTCTGCGCTCACCGCTACCGGTTTGCCCGCAGCCGCGGCGATATCTACCGCAAATTTTTGCTCAAGCAACGTCACCGCATTGTTATAGGGGACACCGGTACGAGTCAGCAGCCAGAGTGGTGGTATCTCCGTTGTGGTATCAAGCTGCGGCCAGACCACCAGATGACGCCCCGCCATATTTTGCGCGCAGAAGCTGAGATTCGCGGACGGTTGTGGGCTGAGCGGGACTTCGGGCGTGGCGGCATCAGCCCATACCAGAGAGACACCCGGCGCACGATCGCTTTGCCAGACCAGCGGCGGCTCGGCAAAAATGTCACCTTCGGTGTCATGCGGGTTACTGAGGATCAGTGCGCTGCCGCTGTCATCGGTACTGAACTGGTTTGGCCTCGCGGTATTCGCCACGGCATTGGCTTGATCCACACTAAGTTGCACGCTTCCCTGATACACCGGAATGGCGACACTGTCGGCCTGCGGTTTCGTACCGTTAATCGCCGACGTAACGCCGACAGGCTCCTGCCATGTATGACTCAAATTTGTGGCATTTGCAGACAAGCCGCTGATAAATAACAGCGGCAGCAGGAAACGATGCAGTGATTTCAGGTTACCGGACATATCCCCATCCTAACGCCTGTCTGATAATTGGATTTTCAACACGCTTTGCTTAGCGTCCTGCTAAGAAAAGCGCACGGAAAACGCCGCTCCCCTGGAGAGCGACGTACGGTGCGAATTATTTGTTCTTGTACTTGATCGACAGGCCATACCCCTGAACGCCATCGTCGCCTGCGTTCGGGAAGATCGAGGTTCTGGCTTCGGCATTGGTCTCTGGAATACGCAAATCGCCGTTCTGAACTGAAGAGTCGCCTCCCGCCGTTCCCAGTTGCAAACTCGTGCCAGTAAAGACCCACTGATAGTCGTACTGATTGGTAACCACCAGTTCTCCCGTGTCGTAAGTGCCGTTTTTGTTGGCATCTTTCCACAACTGAGCAACGTAGGTGTGACCGGTATGCAGCTTGGTACTGCTGTTTTTCAGCAGGTTGACAGAGGCATTCTCAGAGTCGTAGATAGCCACGGCAATAGAATCATCCACCACCGGACCTTCCGGGATGTCATCGTCATCCGCACCGCCACCCGAGCCGGTAGAAAGATCGTTTAACGTCAAGAGTTCAGCAACGTTGGGGTCACCGGTAGTCGTCGTTGGCGTGATGCGAATACCAATGTAATAGTCTGCGTCCGATTCCTGGAGGGTATAGGAGTCCTTCCCGGCACTACCGCTTATCACGGTAGCATCAGAACCATCCTGTTGTTTCGAACGAATCCAGACCACCGTGGCTTTGGTTGCGGTATTGCTGACATCGAGATCGCCCTGCTCATCGCCAATCGCCCAGTTTACCGTGACCTTATCGCCAATATGGAACTGCTTATCCCCCTCGCCGTTGACGACACGCTCACCCCGGTCAATGCTAACCGTTACGTGGTTTTTATCTGCTTCCGCGACTTTTTCCGCTGAGCGGGTGATCCACGGTACCGTCCCCTGAATCGTGCCGGTATTGCCGCTGAACTGCCACGTATCGGAACCGGCACCTTGCAGTTTTCCTTCTTTCGCTGCTATCGCCGATGGAATTGAGCAGTAGCCTGCCACCACCAGCGCCAGTGCGACCTTACTCAGCCGCCGTTTTAACAATGCCTGCATTAAGACTCTCCTTTTCTTTAAAATTCAGCGACTCGCGCCGACGCTATTTCTGGTTGTAGGCCACACGTAATCCATACCCCTGCACGCCATCCTGCTCGTCGGCGCCAAACTTCTGCGCCGCTTCTTTATTGCTGGCTGGCAGAACCAGGTCCTCATTGCTGGTGTTCGTTTGCGCCCCGGTATGCCCGTTGGTACTCTGCCCGGTAAACTCCCATTGGTAGTCATACTGGGCCATCTCTTCTTCTGTAAGCTGTTCCGACATCTGGAACACGCCATCACTGTTAGCATCGCGCCAAAGCCGGAATCGATAGGTGTTATTCACAACAGGGTGCTTATCTTCTTTGTCGATCAGATTGACTGGGCTGGAAGTTTTCGATTGATAGATGAGGGGGTTCAGCGCTGAAAGCGATTCACCAACAAAGGTAATGTCGACATAGTTGCTGTCGCCGTAAGCATCCTCTTTAGCCTTCCAGCGGAAAGTGCCGGGAAGCGTGCTGGAGAGCGTAACGGTTCCCGCTGCTTTATCTCGGCTGGCAATGAATACACAGGGGGTTTCCGTGGTACAGGGCGTCGCAGCTAGCGTAACTTTTTTATCATTGCTGTCGTACAGCTCAGGCGTCATGGCCTCATCGACCAGTTCATCACCGTTGCGATCGGTGGTGTCGCCCCAGGAATCGGTCAGCAGCAAGTCCATTACTACACCGTCCACACCATCGGCCTGCGCGCTGGCGCCATGACTGTGATCGCTACGATCGGCATCAGCGATGTTATCGACGATCAGCTCGATTTTACGATCCTGCTGGACGGTAATTTCCACCACGCCGGAGTTCTGCTTATTGCCCTTTTCATCCTCCAGCGTCATGCGCACCTTCCAGGTGTTCATTGCCGTTCTCTGGTCGTCGGTATCAGCATTCACCCACGCCGGCAGCACTAAATTCCAGCGATTATTATTTCCCTCGGTCAAGGCATCCGCTTTTATCACCGGCATCACTAACGTCCGGCTGGCATTATTTTTCGCCTGCCAGGAAGCAGAAATAATCTTGTAATGGTGATTAATCATCGCATTGACGGTCCACTTGCATTTTTCCAGACCAACCGCGGCTTCAGGCGTGTCTTCAATCACGCATTCAGGATGCTCATTGGTTGAATCGGCCTTCAGCCAAAGTGCGACGTCTAACGGATCTTTCTCACGGTATTCCAGAACGATGAAGTTGTTACGCTCAACAAAATCATGACGACTGCCCATCAGCGAATGCTGTGCTTTGACGTTTTCCGGGTCGAGCTGTGCTGCCAGCGGGGTACCAAGCTGATATGTGACCGTGGCATTGACGTTGAGATCGGTGTTGTCCCCGGTTCCGGCTTTATAGTCCGCCCCCAACGTCACCATCGGTACAGGCGTATAGTTGAGACCTACGGTCACGGCATGCGGATTTTTTTGTAAATTATCGGTGCCAAATAACGCCACCTCGTCGCCATAGTACTGCTCATAAATGACTTTGCCGCCCAACTGCGGATAAAATGGCAGCCAGCTTTCTGCCCTAATATCCCAACCGCGCGCCGGGCGCTCTTCGTAAAAATCAAAATCTGCAGAATCTTTCCAGTCGGAAAGAGGATGGTAATAATTTCCGGAAAGTTTTAAATAATCAGTCCAGGCTTCGGTCCCCAGACCTAAGCGGCGGTGTCCACGGGTGAAGTCATAGTCATAAAACAGGTTACCGCCCAGCAGCCAGCTCGCGATATTCTGGCGTACGCCGAAGCCTAAATTACCAATAGTACGCTCTTCTTTACGTTGGGCGGATACTTGACTAAAGAGTACGGTACTTTCGTTGTCATACCAGGGAACAAAATAATCCAGCGAACTACCTTCAAGGTCTCCCCCTTCGCCCACGGAGAGACTGGTACGCACCTTGCCATAAGGCGACATTGCGCCCTCAAGGTATGACTGTGCTGATGAAGTGATTTGGTTTTGCAGATAGCTACGCGCCTGGGATTCCAGCGCTTCCGGCGTCAGGTTTTCAAATCCCTGCGTCGCTGAGTTGGTAATGTAATCAGCGCCTTTTTCTTTAAATGATTGCCCCTTATTTTCTTGTTCTTCTTTTTCTGCGGCATCACTGGCCAGATCGGGTAATGTGGAGAGGGCAATATTATTTTCAGAGACAGGGACGCTTATATCGGCCTCAGCGCTTACCACGCCAGACACCAATAATAAAAAGAATAAGCGTGCTCCTGACACCATAGATTATCCCTGTGTTAAAGCTTTCCTCACACAGAAAGATTATATCTACGATCTAAAACAAACTATAATTTAGCCACCTAAATATATTCCTAAAAACAGGTATTCATTTGAATTACGCGTTACTTATTTGTTTAATAGATATCGAAAGAGAATTAATATTCTCTTTCGTATGTTTATTTCAACTAAATAGAACAACTAATATAATTAATTACTAATAGAATAGATAACACGTTTTTTTGAAATAAGGCCATGACCGCGCTGGCAGAAATAATCGACTGCGCCACAGGCTTTGAGCACCTGCAGCGGCTGATTACACTCCGGACAGTGCGCTTCTAACTGAATATCTTTATTACAGTTATCACAGTGCGCCATACCGTTTTGCGGCTCCAGTTCTGCATGACAATCCGGGCAAATAATAGACATAGCGACTCCAGTACAGGGATCCATTACTGCGTAGAGTTTATCACGCTGCGTTTAATGCCGCCCGCGTAACTGCTGCTGTAACGTTAACAGGTACTCCACTTCCTCCAGCCTGCGCTGCGTCGTGCGACTCACTTCCTGTGGGCTGCGTTCAAACAGACTGCTCGCGCCCAGAATATGCTCCGCCAGACAATGGGCATAAATGCTACCGGGAAGGCGCCAGCATCGCACAACATTACCGTCAATCAGTTCGAGCACATCCTCGGCACCTCGACGGTCATGGCTGATGATACGGCCGTCGCGCAGATAAAGGCGCAGGCCTTTTTGTCCACCAGCAGGCCCTGCGTATTTATTCAGCCAGATATCCAGCGGTATACCGCTAATCTGTCCCTGCAGATGTGCCTCTCCTTCCGCCGTGGTCAGGTCGCCTTCTACGATATCGCGTCCCAGACGGTCTTTAGCGCTCATCACCTGCAAGCTCATGCTGTCATTGCCGCCCAGATAACGCGCTGTTTCACGCAGCATTGCCAGTACATGCGTGCCAATGTCCAGAATCACACCGTCCGGATGACGGAGTTCACGCGTATCCGGCTCACCGGTGGCAAAGTTGAGCGCGATGGGTTCACCAGCAGCGTTAAACCCGCTCGGTTCCTGTAAGAAGCCTTCGATTTTAACAACGTCCGAAAAGTGAGAGACCAGTGCCGGTTGTGGATTATCGCCCTGCCACTGCGCGCTGAGTTTACCCAACGCCAGCCGCATTGCGCCATTGCGCGCCATCCAGTGGTCGAGCGCCAGCACGCGCTCGGCAGCACCGGGTTGAATCAGCAGCATTTTCAGTTTTTCAATTTGGGAAAGCGTGGCGACAATAGGCTTTTCGACCACGATACGTGCAATGGGCGCGGCCAGCGCCTGTTCAAGCACATCAAGGTGGTGCAGGGATGCGGTGGTGATAAACAGGGTATCAAGCGGTGTGGCAAGAAGTTCAGCGAGCGACGCGCAGCGTGCCACGTCTGCAAACTGCTTTACGGGTTGGACATCAAAACCCACGCAGCGGAGTGAATCACCGAACATATGACGTAATGCGGGCAAGTATGCCGTTTCAACAACTGCGCCAAGCCCAACAAACCCTAACAACATGTTCTCACCTCAAAAATTGAATGGCCGGGACATAACGTCTGCCCCGGCCCAATCGAGGTGTTATCAGGCGCTAGTTGCCGGTTTAGATTGCGTATTCTCCAGCATGCGACGAATCGGAACAATGAGGACGATCAGGACCGCGGCGCAGATCAGCAGCGCAATCGAGCAGCGAGCGAAGAGATCCGGCAGCATATCCAGTTGGTCAGCCTTCACATGGCCGCCAATCAAACCTGCGGCCAGGTTACCCAGTGCACTGGCGCAGAACCACAGGCCCATCATCTGCCCACGCATTCTTTCCGGAGCCAGCAGCGTCATCGTCGCCAGACCGATCGGACTCAGGCACAGCTCACCAAGCGTCAGCATCAGG
The DNA here is from genome assembly GCA_020099315.1 of Citrobacter europaeus. Taxonomy (NCBI): domain Bacteria; kingdom Pseudomonadati; phylum Pseudomonadota; class Gammaproteobacteria; order Enterobacterales; family Enterobacteriaceae; genus Citrobacter; species Citrobacter europaeus. Next base: position 3,557,248 of record CP083650.1, read on the forward strand.
ATGCTGCCCACCAGCCAGAATGGAGAAACGCCTGCACCGCCGTTACTGAGAACGTTTTGCGCCGCCAGCATCATCAGGCCAAAGCCTGCCGCCGCGCAGAGAATACCAATAACGAATTTGGTAATGCTGCTCGGGCGAATGTTCATGCTCGCCAGTTTCGGCCATGCCCAGCTAAATACCGGCGCCAGCAGGATGATAAACAGCGCGTTTATCGACTGGAACCACACCGCCGGGATTTCAAAATCACCGATCATACGGTTAGTGTAGTCGTTGGCAAACAGGTTGAACGAGGTCGGCTTCTGCTCAAACGCGGACCAGAAGAACGCGGCGGAAACCAGCAGGATAAAGCAGACCAGCAGTCTGGCGCGCTCTTTGCGGTTCAGACCGGCAAAGATGAACAGGTAGATAAAGTAGAGTGCAACGGAGGCGGCAATCACGTATACCAGCATGCTGGCAACCGCGACCGGATTAATGACAATCACGCCCTGCGCAATCAGCGTAACAATAACTGCCACACCGACGGCCAGCGCCAGCAGCCACGCGCCCACGCCGTTACGTTTTACAACCGGGCTGTTCCAGGTGGAGTCGAGTCCCACTTCGCTGTCGTAGCGTTTCATCGATGGAACGGCAAATACGCGGAAAATGATCAGCGCCACCAGCATCCCGATACCACCGATGCCAAAGCCCCAGTGCCAGCCGTGGGTTTTAATCAGCCAACCGGAGATCAGCGGCGCGATAAACGACCCCATGTTGATGCCCATGTAGAACAGCGAGAACCCGCCGTCGCGACGCGCATCGCCTTTTTTATACAGCGTGCCAACCATGACCGAAATACAGGTCTTGAACAGACCGGAACCGAGCACGATAAACATCAGGCCGATAAAGAACAGGTTGTTTCCCATAATGGCCGAGAGCGCAATCGACAGGTGGCCGAGCGCAATCAGAATGGAACCGTACCACACCGCTTTCTGTTGGCCGAGCCAGTTATCCGCCAGCCAGCCACCCGGCAGTGCGGCAAGATACATCGTACCGGCAAAGATACCCACAATCGCCGAGGCGTTTTCACGAGCCAGCCCCATGCCGCCGTCATAGACGGTTGCCGCCATAAACAGGATCAGTAACGGGCGAATGCCATAAAACGAGAAACGCTCCCACATCTCTGTGAAAAACAGCGAGCCGAGCGGATAAGGATGGCCGAAGAAAGTTCGGCTTTCTTTTTGATTAACAGAGGATTGCATAATTCTCCCGAAAGTTATGTCGTCGTGCGTATAAACACCGCGATGTACGCCAGCCAGTTACGTATCTGACCGATTTTTTACATGCGGCGAAAAGTTATTTAACCATTTGATAACCTGAGGCTAGTTTTGTCTAGTACCAGCCCCCGGACTTTAAGATGAAAACTCGACAAATGTCTACTTTCTTAGATTTAAACTTGGTAAAAAACGAATAGTAATTGACATCGCACGGGTTGAGGCAGGCGATGGATTAGCGAAAAAAAACCCGCGACAGGCGCGGGTTTTTATCAGCATCAGCAACGGTTACTTGCTTTTTTTAATGTGCTTAATCAAACGCTTACGCTTACGCATCTGAGTCGGGGTCAGCGTATTGCGTTTGTTCGCAAACGGGTTTTCCCCCTCTTTGAACTGAATACGGATCGGCGTCCCCATCACGTCCAAAGATTTACGGAAATAGTTCATCAGATAGCGTTTGTAGGAATCCGGCAGGTCTTTGACCTGGTTGCCGTGGATCACCACGATTGGCGGGTTATAACCACCGGCGTGAGCATATTTCAGCTTCACACGACGACCACGGACCAGCGGCGGCTGATGATCTTCTACCGCCATAGTCATGATGCGCGTCAGCATCGCGGTGCTGACGCGACGGGTGGAGCTGTCATACGCTTCGCGGACCGATTCAAACAGATTCCCCACACCGCTGCCGTGCAGCGCAGAGATAAAGTGTACGCGCGCAAAATCAATAAAGCCCAGACGGAAGTCCAGCGTCTCTTTGACCTGCTCTTTCACTTCCTGCGTCAGGCCATCCCACTTGTTGACCACGATAACAAGTGAGCGCCCACTATTGAGGATAAAGCCCAGCAGTGACAGGTCCTGATCGGAAATACCTTCGCGCGCGTCAATCACCAGCATCACCACGTTGGCATCTTCAATCGCCTGCAGCGTTTTGATAACGGAGAATTTTTCTACCGCTTCGGTAATTTTGCCGCGCTTACGCACGCCCGCGGTATCGATGAGCACATATTCGCGCTCATCGCGCTGCATCGGAATATAAATACTGTCACGCGTCGTCCCAGGCATGTCGTAAACCACTACGCGGTCTTCGCCGAGAATACGGTTAGTAAGCGTGGACTTACCTACGTTCGGTCGACCCACAATCGCCAGTTTAATCGGCAAATCCTGCGGGTTAAAGTCGTCCTCAGGCTCTTCTTCGCCGTTTTCTTCGGCTTCCAGTTGCGCCCAATATTCTGCGTCTTCATCCACGTCTTCCTGAGGGGCAACGTCATCCATCCACGGCAGCAGAACATGCTCCAGCAGGCTGAGGACGCCACGGCCATGGGATGCCGCGATCGGATAAATTTCACCCAGACCCAACGAGTAGAAATCGACAACCGCCTGGTCAGGATCGAGTCCGTCAGTTTTGTTGGCAACCAGGAACGTCGGTTTCTGGCGAGAACGCAGATGTTTCGCAATAGCTTCATCCGCTGGCATCAGGCCAGCACGCGCATCCACCATGAACAGCACAACGTCCGCTTCTTCAATAGCCAACAGCGACTGTTCCGCCATACGAGTTTCAACACCGTCTTCGGTGCCATCAATACCGCCGGTATCAATACAGATAAACTCGCGGCCTTCAATTTCCGCACGACCGTACTTACGGTCACGAGTCAGACCCGGGAAATCCGCAACCAGCGCATCTCGGGTGCGAGTTAGACGGTTAAATAACGTGGATTTGCCAACGTTAGGGCGCCCGACAAGCGCGACCACAGGTACCATGTTTAAAGCCTCATTTAAAAAATCATCAGACAACGGGCACATTTTTGCGCCGTTGTTAAAAACAGTAAAACGGCCCCTGCACCAGGAGCCGTTTTTCAAAGCGAGCGGCCGGGACGATTAACGCGTAATAGAGTACAGCGTACCGTCTTTCGCCTGGATCAGCAGTTTACCATCAGCAGAGACCGGCTCGGTCAGGAAACCAGAGCTGTCAACTTTCTGCTGGGCAACAAAACGGCCATCGTCAACGTTAATCCAGTGCAGGTAGCCTTCGCTATCACCGACGACCAGATTGCCATTATACAATACCGGGGACGTCAGCAGACGGTGCAGCAGATCGCTTTGCGTCCACAGCGTCACGCCGCCGTCGGTGGTCAGTGCCAGTACGCGGTCGTTCTGGTCAACCAGGTAGATACGGTTGCCGTCGACGATAAAATCATTCACCGAGCCCAGTTCACGTTTCCACATAATCTGGCCGCTGCGCAGATCCAGCGCCGTCAGGTTACCATTATAAGCCAGCGCATAAACAACGCCATTGACGATAACCGGCGTGGTATCAACGTCACTGAGACGATCGATTTCCGTTGGACCTGTCGCCTGAGAAATACGTTGCTGCCAAATCATCTGGCCCTGCTGCATCAGCACTGCGCTCACGCGACCGTTATCACCGCCGACAATAGCTGCGCCAAAGGCGGTCGCTGGGGCAGATTCGCCGCGCAGTGACAGAGAAGGCATGTCGAGGTTAACGGTCCATTTGATAGCACCATCAGCTTCGTTCAAGGCCTGCAACTGACCGTTGCTGGTGTGGATTAATACCACGCCATCGCTCACAACAGGGCGAGACAGCGCTTCACCGGCAACTTTCGTCTGCCACGCAGTGGTCCCGTCGCTGGTATTCAACGCATAAACCTGTGCTTTTTCGCTGCCAATGTAAACATGTCCGCCGGACACGGTTACACCGCCAGAAAGCTGTGCAGATGCGCGGGAGAACCAGCCGTCTTTCTCACCCAGATTAACAGACCAGACTTCTTTGCCGTCGTCCGCATTCAACGCCTTAACGACACCGGCGCGATCGGCTGCATAGACAACGTTATCCGCCAGCGCAGGATGAAGATTGGAATAGAAATCACCAATACCGTTGCCTACGGAGGTGCTCCAGTCCGTAGACGGAGTAAACTGGTTCTCAACCACCGGTAATGGGGACATCTTAACGACATCTTCTTCGCCACTAAACAGTGAACAGCCGCTCAATAGGGTAACGGAAAGCAGCCCTGGCAGAAGTAATTTACGCAATTGCATCGGGTCCCTCTCAGATGGACAAATTATTGATTTTCATCTGCATCATTTCGCTCAGAGCAGGAGAGGCATCGCTTTTCACGCCCGCTTCCCATGCGCTACGCGCACCTTGTTTGTCGCCTTTGCTCAGCAACGCTTCACCGCGCAGATCGGCAACAATGGCCGTCCAGCCTTCACCTTTAATGGTGTCGAGCGTTTTCAGCGCGGTATCGGCTTGTTTAAGCTGAACCTGAACACGAGCCAGACGCAGGTTGATCACCGCTTTGAGGTTTTCATCGCTGGTTGCAGCTAAGCCTTGTTGCAGTTGGCTTGCGGCTTTCTCAAGTTCATTTTGGTCCACAAACTGCTGCGCCAGTTCCAGAGAAGCTAACGCGCCGTAGGTATTTTTGTTTTCTGCGGCAAATTTCTCTGCAGCAGGAAGACTGTCCGGTTTACCCGCGCTAACCGCAGTCACCGTATTTTGATACGCCAGGGAAGCAGAGCGTGCGGACTCCGTCTGATGGCTGGTCCAGTAACGCCAGCCAACCAGCGCGCCAACCCCTAAAATGATCCCAACAGCCAGCGCTTTGCCATTTTCAGCAAAGAAGCGTTTTACCGCATCAACCTGGTCGTTTTCGTTCTCGTAAATTTCCACGCTGTCCTTCTCCTTAGCCCAGTAGAGTGCGCAAATGCGCGGCAACGCTATCCTGCGCTACTGCCGTTTGCTCACCAGAGCGCAAATCCTTCACTACAACAGTACCGTCAGCCACTTCGGACTCGCCCAGTACCAGTGCAACGCGGGCGCCCCACTTATCGGCGCGGGCAAACTGTTTCTTAAAGTTGCCGCCGCCGTGGTTGGTCATTAGTTTCACACCAGGAACTTCATCGCGCAGACGTTCTGCAAGCCGCATTGCCGCCGGCTGCGTGTCCGTCCCCGAAGCGACCAGGTATATATCGACAACAGGGGAGGCAATAAATTCCGGATTAACTGCCTGAACTAACAAAACAAGACGTTCCAGACCCATGGCAAAGCCCACGGCCGGGGTTGCACGACCGCCAAGTTGCTCAACCAGACCGTCGTAACGCCCACCGGCGCACACGGTACCCTGAGAGCCCAGGCTACTGGTGACCCACTCAAATACGGTGCGGTTGTAGTAATCAAGACCACGAACCAGGCGCTGATTGACGGTATAGGCAATACCTGCGGACTCCAGCAGTTTGCACAGACCCGCGAAGTGCTCGCGAGAGTCGTCATCCAGATAGTCGCCGAGTGCTGGCGCGTCGTTGAGCAGAGCCTGTACTTCCGGGTTTTTGGAGTCGAGAACGCGCAGCGGGTTGGTGTACATACGACGCTTGCAGTCTTCGTCCAGTTTCTCTTTGTGCAGTTCCAGGTAGGCGACCAGCGCATCACGGTAGTTTGCGCGGGCTTCAAGCGAACCGATTGAGTTCAGCTCCAGGCTGACATGCTGAGAAATACCCAGCGCGCGCCACCAGCGAGCAGTCAGCATGATCAGTTCCGCATCGATATCCGGGCCTTGCAGGCCAAACACTTCGACACCCAGCTGATGGAATTGACGATAGCGTCCCTTCTGCGGACGTTCGTGGCGGAACATCGGCCCGATATACCACAGACGCTGTTCCTGATTGTACAGGAGACCATGTTCGATGCCGGCGCGTACGCAGCCCGCAGTCCCTTCAGGACGCAACGTCAGGCTATCGCCATTACGGTCCTCAAAGGTATACATCTCTTTTTCAACCACGTCGGTGACTTCACCGATCGCGCGTTTGAATAACGGGGTCTGCTCTACAATCGGCAAGCGGATTTCACTGTAACCGTAGCTACCGAGCACGTTTTTGAGAGTGCCTTCAATGCGCTGCCAGATGGCGGTTTCGCCAGGCAGATAATCGTTCATGCCGCGAATGGCTTGAATGTTTTTTGCCACGTTTATTCTCTTTATGAATATAAAAATGAACCCTCAGCGCTAACCCGAACAATACGGGCGCCATGCGGGTTCAATCATACACGGGAAGCACGCCGCTTCCCATCACGTTGTTATTTTTCAAGCTGCTGCACGTCGATACGACGCGCTTCGTCCAGGATGCTTGCTTTAGCGCGAATGCGGGTTTCAAGCTGCGTAATCATGTCGTCGTTATCGATTCTGTCCTTACGCACGCCGTCTTCATACAGACCGCTTTTCTTGTTACCGCCCGTCACGCCCAGCGTAGAAACCAGCGCTTCCCCAGGACCGTTTACCACGCAACCGATGATCGAAACGTCCATTGGCGTAATGATATCTTCCAGACGTTGCTCCAGCGCGTTAACCGTACCGATAACGTCAAACTCCTGTCGCGAACAGGTTGGGCAAGCGATGAAGTTGATCCCGCGCGCGCGAATGCGCAACGATTTCAGAATATCGAAGCCTACTTTGATCTCTTCCACCGGATCGGCCGCCAGAGAAACACGCAGCGTGTCGCCGATCCCTTCAGATAACAGCAGGCCAAGGCCGATGGCGGACTTCACCGAACCGCTACGCAGGCCACCGGCTTCGGTGATCCCCAGATGCAGCGGTTGATCGATCTGTTTCGCCAGCAGGCGATAGGATTCAACGGCGAGGAAAACGTCAGACGCTTTAACGCTGACTTTGAATTGATCGAAGTTCAGACGATCGAGGTGATCTACGTGGCGCATAGCGGATTCCAGCAGCGCCTGCGGCGTAGGTTCACCGTATTTTTCCTGCAGATCTTTTTCCAGCGATCCGGCGTTGACGCCGATGCGGATAGGAATATTTTTATCACGAGCGCAGTCCACTACCATGCGAATACGCTCTTCATTACCGATATTGCCAGGGTTAATACGCAGACAATCAACGCCGTATTCCGCCACCTTCAGCGCGATACGATAGTCGAAATGAATATCGGCAACCAGCGGGACGTTAACCTGCTGTTTGATAAGCTTGAACGCTTCTGCAGCATCCATTGTCGGTACAGAGACACGAACAATATCTGCGCCTACGCGTTCCAGCGCTTTGATCTGATTAACCGTCGCTTCCACATCCGTGGTACGCGTATTGGTCATCGACTGTACAGCGATGGGCGCGCCATCGCCGATCGGCACGTTCCCAACGTAAATGCGTGTCGATTTTCTACGTTGAATTGGAGCCTGGTTATGCATTAAAAAATCTCCCGCATTGCCGTCTGTTACTGAGCCGGTGATTGTTCGGCATTAACGGTCAGACGCGCAACCTGGTTAGTTCTGATAAAACGACTCAGATCGACAGGTTTACCCTGGAACTGAATCTGCACTGCCGCCGGAGCGCCAATTTTCAGTTTGTACGGCGCCTGACCGGTCAGGTTCAGATTGCCGTCTTTACGCTGCATCCCGCTGAACAGTTTTTTACCGGTCGCATCGGTGACTTCCAGCCAGCAATCGGCGGTAAAGTTCATCACCAGCGCGTTAGGATCGGCAGCTGGCGTAGTCACGCCAGCCTGATCGGTCGGCAGCGGTGCTGCGGTAGTTGGCGCTGCGGTTGCGGTATCGACGTTAGCCTGAGAAGGCGCCACAACGGCATTCTGCTGCGCATCAGCGGCAGGTGCCGGGGTCGCTGCCGCATCTGCCGTAGGCGCTGCGTCCGCCACTGCACCATCGTCCGGTGCCGGAGTCGTCTCCTGGCCCGCTGCGGCGCTGGTATCTAACGGTACGTTCTGCGCCCCCTCTTTACCGGCATTCAGCTCAGCGGAGGATTGATCGGCCATGGTGGTGATCTCTTCCTGCTGCGCTTTATGGTTTTGCCACCACCAGGCGCCTGTCAGCCCGACAACGACAAACAGTACCAGCCAGGTAAAGGTCATTAACCAGCCGTCGCGTTTCTTACGACGCTTACCGAGCGAGAAGCTCTGCATCGGCGCGACTTTGGCTGGACGAATCGGAGCCTGTTTTTCCAGCCCTGGCAACAGTTCTTCTTCAGGAATATGCACCAGACGCGCATAAGAACGGATGTACCCGCGCAGGAATGTTGAAGCGAGATCGGCTGGCGCCTTATCTTCTTCAATATCGCGTACCGTGGAGACCTTCAGGCAAAGTCGCTCCGCGACTGCCTGCTGGCTGAATCCGAGTTGTTCACGGGCATTGCGCAGACGAACGCCGGTGGATAGTGCTTCATTTTTGTCGTGCGTGGCTTCAGTATTCATTCGCTACAGCTGCGTAAATTTGGGTTCTGATGCCGGCGAGCCACAATGCTCACCCACACCGCGAAACATCTGGTCAGTTAACCTTCGTCAGACAGTATAAAACGGTCAGACTATCAATGACAAAACAGCGTAAGCCTGAGGGCTAAACGCTTGTTGCGCCGTTACATACTGCCTTAAAGTCGACAAAAACGCACCGTTATTATTGACCTGACGACGACAACAAAAAACCTCATATGGCTTACATTACACTACGGTACATGAATTGTACCGTAGTGCACTCAACATCAAACGGTCTTAATGTCGATAGCGTCGCCCTGCATACGCTTACGCAGAGTACGCTTGGTACGGTCGATAACGTCGCCCGCCAGCTGACCGCAGGCAGCATCGATGTCATCGCCACGTGTTTTACGCACGATGGTAGTAAAACCATAGCTCATTAACACTTTGGAGAAACGATCGATACGGCTGTTAGAGCTACGACCATACGGCGCGCCCGGGAACGGGTTCCACGGGATCAGGTTAATTTTACACGGCGTATCTTTCAGCAGCTCGGCCAACTGATGCGCGTGTTCAGTGCCATCATTGATGTGATCTAACATCACATACTCAATGGTCACACGTCCCTGGTTAGCGTTGGATTTCTCCAGATAACGACGAACCGCGCCAAGGAATGTTTCGATATTGTACTTTTTATTGATAGGTACAATTTCGTCACGAATTTCATCGTTCGGCGCATGCAGAGAAATTGCCAGCGCGACGTCAATCATATCGCCCAGCTTATCCAGCGCAGGGACCACGCCTGACGTGGAGAGCGTGACGCGGCGCTTGGACAGCCCGAAACCGAAGTCATCCAGCATGATTTCCATCGCCGGCACCACGTTAGTCAGGTTGAGCAGCGGCTCGCCCATCCCCATCATTACCACGTTGGTAATAGGACGCACGCCCGTAGCCTTCACCGCCCCGACGATTTTCGCCGCGCGCCAGACCTGACCAATGATCTCCGATACCCGCAGGTTACGGTTGAAGCCCTGTTGCGCCGTAGAGCAGAATTTACACTCTAATGCACAACCGACCTGTGAAGAAACACACAGGGTCGCGCGATCGTCTTCCGGGATATACACCGTTTCAACGCGCTGATCGCCAACTGCAATGGCCCATTTGATCGTACCGTCAGAAGAACGCTGCTCTTCCACCACTTCCGGGGCGCGAATTTCAGCCACTTCTTTCAGCTTGTTACGCAGCACCTTATTGATGTCAGTCATGTCATCAAAGTTATCGCTGCAATAGTGGTACATCCACTTCATGACCTGATCGGCACGAAACGGTTTTTCGCCCATCTCTTTGAAGAATTCGCGCATTTGCTGACGGTTCAGATCCAGCAGGTTAATTTTTCCATTTTTATTTGGAACCGCAGGAATGACGACTTCAGAGGTGTTAACTAATTCAGACATAATTTTTTCCGGCCTCGTTGTTACACGTTGTGGCCCGTGGAGGGTTAAAAAGAAACGCCCCGGCAAGCGATCTGCTCTTCCGGGGCGTTGCATTGTACAAAGTCTGGCGCAGGGATGCCACGTTTGCACGAAGCATTAGCGAAAATAATATGTAAAGGAAGATCGTAGGCCTGATAAGACGCATCAGCGGCGCCATCAGGCAAAGCAGAGCCGGATGCGCAAACGCTTATCCGGCCTACAGGACGAGCTTATCAGCGAGTGCGCGGGCAAACCTCGCCTTCACCAAAGAAATAGGCGATTTCGCGCGCTGCAGATTCAACGGAATCAGAACCGTGAGTACCGTTCTCGGTGAAGCTGTCAGCGTAGTCTGCACGCAGAGTACCCGCCAGCGCATTTGCCGGGTTGGTTGCGCCGAGCAGGTCGCGGTGACGCTGTACGGCATTTTCGCTTTCCAGAACAGAAACAACGATCGGACCGGAAGTCATGAATTCAACCAGACCGTCAAAGAATGGCTTGCCGTCATGCTCAGCATAGAAGCCGCGCGCCTGCTCAACGGTCAGGTGCAGCATTTTAGTACCGACAATTTTGAACCCTGCTGCTTCAAAGCGCGCAAAGATGCTGCCAATAACGTTTTTTGCCACCGCGTTTGGTTTGATGATGGAAAAAGTACGTTCAATAGCCATGATTACCTCTGAAAAAGATGTTTTGTTGTGGTTTACCTGGCGCGGATTATAAAGAGCATCCCGGCAATTGACTATTGATGAAGGTAACATTTCTTTAAAATAAGATGAATTTTAGCAACAAACAGTCACCAACTGATCTACTGCATCGAAAATCTCACCGTCGCCACCTGCCCGGCGTCATCCATCACCAGCAGTTGATAATCCCCTTTCGTCGCCAGCCGTAGCGTAAGATGTTGTCCGCGTTCATCCAGCCTTTCGCCATTGAGAAACCACCAGCGCTCACCTGACCCGCCGGTGGTTCGTACCGGCAATGAGGCTTGTGCAGAACCGGGTAAACGCCTCACAATCGCGCCATCACGCACCCCTGTCAACTGCAACGGCAGCGAATCGTCCTGCCCCAGCGGCGGACACGTGGCAGAAACCGGTGGTAATCTCGCCCTACGGCGTTCTGACTCCGGCAGCCATGGCTCCAGCGGTAAAGGCCAGACGATTAATGTTTGTTCGCGCGCCTGCGGGCAATCTGCCGCCACACGTTTGCCTTCTTCGTCCAGCCAGACGGGGAAACGAATGCCGCTCACCCCCTCCTGCTCGGGCAATAGCAACGTTGGCGGCTGGCTGCCGTCCAGTATCCAGGTTGCCAGACGACGTCGACAGTTGCTGTCACCGGGCGCAAGAGATTGCCCACCAGGCCAGCACACCACGCCACGGCTAACGGATACCGGACGCGGATCTTCCGGCTGATTTGTCCCGCGAGAGAGCAGAAGATTATTGACCTGATTAAGCAGCGGCACGGCACTGGCAAATCCAAACTGGCCCACAACTGGCGTTCCGTCTGGTCTGCCAGTCCAGATACCGATCACATAACGGGCGTTAACACCAATCGCCCACGCATCGCGATAGCCATAGCTGGTGCCCGTTTTCCACGCCAGCGGGACCACTCTGCTCAAAGCGTTATCCGGTAGCGGTTGCGCTTCATCGGCCATAATACGGCGAATAATCCACGCCGCGCCCGCCGACATCAACGGACGTTCAAGCAGTGGGTCGCCCGGCTGCAGACGCAGTTTTCCCGCTTTTCCCTGGCGAGCAAAGGCGCTGTAGGCTGCGGCTATATCTTCCAGCCTTGCCCCCGCGCCGCCTAAAATCAGCGACAGATTCGGCGCTGCCCCTGCGGGCAGATACAGCGGTAAGCCAACGTTACGTAACGATGCGGCAAAACGCTTCGGGCCATAGGCTTCGAGTACCTGTACGGCGGGTAAATTCAACGACCTTACCAGCGCTTCGCTCATACTCACCGGTCCATGAAAACCGCTGTCAAAATTCCCTGGTCGATAGTCCCCGGTTCGCCGAGGTACATCCTGCAACAGCGAAGCAGGATGAATGAGTCCGTCATCCAGCGCCAGACCATATACAAACGGCTTTAGTACCGAGCCCGGCGAACGGATCGCATTCACCATATCCACATGACCAAAGCGGGAGTCGTCATTCATATCTACCGACCCCACCCAGCCACGCACGCTCATATCGGTGTGATCGACCACAATCATCGCCAGCGAACTGCGCGCAGGTAAGCGCCCCTTCCAGTTTTGCGCCAGCTCTTCCAGTTGGCGCTGCAACCCGGCGTCAAGGGTGGTCACGATTTTATCGCTTCGGCTTTTTCCCAGCATCATGCGCGAGAATAACGGCGCTAACTGCGGCATTTGTCTGGGCGCCAACCAGACCGGTTCTTCGCGCGACTCCTGTACCTGTCTGGCAGGCCAAATGCCCTGCGTCGCCATACGTTCGAGCACTTTATTGCGCGCCGCTTGCGCGCGATCCGGCCAACGATCCGGGCGCAGACGACTCGGCGCCTGGGGCAGCACCGCCAGCAGCGCAGCATCGGAATAACTCAATTGCGCGGGCGATTTGCCAAGATAGGCCCAGCTTGCCGCCCCCACGCCCTGCAGCGTACCGCCAAATGGCGCACGGTTAAGATACAGCGTCAGGATGTCGCGCTTGGAGAGGTGCCATTCCAGCTGCAATGCGCGCCAGAGCTGGCGGAACTTGCCGCCGAAGGTTCGCGGATGGGGATCGAGTAATCGTGCTACCTGCATGGTGAGCGTACTGCCGCCCGAAACCACACGCCCAGAGGAGAGGTCCTGCCACGCTGCGCGCAGCACGGAAAACGGATTGACGCCGGGATGTTTCCAGAACCAGCGGTCTTCGTAGTTAATTAACGCCTCAAGGTAGCGAGGCGATACCTCATCAATAGCCACCGGATAACGCCAGATACCGTCCGCATCGGCGAAGCGCCACAGCGGCGTACCATCATGCGCCACCACGACCCGTGCCGGATCGACTTCGTGCAGCGGCAGCGGCCAGATTTTATCTGCCGCCCAAACCGCCGCCAGAAACAATAGCGCAACGGCTGCCACCCAGAGCCAGCAGCCGCGTTTACCCAACCCGCGCATCATTTACGGTCTGACAATCAAAAGTCCCTCTGTCGCACCGGTCGCGCGCCACTGCGGAACATACATTGATTCCACCTGCGGGACAGGAACCTGGTAGGTCCCCGGCGTTACCGCCCGCGCCAGATACACCAGCGTAACCGGTTGTCCTTCATTGACCGCCACCGCGGCAACAAAGCGATCGTCACGGAATTCAACGTGCTGGATATCCGCTTGTTGCATCTGATTGAGCAGATTCGCTACTTCGCTACCGCTATCCTGCAGGCTGGCGCTGCCGTTGGCCAGATTCTGGTTTTCCAGCTCCAGGCCGGCTGGCAGTAAATCGACCACCAGCGCATCCGGTACATTCTGGCTGGCTTTCACCTCCAGCCAGACCAGCACCAGCTCGCCGCTGCGCAGAGAATCCAGCGATTTGCTGTTTCCGTCTAGCCCCAGGATTTGACGCTCAATATGCAAAACGTTGCTGGCAGGCGTCGGTGAGGTTTGCGGGTAACCGCTCACATCCAGACGCAGCCACAGTGGCAAATTACCGGTATTGGTGACGCTCAGCGTAGACAACGCATCGGCATCCAGATTCCGCGTCTGTGATTTCTCCCCGGCTAACGGTTGTTCAGAGAGTGACGTTTGCGCCTGCCATGTGCCTGGCAAGTCCTGTAACGTACGCGCGGCAAGGAACAGCGCATTATTTTCCTGAGTAGAGAGCCAGCGCTGCCCAAAGGCCTGTTCTGACAAGGTGCTCAGCAAGGTATTCTGCACGTCAGGTTTGAGTTTGTTCTCTTCCAGCAAGGCCAGCATCAGCGCGTTGTCGCGCAGCTGGCTGCCGTAATCCGCCATCCACTGCTGCGCGTCGCGACGTGGTGTATTCAGCGCCAGGGTCAACGCCTGTTCACTGCGGTTGGCATCGCCCATGTTTTTCAGCGCGATCCCCAGTTGCAACAGCGGTAAACCGGAAGCGGCCTGTGCACGGTGATCCCAGATCTCACGCAGCGCGCCGAGCGGGGCTTTCTGCTGACGAGCCAGCACCAGCGCGGCGTAGGCCTGTACGGCAAATCGGCTTGCTGATGCGTCGTCGGTATAGCGAATCGACATCATGCCCGGATCCTGCAAATAGCGCAGCAGCCGCTCGTTACCCCGGTTAATCACCTCCGCCGGGACGCTGTAGCCCTGTTCATTCGCTCGCACGAGGAAATCCATCACATACGCGGTCAGCCAGTACTCTTCCGATCCGTTTTTATCCCACAGCGCAAAACCGCCGTTATCACGCTGCATTTGCAGTAAACGAGAAATACCAATGTCTACTGCCGCACGGCGTTTTTCATCGCTATCACCCGCGATACCTAACGCCTTCAGCTGTGCGGCGTTGGTATATAAAGAAGGGAACAACCCGCTCGCCGTTTGCTCGAGGCAACCGTAAGGGTAGGCTTTCAGTTCGCGGATGTAGCGCGCCAGATTCAGCGGCGGCTTACCGCTAAACAGCAATTGCCCCTGCATCGTCGCTGGGGAGAAATTGGTCAGTTCTTCGACCGGAAGCTGCCAGGTTGCCCCCGGCTGAAGTGCGACGCCGTTATTCACGGTTTGCGCCGGGAATGCCGGTCGCACGCCAATCTTCCACTGTTTATGCTGCACAGGCAGCGTTTCACCCGGTAAAGTCAGACCGCTAATTTCTGCCTGAATTTCGCCATCGCCAAAACCCTCCTGCGCGCGCACCGGAATAAACAGCGTAGTCCGTACGCCTGGCGCCAGATTCACCGGGGCGGGATCTTGCCCCATGAGTTCCAGCAGACCGCTGGCCGCGAGCTTAATATTCAGCGTTTGTGGTTTGTCAGTCAGGTTGATCACATCCAGCGTCAGACGCGAGGTATCGCCCCCTGCCAGAAAGCGCGGCATGTTCAGTTCAGCAATCATCGGCGCGGCGACAATCACTTTGCTTTCGCTGCTGCCAAAATCATCCGCCGTCCAGGCTTGCGCCATTACCCGCAGCTCGCCGTTGAAATCACCAATCGGTAACGTCACCGTACCTTCGCCCTGCTCGTTAAGCGTAACCGGCAGCGCCTGTTGCGCCACAATATTGACGTGATTGACCGGTGGCTTACCGCCGCGTTTTAATTCATCGCCATCACCACCAAAGCGCAGCGCCGCCAGGCGCCCTTGCCCTTCGATCACCTGGCCGTAAATATCATAAATATCTGCACCATAGCGTTTTTGCCCGAAAAACGCCTGCCACGGATCCGGCGTGGCGTAGTCGGTAATGTTCAACACCCCGCTGTCGACGGCTGAGACCAGCACATTAACCTGCTTTGGCACCTCGCCATTTTTAACGCTGGCTTTAATCTTGACGGTCAACGGCTGATTTGGCCGTATTTTCGCCGGGCTTTCCAGGGCCAGCGCCAGACGACGGTTTTCATCGCCTAACGGTAAATGTAGTAAGCCGACCGCCCGTTTTGGCGTTGCCGAACGGGACTTGTCGCCAGGACGAACCACCAGCGCACTGAGATACAAATCGTGGCGATTCCAGGCTTTATCGACCGGGATGGAGATATCGAGACCATCCGCCGGTACGTCTATTTCTTGCCACCACAGCGGGCCTTCGCTGGATTCCACCATTGCATAACCTTTGCCAGCAGCGGGAGCGGCAACGTGTAGCTTCATGGTATCGCCAGGACGATAGCTGGGTTTATCAAGTTTCAGGGTCACGCGATCGGGACGCACTGCCCCACTGCCGTCGCTGTTATCCTGCCAGCTATAACCCGCCCAGAAGCGTACGCTGCTCACCGCATCATTCGGGGCTTTGACTTCCAGACGATAGGCACCCCACTCAACCGGAAAGCTGACTTTACCGGTCTCATCCGCTTTAAGATCCAGGGTCTGCTCACCCTCAACAAGATCCTTTTGATCGAACTGTGATTGCCAGCCCTCGCCTTCAGACCAGTTCCAGTAATAATCACGACGTTCACGGATCAAACGCACCTGCAAGCCGGACACCGCTTTTTTATCGCCTTGCGCATCGGCATACACAATATCGAAAGCAGCGTTGCTGTCTTCATCGACAATAGGCTGATTCACGGTGGTATCGGTGCGGTAATCATAAACGGCTTTTGCCGCAAACTGCGGACGAATACCCGGCAGTGTGTCCGCAGGCCAGATGGCTTGTTCAGCCCGACGCGTTACCGGACGGCCACCTGATTCCAGCAGGCTGGCTTGCAGGATCACCTGTAACGGAGAATGTGTCTCCTGCCATTGGCTGTTGGTCGTCACTTCGCCGCGACCGTGATCATCCAGCGTCAACTGCACTTCATCGAGACTGCGGGAAAGGTTTTCTTCGGCAATATTACCAAACTGGAACCCTGGTAATGCCTGCACCGCTTCGCGCAGCGGGCGCAGGAAAAGCTGCCCTTGCAGGGCATTGCCGTTAGCGGGCGCGCCGTACAGGTAGTAGCCCACTACCGAGAACTTCACTTCATCAGTTGGCGCTACCGGCATTTTGCTGGCGGTGAGATTGAGCGCCATCCGCTCCGGCATAAAATCTTCAACGTGGAAATCCCACATCCGCGACTGGTTGTCGCCTGTATTGGCACGAATATGCCACATACCGGTTGGCGCGCTGCTGTCCAGCGGCCAGCTAAAGCGGTACAGGCCGTTCTCCGGCTGGCTAACTACCGAGCGTAAGACCTGTCCGTCGGGCTTAACGACTTCCAGCTTCACTGGCTGGTCGGGTAACGTTTTACCGTCGCTGTCACGCAGTAATCCGTTGAGGATCACCGTCTCGCCAGGCCGATAGAGGTCACGGGGACCAAACATAAAGAACTGTTTGCTATATCCCGGCGCACCAGCAATATCAAACTCAGCCAGGTCCAACGCCGGAAGCTTCAGATCCAGCAGCGTGGTTTGTCCGTCTTTGCGGGCCAACAATAAGGCCGCGTCTTTATCGGTCTTAAGCGTTACATGACCCTGGGTGTCGCTGGTTGCCTGCGCCAGCGTCTGCCCTTTTTCGTTGAGTAACGTGACCTCAATACCCTGCTGCGCGGCGCCGTTTTCAAGACTCTGCGTAAAGACATCCAGTTGATTGTGGTAACGGTGCGCAGACACACCAATATCGCTGAGCGTGAACAGCGTCGCGGCATTGCTGTAGTTGTATTGTCCAGCCTGATTCATCACTGCGATGTAAACGCCCGCTTGCTGCAACGGCTTGATATCGCTCAGCGGCAGCAGCAGCTTCTCACGGGTGTTACGCGCCGGATTGAGGTCAAAGCGTCCGGTATAAACCAGTTCCGCCATTTTCAGCAGATTGTCGGACTCCCAGTTTGCCAACGAGTTGCGGTATTCCCACTGGCTGACAAACGCGCCGAGCGACTCAGGCTTTACGCGAAAGAAGTTCACATCCACGCTATTAACGTTAAGAGCCATAACCGGCAGCCCTTCAATCACTTTTCCCGGCAGCAGCGAGCCACGACTGGCGAACCCTACGCTTGGCTGAACGTCGCGGGTGGTAATGTTTTTTTCATAATCTATAGAGAACGTCGCTTTATTCAGCGCCAACAAATCACGCTCAATAGTCACCACCAGTTCCCGGTTGGGTTCGAGATGGCGTAAGCGTAGCTCTTTCAGATTTGGCGCCAGCTCCCAGGCACCATCCACTTTGCCGCTTTTTTTATCAACAACGTGCACGACGCGGGAAAAATCTTGTTCTGGATCGAGGGGAATGGAGAAGGTCAACACGAGCGTTGCCGCACCGTCGAGCTGGACCTCTGAGGCATCCAGCAGCGTCAGCGACTTGCCCTGGCTTTGCTGCATCAGCTTTTGTAATTGGGCCTTGTCTTTTACTGGCGCAGTCTGGGAAGCTGGCGAGTCAGGTTTCGCAGCCGTCGGTGATTTTTCATTATTATTATCGCACCCAACCAGTGCCAGCATCAGCATGCAGGCCGCTACGCGTAAATGTTTCATTTTTCATCCCTGGCCGCAGTGGCCCGTTAGCTACGTAGAACAACTATTATGCGTCAGATTTCCGGCTGTGGAAGCCAGTAACTGTACAACGTTGTCCTAATTTTAGTGATTAATGTGGATTCGCCTGACAAATCAGCCTCTTTTACTTGTCGCTTTGTACTAAACGTCCGACAATTTGCCAAAACCTGGTAAAAATGGAGATGCCTATGACCACCGCCTTCTTTGTCGCTGCCGACTGGCTTGCCGAACACATTGACGACCCGGAAATACAAATTCTTGATGCCCGGATGGCACCTCCAGGACAGGAAGATCGCGATGTTGGCGAGGAGTATCGTGCGGGCCATATTCCTGGCGCAGTCTTTTTTGATATTGAAGCGCTTTCCGACCATACGTCACCGCTACCGCATATGATGCCGCGCCCGGAAGCCTTTGCTGTAGCTATGCGTGAGCTGGGCGTTGATCAGGATAAACATCTGATTGTCTACGATGACGGAAATCTGTTTTCCGCTCCACGCGCATGGTGGATGCTGCGGACTTTTGGCGTCGAGAATGTCTCCATTCTGGCGGGCGGTCTGGCAGGCTGGCAGCGTGATGAGCTAATGCTCCAGGAAGGAGATGAGGATTTACCTGAAGGTGAATTTAACGTGGCATTTACGCCTGAAGCCGTCGTGCGCGTCACTGATGTGCTGCTGGCCAGTCATGAAAAAACGGCGCAGATCGTCGATGCCCGTCCGGCTGCGCGTTTTAATGCTGAAGTTGACGAGCCGCGTCCAGGCCTGAAACGTGGTCATGTGCCCGGTGCGCTTAACGTACCGTGGACAGAGCTGGTTCGTGACGGTGAACTGAAAACCACCGACGAACTGGATGCTATTTTCTTCAGCCACGGCGTAAGCTTTGACCGCCCCATTATCGCCAGCTGCGGCTCTGGCGTAACGGCTGCTGTCGTGGTACTGGCGCTTGCCACGCTGGGCGTTTCTAACGTCGCATTGTATGACGGCGCATGGAGCGAATGGGGAGCGCGGAGTGATTTACCGGTAGAACCGAAATTATAAAGCTGGAAAAGCCGGATAGCGCTTCGCTCATCCGGCCTACAATTTAGATAATCCGGTTCTGTTTAAAGTCGCGCAGGAAACCACCCCATCGGCGCTCATAGAACGGGGCGATGTGCTCAGTGATAAAGTGGCTGACGCCCTTCTCGCCTTTCTTCACCTGGCAGATGTCAATGGGTTCATCACCCGGCAACGTATCGGTTGCGACGCTGCCCGCAGCGTGGATGATCTCTTCAATATCCCCTTCCGCTTCAATACCAATCAGCAGATTCGGCTGGGCTTCCGCGCTTTCTTTGATTGAGCAGAGAAACGCGCGTTTTACCGGCTTGATGGTTTTAAACAGCGTGGTCAGCGAGTCAATCATCTGCGCTGGCGGCTCAGCGACTTCAGAGAGGATCAGCGATTCACCGCCTTCGAGTACTTCCTGGGTGCTCAGCGGATTACCCTCTTCCCCCATCAGCAGGCTTACCTCACGCGGCATAAATTCTTTGCCGGTCGGCAGTTTCGCGTTGAGAAACAGCGTTTCGCCGAGCGTCATTTCAAACAACGTACGCACCGGCATCACGACAAACGCTTGTTCATCTTCCACCGCCTGTTGCAGGGCTTCCAGAGAGGTGAAGAACGGGATCACGGTCGTGCCGTCTTCTTTCTCCCAGTGCTGCAGATCGAGGGCGCTGTCTTCAACCACCGCCTCACCTTCAGCGGCGGTACCCGGTACCCAGACGGTGGATTCCAGTAAAGTACGGAAAAATGCCGGACGATGCGCAGGCTCTGTCGCCGCTTGCTCCAGCAATGTTTCTAGTTCATTTTTTGATTCGGACATAAGTATCACAAATTGGATGAATACATGTAGGCCGGATAAGCGTAGCGCCATCCGGCAATACAGTAATAAATTATGCGGTCAGCAGATTCGCGATAGTGCGCACACCCAGACCAGTTGCACCCGCAGACCACTGCTCAACCGGCGCTTTGCGATAGGTTGCGGAGCAGTCGATATGCAGCCAGCCCTGCTGGTAGTTTTCCACGAAATGGGACAGGAAGCCCGCCGCGGTGCTTGCGCCAGCCGGGTAAGCCGCACTGCCGGTGTTATTCAGTTCAGCAAAATTAGACGGCAACTGGCTTCGGTGGAACTCTGCCAGCGGCAGACGCCAGAACGGTTCGTTTTCTTGTGCCGCACTTGCCAGCAGGCGAGCAGCCAGCTGATCATCAAAGCTAAACAGCGCGTGGTAATCATTGCCCAGCGCGGTTTTCGCCGCGCCGGTCAGCGTGGCGGCATCAATGATCAGTTCCGGTTTCTGCGCGCTGGCGTCGATCAGGCCATCGGCCAGCACCAGGCGCCCTTCGGCATCGGTATTCATTACTTCAACTTTTTTACCGTTGCGATAGTGAATAATATCGCCGAGCTTAAAAGCGTTGCCGCTGATCAGGTTATCCGCGCAGCACAGATACAGCTTCACGCGCTTGTTCAGACCACGGGTGATGGCAAACGCCAGCGCGCCGGTGACCGTTGCCGCACCGCCCATGTCGGACTTCATTGAGTCCATAAATGCGCTTTGCTTGATGCTGTAACCGCCGGAGTCAAAGGTAATTCCCTTGCCAACCAGACAGGCATAAACCGGGGCTTCCTTGTCGCCAGTCGGGTTGTAATCCAGCGCCAGCAGCACCGGCGGACGTTCGGAGCCACGACCCACGGTATGCAGTCCCATGTAGTTCTGCTCACGCAGATCTTCGCCTTTGGTGATCCGGTAAGAGACGTTATCACAAGCCACGCCACACAGCAGGTCGACTGCGCGTTGCGCCAGTTGTTCCGGGCCCAGCTCTTCTGCCGGGGCGTTAATGGTATCGCGCACCCAGTCAATTATCTTCAGACGGTTGTCCAGCTCTTTGCGCTGCGCTTCGTCCAGGGTAGCCCACTCAACTTTGCGGGTGCCTTTTGGTCCTTTATAGCCCTGCCAGAAAGCCCAGCTGCGTTCGGTATCCCAGCCTTCACCGTCCAGTTGAACGTGTTTAATCCCCAGACCGTCAATTTTACGTGCGGCGCGCTGGATAAGGCCGAGGTCATCTTTCCCGTTCAGATGCAGGGTAATGCCGTCATTATTAATGCTGTATGTCGCCTTTTCACCCCAGCGGGCGTCAGCGGGTTGCGTGGAAAGCGTAATTTTCATGGCTTCTGTCATTTTATTTATCCTTATTTTCGCGCATACAGGAAAACGGGCCACCCGTGGGCAGCCCGTTGACTTATTCGGCTTCGTCCAGCCAGACCAGCAAAATGGCCTCAAGGATTTTTTCGTTCGATGCCTGCGGATCATCATCGAACTCTTCCAGGTCACAGATCCATTGATGCAGATCGGTGAAACGAACGGTCTTGGGATCGAGGTCGGGGAACGCGTCATACAGCGCCTCGCCGATCTCGCGGCTATCGGTCCACTTCAGTCCCATACTACCCTCTGTTAATGCTCACGCGCATGATTGATTGTGTAACGTGGGATTTCGACCACTAAATCGTCCTCGGTTACCCGCGCCTGACAGCTTAAACGGCTCTCCGGCTCCAGTCCCCAGGCTTTATCCAGCATGTCGTCTTCTTCTTCCGTGCTTTCCGGCAAAGAATCAAAACCTTCACGTACGATGCAGTGGCAGGTCGTGCAGGCACAGGATTTTTCACAGGCGTGTTCAATCTCGATACCGTTACGCAGGGCAACGTCAAGAATGGTTTCGCCGG
Source organism: Citrobacter europaeus (assembly GCA_020099315.1). Classification (NCBI taxonomy): domain Bacteria; kingdom Pseudomonadati; phylum Pseudomonadota; class Gammaproteobacteria; order Enterobacterales; family Enterobacteriaceae; genus Citrobacter; species Citrobacter europaeus. The sequence goes on from CP083650.1 coordinate 3,579,006, forward strand.
TCTCAGCTTCCAGAACTGCGCCATCGGGACAGAGATCCTGATGAGGCAAAATAACAATCTTTGGCATATTAAACCTCGTCCACGGAATGGCCTTTCAGCGCGCTACGGACAGATTTGTCCATGCGGCGAGCGGCGAATTCCTGGGTTTGTTTGTCTACGTTTTTAATGGCTTGTTCTATCGCGTCAACATCGTCACCCTGTGCAACCTCGCTCAAGTGCGCGGCGGCGGTGTCGATAGCCTGACGTTCTGCGGCGCTTAACAGCGCGGCATCAGCGTTCAGCGCACCGGATAAACTTTCCAGTACGCGTGCCGCTTCGACTTTCTGTTCTGCCAGCATACGGGCTTTAACGTCCTGCTCGGCAAAACTCATCGAATCCTGAATCATGGAGGCGATTTCACTGTCGGTCAGACCGTAGGACGGTTTAACCTGGATTGAGGACTCAACGCCGGTGGATTTCTCCATAGCGGTGACGCTCAGCAGCCCATCAGCATCTACCTGGAAGGTCACGCGGATATGCGCGCCGCCTGCCGGCAATGCCGGGATGCCGCGCAGCGCAAAACGCGCCAGTGAACGGCAGTCCTGCACCAGCTCACGTTCGCCCTGCATCACGTGAATGGACATCGCGGTTTGACCATCTTTAAAGGTGGTAAAGTCCTGCGCGCGCGCCACCGGGATAGTGGTGTTACGCGGGATCACTTTCTCCACCAGTCCGCCCATGGTTTCCAGCCCCAGGGACAGCGGGATAACGTCCAGCAGCAGCATTTCGCTGTCCGGTTTATTTCCGACCAGAATATCGGCCTGGATCGCCGCACCGATAGCGACCACTTTGTCCGGGTCGATAGAGGTCAGCGGCGTACGGCCAAAAAACTCACCGACGCGTTCACGTACCAATGGCACGCGCGTTGAACCACCGACCATCACCACTTCCAGCACATCCTGCGGCTCTACGCCCGCATCTTTCAGCGCGCGACGGCAGGCCAGCAGCGTACGCTTGACCAGTGCGGAAATGAGTTCATTAAAGGTTTCACGGGTGATTTCACCCTGCCATCCCGCCACGTTAACCGTTACAGAATCAGCGTCGCTAAGCGCGATTTTCGCTGCAATCGCGGCATCCAGCAGTTCGCGCTGTACGCGGTTATCGCTACGATCGGCCACGCCCGCCTGCTCGCGAATGTAATCGGCCAGCAGATGGTCAAAATCGTCGCCGCCCAGCGCGGAATCACCGCCGGTCGCCAGCACTTCGAACACGCCGCGACTCAGGCGCAGAATGGAAATGTCAAACGTACCGCCGCCAAGGTCATAGACCGCGATCACGCCTTCCTGACCGGAGTCGAGGCCATACGCGATCGCCGCAGCGGTCGGTTCGTTCAACAAACGCAATACGTGCAGGCCCGCCAGACGCGCGGCGTCTTTGGTCCCCTGACGCTGCGCATCGTCAAAGTAAGCCGGAACGGTGATTACCACGCCGTCCAGCTCGCCAGACAGCGCTTCGGTTGCCCGTGCGGCCAATGCTTTCAGAATATCAGCGGAGACACGCACCGGGTTAAGCAAACCGGCTGCGGTTTCAATCATTGGCAGGCCGTTTTCGCTCGCGTGGAACGTATAAGGCAGATGCGGGTAACGCGCCTGAATATCCGCCAGAGAGCGGCCCATCATACGTTTTACCGAGCTGACGGTGTTGGCCGTATCCAGCGCGGCATTGGCGCGGGCATCATAACCGACAGAGTAGCCCTGCTGCTGATAGTGAACCACTGACGGCAACAGGTGGCGACCTTGATGGTCTGCCAGCGTTTCGGCCTGGCCGCTGCGTACGGTCGCAACCAGGGAGTTGGTGGTGCCTAAATCGATACCTACCGCCAGACGACGCTGGTGCGGCGCGGCGCTCAGACCAGGCTCACTAATTTGTAATAAGGCCATTTTCGCTTCCGGAAATTAAAAATCGAGCAGTTTTTCTTCGAGTTGTTCTGCACTGCTTCGCAGTTTATCGAGAAAACGCAGCTTACGCACGGTATCTGCCGCGACGTCCCACGTCTCGCTATCCAGCTGTTCCACCATCAGTTGATGGCGAACGTTATACATTTCACTGACGCGTTGCATAAACGCATCTAAACGTTGACTGTCTTTTGCCTGTTCAATCTCGTCCAGCTCTTCACGCAGCTCAAGTTGCTCCATCAGGAACGCGGTATCGCGCACCGTGTGCTGCTCGTTGCGGATATCAAAGCCGTGTAAAGACAATAAGTATTCGGCGCGCATCAAAGGATGACGCAGCGTTTGCCATGCCTGGTTGATAGTGGCGGACTGCGAAACCGCAGCAAGTTGTTCCGCCTGGGAACCGCTGGCGAATTTATCAGGATGATACTGACGTTGTAGATCCTGAAAACGTAGGCTCAGCGCCTGAGTATCGAGCTGATAACGGGCCGGTAAGCCAAAGAGGGTGAAGTAGTCCATAACATTCTCAGGGCATCGATTCTCTGTTGTTCGATGAGGCAAAACCAGAGAGTCAGGTAAAACAAACCCCACGCGCAGGCGACCACGGTGGGGTTATCAGTAAGCGCGTTACACGTGGAAGCTTTCGCCGCATCCACATTCGTCTTTCACGTTCGGGTTAGTGAACTTAAACCCTTCGTTCAGACCTTCTTTGACGAAGTCTAACTGCGTACCGTCGAGGAATTGCAGGCTCTTACCGTCGATCACGACTTTTACGCCTTTGTCTTCAAACACGGTATCTTCAGCCGCCGGCTCGTCAACAAATTCCAGTACATAAGCCATACCTGAGCAGCCGGAGGTTCTCACGCCCAGACGCAGACCAAACCCTTTACCGCGGTTTGCCAGGAAGGTATTTACACGCGCTGCTGCACTGTCGCTTAAGGTAATCGACATAATAAAACCTCAACTCTTAATTATTTTGCTTCACGTTTGCTTTTGTAATCCGCAATCGCGGCTTTAATCGCGTCTTCAGCCAGAATAGAGCAGTGAATTTTCACCGGTGGCAGTTCAAGTTCGTCGGCAATATCGGTGTTTTTAATCGCCTGTGCTTCATCCAGAGATTTCCCTTTTACCCATTCGGTAACCAGAGAGCTGGAGGCAATAGCGGAACCGCAGCCGTAAGTCTTGAAACGCGCGTCTTCAATGATACCCTCATTGTTGACTTTGATCTGCAACTTCATCACGTCGCCACAGGCCGGTGCACCCACCATGCCGCTGCCCACGTTCTCGTCGCTGTTGTCAAAAGAACCCACGTTACGTGGATTCTCGTAATGATCGATTACTTTTTCGCTGTAAGCCATGATGAATTCTCCTTATCGGTACCGATTAGTGATGTGACCATTCAATGCTGTTCAGATCCACGCCCTGTTTGAACATTTCCCACAGCGGAGAAAGGTCGCGCAGGCGGCCGATGGAGTTGCGAACCAGATTGATGGCGTAGTCAATCTCTTCTTCGGTAGTGAAACGACCTAAAGAGAAACGAATTGAGCTGTGTGCCAGCTCGTCGGTCATCCCCAGCGCGCGCAGCACGTAGGATGGCTCCAGGCTTGCAGAAGTACATGCAGAACCGGAGGATACAGCCAGGTCTTTCAGCGCCATAATCAGCGACTCGCCTTCAACAAAGTTGAAGCTGACGTTGAGAATGTTCGGTGCGCCCTGCTCGAGGTCACCATTGAGGTACACCTCTTCCATATCTTTCACGCCGTTCCACAGACGGTTACGCAGACTGCGCAGGCGCGCCATCTCGGTTTCCATCTCTTCTTTAGCGATACGGTAAGCTTCACCCATACCGACGATCTGGTGCACAGGCAGCGTACCGGAACGCATGCCGCGCTCGTGACCGCCGCCGTGCATCTGCGCTTCAATACGAATACGCGGTTTACGACGAACGTACAGCGCACCGATACCTTTCGGACCATAGATTTTGTGGCCGGAGAAAGACATCAGGTCAACTTTCAGTTGGCTCAGATCGATAGGCAGTTTGCCCACGCTCTGGGTTGCATCAACGTGATAGATAATGCCGCGCGCACGGCACATTTCGCCGATAGTCGCGATATCCTGCACCACGCCGATTTCGTTGTTCACGTGCATGATGGACACGAGGATAGTGTCGTCACGCATTGCCGCTTCAAGTTCTTTCAGGTCAATAATGCCGTTACGCTGCGGGGCGAGGTAGGTGACTTCGAACCCTTCGCGCTCCAGCTGACGACAGGTATCCAGCACGGCTTTGTGTTCGGTTTTGCTGGTGATGATGTGCTTGCCTTTTTTCTGATAAAAGTTGGCTGCACCTTTAATCGCCAGGTTATCGGATTCAGTCGCACCGGAAGTAAAGACGATTTCACGCGGGTCAGCGCCCACGAGGTCGGCAATCTGGTTACGGGCGATATCTACCGCCTCTTCAGCCTGCCAGCCGAAACGGTGTGAACGAGACGCTGGGTTACCAAAGTTTCCGTCCAGGGTCAGACACTGCATCATTTTCTCGGCAACACGCGGGTCCACCGGCGTGGTTGCGGAGTAGTCGAGATAGATCGGTAATTTCATTGCTCTATAAACTCCGTACATCGCTTCAATGCAAGGAATCAGGCAACCGGCTGGATGTACGACCGAGTTAACGGGGCGTCGAACGCCCCGGCCTGATTCTAATATCTTATTATCTTTGCCCTAAATAGTTCGTGTTGCAGCAAGTGCGGCCAACGCAGTTGCGGCACGAAATATAACGGGCAAATTATGCGCGTAACTTAACGTCGATCGCGTCTTGAGCACGATTAGTGCGTGGAGCGTCATGCGTGTGCTGGCGACCAGACACATCCAGGACTTCCTGATTATTAACCAGCTCGCCCAACGTAATGTTGTTGAGGAAGCCGGTCAGACGATCGCTCAGATCGCGCCACAGCGCGTGGGTCAGGCACTTATCGCCGCCCTGACAACCGCCTTTGCCCTGGCAACGGGTCGCATCTACAGACTCGTCAACAGCGCTAATCACTTCACCTACTGCGATGCTGCCGGCATCTTTACCCAGCAAGTACCCGCCGCCTGGTCCACGTACGCTTGAAACCAGACCGTTTTTACGCAAACGGGAAAACAGCTGCTCCAGATATGACAGGGAAATTCCCTGACGTTCAGAAATATCAGCCAACGGTACCGGGCCCGTTTCGGAGTTGAGCGCAACGTCCAACATTGCGGTCACGGCATAACGCCCTTTTGATGTCAGTCTCATGTCTTACTTAGCCTCAAACTCGCCCCTGCCCGGGGTTTTTTATTGTAAAATGGGGGTATTGCATAGCAGGGGCAAGTCTGACATTCCCGACTAAATCAGTCAACTATTTACTTGACTAATTTAGTCAGGTATTTGACGTTCCGTGCGGCATTAGTACAGTTACTTGCTTTTATTCTGCTGCTCGATTGAAGCTAAAATCCCACGCAGGATGTTCAGCTCCTGGCTCTCAGGTCGCGCGCGCGTGAACAGACGACGCAGTTTGTTCATCACCTGCCCCGGGTGCCCTTCGCGGATAAACCCGGTCGACAACAGCGTTTGTTCCAGATGACCGTAAAAACGCTCTAAATCATCAACCAGCGGATACTCTGCTTCTTCGTAATCTGCGGTCTTGTCGCTTTCCTGCGTTGCCAGCCAGGCCATGCGCACTTCATAAGAGATGACCTGCACCGCCATCGCCAGGTTGAGCGAACTGTATTCCGGGTTCGCGGCAATGGCGACATGATAATGGCACTTCTGCAGCTCTTCGTTGGTCAGGCCAACGCGTTCACGGCCAAACACCAGCGCCACCGGCGAATTCGTTGCTTCAGAGACGCTTTTTAAACCGCATTCACGCGGATCCAGCATCGGCCACGGCAACGTACGGGAACGCGCACTGGTGCCTACCACCAGACTGCAACCCGCCAGCGCTTCATCGAGAGTATCGACGATCTGCGCGCTGCCGATCACATCACTGGCGCCTGCCGCCAGGGCGATGGCCTGGGAGTCCGGTTTAACCAGTGGATTTACCAGCCATAGATTGGTTAAACCCATGGTTTTCATTGCGCGGGCCACAGAGCCCATGTTGCCAGTGTGAGAGGTTTCCACCAGCACGATTCGAATATTTTGCAGCATTGTATTTCTTCGGCTAAAGATTATTCGGGCATATTATCATAAAACGAAGACATATTCCGAACTCGCTGCTATACTCTGCGCCGTTTTCCCGTTCTTTAACATCCAGTGAGAGAGACCGATGCATCCGATGCTGACCATCGCCGTGCGCGCAGCGCGCAAGGCGGGTAATGTAATTGCCAAACACTACGAAACACCAGACTCAGTAGAAACCAGCCAGAAAGGCAGCAATGATTTCGTGACTAACGTCGATAAAGCCGCTGAAGCGATTATTATCGAAACTATTCGCAAATCTTACCCTCAGCACACCATCATCACCGAAGAAAGCGGTGAGCACGCTGGTGAAGATCAGGATGTTCAATGGGTTATCGATCCACTGGATGGCACCACCAACTTCGTAAAACGTCTGCCGCACTTCGCGGTTTCCATCGCAGTACGCATTAAAGGCCGTACTGAAGTCGCCGTTGTTTACGATCCAATGCGTAACGAACTGTTCACCGCAACTCGCGGCCAGGGCGCACAGCTAAACGGCTACCGTCTGCGTGGCAGCACCGCCCGCGATCTGGACGGCACCATCATCGCTACCGGTTTCCCGTTCAAAGCGAAACAGCACGCCGCTTCTTACATGAAAATTCTTGGCAAGATGTTCACCGAGTGCGCTGACTTCCGCCGCACGGGTTCTGCTGCGCTGGATCTGGCTTACGTTGCCGCTGCGCGCGTTGACGGTTACTTCGAAATCGGCCTGAAACCATGGGATTTCGCCGCAGGCGAGCTGATTGCTCGTGAAGCTGGCGCACTGGTTTGCGACTTCACCGGCGGTCATAACTACCTGGCGACCGGTAACATCGTTGCAGGCAACCCGCGCGTAGTGAAAGCCATGCTGGCGAACATGCGTGACGAACTGAGCGACGCGCTGAAGCGTTAATCTGCTGTGGTGCCGGATACGACGCTCTCGCGTCTTATCCGGCCAATAATTCATACCATACCGCTCTGTAACCTAAAACGGTCTTATCCCCCGCCCCACCGGCACCGCGCTCATCCACATCACTACCGCAGCAGCAATCAGCACCGCACCACCGGCTAACGCCAGTGTCGTCCAGCCAATCTGTCGCCATAGCACAGGCGCTTTATGCCCGCTAAGTCTTACCGCCAGCGAGCGGAAACTGTGCACCAGCAGAGCCAGTGACGTAATCGTCAAAGAGGTTCCTGCCGCCATCGCCAGCGCCGACGCCATGCCCCAGCTAAAAACGCCAACCACTTTACTAAACAGTAAGACCATGATTGCCCCCGAGCACGGACGCATTCCCATTGATAAAACGATCATCAGCCGGGCGCGCCAGTCATCACCGCTTTGCAGCTGTTCAGGATCGGGCAAATGCTGATGTCCACAGCCGCAACCTTCGTGATGCACATGATGCGGCGTGAAGGCGGTGAATTTCGGGCGACGCAGCAGCTGGCGCAATTTCTTCAGCGCACGGACGCACAATAAAACGCCCAACACGCCAACCAGCGCATAACTCCCTTTCTCCAGCCAGAAACTACTCATATGTAACTGTCGCGCAGGCAACTGCAAGACGGTGAGCACGATAACGACCAGACCAATAGCGACCAGTCCTTGTAATAAAGACGAGGCCAGCGTCAGGCCGATACTTGATTTGAGTTTCGACGGGTGCGTCGCAAGCCAGGTGGTAATTACGACTTTTCCATGCCCCGGCCCCAGCGCATGCAGGACGCCGTAGAGAAAACTAAACAGCAGCAGCGATCCCCCAGCCTGGGCCGGCCTGGCGGCAACCGCTTTGAGCAAACCGCTCATCTGCTGATTAACGTCGCGTTGCCAGACGATACTTTGCATCATCACCTGCGGCCAGGTCTGCCATAGCCACAGCACGCCGCCTGCCGCCAGCAGTAAAAACACCGCCAGTGGCCATAGCATGAGCCAGCGACGTCTGGCTGCACGTTGTTGAGAAACTACTGACATTGCAGCGTTACCGTCTGTGCAAACTGTTTACCCAACTCCATATCCTCCGGCGGTGCATCTTCTTTATCCAGCGACTGCGCAAAGCTCAGCGTTTGTTCATTCGGCGTCGGCGTATGTACTGAAATACGGCATTTCTGGCTTATGACCTGTCCCAGCCTGGCGTCGCTGTCTTTGTCATAACTCATATCAACGTAGTAGGTCGGGTCGAAGGTTGAAATGGTATATTTTTGTCCACTCAGCGGCTGAGCTTCAGCCAACGGCAGAACGAACGTCAGCACCGCCTGGTGTTCCTCACGCTCCATACCATATTCCGTCGGCCTGTTTTTAAACTTTACCTTTTGCCCGTCGTGCCACACTTCGGTGAAATAGTGCTGACCGAGAACGTTGGCCATCACTTCCGCCGCCAGTTTTTTCCAGATCTCATCACCAGGTTTGGCATTCCCCGCATCATAAAGCAGATCCGCCGAGGTAATTTCATCCATCGTCCAGCGCATTTTAAGCGCGACGAACCGATCATTCGCGCTCACTATTTCGGTTTTCAGATGGATAAAGCTGTGGGGATGCGCGCCTGCGCCAAAGGACAGGAGAGCGAGAAACAACGTGACAATGATACGTTTAACGCCTTGCATGAGTTCTCCACGGAAAAAATCGACACCGCCACAAATAATGAAGCTGGGTTTGGCGAAAGAGTGTTGAGGATACCATTGAACGAAAAAATGTTGAGTCCCCTTTTCCGGTATCGATTCAGTTCTCAATTTCGATAATTTCTTCTTCGACAAATCCCGTCCAACTACCTTATCTGGGCCACTACTTAAGTTAAATGATAATTAAATGTTAACTTATGGTTTCATTTTAATATTTCATTAACACCTAATTTGAATGTTTGGATGTAAAACCATGCAAAATTAACCAAAATTTAACCATTTTATTTCCAAAAATTAACAATAATGGGCATAGATCACATTCAGGAAACTCATGATTCATTCCCTCTTCCATTCGTTGTTAACTTCACGGCGTGACATGTCCTGCCCCCTACGAAAGGTACAACTATGAAATTCAAACTCGCATTACTCAGTGCAACCCTGGTTTCTGCATGCATGTTGTCCGGCACGTCCTTTGCGGCGGAAAAATATGAAATTGCTGTGGTTGCCAAGGTCACCGGGATTCCGTGGTTTAACCGGATGGAAACCGGCGTTAATGAAGCAGCAAAAAAACTGGATGTGAATGCTTATCAGACCGGGCCTTCCACGCCGGATCCAGCGCAACAGGTGAAAGTCATTGAGGATCTGATCGCCAAAAACGTCAATGCGATCATCGTGGTACCGAATGATGCCAAGGTTCTTGAGCCGGTACTAAAAAAAGCACGCGATAAAGGCATCGTGGTTCTGACGCACGAATCCCCGGATGAGCAAATTGGCCAGTGGGATATCGAAACCATCGACAGTGAAAAATACGCCCAGGCCAACGTCGATGAGTTAGCGAAAAACATGGGTGGTAAGGGCGGGTACGCTATCTATGTCGGTTCGCTGACGGTGCCGCTGCATAACGCGTGGGCGGATTATGCAATTAAGTACCAGAAAGAAAAATATCCGGAAATGTTCGAGGTCACTTCACGTCTGCCGGTCGCGGAAAGCATCGATAAATCCTACGCCACGACGCTGGACCTGATGAAAACCTATCCGCAGATGAAAGGCATTATCGGCTTCGGCTCGCTGGGTCCAATCGGCGCGGGTCAGGCTGTGCAGAAAAAACGCGCCAAAGATAAAATCGCCGTCGTCGGGATCGCTATGCCAGCACAGGCTGCGCCTTACCTGATGCGTGGTGATATCAAAAAAGCGCTGCTGTGGGATCCAAAAGATGCGGGCTACGCGCTGGTAACGGTTGCCGATCAGCTGTTACAGGGTAAAGCAGTGAACGCCGATCTGAGTATTGATGGTTTAGGGAAAGCCGATATCGACACGGAGAAGAAAGTGATCCGCTTTAACAAGATCCTCGAAGTCACCAAAGACAACGCACAATCACTTGGTTTCTAAGGCTTTAGCCGACACCAGGGAACCTTAACGCCGGCCGTCTGGTCGGCGCTATCAACCAAATTAACACTCAGCGTCCACCTGGACGCTCGCAGGGGTATTGTCCATGACAGACACCACCGCATTTATCACTCTTGAGAATATCAGCAAACAATTCCCGGGCGTGCTGGCGCTGGATAACGTGAATCTGACGCTGAGAAAAGGCGAAGTTCACTGTCTGGCGGGTCAAAACGGCTGTGGTAAAAGCACCATTATTAAAGTGATCTCCGGGGTTTATCATCCGGAAAAAGGCGCGCAGATTTTACTCGACGGCAAATTGTTCCATCACCTGACGCCGCAGCTCTCCTCCCATTATGGAATTCAGGTTATTTATCAGGACCTGTCGTTGTTTCCCAACTTTAGCGTCGCGGAAAATATCGCCGTCAACCGCTATCTGCCCGGGGGCGATATCTGGGTACGTCGTGGCGCCATGAAACAGCAGGCACTGGCAGCCATGAAGCGTATCGGGGTGAACATTGATCCCGATAAAAAAGTTGAAAAACTCTCGATTGCTGACCGCCAGCTGGTCGCCATTTGCCGGGCGATTGCCGCCGATGCGCGTCTGGTGATTATGGACGAGCCCACCGCCTCGCTAACCCGTCAGGAGGTTAATGGCCTGCTGCGGGTTGTTAACGAACTGAAAGCTGCCGGAATTTGCGTCGTGTTTGTCAGCCATCGTCTGGATGAGGTGATGGAAGTGGCAGACCGCATCAGCGTGATGCGCGACGGCAAACTGGTAGGCACTTACCCTGCCAGCGATCTCGACAGCCACGAGCTGGCCTTCCTGATGACCGGACAACGCTTTCACTACAGTCCACTGCCACAAAGGCCCACAATTGAGCAAGAACCTCTGCTGGAGCTGCGCAATCTGAGCCGCAGAGGCAAATACCAAAACATTAATCTGTCGCTGCACGGCGGCGAGATTGTCTCCATTGTTGGTTTGCTGGGAGCCGGGCGCACCGAGCTTTGTCTGAGCCTGTTTGGCATGACCCACCCGGAAAGCGGCGAGATTCGTATTAACGGCCAGCCGGTTACTCTGCGCAATAACCATGACGCCATCAAACACGGGATCGGCTATGTCTCCGAAGATCGTCTGACACAGGGGCTGATCATGGAGCAGTCGATCTATGACAACACCATCGTCACGGTGTTTGATCAACTGCATACCGGCAGCGGACTGCTCGATCATCGTAAAGCGCAAAAGCTGGTCGCCGACTTGATCCGCGAACTGAATATCAAAGTGTCCGATCCGCACCTGCCGGTCAAAACCCTTTCCGGCGGTAATGCCCAGCGTATCGCCATTGCCAAATGGGTGGCGACCAATCCCCGCATCCTGATCCTCGACTCCCCTACCGTAGGCGTGGATATCGCCAACAAAGAGGGAATTTACCAGATAGCCCGCGATCTGGCGGAACAAGGTATGGCGGTGCTGATGATTTGCGATGAAATCCCGGAAGCGTATTACAACAGCCACCGCGTGCTGGTGATGCGTCGCGGCAGGCTGGTGGCGGAATTTAATCCTCATCAATGCCGTGAAGAGGAGATTGCTGAAGTGGTCGAGGTAATCAATGAATAAGATGCATCTCTCCCGATTAATCGGGCAACACGAATTCTGGCTGGGCCTGCTGGTCGTAGCCCTGGCCGTTGGGCTGAGTATCAGCACCGATGAGTTCTTGTCCTTGGGGAATCTGACGGATGTGGCCACCAGCTACGCGATTCTCGGCATCCTTGCCTGTGGGCTGTTTGTGGTGTTGATTTCCGGCGGGATCGACATCTCATTTCCGGCGATGACCGCGATAGCCCAATATGCAATGGCCAGTTGGGTTATCGGCCACGGCGGCAACTTCGCGCTGGCGTTAATTATCGCCATTGCGGTAGGTCTGCTGCTTGGACTGATTAACGGCTTCCTGGTCTACTGGCTGCGCGTTCCGGCAATCATCATTACCATCGCCACGCTGAACGTCTACTACGGTCTGCTGGTTTACGCCACTAAAGGTACCTGGCTGTACGGCTTCCCTGACTGGTTTATGAACGGCATTAACTGGTTCTCGTTCACCGCGGCGGATGGCTACGACTACGGTCTAACCCTGCCCCTGCTGTGCCTGGCTGCGGTGATCATCTTTACTGCCGTGCTAATGAACTATACCCGACTTGGCCGTCAGGTTTACGCCATGGGCGGCAACCGCGACGCGGCCTCGCGCCTGGGGCTGAATCTGCTGAAGTTGCATTTCTACGTCTATGGCTACATGGGCATTCTGGCAGGCGTTGCCGCCGTGGTTCAGGCGCAAATTACCCAGTCAGTTGCACCCAATTCGCTGCTCGGCTTTGAGCTGACGGTTCTGGCGGCGGTAGTGCTCGGTGGAACCAGCATGAGCGGCGGACGCGGTACGTTGACCGGAACCCTGCTCGGCGTGGTTCTGCTGGCCTTCTTACAAAATGGGCTGACGCTGCTCAGCGTCTCTTCTTACTGGCACACCGTGTTTAGTGGCGCCATTATCCTGGTCAGCATTAGCGCCACGGCCTGGAACGAAAAACGCAAACTGGCAAGGGAGCTTTGAGATGAAAACAATCGCCAGATTTTTACCCGGTGATGCCATCATTCGTCTGCAATGCGTCATTATAGTGGTCGTCGCTTTAGTCTTCTCGGCCCTGCTCGGCAGCCGTTTTTTCAGCGTCGCTAACTTCCAGTCGATCGGCTCGCAACTGCCAATCCTCGGCATGCTGGCCCTCGGGATGGGCATGACTATGCTGACCGGTGGCATTAACCTGTCGATTATTGCCGGGGCAAATGCCTGCTCGCTGGTGATGGCGGCGATAATTGTCACCCATCCGGATAACCCGCTGTTTCTGGTGCTGGCGCTACTGGCAGGCGCAGCCGTGGCGGTGGCTATCGGCACGCTCAACGGCGCTTTAATTGCCTGGGTCGGCGTCTCGCCTATTCTCGCCACGCTCGGCACGATGACGCTTATCTCCGGGCTGAATATTCTGCTTTCCAACGGGACGGTGATTTCCGGCTTCCCGACCGCCATTCAATACCTTGGTAACGCCACAATTGCCGGTATTCCGGTGGCGCTACTGCTCTTTTTCCTGGTGGCAATCCTGCTGTGGGTACTGCTGGAGCACACCACGCTTGGACGCAGCCTGTATCTCGTCGGTTCCAATGAACAGGCAACCCGCTACAGCGGCGTGAATACCGTACGGGTGCAAATTTCCGTGTACGTGATTTCCGCCCTGCTCGGCTGGGTCGCCGCCATTCTGATGATGGCAAAATTCAACTCGGCAAAAGCCGGATACGGGGAATCCTACCTGCTGGTCACCATCCTCGCTTCCGTGCTCGGCGGAATCAATCCGGATGGCGGCTTCGGGCGCATTGTCGGCCTGGTGCTGGCGCTGATTGTGCTGCAAATGCTGGAAAGCGGCCTTAACTTGCTGGGGGTCAGCAGCTATCTGACGATGGCGCTGTGGGGCGCGGTGCTGATCCTCTTTATCGCATTACAGAATCGTAAAGCCTGATTTCAGGAGAAAAAATTATGGCAAGTTACTTTATTGGTGTGGATGTCGGAACCGGAAGCGCCCGTGCTGGCGTGTTTGATCTCAACGGCAGAATGGTCGGTCAGGCCAGTCGGGCCATCGAGATTTACCGTCCGCAGGCCGATTTTGTTGAGCAGTCTTCCGATAACATCTGGCAGGCGGTGTGTAACGCGGTTCGCGATGCGATTAACCAGTCAGATATCAACCCAATCCAGGTGAAAGGTCTGGGCTTTGACGCGACCTGTTCACTGGTGGTGCTGGATAAAGAAGGCAAGCCGCTGACCATCAGTCCGTCCGGGCGCAGCGAACAGAACATCATAGTGTGGATGGATCACCGCGCCATTACCCAGGCCGAACGCATCAACGCCATGCATCATCGGGTGCTGGACTACGTTGGCGGTATTATCTCCCCAGAAATGCAAACGCCCAAGCTGCTGTGGCTGAAGCAGCATATGCCCAATACCTGGGCTAATGCGGGCTACTATTTTGACCTGCCCGATTTCCTGACCTGGCGCGCAACGGGCGATGACACGCGTTCACTGTGCTCGACGGTGTGTAAATGGACCTATATGGGCCATGAAGACAAATGGGATGCCAGCTATTTCCGCCAGATTGGTCTGGAAGATCTGCTGGAGCACGATGCGGCCAAAATTGGTCGCTACGTGAAAACCATGGGCGAACCGCTCGGTCACGGGCTGTCAGCACGCGCCGCCAGCGAAATGGGGCTGATTCCGGGGACCGCAGTCAGCGTTTCGATCATCGATGCCCACGCCGGTACGCTCGGCACGCTCGGGGCAAGCGGCGTTTCCGGCGAGGTGGCGGATTTTGACCGTCGTGTCGCGCTGATTGGCGGCACTTCCACCGGACACATGGCGATTTCCAAAGAGCCGCGTTTTATCGGCGGCGTCTGGGGTCCTTACTACTCAGCGGTGCTGCCGGAATACTGGCTCAACGAAGGCGGGCAGTCGGCTACCGGGGCGTTAATCGACCACGTTATACAGTCGCATCCTTGCTACGAAACTTTGCTGGCGCAAGCTAAGTCTCAGGGACAGACCATTTATGAAGTACTGAATGTGCTGCTGCGTAAAATGGCCGGTGAGCCGGAAGATATCGCATTTTTAACCCGCGACATGCACATCCTGCCCTATTTCCACGGCAACCGTTCACCGCGCGCCAACCCAACGCTCACGGGAGCAATCATCGGACTGAAGCTGTCGCGTACGCCGGAGGATATGGCCCTACAGTATCTTGCGACCATCCAGGCTATTGCGCTCGGAACCCGTCATATCATTGAAACGATGAATCAAAGCGGCTACACCATCGATACGATTATGGCCAGCGGCGGCGGGACGAAAAACCCGATCTTCGTTCAGGAACATGCCAACGCCACTGGCTGCGCGATGCTGCTGCCTGAAGAGAGCGAAGCCATGCTGCTGGGTGGAGCCATGATGGGAACTATCGCCGCGGGCGTATTCGATACCTTCCCGGAAGCGATGTCAGCGATGAGCCGGATTGGTAAAACGGTTACCCCGCAGACTAATCGCATTAAGCAGTACTACGATCGCAAATATCGGGTATTCCACGAGATGTATCAGGATCATATGAAATACCGCCAGTTGATGCAGGAGGACGCATGAGTAACTCCTGGTCCCAGGCCACCGGCGTATTTCAGCTCTATAGCGATGCCCTGGCGGGTCTGGGGCAGCATCTGGCTGAACCAGTCTGGCAGTCGCTGATGGCGGAGTTGCGCGGTTGCCGGGGCAAAATCGTCGTCACTGGCGTCGGTACCTCCGGCATTGCGGCACGTAAAGTCGCGCATATGCTTGCGTGCGTGGAACGTCCCGCGATTTACCTCAACGCGACGGACGCGGCGCATGGCGATCTCGGTTTTTTACGCGCCGACGACCTGGTCATTATGCTGTCGCGCGGGGGGAATTCAGACGAACTCACCCGGCTGCTGCCCGGGCTGGCAGCGAGAAATGTGCCAATCCTGAGCGTGACTGAAAACGCCGATTCAGCCATTGCCAACGCGTCGAGGCTGGTGATTTCCACCGGCGTCCAGCGTGAGGCCGACCCGCTGAACATGTTAGCCACCACCTCAATTTTACTGGTGCTGGCTATCTTTGACGCCGCCTGCGCCTGCCTGATGAGCGAAAGCGGTTACTCAAAAGAGACATTACTGGCCGTGCATCCCGGCGGCGATGTGGGATTAACGTTGAGCCGTGAGCAAGCGTGATGGAGAACATGTAATTCCGGCTCAGGGTTCCGTTCACCTCAGCGCTCTGACTTTCAGCTATATCCTTTTTGCTGTTCAAACATGTTCAAATAAAAATACAGATGGTCAGGCGTGGCTGGTCCGGCTGAAAATTGCCGACGTGTTTCCGTAAGGCCGGGAGAGCCAGCATGGATGCTGGCTCAGGGCGCGCTTTACAGGGACGTTACATCGCGCCCGGCCCGGTAGCCTGGAGGACTATGCGGAGGGCACCGCGGAGCGGCAATTTTCCCGCCGGGAGCCGGGATTGTTAAGGGTGCGCGATAGCACCCTTAACACGTTCACTGGCGTTCAGTGTACAGAAAAGCGATGAACATGAGGTGAACGGAACCTTTCTCTAAAAAAGCATATTCATTATGCTCCGCCAACCTATGTTGATGCTGAAGCGTTAACATAACGTCATTGCGCAAAATGCCGGTTTTTTTATATCTAAACAAAAGATAAAACAGTGAAAAAGCGGATTAACGCGCTGCGTTCCACTACCGCTATCTGTTCCGCACGTTAAAAATTCTGTGACGCTCCCCAGCATTCCTGGTGGAAAGCATTCCATTCTCAAAATCTATGAGCAAACTTTAGCTATTCTTATCAAACATACTCACGGGAGGCCCTACAGATGATGTCAACGCTTGCTCCACCATCTGTACTTTCCGTTCCCCAGCGCCGTTGCCAGGTGCTGCTGACCCTTTTCCTGCCGGGACAAATCGCGACTGCGCAAACCTTCAGCAGCCTCAACGGCGTGGATGATGCCACTGTTCAGGAAGATATTATTGGCGCAGGGCTTGAAATCCAGCGCTATCATCGACTCGCCATTACCACCGCGCTCAATGGCGGCTATGCGATCGAAGGGACCCCGCTAAATCAGCGTCTGTGTCTGTTGCAGTGGCTGCGCCGCGGTCTGCGGATCTGCCCAACTTTTATCGCTCAGCATTTCACGCCCACTTTAAAAATGGCGCTAAAACAACAAGGTATCGCACGTACGCTGTATGACGACACCAATCTGCATGCGCTCATTAATCTGTGTTCCCGCCGCTTGCAGAAGCCGTTTGAGTGCCGTGACATCCAGTTCCTGCGCCTGTATTTACAATATTGCCTGCTGCAGCATAATGCGGGGAACACGCCGGAGTTTAATCCGCTCCAGCAACGCTGGGCGCAATCCTGCGCGGAGTACGCTCTGGCTGAGGAGATTGCCCGTCACTGGCAACGTCACGTCATGCAGAGTGCGCCGCTGGGCGAATCGCTGTTTATGGCGTTGTTGTTCTCAATGATCCGCATCCCCGACCCGATTCGCGATAATCACCAGCAGGATCGCCGCCTGCGCCTTGCTATTGCACGGCTGGTGCTGCGTTTTCGCGAATACGGCAATGTGCACTTCAGCGATGAGCAAGGGCTGAACGATCAGCTGTATATTCATCTTGCTCAGGCACTTAACCGCAGCATGTTTGCTATCGGCATTGATAACACGTTGCCGGAGGAGTTCAGCCGACTTTATCCCCGGTTAGTTCGAACTACCCGCGAGGCGATACACGGCTTCGAAGCGGAATACGATGTCCAGTTTTCAGAAGAAGAGATCGGCCTGGTCGCCGTTATTTTCGGCGCCTGGCTGATGCAGGAGAAGGATTTGCACGAAAAGCAGATTATCCTGCTGACCGGTAGTAACGAACAACTTGAAGCGCATATAGAGCAACAGCTGCGCGAACTGACGCTGCTGCCGCTCAACGTAAAACATATGCCGATGCAGGACTTTCAAAAAGAGGGTTCGCCGCGCGGTGTAACGCTGATTATTACGCCGTACACCACGCCGCTGCCGCTGTTTTCACCCCCATTGATTCATGCGGATCTGGCGCTTACGCCGCATCAGCAGCAGCAGATCCGCAAAATCCTCGAGTCATAACGTCGCAGGCTGCGCCACTACTTTCGGGCGCAGAACGATTGCCGGGAGCGCCACCAGCGCCATCACCCAGAATACGCCGCTGCCCAGGTTCTGGTACAAATAACCCGCGAATACGGTCATGATGGCGATACTGCCGCCCATCGCCACCGCGGAATACACCGCCTGCAAACGAATCACTTCGCTCCCCTGGCGTGCCGCGATATAGCGCATTGCCGCCAGGTGGCAGACGGTAAAGGTTCCACAATGGAGGATTTGCACCACGATAAGCCACGGCAGATCGGTGCTCCAGCCCATCAATCCCCAACGCGCCACTCCACAAACGGCGGAAAGCAGCAGCAGATCGCGGGCGCTGAAGCGGCGGAACAGCTTGTGGCTGAGCGCGAAAATAATCACTTCCGCCACCACGCCTAATGACCATAAATAGCCCACCGCCGAAGCGGAGTATCCGGCAGACTGCCAGTAGATGGCGCTAAAACCGTAATAAGCGGCATGCGCGCCTTGCAACAAACTCACGCAGGCAAGAAAACGCCAGTTTTGGGTTATCAGCGCGCGCCAGGCAGGCCATCCAGCGCTCTCCTGCTGACGGTTTTCACCCGCTGGCTGCACGCTCGGGCGAATCATCATACCCAGCAGCATCGAGGCGGCGCCAAGCGATAGCAGGACCAGGATCACCCGATAGTCGAACAGGCTCACCAGTTTGCCGGTCAGCGCGGAGCCGATCACAAAGGCTACCGATCCCCATAGTCGCACCCGACCGTAGTCCATGGTTATCTGTTTTTGCCAGGTGTTGGCCAGCGCGTCGGTCAGCGGTACCAGCGGTGAGAAAAACAGGTTGAAGCCGACCATCACCACCATCAGCCATGCCACGTTGGTTCCCGCCCAGAAGGCCAGCGCAAACACCAGCGTCAACAGAGCCAGAATACGTAAAGCTGAGATCAGCCGGGAGGGATCGCTCACGCGCGGCGCAATCAGCAAACTACCGAGAAAACGGGCAATCAGCCCCGCTCCGAGCAGTAAACCGATGGTTTCCGGCGTCAGCCCCAACCCTTCGAGCCAGACGCTCCAGAAAGGCAGAAAGATACCGTAGCTAAAGAAGTAGGTGAAATAACCGAGCGCCAGCCAGCGCGTGGAATGCAAAGCCATGAATCCCTCCCGTTTGGAGGCGATAGTCTGGCGACAAACGCAGGCTGGCGCAAGAGAGCATTAACAGGCAGATAACATGATTTTTGCCCTATTCAACGCAAATTTGCATCGCAAAATGGCAGCGTTCTCCCTGCGCTAAAACCTGCAATCCCGGCTGCCCCTGCATGTTGTGGGCATTCACCGGATGCGTTTGCGGCTCCAGACACAGGAATTCCTCACCCGACATTCTGAACAGCATCAACCACGGAGTTTGCGCTAAAATCGTGACTCTCATCACATCTCGCTGAATAACGGCCCGCCCACTCCAGCCTGAATAGCCGACGTTTAGCCAGCTATCCTCACCGTATTGCGCATGCATGAAATCCGCCGCTGACGGGATATCTCGTTGCCATTCCAGCGGCAGATGCTGTTCACCCTCCGGCCAGTAGCCGCTGCTGGAAAACTGCGCCGTGCTGTGCTTATCAAAGGCGAAAAACGGATGGAACCCACAGCCATAAATCATTGGCCGCTCACCGCAGTGGGTGAGCGTCAACGAGGCGTGCAGGCTCGAGGTTTCCAGTTGATAGCAAAGCTGTGCCGTATAGTCATAACCGCAGGGATGCCAACTGCGCAACTGCAGCAGACAACCGCTTTGGGTGACGGTGATAACCTGCCAGCGTTGCAGCCAGCCGTCACCGTGCAGGAAAAAGGTGTCGTCTGCGCCATGTTGAGGTAATACGATCTCTTCACCGCGCAGCATAAAACGATTTCCCGCCACCCGATTCGCGACCGGCAGCATCGGGAACAGGCCACAGTCACCGGGCTGTTGACCATGACCTTCGCGTAAAATTGCCTGTTGATGTTGTAACGAAACCAGACTTAACAGCGAAGCACCCTGCGAGTCTACGCACATCTGCAGATGTGCGTTTTGTAGCGTCAGAAGCCTCTCCATTAGCGGGCGCTTCGTTGTTGGGTTGATGCGCCAACCTTCGTATGCCGCGCCGCCAGCTGTTCTTCCAGCGCTTCCAGCGTCACGCCTTTGGTTTCCGGTACATTACGCAGAACATAGATAAAGCCCATCGCACAAATCACACCGTACAGCAGGAAGCTTCCCGACGCGCCCAGACTCGCATTGAGCAGCGGGAAGGTATAGGTCAGCAGGAAGCAGGCAATCCACAGCGCCAGCGTACCCAACGACATTGCCAGCCCACGGACGCGGTTAGGGAAAATTTCAGACAGCAGCACCCAGGTCACCGGGGCCAGCGTCAGGGCATAAATAGCGATCGCCGCCAGCACCAAAACCAGAACCGGCCAGCCCATAATGCCCAACCCGTACGCCCCGGCAATCAGTATATAGATAACCGTTAATCCTGACGCACCGAACAACATCAGTTTACGACGACCAATTTTGTCCACTAACGGCAGAGCGGCCAGGGTAAAGACCAGGTTGATGATCCCTGTCGCCACGATCGATTTTAACGTACCGTTAATATCAAATCCGGCAGAGGCGAAGATCTCCTGCGCATAGTTGAAAATAACGTTGATCCCACACCACTGCTGGAACACTGCCAGCACCATGCCAATAATCACGATCGGTTTGATCTGCGGATGTAACAGCGTTGACCACGCGACCTTGTGATTATCTTTTTGCAGCGTATGTTCAATCTCTTTCAGCGTTTGCCCGGCATATTGCGCCGAACCAATGCGCTGGAGCATGGCACGCGCACGATCGACTTTGCCCGCTTTCACCAGCCAGCGCGGCGATTCAGGGACAAAAAACATCAGCACCAGGAAAATTACCGCGGGCACTAATTCAGCGCCAAACATCCAGCGCCAGCCCGTCTGACCGTTCCAGCTTTCCACAATCGCCTGCTGCGTAGCGCCTGTGGCGACAGGTTCGGCAATCATCAGGTTGATAAGCTGCGCCGCCAGTACGCCAATGACGATGGTGAGCTGGTTAACGGCAACAAAGCGACCACGCTTTTCAGCCGGGCTAACCTCGGCGATATACAGCGGGCTTAGTGCGGACGCCAGACCGATCCCCACGCCGCCAACGATGCGGTAAACAATAAACATGTCGAAATTACTGGCGACGGCGGTTCCCCAGGCGGAGGCGCTAAAGAGGATCGCCGAGAGAATTAGCGGCATCTTTCGGCCAAACTTATCGGCGCACCAACCTGAAATCAACGCGCCAAAGATACAACCGACCAAAGCCGAACTCATCGCCCAGCCCGATTGCGCCGGATCGGTAATCGAGAAATAAGCTTCATAGAAGGGTTTTGCCCCGCCGATCACCACCCAGTCATAGCCAAACAGTAAACCACCGCAGGCCGCAACCAGGCAGATAGTCCAGACGTAACCAATTTTTAAATGTGTCTGCGCGTTATTCATTATGATTCCTCTTTCAGGGAAACGCAGGGGACAGTAGGTTTCGGGTGAGGTTGGCCCCACCCGTTTCGGGTGTTACTGGAAAAGCCTTACGTTAATGGCGTGACGCAGCAGCAATGCCTTGTCATGCGCCGGATTGCGTTGCAGGAGTGCGTCAAGTTCGCGCTGACAAGCGGCACTATTTCCCAACCCCAGATGCCCGAGCGCATTGATAAACAGGCAGTGTTGCTGGTGTTTTGCTTGTGCTGAGGTATCCAGCACCACCAGATCGGGTAGCGAGACGGCAAAGAAATCGACATCCGGGACGTTGTCGCGATGCGACTCTACCCATTGCAGGAAGCTATTGAACAGCGCGTCCGCCTCTGCAACATCGCCAAGTTTTCTCTGCGCCATCCCCTGCCAGAAGAGATAGTCCACAGGCTGGTCGTTGTAGTAACGTCCGGCATCCAGTGAGCTACCCCCGCGCGTCGCGCGGGAGAAGTAGCGCTGGGATTCCTCGAAATGCCCCTGCAGTTGCGCGCAATGCCCCAGCAAATACCAGATATCATTATCCGTTTGTCCGGGTAAACGCCCCTCTCCAAGGTTTTGCGGGTAATGCAACGCTTGTTGCAACTGCGCGATGGCGGTTTGCAGGTCACCAGACTGAACGGCAGCCAGTGCGCGATGCATCTGATTCAGCAAATATTGCCCGGTGGCTTTACCTTCACCGCCTTCCCACGGATGGAACTCGCGCTCACGTAAAACTGCCGCAGCATCGTCGTAGCGCCCCAATCCATTCCACAGACTGAGCAGTTCTACCGTCAGGTCGTCACGATGGAAGACAATCTCTTTGCTGGCTTCCAGCCGCTGCAGACGCTGCTCAGCGGGTTGCGCCATCAGCTTCTTGAGATAGTCGAGTTCAAACAAGAAACGGGCATTGTGAGGCTCCAGCGCCACGGCCTGCGACAGATACTGCATCGCCTGCTGCGCATCGTGCAGCTTGTTCCAGGCATAGATCCCCAGTAAACGGTGCACCGGCGCGAAATCCGCTTCCTGCGCAAGCGTAAACTGCCAGCAGGAAACCGCCTCGGCATAGCGCCGTTTGCTGTACCAGAAACAGCCGAGTAAATAGCGGGCAAAAGCGCTCTTTTCGAGGTTTTGCAGCATCTGCACTTCATCCAGCGTGTTGGGGAAACGTACGCGGTTTTGCAGGCATTCACGGGCACGTTCGATGAACGGTTGTGGATTGTCGCTCAGCGAGGCACGCCACAGCATCGGCAGCGTTTCCTGGCTGTCGAGCAGTTCCAGCACGCCTCGGGCAGCATCTTTTTGCCCCAAAGAGGTCAGCCAGCCTGCCAGTTCACACGCATTGGTACCGCGCCGCCCGGTAATCGAGATCAACGCAAGCGCTGTTGCCTCATCCTGGCAAATGGCCCAGCGCGCATAGTGCAGGGTATAGCTCAGCGGATAATCAACCAGCTGCTGGCGAATGTAGTCCAGAGCTTGCGCATTGCGATCAAGCTTCGCCAGCGCCAGCGCTTTCAGCCCCATTGCCAGGTTGTTACTGCCGTTAAATCGCAGGCTCTGCTCGACCTTTTCCAACGCGCCAGCGTAGTCCTGGCGCTTCATCGCCAGACGCGCTAACGACCAGAAAGCCGCATCCCGACAGTTGCCGCTCCAACTGGCCTTATAATAATTATCCCAGGCGCTGTCATCGTCGCCCTGACGTTCCTGTGCGGCGGCCAGTAGCATGCTCGCCTCGCCATCACGCGGGTTTTTATTGAGCTTATGCGCCCGTTCCAGCGCCTTGCCCGCACAATGCGCCGCCAACGCCCAGTCAGCGCGGTTTAGCGCCAGCGTCCCCAGGGCCACATTATTGCGGTAATCCAGCGGATCAACGTCCAGCGCGCGACGATAATAATCTTCAGCATAGCGGCTGGCGTGGTTATATTGCTCAAGATGCTGACCAATAAAATAGAGCTCATCGGTATTGGAAAGCGCTTCTGGCAGCGCTGGCGCGACGGCCGCCGAAGGCAGCGGTAACTCTTGCGCAATGTGCTCTTCATACTGTAAAAGCGTAGCGCCATCAGCGCCAGTGACGGTCATCGTCACCCGGGCATCGCCATTGTCTGACACCTCAGCCAACCAGCTCTGCCCCGGCTCAAGGGTGAGGGTATTTTCATAGAACGGCTGCCCGTGTGCGGCAAGCGTAACCTGAGCATCGCGTAACGGCGCAATCGCATAAACGCCCACTGAAAGCTGGCCTGGCTCACGCACCAGACGAAGCGCCAACTGCGTGCTGGCGTTTTGCACCATTCCCAGCTCGCTGTAAGGCAGGAAGTTTTGCACGAAGACTTTCTCTTCGTAAGGCGCAAGCCAGGTGAAGTCCGGTTGGTTATCGGTAAAGACCCCGGTCATCAGTTCGATATACGGACCGTTGTCATCGGTGAGATTACGATCCCAGGCGACGCCAAAGTCGCCATGCCCCCAGGTCCACTGTTTTTTCCCCGGCGAAACATGGTGATCGGCCACATGCAGCAACCCACCGCGCTCGCCGTGATGCCAGGCGCCAACAAAATCATAATCTGATTTTTCAGCCATATAGGAGGTCGGCACGGGTACGTTTTTGTAGCGCGAGATATCCACGCCAGCCGAATAGTCCACTTTGTAGTAGGTGCCGGTGGCGATGGGAAATGCAGAGACATCGCGCTTACCGTGGTCGAATACCGCCGTCACATCCGGTGGGAACACGCTCTGGTGATCGTCGCCGCCCTTCACCGCCGGATTCGCCCACCATAAGAAGTGGCGCGGGGTAGCGTTACCGTTAAATACCTTCCCGGTTATCTCGATCAACGCGCGATCCGGATACAGCGTGAATCCGGTCATGACCTGTAAACCGCGCATAGGCTCTACCTCGCCCATCCACACGGTGTATTCGCCCTGCTCCCCCTGCTGCTGCGTAAAATCCACCGGCATAAAGGTGGTTGGGCGATGATGTTGCGGCCAGTTAAACTCAATACCGCCGGAGATCCACGGCCCAAGCAGACCGACCAGCGCGGGTTTCACCACTTCGTTGTAGTAGACGAAGTCGCGCTGCTGCACTTTGTCATACGCGCGCTGAATGCGTCCGCCTAATTCCGGCAGCAGCATGATGCGAATAAAGTCATTCTCCATCCACACCGCCTGATAGTCGCGCATTTCACGTTTGCCGGTCAGCGTATCAATCACGCCGTAGGGATAAACCGCCCCAGAAGATCCCTGATAAACCCGTTTTTCCAGAAACATTGGGTTGGCATCTTCTTCACCCGCCGTCCACGTTGGGAGGGTGATCGTTTCCTGCCAGACTTTAACTGAACCGTACATGCCGCTCTCCACTCAATAAACAAAAGTAAAAATTCAACTTGACGCTATTCTGCGGCAGTTAAGTGGCGTTAAAATGCGCAATGCTCACGCAATATAGTTAAGGGAGTTAAGTAAATGCAGCGTTCGGGGTTCAACAACGCCAGGGTACGTCAGGCGAATAAACAGATTTTTCTGTCACATCTGTGGCGGGAAAAGCAGCTCAGCAAGTCACAGCTGGCGCAGCTCACCGGCCTGTCGATCCCGGCGGTTAGCAATATCCTCGAAGAGCTGATGGATGAAGGGAGAATCAGCCATTCGCGAGAAACCTTAAGCCAGCGTGGTTTGAGCAGCGGCAGTTATCATTTGCCAGAAAAAGGCGCCTGGACGCTGTGTATCAACGTCACCCCCACCAGCATCACCAGTCAACTGGCGGACGCGCGGCTGGTTGCCGTCGGTGACTGGCAGCATGAAGTCATCAACCCCGAGTCGCCAAAAGCGCTGCTGACAGCATTGGCGGCGCACTGGCGGGAATACCGTCGACAATTTCCTGATGTCACGATTAATCTGGCGCTTGGCGTTCACGGTCAGGTTGATCCGATAACCGGCGCATCAAAAACCATGCCTCAGGCCCCGTGGAAAACACCGGTGGAGATAAAGTATCTGCTGGAGGAGATGCTCGGCGTACAGGTCCGGCTGGACAATGACTGCGTAATGCTGGCACTGGCGGAAAAATGGCAAAACCCGGCGGCTAATGGTGATTTTTGCGTGATTAACGTTGATTACGGTATTGGTTCATCGTTTGTGATTAACGATAACATCTGGCGCGGCAGTCTGTACGGCAGCGGTCAGATTGGGCATACCATCATTCATCCCGATGGGGTCGCCTGTGACTGTGGCCGTTATGGCTGTCTGGAAACGGTGGCGTCCTTGAGCGCATTGAAAAAACAGGCCCGCGTGTGGATGAAATCGCAGCCGTCATCCCTTTACGACCCGGAAACGCTCACCACCGACCAGCTTATTGCTGCCTGGCAGAACGGTGATGTACGCATTCAGGCCTGGGCCGAACATGCCGCTAGCGCCATCGGGCTGAGTTTATATAACTTTTTGAATATACTGAACATTAATCAAATATGGTTGTATGGCCGTAGCTGCGCGTTTGGCGATAGCTGGCTTAATACGCTGGTACAACAAACCGGGTTTAACCCGTTCGATCACGGCGATAACCCGCGTGCCAGAGCGACTCAGATAAGCTTCGGTCAGCTTAACCGCGCCCAGCAACTAATGGGGATTGGCTATCTGTATGTCGAGTCACAGCTTAGCGAGCTATAGCCATTACCCCGTCAGGCTCACCGCTAAACGTTCATGTACCGTGGCGATCAAATCGGTCAATGCCGGTTTGATTGGCCCTTTTTTCCACGCCATCAGCAGGGCAATGGTCGGGACATCGCCCACACCAGGGCGAAAAAACACCTGTCCGGTATTAAAATTATTCATATAACCGGGTATCAAAGTCCCCTCCAACCCAGACCGATGCGCAGAAAGCAATCTGGTTTAACTCACAGGATGGCGTGATTATCGGGGCAGTAACGTTGAATCAGGGGCGAGAAATACGTTTATTGAGAAAATGGATTCAGGCAAAGAAAAAGCCGCCAGCGGCGGCTTTAGCGATGAAACAATCTTACTTAAGTGAATATAGCTGCCGGATAAGGTGTTTACCCCGCCATCCGGCAATCCGTATTACTTACGCGTAGACCGGGAAGCGTGCGCAGATATCCAGCACTTTACCTTTGACGCGCTCGATAACGGCTTCGTCATTGATGTTGTCCAGAACGTCACACATCCAGCCAGCCAGCTCTTTCACTTCCGCTTCTTTGAAGCCACGGCGAGTCACAGCCGGGGAACCGATACGGATACCGGAGGTCACAAACGGGCTCTTCGGATCGTTCGGCACGCTGTTTTTGTTAACGGTGATGTTAGCGCGACCCAGTGCGGCGTCAGCTTCTTTACCGGTCAGGTTTTTATCAACCAGATCCAGCAGGAACAGGTGGTTTTCAGTACCGCCAGAAACCACTTTGTAGCCACGGTTCAGGAACACTTCCACCATCGCTTTGGCGTTTTTGGCAACCTGCTGCTGGTAAACCTTGAACTCAGGCTCCATCGCTTCTTTCAGCGCCACGGCTTTCGCCGCGATCACGTGCATCAGTGGGCCGCCCTGCGCGCTTGGGAACACGGCAGAGTTCAGTTTTTTGTACAGCTCTTCGTCACCGCCTTTCGCCAGGATCAGGCCGCCGCGCGGACCCGCCAGGGTTTTGTGGGTGGTGGTGGTCACAACGTGTGCGTGTGGAACCGGGTTCGGGTAAACGTCTGCGGCAATCAGGCCGGCAACGTGCGCCATGTCAACGAACAGATATGCGCCGATGCTGTCAGCGATTTCACGCATTTTTGCCCAGTCAACAACACCGGAGTAAGCAGAGAAGCCGCCGATGATCATCTTCGGCTTGTGCTCTTTGGCCTGCTTAGCCATGTCTTCGTAGTCAATTTTACCGGACTCATCAATACCGTAAGGGATGATGTTGTACAGTTTGCCGGAGAAGTTAACCGGGGAGCCGTGAGTCAGGTGGCCGCCTTGCGCCAGGTTCATACCCAGAACGGTATCGCCCGGTTGCAGCAGAGCGGTGTAAACAGCGAAGTTAGCCTGAGAGCCGGAGTGCGGTTGTACGTTAGCGTAGTCAGCGCCAAACAGCTCTTTTGCGCGATCGATAGCCAGTTGCTCAACGATATCAACGTACTCGCAACCGCCGTAGTAGCGCTTGCCCGGATAACCTTCAGCATATTTGTTGGTCAGCTGAGAACCCTGCGCCTGCATAACACGCGGGCTGGTGTAGTTTTCGGAGGCGATCAGTTCGATGTGCTCTTCCTGACGTACTTTTTCCTGCTCCATAGCCTGCCACAGTTCGGCATCATAATCGGCAATGTTCATTTCACGCTTTAACATCCGCATCTCCTGACTCAGCTAACAAGTAAATTTTGGCCTGAAAAGGCAGTCTTCCAGGACTTCGGCCAACAGTATAACCGAATCATTCTTCGATAACAGGTCTTGACAAAGGATTTTACGCAAACGATTACCTTCACGGCACACAAGGCTTTGGAGAACAAAGGTCTGCTGAATTTCAACGGATTTCTTTTCAGGTTTGTGATGCAGATTTTTCACGATGTAACCTTTACAACGCAAAGTTACAAAGAACCATTTACAATGCAGGGGTATTTTTTATAAGATGTATTTGACATACATCATTAAAGTCTCAGATAAAGGAAGACCGTATGCTTGACGCACAAACCATCGCTACAGTGAAAGCCACCATTCCCCTGCTGGTTGAAACAGGCCCGAAGCTGACCGCTCATTTCTACGATCGCATGTTTACGCATAACCCAGAGCTGAAAGAAATCTTCAACATGAGTAACCAGCGTAATGGCGATCAGCGTGAAGCGTTGTTTAATGCCATTGCCGCGTATGCCAGCAATATCGAAAACCTGGCGGCGTTGTTGCCAGCCGTTGAGAAAATCGCGCAAAAACATACCAGCTTCCAGATTAAACCGGAGCAGTACAACATCGTGGGTGGTCATTTGCTGGCAACGCTGGACGAAATGTTCAGCCCAGGTCAGGAAGTTCTGGATGCGTGGGGCAAAGCATACGGCGTGCTGGCGAACGTTTTCATCAACCGTGAAGCGCAAATCTACAGCGAAAATGCCAATAAAAATGGCGGCTGGGAAGGTACCCGTCCTTTCCGCATCGTGGCAAAAACCCCGCGTAGTGCACTCATCACCAGCTTTGAGTTTGAACCTGTCGACGGTGGCGCAGTGGCTGAATATCATCCGGGGCAATACCTGGGCGTCTGGCTGAAGCCAGAGGGTTTCCCGCATCAGGAAATTCGTCAGTACTCACTGACCCGTAAACCCGATGGCAAAGGCTACCGTATTGCGGTGAAGCGTGAAGACGGTGGTCAGGTTTCCACCTGGCTGCACAACCATGCAAATGTTGGCGACGTTGTTCACTTAGCTGCACCTGCGGGCGATTTCTTTATGGATGTCGCGACCGATACTCCTGTGTCTTTGATTTCCGCAGGCGTGGGCCAGACCCCGATGCTGGCGATGCTGGATACGCTGGCAAAAGCGCATCATACGGCGCAGGTTAACTGGTTCCACGCGGCAGAAAATGGCGATGTACACGCCTTCGCCGATGAAGTGAATGAACTGGGCAAAACGCTGCCACGCTTTAGCGCACACACCTGGTATCGTGAGCCAACCGAAGCCGATCGCGCGAAAGGTGCGTTTGATAGCGTTGGTCTGATGGATTTGAACAAACTGGAAGGCGCAATCAGCGATCCGACGATGCAGTTTTATCTGTGCGGTCCGGTTGGCTTTATGCAGTTCGCCGCGAAGCAGTTGGTCGGTCTGGGCGTGAAAAACGAAAACATTCATTACGAATGTTTCGGCCCGCATAAAGTGTTGTAATGTATTACGCGAGCAGGCCGGATAAGGCGTTTACGCCGCCATCCGGCAACCACTCTGCCTGATGCGCTACGCTTATCAGGCCTACAAATAAACGGCGCGGCTTAGATGGCCGCGTCGTCTTCTTCGCCGGTACGGATACGAATAACACGCGCCACATCGAAGACAAAAATCTTACCGTCACCGATCTTACCGGTCTGGGCAGTACGAATAATAGTGTCAACGCAGGTATCGACGATGTCGTCGGTGACCACAATTTCAATTTTTACCTTCGGCAGAAAATCCACCATATATTCCGCACCACGGTACAACTCGGTATGGCCTTTCTGACGGCCAAACCCTTTGACTTCTGTTACAGTCATACCGGTAATGCCGACTTCTGCCAGCGCTTCGCGGACGTCGTCCAGCTTGAAGGGTTTAATAATCGCATCAATCTTTTTCATGGTTTTCCTGTCGTTTTTATCGCGTAACCGGTTGCTCACCGTATCATAAATCAGTCGTATTTACGGTGCTACTCTTTAAAGTCGTTTGCATCCAGCTCATGTCGAGAAAGCAATTTATAGAATTCGGTGCGGTTGCGCCCCGCCATTCGCGCTGCGTGGGTCACATTGCCCTTGGTGATTTGCAGCAGTTTACGCAGGTAATTGAGCTCAAACTGGTTACGCGCCTCAACAAAAGTCGGCAGCGCGGTGTTCTCCCCTTCCAGCGCCTGCTCCACCAGCGCGTCGCTGATTACCGGCGAAGAGGTCAACGCCACGCACTGCTCAATCACGTTAACCAACTGACGCACGTTGCCCGGCCAGCTTGCGGTCATTAACCGTTTCATAGCATCGGTCGAAAAGGCGCGCACGAACGGTTTGTGTCGTTCAGCAGACTGACGCAGTAGATGGTTTGCCAGCAGCGGAATATCTTCCGTACGCTCGGCCAGCGCCGGGATCTTCAGGCTCACCACGTTGAGGCGATAGTACAAGTCCTCGCGAAACTCACCTCGCGCCATCGCTTTGGGTAAATCACGGTGAGTCGCGGACACGATCCGCACATCAATGTCGATATCGCGGTTACTGCCCAGCGGTCGGACTTTTCGCTCTTGCAATACGCGCAGCAATTTAACCTGCAACGGCGCGGGCATATCGCCAATCTCATCAAGAAACAGCGTCCCACCCTCCGCGGCCTGAAACAGCCCTTCACGATTGCTCACCGCACCGGTAAAAGCGCCGCGCGCATGACCAAACAGTTCGGACTCGAGCAGTTGTTCCGGCAACGCGCCGCAGTTAATGGCAATAAAAGGCTTGTGGCTACGCGGGCTGGCGTTGTGAATGGCCTGGGCAAACACTTCTTTCCCGGTGCCGCTTTGGCCGTTGATCAATACGCTTACGTCCGATTGCGCTACCATACGCGCCTGTTCCAGTAGGCGCAGCATCAGCGGACTGCGGGTGACGATGGACTCACGCCAGCTGTCATCAGTGGCAGGCGCAGACTGTTCCAGCGCCCCGTCGATCGCGTGGTACAACGCGTCTTTATCGACCGGCTTGGTGAGAAAGCTGAACACCCCTTGCTGCGTCGCCGCCACGGCGTCAGGGATGGAGCCGTGCGCGGTGAGGATAATAACCGGCATTCCTGGCTGAACTTTCTGGATTTCAGTAAACAGCTGCATGCCATCCATTTCATCCATACGCAGATCGCTAATAACCAGATCCACTTTTTCACGGTTCAGCACTCGTAACCCTTCCTGCCCACTTTCCGCGGTCACGACGCTATAACCTTCGCTGGTCAGTCGCATTCCAAGTAATTTCAACAGGCCTGGATCGTCATCCACCAGCAGCAGATGCGCGGGCTTACGGCTTATCATGGCTTGACCTCATCAGCAGACGGCGCTGCGCTTTCCTCGTTATCAGGCAGGGTGAGTTTATCGTTCCCGTGCGACGCATCGGGGTTATAGCTACCAGCAGGTTTGCGCGTGGAAAGCTGGCGTTCAATATCGGTCAGATTCTCCAGCTTGCGGGTCGTGAGATCGAGCTGGGACTGTAAATGCTGTTGCTGTTCACGCAGCGTATCAAGATCGCTGTCTGACGCTTGCTGCAGCTTGCTGTAGCGCATACGCTCTTCGGCAAGCTGCAGCTGCAACGTCTGGCTGCTGCGCCAGACCTGATACAGCGGGCGAACCTGTGGCGGAATTTGCGGGCTTAATGCGTCGAGGCGCGTAACAGCCTCCCGTCTTTCAGGTGGCGTAATATTGGCGTTATCGAGCAGGATCCCACGCCTGAAAGCCTCCTGCCAGGTATCTGGCACCATCATACTGGCTTCACTGCGCGCCTGTACCGGCATCAGGCGATTGGCGCAATCCATCGCCCGCAGCCAGTACAGCGGATTGGTGTCTGTGGGCTGACCAGACAGCGACCAGATATCGCTACAGTCGGTTGCCAGGTAGTCCGCCAGTTGATGAGGCGGAATTTTCTCCTGCGAGGGGTCGCCGATAATATGATTCACCGCGTTCGGAACGCAACCTACCAGCGCCAGGCACGGCAGGCTTGCGAGGATGACGCGGCGGAAAAAATGTCGTTTAAGCATTCGGACAACAACGTATGGCATACTCACCAGACTTAGGTTTATTTTAGTGATTTTTCGCAGCAGATAGCGGCAATTCTATGCGAAAACAAACATTTTGCGCATGGTCATCAACCAGATACAGTTTGCCCCGCATACGGCGGATACAATCTCTGGCAATGCTCAGCCCCAACCCGCTTCCTTTTACCGCCCCTTTTCGCTGATGGCTACCCTGGAAAAAAGGCTCGAAGATCATGGCCTGTTCTGCTTCTGGAATCGGCGTGCCGGTATTCATTACATCAATGTATACCATTGAGCCATGCAAACTGCTGCGGATCCAAATGTTACCGGATTCAGCGCCGTAGTGCACCGCATTGGAATAAAGATTGTCCAGTACGCTCATTAATAGCATCGGTTCTGCCAGACAGGCGTTCACCGCAAGCGCAACATCAGTATGTATCATTTTGGCGCGAGCGGGCAGGCTGTGCGCAGAAACAACGCTTTCCACCAGCGGCGCGATTTCCACACTTTCAAGCTCAACCTCGTCATCCGCCAGCTTGCGGTTGTAATCGAGAAGCTGTTCAATCAGCTTTTGCAGGTTACGGCTACTGTCATCGAGAATACCGACCACCTCTTTTTGCTCCGGTGTTAACGGTCCAACCACCTGATCGGCTAACAGTTCGGTCCCTTCACGCATGCTCGCCAGCGGCGTTTTCAATTCATGGGAAAGATGGCGTAAAAACTGATGCCGTTGCGACTCAAGCCAGGAAAGACGTTCGCTCAGCCAGATAATGCGCTGCCCCACGGAACGCAGCTCCCGGGGGCCGGTAAATAATACGCTATCGCCCAGCGAGCGCCCTTCTCCCAGACGATTAATCATTTTTTCTATGCCCTTCACCGGACCGATTATCATGCGGGTAAACAGCAACACCATCGCCAGGCTGACCAGAAACAGCACCAGTGCCTGCCAGCCAAAGAACTGCCCACGTTCGGCTATTTCCTGCTGGAGCTGCTGCCCACGAGAAAAGACGACGGTGCGCGTCGCTTGTACCATGTCGGTGTTGGCACTGGCGAACGCTTCCAGCCGCGCGGCCGCCACACTGTCAGGACCGCTGTTATTGCACTGCAACTGCGCGAGATCGTTAATGTCCTGTCGCAGTGCCTGGTAAAGCTTGGTGTCTGGCAACACGCCCGCATGCGCATCCAGCATGTCGCTGTAGCGTTTACGCTGACTCTGATAAACCTTAGCCAGCGTTGGGTCATCCAGCACACAATATTGCCGGTAGCTACGCTCCATCTCCAGCGCGGCATTGGTCATCGCTTCGCTGCGTCTGGCGTCAATCAGCGTGGTGCGGTTCGTCAGCGCCGCCTGCGCGCTCAGGGCATTCAGACTTTGCCACGCCTGCCAGGCCAAAACTAACAACGGCAGCAGGATAAGCAAAAATGCCAACGTCACCAATTGACGTAAAGATCGGGGGAAAACTGACCAGCGCTTCAAGGCGTTACTCTCAACGGACAGGAATAGGTTGATGCTAACTGAGGGGAACGCCAGATACAACAAAGCCGGGATCAACCCGGCTTTGTTGTGAAATAAGGCGGTGCCTAACTCGACGTTTCGCCCGAAGGTTGATATGAGCAACGCTAATATCAGATGTTGGACGGCAGGCACCTTGTTGTGCGTCATTCGAAGTTTATGTAGCACGTCCCTAAGGGGCTGACATAAGAAGGTGAATGAGCCACTGAGCGATATTATGCAGCATCTGTGCCAATATTCAAAACACTTTATTAACACAATGATAAATATGGAAAATGTGATTATTCATATGAAAAATGATTTTGGCTGTTTTTTGCACTTTATGTCGCCAATCAGCAACACCTGTAGCACTTAAAAACAAATTCATTTTAAATCAAATAATTAAATGTCTCTTTTTGGCGACAGCTCACCCCCACCCATGTCGGGATTTCCCGACACTTTGCTTTTAGGCGTAAGCGCTGAGTTTATTGCCGGATGGCAACAAAAGCGCCTTATCCAGCCTACAACACAAAAAAGCCCCTCACGGAGAGGGGCTTGATGACGATTGAACTAATTAGCCGAGCTGTTTACGCGCGTTGCGGAAGATACGCATCCACGGGCTGTCCTCGCCCCAGTTTTCCGGATGCCAAGAGTTGCTCACGGTACGGAACACGCGTTCCGGGTGCGGCATCATAATAGTGACGCGACCATTTTCTGTGGTAACGGCTGTAATACCGTTTGGCGAACCGTTCGGGTTAGCCGGATAGGTCTCGGTCACCTTACCGAAGTTATCAACGTAGCGCAGCGCCACCAGACCTTTGCTCTCAAGCTGAGCCAGATGCGCGCCGTCACGCACTTCCACACGACCTTCACCGTGAGAAACGGCAATCGGCATCATCGAACCCACCATATCGGCAAGCAGTAAAGACGGGCTTTGCGTCACTTCGACCAGGCTGAAGCGCGCTTCAAAGCGGTCGGAATGGTTACGCACAAAACGCGGCCACAGGTCGCTTCCCGGGATCAGTTCACGCAGGTTAGACATCATCTGACAACCGTTACATACCCCAAGCGCCAGCGTTTGCGGACGATGGAAGAAGGTTTCGAACTCATCACGAACGCGGTTATTGAACAGAATCGATTTCGCCCAACCTTCCCCTGCGCCGAGTACATCGCCGTAAGAGAAACCGCCGCAGGCTACCAGCGCCTGGAAGTTACCCAGACCGATGCGTCCGCCCAACAGGTCACTCATATGCACATCGATGGCGTCAAAGCCCGCACGGTGGAAGGCTGCCGCCATTTCAACGTGGGAGTTCACGCCCTGCTCACGCAGTACGGCCACTTTTGGACGCGCACCGGTGGCGATGTACGGCGCGGCAACATCTTCGTTGATATCAAACGACAGTTTAACGTTGAGGCCTGGATCGGCATCGTTAGTTTTAGCGTCATGTTCCTGATCGGCACACTCAGGGTTATCGCGCAGACGCTGCATCTGCCAGGTGGTTTCCGCCCACCACATACGAAGCTGTGTGCGGCTTTCGCTGAACACATTCTGACCATTGGCGCTCAGAGTGAAACGATCACCCGTTACCGCCTGACCAAGATAGTGCACGCAATCCGCCAGCCCGTGAGCAGCCAGAATCGCTTCTACCGCTTCACGCTCAGCAGCGCGAACCTGGATAACCGCGCCCAGCTCTTCGTTAAACAGCGCCGCCAGACGATCGTCGCCCAGAGTGCTGATATCAACCTCAATACCGCAGTGCCCGGCGAAGGCCATTTCAGCCAGCGTCACCAGCAGCCCACCGTCGGAACGGTCATGGTAGGCCAGCAGCTTACGCGCAGCAACCAGCGCCTGAATCGCGTCGTAGAAGCCTTTCAGTTGCTCAACGTTACGCACATCGGCAGGCTTATCGCCCAGTTGACGGTAAACCTGCGCCAGTGCCGTAGCCCCCAGCGCATTATTACCGAGACCGAGGTCAATCAGCAGCAGGGCATTGTCTTCGATAGAGAGTTGCGGGGTAATAGTGTGGCGCACGTCTTCCACGCGGGCAAAGGCGGTGATCACCAGCGACAGTGGTGAGGTCATTTCACGCTGTTCATTACCTTGCTGCCAGCGGGTTTTCATCGACATAGAGTCTTTGCCCACCGGAATGGTCAGGCCAAGCGCCGGACATAATTCTTCCCCAACGGCTTTTACCGCTTCGTACAGGCCGGCATCTTCACCAGGATGACCCGCAGCCGCCATCCAGTTAGCCGAAAGTTTAATGCGTTTGATATCGCCAATCTGCGTTGCAGCAATGTTGGTCAGCGCTTCACCTACCGCCAGACGCGCAGAGGCCGAGAAATCCAGTAATGCAACCGGCGCACGCTCGCCGAGAGACATCGCTTCACCGTAATAACTATCCAGGCTTGCGGTAGTGACCGCGCAGTTGGCGACCGGAATCTGCCACGGACCAACCATCTGGTCACGCGCCACCATGCCGGTAACGGTACGGTCGCCGATAGTCACGAGGAACGTTTTCTCTGCAACAGTCGGCAGATGCAGCACGCGGTTAACCGCATCTGCAATCGAGATTTCGCCACGATTCAGGGCATCGCCTTTGGCTTTCAGCGTCTGCACATCGCGGGTCATCTTCGGCGTTTTACCCAGCAGCACATCGAGCGGCATGTCGATCGGCTGGTTGTTGAAGTGGCTGTCGCTGAGCGTGAGATGCTGTTCTTCGGTGGCTTCACCGATCACCGCATACGGCGCGCGCTCACGCTTACACAGTTCATCAAACAGCGGCAACTGGTCGGCGGCAACCGCCAGCACGTAGCGCTCCTGGGATTCGTTGCACCAGATTTCCAGCGGGCTCATGCCCGGCTCGTCGCTAAGAATATCGCGCAGTTGGAACTTACCGCCACGACCGCCATCACTGACCAGCTCCGGCATAGCGTTAGACAGGCCGCCCGCGCCCACGTCGTGGATAAACAGGATCGGGTTCGCATCGCCCATCTGCCAGCAGCGGTCGATAACTTCCTGGCAACGACGTTCCATCTCAGGGTTGTCACGCTGCACGGAAGCGAAATCCAGATCGGCATCAGACTGGCCGGAAGCCATAGAGGAAGCAGCCCCGCCGCCAAGACCGATGTTCATCGCCGGACCGCCAAGGACGATAAGCTTAGCGCCAACGACGATCTCACCTTTCTGCACGTGATCGGCGCGGATGTTACCGATCCCGCCCGCCAGCATGATCGGTTTATGGTAGCCGCGCAGCTCTTCGCCGTTGTGGCTGTTCACTTTCTCTTCATAGGTACGGAAGTAGCCGGTCAGCGCCGGGCGACCAAACTCGTTGTTAAACGCCGCGCCGCCCAGTGGCCCTTCGGTCATGATATCCAGCGCGGTAACA
This sequence comes from Citrobacter europaeus, assembly GCA_020099315.1. Lineage (NCBI taxonomy): Bacteria > Pseudomonadati > Pseudomonadota > Gammaproteobacteria > Enterobacterales > Enterobacteriaceae > Citrobacter > Citrobacter europaeus. Next base: position 3,615,623 of record CP083650.1, read on the forward strand.
ATACGGTCCGGCTTACCAAAGTCTTCTTCCCACGGCTGTTCAAAGCCAGGAATACGCAGGTTGGAAACGGAGAAGCCCACCAGCCCGGCTTTCGGTTTTGCACCGCGACCCGTTGCGCCCTCGTCGCGGATTTCACCGCCGGATCCGGTTGCCGCGCCCGGCCACGGAGAGATAGCCGTCGGGTGGTTGTGAGTTTCAACCTTCATCAGGATGTGGGCTGGCTCCTGATGGAAATCGTAGCGACCCGTTTTGTGGTCGGCAAAATAGCGGCCCACTTCGGAACCTTCCATTACCGCGGCGTTGTCTTTATAGGCAGACAGAACGTGGTCCGGCGTGGTTTCGAATGTATTTTTGATCATCTTGAACAGCGACTTCGGCTGCTGTTTACCGTCGATGATCCAGTCGGCGTTGAAAATCTTGTGGCGACAGTGCTCGGAGTTGGCCTGCGCAAACATGTACAGTTCAATGTCGTTCGGGTTGCGCCCCAGTTTGGTGAACGCATCCTGCAGATAGTCGATTTCGTCTTCCGCCAGCGCCAGACCCAGACGCAGGTTAGCGTCGATCAGCGCCTGGCGTCCCTCACCCAGCAAATCAACGCTGGAAACCGGCGCAGGCTGATGATGAACAAACAGTTTTTCGGCATCGTTCAATGCAGAAAAAACCGTTTCCATCATGCGGTCGTGCAGTTCATCGGCAACCATCTGCCATTGCTCAGCGGTCAGCGTCGAGGCTTCGACATACCAGGCAATACCACGTTCCAGACGGCTAATCTGTTGCAGGCCGCAGTTATGGGCAATATCAGTCGCTTTAGAAGACCACGGGGAGATGGTGCCGGGGCGAGGGGTAACCAGCAGCAGTTTGCCTTCAGGGGCGTGGCTGTGCAGAGCAGGACCATATTTCAGCAGGCGTGCAAGCTGAGCGTGCTCATCCTCATTCAACGGTGCATTCAGATCGGCAAAATGGACGTACTCGGCGTAAATATTGTGGACCTGGAGGTTGGCAGCCTGAAAACGTGCCAGCAGTTTGTTAATACGGAATGCAGACAGTGCAGGTGAACCACGCAGAATTTCCATCATAAGTCTCTCGTCTTCTAAGCTTTCGGTGTGCCCAAGTGGGGAAACGGGCGTTATTATAAAGAATCTACCGCGCCGACGAAACCGTTTGCGTCGAAATAAAATCACGACCTTCTCTTATCATCAAATGCGGTCTGGTTTCTGAATAAGTTGCCAACTGACGCAAGTTTAAGCAAAATGCCGCTCATTAATGACGACTTCACTTCTTAATCAACACCACAGCAGGCAGAGACAACGTACGGTTCAGAGAATTAACTAATTGAAAAAATTAAAGATTAATTATCTGTTCATCGGCATATTAACGCTGTTGTTGGCAGCGGCCCTCTGGCCATCAATTCCCTGGTTCGGTAAAGCCGAAAATCGTATCGCCGCCATTCAGTCGCGGGGAGAGCTGCGCGTCAGTACCATCGACTCACCATTAACTTACGCGACCCTCAACGGCAAAAAATTCGGTCTGGATTATGAACTGGCCCAGGAGTTCGCCAACTACTTAGGCGTGAAGTTAAAAGTCACCGTGCGCCAGAATATCAGCCAGCTTTTTGACGACCTCGATAACGGTAATGCCGATCTGTTAGCCGCAGGCCTGGTCTATAACAGCGAACGGGTGAAAAATTATCAGCCCGGCCCGACCTATTATTCGGTTTCACAACAGTTGGTGTATCGGGTTGGGCAATACCGCCCACGCACGCTTGCCACCGTGAACGAAAATCAACTGACCATCGCCCCGGGGCACGTGGTGGTTAACGATCTCCAGTTGCTTAAAGAGAAAAAATTCCCCGAGCTGAGCTGGAAGGTTGACGACAAAAAGGGCACGACTGAACTGCTTGATGATGTTATCGCCGGAAAGCTGGATTACACCATTGCCGATTCCGTCGCCATCAGCTTATACCAACGCGTACACCCTGAGCTGGCCGTGGCGTTGGACGTCTCTGACGAACAGCCGGTGACCTGGTTTAGTCGTCTGGACGATGACAATACGCTTTCTGCCGCCCTGCTGGATTTCTTCAACACCATGAATGAAGACGGTTCTCTGGCACGGCTGGAAGAGAAATATCTCGGGCATGGCGATGATTTTGACTATGTTGATACCCGCACCTTTTTGCGCGCCGTAGACAGCGTGTTGCCAGACCTTAAGCCGCTGTTTGAGAAATATGCGCAAGAGATAGACTGGCGACTGCTCGCCGCTATCTCGTATCAGGAATCACACTGGGACGCGCAGGCCACATCCCCAACCGGCGTACGCGGACTGATGATGCTGACCAAAAATACGGCTCAAAGTCTCGGGCTGACCGACCGTACAGATGCTGAACAAAGCATTAGCGGCGGCGCGCGATATTTGCAGGACATGATGAGTAAAGTGCCGGATACCGTCCCCGAAGGGGAACGCATCTGGTTTGCGCTCGCAGCCTATAACATGGGTTATGCGCACATGCTGGATGCACGGGCGCTGACGGTGAAAACCAAAGGCAATCCGAATAGCTGGTCCGACGTAAAACAACGACTGCCGTTGCTCAGCCAAAAGCCGTATTACAACAAGCTGACCTATGGTTATGCGCGCGGCCACGAAGCCTACGCCTATGTAGAAAACATCCGTAAATACCAGATTAGCCTGGTGGGGTATCTGCAGGAGAAAGAGAAACAGGCGCTGGAAACACAGCAACTGGCGCAAGATTACCCGGCTGTGACACCAGCAGAGCTATTAGGTAAAGATGAATTCCCGCTTTCGGCGTTTCTGTCTCAGACGTCGTCAAACTACCTGTCGCACTCGCCTTCCCTGCTGTTTTCACCGCAGAAAAAAGAGGGTAAGTAGTCCTGGTGGCCTGATAAGCGCAGCGTCATCAGGCAATCAGAGCGACATTTACAAACTGGCGGATTTTTTCAGGGCTTTAATTTCCTGACGACGCATACGAAAGAAATCGCTGAGCAGCGTGGCGCATTCATCCCGCAGGACTCCCTCTGTCACTTCAACCCGATGATTCATTCCAGGGTGATGCAGCACATCCATTAATGACCCGGCAGCTCCGGTTTTCGCATCGCGCGCGCCATAAACGACCCGCCCAATACGACTGTGCACCATCGCGCCAGCGCACATCACGCACGGTTCCAGAGTGACGTACAGCGTGGCATCCAACAGCCGGTAATTTTGCAGCACCAGGCCACCCTGACGCAGCGCCATAATTTCAGCGTGGGCAGTCGGATCATGGTGACCAATCGGACGGTTCCAGCCTTCGCCAATCACACGGTTGTTATGTACCAATACCGCGCCCACCGGGACTTCACGCTCATCCCAGGCGCGCTTAGCCAGCGTTAAAGCATGACGCATCCAGTATTCGTGACTAAATTCAACTTCAGACAAAGAGGTTACTCCACTAATAAAAGCGGACGCATTATACCCGTCATGCTTTAAATTGCATGTGCGTTGGCTTCATTCGAGTTGTTGCAGTTCTCCGCGCGGCGTGACGCGCCAGCGGTGCTGGCAAAAAGAGAGCAGCGGATTGTCCTGATTACTGTCGCTGTAGCCACTGTATAGCTGTAACGGCGCGCCAATGTGGCGTTCAAGCTGCGTCACTTTCTCATGGCCCAGGCAGCGCAGAGGCAACACCCACCCGCCGTATCCCCGCGCCATTTTGCTGGCTATCAGATTGACACGCGGTAACCACGGCGTGTCGAAGTAAACCTGCTCGACCAGTGACTGCGGGGATCCGGTGATAAGCCAGATATCAGCGTCAGAGCTTAACAGGTAAGTTGTCAGCCGCTGTTGCACGAGCGGAAACGCCGTCACGTTACCACGAAACCAGCGCACAAATTCGGCCTGATGCGCTTTCAGACGCGCCTCGCTACGACCAAATGTGCATCCCCACAGCAGCAGGCTCATTGGCCAGCGCGCGGCGCGTCCTTTTATCAACAACGCCAGCGCAATCACCGGTAACAAAGGTAGCACAAGCAGCGCATTCAGCGGCTGGCGTCGCAGCAGATAACGAATGAAACTACCGAACATATCCTGCTGGTGTAACGTGCCATCTAAATCAAAAAAGACAACGCGGCGCTGGTGATTGGTCAAACCTTATTCCTCTGGATCGTTGAACCCCAATAGCCAGGTAAACAGGAACCCGGCGATAACTGCTACCAGATAGCCTAACAGATAGAACATCACTTTTCCGGCAACAATCGTCAGTGCCAGCGGTAATCCGGAGATGCCAAAGGTGATGACCGTCGCTACCTTCCAGTAGCTAATCAGCGCCCCGCCTACCGCTCCGCCAAGGCAAGCGCCGATAAACGGCTTACCCAACGGCAGCGTGACACCAAAAATCAGCGGCTCGCCAATCCCCAGCAGTCCGACCGGCAGCGCCCCTTTGATCACTTTCTTTAGCCGCGCATTGCGGGTTTTCATCAAAACCGCAATCGCAGCACCTATTTGCCCAACCCCCGCCATCGCCAGGATAGGAAAGAGCGCGTTATAACCGTGCGCCTGAACCAGCTCAACGTGAATAGGTACCAACCCCTGATGAAGCCCGGTAAGCACCAACGGCAGAAAGGTTCCCGCCAGCACGGCACCGACCAGGAATCCGCCGCGATCGATAGCCCAGGATGCACCGTGAGCGATAGATTCAGAAATCCAGCCGCCAAGCGGTTGCAGCGCTACAATCGCGATGATTCCGGTAATGATAGTAGTCAGCAGCGGGTTAAGGATCAGCTCCAGCGATTCCGGCAACAGCACGCGGAATTTGCGTTCGATCCAGCACATCAGCGCCACCACCAGTAGTACCGCGATCACCCCGCCGCGCCCCGGCTGCAGCGCTTCGCCAAACAGGGTAATTTGCGCCAGCTGCGGACTGGAGAGGATCCCCGCCATCACCCCCCCCATCGCCAGAGAGCCGCCGAAGACTTTGGCGGTATTCACCCCAACCAGAATATTCATGATGGCAAACACGGCGCTGCCGAATATGCCCATCAGACCCAGCATATTCGGATAGTGGGTCGCAAAATCCCCGACGATGTCCGGTCGCTTAAGGATGTTAATAATGCCGGTAATCAAACCGGAGGCGATAAACGCCGGAATAAGAGGGATAAAGACGTTCGCCAGCTTGCGCAGCGCATCGCTCATGGGTGCTTTGTACTTCGCTTTGGCCTCTGACTTCGTGCGCTCGATATCATTGGCGTCTGCTCGCTCGCCGCCATCGGCAATCAGGGAACGCATAGCATCCACCACTTTGGCGGCTTTACCGGGACCGACGATAATCTGGTGCTGTGCGCCCTGCTTCACGTAACCGCTAACACCGGGCAGTTGCCTGAGGCGAGGGATATCAATCTGTCCGTCATCCTGAACTTCCACTCTGACGCGGGTCATACAGTTTTCCAGGCGCAGAATATTCTTTTCTCCGCCAACGCCCAGCAGAATGTCGCTGGCCAGCACCGCCGTCTTATCCATATACACCTCTTAGTGTTCTAACGCCGCGCGTAAAAAACCCTGGTGAGCGGCAAGTTTTTCGCGGGCGGCGGCGGCATCAAGGCCGGTGAGCGCCATTAAAATAGCCGGCTTAACATCAAAATCGGTCTGCTTTAGCAGCGCCTGCGCCTGTTCACGCGCGATGCCGGTGGCTTCAACCACCATGCGACATGCCCGATCGACCAGCTTGACGTTGGTAGCCTGCATATCCACCATCAGGTTCTGGTATACCTTGCCAAATTTCACCATCGCACCGGTGGAGATCATATTGAGCACCAGCTTTTGCGCGGTACCAGATTTCAGTCGCGTTGATCCGGTCAACGCCTCAGGCCCCACTACCGGAGAAATGGCAATATCCGCTTCATGCGCGATAGGGGAATCTGGATTGCAGGAAATCGCCGCCGTCGTACAACCCACCGAACGCGCATATTTCAGCCCGCCAATCACATACGGTGTGCGACCAGAAGCTGCCAGCCCCACCACCAGATCCTGTGCGGTAAGATTGAGCGCACGCAGATCGTCTTCACCTAACTGCGGGTTATCTTCTGCGCCTTCTACCGCCTTCAGCAGCGCGCCCGGTCCGCCAGCAATCAGCCCGACCACCAGACCATGCGGGACGCCAAAGGTCGGTGGGCATTCAGACGCGTCCAGCACCCCAAGACGCCCGCTGGTACCTGCGCCCATGTATATAATGCGTCCTCCGGCTTTGAGCGCGTCAGCTGCCGCGTCGACCGCGCGCGCAACTTGAGGCAGAGTTGCTTTTACTGCTTGTGCTACCAGCGTATCCTGTTGATTAAAACGATGAACCAACTCCAGCGTGGAGAGCGCATCCAGATCCATGGTCTGTGGATTGCGGGTTTCTGAAACTAATGCACCGAGATTCATTTTTGGTCCTTAGGAATTTTTAATTCATAATAATCTGTCATAATGGAATATTATATTCATCCAGGCGAGTGAAATTTTGTTTTGTAATCGCCATCACGTTTTCGCCAGGAGACAGCATGAACTGTTTAATTCGCATTCGTCAGCGTTACCCGGACCTCGCGCAAAGCGATAAAAAACTTGCGGATTATCTTCTTGCTCAGCCTGATACCGCGCGTCATCTCAGCTCACAGCAGTTGGCTTTTGAAGCGGGCGTCAGCCAGTCCAGCGTGGTGAAGTTCGCACAAAAGATGGGTTTTAAAGGGTTTCCGGCATTGAAACTGGCGATCAGCGAAGCGTTGGCCAGCAACCCCAATCCCCATTCCATTCCGGTGCATAATCAGATTCGCGGTGACGACCCCATGCGGATGGTGGGCGAGAAGCTGATTAAAGAGAATGTGGCGGCGATGCATGCGACGCTGGACGTCAACAGCGAAGAGAAACTGATGGAGAGCGTCACGATGCTGCGCTCAGCCCGACGCATTATCGTAACCGGGATTGGCGCATCGGGTCTGGTTGCGCAGAATTTTGCCTGGAAGCTGCTGAAGATTGGTTTTAACGCGGTGGTAGAACGCGATATGCACGCCCTGCTGGCAGCGGTGCAAGCGCTTTCGCCCAATGATCTACTGCTGGCCATTTCGTATACCGGAGAGCGGCGCGAGCTCAACCTGGCTGCGGACGAAACATTGCGCACCGGAGCCAAAATTCTCGCCATCACCGGATTTACACCAAACGCCCTGCAGCAACGGGCAAGTCATTGTCTGTATACGATTGCTGAGGAACAGGCCACACGCAGCGCAGCGATTTCCTCCACCCATGCGCAAATGATGCTCACTGATTTACTGTTTATGGCGCTGGTGCAGCAGGATCTGGAACATGCTCCGGAACGTATTCGCCACAGCGAAGCACTGGTAAAAAAACTGGTCTGAGCAAAGAATGCGCGTATAATGCCCGCCCGATTTGTGATGTTTTGAGAGTTTCCTGATGGCCCTGTTAATCACTAAAAAATGCATCAATTGCGATATGTGCGAGCCCGAATGCCCGAATGAGGCGATTTCGATGGGTGACAGCATTTACGAGATTAACAGCGACAAGTGTACGGAATGCGTAGGCCATTACGACACGCCAACCTGCCAGAAGGTGTGCCCGATCCCCAATACTATTTTGAAAGATCCGGCACACGTCGAAACAGAAGAGCAGTTGTGGGATAAGTTTGTGCTGATGCACCACGCCGATAAACTATAACCGCGTCGCCATCCGGCAATGTCCTGTATCTAACTTTCGATAATCACCGTGGCGCAGGCGTAGTGACGCTCATCGGCCAGCGTCACATGCATATGGGCGACGCCGAGTTTTTCCGCCAGTTTTAACGCCTCCCCCCATAACCGCAGACGCGGCTTACCGAGTTCGTCGTTAAAGACCTCAAACTGATTAAACGCCAGACCGTTGCGAATACCCGTCCCGAAGGCTTTTGCTGCCGCCTCTTTGACCGCAAAACGCTTCGCCAGAAAACGCACCGGCTGCTGATGCGTCTCCCAGATTGCCCATTCGTTGTCGCTGAGCACGCGTCTTGCCAGACGGTCGCCGGAACGGGAGATCACCGCTTCAATGCGGGCAATCTCCACGATATCCGTACCTAATCCCAGAATCGCCATTAACCACGCGCTTCCAGCATCAGGCGTTTCATTTCTACTACGGCATCTTTCAGGCCGCTCATCACTGCGCGCCCGATAATGGCATGGCCAATGTTCAGCTCGTGCATTTCCGGGATCCGGGCGATGGCTTTAACGTTGTGATACGTCAGGCCATGACCCGCATTCACCTTCAGGCCAAGGCTGGCCGCAAAAGTCGCCGCTTTGGCGATACGCGCCAGTTCACTGGCCTGTTCCGCATCGGTTTTCGCATCGGCGTAACAGCCGGTGTGAATTTCAATAAATGGCGCGCCCACTTCCGCAGCGGCCTTAATCTGCTCTTCATCGGCGTCGATAAACAGCGAAACCAGAATACCTGCGTCCGCCAGGCGTTGGCAGGCATCGCGCATCTTGTCGCGCTGACCGGCGACGTCCAGACCACCTTCAGTGGTAACTTCCTGACGCTTTTCCGGCACCAGGCAGCAAAAATGCGGCTTAGTCTCAACGGCAATCGCCAGCATCTCTTCGGTGACCGCCATTTCCAGATTCATGCGCGTATCCAGCGTCTGGCGCAGAATACGCACGTCACGGTCGGTGATATGGCGACGGTCTTCACGCAGATGTACGGTAATACCGTCTGCGCCCGCCTGTTCAACGATAAACGCTGCCTGAACCGGATCCGGGTATGCGGTACCGCGTGCATTACGTAAAGTGGCAATGTGGTCAATGTTGACGCCTAACAGTAATTCGGACATGACAATCCTCGTATTTTATTTTCGCTTCGGCATAAACTGCCGGAATAATTCACGGCTCTTTAGGGGCTTACCACCAAGATACGGCTTTAACGCCATACGGGTAAAGCGTTTCGCGGCGCGCAACGTATCAGCATCCGGAAATTCTCGCGATTCAAGTGCTTTCAGATGGCGTCCGGTAAAGGTGGAGTTATCAATTACGACGCTTGCAATAAACCCTTTTTCTTCCCGGTAGCGATAGGTCATGGTGTCGTCTACCGGCTCGCCGCTACCCGCACAGTGGGTAAAATCAACGCCGTAGCCCAGATGCCCAAGCAAGGCCAGCTCAAAGCGACGTAACGCAGGTTCTGGCGAACCGGTCGCGCCAGCCAGCGCCTGAATACAGTTCAGGTAATCGAAAAAGAGTTCAGAAAAGCGGGTCTCGTACTCAAGAACGCGAGAAATAAGCTCGTTGATATACAAGCCGCTGTACAGCGTGATACCGCTAAGAGGGAGTGCCAGAGAAACGGCTTCGGCGCTGCGCAAAGTTTTGACCTCACCACGTCCACCAAAGCGAAGCAATAAGGGAGTAAAAGGCTGGAGTGCGCCTTTGAGATTAGAACGTTTGGAACGTGCACCTTTAGCCACAAGGCGCACGCGGCCCGACTCTTCCGTGAAGACGTCCAGCACGAGACTGGTTTCGCTCCACGGGCGGCTGTGCAGGACAAAAGCGCGTTGCCAGCCCTCCATCGGGGTTATTCTCAGAGATCGTCGCCGTAACCGAGGCTGCGCAGCGCGCGTTCGTCATCGGCCCAGCCGGATTTCACTTTCACCCACAGTTCGAGGTGAACGGGCGCTTCGAACATTTCCTGCATGTCTTTACGCGCTTCAATACCGATGGTTTTAATCTTGGCCCCTTTGTTGCCAATAACCATCTTCTTCTGCCCTTCACGTTCAACGAGGATCAGACCGTTAATATCGTAGCCACCGCGCTCGTTGGAGATAAAACGCTCAATCTCCACGGTAACGGAGTACGGCAGTTCAGCACCCAGAAAACGCATCAGCTTTTCACGGATGATTTCAGAGGCCATAAAGCGCTGAGAACGGTCGGTGATGTAATCTTCCGGGAAGTGATGAATAGCTTCCGGCAAATGCTTACGCACGATGCCCGCAATGGTATCAACATTCAGACCGGTTTCGGCAGAGATCGGGACGATGTCGAGAAAGTTCATCTGGCTTGCCAGGAACTGCAGGTGCGGCAGCAGATCGGCTTTTTCCTGAACGTTGTCTACTTTGTTCACAGCCAGAATAACCGGGGCTTTACCATCACGCAGCTTGTTGAGCACCATTTCGTCGTCCGGCGTCCAGCGGGTGCCTTCGACAACGAAAATAACCAGTTCAACATCACCGATAGAGCTGCTCGCCGCTTTGTTCATCAGACGGTTGATCGCACGTTTTTCTTCCATATGCAGACCCGGAGTATCAACATAAATCGCCTGATACGCGCCTTCGGTATGGATGCCAACAATACGGTGACGTGTTGTCTGAGCCTTACGTGAGGTAATGGAAATCTTCTGCCCAAGCAGATTATTCAACAGAGTGGATTTGCCGACGTTCGGGCGGCCGACGATGGCAATAAATCCACAGTAAGTTTTATCGATGCTCATTCCAGCTCCAGTTTTTTCAACGCCTGTTCGGCGGCAGCCTGCTCAGCCTTACGACGGCTCGAACCTGTGCCAACCACCGGTTCACTCAGGCCGCTGACCTGGCAGTGGATAGTAAATTCTTGATCGTGTGCTTCACCACGCACCTGCACCACCAAATAAGACGGTAGAGGCAGGTGGCGACCCTGCAAATATTCCTGCAGGCGCGTTTTCGGATCTTTTTGTTTGTCGCCTGGGCTAATTTCATCCAGACGAGTTTGATACCAGTTCAGGATCAATTGCTCAACGGTTTGAATATCGCTGTCGAGGAAGACGCCGCCAATTAAAGCTTCAACGGTATCCGCCAGGATCGATTCACGACGGAAGCCGCCGCTTTTCAGCTCGCCGGGCCCCAAACGTAAACATTCACCGAGGTCAAACTCACGGGCTAATTCAGCCAGCGTATTGCCGCGAACCAGCGTTGCGCGCATGCGGCTCATATCACCTTCATCCACACGCGGGAAACGGTGATACAGCGCATTAGCGATAACAAAGCTCAAAATAGAGTCGCCTAAAAATTCTAAACGCTCGTTATGTTTGCTGCTGGCACTCCGGTGAGTTAATGCCTGCTGCAACAGCTCCTGATGATTAAAAGTGTAGCCCAGCTTCCGTTGAAGCCGATTAATTACGATGGGGTTCATGCGATACCAATAAATGAATGCGTCAACAATTCAGCACACGAAACAGACCTGATATACGCACTTCGCTTAGCCGTCTGGCTTCACTTGAATGCATTTGTATACAAACCAACGCTGTTTCGTGTGCCGTGGCAACCTGTCGGTGCCAACCTAAAACTTCGGGGGAATATTCTATACACAACGACAAGGGATGTCGTTAGTCTGCGGGAATTTATCCGAGAAATAATTCACGCTGTCGCCATAATGACGACAGCGTGAACGATTATCGGCAATTAGTGAATGCCACCAATACGGCTTAAACGCACACCGGTCGGCCATTCGCCTTCTTGCTTGTCGAAACTCATCCAGATAGCCGTCGCTTTACCAACCAGATTCGCTTCCGGCACAAATCCCCAGTAACGGCTGTCCGCGCTATTGTCACGGTTATCACCCATCATGAAGTAGTGTCCCGGTGGGACGATCCAGGTTGCCAGTTGCTGACCTGGCTGGCGGTAATACATCCCCACCTGATCCTGGGCGATTGGCACAGTCAGAATGCGGTGAGTTACCTCACCCAGCGTTTCTTTACGCTCGGAGAGGCGAATACCGTTCTCTTTCGTTTCGTTCAGCGGAACTTCAAAGAAGCCGCTGGTCGCTTCACCGCCGTTACGACGAGCAAAGGTCTGTACAAAATCACTTGGCTGAACATCAGAGTACGTTACCGGCAGCGCGTTTTCACACGCCTGACCTGAACTGCACCCTGGCTGAATAGTGACCTCTTTCGCCACCGGATCGTACGTCACTTTGTCTCCCGGTAAACCGACAGCACGTTTGATGTAGTCCAGACGGGGATCTTCCGGGTATTTAAACACCACGATATCTCCACGTTTCGGATGGCCAGTTTCGATCAACGTTTTCTGGTAAATCGGATCTTTAATCCCGTAGGCGAATTTCTCCACCAGGATAAAGTCACCGATAAGCAGCGTCGGCATCATCGAACCAGACGGGATCTGGAACGGCTCATAAATAAATGAACGCACCACCAGTACAATAGCTAAAACCGGGAAAACGGATGCCCCAGTTTCCAGCCAACCCGGCTTAGGGGCCACTTTTTTCAGCGTTGCTTTATCCAGTGAATCACCTGCAGCAGCTTGCGCTGCTGCCTGACGCTCCCGGCGTTTTGGTGCGAAGATGAATTTATCTACGCACCATAAAATGCCCGTCACCAGTGTGGCAATCACCAGAATCAGGGCAAACATGTTCGCCATGCCAACTCCTTAAGATTATTTGCTGTCTTTACCGACATGCAGAATGGCGAGGAACGCTTCCTGCGGCAGTTCGACGTTACCGATCTGCTTCATGCGCTTTTTACCCTCTTTCTGTTTTTGCAGCAGCTTTTTCTTACGGCTGATATCGCCACCGTAGCATTTCGCCAGAACGTTTTTACGCAGCTGCTTAACCGTTGAACGCGCGATGATGTGCGTGCCGATGGCCGCCTGAATCGCGATATCAAACTGCTGACGAGGGATCAGATCTTTCATCTTCTCGACCAGCTCACGGCCACGGCTCTGGGAGTTGTCGCGGTGAGTGATCAGCGCCAGCGCATCGACACGTTCGTTGTTGATGAGGACATCAACGCGTACCATGTCAGACGCCTGGAAGCGTTTGAAGTTATAGTCCAGCGACGCATAGCCGCGAGAGGTTGACTTCAGACGGTCGAAGAAGTCGAGTACCACTTCCGCCATCGGAATTTCATAGGTCAGCGCCACCTGGTTACCGTGGTAAACCATGTTGGTCTGGACGCCACGCTTCTCGATACACAGGGTGATGACGTTACCAAGGTAAGCCTGCGGCAGCAGCATGTGACACTCAGCGATCGGCTCACGCAGTTCGTAGATGTTATTCAACGGCGGCAGCTTGGACGGGCTATCGACGTAAATAGTCTCCTTCGCCGTGGTTTCTACTTCGTAGACTACGGTCGGCGCGGTAGTGATCAGATCCAGATCGTATTCACGTTCCAGACGTTCCTGAATGATCTCCATGTGCAGCAAGCCGAGGAAGCCGCAGCGGAAGCCAAAGCCCAGCGCGGTTGAGCTTTCCGGCTCGTAGAACAGGGAGGCGTCGTTGAGACTCAACTTACCAAGCGCGTCACGGAAGTTTTCGTAGTCGTCAGAGCTCACCGGGAACAGACCGGCGTAAACCTGCGGCTTCACTTTTTTAAAGCCTGGCAGCGGTTTGTCCGCCGGGTTACGCGCCTGCGTCAGGGTATCGCCAACCGGTGCGCCGAGAATGTCTTTAATCGCGCAAACCAACCAACCTACCTCGCCGCATTTCAGCTCGGTACGGTCAACCTGTTTTGGCGTGAAGATGCCCAGACGGTCGGCGTTATAGACCTGACCGGTGCTCATCACTTTAATTTTGTCGCCTTTACGCATGGTGCCATTTTTAATACGCACCAGTGACACCACGCCCAGGTAGTTATCGAACCAGGAGTCGATGATCAGCGCCTGCAATGGACCTTCCGGGTCGCCTTCCGGCGCCGGGATATCGCGCACCAGACGTTCAAGTACGTCAGTGACGCCAACACCGGTTTTCGCCGAACAGCGAACAGCATCAGTTGCATCAATACCGACGATATCTTCGATCTCTTCCGCTACGCGCTCAGGATCGGCGGCTGGCAGGTCAATTTTGTTCAGTACCGGCACCACTTCCAGATCCATTTCCATGGCGGTATAGCAGTTAGCCAGGGTCTGCGCTTCTACGCCCTGTCCGGCATCAACCACCAGCAATGCGCCTTCACAGGCAGCAAGCGAGCGGGAAACTTCATACGAGAAGTCAACGTGACCCGGGGTGTCGATAAAGTTAAGCTGATAGGTTTCACCATCAGATGCTTTGAAATCGAGCGTCACGCTCTGCGCTTTGATAGTAATACCGCGCTCACGCTCCAGATCCATCGAGTCGAGAACCTGCGCTTCCATTTCACGGTCAGACAGGCCACCGCAGATCTGGATAATACGGTCAGACAGCGTCGATTTACCGTGGTCGATGTGAGCTATGATTGAAAAGTTACGTATGTTCTTCATATAGTGTAATTATTGTGCCTTACGCCCGCCGGAGCAGGCTCTGAGAAGTCGCTGATCTGAGCTTAACGTCTGTTTAAGTGAAACGCCGCATTCTACACTACAACGCTGAGGCGAGGAAATGTTCATAGAGCAAGGATAGCGGGAACTGGAAACGACCATGCAAAGCCGGTGAAACTTTTGCAGGGTGACGGCATAAACGCCTTATCCGGCCTACGCCTGCATCTGATGACGCCGTAGGCCTGATAAGCGCAGCGCCATCAGGCAAAGATATCACTGCTGGGTTTCGACGCGAATAAGATCGGGTGGGAGAGCAACGTTCAGAATGACCGGCTGCCAGGCCTCACGCTCAGCAAGCTTACGAGAGAATCCACGAGCAATCAGGAATCCGCCCACGCCCCCCAGCACGGCGCCGCTTAATGCCGCAAGATCGGAACCAAACAGCACCTGGAAAAGCGCCGCGAAAAGAAACAGTCCCGCCAACGGAGACATATAGACCAGCATCGCCGAACCCAACAGGCTACCCTCGGCAATGCCCAGTTCAACTTTTTGACCAGGCGCTAAGGGTTCGTCGCAGGGTACCACGATGGTGTGCGTGGTCTGCGGCCCAAGTTTGTTCAGCACGCGACTCCCGCATCCGGCCCTGGAAGCACAGCTGCTACATGATGCTTTAACATCGCAGCTGACCGTCGCCAGACCATTTTGCCAGGAGACGACCGTCGCCCACTCTTTAATCATTGCGCAGCCCTGAACTTAATATTATCCGCGATACGCTTCGCCGTTTGCGGTGGGAGTTCGCCCACTATCGTAATTTCCGCGTTATCACGTACGCTGGTGCTGACCGTTCTACGCCCGGTTCGTAACAGTTGATCGGCGCTGTTTTGCATCGCACGGTTTACGTTCACGGAGAAACTAAACAGGCCATCAGAATAAAGGCGCGATTCGATCGGCATGTTATCCATTGTCGGCAGCGGACGTCGACTGCTGGAGACTTCGCTGAAGCCTTGCGGCAACCACGACGGACTCCAGTTAAAGTTGGTTTTCTCACCTGCAGGAACCGACAGCAGCGGCGGCAGATTGGCTTTCGCCAGCGCCTGCATACTGTCGCTGACGCCGTTGTTTACGGTAAAGGCGATGACGCGGAACTGTTCCAGCGTTTCGCCATCACGGTCGAGAAGATCGACACGCATCGGCAGCTTGGTCTCCGTGTCCATCCAGACGATATAGCTGTAACGCGTCCCGTCACGGGCGACAACGCGGATCACTTCACAGAGCCGATCGGCAATGCGGGTGCGACCTACTGAGATAAAATCATAGTAGGGAGCAAGGCGTTTAAAGTCGGTGTAAATCAGAGATGGCAGAGAGTCAACGATATAGTCGCCGTTTAGCGTGAACGGTTCGAGACCAGGCTCAAAATAGCTGATTTCGTTGCCACGTTGCACCACTTCCCGGCGCGGTCCATCCATTTGCAACAGTTGCGCTAGCGGACGGTTATCCTGGCGGGCATGGCGATAACGTAGGGATTCAACACCCTGCTTATTGATGCTGACAAATGACAGCTCATAGGTTAGCGACTGGCTGGCCAGATTCATCTGCTGCAACAACGCCCCGGACGCAGGATTGGCCGAGGCGTTTACAGAGAAGAACAGGCTACCAGCCACAAGTGACATGGCAAACCAAAGTTGCTTCATTACTGCGATTGCGTTCCTAAAGTTTGAATTCCTGGCACCTGCACAGCGGCTTGCTGTGTTTGGGCCTGCTCAAACTGAAGCTGTTCAGAGTGCAGTCGACGTTGCAGTTCGTAATCCTGCAACATGGCATTAATACGACGACGCTGCTCCTGTACCTGCTGTTGCTGACCGCCGCTGGCCGTCGCGTCAGAAGGTACACCCAGGCTAACCGGACTGGCTTTACCCATCATCGGTAATGTATTAAATACCGGCGTTTCGGGCTGCTGGGACGTTTCAGATTGCCCATTATAGTGCTGGACGCCAACAATAACTGCAAGTGATACACACGCGGCGACACCCATTTGGGTAAGCTGCGCGGCCCACGGACGCATTTTCTTCCAGAATGGCATTTTCTGCCACTGGTGCGGTGCTGGCTGGGCCTCAGGAATCAATGGCGCCGTCTGACGTACTGGCTCATCCTGGATGGCAGCCATTACGCGGGCGGAAATATCGAAATGGAGAACGTCGGCGGTATCACCTCGCATGGAATCGCGAATCAGGTGATAACTCTCCCAGGTTTTTTGCATTTCCGGGTCGTGAGCCAGCTCTTTGAGTAACTCAGTATCCAGCGTTTCGCCATCCATTAAAGCGGAAAGTTTTTCTTTCTGCATGCCTAATACCTTTTCCAGTATCCCGCTATCGTCAACGCCTGATAAGCGGTTGAACTTTATTATCAATAGCTTCCCTCGCTCGGAAGATACGTGAACGCACCGTACCTACCGGACAATCCATGATAGCGGCTATCTCTTCATAGCTCAGGCCATCCAGCTCCCGCAAGGTTATTGCCATGCGTAAATCTTCCGGGAGGGACTCAATAGTTCGGAAAACTATCTGTCTCAGTTCTTCTGACAACATTAAGTTCTCAGGGTTCGAAATTTCTTTCAGCGCACCGCCACTTTCGTAATTTTCTGCTTCAATCGCATCAATATCACTGGAAGGTGGACGACGCCCCTGAGCGACCAGGTAATTCTTCGCTGTATTGACTGCAATACGATACAGCCAGGTATAAAAAGCACTATCTCCCCGGAACGAGTCCAGCGCACGATAGGCCTTGATAAATGCTTCTTGTACTACATCGGGTACATCGCCCGACGGTACATAGCGAGAAACCAGACTCGCCACCTTATGCTGATAGCGCACTACCAGTAGGTTAAAGGCTTTCTGATCTCCCTTCTGGACCCGTTCTACCAGGACCTGGTCCGTTAACTGCTCGCTCATCCGAGGTAAAGTCTCCCCAAACCAAATTTCCACGCGCCTTCGAAACGCCACTCCATCAGCTTCACTATGAGCAAGCAAATGCTTAGAGTGCTCAAGTTTCGTAAAGTTCCGTTACGCATTGTTTTTTGTTTGTCATGTTGTAGACAGGTCTTATCTCTCATTATAAGTCTACATAACCCGATCAACGCACTATCTGTTTAGAAATGCCCATTTCACCGCTTGCAGAGTAACCCAACGGCTACTTTATTTCACCACATAATCTGATGCTAACGGTCTGCTTCACAAAATATTTTTGCTCTTTTCACTCTCGTTATGCTTTTCTTTCTTGTTTAGTCATTGCAACACATTTAAAAATAAAACGTGCAGTATCGCGCAATGTGGTGCTATGGTGACCAAACACTGTTTAGTAAATTAAACAAAAATCATGAATACGACTCCTGAATTATCCTGTGACGTGCTGATCATTGGCAGCGGGGCTGCCGGACTTTCACTGGCGCTGCGCCTGGCTGAAAAACATCAGGTTATTGTCCTGAGCAAAGGCCCGGTCAGCGAAGGCTCGACATTTTATGCCCAGGGCGGTATTGCTGCGGTATTTGATGAAACCGACAGTATCGACTCCCACGTTGAAGATACCCTGATTGCCGGGGCCGGTTTGTGCGATCGCCATGCGGTTGAGTTTGTCGCCAGCAATGCCCGCACCTGCGTTCAGTGGCTAATCGATCAGGGCGTCTTGTTTGATACGCAGGTTCAGCCCAACGGTGAAGAAAGCTATCACCTGACCCGTGAAGGCGGTCATAGCCATCGACGTATCCTGCACGCTGCGGATGCTACCGGCAAAGAAGTCGAAACCACCCTCGTCAGCCAGGCGCAAAATCACCCCAACATCCGGGTTCTCGAGCGGAGTAATGCCGTCGATCTGATTGTCTCTGACAAAATCGGTCTGCCGGGAACGCGTCGGGTTGTTGGTGCCTGGATCTGGAATCGTAATAAAGAAGCCGTCGAAACCTGCCATGCGAAATCAGTCGTGTTGGCCACCGGCGGCGCATCAAAGGTCTATCAATACACCACTAATCCGGATATTTCCTCGGGCGACGGGATTGCGATGGCCTGGCGCGCGGGATGCCGCGTCGCCAACCTGGAGTTTAACCAGTTTCACCCGACGGCGCTGTATCACCCTCAGGCGCGCAATTTTCTGCTGACCGAGGCGCTGCGTGGCGAAGGCGCGCACCTGAAGCGCCCGGACGGCTCGCGCTTTATGCCCGATTTTGACGAGCGTGGCGAACTGGCTCCCCGCGATATTGTCGCCCGCGCCATTGACCACGAGATGAAACGCCTGGGCGCTGACTGCATGTTCCTCGACATCAGCCATAAACCAGAAGAATTTGTTCGTCAGCATTTTCCGATGATTTATGAAAAATTACTGGGACTGGGCATCGATCTGACTAAAGAGCCGGTTCCTATCGTTCCTGCCGCACACTATACCTGTGGCGGCGTGATGGTTGATGACTTTGGCCGCACCGATGTCGACGGGCTGTATGCGATCGGCGAAGTGAGTTACACCGGCCTGCATGGCGCCAACCGGATGGCATCGAACTCATTGCTGGAATGCCTGGTTTACGGCTGGTCCGCGGCTGAAGATATCGACAGGCGCATGCCTTATGCTCGCGGCGTTAGCACGCTCCCGGACTGGGATGAAAGCCGGGTAGAAAACCCGGATGAACTGGTTGTCATTCAGCATAACTGGCATGAGCTGCGGCTGTTTATGTGGGATTACGTCGGCATTGTGCGCACAACCAAGCGTCTGGAGCGCGCCCTGCGCCGTATCACCATGCTACAACAGGAAATCGACGAGTATTACGCCCATTTCCGTGTTTCGAACAACCTACTGGAACTGCGCAATCTGGTGCAGGTTGCTGAACTGATTGTCCGCTGCGCAATGATGCGCAAAGAGAGTCGGGGCCTGCACTACACGCTGGATTACCCGGAACAGCTTCCAGAGGCGGGCCCATCCATTCTCTCGCCGCTAAGTCATCACATAAACAGATAAAACGCCTGGGTCAGCGCCGTGTAACCTTCAGAGTAACGTTGGTCTGGCCCACGGATCACCAGCCTGTCGCTAAAGCACTCCCCGGCCTGCGGGGAGAATGCCAGCAATACCCGATGAGGTAGTCGGGCTTCCGTTTCTGCAACATCCGTGCGCAATCGCAGATGCCAGCCCATACTGAGTGCCTGCTGGGTAAATGCATTGCCGATCTGTTCCGGCAGCACCACACAGAAAAAACCTTCTTCCGTTATGCTGTCCGCTGCCAGCGTAAGTAATGCCTGATGATCGAGCGTAGTGGTGTAGCGTGCCTGCTCGCGCTGCGGCGTGGCGCATTCCACCCCTTGTTCATAATAGGGAGGGTTGCTGATAATCAAATCAAAACGCACGGTCTGGCGCGGTACCCACTGCTGCGCATCTTCCGTATGGACGCTCACGCGATGCATCCACGGAGATTGCTCGATGTTCTCCTGCGCCTGCTGCGCGGCGTCAACATCAAGCTCCACGGCGTCAATGATGACGTTTTCATCAGTGCGTTGGGCCAGCATCAGCGCCAACAAGCCGCTTCCGGTACCAATATCCAGGATCCGTTTTACGCCCGCAACAGGGGCCCAGGCCCCCAATAAAATGCCGTCTGTTCCGACTTTCATTGCACAACGATCGTGTGCCACAAAAAACTGCTTAAAAGTAAATCCATTACGTCTAAGTACGGATGTAGACTGGGGCATGAAGAACAACCTTCCTGGAAAAAAAACGATAACATAGGATAAAAACAATACCTGAGAAGGTATATCCATACAAACAGATGAAGATTGCAGCCGTAACGTCTATAATCAGCGCCCCACTCAGAGGTAGAACATGACTGTAACGACTTTTTCCGAACTTGAACTCGATGAAAGCCTTCTGGATGCCCTCCAGGAAAAAGGTTTCACTCGCCCGACCGCCATTCAGGCTGCCGCCATTCCGCCTGCGCTCGATGGCCGTGATGTACTCGGTTCTGCGCCGACAGGCACCGGTAAAACGGCGGCATATTTGCTGCCAGCGTTGCAGCACCTGCTCGACTTCCCGCGCAAGAAATCTGGTCCGCCGCGCATTTTAATTTTGACACCGACGCGCGAACTGGCGATGCAGGTTGCCGAACACGCCCGTGAGCTGGCGAAGAATACGCATCTGGATATCGCAACGATTACCGGCGGCGTGGCTTACATGAACCACATGGAAGTCTTTAGCGAAAACCAGGACATCGTGGTCGCCACTACCGGTCGTCTGCTGCAGTACATTAAAGAAGAGAACTTCGACTGTCATGCAGTTGAGACGTTGATCCTCGATGAAGCAGACCGCATGCTGGACATGGGCTTTGCCCAGGACATCGAGCATATCGCCGGTGAAACCCGGTGGCGTAAGCAAACCATGCTGTTCTCCGCCACGCTGGAAGGCGATGCGATTAAAGATTTTGCCGAGCGTCTGCTGGAAGATCCGGTCGAAGTCTCAGCGGATCCGTCCACCCGTGAACGCAAGAAGATCCATCAATTTTACTACCGTGCCGATGATATCGAGCACAAAACTGCCATGCTGATCCATCTGTTAAAACAGCCGGAAGCGACCCGCTCAATTGTCTTTGTACGCAAACGCGAGCGTGTACACGAGCTGGCAGGCTGGCTGCGCCAGGCAGGCATTAATAACTGCTATCTCGAAGGCGAGATGGTGCAGAACAAACGTAACGAAGCGATCAAACGTCTGACCGATGGTCGCGTGAACGTACTGGTAGCAACCGACGTTGCCGCACGCGGGATCGATATTCCTGACGTTAGCCACGTGTTTAACTTCGACATGCCACGCAGTGGCGATGCCTATCTGCACCGCATTGGTCGCACCGGTCGCGCAGGCCGTAAAGGTACAGCGATCTCTTTGGTTGAAGCGCACGACCATCTGCTGCTCGGCAAAGCGAGCCGCTATATTGACGAGCCACTGAAAGCACGCGTCATCGACGAACTGCGTCCAACCACGCGCGCGCCAAGTGAGAAATCTAACGGTAAGCCATCCAAGAAAGTGCTGGCAAAGCGCGCCGAGAAAAAAGCCAAAGAGAAAGAGAAGCCGCGGGTGAAAAAACGTCACCGCGACGCCAAAAATATCGGCAAACGTCGTAAGCCGAGCGGAGCTGCGACTCAGCAGTCCGACAAAGAGTAAACCGAATGCCGGGCCGTCTAGCCCGGCATTTTTTGTGCACAGAAAAGCGGAAGACGCACTGGCATCTTCCGCTTTCAGATTCTCTGCTGAACGGGGGTTATTCCCCGATAGCCTTACAGGCTCTCAGTAAAGGTACGAGCAATAACGTCGCGCTGCTGTTCTGGGGTCAGAGAGTTGAAACGCACGGCATAACCAGAAACACGGATGGTCAGCTGTGGATATTTCTCCGGATGCTTAACCGCATCTTCCAGCGTTTCGCGACGCAGAACGTTTACGTTCAGGTGTTGACCACCTTCCACGCGGACTTCCGGCTGTACGTCTACCGGCACTTCACGGTATTCGATTTCACCCAGTTTGCTGACGGCAACGACTTCATCAGCATTGAAACCTGCTTTCGCAACGATGCAGCGTGCTTCGCCTTTTTCGCTGTCCAGCAGCCAGAAAGAGTTCAGCAGGTCGTCGTTTGCAGCTTTAGTAATCTGGATACCTGTAATCATTTGATGCCTCCCCGGCAAAATTATTTGATCTCGGTTGGCCGTCATCCGGCCAATTGGTAAAACCATTGTTGCTTGAGTGTATATATACCCCTCACACACCCTTGAATCTTTGATTTAAATCAATAAAAACCACACATGGAAAGTGGTGATAGATGGATTTTATTGTTTTACATCAACTTACGCCATACATGCAGCTAAACTTTTTACATAAATTTTCAACTATCTTTAAGGGGTAGTCCCTTGAGAAACGTACAGAATTTTGCGACGCCGAAAGAAGCAGTTAAGCTAGGGGGATTGAAAATTCGCAGGAGAGCGAAATGGCTACCGAATTAACCTGGCACGATGTACTGGCAGAAGAGAAACAGCAGCCTTATTTTGTTAACACGCTGCATACTGTGGCGGGCGAGCGTCAGTCGGGTATGACAATTTACCCGCCGCAAAAAGATGTATTTAATGCTTTTCGCTTTACCGAGCTTGGCGACGTGAAAGTCGTCATCCTGGGTCAGGACCCTTACCACGGTCCAGGCCAGGCACATGGTCTCGCGTTCTCTGTCCGCCCCGGCATTGCCACTCCGCCTTCGTTGCTGAACATGTACAAAGAGCTGGAAGCGACGATTCCAGGCTTCACGCGCCCAACCCACGGGTATCTGGAAAGTTGGGCACGCCAGGGCGTGCTGTTACTCAACACCGTACTCACCGTCCGCGCCGGTCAGGCACATTCGCACGCCAGCCTGGGGTGGGAAACATTTACTGATAAAGTTATCAGCCTGATTAACCAACATCGGGAAGGCGTGGTTTTCCTGCTCTGGGGTTCTCACGCACAGAAGAAAGGCGCGATTATTGATACGCAGCGTCACCATGTATTGAAAGCGCCCCACCCATCACCGCTCTCTGCGCATCGCGGTTTCTTTGGTTGCAATCACTTTGTACTGGCGAATGAGTGGCTGGAACAACGAGGTGAAAAGCCAATTGACTGGACGCCGGTATTACCTGCAGAAAGCGAGTAAAAAAAATGCCAGCGATTCGCTGGCATTTTTATGATCAGGCTTTGTTCTGACGCCACCACTCCGCGAGCAGCACGCCGGTCGCGACAGAAACGTTGAGCGTTTCTACCTTGCCCGTACCGTCAATCGCTACGCACAGATCGTCGGCTGAGCATGCTGCTTCTGGCAGAGCTTCACGCTCACGCCCTAATACCAGCACCATTTTTTCCGGCAACGTGGTAGTAAACAACGGTTTGCCTTTCACGCTTGAGGTCATCACTACCGTGTAACCCGCGTTACGGAAGTCGTCCAGCACATCGACAATGCTGTCACCGGTGATCGGCTGAACGTGCTCAGCTCCACCTTCGGCTGTACGGATAGCCGCACCCGATTCCAGCAGCGCCGCATCCTGAACTACCACGCCTTTCACACCAAAGTGGGCGCAGCTACGCATCATGCCGCCCAGGTTATGCGGGTTAGCAATATCTTCCAGGGCCAGCACGCAATCCTGCGCCCCTGCCTGACCAACCCACTGCTTAACGGTGGTGCCGTTACGCTTTTTGATCAGGAAGCAAACGCCGCCATGGTGTTCAGTACCAGAGGCTTTCGCCAGCTCGGCTTCGTCAACCACGTGGTAGGCTTTGCGGTTTGCCGCCATCCAGCGTAATGCTTCTTTAAAGCGCGGGGTTACGCTCTGAACAAACCAGGCGCGAACAATAGCGTCCGGACGACTCTGGAACAGAGCCTGACAGGCATTCTCACCGTAAACGCGAGTTTCTTCCGCGCGCTGACGGCGTAATACTTCAGGATCGATAAAGCTTTTGCCGCTAATACCGCCGTGATCGGCTTTGTCCGCTGCGTCATCACTCGGTGCGCGGGACACGGTACGCCATGGTGAATCTTCACGTCTGCGGTCGCGTTCTACATCGCGGTCACGACCACGTTCACGGCCACGTTCGCTGTTCGGACCCTTTCTGTCATCACGGGCAGGGCGACGACCGCCTTCGGCTCGGGAGGTACCGGGGCGACCGCCGCCTTTACCAGTACGTGGATTTTGGGTGCGTTTGTCCGAGTCATCGTCACTGCGGACGTACATCACTTTGACCTTGCCGTTTTTATTCTTCAGTTCGTCGCTCATGTTTTTCTCCACCTGCTCTGCGCGAAGCGCGCAGATTACCCGATGTGCACGTCGTTAGCCATTATTTCATTTAAAAGCTAAGGACTATTGTACTCATTGAATAAAACGCATTGTTGTTTAGAACAGACTCCCCGATAATATGTAACATAATAGAAACATACTGGCGTTACTGCCGTGAAGTCCACTCCACTCATCCAGAGGTTAGTTATGAATACCGTTTGTACCAGCTGCCAGGCTATCAACCGTATCCCCGACGATCGTGTCCAGGAAGCGGCTAAATGCGGACGCTGTGGTCACGACCTGTTTGATGGGGAGGTGATCAATGCGACCGGTGAAACACTGGATAAACTGTTAAAAGACGATCTCCCGGTGGTGGTTGATTTTTGGGCCCCCTGGTGTGGTCCATGTCGTAACTTCGCCCCGATTTTTGAAGATGTCGCGGAAGAGCGTAGCGGTAAAGTGCGTTTTGTTAAAGTGAATACGGAAGCCGAGCGTGAACTCAGCGCCCGTTTCGGTATCCGCAGCATTCCGACCATCATGATCTTCAGAAAAGGTGAAATCGTCGACATGCTTAACGGCGCTGTACCAAAAGCCCCGTTTGATAGCTGGCTTAACGAATCATTATAATCTCTACGGGGCGCATCTTGTGCCCCGTTTTCACCTCTGCGACAATAGCGTTTTTCAACGTGTTTCCCCATGACCGATAACGCTGTTCTTCTGTTACGCGCTGAGCGCCTTGCGCGCGCCACGCGCCCTTTCCTTGCCCGAGGTAATCGCATTCGCCGCTGTCAGCGCTGCCTACTGCCGCTGAAGCTCTGCTTGTGCGCAACGCTAATGCCCTCTGAGGCAAAAAGTCGCTTTTGTCTGGTTATGTTTGACACCGAGCCGATGAAGCCCAGTAACACGGGACGTTTGATTGCCGATATTCTGCCCGATACCACGGCTTTTCAGTGGTCACGCACCGAACCGCCTCAGGCGCTGCTCGAACTGGTGAAAAATCCGGATTACCAGCCGATGGTTGTATTCCCGGCCTCTTATGCAGGCGAAGAGCGTGAAGTGATTTTCACGCCACCAGCCGGTAAACCACCGTTGTTTATTATGCTTGATGGTACCTGGCCTGAGGCGCGTAAAATGTTCCGCAAAAGCCCGTACCTTGATAACCTGCCGGTAATCTCCGTTGATTTATCGCGTCTTTCTGCTTACCACCTGCGCGGCGTTCACGCCGAAGGGCAATACTGTACCGCCGAAGTGGCCATCGCCTTATTGGATCTGGCGGGTGATACGCAAGCCGCGGAAGGGTTAAGCGATCATTTCACTCGCTTTAAAACCCGCTATCTGGCAGGAAAAACCCAACATCAGGGAAGCGTCACAGCAGACTCGCCAGAAAGCGTTTAAAATCATTCGGTCACTGGTGTCATTAAGGAAGCCGATATGAGTCAGCGTGGTCTGGAAGCACTACTGCGACCGAAATCCATTGCAGTGATTGGGGCGTCAATGAAGCCTAATCGCGCGGGTTACCTGATGATGCGTAACCTGCTTGCCGGGGGATTCAATGGACCTGTTTTACCGGTGACGCCCGCATGGAAAGCGGTGTTGGGCGTACTGGCCTGGCCCAATATCAATAGCCTGCCTTTTAGCCCGGACCTCGCCGTATTGTGCACCAATGCCAGCCGTAACCTGGCGTTACTCGAAGCGCTTGGCGAGAAAGGCTGTAAAACCTGCATTATTCTCTCGGCTCCCGCGGCACAGCACGCAGAACTGCTGGCCTGCGCATCACGCTACAACATACGTTTGCTGGGGCCCAACAGCCTGGGACTTCTCGCCCCCTGGCAGGGGCTTAACGCCAGCTTTTCCCCTGTCCCGATTAAGCGCGGCAAGCTGGCTTTTATCTCTCAATCCGCTGCCGTATCCAATACCATACTCGACTGGGCACAGCAGAGAGAAATGGGCTTTTCTTACTTTATCGCGCTGGGTGACAGCCTGGATATCGACGTTGATGAACTGCTGGATTACCTGGCGCGCGACAGCAAAACCAGCGCAATATTGCTGTATCTCGAACATTTAAGCGATGCCCGGCGCTTTGTTTCCGCCGCCCGTAGCGCCTCGCGCAATAAACCCATTCTGGTGATTAAGAGCGGTCGCAGTCCAGCGGCGCAGCGTTTACTGCATACCAGCGCAGGGATGGACCCCGCCTGGGACGCGGCTATCCAGCGCGCCGGTTTATTACGCGTGCAAGATACTCACGAACTGTTCTCGGCGGTCGAAACCCTGAGCCACATGCGTCCGCTGCGTGGCGACAGACTGATGATCATCAGCAATGGGGCCGCGCCAGCCGCACTGGCATTAGATGAACTGTGGTCAAAAAATGGCAAGCTGGCGACGCTGAGCGAAGATACCAGCCAGAAATTACGCGATACCTTGCCTGAACATGTTGATATCGCCAACCCGCTGGATCTGCGTGATGATGCCAGCAGCGAACACTACGTTAAAACGCTGGATATTTTGCTCGCCAGCCAGGATTTCGACGCGCTGATGGTAATTCACTCCCCCAGCGCGGCCGCTCCCGGCACCGAAAGCGCGCAAGCATTAATCGAAGCGGTAAAGCGACATCCACGCGGTAAGTTCGTCTCGTTGCTGACCAACTGGTGCGGAGAGTTTTCCTCTCAGGAGGCCCGTAGACTGTTTAGCGAAGCCGGATTACCTACCTACCGTACGCCGGAAGGCACCATCACTGCGTTTATGCATATGGTGGAGTATCGGCGTAACCAGAAGCAGTTGCGGGAAACGCCTGCGCTGCCGGACTACCTGACCACCAACACCGCCGAAGCGCATAATCTGTTACAGCAGGCGATTGCTGAAGGAGCAACGTCGCTGGATACCCATGAAGTGCAGCCGATTTTACAGGCCTATGGCTTACACACTCTGCCAACGTGGATCGCCAGCGACAGCGCAGAAGCCGTACACATCGCGGAGCAAATCGGCTACCCGGTGGCGCTAAAGCTGCGTTCTCCTGATATCCCGCATAAATCAGAAGTTCAGGGGGTAATGCTCTACCTGCGTACGGCAACAGAAGTGCAGCAGGCCGCCAATGCGATTTTTGATCGGGTAAAAATGGCCTGGCCGCAGGCACGCATTCACGGTTTATTAGTACAAAGTATGGCGAATCGCGCTGGCGCTCAGGAGCTTCGCGTCGTTGTTGAACACGACCCGGTATTTGGCCCATTGATTATGCTGGGTGAAGGTGGGGTTGAGTGGCGACCGGAAGAACAAGCCGTGGTGGCATTGCCGCCATTGAATATGAATCTGGCGCGTTATCTGGTGATCCAGGGGATCAAAAATAAGAAGATCCGCGCTCGTAGCGCACTACGCCCACTGGATATCGCCGGGTTAAGCCAGCTTCTGGTGCAGGTCTCCAACCTAATCGTCGATTGTCCGGAAATTCAGCGTCTGGATATTCATCCGCTGCTGGCCTCCGCCGGTGAATTTACCGCACTGGATGTCACGCTGGACATTGCCCCATTCACGGGCGATAACGAAAGCAGACTGGCGGTACGTCCCTACCCCCATCAGCTAGAAGAATGGGTAGAGTTGAAAAACGGCGAGCGCTGCCTGTTCCGCCCCATTTTGCCAGAGGATGAGCCTCATCTGCAGCAGTTCATTTCTCAGGTAACCAAAGAAGATCTTTATTATCGCTATTTCAGTGAGATCAACGAATTTACCCACGAAGATTTAGCCAATATGACGCAGATCGACTACGATCGGGAAATGGCCTTTGTTGCGGTACGGTGTAAAGATAATCAGCAAGAGATCCTCGGCGTAACGAGGGCAATCTCGGATCCTGATAACGTTGACGCCGAGTTTGCCGTGCTGGTACGTTCAGATCTCAAAGGGCTCGGACTGGGCCGTCGGTTGATGGAAAAGTTAATTGCATATACCCGAGATCACGGACTTATCCGTTTGAATGGTATTACGATGCCAAACAATCGTGGGATGGTCGCCCTGGCCCGAAAACTCGGGTTTGCTGTTGACGTCCAGCTCGAAGAGGGAATTGTTGGGCTAACGCTTAATCTGGCCCAATTTGAGGAATCGTGAGTAAGGTACTGGAAATGTTGACCACATTAATGGGTACTGGTGGTATCATTGCCCGCTTATGTCGTCTGCATAGCACAGAGGACCCTTCAATGAACAGAGAAGAAATGCACTGTGATGTTGTCAAAATTTAAGCGTAATAAACATCAACAACACCTTGCCCAACTACCCAAGATTTCTCAGTCAGTTGATGATGTAGATTTCTTTTATGCTCCCGCTAATTTCAGGGAGACTCTGCTGGAAAAAATAGCCAGCGCGACGCGACGGATCTGCATTATTGCGCTGTACCTGGAACAGGATGACGGTGGCAAAGGCATACTCGACGCGCTCTATGCGGCAAAACGGCAGCGTCCTGAGCTGGATGTCCGGGTGCTTGTGGACTGGCACCGAGCCCAGCGCGGACGTATTGGTGCTGCGGCTTCGAATACCAACGCTGACTGGTATTGCCGAATGGCGCAAGAAAACCCTGGTATCGATATTCCTGTCTACGGCGTTCCGATTAACACCCGAGAAGCACTTGGCGTCCTGCATTTTAAAGGCTTTATCATCGATGACAGCGTCCTGTACAGCGGGGCCAGTCTGAACGATGTTTATCTGCATCAGCATGATAAATATCGCTATGACCGCTATCAGTTGATTCGCAACGCGCAAATGGCCGATATCATGTTCGATTGGGTTACACAGAACCTGATGAACGGTCGCGGCGTTAATCGCCTTGATGATATCAATCGCCCTAAAAGCCCGGAAATTAAAAATGACATCCGCCTGTACCGTCAGGAACTGCGCGATGCGTCATTCCATTTTCAGGGTGATGCGGATAATGAACAGCTTTCGGTTACGCCTCTGGTGGGACTTGGTAAATCCAGTCTGTTAAATAAGACCATTTTTCACCTCATGCCCTGCGCGGAGCACAAGCTCACAATCTGTACCCCTTATTTCAACCTGCCTGCCATACTGGTGCGCAATATCATTCAGCTGCTGCGTGAAGGGAAAAAGGTCGAAATCATTGTCGGTGATAAAACCGCCAACGACTTTTTCATTCCGGAAGATGAGCCATTCAAGATCATCGGTGCGCTGCCATATCTGTATGAAATCAATCTGCGCCGTTTCCTGAGCAGATTGCAGTATTACGTGAATACCGACCAGCTGGTCGTGCGCTTATGGAAAGATGATGACAATACCTATCATCTGAAAGGTATGTGGGTTGATGATAAATGGATGCTGCTCACCGGCAACAACCTTAACCCTCGCGCCTGGCGTCTGGATCTGGAAAACGCCATCCTTATCCACGATCCTAAGCAAGAGCTGACTCCCCTGCGCGATAAAGAGCTGGAGCTTATCCGCACGCATACCACAGTGGTTAAGCACTATCGCGACCTGCAAAGCATTGCTGACTATCCAGTCAAAGTGCGTAAGCTCATCCGTCGACTACGCCGTATTCGTATCGACAGATTAATTAGCCGTATTCTGTAACCAAGACCCCGTCCAGTGACGGGGTTTTTCATATGGAGGTAACGGTGCGCCTGTTTATTCTTACCAGTATCCTGGCCATTTCTGGCTGCAGCCACATGGCAAATGACCGCTGGAGCGGACAAGACAAAGCTCAACACTTCATCGCCTCCGCCATGCTTGCCGCAGCCGGAAATGAATATGCCCAACATCAGGGTAACAGCCGCGATCGCAGTGCGGCTATCGGCCTGATGTTCTCAGTCAGCCTGGGCGCGTCAAAAGAGTTGTGGGACAGCCGCCCCGCAGGGAGCGGCTGGAGCTGGAAGGACTTCGCCTGGGATGTTGCAGGCGCGTCTACCGGCTATGCGGTCTGGCAACTGGCACATTACTAGAGGCGCAGACCTTTCCCCTTCCCATGCAGCATCAGCGATACTAAAAACGCGACGACTGCCAGCGCTGTAACGTACCAGAAGAATGTCGTTTCCATACCGACAGACTTCAGGGATAACGCCACATATTCGGCTGAGCCACCAAACAGGGCATTAGCTACCGCATAAGATAAGCCAACTCCCAAAGCGCGCACCTGCGCCGGGAACATTTCAGCCTTCAGAATACCGCTGATTGACGTATAGAAACTCACGATCAACAAAGCGCACATCACCAGAGCAAACGCCATATACGGGGACGTTACGCTTTGCAATGCTGTCAGAATGGGAACGGTGAAAATCGCGGCCAACGCGCCAAAACACAACATTGAAGTACGTCGGCCAATTTTATCTGACAAGGCACCAAACAGCGGCTGTACCAGCATGAACACACACAGTGCCGCTGTCATAATCCCGCTGGCTACGTTGGCATGCATACCGGCGGTGTTAACCAGATACTTCTGCATATAGGTTGTGAAGGTATAAAAACACAGCGAGCCTGCAGCGGTAAAGCCAAGCACCATGATAAAGGCTTTACGATTACGCCACAGCCCTTTCAGAGAACCTGCTTCTTTCAGCGCGCGAACGTCCTGTTTCGAGGTTTCATCTAACTGGCGACGTAGCCATAGCGCAACAATAGCCAGTACGGCACCCAACGCAAATGGAATACGCCACCCCCACGATCTTAGCGCTGAGTCTTCTAACGTTTGCTGTAATATGACCACAACCAGCAATGCCAGTAACTGCCCACCAATTAACGTCACATACTGGAATGAAGCATAAAAACCTTTCTTACCTTCAACGGCTACTTCACTCATATAGGTAGCGCTGGTTCCGTATTCGCCACCAACAGACAGCCCCTGAAATAGTCTGGCCAGCAGCAATAGCGCAGGAGCCCAGGTACCGATGGTCTCATACCCCGGTAGACAAGCGATCACCAACGATCCCATACACATCATACAAACTGACAGCAGCATAGACTTTTTACGCCCATGCTTATCTGCGATGCGACCAAACAACCAGCCGCCAATCGGTCGCATCAGAAAGCCTGCAGCAAAAACGCCTGCAGTTTGTAAGAGTTGTGTGGTGGTGTTTCCGGAGGGAAAAAAGATGTGAGCGAAATAGAGGGAGCAGAAAGAGTAGATATAGAAATCAAACCATTCGACCAGATTCCCTGATGATGCTCCGACAATCGCCCATATACGACGACGGGTATCGCCGTCTGCCAGCATCCCGTTCTCAGTTACACTGCTATCAGCCATTAGAATTGTACCCCTGCCAACGATCGCGTTAATTTATCAATGAAGGTTGTGTCTATTTTGGTGAACTAAATGTTATATAATTGTTATAATTCATTGTGCGAGAAAGATCACGGTTTTAATTAGCAGGAAAATGATTCAGATATGTTCGAGGGAGAGAGCCGAGTTATCAGCCAGAAATAGTGTGAGTTTTGTAGGACGGATAAGGCGGGACGCCGCATCCGGCGGTTTTCACTCCGTACAGACGCAAAAATGCCCATCCGTCAGGATGGGCTTCTTCACTTGTTTGATGCCTGGCAGTTTATGGCGGGCGTCCTGCCCGCCACCCTCCGGGCCGTTGCTGCGCAACGTTCAAATCCGCTCCCGGCGGATTTGTCCTCCTCAGGAGAGCGCTCACCGACAGACCACACATAAAACAAAAGGCCCGGTCTTTCGACCGGGCCTTTCGCTTTTATTTGATGCCTGGCAGTTCCCTACTCTCGCATGGGGAGACCCCACACTACCATCGGCGCTACGGCGTTTCACTTCTGAGTTCGGCATGGGGTCAGGTGGGACCACCGCGCTACAGCCGCCAGGCAAATTCTGTTTATCAACACACCTCTTGGGCATGTCGATGTAATCTGTATCAGGCTGAAAATATCTTCTCAAATCCGCCAAAACATCTTCGGCGTTGTAAGGTTAAGCCTCACGGTTCATTAGTATCGGTTAGCTCAATGTATCGCTACACTTACACACCCGACCTATCAACGTCATAGTCTTTAACGTTCCTTCAGGAGACTTATAGTCTCAGGGAGAACTCATCTCGGGGCAAGTTTCGTGCTTAGATGCTTTCAGCACTTATCTCTTCCGCATTTAGCTACCGGGCAATGCCATTGGCATGACAACCCGAACACCAGTGATGCGTCCACTCCGGTCCTCTCGTACTAGGAGCAGCCCCCCTCAATTCTCCAGCGCCCACGGCAGATAGGGACCGAACTGTCTCACGACGTTCTAAACCCAGCTCGCGTACCACTTTAAATGGCGAACAGCCATACCCTTGGGACCTACTTCAGCCCCAGGATGTGATGAGCCGACATCGAGGTGCCAAACACCGCCGTCGATATGAACTCTTGGGCGGTATCAGCCTGTTATCCCCGGAGTACCTTTTATCCGTTGAGCGATGGCCCTTCCATTCAGAACCACCGGATCACTAAGACCTGCTTTCGCACCTGCTCGAGCCGTCACTCTCGCAGTCAAGCTAGCTTATGCCTTTGCACTAACCTCCTGATGTCCGACCAGGATTAGCTAACCTTCGTGCTCCTCCGTTACTCTTTAGGAGGAGACCGCCCCAGTCAAACTACCCACCAGACACTGTCCGCAACCCGGATTACGGGTCTACGTTAGAACACCAGCCATTAAAGGGTGGTATTTCAAGGTTGGCTCCACGCAGACTGGCGTCCACGCTTCAAAGCCTCCCACCTATCCTACACATCAAGGACCAGTGTTCAGTGTCAAGCTATAGTAAAGGTTCACGGGGTCTTTCCGTCTTGCCGCGGGTACACTGCATCTTCACAGCGAGTTCAATTTCACTGAGTCTCGGGTGGAGACAGCCTGGCCATCATTACGCCATTCGTGCAGGTCGGAACTTACCCGACAAGGAATTTCGCTACCTTAGGACCGTTATAGTTACGGCCGCCGTTTACCGGGGCTTCGATCAAGAGCTTCTCCTTACGGATAACCCCATCAATTAACCTTCCGGCACCGGGCAGGCGTCACACCGTATACGTCCACTTTCGTGTTTGCACAGTGCTGTGTTTTTAATAAACAGTTGCAGCCAGCTGGTATCTTCGACTGATTTCAGCTCCATGAGTAAATCACTTCACCTACATATCAGCGTGCCTTCTCCCGAAGTTACGGCACCATTTTGCCTAGTTCCTTCACCCGAGTTCTCTCAAGCGCCTTGGTATTCTCTACCTGACCACCTGTGTCGGTTTGGGGTACGATTTCGTGTTACCTGATGCTTAGAGGCTTTTCCTGGAAGCAGGGCATTTGTTACTTCAGCACCGTAGTGCCTCGTCATCACACCTCAGCGTTAACAGTGTTCCGGATTTACCTGGAACACCCGCCTACATGCTTAAACCGGGACAACCGTCGCCCGGCTAACATAGCCTTCTCCGTCCCCCCTTCGCAGTAACACCAAGTACAGGAATATTAACCTGTTTCCCATCGACTACGCCTTTCGGCCTCGCCTTAGGGGTCGACTCACCCTGCCCCGATTAACGTTGGACAGGAACCCTTGGTCTTCCGGCGTGCGGGTTTTTCACCCGCATTATCGTTACTTATGTCAGCATTCGCACTTCTGATACCTCCAGCATGCCTCACGACACACCTTCAACGGCTTACAGAACGCTCCCCTACCCAACAACACATAGTGTCGCTGCCGCAGCTTCGGTGCATGGTTTAGCCCCGTTACATCTTCCGCGCAGGCCGACTCGACCAGTGAGCTATTACGCTTTCTTTAAATGATGGCTGCTTCTAAGCCAACATCCTGGCTGTCTGTGCCTTCCCACATCGTTTCCCACTTAACCATGACTTTGGGACCTTAGCTGGCGGTCTGGGTTGTTTCCCTCTTCACGACGGACGTTAGCACCCGCCGTGTGTCTCCCGTGATAACATTCTTCGGTATTCGCAGTTTGCATCGGGTTGGTAAGTCGGGATGACCCCCTAGCCGAAACAGTGCTCTACCCCCGAAGATGAGTTCACGAGGCGCTACCTAAATAGCTTTCGGGGAGAACCAGCTATCTCCCGGTTTGATTGGCCTTTCACCCCCAGCCACAAGTCATCCGCTAATTTTTCAACATTAGTCGGTTCGGTCCTCCAGTTAGTGTTACCCAACCTTCAACCTGCCCATGGCTAGATCACCGGGTTTCGGGTCTATACCCTGCAACTTAACGCCCAGTTAAGACTCGGTTTCCCTTCGGCTCCCCTATTCGGTTAACCTTGCTACAGAATATAAGTCGCTGACCCATTATACAAAAGGTACGCAGTCACACCCCAAAGGGTGCTCCCACTGCTTGTACGTACACGGTTTCAGGTTCTTTTTCACTCCCCTCGCCGGGGTTCTTTTCGCCTTTCCCTCACGGTACTGGTTCACTATCGGTCAGTCAGGAGTATTTAGCCTTGGAGGATGGTCCCCCCATATTCAGACAGGATACCACGTGTCCCGCCCTACTCTTCGAGTTCACAACACATGCACTTTTGTGTACGGGACTATCACCCTGTATCGCCGGACTTTCCAGACCGTTCCACTAACACACATGCTGATT
Organism: Citrobacter europaeus; assembly: GCA_020099315.1. Lineage (NCBI taxonomy): Bacteria > Pseudomonadati > Pseudomonadota > Gammaproteobacteria > Enterobacterales > Enterobacteriaceae > Citrobacter > Citrobacter europaeus. The sequence goes on from CP083650.1 coordinate 3,650,147, forward strand.
CAGACTCTGGGCTGCTCCCCGTTCGCTCGCCGCTACTGGGGGAATCTCGGTTGATTTCTTTTCCTCGGGGTACTTAGATGTTTCAGTTCCCCCGGTTCGCTTCATTACGCTATGTATTCACGTAATGATAGTGTGACGGATCACACTGGGTTTCCCCATTCGGAAATCGCCGGTTATAACGGTTCATATCACCTTACCGACGCTTATCGCAGATTAGCACGTCCTTCATCGCCTCTGACTGCCAGGGCATCCACCGTGTACGCTTAGTCGCTTAACCTCACAACCCGAAGATGTTTCTTTCGATTCATCATCGTGCTGCAAAAATTTGAGAGACTCGAACACACCGCTTTTCATTTCTTATTACGGAGAAATGAAACAGTGTGTCGTTTCAATTTTCAGCTTGATCCAGATTTTTAAAGAGCAAATATCTCAAACGTCACCCGAAGGTAAGTTTTGAGATATTGAGGTCGGCGACTTTCACTCACACATACCAGCAAGTGGCGTCCCCTAGGGGATTCGAACCCCTGTTACCGCCGTGAAAGGGCGGTGTCCTGGGCCTCTAGACGAAGGGGACACTGAAGTCTCAATCGCAAGACGCCTTGCTATTTACTTTTCATCAGACAATCTGTGTGAGCACTACAAAGAACGTTTCTTTAAGGTAAGGAGGTGATCCAACCGCAGGTTCCCCTACGGTTACCTTGTTACGACTTCACCCCAGTCATGAATCACAAAGTGGTAAGCGCCCTCCCGAAGGTTAAGCTACCTACTTCTTTTGCAACCCACTCCCATGGTGTGACGGGCGGTGTGTACAAGGCCCGGGAACGTATTCACCGTGGCATTCTGATCCACGATTACTAGCGATTCCGACTTCATGGAGTCGAGTTGCAGACTCCAATCCGGACTACGACATACTTTATGAGGTCCGCTTGCTCTCGCGAGGTCGCTTCTCTTTGTATATGCCATTGTAGCACGTGTGTAGCCCTACTCGTAAGGGCCATGATGACTTGACGTCATCCCCACCTTCCTCCAGTTTATCACTGGCAGTCTCCTTTGAGTTCCCGGCCTAACCGCTGGCAACAAAGGATAAGGGTTGCGCTCGTTGCGGGACTTAACCCAACATTTCACAACACGAGCTGACGACAGCCATGCAGCACCTGTCTCAGAGTTCCCGAAGGCACCAATCCATCTCTGGAAAGTTCTCTGGATGTCAAGAGTAGGTAAGGTTCTTCGCGTTGCATCGAATTAAACCACATGCTCCACCGCTTGTGCGGGCCCCCGTCAATTCATTTGAGTTTTAACCTTGCGGCCGTACTCCCCAGGCGGTCGACTTAACGCGTTAGCTCCGGAAGCCACGCCTCAAGGGCACAACCTCCAAGTCGACATCGTTTACGGCGTGGACTACCAGGGTATCTAATCCTGTTTGCTCCCCACGCTTTCGCACCTGAGCGTCAGTCTTTGTCCAGAGGGCCGCCTTCGCCACCGGTATTCCTCCAGATCTCTACGCATTTCACCGCTACACCTGGAATTCTACCCCCCTCTACAAGACTCTAGCCTGCCAGTTTCGGATGCAGTTCCCAGGTTGAGCCCGGGGATTTCACATCCGACTTGACAGACCGCCTGCGTGCGCTTTACGCCCAGTAATTCCGATTAACGCTTGCACCCTCCGTATTACCGCGGCTGCTGGCACGGAGTTAGCCGGTGCTTCTTCTGCGAGTAACGTCAATCACTAAGGTTATTAACCTTAATGCCTTCCTCCTCGCTGAAAGTACTTTACAACCCGAAGGCCTTCTTCATACACGCGGCATGGCTGCATCAGGCTTGCGCCCATTGTGCAATATTCCCCACTGCTGCCTCCCGTAGGAGTCTGGACCGTGTCTCAGTTCCAGTGTGGCTGGTCATCCTCTCAGACCAGCTAGGGATCGTCGCCTAGGTGAGCCGTTACCCCACCTACTAGCTAATCCCATCTGGGCACATCCGATGGCAAGAGGCCCGAAGGTCCCCCTCTTTGGTCTTGCGACGTTATGCGGTATTAGCTACCGTTTCCAGTAGTTATCCCCCTCCATCGGGCAGTTTCCCAGACATTACTCACCCGTCCGCCACTCGTCACCCAAGGAGCAAGCTCCTCTGTGCTACCGTTCGACTTGCATGTGTTAGGCCTGCCGCCAGCGTTCAATCTGAGCCATGATCAAACTCTTCAATTTAAGTTTGATGCTCGTGAATTAAACTTCGTAATGAATTACGTATGTTCACTCAGAGACTTGGTATTCATTTTTCGTCTTGCGACGTTAAGAATCCGTATCTTCGAGTGCCCACACAGATTGTCTGATAAATTGTTAAAGAGCAGTGCCGCTTCGCTTTTTCTCAGCGGCGCGGGGGTGTGCATAATACGCCATCCCGCTACAGAGTCAAGCGATTATTATCGCTTTTCCCCGCTGACCCGGCGGCTTGTAATCCGTTGTTCCGTGTCAGTGGAGGCGCATTATAGGGAGTTATTTCAGGCTGACAAGTTAAAAATACAAAAAACTTATCAAGCGATTACTTTTCAACCAACAGTTCAATTTTCGCCTGGTTTTTAAACAAAAACGAGCCCCGTAGGGCTCGTTTATTGTCGTTTTGTGACTTACTGCACTGCCACAATACGATCGTCATTCACTTCCAGGCGAATCGTTTTGCCTGGAATCAGCTCACCAGACAGGATTTGCTGCGCCAGAGGGTTTTCGATCTGTTGTTGGATAGCGCGTTTTAATGGACGAGCGCCATACACCGGATCGTAACCATTCGCACTCAGTAGCTTAAGCGCCTCGTCAGAGATATGGATTTCATAGCCACGCTCTTCCAGACGTTTGTACAGACGCTGCAGTTGGATCTGAGCGATAGAAGCAATGTGCTGCTCACCCAACGGATGGAATACAACAACCTCATCTATACGGTTGATGAATTCCGGGCGGAAGTTATGGCTCACGACGCCCAGCACCATATCCTTCATGTGGCCGTAATCCAGCTCACCAAAGCGTTCCTGAATCAGATCCGACCCCAGGTTCGAGGTCATGATGACAACCGTATTACGGAAATCAACCGTTCTCCCCTGCCCGTCAGTCAGACGACCATCGTCAAGCACCTGCAACAGAATGTTGAATACATCCGGGTGCGCTTTCTCCACTTCATCCAGCAGGATGACAGAGTAAGGACGACGACGTACCGCTTCCGTCAGGTAACCCCCCTCTTCATAACCGACATATCCCGGAGGCGCGCCAACCAGACGAGACACCGAGTGTTTCTCCATAAACTCGGACATATCGATACGCACCATTGCATCATCACTGTCGAACATAAAGTTTGCCAGCGCTTTGCACAGCTCAGTTTTACCGACACCGGTTGGGCCAAGGAACAGGAATGAGCCAATCGGACGATTCGGATCGGACAAGCCCGCGCGGCTACGACGGATGGCGTTAGAAACGGCTTCCACCGCTTCATTCTGGCCAATCACGCGGCTGTGCAGCTCCTGCTCCATACGCAACAGTTTTTCCCGTTCGCCTTCCAGCATGCGAGCAACAGGGATCCCGGTCCAGCGCGCCAGCACTTCCGCAATTTCTGCGTCCGTGACTTTGTTACGCAGCAGACGCATGGTTTTGCCTTCAGACTGGGTGGCTGCTTCCAGCTGTTTTTCCAGTTCAGGAATTTTGCCATACTGCAATTCAGACATCCGCGCCAGGTCGCCGACGCGACGCGCCTGTTCGATGGCAATTTTTGCCTGCTCCAGCTCAGCCTTGATAGTTTGCGTTCCCGAGAGGGATGCTTTTTCAGCTTTCCACTCTTCTTCCAACTCAGAATACTGGCGCTCTTTGTCGTCCAGCTCTTCATTGAGCATATCGAGACGTTTTTTACTCGCCTCATCAGACTCTTTCATTAATGCCTGCTGTTCCAGTTTGAGCTGGATAATACGGCGGTCGAGCCTGTCGAGTTCCTCCGGCTTGGAGTCAATCTGCATACGAATGCTGGATGCCGCCTCATCAATAAGGTCGATAGCTTTATCCGGCAACTGACGATCGGCAATATAGCGGTGAGACAGCGTTGCTGCCGCAACAATCGCCGGGTCAGTAATCTGCACATGGTGGTGCAGCTCATAACGCTCTTTCAGGCCGCGCAGAATCGCGATGGTATCTTCAACGCTTGGCTCAGCCACAAACACTTTCTGGAAACGACGTTCCAGCGCCGCATCTTTTTCGATGTACTGGCGATATTCATCAAGCGTTGTTGCGCCTACGCAGTGCAGTTCCCCACGCGCCAGCGCCGGTTTCAGCATGTTCCCGGCGTCCATGGCGCCATCGGCTTTACCTGCACCTACCATGGTATGCAGCTCATCAATAAACAGAATGACATTGCCTTCCTGTTTCGAGAGATCGTTCAGCACACCTTTTAAGCGTTCTTCAAACTCACCACGATATTTAGCCCCAGCCACCAGCGCGCCCATATCCAACGCCAGCACGCGGCGGCCTTTTAAGCCTTCCGGCACTTCACCATTGATGATACGTTGGGCCAGACCTTCCACGATAGCGGTTTTACCGACACCGGGTTCCCCGATTAACACCGGGTTATTTTTAGTACGACGTTGCAGCACCTGAATGGTGCGGCGAATTTCTTCATCACGCCCGATTACCGGATCGAGTTTGCCCTGTTCGGCACGTTCGGTCAGATCGACGGTATATTTTTTCAAGGCCTGACGTTGGTCTTCAGCCCCCTGATCATTCACGCTTTCACCTCCACGCATTTGTTCAATTGCCTGAGTGATATTGGCGGTCGAAGCACCTGCTGATTTTAATAAGTCGGTCAGCGTACCGCGTGACTCAAGCGCCGCCAGAACGAACAGTTCTGACGAAATAAAGTTGTCCCCACGTTTTTGCGCCAGCTTGTCGCAAAGATTCAGTACACGCACCAGATCCTGAGAAGGCTGAACGTCACCGCCGGTACCTTCTACCTGCGGCAACCGGCTCAACGCCTGGTCTATGGCTGTACGTAACTGGCCAGCATTAATGCCGGCAGACGTTAATAAAGGACGTACCGATCCCCCTTCCTGATTCAGCAAGGCGCTCATTAGATGAAGTGGTTCGATGAATTGATTGTCGTGCCCCAATGCGAGTGACTGGGCATCGGCAAGAGCAAGCTGGAATTTATTAGTAAGACGATCCAGACGCATAACTCCTCCCATAACAGGCCAAAATTGCTACTGGAGATTAAATGAGGTCATCCCTCAATTATTCAAGGTGAATGACCTGAATTATGTGAAAAGAAAATTACGCGTACCGGATCGTCTTGATTCTTTAGGTTATATCAGCCAAATAAAACTTGCCATACGACCCGTGGTATTGTCGCGACGATAAGAGAAGAACGTCTCACTTTCGCTGAAGGTGCAGCGGTCGCCGCCGTGGACGTTCTCTACGCCGACATTTGCCAGCCGCTGGCGCGCAAGCTGATAAATATTCGCCAGGTATTTGTCGCCATGCGGTACAAATGCAAGGTCCGCTTGCGGATCTTTCGCCATGAACGCTGCGCGAACTTCTGGCCCCACTTCAAACGCGTTCGGGCCAATAGCCGGGCCTAACCAGGCAATAATGTTTTCAGGTTTATCGGCAAAACACGCTACCGTCTCTTCCAGTACGCCGGCGCATAATCCGCGCCAACCCGCATGTGCCGCCGCGACTTCCGTTCCCGCGCGATTACAAAACAGCACAGGCAGACAATCGGCCGTCATCACCGCACAGACGGTGCCCGGCGTGTTGCTGTATGAAGCATCAGCACGTTTGGAGGCGTAAGGCCCGCCGGTCAGTTTCAGGACATCCTTACCGTGGACCTGCTCCAGCCAGACAGGCTTTGACGGCAGATTGCCCGCAGCAAACAGTCGTTTGCGGTTCTCTTCAACATGCTCCGGGTTATCGCCGCAATGGGCGCCCAGATTCAGCGAATCGTAAGGCGGCATACTGACACCGCCAATACGGGTAGAACTACACGCCGCAACACCTTGCGGTATCGGCCACTGCGGGACAATTAGCTTACTCATAGCCAGGCAATATCATCCTTATGTTCTTCGAAATCAGCGCGCATCACTGCAATCAATTGCACCATATCTTGTGGTATAGGCGCGTGCCATTCCATTTCGATACCGGAAATTGGGTGATAAAGGCGCAGCATAGTCGCGTGCAGCGCCTGGCGGTCAAATTTACGCAGCACGGAGATAAATTCGTCTGAAGCGCCTTTCGGTGGACGCGGACGGCCGCCGTAGACCTGATCGCCTACCAGCGGATGGGTGATATGCGCCATATGCACGCGGATCTGGTGCGTACGTCCGGTTTCCAGACGCAACCGCAGACGCGTGTGCACACGGAAGTGTTCCATAATGCGATAGTGCGTCACCGCCGGTTTACCCATTGGATGCACCGCCATGTGCGTACGTTTAGTCGGGTGACGGCTAATCGGTTCCTCAACGGTTCCGCCTGCCGTCATGTGACCAATCGCCACGGCTTCGTATTCACGAGTGATTTCACGCAGCTGCAGCGACTCCACCAGACGTGTTTGCGCCGGAACGGTCTTTGCCACCACCATTAATCCGGTCGTGTCTTTATCCAGACGATGTACGATACCCGCACGAGGAACATCCGCGATTGGCGGATAGTAATGCAGCAACGCATTCAATACCGTACCATCAGGATTCCCGGCGCCCGGATGCACTACGAGGTCACGGGGTTTGTTGATGACAAGAATATCGTCATCTTCATAAACGATATCCAGTGGGATATCCTGAGGCTCAAAACGAACCTCTTCATCAATTTCTGCATTGATGGAGACGCGCTCTCCGCCCAACACTTTTTCTTTCGGTTTATCGCAAAGATTGCCATTTACCAGTACGCGCTGGTCGAGGATCCATTCTTTTATGCGCGATCGCGAATAATCAGGGAACAATTCGGCCAAAGCCTGATCTAAGCGTTGACCGAGCTGATTTTCGGAGACTGTTGCGGTGAGTTCTACTCGTTGTGCCATAAACTGCTTCTTCGTTTAACGTTGGGTTTTACGGCTTTGCCGTTTAATATAGTGTGCTATTGTAGCTGGTCTTAACCGGGAGCAGGAACAGAGAATCTCCCGTAAAACATTTTGAGGAAAGTCAAAACGTCATGACGCGCATGAAATATCTGGTGGCAGCAGCCACGTTGAGCCTGTTTTTGGCGGGTTGCTCTGGTTCAAAGGAAGAGGTGCCCGATAATCCGCCAAATGAAATCTACGCGACTGCTCAGCAAAAGCTGCAGGACGGTAACTGGAAACAGGCAATAACGCAATTGGAAGCGTTGGATAACCGTTATCCATTTGGACCGTATTCTCAGCAGGTGCAATTAGATCTCATCTACGCCTACTACAAAAACGCCGATCTGCCACTTGCTCAGGCTGCCATCGATCGTTTTATCCGTCTTAACCCGACACACCCTAACATTGATTATGTCATGTATATGCGTGGCCTGACCAATATGGCGTTGGATGATAGCGCACTGCAAGGATTCTTTGGTGTTGATCGCAGCGATCGCGATCCGCAACATGCCCGAGCTGCGTTTAATGACTTTTCCAAGCTGGTACGTGGCTATCCGAACAGCCAGTACACCACTGACGCCACTAAACGTCTGGTGTTCCTGAAAGATCGTCTGGCGAAGTATGAATATTCCGTTGCGGAATATTACACTGCCCGCGGTGCATGGGTTGCCGTGGTAAACCGTGTGGAAGGCATGCTGCGTGACTTCCCTGATACTCAGGCAACACGTAATGCTCTGCCGTTGATGGAAAACGCTTATCGCCAGATGCAGATGAATGCGCAGGCAGAAAAAGTAGCAAAAATTATTGCCGCCAACAGCAGCAACACCTGATTTACCTCAGAATGCAAAACGGCAGCCCAACGGCTGCCGTTTTTTTATCCATTAACGTCATCACTGAAGCGGTTTAGCTTCGACGCATCTCATCAAATATGGCCTGCTTTCAGGTATTCCTCAAGTAAAAAATCGCTTGTTCCTGCGATGCCTCACAAAAAGGTTTTCTTGACAAAAAGCGACAAAATAATGTGATTCAGATCACACATTTTGACATTAGGAACGGTATGCTGGAATCACCAAGACGGGAAAGACAAGAGGTAAAATTTATGACAATGAACATTACCAGTAAACAAATGGAAATTACTCCGGCAATTCGCCAGCATGTCGCAGACCGTCTCGCCAAACTAGAAAAATGGCAAACTCATCTGATTAATCCACATATCATTCTGTCTAAGGAGCCACAGGGTTTCATTGCTGATGCCACCATCAATACACCGAACGGACATCTGGTCGCCAGCGCAAAACACGAGGATATGTACACCGCAATTAACGATTTGATCAACAAGCTGGAACGGCAGCTCAATAAAGTGCAGCACAAAGGCGAAGCCCGTCGTGCCACAACTTCAGTCAAAGACGCCAACTTCGTCGAAGCAGAAGAAGAGTAGTCCCTTACATTGAGTGTATCGCCAACGCGCCTTCGGGCGCGTTTTTTGTTGACAGGGTGAAAACAGTACGGGTACTTTACTGACGTAGCCAAAGGAAAATTACATGAAACTTATCCCGTTCTTCTTCGCATTCTTTTTTACCTTCCCCTGAATGGGAGGCGTTTCGTCGTGTGATAAAGAATGCGAAGACGAACAATAAGGCCTCCCAAAACGGGGGGCTTTTTTATTGATAACAAGAAAGGCAACACTATGACATCGGAAAACCCATTGCTGGCGCTGCGCGATAAGATCAGCACGCTGGATGAAAAATTACTGGCCCTGCTGGCTGAGCGACGTGGACTGGCCGTAGAAGTTGGCAAAGCTAAACTGCTTTCTCATCGTCCGGTTCGTGATATCGACCGTGAACGTGATCTGTTGGACCGACTCATTCAGCTTGGCAAAGCACATCATCTCGATGCTCACTACATTACTCGCCTGTTCCAGCTCATCATCGAAGACTCCGTCCTGACTCAACAGGCACTGCTGCAGCAGCATCTGAACAAAATTAACCCGCACTCGGCGCGCGTAGCTTTCCTAGGACCAAAAGGGTCATATTCCCATCTCGCCGCACGTCAGTATGCTGCCCGTCATTTTGAGCAATTTATTGAAAGCGGCTGCGCGAAATTTGCCGATATCTTTAATCAGGTCGAAACCGGACAAGCTGACTACGCAGTGGTTCCGATTGAAAACACCAGTTCCGGTGGGATTAACGACGTTTACGACCTACTACAGCACACCAGCCTGTCTATCGTTGGCGAAATGACCATTACGATAGACCACTGTGTCCTGGTGTCTGGCACGACGGATCTCGAGACCATTGAAACGGTATATAGCCATCCGCAGCCGTTCCAGCAGTGCAGTAAGTTCCTCGGTCGTTACCCACATTGGAAGATTGAGTACACCGAAAGCACCTCTGCGGCGATGGAAAAAGTTGCGCAGGCTAACTCACCCCGCGTGGCGGCGCTGGGGAGCGAAGCCGGAGGCGTACTGTATGGTTTGCAGGTGCTTGAACACATTGAAGCTAACCAGACGCAAAACATCACCCGCTTCGTGGTGCTGGCGCGCAAAGCAATCAATGTTTCCGACCAGGTTCCGGCGAAAACAACGCTGCTGATGGCGACAGGACAACAAGCCGGTGCGCTGGTTGAAGCGCTGCTGGTACTGCGTAACCATAATCTGATTATGACTAAACTGGAGTCACGCCCGATTCACGGCAATCCGTGGGAAGAGATGTTTTATCTTGATATCCAGGCCAACCTGGAATCCCCGCAGATGCAAAAAGCGTTGAAGGAGTTGGGTGAGATTACGCGTTCGATGAAAGTACTGGGCTGCTATCCGAGCGAGAACGTGGTGCCGGTGGATCCGAGCTGACAATCTTAATTTTCCGGATGGTGCTACGCTTATCTGGCCTACAATTCATGCGACTTTTGTAGGCCAGATAAGGCGAAGCCGCCATCCGACATCTTACTTAAGGACGACTGTCATTCGCCTGGCGCAACAAAGTACGGCTTTCACTCTGGAAGCGTTTCGCATAATCGCCGAACCAGTGCTCCACCTTACGGAAGCTGTCGATAAACGCTTGCTTATCGCCCTGCTCCAGTAAACCGATCGCCTCGCCAAAACGTTGGTAGTAGCGTTTGATCAGCGCAAGGTTGCTCTCAGACGACATAATGATATCGGCATAGAGCTGCGGATCCTGGGCAAACAAACGTCCGACCATCGCCAGCTCAAGGCGGTAAATCGGAGAAGATAGCGCCAGCAACTGCTCAAGCTGAACATTCTCTTCCGCTAAATGCAGACCATAAGCAAAGGTCGCAAAGTGACGCAATGCCTGAATAAACGCCATATTCTGGTCATGTTCAACGGCGCTGATCCGATGCAGACGCGCGCCCCACACCTGAATCTGTTCCAGAAACCACTGATAAGCTTCCGGCTGACGTCCGTCACACCAGACAACGACCTGCTTGGCCAGACTGCCGCTATCCGGACCAAACATTGGGTGTAATCCCACCACCGGGCCGTCGTGCGCCGCCAGCATCGCCTGCAAAGGACCGTTTTTCACCGAAGCCAGATCCACCAGAATACAGTCGGACGGCAGACGCGGTAATTTGGCGATCACCTGCTCGGTGACGTGGATCGGCACACTGACGATCACCATACCGGCATCAGAGACGATCTCCGGCGCGCGATCCCAGTCCTGCTGTTCCAGGATCCGTACCTGATAACCTGACAGGGTGAGCATTTTTTCAAACAGACGCCCCATCTGACCGCCGCCGCCGACAATCACCACCGGTCGCAGAGAAGGACAGAGCGTTTTAAACCCTTTATCGTTCTCACTGGAATAAGATTCGCGCATAACACGGCGCAGCACATCTTCAATCAGGTCCGGCGGCACGCCAAGTGCTTCCGCTTCCGCCCGGCGGGAGGCCAGCATAGAGGCTTCCCGTTCCGGCACGTAGATTGGCAGTCCAAAGCGGCTTTTTACTTCACCGACTTCGGCAACCAACTCCAGGCGGCGTGCCAGTAAATCCAGCAGCGCCTTGTCGACTTCATCAATTTGATCGCGTAATGCGGTCAATTCAGCAACCATAACCAACCTCTTATGCTACACGCGCCGACAGCTGGCCGTTTAAATCCTGGCTAATTTCACGCAGTAGCGCATCCGTCATTTCCCAGCTAATGCAGGCATCGGTTACGGACACGCCGTATTTCATTTCGCTGCGCGGCTGTTCAGAGGACTGGTTGCCTTCGTGAATATTACTTTCAATCATCAACCCAATGATCGAGCGATTGCCATCTTTGATTTGTGCAATCACGGATTCAGCCACGGCAGGCTGACGGCGGTAATCTTTATTGGAATTACCATGACTGCAATCTACCATCAGAGAAGGTCGTAGTCCCGCCTGCTCCATCTCTTTTTCGCACTGGGCGACATCTGCCGGGCTGTAGTTCGGCGCTTTACCCCCGCGCAGGATCACGTGACCGTCTGGATTTCCCTGAGTTTGCAGCAGCGCAACCTGCCCGGCCTGGTTAATACCAACAAAGCGGTGTGACTGTGCCGCCGCGCGCATGGCGTTAATAGCGGTCGCCAGGCTACCGTCGGTACCGTTCTTAAAGCCAACCGGCATCGAAAGACCGGAAGCCATTTCGCGGTGGGTCTGCGATTCCGTGGTTCGGGCACCGATTGCGGACCAGCTAAACAGATCGCCCAGGTATTGCGGGCTATTTGGATCCAGCGCTTCAGTTGCCAGCGGTAGTCCCATATTCACCAGTTCAAGCAGCAGCTGACGCGCAATTTTCAGGCCTGCTTCAACATCAAAAGAGCCATCCATATGAGGATCGTTAATTAACCCTTTCCAGCCGACGGTGGTACGGGGTTTTTCAAAATAGACGCGCATCACCAGGTAGAGGCTATCGCTGACCTCTGCGGCAAGGGCTTTAAATCGACGAGCGTACTCAATAGCCATTTCAGGATCGTGAATGGAGCACGGGCCACATACCACCAACAGACGCGGATCGCGACCGGAGATAATATCTGAAATGGTTTTACGCGACTGGGAGATTTGCGCTTCTTGCGCCTGGCTCAACGGGAATTCAGCTTTCAGCTGCTCCGGAGTCATCAGAACCTGTTCGTCGGTAATATGTACGTTGTTCAGCGCGTCTTTTTGCATGATGGTGATCCTGTTTAGCTCGTTTGCGATAGTTGATCCTCAGCGAGGAGGAGATAACGATAACATAATGGGTAAAGATTTCAATCCACAATCCGTAAATTTTAATTTACAACATGCAATTTAAAGCCAAAATCAGCCATCATGAATGTACACTTAAATTTACACCAACCAATATTCAGATCCGCTATGCTTACAAAAACGAAGGAGTACAGGCAATGAAGCAATTCATCAGCACCTTATTTCTATTATTTATTAGCGGATGCCAGATAGATCCCTATACCCACGCCCCAACCTGGACGGGTACCGACTGGTACGATGCCGGGATACAAGATGCCATTTCGGGGTATGCCGTTAAAGATAATGAAACTCTTGCCGACAACTACAATGACCCTGAAGTCGATCGTACGAAATATCTTAAGGGTTACGCCGAGGGACAACGTAAAACCTGCCAGCAGGATTTTGTTTATGCCAGGGGTTTGACCGGGAAAACCTTTCCCGCAAGTTGTGATACGGTCGAAAATGTTGACCAGTTACACAGCGCCTGGCAAAAAGGGGCAACCGAAGGTGCTGCCTCAATAAGATTAAACTAAACAATAGGTTATATTTTATTAATCACTAAGATTTTACTTAAATCATCTGTTGCTTTATCCCTGGCATAATGACGGCTTAGGAAAATAATGTTATTTTGTCCTAAACAATCTTGAATGTATTTCGACGTTTTACGGCAAACGCTGGTAGGTAACTATTCATGAGCTATTCTTACCGACTCATACTTCTACTGGCACTGCTCCTGACCGGATTACCGCTGTACGCCCAAAGCGTTACGGAAGAAGCGAAATCTGTACGCGCTATGGTTTCCGGCATCGTCAGTTATACACGTTGGCCCGCACTGTCCGGGCCCCCCAAACTGTGTATTTTCTCTTCATCGCGTTTTTCCAGTGTTCTGAAAGATACCAGTGCTGGTGCATTACCCTATCTTCCCGTCATCATTCGTACGGAACAAGAAATATTAGTTTCGCAGTGTGACGGTTTTTATTTTGGAAAAGAATCCCCTACTTATCAGGTGGAATTAAAGAATAAATATCCGTCTAAGGCATTGCTATTAATTGCTGAACAGAATCCCGAATGCATTATTGGCAGCGCTTTTTGCCTCATAATTAAAGATGAAGATGTGAGATTTTCCGTAAATATGGATTCCCTTTCACGCAGCGGCGTAAGGGTCAGTCCAGACGTATTGATGCTTGCACGGAATAATAAGCATGGATAAGGACCATTCTCCCATAACACGCCCGACGTTTAAGCGGACATTGCGGCGTATCAGCATAATCAGCGTTCTGGTAACCATGACGCTGATCTGGCTGCTGCTCAGCATATCTTCCGTGCTGGCACTGAGGCAGTATGCGCAAAAGAACCTGGATCTGACCGCAGCAACCATGACCCGCACGCTTGAAGCAGCGCTCGTCTTTTCTGATGGTGTCGCGGCAACTGAAACGCTGGCGGCGCTGGGCCAACAGGGGCAATTTTCCGTTGCAGAAGTACGTAATAAAAACCAGAAGGTAATCGCCACCTGGCGTTATAACGCGCAGGATACGACCGAAAAAATCAGCGGTATGATCAGCCACTGGCTGTTCCCACAACCGGTTACTCAGCCGATCTTGCATAATGGCAACGTCATCGGCGAAGTACGATTGACTGCGCGCGATAGCGTTATCAGTCATTTCATTTATTTGTCACTGGCCGTTCTTACCGGATGCATTCTGTTAGCATCTGGCATTGCATTAATGCTCACTCGCTATTTACATAATGGCGTCGTGGAAGCTCTGCAAAATATCACCGAGGTGGTACATGATGTTCGTACCAACCGTAATTTTTCACGACGCGTTTCAGAAGAGCGCATTGAAGAGTTTCATCTTTTTGCCCAGGACTTTAATAGTCTGCTGGACGAGATGGAAGAGTGGCAGCTGCGACTGCAGGCAAAAAACGCCCAGCTTTTGCGTACCGCTCTACACGATCCTTTGACGGGCCTGGCGAATCGCGCCGCATTTCGCAGCAGTATTAACGCCCTGATGAATGACGATGCCGCGCACAGCAGTTCCGCATTGTTATTTCTTGATGGTGATAATTTTAAATTTATAAATGATACCTGGGGCCACGCAGCGGGGGATCGGGTCCTGATTGAAGTGGCAAAAAGGCTGTCCGAGTTTGGTGGAACTCGACATCACCCATACAGGCTTGGCGGCGATGAATTCGCTATGGTGCTTTACAGCGTTCACTCTGAATACGAAGTTCAGCGGATCTGCGCGGCACTGTCACAAGAGTTTAACCGACCTTTTGACCTGCATAATGGTCATCTGGCAAGCATGACACTCAGCATTGGTTTTGCGCTGACGTGGGAACACGCCTCTGCCGAGAAATTACAAGAACTTGCCGATCAAAATATGTATCAGGCCAAAAATTTGCGTGCTGAACGCATTATTAAAAAATAAGGAATTACACACATGCTAAAACGTCTATTGTCGCCGCTTCTTCTGCTTTTACTGATTTTGGCGGGCTGTCAGGCACCTCAGGGAAAATTTACCCCAGAGCAAATTGCAGCCATGAAATCGTACGGATTTACCGAAGCTTCCGGAGACTGGTCTCTTGGCCTGTCTGACAACATTCTGTTTGACAAAAACGACTATAAGCTCCGTCCTGAAAGCGAAAAGCAGATCCAGGAAATGGCATCCAAACTGGCTGCTACCGGGCTTAACCATGCGCGCCTGGATGGTCATACCGATAACTACGGCGAAGACAGCTACAACGAAGCGCTGTCGCTCAAACGCGCGAATGTGGTTGCCGATGCCTGGGCAAAGGGCGCCAACATCCCCCGCACCAACCTGACAACCCAGGGCCTCGGGAAGAAATACCCGATCGCCAGTAACCAGACCTCAAAAGGTCGTGCTGAAAACCGCCGCGTTGCGGTCGTGATCGCGACACCATAATCACTCCCCACTGGCTGCGCACCGCGCAGTCATTCCATTGCCATAAAGAACAAAAGAGTAAATGTCGGGATAAAAAAAGGGCCAGCCTTTCGGCCAGCCCTTTTCTAACAGGATGTCGCTTGCGCGAATCTTAGTTAAGACGCTCTTTGATACGAGCAGACTTACCAGTGCGCTCACGCAGGTAGTACAGTTTAGCTTTACGAACAGCACCACGACGTTTAACAGCAATGCTGTCAACTACCGGAGAGTGAGTCTGGAAGACACGCTCAACGCCTTCGCCGTTGGAAATTTTACGAACAGTGAATGCAGAGTGCAGACCGCGGTTACGAATAGCGATAACCACGCCCTCGAATGCCTGCAGACGTTTTTTGGAACCTTCAACAACCCATACTTTCACTTCCACGGTATCACCCGGACGGAAGGAAGGTACGTCCTGCTTCATCTGTTCTTGTTCAAGTTGCTTAATAATGTTGCTCATAATTTAATCTCTTATCCTGGGTAAACTGATATTGGGGGCTTACGCCTGCCCATCATGTTTATGTTGCTGTTGTGCGTGTTCCTTTTTGAACTCCGCCAGCAACCTTGCTTGCTCTTCAGTCAGAGCCAGGTTTTCCAGAAGTTCAGGTCTTCTAAGCCAGGTCCGGCCCAACGACTGCTTCAAACGCCAGCGACGTATCTCAGCGTGGTTCCCCGACAGTAACACCGCCGGTACTTCCATCTGCTCTAACACTTCAGGTCGGGTATAGTGCGGGCAATCCAGCAACCCATCAGCAAACGAATCTTCGATTGCCGAAGCCTCATGACCCAGAACTCCCGGAATAAACCGGGAAACGGAGTCGATCAGCGTCATTGCCGGTAACTCACCACCGCTGAGTACGTAATCGCCGATTGACCATTCTTCGTCAATTTCGGTTTGAATCACGCGCTCATCTATTCCTTCATAGCGACCACATACCAGAATCAGCTTTTGATTCGTGGCCAGTTCGCTAACGCCCGCTTGATCAAGCTTGCGTCCCTGAGGTGACAGATAAATCACCTTTGCGCCTTCACCAGCCGCAGCTTTTGCTGCATGAATGGCGTCCCGTAAAGGTTGCACCATCATTAACATCCCCGGTCCGCCGCCGTAAGGACGATCGTCCACGGTACGGTGCCGGTCATGAGTAAAGTCACGAGGACTCCAGCTCTGGATGTTCAGCAGGCCATTTTTTACTGCCCGGCCAGTTACCCCGTAATCGGTAATTGCGCGGAACATTTCTGGAAACAGGCTAACGATACCTATAAACACAAGCCAATCCCCATAACGCCGACTTTTACCGTTTATCCGGTGGTTTAAAAACCAGGATCCCAATCTACTTCGATAGTACGAGTAGCGAGATCGACTTTCTTGATAACCTGCCCATCGAGGAACGGTACAAGACGTTCCTTGATACCAAACGCATCTTTCAGGTTTGCCTTGATGACGATGACGTCATTCGAACCGGTTTCCATCATATCGACGACTTTACCGAGATCGTAGCCTTCAGTGGTCACTACCTGGCAGCCCATAAGGTCTTTCCAGTAATAGGAACCATCTTCCAGCGCTGGCAACTGCGAGGAATCCACGACAATTTCGCAATTAGTCAGTAGATTCGCCGAATCACGATCGTCAACGCCTTTCAGCTTGATGATCAGATCCTGATTGTGGTGCTTCCAGCTTTCCAGCTGTACTTGCTGCCACTGACCCGCCTTCTGGATAAACCAGGGCTGATAGTCAAAAATGCTTTCGGCGTCTTCAGTGGAAGAAAACACTCTGAGCCAACCACGGATACCGTAAGAAGACCCCATTTTCCCCAAAACGATGGGTTCTACAGGAGCCTGTGCGGCGAGTTGCTTGCTCATCATGACCACCGTGACAGATTAAGCTGCTTTGTTTGCTGCTTTGATCAGCGTAGCTACGCGATCAGAAATAGTCGCGCCCTGGCCAACCCAGTGAGCGATGCGATCCAGATCCAGGCGAGTGCCTTCTTCTTTTTCGCTAGCGATTGGGTTAAAGAAGCCAACGCGCTCGATGAAGCGACCGTTGCGTGCATTACGGCTGTCGGTAACAACAACCTGGTAGAACGGACGCTTTTTAGCGCCGTGACGAGCTAAACGAATAGTAACCATAACATCCTCTTGTGTGAATAAAACACCCAGGCCCCATCGAGGAACGGAGCCCGGGTGTCATATTAAAAGCCCGAAAATTTTACTGATTTCTGGGGAAAATGCAATCAGCAGTTGATAACTCTGCTATAAAAGGCCGTTGGCGGTGCAGTCAGTTCGGTGCCGGCGTGCGCGCAGCCACCGGAGCGTACACGCAGTACGTGAGGATGGCGAGCACACCCCGGTGCCGAAATGGCAAACAAGCCAGGCCGATTAGCGGCCTGGGAATCCTGGCGGCATCATCCCCTTCATACCACGCATCATCTTCGCCATTCCGCCTTTCTTCATTTTCTTCATCATGCGCTGCATGTCGTCGAACTGTTTCAGAAGGCGGTTTACGTCCTGTACCTGCATACCGCAACCGGCAGCAATACGGCGTTTACGGGAACCTTTGATGATTTCCGGCTTAGCGCGTTCTTTCATCGTCATCGAGTTGATGATGGCTTCCATACGCACCAGCACTTTATCGTCCATCTGCGATTTCACGTTGTCAGGAATCTGACCCATGCCCGGCAGCTTGCCCATCAGGCTTGCCATGCCGCCCATGTTTTTCATCTGGTTGAGCTGCTCAAGGAAATCGTTGAGATCGAAGCCATCGCCTTTTTTCAGCTTGCTGGCTAATTTCTCTGCCTGCGCGCGGTCAACCTTGCTTTCGATATCTTCGATCAGCGACAGCACGTCGCCCATGCCGAGAATACGTGAAGCAATCCTGTCCGGGTGGAACGGCTCCAGCGCTTCGGTTTTCTCGCCGACGCCGAGGAATTTAATCGGCTTGCCGGTGATATGACGAATAGAGAGCGCCGCACCGCCACGGGCATCACCATCAACTTTAGTCAGCACCACACCGGTTAACGGCAGCGCTTCGTTAAAGGCTTTTGCCGTATTCGCGGCATCCTGACCGGTCATCGCGTCGACCACAAACAGCGTTTCTACCGGCTTGATCGAAGCGTGGACCTGTTTGATTTCGTCCATCATCGCTTCATCAACGTGCAGACGACCGGCGGTATCCACCAGCAGCACATCGTAGAATTTGAGTTTGGCTTCTTTCAGCGCGGCGTTAACGATATCGACCGGCTTCTGACCGACATCTGACGGAAAGAAGTCGACACCAACCTGCTCGGCCAGCGTTTCCAGCTGTTTGATCGCCGCCGGGCGATACACGTCCGCGGAGACCACCAGCACTTTCTTCTTGTGCTTCTCGCGCAGGAATTTACCCAGCTTACCGACGCTGGTCGTTTTACCCGCACCCTGCAGGCCCGCCATCAGTACCACGGCTGGTGGCTGCGCTGCCAGATTCAGGGTCTGGTTTTCTTCGCCCATTGCCGCAACCAGTTCGTTACGGACAATCTTGACGAACTCCTGACCCGGCGTCAGGCTTTTGTTAACTTCATGACCAACCGCTTTCTCTTTTACGCGATTGATAAACTCACGCACTACTGGCAGCGCTACGTCAGCCTCCAGCAGCGCCATGCGCACTTCGCGCAGCGTCTCTTTAACGTTGTCTTCAGTAAGGC
Source organism: Citrobacter europaeus (assembly GCA_020099315.1). Lineage (NCBI taxonomy): Bacteria > Pseudomonadati > Pseudomonadota > Gammaproteobacteria > Enterobacterales > Enterobacteriaceae > Citrobacter > Citrobacter europaeus. The sequence goes on from CP083650.1 coordinate 3,669,042, forward strand.
GTCCACGGCCACTGATATTGCGCAGCGTGCGCGACAAACGATCGGTTAAATTATCAAACATTGTCTCTCGCCTGGGGTGGAAACGGTCGGTCGCGACAGCGACACATCAACAGAAATTTGTCGCAGTATAACATGAAGCCGCCTTTGTTGTTATGCAACGGTTGGAGCAGCGGTCACGTAACGCTATACTGCTTTTCTTTATCACTGGCCAACTGTCGACACCTATATGCCCGTTTTTGCTCTGCTTGCCCTTGTCGCCTACTCAGTCAGCCTCGCGCTGATTATTCCCGCTCTGCTGCAAAAAAACAGCGGCTGGCGGCGTATGGCTATTTTCTCTGCGGCCGTCGCGCTGGTAAGCCATGCTATCGCCCTGGAAGCGCGTATTCTGCCCGGCGGTGAAAGCGGACAAAACCTGAGTCTGTTGAACGTCGGCTCGCTGGTTAGCCTGATGATTTGTACGGTAATGACCATCGTCGCTTCCCGTAATCGTGGCTGGCTATTGCTGCCCATTGTCTACGCCTTTGCGCTGATAAACCTGGCCTTCGCCACGTTTATGCCTAACGAGTTCATCACTCATCTCGAGGCTACGCCGGGCATGATGATTCACATCGGGCTATCGCTGTTCGCTTACGCCACGCTGATTATCGCCGCGCTCTATGCGCTACAGCTGGCATGGATCGATTACCAACTGAAAAACAAAAAACTGGCCTTCAGCAATGAGATGCCGCCGCTGATGAGTATTGAGCGGAAAATGTTTCATATCACCCAAATTGGCGTGGTTCTGCTGACGCTCACCCTGTGCACTGGCCTGTTTTACATGCATAACCTGTTCAGTACCGAGAACATTGATAAAGCCGTTCTCTCTATCGTGGCATGGTTTGTCTATATCGTTCTGTTGTGGGGGCATTACCATGAAGGCTGGCGCGGACGTCGCGTCGTATGGTTTAACGTCGCAGGCGCAGTCATTCTGACGCTGGCCTATTTCGGCAGCCGTATACTGCAGCAGTTCGTGAGTTAAATCTTTAAGGAACCCTACGTGGAACACATCTCCACCACCACGCTCATTGTCACGCTTCTCATCATGGTGGTCATTTCCGCCTATTTTTCCGGTTCTGAAACCGGAATGATGACCCTGAATCGCTACCGTCTACGTCATCGGGCCAAGCAGGGAAATCGTCAGGCAAAACGCGTTGAAAAGTTACTTCGCAAGCCGGATCGCCTGATAAGCCTGGTGCTCATCGGTAATAATCTGGTGAATATTCTGGCCTCCGCGCTCGGCACCATTGTCGGTATGCGCCTGTATGGCGATGCAGGCGTCGCCATTGCCACCGGGGTACTGACGTTTGTAGTACTGGTTTTTGCCGAAGTATTACCAAAGACCATCGCCGCGCTGTATCCGGAAAAAGTCGCCTATCCAAGCAGCGTCCTGTTGGCTCCCCTGCAGATTCTGATGATGCCCCTGGTATGGCTACTCAACACCATCACGCGGCTGCTGATGCGCATGATGGGCATCAAAACGGATATCGTAGTGAGCGGTTCGCTGAGTAAAGATGAGCTACGAACGCTGGTGAATGAATCGCGCTCGCAAATCTCACGCCGTAACCAGGATATGCTGCTGTCAGTGCTGGATCTGGAAAAAGTCAGCGTCGATGACATCATGATCCCGCGTAACGAAATCATCGGCATTGATATTAACGATGACTGGAAGTCAATCGTGCGTCAGCTTTCGCACTCCCCGCACGGCCGTATTGTGCTGTATCGCGACTCGCTGGACGACGCCATCAGCATGCTGCGCGTACGTGAAGCCTGGCGATTGATGGCCGAGAAAAAAGAGTTCACTAAAGAGACCATGTTACGCGCCGCCGACGAGATATATTACGTACCGGAAGGCACGCCGCTCAGCACCCAGCTCATTAAGTTTCAGCGAAATAAGAAGAAAGTGGGATTGGTCGTCAATGAATATGGCGATATTCAGGGGCTGGTCACGGTCGAGGATATTCTGGAAGAAATTGTCGGCGATTTCACCACCTCAATGTCACCCACGCTTGCCGAAGAGGTAACGCCACAGAATGATGGCTCGGTGATTATTGACGGCAGCGCCAACGTTCGTGAAATCAATAAGGCGTTTAACTGGCATCTGCCGGAAGATGACGCACGTACCGTAAACGGTATTATTCTTGAAGCGCTGGAAGAGATCCCGGTGGCCGGCACGCGTGTGCGTATTGGGCAGTACGATATCGATATTCTCGACGTGCAGGACAATATGATTAAACAGGTGCAGGTATTGCCGGTCAAGCCGCTACGAGAAAGCGTGTCGGACCAGTGAGCGAAATTCAGGCCGGGTAGCGCGTGAGCATTACCCGACCTGAAGGCTGATTAGCCTTTAGCTTTCGCCACAGAGACCATCGCGGCGCGGATGGTACGTCCGTTCAGGGTATAGCCTTTTTGCATTACCATCAGCACATTACCGGCAGCAACTTCGTCAGACTCGACCATTGCAATTGCCTGGTGCACATTCGGGTCCATCGGCACATCGATATCCGCAACCACCTGTACGCCAAACTTCGCCACGACATCCAGCATTGACTTACGGGTCAGCTCAATACCTTCAACCATCGCCGCCATAGCGTCATTATCTTTGTCCGCCACTTCCAGCGCACGGTCCAGACTATCCAGCACCGGCAGCAGTTCGTTGACGAATTTTTCCAGCGCAAACTTATGCGCTTTTTCTACGTCAAGTTCGGTACGACGACGCAGGTTTTCCATTTCCGCTTTGATACGCAACACGCTGTCGCGCTCGCGAGTTTCGGCTTCAGCAAGCTGAGCTTCAAGATTCGCAATTTTTTCATCGCGCGGATCCACCTGCTCAGCAGAAGCGTCCGATTCAACCGCCTCAACTTCTTCGTGCTGATCCATGATAATTTCTTCCGGGGCTTGCCCCTCAGGCGTTTTCTGTTCTTTACTACTCATGAATTTCTCCGCGTTTTTTTTCGCATTCATCTCGCTAACTTGGCTTATTATGGGGATCAGATTCAGGGATTCAAGGGAAGTACTCACATTGTCACTAATCTTCGTTACAAGGACCTCGAGAAAATGAACAAACATTTCAAGTGTATTGGCATTGTGGGGCATCCACGTCACCCCACTGCACTGACCACACATGAAATGCTCTACCGCTGGCTGTGCGCCAAAGGTTATGAGGTTATCGTTGAGCAACAAATCGCCCACGAGCTACAGCTGAAAAATGTGAAAACCGGTACGCTCGCAGAGATTGGCCAGCAGGCAGACCTCGCCGTGGTCGTCGGCGGCGACGGCAATATGCTGGGCGCCGCACGCACTCTGGCACGTTATGACATCAAGGTTATTGGCATTAACCGCGGCAACCTTGGTTTCCTGACCGACCTTGACCCAGACAATGCCCAACAGCAGCTAGCTGACGTGCTGGAAGGCCACTACATCAGCGAAAAGCGCTTTTTACTCGAAGCCCAGGTATGCCAACAGGATTGCCAGAAGCGCATTAGCACTGCGATCAATGAAGTTGTGCTGCACCCCGGGAAAGTGGCGCACATGATTGAATTCGAAGTCTATATCGATGAAATCTTTGCCTTCTCTCAACGTTCAGATGGGTTGATTATCTCCACACCAACTGGTTCTACCGCCTACTCGCTCTCTGCCGGAGGCCCAATTCTGACACCTTCTCTGGATGCCATTACGCTGGTTCCGATGTTTCCGCATACGCTTTCCGCGCGACCGCTGGTGATCAACAGTAGCAGCACTATACGCCTGCGTTTTTCTCATCGCCGGAACGATCTCGAGATCAGCTGTGACAGCCAAATAGCCCTGCCTATACAGGAAGGTGAAGACGTATTGATTCGCCGCTGTGATTATCATCTGAACCTGATACATCCAAAAGATTACAGCTATTTCAACACATTAAGTACAAAACTAGGCTGGTCAAAAAAATTATTCTAATTTAACGCTAACCTCTTTACTGTATAAAAAACCAGTTTATACTGTATGTAATTACAGTTATGGTTTTTCATACAGGAAAACAGCTATGTTGGCACAACTGACCATCAGCAATTTCGCTATCGTTCGTGAACTTGAGATCGATTTCCAGAACGGAATGACCGTTATTACCGGTGAGACCGGTGCGGGTAAATCCATTGCCATTGATGCTCTCGGTTTATGTCTGGGCGGACGCGCAGACGCCGACATGGTGCGTGCAGGCGCCACGCGAGCCGACCTCTGCGCCCATTTTGCCTTAAAAGATACCCCCGCAGCTCTGCGCTGGCTGGAAGAGAACCAGCTTGAGGAAGGCCGTGAGTGTCTACTGCGTCGCGTTATCAGCAGCGACGGCCGCTCTCGTGGCTTTATTAACGGTACCGCCGTTCCATTGTCGCAGTTGCGCGAACTGGGCCAGTTACTTATTCAAATCCACGGTCAGCATGCACATCAGCTCCTGACTAAATCAGAACACCAAAAATCCCTGCTGGACGGTTACGCCAATGAAGCGTCCCTGACTCAAGAAATGGCTGCGCGCTACCAGTTGTGGCACCAAAGCTGTCGTGACCTGGCGCATCATCAACAACAAAGTCAGGAACGCGCAGCCCGGGCGGAACTATTGCAATACCAGTTAAAGGAACTGAACGAATTCAACCCGCAGCCGGGCGAATTTGAGCAAATTGATGAAGAGTACAAGCGTCTGGCTAACAGCGGGCAATTGCTCACCACCAGCCAGCAGGCGCTGGCTATCCTGGCGGATGGTGAAGACATCAATTTGCAAAGCCAACTGTACACCGCAAAGCACCTGGTTACTGAACTGGCAGGCATGGACGGCAAGCTTTCCGGTATTCTGGATATGCTGGAAGAGGCCACTATCCAGCTCAGCGAAGCCAGCGACGAGCTGCGCCACTATTGCGATCGTCTGGATTTAGACCCTAATCGTTTGTTCGAACTTGAGCAGCGCATTTCTAAACAAATCTCGCTGGCGCGTAAGCATCATGTTGCCCCTGAAGCGCTGCCACAGTTCTATCAGTCATTGCTGGATGAACAACAGCAACTGGACGATCAGGCCGACTCGCTCGAAACTTTAACCCTGGCGGTGAACAATCACCATTTGCAGGCATTGGAAACGGCAAAAATGCTGCACCAGCAGCGCCAACATTATGCTCAGGAGCTGGGACAACTTATTACAGAGAGCATGCATACTCTCTCGATGCCGCACGGTGTCTTTTGCATTGATGTGAAATTTGAGGAGCACCATCTGAGCGCAGACGGAGCCGATCGCGTTGAGTTTAAAGTGACGACTAACCCGGGTCAGCCGTTACAGCCAATTGCGAAAGTGGCTTCCGGCGGGGAGCTGTCGCGTATTGCGCTGGCGATTCAGGTCATTACCGCACGTAAAATGGAAACTCCGGCGCTGATTTTCGATGAAGTGGACGTGGGTATCAGCGGCCCAACTGCTGCGGTGGTGGGCAAAATGCTGCGTCAGTTAGGCGAGTCAACTCAGGTAATGTGTGTGACTCACCTGCCGCAGGTTGCTGGCTGTGGTCACCAACACTTCTACGTCAGTAAAGAAACGGATGGCGCGATGACGGAAACACACATGCAGCCGCTTGATAAACGCGCTCGCCTGCAGGAATTAGCCCGCCTGCTTGGCGGTAGCGAAGTGACGCGCAATACCCTCGCAAATGCAAAAGAACTGCTGGCGGCATAAACTTTTTTACCTTGTGAAGGTCTGAGTTCAACATAAAATCGCCGACCGACCCGACAGCAAAAGGTTTTAAAGTGGTGAAAGGTCTATTATCATCGGCATATTACATATGAGCCGCGTACTGCTCGGGCCCGAAAAGGAATCAAATCACTATGCGCTGTAAAACGCTGACTGCTGCTGCAGCAGTACTACTGATGTTGACTGCAGGCTGTTCCACTCTGGAGCGAGTGGTTTACCGCCCTGACATCAACCAGGGGAATTATCTGACACCGACCGATGTCGCCAAAGTGCGCACGGGTATGACGCAACAACAGGTTGCTTATGCCCTGGGTACACCAATGATGTCCGATCCTTTTGGCACTAACACCTGGTTTTATGTGTTCCGTCAGCAGCCTGGACATGAAGGCGTAACCCAGCAAACGCTGACGCTGACCTTTAACAGCAGCGGCGTATTGACCAACATTGATAACAAACCCGCTCTGACCGACAACAAGTAGGTTTGAAGATCAAAAAAAGGTGCTCAATGAGCACCTTTTTTATTGTCTGTTATTTTTTAGCGGATTTCTCTGCTCGCTGTCTGCGCAGCTCTTTTGGATCAGCAATCAGTGGCCGGTAAATTTCCACCCGATCGCCGTCATGCAGAACATCAGCAAGCTTTACCGGACGGCTGTAGATACCCACTTTGTTTTTACTGAGATCGATATCGGTTCGTAACTCCAGCAGCCCGGAAGCGCGGATAGCCTCTTCCACTGTTGCACCCTGCTGCAGCGTTACGCGCTGTAAATACTGTTTCTCAGGCAGCGCGTACGCCACTTCAACGACAATTTTAGCCGACGCTGACACTGTAAACCTCTTTCGCGCGAACCGTGAAGGCTTGCACCATATTTGAAGCCAGTTCTTTAAAGATACGGCCAAACGCCAGCTCGATTAACTTATTGGTAAACTCAAAATCGAGATGAAATTCAATACGACACGCTTCATGACTCAGTGGCGTAAACTTCCAGCCGCCAATCAGTTTCTTGAACGGTCCATCGACCAGATGCATCAGGATGCTCTGGTTACTGGTCAGTTGATTGCGCGTGGTGAATGTTTTGCTAATCCCTGCTTTCGAGACATCCACAGCGGCCGTCATTTGTCCCGGAGTCGACTCCAGGACGCGGCTACCGGTGCAACCCGGCAAAAACTGGGGATAGGATTTAACATCATTCACTAACTGATACATCTGTTCCGCACTGTAAGGTACTAAAGCGGTCCGGCTAATCTGAGGCATAACAATTCCCATCAATATCAATCACACAAATAATACCATTTATCACCTGCTAAAAAAAACGCTATAGCCTAACTCGTGCTAAGATAGCGCCTTGCGCCCCGCTGGATGAAATGGGGTGTTTTTCGATTCCAGATTACCTATACTGAGCGGCATTATGACGAAGAAAAAAGCACACAAACCTGGCTCAGCCACAATCGCGCTGAACAAGCGCGCACGACACGAATACTTTATTGAAGAAGAGTTCGAAGCTGGACTCGCCCTGCAAGGTTGGGAAGTCAAATCCCTGCGCGCGGGTAAAGCTAACATCGGCGACAGCTATGTCATTCTCAAAGACGGCGAAGCGTTCCTGTTTGGCGCCAACTTCACGCCGATGGCGGTGGCCTCAACACACGTGGTCTGCGATCCCACCCGTACCCGTAAGCTGTTGTTAAACCAGCGTGAGCTCGACTCTCTGTATGGTCGTATGAATCGTGATGGTTATACCGTCGTTGCGCTTTCGCTGTACTGGAAAAACGCCTGGTGCAAAGTGAAAATTGGCGTCGCGAAAGGTAAGAAACAGCACGATAAGCGTTCCGATGTGAAAGAACGCGAATGGCAGGTAGATAAAGCGCGTATTATGAAAAATGCTGGCCGCTAAACGAAACTTCCCTGTGACCAGTCTCTCATTCTGAGGCTGGTTCTTATTTTTTAGTTATTGAAACCCACCCAATACATTCACCAGGTTTATAGTTTATTTGTGCTGAATCGTTCAGGTATGAAATAAACCTCCCTGACGTTACGATAGCAGTCCATAGTCTAATAAAATAAAAGTTCAAGACCATTACGCTCATATTTTTACTTATTTAATAACACTATTATTACTGGTGTTTATTATATTAATGCGTATTCACGCTAAAATAAAAACCATAAAATACAATATGTTATAATAGCTGAGATCGTTAAAAGCATACTGGAAAGTATCCTTTTCAAATCACTAAATACTTTTTTAATATGGATAAGTTGCAGAATACTTTCTTTCTGACTATATCATCTAATACGAAAGAACTATTCAACCCAAAGGGCCCGAACGTAATTAATCAATAAAATAACATCTGCTTGACCTAATCAATGAAATTACATGTGTAAATTCATCTTTATGATGAACGGGCCCCTGTCTGCTCATTTTCCCAACGCGCTGTTGCGGATTAATACTCCCGGCATGCCATCAGGAGTGAACATATGCGTCTACTCGCCGTTGTATCAAAATTAACTGGCGTTTCCACAAATGTTGAATCCTCTGAAGTTACGCTCAGTTCGCCTTCTATCGTGAAACTGTCGGTGTCACGTGAGGAGGTGAGCCAACTGACACGCGTTAATCAGGACTTGGTTGTCACACTCCGCTCAGGTGAAACCATCACCATTAAAAACTTCTATGTCGGAAAAGGTGATGCGCAAAACCAGCTTGTTCTGGAAGACAGCAATGGCGCGCTATGGTGGGTTCAGGATACTGACGGGGCATTCCATTTCCAGCATCTGGACGATCTCACTCCGCTGATGACGGCCGAAGGTAGCCATGAAGGCGGCGCCGTCTGGCCGTGGGTTCTTGGCGGGATCGCGGTCGCGGGCGGAATTGGCCTTGCTGCGGGTGGTGGTGGCGGTGGCGGCGGTGGAGGAAGTGATAATAACGCCGGGAACGGTAGTGGTGGGAACGGCAATGGCAATGGCAATGGCAATGGCAATGGCAACGGTGAAGGTAACGGCAATGGTGAAGGTAACGGTGGGAACGGTAGTGGCGACGGCGATGGTGGCACACCGCCAACGACAACCCCTAACATGCCTGACGTACCCGTTATTACCAGCGTAATCGATAACCAGGAGCTGATTACTGGTCCTGTTAATCAGCAGGAATCCACCAACGATAATACGCCCACTCTGCAGGGCACCGGTCCCGCAAATGCCACATTGCATATTTTTGATAACGGCGTCGAAATAGGCCAGGTCACTATCGATGCCAACGGCAACTGGTCGTTTACGCCATCATCTCCGCTCGCAGACGGTACCCACCAGTTTACCGTCAGTGCATCAGACGGTACGGGCAGCAGCGGCATGTCGGACAGCTGGGAGATTATTGTCGATACGCTTGCCCCCGACGCCCCTGTGGTCACGCAGGAAATCGATAATGTTGGTTCCATCACCGGTCTTATCGCCAATAACGGCATAACCGACGATGCCACGCCAACTCTCACAGGCACAGGCGAAGCAGGTAGTTTTATCAGCATTTCTGATAATGGCATTCTGATTGGCATGGTTCAGGTGGATGACGATGGTAACTGGACGTTTACACCGGACACGCCGCTCAGCGACGGCGTTCACAATCTGACGCTGACGCAAACTGACGCCGCGGGTAACGTCAGCGCGGAAACGAGCGTGCCGACATTCACAGTTGATACTACCCCGCCTGCCGCCGCGGTCATTACTTCCGTTAATCCGGAAGGTACAACAGTAACCGGGAGCGCGGAAGCGGGAAGCCTGGTCATTATTATCGACAGCAATAATCAGGTTTTAGGTTCAACCACCGTTGATCAAACCGGTAATTTCTCGATCGCGATTTCTCCCTCACAGACGCACGGTGAAGCCCTGATCGCGAAGATTCAGGACCAGGCAGGCAACGTCGGGCCAGACACGTCCTTCAATGCCACCAACTCTGGCTACCCGGGCGTACCCGTTATCGTCAGCATTATGGATGATGTTGCCCCTTCAACCGGACCATTGAACAATAATCAGGCCACTAACGACCCAACGCCTACGCTCTCGGGTACTGCGGATGCCAACAGCACGGTTAATATTTATAACAACGGGGTGTTTGTTGTAAGCGTGCTTGCCGATACCAGCGGCAACTGGACCTGGACCTCCGCTACGCTCTTGCCTGACGGCCCACACGCCTTCAGCGCCACGGCGACAAACCAGTCAGGGACAGGAGGCATGTCGGCGGCATTTAATATCAGCATTGACACTCTGCCACCGCCAGCGCCGGACGATGTCAGCGTTTCCGCTGATGGTAGCGTCGTCACCGGGACAACTGAGCCGGGCAATACCGTAGTTATTACCGACGGCAATAATGTTCAGATCGGCAGCGGCGTCGCCGGAACGGATGGCGCATTTACCATTACCATTAACCCGCCACAGACCAATGGCGAAACCATTACCGCTATCGCCACCGATCCAGCCGGAAACCCAAGCCCACCGGAAACTGCACTTGCGCCAGACATCACGGCCCCGCAGCCGCCGGCTAACTTGCTGATAAATCCCACTGGCGATCAGGTTACCGGCACAGCAGAATCCAATAGCACGGTACATATTCTGGGCCCAGATGGCACAATTATTGGAACGACAACCGCCGGCCCGAACGGAAGTTTCACCGCCACGCTGCTTCCGCCGCAGACCAACGGAGAACATCTTGTCGCCAACGCGACGGATGCGGCTGGCAATACCAGCGGCAACAGCGCGATTACCGCACCGGATACCACGGCACCTGATGCGCCTGCTGGCGTTATCGTCGCCGGTGACGGCGGGTCTGTGAGTGGACAAGCTGAAGCGGGAAGCACCGTCACCGTCAAAGACAGCAACGGTAATCAGATTGGTGTAGGCCAGGCTGACAGCGGCGGCAACTTCGCCGTGTCGATTACGCCATCGCAAAAGAACGGCGAAACGGTAAACGTCACCGCAACGGACAGCAGCAATAATGAGAGTCAGCCGACTTCGGCGCTGGCGCCGGATATCACAGCCCCCGGAACGCCCATCATTACCGCCGTGACGGATGACCAGCCCATGTACCAGGGCCCTCTCGATAACGGCGACGTCACTAACGACAGCAAACCTAAACTGGAAGGCACCGCCGAAGCAGGTTCTCAGGTCAAAATTTACGATAACGGCACCCTGCTGACGACCGTTACCGCTGATATCAACGGTAACTGGAACTATACGCCAGCCTCGGCGCTGGGCGAGGGCGCTCACATCTTCACGGTGACAGCCACAGACGCCGCGAATAACGCCAGCAGCGCGGCAAGCTGGAAAATTATTGTCGATACCATTGCCCCAACAGTTCCAGTGATAACGTTGGTTAACGATGATGTTGGCAGCATTACGGGTAGTGTGGCAAACAACGGTTGGATCACCAACGACAATACGCCAACCATCTCGGGTACTGGTGAACCAGGTTCACTGGTGAGCCTGTACGATGGCATTCAGCTGTTGACGGTAATTCTTGTCGACAACTCGGGTACCTGGATCTATACCGTTCCGGGAAGTCAGGCGCTCAGCGATCGCACCCATCAGTTTACGGTATCGGCAACCGATGCCGCCGGTAATGTCACCACCTCACCCACAGTGGTCAGCGTTACCGTAGATACCCAACCGCCAAGCGATCCTGTCATTTTGGCTGTGACCGACGACGTTGGGAATGCGCCTATCGATCTACCTACCGGAAGCCGTTCAAACGATACCTTGCCAGTGCTGAAAGGTACCGGAACAGCCGGTTCTACGGTCACCATCTATGATGGGGCTACGCCAATTGGAAGCACGACTGTTTTACCCGGAGGCACCTGGAGTATTCAACTCAGCCAACCGCTCAGCGAAGGCTTACACAATTTATCCGCTATCGGAACGGACGTTGCAGGCAACGCCAGCAACGCCGGGAGCTTTACGTTAACCATCGATACCACGCCGCCAGCCGCACCGGTTATCGTCGCCGGGGAGGGACTGATAGGCAGCGCCACTCTCCCCCTGGCAAACGGCGGCAGTACGAAAAGTACCACCCCTGTTCTTTCGGGGACTGGCGAGCCGGGAGCTACCATCACCGTTGCAGATAACGGCACAACGTTGGGTAACACCATCGTCCAGCCTAATGGTACATGGACATTTACGCCGCCAAATGCGCTTCCTGAAGGACCGCATCAATTCACCGCCACAGCGACTGACGTTGCGGGCAACACCGGGATCCCGTCGGCAAGCTTTACCCTGACGGTAGACAATACGCCTCCCGCACAGCCTGGCGCGCCCATCATTACCGACGATGTGGCTCCGGTTACGGGTGTCGTGACGAATGGCAACACTAATGACACCACGCCAACCTTTAGCGGTACCGGTACAGCAGGTGATGTTATTTCGGTGTATCTCGATGGCAACGCTACGCCGCTGGGCACCACCAAGGTTGGTGCGGACGGCACATGGAGCTTTACGCCGACCACGGCTATTAACCCGGACAGTTATCAGGTCACCATCACCGCAACCGATCCGGCAGGCAACGTCAGCCAGCCGTCGACTGCCGTCACCCTGAACATTGATATTACGCCTCCGGCAACACCTACGATCTCTGCTGCAAATGACAACGCAGGCACTGTTCTGGGAGATATCCCAGCAAACGGCACAACCGATGACAGTACGCCAACTGTGCGCGGAACCGGGGAGAGCGGCTCGATCATTACGCTGTATAACGGCACTACCGTCATAGGCACTACTACCGTAGTAAATGGTTTGTGGAGCATCACACCGACGACGGCGCTGCCCAACGGCACCTACACGCTGACGGCAGTCGCCACCGATGCTGCAGGCAACCCCAGCGGCACCTCAAACAGCATTTCGTTTACGGTGAATTCGACACCGCTTACCGCCCCGCAGGTGACGGATATTGCAGATAACGTCGGCGTGATTACCGGTACACTCGGCAATGGAAGCGTGACGGACGATCTCTCCCCCACCGTCAGCGGAACGGGAACTCCGGGCAGTACGATCCTAATCTATGATAATGGCAATCTCATCCCGCTAAACATCACGGTAGGAGCCGATGGTAAATGGAGCGTGGACGTTCCGCTTTCTGCCAATGTGGAACATACGCTGACCTTTGGCGCACAGGATGCGGCAGGTAATAGCCTCCCGGCGGGCAACCCGGTAATTATAACAACCGATACGCAAGCGCCACCTGCCCCCATCGTAACCATCATAGATAATAACGGTACGCTGGTGAACGGGACAGCCGAACCGGGCAGCACCGTCATCATCAGAAATGGCACCACGGTCCTCGGCCAGGCCGTTGCTGACAGCATTACCGGCGCTTACACCGTCACGATTTCACCGGCTCAGACGGCGGGTGAAACAATGAACGCGATCGCTCAGGATCAGGCGGGCAACCAAAGCGGAGAAACATCGTTTACCGCCTCTATCTCGGGCCTTCCACACCCACCGACTTTGCAAATCATCGACGATGTTCCTTCCGGTTTAACTGAAATTGGTAACGGAAAAACGACCAATGACACGCAGCCAACCTTACAAGGCGTGGCAACAGCCGGCGCTGATGTACATATCTACCAAAACGGAATTCTGCTGATCACCGTCCCGGCTGACGCGAGTACCGGTGCCTGGAGCTACACCATCCCCAGCGCGCTGGCGGACGGCACGACCTGGAACTACGCGGTCTCTCAAACGGTTGGACTCGACACCAGCGGCCTGTCGCCAAACTATGCCATTACCATCGATACCACCGCGCCGCTCGCGCCAGACATCACCGCCGTTACTGATGACGTGGCTCCGGTGACGGGCAATGTCGGCAGTGGACAAAGCACCAACGACACGCGTCCTACGTTGAGTGGTACTGGCGAAATTGGGGCGACCATTACGGTTTATGACGGCGGCGAGTCCATCGGAACCACGACCGTAAACAGCAGCGGAAACTGGAGCTTTACCCCGCAGAATGCCCTGAGCGACGGTATTCACACCTTTACCGCGCGCGCCACCGACGCCGCCGGAAACCAGGGAGTTGCATCTGCCCCATACCCGATTACGGTTGATACGGGCCTGCCTTCGGCGCCGATCATTGTGTCAGTAACCGATGATGTAGGTGTAACGTCCACGCTCATTTCCGGGCAGGCAACCAACGATAATACGCCAACCCTGGCAGGTACCACCGAAGCCAATAGCGTAGTCACCATCCGCGATAACGGCACGGTGATTGGCACAACCACCAGCGACGGAAGCGGCATCTGGAGCTTTACGCCTTCTCCGGCGCTCGGCGAGGGCAATCACGCGTTGACCGCCACGGTCACGGACGCTGCTGGTAACGTCAGCCCGGCAACAGCGCCATTCTCGCTGTTGGTCGACACACTCCCACCAGTAGTGCCAACGATTGTGTCAGTTATCGACGATCAACCGGGAAGCACTCTGCTGACCAACGGCCAACTGACCAATGATGCCCAACCCACGCTGAATGGCATTACCGAACCCAATGCCATTGTCACTATTCGCAGTAATGGTACGATCATCGGCACCGCAAATGCCGATGGCTCCGGTAGCTGGAGCTTCACCCCTACCAGCGCGCTGGCTCAGGGCGAAAATATCTTTACCGTGACGGCGACGGACGCGGCTGGCAACACCAGTGGAGCCTCCGCCTCGTTCAGCGTTCTGGTCGATTCAATTGCCCCATCAGCACCGGTAATTCTGACCGTTCAGGACAATACCGCGCCGACAACCGGGCCTATCTCCAACGGGCAAATCAGCAACGAAAGTCGCCCGGCGCTCAGCGGTACCGGTGAAATTGGCGCGACCATTACCGTGCTGAGCGATGGTCAACCCATTGGCACCACCATCGTCGGCGCAGGCGGAACCTGGAGTTTTACGCCCTCCGCGGCATTAGGTAACGGCCTGCATACTCTGACCGTCACGGCTACAGATAGCGCTGGCAATACCAGTCTGCCTTCTGGCGGCTTTACCTACACCGTCGATACTTTGGCACCGACAGCACCGGTGATTACTCAGGTTGCAGATGATGTCGGCCCGCTGATCGGTAATCTGAACAACGGTCAGGCCACGAACGATCCACTTCCGACACTTAGCGGTACGGCGGAAGCCAATTCCACGGTGAGAATTTACGATAACGGATCGTTAATCGGCTTTACTTCCGCGGATGGTACGGGCGCCTGGAGCTTCACACCTGGAACCCAGCTTGGCAACGGTAACCACGCGCTGACGGTAACAGCCACCGACGCGGCCGGAAATATCAGCCCAACGTCTGCAGGATTTAACATCGTTGTGGATACCGTCGCCCCGCTTGCGCCAACGATTATCCAGGCTTTTGATGACGTGTTGCCGGGAACCGGAACGCTGTCGAACGGAGCCTTTACCAACGACACCCGCCCCGTACTCAACGGCTCAGCGGAAGCCGGTGCCCGGGTAGCCATCTACGATAATGGCACGCTGCTGGCAACGGTGACTGCGACGATAGACGGCACCTGGGAATATCTGACCACCACACTTGGCAACGGCCAGCATGTGTTTACCGCCATCGCCACCGACGCTGCCGGGAACGTGAGTCCTGTCTCAGGCGGGTTTACTATTAATGTCGACACCATTGCGCCATCCGTCCCACTGCTGGTCTCTGTAGTGGATGATATCGCAGGCGGCGTGTTCAATGCGGCGCTCAGCAACGGACAGTTGACCAACGATGCGCGCCCGACGCTGAACGGCACCGCCGAGGCAGGCAGCACCGTCAGCATCTACGACGGAAGCACCCTGCTGGGTACCGCTGTGGTGCAAAGCAATAACAGTTGGTCGTTTACCCCAACCACACCGCTGGCGAATGGATCGCACACCTTCACCGTCACCGCCACCGATGCGGCGGGCAACACCAGCGGCGCGACGCCAGGCTTTAGCGTGGTGGTCGACACCACGGCGCCGACGCAGCCTTCGATCAGCAGCATTATTGATGATATTGGGCCAAATACCGGGCCGATTGGCAGCAATCAGCCAACTAACGACGCGCGCCCAACGTTAAACGGCATCACGGAAGCCAACGCGCGGGTTGATATTTATGATAACGGCAGTTTTGTCACCAGCGTGACGGCGGATGGTAGCGGCAACTGGAACTACACCCCGGCTACCGCGCTGGCGCAAGGCACCCATTCCTTTACCATCACCGCAACGGACAGTGCGGGTAATACCAGTGGCATGTCGTCTGCGGCCGCGATCGTGGTCGATACCGTTGCCCCGGGGATCCCAACCGGGCTGGCGGTAAACGCCAACGGCACCGCGCTCACCGGCGTTGCCGAGCCAAACAGCACGGTCATTATTACCTCCAGCGGCGGAACGGTGCTCGGCACGGCAACCGCCAATGCCTCCGGTAATTTCACCTTCACGCTGAACCCACCGCAAATCAGTGGGCAAACGCTGCTGGTTAGCGCACAAGATGCCGCAGGCAACATCGGCACGGCGGGTAACGTGCTGGCACCGTTTACCGGCGTACCGCCTGCGCCTGTTATTGCCAGCGTGTTCGATGACGTCGGCACGATCACGGGGCCGGTCGCGGCGGGCAAAACCACCAATGACACCCTGCCAACCCTTAGCGGAACAGCGCAGGCTAACGCCATCGTCAGCCTGTTCAACAACGGCGTACTAATGGGCACCACAACCGCAGACGGTAACGGGCTGTGGAGCTTTACCCCATCCGGCGCGCTCAGTGAAGGTAACCACGCGTTTACCGCCACTGCAACCAACGCCAACGGTGCAAGTGGGTTGTCCGGTTCGTTCAGCGTGATTGTGGACACCACGCCACCGCTCGCGCCAACAATACTGATCAGCGCCGATGGCGGTACCGTCAGCGGCGTCGCCGAAGCGGGAAGCACGGTCACCATTTCTCTGCCCGGCGGCACCAGCGTGACGGCAATCGCCAACAGCAGCGGTGTCTACAGCGTAAACCTGCCGGTTCGCCAGATTGAAGGACAGTCGCTGTCCGCCACGGCGACCGATGCGGCGGGAAATACCTCATCGCCGACAAGCGCTCTCGCACCGGTATTGCCGCTGCTGGCGGAAGACAATGTCACCAGCCTGCCGCTACAAACCGATGTGACCGTCAGCACCGAGCATCAAAGCGATTATGGCTTCCTGTTGGTCAATGCGCTGGGGAATGTCGCCAACGTACTGGGGAACGATACGGCAAGCGTGAATTTCAGCATCGCTTCTGGCGGCAGTGGATCCATTACAATCAATGCCGCTGCGACCGGCGTGGTGCTGTCACTGCTGAACACGCTTGAAGTCGTTATCCAGCGCTTTGACACTGGGCTGAATGCCTGGGTGACAGTGGTGGATACCGGGAAACCAGACTTCGCCAGCCTGCTCACCCTGGGCGCCTCGGGCGTAACGCTCAATTACAGCGGGCTGACTGGCGGTGATTACCGCGTGGTCAGCTACAACACCAACCTGCTGGCGACCGGGGCATACACCAGCCTTGATGTCTCAGTGGTAAAAGCCAGCGCAGGGACCATCATCGGTGGTACCACGGAATCCGGGAATATCATCACCGATACCGATCCCGCCAACGGGCAGGATAACGCGCCTTCCGGCACGCTGGTCACCGCCATCACCGACGGTAACGGCAACGTTGTGAACATCCCGGCAGGCGGCATTGATGTGCAAGGGAAATACGGTATTCTGCATATCAATCAGAACGGTAGCTACACCTATACCCTGACCAATACGTCAATCTCGGTGTATGGTCGTTCTGAAAGTTTCACCTACACGCTGACGCATGGCAGCGATCACTCCTCGGCAAAACTGGTGGTAACGCTCGGCCAGGCTCCAACCACCAGTACGGTAACCGCGGCAGACGATGTAGCTGCGCTGACTTACGGGACGCAGGTCAACGCAGTTGATCATGGCACATCACAGCAAACCGGGTTCACGCTCGCCAACGTCGGACTGGGTAATGTGCTGGATGTCAGCCTGGTTAACGGTTTAACCAATCCGATCAAATTTAACGTAGATGACGGCGCAACCCGCACGCTAACCGTCAAGGCCAGCGTGCTCGGCGTCACGGTGGGCGGTTTTGATCTCTATGTTTATCGCTTCAACGAGTCTATTCAGCAGTATGAACAGTTCCGCGTGAAACCTAACTGGGTCACGGCGCTGTTAGGTGGTAGCTCAACGGACTACACCATCACCCTGCCGGGCGGTGACTATCTGTTCCTGCTTAACGCCTCCGGCGGTCTGACGCTGCTGACCGGTTACACCCTGGATATTAAGGCGGATCACACCTACGCCGTCGACAGTCTGACAGCGACAACCAATGGAAACCTGCTGGTCAACGATTCGGCTCCGGCCAATACCGTTATTACCGAAGTGAATGGTGTCGCCGTTAGCGGCACCGGCACTACCAGCATTAACGGGCAGTACGGCACGCTGACTATCGATGCGAGAGGGAACTACACCTACACGCTGAGAAGCGGACTGGGCGCAGACGGTATCAACACGCCGGACAGCTTCGTGTATAAGGTCAGAGCGCCAAATGGCGATACCGGCAGCGCATCGCTGAACATTACGGCAACCCCACAGGCGCTGGATGCCGTAAACGACATCAGCAGCCAGATGGCGGTCACCACCCAGGCTGATACATCCAGGTCGTTTACCGACAACAGCGTTGGTAACGCCAGCTGGAGCGCCCAACTCCTTTCACCCACCTCACAAAATGGTACTGGCGTCATTGAAGTCGCGACGGGAACGGCGGTGCAAAACGCCATACTGCATTTTAACGTCGCTTCAGGTCTGACGCTGGGCGGACTGACCGTCACCTGGGCGCTGTATGACAGCAACAACGTCAAGATTGCCGGTAACTCATTCAATGGCGGATTGCTGATTGGCGGCAATATCGATATTGCCCTCAGCGGGGTAGTACTGCACCCCGGCAACTATCGCCTCGACTATACCGGCAGCGTCGGGGCTCTGGGGCTGGGGAATATCACCATCACCCCCAGCGTGAAAGGCACGATAATCGATCTGCAAAACTTCGAGACTTCAACAGCGAACAGCGTCACCGGCAATATTTATGACGGAGACCATATTGCCAGCGTGCATACCTTGCTAACGGTGAATGGCACGGGCGGCAGCGCCGCCACGCTGGATCCGCTGAGCAGCACGACCAGCGCCATCATTAACGGGTTGTACGGCAAACTGACCATTGGCATTGATGGTCATTACACCTATGCCCTCAACAGCGATGTCTCGCTCTCCACCATCGTCACCAAAGAGACATTTACCTACACCCTTAACGACCAGAATGGCCATACCGATACCGCTACGCTGACCATCAATATGAATCCGCAAGTGGTGAGTACCGTCGATGCCGATCGCCTGACTGGCAGCGCCTACGGCGATACGCTGATTTATCACCTGCTCAATGCCAACGACGCTACCGGCGGTAACGGAACAGCGGACACCTGGACCAACTTCTCGCTGGCCCAGGGCGACAAAATCGATATCGGCGACCTGCTGGTGGGCTGGAACGGGCAGAACGCTACGCTCGGCAACTACCTCACCGTGACCACCAGCGGTAACAACACGGTGATTGCTATCGACCGCGACGGTACGGGCAACACTTATCACTCAACCAATCTCATAACGCTGGAGAACGTACACACCACGCTCGATGAGCTGGTGCAACAAAATCACATTGTACCCTGACGTTAACGCAATGCGTTAAAGCGCCATAACTACAGCCCCGGATGCCATGACGTCCGGGGCAATAACAGTCGTCGCTGCCGTATTTTGTAAGGGATAAACTATGAGAAATGTCGCGCCTGTTGCCCTGCTGCTGGCATTAACGCTCTGTACCCTGCGGGTGAATGCCGAAGATGAACCGCAAATTATTACGCCGGAAGGACTGGCTACCAGCCAGATGCTTCCCTCGCTGGACGGCGCGGTTGCCGATCTGCCGCTGAGCACTGCCGCCCCCGGCAGCCTGACGCTCAACGACGCGGTAAGTCGCGCCGTGAGCTGGCATCCTTCCATTCGTGAATCGATCGGCAAACTGCTCTCACAAAACGAGCAGATAGACGTGGCGAAATCGAAATATTATCCGCAGGTTTCTGCCGGAATGAACAACGGTTACAGCAATACCTACACCGACCACGGCTTTAGCCCGGCGCTGGTTATTTCGGTGTCACAAATGCTGTACGACTTCGGCAAAGTGGCAAGCCAGGTCCGCGCCGAGACCGCCGGAGCCGCACAACAGCAGGCGAATGTGTTACTCAGTATTGATACCATCGCCCACGCAACCGCCAACGCGATAGTCCAGGTGCAGACATGGCAGCAAATGGTGGATGCCGCCGAAGAGCAACTCACCGCCTTAAACGGCATTGGTCGACTGACCCGTCAACGCAATGATGAAGGGGCAACCTCGCTGTCAGACGTGGTGCAAACCGATGCGCGCATCGAGTCCGCGCGTTCACAGTGGGCGCAGTATCAGGCCAATCTTGACAGCAGCAAGGCCACTCTGATGAGTTACCTCGGCTGGAACTCGCTTAACGGCATCAGCAACGAATTTCCGGCCAAACTGGACAGCAGCTGCGATGTGGTCAAACCGGAAGATAAACTGGTTCCTGCGGTGCTGGCGGCTTGGGCGCAGGCAAATGTGGCGCAGGCAAACCTCGATTACGCCAACGCGCAGATGACGCCCACTATCTCTCTTGAGCCGTCGGTTCAGCACTATCTCAACGACAAATACCCCAGCCATGAGGTGCTCGACAAAACCCAGTACTCCACGTGGGTAAAGGTCGAGATGCCGCTGTATCAGGGGGGCGGACTCACCGCCAGGCGCAACGCCGCCAGTCACGCGGTAGAGTCTGCACAGTACTCCATCCAGCGCACCCGACTCGAAGTACGGCAGAAATTACTGGAGTCCCGCAGCCAGGCGTTGAGCCTCGCCACCGCTCTGCAGATTCTGCGTCGCCAGCAGCGGCTGAGTGAACAAACGCGTGAGCTTTATCAGCAGCAGTATCTGGACCTCGGCTCGCGTCCGCTGCTCGACGTGCTTAACGCCGAGCAAGAGGTGTATCAGGCCCGTTTTGCGGAACTCCAGACTCAAAACCAGTTGCGCCAGCTCCAGTTGAACTGCCTCTATAACACGGGCTCTCTTCGCCAGGCGTTCGCCTTAAATAACCGCAGTATTCAATCGGTGGAGATCAAGCTATGAGCGACCTCGATTCACATGCGGAAGATGCGATTGGCGAACACGCCCTGAGCCAGTGGGCACAGGCGATGACGCATATTGCCAACCACTATCGCGTTACCTGTTCGCCCGGCGCAATCCAGGCCAACGCCCCATGGTTTGCGGGAAAAAGCCGGGCCACGGCCCTGTCGCAACTGGCGCGTCAGGCGGGACTATCATTTCATGCGCTGGATACCGCCACGCAGGCGTTCGGTCAGTGGCGTCTGCCGGTAGTCGCGGAGCTACGCGACGGCCAACTGATGGTGATAGAACATTTCAACGGTGAAGATACGTTAGATGTTTTTATCATCGCCGAAGAAGGCCAGCGTAACCGGTTAACGATTGCAGAACTTCTGCCGGAGATCGTGAGCATTACCGCGCTGCGCCCGCTGTCGGCGCTGAAGGACAGTCGGGTCGACCGCTATATTTCGCGCTTCAAGCCCGACTGGATGCGCGAACTGGTGTTAAAGGACATCCGCCCTTACCTGCCGGTCATGATTGCCGCCTTTTTGATTAACGTTCTGTCGCTCGCCGGGATTATCTTCTCCATGCAGGTCTATGACCGGGTGATCCCTGCCCAGTCTTATCCAACGCTGTATGTTCTCTCCACCGGCGTTCTGGTCGCGGTGCTGTTTGGCTTTTTGCTGCGCGAAGCGCGTACCCACATAATGGACCTGCTCGGCAAACGCGCCGATATGCGCATTTCCGATCGCGTGTTCAGCCACGCGCTGAGGCTGCGCAACAGCGCCGTTCCCCGTTCGACGGGGAGCTTCATTTCTCAACTGCGCGAGCTGGAACAGGTTCGCGAGATGATCACCTCTTCGACCATGTCGACCATTGTCGATCTGCCGTTTTTCTTTTTGTTTATCGTGGTACTGGCCTTTATCGCCCCGCCGCTGGCATGGATAGCTCCCGTCGCAGCCCTGCTGATGATCCTGCCCGGTTTGCTATTACAGAAGAAGCTGGCGGTGCTCGCCAACCAGGCTGCCCATGAATCCACCCTGCGCAACGCAGTGTTGGTCGAAAGCGTTCAGGGGCTGGAAGACATCAAGCTGATGCAGGCGGAAAACCGCTTTTTACAGCAGTGGAACAGCTACATCCGCATTACCGGAGAGTCCGGGCTGCGCACGCGCAGGCTGACTCAGGGGCTGATTGGTTGGGGTATGTCGGTACAAAGCCTGGTCTACGCCGCCATCATTATGTTCGGCGCGCCGATGGTCATTGAAGGCACCATGACCACCGGGGCGGTGGTGGCCGCTTCGATGCTCGGTTCCAGAATGATTGCCCCGATGGCTAATCTGTGTGGCGTGCTGGCGCGCTGGCAACAGGTCAAGGCCGCGAAGATGGGGTTAGACAGCATCATGCAGCTTCCCACCGAAACGCAGTACGATGAAGACCGGGTGCATCAGGAGATTTTTCACGGTCATTATCTGTTTGAAAACGCGCACTTTCGCTACCACAGCGACGATCAGCGCGTTCCACTGCGCATCTCGCGTCTGGAGGTCATGCCCGGCGAACGGGTGGCGATCCTCGGGCGTAACGGTGCCGGAAAATCAACCCTGCTACAGGCCATGGCGGGCGGAGTGGAGATTATCCAGGGCGATGTCCGACTCGACAACCTCAGTCTGGCGCAGATCGATATGGCTGATTTACGCCGCAACATCGGCTTTCTTAGCCAGAACGCACGGCTGTTTTTCGGCACCCTGCGCGAGAATCTGACCCTCGGCGCACCGCACGCCAGCGACGCGCAGATCTTCGAAGCACTGGAGGTCAGCGGCGCGGCGGCTTTCGTTAAACAACTCGCCAAAGGGCTGGCACATCCCATTATGGAGGGCGGCAACGGTTTGTCCGGTGGACAACGGCAGTCGATCCTGCTGGCAAGAATGCTGCTGCGATCGCCCAATATCGTGCTGCTCGATGAACCCAGCGCCTCGCTGGATGAACATACCGAGCGGGAGTTTATTCAGCGCCTGAACCAGTGGCTGGGCAACCGCACACTGATTGTCGCCACCCATCGCGTACCGGTCCTGGAACTGGTCGAGCGCGTGGTGGTGTTAAAAGAAGGCCAACTGGTCATGGATGCCCCGAAAGCGCAGGCGTTGAATGCGAGCCGGGCACCCGCCCCAACTCACGGTCGGGAGTGGAAAAATGAAAACCAATCCGCATGACGCCGCCATGGATGACCTTGATATCCGTCGCGAGCACCGTTTTTCCGGGGCCAGCCGCATTATTCTGCTCAGCACGCTGCTGTTTGCCGTCCTGGGTATCTGGGCATATTTCGGCAAGCTGGATGAAGTCTCAACCGGCAGCGGGAAAGTAATACCCAGCTCGCGAGAGCAGATCTTGCAGTCGCTGGATGGCGGCATTCTCGCCGAGCTTACGGTTCGCGAGGGCGATAAAGTGCAGGCCAATCAAATTGTGGCGCGCCTCGACCCCACCCGCTCTGAGTCCAACGTTGGGGAGAGCGCCGCCCGTTATCGCGCCTCACTGGCTTCCAGCGCAAGGCTTAATGCCGAAGTTAACGATCTGCCGCTGGTCTTTCCCGATTCACTGCGCGCCTGGCCGGATCTCATCGCCTCCGAAACTCGCCTGTATAAAAGCCGCCGCGCGCAGCTTGCGGATTCAATGGCGGAACTGCAGGATGCGCTGGTCTCGGTCAATAAAGAGCTGGCCATCACCCAACGGCTGGAGAAAAGCGGCGCGGCCAGCCACGTAGAAGTGCTGCGCCTGCAACGACAAAAAAGCGATCTGGGATTAAAAATCACCGACCTGCGCTCGCAATATTTCGTGCAGGCGCGGGAAGCGCTGTCAAAAGCTAACGCCGAAGTGGACATGCTGGCGGCTATTTTGAAAGGACGCGAGGATTCCGTCACCCGTCTGACCGTTCGCGCGCCGATGCGCGGTATCGTGAAAAACATCCAGGTCACCACCATTGGCGGCGTAATCCCGCCTAATGGCGAGATGATGGAGATTGTGCCGCTTGACGACCATCTGCTGATAGAAACCCGCCTGTCGCCGCGCGATATCGCGTTCATCCACCCCGGTCAGCGGGCACTGGTGAAGATAACCGCCTATGACTACGCCATTTACGGCGGTCTGGAAGGCGTAGTCGAAACCATCTCTCCGGACACCATTCAGGACAAAGTGAAACCGGAAATCTTCTACTACCGCGTGTTTATCCGCACCCATCAGGACTTCTTGCAGAACAAACTGGGACGCCATTTCTCCATCGTACCAGGCATGATTGCCACAGTGGATATAAAAACAGGTGAAAAAACCATCGTCGACTATTTAATCAAACCGTTTAATCGCGCAAAAGAAGCGCTGCGCGAACGATAAATCCTTGAGGATTAGGGGTTGCGGGGGCTGGTCACGCGTGTCACAAGTCTGTTATACTTGCTCTAACACATTGGGGCTGATTCTGGATTCGACGGGATTCGCGAAACCCAAGGTGCATGCCGAGGGGCGGTTGGCCTCGTAAAAAGCCGCAAAAAAATAGTCGCAAACGACGAAAACTACGCTTTAGCAGCTTAATAACCTGCTCTGAGCCCTCTCTCCCTAGCTTCCGCTCTTAAGACGGGGATCAAAGAGAGGTCAAACCCAAAAGAGATCGCGTGGATGCCCTGCCTGGGGTTGAAGCGTTAAAACTAATCAGGCTAGTCTGGTAGTGGCGTGTCTGTCCGCAGGTGCCAGGCGAATGTAAAGACTGACTAAGCATGTAGTACCGAGGATGTAGGAATTTCGGACGCGGGTTCAACTCCCGCCAGCTCCACCAATTTTTAGTTGTTTGAAGTACAATGAAGTCTACTAAGCCCGCACAGCACAAGCTCTGCGGGCTTTTTTACGTCTATTGTCGTCCAGTGAGAATTGCTGAGAACTACGAGTTATGGCACCCTGAATGGGACCCACTAAGAAGGGTCCAAAAATCGAGGGTCCCAAATGGCAAAAATCGCTAAGAAGCTCACTGACACTGAAATCAAAAGCACCAAGCCAGCCGACAAAGAAATCAACTTGTTTGACGGAGATGGTTTGATACTACGAATCGCTCCCCTCTCGAAAGGAGGGAAGAAGAATTGGTATTTCAGGTATGCAGTGCCAGTGACCAAAAAGCGAACTAAAGTGAGCTTAGGAACCTATCCTCATCTTACACTTGCCAAGGCACGAGCTTTACGTGAAGAATACCTTTCCTTGCTTGCCAATGGCATTGATCCCCAAGTCCATAACAGCAATAAAGCTAATGCCTTAAAGAATGCTACTGAACACACTCTCCAAGCCGTGGCAAGAAAATGGTTAGATGAGAAGGTAAAGACCTCAGGTATCTCACAAGACCATGCAGAAGACATCTGGCGAAGCCTGGAGAGAAATATCTTTCCCGGATTGGGTAATGTTCCTGTCAATGAGATCCGACCCAAACTCTTAAAGCAACATCTTGACCCTATTGAGCAACGAGGTGTCCTTGAAACACTTCGCCGCATCATATCCCGCCTGAATGAAATTTTCCGCTATGCAGCAACAGAAGAACTCATAGAATTCAACCCGGCAGACAACCTGGGGCAACGGTTCAGTAAGCCTAAAAAGCAGAATATGCCTGCATTACCCCCTTCCGAACTCCCCCGCTTCCTGGTTGCTCTAAACAATGCTTCTATCCGTTTAGAAACACGATTATTGATTGAATGGCAGCTTCTAACATGGGTTCGTCCAGGCGAAGCAGTTCGTGCAAGATGGTCTGATATTAATATAGAAACCGGCATGTGGAACATACCATCCGATTTTATGAAGATGAAGAAGCCACATAAGGTCCCATTAAGTAAAGAAGCTTTGCGAGTATTGGATTCAATGAAAGCCATCAGTGGGCACAGAGAGTGGGTTTTCCCCAGTATCAAAGCTCCACTCAATCACATGCATGAACAAACAGCTAATGCGGCCATAATCCGTATGGGCTTCGGAGGTGAGCTTGTAGCTCACGGTATGCGATCAATCGCTAGAACGGCTGCTGAGGAGTCTGGCAAGTTTAGGACTGATGTCCTCGAAGCTGCTCTTGCACACTCGAAGAAGGATGAAATAATAGCAGCTTACAATCGAGCAGAATACCTAACAGAACGAGTTGCTCTTATGCAGTGGTGGAGTGATTATGTCATTGCTCAAAAATTTAAAGCTATTGCGGCATAACAACTCTATAAGGGGTTAAATCTCCCAGCCCCTTATCCACCAAGACATAAACCTTTTTTGACACCACTTTGTTCTAAACCAAGATACATGGGCTGTAACTTACAAAAGCGATTTTCTGCATGAACTGGCAAACGTCTCTGGCATTGAAAAATTTATTTAAAGCTTGTTCTTTTGTGGTTTACATAGCTTCTTTTTATAAATATCTGGGTCCACAGCAATTTTGCAGATCCTGACCTCATACCCAAAATTGGTAATACTCTTGTGGAAATTTTTCAAGTTTATTTTAGAAAACAAAGGTAAATCTTCGGGAAGATTTTTATTAGAAGCTATGGCGAAAACTAGCTTATATTTTTTAGCATCTGGTCTATTTATATGATCGGCTAATTTTATATGAGCAGGTAGTTTCTCATTAAGTTTGCCTCGAAATTCAGAGTCACTTATAAAAAGTTCAGAACCTATAAATCCTTGTGAAAAAAGATGGCTCATACTTTGCGAACCAGTATAATATTTTACATGGATAAAATCTGATTGACCTCTGATAAGATCACAAAATTCAATCTTACTTTTACCACCACCATGATGAATGAATTTCTGATCCATGTGTGTAAAGGAATTATCATCGTGGCAAAGTTTCTTATTATAATCCTCCTCTCGTTTATATGAATATACAGGAAATTTATCCGACTCCTCATAATGAATTATTTTTTTCATTTCATCATCAATAGTCGATACAAAATTCCTATCTGCAACATACCATATAGAGTCTCGAAGAATATAGTTCTGATCACCTTCCTTTATCTCGGCATAGAGGCACCTATATAAAGACCATTTTTTTATCGATTCAAAATCGGCGTTCAAAACATGCAGGTAACTTTTTTTGAGTTCATCAACAGTTACTTCAGTTTTCTTACCATCAAAATAATCACAAACATGGTATATTGATAAGGTTTCATGAATGAACCTTTGTCTCTTATCAAAGCAATAGCCTATTTGATTTTCCCAGTCTACTATTTCTGGCTCTCCAAGCCATAAATCATTGAAGTCTTTTTCCTTTATCCGATCAATCAAAAGCGAATCCAATATCTCAACTTCTTGTTCATCAGCCTCCTTGATATTGTTAACCCATTCGAATTCTTCAGGAAGAGGTAATAAGTAAATAGAGTCTATTTTGGTCAACAGTGCTGGAATAGCCTTCAATTCAATATCCGGCATGATCACAAACGCATCTTTGCCAGTAATTTTACTTCCTAAAATATCTTCTGTCGAAGTGCCTGTGAGAGTTGTGAGAATATCCATCTCAGAATCTATTTTTAGGTTGTATATATCGACTTCTTTACTGCTCTGACTGCGAGTTAACAGGTTCGTTTCGTTGTGACTGCCTTTATCTAAACTGCGAATTTTTTTATGTTCTATACTATTAAGAGTTGTTTTAAGCCCAAATCCTTTGACAATGCTGCCATCATTGATTAAGTGATGACCGGTTCCAAAGGGAATAAGATATCTGGAATTGTTAGCTTCAATAACTAATACTGCTCCTGTGCTACTATTCATACCGAAGAAATCAGGTTCTATGCCAGGGTTTTGGCCCATAAAAAAGGTGGTCCATTCAGGAGGTTTTGGGTCCATGTACTCCTTTACATATAGATATGCTCGTGCATCCTCCATATCGAATTCAACAGGTCTTTTGACCCTTTCCAAATTCAAAACCTGATCAATATCATCGCTAAACCTTTTTGTTTTATAAATAGAGAGTTTTATCTTCATTCTATTTTACCTAATATTTTAACGAGCCAGTATATTCAAAGAGTTCAATAACTGAGCATCTAATGTTTCTCTTACTGGAGTAGGAAGCCCATATGCAACTCTGTAATTTTTGATAGCAGTTCGTGTCGCAGGCCCCATACTTCCGTCTATATTGCCGTTATAAAACCCTTTATCCAATAATGCGAACTGCACTCGCATGATCAAACGCTTACGCTTCTCAGTATCAGAAGCCAGCCCACTACTTGCACGAGTAGTTCCATTCATTCCAGCAGAGTTTGTGGTCGTAGAGGCATCGGTGTCATTAGAGCGAAGCGAACGAACAGATGAAGAAGACGATGACGAATTTGTACCTGAAGTGGATGAGCCTGATGAGCTTGGTGAACTGTATGTTTTAGGATAATAAGGAGTGCTTCCACCATAGTACCCACCACCAGACGAAGATCTATGAGAACTATGGCTTCGATGGGAGCTATGACTACGATGCCCTGCAATGTAGAAAGGTACTTCCGTGTTAAGTGGAGCTATGACTAAATCATGCTCATTAAGAGTCATGCCGGGCAAATCACTTGCTCCAGTGGAGGAATCACTTGCCCATACAGAATTATTGAGTGCTAAAAATCCCGGAAGCAGAGCAGCGAAATTAAATTTTTTCATATAATTGGTCTCGGTGATTGATGAAAACGGCCTTTTGATGAACTGAAATAACCAGCACATGAAGACTTCTGAGTACATTCATCACATTCTTTGGGATAGTAATTTTTCCAGTCAGAAATTGATTGAGTAGCAAATCCCCAGGCTCTTTCAGGAAGATGGCACAATGGGTAATTGAAGATTGTCAGGGGGATGCCTGACCTTTGTGCTGTTCCTATGGCAGAGAGAATTTTCTCACCATAGCTATCATGCTCAATGAAGATTGATGACCAGTTTTTACGTGCCCAGCCAATAGATTCTAACCCCATTAGAGAAATCTGGTTGATATTGGAGAACACGCGACTAGAGAACTCTATGATTTTGTCCAGTTCCATATAGTTAGCCAGTGTCGGAATGATTCTTAACTCAATGTTGATCCCTGAGTTACCGGCATTGATAAGCCCCCTAACTGTCTCATCAAATGCCCCGACGCTTCCAACCAGATAGTCATGAACTGACGACCTTGAAGAATAAAGAGGAATACCGAAAGTTATTTTGAGCTTTTCGCTTCGCTCTTTCATCTGTTGAGTAAAACTGACATCTGCAAACTTTCGTCCATTGGTCAAAACATGCAAAGCTGTCTCAGGTGAGTTTTCGATTATTAAGTCCAGAAATTGCAGGAAATCTTCGCCATACAGTAGAGGTTCTCCCCCACTCACTCCTACTACACCATTCAGTGAGAAAGAGGCGATGGCAAGTGCTGACTGGTTAAGAAGCCAGTCATCGTTTCCTGTCTTAGGAGGCTGAGAACAAAAAAGACAACTGTTGTTGCACCTTTCAGTTACCAGAACAGTGTTATGGTTTGCTCTCCGTGACAAAATCACTCTAATCATGTTGCCATTGTTAACAATCCCTATATCACCATCTTCTATGGAATTGAAAAGATCAGTGCTCACAACGAAGTCTGCAAAATATGCAGGAAGTCTGGAATCAAGTTGAGTTTCACTGACCAGTAAATTTGGCAGATAGAATTGAGGATTTTCGGGCTTAAATTTGCACAGGCGATAGAAACCTTGCTGAACTGGCAGATCTGCCGTAAACCTGAAAATGTCGTTTCTCAGCACCTCAGACATAAGTCCACCCTTTTAGCATCTTTGCCATCGGCCCATCCTGAGAAATTTCATTCAGAAGGAAGCGGAACATGCCTTTGTGATACTGGCAGAAAGTAGACCGACTCTTGTCACCAACAGGTTCGCCATGAACACTAATGTTTTGGCAAGGATCTGCCCCACAGAAAGGCTGATAAGCACAGGTATCGCATCCCGGCATAGCAAAATTGAATGAGGATGAAAGAGCGGAACGGTAGTATTCGTTGCTACTGAATGAGAGTGAGGCAAACTCTCCTGCACTGAAATCTGCTTCCGGGTTTACTTTCTGAAGCATACGACTTTCATCACTACCGTAGACTTTACCGTCATAATTGAACAGGATGCAGTTCAGCACGACTCCGCTTGGCGATTTTAGATCTGCATAACCACTGAATCCCGGATTGAAAATTCTTTTGAGATGGATAGCAGCCGAGTGCTCAATGACAGGTATTCCCTTTTCATTCTGAATCAACACTTCCTGCATTAACTCTTTATAAAAATCAAAATACTCTGGCATTGAAAAAGTGAAGCTCTGCTTCTGAGCAAACCCATAAGGACTAACAGGCCTGATAAACATGTCTGTAAGACCCAGAGACAGATGGGCATCTACTATGGAAGCTGGCTCCTTTGTCAGTTCCTTAGTAACAGTAGTGACAGTTGCTACCCGGTTTTCCCCAAGTTCTTCTGTGATTTTCCGAATACCTGTTACTGCTTTGTTGTGAGCCTGAAAGTCAGTAAGAATACGATTCTTGTTATGGACGGCTTCATTCCCATCAAGCGAGACAGAGAAGGTTATATTCCGCTCTTTAACCCATGAGAGGATGCTTTCATCAAGTAATGACAGACTTGTAGCAATCACCATTTCGAAAGCATCACTACCCAATGAAATCTCGCACTCGTGATAGATTGACTGGACAAGATCAAACCTGAGAAGTGGTTCACCGCCCTGTACTTCTATCTTGTAGGGAGGTGTACCCAGTTTCTTTATGGTGTTAACAATTTGCGGTAACAGTTTAGGGTTGAGATCATAACCATCAGCGGTGGCCGATGCCCTGCTGACCTGGCAATATTTGCAAGTATGATCGCAACGAAGAGTAGGTACAATCATAAAGATTGGCCTGGCCGCCAGTTCGTTCATGAGTCGTTTGGCAAAAGCCGAACTTAATGCATAAGGGGTAACAGAGGAATTATCATCTCCGCTGATGAAAAGTTTGCTTTCAAGCGATGAGGACTGTTCTTGACTGATATGACCGTTTATCAGATCGAGAAATTCCTGCTCACCTAAAAAATGATGAAAGCCAGCGAGGTTGCTGATGAAAACGTGGTCGTCAGGCATCCTGTCGAAGTTGAAAGGCATCAGTCTCATTATGCAAGCCTGTCATCTATGCTTCGGAGAACCTTGCTGACAATGGCATCACGCAATTGACCGGTTTGATGATGAAGTTTCTCCCTGAGGCTAAAATCGTTTACCAGCCTTTCGAATTCAAACTCACATTCAGGACTACTTGTCTCAAAGAAGATAATCCAGGAGGATATATTTTCTTCAAGTTTCCATGAACTTACAGGAGTCATCCAGTAGAGGGTGTTTCGGATAACCCATTCAGAAAACTGATCTTTTTGTAACACCTTTTCCCACATTGTTATTACCTTCCAAAGAAATAATAACGGAAAGAAACTTATTCCATTTAGAGATTTTTCTTATAGAATTAAAGATACAACATTTTTAGAAAAATGTTACTGAGTATGTCAAAATTCTGAGATTCAGTTCAACTAGAAGTCAATCGAATCACGTGCTCACATGATGCAGCAATAGGTTACACATAGGCTACTTTTTGAGATAACAGGCAAAGAATTAGAAAGTTATTACCGCCATCGAATTATTTACACCTTAATAATTAGCATATTAAGCAAATGCTTTTGGTTCTTTTTGCATGTCAATAGATTAGCTTTGTGGCAAAATCATGAAGCTATGCAATCATTGCATTGTTATTAACACAGCATATTTTTATAAACTTTTAACACCTTATCTCAAAAAGGATAACAAAGTGGACAGAAGTGCAGTTGATACAATTCGTGGGTATTGTTATCAAGTTGATAAAACGATTATTGAAATTTTTTCGTTACCACAAATGGATGACTCAATTGATATAGAATGCATTGAAGATATTGATGTCTACAACGATGGGCACTTAACTGCGATCCAATGCAAATACTATGAGAGTACAGATTATAACCACTCCGTCATATCAAAGCCTATAAGACTAATGTTGTCACACTTTAAGGACAATAAAGAAAAAGGGGCGAATTATTATCTTTTCGGGCACTATAAATCAGGACAAAACAAATTAACACTTCCATTAAAAGTTGACTTCTTCAAATCTAACTTCCTCATATACACTGAAAAACAAATCAAACATGAGTACCATATAGAAAATGGGCTTACCGAAGAGGATCTACAAGCCTTTTTGGATAGATTAGTTATAAATATCAATGCCAAATCATTTACTGATCAAAAAAAACAAACTATACAAATAATAAAAAACCATTTTCAATGTGAAGATTATGAGGCAGAGCATTATTTTTATTCTAATGCTTTCAGAAAAACCTATGATATCTCTTGTAATAAAAAAGTTCGAAGGATAAAAAAATCAGATTTTATTGAAAGTATCAACAAATCCAGAGTCTTATTTAACATATGGTTTTATCAATATGAAGGAAGAAAAGAATATTTAAGAAAACTAAAAGAATCTTTCATAAGGAGAAGTGTAAACACTTCTCCTTATGCTCGTTTTTTCATCTTGGAATTTCAAGACAAGATTGATATAAAAACAGTTAAAGACTGTATATATAAAATACAATTAAATTGGTCTAATTTATCTAAAAGAGCAGATCGACCATATTCTCCTTTTTTACTTGTTCATGGCATCAGCGAAGATAAATTATACGAATTGAAGAATCAATTATACAATGAAAATCTAATTTTCGCTGATGGATACCCTTTTAAAGGAAGTGTATTTACTCCAAAAATATTAGTCGAAGGGTTTTCAAATAAAGAAATCCACTTCCAATTTATCAACGACATAGATGATTTCAATGAAATACTGAACAGTATTCATATAAGAAAAGAAGTATATCAGTTCTATACGAAAAACTGCCTTGATATCCCATCCCAACTACCCCAGGTAAACATACAAGTTAAAGACTTTGCCGATATAAAGGAGATAGTGTAATGAGCAGGAATAATGATATTAATGCAGAAGTAGTATCAGTGTCGCCAAATAAACTAAAAATTTCTGTAGACGACCTTGAAGAGTTTAAGATAGCAGAAGAAAAATTAGGTGTAGGATCTTATTTAAGGGTTTCAGATAATCAAGATGTTGCTCTTCTGGCCATCATAGATAATTTTTCTATTGAGGTTAAGGAAAGCCAAAAGCAAAAATACATGATAGAAGCAAGCCCAATAGGTCTTGTTAAAAATGGAAAGTTCTATCGCGGGGGTGATTCACTTGCACTTCCACCTAAAAAAGTTGAACCAGCTAAGTTAGACGAAATAATATCTATATATACAGACAGCATAGACATAAAAGATCGCTTTACTTTTTCAAGCCTATCACTTAATACAAAAGTATCTGTACCTGTGAATGGAAATAGATTTTTCAATAAACATATTGCTATCGTAGGTTCAACGGGGTCAGGTAAGTCTCACACTGTTGCCAAAATACTTCAAAAAGCCATAGATGAAAAGCAAGAAGGTTATAAAGGGTTAAACAATTCTCATATAATTATTTTTGACATACATTCTGAATATGAAAATGCATTCCCTAATTCCAATATATTGAATGTGGATACATTAAACCTTCCATATTGGCTATTAAATGGCGATGAGTTAGAAGAACTTTTTCTTGATACAGAAGCAAATGATCATAACCAGAGAAACGTGTTCCGACAGGCAATTACCTTAAATAAAAAGAAACATTTTCAAGGTGATCCAGCCACAAAGGAAATAATAAGCTTTCATTCGCCATATTATTTCGATATTAATGAAGTTATCAACTACATTAACAACAGAAATAATGAAAGAAAAAATAAAGACAATGAACATATTTGGTCAGATGAGGAAGGAACTTTCAAGTTTGACAATAAAAATGCACATAGGTTATTCAAAGAGAATTTAACACCTGATGGAAGTTCAGCCGGTGCTTTAAATGGAAAACTTCTCAATTTTGTTGATCGATTACAAAGTAAATTATTTGATAAGAGATTAGACTTCATTCTGGGTGAAGGTAGCAAATCCGTAACATTTAAAGAGACATTACAAGCCTTAATAAGCTATGGAAAAGATAAATCAAACATTACAATACTTGATGTAAGCGGTGTTCCTTTTGAAGTACTTAGCATTTGTGTATCATTGATATCTCGGTTAATTTTTGAATTTGGTTATCATTCAAAAAAAATCAAAAGAAAAACGAATGAGAATCAAGATATCCCAATCTTGATTGTTTACGAAGAAGCACATAAATATGCTCCTAAAAGTGATCTGAGCAAATATAGAACATCCAAAGAGGCAATTGAAAGGATTGCCAAAGAGGGAAGAAAATACGGTGTGACCCTTCTCCTTGCAAGTCAAAGACCTTCTGAAATTTCAGAAACAATATTTTCTCAATGTAATACTTTTATCTCAATGCGGTTAACGAACCCAGACGATCAAAATTATGTTAAGCGATTACTCCCGGATACAGTAGGTGATATTACAAACCTCTTACCATCACTCAAAGAAGGTGAAGCCTTAATCATGGGGGATTCAATATCAATACCTTCCATTGTAAAAATAGAAAAATGTACAATGCCACCATCGTCAATTGACATCAAATACCTTGATGAATGGAGGAAAGAGTGGGTAGATTCGGAGTTTGATAAGATAATTGAACAATGGAGTAAAAGTTAATATCAGAAATGGATTCACTCTTGATTAAGAGTGAATCCATTGATATCAATTGCTTTGTTGCGAATTAATATAATTTATCCTGCCATCATTAACCAATGAGTCAATAGATTCTTTTATGTCCCCTATTGTTTTATGAACCTCTTTCATAATATCATCATACAGAAATTATTATTTCTACCTTTGTTTTTACAAAAAATATTCTATCGATCATAAACTCTGAGTAGTTAACACGGTCTGTAACTTTCAAAAACTCAAAGCCAAATATATTTGTTTCATTAAATAGCGGTATATCCTTATATGCAACACCGTTATTTTCTTTCATTAGAGACTCTAAATCTTTAAATACTGACAAATCCAATTCTAATATTTTTTTAAGTAACCCATCATTCAAATAAGGAAGACTCTCGATTTTTATATTGATATATAATCCTTTGTAAGGTACAGGGGAAATTATATCAAGAATAAAATTATGTTTTACTAAGTTATTTAATTCTTTTGATATAGCAGGAGTATATGATTGATGGACCATCGCTGGATGGAGGCGTTGAGTGTAGCCAAAAAGTACATCGCAAATTCCGTCAATAACATTTTTCCTTTTGGATAAAATTCGAAAATGTTTGTGTTTGAAATAGGCTGCGAAAATTTCCCGCATTAAATCAATATCATATGGCAACAGTGTTTTAAAAATATAGAGCTTCAGTTTTTATAATAAATCTCCTTATGTATGAATTGCGAATAAATACTTGACAGATGATGAGTAGTAGTGTATAAGATAAGCAGGGTCATTTAATAACCACTCGATACTTGGAGGATTTATGACAAGCATTTTACGTTTTTTAGGGCTTGCTCCTGGTAAAGACGAGGAAGAAATGGTTAGGAAACTAAAGAATACCTATTCATCGTTAAAAGTGGTCGGTCGCGGGACTATAACAGTTTCTGCTGATGAAGTTATCAATAATCCTGAGTTCAAAGAGTTGTACATACGAGCCAGTAACATTGTAGAACGCAGTAAAAATCAATGATCGCATAAGGATTGCGGCATGTTTGTTTTTTTAGTGATACCTATATTAGTCAGCGGTTTTCTATTAGTCCACATCCACCCCATATATAAATATAAACTTCATCGCTATGAAGGGCAGTTCTTATACCTGAAAAGTGCCCAATATGGTCTTTATTCAATGATCCTTGGGGTAGTGTTTTTTATTTATACTTCTGGCTCTCTGAGCATACCATATACAACAATAAGCTTTGACGTCATAAAATTTATCCATACTCACCTAAATTTTATAAACTCTATCAATCAAGATAAAAAATTACTTGATGAGTTATCCATTATTTTCTCAATAACTATTTTCACTTTATTTTTCCCTATAGTATGGACTCTACTTTCCTTTATTCGTTTATTTATAAAATACCGAACCTTCGATATAAAGCCATACATAATGTCAAGAATTTTAAATGACAGTCCTTTAGATAAATTCTTACTAAATGCATCAATAAGCAAAAATAAAGATGATGCTGTCGTGATGTTAACCATGCAAGATAGAAAAGTTTATGTCGGAAATGTTATTACAACCGGCGAGCCAAGTGAGACCGAAGGGCCGGATCAGGAAATCGAGTTCATTCCATGGATAAGTGGCTTTCGTCATAAAGATACACTGACCGTCACTTTTACAACAGATTATAAAATACTTAAAGAACGAATTACATTGATTTTAAAACAGGAGGAGATATTATCAGCTACCTCCTTCTCTTTCAAGCATTATGAAGAATTTGAAAAGCGAAAAGCTGAATTTAAAAAGAACAAATTAAAAGATATTATAAAAATTCTGTTAGATTTATAATGAGTAAGCAAGAGCTAATTTATAGAAGCGGTTGCACCGCTCTATAAAGCTCTTGCTTTTCTTGCTTCCTTTCAGTCAGACAATAAAAGAACACCTACACAACCAAGGTTGCTGATTGACAAACTACTAATTAATTGTATAAATGATATATAAAGCATACGGATTATGCTTATCAGTCAGTAACATATAAAATGGAGTTTATATGAAAGAGAGTATTTATACAGATAACATAGATCTATCCAAAACTTCCCGCCGTGGTAGTTTTAATAAAAGTAAAATTCCTTCAGAAGCTGTAAGAAGCTATTGTGTCAGTGTCCGATTGAATGTTGAAGAACTGCAACTCCTTAATATAAAGCGAGGCTCTCATAGAAAAGGAGAGTGGCTTCGTATGGCTTCCCTTCAAAAGTTGCCTCCTGTTATACCAACGATTAATACCAAAGCCTGGAAAGCTTTAACTGATATATCGCAAAAGCTAAATCGAATTGCGACCCATATAGATTGTAAAAGCAAGGACAGTCAGCTTACCCATACTGAATTGTTCGCTGTAAAGCGACAACTTGAAGAGCTTCGTCACAACTTGCTAAGAATAGATTTTTGGAGTATCCCTCGTGAAGGGTATGCGGAAGATCAAGAGGGGTAAAAGCTTCGCAGGTGTTGTTCAATATGCATTGAAGCCGGGAGCACATCATAAAAGCGATCCAGTCGTAATCGGGGGCAATATGCTTGGAGATTCAGCCCTTGAACTGATTGCTGAATTTGATAGCAGCAAACAACTTCGCCCTGATGTTCAGAAGGCCGTTTGGCACAACTCGCTTCGCTTACCTGATGGTGAATCACTATCGAATGACCAATGGGTAAACATAGCTGACGGATACATGAAGATGATGGGATTCAGTGATACCCATCTCCGTTGCTATGTCTTACATGACGACGAAGGCCAGCATATACATATCATCGCAAGCAGAATCGATATGGCCGGTGGGAAGCTCTACCTTGGCAGGAATGAGAACCTTATAAGTACCCGTATAATCAGTGAGCTTGAAATCACTCATAATCTAACAGTGACCAAGAAAGCACCTCCCATTGCACCAAAGCAACCGAAGCGGAAAAGAATCTCTCGTAACGAACAAATGCTATCGGCCCGGACTGGTGTTACCTCCCCTAAGGAAGCTCTCCAACAGATACTTGATAAAAGTTTATCTGATAAGCCGGACCTTCTAACTTTCACAAAACGACTGGAAGAAGCAGAAGTCGGCTGGACGGCGAATGTCGCTTCAACCGGGAAAATGAACGGCTTCTCGTTCTCCTACCGCGATATTGCTTTCAAGGCTTCACAGTTAGGCAAGGGTTATTCTTGGGCAAATCTTCAAAAGCAACTTAACTACAACCCTGACCATTTAGAAGCTCTTCGAACGGGCATACAGACCAAGGAAGCTCTACCTGCTCATATACCAATGTCTGTCCTTGTCCCTGTTCCTGTTCCTGCTCCTGCTCCTGCTCCTGCTCCTGCTCCTGCTCCTGCTCCTGCTCCTGCTCCTGCTCCTGCTCCTGCTCCTGCTCCTGCTCCTGCTCCTGCTCCTGCTCCTGCTCCTGCTCCTGCAAAAGATGTTGCAACAACGGATATTCCAAGGGAAAGCATAAGTGAAAAAATTGCTGAACTCGAACTGCGACTCAGAGAAGACAGAAGAAGAGAAATAGTAGAAAAGATTCTTCAAAAAAACGCAGTACAACAGCAAAAGCATCTCAGACTTATCGGCTGGCTTCCATTTCTTAGAAGGCTTGCAGAGCTTCTCAGAAGCTATGGGAAGTCCATTCTTCACAAAACCCACACACACTTCTCAAAAATTCATGTAATCCAACCTTTAAACAAGGCGAGAAAAATTCGTTTATAGACAGTCAATTACACCCCCCCTCGTAAACGCACTCTATTACAGAGTAATAAATTTGTGTTTAGTCAAGAAAATATTGATCGTTATTACAGATCGATAATGTAATTATGATAGACTACACCTATCAAGCAACAATCATCGATCGGTACAAGCAATTTTACTAAAGCGAGCCGGTCATCGAGAATCCCTACAAACAGCATTTAATCTTCCAGATTGGGATAGCTATGAAAAACGAAATAATAAAGTGTCCATTTTGCTTTAAAGAGAGCCAGTTCGGAGTACGTGTCTGCACTGGCTGTCACGCAACAATTAACTATGGTGTTGTTTCACCGTGGCTTGCTTTACTAATAGGAATTGTGCTGTTAGCGATTGCTTTCCTCATATTCGCTATCAGTCAAAGTTTTATATTAACTGTCGTTATCTATTTTGCATCAGCAATTTTTTTAAGATTTTATTTACGTAAGAAATTTGCACACAGAGCCGTTTTCACACATAAAAGTTAACCCTGTCCAAATATAATAAGGAAAATAAAATGAAAAAAATTATTGTCACCTCCTTTTTCATTGCAATATTTTCAATTTCTGGCTGTTCTACATCCGGCAACCAAAAAATCAAAAATGTAACGGCACAGAGCCTACAATCAAAAATAATTAAAAACAAAACAACTAAGGCAGAGCTACTTGCTCAACTTGGTGAGCCTGATACCAGAACGACTCTTGACGATGGCAACGAGCAATGGAGATATTTCATGTATAACAATCAGTTCAATGCCTCGACTTTTATCCCTGTTGTCGGTTTGCTAACTGGCGGTTCCCAGACTCAGTCTAAAACTCTCGAAATCGACTTCAATAGAGAAACCGTAAGCAAATGGACATTCTCTACTGATAATAACAATACAAAATCTGGCATTCTTAATTAATCGTTTCCTGGATAAGAAAATGAAAACATACTCAATTCTCGCAGTTCTCCTTTCTACTTTTCTATTAACAGCCTGTAATTCCGAACCTTCTGAAAAAGACATATACAATGCTTTCAAAAGTGTTGTAGATAGATCAAATGCAAGTATGAAAGCTCTGAACTCAAGTATTCCCGAAAAAGATCTTTTAAGAATCGATTATGTGAAGAAAGTAAATTGCACAGAAGAAGCAAACAATGTTTATAACTGCATTGTTGATGCATCCATCAGCAATATGAAACAGACAAAGCCTGTTAAGCTTATGAAAGCTGATGGTGTCTGGAAAGAAGTTCAGTAGTATTCTATATCAAGAAGTCTCTTTTAGCCCCTGCATAGGGGCTTTTTTTATTGCCTATAACCTGACGGCTCTCACGCGAACTTCATGGGTTAACTCTCCCTCAATTACTTTCATTTCATATTGTGCTCTGACAGTAGCATAGATTTCTTCAGCTTTTTCTTGATTGTTATCAATATAGTTAACGAGAGAATTTAGCTCCCTGATAACAGCCTCCTTATTGTTTAATCGCTGTAACAAAGTACTTGTAAGACATTTGTATACAGTACTGAACATCGTCATAATGTTGTCTATATTTCTATTAGAACGAGTATATTTTTGTTTAGGATAGAAATATTTTAAATGATAGCCAACAAAAAGCAGGTATAGCTGGTATGAGAAACTTTTATCATTCGGCTGATATCGCTTAGAGATAAATTTATCAACGATAATAATAAGCTGTTCTTCCAGTGGTTCCACTGGAAAGTTTTTTTGTTTGTACATAGAATGCGTCCTTGCATTATTGAAATAGTCTTCCTGACCATACATCTATATTTATCGCATTTATTTAACTTGTCAATAGGTGTAACCTATCAATTGTTATTTTTTATTAAACGGTCTATTCAATTGTTCCATAGAAAGGCCATGTCTATAAGCATTATACTGCCAATAGCTAAACTGCTCTTTGTATCTATTGTTCTGTTTTTTCAACATTTCATTTTCGGCTTTAAGATTTATTATTTGTTGTGCCGCAATCGTTAAATTAGCTGGCTTTTTAAGGCCAGATTTTTTCAAATTAGACAAATTTTTCTTTGTTCTATATGCTTCAACAACTTCATCATGAGCACTTAAAGATTGCCTTGTGATAGTTCTGTTTAAATTCTTATAAACTGATTCACATAAATCACTCCATGTGATTTTGCCGTCCCAAGTCAATATAATGTGTGTAATTGCCTTTATTTCACTCCTGTTCAAATGTTTTGCCATAAGTATCTCCTATTTTAATTATTCAAAAGCTTATTAATTCTTTCCAGGTTTTTTTCATGGTGTTGCAGCCATTTGTCTGCACCATAATCACCATTTTCATAAGCGGTCTGCGTTATACTCTTCAGTTTTGTTACTTTTTCTCGGATAGATTCAAGTCTAATTCTATCTATTGATTTCATTTCCAGGGTTTCATTATTATATTCTATAAATTCATTGATTTTAGTACAAGGACGAACTAAATAGTTATGCACACAGTAGCCAAATTCTGTTAAGTGAATTGCTCCTTGATTCAGGTTATCAAAATCAACTGTCAATTCATTTGTGGGTATGGACTTCCTTTGACAATAATTTTTCATGCTCAATTTAATAGTTTTGATTTTATCTAACATATCTTCTTCTGACACATGATTATAAACTCTATTCTGATTCACATTGACACGACCAGACCATTTAGCTATATCCAGTTCAGACATTTCACCATAATGGGCTATTGTGTTTAAAAGATGTCTTGGTTGGTGTGAGCGAATAAGTAGTGGTTGACCTTCAATATCATAATACCCGTGTCGGGCGAAAATATTTTTAAATCCATGCTCATGACGTTTTTTATTTTGTATATCATTAAAAAAGAATCCTTTAGTTGGCTTATGAAATGAGTATATATCAATCATTTGGGATGAAGTAAATTGGCGAGGATTTAATAAACATAATGCATTGCTAAATCTTATGGATTTTTCTTCATCATACCAAGGATAGTCTTTACTGAAACCAGAGATAATCATTACCCATAACTCACTCAATGAATAGTTATAATCATTGGGGTTTAAGAAACTTTTCCCACCATCCAAACTTGTCTTTTTAATTTTTAGAACGCAAGATTTGTGATCATGTAAAGGGTAGCCAAGTGCATGACAAACCTGTATAACTGTCAACTTTGATTTTTCATCAACTTTTGGACAAAGTTCATGTTGGTAAAATTTATCAGGATATTTTTCGCACCATTGAGCAAACGCCCTTGCATTTTGTGATAAGGAAAGCAATCTTCTAATCGCTTTTTTCGCAACTGGTATCATAACCTGTGGAATCCACTTGATATTAGGGCCATACCCCTTAACCGAATAGAATCTCAGACCATATCTTTCGATACCCTTCTCATCTTTTTGTGTAATCTCACAATCAGCAGGTAAGGCTAAAATCTCAGAAATTCGGCTCGGACAACAAAGCAGAAGTGCAAATACTGCACTGGTGAATTTATCCCTTGGACTCAGTAGCTCATCATTTTTAGAAAAAATATCAGCAATAGCAAGTAATGCCGTTTCATCTGGTAACTTATCGTTTCTGTGATAGTCCTCAATCTCAGGAAGATAGTTGTTTTTGACCTTCTTCTTCACATGGTTTTTCCAGGATATGTATCCTGATTTCACAAGGTTATGTTCACATAGAAATTTTGATATTTTTTCAAGCTGTATCCCACATTGTGCGAGAACATTACCTTCAAAATATTTACTTCCGATTTGCATTGCCTCATCAAAAACAACGGCTGTAACATTATAAATGAGACCACTGTTCAGAACTTGCAAAAGAGCCTGTTCGAGACATCTCAAAGCCATCATTGTAGCCCCATAATTTTTCGAGGGTTTCAATGAGTGTTGATATCTGATATATGCTTTTGCAAAATCGAGAAAATCTTCATGCATTGCATCTTTGGAGTTAAATGCTTTATGTCCAACCCCTATCTTTCTAAAGGTTACATACCCTTTCCAGACATATTGTTCCCAATCCTGATTTTGGGTGAGCCCTGAAAGTTGATAGCGGCAAAAATTTATGAACTCATTATAATTGTTTTCTGCTGTAATTTGTTTTTTAGATTTAAATAAAATAATATTACTCATCGGGGATTTACCTCGTCAATATCAACTGGCATAAAGAAAGCACATTCTTCACAAGGAAAATTTACATTTAAATTCTGACTTT
The DNA here is from genome assembly GCA_020099315.1 of Citrobacter europaeus. NCBI lineage: Bacteria > Pseudomonadati > Pseudomonadota > Gammaproteobacteria > Enterobacterales > Enterobacteriaceae > Citrobacter > Citrobacter europaeus. Next base: position 3,711,606 of record CP083650.1, read on the forward strand.
GGCATTTTCTCGAAGAGCAAAACTTGAAATTCATCATCTCTTTTGACTTTATTCCATTCATAAAAACTTCAGCGACAAATGATAATTGTTCTGAAACAGCGGAATCAATCCTTTCAACACTCTCAGCAAGATTTTTAATATAAACCCCCGTACTTGAAGTAGAAGAATGATCCAACAATTCAGCTATAGTATTGGCATTATGACCATCCTTAGCCAGCATAGTTGCTATTGTATAACGAAGCCTGCGAGGAGTAGCATTGAGTGGAGATCCTGTACGGTTTGAAATTAACTTCCCAGTATTAACAATATTCTTCAAAGCTCTATTAGCAATTGTTGGTTTTGCGTATATTTTACTAGCCTCCAGGAAGTTAAAATCTATTATGGCTAAATCAAGAAGTTTTTTCTCGTTCAAGAAAACTGGAACCTTGCTTTTGGCATGATCATCAAGGGTTTTGCCAAGGGTTTGCTCAACAAGCCTCACGGAATGATTAGCTTGAAGTTGAACAATTGATGCAACCTCTGAGATTATTGGCAGTTCTCGATATTGTAGTTGTTTACCCCTTTGTTTAACTCGTGGTACTGAAATTAAATATTCTACTTTACCATTATCTAAGTTCTTTTGAAGAAGGTCTTTATATTTCAACATAACTAACTGCTGAGGTCTTCTACCGGTAAGACTTATTAATAGCGATATCGCATAATCTGACAATAACAGTTCACCTATGCTATATGCGTGACTCATAGCCTTGATCAAGGAAGTGTGTTCCTCTTTAGTCAGTGGCCCCACAGTTGGATCATCTTGTAATATAGGTTGACCAGATTTTTTTATTCTTAGGTCAAAATGCTTTGCTATTTCAACAGCACTTTCATCTATTCCAGGGTATCCTGATTCAAACCATTTAGTAAAAAATGGTCGTAAAACACGAAATGATGCTGGGGCTTTTGATAATTGCTTATTTTGATATTCAATTAGAACCTTATCATCAATGTAATTAGGAGAAACATTGTTAATAAAATCCTTCATATTTTTAACTATTGTTTTTACATGCAAATGGCTTTTACTACAAAAATAATACTGTAATGTATTCACAAATCCACAAACCAAACTTTTGTTCATAACACATATCAAGTCTCTAATATTGATTCCATGGCTCTCAATCAAAGTGACGATTTTTTGTTCATGAATTGACATTTTATCAGAGTTTTGTTTAATTAAATTATTCATCAAATCCCCCTTTGAATAGTTGCTCTTGCTGCTCAAGTGCAGTTTTTTTCGATAGCTCGAAAATATGCCTGCGATTATAGATTATTGAAGTGTCTGAACCTGGTAGCCATCCCATTAGATAAGAACGGATTTGTTGCTCTTTTTCGTCGGATATGTCCTTAGCCTTATCTATTGTTTTCGAGAACTCATAATTCCATGTGTGTCGTAATTTATGGCCTGTTAATCCACTTAGAAGCGAGGATGATTGACGAACAACACTCACTATCTTATGGTATGAAGAAAATGACAGCGGTTGCCCTTGAGTCTTCCCTTCCTTATAGGTAATAAACAGAAAGTCATGCTTATTAGCATTTTTAACTTTCCTACGATCATTCAAGATATAATCTGAAATTTCATATATAAGGTTCGCATCAGCAATTAATTTCCTCTCACAAGTTTTCACTAATGGCTGATAAACTCGTGGATCTTTTTTATCATTTGCTCTCCTCCTTATTGCTATTGTTGATTCTGCAAAATCTATGTCACCAATTCGCAGATTCAAAAGTTCACCGGCTCTCATGCCAAAGCAATGTAATAACAGGAATATTAAGTTATTTCTTTTTTGTACTGTTTCCGTAAACGGATTCAAGTTACTTCCTGGAGAAAGAATGCCAAACAAAGAATCCAGTTGAGCTTTGTCTAAGCTCTTTTCGATATCCATAACATATTTATCATTGTTTTTTGGTTTCTTTCTTTTTATGTTGTTAATGAAAACAAGTATCTTTTTTATTGTATCTTTCTGACCTGTATGAGAAAGAAGTATATTACATAGCCATTCCAGATAGTTAGCTATTGTTGTAATCCGAAAATACTTAGTTGTTTTTTTGACATTTGAAAAGCAAAAATCATTATCTACGCCATTTTTAAAATTGAATGAAGTAAACTCAATCAAATCATCAATTTCATGAGGAGCCAGAAATATCCTTTTCTGAATTCTTTCATCAATATTGATCTCTTTCCTCATAAAGAATCGATATAACAATGAAATGCTACCGGCAATAACTTTCATTGTCGATATAGACTCTGACCGATTTCTGACTTGTGTTGTTATATACAAATTTGGATAATACAATGGCTCACCAGTTTTTTTATTTACGACATGACAATACCTCTCACCATTTTCCAACATAAACGAATCTACACAAATACTGCTCATATTTCCCTCCTAACTTTACAAAAAGTATAATTCCAATATATTAATAATAAGCATTTTGTAGATTTACAAATTTAATTGAACCATTAGTGTTATTTATTTAAATTAAAACAGTGAGATAGACGATTATTCCTGTCAAATTATCATCTGGTAGATCTAGTATTATTTATGTACACCTAATACTTCGAAAACTATCTCACTGCCTTGCTAATAAACGACAACCAAAATAATGTAATTTATTCTGTAAAGTTTTAAGGTAAATTATGCAGCCAAACTTTACACTTTCATAAAAAGCTCTTAATCCATTAGATATAAAATTATCCGCTTCGCTAGGAGTTTAAATTCATCAGGACATTTAATTAGAGATAACCAGGTCTCGTAAACATATATCTGTTTGCAAGCATTAAGCTCAGAGATCGAGTCTAAAGGTTCTCTCAGATTTCCTACAAGGTACTGACTGAGCCAGTAAACGATTTCTTTATTAAACTCGTTATTAGGTAAGTCATAAATCACTTCTTGGTCAAAGATCTTGTAAAAAAGATCTCTGCATAAATTGCACATATGGTTTTCTTCGCTTACAAATTCTTCGATATTCATAAAACCGCTCCTATGTTCAATTAAGCAACATTATTTCGACTTGTTTCGATAACAGACTGAATCCAGGTATCAATCTCACTTTCAACGAAAGCTACTGCACGACTTCCAATTTTGACAGGAGCAGGAAACTTACCATCGTTGATCAGACGATATATCCAGGCTTTTCCGTAGCCAGTTCGTTCGAGAACTTCTGGTAATCGTATTAGGCGGGTTGCTTGATTTTTCATTTCGTTATCCCTTGTCGTTGCGGTGAAGTCACTATACGAACAGTTGGGAAAAGAAAAGAGCGAAGCTCCTGAAGCGGAGGTTCTTCGTAGCTATGCAGGATGGTTTTCTCGAAGTTGGTGCCGTACAAAAAAGGGGAACTTGAGAGTAGCTGAAATTCCCCCGTTTTATAGCAAGTGTCAAAATGCCCGGTTTAAAGTAAAAATCGCAAAAAAAAACACCATTCACAATGATGCCTTTAGTTAATTTTCACAATTAAAACAAATAGTTATAAATGTAATTCTAATCCGATAGTTTCATTACATCAGAGACTTTCATTTGCTTCAAATGGCTATTTTTGTTCATGAAGTAATTGAATTGTCGGATAAAGTCAGTTGTGCAGGATTTAAGAGCCAAAGGCCTGTCGGTATCTTTGATTTGGCTAGACTGCCTCATTTCGCTTTCTTCGTCATCGTCTGTATATAGCAGTCTGGATAACCTGTCGTCAGAGACACGGATTTTTTTAACGGCTGCCCACACCAGGATATCCAGCATAGGTATCACACGATAACTGATGAGTTTCTTGATAGTTCCATACCCAAAGCGAACTGATTCTAAAGGATCTGGTTCGATACCTTTGATTTTACGCCACTGCGGTAATGCAGCTTTAAGCGACTCTGCAATCTCTTCGTCTGTGCCACTTGCCAAATCAATCTCGAACATGACTGTTCGTGAAAACTGATCTGGCATAATATCTGAAAGTGATTCTTCCCGAAGATCTCTGTTTATTGAATAATTGTCATCACCATCCCAAACAAAACCTCCGCGTTGCATAGCAATGATGCTCGTTTCAGCAAGGCGATCAAGAGTTGTAAGAAAAAAATGGGGAGGCTGAAAAAGTTTGTTGGCAGGAGTCATGTATCCCAGTTGCCCTTCTTCAATTAAAAAAGGATTGCCACTGAAAATTTTTGAAAAGTAACCCATAAGAGTTCTGCTCTCAAACTCTTCCCGATACTCCTTAAAGAACAAGTTACGAGCCCATATCTCATGGTAAAACTGGAGCAATGAGAGGTCTTCAAATTTGCGATATGTATCAATCTTAAACCAACTCTTGATGTCTTTTGTGTGCTCTGGTGACCAGTTGTTCAAAATCCATTCTCCACCTATGCTGGTACTGCCCTACGGATAGAATTCAGTTTTGCTGAAAAACTACCGCATTCACTAATCGGTGAAAAGCAGATCCTGCTTGCGCAGTTCAGCTACCAGCAGGGAGTTGAACTGAAGAATTTGTTTCCTTTTGATACAATTATCCAATCCGCTAATCGTGAGAACCCATACCATTACGATTTATGGTTCCTTTTTAGAACCACACATAAAATTCAAAGTTTAAATAATATTAAAAATCAATGGAATGAATAACTAATTACAGGGACCCCAGCACCAAAATTCTCCCTCAACGATTACCAGAGTCGTCCGAGGAAGTCCTGAAAGCCCGCACAGCGTAAGCCTTGCGGGCTTTTTTGTATCTGTTATTTGTCCGTAACCATCCGAGAAGATCCGCCTGAATCCAGTGATAATTGGTATACGTTTAGGTATACGGTAAGATGTAGGCCTAAAAACGTATACCAATTCACGAAGGAGCGGCCATATGGCACGGACAACGCGCCCCCTGACCAACACCGAAGTTCTGCGCGCTAAAGCTTTAGAGAAGGATCTAACTCTACATGATGGTGATGGGCTTTTCCTGATAGTGAAAACCAGCGGGAAAAAGCTCTGGCGTTTCCGTTATCAACGTCCGGCAACAAAGCAACGAACAATGATGGGACTCGGCTCCTTCCCCGCCCTTTCGCTTGCTGATGCCCGAGGGTTAAGAGCGGATTATCTTTCCTTATTAGCTAATGGCGTCGACCCCCAAGTTCAGGCCGAAGTTGTTGAAGAACAGCAACAGATAGCCCTAGACAGTATTTTTTCGACTGTTGCGGCAAACTGGTTCCAGCTCAAAAGCAAAAGCGTTACCCCTGATTACGCAAAAGACATTTGGCGCTCACTGGAGAAAGATGTATTCCCTGCCATCGGTGAGATCCCCGTTCAGCAAATCAAAGCCCGTACATTGGTTGAAGCGATTGAGCCAATCAAAGCTCGTGGGGCGCTTGAGACTGTACGTCGACTGGTGCAGCGCATTAACGAGATAATGATTTATGCCGTAAACACTGGTCTGATTGATGCCAATCCAGCATCAGGTGTTGGGATGGCCTTTGAGAAGCCCAAAAAACAAAACATGCCGACGCTGCGGCCAGAGGAATTGCCAAAGCTAATGCGTTCTCTAGTCATGTCAAATCTGTCTGTTGCGACTCGCTGTCTTATTGAGTGGCAGCTCTTGACCCTTGTGCGCCCTTCTGAGGCTTCCGGTGCTCAGTGGGCAGAGATCGATCTCGATGCGAAGCTCTGGACTATTCCAGCCGAACGGATGAAAGCTAAGCGGGAACACATCGTTCCTTTATCACCACAGGCATTAGAGATTCTGGATGTGATGAAGCCCATCAGCGCTCATAGGGAACATGTTTTCCCGAGTAGGAATGATCCAAAACAACCCATGAACAGCCAAACTGCTAATGCTGCTTTAAAACGTATTGGTTATGGTGGGAAATTAGTTGCTCATGGATTACGGGCAATCGCAAGTACAGCGTTGAATGAACATGGATTTAATTCCGATGTAATTGAATCTGCACTTGCACATAGCGACAAAAATGAGGTCAGGAGAGCTTATAATAGAGCTATTTATATTGAAAAAAGAATAGAGCTAATGAATTGGTGGGGATTACAGATTAAAATGGCGGTTAATTAACCGCCAAAGAAAAATCAGAATAAAATATCTTTCAACTCATCAAAACTGGATATTGTATAAGTTGGCTTTTGTTTTCCTAACTCTACTTTCAAACGAGTTTCTCTAGCAACATCTTCCTCAGTCCAATGAGTTATAGAAACTAAGACATCCCAATACTTTTGAGAATGTTGTTTTCCGTATTCAGCCCATACGGAGTCGATTCCAGCAAGATTCGCCATTGCAATATCTTTTACAATCGAGTCGCCTATATAAACTGCATCTTCTTTTTCCACCCCCTCACTTGAGCAAATATCAATCAATAACTCAGGATTAGGTTTCTTTTGCTTCTCATTTAAAAGAATAAGAAAATCACCATACGAAGACAACCACTGCTTTGTTTTATCATTTAAATCATCATGATATCTATCATGAGGGGTATATAAGTGTTTGAAATACTTTAGGAGACCTAATTTCTCCAATCGAAATAATGCATTTCTTACTGGCGCCTCTGTATGCCCAACGATAACAATACCTGAGGAAGAAATTTCTTGCAATGTACTCAATACATTCGAATAACAAGTTAATGTTTTATTTCTTGTAGAATTGAATGCATGAAAGGCGCTATCAACCTTCTTACTTAAAAAAACCTTATCATTTGATTTGAACTTACTAATAACTGATGGTAACTCTAGCGCACCAAAGGGGTATTCCGAATTCCCATGAAATTTATGAACCTGTTTAAACTCCTTAATTAATATTTCCTTGTCAACACCAAGTATTATTGACAATTCATTTAGCAAACTAGTAAATGATTGAGCGTAAAATGAAACCCAATCATACAAAGTATTGTCTAAATCTGTAATCAGTAATTTTTTCATAATCAATCCAAAATAATTTCTTTATCAAAAGTTATTTCCGACTCAGAAACATGGTATATATTTAGTTTTATTTCTTCATGATTGAAATCAAAGGTAGCCATTTCATTATATTTAGAGTTAACCAAATGAGAGCTAACAACACCAGTGCTACCTAACCCAACCACCCATACACTATACTCACCTCCACCTTCACATTTACGGGTAAGTTTAGTCATACTCCTTTCATGGGTATGTCCATGTAAAATAACATTTACTCTATTTTTAAAACACCATTGAACTACCGCTTCCGCATCATACACAATCCCACCGGGCATCCCCATAGTAGGAGTGGAAAAATAATTTACCGCAAATAGGTTATGATGCAATACAACTAATCTTACTGTTCCCATCATTTTAGGAACACCTTTCCAACCCATTTTTTCTTCTGCATCTTTAAGTTGCTCAATACCTATAAAACCTTGCCCCTGAAAGGCCAATCGATGTTGTTGCAAAAGATTACTGTTTAAGTAGCATATCTCAACAGATCGTTGGTTTTTAACCAAATACTTTCTACCCATTGATAGATATTTATTTGGCTCAATATTATAGATATTTTTAAAATGTTGGCGATAGTTGTTTTTGGAATCTTCTCCAAGCTCTGTTGAAACTAACAAATCCCATTCTTCACCACTTAGTTTATTTACATTATCCTCCTTTTTTATTTCAATATCTTTGCCACCATCACCATTATTATCAAGTGGTATTTCTTCCTTTTTTTGATGCATATTTTCATGCAACTTTTGAAGCGCAGATAAAGTATCATGAGAGAGACCTTCACTAAAGCTAACATCATGATTTCCAGGACATATACCGATCGAGTCAAAAGTTAAAGAACTGTTAGCGCACAGATTTCTATAAAATTCCAGAGCGATATTAAATTCCTGCTCCGTTGCCTTCCAAGTAATGTCACCAGATACAATCAACGACTCAATTTCATCTTGGAAATATTCATCTAATAGTGTTTGCAAGGTGCGCTTATTAAAACCAGTAAATTGATGAAACTTATTGGCATCATCAAAATGCAAATCCGACAGCCAATGAAATATACCTGACTTTGAAACAATATGTTTCTCATGAAAAACCCGAGGAATACTAACATTTGCATTTTTTAATAGAATCTCATGCGTATCATGCTTGCCTTTAATAAAATCATTAACAAACCAAAGCGTTCGTTCCTGATACTGTAACTCCCTTAGGCTTGATACTTGCTTCCCTTCAAAGTCTGAAAAACTAGTACCATCTAAAAACATTTGAGAGTTCGTTTCTGAATACGACAAACAATTAAGAGTTTCATATATTTTTTTATCATCTACTTCGGTGATATCTATCAACTTCAACCAAGCAGAACATGAACGACTTGTATAGTAACTAGGCGTAAAATTAGTGTCCGGACACTTTATATCAACGCCACTGAAAATCATTTCATTTAAGATCGCCGCGTATAACTTCCCTGTTCCAGAGTCAAAAAGATATATATTCTTTGTTGTCTCCCTCAGCTCTTTTGATATATCCATAAAATATGAAGGAACTTGTTCACCAGGTTTAGCCCACCATCCCCAATAAACATAACCATGTTCTTTGATGATTTTTAAGTGCTCGGCAATTGTACCACCACTCTCTGTTACCAAATCACGGAACCTTAAAATTAAGGTATCGGTATTCATAGAACCCTCTTCATTAAGAACTACAAGCTAAACGATAACAATGCTGTCAAATTATCATTCAGAACTCTGGCGCGCAATGCTCTCCCCGCCACGCCTGCCCGCTTCGTGGGGCACTTTTAATGCAGGTGCATGAAGGGACTCAGGCCGCGCCAGTGCTGGTGCGGCGCGGGGTGGAAAATTCAGGGTTTTGCATGCAAAGCCATGCAGCGTAGGCATGCATGGCTATTTTTATTAAAAAGACGGGTATTTTCGGGGCGTTTTATGCGGATTTTTTGCGGGTCTGCGCGGCCTGTCGGCGCATGAAAATCTGACTCTGTTCAGGCGTATATTTTGCCCGGTTGTCGTCTCTCGATGCTCTGTCAGGCCGGAAACCGATGGTTGTCAGAATGTCGCGATCTTCCTCTGCATAATCAATATTTCCTCCGCGGGTAACATGAACGGACAGCGCTTCGCAAACACTGGCGGCCGCCCGGTCGAGAGCCCGTTCTCTGACGATGTCAGGTTGTTCGCTGAGGTGCATTAATTCCGGTGCCAGTGCGGCGGCCAGCGCGTCGCCGCTTACCTGCATAAAGGCGTGGAGCTGACGCCGGATACTGATACGCTGCACGGCCTCATGTGACCGGATGTACTGCCCGGCCGACTGATTTACCGCCCATTTTTTCAGGTCAATATCATCCCGCAGCGCCTGTGCGGCCTCCGGTTCATAACGGGTGCAGGTAAGCTCCAGCTCTTTCAGCGCCATTTCAGCCCGCGCCAGTGCTGACTTGCTGCTCATCCAGTCCGATTTATTCTTCTGACAGGTTTCAAAGGCCTGTTCCAGTAGTGCTCGTGCCATTGTCTTTTCTCCTGAATCAGTGGCGCAGCGATGAGCGGGCGCAGTCCAGAATTCGGGGCGGTGTTTCTGGTACTGTCTGCGGCGGTTCGGGCTTTTCTTCTGCCGGTGGCCGTATCACCTCGTCGATAGACTCGGTGGTGCGAAAGGTTGCGGAGCAAAAGACATTCACGCACTGGAGGTAGCTCTGCTTGACGTTATCCGACAGGTAACGGCTGGTACGGACATGGGCAGCCTGTTTGCAGTACGGACAGCGCATCATGGCTTAACCCCCCGCGATTTTTTCTTTTGTGCCAGCTCTTTAGCCCGCGCCATTCTGAGAACAGGGCTTTTATAGAGTTTCATATCCACGCCGGTGAGTGCCGGACGGTGAAGCCCAATTTTTGAAATTACCGGCTCCTGCGTCATGTTGAATGCGTAGTACCTGCTTTGCGCCAGTACATTCTCCCCCAGTTCCTGAATGAGAACGTTGTGAGGGTGTTCTTCTCCTTTCATTTCGAGTTCACGCAGACGTAACGCAAATGCGCGCACCAGTGAGGGAGGGATGTCTTTCATCACGGCCGCCCACTCATTCCGGGAGTAGGCAGAGAACACCGTAAAATGCGTGCCGACGTACTTATCTCCTGATGTACAGGCGGCCAGCATGGTACTGGCTTTATCATCGTTGAGCTCATCAATCAGGGCGGTGAATTCCTCCGCCAGCTCCCGACCAGCCACTCGCTGACTGTGTTCGGCTTTCAGTTCAGGGGTCATCATGCCGCGCAGTTCGCGAAAACGGGTACGCCAGTTCTGTTCGGCTTCGGCACTTTCATTCAGGGCGTTCTGACGCTCTTTCCCGCTGCGGGTAATGGCGGCATCAATATCATTCAGTTTCAGCATATTTTCCGTGTGCACGGATTTGGCCTTGCTGAATGCCTCAAGCGCATTATTTATCGTGGCCTCTGCGTTCTGGTTTGCTTTCTCGTTAAGGCTGTCCAGTGCACTGTCAATGGCCGTGCGGATGTTCTCATCCTGCGTGCTGCCGATGGTTTTCATTACCGCGGTAAACAAATCTGGTTTCATCGTCGGGTTCTCTCTGTGTTTTCAACCTGACGCCATTCTGCCGTCCCTCAGACAACAACTCGATTCATTACCGTTGTAGCAGACATGGCACAAACAGGACTTCAAAACCCGGCTGGCCAGAGAAAGGTCGCAGGAAAACCCTTCTCTCTGTTTGTTTTTTTACATATAACTATTCACTACTGTTCACTCAGTATAAAAATATAAGTAAAACAATAAATTAAAGAGTGAACAGTTGAGAAAGAAGTGTTCACCAACTGTTCACTACTGTTCACTGGTCTGAACATCCCGAATGTAAATTTTATGCGGTATATCCTATTAATTCATGCTGTTAGGGTGATTAAATCAATTTGCATTTCACTTTTGAAATCTCCAGTGCCTTATAACTCCTTCCAGTGCCTTTAAATGGTCTTGAGTAAAAAAACAGCATCCGTTGTCCCGTGCTTTGTACAATTTCCCCCTGTTGCATTGAGAAAAAATATTCACAAAATAGAGCGCTACCTGATACCGGACGGACACGTCCGGATCTCTGCGGATATTAACGAGGTAGCGTTATGCACACGGTTTCATCAGTACCACCTTCTCCCACTGGCACGCACCTGATGCCGGTTTCAGCCCCGGTTCAGGAACGTTTTTTACGTCTCCCGGAAGTCATTCATCAGTGCGGCCTGTCCCGCTCCACGCTCTACGATTTAATCGCCCGCAATGCTTTCCCGGCACAGGTTTCCCTCGGGGGTAAAAATGTCGCCTGGCTACAGTCTGAAATCACGGCGTGGATGGCAGAACGTGTCGCGCACCGCAACCGGAAATACGACGCATGAATCAGAGCCGATTTCACAAAGCCCCTTTTTCTGGCTTGCATCCGTTGTGTGTTTCCTGGTACAGTTTTGTCGCTGTCGCAAAATCGACAGCCGGGCGTAGGAACCCGTGTTACTTATTGGCGACTCAACACGCGCCATGCGTGTTTTTTTACGTCGTTGCTCAGGTACACCCATTTTTCGGGCTGTGGTGGTTTCACACTGGCCTGTATCAGATAATGGTGGTCCGGGCGGGGCAGCCTTCGGGCTGGCCGGTTTCCAATAAGGCCGGTATTCCTACCCCCGTCCGGGCTACCACCCATGAGTGTAGGAACTCCGGTGGTGGCAATAACCGCTACTTATTGGAGGTTGCCCTTATGGCTACGACCCTCACCCCGTCACACCCGCAGTTTGTCTTTGTGTTTGCCGCCGTCCGTCGCGCAGACCGTAAACCCCGTATCTGTATGCTCCGCACCGTGGCCGGTGACGAGCTGGCCGCCCGCCGCACCCTTGTCCGCGAATACGTGCTTTCCCTTGCCGCCCGCCTGCCGGTTGTGGAGGTGTCACATGCGTAATAAAAACACCCCTCAGACCGTCTCAGCGCGTCGTGATGACCTTAACCCCATGAAGGAACACCTCAGCATAGAGGCGTACCATAAACTCAATCGCGCCAGCGCCGTCTCGCAGTTCATCGGTGGAGATTTGCTGCGCCGTGAGCTGAACGGTTTACACCAGCTATACCTGCCGCAGATTTTTAGTTATATCCATGAGGACGTCAGCTACGTCCTGGAAGAGCTGAAAGCCAAAGGCCTGTGCCGTGACTTTCTCGCCACGACGTCGGGAAACGGAGGTGAGCACCATGTTTGATTTCCCTCAGCCGGGTGAAATATATCGCTGTACAGGATTTCCTGATGTGGTGGTGTCGGGCGTGCTGGCCGACGGTATTCCGTGGGATATGCCGTACCGCTGTCCGGGGCTGGTCTGGAATCCGTACCGGCGCACCTACACCATCCTCATTCGTATAATTGCCGGTGGCCGTATGGCAGAAATTCCGCTCGGTCGTTTTTTGCGGGACTTTACCTGTGAGCATCCCGATGTATTTAAGCGCAACCCTGAAAACCGCCATGCCGTATTACGCGAAATAGCGGCTGACCCGGCATTACAGCAATACCGGGCGCGGAATATCGATAAATATCCTGACGATATTCCCCCGGTTAAACGCCCGGCGCCGGTGGCGCATAAATGGCGGAATAATTTCAGGCCGGAAACGGAAATAAAACCGGATAACAGCTACCGCCATTATCTGTAATTAAAAAACGATAACGAATATTAAATGTGCGTATCTGCGCAGGGATACGCACGTCCTCAGGAGACGAAATAATGCCTGTTAACAGTACGGAACGGCCGCAGAATATAAACCAGCCCACCATCAGCCGGGCAGACCTTGAATGCCTCGAACATATGCGCAACGTCGGCCAGCTCGTCGGCGACCTGATGCAGGTGCAGGACTGCACCTCTTTGCGCCACAATCCGGCGCAGCAGCTACAGCTCACCTCGGTGATTTACTTCATGACTGCCCGGCTCGACGGTGTGGTCGACCGCTGTAATCAGCGCTGGCTGACCGGGGAGGGCAACGTATGAAAACCGCATTATCTCCCGTTCTGCGCGCTGCACTTTACCGCCGTGCGGTCGCCTGTGCCTGGCTGACCCTGTGCGAACGTCAGCACCGCTACCCGCAGCTCACGCTCAGTACGCTGGAAAGCGCCATTGCGGCCGAGCTGGAGGGCTTCTATCTGCGCCAGCATGGCGAGGAAAAAGGCCGTCAGATTGCCTGTGCCCTGCTCGAAGATTTAATGGAAGCCGGACCACTGAAAGCCGCCCCGTCGCTGTCCTTTCTCGGGCTGGCCGTGATGGATGAACTCTGCGCCCGTCATATCACCGCACCGGCACTGCACTGAGGGAGACAACCACAATGAAAATGAACGTAACGGACACCGTAAAACAGGCGTGCGGTCACTGGCCGCGCATTCTCCCGGCGCTGGGGGTAACGGTCATCAAAAACCGCCATCAGGCCTGTCCGGTGTGTGGCGGCTCCGACCGCTTTCGCTTTGACGATAAAGAGGGGCGCGGGACGTGGTTCTGTAACCAGTGCGGCGCGGGAGACGGTCTGAAACTGGTTGAGAAAGTGTTCGGCGTGACCCCGTCAGAGGCGGCCGGGAAGGTGAACGCCGTGACCGGCAACCTGCCGCCGGTCTCCCCGGCGGTGACTGCGGCCGCAGACGCTGAAACTGAGGCCGACCGCAAAGCGGCGGCCGCGCTGGCCGCCAGACTGATGGAGAAAGCCCGACCGGCCACCGGCAATGCCTACCTTACCCGCAAGGGCTTCCCCGGTCGGGAATGTCTGACGCTCACCACCCTGCATAAAACCGGCGGTGTGACGTACCGCGCCGGGGATGTGGTTGTCCCGCTGTATGACGATAGCGGCGCACTGGTTAACGTCCAGCTCATTAACGCAGACGGCCTCAAGCGCACCCTGAAAGGGGGGCAGGTAAAAGGGGCATGTCATATTCTCGACGGGAAAAAAGAGGCGGGAAAACGGCTGTGGATAGCGGAGGGCTATGCGACCGCGCTCACCGTGCATCACCTGACCGGGGAAACCGTCATGGTGGCGCTGTCGTCGGTGAACCTCCTTTCTCTGGCGAGCCTTGCCCGTCACAGATACCCGGCCTGCCGGATTGTGCTGGCCGCCGACCGCGACCTTAACGGCGACGGCCAGACCAAAGCGTCTGCGGCCGCAGAGTCCTGCGAGGGCGTGCTCGCCCTGCCGCCGGTGTTCGGGGACTGGAATGATGCGTATACACAGCACGGCGGGGAGGCCACGCGTAAAGCCATGTATGACGCCATCCGGCCACCGGCTGACAGCCCTTTCTCTACCATGAGCGAGGCGGAATTTACCGCCATGAGCACCAGTGAGAAAGCCATGCGGGTGCATGAGCATTACGGCGAAGCGCTGGCGGTGGATGCAAACGGGCAGCTCCTGTCCCGCTATGAGGCGGGAATCTGGAAAATCATCCCGCCGTCGGACTTTGCGCGCGACGTGGCCGGGCTGTTCCAGCGCCTGCGCGCCCCGTTTTCGTCGGGGAAAATTGCCTCGGTGGTCGACACCCTGAAACTGATTATTCCGCAGCAGGACGCCCCGTCACGGCGGCTGATTGGCTTTCGCAACGGCGTGCTTGATACCAAAAGCGGTATATTCAGCCCGCACAGCAAATCGCACTGGCTGCGCACCCTGTGCGACGTGGATTTCACCCCGCCGGTGGAGGGGGAAACGCTGGAGACGCACGCGCCGAATTTCTGGCGCTGGCTCGACCGCGCTGCCGGTTCGCGTGCCGATAAACGTGACGTGATACTCGCCGCGCTGTTTATGGTGCTGGCGAACCGTTACGACTGGCAGCTCTTTCTCGAAGTGACCGGTCCCGGCGGCAGCGGGAAAAGTATTCTGGCCGAAATTGCGACCATGCTCGCCGGGGAAGATAACGCCACGTCGGCGACTATCGAAACGCTGGAGTCGCCCCGCGAACGCGCGGCGCTGATTGGCTTCTCGCTGATACGCCTGCCTGACCAGGAAAAATGGAGCGGTGACGGGGCAGGACTCAAGGCTATCACCGGCGGGGATGCGGTCTCCGTCGACCCGAAATACCGCGATGCATACTCCACCCATATTCCGGCGGTGATACTGGCCGTGAACAATAACCCGATGCGCTTCACCGACCGCAGCGGCGGGGTGTCCCGTCGCCGGGTGATAATGCACTTCCCGGAACAGATTGCCCCGGAAGAGCGTGACCCGAAGCTGAAAGATAAAATCGCCCGGGAGCTGGCCGTCATCGTGCGCCAGCTCATGCAGACGTTCAGCGACCCGATGACCGCGCGCACACTGCTCCAGTCGCAGCAGAACTCCGACGAGGCACTCAGCATCAAGCGCGACGCTGACCCGACGTTCGATTTTTGTGGCTATCTGGAGGCACTGCCCGAGCCTGACGGTATGTACATGGGGAATGCGAATATCATCCCGCGACAGCCGCGCCTGTACCTGTATCACGCCTATCTGGTCTACATGGAGGCACACGGCTACAAGAACACACTCAGCCTGACCATGTTCGGCAAAGGGCTGTCATCGATGCTGAAAGAGTACGGGCTGAATTACGCCAGGCGGCGAACAAATCAGGGTATGCAGACGAATCTTGCGCTCAGGGAAGAAAGCAACGCCGACTGGCTGCCCCGGTGCGACGAAACCACCGCGACATAACCTACCCGGACCGGCATCAGCCGGTCTTTTTTTATCTGAAATCCCGGAAAGTGAACAGTAAAGTGTTCACTGTTCACGGACTGTTCACTGGATATCGCATTGAAATTAAAGATAAATAATGGCGAGTGAACAGTGTGAACAGTTTTCCGTAAAAAAAGTTTTTTTCTTGATGTGATCTATTCAAAAACAAGTTCGCTTAACCACAGGAAACATTGCAACAAATCGCCATTGGTATACGCTTAGGTATACCAATGAAAGTTGAATTGAAAAATAAACAATAAAAACATGATGTTGAAAATATTATTCAGACTCCGCCAGCCCAAACACCGATGAAAAGCTCTCAGCGTAAGCTGAGGGCTTTTTTGTGTCTGTATTGCCAGTAGCACTGGTCAAATCCAGAGAAATGGGTACACGTATAGTTTCACGTGTGAACGTGTGATTAAAATTCAACTTCACTTCTGATAAGCGAATTTCAGCCCCAAATAAATATCAGGCAGCATCATGATGCAGGCCCATGCTAAATAATGATGATAACTCGTTATTTAACCCAATATTAAATGTGGTTTTCCCCCCAAGACAACGTAACCGTATTAATTGCTCACACTGCAAAAGTGGAAAAAATAGCGTTATCCGCACTTACAGTTTTTTCCTAAAGCCAGCGCTTCGTTTGTATGCCATGCTTAACCATGCTAATAACTTATAACGCTAAGCGAGGATATTATGAAAAAGACAATTATCGCATTATCTGCAATTCTGCTGGCTTCTCCCGTTATTGCCGCCACGACACACGCAACTGATAATGATGTAGCTGCCGCACACGAAAACGCCAATACCGCAAAAGAAAAACTGCATCAGGCGCAGAATCAGGGCGAAGAGCAAAAATTAAAAGCCAAACATGCTGCTGAAGGCAAACAAGATGACCTGAGCAGCAAAGTAAGTGAAGGTTCACAAAAAGCCTGGAATACAACCAAAGAAGGTACTGAAAAAGGCTGGAATGCAACAAAAGAGGGTACCGAGAAAGGCTGGAATAAGACCAAAGAAGGTGCTGCCTCCGTTGAGAAAAAAGTCAGTGAATAATCTTCCAAACATTGAAAAATAAAAAACCGCGAAAGCGGTTTTTTATTATCAGCTATTCTTATAATAAATGCAGAAACGCATTAAAGGGTACTGGTTTACTGAACAGGTATCCCTGACCAAAGTTAACGTCCATCCGTCGCAGCCTCTCCATCTGCTCTTCACTTTCTATCCCTTCCGCTACCAATGGGATCCTGGCCAGTTCAGAGAGGTGAACAATGTTGCTGATAATGCTATCACTCACGCCACCTTTACCCAATGAATCGATAAACATCTTATCAACTTTCAAAAATCGCGGCGAAATACGTTGCAGCGCAGCATAGTTAGAATACCCGGTCCCAAAGTCATCCAGGGCTAGTGCCGCTCCCGCCTCCTTCAAGCGCTTCAGCACGCTTTCACGAATCAGACTCTGCTGTCGCTCGGTGATTTCCAGCATCACGCCAATATGAAACAAGTTCATCCGCCGAATAAAGGCGATAGTGGCATCGGTAAATTCATTATCTTCCAGTGACAGTGGAGGTATGTTAATACCGATGTGAAAGGGTATATCGCAATGATCCCTGAGGCACCGCATATCCGTCTCTACCTGCGTCAAAAGTTTCAGCGTCAGCGCATTGATCAAGCCGCTATGTTCAGCCGTGTGGATAAATTCGTTAGGGGGAATAATTCCCTGCTCAGGGTGATTCCAGCGAGCGAGAACTTCAGCCCCGACGATTTTTCCGGAAGCGAGTTCGACGACGGGCTGATAAAATGGAACAAATTCATCATTATGAATCGCACGCTGCAGTATTTTTATCGGTGAAATCTGCTGCACCCGGCGTAAGTGGAAATATAACAGCAACGACAGTAGAACAAATAAAATAAGAAGATAATGATTATCTCGCACATAATCTGCAATGCCATCCTGTGAATCCGTCACAATCCAGAAAGGATAGTTTTGTGAGGCCATCTGCACGAAAGGATGTTTTGCTGGATACAATAAAAAATGCACATCAATTTTTGCTTTACGGGCAAAATCCATGAGAATTTTATCGATCGCCGCTTTATATACCGCAACCGCCACCACCTGCCCCTGAAACGGAAAATAGAGGATATACATCTCCGTCTTCAGCCGATAAATCTGTTCAATCATCAGTGAGTGTGTGGTCGTTCCTCTGGAAACAATCCCCGGCGATTCTCTGCCTTCGAGAGAAGAACAGTTCCACTCACCATTCCTGATAATACTGACTGAACGAATCTTCTCGCCAGATGCCGTAAGAAGACGCAATTTTCGTAGCAGATCGTCGGTGCAATTTTCCTGGATATTTGCGCTGGCCAACACAGCCAGCGTATTTACGTCGTCAAATATCGTGTCGATTTCTTCGATCAGGCTATTTATCGCGTGTTCCCTGACAAGTTGTCCCTCTCTATCCCATTGCTGCCATGACGTCAGCACACCGGCCAGAAGAAAAAGCAACACCAGCATGATGGGTGTGATTTTCTTGGTTACAGACATGATTAACTCGTGTTGTTGAACAAAGCGCCCTGAAGGACGCTTTTTAGATGTTATTTCAGGAGGAAATAACCAGACTGACATATGCCAGTCTGGCTGAACTTGCCCGGCAGAATCAGCTTAGAAGTTCCATTTCACACCGACCATCGCAGCGCTGTCGTTATAGCCTTTGTCGCCAGCCTGGACCCCGATGTTGCCCCACAGATTAAGACGCGGACTCACCTGTCCTTCCACACCCACTTTTACCTCGGCGATATTTTTCGCCCCGTCCTGACGAACATTCACGCCGTCCATGGTCGTACTGAAATCACGTGAATTGTGCAGCCAGTTCAGTTCGGCAAACGGCTGGAATTCACGCTCTTTACCGTTATCCATCTGATGATGGCTCTTAATCCAGGTTTTCAGGCCCAGCCGGGTCTGTACATTGCCGTCACCGTTGCTGGTGATACGGGTGCCGTTGCTTTCCTGATGATCGTCCGCCTTCACGCCCATCCAGACCGCCTGCGCCTGAGGCTGGATGTACCATTCATTCAGCGTGCCATGACTGCCGGAAAATTCGCCCATTTTCTGGGCATATCCCATTTCCAGCGAGGCGGTCACCCCTTTTGATTTATATGACTCGCCCTGCAGGTCATCGCCTTTAACATTGTTATCAAACCAGCTGTACTGAGCCCAACTGTCCAGCCAGGCGCCGTTATGCAACGCATCATTGGCATACCATGTGGCATACACGCCGGTACTGTAGCCATTGACTGAACCCCGGGAACGATAACCCGTGCGTGATGACCGGGTGTTACTGTGGTCGTTCCCGTAGCCCGCCATCACGCCCAGGTGCCAGCGGTCAAGTCCGTTCTGGCTCCATTGCGCAATGTCGCCTCCCAGCTGCAATACATAACGGTTGCTCTGGGTTTTCAGCTGGCCGCTGCCGTCACGCCAGTTGTTGTGCCCGCCAACGTGGCGTATCCACATACTGGTGACTTTCTGCTCGCCGGTCAGGGCATCGGTATACTGCGTTTCGCCCAGGCGATCATACAAACGGGTGACGAACATGTTGTTGGCTGCCGCCAGGTTAGCCGTGTAGCTGCCGCCTTCCGGGCGCAGATCTTTATCGGGATCCGGATCCGGATTTGGTTCGGGATCCGGATTGGTTTTGCCGCTGGTCAGATACCAGTTGCCGCTGTTCTCATCCTGACCGCGCCCAAGGCTGTAGTCATATGCCCCTGCCACAATACGGCCAGCCTGGGTGAACTCACCGTCCGATGCGCCATCAACATGAATAACTTCGATCCCATCAATCGTGGCGGCCCCTTTCCCACCGGCGTTGGTGACGCTGACGGAGGTGGTGCCACTGGTATCGCCTTTCACCACCAGCTTATCCGTAACGGAATTGTCATCCCCCAGCGCGGTGTTCAGGGAAAGATGGCCACCATTCCCCGTATAATTGCCATTGACCACCAGTTGATTACCGGCCTGCTGACCATTCACACCGGTTGCGAGGGTACCGCTGTTAACCAGGTCGCCCCCCACCGTGAACAGGAGGTTGTCGCCGGTCCCGGTTCCCACCTGCAGCACACCGGCGTTATTCACATGACCTGCAACGCCCCCCGTGCCCGAGAGCATCCCCGCAGCCGCAATGTTGACTTCGCTACTGGCCAGCGTGACCGGAGATGTACCGTCCCCCAGTACCAGGCCGCCCTGCTCAATCTCCGTTTTGCCCGTCCAGGCGGCGTTATTGCCGACGGTAATGGAGCCGGCTCCCAGCTTGGTCACATCGCCGCTACCATAAACATCGTTATTAAGCTGCCAGTCGGTATTACTGTTCAGCACCAGTGAACCGCTGTTGCTCACCTCTGCGCTGCCCAGATTTTCTGCAGTAAACACGGTGAGCCGGGAATGCGCATCCACAGCAAATTGCCCCGTAAAGGCGCTGTTGTTGCCCACCAGCGCGACATCGCTTTCGCTGAGTTCAACCCGTCCGGCATCGCTGATGCTGTTGTAAAGCGCGCCTGCGGCCTTGCTCATCGTCAGCGTCCCCGCCGCCACAATATCGCCGGTGCCAAGGCCCAGCGTCGTGTTCATGAGCACGCGCGCGCCTTCTGCAATGGTCGTTTTTGCCGTCAGCGTGCTGTTTTCACCGGTGATGGTCAGCGTGTCGCCATTGATGTTCAGCGCGCCGCTTCCGGTCAATATTCCATCAGCTGTGCCACCCTGCTCCAGGGTCAGGTTACCGCCATTGATGTCCAGCAGTGAATCAGCCGCCGCCGTCAGCTTACCGACAGTCTGGCTATAACCGTTCATGTCAAAACCGGTATCAGCGGCCAGACGCAGTTCGCTGGTCTGTCCCAGAACATTATCGTTTTTCATCAGCAGGTTGCCGCTGCGTACATCGGTGATACCGGTGTAATCGTTATCCATATTCGACAGCGATACCGTCTGGCCCCGGGCACTGTCAAACGCCAGATCGCCAGTGCCTGTCACGCGGGCGCTGAGATCTGCGGCATTACCGGCTTTTCCGTTCGCATCCAGGACCAGTGCATTGTCTCCGGGGGCCAGCAGTTCGACCTGTGTCAGACCATAGCTAATGTACAACCCATCATCGTTTTCCCCGCCGGTAAGGCGATAATCATACGTTGCGTTCGCAACAATCTCTCCATTTTGGCTGATGCCGGCTTCAACCCCATCGCTGATGATATTGCCATTGCTATCGGTTAGCGTCAGATTGCCCGCACCGCCAGAGACGGCAGTATCTGATGTCGCCAGTTGGATCAGCGACTGCGCATCGTCCTGTTCAAGAAGTGACAGCGTGGTATCAGCCAGCGGACGATCGTTGGTAATCGTGCCGGTATCAACCTGCACGGTTCCGCGTCCGGAGAGATCCATCGCGCCAGCATGAATTGTTCCTGCGGCACTGCTCTGCCCCGGCGTCACACCGTCAAAGCTGACGGTACCGCCGTTAAACGCCAGGCCGCCGATATTCTGCTCACCGGCCCCCACGTGGGTGACGTTCCCCTCGCCGATATTTAATGTTGCCTGGTTCAGCGCCTGGGTATTTAATCCAGCCAGCTCAAAGGTGCTGTTCGTCAGCGCCAGCATCCCCTTGAATCCATCAGCCGCATTGTTGCTGGTAAAATCAAACGCATTACCGCTGGCATCAACGGCGACCGTTCCCGTTCCCGCCAGATGGCTGTTAAAGGCCAGCGCAGCGTCAGAATTCAGCGTCAAGGTGCTGGTCGCATCAATGTTGTAACCCGTACCGGTCGCATCGTTTTGGTTATCACCCAGCGCATAATCAACATTATTAACGGTAAATACTGAACCTGCGGTGAGATCGATATGCTCCATGCCGGTAATAGCATCGGCGCGATTGAGGATGTACTGTGCATTATTCAGCTGAAGTGTATCCTCCCCGTCACCACCATTAAGGCTGGTAAACAGCGAGGTTTCTGTCTCTTTGACATCTTTCAGGATGTACAGATCGTTACCACTGCCCGTCTGGATGTCGGTTGCGGTACTGCCAGACTCCAGCGTAACGGTGTTATCACCGCTCATCAGGTTAACCTGACCAACAATGCTGGCGCCCGCCGCGTTAGTAAACGCGATGCCTGCCCCCGAGAGCATTTCTACCGCTTTTTGCGACGCATCCAGCGCTTTAATAACGCCTTTATTGATAAACGTTTCCAGGGAACCGTTATCAACATTCACCACCGCGTGGCTGGTCGATTTCGACGTCAGCTCACCAGCCTGTTCAACATTTTTGGTCGTGCCACCAACAATCAACGCTTCACCACCGTTAGCGTCGAGCACGTTAACGCTGACGCCCGTTTTCAGGTCAGTTGACGCATTGGTGACGATCCCTTTCCCCGCAGCCTGCTCAACATTGATAACCAGAGCGCGCGAGTCAGACATATCCAGCGTTTGATTCGTTTCGCTGCCGTCGATATTTTCAAACAGGATCCCCGTACCGCTCCCCGTCACGTTAATCGTTCCGGAGTTGGTCTGCGCCAGGGATGCCCCGGTATGAATACCGATACCATTCCCCACGCTGATGATTGTATCTTTTAGCTGAATACCCGCGATGTTGGCGACATTTTCAATGGCGCTGCCTTTACCTGTGCTGTCCATGGTGATAGTGGCTCCATCGACCAGCAGACCTTGCGCGCCAGCGGCCAGCAAGATACCGTGCGCGTCTCCTGATGCTTTGGTTTCTCCCGAACCCGTCAAACTTAATGACGCATCATTGCCGACGAGATAGGCTGCGGTGCCATCCGTCGCGCTAACCGTCGCATTGTTGTTCACAACGGAATCAGCGCCTTCAATGCTGACCGCCACGCCATTAACCTTGATGTCGCCGTCGTTATTCAACGTACCGCCGGAAACCAGCACGCCTGTGCTGCCCGCCTGATCAAAGTCGATTTTACCTTTATGGTTGAGCGTACCGCCGTTACGAGCGATGTAGCCGAAAGCGCCATCCGCCGTATTGCTGGTATTCAGCGTGGCGTAACTGGTCAGGGTTGAGTCGCCTTTCTGGCTCTCATCAACATTCCCGGACAAGTCATAATAATTACCATCAACAATCCCGGCTGTGGTGTCTTTACCGGAAAGTTTCACGATCACCGCGTCTTTGGTGATAACCCCATCCGCTCCGCCTTCAACCCTAATCCCGGTCGCACCGTCCCCGGTAATACTCAGCGATTGCGAGCCGGAATCAAAATGGCTCCCCGCCCCGGTCACCTGCAGAATTGTGCTGTTTGTGCCTGATGCCATCATTGTCGTACCAGACGACCCGCTGCCATCAAAAGTCGCGCCACCCTCTATGCGATATAACGTTGAGCCTTCAGTCGAGACGTCCTGCGTATTAGTAGAAGAAGCGTTAACTTTTGAACCTGCACCATAAACAAAATAGCCAATTTGGTTCTTGCCGCTGGTAAATGAGACATTGCCCGTATTGGTAATATCGATAACACCGCCGTCACGAACGTGCAGACCAATGGCGTTATCTGCGGCAAGGTTCACGCTCCCACTCATCGTAAGCTGAGACCCGGCCCCTTCGACCCAGGCGCCAATATTTTTTAACGAATTGTCCGTTGTGCTGCCATTGGTGATATTTATCGTGCCCGAATGCAGCGCCTGACTCCCTCCCTGCAGCTCAATGCCGCTGGCACTGTACCCATTGAGGTTAATCGTGCCGCTGTTCACCAGCCCTTTTGCACCGTTAATTCCCATCAAGCCAATATTTTGCGCAGAACCGGTGCCATTGATATCAATGACGCCGTCCTGGGTAACGTTGATTGCGCCAGGAGACGTACTACCGTTGGCCTGAATGGCAACAGCATTCTCGACTTTTTCGCCAATCGTGATGTTACCGGTGTTAGTGATGGTCCCACTCTTCACATACATACCAATGGCCGGAAGAGTGACCTGAACCTCGCTGGTCGCCTCATCTTTTACCGCTTGCGCAGTACGTCCGATGTAAATCGTGCCGTTATTGGTAGCAACAGCATTACGCTGCACAAATACGCCGTAGGTATAGACGCTATCGGAAGATTTCGCAGGCTCGCCTCCGGTGGCAATATTCATTACCCCGTTATTAATAAAGGTTGCCGTGTCATTCATCAGCACGCCATAGGCGTTATAGATATCCTGGTGCGAGGCGAGGTTGATAACGCCGTCGCTCTGTACCTTCGTCGTTCCGGTCGCGAGAATCCCTGTATGAGCGCCAACCCACGCATTTTTCACATCACGACTGGTTCCCGCGTCAATAATCCCGTTGTTATTTACGATGCTATCACGCGCGGAAACGACATAATCACCACCGGATGCACCGGCTGCAGCCCCCAGCGTACCGTTGTTATTGAGCGTGGCTCCGTCGGTTAGCGTCACCACGGAAGTATCGCTGAACACCGCCTGAATATTGGCATCAGCAGAAATATTGACGACAGAGCGCGCCCCGGACGCTTTAATAAAGCTGTTCACATCACGATTTGCAGCCTGCAACACCGCATCGCCGTCCGGGATATTGGTGTCAAAGTGAATGTTTTTCTGTTCTGTAGTGTAGGCTTTATGCAGCTCAGCCTCGTAGTCCGCGGGCGAAAGTTGGCCAGCCTCTACGGCTTTCACCAGAGCATCATTGTAGTTTTTTAAATCATCCAGATTATTGACCGTATACTCGCCAAGCGAGCTGGAGAAGGTGCCGTTGTAGGTTGCAGTATCAAAGTTATAATCTTTACCGGCATTGTTCGCGACATTGCCAACGCTACCGCTTTGCACGATAGTTTTGGCATTGTAATTCAGTACCGCGTCTTTAGTATCGCTGGCGCTGCTCTCAACGTTATAAACTCCAGAGACCTTCGTGACAGCATTGAAGATATTTGCCGGGTTTGATGCCCAGTCGCTTCCCGTTGAACCGACATTCACATCCAGCGTACCGCCTGATGTCACCGTCGCCAGCTTCATGTTCACATACTGCCCATCACCGACGCCGACCCCCAGATAAGTCGTCAGATCGCCAACGCTATTTGCTGCAAAATTATTGCTGTCATACACCTGGAGTGTACGCGAAGCCCCGGTGATGGGGTCAACATATTGAATGCTGTGGGTTCGGCCACCTAAAGTCGTCTGCGTCAGGTTTATATTTTCACTCCCTGACGAAATATACCCATTATCCATTGCCTGTTGAATCGTCATCGTTTTAAAGCCCGATGCACCTGAGGCAATGCTGCCATATCCTTTGGTACCGGTGATAATATTCATAGTTTCACCGTCACCGACAACAAGTTGCCCTGCGCCATTAGCGTTAGTCGATGGTAAGTAATCTGGCAAGACGTAGTCGGCGGCAAAAGCATATATGGAATGCGTAGCCAGTACGGCACCGATTATGCTTAGCGCTATTTTTGAAATATTGAATTTATGCGTTTTAGATTCAATACTACCTGAGCTATTGGTTTCTATAGAAGCGCTGCAACGCTTTGCCAGTTCAGAAACAACAACAGCGCACGAGTGCGAAACACTCCATACCACTTTAAAGATCTTGTTCATCATTACCATTCCGAATAATTCCACGATTACCCTTCCTGGTAAAATTCGTGGTCACATAGCATTATGGGATGCTCATAATTACCCAGCGGTCAGGTACCTCTTCTCTGGAGATTTTCCCGCTAAAACATTGAGCAACTTGTACGTGACGAATGATATGGCTGCACCGACCAACAATCTATTTATACTGATAAATTCGCAATTTATAGATGATTTATCCATGATTCAATTTGATTATAGGTTTAACTTTTGATGGAGCTGAAAAAATGAACAGGTGAGTGTTAATGAATTGCATAAACAATGTAATGTGACAAATCCATCTCTGATACAACTAACAAACATTTCAAATTAAGTAAAACGCATATTAATTTATTTCGCGCCCCGTAAAAAATACTTATCAGCACAGTTCTGAAATAACAAATAACTTATAAGAGCAATCTCATTGTAAGATTCATTCGATATAAACGTAACTCATTTGAGTTAGTTAAATTGTGGCTGCGAGAAAGAGAGTTACAGTCAATCAAAAAACACAACTTCGCGATAAGCAAGTTCCGGGAAATCTGTACCATCAGGAATTGACCGTAATAAGTTAAAAATCTCAACCCGTTTCTAATTATTGTTTAAGACTCTTGATACCATACTATTTTTCGATTATTTTACTTAAGTAATTTATCGTTTTCTCATTATAAAAATTGCCATCTACTAAGCTACCGACAATTTGTAAATCAACTAGCGACCCAGAATTACGGAGTTATCAAACCGGTGAATGAATATAGTGGTCTATCTGAAAATAGTAGCGCTCTTATAATTTCATCAAAATGAAGCAGGTATTTATACTTAAAATGAGTAATTTCATGGTTTTTTATGCCGGGAGTGTCCTTTACGATGCTAAAATGAAACGCCCCTCCTCATGCTTCGGACTTGTAACATCCCGCGCTCCTGTAGTGAAGAAGAAATACCACTATGGTTTATAATTAAGTAATACTCTGTTAATGATGAAAAAATGAAATATCTAATTAACAATGAAGTTACATTCAGAACTGATGATGGCGTTTTGGCCAGTCTGAATCCGTCGGATAACGCCCTTACCCTGTCTATTACAGCAAACAGGATCTTCACCTATCTCCTCGAGCAGGAAGGAAAAGTGGTCTCGAGAGAAGAGATGTTTACCAATGTCTGGGACAAAAATGGTCTGCAGGCCTCAAATAATTCGTTAAGCCAATATATTTCTTTGATTCGTAAAGGATTACAGGAACTCGGTTGTGAACATGAGATTATTCAAACCGTGCCGCGGGTCGGCTTTTTCATCGCTGAAGGGCTGGTAGCCACCATTGAAGAACCGCCTTCAGTTACCGTGACTTCCCTTGCACCGCCGAAAGCCACGCCTTCCCTGTCTAAACGCGTAAAAATGATGTTGTTAGCTGCTGGGGGCATCTCCTTAATCATGCTTCTTTACCCAGTCAACACATTGTTTAACAGCGCTAAAACCAATCTTCCCGATGTACACCTGTATAAACTTGGCAATATCGACCTCTGTCCGGTCTATACCGTTTTTGAAAGCTCGCGAGAAGTAGCGACCGCAAAGCTTGAAAAAGCACAAAAAATGGCTGATTTACACCTGAAGTGTCTGGCTGGCGCATTGTTTATTTTCCAGCCTGACGATCTGTACGTCTACGGCGAAAAAGGTCGTGTATTTTTATCCCGCTGCACTTTCAATAATGTAGAAAAAACAAAGTTTGCTGGATGCAAGGACCTTTATATCCATGAATACTAAATATAAAACTAAGATATTACTTGCAGGAGCCGCCGTTCTGGTCGCCGTCAGCGCCTTGTTGAGCGCGAATGGAATTGCGCTCATTACAGTTAATCAGGGGATAAGCGTGCATTGCGTTTCAACACTCTCACTCCCCGAACTACCCGGGGGCGGGAAATACGACGGTAGCCTGATGCTCCAGTTGCAAAAAGATAACACCGGCGTCCTTGATTTTTCTGGAATTATTACCACGACGCCACCAGCAGACAACCGTCCAGGACATCGGCTTATCCTGCAACGCTCCGTCAGTTTTAATTACCGCATAGGAGACAAAGGCGTTGTGTTTTTGGAAGACATGAAAATGAGTAAACACAGTCTGGATAATGTGTCGGATGAGATGTTTACCCATAATATCTACGATCCGTTCACGCCCGGAAAACGTGCGCAAATGTATAAAATGAATAATGCCTATCTGTTAGGCAATACCTTTTCGCCCACAAACGTCTGCGTCAGTAAATTGTAGGAGTGAGCCGCCATCCAGCATTGGCTCCCTGTCTCAGTCTGTTCCTGCGGTTAAACCAGTGCAGGGCCACGGCAACGCACGGGCCCTGACTCCACGTGTGGCGATTCACTGTCGCCACACGCTTTCATCCTATCTCTCAACCGGATAATCGCTGTTAATCCACGCGTGATCGTCTTCCCAGGTAAACATCCATTTGCGTACCGGACCC
Organism: Citrobacter europaeus; assembly: GCA_020099315.1. NCBI lineage: Bacteria > Pseudomonadati > Pseudomonadota > Gammaproteobacteria > Enterobacterales > Enterobacteriaceae > Citrobacter > Citrobacter europaeus. The sequence continues at coordinate 3,739,305 of CP083650.1, forward strand.
GCCATCACATTAAGGTAGTAGCTGTCATATCCCGCCAGGGTGGCCACCGGGTGGTACCCTTTTGGCACCATCACCACGTCGCGGTTGTAGACCGCCATACACTCATCGAGCGACCTGTCGTCGGTGTATACCCGCTGCATACAAAATCCCTGCGGCGGGTTGAGCCGATGGTAGTAGGTCTCTTCCAGATACGTTTCGTGAGGAGGATTATCGGCGTCATGCTTATGGCTTGGGTAAGAACTGGTGCAGCCTTCATTGGTCCACACCTCCACCACCAACAAGCTATCAGCAGGTTTATCTTCCGGTAAGATGTTATGCACGTAACGCTGGTTATGGCCTTTGCCGCGCGCTTCACCATCGATATCCTTAGGTGCAATCAGCCGCGTCGGGTAGGTTCCTTTTCCTGGTGCAGCGCAAACTGCCAGCTCCAGTCTGGTCACCGCCTGGACCTGTATTGCCTCGCCAGAAGTGACATACACCGCCCACGGTTTGATGCGTTCAAACGGGCTCATCCGCTCGCCGATATCCGTAAAGGTTGCGCCCGGCGTGGTGATGGTCGCGCGTCCAGCGACCAGTACCAGACAGCGTTCTTCGCTGACAGCAGGCAACGTCAACTGCTGCCCTTCCTCCAGTTCATACGCTCTAAAGCCGACATATCCCCAGCCAGCAGCTTCAGGCGTCACCGACTGCGTACACCCTTGCGCGTCCGGCTGCTGCCAGCGTGATAATAAACGTGACATGTCACCTCCTCAGATAAGCCCGGCATCACGCGCCAGACGGCTAAGGTTGTTATAACCCAGACGCGCATACGTCAGCGGGTGCGCGATGGCCGGATCCTGCTCCGCCTCCACGACTAACCAACCCTGATACCGATTCTCCTTCAGCAAGGCCATGATCGGCGGATAGTCAACGCAGCCGTCGCCCGGCACGGTGAAGACCCCGCTCAGTACCGCATCAAGGAAGCTGGTTTTGCGATTTTTGACATCCGCCAGCACGTCGGCGCGCACGTCTTTGCAGTGAACATGGTTGATACGCGACGCCCAGCGCTGCGCTACCGCCAGCGGATCGGCCCCGGCGAAGGTCAAATGTCCGGTGTCGAGCAGTAACCCAACTTCATCACCGGTATGCGTCATCAGATTATCCACATCCTCAGCAGACTCAATCACCGTGCCCATATGATGGTGATAAGCAATCTGGACTCCCTGCTGCTGCGTGTAGCGGGCAAATTCGGTGAGCTTCTCGCCATACTCTTGCCAGCGGGCCTGCGGAAAACGCGGACGCAGATGCACCGGCGTCTGCTGCTCGCCGTGAATGCAGCCACTGACTTCGGCAAATACCAGCACCTTCGCGCCCAGTTCGCGCAGTAACGTCAGGTGCGATTGCACGGCGGCAATCTCCTCCTCCACGCTGCGTTCCAGCAGACGTCCGGAGTACCAGCCGGAAACCAGTTGCAGGTCGTGGCGCTGCAAAATGGGGCCGAGCAGTCGCGCCTCACGCGGGAATTTGTTGCCCAGTTCGAAGCCAGCAAATCCAGCCTCTTTGCCCTCGCTCAGACACGTATCAAGCGACGTCTCAGCGCCCAGTGAAGGAAGATCGTCATTCGTCCATGTCAGTGGATTAATACCTAATTGTACCGTCATCATCTTCTCCTGAATTATGCTTGTCCGCGCTCGCGCCACCAGGCGATAAGCTGCAGGTAGTTATCTTTAATGCGCGCCACCAGCTGCGCATCGTCAATATCGTGTTTCAACCACGCGCGGGAAGCGTCGCCGAACAGCGTGCGTCCCACAGCAAACCCTTTCACCACCCCGTGGCCCGCAGCCGCTTTGAAATCAGCGCGCAGTTGCTCAGCCGGAGCATCCAGCCCGAGGATCACCACGCCACGGCAGTGCGGGTCACGTCGCGCGATAATTTCACTCAGCGAGCTCCAGCCAGCAGAAGTGAGCGGCGGGAGTTTCCACCAGTCCGGGTAAACACCTAAGTTGTAGAAGCGGGAAATGGCGCGCAAATACAGTTCATCACTGCGCGGCATACTGGCGGGCAAAATCACCTCCAACAGCAGTTCATGCCCGGACTGGCAGCAGGCGCGGTACACTTCGGTAATCTTCTGTTCTTGTTCCAGACGCAGCGCGTGGGCATCTTCCGGATGGAAAAAAACCAGACACTTCACCACATGCTCCTGCGGCCAACTGATGAGCTGCGAACCTATATTGCCGTGCTCCATCTCCAGCGGACGCGATCCCGGCAGTTCGATAGGGCGCCCGATCCACCATCCCTCTCCGGTTATCGAATTCAGCGCATCCTGACCAAACGTACCATCGCACAGCAGCCCGGCCTTGCCCTCCAGCCCGGCGCTGTTGGCCGCTTCACGGCTGGCCTGCAAAATAAGCTGTTTCAATGCCGGAATACGTTTCAGGGATGCGCCGCACTGCAGCGCCATCTCTTCAAGCTGACTGCGGTGATCGAAGGCCATCACGCACAGTTCCGGCCATGCACGGCGACGGGTCGTCACGCGATGCAAATGGTTGAGATGCGGATCGAGATCCGGACGTGGAACCTCTGCAGCGCGAGAAAGATAATCATCAAGCTCAACTTTGCTCGGCATCGCCGGCGCACAGCCGTGACGCGACACCACCAGCGCACCGCAGGCGTTGGCATAGCGGCATGCCTGCTCCCATCCCTCATCGTTGAGATAGCCGCGCAGCAGACCGGACATAAACGCATCCCCCGCCCCCAGCACGTTCAGCACCTCCACGCGCACGCCTGTCACCGTCAGGCCATCGTCAAGCCGGGGCGGGATCGCGTCGGTATACACCGAGCAGCCGAGCGCACCGCGCTTGCAGACCAGCGTCGCGTGACTCACACCGCGAACCTGCGCCAGCGCCAGCAGCGTATCGGTACTGCCGCCCGCGATATGAAACTCCTCTTCAGTGCCAACAATCACATCAAAAAGATGCAACACCTCCTGTAACTGGCGAGTGACCTGATCGGCGGCGATAAAACGTGTTTCGCCGTCGCCTAAGGAAGTAAGCCCCCACAGCACCGGGCGATAGTCGATATCCAGCGCCGTACGCACGCCGTGACGCCGGGCGTAAGCGAGCGCCGTCAACACCGCCTCGCGGGTTTGTGGATGAGAGAGATGCGTCCCGGTGATGGCAAGACAACGAGCAGAAGCGATGTACTGTTCATCAACATCGCTGGCGGTAATCGCCATATCCGCGCAGTTATCACGGTAAAAAATCAGTGGGAAGGTGTCCCGGTCTTTAATGCCGAGTAGCACCAGCGCCGTCAGGCGGTCTTTATCAGTGATCAGATGGCTGGTATCGCAGCCTACCTGGCTTAATTCTTCACGCAGGAAACGTCCCATATGTTCGTCGCCAACCCGCGCCAGCATTGAGGAGCGCAATCCCTGGCGTGCCGTGCCGTAAGCCACATTGCCGGACGAGCCGCCAAGATATTTGGCAAAGCTCGACACATCTTCCAGGCGCGCGCCAATTTGCTGACTGTAGAGGTCAACCGCCACGCGGCCCATGCATATCACATCAAACTGCTTTTCCACGTTGATACCTCTTCAGACAATGTCGTTCACGTTCAGCCAGCGGCCTTCCTGGTGCGAGAGTGCGATAGCGTCGAGCACGCGCGACACCTTCCAGCCCTCTTCAAAGTCCGGCCACAGCGGCGCATCGGCGGCAATACCGTCCACCAGGTCACGTACTTCCACGGTTTTCTGGTCGTTAAAACCGATACCATGCCCGGCCCCCATGCAAAATGCGCCGTAGTCCGGGTGTGCCGGGCCAACCAGCAAAGTACGAAATCCCTGGCGGTTGACCGGATCGTCATGCAGATAGAGCTTCAGCTCGGCCATACGCTCCTGGGTAAAACTGATAGTCCCTTTGGTCCCGGTAATCACATACGACAACCCCATCTTGCGGCCACAAGCCACGCGGGAGGTTTCAATCACCCCTTGCGCGCCGCCCGCGAAGCGCACCATTGCGTGAGCCTGATCTTCGTTTTCTACCGTCACCATTTGCGAGGAACCAACCTGCGCTGGACGCTGTGGCACCACAATCTTCAGGTCGCCGCAGACCTGCTGAATATCCCCCACCAGGTACTGCGCCATATTGACGATATGCGCCGCCAGATCGCCAAGCGCCCCAAGTCCGGCGGTCTCTTTAAAACAGTGCCAGTGGATAGGCGCAAGGGGATCGGCCATGTAGTCTTCGTTGTGGGTGCCGTAGAAATGGATCACCTCGCCAATCTCACCGCGCGCAATAATCTCTTTCGCCAGTTGCGCCGTTGGGTTCTTCATGTAGTTGAATCCCACCAGCGTTTTCACCCCCGCCCGTTTTGCGGCCTCAACCATTTCACGTGCGTCGTGGGCGTTCAGCGCCAGCGGCTTTTCTGAGTACACATGCTTGCCATGGCGAATCGCTTCCAGCGCCATCTCTTTATGCAGATGGTTGGGTGAGCAGATATCCACGACATCAATGGCCGGATCAGCCACCAGCGCACGCCAGTCTCCGGTTGAGCGATTGAAGCCAAACGCCTGCGCCCGCTCGGCCGCCAGCTCCGGCGAGACTTCCGCCACCATTTCACGCACCAATTTGCCGCGCAGGTTAAACACCGTCGGGGCCTGGGCATAGGCGATGGCATGCGCCTTGCCGATATACCCGGTGCCAATCAATCCAATACGAACCTCTTTCATCATGATCCTCACAGTGCGCCGCGACGGCTCTTGGCGTAGGTATCGAACGCCACCGCCAGAACGATAATTAAGCCGGTAATAATTTGTTGGTAGTAAGCCGAAACGTTCATCAGCACCAGACCGTTAATCAGGATGCCCATGATGATCGAGCCGATAATGGTGCCGCCGATACGCCCGTAGCCGCCCATCAGCGAGGTGCCGCCAATGACTACCGAAGCGATGACGCGCAGCTCGAACGAGATCCCGGCCACTGCTTCCGCACTGCCCAACCGCGCGCTGAGAATGAAGCCCGCCAACCCTGCCAGACAGCCAATTAACACGTAGACGCTCACCAGCACGCGCTTCACGTTAACCCCTGCCAGACGTGCCGCCTCCGGGTTGCCGCCGATGGCGTACACGAAGCGCCCCCAGCGGGTTTTATGCAGCGCCAGATAACCGCCTACGGCCACCAACGCGAATATCCAGATTGGAATGGAGATACCGAGCAGTTCGCCTCGCCCCCACCAGCGGTAACCCGCGTCAAAACCGGCAATCGGCGCGCCGTCGTTAATCACCAGCGTCAGGCCGCGCCAGATAGTCATCCCACCGAGGGTGACGATAAACGGCGGCAGACGCAGGCGGGTCACACCGAGGCCATGCAGGAAACCAATCGCGGTCCCCATAGCCATACAGATCCCAAGGCCAATCAGCCAGCTCATGCCGCCCCAGGCATTCGGGTCAACGGTAGTGAAGTTGTCGCCCTTAATCACATACGCGGCGGTCATAGCACAGACCGCCAGGATGGAACCCACCGACAGATCGATCCCAGCGGTCAGAATGACAAACGTCATCCCCACAGCCATGATCCCGTAGATGGAAACTTCGGTCAGGATGTTGAAAATATTGCGTTCAGAAAGAAAGTTGCTGTTCTGCAACTGAAAGAAAATCAGCAGCAGGATCATGAAAATCAGTACCCCAAAGCGCTCAAAAAAGGCAATGGGATCAAGACGTCCGCCGCGTTTGGCAGGAACCTGCGTTTTAGAAATAATCTGCGTCATGAATCACTCCGTTATGCCGCATTCAGGGCGTTGTGGTTGATGGCCATCATCGTCATTAGCCGCTCTTCATTGGCGTCGTCACCGTGGATCTCGCCAGTCACCCGGCCCTCACTCAGCGTGATGATCCGATCGGAAACCGCCATGACTTCCGGCAGATCGGAGGAGATCACGATCACCGCCACGCCCTTTTTCGCCATATCAAACAGCACCTGATGGACTTCTGATTTGGTGCCAACATCGATGCCGCGCGTCGGTTCATCCACGATCAACACCCGAGGATTAAGCGCCATGCAGCGTGCAAGGATCACTTTTTGCTGGTTCCCGCCGGAGAGTTTGCGTACCTCCTGCGCGCTGTTGACCATTTTGATCTGTAGCGCCTGGCGGTAAGATTCGATCAGGGCATCCTCTTTACGGGTATTCACAAACCAGCGCCAGTGCAGCAGTGACGAGAGGCTGGAGAGCGACAGGTTGTCACGGATCGACAGCCCAAGCACCGCGCCCTCTTTTTTACGATCTTCAGGTACCAGCGCCAGCCCCTGATCCAGCGCAAACAGCGGATCGCGCGGCTGATAGGGCACGCCATCAAGTTCAAAGCTGCCGGAAGTAAAACCGTCGGCGCCAAACAGGCAGCGGGCCACTTCGGTACGCCCGGCGCCAACCAGCCCGGCAATGCCTAACACTTCTCCGGCATGAACATGGAAGCTAATGTCATGGAGTGCGATACCATGCGGATCCAGCGGCGGCTTTTCGCGGCTAAGCCCCTTCACCGCCAGACGCACAGGTTTATCTTCATGGTGAGTTTCGCTGGCCGGGCGGCGATTAAAGGCCACATCGCGCCCAACCATCAGTCGGATCAACTGTTCAACGGTGGTCTGCGCAACTGCGCCGTTTCCGGTAAAACGCCCATCCTGGAAAACGGTGAACTGGTCGCAGAGTTGAAACACTTCATGCAGGCGATGGGTCACATAGATAATGCTCACGCCACGCCCTTTAAGTTCCCGCACCACCCGGTGCAGACTTTCTACTTCGCTGTCGCTCAACGCGGCGGAAGGTTCGTCCATAATGATGAGCTTTGCGTTCAACGTCAGCGCCCGCGCAATTTCCACCATTTGCTGCTGCGCCACGCTCAGTCGGGCCACGGCCGTGGTTGGCGCAACGTTCAGTTGCAGATAATCCAGAATTACCTGCGCCTCCTGATTCACCGCCTTTTCGTCAACAATCAGATTGCGTTTGCGCGGTTCACGCCCGAGAAACATATTCTCGGCGACGGTCATATTCGGCAGCAGATTAAATTCCTGATAAATAGTGATAATGCCCTTGTTCTGCCGCTCTACCGGAGAGTCCTCTACCGGCAACGTTTCGCCGTTAAACCAGATATCCCCGCGCGTTTGCGGCTGCGCACCCGCCAGCGCTTTCAGCAGAGTCGATTTTCCGGCGCCGTTCTCACCTAACAGCGCATGAATTTCGCCTGCTCCGACGGTCAGTTGCGCGCTGCTCAGCGCCCAGACGCCGGAAAAGCTTTTCGCCAGGTCAGTCACTTTCAGTAAGGGTTGCGACATCGGTCTGCTCCTCCTCATAGTGAGCCGCCACTTACGCGGCGGCTGCGAAAATACACTGAATCAGTTACCGGCCTCACTAATACGCTCGGCCTGCTGCAGGTTCTCTTTGGTGATAAGCGTTGGCGGATAGTCAGCCCCGGTTATCGCGGTCTTCTCCCGTACGTTATTCACCAACTGGGTCATGGCCGTTTTCACCGCAAATCCCGGACGCTGATCCGCCGTCACCGCCAGCCAGCCCTCGCGCACGCGCGCCAGCGCTTCGGGCACGGCATCGAAGCCCGTAACCAGAACCTCACCCGGTTTCAGCCCTTGTCCTTGCAATGCTTCAATCGCGCCCAGCGCCATATCGTCGTTAGCTGAGAGGATCACCTGCGGACGTTTCGGCAGCGAAGGCAGCACGCTTTCGACAATGCGCATCCCTTCAGAACGCATCCAGTTTCCGGTCTGATCGGCGACAATCTTGTACTTTTCACCGCCCGCCTTCAGGCTGTCGCGAATGCCTTTGGTACGTTCAATGTTGGAGGAGGAGCCCGGCTGGCCGGTCAGCAGAATGATGTCCGCCCCGTCAGGGAATTTGGTTTTGACAAAGTCGCCAATCGCCTGGCCGCCTTTGTAGTTGTTCGCGCCGAAGTGCGGCACTTTTTTCTGGCTGTCAACGGAGCGGTCGAGGGTAACAACGGGCAGTTTCGCATCCTGAATTTCATCTACCGCACTGGACACCGCGTTGACATCGTTCGGCGAAACGATAAAACCCTGTGCACCACGGGTGATGGCGTTTTCCAGGTCAGCGACCTGTTTTGGCGAGCTACCTTGCCCGTCCAGGACCTGTAAATTCACGCCCATCTCTTTTGCGGCTTTCACCGCCGTACGCTGCATGTGAACTTCAAATGGCATCGCCAGGTTTGGCGTACTGAAAACAATTTGCTCATTTTCAGCAATGGCTGCCCCGGATGTCATGGCGATGAGGACAGCTAAGATCAGTTTTTTCATTATTATGTCTCTCTGTGTAGGGTAGGTTGTGGTGACAATCAGAGGAGAACTTCACGTTGGCTATGCAGTGACTCCAGCGCTTTATCCGCCAGATACAGCGCACGCTCACCATCGTCCCCGCTGCAATCAGGGACTGCTTCGCCGCGCAGAACCGCAACAAAGTGTTCCCATTCCGCGGCATAGGCCGATTTATAACGCTGCAAGAAGAAGTGTTCAGGTAACGCGCTGGTGCAGCCTGTCTTCGCGTAGTGTTGCACCTGGTTTTCGAGAATATTGCCCGCGCACAGCAGCCCTTCAGAGCCGTGTAGCTCAAGGCGCTGGTCGTAGCCGTAGGAGGAGCGGCGGCTGTTGACGATGGTCGCCATCGCGCCGGAGGCATATTTCAGTACGATGAACGCGGTGTCGATATCGCCCGCCTCGCCAATCGCCGGATCGACCAGGTTACTGCCCTGGGCATACACAGAAACCGGCTCTTCGCCCATGATAAAGCGCGCCATATCAAAATCGTGGATGGTCATATCGCGAAACATACCGCCAGACACGCGCACATATTCCGCAGGCGGCGGCGACGGATCGCGGGAGATTATCAGCAGCGATTCCGGCTTACCGATACGCCCGGCCAGTGCATCCGTTTTCACACGGCGGAACTGTGGATCGAAGCGGCGGTTGAAGCCGATGAACAACGGTACGTCGTACTCTTTGACCACTTTCAGACAGTCGCGTACGCGGGCCAGATCCAGGTGGACCGGCTTTTCACAGAAGATGGCTTTGCCATGACGAGCGGCCAGTTCAATCAGATCCGCATGGGTATCGGTCGCGGAGGCGATCAGTACGGCGTGAACATTAGGATCCGCCATCGCCTCATTCAGGCTTTGCAGACGAGCCTGGTACTGAGTGGCAAGACGGGTGGCAAATTCCTGATTCGGGTCGACGACGGACCAGAGGGTGGTGGCACTGTGACTGGCAATGTTAGCTGCATGTACCTGGCCAATTCGGCCAGCGCCCAGTAAAGCAATGTTAAACATAACGGCTCCCGGTGTTGGTGAATGCGATGAACTAACGACCCCTTAAATAAAACATTTATTTCATTTTTATAAATAGTGAAAATTATGTTTTTGAGTGCAAGTTAACACTTTTGAGATGAACGAGATAAAATTTGTTATCAATATCACAACATAAAGACAGGAAAGATGAAGGAATTAGCCCCCTTCCGTTCAGGAAGGAGGCGAAGGATGAAGGGGCAGGAAAAATGAAATGAAAATTTCGTTGTTGCAGGTTGCCGGATGACGGCGCGAACGCCTTATCCGGCCTACAGGTTAGAAGTAGTTGTAGGCCGGATAAGCGCAGCGACATCCGGCATTACCCAGCGTCAGTACTGACGAGCGTTTTTCACCTGTTCAAACGTCTGCTCAGCGGCTTTGCGCACCGACGGTGAATCAGCCACCTGCGCATCACCGGTTCGCCACCAGGCGGCGTAATCGTGGGTCATGGTTTTCGGCAGGACTTTAATATCCAGCAGCGTCGGGCCAGGATGCGCACGAGAGGCTTCCAGCGCCGCCAGCAGGCTTTTTTCATCATGCACCCGCCAGGCACGACAGCCGTAGCTCTCGGCATTCTGGGCAAAATCAACTTTCACCAGCGGCCCATCCAGCCTCCCGGTTTGCGGGTTGCGGTGACGGTTTTCCGTGCCGAAACTCCCCATCCCGTGCCCCATCTGCAGATTGTTAATGCACCCGAAGCTGGCGTTATCAAACAGCAGGATAGTAACTTTTATCCCTTCCTGAACGGCAGTTTGTAGTTCGGAATGCAGCATCATGTATGAGCCATCCCCCACCATGGCATACACCGGCTGCTGCGGCTTCGCCAGCCTGGCCCCAATAGCAGCCGCAATCTCATAGCCCATACAGGAGTAACCGTATTCCAGGTGATAGCTGTCCGGGGTTTTGACCTGCCAGATGCGTTGTAAATCGCCAGGCAGCGATCCGGCGGCGCCCACGACAATCGCGTTATCTTCGATGTGCTGATTGATAAGCCCCAGCACCCGCGTCTGGGTCAACCGCGTGTTGAGCGTGTCGCCATATTCCGCCAGTTGGGCGTCAAGATGCCCTGCCACTTCGGGAACATCGTCAGGACGCCAGTCGCGATCCCATAAACGTTGGCACTCATCACGCCAGGCCGCCTGCGCCTGTGCGATCTCGCCCCCCCAATCGCTACGGTAGTCTTGCAGCGTTTCGGTTAATGCCGTAAGCCCGGTACGGGCGTCGGCGATAAGCGCGGTGGCATCAAGCTTCAGTGCGTCAAACTCCGCCACGTTCAGCAGCAGGAACTCAACCTCCGGATGGGAAAACAGCGCTTTCGAACCGGTGGTAAAGTCGGTGAGTCGCGTGCCGATGCCGATCACCAGATCGGCCCGGGTTGCAAGCTGGTTGGCGGCCATCCCACCGGTTACCCCAATGCCTCCGAGGTTAAGTGGGTGGTCACTAACCAGCGCCCCCTTTCCAGCCTGAGTTTCAGCAAACGGTAGTTGCAGCGTTTCAACAAACGCACGCAACGCCTCATGCGCGCCGGAATATCGTACCCCGCCACCGCACACCACCAGCGGACGGCGTTTGCGGGCAATCAGCGCCCGCGCCATCGCCAGACGCTGCGGGTCGGGCGGGCGACGTTCGATCAGATGGACGCGGCGCGCAAAGAAACTCAGTGGATAGTCCCAGGCTTCTCCCTGCACATCCTGCGGCAGGCAGAGGGTAACTGCGCCAGTGTCTGCAGGGTCAGTGAGCGTTCGCATCGCGTTCAGCATCGCGCTCATTAACTGTTCCGGGCGATTAATCCGATCCCAATAACGCGAGACCGGGCGGAAGCAGTCGTTGGTGCTGATGCCAAGCTCATGGAATTGCTCAATTTGCTGCAATACCGGGTCCGGCTGACGGCTGGCGTAGACATCGCCTGGCAACAGCAACAGCGGAATACGGTTCGCCGTCGCGGTCGCCGCGGCGGTCACCATATTCGCCGCCCCCGGTCCAACCGACGACGTCACGGCAAAAATACGCTGGCGTCGATGCTGTTTAGCGAACCCGGTCGCCATGTGCGCAATTCCCTGCTCATTACATCCCTGCATTACCTGCAGATGACCGGGTTCCTGCTCCAGCGCCTGGCCGATACCGAGCACATTACCGTGACCAAAGATGGTGGCAACGCCCTCAACAAAGGGCGTTTCATGACCATCGACACAGACATATTGTTGATTAAGGAATTTGACCAGCGCCTGAGCCATGGTCATACGTTCGGTTTGCATAACCCCTCCTGTCAGCCCAGCGTTGGCATGGAGAACGCGGCCCCTGTGTCTTGCAGCATCTCCGGCCAGCGTGCGGTGACGGTCTTCATGCGGGTGTAGAAGCGCACGCCATCGTTACCATGCACGTTGAGCGCGCCAAAAATCGAACGCTTCCAGCCGCCGAAGCTGTGGAACGCCATCGGCACCGGAATAGGCACGTTTACGCCCACCATGCCCGCCTGCACCTCTTCGCAGAAGCGACGCGCGCAGCCGCCGTCGCGCGTGAAAATCGCCGTGCCGTTACCATATTCATGGCGGTTAATCAGTTCCACCGCGCTGTTGTAATCGGCTACACGCACCACAGAAAGAACCGGCCCGAAAATCTCTTCCTTATAGATGGTCATTTCCGGCGTGACGTTATCAAACAGGGTTGGCCCGACAAAATAGCCCTGCTCATGGCCTTTAACGCTAAAACGCCGACCATCCACACGCAGGCTGGCCCCCTGTGATTCCCCGCTGTCGATGTATCCGAGTACTTTATTACGGTGCGCCGAGGAGATAAGCGGCCCCATTTCGTTTTCCGGCGTCTGATCAAGCCCCGGTCCGACGCGCAGCGCCGCAATCTGTTTTTCCAGTCGCGAGCACAGCTCATCCGCGGTTTTATCCCCCACCGCCAGCACAACCGAAAGCGCCATGCAGCGTTCACCCGCCGCGCCGTAAGCGGCGCCCATAATGGCGTTGGTTGCCATATCCATGTCAGCATCCGGCATTAAAATACAGTGATTTTTAGCGCCACCCAACGCCTGGCAACGCTTACCGTGAGCCGAGGCCGTCTGATAAATATATTCCGCAATCGGCGTTGAGCCGACGAAGCTTACGGCCTGCACGCGCGGGTCAGTAAGCAGCACGTCAACGGACTCTTTATCTCCCTGTACCACGTTGAACACGCCGTCCGGTAATCCCGCCTCTTGCATCAGTTTCGCCAGCGCCAGCGCGAGAGAAGGGTCTTTTTCGGAGGGTTTCAGCACGAAGGAATTTCCGGTTGCCAGCGCGATGGGGAACATCCACATCGGCACCATCGCCGGAAAGTTAAACGGCGTGATCCCGACGCAAACTCCAAGCGGTTGCATCAGAGAGTGGCTATCGACGCCGGTACCTACGTTGGCGGAGTGTTCGCCCTTTTGCAGATGCGGGATGCCACAGGCAAACTCCACCACTTCCAGGCCGCGCGTCAGTTCACCGACAGCGTCAGAGAACACCTTGCCATGCTCTTCGCTGATGATGCGAGCCAACCTTTCCATGTTCTGTTCCAGCAGCGCCTTAAAGCGGAACATCACTCGCGCACGTTTTAGCGGAGAATGCCGCGCCCAACCGGGGAATGCGTCATGCGCTGCCGCGATGGCCTGTTCGGTTTCCCGTGTCGAACTCATCACCACCTGGCGGATCTGCTCACCGGTGGCCGGGTTGAAGATCGCCTGAACGCGCTGGCCTGAACCGGTGACACATTCGCCATGAATAAAATTCGCTACTGTCTCCATCCTTAACCTCTCGCTGTTGATACGTGATTGTTACCTGAACGCCGTTATCTGTGTACTATATATGAAACAAACATTCCATTTTAAGTTGAAATAAAATAAATAATGATTAATGTGATCAAGGATGGATTTTTATGTTAACAAGCGGAATCGCATGATTAACGTGTACTGGCAGAATGTTTCAGCAAGCGATTAGACTGAAGCTTTTGTTTCGTTTTTACGGCCAGATGAATGCGTGACATTTCAAAGACGCGGTTTTGCGTTTAGAATCATAAAACTATGCAACAGGAGGTAAAATGACGACAGCAACCAGCCTGAACGAGCTGCAGCAGCAGATCCGCGATCGCTACGATGGCCTGAGCAAAAGGCTGCAGCAGGTGTCCCGCTATGTGCTGGATAATACAAATAGCGTGGCCTTTGATACGGTTGCCGTCATTGCCGAACGTGCCGGAGTGCCTCCCTCGACGCTGATCCGCTTTGCCAATGCTTTTGATTTCACCGGCTTTAACGAAATGAAACAGCTGTTTCGTATGAATCTGGTGGAGGAAACTGCCAGTTACAGCGACCGCGCACGCCTGTTCCGTGAGATGGAAAGCGAAGCCGTGCCGGAAACGCCGCTCGATATCTTGCAGGAATTCGCCCGTTCGAATACTCAGGCCCTACAGCAGTTGGCAGCCCGTGCCGAACCAGAAATGCTGGAACGCGCGGTACAATTACTGGCAGAAGCCGACACCATCTACATCGCCGGTCTGCGTCGTTCGTTTAGCGTGGCGGCCTATCTCACCTATGCCCTGAGCCATCTCGAGTGTCGCCCTATTTTGCTCGATGGAATGGGCGGGATGCTGCGCGAGCAGATTAACCGCATCAAAGCACGTGATATCGTCGTGTCGATCAGCTTCTCGCCCTATGCGGAAGAAACGGTGATGGTCAGCGAAACCGCGGCCAATGCAGGCGCGCGCCAGATTGTCATTACCGACAGCCAGATAAGCCCGCTGGCAACATTCAGCGATCTCTGCTTTGTGGTGAAGGAGGCACAGGTTGACGCGTTTCGCTCCCAGTCAGCAACGCTGTGCCTGGTGCAGTCGCTAGTGGTGGCGCTGGCTTACCGTCTGGGTGACGGGAGTAATGAACGCGGTCATTCCGTCGGGTAATAGCGGTCAGCAAATTGATCGCCCGCTTTATTAACACCCGCCAGCGTGAGGCGCAAGAGCAATTGCACGCGTTGCTTTTATGGTCGTTGAAAATATAGTCCTCATTCAGCGACCAGCTACAACACAGTCTATTATTACCATAAGCTACAATTATATTAATTTTAGATAATCAACAGCATGCTTGCTGACAATAATGAGCAAAGGTTTACTATAGGCCTGTCTTTTTTTAGCAGGAAAGTAAAAATGAAAAAAACAAAAGGGTTGATGATTATTGCCCTTGCTTTCACCCTGGCATCATGTGCTTCCATTCCTGAGAATATCAAAGGTAATAATCAACCTGATATACAAAAAAACTTTATCTCCGTGCATAATCAGCCGGGATTATATACCGGTCAACAGGCCCGCTTTGGTGGTAAAGTCATCAATGTGATTAACACCAAAACGGATACGTTACTGGAAATCGCCGTTTTGCCACTGAACGACTCTGCTAAGCCACAAATAGACGCGAGCTATCAGGGACGAATTCTTGCCCAGCAGAAAGGTTTTCTCGATCCGGTAAACTACAGAAACCATTTCGTGACTATTTTGGGAACAATTCAAGGAGATGAGTCAGGATTCATCAACAAGGTCCCGTATAACTTTGTTAAAGTTGATTTACAGGGTATTCAGGTCTGGCATTTAACTGAGTCTGTCAACACCACCTATAATATGTGGGATTACGGCTATGGCGCGTTCTGGCCTGAACCCATATGGGGAGGCCCCTACTACGCCAACACAGTAACTCAGGTAACTCCGGAGCTAGTGAAATAATCCCAGTAGTAAGATGGCGCTAATATATTCCGGAGTCGGGCGCTAACCAACGCCCACCACATCAACTCGCGTTTATCTAATTGCGCCATCCAGCTTCATGAGATCCTTCGCTTAACATGTATTCTTCCTGTTACATATAATTTTTAACCGCTAATTCTTTAGCGAAGAAATGGGCTTTACCCTTCTCATGCCTGACCATCTTTTTTTATTTACCGACAATTCCTCCACCCTGCATGCAATAAAAGAACCTTTGTGTTTTCACATTATTCAGGGATTACAATGAACAGAAAATGCTTACTGTTGATACCATTATTCTTTAGTAGCGCCATCATCACCGCCTGCGATAATAAACCTGCAGTAAAAACCACCGCCATGGCACCCGAGGTCGGCGTTGTTACCTTAGCGCCCTCCTCAGTGAATATTAAAAGTGAACTTCCGGGCCGCGCAGTTTCATTTGAGATCGCCGAAATTCGCCCTCAGGTTGGGGGGATCATCATAAAGCGCAACTTTATTGAAGGAGATAAAGTCAGCAAAGGAGAGTCACTGTATCAAATTGATCCTGCCCCGCTGCAGGCGCGACTGGATTCAGCCAAAGGTGCGCTGGCTAAGGCAATGGCGACGGCCAATAACATACGTCTGACATTAAATCGGCAGTCAGCGTTAATAAAATCCAATTACGTCAGCCGCCAGGACTACGACACGACGCGCTCACAGCTTAATGAAGCACAGGCCAATGTCGCCGTTGCTAAAGCGGAGCTTGAGCAAGCCACTATCAACCTGCGCTATGCCAATGTCACCTCGCCAATTGAGGGCATCAGCGGTAAATCCTCCGTGACCGTGGGTGCCCTGGTCACTGCCAATCAGGAAAATGCGCTGGTCACCGTTCAACGGTTGGATCCGATTTATGTTGATTTAACCCAGTCAGTACAAGACTTTCTTCGCCTGAAAGAAGAGAAAGCCAACGGCCAAATCGCCCAACAACAAGGCAAAATTCCGGTTGAACTGATGCTGGAAAACGGCAAGCCCTATCGCCATACCGGTACGCTTGAGTTTTCCGATCCCGCCGTTGATGAGACCACCGGTTCGGTGACCCTGCGCGCCGTATTTCCCAATCCTGAGGGTGAAATTTTACCCGGCATGTACGTCACGGCGCTGCTGGACGAAGGCAGTCAGCAGAACGTGTTGATGGTTCCCCAGCAAGGGATTACGCATAACGAACAAGGAAAAGCCACCGCGCTAATCCTTGACCCGGAAAACGTGGTGCAACTGCGTGAAATAAACGCCGTGAAGGCCGTTGGCAATCAATGGCTAGTGACCGCGGGATTAGGCCCTGGCGATCGGGTCATTGTGTCCGGACTACAAAGGATTCGTCCGGGAATCAAAGCCCGGGTCCTCCATTCAAAACTGAACACACCTGACGCGGTAACTGAACAGTAATATTTCAGGCATTAAGGACACTTTCTTCATGGCCAACTTTTTTATTGAGCGCCCGGTTTTCGCCTGGGTACTCGCCATTATCATGATGTTTACGGGCGGTATCGCGATAATGAACCTGCCTGTCGCCCAGTACCCACAAATTGCTCCCCCGACCATCACCATCAGCGCCGCTTACCCAGGGGCAGACGCAAAGACCGTTGAAGACTCCGTGACGCAAGTGATTGAACAGAATATGAATGGTCTTGATGGCCTGATGTATATGTCATCCACCAGCGATGCGGCAGGTAATGCCTCGATTATCCTGACCTTCAAAACGGGTACGTCACCCGATATTGCGCAGGTTCAGGTACAGAATAAATTACAACTGGCGATGCCTTCCCTGCCGCAGGAGGTACAGCAGCAAGGGATAAGCGTTGATAAATCCAGCAGCAACATCTTAATGGTCGCCGGCTTTATCTCTGATAATAACAGTCTCAGCCAATATGATATTGCCGACTATGTGGCTTCAAATATTAAAGACCCGCTAAGCCGCACTGCCGGGGTGGGAAGCGTACAGTTGTTTGGTTCGCAATACGCCATGCGCATCTGGTTGGATCCGCAAAAGCTCGACAAGTATAACCTCACCCCGCAAGATGTTATTACCCAACTCAAAGTTCAGAACAATCAGATATCCGGCGGGCAACTGGGGGGCATGCCTCAGTCAGCCGATCAGCAGCTAAATGCGTCGATCATCGTCCAGACGCGCCTGCAAACTACCGATGAATTTGGCCAGATCTTCCTCAAAGTCCAGCAAGATGGCTCCCAGGTTCTGCTGCGCGATGTCGCACGCATTGAACTGGGTGCGGAAAATTATGCCACGGTTGCACGTTACAACGGCAAACCCGCCGCCGGGATTGCGATTAAACTTGCCGCTGGCGCCAATGCCCTGGAAACGTCCCAGGCGGTCAAACAAGAGCTGAACAGATTATCGGCCTGGTTTCCGCCCAGTATGAAAACCGTTTATCCCTATGACACCACGCCGTTTATCGAGATTTCGATTCAGGGCGTTTTTCATACATTGATCGAGGCAATCATTCTGGTATTCCTCGTCATGTACCTGTTTTTGCAGAGTTTCCGTGCAACGCTTATCCCCACAATCGCCGTTCCGGTAGTTATCCTCGGCACCTTTGCAATACTCGACGTCGCCGGTTTTTCGATTAATACACTCACGATGTTTGGCATGGTGCTGGCGATAGGGTTGTTAGTCGATGATGCTATCGTGGTGGTTGAGAACGTAGAACGCATTATTGCCGAAGAACATTTGTCACCAAAAGCGGCGACGCATAAAGCGATGGGCCAGCTCCAGAGAGCGCTGATCGGTATTGCCGTTGTGTTATCCGCTGTATTTATGCCGATGGCATTTATGAGCGGGGCGACGGGGGAGATTTTCCGCCAGTTTTCTATCACCTTAATCTCCTCGATGCTGCTGTCGGTGTTTGTGGCGATGAGCCTGACGCCTGCACT
The DNA here is from genome assembly GCA_020099315.1 of Citrobacter europaeus. NCBI lineage: Bacteria > Pseudomonadati > Pseudomonadota > Gammaproteobacteria > Enterobacterales > Enterobacteriaceae > Citrobacter > Citrobacter europaeus. The sequence goes on from CP083650.1 coordinate 3,757,306, forward strand.
TTGTGCCATGCTGTTGAAATCCCATGAGGGAGAAAAAGTAAACACACATTTTCTGTTTACCCGTTTCAATCACTTCATGGAGAAATGTACTCAGCACTACACGGACAGCACCCGTAAACTTCTCCGTTGCACGGGCCGTTACATGGTCGTGTATTTAGTGATTGGCGCGGGCATGATCGTGCTGTTTTCACGCACCCCGACCTCCTTTCTGCCTGAAGAAGATCAGGGGGTATTCATGACCACGGCGCAATTACCTTCCGGCTCAACGATGGTGAACACCAGCAAAGTGCTCGGAGAAATAACGGATTACTATCTGACGAAAGAACAGAAAAACGTCGCTTCGGTTTTCACCGTCGGCGGATTTGGCTTCAGCGGTCAGGGGCAAAACAACGGTCTGGCGTTTATCAGCCTGAAGCCCTGGTCAGAACGCGTTGGCGAGGAAAACTCGGTTACCGCCATTATTCGACGGGCGATGATGGCCTTAAGCACCATTAATAACGCCGTTGTTTATCCGTTTAATTTACCCGCAGTCGCGGAACTGGGGACCGCTTCAGGCTTTGATATGGAGCTGCTGGATAACGGTAACCTTGGGCATGAAAAAATGATGCAGGCCCGAAACGAGCTTCTGGCGCTGGCCAGCCAGTCGTCAGGAGAGGTTGACGGGGTGCGTCCGAACGGTCTGGAAGATACGCCGATGTTCCGCATTCACGTCAACGCCAGGAAGGCAGAAGCCATGGGCGTTGCGTTATCGGATATCAATCAGACCATCTCCACCGCGTTTGGTAGTCGCTATGTCAATGACTTCCTGAACCAGGGGCGCGTTAAAAAAGTGTATGTACAGGCCGATACGCCGTTTCGTATGTTGCCGGACAATATCAATCACTGGTACGTACGTAATGCCTCTGGCGCAATGACGCCGCTTTCCGCTTACTCATCCACCGAGTGGACCTACGGCTCCCCCCGCCTTGAACGCTACAATGGTCAGCCTGCAATGGAAATTCTCGGCCAGCCGGTCGAAGGAAAAAGCAGCGGCGATGCAATGAAATTTATGGCGTCGCTGATTAATAAACTGCCCGCAGGCGTTGGCTATGCCTGGACAGGTCTGTCTTATCAGGAAGCACTGTCCACAAACCAGGCGCCAATGCTGTACGGCATTTCGCTGATCGTCGTGTTTCTGGCGCTGGCGGCGCTGTATGAAAGCTGGTCGATACCCTTCTCGGTGATGCTGGTTGTGCCAATCGGGGTGGTCGGCGCTTTGCTGGCTACCGATCTACGCGGTCTGAGCAATGATGTTTACTTCCAGGTCGGGCTACTCACCACCATGGGGCTGTCGGCTAAAAACGCCATTCTGATCGTCGAGTTCGCCGTCGAGATTATGCAAAACGAAGGAAAAGCACCGCTTGAAGCCGCGGTGGAGGCCGCGCAAATGCGCTTACGTCCTATTTTAATGACCTCACTGGCTTTCATCCTGGGGGTTATTCCATTGGCAATAAGCGACGGCGCAGGCTCTGGCGCGCAAAATGCCGTCGGTACGGGGGTTATCGGTGGGATGTTGGCCGCAACCGTGCTGGCTATCTATTTTGTCCCGCTATTCTTTGTTCTCGTTGAAAACATGCTGGCGCGATTTAAAGCCCGACGCTGACTCGTTGTCCTATCCCTGGGATCTTATCCCAGGGATAGGACTTTGTTTGTCAGATCTACGGTCATTAGCGGGCCTTGCTATCCAGCGAGTTTCTCGTGGCTAGCAAGGTAAACATTACACGGGTATTTTCTTGTAGGGGAACAACTGGGGTAGGTACAGAGGTTGTCAATTCTAACTAATGCCAGGCTATCAAAACGGTTAATTAATAGTCCAGACCGGAACCTTTCAGATTTACAGCCAGTTCACCCAGTTTTGTATTCGGATGCTGATGACACATTTTAACCATTTTCGGTACAGCTTCCGTTTCCACCTGATGCAGTGGAACATAATCATCACCTTTAAAGTCCGAATTTTTATTAACAATCACAAAGGCAATTGCCGTCTTGTATTGCTGACTCATATCAACGAATTCTTTACAGGTCATATCCTGTGGCGCAGCTTCCGTTGCCTGCGTAGCAAAAGCACGGCTCATCGGCGCCATAACAGAAGTCATAAGAATAACTGCAGAAACAACCAATTTAATATTCACAATGCACTCCAGAGGTAGCATTAATTTTTATCGGCGAGTTTATCAGTTTCTACCAACGTCGTATTTCTACGCAGACTGATAAAAGCTAAAGAACTAAAGATCATCTCAACGCCAATAAATATTGAGGTAAACACATATGACCTGTCGGGATCCATATTCAGCCACACGGCTGCAATGAGCAGATCAAAAATACCAATGAAAATATTCCATCCATAACCCGGACTGCGGAACATTTTGACACCGGAAGCAACACGAAAAATACCGCCAAGAATAAACAGGCAGCAAAAAACCATTGCCAATGAATTCATGCCTATCACAGGATTCTCGAGGAAACAGTATCCCAGCAGTAACCACGCGATAGCAAAAAAGGCATAGGTAAATTTGGCTTTCAACTGCTTTTTACCAGAGCTAAACAAGCTATAGATAGAATAGAAACCACACACCAGAAACATAAAACCTGTTGTGTAGCTTAAGTAAACACCCGCAGCGATTGGATAGATTAAGCAGCAGATGCCACAAACCAACAACAGCACCGCCATGATTGTGGCGTGTCTCTTATAATGAGTTAGTGTTTTTTCATTAAACGCTTTCAGGCTACGCTGATTAAAAACAAACATACATCCTCCGTTACATAGAAACGCAATGTAACCTGCTAATTAAAGAATAATTCTCACTTAATACATATTACTTACAATGAAATGATAAGACTTTCACTCAGCGTTCGTATATAAGATAAAAGGAATGCCGTTATCCGTATAATCCTACACGCGTCAGACGTCTGACACCTGTAGGATTAAACGCTCATTATTCTGTCCTGGCTCTGATTCCACTCTTTTAATTTATTTAATATGCTTATTTCGTTTGGTGACATATGCCAACTTTATTCAGGAGAAAGTAATGAAAAAGATTATTCTTGCGGGTTTGCTTGCAACCATGATGGGTTCAGCTCCGGTACTGGCAGCGACCACTACCACTCCGGCACAAACCGCTACAGCCAATGTACAAAAAGAAGCTGCCGATATTATGCAGGTCGCGGTGCAAGGTGCAAATGCGATGCGTGATATTCAGCTTGCTCGTCTGGCCCTGTTTCATGGACAGCCTGACAGTGCTAAAAAATTAACCGACGATGCCGCTTCCCTGCTGGCAGGTGACAGCCACGACTGGGCGAAATTTGTAAAAACTGCGCCTAAAGCCAAAATGATTGACGATCAGTACGTGATTATTAACGCGACTGTCGCGCTGTCAGAAGACTACATTGCCACTCCAGCCAAAGAATCCGCTATCAATACAGCGAATGGTAAAATGGCCAAAGGCGACTGGAAAGGTGCGGTGGATACCTTACAGCTGGCGGGTATCAACGTACTTCAGACTCAATACCTGATGCCTTTAAATCAGACTCGTAAAGCCGTTGCCAGCGCACAAAAACTGCTGTCTTCTGGTAAATACTACGAGGCAAACCTTGTGTTAAAGGGTGCTGAAGAAGGCATTGTTATCGATAGCGAGATGCTGGGCGCAGGCCAGTAATACTCAGCACTACGGAGTGTTGAACCAGGACTTTCTCTCCCGATCGGGCAGCTACGGCTACCCGATCGGGGGGGTTAATGGCTAATCAGACTGTCGATCTCAATCTCAATTTCCCGCATGACCGCAACAATCTTCTGTAATGCTTCCTGGCGTACAGCCAAAGGAAGACAGTCATGTCGCATAGATTCAAAAGGTTCACACAGCGTCTGAAGAGCAGTAATACCCAGAATTTGCGCCGAACCATGTAACCGGTGAAGAGCCCGCAAAAACAGCTGAGGTTCATCTTGCAAAACGGCTTTTCCGGCCGCCTGTAAATCGCTGAGCGTTGCCTCGCGAAATGTTTCGAGTATCTCATTCATTAATGCACGATCGCCGCCGGTATTTTCCGTCAGAACATTGAATTTCAGATGTCGGATCGAACAAGGAGACGAATAACCGGTTTCGATTTTGCTCAGTTCATGCGTCAGCGTCTTAATCGACACGGGCTTAAACAAACACAAATTCATCCCATTTTGCAGACACCGATCGCGTGACTGCGGGAGCGCGCTGGCCGTTAGCCCCCATATTTGTAAATGAGGCTGCTGACGACGCAATGAAGCCGCGAGATCAAACCCGTCCTTCTTCGGCATATTCACATCGGTTATCAACAGGTCGTATGATTTTTTAACCAGTTTGGCTTCGGCCTCCTCGCCATCACACGCTTCATCCACGCTGTAACCAATGGCGTTCAACTGTCGCTTAAGCAGCAGACGATTGGTCGGGTTATCATCTGCTATTAAAATAGACAGGCACGGTAGCGGCAATAGTGTGCCTGGCGTGTCGCCATCCGGAACAACTGACTGTCGGGCAGTCTCAACCGGCAACGTGATGGTAAACGTGGTTCCTTGCGACGGTACGCTCATCAGTTCAAGCGTACCACCCATCAGCGTCACCAGCTCTTTGCAGATAAATAACCCCAGACCGGAACCCGTTTGTTGACGCCCGCTGCGCCCCTGAGCATAACGATGAAATAGCCCAGCCTGCTCCTCTTCACTAATCCCACAACCGGTATCGCTAATAGCGATGGTCAGGTTGCCGTGATTCTCCTCGTCAGGCGTCAAACGGGCCGTCACGTGAATACTGCCCTGCTCGGTAAACTTCAGCGCATTACCCACCAGATTGGTGAGAATTTGCCGTAAAGCCTGCTGATCGACAAAGACCCGCTCGTTCGCCGGCAACTGGCTAACGCAGGCAAGCGTAATGCCTTTCTGTCTGGCTAAGGCATCGAAAGAGTGACACTGCAATTCAATGAGCTGCGAGAGATCCGTCCATTGAGGAACAACCTGGTATTTACCAGACTCAATCTTATCCACGTCCAGAATCTTACCAATCAGCCCAAGTAATGACTGGGCCGTCGCCCCGGTAAGGGCAATCGCCTCCTTTCGCTGCGCCGGACTGAGTTCTGAACTCGACAGTAATTCCAGAAAACCCACAATCGAGCTTACAGGGGTACGTAATTCATGGCTCATGCTCGCAAGAAAACGACTTTTGGCCTTGGTCGCTTCAATTGCTTTGTTCTTTTCGATCTCCAGCTCTTGAGACAATGCTTCTTTAAGATGGAGTTGCTCTTCCAGCAGACGCTGCGATTGCTTTCTTTTATTGACCTCACGCGAAAGTGAGATCCCCCAGATCAGGCTAATCGCTATCAGCAGCAGCGCAAACACCACCAGTTGATAGAACTGTTTGCTATATCGGCTCCAGATATCGACCTGCGTATTGGAAATTTTCGACCACTTCTCCGTCATCTGCAAAATTTCACGTGGCGGTATGGCCTGCAGCGCTTTATCCATTACGGACTTCAACATGGGCTCGTGAGGAGAGACCGCAAAACTTACCGAGGCACCCGGCATATCAGGAAGCCTAAAAAAGTGCATATTTTTCTGGTAGTCATGATCGACCATGTACCTTGCCGACAATTCGGTAGCGATTGCCGCGTCAACCTTGCCATCCCTGAGCATAGTCATCGCGACGCTACCAGTATCGGCATCCACCCAGGTGGCCTTGGGGTAGCGTTGTCTCAGGTCACTTTCCAACACATGTCCAGCGGGCAACGCAATACGGATCGGTTTATTCAGTAGCGAGTCGGCCGTTTCCTCGCGGGAAGTGATAATCACAAATGCGACATTCATCAGCGGATCGCTAAAGGTCGAATTACGCTGATTTTGATTAGTCAGGGTGATGGTGGGATACATATCCCATTGTTCGCCGCTTATTTTTTTCATCTGTTCACTTTTCGAATCAGCTAAAACGGGTTCAAAATCAAGCCCCGTTTGCAGATGAATAATATTCAGCAAATCGCCAAGGATACCGCGTAATTCACCACTGCGATCAACAAGCGTATAGGGCGGGTAATCTGGATTGATCAAAATACGAATAGTATGTTTTTTCTTCAGCCACGCTTTCTCCCGATCGGTGAATGGAATCGGCGCATTCAGATAGGCCAGGTTGCCGCGGTTCAGCCAGTTCTGCATGACCTGCATATGAATTTCATTGCTGATTGATGTAATGAAACCATCAAGAATGTTTCTTAATACCGGCTGTTCTTCCTTAACCACAAAATAATTATATTGCTCTTGTTTATCAAAGTAGTGCGTAATAACCAGTGATTGTGAAAAATATCGGGAGATACAATGACTGCTGGTGATATTGTTACCAATGTAATATTGGCTATCACCATTCACAACCGACGCCATGGCCTGATATTCGTCATCGTAAAATGAGACTTTAGCATCAGGAAAAGCATCCTGGATAACATCAAGGAAAGGACAATCACGCACACACGCGACGCTAACCTGATGGTCCGTGGTCAGCGGCAGCATGGTGTTTTTTAGCGAGGTCACAAGCGTCGGCCACGTTGTCAGCAATGCAGAAGTGCGCAATAAATTCCCGCCGACATCCTGGCGCCTTGAAAGCTGGGTTATCAGCGTATCGACATCGTTACTGGCGAGCGCGGCCAGTGCTTCTTGCTCATTATCATACTGCTTTATAACAATTTTTAGATTGAGATTCTTTTGCATTAGCGCAAGATAATCCGCATTGACTCCCCGGTAATATTCCCCACTATTTTGGTAAACAATGGGGGAGACTTCCGGTAACCAGGTGCCAACAACCAAGGTTTTTTTATGCGCTAACCAGTTCGTTTCTTCCCTGTTCAGACTGATATTTTGTACAGAGGTACTATAGTTACTTTTCAGCTCAACTTGCCGGGCAGAGCTTACATCCGTAGACACCCCGATGGTAAATATGACCATCAAAAAAATAAACAAGCGTTCCAGCATTACTCTATCCTATTTTATTTCTCTGCGCGTAATCATATATTTCCATTAATGATGAGCAATCTAATTTCTCCATCAAACGACTTTTATAGGTACTTACGGTTTTATTGCTGATGTTCATTTTGCTGGCAATTGTGCTGTAATCCATACCGTTGAGAATATAACGCAACACTCTCATTTCCTGGGTCGACAATGTATCAAGCTTATCCTGCTCGCTGACAGATGAACCCGTAAAATGCTCAAGAGAAAAGGGGAAATAGCTGTAACCATTTTTAGCGGCTTCAATGGCGGCAAGAATATTATTCATACCTTCTTTTTTACTCACAAATCCGTTGGCACCATATTCGGCGCTACGTTTACCGTAAAAATATTCATTTTTAGCTGAAATGATAATGATTACACCAGCATAGTGCCGCTTTCTCAACTGCTCCAGCACTTCGATGCCGCTAATACCCGGTATATCCACATCAACAATCAGCAGTTCCGGTTTCGTTTTTTCAACGGTTTGAACCACGTGATCCCCGCAGTCGAGCTCGGTTGTTACGGTAATACCATTTGTATCGAGTAAGTTGCGGATGGCTATGCGAGCCAATGGGTGATCGTCAACGATTATCGCGTTCATTGCGTTTAAGAATCCCGATAAATAAAGAGAGGCGATGGCTATAGAGCAGGTGAGTCTGCAATATTATTGATTTATATATCATTAGACTCAGGATGCAAATTCTAACATAGCCATGCGCGTATTTTATGATTTTTTCATAATTCAAGTGAATAAATCATGAAAATAACATTTTGGTTTACAAAATTTAAACTTTGATACTTAGCGGACATCAAATCATTAACACGCAGCAAAGAGAATATTCCTACACATGTAGGACAAACCTTTCATGTATCACGGCTCATTCTTAATGAAAAAGTTAAAATAATCAGTACGCTGAGTATAAAAAAATCACAGAGTGGACTACGTGACGTATATTCTTCTATTTTACAAGGCTTATCCCAGAAAATTAAACCGCATGGGAATTTGTCAACAAGCCAGACCATTAAACAGCGAAGTGTTAAACCATATAAAAATATATATTGCCCTAAAAATAAAGTTATTTATGTTTTTCCTGTTATAGCAAATAAAAACAACAAACCCTCTCATTTTTGCGGTTTAGAACACCCTGTATTATTTTCTCTGGAAAATTCAATTAAACGGTTGATTTAGAGACTCTGAGCACGTACGTATCATGCGAAAAATACAAAAGCTTATCAGCGCAGAGCGTGAGGAGTTCACCCCTTACTCCAGCCTGTCCGCAGAATCGATATCGCGCATTGCTACGGGCTGCGGTCGGGATGAGATTGCTGATGCGCACATCCTGATGAAACAGTTTAAATCCGAACTGGTCACCATTCCTGAGTGGGATGGTGACACAGAGGATGACATCTGGCGCGCTATTCAGCTACTCCGCACAATTCTCGAGCAAATTCAGATCGGGCCATGAAGAAATGCGTCTTCACTGTAACAGCTTTGCGAGCCCTTGTTCGAGTATGGGTATCGCCGCACCGTAGACACCGAGATCGCGGTTAACCTGACTAACGGACAATTGCTGGATCGTCTGCCCAAAGAAGCTGTTTTGTTGCTCAAACCCTGCGCAAAACGCTTGCCAAATACCGGTATTTTTAACGAAAGGGCCAGAAACAATCAGCTTTTTAGGAAAGAATACGCGACAAACGTTTGAAGCTGCGGTTGTCATCTGATCAATCGCTTGCTGTATTGCTGGGTTATCTGCCAGATCCTTTGATGCCAGAAGAGTAGCAATATTCTCTTCATCATCACCCGCCTGAAACTCTTTTCCGAGCACTTCGTGTCCGATTGACCACAGCGCTGCAACCGTTTCCAGACACCCTTTTTGTCCACAGTGGCAAGGTGCATTTTGTCCTGAGATATGCCAGTGACCAATTTCGCCAAAAGCATACCCCCCTTCGACAATATTGTCCCCGGACTGACCAAACGCAAAACCAACACCGTATCCCCAGTGTAACAGCAATGTACTTTCATCTTGCTGGAGCAGATGAATCAATAGCTCATTGTCCAGCGTGCGTGAAAGCGTGATTGAGTCGCTTTCTTTTGGAAAAACAGCGCTGATATCCAGGTTGTGCATCCTGGGCCAGCGAGAGGTGTGGATCCAGCGATTCGTGGTCCGATCAAAAACTCCACCCAGCGAAAAGACAATGCCTGCTATTTCTGCATCTTCAGGTCGCCTGGCAATAATGTCGTTATAAAGATGACGAAAAATAGCTTCCAGAGCCTTATTGTCGCTGCCAGGAGGCGCCTCGGTATGCTCATGTGCAATAATCTGCGCCGCCAGGTTGACCATAAATGTGTGCACTGACTGACTAATCACCTGAAAAACAATCGTCACCACTCTGTTGGCATTGACGCCAAGCGTCAATGACGGCCTCCCTCGTCCGACATGCTCGCTGGGTTCTTCCGTTAACAAGCGAGCCTCCAGAAGTTCAGCCACATAGTCAGAGATCGTCGTTGAACGAATCTTCAATCGTTTCGTGGCTTCACTTCGGGTTTTAACCTCGCCCTTCAGAACCGCAAGAAACACGCGTTCCTTATCATTGAGCAAGCCGCGGGTAATCGGTAAATGGGTAAGAAAGTCTATTGTGCGTTTATTATTCATGCTCTTATTAACACGTTTCGGGTTCAGACCGGGAAGTTTGCCGCATTCCCCCACAGTAACTCTGCAGAGGCACATGTTGTCATCAGAGCTACCTGACGAAGTATCCAGAAAGGCAACGCATCGATCAACCCTGATTTACCTTTTCATATGAGCAGGAACAAAGAGTTACAACGTTGAGGGATATTACTAGATAAGGAAAAGACGGTAAGAATGTTACAGGGGCATTGCTGCCCCGTTTTTTAATGAAAGCACCTGCTTAAGGCAGTGCCAATGCGGCATTCAATAACGGTATTGTTTTCATCCCAAATGATTCTGCTCTCCAGGTTTGCACACTGGTGGTGCGCCATGGCTTTTTGCATAAATTGCATGGGGTGAACGCTCGCCATCGCGACGGCCTCATCAAAGCCTACAAGTTGCCAGGTCACAAGATTACGCACCGCCCTGTCCAACGTCAGGCTGGAACCCGCCAAATTGCTTGCCCCTGGCTGGCGAACCGTACCGTCTTCAGCGCGTTCGACCATTGCCCCGGCAAAAGGGTACATCCCCGGGCGTTCACAGGCTGCAGCGCTCATCGCATCCGTTACCAAAATTGAACGGGGCACCGTTTTCGCCCGTAGCAGGTTTTTGAGCGCAAACGGCGGAATATGTAATCCATCAGCAATAAAACTGGCATGTAACGCATCGCAACTCAATTGCGCCTGTAATGTGTTATCCAACTTTGCCAATTCCTGAGGAATACCGTTTCCCAGATGTGTGCACAAACTGATACCTGCACTGACCGCTATCTGAAGCTGGGCATGACCAATACTGGAGTGTCCGACTGCAACGCGTTTTCCCCTTGCCGCTAGCCCTCGCACAAATTCCCCTCCTTCATCAAATTCAGGGGCGCAGGTGACCAGCAGAATCGGTCTTGAAAGGCCGTGTTCGAGGTCAGCAATGAACTGGGGGTCAGGTGGCGTCATATCTTCCGCAGGGTGACACCCGGCATATCCGTCTGCCGGGTTCAGAAAAGGTCCTTCCAGATGATATCCCGGAACCATTAACGCACCGAGCTCACTGTTAGCAACCGCTTTATCGAGCGCCTGAAAGCGTTTCATCAATACAGCTTTAGATGCTGTGATCAGCGTTGGCAGACAGCAGGTCACGCCGGTTTTCAGCATAGCTTCTAGCGCAGAGTCCAGCATCTCGGCATCAATATTTTCATCATTGAAATCAATGCCGGCAAACCCATTTACCTGTATATCAAACAAACCTGGAGTGACTTTCATCTTTCATCCCTTACCGTTCAGTCATTAGCGATGCGGATTCATTATCCAGAAATATCTGGCATGCGGGATGACGCTGAACAATAGAGGCTGGAACCGTATTTATCACAGGGCCTTGCAGGGCCTGTTTTACTGCCTGCGCTTTACGGCTGTCAGGGATACTTAGGATCAGCACTTGGGAGCACATAATCTGGCTTATGCTCATTGAAATAGCCCTGGACGGAACCTCTTCTATGCAACTAAACCATTTTTCGCCTAACTGTTGCTGGCGGCACGCATCATCCAGTGCAACCTGTAAATAGGGAACAGTGGTAGTAAAATCAGCTGGCGGATCGTTAAAGGCCAGATGTCCATTTTCACCAATACCTGCGAAGCAAACATCAATAGCCTGTGCGCCGATCAACCTGTTCAGACGGTCAATTTCCTGATCGATATCTTCAGCAGAACCATTAACGCCGACAAACTGCTTCAATGTAGGGAGTTTTTCAACTACGCGTTCACGCAGATAGCGGCGAAAGCTTGCCGGATGATCGTCACTTAAACCAATGTATTCATCCAGATGGAAAATCGTCACTCGGGACCAGTCAATATCCGCCTGAATGAGATTTTCCAGCATTTGGAATTGGCTGGCACCGGTCGCAAGAATAATGGCAATGTGTTCTTTCTGAGCCAATGCTTGTTGCATGGCAAGGATACCTGCTTCAGCGGCTTTCTGACCTAAAATATCTTTATTTTCTGCAATGATAATTTTCATCTTTACCTCATTAGTGAATTTTACGCTATTCCCTGAACGTCCATTAATGATGTTCTTTTAATCCCCTTGCCATTTGTACGGCCACTAAAGTCAACAAACTGCAAAACATGAGATAGCAAATTAAAAGAGTTGGCTCACCATCGCCAAAGGTGATAAGCGCTGCGGCAATAACGGGGGTCGAACCGGCAAAAATAACGCTGTTAAGCTCCCGTGATAAAGCGATACCAGAGTAGCGGTACTGAGTTGGAAAGAGATTCGCAAGGAATGCGCCTTGCGCCCCAGACGTCGCGCCATGCCCAATACCGTAAGCAATACACATTCCGATGGTTGCCAGCACGATATTACCGCTATCAAGAAACCAAAATAATGGGAAAGCGAAAGCACCGAGGAAAATCGCGCCAAAAGAGAAGACCACGGTAGTACCATATTTATCGGCCATTTTTCCCATTATCGGCGTCATAATGGTATTGACCGTCACGGCAATCATCAGCGCCATCAAACCCTCAGATTTCGCCATCCCCAGCGTATTAGTCAGATAACTGATACTAAAAACGCTGAGCAAATACCCATTTGCCTGATGGCCTGCCAGGCTGAAGAAGCCGCAGATGAGGTTTTTCGGGCTGTTAACGATCAACGCTTTAATAGGGACAGACTGGGTTTTCTTATTACTTTCAGCTTTTTCCATTGATCTTACATATTCAGGGGTTTCATCCAGATGTTTACGGATATAAATAGCCACAATAAACAATACAATGGAGAACAAGAATGGAACGCGCCACCCCCAGCTCATAAAGGCCTCATCCGGCAATTGCGTTACCAGAAAAAACGCCAGCGATGAAAGAAGAATAGCGACCCCGGTAGAGGCATTAATCAGCGAGGTATAAAAACCACGCTGTTTAACCGGTACGTATTCAGCAACAAAGGTTTGCGCCCCCGCAAGCTCCGCGCCCGAACCAAATCCCTGCATCAGGCGGATAACCACCAGCGCAATTGTCGCCCAAATACCAATATGGTGATACGTGGGTAACAGTCCCAACGCCAATGTGGCGATGCCCATTAATACCACAGCAAAAATCAAGGCCGGTTTACGTCCATAACGATCGCCAATATGGGCAATAATTACCCCACCTAAAGGACGAGAGACAAAGCCGACCGCAAAGGTTAAAAAAGCGGCCAGCGTGGCAATGGTTGGCGAAAGATTCGGAAAATAGAGTTTATTGATAACCAGTCCAGCAGCAGCTCCATACAGCGAATAGTCATACCATTCAATAACGGTTCCTGAAATGCTGGCGAACATAACTTTGCGGATCGTTTTCTTACTGGCACCCTGTTCTTCCGGGACATCCAGTTGGCTTACTCTGTCTAAATTGGCTTCACTCATTGCTCCCCCTGAATTTCTTTAAATAATTGTTTTCATGCAATAAAAAATTGCATGAGCTGGGTAACAAGCGGACATCAACCTCGCACAATCTGACGTTATCACTCTAAAAATAATTTTTGAACATGATCGTTCATAAATCAGGTTATAAATGTGACAGCGGTCATGAGATTAGGGTTCAAGGGGTAAAATCGGATACCAAAACGCATGATTGAGGGGACAGGATGAGAGCAAAAAACAGGCTGTAACAGGGCTGGAGATCGGCACAGCCTGATGACGCTTCGTTTATCAGGGCTACGGCTTACAAGCTTAAGTTGGCCGGATAAGGCGTCAGCGCCGCCATCCGGCAGGTAAAACAAAGCCTCCTATGTCTGACCGTTTTTAAGATTAAAACTCCCCTTTCCCGTTAACTCAGATCGGCAAGCGGCAGGCACAGGATCTGAGTTTTTGGGAATAACTTCGCGAAAATGGAGAGAAAACGGCGTTTTTTTTCAGTTAAGCTATGTTCATGCTTTGGCGCTACCCATGGTCAGATCCACTATTCAGGAACCCACCCATAATGGCAAAAAGTACCCCGCAGCTGCCGCTCGACCCACATATGTGTCGCAGCTATGAAAAAAAGTCGCGAAGTCCGCTGGCACTCTACTCTGAGTATCAGCGTATGGACGTCGAGCTGCGGGCGCCGCTGGCCATGAACTACAGCCACTGGCATGGTCAGGTTGAGGTGAATGTGCCGTTTGATGGCGATGTGGAGTACCTTTTCAATGACGAAGTGGTGAAGAGCAAACAGGGATTTATCACTCTGTTCTGGGCCTGCACACCTCATCAGTTGACGGATGCCGGGCATTGTAAACAGATGGCCATCTTCAACTTACCGATGCATCTGTTTTTGTCCTGGCCGCTGGACAGGGAACTGATTAACCACGTGACGCACGGAATGGTGATCACTTCGCTTGTTTCTCAGCAGTTGAGCGCATTTGAAGTGCAGCGTTGGCAGGGTGAACTCAACAGCGACAATGAGCAAATTCGTCAGTTAGCCATTGATGAAATCGCCCTGATGCTCAAGCGATTTAGCCTCGCTGGCTGGCGGCCGGTACTGGGTAACAAGACGTCACGCACCCAGAAAAACAGCATTTCACGGCATTCACAATTTTACGTTAGCCAGATGCTGGAGTTTATTGCCGCCAATTGCGACAAACAACTCACGGTCGATGCTATTGCCGAACACGTTAAGCTCAACCCCAATTACGCGATGGGTATTTTTCACCGGGTGATGCAACTAACCATGAAACAGTACATTACCGCAATGCGTATCAACCATGTGCGGGCTTTACTCAGCGACACGGATAAAACAATTTTGGATATCGCGACGATTGCAGGTTTTCGCTCCAGCAGCCGTTTTTACAGCTCGTTTCATAAATACGTCGGCATGCCGCCGCAGCAGTATCGCAAACTGAGCCAACAACGCCGAAATCATTCACCTTATGCCGAGGGGTAATTTATTCGCCAGACTCTCTCTTACCTTACTACCAAAATATAAGCACCAGAATAGCAGGTCAAAACAGATAATCTGCTGCAGTTAATAAAATAGGGTTCAGCCATGAGCTCTGGCAACTATGTTACTCAGACATGAGTGACCTGTAGCAGGTATTTATTTGACGTGTTCAACCATTAACGATTGGGATGGAATTATGGAATTAAATAGCTGCACCGCTAACAACAGAAAGCCATTGTCTTTCTTTTGGTCAGTTTTACCGATGGTTGTCATGCTGGGCGGAATTAGCATCGGGTATTTTATCTTTAATATTCGTGCTGAACCCATGATCCTGATGGGAACGGCAACCGCCTCGTTTATCGCCATCGCGCACGGCTACACGTGGGATGACATTCTACAATCTATTTGTAATAAAATATCTGAAGCGCTGCCTGTTATATTAATTGTTGCCAGTATCGGTTTCTTAATTGGCGCTTGGATGGTGTCAGGCACTATTCCAATGATGATTTATTATGGTCTGAAATGGATTAATCCGCAGTTTTTCTATATTTCAGCATTTATGCTGGGAGCGTTGATCTCAGTATGTACCGGCACTTCCTGGGGATCCATCGGCACCGTCGGGATTGCCATGATTGGCGTAGCAATTGGCCTGAATGTTTCGCTGCCGATTGCTGCTGGCGCTATTGTCTCCGGCTGCTGGTTTGGTGATAAGCTCTCGCCGGTTTCTGATTCAACCAACATGGCGGCGCTGGCTGCCGGGGTAAACCTGTACTCACATATCGGCCATCTGCTGTGGACCACCGGCCCGGGCTTTATTATTTGCTGCGTTGTTTACAGCTATATGGGCATGGGCATTGATGCTTCGTCCAGCGCGCCGGCAAATATCACCAGCCTGATGAACTCTATCGGTCAGATTTATCACTTCAACATTCTGCTACTGCTGCCGCCGATCATCGTTTTGTATGGCTCACTATCAAAAAGACCACCAATCCCGATGCTCTTTTTATCCACAATCGTCTCAATGATTCTGGCATTAGTCTTTCAGCAATTTACCGCCTCTTCGGTCGGTGAATCCGTGGTCAGCGGCTTTAAGCTCGCGATGCTCACCGGAGACAATATGCCAACACTGTCTTCCGATGTTTCTCGCTTACTGGAACGCGGCGGCGCCATTTCAATGTTTAGCAGCTTCGTTACCGTTTTCAGCGCCTTCAGCTTTGCCGGAGCAATGAGTGCGACAGGCTCTCTACACACCGTGATAAACGCGCTTACTAAAGGCGTGAAATCCACATTTCGCCTGGTGGCTACCACAATTGTAACGACGGTCACCATTTGTGCCTGCACGGCAAATGGGACCTTGCCATTGCTGCTGTGTGGTGATGCCTTTAAAGAGGAGTACAAAAAACGAGGGCTTGCGACAAAGAATCTTTCGCGTACTACCGAAGATGCCGGAACCGTTGTCGAACCGATTATTCCCTGGTCTGCCTCAG
Organism: Citrobacter europaeus; assembly: GCA_020099315.1. NCBI lineage: Bacteria > Pseudomonadati > Pseudomonadota > Gammaproteobacteria > Enterobacterales > Enterobacteriaceae > Citrobacter > Citrobacter europaeus. The sequence continues at coordinate 3,773,369 of CP083650.1, forward strand.
GTGTTTATTGCGCCACGATGCTGGGCGTGGCAACGCTTGATTATTTGCCATGGGCAATCCTCTGCTACAGCGGGGTTATCTTTGCTTTGTTGTGGGCAGCAACCGGTATTGGCATTGCTAAATATGAACCCAACGAATCTACAGAGCATATGGTGGAGCAAAAGTCATAGGTTATTAATCGCTAAAATTAACCACCACCAGGGTTAATTACTATATCTATTAGATATACATAAACATTCTTCGCTGTATTGCGTTGCTTAAATTATTTTCAGAGACTTTCCAGGAGTCAGCAATGTCTTTGTTTGATGATATTGTCACAAGGGATGTGAATTGCCGTAAATACGGACAATTACAACAGATGTACGGTACCACCGATGTATTACCGCTGTGGATTGCAGATATGGATTTTGTAACGCCAGAGCCAATCATGAGCACGTTGCGTTCGGTGGTGTCACAACCGGTACAAGGCTATAACATGGATTATCCACAATGGAAAGAGTCCGTTATCGATTGGTATAAACAACAGTATGATACTGACATCAAGGCGCACTGGTTACATTTTATTCCCGGTGTCATAAAAACTATCGTACTCTCTTTAATGGCGCTTACCCGTCCGGGCGATAATATTTTAACCTGTACGCCAATATATGACCCCTATCCTAATCTGGTAAAAACCAGCGGCAGGAATTTGATTCAAACGCGCCTCATTGAAAAAGACGGTCATTACGAATTTGACTGGCATGATTTCAGCGAGAAGCTCAAGCAGTGCAAAATGTTTCTTTTCCCTTCGCCGCATAATCCGGGCGGTATGGTGTGGTCGCGAGAAACGCTGGAAAAAGTCAGTCACTATTGCAAGCTTGCTGGCGTCATTATTCTGTCTGATGAAGTGCACAGTGATTTAACGCTGCCTGGCAAGCGCCATCTGCCGTTTTTTACTCTCGACGAAGCGGCAGGCAGCCAATCAATCGTGCTGACCTCTATCAGCAAGACCTTCAATACCGCTGCGATCCAGGGCGGAATAGCCATTATTAAAAATGATGAATTACGCCATCAGTTTTATGGTTTCCTGGATAACTGCTACCTTGCCGAGACGCATTCCTTACAGCAGGCAGCCATTTACAGCGCCTTTACCCATTGCGGCGACTGGCACCAGAAATTATTAGCCTACCTGGCCGATAATGTGGCATTTGTTAAAAGTGAACTTGAACAGCACTGCCCTTTAATCTCAATTGTGTATGGCGGCGCATCGTATCTTCTGTTTCTGAACGCACAAGAGATGAATCTTAGCGATGAACAGCTAAACGTTTTTTTTGTGCATGAAGCAAAGCTTGGTCTGTCGCCCGGCGCGCAATATGGCCCCGGCGGCGAGGGTCACATGAGACTCAACGTTGGGTGCCCGCGCCCGGTACTGGTAGAAGCGATGAACCGGCTTAAAGCGGCGTACCAAAAACGGCAGAGAGCATAACGCACAGCAAACTATTCGCCCCACTACGGTGGGGCAAAATTATCCAAAGATGTTGCAGAACTGCTATAAACTCTTTCCCTTCCGTCGGCTGGTGTTAAACTGGAAAGTGTGATCTTCATCATAACCTGCTTAAACAGAGAAAAGAGACACTGCTATGCAACATATCATTGAGGGCTTCCTCAACTTCCAAAAAGAGATTTTCCCTCAACGTAAGGAACTCTTTCGCAGCCTGGCGTCCAGCCAGAATCCTAAAGCGCTTTTCATCTCCTGTTCCGATAGCCGTCTGGTGCCAGAACTCGTTACTCAGCAAGAGCCCGGACAGCTTTTCGTTATCCGTAACGCCGGGAATATCGTACCGTCTTTTGGACCGGAACCAGGCGGCGTTTCCGCGACTATTGAATACGCGGTAGTGGCACTTGGCGTGACGGATATCGTCATCTGCGGGCACTCCAACTGCGGCGCGATGAAAGCCATTGCCGATAGCCAGCCTCTGGATCCGATGCCTGCTGTCGCTCACTGGCTGCACTATGCCGATGCCGCGAAAGCCGTGGTCGATAAGAAAACCTGGGATAACCCAATCGATAAAGTTAACGCCATGGTGGAAGAGAACGTTATCGCACAGCTCAACAACATTAAAACGCATCCTTGTGTCGCGGTTGGCTTGCGAAACAACGCGCTTCGTCTGCACGGATGGGTTTATGACATCGAAAGCGGTGAAATCCGTACCCTGGATAAAAACAGCAAAACCTACGTTTCTCTTGCAGATAACCCGCAGGTGCATTTCGAGTAAATCATTCACTGGAGCAAGGATGCTCTGGATAGCTTTTACCTACTTTTGTGCTATAGACAAAAAACACACTTGCGACTAGCTTTAAAATAGCCACTGGTGTTCCCACATCGGTTTTCGCACATTAATATAACATTGCGGCAGGTCTCATGCACTGAGTCGCAAACGGCCGTTCATACATGGTGCAGGCGATAAAAGGAGCCGGTACGAATGCAAGCAAAAATAAAAAGAATAATAAATATGTTATTCTATCATGAGTCGTGGGATATCATGATTATTAAGGATCACGGCACACACTTATTCCCAAATAATACGCTGGAAATATTAAGTAAATCAGCCGCACAGCAGTTAAAAAAGAAATATACGTTTCAGGCCGATCCTTTTCTTATTGAAAAAGACGACAAACTCTATGTTTTTTATGAAGCTTTTAGCTTTCGCAACTCGAAAGGCACGCTCCGATGCCGCATTCTTGATCGTGAACTGACTGAAATTGATGATGTGAAGCTCGAAGGTTTTGACGACCTGATGTGTCATTTGTCATTTCCTTTCCTGATTAATATCAACGATCAGCTCTTCATGATTCCTGAGTCATCAGAAAGAAAAGAAGTAATACTGTTTCAGTCGGTAGAATTTCCAGCTCGCTGGAAGCAAATTAAAGTTCTAATCTCTGATACCGAAGTAACCGATAACATTTTTCTTTCAATGAATGAGACCTGCTATCTGATGTCCACCACCATGGATAATAAAATAATTATTCATTCAGCAGAGCATCTTTACGGACAGTGGCAGCGAATTACTCCTGCCTTGAAAGTGAGCAACCCTCATCACCGTGGAGCGGGCGCTCCTTATCTTGTCGATAACAAAATGTATTTCCTCACCCAGGAATGCACGCCTGAAACCTATGGAAAATCTATCTACATCAAGGAATTAGTCACCCTGAATAACGCTAATTTTGATGAGAATCTGATCGAACAAATCAACTCGTCGATCAACCACAGTGACGGTGTTCACACGCTGAATTTCTCAAGTAACTTTATTGCTTATGATACAAAAATAAACAAATTCAGCTTTTTATCTATACTTAAAAAAATATCTTACAAGTGTATGGTGAGGTATCGTAACTATTATCTTACCAGGCGTCACCCATAACCTTCTTCCAGGGCAGTGACGTGAATTAATGCCCATTTTGATAGCATTTTTCTGGAGTCTGTATGGCAATTCTTGTCACTGGTGGTGCAGGTTATATTGGTTCACATACTGTGTTAACGCTACTGGAAAGAGGCGATGATGTCGTAGTCATCGATAATCTGGCGAATGCGAGCCGAATCTCGCTGGACAGGGTCGCGGAGCTCACCGGAAGAGAACCCATTGTCTATATCGCCGATGTTCTCGACAGACAGGCATTGAAAAATATTTTCGCCAACCATAACATCTCCGATGTCATTCATTTTGCCGGGCTAAAATCGGTTTCAGAGTCGATAAAAGACCCCCTCGCCTACTATGAAAACAACGTCACCGGTACGCTGGTTTTACTGGATGAGATGCTGGCCGCAGGCGTTAATCGATTCATTTTTAGCTCATCAGCTACGGTATATGGCAATCCGGAAAGCGTACCGCTGAGCGAGCAATCGCGTACGGGCGGAACCACCAATCCGTACGGCACCTCTAAATTAATGGTCGAACAAATTCTGGCCGACTTCTCACGCGCGCAACCCGATTTCCGCATTACCTGCCTGCGCTATTTCAACCCGGTCGGCGCCCATCCATCGGGTCGGATTGGTGAAGATCCTAACGGTATCCCTAATAACCTGGTTCCGTACATCTCCCAGGTCGCGATTGGTAAGCTGGAAACCGTGTCGGTGTACGGTAATGATTATCCCACTCCCGACGGCACCGGCGTGCGTGATTATATCCACGTAATGGATTTAGCGACCGGCCATTTAGCCGCACTGGATTGCCAGAACAAAGGCGCTGCCTACAAGGTGATTAATCTCGGTACCGGAGTCGGTTATTCCGTAATTAATCTGATTGAGGCGTTTGAAAAAGCGGCGCAGACAAAAATAAGCTATCAGTTTGTCGACAGAAGACCTGGCGACATTGCCGAATGTTGGTCTGACCCGTCACTGGCATACAAAGAGTTAGGCTGGAAGGCCATCTATAACCTTGATGAAATGATGCGTGACACGTGGAACTGGCAAAAAAATAACCCGAATGGGTATCACATCTGATGTATGCGGCAACGCGCCTGACCGCCAGGCGCGTTGCCGTGCTGGGTTAGCGTGCCGTTATCGTTGATACGCGATACCAGCCGCTGCTCTGCTTACCCTGGTTGGCGAAGTTAATTCTCGGCGCACCGGATTTATCCAGCATCGCGACCTCAATCGCGTATTGCCCTTTCGCCAGTCCTCCCGGCATGGGCAAGGCATAGCTGACCTGATAAACACCCGGGAGCCAACGTCGTATATCATCCGCCGCATTCCCCTGCGCCACCACTTTATTAGCGTTATCCACCACACGAAATGCCAGCGTGTAGGGCAGATAAATCGGGGCGATACCTTCGTTATACCACGTGCTGTTTAATGTCAGCGTTTGTCCGCCGTCCCACACGGATTCATGGCTTAGAGACGCTAAGCGAAACCGATAGCCTAGTTTACTCAGCGCATCGTCAACAATCGGTCGATAATCGCTGGGAATCGCCCTCGATTTCAGGTTAATAGTGCTGGCGTGCTGCTTGATCGCCCAGTCAAAAATGCCCTGCACTTCGGCGCGCGTATAGTGGAAGGTATTCTTCCAATCCTGCATATATGAACAGATTTCCAGACTAACCGGCGCACGTTTCCAGGCGTCATTAAACCCTGAATAACTCTGCTGCGCGGCCAATATTCGCTGCGGATAATCATCAGCCATATGGTTCCAGGTGTTTGAAAATACGCGCAGATCGCCCCAGCAGTCCGCCCGCCATCCCGCACCGCGCGCCACCGCATTCGCCAGGCTTTGCCCACCGCTCATTAACATAATTTTCGGCGTCGAAGGGAAGGCAGAAAAATGCATTGCGACGTAGCGGTCCAACTGCGCGGTGGTGTACCGTTCCAGCAGTGGCTGCAGATTAGAGAAATTGCTGTTATGCCATTCACCCCATGCCCCCACCATGCCGATATCCACAAACGCAAGATTCTCATTGCCGTCGTAGCGTATTCCGAATGCGTTCAGCAGACGCTGGCTGTACTCAATAAACAGAGGGTCGTCTAAATCTGGAATAAATGTTTTGTTATCAGGCGTCCAGGTGCCTTTCACGCCTTTTTTAATCAGCCAGTCGGGAATTTTTGTACCATCCCCCGGGTCAGCTAGCGCCATAAACCGCAGTCCAACGTTCATCGCGGGACGATGCGCCGCCGCGTATTTGAAGGCATCATCCACCAGCGCAAAATTGTACTGACCTTCAATGGGCTCCAGGTCTCGCCAGTAAAACCGCTCGTACTCAAACCCGGTGTTGGGATAATCAGCCAGCCCCAGCGTTTCACCGTATCCCTGATGAAAACTTGCCACGCCAATCCCTGGATTGGTCAGCGGGCCAGTCAATGCTTTGGGGGTAACGGTCGTTAATGCGGAAATGACCGTCAACGGAAAGGACATCAACAACAGCGCAGAAACCCATTTACACTTCATCGCAGTGACGCCCTCCACAGGTTTGTTAACGCTAGCGGTCTTTCAGGCTTAACCACCAGTCCCAGATACCTACATGAAAATTTTGGAACACATCAATACCTAACGCGGATTTGATCATATACAGCGTCAGCAATACGCAGCAGGTGACGAACAACACGGCAATCAGCAGCAAAAAAGTGAGCAACATTCTCGACAGGGTCGATTCCTGGCGGTGCTGGCGGCGTAAATCTCTGCCAAACAAAAAAACCAGATAATAACGCTTACTGAAAAAAGGAAAGCTTCGGCGAATATCGATCTGATGCCGCGAAGCCAGCGTCGATGCCAGGATAGCATTTTCCACCCCTTCCTTTTGTTCAGGGGTCAACCCCTCAACAATCGACTCATCAAGATGAGAATAAAATCGTTCGATGACGGGAGGACGATTTTGAGGACTGGTCAAAATTAACCTATATCTTTATCAATAGAGTGATAGACGTTAACCGTCTTTTTGGCGATTTCATGCCAATTGTAGTTTTGTAAATATACACGATAGTCCACGCTATTGGTTGTCGCCCACTGGGTTAATTTCTCGGCCAGACTGGCCACATCCCCCACCTTAAAATAGGCCTCGGCGGGCAGTTGAACTTCAAGATTAGCCGGAATATCACTGACGACGGCAGGAAGAGAGAATGACATCGCTTCCAGTAGCGCAATGGGCAATCCTTCATGGTATGAAGGCATCACAAACAGCCTGGCCTGCGAAAATACCGCCTGCAGCTCATCACCCCGTAAGAAACCGGTCATCACGACGCCTGGCGTGTCCGCGGCAAGCTTTTTGAGGCGCACGCTGTATTCTGTCGGATGATCCGCATCGCCAATTAACACTAACGGCATGGTCAAACCGCTACGCTGATAGGCGGCGATGGCATCATGCATCCCTTTTTCTTCCACAAATCGCCCAACCACCACGAGGTAGTTTTTCGGCTGCAGCCCAAAGCGGGAGAGCGTATTGTCGATGGTCAGATCAGATAACAATCGCGGCTCGTTTACGCCATTGTGAATTAAATGTGCATCATAGCGACCATGTTTTTTCTGGATCAGTTGATTAATAACGTCAGAAATCACAATCACTTCGTTGGCATATCTCACCGCCCAACGCTCACCGAGTAGCAATATTTTTTTGGCAACGAAACCCCATTTCTGCCGATCGTAATCGGGCCCATGGTGGGTAAAAACCACCTTCTTCCCTAACACGCGTAATAATGGGATCACAAGGCCTGGTCCAATAGCATGGACATGCACAATATCCGAATGGTCGATACTTGTCCTAAACGCCGCTAAAACGGAATGGACAATCGCTTCCAGCGAGCGCTTTTTGGGCGCCCACAGCGCGTAGGTTTCGACTTTCTTATATACCGATCGTTTGTAATTTACATATGGCGAGCGAGCAATCACGCAAATATCCACGTCGAACTGCTGCTTAATGGCAGGATATAGATTCTGACAGTGTGTCTCTACACCGCCCAATACATCGGGAATACCACGCGTTCCAAAAACCGTTATTTTTTTACTCATACTATGGCCTGCTCAGCAGTTCTTTATAGAGCGCCTGGAGGGTATCCATATGTTTACTCAGCGCATATTTTTCACTCAACCGCGCACGACCAAGTAAGCCCATGACCCGCGCTTTCTCTGGCGAGTCGGCCAGGGCATCCATCGCATTAGCTAACTCCTGCGCATTGCCCGGTTCGAATAAAATCCCTTCGATACCGTCACGAATTTGTTCGGGGATGCCGCCAATGCGCGACCCAATAACCGGCTTGCCTAAGGACATCGCCTCTAATATCGCCATTGAACAGTTTTCATAGCATTCTGAAGGCAGGATCACCGCCCGCGCATGTTTAATAAGGTTGTCGAGGGCTTCCCCTTGTTGCACATAACCTAAAAACTCAACGTCCGGGTATTTGGCGGCTAACTCATCGTGCAGCGGACCGTGACCCACAATTTTCAGCAGCGCTTTGTTCTGCATTTTCTCATGCGCCGCCAACAGCGTTGCCACACCTTTTTCACGGCTCAGACGACCGAAGTACAGCATATAACCCTCGTCGCTTACCTCATCCAGGGGACGGCTGTCATCAACGCCATTGACGATGACATCAATACGCGAATTCGGCAGCGTACGCAGTAAAACCCCACGTAAAAAGACGCTTGGCGAAACGATCACATCCAGAGCCTGGTAATTTTGCGCAATATACTGCCAGGTCGCCTCCAAAGAGAGCAGAAGACTTTTTGAGGCAGACCCTTCCTGGCAACGATACCTGAAAGCATTAAAAACCGTTCCGGTGATACAGGAATCACACACCTTGCCGTCGCGCAGCATGGAATAGGCGGGACAGACTATCTTATAGTCATGCGCGGTCAGCACCGTTTTGCAGCCAAAATTGCGGGCAACTTTAATTAACGCCGGCGTTAACTGATGGTAAATGTTATGAAAGTGGACGATATCCGGACGCTCTTTTTGTAGTAGCGCCAGCATCTTTTTGCAGGCCTGCGAATTATGAATAAAGTTAACCGCCGTTTTGAGCCCACCCAGCAGATTGCTTTCTTTGTGATAGTCCACATTGCTGACGAAATAATCCGCATAGTCTGAAGGGAAATTTTTCTCATGCTGCATCGAGAAATCAATAACCTGCACACCAGCCTGTTTCAGCATATCGCGCTCTTGAAAATAAACCGTTTCCGCGCCGCCTTTAATGAAAAAAAACTTATTCACTAATAAAACTTTCATTGCGCCAGCCTTAGTTATTCATGAATGATTTTACTGTCAGGCGGAGTCAACGGATCGCGTACTGGTTTAGTCAAGCCTTTAACCAATCCGGCAGAAAGCACGGCCAGGTTCATTACGCTCTGCAATCCGTTCAATAACGATCGATTCTGCACGGTTTTCAGGACAATAAACGCAAGCAACGGCAAAAATGCAATGTCGAAAAGTTCGAGATTGAAGGTCACCGCCGCAATGAACAAAGCAATCAAATAAACAGAAAAAATCGCCTCGTTCCTGACCATTTTTAACGCTTTGCCGAAATAAGGTTTTCCCCAGGCACAACGTAAAAGCTCGCCCGGAGCCTGATAGTATCCGCTTTTCCAGCGGTGCTTGAGCATCTGAAAGGTCGGCATAGTATGGGAAGTATGAATAAAATACGGAATATTCAGACGACGCAGTTTATAACCCGCATCGAGCAAACGCAGGCCCAGTTCGGCTTCTTCATAAGCGTGCAAATTACGGTTGGTAAGATAACCAATTTTTTCAATTGCAGATCGACGATATAACCCGCCACCGCCTAAATGGTCACTATCCCCGAGCGGATAAATTTTATTAATACGCTGCTTACGCGATTTAAATTCATAGTTAACGGCATCGTCCATTTCAACGGTTCCCGCGACGCCTGCATATTCCGGCTCAGTCTGCAAAAATGCGACAGCTTGATCCACAAAGCCCTCTTCCAGCTCCATGTCACCATCCATCAGTAGCAGATATTCCCCTTCACTATACAGGTAACCTAACTGATGCCCGACGCCGCAGCAGCGATCGTCTGGGTTAGTTAAGGACACCACGGTCGCCCCTTTATCGATAGCAAGCTGTTGGGTGTTATCCGTTGACAGACTATCTGCCACTATAATTTTATGTGGATAATCAACAAGCTGCCGGCGAATACTGTCGATCGTTTTCTCAATACATTCAGATTCATTGAGTGTTTTAATACTCACTGAAATAAACGGTTTTTGGTCCATACAATTACCCTACACAGCGAAGGACGGTTCGACGAATCACTAAACTTGATCCTAGTGATAAATAGAACAGGAATTGTAACATCGGTGTAATCATCAGTATCTGGCTGTAAGGTAAGCTAATTAAGCAACTGATAGCAAAAGCGTTAAACGCCGGTGCAAAGCTCAATAACTGGAGGTCCTGCTGGTCCAGTTGTTCAAGCGTCAGTAATGGCTTTGGCTGACAAACTTTCAGGATATAAATGAATAAGCTAATAAAGAGTAACGTGCCGATCACCCCAACTTCCCACAGCAGCATACTCAGGGAAGTCGAGTCGAGAATTAAGTTATAGATGATATTCAAAAAGCCCGGCGACACCGTACTCCCGCTGTTAGTGGCGTTGAGCCCGTAACCAAATAACGTTCCTGAAAGCCCCCACAGATCGTTATTTTTTAACCAGAACAAAAACGTCGTAAAGCGCCCTAACTCCCCGGTAGACATAATGTAGTTCGGGTCAAAAATATAGCTTAAGGAGTCGATGAAAATGCTTAGCGAGCTTTTCGAGGGATCGCCGCCAAACGCGGAAGAATAATAGTACGCGAGGATCACGATCGACAGGCTAATCAGCAGTAACATACCTGCCACAATAACCAACAGCGTCTTCAGATTGACCTTACTAACGTCTTTGACGTAGCTCGGTGAGATCCACACCCACGCCAGAAACAGAGGCGAAAGCAGAATGACGAACTTCACTTCGCCAATGATACAAAGCCCGATCCCCAGAACAATGTGCAACGCCATTGACTTAAACGAGGTCAGCCCATGCTTATACTCAGAGACTTTTAACAACATAATCAACAGGCAAAACAGGCCCATCGCGGCAGTGTTACCGCCCCCCATGGGGTCTCCGCCAAACGTGCCAACCACGGAGTCCCATTTCTCATCTTCACCACGCACCGCGACGCGCTGGGGAACGACCAGTAAAACCTGATAAATCATTACCGGGATCTGCGCGTAAAACACCCAATACAGATAGCGCGTTGCCCGATAAATCTGCGATTCCCGGCAAAATCCCAGCAGCAAACAGATCATCACCAGCGACAATGCAATTTCGTTTTTAAATGCCACAATCGCGACGGTGATCCCGCCCTGAATCAGCGTCGATGTTCCTGCCAGCACCAGGAACGAGAAATACAACGCCAGGACAATCGTCTCCTGCGCATCCAGTTGCAGCGAGCTATCACGCGTCTGCATCACCAATAATCCCACCATCAACAGGGTCAGGAAAAAGGGGATCCACAGCACCGACTGCATGCCGGTAAAGTATTGCACCAGACCACACAGGATTAGCGTGACAAAGGTATAAACCTGCAAATAGTATCCGGTATTCAGCGTCATAGTATCACCGGCTTATCTTTCAGGAGATTGGCTCGCTTATTCATTTTCAGATAAATGAAGGCGTAGCGAATAAATGTCAGTGAAGAAAACAGGATAACCGACGTGGCATAATCTTTATAAAAATAGGGGATGACGACAAAAGCGAATAACACGATCGCCAGCTGTTCCAGTTGGATGCGCAGAAAATAGCGGTGGGAGCCAAAAATAAGTTCAATCACCGTCAGAGGGCTTATCGCCAGTGCCGGGAACAAATAGGGCAACATGTAGCGCGACGTTTCAATGGAGTTAATCCAGTCTTCGCTAAAGCCCAGACGCATCACTATCGGATAGAAAATAAACACCCCAAGGGTACAGATGACACCCAGCACCAACAGCAGCATCCGCACCCTGGTATATTCCTGATAATTAAAGGTGTTATTTCTGAAATCGATAGACCACTTGGAAAAAATAGTATTGCGCACCGCGTTGCCAATGATCACCACCGGCGCCAGGCAAAAGCGGCTAACCACGGAAAAATAACCCGCCGTCAGCGCCGAGAACCAAAAGTTAATCAGCATAACCGGCAAATTGCTGCTGGCCATCGCCAGCACTTCCGCACTGCCCACTTTGGTAATGTGATGAATATTCTGTTTGAAAAAATGCCAATTACTGGCGGGTCGCAGATGTCGGGCCGCCACCGCCCGAATATCAAACGAGTGCAAAATACAGCTAATGGTCAGCGCCATCGTTGCACAGGCCCATGACCAATAAAACAGTTGCACCTGATGCGTCGCCAGAACCGAAAGTAATACCACCACCGAGACAGAAATGCGCTGGAAAATCAGAAAACGAAAATTGGCCGTGCGTAGCGACAGGTTTTCCGAGATTAAAACCCATGCTGTTGCCAGCGTCAGCAGATAGAGGAACAAGATGTTCTGATGAAACAGCCACGCGGTGAGCACAGCGTACGGTAAGGCAATGATCGTGCTTTGGAGCAGGCAAAACACAACGTTTTGTACCAGTTCGTCGTCGTGCTGTTTTGGAATTAAAAGCTGCGATGCAAAGGTACATACCTGAGCGCCCACCACGGCGATGCTGTAGTTGAGCGCATAAAGCCCCACTTCAGCCATATCGTACTTGTGTGAAATCAACCAGATAGACAGCGCACCAATCAACTGCGAGATGACTGATGAACCGGCTATCGTGGAAGCGCTCTTCAGTAGACTCATACGCGGCCTGGCGTCGTCATCAGTTGATCGGTACTGAAGTTGAGTGAACGCAGACCTTCTTGCGTCTCAAGATCTTTTTCTTCAACTGCATTGAGCACCGCGCCAATCACAACACCGTTATTTTCCTCGATCTTATCCAGCGCGTTGGCGATTTGTCCCGCCGATCCGGCCCCGGCTTTCACAATGAAAACAACCCCATCGACGGCACGTTTGATCAGTTGAACATCCTGACTCTGATTCACAGCAGCAACATCAATAATGATGCGCTGATAATGCGATTTCAGCTCGCGCATTAAAGGTTCAACGTGCTCCGACGACAGCATCAGTAAAGAAGAGATGGTGCTCTTGCCGTGCGGGATAAAGTCGAGATTATCACTGAGCGTGATCCGCGCCTGTTCAAGCTCAGTCTCCCCGCGCAGCAGTTCCGCTACGCCTGCGGATGTGGCTGATGCCAGCTCTGAAGAGAGCCCGCCAGTGTTAAAGAAATCCGCATCAATAAGCAGCGTTTTCTGGTCGAAGCTAAAGGAGTTCGCTAACAGATTCGCTAACAAAGAACGCCCATCGCCATGCTCCGCCGACGCCACGGCGAGGGTCTGTAATGGTCGATTATCCAGCATAATCCGGGTACGGATACCGTGCACAATATCGGCATTTAGCGGGTTCTTCATGATCATGTCCCGCACCTGCGCGCGCCCAGAAGTTCCGCTAAAACGACGGATTTCACCCAGCGGAGCAACATTGAGCCGTTTTTTCATGCGACTCAGGGTTGCGATTGAGTTATCCATCGCCGCTTTGACAATGAAATACATGATGCTGAACACGACCACCAGCATGACCACCATCACCAACAGCAGTGATTTATTCGGTTTCGCCGGTTTTAGCGCGGGTACGGCAGGGTCGTATAACACCGCATCGGCACTCACGCCGGACAGCGATAGCTCCTGAGTACGCTGATAAAGCGATTTATACAGGTCTTCCATTTTATCTAACGACAGTTTTTGGCTGTTATAAGCATCGCGCTTAGACGCCATTTTCTGGAAGACCTCTTTCTGCTGCGCCACCTGCTGCTGATAGTTCTTTTCATCCGCCAGCGCCGCCAGATATTGCTGGCGCAAACCGACTTTCAGCTCTCCCAACACCCGTCCTGTCTGGCTTTGGATCGACTGAACATCGGCCTCGGCTTTTAAAATAGCGGGGTTTTTTGGCCCATACACTTTGCGTAGTTCAGACAAGTTACGCTGCGCCTGAATCAACGCAATGCGCAAATCCTGGATCTGAGCGTGGTTAGAGACTGAAGGCAGTGAGATAACGCTCTCAACGGACTTCCCTCCCCCGTTCACCTCGTTATAGACGGATTCAGCCGCAACACGACGCTGGGTCGCATCGGCCAGGCGATTGGTCACGATACTTAACTGTTCGGTTTCAAAACCATCAATACCGCGGAAGGTCAGCAGCCCGGCGTTTTTCAGATAGCTGTCCATCTCTTCTTTTTGCCTGGCTATCGACTTCTGAATCTCTTCCATTTTTTCATAATTCAGTTCGCGGGCTTTCTCTGCTTTCAGACGCTTTTGTTCCACCGTATAGTTGATGAAAGCCTGCGCGACGCCGTTGGCAATATCAGCCGCAACCTGAGACGAAGTTGATTCATAGGTAATGGAAGCCAGATTCGTCGTGCGAATACCGATGACATTCAGGTTTTTCGATAACGTTTTCAGCGCTTGCTCCATTCTCAGCTGCCGACCTTCACTGCTATCGGCCCCCTGAGCACCGGCTTTTTCCCCGGTAAACTCCGGGTTTTCATCCAGCTTCATATCGCGCACGGCTTGCTCAAGCACAATCCGCGAATGCATCAACGCATATTGCGTTTCGTAGTAACCACTGCGCGTTGAATCGAACCCATCAACCTGTGGAAACGGAGAAACGTTATCGGCCTGCGCTTTGATCAGCACCGTCGCCGTTGAAACATACTTTGAGGACATCATGCTGATTAACGGATAAGCCACAACCCCGGCTATAATACCGGCCAGCGCGATTTTCCAGGCGTTCTTTTTCAGCTCTTTGGCAAAGCGGGAGAATTCGACCGTGCTTTCTCGTTTTTTGCCGTTTTCCACTATTGATAGTTTCATCGTCAGAAGAACCCCATGCCAATAATCACGACATCCCCAGGATGAACAGAGTGCGTTAAATCAACATTCTCCAGCAGCTGATTGCTACCTGACAGACGAATGTTGATATCTTTTCGGTCAGCACGATCTGTAAATCCTCCCGCCTGCGCAATAGATTTCTCGACGGTAAGTCCTGGCTCCCAGGCGAATCCATTCGGACTTTTCACCTCGCCAGAAACATAATATTTACGGAACTCGGCAATACTCACCGTCACCATCGGAGTTGTAAAATAATCTCCGGTCAGGCGTTGAGTTAATTCGTTGGTCACTTGATCGACAGTTTTATCTTTTAATTTAAGAGCGCCAACAAACGGGAAATTGATCTCCCCACTCTTATCCAAAATAAATCGCATCGTCATATCGGGTTGACCATGAACAGCGATATTGACAGTATCCCCTGCCCCAAGTCGGTAATCCTGCTGAACAGTAGCAGGATCGTCCATTAATCTCGGGCTGGACGTTGTGCATCCGACCATCAGGATACTGAATAGCAAAACCGCGCACAGTTCTATTATTTTCATTTTAGATCTGAACCTTAGCTTTAAGCATAATCATAGAATTATCATAACCCAACGTTCTAATGACTTCCTGATTGTCGTTGGGACCGATATAAAAAGAATCAGTATCCTTATTCGAATTCAATGTATCTATTTGATATTTAATCTCAAAATTAACTGACGGCGTGTAGTCATAGCTCATGGTTACGCTAAATACCCCATCTTTATCATGCCGATCCTTATTCTGTTTTTTATAGTCTTCTGAAGTGTATGAGTAATCCAGCAAGGTAGAAAAACGGTTGCCTAACCAGAAATGTTGATAAGAAAGACCATACTGGGTCACTAAAATATAACCCCCAACTTCCGATGGGTCTTTAATGCTTTGCGCCGAGTGAACCGTGAAAACAGACTGTTGTAACGGTTTCCACTCCCCTTTTATGTCCCAGTTTAGACCATTAAAATCATGCGAGTTTGCGTTGTTTTCAAATGTCTTGTACAGCCATGAAATATTCATGTCGACATTGGTTTTGCCCGTCAACTGCGACTTCAGGCCATACAGCAAATAATACTCATTAGTGTCTTTTTCTGAGTTGTTATCATAGCGACGCTGGTTAGTAATAAAGCTATAGCGAAAACGCGTTTTGGATGTGTATTGGTCAAAAATTTCTGCCACCAGGCTATTTTCGTGCCATTCCTGTTCCTGAATATAATTGTAGAAATCTTCACTACTGTCCTGGACATCAGACGTATTGCCGAAGGTCAGTTTTTTGTACAACAACGCCAGTTCCGCTTTTCCGCGCCCATCGGGTGCGCCGTAGCTGTAGCGCAATTCACTGTTGATAAAATTCGTCGTCAGCGGAGATTTAATCCCATACTGCTCGAACTGCCCAGGGAGAAAACCTTCGGTGATACCACGACCGCGGGACTCATGCCCAAGCGTATCCTCCAGATTGAGGGTTAAGCCATGCTTGAGCCCATACCGCCAGGCGCCGTTAAAACGAAAAAAATGGTCGTTATAGTTATCCGCGGAATCGCTTGAGTAATTACGATAATCTCCGGAGTACATCAGCAAATACTTATCCTGACCGCGTTCTCCGCTCATACTCAGAACGGGCGCCGCGCTCTGAAACGAGGAACCGATAGCATCGCTGCTATGTGGCTGATAAGTCACGTTATCATTATAACCATAGTCCACAGCGACCTTGCTCTGGAAGTCGATCCCTGCAAAGCCAATGTGTGATTTCGGTGTTAAATCAGCCCATGCGGGCTGCGATATCACGATTCCGGTAATAACGAGTAATTTAGTATGCATTCTTACCGACAAATCCTTTGAAAATAGTTTTAATAATAATTTTTATATCCAGCCATAACGACCAGTTTTGAATGTACTCAATATCGTACTGAACCCTTTTTTCCATCTTATAAAGCGCATCGATTTCCCCGCGGAAACCGTTAATCTGCGCAAGCCCGGTGATCCCAGGCTTAACTTTATGGCGGATCATGTAATTTTCGACCTGTTTGCGGTACTGCTCATTATGCGTAACCGCATGAGGTCTGGGGCCAACAATCGACATACTTCCCTGCAATACGTTGATAAATTGCGGCAGTTCATCCAGCGAAGTACGGCGTAAAAAGCTCCCGAATTTGGTTACCCGTGGATCGTTTTTCGTAGCCTGAATAACCGTGTCGGCGTTCTCCATGACGCGCATTGAGCGAAACTTCCAGACCTTAATTTTTTGTCCGCTAAGACCATACCGATCTTGTTTAAAAAACACCGGCCCGCGGGAAGTGAGTTTGATTCCAATGGCAATTGCCAACATCAGCGAAGAAATCATCACCATAATGATGCTGCCAAGCACCAAATCTTCCGCCCGCTTGATAAATGAACCCGCCCCTTCAAACGGCGAACTAAAGATTCCGATAGTTTGCAGGTTGTGAATGGAGCGCAGCTTGGACATGTTGTTACTGTAGGTATAGAAGTCAGGAACAATATAGGTGTCTACAGTGGTGTCCGACATCATCGCTAAAAAATGGCGAATACGGTGTAAAGCGACCATCGGTAAAGCGATGTAGATTTCGTCTATATTTCCCTGCCGGGCTTCCTCAACCAGATTGATCACCGGGCCACGGAAGGGGCTTTTCACCTTATCTACGATATCGCCGCAGCGGGATAAGGCGCGCTCATCATAAAACGCCAGATCGAGTGTGATATTGGCGTATTCATTCATTAACGCGTTTTCTGCAGCCAGGCCATTGTCGGTCAGACCAATAATCGCCACGCGCATACTCTTTTTCGTTGAATATTTAAAAATGAAAAAGCGAATGTAATAAAGAAAAGGTAATGGGATAAAGTACCAGTAAATAATGGCTGAATAAAATGGTGAAGGCAGTTTGTCGAGGTAGCCGAGTGATTCGGGTTCAGCCACCGTAATGCTGACCAGTTCGTTAAAAAAAATCGCCAACAGCGTACAAAAAACCAACCGTTTTTGATTACGTAGACCGATCGTCTTGATCTTTTGCTGATACATTTTTATGTATTCAGCAAACAGCAAGAAAAAGACTGAGAAGAGAATACTCAGAATGGCAATGGTGTTAAATGGCGCCAGACCTAACAGATGGGCGCTAAAGACCAACGTCGCATTGATTACAATGAAATCGACCAGTTTTAAAAAGACTGGATATCCTTGGCTGCTAATCTTTAGCGATTTTTTAAGCATATCTCAGCCCATTATTTATTGATCTTTAATTGTTTTTTTCTCATTTATGTTGCTAATTATATCACAAGTCTAAAAAACGCAATGGCACATTGTCAGTAAATGTAAAAAATAATGTCTCTTACTGTGATAAACATCCCGAGCACAATCATATCCATATGATTTTGATAAGGATTGAGTCAAGAAAAGTTTTAGCCAATTCAGCAAAAAAGATGACTTTTAACAACACTTTTGCTATTGACAGGTAACAATTCGTGGTCTATGAAAAGTGATTTATGTATGATAAATAACGCAAAAGTTTAGTTTGATTGACGCTAAATTGTCGCAGAATTGCTGTTAAATACAGCAAGTAAAATATAATTCACGGCCTCGCGGCGAAATTTAAAATTACAATAACAATACAATTAATTACTTTTAATTATATTAATACCGTTCGCATCATCAAAAAGGTATTTCAGCTCGCTACGCTTAAAAATCGCACACGCACGCTTAACCCGCCTAATGCTTCGCTCCGTGAGAGCTGAGGGTGCGTGCGGTGCAGACGAGCAATATCGTTGACCAGCGCGAGTCCGATCCCGGCACCGGGAACATTACCGACGTTATCAAGACGATGAAACGGCAGCAGCGCCTGATGCACCATCTGCTCATCAATACCCGGCCCGCTATCTTCAACCACCAGCACCACCGCCTCTCCTTCTCGCAGCAATCGGGCGGTCACCACGCCATGCGGCGGCGTATATTTCAGTGCGTTATCCAGCAGATTTCCGCTCAGTTCGCCGAGCAGAACTTCATCCCCCTCAATCCACACCGCGTCCTGCTCTCCTTCATAGCCCAGATCGATCCCTTTACTACGCGCCTGCGCCAGCCGGGTAAAACAGCTGCTTTGCACCACCTCATACAAATTAACCGGCGAGAAGTGCCTTTCTCCTTGCTCTTTGCGCTTCACCGCCGACAGCTGTAACAGCCTTTCAGTCAGTTGAATGGTGTTATCCAGCGTGGCGCTCATGGCTTGCAGACTCTCATACCACTGCTGCGGCTGCTGGCTGGCGAGGGCCACCGAGGCCTGGGTTTTCAGCACCGCCAGCGGCGTTTTAAGCTGATGTGAAGCATCCGCGCTGAAGCGTTCCTGACGAGAGATCAGGCCGCGAAGTCGGTCCAGATAACGATTGAATGCCACAATCAGCAGACGGGTTTCCGACCACGGCAGCAGCTCTGGCAACGGCGTCAACAGGCCTGGCTCACGACGCACCATCAACGATGATAACTGGCGCATCGGACGCAACACCCGACGCAGCAGCCAGCCAACCAGCACCAGCGTGAGCAGCACCAGCAGACCTTGTGAAACCCATGAGGAAAACAGCAACTGTCGCGCCAGATAACGCCGAGATTGCAGCGTTTCAGCGACATAAATCTCCGCCATGCCGGCAATACCGCCCTCGTTGACGGGCTGCAGCAGACGCGCCACGCGAATGGCCTCGCCGCGATATTCAGTGTGATAAAACCACGCCAGCGCCGGATATAGCCGCGTACGCGAGGTTGCAGGCGGCATCGCCGGTAAATCGTCATAACCTGAGATAACCTTCCCCATCGGATCGACCACCTTGTAATACAACCTGTCGTTCATGTTGAGTTCGAAGCTGTCCAGCACCACCCACGGCACATTTACTTCCAGCTGTTTATTGCGCACCACCAGTCGTTCGGAGACAGTCCTCGCGGACGAAAGCAACGTTCGGTCATATGCCTGCGTCGCCGCCTGTAGCGCGCTGACATAACTGTTAAATGCAGACAGTCCCCACAGCAACATGAGCGGCAGGCCCAGAAACATCAGCAGTTGCAGATACAACGATTGGGGTTTAGCCCACTTCATCGCTACGCTCCAGCACATAGCCGAGGCCGCGCAACGTGGCGATACGCACATCGCTTCCCTGTAGTTTTTTACGCAAGCGATGGATATACAGCTCGATACTTTCGGGACTGACCTCATCGCTCAGACTGAAAACCTGTTCAAACAACTGCTGGCGCGAAACCGGTCGTAATCGACGGTACATCAGCACCGTCAGCAATGCCTGTTCGCGCGGAGTGAGCGCCAGGGGCTGCCCCTGCAACAGAAAATAGCCTTCATCGTGAAAGGCCAGTTCCCCCAGTTGCTGTATACCTTGCACCTGCCCCGCGCTACGGCGTAGCAAGGCCCGCAGTCGGGCATCCAGTTCCTCGATTTCAAACGGTTTTGCCAGATAATCATCGGCCCCGACGTTCAACCCCTTCACTCGATCGGCCACCGCGCTGCGCGCCGTCAGCAGCAGGACAGGAAGCGTCTGCCCGCGTTTGCGCAGCCGCTGAACGACTTCAAGGCCGTCCAGCCCCGGCATATTGATGTCCAGCACCGCCAGCGCGTACGTTTCACTATGTAAAAGATGGTCGGCCGCCAGGCCATCAAAAACGCAGTCGACGGCAAAACCGTTTTGCACCAGCGCTTTCTCCAGCCAGTGAGCTAACTCACGGTTATCTTCCGCTAATAAGAGACGCATATCACATCCTGTAAAGTTTCTGCCGCATTGAAAGGGAATTGAAAGGTTAATGTTTTAACAATCACGCAACCGAACTGCTACACATCGGCTCACATAATCACAAAAATCTTCTTCCGTACCCGAAATTCCGGTTTTCCGGCGTGAGGATAAACAATGAAAAAACAGTTACTTCGTACCCTTACTGCAAGCATTTTACTGATGAGTACCTCTGTACTGGCCGAACAAGCGCCATCGCGCACGGAATGTATCGCCCCTGCTAAACCCGGCGGCGGTTTCGATCTCACCTGTAAGTTGATTCAGGTGAGCATGATGGAAACCGGCGCGATCGAAAAACCGATGCGCGTAACCTACATGCCCGGCGGCGTTGGCGCCGTGGCCTATAACGCGATCGTCGCTCAACGCCCGGCTGAAGCGGGAACCGTAGTGGCCTTCTCCGGCGGCTCACTGCTGAATCTGTCACAGGGCAAGTTTGGTCGCTACGGCGTGGATGATGTCCGCTGGCTGGCGAGTGTCGGCACCGACTACGGCATGATTGCCGTACGCCAGGACTCACCGTGGAAAACGCTGAAAGACCTGCTAACGGCAATGGAGAAAGATCCCAACAGCGTGGTCATTGGCGCAGGCGCCTCTATCGGTAGCCAGGACTGGATGAAGTCGGCGCTGCTGGCGCAAAAAGCCAACGTTGATCCGCATAAGATGCGCTACGTCGCCTTTGAAGGCGGCGGCGAACCGGTTACCGCGCTGATGGGCAATCACGTGCAGGTGGTTTCCGGCGATCTCAGTGAAATGGTGCCTTATCTCAGCGGCGACAAAATTCGCGTGCTCGCGGTGTTCTCGGAAGAACGTCTGCCGGGTCAGTTAGCTAACGTGCCAACCGCCAAAGAGCAGGGTTATGACCTCGTGTGGCCCATCATTCGCGGCTTCTACGTGGGCCCCAAAGTCAACGACGCCGAGTATCAGTGGTGGGTTGATGCCTTTAACAAACTCCAGCAGACCGATGAATTTAAAAAGCAGCGCGATCTGCGCGGCCTGTTTGAATTCAACATGAGCGGTAAGCAGCTCGACGAGTACGTAAAAAGGCAGGTCACGGATTATCGTGAGCAGGCGAAAGCCTTCGGTCTGGCGAAATAAGCACAGAGGCAAAGATGATGAGCGATCGTATTTTTGCAGGTATCTGGCTGTTGCTCTGTATAGCCGGGCTGTTCGTGGCCTGGCAAATCACCAGCGAATACAGCTATGAACCGGTTGGGCCGCGTCCCTTCCCGCTTGGCATTATCAGCCTGATGCTGGTCTGCGCCGTGGCGCTGCTGTTGCGCCATCCGGACACCATCAGTTGGCCTCGTCGCCACGTGCTGCAAAAGCTGCTAACGATGGTGATTGTTTTGTTGATGTACGCCTGGGGTTTTGAGTGGCTCGGTTTTCCCATCGCCACCGCCATTCTCACCGTGGTGATTGGCATGCTGTTCGGCGCAACCATCCCGGCTGCGGGTATTTCCGGCGCGGTGCTTGGCATTCTGCTGTGGTATGCCTTTGACCGACTGCTTGACGTCACCTTACCACTCGGCGCCTGGCTGGGTTAACGGAGAAACGATGGATACCTGGATTTATCTTTCTCAGGGTTTCGCGGTGGCAATGACACCGGAAAACCTGGTCATCGCCCTGATTGGCTGTTTTGTCGGTACTATTGTCGGACTGCTGCCTGGACTTGGGCCCATTAACGGCGTGGCGATCCTGCTGCCGCTGGCATTCGCTTTGCATCTGCCCGCAGAATCTGCGCTGATCCTGCTGGCGACCGTCTACATTGGTTGTGAATACGGCGGGCGTATCTCCTCCATCCTGCTGAATGTTCCCGGCGATGCGGCGGCGATTATGACCGCGCTCGATGGCTATCCGATGGCGCAGCAAGGCCGCGGCGGCGTCGCACTCTCTATCTCGGCGGTCAGTTCTTTCTTTGGTTCGCTTATCGCTATCGGCGGCATCATTCTGTTTGCCCCAGCGTTAGCCCAATGGTCGCTGGCCTTCGGTCCGGCGGAATACTTCGCCTTAATGGTTTTCGCTATTGCCTGCCTCGGCAGTATGATGGCGCAAAATCCGCTGAAATCATTTCTGGCAGCGCTTATCGGTCTCGGCCTTGCGACCGTCGGCGTAGACGCCAATACCGGGGTTTATCGCTTTACCTTTGACAGCGTCCATCTCTCCGACGGTGTGCAGTTTATCGTGGTGGTGATTGGGCTGTTCTCCGTCTCTGAAATACTGTTAATGCTGGAACATACCAGCAGTGGCCAGACGCTGGTGCGTAAAACGGGCCGCATGTTATTTAACGCCAAAGAAGGTGCGCAGTGCGTTGGCGCAACCCTGCGTTCATCGGTGATTGGCTTTTTCGTCGGCGTTCTGCCTGGCGCTGGCGCGACCATTGCCAGCGCAATCACCTACATGACCGAGAAAAAGCTCAGCGGCAACAGCGACAGCTTTGGCAAGGGTGATATTCGCGGCGTGGCGGCCCCCGAAGCCGCCAACAACGCCTCGGCCTGCGGCTCTTTTATCCCGATGCTGACGCTCGGCGTACCGGGCTCCGGCACCACGGCGGTGATGATGGGCGCGCTGACGCTGTACAACATTACACCGGGTCCGGCGATGTTTACCGAACAACCGGATATCGTCTGGGGGCTGATTGCGGCGCTGCTGATTGCCAACGTGATGCTGCTGGTAATGAACATCCCGCTAATCGGCCTGTTTACCCGTATGCTGACCATCCCACTGTGGTTTTTGGTACCGGCTATCGCGGCAGTCTCCGCGGTTGGCGTGTATGCCGTCCATAGCACCACCTTCGATCTGGTGCTGATGGTCGCCCTCGGCGTACTGGGCTACATTTTGCGTAAAATGCACTTCCCGATGTCGCCGCTGATTTTAGGCTTCGTTCTCGGGGAAATGCTGGAGCAGAACCTGCGCCGGGCGCTGTCTATCAGTAACGGTAATATGGATATTCTGTGGGCCAGCGGCGTGGCGAAAGTGCTGCTGGTGTTGGCGGTACTGGTTATCGTAGTCCCGCCAGTGCTGCGACTGATCCGCAAACGTAACAGCAAACCGCAGGTGGATATCGGTTAGTATTAAGCCGGATGGCGTAGCGCCATCCGGCATTTTCATCTTCAACGCAAACTTCGCGTTCCTTCCAGCACGTGCTCAACAAACCTTGTGAGCTTGGGCAGAGGACGCAAATCCTGTCGCCACAGAAGATGAATCGACCGCGGCTGCGGCGTAAACCCTTCCAGCACCCGAATCAATTTCCCCGTAGCCAGTTCTTGCGCCAGCAACACCTCCGGTTGCAATAACAGTCCGGCCCCCGCGACCGCCGCCATACGCAGGCCGTGGCCATCGTTACAGCGCAGGATCGCATCGCGTTTCCATCTGACCTCACCCGTCACGCCAGGCAGTATCCACTCGTTGCGAGCCGTCCACACGGTATGGGACAGGCACAGATGGTCCACCAGTTCCGCGGGCGTCCGGGGAGTACCATAGCGGGCAAGATATTCTGGCGAAGCACAGATTGCCATACGGTAGGGACACAGGTATTTTGCCACCACGTCAGTCTGATGGATATCGCCAATACGGATTGCCAGGTCAACGCCTTCATTCACCAGATCAACCATCCGGTTGGTCAGATCCAGCTCAATGCGCACCTCTGGCCAGGCCTGTAAAAATGCAGCGGCCAGCGGCGAGATCACGCAAGCGCCAAAAGAAGTGGGCGCGCTAATGCGTAGCGTCCCCGCCGGTGCCAGCCGCAAACGCTCTACCGAACGTTCGGCTATCGACACCTGCTCCAGCACGCGGCGGGCTTCTTCAAAATAGACTCGCCCGGCATCGGTCAGGCTCTGGCGGCGCGTATTACGCTCCAGCAGACGCGTGCCAAGCTGCGCTTCCAGTTGGGTAATATATTTACCCACCATCACCGCAGACATTTCGAGTCTCGTTGCTGCAACGGTGAAGCTCCCGCTCTCCACCACGGCGATAAACGTTTCCATGCCGCGCAGTTTATCCATATTACAAACCCCTGGTTAGTAATCATCTAACTTTTAGCCAGTTTATCCGATTTCATTTTCATTAAAGAATAGCGGCTCACACTATTGCGGAGGTGGTTATGAAAATCGTCATTATTGGTGCCAGCGGCACAGTGGGGCGCGCAGTCACAGAAGCGTTAAGCCGTAAACATGAGGTGATCCGCGTAGGTCGCACGCAGGGAGATTACCAGGTTGATATCACCTCGCAGGAGAGTGTCGAGGCATTGTTTGAAAAAGTCGGTCGGGTAGATGCGATCATTTCCGCCACCGGCAATCTGTTCTTTGGGCCGCTGTCGACGATGACCGATGAGGACTTTAATCAGGGGTTACAGGATAAGCTGTTAGGCCAGATTCGTCTGGCACTAACCGGGCAGCATTTTCTCAATGATGGCGGCTCAATTACGCTAATTAGCGGCATCATCGCCCATGAACCCATCGCACAGGGAGCGAATGCGGCAACGATCAATGCCGGTCTGGAAGGATTTGTTCGCGCCGCGGCCTGCGAATTAGAGCGTGGTCAGCGTATTAACCTGATAAGCCCAACCGTGCTCAGTGAGTCCGCCGAAGCTTACGACGATTTCTTCCCGGGCTTTGAAAGTGTGCCCGCCGCCGCCGCCGCCAACGCCTATCGCCGCAGTGTGGAAGGCATCCAAACCGGGCGTATTTATAAAGTCGGTTACTGACAAAGCATTACCCTGCCTCTTACGTCATCAGGAAGAGGCAGGCTCAGGCACCCGTTTCGTTTCTTATTCGCGCATTGATATATTCCACGGCCTCAGTGACATCCATAATGCCGTTAATTGCATTCGTCACGCCTTGCCCGATAATAATCTCTGCCTGGCGCAGGTTGAAAGGTTCACCTTTACTTCCCTCAGACTCCCTTATTCCCGTCATGCCTTTTTCATTCAATAAATTAAACCACGGGTAGAGATTGAGAACGTTTTGATCGTGACATATTCCAGACCAGGCGCTATTTCCTCCCAGCAAAACCAGATGACGCGCAATTTCATCGGAATAAAGCCAATGAAAGAACTGCTCAACCTGTTTTTTCTTTTTACTGTAGCGGGACATTCCAATGGAACCGCCCCCCAATTGTGGAAGTTGCCCTGGAACGGGAGCATAGCCGATAGTGGGCGCTATGGCCGTGTGCGCCACATCATTAAACAAATTGAGATACATGATCAGCATGGCAAGATTTCCACGCTCAAACTGTTTTACCGCGTCACTCCACCACTCACCGGGGAGATTCACGGCGATAGAAAGCTGTTGTAGATATTGTTCGAGTGCAGTTGCGGCAAGTGAAGGCTCGAGTTGTACCGGCTCGCCCTCACGCACTAAACGCCCACCGAGCGCGTAGTAACGCAGCAGATACTCGGTAGCAATAAGCCCCGAGCTTCCCAGGGTCACCGCAGTTCCCATCGGGCGCTGTCTGTTTTCTGGCTGATGTAACTGACTAAAGAAAGCCGCTATCTCATCAAATTGTGCAAAGCTCTCTGGCAGCGTTAACTCTTTTCCCGTTGCTTCATAAAACATCCGTTTAATCGTCGCGTCTTCAAACAGATCTCGTCGATAAAACAGAAGCTGCATACTGGCATCAAAGGGTATTGCCCATGCCGTCCCATTCACCATGCTGAAGTGCTGTTGAATTTGCTCAGAGAAATTTTCCAACAGCAGCGGAAGCTCAGAAGAGACGGATTCCAGCGGCAATAGTGCTTTCTCAGCAAACCAGGGAAAACACGCCATATCGATTCGCAATAAATCGTAATAAGGATGTAGATGAAGATGGGAAAGGATTTCAAAAACTTCATCATAGGGATAAACCGCCAGATTAACCTTAATACCGGTCTGGCGATAAAAGTGGGGTAACAATTTCTTCAACGCATCAGTCGAAGGACTTGGTAAAATTAACATATTCAGCGTCGCCTCGGTTTCAGGCGGCGGCACGTACTGTCCATTCCAGGAAAAACCGCAATTCGTCAGAATACGATGCTTTTCTTTACTTTTGGGCAGGCGAATACTGGAGGCAATAGTTGTCCCCAAGCGACCATAATCCATCTGGTAGCTTGTGATCCCGTCGAAGGATGCAGGAAGATTATCACTCAGTTGCAATATCGGCGGGCAGGACTGGGAGCTACCAAACCAGGCTGCTTGCGTCAGTGCTCGCGTTCTCTCAGAGTCCTGGACAATAAACAGATCGGGAATTGCCCCGCGAAAAAAGTCAAAAGCGACGGTGTTAGCTTCACTGGCATGTGCAGGTAAAATCGTTAGCTTCGTATGCGGACTTAATTCCCGGCAGGTTTCCTGTATCGCCTGAGTAAAGCTCGCGCTATGGGAAAATTCCAGACGTTCGCAGAATATACCAATATGGCCCGGCTGCTGCGCCAGCGCCCTCCTCGCTGTTTCTTCGCCTGCAGTCACATAGTCAAGGCTAAAATAACAAACTGCGCCGACAGGCTGGCGATATGCAAACAGAACATTTTCCGGGGAGAGCCTGAGCAAGTCGTAATAGGGCTGACTGTCATTCAGGCAACTGACCGAGACAACAGCCTGGTAGGACTTTGCCGCCAGCGTTTGCAGAATCTCCAGCTCAAGATTGGGCAGATCGTTGGTCAGGTAAAGGTCAATCGGTTCGCTTAATGAAGGCTGCCAAACCTGATGCAATCCCCGATAGAGTTGAAAGTACTGTTCGGCATTGATGTCGGGCAGAATCAGTGCCACTCCCTGACTTTTGCTGGCTCTCAACGATTGCGCCTGCGCATTCAACTGATAGCCAACTTCTCGGGCTGCACGTTGAACCGCTTCAATCTTCTCGACGCTTACATTCCCTCTGCCATTGAGCACATTCGAGACAGTTCCATGCGACACACCGGCAATTCTTGCTATGTCTTTGATAGTTGGCATTTTTACATCCTTCCCCTGATGCTTTGATGCTAGCACGGCGCTCATCAGGAAACTATCTTCAGCACTTAAATTTGAACGTTACAATATTAAAAAGTGCATTTTATAAACATGTCATAATAAAAAAGCCTGATGTTGTTGATAGACAATCCTCATAACATAAAAACATTAACACAATGAAATATAAGTATAAATTTTATAATATTTGAAGAGGATCACTTCTGAGGAAAAAGATCGTTGTTCATATAAAACGCCGGAATCATAATTGACACGTTCCAATTACGTTTTATTACATTATTGCCTAAAAAAACAACGATCGCATTTGTCATTAAGAGGGAAACATGAAGATTCATTTTCTGGGAACCGCTGCATCTGAAGGGATCCCCAATCCTTTTTGCCGTTGTGAGCACTGCCAGCAAGCCCGCATTCGGAAAGGCAAAGACTTACGCACACACTCTTCAGCGATTATCGACGATGAACTGCTCATTGACGTGGCGCCTGAATTCAGCCAACAACTGCTGCGAGATGGCCTGGACGCAACAGAGATCAGATCGCTATTGTTCACACATACTCATCCCGATCATTTCAACGTCGGCGATCTATTTAGCCGAATGGAAGGGTATGGATTTGAAATTACTCATCCGTTGCACATTTTTGGTAATGACCGTGCAATTAACGGTGCCGCGGAAGTGTTACCGGGCTACAGCGCTGAAAGATTTGCTTTTCATTGTCTGGTTCCTTTCGTGACCGTTGAAACTCGCGGATACCGCATCACTCCGCTGCTGGCTAACCATGCCAAGTGGGAGCTTTGTTATACCTGGTTTATCGAAAAAGAAGGCCAGTCAATTTTTTACGGACATGATTCAGGCTGGTTTCCTGAGCTCACATGGCAGTGGCTGAAAGGAAAAAAAATCGATCTGGCTGTCCTGGAGTGCACCTACGGTTTTAATGGTGATAATCGTACGAATAACCACATGAGCCTGGAAACCGTCTTCGCCGCCAGAGACAGGCTTGCGGAACTCGGTTGCCTCGAGAAAAATAGCCAACTTATCGTCTCGCATATTTCACACAGCGGAGGTCTGCTGCACGACGATCTCGTTGCGGCATGCGACAAAGAGAACATTCTTGTCGCCTGGGACGGGCTTAACCTGAGCATCAACCAATAAGGATATGCAATATGGACCTTAATAAAACACCACGCCTGTTGATTATGATGTTCATACAATATTTCATGCAGGGTGCCTGGAATATGACCATGGGGCTGGTATTGAGCACCTATGGTATGGCGACAATTATTGGCTCATCCTATGCTTTGCTTGGCCTGGCGACTATTCTTTCCCCGCTATTTATTGGCATGGTCGCCGACCGCTTTTTTTCGTCACAAAAAGTCATGGCGATCCTGCATTTAATTAATGCTGGTGTACTGTTGTTTGTTCCGCAATTTATTGAGGCGCAAAATACAGGTATGACGTTAACCATGATTTTCCTGGTTGGTCTGCTGTTTTATCCTACAACTGCGCTGGCGAACAGTATCAGTTTCAGCCACATTAACGGGGTAAAATACTTCCCATTTATTCGTGTATTCGGCACATTTGGCTTTATGGTCATCGGCTTTATCATTGGTGAAATGGGTTATTCTGGAAATACCATCACCTGGTATATCGCGTCGGCTTCCGGTGTCGTTCTCGGCCTGTACTGTTTTACGTTGCCAAATACCCCACCGAAAGCAAAAGGAAGCGTGTTTACGCTTCGCGATCTGTTATGTCTGGATGCTCTGGCGCTCTTCAAAGACCGCAGTTTCTCGGTTTTGATGCTCAGTATTTTTGTCCTGATGATCCCTAAAACGGCTTATTCCGCCTATATCCCGGTCTTTTTAAAAGCGCTTGGATTCGATAACGCCGCCTCAATGATGCAGGTTGGCATCGCCTGTGAAGTCATTTTCATGTTCCTGCTGTCGTTCTTCTTACTGAAAGCTGGCTTCAAAATCACGCTGATGTTAGGCGCCGTTTGCTGGATTATCCGCACACTATTATTTGCTAATGCCTCGCTGGATGCCAACATGATGTTTGTGCTGATCGGCCTGATGTTACAAGGATTCTGCTGGGACTTTTTCTTTACCGTGGGCGACATTTATGTTGACCGTAAAGCAGCGCCAGAGATTAAAGCACAAGCCCAAAGCTTGCGATTTATCGTCTCCAACGGCGTTGGTCTGCTATTTGCTTCCACCGTATGCGGGCAAATCTTTAACAACACCGTGACGGAACAAGGTCCAGAGGCGTTGCCACAATGGGAGACATTCTGGCTAGTTTCAGCAGGCGTTGCTGCAGTGGTCAGCGTATTCTTCCTGATTTTCTTCCGGGACGATATTTCGAAACGCAAAACGGACCTCACATTGAAAAAAGCAAACTCCTGATCGTTAAAGACTCTCTTATTAAGGTAATTGCATGAATAATCTGGCCGCCATCATCAATGAGCAAGGATTGTTGCCTTTAACTACGATCATCAAAATCAGTATTGCATTTATTCTGGGTGGCATTATTGGCCTGGAAAGAGAATCGAAAGGGAAACCGGTCGGCTTCAAAACCTGCGTTATTTTATCCGTAGCCAGCTGTGTGTTAACTGTCGTATCAATACAATCTGCTGAATACTATGCTGAAATTTCGATGAATATCCGTAGCGATCCTATGCGCCTGGCGGCGCAGATTATCAGCGGCGTTGGTTTTCTCGGTGCGGGAGTCATTCTGCACCGACACGACGATGCTATCTCTGGTCTCACTACTGCGGCAATTGTCTGGGCATCTGCAGGGGTGGGAATTACCTGCGGAGCCGGTTTTTATTTGCATGCTGTTTTTGCCACGGCTTTATTTTTATTAGCGATCAAACTAAGCCCATTCATAATTTTCTTACAGACCAGAAACCAGTTTCCCGGAAAAGTTAAAGTGCGGGTTATTCTTGATGAACGAGACGCTCTTGAAAGTCTGATAACCCGCATTCATCAACAGAAAAACATTATCGAAAACATCACGATCAGGGATATCAAGAAGGGCAAAATTGAGGTCAATCTCAAAATCGTAATTCGTCAAAAGATGACCTTGCCCGACTTATACCACGATCTGACCCATGTGGAACACGTCTGCGCCATCGCTCTGGAACATTAATACACCTTATCTTCCTCTTTAAAATCAGGGGTTTTCGCCCCTGAAATAGCTACTCAGTATCCATCCAGCCTCTAAATCCTCACCTTTTACAATGTTAAATAATTGTTGTTTTTGATCACAAATAATAAACAAACAAGCTCATTCTGTGCGCGTTTTTCAAAAATGTAGATATTTTTAATTTATGGCTACGAAACGAGCTGCGCCATATCTCCCTGACAATCTACTGAGAGGAACGATTTGATGAACGCACTGACTGCCGTAAAACAGAACGCTGAAGATCCTGCCCAGCATTACAGCGGTTTCACGCTGAAACCATCAGCCCAGTCCCCACGTCTACTGGAGCTGACTTTTTCCGCTGAGACCACTGAACAATTTATCCAGGCCGTTGCGCAGTGGCCGGTACAGGCCCTGGAATACAAATCCTTCCTGCGCTTCAAAGTGGGCAAAATCCTCGATGATCTGTGCGGTAATCAGTTGCAGCCTGTGCTGCTGAAAACGTTGCTCGATCGTGCCGAAGGCGCGCTGTTGATCAATGCCGTCGGCGTAGATGATGTCGCGCAGGCGGAAGAGATGGTTAAGCTGGCGACGGCGGTGGCACATCTGATCGGACGCTCCAATTTTGATGCGATGAGTGGGCAATATTATGCGCGTTTTGTGGTGAAAAACGTCGATAACTCAGACAGCTACCTGCGCCAGCCGCATCGTGTCATGGAGCTGCATAACGACGGAACCTACCTCGAAGAGATCACCGACTATGTGCTGATGATGAAGATTGACGAACAGAACATGACCGGTGGTAACTCGCTGCTGCTGCACCTCGACGACTGGGAACATCTGGATCACTACTTTACCCATCCGCTGGCGCGTCGCGCGATGCGTTTTGCCGCGCCGCCGAGCAAAAACGTCAGCCAGGAAGTGTTCCATCCGGTGTTTGACGTTGACCAGCAGGGGCGTCCGGTAATGCGTTACATCGACCAGTTCGTCCAGCCTAAAGACTATGACGAAGGCGTCTGGCTGAGCGATTTGTCCGATGCGCTGGAAACCAGTAAGAGCATTATTTCCGTTCCGGTTCCAGTGGGTAAATTCCTGCTGATCAACAACCTGTTCTGGCTGCATGGTCGTGACCGCTTCACCTCGCATCCTGACCTGCGCCGCGAACTGATGCGCCAACGTGGTTATTTCGCTTACGCGACAAACCACTACCAGACTCATCAGTAAGCGCGAAGGAAAAAAGCGGATGTATGATTTTGTGATTATTGGCGGCGGTATTATCGGCATGTCGACCGCCATGCAACTGATTGATGTCTATCCGGACGCCAGAATAGCGCTGCTGGAAAAAGAGTCCGGTCCGGCCTGCCACCAGACGGGCCATAACAGCGGCGTAATTCATGCCGGGGTCTATTACACCCCCGGCAGCCTGAAGGCGCAATTTTGCCTGGCCGGTAATCGCGCCACAAAAGCCTTTTGCGACCAAAACGGCATCCGCTACGACGTCTGCGGAAAAATGCTGGTTGCCACCTCCTCACTGGAAATGGAGCGCATGCGGGCGCTTTGGGATCGCACCGCCGCTAACGGCCTGGAGCGCGAATGGCTGAATGCGCAGGAACTACGTGAGCGTGAACCCAATATCACCGGGCTGGGCGGCATTTTCGTCCCGTCGAGCGGGATCGTCAGCTACCGTGAAGTGACCGCCGCGATGGCGAAGATTTTCCAGGCCAAAGGCGGCGAGATTATTTACAACGCCGAGGTCAGCGCGCTAAAGGAGCACGCTGCGGGCGTGATCGTCCATACCCGCCAGGGGCAGGAATTTGAGGGGGCAACGCTGATTAGCTGCTCTGGTCTGATGGCGGACCGACTGGTGAAAATGCTCGGCGTTGAACCCGGCTTTATCATCTGTCCATTCCGTGGCGAATATTTCCGCCTGGCGTCAGAACACAACCAGATAGTTAACCATCTGATCTACCCCATCCCCGACCCGGCGATGCCGTTTCTCGGCGTTCATCTGACCCGGATGATTGACGGCAGCGTCACCGTGGGCCCCAACGCGGTACTGGCATTTAAGCGTGAAGGCTATCGTAAACGCGACTTCTCGCTCAGCGATACGCTGGAGATCCTCGGTTCTTCCGGCATTCGCCGCGTGCTGCAAAACAACCTGCGTTCAGGGCTTGGCGAAATGAAGAATTCGCTGTGCAAAAGCGGCTATCTGCGGTTGGTGCAAAAGTACTGCCCGAGTCTGACGCAGAACGATCTGCAGCCCTGGCCTGCGGGCGTGCGGGCGCAGGCGGTGTCACCTGATGGCAAGCTAATAGACGATTTCCTGTTTGTCACCACGCCACGCTCAATTCACACCTGTAACGCCCCTTCTCCGGCGGCAACGTCGGCGATCCCTATCGGCGCGCATATTGTCAGCAAAGTTCATGCGCTACTGGAGAACCAGAGTAATTCCGGACGCACGCTGCGTGCGGCACGTAGCGTTGAGACATTACACGCCGCATTCACCCGTTAACACGATTAAGACAGGAAGCAATTATGCAACTTAACGATCCAACCTTATTCCGCCAGCAGGCATTGATCGACGGCAACTGGTGTGACGCCAACAGCGGCGAGACCCTCGCGGTGACCAACCCCGCCAACGGTCAGCAATTGGGCAGCGTACCGAAAATGGGGGCGGATGAAACCCGCGAAGCGATCAACGCTGCTAACCGCGCTCTGCCCGCATGGCGTGCGCTGACCGCCAAAGAGCGGGCCAACATCCTGCGTCGCTGGTTCAACCTGATGATTGAGCATCAGGACGATCTCGCCCGCCTGATGACCCTGGAACAGGGTAAACCGCTGGCAGAGGCCAAAGGTGAAATCACCTATGCCGCCTCATTTATTGAGTGGTTTGCCGAAGAAGGTAAGCGCATTTATGGCGATACGATCCCCGGCCATCAGGCTGATAAACGTCTGATCGTCATCAAACAGCCGATCGGCGTTACCGCCGCGATTACACCGTGGAACTTCCCGGCGGCGATGATCACTCGTAAAGCTGGCCCGGCGCTGGCGGCAGGTTGCACCATGGTGCTTAAACCCGCCAGCCAAACCCCCTACTCCGCACTGGCGCTGGCAGAGCTTGCCAATCGCGCAGGGATCCCAGCAGGCGTTTTCAGCGTGGTGACCGGTTCTGCGGGCGCGGTCGGCAACGAGCTGACCGGCAACCCGCTGGTGCGCAAGCTGTCATTTACCGGCTCAACCGAAATTGGCCGTCAGCTAATGCAGCAATGTGCCAAAGACATCAAAAAGGTGTCGCTGGAACTGGGCGGCAATGCGCCGTTCATCGTTTTTGACGATGCCGATCTCGATAAAGCCGTGGAAGGCGCGCTGGCGTCGAAGTTCCGTAACGCTGGGCAAACCTGCGTTTGCGCCAACCGCCTGTACGTGCAGGACGGCGTGTATGAGCGTTTTGCCGAAAAACTTGAGCAGGCGGTAAGCAAGCTGCGCCTCGGCGATGGTCTGCAACCTGACGTCACCACCGGACCACTGATCGACGAGAAAGCGGTAGCCAAAGTGCAGGAACACATCGCCGATGCCCTGGATAAAGGCGCGCGCATTATCGCGGGCGGTAAACCTCACGCGCTCGGCGGGAACTTCTTCCAACCCACCATTCTGGTGGATGTGCCTGATAACGCGAAGGTCGCCAAAGAAGAAACGTTCGGCCCGCTGGCTCCGCTGTTTCGTTTTAAAGACGAAGCTGACGTCATCGCTCAGGCCAACGACACCGAGTTTGGTCTGGCCGCCTATTTCTACGCCCGTGATTTGAGCCGCGTCTTCCGCGTTGGCGAAGCGCTGGAGTACGGCATCGTCGGGATTAACACCGGCATTATCTCCAACGAAGTCGCCCCGTTTGGTGGGATCAAAGCCTCCGGTCTTGGCCGTGAAGGATCGAAATACGGCATCGAAGACTACTTAGAAATCAAATATATGTGCATCGGCCTTTAATAAAATAAATACTGGAGAACACCTGATGAGCACCAACAAAGAACTTATGCAACGTCGCAGCAACGCCGTTCCCCGTGGCGTTGGACAGATCCACCCAATTTTTGCCGAGCGGGCAGAAAACTGTCGGGTGTGGGACGTTGAAGGCCGTGAATTCCTCGATTTTGCTGGCGGTATCGCGGTGCTGAACACCGGCCACCTGCACCCGCAGATCGTCTCTGCGGTAGAAGCGCAGTTGAAAAAGCTGTCCCATACCTGTTTCCAGGTGCTGGCCTATGAGCCTTACCTTGAGCTGTGCGAAATTATGAACAAGAAAGTGCCGGGTGATTTCGCCAAGAAAACCCTGCTGGTAACGACTGGTTCCGAAGCGGTGGAAAACGCGGTAAAAATCGCCCGCGCCGCCACTAAGCGAACCGGCACGATCGCTTTCAGCGGCGCTTACCACGGTCGTACGCACTACACCCTGTCGCTGACCGGGAAAGTCAATCCCTACTCAGCCGGAATGGGGCTGATGCCAGGCCACGTGTATCGCGCGCTATATCCGTGCCCGCTGCACGGCATCAGTGACGACGATGCTATCGCCAGCATTCACCGCATCTTCAAAAACGATGCCGCACCGGAAGATGTTGCTGCCATCGTGATTGAGCCCGTCCAGGGCGAAGGTGGTTTCTACGCTGCCTCACCTGCATTTATGCAACGTCTGCGCGCCATTTGTGACGAGCACGGGATCATGCTGATTGCCGATGAAGTACAGAGCGGCGCGGGCCGTACCGGTACGCTGTTCGCTATGGAGCAGATGGGCGTCGCCCCCGATCTTACCACCTTCGCCAAATCCATCGCCGGCGGCTTCCCGCTGGCCGGAGTGACCGGACGCGCCGAAGTGATGGACGCTATCCCACCGGGCGGGCTGGGCGGTACCTATGCCGGTAACCCGATTGCCTGTGCCGCCGCGCTGGCGGTACTGAACATTTTCGAACAGGAAAATCTGCTGCAAAAAGCCAACGAGCTGGGACAAACCCTGCGCGAAGGCCTGCTGGCTATCGCGGAAACCCACCGCGAGATTGGCGATGTGCGCGGACTGGGCGCGATGATCGCTATCGAACTGTTTGAAGACGGCGATCGCACGAAGCCAGACGCCAAACTGACTGCGGAAGTGGTGGCGCGTGCACGCGATAAAGGGCTGATCCTGCTCTCCTGCGGACCTTACTACAACGTGCTGCGCATTCTGGTTCCGCTGACCATTGAAGACGCGCAAATCCGCCAGGGGCTGGACATTATCGCTCAGTGTTTTGCCGAGGCGAAGCAGGGTTAAGCCCTGTATCCGAACGGGGAATTTTAAGCCGGATAAGGCGGAGCCGCCATCCGGCAAACAGGGTCAATAACAATAATACGCGTGCCCCGGCGCGGGAATGCCGGGGTGCTCTCCCAAGTGAAATACTTTCGAGAGGTTTAAAAGATGGGGCAAGTGTCACAATCACATGATTTAGGGGGCGGGCTGAAATCACGCCACGTCACCATGCTGTCTATTGCCGGGGTTATCGGCGCAAGTTTGTTTGTTGGTTCAAGCGTGGCGATTGCAGAAGCCGGCCCCGCGGTATTATTAGCCTATCTTTTCGCCGGGTTGCTGGTGGTGATGATTATGCGCATGCTGGCCGAAATGGCCGTCGCCACCCCAGATACGGGTTCCTTTTCCACCTATGCCGATAAGGCCATCGGTCCGTGGGCAGGTTATACCATCGGCTGGCTGTACTGGTGGTTCTGGGTGTTGGTTATCCCGCTGGAGGCGAATATCGCCGCCATCATTCTACACTCTTGGGTGCCGGGCATTCCTGTCTGGCTGTTTTCTCTGGTTATCACGCTGGCATTAACCGGCAGTAATTTGCTGAGCGTCAAAAATTACGGTGAGTTCGAATTCTGGCTGGCGCTGTGCAAAGTGATTGCCATTCTGGCGTTTATTACCCTCGGTGCGGCGGCAATTAGCGGTTTCTACCCTTATGCTGACGTCAGCGGCGTTTCACGCTTGTGGGATCAGGGCGGCTTTATGCCCAACGGTTTTGGCGCAGTGCTCAGTGCGATGCTAATCACCATGTTCTCCTTTATGGGGGCGGAGATTGTCACCATCGCCGCCGCCGAGTCCGACACACCGGACAAACATATCGTCCGCGCCACCAACTCAGTTATCTGGCGTATCTCCATCTTCTATCTGTGCTCCATTTTCGTGGTGGTGGCACTGATCCCATGGAATATGCCGGGACTGAAAGAAGTGGGTTCGTACCGCTCGGTATTGGAGTTACTGCATATCCCGCACGCGAAACTGATCATG
Source organism: Citrobacter europaeus (assembly GCA_020099315.1). Classification (NCBI taxonomy): domain Bacteria; kingdom Pseudomonadati; phylum Pseudomonadota; class Gammaproteobacteria; order Enterobacterales; family Enterobacteriaceae; genus Citrobacter; species Citrobacter europaeus. The sequence goes on from CP083650.1 coordinate 3,809,954, forward strand.
GACTGCGTTATTTTGCTGTCGGTGACCAGCTGTCTGAACTCCGCGCTGTATACGTCCTCGCGTATGCTCTACTCCCTGAGCCGTCGTGGCGATGCGCCCGCCTTTATGGGTAAAACAAACCGCAGTAAAACGCCTTATGTTGCGGTATTGCTGTCTACGGGGGCCGCGTTCCTCACCGTGGTGGTCAACTATTACGCCCCAGCCAAGGTGTTTAAATTCCTGATCGACAGCTCCGGCGCCATCGCGCTGCTGGTGTATCTGGTGATTGCGATTTCACAACTACGGATGCGCAAAATCCTACTGGCGCAAGGCGGCGAAATTAAACTGAAAATGTGGCTCTATCCGTGGCTTACCTGGCTGGTCATCGCGTTTATTATCTTTGTACTGGTAGTCATGTTATTTCGGCCAGCACAACAGTTGGAAGTTATCTCTACCGGGTTGTTAGCCATAGGAATTATTTGTACCGTGCCCATTATGTCACGCTGGAAAAAACTGCTATCGTGGCAAAAAGCACCGTTGCAAAATACGCATTAAACCTGTTCCCGGCGCAGGCCGGGGATCCGTTCAGGAGTAAGACATGACCGCCATTCCCCAACCGACGGCCATTGATGGATACCGCTGGCTGAAGAACGACATTATTCGCGGTGTTTATCAGCCTGATGAAAAACTGCGTATGAGTCTGCTGACCTCGCGCTACGATCTTGGCGTGGGACCGCTGCGTGAAGCGCTTTCGCAGCTGGTCGCGGAGCGGCTGGTGACGGTGGTTAATCAGAAAGGGTATCGTGTCGCCCCGATGTCAGAACAAGAGTTGCTCGATATTTTCGATGCCCGCGCCAATATGGAAGCCATGCTGGTCGCGCTAGCGATTGAACGCGGCGATGACGCCTGGGAAGCTGAAATTCTGGCGCGGGCGCATATGCTCAGCAAACTTGAAGCCATTGACGCCAGTGAACAGATGCTCGACGAGTGGGATCAGCGCCATCAGGCGTTTCACTCGGCGATTGTCGCCGGCTGCGGTTCACAATACTTGTTGCAAATGCGCGAACGTCTATTCTCTCTGGCGGCGCGCTACCGGTTTATCTGGCTGCGTAAAACGGTGTTGTCAGTTGAAATGCTGGAAGATAAACACGATCAACACAAGACGCTGACCGAAGCAATTCTGGCACGCGATACCGCGCGCGCCAGCGAATTAATGCGCCAGCACCTGCTGACGCCAATTCCGATTATTCAACAGGCGATGTCCGGCAAATTACTGACGGAATAAGCCTGAATAATATTACTGTTCCGGAATACGTAAAACCTGCCCAGGATAGATTTTATCCGGGCTTTTCAACATCGGTTTATTCGCTTCAAATATCTGGTTATACAGGTTGGCATTACCGTAAACCTGTTTGGCAATAGCGCTCAGGGTATCCCCAGATTTTACGGTATAAAACTGGCTTTCACTCGCGGGCGCAGCGGTTTTAACCTGATCGTCTACACTGGCGATACCGGAGATATTACCGATCGCAATCAGGATTTTTTCTTTCGCTTCCTGACTTAAACCATCGCCAGAAACGGTGGCTTTGCCTTCGTTAATTTGCACGTTCACTTTATCCGCATCCGGGATGCCGGTTTTATTCAGGTGTTCCTGCACCTTTTTTGCCAGATCGGCTGTGTCATGGTTTCCAGTGACCGCATCCCACAGTTTTTCACCCGCATCTTTTACAAAATTGAAAAGTCCCATATCCACCTCGGTTATTAACAATCAACACCCAAAAGTGTAGCAGAGGAGAACGAGGCGCAAAGAAAACGGCGCCAAAGCGCCGTAGCAGAAGGAGGATTAGTTACGCGTCTGTATCCAGAAGGCGTGGATCAAACCGGGGATGTAGCCCAGCAGCGTCAGAACGATATTGAGGATAAATGCCCAGCCGAATCCTTTCCCCAGCAGCACGCCAAGCGGGGGCAGAATAATAGTAAAAACGATTCTCCAGAAACCCATACACACTCCCTACAAGCAAAAAGTTAATCATTGTTTAAAAAGAGATTTTATCTCTAAGATTAATCAGTGTAGCTAACTCCGTCCGTCTCGCCCTGCTGTTTTACCCTCTTTTACGCTCTTTACGCTGGCGTACGTTGGCTTTTTATTTTAGAATTTACTTAATTTAGACTATGCTTAAATACATATGACAGAACTTGAACAACTCCAGGCCAGCGCGGAACAGGCTGCCGCTCTGCTCAAAGCGATGAGTAACCCGAAAAGGTTGCTGATTTTGTGCATGCTCTGCGGTTCGCCCGGTACCAGCGCAGGCGAGTTAGCCCGCGCTACCGGACTGAGCCCTTCCGCCACCTCCCAGCATCTGGCGCGTATGCGCGAAGAAGGTCTGATAGACAGCCAGCGCGATGCCCAGCGCATCCTCTACTCCATTAAAAATGCGGCCGTGAATTCGCTGATCGCCACATTAAAAACACTGTATTGCCCATAAGGAGCCATCATGACCATTGGGACGATTTCCCCGCGCGAGGCGCAGACGCGCCTCGCACAAGGTGCAAAACTGATTGATATCCGCGATGCTGATGAGTATCTGTACGAGCATATTCCTGAGGCGCATCTGGTGCCGTTACCCACGCTTGAGCACGGAGTGCTGCCTGAGAATTTACGCGCCGGTCAGGTAATTTTTCACTGCCAGTCCGGCAAACGTACACAAAACGCAGCGACAAAACTGAGCGCCATTGCCGCGCCTGCGCAGGTCTGGTTGCTGGAAGGCGGAATTGATGGCTGGAAAGCCGCTGGTTTGCCGGTGGCGAAAGACAGTTCACAACCGTTACCACTGATGCGTCAGGTACAGATAGCCGCAGGCAGCCTTGCTTTACTTGGCGTCATTCTGGGTTACGCCGTTAACAGCGCGTTCTTCCTGCTGAGCGGTTTTGTTGGTGCCGGGCTGATTCTCGCTGGCGTGACCGGCTTTTGCGGCATGGCGCGAGTACTGAATATCATGCCCTGGAACCGACGTACTCATTAAGCGGTAATCATTGAAACAGCGCTGTACCCGTTGAATGACGTGATCTATGGTGAGTTCTGCGATAAATAAAGGAGAGCAATATGTTTCAACCTGGCGATCTGGTTCAACCGCGCATGGGCGGACCCAAACTGAAAGTTATCGAAGTCAATGGCGATCAAATTGTGGCGGTACAAGCCAGTAATGAAAGCGGTGATAAATTCACGCTGAAAGCAGCTGATGTGACGCGATATACCGAAGAAGGTGATTTCGGCGTTTGCTGAAAATAAGCGGTGAGGACACCCTCACCGCCGTCGTAATTAGATCAAAAAGTCATCAAGAGATTTACCGGCAGCTAACGCCTGAGCAATTGGCTTCGGTGTGCGACCTTGTCCGGTCCATGTTTGCGTTTCACCATTGAAATCGGTAAAACGATATTTCGCCGGGCGTGGCTGACGTTTTTTAACTGAACGTGCCGTCGCAGGCGTTATGCTCAACAGCTCTTCCGGACTGATCCCATCTGCCTGCATCTGCGCCAACAAGGCACTAATTTTTTCCTGCTGTTCTGCACGTTGGCGCTGCAGTTGTTCTTCTTCATCGCGCCGTTCTTTGGTCACTACCCTGAATTTTTCAAGCATATCTTCCAGTACATCAACGGAAAATTCACGAGCCATTGCACGCAGCGAGCGGATATTATTTAAGTTTTTTAACATTGAACTCATATTAACAAAACCTCTTTAACGTAAAAACAGTATTACGCTAAATATTGTATGCAACTGCTTATTATATTTCCAGTCTAATTTCTTCGTGAGTTATTAAACAAATAGCCAACCCTGGTATTTATAGCATCTATTTTGCTATCGTCCATGCAATATATTCCATTACCGGATAGCTGCCAGGAATATACCTGCAAGCTATCTCTGCACGTCACTTGAGAAACAGACCACGGCATCGCACGGGACAACTCGTCTACATATTGCACATTGGTCAACATTCAGAAAAGGAGCGCAAAAAATTCAGAAAAACAAATTCCTATAACCCATTGATCTAAAATACCTTTAATTAACACAGCAACGAAAATACCAAAACGAACAAAAAACAGACCATTGCAGAGCATTTTATCGACAAAAAGGTTATAAATAAAAATTTTAAGCTAGTTGCCAGTTATTATCCAGACAGATATCCTATTCAAACGCGAAAGCAGCAAGACAAATCACTAGCAAGAAGGCATTCAAAACCTTTTTTTCCCTTTTTACAAGGAGCATTAACATGTTCTCTCCGCAGTCACGCTTGCGTCATGCAGTAGCAGACACGTTCGCGATGGTTGTTTATTGTTCTGTCGTGAACATGTTGATCGAAATATTCCTTTCAGGAATGAGCTTCGAACAGTCACTGTACTCCAGACTGGTGGCTATCCCCGTCAACATCCTGATCGCATGGCCTTACGGCATGTACCGCGATTTATTTATGCGTGCGGCGCGGAAAGCCACGCAGGCAGGATGGGGGAAAAACCTGGCAGACGTGTTGGCTTACGTCACCTTCCAGTCGCCGGTATATGTGATTATTCTGTTAACGGTTGGCGCAGACTGGCACCAGATTACGGCTGCAGTAAGTTCGAACATCGTGGTGTCAATGCTGATGGGCGCTGTCTATGGCTACTTTCTTGATTATTGCCGCCGCCTGTTTAAGGTCAGCAGCTATCACCAGGCTAAAGCTTGATACGATTCTTTGCGACTGGCCCTGCCAGTCGCATTATTAGTTTGAGCTAACGTCGCCAAACAACCCACTCAGATAGCGCTCAAGTGCAATTCGTGAACTAAAGCCGTGTGGAATACCATAATGTTCATGGGTCTCTCCGGCTAAATACAGCGGGAATTGCTGGTAGTGATCGCAGGTTTTAATATCCGTAGCAGGTTCCGCCAGCGAAGAGCTGCGCTCTTTTAGCGTGGGATGGATGACTAATGCGGTACGTCCCATGCGTGCTTCACGGTTAACGTACACATAATTTTCGCCACGACGATAGCCGTACGTTTTCTGCGTCACAACATCAACGGTAAAGCCCACTTTTTCAAGTACGCGCGCCACCTCATCTGGTCGTAAATACATATTCTTTTCCTCGTTATCTTTTACTGCGGGCTTACCTTACCTGATTCAGCATTAGCAACGCTTTCAGAAAAGTCCATAAACGAGTGGCGATGGTGGGACGAATATCTTAAGAACCGTGCTGATTCAGGCCAGCGCCAGCCGCAGCTGATATGCCGCCTGCTGCGCCATTTCCAGCGAGCTAATGTTGGTAAACGACAGCAATATTCCTCCCTTTCCTGCTGAAGTTATTCGCCAGCGGCTTAACGCCTGAACCGCCAGTCCAGCCTGATTCGCTTTGCGCACCAGCGCAACATCATCTCCATCCACACTCATTACCAGTTGAATCCCACCTTCCTGAGGAATGACGCTAAATCCTTGTTCGGTCAGGGCGTTTTCCATCCATTGTCGTCGCAAGGCGTAATGCTGACGCATGCGTTTTAAGTGTCGCCAGAAGTGGCCGTCTTGCATAAAATCCGCCAGCGTTTGCTGCCATAAAACCGGAACGCTACAGGCCGTTAGCGCCGCCTGCTGACGAAAATGTTCGACCTGAGTCAGAGGCACCACCAGCCATGCCGTGCGCAAAGCCGGAAACAGAGATTTGCTGAACGTTCCGGCATAAATCACCCGCTGGGGCGCATCCAGACTTTTTAGCGGCGGCAACGGTTTACCGTGGTAGCGAAATTCGCTGTCGTAGTCATCTTCGATTACCCACGCCTGCGCGCGAGTCGCCCACTCCAGCAACCGGTGGCGACGGTCTAATGACAAGGCCACGCCCAGCGGGCTTTGGTGTGCGGGCGTGAGCAGTACAAAACGCGCCTGCGGGAAATCGCGGATCCCAGCGCAGACGTCCAGACCATCAGCATCAACCGCCACCGGCATCAGCTCAATGCGTTCCTGAGCGACCACGGGGCGAATCAGCGGAAAGCCAGGATCTTCGACCCACATCCCCTCACCGGGTTGAGACAAAGCGCGCAGAATTAACGTCATTGATGCTGCGTAACCTGAAGTAATAAAAACCTGTTCCGGCTGGCATTCAATACTGCGTGAAACGCGCAGGTAATCAACAATCGCCTGACGTAATACCCGTTCGCCGCAAACATCGCCCACCGCCAGATCAAAACGCGTTTGGGTGCGTAAACGCCGCCCCATTACCCGCGCCCAGACGTCGCGCGGGAAGAGATCGAGTGCGGGTAATCCCATCTGAAAAAGCTGCGGTCGGGGTTTTTCTCCGGCGAAGATGGCAGGTGATGCTGGCGCGCTTTGAGGCCGCAGTTGTTCACTGACAAACGTTCCTGCTTGTCCGCGTCGCGCAAGCCAGCCCTGCGCCACCAGCTCTGCATAGGCGTTTTCCACCGTCGAGCGTGATACGCCCAGCTCCTGGGCCCAGGTCCGACTGGAAGGTAATCTGGTACCTGGCTTGAGTTCACCGTTCTCAATTGCGTTTTTTAACTGACGGGCGATTTGCTGATAGCGCGGCATTTATGGTCTGCTTTTTTTGCAACAATATGGCTCTCTTTAGCAGTCCATTATAGTGCTACATTGCGGTTCAGCCAAATGAGGAGAAATACCATGACAATGTTACGCCAGCCCTATTATGAACTCAGTCCTGAAATCTATAACGCCCTGGTTCAGGCAAGCAAAGCGCTGGAAAACTGCGCACTGGAACCTACACTGACGGAACTGATTTACTTACGGGTCTCGCAAATCAATGGCTGCGCCTTTTGCCTGGAAATGCACAGTAAGGCGCTGCGTAAATCCGGTGTTGCGCAGGCCAAACTGGACGCACTGGCAGGCTGGCGGGTGAGTCACCACTTCAGCGAAAAGGAACGTGCGGCGCTGGCGTGGGCTGAATCCGTCACCCATATCGCCAGTACGCATGCCGAAGATGACGTTTATCTGCCGCTGCTCGCCCATTTTAGCGCGAAAGAAATTAGCGACCTGACGTTTGCCATTAGCCTGATGAACTGCTTTAACCGTCTGGCGGTGGGGATGCGTATGTGATTCTGCGCTATCGGATGACAGCATAAATGTCTTATCCGGCCTGAGAAGTCCTTTCCTGTAGGCCGGATTAGACGCGACGCGCCGCCATCCAGCAACCTGCGATGATACATATCACTTCCCCCGTCACGCTCCTCACCCGGCCCTCATTAATCTAAAATTCCCATATCTTGTATGGTTGAATCTTTTTAAAACTACATCTAGTATCTTCTGTATCAAGACGCACACAACCCGACGCCCTCTATCGCGTCGATCTTTTACTTATAAACGGAAATACGAATCATGCGCATTGTTATTTACACTCGCAACAACTGTGTTCAGTGTCACGCCACCAGGCGGGCGATGGAAAGCCGCGGGTTTGACTTCGAGATGGTGAACATCGATTTACAGCCCGATCTGGCTGATAGCCTGCGCGAGCAAGGCTTTCGCCAGTTACCGGTCGTGGTCGCAGGGGAAGCCAGTTGGTCAGGATTTCGCCCGGACATGATCAACCGTCTGCGCCCGGAACCCCAAGTGGCCAGCGCATGAGCCAGCTCGTCTACTTCTCCAGCAGCTCCGAAAATACGCACCGCTTTATCCAGCGTCTGGGGCTGACTGCCATCCGCATTCCGCTTAACGAACGCGAGCGGATCCGGGTAGACGAACCTTACATATTAATCGTGCCATCCTACGGCGGCGGCGGTACGGCTGGCGCGGTCCCAAGACAGGTGATCCGCTTTTTAAACGATACGCACAACCGGGCGTTAATCCGTGGAGTGATCGCCTCCGGTAATCGCAATTTCGGGGATGCTTATGGTCGCGCGGGTGATGTGATCTCACAAAAATGCGGCGTGCCGTGGCTCTATCGCTTTGAGCTGATGGGCACCCAAAGCGATATCGACAACGTTCGGAAAGGAGTGAGCGAATTTTGGCAACGACAACCGCAGAACGCGTAATGCAGCCAACGCTGGATTACCATGCCCTGAATGCCATGCTGAATCTGTACGATAAAGCCGGACGCATTCAGTTCGACAAAGACCATCAGGCGGTGGAGGCTTTCTTTGCCGCCCATGTCCGCCCCAACTCGGTGGCGTTTACCAGCCAGCAGGAGCGCCTGGACACATTGGTAGATGAAGGCTATTACGATGCCAGCGTGTTAGCCCGCTACAATCGCGCGTTCGTGCTGAAGCTATTCACCCACGCCCACGCCAGCGGATTCCGTTTCCAGACGTTCCTCGGCGCATGGAAGTTCTACACCAGCTATACGCTGAAAACGTTCGACGGTAAGCGCTATCTCGAAGACTTTGAGGATCGGGTCACGATGGTGGCGCTCACGTTGGCGCAGGGCGATGAAGCGCTCGCGATGCAACTGGCTGATGAAATGCTCTCCGGGCGCTTTCAACCCGCCACGCCAACCTTTCTAAACTGCGGTAAACAGCAACGCGGCGAGCTGGTCTCCTGCTTCCTGTTACGCATCGAAGACAATATGGAGTCAATTGGTCGGGCGGTAAACTCGGCGCTACAGCTCTCTAAACGCGGCGGCGGCGTGGCATTTTTGCTCTCTAACCTGCGCGAGGCAGGTGCGCCCATTAAGCGCATTGAGAACCAGTCCTCCGGCGTGATCCCGGTAATGAAAATGCTGGAAGATGCGTTTTCTTATGCGAATCAACTCGGGGCGCGTCAGGGCGCGGGGGCAGTGTATCTGCACGCGCACCATCCGGATATTTTGCGTTTTCTTGATACCAAACGTGAAAATGCCGACGAAAAAATTCGCATCAAAACGCTCTCGCTTGGCGTGGTGATCCCGGACGTCACCTTCCAGTTGGCGAAAGAAAACGCCCGGATGGCGCTGTTTTCACCGTATGACGTGGAACGAATTTACGGCAAACCATTCGGTGATATCGCCGTGAGCGAGCGGTATGACGAACTGGTTGCTGACCAACGCGTACACAAAAAATACATTAACGCCCGCGATTTCTTCCAGCGGCTGGCAGAGATCCAGTTTGAGTCTGGCTACCCTTACATCATGTTTGAAGACACGGTGAATCGCGCCAACCCGATTGCCGGTCGGATCAATATGAGCAACCTGTGCTCGGAGATTTTGCAGGTTAACAGCGCCTCCACCTACGATGAAAACCTCAATTACGCACAGACCGGGCATGATATCTCCTGCAATCTCGGCTCGTTGAACATTGCCCATACCATGGATTCACCGGACTTTGGTCGTACAGTGGAAACGGCGGTTCGCGGTTTAACCGCCGTTTCGGACATGAGCCACATCCGCAGCGTGCCTTCGATCGAAGCCGGGAACAGCGCGTCGCACGCGATTGGTCTTGGGCAGATGAATCTGCACGGGTATCTGGCGCGGGAAGGGATCGCCTATGGTTCGCCGGAAGGGCTGGATTTTACCAATCTCTATTTCTATACCATCACCTGGCATGCGCTGAATACGTCAATGAAGATCGCCCGCGAGCGCGGTCAAACCTTTGCCGGATTCAGACAATCCCGCTACGCCAGCGGCGAGTATTTTAGCCAGTATCTGCAGGGCGACTGGCAGCCTAAAACCGACAAGGTTCGCACACTGTTTGCTGCCAGCGGCTTTACGCTGCCGACGCGCGAAATGTGGTCGCGACTGCGAGAAGATGTGATGCGCTACGGCATTTATAATCAGAATTTACAGGCGGTGCCGCCCACCGGTTCTATCTCCTACATCAATCATGCCACGTCAAGCATTCACCCGATCGTGTCAAAAGTGGAGATTCGCAAAGAGGGTAAAACCGGGCGCGTTTACTACCCTGCCCCGTTTATGACCAATGAGAATCTGGCCTTGTATCAGGATGCCTACGAGATTGGTCCACAAAAAATCATTGATACCTACGCGGAAGCAACGCGCCATGTCGATCAGGGGCTTTCACTGACGCTCTTTTTCCCCGATACCGCCACCACGCGCGATATCAACAAAGCGCAGATTTACGCCTGGCGTAAGGGCATCAAATCGCTGTACTACATCCGACTACGTCAACTGGCGCTGGAAGGAACCGAAATCGAAGGTTGCGTGTCATGCGCGCTGTAAGGAGGAGAAAATGACATTATCCCGCGTGAGCGCCATCAACTGGAACAAGATTGAGGATGATAAAGATCTCGAGGTATGGAACCGCCTGACCAGTAACTTCTGGCTACCGGAAAAGGTCCCGCTCTCCAATGACATCCCGGCCTGGCAAACGTTGAACGCCGCCGAACAGCAGTTGACCATCCGCGTTTTTACCGGGCTGACGCTGCTCGACACCATTCAGAATGTTGCCGGAGCACCCGCGTTAATGGCCGATTCGTTAACGCCGCATGAAGAGGCGGTGCTGTCGAATATCAGCTTTATGGAAGCGGTACACGCCCGTTCATACAGCTCTATTTTCTCCACCCTTTGCCAGACCAAAGATGTGGATGCAGCTTACGCCTGGAGTGAAGAAAATACCCCACTCCAGCGCAAGGCGCAGATCGTTTTGGCACATTACGCCAGCGACGAACCGTTGAAGAAGAAAATTGCCAGCGTGTTTCTGGAATCCTTCCTGTTCTATTCCGGCTTCTGGTTACCGATGTATTTTTCCAGCCGCGGCAAATTGACCAATACAGCCGATCTTATTCGCCTGATTATTCGTGATGAGGCCGTTCATGGGTATTACATTGGTTATAAATATCAAAAAGGTCTGGAGCATATTTCCGAGTCCGCACGCGAGGAGTTAAAGAACTTTGCCTTCGATCTGCTGATGGAATTGTATGATAACGAAGCGCGCTATACGGAAGAATTGTATGCAGGAACAGGCTGGGTGGATGACGTCAAAGCCTTCCTTTGCTACAACGCCAATAAGGCATTGATGAATTTGGGGTATGAGGCGCTATTTCCACCTGAAATGGCCGAGGTTAACCCGGCAATCCTTGCCGCGCTGTCGCCCAACGCTGACGAAAACCACGATTTCTTCTCGGGTTCTGGCTCATCCTATGTGATGGGAAAAGCGGTCGAAACCGAAGACGACGACTGGAATTTCTAGCAATCATTTCTGCGGGAAATACCGTACATTTTTCGCGGAAATATTTTAACAGGATCACACTTTTGTCGTGCAAATATAATTGTGTGATCTACACTCAATATCAGCCGCATTATTCGCCTGCATTCCAGCAATTCAGGCGATTTTTCATTGGCATTTACAAAAAATATTAACCCGCCCGCATTCGCGCTCAGCCCTTATATCACGGGAAGTCCCGCCGCCTGGCCTTCGGCAATATTCATGCCACAACCAAATTCAGGGTTGTCTCAGATTCTCAGTATGTTAGGGTAGAAAAAGGTCACTATTTCCATCAGGTAATATATCGATATAAACAAATAACAGGAATCATTCTATTGCATGGCAATTAAATTAGAAGTTAAAAATCTCTATAAGATATTTGGAGAGCATCCCCAGAGAGCCTTCAAATATATTGAAAAAGGACTTTCAAAAGAGCAGATTCTGGATAAAACAGGGCTATCGCTTGGCGTAAAGAACGCCAGTCTGGCCATTGAAGAAGGCGAGATATTTGTCATCATGGGATTATCCGGTTCGGGTAAATCCACAATGGTACGCCTTCTCAATCGCCTGATTGAACCCACCCGCGGACAGGTATTGATTGACGGCGTAGACATCGCCCGCATATCCGATGCCGAGCTTCGCGAGGTGCGCAGAAAAAAGATTGCGATGGTGTTCCAGTCCTTTGCCCTGATGCCGCACATGACGGTGCTGGACAATACGGCATTCGGCATGGAATTAGCCGGTGTCGGCGCGGATGAACGTCGTGAAAAAGCGTTAGATGCGCTACGTCAGGTTGGTCTGGAGAATTATGCTCACGGATACCCGGATGAACTTTCCGGGGGAATGCGCCAGCGTGTGGGCCTCGCCCGTGCATTAGCCATTAACCCTGACATCTTATTAATGGATGAGGCCTTCTCAGCCCTCGATCCATTAATTCGTACTGAGATGCAGGATGAACTGGTAAAACTACAGGCGAAACATCAACGCACCGTGGTCTTTATATCGCATGACCTCGACGAAGCTATGCGTATTGGCGACAGAATTGCCATTATGCAAAACGGTGAAGTGGTCCAGGTCGGCACGCCGGATGAAATCCTGAATAATCCAGCCAATGATTATGTACGCACCTTCTTCCGTGGCGTTGATATTAGCCAGGTCTTCAGTGCGAAAGATATTTCACGCCGTAGCCCCGAAGGTTTAATTCGTAAAACGCCCGGGGTGGGTCCACGTTCAGCGCTGCAATTATTGCAGGACAAAGATCGCGAATATGGTTACGTGATCGAACGCGGCAATAAATTCGTTGGCGTTGTTTCAATCGACTCCTTAAAAACAGCGTTAAGTCAGGCGCAAGGTATTGAAGCGGCATTGATCGATGAGCCGTTAGCCGTAGATGCGCAAACTCCTCTCAGCGAGTTGCTTTCTCATGTCGGCCAGGCCCCGTGCGCGGTGCCGGTTGTTGATGAGGAACAGCAGTATGTGGGCGTCATTTCAAAACGCATGCTGTTACAGGCTTTAGATCGTGAGGGGGTAAACAATGGCTGATCAAACTAATCCGTGGGATACCACACCAGCGGCCGACAGCGCCGCACAAACTGCCGATGCCTGGAGCACGCCATCTGGTGCGCCCACTGACGGCGGTAGCGCAGACTGGCTGACCAGCGCCCCTGCGCCGGCGCCAGAACATTTCAATATTATGGATCCGTTCCATAAAACACTGATCCCGCTGGATAGTTGGGTCACCGAAGGGATCGACTGGGTTGTTACCCATTTCCGTCCGGTCTTCCAGGGCATTCGTGTTCCGGTGGATTACATTCTCAACGGCTTCCAGCAGCTTCTGTTAGGTATGCCAGCGCCCGTGGCGATTATCCTGTTCGCCCTGATTGCCTGGCAGATATCCGGTGTCGGAATGGGCGTTGCTACGCTGATTTCCTTGATTGCCATCGGTGCCATCGGTGCGTGGTCGCAGGCCATGATAACCCTGGCGCTGGTACTGACCGCTCTGCTGTTCTGCGTAGTGATCGGTCTGCCGATGGGGATCTGGTTAGCACGCAGTCCGCGGGCGGCAAAAATTGTTCGCCCGCTGCTGGACGCCATGCAAACCACCCCAGCGTTCGTCTATCTGGTGCCGATTGTCATGCTGTTCGGTATTGGTAACGTCCCGGGCGTGGTGGTGACGATTATCTTCGCCCTGCCGCCAATCGTACGTCTGACCATTCTGGGGATTAACCAGGTGCCAGCCGATCTGATTGAAGCCTCGCGTTCGTTTGGCGCCAGCCCGCGTCAGATGCTGTTTAAAGTGCAGCTCCCGCTGGCGATGCCCACTATTATGGCCGGGGTCAACCAGACGCTGATGCTGGCGCTTTCAATGGTCGTCATCGCGTCGATGATCGCCGTCGGCGGGCTGGGTCAGATGGTGCTGCGTGGAATCGGTCGTCTGGATATGGGGCTTGCCACCGTCGGTGGGGTTGGGATTGTAATTCTCGCCATCATCCTGGATCGCCTGACGCAGGCCGTTGGTCGCGACTCGCGTAGTCGTGGCAACCGTCGCTGGTACACCACTGGTCCCGTTGGGCTTATCACTCGCCCTTTCACGAAGTAAGTCACCCGTTGCCCGGTGGCGCATTGCTTACCGGGCCTACAATTCATTAACTTGCACAAAATCATTCAGGATGAAGTGTAATAAGGAACAACGATGCGACAGAAAATAATTATTGCCACAGCGTTTGCTACCCTTGTCTCCACCAGCACTTTCGCTGCCGACCTGCCGGGCAAAGGCATCACCGTACAGCCAATTCAGAGTACAATCTCTGAAGAATCCTTCCAGACGCAGCTTGTTGCCCGCGCGCTGGAGAAGCTGGGTTACACCGTTAACAAAACAAGCGAAGTTGATTACAACGTCGGCTATACCTCCATTGCCTCTGGCGATGCAACTTTTACCGCCGTGAACTGGCAGCCGCTGCATGATGATATGTACGCCGCTGCGGGCGGAGACAAAAAGTTTTATCGCGAGGGGGTATTCGTTACGGGTGCCGCACAGGGTTATCTGATCGACAAAAAAACCGCTGAGCAGTACAAAATCACTAACATCGCTCAGTTAAAAGATCCGAAGATCGCCAAAATCTTTGACACTAACGGTGACGGAAAAGCCGATATGATGGGCTGTTCACCGGGCTGGGGTTGTGAAGCCGTAATCAACCACCAGAACAAAGCTTTCGATCTGGAAAAAACCGTCGAGGTCAGCCACGGTAACTATGCGGCGATGATGGCTGACACCATTACCCGCTTTAAAGAAGGCAAACCCATTCTTTACTACACCTGGACACCGTACTGGGTCAGCGACGTCATGAAGCCGGGTAAAGATGTGGTCTGGCTGCAGGTACCGTTCTCTTCCCTGCCAGGCGAGCAGAAAGATATTGATACCAAGCTGCCAAACGGCGCCAACTACGGCTTCCCGGTGAACACGATGCATATTGTCGCCAATAAAGCCTGGGCGGAGAAAAACCCGGCTGCAGCGAAACTGTTTGCCATCATGAAGCTGCCGCTGGCGGATATCAACGCGCAGAACGCGATGATGCATGACGGTAAAGCGTCTGAAGCCGACGTGCAGGGTCACGTTGACGGCTGGATCAAAGCCCACCAGCAGCAGTTTGACGGCTGGGTGAACGAAGCGCTGGCCGCGCAGAAATAACCGGCTCGCAGGCCTGATGAGCGTAGTTTCATCAGGCACTGTAACCATACCAATGCCGGATGGTGGCGCGATGCGCCTTATCCGGCATAGACGCCCTCCCCCCAATCGCACAATTCATCACCCAACAAATCAGCAACATTTAATCACTTCCGTTATGATTGTTTTCTGCAACCCATTACTCAGTTGAAAACAATGACGAAAACCACTCAGGGACTTAGCCCTTCGCTGATCCTGTTAATGTCTATCGCCACCGGCCTCGCCGTCGCCAGTAACTATTATGCTCAGCCGTTGCTCGACACCATCGCCCGTAACTTTTCACTATCTGCCAGTACCGCAGGGTTTATCGTCACCGCGGCCCAACTCGGCTATGCCGCTGGCCTGCTGTTTTTAGTCCCGCTTGGCGATATGCTCGAACGTCGGATGCTGATCGTCTCCATGACGCTGTTAGCGGCAGGCGGCATGCTGATTACCGCCAGCAGCCAGTCGCTGGGCATGCTGATCCTCGGTACCGCCCTGACCGGGTTGTTCTCGGTAGTCGCACAGATTTTAGTTCCGCTGGCGGCGACACTTGCCACGCCAGACAAGCGCGGTAAAGTCGTCGGCACGATTATGAGCGGCCTGCTGTTGGGCATTCTGCTGGCGCGCACCGTAGCGGGATTACTGGCCAATTTGGGCGGCTGGCGCACTGTGTTTTGGGTGGCATCGGTATTAATGGCGCTGATGGCGATTGCGCTGTGGCGCGGTCTGCCGAAGATGAAATCAGAAACACATCTTAACTACCCGCAACTTCTGGGTTCGGTATTCAGCCTGTTTATCCGCGATAAACTGCTGCGTACCCGCGCAATGCTGGGCTGTCTGACCTTTGCCAATTTCAGTATCCTTTGGACATCAATGGCGTTTTTGCTCGCCGCACCGCCGTTTAACTATTCAGAAGGCATGATTGGTCTGTTTGGCCTGGCGGGGGCCGCCGGGGCGTTAGGCGCGCGTCCGGCGGGCGGTTTTGCCGATAAAGGTAAATCTCACCTGACCACCACCCTTGGGCTGTTATTGCTGCTGCTCTCCTGGCTAGCTATTTGGTTTGGGCACGCTTCCGTCCCCATGCTGATTATCGGCATTCTGGTGCTGGATCTCACCGTTCAGGGCGTACATATCACCAACCAGACGGTTATCTATCGCATTCATCCGGATGCGCGTAATCGCCTGACCGCCGGATACATGACCAGCTATTTTATTGGCGGAGCGGCAGGGTCGCTGATTTCAGCCTCCGCCTGGCAGCATGCCGGGTGGGCTGGCGTTTGTCTGGCCGGTACGACCGTTGCCCTACTCAATCTGTTGGTCTGGTGGCGAGGTTTTCACCGTCAGGAAGCCGTAAATTAAGCGTATAGTGCATGTTTACCGCTGATTGGGCTCCACAGGGTGTTAAGGAGCCCATCAGTCTGCTAAGGTTATAACTCATTGAACCAAGTTATATTAATTTCGGTAATGAAACCTATAACCCTATGGAAAGCCCTATACCCCAGTCTGAACCCAGTTCTGCAACGCTAACTGAAGGATTCAAAGACAGCCTGCCAATAGTCATTAGCTATATTCCGGTCGCTTTTGCATTTGGTCTCAATGCCACTCGCCTTGGCTTTTCTCCCGTTGAAAGCGTCTTTTTCTCTTGCATTATCTATGCGGGAGCCAGCCAGTTTGTCATCACCACGATGCTCGCTGCAGGCAGTTCTCTGTGGGTTGCCGCTCTGACCGTCATGGCCATGGATGTACGCCATGTTTTGTACGGCCCTTCCCTGCGTAGCCGAATCGCCCAGCGACTGAGCAAACCCAAAAGTGCGCTGTGGGCCTTTGGCCTCACCGATGAAGTCTTTGCCGCCGCAACCGCAAAGCTGGTACGGGATAACCGGCGCTGGAGTGAGAACTGGATGATTGGCATTGCGCTATGCTCATGGGCCTCCTGGGTATTTGGCACGGTGATCGGCGCGTTTTCCGGCAGCGGTTTACTTAAGGATTACCCGGCCGTTGAGGCGGCGCTGGGCTTCATGCTCCCGGCGCTGTTCATGAGCTTCCTGCTGGCCTCTTTCCAGCGTCAGCAGGCGCTCTGCGTCACTGCGGCGCTAGCCGGGGCGCTGGCTGGCGTTATGCTGTTTTCTATTCCTGCCGCCATCCTTGCCGGCATTGTCTGCGGATGCCTGACGGCACTCATCCAGTCATTTTGGCAGGGGGGTCCTGATGAGCTATGAGGTCCTGCTGCTTGGCCTGTTGGTCGGCTGCGTGAACTACTGCTTTCGCTATTTACCGCTGCGCCTTCGAGTGGGTAATGTTCGCCCGACCAGGCGCGGCGCAACGGGCATATTACTCGACACCATTGGCATAGCATCAATTTGCGCCCTGTTGGTGGTGTCTACCGCGCCAGAAGTGATGCACGACGCTCGTCGGTTCGTACCGACGCTGGTGGGGTTTGTCATACTGGGCGCAAGCTTCTATAAGACCCGCAGTATCATCATTCCAACCTTACTGAGTGCTCTGGGCTACGGATTAGCCTGGAAAATGCTGGTTGGCTTATAGATAAAAGAAATCAATTTAAATAAATAATACATTTACTTTATTTGTCACTGTCGTTACTATATCGGCTGAAATTAATGAGGTTATACCCAAATGGATAGTTCGTTTACGCCCATTGAACAAATGCTAAAATTTCGCGCCAGCCGCTACGAAGAGTTCCCTTATCAGGAAGTGCTTCTGACTCGTCTCTGCATGCACATGCAGGGCAAGCTGCTGGAAAACCGCAATAAGATGCTGAAAGCTCAAGGGATTAACGAGACGTTGTTTATGGCGTTGATTACGCTGGAGTCTCAGGAAAACCACAGTATTCAGCCCTCTGAACTGAGTTGCGCGCTCGGCTCGTCACGCACTAACGCTACCCGCATCGCGGATGAGTTAGAAAAACGTGGCTGGATCGAACGTCGCGAAAGCGATAACGATCGCCGCTGTCTGCATCTGCAATTGACCGAGAAAGGCCATGCATTTTTGCAAGAGGTATTACCGCCTCAGCACAACTGCCTGCATCAGCTCTGGTCGTCTCTCAGCACCACCGAAAAAGATCAGCTCGAGCAAATTACCCGTAAACTTCTGACCCGTCTTGATCAGATGGAGCAGGATGGTGCGGTGTTAGAAGCGCTGCGCTAAGGCGCCGACTCGCTCAGAAATCCAGATTTATAAATGAAAAAACCGACAGGCCAGCACGCACACTGCTGGCCTGTCTGATAAACAGGTCGGCTCAGCCGATGTGAAAAAAAAGAAGATCGTGGAGAACAACATGAGCGCAAATGCGGAGACTCAAACCCCGCAGCAACCGGTCAAGAAGAATGGCAAACGTAAAAGTACGCTGCTCCTTCTGACCTTGCTCTTTATTATCATTGCCGTGGCATATGGGATTTATTGGTTTTTAGTACTGCGTCATGTCGAAGAGACAGACGATGCGTACGTGGCAGGGAACCAGGTTCAAATCATGGCGCAGGTATCAGGCAGCGTGACGAAAGTCTGGGCTGATAACACTGACTTTGTAAAACAAGGCGATGTACTGGTCACCCTTGATCAGACGGACGCAAAACAGGCATTTGAAAAAGCCAAAACTGCGCTGGCTTCCAGCGTGCGTCAGACGCACCAGTTGATGATCAACAGCAAGCAGTTGCAGGCCAGCATTGAAGTGCAGAGAACCGCACTGGCGCAGGCGCAAAGCGACTTTAATCGCCGTGTTCCACTGGGCAACGCCAACCTGATTGGCCGCGAAGAACTGCAACATGCGCGTGATGCTGTCGCCAGCGCGCAGGCCCAGCTTGATGTCGCAATTCAACAATATAATGCTAACCAGGCGATGATTCTGGGTAGCAAGCTGGAAGACCAGCCCGCCGTGCAACAGGCTGCCACTGAAGTGCGCAATGCCTGGCTGGCACTGGAACGTACTAAAATTGTCAGCCCAATGACCGGCTATGTTTCCCGTCGTGCCGTGCAGCCTGGCGCGCAAATTAGCCCAACCACGCCGCTGATGGCAGTTGTTCCGGCCACTAATCTGTGGGTGGATGCTAACTTTAAAGAAACACAGCTCGCGCACATGCGTATCGGCCAACCGGCGACCGTTATCAGTGATATTTACGGCGATGACGTGAAATACACCGGTAAAGTAGTCGGCCTGGATATGGGTACGGGCAGCGCCTTCTCCCTGTTACCAGCGCAAAACGCGACCGGTAACTGGATCAAAGTCGTCCAGCGTCTGCCGGTACGTATCGAACTGGATGCGCAGCAACTGGCGCAGCATCCGCTGCGTATTGGTTTGTCTACGCTGGTAACCGTTGATACCGCTAATCGTGACGGGCAGATTCTGGCAAGCCAGGTTCGCACCACGCCGGTAGCAGAAAGTAATGCACGTGAAATCGACCTTGCTCCGGTCAATAAGATGATCGAAGAGATCGTGCGGGCCAACGCGGGCTAATTAAAGGTGCGTGTGATGCAACAGCAAAAACCGCTGGAAGGCGCGCAGCTCGTCATTATGACGATCGCGCTGTCCCTGGCGACATTCATGCAGGTGCTGGACTCCACCATTGCTAACGTGGCGATCCCCACTATCGCCGGGAACCTGGGCTCTTCGCTGAGCCAGGGAACCTGGGTGATCACCTCTTTCGGGGTGGCGAATGCTATCTCTATTCCGATCACCGGCTGGCTGGCAAAGCGCTTTGGCGAAGTCAGGCTCTTCATGTGGTCCACAATTGCCTTCGTCATTGCGTCCTGGGCATGTGGGATGTCCACCAGCCTGAACATGCTCATTTTCTTCCGCGTGATACAAGGGATTGTCGCCGGTCCATTAATTCCTCTGTCACAGAGCCTGTTGCTGAATAACTATCCTCCCGCCAAGCGTTCCATCGCCCTCGCGCTATGGTCGATGACGGTAATTGTTGCTCCGATATGTGGCCCTATTCTTGGGGGCTATATCAGCGACAACTATCACTGGGGCTGGATATTTTTCATCAACGTGCCAATCGGTGCTGCGGTGGTATTGATGACCCTGCAAACCCTGCGCGGACGGGAAACCAAAACCGAGCAGCGGCGCATCGACGCCATTGGTCTGGCTCTGCTGGTCATCGGTATCGGCAGTTTGCAGATTATGCTCGACCGCGGCAAAGAGCTGGACTGGTTCGCCTCGCAGGAGATTATCATCCTGACGGTGGTCGCGGTTGTCGCTATCAGCTTCCTGATCGTCTGGGAGCTTACCGACGAGCACCCCATCGTCGATCTCTCGCTGTTTAAGTCGCGTAATTTTACCATCGGCTGCCTGTGTATCAGCCTGGCCTATATGCTCTACTTCGGCGCAATCGTCCTGCTGCCGCAGCTATTGCAGGAGGTTTACGGCTATACGGCAACCTGGGCCGGTCTGGCGTCCGCGCCGGTAGGGATCATTCCGGTGATCCTGTCGCCAATTATCGGCCGCTTTGCGCACAAGCTGGATATGCGTAGGTTGGTGACGTTCAGTTTTATTATGTATGCCGTCTGTTTCTACTGGCGTGCGTGGACGTTCGAACCGGGTATGGACTTTGGCGCATCAGCCTGGCCGCAGTTTATTCAGGGGTTCGCGGTAGCCTGCTTCTTTATGCCACTGACGACCATCACGCTGTCCGGCTTACCGCCTGAGCGTCTGGCCGCAGCATCAAGTTTGTCGAACTTTACGCGAACGCTGGCAGGTTCTATCGGCACGTCGATTACGACAACGATGTGGACGAACCGCGAGTCGCTGCACCATGCGCAGTTAACGGAATCCGTAAACCCCTACAACCCAAATGCGCAGGCCATGTACGATAAGCTGCAGGATTTAGGGATGACGCAGCAGCAGGCGTCAGGCTGGATAGCTCAGCAGATCACCAATCAGGGTCTGATTATTTCCGCCAACGAAATCTTCTGGATGTCGGCGGGGATCTTCCTGGTTTTGCTTGGCCTGGTGTGGTTTGCCAAACCGCCCTTCGGCGCAGGCGGTGGTGGCGGCGGCGCACACTAAGCTTCTGATAAAAGGGATCTGCGGATCCCTTTTTTATTAGACTCGCGATCAGAAGTAATATTTAAATCTCAGGCGCCCGCCGTAGCGTGCATCTTCGCTGTTATCGCCATTATTCGGATCGGCCTCAACCCATGAGGCATAGGCACCGAGGTAGATGTTAAAGTTTTTCATATCCAGTACGTTGGGGAACAGATATGAGGCATGAATGGTGTGAATATCATAACTGCCAGGATCGGTTATCCAACAATCTTCCTCGCAAACGGCTTCAAGATTAGTGGCGTTGAAGGCGTCAATGTTGTTATGCGCATAGATATAACCCAGCTCAAACCGGTGCCACAACGCATTCACCCCGGCGGTAAAATCGGTCTCGTCGGTCGCATCCATATAGGCGGTGTTCAGGTTAATCACCGCACCATCTTCTGGATCGGTTTTCTGACCATCCCAGGTCATAGTAAAACCATAGCCTGTACGATCGGACTGATCGATCCACTTCCCATTCTCATAATAGCCATAGGCGTTGTTGACGACGTTACTTTCCATCGCCACCGCCGTCGAGAAGCGTCCGCTTTGCCAGGCTATCACCGGACGCACATAGGCCACGTTTTTATCGTTGGTTAAGTCCATTCCGTGGTACTGCTTCTCGGTATAGAGCGTACTGCCATTTTCCATCAATGTGTTCACTTCGAAATACCAGTTATCGATGGTTTTGCTGATCAGGAAGTTACCACCGCTGTCGCTACGCCCCCGGCCCTCTTTCATCATATATATATAACCGTAGCCATCGCTGTACAGGTCATTCGCCGTATTACCTGAATATTCAATAAAGGTATCCTGATTCAGCGGGAACATATCGTAAGCTTCAAAGCGTCCAACCTTAATTTGCCAGTCTTTTTCCTGACCAAAAAAGAACACTGCATCATCGAGATTCATTTTTCCGGTCAGGTCTGCCAGCGGCTGAACTGAGAATCCGGCGAAATTACCGTTGTTCAGTCGTTGGTAGCCATCAAACCCTAATAGTAGACGCCCGTTGATATCCCAACGTTCATTCGTTCCTGGCGCCCAATCTTTATTCGCAGAAGTTCTGGTTGATGTCAGACTACCAGAGCGGCTTGCCGCATCCATATTAAACTCAACGTCGCCATAGAACTTGATATCGCTAAAACCGGATAGCGTTAACTTGGGTGGATTTTCCGTAGAGGCGGAGGGTTCAGCAGACTGTACTTGCACCGTCGGCGCTGTGGCTACCTGCTGTTGCTTCAGCGAACGGATTTGCGACTCGGCATCAGCAGCCCGCTGCTCGGCATTAATCACACGCTGCTCCAGTTCGGCAAGACGCTGCTCAATAGCGGTATTCGCTGCCCAAAGGTTATGCGAAAAGCAAGCGCCGACCACTAGCGCTAAATATTTCACCTTCATTTTTTATCCCTAAAGTTAAATGTATACCAGATAAGATTTGATAAAAACCTCATCCACCGGCTATTAAAAGAGTCTTGTTATTACCCGGATATCTGGTGCATTCCATTATGTTTTTCTATTCATTATTTATGTTTTTTAATTTATGTGATCAATGCGGTCTGGCATCGTTAATCATCCGCAACTTTCTGTATACCAGATCACATTTTATTATTTCTCTGGCCATGCTTTAGTTAATACGTGATGTATTTTCTTCACAAATATAATAAATACAAATTATGTTAAGCAATAAAAAACCCCGGCTACAAACCGGGGTTAATTTAAATACTGAAACAGCTAATTAGTAAGACTAAATATGCAGTTCCTGCAGTTTCTCTTTCGGCAGCGCCAGCTCTTCATTGCTGTTAACGCGCACATCATGCTCCAGAATATGACGAGCGATATCCTGCGCTTCGCTAAGCGAGTGCATCTGATACGTACCACACTGGTAAACGTTCAGTTCTGGGATCTGGTTTTGATCCTGCACTTTCAGCACGTCCGCCATCGCTGCTTTCCACGCGTCGGCAACTCGCTGCTCGTCCGGCGTACCAATCAGGCTCATGTAAAAGCCGGTGCGGCATCCCATCGGAGAGATATCGATAATCTCAACGCCGTTACCGTTGAGGTGATTACGCATAAAACCTGCAAACAGGTGTTCCAGCGTATGGATACCTTTCTCAGGCATCACTTCTTTGTTCGGAATGCAGAAACGCAGATCAAACACGGTGATTGCGTCGCCATGCGGGGTGTTCATCGTTTTTGCAACCCGGACCGCGGGAGCTTCCATCCGGGTGTGATCGACAGTAAAACTATCTAACAACGGCATTTAGCCACCTCCGATAAATTTTTTAAAAATAATCTGAACTCTTTGTTCCGGGGCGAGTCTGAGTATATGAAAGACGCGCATTTGTTATCATCATCCCTGTTTTCAGAGATGAAATTTTGGCCACTCCCGAGTGGCCTTTTTCTTTTGTATCAAGCGTGCTTTTCCAGCCACACGCTAAACGGCTCAGTATCCGCCGCTTCGATCTCCTGCTGACGACGCTTTGAAGCCTCGGTTTCAGCAATAAATTCAGCTTCCTGCAATATTTCTAACGGCTCTTCACGCAGTAGATTTCGGTAAGCCTCACCCAGCGCTTTGCCCGTGCCACCGATGCCTTCATCAATCATAGACCGAAGGATCCGTGCAGAGAAAGTCAGTTCAGGATTGTCAAAACAGGCAACCAGTTCATCACAGACCTTCTGATACTCCTCTCCCCCATCGATGCTGTCCAGCGTTTGTGCCACGCGTTTCAGATCGCGGAACAGATCTTTACCTACCTTCGGCAGCGGGAACTGGGCTGTTTCACAGCCAATGCCTAGCGTCAGCCCAGGCTTACGCCCTTCGAGGATCACACGGTTCCAGTTTTTACGCGTACACAGCAATTCATCGCTGCTCATTTCCGGGGCATCGGCCAGCGCACACCAGACCATAAACAGATCGAGGAAGCGCACCTGCTGCTCGTCTACGCCAATCGGTGAGAACGGGTTGATATCCAGCGAGCGAACCTCGATGTACTCAATACCGCCGCGCAGAAGCGCGTCAGAAGGTGTTTCACCACGACGAGTGACACGTTTCGGGCGAATAGGCGCATACAGCTCATTTTCAATCTGCAGAACGTTGCTGTTGATTTGCAGACGCTTACCATCCTTCTCCAGACCGATCGCCGCGTACTCCTCGGAAGGAGTTTTAATCGCGCGCTTTAATCCTGCCACATACTCATGCAAATCGTTAAACGTAATTCCGAGATTGCTTTGCGACTTATTGGTATAGCCTAAATCACTCAGACGCAGCGACGTCGCGTATGGCAGGTAATACATCCCACAGTCGGTTTTTTCAAACGGCAGGGTTGTCGGTTTTCCTTGCAGGAAGGAGGAACAAATGGCCGGAGAGGCACCAAACAGATACGGGATAACCCAACCAAAACGGTAGTAGTTGCGGATCAGGCGGAAGTAACCTGCGGAGATCTTCTCTTTCGCATCTTCACCGTCCGTTACGCCGCATTTCGCCTGCCAGAAAGCCATCGGCAGCGAGAAATTGTAGTGTACGCCAGAGATAGTTTGCATCAACGCGCCGTAACGGTTTTTGAGGCCTTCACGGTACAGCGTTTTCAGACGACCAGTATTCGACGTACCGTACTGCGCCAGTTCGATATCCTGGCCTTCGGCAATATAGCAAGGCATGCTCAATGGCCACATACGCTCGTCGCCCAGATTTCTGGCGGTATAACGATGCAGATCGCGCATGAACGTGAGCATTTTCTCAATATCGTCGCCAGGAGGCGTAATAAACTCCAGCAGCGCTTCGGCAAAGTCAGTGGTTATCCATTTATGCGTTAGCGCTGAGCCTAACACCTCAGGATGACCTGTCGTTGCTAATGACCCGTCTGCATTAACGCGCAGCGTTTCGCGCTCCAGCCCACGTTGAATCCCCTTTAACGCCTGAGGATGGTTTTCCAGCCAGGCCAGCGCCTGTGATACGTCCGGGATCAAATTGACCTCCCGCCTGTCAAAATCGTTTTAATTAGCATAATGGTATTGGTTACCCTGTAGGCTATCTCACAACACAATTAGTGCCACCACATAATGCCTTGCGTCGTAACCGCTGCGACAACAACATAGCGCAGCGCCTTGCCAAGACATAAGAAAAAGAGTACCGGGCCCCACGAGATGCGCATCCATCCAGCTAACAGGCACAGTAAATCGCCCACAACCGGCATCCAGCTTAATAATAGTGTGACAGCGCCATAGCGCCGCAGCCAGCCAGTGGCTTTTTCTTGCCAGCGCGATGTTTTACGCAATGGAAAGAAACGCCCAAGGATAACGTTAGTTAACCCTCCAAGGCTATTACCCATTGTTGCTGTTAAGACTAAGACCCAGGGATGACTTACCCCAGAAACCAGCAAAGCAACTAAAACAACCTCAGAATTACCGGGTAATAGCGTAGCGCTGAGAAAACTGCTGGCAAACAGTGACAGGAGCGATAGTCCATCACTCACAATAACCGGACATCCACAGCATCCATTCCCGCGGCACGCGCCGCCTGCAGTCCAAAATCAGCATCTTCAAACACCACACAGCGCGCCGGAACAACGCCCATACGTTCAGCACAGAGCAAAAACGTATCAGGAGCAGGTTTATGGCGTTGAACGTGATCGGCTGCGACTACAGCATCAAAATAGCGACGCAGCCCAAGATGAGCGAGCAGAGCCTCTGCAATCGCGCTTTCACTCCCCGTACCTACCGACATAGGACGGCGACCATGCCAGGCCTTCACGACGTCAACCAATGGCAAAGGTTGGACGCTATCCAGCAGCATGCTTCTCACCTTATCGGTTTTTTCACGTGCCAGGGCATGTGGGTCAAGATCGGCATGATTCAACTCAATTACCGACTGGGCAATACGCCACGTTGGGGAGCCATTGAGGGCGACCATGGCTTGTTCATCAAAACGTAGCCCATAATGCCCCAATACCTCATGCCACGCCTTACGGTGCGTAGGCTCGGTATCCAGGATGGTGCCATCCATATCAAAAATCAAACCCGCATAACGTTCGTACATCGTCTTCTCACAAGCCGATTGACCAGACGTTATTTTATCGTAATTGATTGATTTTGTCGCTGACAGCGAATTAAGGGGTGTTCCGGGAGTATGAGGAAATGATTCGAAAAGGGGAAGATGGTGCTGGCGATTATCTCGCAGACCATGAAAAAACAGTTTCACAGTTATTTCGGAGAAGATGGTGCATCCGGGAGGATTCGAACCTCCGACCGCTCGGTTCGTAGCCGAGTACTCTATCCAGCTGAGCTACGGATGCATCGGGAATTGCTGATTACTACTGATACTGCGAAGAAGATGGTGCATCCGGGAGGATTACTCGGCTGCGCCTCGCCCTGCGGGCCGTTGCTGAAGCAACGTTATCCTCCCTGGTACTCGCGATTATCTCGCAGTCCATGAAACAACAGTTTCGCTGTTATCTCGGAGAAGATGGTGCATCCGGGAGGATTCGAACCTCCGACCGCTCGGTTCGTAGCCGAGTACTCTATCCAGCTGAGCTACGGATGCATCGGGAAACTTGCTTTACTGCCGATATTGATACCGCAATAAACGATATCAAGTAAGAGATGGTGCATCCGGGAGGATTCGAACCTCCGACCGCTCGGTTCGTAGCCGAGTACTCTATCCAGCTGAGCTACGGATGCATCAGGGAAACTTACTTACTGCAGATTTGATATCGCTGCTAAAGTGATATCGATTTTCTGTAACAACGCTAATGCGCTATTGCAGAGAAGATGGTGCATCCGGGAGGATTCGAACCTCCGACCGCTCGGTTCGTAGCCGAGTACTCTATCCAGCTGAGCTACGGATGCAAATGGCGGTGAGGCGGGGATTCGAACCCCGGATGCAGCTTTTGACCGCATACTCCCTTAGCAGGGGAGCGCCTTCAGCCTCTCGGCCACCTCACCAACACGCCTCTTGCGAGTGCTTCGAAGAACTTGTTTCTGCTCATCGTCGCTGCGTGGCGCACATATTACTTTCTGGGACTTATAAGTCAAACAATTTTTCCAGAGCTTTTATCGTTTGCACATTTCACGCGCAATTAGTCTGCAAAAACGGCAAAAAGAGTGTTTTATCAACAGATAAATTGGCAATTTCCTGAAGCAGTGAACAAACGGAAACGTCGCAGGAAAAGGCAATACGCGCAGTGGAATCGAAAAAATGGGGAAGACAAAATAGAAAAGAGAAGAAAAAGGACTATTCAATCAGGTTGCGCCTCACCAGAAAGGTGAGACGCGAAAACCTTAGTAACTGGACTGCTGGGATTTTTCAGCCTGGATACGCTGGTAGATCTCTTCACGATGGACAGAAACTTCTTTCGGGGCGTTTACGCCAATGCGCACCTGGTTGCCCTTCACCCCTAAAACTGTCACGGTGACCTCATCGCCTATCATGAGGGTCTCACCAACTCGACGAGTCAGAATCAGCATTCTTTGCTCCTTGAAAGATTAAAAGAGTCGGGTCTCTCTGTATCCCGGCATTATCCATCATATAACGCCAAAAAGTAAGCGATGACAAACACCTAAGTGTAAGCAGTCACGGCATCACATTCTGTTAAACCTAAGTTTAGCCGATATACACAACTTCAACCTGACTTTATCGTTGTCGATAGCGTTGATCCAACCGCTGCGGACTGAAGTCCGCAGCGTCGGCTTACGCTTATAATTATTACAGTTTTGCGCTGACCCAGCCTTTCACACTGGCTAACGCTGCAGGCAGAGCCGCTGCATCCGTACCACCGGCTTGCGCCATGTCCGGACGACCGCCACCCTTACCGCCTACCTGCTGAGCGACCATGCCAACCAGTTCCCCTGCTTTCACGCGATCTGTCACGTCCTTAGACACACCCGCAATCAGAGAAACCTTACCTTCCACTACCGTTGCCAGAACGATAACGGTAGACCCCAGTTGATTTTTCAGATCATCAACCATGGTACGCAACATTTTCGGCTCAACGTCCGCGAGTTCGCTGACCAGCAGCTTCACGCCGTTGATATCAACTGCTTTGCTGGAAAGATTTGCACTCTCCTGCGCCGCAGCCTGTTCCTTCAATTGCTGCAATTCTTTTTCAAGTTGACGCGTACGCTCCAGTACGGAACGAACTTTGTCACCGATATTCTGGCTATCGCCTTTCAGCAGTTGCGCAATATCGCTTAAGCGATCGCTCTCAGCATGCACGGTTTGGATAGCGCCTTCACCGGTTACGGCTTCGATACGACGAACGCCCGCCGCGGTGCCTGACTCGGACACTATGCGGAACAGACCGATATCCCCCGTACGGCTGGCGTGAGTACCGCCACACAGTTCGGTAGAGAAATCCCCCATGCTCAGAACACGCACGTGATCGTCATATTTCTCGCCAAACAGCGCCATTGCGCCTTTGGCTTTCGCCGCTTCGAGATCCATGATGTTCGTTTCAATCGGCAGGTTGCGACGAATTTGCGCATTCACCAGATCTTCAACGGCACGGATTTCATCAGGCTTCATAGCTTCGGTATGAGAGAAGTCGAAGCGCAGCACTTTATCGTTAACCAACGAGCCTTTCTGCGCTACATGCGTACCGAGTACCTGGCGCAGCGCCGCGTGCATCAGGTGCGTTGCGGAGTGGTTCAGGCGAATACGCGCACGACGTGCATCATCAACATCGGCCTGTACTGCATCGCCAATTTTCAGAGAACCCGTAGACAGCTTGCCGATGTGACCAATGGCCTGGCCATATTTCTGCGTGTCGCTGACCGCAAAGCTAAAGCCCGCGCCTTTCAGTTCACCCTTGTCGCCAACCTGACCGCCAGATTCCGCATAGAACGGCGTCTGATCCAGAACGACAACTGCGTCCTGACCTGCGTTAATTGCGTCTACTGCTTTACCATCAACAAACAGCGCGGTCACTTTGCCGTTCAGTTCCAGGTGTTCGTAGCCTTTAAATTCAGAGGCGCCATCAACGCGAATCATCGCATTGTAGTCTGCGCCGAAGCCGCTGGCTTCACGCGCACGACGGCGCTGTTCTTCCATTGCAGCTTCAAAACCGGCTTCATCAACCTTAATGTTGCGCTCACGGCAAACGTCTGCCGTCAGGTCAACCGGGAAACCGTAGGTGTCATACAGACGGAATGCGGTTTCGCCATCC
Source organism: Citrobacter europaeus (assembly GCA_020099315.1). Taxonomy (NCBI): domain Bacteria; kingdom Pseudomonadati; phylum Pseudomonadota; class Gammaproteobacteria; order Enterobacterales; family Enterobacteriaceae; genus Citrobacter; species Citrobacter europaeus. The sequence goes on from CP083650.1 coordinate 3,838,957, forward strand.
AGCGTATCGCCGGACAGTTTTGCCAGTTCTTCATCCAGCAGCGCCAGACCACGCTCCAGAGTACGTGCAAACTGCTCTTCTTCGGTTTTCAGAACCTGCTCAACCATAGCCTGCTGACGCTTCAGTTCTTCACCTGCTGAGCCCATGACTTCCACCAGCGGACCAACCAGCTTGTAGAAGAAAGTATCCTTCGCGCCCAGCATATTGCCATGACGTACCGCGCGACGAATGATACGGCGCAGCACATAACCACGGTTTTCATTCGACGGAACAACGCCATCGGCAATCAGGAATGCGCAGGAACGGATATGGTCGGCGATAACACGCAGCGACTTGTTGCTCAAATCGGTCGCGCCAGTAACTTTTGCCACGGATTCGATCAGTGAGCGGAACAGGTCGATTTCATAGTTGGAGTTAACGTGTTGCAGCACTGCCGCAATACGCTCCAGACCCATACCGGTATCCACGGACGGTTTCGGCAGCGGTTCCATGGTGCCGTCAGCCTGACGGTTGAACTGCATGAAGACGATGTTCCAGATCTCAATGTAGCGATCGCCATCTTCTTCTGCGCTTCCCGGAGGGCCACCCCAAATATGGTCGCCATGGTCGTAGAAAATTTCGGTGCACGGGCCGCAAGGACCGGTATCACCCATCTGCCAGAAGTTGTCGGAAGCATAAGCCGCGCCTTTGTTATCACCGATGCGGATGATACGTTCGCGTGGAATACCGACTTCTTTCTCCCAGATTTCATAGGCTTCATCGTCAGTTTCATAGACGGTGACCCACAGACGATCTTTTGGCAGGGCAAACCAGTTTTCACCGGTCAACAGTTCCCACGCGTATTGAATGGCGTCGTGTTTGAAGTAATCGCCGAAGCTGAAGTTGCCCAGCATTTCGAAGAAAGTGTGGTGACGTGCAGTGTAACCGACGTTTTCCAGGTCGTTGTGCTTACCGCCCGCACGTACGCAACGCTGCGAGGTGGTTGCGCGGGAATAATTACGCTTGTCGAGGCCAAGGAAAACATCCTTGAACTGGTTCATCCCGGCGTTGGTAAACAACAAAGTAGGGTCATTGTTCGGTACCAGGGAGCTGCTGGCAACTACCTGATGTCCTTTACTATGGAAAAAATCGAGAAACGCCTGACGGATCTCAGCGGTGCTCTTGCTCATAATTATCCTGAAGAAATCAAGCTAACGAAATGTCATTACCAGCATCGGCACGTAAACTGCGCCTCTGGCAATCGAAAAGTGGGAATAAGATAAGTTTTCTTTACTGGGAAGTAAAATCCCGTATGCGCTCAATCGTCAAAATTTCGCCATATTGCCTGAATATCTTCCATCAGATAGCCACGATAGAGCAAAAAGCGCTGGACCTTTACCTTATCTGAAAAATCTACAGGTAAAGGTTCTCCGTATTTCCGAATGGCCTGATCGCGCGCAAGAACTGCCCAGTCAATTTCGCATTCGCGCATGGCCCGCTCGATAGCCTCACGCGTGATCCCCTTTTGGTTTAGTTCCTGACGTACACGCGCGGGTCCATAGCCCTTACGGCTACGGCTGGCGATAAACTGCTGAACGAAGCGATCATCATCCAGATAACGACTTTCAATACACCAGGCGATGACCTTGTCGTAATCCTCCGGCGTAGCATCAATGTCTTCCGGTCCATTTTTCCCCATCACTGGAGCGGCCAGCTTGCGCCGCAGCTCCTGCTCGCTGTGATCGCGCATTGCCAGAATACGTACGGCGCGGTCAAGAAGTCGTGAATAAGCCGAACGGCGAGAAGTTGCTTCTGTCATAGTGAGCCTTCAGAAATGAAAAAGGGCTGCATGATATGCAGCCCTTTACTATATGCGATTCAAAACATGCGATTCAAAACAGATTATCAGAAATCTTCGTTCGTTTCTTTTACGTCTTCACCGCTGTCATCAACGGAGAAATCAGGCGTTGAATCCTGGTTGTTGAGCAGTAACTCACGTAACTTCGTCTCAATTTCTTTCGCAGTTGCCGGGTTTTCTTTCAGCCAGTTGGTCGCATTCGCTTTACCCTGACCGATTTTCTCACCGTTGTAGCTGTACCATGCACCCGCTTTTTCAATCAGCTTCTCTTTCACGCCCAGGTCAACCAGTTCGCCGTAGAAGTTAATACCTTCACCGTAAAGAATCTGGAATTCAGCCTGTTTGAACGGCGCTGCAATTTTGTTTTTCACGACCTTAACACGGGTTTCGCTACCAACCACGTTGTCGCCTTCTTTCACCGCGCCAATACGACGGATATCCAGGCGGACAGAAGCATAGAACTTAAGGGCGTTACCACCGGTGGTGGTTTCCGGGTTACCGAACATCACGCCAATCTTCATACGGATCTGGTTGATGAAAATCAGCAGCGTGTTGGACTGCTTCAGGTTACCGGCCAGCTTACGCATTGCCTGGCTCATCATACGTGCCGCAAGGCCCATGTGAGAGTCACCAATCTCGCCTTCGATTTCTGCCTTCGGCGTCAATGCGGCAACGGAGTCGACAACGATAACGTCAACCGCGCCGGAGCGCGCCAGCGCATCACAGATTTCCAGCGCTTGCTCACCGGTATCCGGCTGAGAACACAGCAGGTTGTCGATATCAACGCCAAGTTTGCGCGCATAGACAGGATCCAGCGCATGTTCCGCATCGATGAACGCACAGGTTTTACCTTCGCGCTGTGCGGCGGCAATAACCTGCAGGGTCAGCGTCGTTTTACCGGAGGATTCAGGCCCGTAGATTTCGACGATACGGCCCATTGGCAGACCGCCCGCGCCCAGTGCGATATCCAGAGAAAGCGAACCGGTGGAGATGGTTTCCACATCCATGGAACGGTCTTCACCCAGGCGCATGATGGAGCCTTTACCGAATTGCTTTTCGATCTGACCCAGCGCTGCCGCCAACGCTTTCTGTTTGTTTTCGTCGATAGCCATTAATTACTCCTGTCATGCCGCTTTCGGGTTAAACCGCGAAACGTGATAGATAATGTTCTGTTGAGGCAATTATACTGTATGCTCATACAGTATCAAGTATTTTGTAGAAATTGTTGCCACAGGGTTTGTAACGCGTAGGCGGTCGCCTGTCGACGTACCGCGTCGCGATCGCCGCTGAAGCATTCCCGGCGGGTAATCCCCTCGCCGCTCACGCTGGCAAAAGCGAACCATACCGTCCCCACGGGCTTTTCTTCACTGCCACCATCTGGCCCCGCAATACCGCTTATCGAAACAGCGAAATGCGCGCGGGCGGCTTTTAGCGCACCAATCGCCATCTCCACCACGACAGGCTCGCTCACCGCGCCATGCTGGGCCAGCGTCTCTTCGCGCACGCCAATCATCTGCGCTTTAGCTTCATTGCTGTAGGTTACAAACCCACGCTCAAACCAGGCGGAGCTGCCGGCAATATCCGTAATCACTTTGGCTACCCAGCCGCCGGTGCAGGATTCCGCCGTTGTTACGGTTGCACCGCGCGCCTTCAGCGCCAGGCCAACCTTCTCGCTTAACTGCATCAGTTCACTGTCAGTCATTTCAGCCTCTGTCAGTTAAAAAAATATGCCGGACAAGATAGCACTTTCATAACCAATGTGGGGATGGAGAGAACGATTTACGAGGAGGATTCCAAAAATTGCTCCGTGGCATAAATAAGACCTGCCGGATGGCGATACCAGAGCATCTTATCCGGCCTACAAGAGATATCTTCCGGTAGGCCGGTGGAGCGATTACTGCACGCGCGCCAGTGCGACAGCCTGACCCAATTGCCACACGGCCATCGCGTAGTGGGTACTGTGATTGTAGCGGGTGATGGTGTAGAAGTTCGGCAGTCCATACCAGTACTGATAACCAGTACCGATATCCAGGCGCAACAGGCTGGCCTGCTGATGATTCCCCAACGACTGCTGCGGCGTCAGGCCCGCGGCGGCAAGCTGAGATATGCTGTACTGGGTTTTAAAGCCGTTCGCCAGCCCAGGCGCCTGACCATTGGCCGGAACCGCAACCGTATCGCCTTTCACCCAGCCGTGACCTTTGAAATAGTTTGCCACGCTACCGATAGCATCAACCGGATCCCACAGGTTAATGTGGCCATCGCCATTAAAATCAACGGCATATTGTTTATAGGAAGATGGCATAAACTGGCCATAGCCCATCGCCCCGGCGAAAGAACCTTTCAAATCAAGCGGATCGTCGCTTTCATCTCGCGCCATCAGCAGGAAGGTTTCCAGTTCACCAGAGAAATATTCTGCACGACGAGGATAGTTAAACGACAACGTCGCCAACGCATCCAGAATCCGCGTTTTACCCATCACGCGGCCCCAGCGAGTCTCTACGCCAATAATGCCAACGATAATTTCCGGCGGTACCCCATAGACCTGCCAGGCACGGTTAAGGGCATCTTCATATTGGTTCCAGAAGGCCACGCCGTTTTGCACATTATCCGGCGTGATGAACTGTTTACGATACCGCAACCATGCGCCGTTAGGCCCGGCTGGCGGTTGAGTCGTCGGTGCCTGGCGGTCCATCAATCGCAATACCGAGTCCAGACGCTTGGCCTGCGACAGGATCTCTTGCAACTGCTGGCGGTCAAAGCCGTGCTTGTTCACCATTTTCTCGATGAACTGCTGCGCGTTCGGATTATTGGCAAAATCGCCGCCCGTTTGCATGACATTATGCTGTGGCTCAAGCAGGAAACCGCCGGAAGGCGTACCCGTAGTCGTTTGAGTCTCTGAAGGTTTAGGTTTGCTGCTACAAGCAGCAAGCAATACGAAAAGGGGAAGTAACGCTACATAACGACGCTTGAACATGAGACATCCATTAAACAAATTCAGCCTGGGAGAAGTATGGTAAAGCATCCTCCTCCATACAAGGAAGTAGTAGTCACTCTCCTTCACAGAATTTCCCCCCTCTTGCCCCCCCGACCGGCACATTTGCGATCCCTTACGCACAATCTTTCAAATTAAAATATTTATCTTTCATTTTGAGATCAAAATAACACTTTTAAATCTTTCGATCTGATTAAAATTAGTTACCGTTTGGCAAGATAACTAAAAACCCTACAGGAGAGAATAATGATCGACACCATCACACTCGGTGCTGAGTGGTTTATCGGGTTGTTCCAGAAAGGCGGAGAGGTCTTTACCGGCATGGTAACCGGTATTCTGCCCCTGCTGATCAGTCTGCTGGTCATCATGAATGCGCTAATTAACTTTATCGGTCAGCAGCGCATTGAACGTTTTGCCCAGCGCTGCGCCGGAAACCCGCTGTCCCGCTATCTGCTGCTGCCGTGCATCGGCACATTTGTGTTTTGTAACCCAATGACGCTGAGCCTGGGCCGCTTTATGCCAGAAAAGTACAAGCCCAGCTACTACGCCGCCGCCTCATACAGTTGCCATTCCATGAACGGCTTATTCCCACACATCAACCCTGGTGAACTGTTCGTCTATCTGGGGATCGCCAGCGGACTGACCACGCTGGGTCTTCCGCTCGGCCCGCTAGCGGTGAGCTATTTGCTGGTCGGTCTGGTGACCAACTTCTTCCGCGGCTGGGTGACTGATTTCACCACCGCCATCTTTGAGAAAAAAATGGGCATTCAACTTGAGCAGAAAGTGCATCTGGCGGGAGCAACATCATGACGCGTATTCGTATTGAAAAAGGCACCGGCGGCTGGGGCGGCCCGCTTGAACTGGATGCCGAACCGGGCAAGAAAATTGTCTATATCACCGCCGGGACTCGCCCTGCAATAGTCGACAGGATAGCAAGTCTGACCGGTTGGCAGGCCGTTGATGGCTTCAAAGAAGGCGAGCCGCCGGAAAACGAAATTGGCGTGGCGATCATCGACTGCGGCGGCACGCTGCGCTGCGGGATCTATCCCAAACGTCGTATACCGACGGTGAATATTCACGCTACAGGTAAATCAGGCCCACTGGCCCAGTACATTATCGAAGACATCTATGTCTCTGGCGTAAAAGAAGAAAATATTACCATTGTCGGTGAAGCATCCGCTGCGACAACGCCTGCAAGCAGCACGATTGGTCGCGAGTACGACGCCAGCAAGAAAATTACGGAACAAAGCGACGGTCTGCTGGCAAAAGTTGGGATGGGAATGGGTTCAGCAGTTGCGGTTCTGTTTCAGGCCGGACGCGACACTATCGATACCGTTCTGAAAACCATTCTGCCATTTATGGCGTTCGTCTCGGCGCTGATCGGCATCATCATGGCTTCTGGTCTGGGGGACTGGATTGCCCATGGACTCGCACCACTGGCCAGCCATCCGCTGGGACTGGTCACTCTGGCGCTGATCTGTTCTTTCCCGCTGCTGTCACCTTTTCTCGGCCCCGGCGCGGTTATCGCCCAGGTTATCGGCGTTCTGATCGGCGTACAGATTGGTTTGGGGAACATCCCTCCACATCTGGCGCTACCTGCCCTGTTCGCCATTAACGCCCAGGCTGCATGCGATTTTATTCCTGTCGGGTTGTCGTTGGCCGAAGCGCGTCAGGACACGGTCCGCGTCGGCGTGCCATCTGTTCTGGTGAGCCGTTTTCTGACCGGCGCACCTACCGTTCTCATCGCCTGGTTTGTTTCCGGCTTTATTTACCAATAAGAGGCACTCAAAAATGACCGTGATTTATCAAACCACCATCACCCGCATCGGACAGAGCGCCCCGGATGCGCTCTGCGACCAGATGCTGATTACCTTTCGTGAAGGTGCCCCTGCGGATATCGAGGAGTTTTGCTTCATCCATTGCCACGGAGAACTAAGCGGCTCATTGCAAGCAGGGATCCAATTTGTGCTGGGTCAGCATCACTACCCGGTCACGGCCGTTGGCAGCGTGGCGGAACAAAACTTACGTGAACTGGGCCATATCACCCTGCGTTTTGACGGACTGAGTGAAGCGGAATTCCCTGGCACCGTACACGTTGCGGGTCCTGTACCAGACGGTATAGCGCCGGGCTGTATTTTGAAGTTTGTTGCTTAAGATTGAAGGAGATAAAGATGAATCAGGTTGCCGTTGTCATTGGTGGAGGCCAGACCCTGGGGGCATTCCTTTGCCGTGGGCTTGCGACAGAAGGATACCGCGTCGCGGTGGTGGATATTCAAAGCGATAAAGCCGCCAACGTCGCGCAGGAAATTAACGCCGAGTTTGGCGAAGGCACCGCCTACGGTTTTGGCGCAGATGCCACCAGCGAGCAGAGCGTGCTGGCGTTATCGCGCGGAGTGGATGAAATATTTGGCCGCGTCGATCTGCTGGTTTACAGCGCGGGTATCGCTAAAGCCGCGTTTATCAGCGACTTTCAGCTTGGGGATTTCGACCGCTCGCTGCAAGTGAATCTGGTTGGCTACTTCCTCTGCGCACGTGAATTCTCACGCCTGATGATCCGCGATGGCGTTCAGGGGCGCATTATCCAGATCAACTCCAAATCAGGGAAAGTGGGCAGTAAACACAACTCAGGTTATAGCGCGGCAAAATTTGGCGGCGTGGGCCTAACCCAGTCGCTGGCGCTGGATCTGGCGGAATACGGGATTACCGTGCATTCGTTGATGCTCGGTAATCTGCTGAAATCACCGATGTTTCAGTCGTTATTGCCGCAATATGCGACCAAGCTTGGCCTTAAGCCAGACGAAGTTGAGCAGTATTACATTGATAAGGTTCCGCTCAAGCGCGGCTGCGATTATCAGGACGTGTTGAATATGCTGCTGTTTTACGCCAGCCCGAAAGCCTCTTACTGCACAGGGCAGTCCATCAACGTCACCGGCGGTCAGGTGATGTTTTAATGTTGAATTGCCGGATGGCGACTGCGCTTATCCGGCAAAATCAAAGGAGTACATATGGTTTCCGCACTGATTACCGTCGCCGCTATCGCCTGGTGTTTGCAACTGGCGCTTGGCGGCTGGCAAATATCCCGCTTTAACCGGGCGTTTGATAAACTCTGCCAACGGGGTCGGGTTGGCGTCGGTCGTTCCGGCGGACGGTTTAAACCACGCGTGGTGGTCGCCATCGCGCTGGATGAGCGGCAACGGGTTACCGATACGTTGTTTATGAAAGGTCTTACGGTATTCGCCAGACCCGGCAAAATTGCCACAATAATGGGCAAACATCTTGATGATTTACAGCCTGATGTGATCTTTCCCCATGATCCGTTAGCGCAGAATGCACTATCATTGGCGCTTAAACTGAAACATGGGTAATTTCGTTGTGAATGCTAATAGCTTGCGAAATTATCATTTTGCAACCTATTAAGTCAGGGTAATCACGCCTATGAAACCTCGTCAGCGTCAGGCTGCCATACTGGAGCATCTGCAAAAGCAGGGAAAATGCTCGGTTGAAGAACTGGCCCACTACTTTGACACGACCGGCACGACCATTCGCAAAGACCTGGTCATTCTGGAAAATGCCGGAACCGTCATTCGTACCTATGGCGGCGTAGTATTAAATAAAGACGAATCCGACCCGCCAATCGATCATAAAACGCTAATCAATACGCATAAAAAAGAGCAGATTGCCGAAGCCGCCGTCCGTTTTATACACGATGGCGACTCTATTATTCTGGATGCGGGTAGCACCGTATTGCAGATGGTGCCGATGCTCACACGCTTTAGCAACATCACCGTCATGACCAACAGTCTGCACATTGTTAACGCCCTTTCGGAGCTGGACAACGAGCAAACCATCCTGATGCCCGGCGGGACCTTTCGCAAAAAATCTGCGTCATTTCACGGTCAGCTGGCAGAAAACGCCTTTGAGCAGTTCAGCTTTGATAAACTCTTCATGGGAACCGACGGCATTGACCTCAATGCCGGCGTGACCACCTTTAATGAGGTGTTTAGCGTCAGTAAAGCGATGTGTAATGCTGCTCGTGAAGTGATTCTGATGGCTGACTCGTCAAAATTCGGGCGTAAAAGCCCTAATGTTGTGTGCAGTCTGGAAAGCGTCGACAAGCTGATTACCGATGCGGGTATCGACCCTGCGTTTCGTCAGGCGCTGGAAGCAAAAGGGATTGAAGTAATCATAACCGGAGAAACCAATGAGTGATGCACTACTGAACGCGGGCCGTCAGACGTTAATGCTGGAACTACAGGAAGCCAGCCGACTGCCTGAGCGGCTGGGCGATGATTTTGTCCGTGCCGCCAATACTATCATCCACTGCGAAGGCAAAGTGATCGTCTCCGGGATTGGAAAATCCGGCCATATTGGCAAAAAAATCGCAGCGACCCTCGCCAGTACCGGCACGCCCGCCTTTTTTGTGCATCCGGCGGAAGCGCTGCACGGTGACTTAGGGATGATTGAAAGCCGCGATGTCATGCTATTTATCTCCTACTCTGGCGGCGCAAAAGAGCTGGATCTCATCATCCCACGCCTGGAAGACAAATCCGTCGCCCTGCTGGCAATGACCGGAAAACCGACCTCACCGCTGGGTCTGGCCGCCAAAGCCGTGCTGGATATTTCCGTTGAGCGCGAAGCCTGTCCGATGCGTCTGGCACCAACGTCCAGCACCGTGAACACTTTAATGATGGGTGACGCACTGGCAATCGCCGTAATGCAGGCGCGCGGCTTTAACGAGGAAGATTTTGCCCGCTCGCATCCGGCAGGTGCGCTGGGCGCTCGTCTGTTAAATAAAGTGCATCATCTGATGCGCCGTGACGATGCCATTCCGCAGGTGACGCTTACCACCAGCGTCATGGACGCGATGCTGGAACTCAGCCGCACGGGTCTTGGCCTGGTGGCGGTCTGCGACGACGCGTCACTAGTGAAAGGGGTCTTTACCGACGGCGACCTGCGCCGCTGGCTGGTTGGCGGCGGAGCGCTCACCACTCAGGTTAGCGAAGCAATGACCCATAATGGCATTACGCTGCAGGCGCAGAGCCGCGCGATTGATGCCAAAGAGATCCTGATGAAGCGCAAAATCACTGCCGCACCGGTGGTAGATGAAAACGGTAAACTCACCGGTGCTATCAACCTGCAGGATTTCTATCAGGCCGGTATTATCTAATCCTTCAGCCCCAGACGTTTCGCCAGCCGGTGCAGGTTGGCGACGTCTGTTTCCAGCGCTCGCGCACTTGCCGCCCAACTATGGTTATTTTGCGCCAGTGCCCGACGGATCATTTCCCGCTGGAAAGACTCTGTTGCCTCACGCAGGCTGTGATGCTGTGGGATCTCCGCAACAACTTCTGCCGCCTGCGGAGCCGGACCTTCATCCAGCAGGGCAAAATGCTGCGCCTCCAGTACCACTTCATCCCCTGCCCTGGTCGCCCTTGCCAGAACCACCGCCCGGTGAATGGCATGTTCCAGCTCGCGCACGTTTCCAGGCCAGCCATAATTCAGCAGATGGCTACGCGCGCCGGGGCTTAACACTACGCGGGAAAGCCCCAGCCGCAGCCGACATTGCTCGCAAAAATAGCCAGCCAGCAGCACCACATCTTCGCCGCGTTCGCGAAGAGGCGGTACGTAAAGGGGAAAGACGCTCAGACGGTGGAACAGATCCGCACGGAAATTTCCGGCCAGCACCTCTTCGCGTAAATCACGGTTCGTCGCCGCCAGCACCCGCACATCCACGCGCAGACTGCGATCGTCACCCACACGCTGAATATCACCGTACTGCAATACGCGCAGCAGCTTAGCCTGTAGTGCTAACGAGAGTTCGCCAATCTCATCAAGAAACAGCGTCCCATTGTCGGCCATTTCAAACTTACCGCTACGATTGCTGATAGCCCCGGTAAACGCGCCTTTTACGTGCCCAAACAGCTCACTTTCGGCTACGGTTTCCGGCAACGCCGCGCAGTTCAGATACACCAGCGGGTTTACCGCGCGCGGCGAACCTTCATGGATAGCTTTAGCCACCAGCTCCTTCCCGGTCCCCGTTTCGCCGCTAATCAGTACGTTGAGATCGGACCCTGCCACAATCTCAATCTCTTTTTTCAGCTGCATCATATTGGGCGACAGGCCAATCATCTGCGTTTCAGTCACCTGCTCGAAAGCCGTCGATGGGCCTGGCAGCATATTCTGGCTTTCCAGTTGTTCAATCAGCAGCGCATTGCTCAGCGCGCCCGCCGCCAGCGCGGCAATCAGTCTAAGCTCTTCATCGCTGAAAACATCGAACTGATCGGGCTCCATGCCATCCAGGGTTAACGCGCCAATCAGATTTTGACCGGCGAACAGCGGTAAACCAATGCAGGCGTGTACCTTCAGGCTTTCCTGCCCCGGAATCAGCCCATCGTAAGGGTCTGGCAAATCGCTGTCGGCAGGGAAACGAACCACGTCCCCGGCACGGGCAATCGCCTCCAGACGCGGATGCCCCTCCAGGGTAAAGCGTCTGCCGAGAACATCCTGCGCCAGCCCATCGATCGCCAGCGGAATAAACTGTCGGGACTCATAGCGCAGCAATGCCGACGCGTCGCACTCCAGCACCTGGCGTAAGGTGGTTATCAGGCGTTGAAAACGGTCCTGATGTCCAATACCGCTTTGTAATTCAATGGCGATGCCCGCCAGCACGTCTACGGAAAAGCTCATGACTACCTCATTGTCATTTTGACAATTCATATTGTCATATTGACAATAAAATGAATAGTCATTTTGACTACCACCTAATAAGCACCAAACAATAAAACCTTTAAAATCAATAAAATAAAAGTTGGCACACAACCTGCAATAAGCAAAACATCTTTTTTAGAAAAACGCTGAATTAATTACTGAGGTTGCTATGTCTATTCTGGTTAAAAATAACATTCATTGGGTTGGCCAACGTGACTGGGAAGTTCGTGATTTCCACGGGACTGAATACAAAACGCTGCGCGGTAGCAGCTACAACAGCTATCTCATCCGTGAAGAAAAAAATGTCCTGATCGATACAGTAGACCACAAATTTAGCCGTGAATTCGTGCAGAACCTGCGCAGTGAAATTGACCTCGCGGATATCGACTACATCATCATTAACCACGCGGAAGAAGACCATGCCGGGGCGCTGACCGAGCTAATGTCCTGCATCCCGGATACGCCGATTTACTGCACAGCCAACGCCATTGACTCCATCAACGGGCACCACCATCACCCGGAGTGGAATTTCAACGTGGTGAAAACCGGTGATTCACTGGACATTGGTAACGGCAAACAGCTGATCTTCGTTGAAACGCCGATGCTGCACTGGCCTGACAGCATGATGACCTACATGACCGGCGACGCGGTGCTGTTCAGTAACGACGCCTTCGGTCAGCACTACTGCGACGAACGTCTGTTTAACGACGAAGTTGACCAGACCGAACTGTTCGAACAGTGCCAGCGTTACTACGCCAATATCCTGACGCCGTTCAGCCGTCTGGTTACACCGAAAATCACTGAGATCCTCGGCTTCAACCTGCCGGTCGATATGATTGCCACTTCTCACGGCGTGGTATGGCGCGACAACCCAACGCAAATCGTTGAGATGTACCTGAAATGGTCGGCGGATTACCAGGAAGACCGGATCACCATTTTCTACGACACCATGTCCAACAATACCCGCATGATGGCGGACGCCATTGCCCAGGGCATCAACGAAGTTGACCCGAACGTGGCGGTGAAAATCTTTAACGTCGCCCGTAGCGATAAAAACGAAGTTCTGACTAACGTCTTCCGCTCTAAAGGCGTGCTGGTCGGTACTTCGACGATGAACAACGTGATGATGCCGAAAATCGCGGGTCTCGTGGAAGAGATGACCGGCCTGCGTTTTCGCAACAAACGCGCCAGCGCTTTTGGCTCACACGGCTGGAGCGGCGGAGCGGTAGACCGTTTATCCACGCGCCTGCAGGATGCAGGTTTCGAGATGTCGCTGAGCCTCAAAGCCAAATGGCGTCCGGACCTGGATGCGTTGGAACTGTGCCGCCAGCACGGCCGTGAAATTGCTCGTCAGTGGGCGCTTGCTCCACTGCCGGAAACAACCGTGAAAGCAGCATCCAAAGAAGAAGAGTGCGCCTGCGCAGCAGCCGATCTCGGTCCATGCATGCAATGCAGCGTGTGCCAGTGGATTTACGACCCGGCAAAAGGTGAACCGCTGCAGGATGTTGCGCCGGGAACGCCGTGGAGCGACGTGCCTGACAACTTCCTGTGCCCGGAATGTTCATTAGGTAAAGACGTCTTCGACGTACTGGCAACGGAGGCAAAATGAGCCGCGGAATTGTCATTATTGGTTCGGGCTTCGCTGCCCGCCAGTTAGTCAAAAATATCCGTAAGCAGGATGCAAATGTCCCGCTGACCCTGATTGCTGCGGACAGCATGGATGAGTACAACAAGCCCGATCTCAGCCATGTTATCAGTCAGTCGCAGCGTGCAGACGACCTCACCCGCCAGTCGGCGGGAGAGTTTGCCGAACAGTTTAATTTACGCCTGTTCCCGCACACCTGGGTAACCGACATCGACGCTGATGCTCACGTAGTGAAAAGCCAGGATCATCAGTGGCAGTACGACAAGCTGGTACTGGCGACGGGCGCTTCAGCCTTTGTACCGCCCGTTACCGGACGTGAGTTAATGCTCACGTTGAACAGTCAACAAGAGTACCGCGCCTGTGAAACGCAGCTGCGCGACGCACAGCGGGTACTGATTGTCGGCGGCGGCTTGATTGGCAGCGAACTGGCGATGGATTTCTGTCGTGCCGGTAAAGCGGTGACGCTTATCGACAACGCCGCCAGCATTCTGGCTTCGCTGATGCCGCCGGAAGTCAGCAGTCGCTTACAGCATCGTCTGACCGATATGGGTGTACATCTGCTGCTGAAATCGCAGCTTCAGGGGCTGGAGAAAACGGCGTCGGGTATTCGCGCCACGCTCGATCGTAGCCGCAGCGTAGAGGTCGATGCGGTGATCGCCGCAACCGGTCTGCGCCCGGAAACTGCATTGGCACGCCGCGCCGGATTGAACATCAACCGTGGCGTCTGCGTCGACAGCTACCTGCAAACCAGCCATCCGGATATTTACGCACTCGGCGACTGTGCGGAAATTAACGGTCAGGTACTTCCGTTCCTGCAACCGATTCAACTGAGCGCCATGTATCTGGCGAAAAACCTGCTCGGCGGCAATACGCCGTTGAAGCTGCCAGCCATGCTGGTAAAAGTCAAAACGCCGGAACTGCCATTGCATTTGGCCGGGGAAACCCAGCGCCGCGATTTGAACTGGCAAATTGCCGCCGAAACGCAGGGGATGGTCGCCAGAGGGATGAACGACGAAGGTCAGCTTTGCGCGTTCGTCGTCAGTGAAGACCGCATGAAAGAGGCCTTTGCGTTGCTGAAAACGTTGCCCGTGTAAATCGTGATGCCGGATGGCGGCTTTGCTTTATCCGGCTACGCTGCTACTGATTTATTAACCTCACGCACATGGATGTGCGTTGCCATTTGTCGGTATGCCCCGACATGTTTTTCTTGCCCCGCCAGTCCCGGGGCTTTTTTATTTTTGTGCCAACGCTCGCGCCGCGGCAATCACGCCTTGCCCCAACGACAACCCACCGTCGCCCGCCGGTAAACGCTGGGGAAACAGTAAAGTAAAATCATGCAGATAAATAGCCAGACGGGCTGACAATAAACGGTTATGCATCACGCCGCCGCTAAATACTAACGTCTTGATTCCGCGCGCTTCGGCCTGCTCTTGCATCAGAGTAGCAAACCCACGCGCCAGCGCGTCGTGAAACGCCCACGCTCTTTCCGCTGGTTTGGCCTGCCAGTTCAGCCATTGCTGCCAAAAAACCGCTAAGTCCAGTTCATTGCCATCAAGCGGCACCGTAACAGGGTGATCAACATCATCACACTGCGATGCCAGCGCCTCCAGCGCGCAGGCCGCTTCTCCTTCATAACTCAACGAGTCCGGCGCACATTGCAGCGCAGCGGCAACGGCGTCAAACAACCGTCCGCACGATGACGCCAGCGGAGCGTTGATCCCCCGTTCAATAGCGCGCGCCAGCACATTCCAGTTTTGATGCTGCAGCGCAGATGTTTCCGGATAACGCTGCCAGTCAGGAACAAAACGCAGGCACTGCGCGAGCAGGTTACGCCACGGCTGTTTTGCCGCCAGATCGCCGCCCGCCAGCGCTACCGCAGGTAGGCCGCCAAGGTGTTCGCATTCACGATAGTTGACCCGCAAACACTCTCCCCCCCACAGCGCGCCGTTTTCCCCCATGCCGATACCGTCTAACGTCAGAGCAATCACGTCGCCACCGTCGAGCGGCCAGCCGTGCTCGGCAAGACACGCAGCGGCATGCGCATGGTGATGCAGCGCCGTTTCAACTGGCAGCTCCATTTCGCTGGCCCACTGGCTGGAAACATAGCCAGGGTGTGCATCGTGCACAATACGCTGCGGCGTAAAGTCATAAATGCTCTGGATCAGGCGCAGCGCATCACGCCACTGCTGCTGAATGCCGTCATCGCTGAGATCGCCCAAATGCTGGCTGATAACCGCCTGTTCGCCACGCATCAGACAGAAAGTATTTTTCAGATCCGCGCCTAAGCACAGCATCGGCGGCACATCGCGAAATCCTGGCGGCAGTGCTACCGCATCCGGTACGTAACCCCGGGAACGACGCAGCATTTCCCCACTTTCACGCACCACCGAGTCATCCATCCGCTGCACAATTTCGCGGTTATGCAGCAGGAAACCGTCAGCAATGTCGCGTAAATCTTCCAGCGCCTGCGCGTTGGTAATGGCCGGAGGCCTGCCGCTGAGATTGCCGGAGGTCATCACCAGTGGGCAATTCATCTCTTGTAAAAGTAAATGCTGTAACGGATTCGCGGGCAGCATGACGCCAACCTCCGTTAACCCTGGCGCAATTCCTTCGCTCAATGCCGCGACATAGCGCTTCTGTACCAGCACGATCGGCGCGGCAGGGGTAGTCAGCAAACGACGAGCGGGTTCAGGTAGCCCGTCATCACCTGGCAGCATTACCGCCAGAGGTTTTGCCGGACGGCGTTTGCGCAACCTGAGCAACGCTATGGCATCATCATTTCGCGCATCACACACCAGATGAAACCCGCCAATGCCTTTAACGGCCACAATACCGCCTGCTTTCAGCCGCGATACCGCCGCCTGCAGCGCCTCTTCTTTCTCCGCCCGCTCATCCGCGCTGAACCACTCAAGATGAGGGCCGCAGGCCGGACAGGCAACGGGCTGGGCATGGAAGCGACGATCATACGGGTCGCGATACTCTTTATCGCATTGCGCACAGAGTGGGAACGACGCCATCACGGTGAACGGCCGGTCATAGGGCATGGCGCGGATAATCGTAAAACGTGGACCGCAGTGGGTGCAGTTGATAAAGGGGTATCGGTAGCGACGTTCGCCGGGGGTGTTCATTTCAACAAGGCATTCGGGACAGGTCGCGGCGTCAGGAACGATTTGCGTATTCATCGTACCGCCAGCACTTTGACGAATCGAGAAATCGGCAGGCTGCTGCGTCCAGGCGAATGGTTCGCTCTCAACGCTGTCAATACGCGCCAGCGGTGGGCAGTGTTGATGCAACTGTGCAATAAACTCCGCCGGATCTTCCTGTACACGCACAACCACACCGTCACCGTCGTTACACACATCGCCATGCAGTTGTAACCGCTGCGCCAGTTGCCAGACGTAGGGGCGAAATCCGACACCCTGTACCTTACCGCGAATACGCAGTTGTACGCCGGAGTGGTTGTTTATTGTCATTAAGTAGTCCCGCAGTCATCTATCCCCGTAGGCCGGATAAGGCAAAGCCGCCATCCGGCATATGTACTACCGTATTTTACGCGGATTTTCAGATATCAGAACAGCAAAGATGCGGTGGAATCCAGCGCCGCGCGACGGCGTTTTTCCGCGCTCAATTGCTCAAGCTTATTGCGATCCACATAAATCAGCGCGTGAGTCGGGCAGACTTCCATACAGGCAGGGCCGGCCTCACGGTGGTGGCACAGATCGCACTTATTAGCTTCTGCTTTTTCTGCACGGACGTTCAGACCCGCGCCGCTGTTACGCACAACCGGGCGCACAACCACTTCCATTGCGCCATAAGGGCACGCCACAACGCAGGTTTTACACCCAATGCAGCGTTCCTGCATCACGTGGACAAAGCCTTTATCACGGCTGATAGCACCGTTCGGGCAGACGTTAGCGCACGGCGCGTCTTCGCACTGGCGGCACAGCGTCGCCGTGGAGACATTAACGCCTTTGATGACGTGAATGCGGGGTAAAAAAGTTTCAGGGGTCAGCGATGCGCAGTCCTGGTTATCCTGATGGGATACCACGCAGGCCACTTCACAGGTACGGCAACCAATGCATTTATTGGCGTCTGCAATGATGAAACGGTTCATCAATTTCTCCAGCAATGACAGAATATCTGCCGAAGCATTCACAAATCGTGCCAGGTTTTAATTGACTGTTATTAAAGGTTTTTTATTCTGGCGAATGCAGGAAAGGCGTGTCATCGTCACTAGTGACGATGACAAATGACAGCCGTCAGCGCAAGACAAGCGGCGCAACAGAGTCGCGTTGGATGAGTTCGCCGGTGAAGGTTTTTGGCGGCGTAAATGCCCCGTCATCCAGCATAAAGATCAGACGTCCAATCGTTTCCTGAATCATTTCCGTCACCGGTATTTTGACGCTGGAAAGCGCCGGAATAGTGTATGGCGCGAGGGCGATATCATCGAAGCCAATCACCGACACCTGCGCAGGAACGCGCACGCCATGCACGTGCAACTGCTTCATCGCGCCGATCGCCATATCGTCATTACTGGCCACCAGCGCGGTGAATTTGACCTTGCGCGAAAGTAAAGTATCCACACCCGCTGCGCCGCAGGCCGGCGTCCATTTCCCGTTAACAATCAGATCATTGTTTAGCGGGATACCATGATGCGCCAGCGCGTCTTTATAGCCTGAAAGTCGCTCCACGCCGGTAGGGGAATCCATTGAGCCGGTAATAAATCCAATCTCTTTATGCCCGGCGGCAATGAGCTGAGTAACGGCGTTGAAGCTGGTTTGCTTTTGATCGCACCACACGCTGTGGCTACTGTTTTTCCGCAAGCATCGATTAAGCACCATAATCGGCTGGCTGTGGGCGTCGATGATATCGTCTATCTCATCCACGCTGAGAAAACGCGGATAGATCATAATCGCGTCACAGCGCAGGTCGAGCAGGTACTGGATTGCCTGACGCTCTTCCTCAGCGCTGTGTTTACCGTCAGCCAGTAACAGCTGGCGTCCTTTATCTTCCGCCATCCGCGCGGTATGAAACAGCAGCTCGCTGAAATAGACGCCGTGATAAAGGGTATTTGTTACCACCAGACCCAGCGTCTGCGTGGTTTTCGCTGCGAGACTGCGCGCCAGCAAGTTTGGGCGGTAACCACTCTCTTCAATGGCCTGAAACACGCGGTCTTTGGTCTCCTGGCTGACATAGCCGTTTCCGGAAAGCACCCGGGAAACGGTCGCTTTCGACACCCCGGCACGCTTCGCCACCTCCAGCATCGTGGTCATATTACTCATCCCTATTCTCTCAATGTGACGCAGTGTACTGCACCGTTTCGCCGCTGTCCTTGCTGCTAAATCGCAGACGCTGACATCTGGTGATCGGAGTCACAATTACAAAAAGTGATCAAAATTAAATCTTGCTCATTATTCATAATTTAAACATGATTTTGTGGAACCGGTTTCCTATCTGTGTTTCATTCACTCAGAAAAGCGACCAACGTAAACGGATAAAACATAACGTACTCTACTGATAAAACAGGATTAAATCCGATGTCCAAGAATTATGCAGCGCTGGCGCGCTCCGTTGTGACGGCTCTGGGAGGCGTCGACAACATCACAGCAGTGACCCACTGCATGACCCGTTTGCGTTTCGTTATCAAAGATGACTCGCAGGTCGACAGCGCGACGCTGAAGACGCTCTCTGGCGTGCTCGGCGTGGTGCGTAACGATAACCAGTGCCAGGTGATTATCGGCAACACCGTTTCGCAGGCGTATCGTGAAGTGGTCAGCCTGTTGCCTGCCAACATGCAACCTGCTGAGCCGCAGACCAAACCCCGACTGACGCTGAAGCGGATTGGCGCGGGGATCCTCGACGCGCTGATCGGCACCATGTCTCCGTTGATCCCGGCAATTATCGGCGGATCAATGCTCAAGCTGCTGGCGATGGTTCTGGAAATGACCGGCGTGCTGGTGAAAGGTTCGTCCACACTCACCATTCTGACCGTTATCGGCGACGGCGCATTTTTCTTCCTGCCGCTGATGGTCGCCGCTTCGGCAGCCATCAAATTCAAAACCAACATGTCGCTGGCTATCGCCATCGCAGGGGTACTGGTGCATCCCAGCTTTATCGACCTGATGGCGAAGGCCGCGCAGGGTGAACACGTTGAGTTCGCCCTGATCCCGGTGACGGCGGTGAAGTATACCTATACGGTGATCCCGGCACTGGTCATGACCTGGTGTCTGTCTTACATCGAACGCTGGGTCGATCGCATCACTCCGGCGGTGACCAAAAACTTCCTGAAACCGATGCTGATCGTACTGATCGCCGCCCCACTCGCCATCGTCATCATTGGCCCGGTAGGCATCTGGATCGGGAGTGCGATTTCCGCGCTGGTGTATACCATTCACGGCTATCTCGGCTGGCTGTCGGTAGCCATTATGGGCGCGCTGTGGCCGCTGCTGGTAATGACCGGTATGCACCGCGTCTTTACGCCAACCATCATTCAGACTATTGCCGAGACCGGAAAAGAAGGCATGGTGATGCCGTCTGAAATCGGCGCCAACTTGTCGTTAGGCGGTTCATCGCTGGCAGTAGCATGGAAAACTAAAAACCCGGAGTTGCGTCAGACGGCGTTAGCGGCAGCTGCCTCAGCCATTATGGCGGGTATTTCCGAACCTGCGCTGTATGGCGTGGCGATCCGCCTGAAACGTCCGCTGATTGCGAGCCTTATCAGCGGCTTTATCTGCGGCGCCGTTGCCGGAATGGCCGGACTGGCAAGCCACTCCATGGCGGCTCCGGGCCTGTTCACCAGCGTACAGTTTTTCGATCCGGCCAATCCGATGACCATCGTCTGGGTATTTGGCGTGATGGCGCTGGCAGTAGTGCTTTCCTTTGTATTAACACTGATTCTCGGCTTTGAAGATATTCCTGTCGAAGATGCAGCCGCGCAGGCCAGAAAAAGTCAGGCCGCACAACCGGGCAATATCAATGGAGCCAGCATTTGACTGGTATCAACTGAGGTTAATTATGTCTGTTTTTCCGCAAGGATTTTTATGGGGCGGCGCACTGGCCGCCAACCAGTCTGAAGGGGCATACCGGGAAGGCGGCAAAGGGCTGACCACCGTCGATATGATCCCTCACGGCGCACACCGGATGCCCGTCAAACTGGGTCAGGAAAAGCGCTTTACGCTTCAGGATGACGAGTTTTATCCCAGCCATCAGGCGATCGACTTTTATCATCGCTATAAAGAAGATATCGCGCTGATGGCGGAAATGGGGTTTACGGTTTTTCGTACTTCCATTGCCTGGAGCCGTCTCTACCCTAACGGCGATGAACTGACGCCGAATGAAGAGGGAATCGCGTTTTACCAGAGCGTGTTTGCCGAGTGTAAAAAATACGGAATTGAGCCGTTGGTCACGCTGTGCCATTTCGATGTGCCAATGCATCTGGTCACCGAGTACGGCTCCTGGCGTAACCGCAAAATGGTGGAGTTCTTTACCCGCTACGCCCGTACCTGCTTCGAGGCGTTCGACGGTCTGGTGAAGTACTGGCTGACCTTCAACGAAATCAACATTATGCTGCACAGTCCCTTTTCTGGCGCCGGGCTGGTATTTGAAGAAGGTGAAAATCAGGATCAGGTTAAATACCAGGCCGCGCACCACGAACTAATAGCCAGCGCCCTGGCGACTAAAATTGCCCATGAAATTAATCCGCAAAACCAGGTCGGTTGTATGCTGGCTGGCGGCAATTTTTATCCTTACTCCTGTAAACCGGAAGATGTATGGACCGCGCTGGAAAAAGACCGCGAAAACCTGTTCTTTATTGATGTGCAGGCGCGCGGGGCTTACCCCGCTTACTCTGCCCGTGTGTTTCGCGAAAAAGGCGTGGTGATAGAAAAAGCCCCGGAAGATGACGACATTCTGAAAAACACCGTCGATTTTGTCTCGTTTAGCTACTACGCATCGCGCTGTGCCTCTGCTGAAATGAACACCGGCAATACCAGCGCCGCCAACGTGGTGAAATCGCTGCGTAATCCATATATTGCCACCAGCGAATGGGGCTGGGGCATCGATCCGCTCGGTCTGCGCATTACCATGAACATGATGTATGACCGCTACCAGAAACCGCTGTTTCTGGTGGAAAACGGGCTGGGGGCGAAAGATGAAATCGATGCTAACGGCGAGATCAATGACGACTATCGCATCAGCTATTTACGCGAGCACATTCGCGCCATGGCAGACGCTATTGAGGATGGCGTGCCGCTGATGGGTTACACCACCTGGGGCTGTATTGATCTGGTTTCTGCCTCAACCGGTGAGATGAGCAAACGCTACGGTTTTGTGTATGTGGACCGCGATGACGCGGGTAACGGCACGCTGACTCGCACCCGCAAGAAATCATTCTGGTGGTACAAAAAAGCCATCGCCAGCAACGGCGCCGATCTGTCGTGACGGGCCTGCCGGAGGGGTCTACAGCCCTCCGGCAGAAGTACGTATTTTCATTTCATTTATTGCATTCAAAATGTGGAATCATCCTTCCAGTTTCAGGTTTGCTCGCGCCCTTTTTTACTGGCATTTTATTCAGTAGTTTTTAATCCTGGCCGTTCACCACAAGGAAACGTGTATGACTGATCAAAATGACAAAATAGCAGTGGCTATCACCAAACCCGTACGTCGTTTGAAAGTCGGCTATGTCAGAAAACGCCATGAAGATCCCAAAACGGGTTTCACGCGACGAATCAGTCGGCACGCTTCACTCACGCTGAACGGTGACTGGCTGGAACAAGCTGGGTTTCCTACCGGTACGGCAGTAAAAGTGTCAGTGATGCAGGGGAAATTAATTATTGAGCAGGCCATTGAGTGACGAGGATACGCAGGGAAACAGGCCGGATGTCGCTCACATCCGGCACTGATACGGTTTACTCTTCCGGCGCTTCCAGCTCGGAGAATCCGCCGTGTCCTTCCCAGCCAGCTAATCGCTGATAGACGGTATCAACCGCATCTTTAATCGGTTGTGTCATCGGGTAGTAAAAACCGACAATATCTGGCTGAATGCCAAGGAAAATTACCTCGCCTACGTCGTCTTTCAGTTGATCGACCAGGTAGTTCAGCGGCATGTTGTGGGTGGTCATCATGAACATCTCAGCAATATCATCAGGATCGATAATACGGATTTCACCGGGGTTTAGCCCCATGTCGGTGGCATCCACGATCAACAGACGCTGCGGGCGCAGTTCACGGATGGCGACGATGTCGTTCTCCGGCGCGCTACCGCCGTCGATGACAACCCATTGACCTTGAGGGTTTGCGGCACACATTTCGGCCAGCAGCGGACCCGCGCCGTCATCGCCCATCATGCTGTTACCTACACATAATAAAACGTCAGTCACGGTGTCTCCTCACCATCAGATAGATAGCGCTTTCCTGGTGGATATCGTGCAGCATGCTGAGCATCAGCTTGCTCCACTCCTGCTGCTGCGGGGTCTGCACGGCACGCGCATCATCGAACGCGCGCGCCAGCATTTGCACATGGTTGAAATCGATGACTATCTCACCATACTTCGGCACGCCTTCCATTTTCCGGCGAGCTTCACTGCCTTCGGCAAGCGTAGCAATCCACGCCAGATATTCATCCCACGGACAGGTTAACGCCGCTTCCAGGCAATCGATGATCCCAAGGTGGTGACCAATCGCCAGGCTGTAATAGACAACCTGCTGCGCCTCAGCGGGCGTTGCATCGTTCTCATCAATAAACTTACGGCTCAGTTGACTGAACACCACCGTTTCACTCATCGGATACGCGCCTCTTCGACAACATGATTAAGATGCGTGACGATCTCGGTCAGACGCGGATCGTTTTCCGCTTCCAGCCAGCGCGCCACCTGATGCTCGCCTTGCCCTAACTGCGTCATATAGTCATCAGCAATCTGGCGGCCATAGCGGTATCCCGCCAGACGGCGTGCTTCGCGGTCCACCTTCACACGCAGCGGCTGAACCATATCCGGATGCAGAATTTCCGCCGGCTGTTCGTCCAGTTCACCCGGCGCTCGCGCGTGAATTTTTTGTTCCAGCAGTCCCAGCGCCATGGCAAAGCCGTACAGCGTTGCCGCAGGCGTCGGCGGGCAACCTGGAATATACACGTCCACCGGTACGATTTTGTCCGTGCCGCCCCATACGCAGTATAAGTCGTGGAAGATACCGCCGCTGTTACCGCAGGCACCGTAAGAGATACAAATTTTCGGATCCGGCGCTGACTGCCAGGCGCGCAACGCCGGAGAGCGCATGGCACGCGTTACCGCGCCGGTAAACAGCAGAATATCCGCATGGCGCGGCGACGGTACCACTTTGATACCAAAACGTTCGGCATCAAACAGCGGAGAAAGCGTGGCGAAAATTTCGATTTCACAGCCGTTGCAGCCGCCGCAGTCCACACGGTAAACGTACGCTGAACGCTTGATGCTTTTAAGCAGCGACGCTTTCATGCTGGCAATGGATTCATCCACCGTCATCGGCACTGGAATACCGTTGGCGTCACGTGGGCCTAATAAATTGCTCATCAGCTGGCCTCTTTCATATGGCGAGTCAGTTCAATACGGTCAGACGGCACCAGACATTTCTGGCGCTTACAATCCGGGCAGGTCTCAAAGCTTTCGCGGTGGTTTTCCGCACGGCTGTCACCGTTGTGCTTCAGCAGCGCAATGGCGTAGTCGATCTCTTTTTGTACCGCAAACGGGCGGTTACATACGCGGCAATTACACAGCGCAAAGCGTGACTGCTGCAGGAAATCCTCTTTCTTCCACACCGCCAGTTCATACTCCTGCGACAGTTTGATTGCCGCCGTCGGACAGACTTCTTCGCAGCGGGCGCAGAAGATACAGCGACCGAGGTTGAACTGCCACGCCAGCTCATGGGTAACCAGATCGGTTTCTACCGTTAGCGCGTTCGACGGGCATGCATTCACACAGGCCGCGCAGCCAATGCACTGCTGCGGATTATGTTCCGGTTTGCCACGGAAGTTTTTATCGACCGCAATCGGCTCCAGCGGATACGACGACGTCGGCGCCCCGGTTTTGATGACTTTTTTGATAAAGGTAAACATGGCGATTCCTTATTTCAGCGGCGAGTTTTTACGCTCGATGCTGTAGCGCTCAAGTTCTTTGTACGGCACGACTTTGCTCTTCTTCTTACGCACATCAACCACGGTCATACGGTCAGTACAGGAGTAGCAAGGGTCGAGGCTACCGATAATCAGCGGGGCATCGGAAACGGTGTTGCCACGCAGCATATAGCGCAGCGTCGGCCAGTTGGCGTACGTCGCCGCACGGCAGCGCCAGCGATACAGTTTCTGGTTGTCGCCGGTCATGCTCCAGTGGATGTCATCTCCGCGCGGCGCTTCAGCAAAGCCCAGTGCGAAGCGGTGAGGAATATAGGTAAAGCCTTCCACCATCAGCGGGCCGCCCGGCAGGTTGTCCAGACCAAAGTCGATCATATTCAGTGCGGTGTAGACTTCATTGATACGGACTTTCAGACGAGAAATAACGTCGCAACCCTGCTCGCTATGAACTTCCATCGGCAGCAGACCATAACCGACAAACGGGTGATCGGCACGGGTGTCACGCGCGTGACCGCTGGCGCGTACCATTGGGCCGACGTTACTGAAGTCACGAGCAATTTCCGGATCCAGACGACCGATACCAACGGTACGTTGTTCCATGTTCGGCGTGCTGAGCAGCATATCGACCAGTTCCTGCACGTCACGGCGCATCTGCTGCGCCAGTTGACGGGTCTGGATCATATCCTCTTTCAACAGGTCGCGACGAATACCGCCGATCAGGTTCAGACCGTAGGTTTTACGTGCCCCGGTGAGGATCTCGGCCATCTTCATCGACGTTTCGCGCACGCGGAAGAACTGCATAAAGCCGGAGTCAAAACCGGTGAAGTGACAGGCCAGGCCGAGGTTCAGCAGGTGCGAGTGCAGACGCTCAACTTCTAGCAGAATGGCGCGGATCATCTGCGCACGCTCTGGCACCACGATGCCCATCGCATTCTCAACGGAGGTGGTATATGCGGTGCTATGCGCAAAACCACAGATACCGCACACGCGATCCGACAGGAACGTGACTTCGTTATAACCCATACGGGTTTCCGCCAGTTTCTCCATGCCGCGGTGAACATAGAACAGACGGTAGTCGGCGTCGATGATGTTCTCGCCGTCAACGAACAGGCGGAAGTGACCGGGTTCATCGGAGGTGACGTGCAGCGGACCAATTGGCACCACGTTGTTTTTCTTGTCGCCCAGTTCGTTGATGAACTCGTAGGTTTCGGCATCGGTGGTCGGGGCCGGGCGCTGACGATAATCCATACTGTCTTTACGCAGTGGGTAGAGTTCGTCCGGCCAGTCATCCGGCAGTACCAGACGACGTTCATCCGGTAAACCTACCGGGATCAAACCGTACATATCGCGCACTTCGCGCTCGCCCCAGACTGCAGCCGGAACGCGCGGCGTGACGGACGGAAACTCCAGCTTATTGGCATCGACCTCAACGCGGACGGTTATCCAGCACTTGGTGCCCTGCTCCATCGACATCACGTAGTAAACGGCATAATGGCCGCACAGCTGGCGTTCGTCGTTACCAAACAGCACGGACAACCAGCCGCCCTGTTTGTAGTACAGGAACTCCACCACTTCCGGCAGGTAGTTCACCTTGACGGTGATCGTCAGCTGATCTTTGGTCTGCCAGGCTTCATCCAGTACGACACCCGGAAAGGCCTGGTGCAGCGCAGCGAGATATTGTTGACCTAATTTTTCTTCAGACATGCTCAAACTCTCTTAAATCACGCCACCAGCAAGGAGACGAACGCTAAAAACGCAAACCCAAAACCGGCCCAGGTCACGCGTGAAGTGGCGCAAAAACGCAGACGCGCCATGCTGTTTTCGAACAGGGCGATAACCAGCACGCCGAGGACCAGCTTGACGACGGCAATCACCAGCGCCAACAGCAGCCCACCGGCGGTGAAGGTTTCCATCTGTCCCCACGGCAGGAACACGCCGACGAACATTTGCAGAACGACCAGTTGCTTGAGGCTAATGCCCCATTTCAGCACCGCAAAACCGCTGCCGCTGTATTCGGTCAATGGACCTTCCTGCAGCTCCTGCTCTGCTTCCGCCAGATCGAACGGCAGTTTGCCCATTTCGATAAAAGTGGCGAAAGCACAGGCGCACAGCGCCAGAATCAGCGGGATGCTGCGCGCAGCAGGCCAGTGATAAATGGTATCGGCGATATTGCTGATATGAGTTGAGCCAGCAACCTGCGCCGCTACCCACAGCCCCAGCAGCAGGATAGGTTCAACCAGTACGCCGAGCATCGCTTCGCGGCTGGCGCCAATAGCGGTAAATGGGCTACCGGTATCCAGACCCGCGATAGAGAAGAAGAAACGGGCGATGGCGAACAGGTAAATCAAGGTGATCAGATCGCCCAGTTGCGGCAGCGGCGAGCCAACGGTCACTACCGGCAACGCGGTGGCGATAGTCAGCATCACGCCCACCATCACGAACGGTGTCAGGCGGAAAACCCAGCTGGAATCCGCAGGCGCAATGCTCTGACGGCCCAGCAGTTTGATAATGTCGCGGTATTCCTGCAAAACGCCCGGACCACGGCGATTGTGCAAACGCGCACGCGCCACGCGGGTAACACCGGAAAGTAGCGGCGCAACGGCAAACAGCACCAGCGCCTGAATTAACGGATATAAAACACTCATTCTCAGGCTCCTCGTGAAACCACAATCACCACCAGCACCGCCAGCTCAATCAATGCCAGACGACGGAACAGCACCGGGGCAGCCGCATTCTGCCAGCCCGGAACCAGTGATACCGGGTTTAGCCATTTACGCAGTTTTAGTACCGGGGCAAAGGCTTCTTTCACCGGCATGGCAAAACCGTGCGCGGTAATGACCATTGACTGCTCATGATCGTAACCACACACCCATGCCGCACCGCGTGAACGCGACGGCAGACGGTTGCCTTTGAAAATTGCCATGATGATGAACGGCAGCAGCGGACATGCGATCAGCAGCAGCGTGATCATTGGCTGAGAAACGGTGGTGTTCGCCGTTTCCAGCGGCAGCGGAACGGCAGAGGAGATCATCGGCAGCAGCCACGGCGCCGCCACGCCGCCAATCACGCAACAGATAGCCAGCGCAACGACGCTCACCCCCATCAGGATTGGCGCGCAGCAGGCGTTTTCAGCTTCCTTCGTGCGCGGTGCGCCAAGGAACGTAACGCCATAGACTTTCGCCATACACATCACCGCCAGCGCGCCGGTAATCGCCAGTCCTACCGCCAGCAACGGTCCTAACAGACGGCCGACAAACGCGCCGCTGTTGCCAAGCTTAAAGAAGGACTGGTAGATAACCCACTCACCGGCAAAACCGTTCAGCGGCGGCAGTGCGGCCATCGCCATCAGGCCAACCAGCATCGCCAGAGAGATAACCGGCATACGTTTACCAATACCACCCAGTTTTTCGATATCACGATGACCGGTACGGAACCAGATGCTACCTGCGCCCAGGAACAGAACGCTTTTGAACAGGCTGTGGTTTACCAGGTGGTACAGACCGCCGGTCAAACCCAGCGCAATCAGCGCCGGTTGATTCAGGGAAATCCCGGTCACGCCAGCACCCAGACCCAGCAGAATAATGCCGATGTTTTCCAGCGTGTGGTACGCCAGCAGACGCTGAATGTTGTGTTCCATCAGCGCATACAGACCGCCGACAAATGCGGTGATCATACCCAGCACCAGCAGCGTAATCCCCCACCACAGCGGCGCGTTACCGCCCAGCAGCGACAGGGAGAGAATACCCAGCAGCCCCACCTTCATGACGACGGTAGAGAACAGCGCCGCAGCCGGTGCGCTGGCGTTGGCGTGCGCCTGTGGCACCCATCCGTGCAGCGGAATAATCCCGGCCAGCAGGCCAAAACCCGCCACGCCCAGCAGCCAGATGTCAGAGCCAAGGGGCAGCTCCTGAGTACGCAGGTCAAGCAGGCGCAACTCCAGGGTGCCGTAACGTTGCCACACCAGGTAACAGGCAATAGCCAGCAGCAGCGTACCGACGCGTCCCAGCGCAAACCACAGTTTGCCCTCTTTACTGCAGCCGGTGAGGAACACGGCGCACAGCGCCATGATTTCCGCCATCACCACCAGCGTTCCGAGGTTGCTGGCCACCACCGCACATACCGCCGCGGCCATCAGCAGATTCACCAGCAGGCCGTTAGCTTTCACCTGCGGATGACGATGCCAGTCAATGTTGTACAGGCTGACAAACAGGCCGCACAGGCCCAGCGTAATCAGCCAGATAGCGTTCAGCGGCGTGACTTGCAGACTGTGGCCGATAAACGGCATCACGCCGCTAATCGCAACGGCGCGGGTCAGTACGAGAAATCCCGCAGCCGCCGTACACAGGCTGCCCACCGCACCGCCAACCCCGGCAATCCAGCCGCTCAGCGGTTTATGAAACGAAAACAGAAATGCCAGAACCGCAGCCGCTGTAAACCAGGCCACGCCGCTGTTAATTAGTGAAATTGCGCTCATTTTGCATCTCCACTCTGAGCCTGCTGAAACAAGGTGAGATCGCCGAAATCGGTATTGAAAGTCAGCTCACGCTTACGTTTGCTGGCGCGGGCGATATCCATGTTGCTCACCAGATGCAGGGCTTTGGTTGGGCACATGCGTACACAGGCCGGACCAAGCTCATCAAAACTGCACAGATCGCATTTCACCGCGATGGCGCGAACGCCCGGAACCCAATCCAGCAGCGAGCTCACGCGGGCAGGCGCTGGCGGAGCCGGAGGCGCTTTTGGTGTATTGGCGTTTGCCGGGATATGCAGCGGACGGCTACCGGAAAACTCAATTGCGCCAAACGGACAGGCAATCCCGCACAGTTTGCAGCTTACGCACAGGCTTTCGTTCAGCTGTACGGCGCCATCAACGCGGTTAATGGCATTAACCGGACACACGGTGGCGCAAGGTGCATCTTCACACTGGTGGCAAAGCTGCGGCGCGGATTCTTTTTCATTTAACATCACTTTCAGGCGCGGCATTGACTGCAGGCCATGCTGGCGATGTGTCTCTGAGCAGGCGGCTTCACAGGTGTGGCAGCCGATACAAAGAGTGGAGTCAGCAATTACAAAACGATTCACCAGGCATTCCTCAGGTGATAGTCATTTTTGACGAAAACATGTCTGGTAAATGTCATTTCGACATTTTTCGACATGCCCATTCCCTAAACTGTCGTGACGCAATATGAAAGCGCATCATGACAAAAGTGGGCAGCACCCGAGGCTTAAGCCGGGCTGTGTCCCTTAACCAGTTGGCTTAAATTCACCGGCATATTGTTCTCAACCGCGGTGTACAGGCTGTCGTAGACGGTGGCGATTTTTTCGAGATAGTGCTCCAGCACCTGCTCGCGATCGCGGTTGCTGATACGCTCATCGACTTTACCGTCGATGGTCAACTCTGCCCGTGCAATCAGTTGTTTATCATCACCATCTTTCGTTTCAACGTAGTATTCGATGGTGTGGCTGTTAAAGCCGTCCGCCAGCGTGACGTAGATAGTGAAGTGTTCAAAAAGGACGAAGCAGAGATCCTTGTCCGGTGCGCAGCTCATTGCATGATGCAAACGCGCTTTTGACAGGGTGATCCCCTGAACCAGCGAGTTACAGTAAATACGCCACTGGTCCTGTAGGCGACGGTGCCGTTCAGCGATGTAATCGGCTTTTTCGCTTATTTCCCAAATAGTCATGTCAGGTTACCCGTTTAGCAGAGATGAACACCCTTAAGCACATTTCATGCCAAAATTAAAATTCTTTATTTTCATATAGATAAAAAACATAAACCCGGTGACGACGTGTCATTTCGTCATCGTCGTCATTGTCACTCGCGGGAAATTTCAACCTGGCATGTTTATTGCTTTTAATATCGCAACTTCACAGGAGGCGGTATGCACGAAATAACCCTCTGCCAACGGGCACTGGAATTGATTGAACAACAGGCCACGCAATACGGTGCTCAGCGAGTAACTGGGGTCTGGCTCAAAATTGGCGCATTTTCTTGCGTAGAAACCAGCGCTCTCGCCTTTTGTTTTGATCTGGTATGCCGCGGGACCCTTGCAGAAGGTTGTAAACTCCACCTCGAAGAACAAGAAGCCGAATGTTGGTGCGAATCTTGTCAGCAATACGTCACCTTACTGACGCAACGCGTGCGCAGATGTCCGCAATGCAACAGCGATATGCTGAGAATTGTGGCCGATGACGGCTTACAGATTCGACGTATTGAAATAGATGAAACTCCAGCGCCGGATGCCGACGCCTAAGCGTCTTGTCCGGCCTACAGGAATGGCCTGAGTTGTTGGCCGGAAAAGACGAAGCCGCCATCCGGCAACAGATATACCGCAAGATAAAGATCAGGAGTGAGCGATGTGTACGACATGTGGTTGCGCTGAAGGCAACCTTTATATAGAGGGTGATGAGCATAATCCCCACTCGGCGTTTCGCAGCGCGCCATTTGCCCCGGCAGCTCGTCCGGCGCTGAACATAACCGGTGTGAAGACCTCCAGTTTCACGCCAAGCCAGACCGAAGAAGGCGATTTGCACTACGGTCACGGAGAAGCAGGCACCCACGCGCCAGGCATGAGCCAGCGTCGGATGCTGGAAGTGGAAATTGACGTGCTGGACAAAAACAACCGTCTGGCCGAGCGCAACCGCGCCCGCTTTGCTGCCCGTCAACATCTGGTGCTGAACCTTGTCTCAAGCCCTGGCTCCGGTAAAACCACGCTACTGACCGAAACGCTGATGAAGCTTAAAGACAGCGTGCCGTGCGCCGTGATTGAAGGCGACCAGCAGACGGTTAATGATGCCGCCCGTATTCGCGCCACAGGCACCCCAGCCATTCAGGTCAACACCGGTAAAGGCTGTCACCTCGACGCCCAAATGATTGCTGACGCCGCGCCGCGTTTGCCGCTTGAAGACAACGGCATTCTGTTCATTGAAAACGTCGGGAACCTGGTTTGCCCGGCCAGCTTCGACCTCGGCGAGCGTCATAAAGTGGCGGTGCTTTCCGTCACCGAAGGTGAAGACAAGCCGCTAAAATACCCACATATGTTTGCCGCCGCGTCGCTGATGCTGCTCAACAAAGTCGATCTGCTGCCGTACCTCAATTTTGACGTAGAGAAGTGCATCGCCAGCGCCCGGGAAGTGAACCCGGAAATTGAGATTATCCTGATTTCTGCCACCAGCGGCGAAGGCATGGATCAATGGCTCTCCTGGCTGGAGGCGCAGCGATGTGCATAGGTGTTCCGGGTCAAATCCGCACCATTGATGGCAACCAGGCTAAAGTCGACGTTTGCGGTATTCAGCGTGACGTCGACCTGACGCTGGTCGGAAGCTGCGATGAACATGGTCAACCTCGTCTGGGTCAGTGGGTACTGGTCCACGTCGGTTTTGCCATGAGCATCATTAATGAAGCTGAAGCGCGCGACACGCTCGACGCGCTGCAAAATATGTTTGACGTTGAGCCGGATGTCGGCGCATTGCTGTATGGCGAGGAAAAATAATGCGTTTTGTTGACGAATACCGCGCACCAGAACAGGTGATGCAGTTGATAGAGCACCTGTGTGAACGTGCCGCACTCCTCCCCTACACGGCTGAACGCCCGCTGCGCATCATGGAAGTTTGTGGTGGTCATACCCACGCTATCTTCAAGTTCGGTCTCGACCAGTTATTGCCTGAAAATGTCGAGTTTATTCATGGACCAGGCTGCCCGGTTTGCGTTCTGCCGATGGGCAGAATCGACAGCTGTGTTGAAATCGCCAGCCATCCAGAAGTGATTTTCTGCACCTTTGGCGATGCGATGCGCGTCCCGGGTAAACAAGGTTCTTTGCTACAAGCCAAAGCACGCGGCGCAGATATCCGCATCGTCTATTCACCGATGGATGCGCTGAAGCTGGCGCAGGAAAACCCAACGCGTAAGGTAGTGTTCTTTGGCCTGGGTTTTGAAACCACAATGCCAACCACCGCCATCACCCTGCAGCAGGCAAAACAGCGTAACGTGCAGAACTTTTACTTTTTCTGCCAGCACATCACGCTTATTCCTACGCTGCGCAGTCTGCTGGAGCAGCCGGACAACGGCATCGACGCCTTTTTAGCGCCAGGCCACGTCAGCATGGTGATTGGTACCGATGCCTATAACTTCATTGCGTCAGACTTCCATCGTCCGTTAGTGGTCGCCGGTTTCGAACCGCTCGATTTGCTGCAGGGCGTGGTGATGTTGATTGAACAGAAGATTGCCGAGCATAGTCAGGTCGAAAACCAGTACCGCCGCGTGGTGCCGGACGCCGGTAACGCGTTAGCGCAAAAGGCTATCGCCGACGTGTTCTGCGTCAATGGCGACAGTGAATGGCGCGGCCTGGGCGTAATTGAATCCTCTGGCGTTCACCTGACGCCAGACTATCAGCGTTTTGATGCCGAAGCGCATTTCCAGCCAGCGCCGCAGCAGGTGTATGACGATCCGCGCGCCCGTTGCGGAGAGGTATTGACCGGTCGATGCAAACCGCATCAGTGCCCGCTATTTGGCAAAACCTGTAACCCGGAGACCGCGTTTGGCGCCCTGATGGTCTCCTCAGAAGGCGCATGTGCCGCCTGGTATCAGTATCGTCAGCAGGAGTGTGAAGCATGAACAGCGTACAACTCGCCCACGGTAGCGGCGGTCAGGCTATGCAGCAGTTGATCAACAGTCTGTTTATGGAAGCTTTTGCTAATCCGTGGCTGGCAGAACAAGAGGATCAGGCACGTCTGGAACTGGCGCAGCTGGTGGCAGAAGGCGATCGTCTGGCATTTTCAACCGACAGCTATGTTATCGATCCGTTGTTCTTCCCGGGCGGCAATATCGGCAAGCTGGCTATTTGCGGTACGGCTAACGACGTAGCGGTCAGCGGCGCAATCCCGCGCTACCTCTCCTGTGGTTTTATCCTCGAAGAGGGTCTGCCGATGGAGACGCTGAAAACCGTCGTTAACAGCATGGCAGCAACCGCGCGCGAAGCGGGCATCGCCATCGTAACCGGCGATACTAAAGTCGTGCAGCGCGGCGCAGCAGACAAGCTGTTCATCAACACCGCCGGAATGGGGGCGATCCCCGCCAACATTCACTGGGGGGCACAGACCCTCAGCCCGGGCGATGTGCTGCTGGTCAGCGGTACGCTTGGCGATCACGGCGCAACTATCCTTAACCTGCGCGAACAGTTGGGTCTTGATGGTGAACTGGTCAGCGACTGCGCGGTATTAACGCCGCTTATCCAGACGCTACGTGATATTCCCGGCGTGAAGGCGCTGCGTGACGCGACCCGTGGCGGCGTGAATGCGGTAACGCATGAATTTGCCGCCTCATGCGGATTTGGTATTGAGCTGTCTGAAGCGGCCCTGCCCGTGAAGCCCGCGGTGCGCGGCGTTTGCGAACTGCTGGGTCTGGATGCGCTCAACTTTGCTAACGAGGGCAAGCTGGTGATTGCCGTTGAGCGCCAGGCGGCTGAAACGGCGCTTGCCGCGCTGCGCGCGCATCCGTTAGGGCGCGATGCCGCAATGATTGGTGAAGTGGTGGAACGTAAAGGTGTACGTCTTGCCGGACTCTACGGCGTGAAACGAACCCTCGATTTACCACACGCCGAGCCATTGCCTCGTATATGCTAACAGCCGGTTGGCAGCAAGCTGTAGGCCGGATAAGACGCATTTGCGTCGACATCCGGCATTAACGATGCATTTTCGCCCGATGGCGCTTTGCCGATCGGGCCTACGGTTCGTGTAGCCGGACCAATCCGGCAATAAATTACGACTTATACCTATAATTCATTTACCGTTTTCGCACCGTTCTGCGGTGCTTTTCCTGGAAAAGCAATATGTCGTATACACCGATGAGTGACCTTGGACAGCAAGGCCTGTTCGATATTACTCGTACATTATTACAGCAGCCCGATCTCCCGTCTCTCAGCGAGGCGCTTTCGCAGCTGGTCAAGCGTTCAGCGCTGGCCGACTGTGCGGCTATTGTCTTGTGGCAGGCACAAACGCAGCGTGCGCGTTATTTTGCGACGCGTGAAAATGGTAAACCCATCGATTATGAAGACGAAACGGTGCTGGCGCATGGCCCGGTACGCCGTATTTTGTCTCGCCCCGATGCGCTGCACTGCAACTATCATGAGTTTACGGAAACCTGGCCGCAACTGGCCTCAGGCGGGCTGTATTCTGAATTTGGCCACTACTGTCTGTTGCCGCTGGCGGCAGATGGGCGAATCTTTGGCGGCTGCGAATTCATCCGTAATGAAGATCGGCCGTGGAGTGAAAAAGAGTACAACCGGCTGCAGACCTTCACGCAAATAGTCGGCGTTGTTGCTGAACAAATTCAAAGCAGGGTCAGCAACAACGTCGATTACGATTTACTGTGCCGCGAGCGCGACAACTTTCGCATCCTGGTCGCCATCACCAATGCGGTGCTCTCGCGTCTCGACATTGATGAACTGGTTAGCGAAGTCGCCAAGGAGATCCATCACTACTTCGACATTGATGCTATCAGCATCGTGTTACGCAGCGATCGCAAGAATAAACTCAGCATTTATTCCACCCATTATCTGGATGAACATCATCCGGCGCACGAACAAAGTGAGGTGGACGAAGCAGGCACACTCTCTGAACGGGTCTTCAAAAGCAAAGAGATGCTGCTGATTAACCTGAGTGAACGCGATACCCTTGCTCCTTACGAACGGATGCTGTTCGAAACCTGGGGCAACCAGCTACAGACTCTGTGCCTGCTGCCGCTGATGTCCGGCAATACTATGCTCGGAGTACTGAAGCTGGCGCAGTGCGAAGAGAAAGTGTTCACCACCGCCAACCTAAAACTGCTGCGTCAAATCGCCGAACGCGTGGCGATCGCCGTAGATAACGCCCTCGCCTACCAGGAGATCCACCGCCTGAAGGAACGTCTGGTCGACGAAAACCTGGCGTTGACGGAACAACTCAACAACGTGGAGAGTGAGTTCGGCGAAATCATTGGCCGCAGCGAAGCGATGTACAGCGTACTCAAACAGGTCGAAATGGTGGCGCAAAGCGACAGCACCGTCCTGATTCTGGGTGAAACCGGAACGGGTAAGGAGCTAATCGCGCGAGCAATTCACAACCTGAGCGGACGCAACGCCCGCCGAATGGTGAAAATGAACTGCGCGGCAATGCCTGCCGGATTGCTGGAAAGCGATCTGTTTGGCCATGAGCGCGGCGCGTTTACCGGGGCCAGCACGCAGCGGATTGGGCGTTTCGAACTGGCGGACAAAAGTTCGTTGTTCCTCGACGAAGTTGGCGACATGCCGCTGGAACTTCAGCCGAAGCTGCTGCGCGTTCTGCAGGAGCAGGAGTTTGAACGTCTGGGCAGCAATAAGCTGATCCAGACCGACGTTCGCTTGATCGCCGCCACCAACCGCGATCTGAAAAAGATGGTCGCCGATCGCGAGTTTCGTAACGATCTCTACTATCGGCTGAACGTCTTCCCGATCCATCTGCCGCCGCTGCGTGAGCGCCCGGAAGATATTCCGCTACTGGTGAAAGCCTTCACCTTTAAAATTGCCCGCCGAATGGGGCGCAATATCGACAGTATTCCCGCCGAAGCTCTGCGTACGCTGAGCAATATGGAATGGCCGGGTAACGTGCGTGAACTGGAAAACGTGGTAGAGCGCGCCGTTCTGCTCACCCGAGGCAACGTGCTGCAACTGTCCCTGCCGGATGTTGTCGCGTTGGCGCCATCCACCCCACCAGTGGCGACCGAAGTCGCGCAGGACGGCGAAGATGAATATCAGCTGATAATGCGCGTGCTAAAAGAGACCAACGGCGTCGTTGCCGGTCCGAAAGGCGCGGCGCAAAGACTGGGGCTGAAACGCACAACGTTACTCTCACGCATGAAACGATTGGGGATTGATAAGGATGCACTGGTTTAGCCAGTGTGGTTATACTGGGTGATATCTCAACGAAAGGAGGCAGTATGGCGGTATCAGCACGTAATCAATTAACCGGTACGGTGAGCGCAGTCGCTACGGGCGCAGTGAATGATGAAGTTGAACTGACGCTGGCTGGCGGCGCAAAACTGGTCGCGATTGTAACCCATAGCAGCCAGCAGGCGTTGGGTCTGGCAAAAGGGAAAGAGGCGATTGCCCTGATTAAAGCGCCGTGGGTAACGCTGGCAACAGAAGACTGCGGCCTGAAGTTCTCTGCCCGTAACCAGTTTGCCGGTAGCGTTTCCCAGGTCACCGAAGGCGCAGTCAACGCCACGGTACATATCAAAACTGACGCAGGCTTTGAGATTGTTGCCGTCGTCACCAACGAAAGTCAGCAAGAGATGAAACTGAGCCAGGGAAGCCGCGTTGTTGCGCTGATCAAAGCCTCAGCCATTCTGATTGCCACCAAAGCGTAATCGCCATCGTCAACGCATGGCCAGTTTGCCCGATAGCGCTGTGCTTATCGGGCCTACGCGGCAGGAGCGCTTGCTCTCGTAGGCCAGATAAAGCATCGCCGCCATCCGGCATAGAATTACTTCTTCCGCTGGTATTTCTCTGGCAATTCCGGTACCGGACGTTTGTCATCAATCAGATGACGCACGGTCAGAATCGGATGACGCCAGAGCATTCTTGGTCCAGCCCAGCGCATAATTTGCTTCATCTCTTCGCGTTTAGCAGGTTGATAACAGTGCACAGGGCACTGTTTACAGGCCGGTTTTTCCTCACCAAATACGCACTTATCGAGGCGCTTTTGCGCATAGGCAAACAACGCATCGTAATGCCCCGGCTCGTCTGAAGCCTGCGGACACTGGCTTTCATACAGCGAGATCATTCTCTGGATCGTCATTTTTTCACGTGCAATACGTTTGCCGGACATGATGCCTCCACAATTAAGTTGCATAAATAATACACCTTAACAGTGAAGGCAACCATCACATGAGATCAATTCCCCACGAGAATGACTAAATTGCCCTGCGTTTATAAGGACGGTAGTGCGGTAGCCAAAAGTTATCGTTGATGCTCTGCAACAGCGCGTCGTCGCTCATCTTCTCTGCCACACCTGACTGCTGCGCCGTCTTGCCGACCTCGAAGGCAATGCGGCGCGTCACGTCACAGATTGTCCCAATCTCCGGCAACAGAGCGCCTTCCCCGTTATGCACCAGCGGAGAAGCATCGGCCAGCGCACGGCTTGCCGCCATCAACATGGCTTCTGTTATTCGCGCCGCGCCGCTGGCGATAGCCCCCAGACCGATGGCCGGGAAAACATAAACGTTATTGCACTGCGCAACCGGAATGGAACACCCATTAAATTCAACCGCATCGCAGGGACTGCCGGTCGCGATGATGGCCCGTCCCTCGGTCCAGCGAACAATATCTTCTGGCCGCGCTTCCATTCTCGAGGTGGGATTCGACAACGGCATAACAATCGGCCGATCGCAGTATTGGTACATCGTGCTAATCACCTCCTGCGAAAATAATCCGGCCTGGCCCGACACACCCAGCATCACCGAAGGTTTGGCATTGTGGATAACCTCCAGTAACGACGGTGTCTGCCCCTCATACAGCCAGTCAGATAAGGCCACAGGAGGCTGCGCCAGCGGTTGCTGGAAATCCGCTAATCCATGATTGGTGGTCATCACCAGACCGTCGCGATCCACCATAAAAATGGTCCGTCGGGCTTCGGCCTGGCTCATTCCTTCAGAGATGCGGCAGGCGATAATATGTCGGGCGATCCCACATCCGGCAGCACCCGCGCCCACAATCACAATCGATTGCTGACGGAAATCGCGGCCGCTGCCACGACAGGCAGCAACCACGGTCGCCAGAGCCACCGACGCCGTGCCCTGAATATCATCATTAAAACAGCACAGCTCATCGCGATAGCGGTCCAGTAACGGTACAGCGGTATGCTGGGCGAAATCTTCAAACTGCAGCAGAACGTTAGGCCAGCGCCGTTTTACGGCAGCAATAAACATACCAATGAATGCGAAGTAGTCTTCGCCAGTTATGCGCGGATGACGCCAGCCGATATAGCGCGGATCGTCCAGCAGTCGCGTATTGTTCGTACCGACATCCAGCAGAATGGGTAGCGTATTCGCCGGATTAACCCCGCCACAGACGGTATAGAGCGACAGTTTCCCGATAGGGATCCCCATACCGCCAACGCCCTGGTCACCTAGTCCCAGAATGCGCTCACCATCAGTGACGACGATGACCTTGATATCGTGTCGTGGAATATCATGCAAAATATCGTCAATACGATCGCGATCGGGCCAGGAAATAAAGACACCACGCGCCCGACGATATATCCAGGAGAATTTTTCGCAGGCAGCCCCGACTACTGGGGTATAAACGATTGGCAACATCTCGGGCAGGTGATTTTTCAACAGGTAATAAAATAAAGTTTCGTTGGTATCCTGGATATTACGCAGGTAAATATGTCGAGCGCTGTGGGATTCAGCCTCAAGATATTGTTGATACGCCCGCTCAGCTTGTTCATCAATATTCTCAATCGCGCAAGGCAGTAGCCCACTCAGGTTAAAGTCATGTCTTTCTTGCTGCGTGAAGCTACTTCCCTTGTTTAATAACGGAGACTCAAGCAGTAACTTCCCCGTAAACGGGACGTATAAAACATCGTTTGTCACGTTGCCATCCATAAATTACAACCAGATAAAAAAATAAGAGCCTGCATCAACAGGCTCTCGGGATTCAAATCAGGACATAGTTGGCAACCAGCATCGCCGCGATACCGGCCAGCGCTGGAAGCAGCGTTCTTCTGACAATCATAAACGGTGAGCATTCCCCTGCCTTGCTTACCGCAATAATGATGCCAGCCACCGGAGACATTGAACGCCCCATTCCCGCCATCAACTGCATTGGCAGGATCATATTGACAGCGTTTTCACCGAATTTTGCCGCAATCGAAGGTGCCAGGCCGGAGAAAGAGAAAAAGGCTGCAACGCCAGAGCCAGTCAGGACGGCGGTGACGCCCACCAGCGCGGTCATTACCAGCGTCATGCTGGTAAAACCCAGCCCTGCGTTTTGCACGGACTGCAACAGGTAGTCCACCGCACCAATTTTCTGCAGCCCCTGGGCATAAATATCCGCACATACCAGCAAGGAAACGATGCTGGTAAACATGCTGCCCATCCCTTTGAAAAAGACCTGTAATCCTTTGCAGCAGCTTTTGAAATCTCGGGTAGCCACCAGTTCGAAGAAAAACGCGACGACCGCGCCAAGGATCATTGCTGTGACCACGTCAATTTTGATGGATTTGATAACCAAAGGGCTAAAGACCAGCACCAGTACCACAGGCAGGACGGGCAACAGCGCATAAATGACGGGCACCTTACGGCCTTCTTCTTCCGCTTGTGCTACGCTTTGCGCTCCAGGAACAAAGCCATCTTTTTTGTCGAAATACTTCGCGCTGAAGTAAATCACCACCGCTACGGCCAGCATTACGACCACCGCCACTGGCATCTGGTAATGAGCAAAGTAGATAGCGCTTTCCATGCCAGCATGCTTGGCTGCCAGATTCGCCGTACCAACCGCGGGCCCTAAATCCATAAACGCGCACAGACCGATCATCGCGGCCGCGGAGGCTTTACTGACTCCCAGGCGTACCAGGACCGGGAAGAATGTTACCAGCAGCAACATTGCCAGACCTGCCGCACTTGAAATTGCCACGTGCAGAAGCTGTGCGCAGATATACCCTAACGCAAGGATCAGGTATGGCGCTTTAATCACCTGCAGCGGTCGAATGCACATATTCACCATCGCGTTCGACGCTTTAATGTGATCCATATAGCTGGCAAATCCACCCGCCGCCATGATGATAAGACCAATACCCGCGATTTGTGTGGTAAGCGA
Source organism: Citrobacter europaeus (assembly GCA_020099315.1). Classification (NCBI taxonomy): domain Bacteria; kingdom Pseudomonadati; phylum Pseudomonadota; class Gammaproteobacteria; order Enterobacterales; family Enterobacteriaceae; genus Citrobacter; species Citrobacter europaeus. Next base: position 3,879,070 of record CP083650.1, read on the forward strand.
TTCTTTTGCAAAACTAAAGATATCCAGCCAGGTTGACCCCGTGGATTTTGCTTTATCATAAAGAATGCTGTTTTCAGGATAAAACAGTACGGTAATGGTCAATAATGCCAGTCCAGCGAGTAATAGAACAGTTTGCGGCTGATAGTTTTTCACAATTAACCATGCAGCAATAACTGTTATCACTATTGCTATAATAAACGCCGTCATAATAACAATTCCTATGCCATACAAATCGGGTAGGGTTATCTGTCATATCATCATAGCTTATGTAGGATAGTAAAAAATCACACCTATATATAAGCAGCTATAATATGCACGTAAATTTAACGTATTACATACTCAAATATTGAGATTTAATTGTAATGGGTTGTGTGGTTGTAAAATACGGGAAAGGTGTTTTCCCACCACTTTTTGTGAGTAAGATCGCAACTCATCTGAATGCGGTCGCATCCCTTAGAAAAGGCTGGATGCGGGTTTCCAACATATTCATTCTATGATTGACGTCGAAAGCGTATTACCCTATAACAACGTTGATATACAGCAGCCATCGGGTGTTATCTATGTACAAAAAAAACACGTTAAGTCTGGATGAGTATAACTCACTTACTCTTAATATGGGTGATCTGACTGAATCTGAGTGCCGACTTAATGAGTACATTAATAAACACTTCAATGAACTCCCCTATCATGGCATTGTTGATCTCTCGCAAAATGCGATGGTAAGCAAGGCCACCATTGGCCGATTTTTAAATAAAATTGGGTTTACGGGTTATGCTGCTTTTCGCAAAGCATTAGACATTACGCTATCAAAAAATAAAATATCCGCACCCTTTGAGAAAAACATCAAACTACGTAACAACCCCAGCATTACCACTGAAAGTATCGTTACCGATTTCACCCACAAAGTATCAGAATTATTTAATCAATTTAAAAATAATATCGATATTGAAAGCCTTAATGCGTTTATCGATCTGGTATTGAACAATCAACGTCATATTTATGTCGTCGGCCCTTCATCATCTCATGCAATGGCAACGCACTTTTGTACACTGCTAAAGTACTTTCGCAGTGACATCACCCTGTTACCGACGGACATCAGCGAACTCCCCAAATGCCTCCTCAATATTGAGGAGGAGGATGTCTTGATTGTGTTCTCCTACTACCGATTTAACCGGGTAGCGCTCAATATTGCAAAGTGGTTCAGAAAAAAGAATGCCGTCGTGGTCCTGGTTACCAACTCAGAGGCGAATCCTTACGGTAAGTTCTGCGATCTGCAGTTCGTTCTTCCCAGCGACGTACAATCCATTTTTCAAAGCCGTATTCTTGGCTTCTTTTTTATCGAACTTATATTGCATCTGGCGTATGAGAAAGGTGAGAGCGAGGGGAATTTTGCCCAACTGGAGGAGTTGTTCGTCTTTTTCGAAACATTTTCAGCATCAGCCCACAATACTTAGACCCACCAGCAGCCAGGAGTGTTCTCACTCCTGGCAACAGGATGCATCAGGCTATCTCTGGGGTTTTCACGCGATCGAACCCAGCTATAGTTTCAGCGATTAGCGCGTCGTTCGCTCCGATATATGACAGCGGCTCGCAGGCGTCGGCAATTTCCTCTACAGATAATGATGCGCGGATTTCCGGGCTAGCCTGGACAATCTCCATGAAACTCTGCTCACCGTTTGCATGCTTCAGCAGGTCTTTAACTAAGTTATAGGCAGACTCTCTGCCAATTTTGGCGGCAAGCCTCATCGTCAGCGATTCCGACATAATAAAGTGCTTCGAACAGTCAAAATTGGCGCGCATCTTCTCTTCATTAATAATGAGATGCGCAATCAGATTCTTTGCGCGTGTCAGGCTGGTCGATAAAGCATTAGAGGCCTCCGGGAGGATTGTCCAGTTTAATACCCTCATTGAGGCAGCCCGTACGTCCTGTTGATCCAGCATTGCTGGGGCGCCAGACGCATACATCCATCCCATCCTTGCCAGCGTTTGCATCATGTTACTGGCACGCGGATTAACTTTGTGCGGCATCGTGCTCGACCCTCCGCCGCCCTCACCCTCAAGCACTTCAGCAATCGGCGTGCGTCCCATTGTTTCGACATCGTTGGCCAGACGACACAGCGTGCCGTGAACAAGGGCAAAAAACTGCACGACTTCAACAACCGCATCCTGGCTGGCATTATTAATGCCGCAGGGCACGTTCAGACCCAGCGCTCGCATCAGCCGTTCACGCGTTTCCATTCCCTGCTCGCCCACCGAGGCCAGATTACCTACCGCGCCGCCAAAGAGCCCGGTGACCGCGCGCGGGTACAGCTGCTGGAGTCTTATCAGATGGCGGTTAACCTCCGCCAGATAACTGCAAACATGTAGCCCCCATGTTGTCGCAGAGGCATCCACCGAATTGGTGCGCGCAACCATCACCGTCCTGGTATGACGTATTGCCATCGCTTTCATCGCTTCGCCAACATCAAGTAATTGCTCGCGCAGCAGGTGCAGCGTTTGTTGTAGTCTCATCGCCACGCCAGAGTCCAGCAGGTCCTGAGTGGTACATCCCCAGTGCAGAAACTGGCTGACCAACGGTGTGCCGCAAGCAGAGATCTGATCGATCAACGGTTTTATCGCCATACCAACCGTCTGCGTTTCCTGCGCCAGGGCCGGCCAATCTATCTGTATATCCCTGCACGTTTTTTCAATTTCGACGGCGGCTTGCTCAGGGATAATCCCCAGCTCGCCTTGCACGCGAGCGACAGTCGCCTCAAACCGCAACCAACACCGCAGCAGATTGTCGTCAGACCATATTTCCCGCATCCGCCCCTGGGTGAACAATGAAGAATAAAGATCAGAATCAAATACCGTTGTTTGCTTACCGAACATACAGCGCCTCTCCGGCCAATGAATGCGTCAAAATCGAAAATGTGATTAATCAAGTTTGCGGGATCTGTTTTCCAAATTATAGGGGAAAATAGTATTCCCACCCCAAAAATGGCCATGAGAATGCAATATTCCCATTTTCATTTTTCTCACCAAGTAGAAGTGCGATGTACTTCACAGTAATTTGTGAATTACATTTTAAACAACTGCAATATTTCCAAAAAAATGCTTATTAAATATAAGAACCATTAATACAATAGTGAAATCGGAGATATTTATGCGTGAATAATCACATTTCATCACGAGAAAAAATGATTCCCATACCGCTGACATTCCATTTCCACAAACAATTACCTCGCTGTGAAATTCATTTTTATGGTCAGGAAATTTATGCTTGTTTGAGGGATGACATGAAGCTAAAAAATTATTCACTAATATTACTTATGGGTATGAGTTCCTCGGCGTTCGCCTTAAACGTCTATAATAAGGATGGCAATACTCTGGATATCTATGGCCGCGTTGAGGGCAAAATAGCAAGTGGCCAGAATTCATTTGCCGGCAGTGAAAGCCGAAGCGATCTGGGTGGCCGTGTAGGTATTTATCTCACCCGAGATCTGGATATTCTGCCTGAGACTAAAATCGTGGGTCGTTTGGAATGGCAGGTGCGTACCGAAAAAAATGATAACAATACCGGTGAAAGCGATATGGAGGCCCGCTATTCCTATGTCGGTCTGTCAAATAAAACATGGGGTGAACTGATCACCGGGAGAACCAAAAACCCGTTGTATCAGGTAATGAAAATGACCGATAAATATAAAAACTTCACTCCCAATATCTATAGCTATGGTATTACAACTATAGATGATTCGTACCAGTTCAACCGCCAGGACGGCACCGTTCAGTGGAACGCCAAATTTGCCGGTAACGAAATTCAACTGGCATGGGTCTCCGGTAATGGCAACAGCGACAACGAAGCCCTGGATTACGGCGCGATGGCCAGCTATCGCAAGTCTTTCAAATTTGGTGATTTTAGAATTACACCAGCACTCGCGGCCAGTCGTTACAAACGACAGGATGGCGTAGTGACCACCGATGGGCGTAATCAAAACGATCAAATTATGGGAGGGTTACAACTCGGTTATAAAGCCTATGAGGTCGCGGTAACCGCATTACGGACTTCTATTTCCCGTGATAACAATAGTGATAATAATTATAAAGGAATGGATTCGCTCATTTCCTACAACTTTGGCACCGTCAAGGTACTCACCGGGTATAGTTTTTTAAATGAAGACGGTAAAGATATTGCTGAAAAAGAAGACTGGCGTTCTGAGGCGCAATTAACATTGGCTGAGGATACGTGGTTATCATTTACTTACGATAAAGAATTCGCCAGTAAGAACAAAAAAACCAATGATGATGCGCTTATCGTTGGGCTCCGTTACGATTTCTAAGAGATAACCGATGAAAAAGATAACTTTGCTTGTCACAGCAACGGCTCTGGCACTGAGTAGTATCTGCGCTCACGCTGATACATTATTAGCGCCTTCCGCACATGCGAAAATGGATGGCGAGAATAAAATCGTCGCGCTGTATGGCAACTCGTTCACGTTCTATAACAACAATATCAATACCCGATTACGGGATTTGACACAGTCTTTATTGCCTGACCATGCAAAAGGGTATAAGTATCGCGGGATCACGATTTCCAGCGGCCATTTAGGCTGGCAAATTGAGAATATGCGCTACCAGAACACGCTACAGAAATGGGATGTAGTGGTATTACAGGGGAACTCCACAGAAACGATTTCAAAGAAAGAAAGTACCCGACAAAACTTCGTTGATTCTGCAACCCAAATGGCCAACATGGCACATCAAGCGGGTGCAAAAGTCGTCTATTTCATGACCTGGCCGAAAAAAGACAAACCCGAAGATAGCCAAAAACTGGCGGACGCTTATATCTCTATTGCGCAGAAAACGGGAGGATATGTCGCTCCGGTTGGCCTGGCTTTTGAGAAAGCGCGCAAAACCCATCCGGAGATAAATCTGTATTATCATGATGGTGTACATCCTTCAATTTCTGGAACGTATCTCGCCGCATGCGTATTCTTTGCCACCCTGTATAACCAGTCTCCGGTCGGTGGCGCGCTTCCCGTTGATACGGACATGACCCCTGCTACCGCCAAAGCGTTACAACAGATTGCATGGGACACCGTCACTGAGTTCCAGAAGTCGTAATCATCAGGTAATTCATCACCGACACGCCGGCAATTCTGTCGGCGTGAAACGCATTATCCCCCGCCAATTCCTTAGCTCCCTACGCAAATAAGAATTATTTTCATTTATTTATACCTTGTGCTATATAACATAGCAAAGGCTATATTCGTTGATAAATTAACCACTTTGTTGTGAGGGATACTATGCCGCATCTGCCCCATCTGAAATCATTTCTCCTTGCCAGCGCGTTAACGGCGCTGACGCTGTCACCCGCCTGGGCGAAAGAAAAGTTTAAAGTGATAACCACCTTTACGGTGATTGCCGATATGGCCAGCAACGTAGCGGGTGACGCGGCGGACGTCAGCTCCATCACCAAACCCGGAGCAGAAATTCACGAATATCAACCCACGCCGGGAGATATAAAACGGGCGCAAGGCGCGCAGCTTATTCTCTCCAACGGCCTTAACCTCGAACTATGGTTTGCCCGCTTCTACCAAAATTTGTCCGGCGTACCGGAAGTGATGGTCTCAAACGGCGTGCAGCCAATGGGTATCAGCGAAGGGCCGTACAACGGTAAACCAAACCCGCATGCCTGGATGTCAGCGGAGAACGCGCTTATCTACGTGGATAACATTCGCGATGCGCTGATGAAATACGATCCAGACAATGCCGCCACCTACCAGAAAAATGCGCAGAATTATAAAGCAAAAATCCAGCAGACCCTGGCGCCATTGCATGCAGAACTGGCAAAGCTCCCTGCTGATAAACGCTGGCTGGTCACCAGCGAAGGCGCATTCTCTTACCTCGCGCGTGATAACAACCTTCAGGAGCTGTATCTGTGGCCAATCAATGCCGATCAGCAAGGCACGCCCAAACAGGTACGCAAGGTGATCGATGCGATCAGAGCGCATCATATCCCAACGGTATTTAGCGAAAGCACCGTGTCCGACAAACCAGCACGTCAGGTTGCCCGTGAGTCTGGCGCACATTACGGCGGCGTGCTGTATGTCGATTCGCTCAGCGCTGCCGACGGCCCGGTTCCGACCTATCTGGATTTACTGCGCGTAACCACACAAACCATTGTCAACGGCATCAATAAGGGCCTGGAGAGACAACCATGAGTCACTCTGCGATTACCGTAAATCAGGTTACGGTGACGTATCGCAACGGTCACACCGCATTGCGGGACGCCACTTTTCAGATACCGGGCGGCTCAATTGCCGCTCTGGTCGGCGTAAACGGTTCGGGAAAATCAACGCTTTTTAAAGCGCTGATGGGTTTTGTCCGCCTGGCGCACGGGGAAATATCGATTCTGCAACAGCCGGTTAATAAGGCGCTCAAACAGAATCTGATTGCCTATGTCCCTCAGTCAGAAGAGGTGGACTGGTCATTTCCGGTACTGGTGGAAGATGTCGTGATGATGGGACGCTTTGGCCATATGGGGTGGCTGCGTCGGCCAAAACAGATTGACCACGCCTGCGTGGATGCGGCGCTGGCGCGGGTGGATATGCTGGACTATCGCCATCGCCAGATAGGTGAATTATCCGGAGGGCAGAAAAAACGCGTTTTTCTGGCAAGAGCCATCGCGCAGGACGGGCAGGTTATTTTACTGGATGAACCCTTCACCGGCGTGGATGTGAAAACCGAGGCCCGGATCATCGACCTGCTGCGTGAACTGCGTGATGAGGGGCGGACCATGCTGGTCTCTACCCATAATCTGGGATCCGTCACCGAGTTTTGTGATTACACGGTGATGATTAAAGGCACGGTGCTGGCAAGTGGACCAACCGAAATCACCTTTACTCACGAGAATCTCGAGCTGGCATTCAGCGGCGTACTGCGTCACGTTGCGCTGAGCGGCGGTGAACAACACGTGATTACCGATGATGAACGCCCGTTTATTTCGCGACGCGCGACAAGCGAGGGTAAATAATCATGAACTGGCTGACGGAGCCGTTTGGCTACCAGTACATGCTCAACGCCATGTGGGTCTCGGCGATGGTCGGCGGCCTGTGCGCGTTTCTCTCCTGCTATCTGATGCTCAAAGGCTGGTCGCTGATTGGCGATGCGCTGTCGCACTCTATCGTTCCGGGCGTTGCCGGAGCTTATATGTTAGGGCTTCCCTTCGCGCTTGGCGCATTTCTTTCCGGCGGACTGGCGGCGGGCAGCATGCTGTTTCTCAATCAACGTTCACGCCTGAAGGAAGATGCCATTATCGGACTGATTTTTTCGTCCTTTTTCGGTATCGGGCTATTTATGGTGTCGCTCAATCCGATGTCGGTGAACATTCAGACCATTATTCTCGGCAACGTGCTGGCGATTGCGCCGGAAGATATTCTGCAACTGGCCATCATCGGCGTTATCTCGCTGACTATCCTGTTTTTGAAGTGGAAAGATCTGATGGTGGTCTTTTTTGATGAAAACCACGCGCGGTCTATCGGTCTGAACCCGGGCCGGTTGAAGCTGTTATTTTTTACGCTGCTCTCCGTTTCCACCGTCGCCGCACTGCAAACCGTCGGCGCATTTCTGGTGATTTGCCTGGTGGTGACGCCCGGAGCAACGGCCTGGCTGCTGACCGATCGTTTTCCTCGCCTGCTCACCATCGCCGTCGCTATCGGCAGCCTGACCAGCTTTTTCGGCGCCTGGCTGAGCTACTGGCTGGACGGCGCAACCGGCGGAATTATTGTCGTTCTGCAAACGCTGCTGTTCCTGCTGGCATTTGTCTTCGCGCCAAAACACGGTCTGCTGGCGAATCGCCGCCGAGCCCGTCTGGTGAACAAGGAGCAAGTATGATCTTAACAATGCTGCTGGAACCTTTTCAGTTCAGCTTTATGGTCAATGCGCTGGTCATCTCCACTATTGTCGCCGTCCCCTGCGCGCTGCTGTCGGTATTTTTAGTACTCAAAGGCTGGGCGCTAATGGGCGATGCCATGAGCCACGCGGTTTTCCCGGGAATTGTGCTGGCATGGATTGCAGGTATCCCGCTGGCAATTGGCGCGTTTATCGCCGGGCTATTCTGTGCGGTGGCGACGGGCTATCTCGACGATAACAGCCGTATCAAACGCGATACTCTGATGGGGATTGTCTTTTCGGGCATGTTTGGTGCGGGACTGGTGTTGTACGTCTCTATCCAGTCAGAAGTCCATCTCGATCATATACTGTTCGGCGACATGCTGGGCGTATCGTTAAGCGATATCATGCAAACCGCGGTTATCACGCTGGGAATAGCGCTTATCATCGGACTTAAATGGAAAGATCTGCTGCTGCATGCGTTCGACCCGCATCAGGCAAAAGCCAGCGGGCTTAACACCGCACTTCTGCATTACGGCCTGTTATGCATGATAGCCCTGACGATTGTCGCCACGCTAAAATCAGTCGGGATTATTTTGTCGATCTCCTTACTGATTGCGCCTGGCGCCATTGCGATTTTAATGACGCGAAAGTTTTCTCACGCCTTGTGGCTGGCGGTGGTTATGTCGGTTATTACCTCGTTTATGGGCGTGTACCTGTCATTTTTCATCGACAGTGCTCCGGCCCCTACCATCGTCGTACTATTTTCCCTGCTGTTTGTGATTACCTTTATTTATTCCACCCTGCGCGACCGCCGTTTAGAACGGCGACGCCTGCATGATGTGCTATAGGGCTAATCAGCGCCAGCTTAACAGCGGGCTGAACGCCTCTCGCCCCACCAAAGCGCGCAGCGCAGGCAGATGGCAACTGCGCGCCAGAAGCGGCGGAACGGCAAAAATGGTGTCGCTGGAGAGCATCACGTTCTCCAGCTGTCCCCAAAAGTACCAGCCGGTATCAACGCCGCTGTCAGGAACGCATAAATGCAAGTGTCTGCCCTCCTGCGGCTCATCGGCAATACCCAGCCAGTGACTAAAGCGCGGGATTTCCGGTACAACATGCGTCACCAGCGCGCAGCGTCCAACCTGGCTGGCCGGAATATAAAAATTCTGCGAACCCAGCGTGACGCGCACCGCTGCAAGGTTAGTGAGAGCCGTCATAGCCACGGGTCTCCTGATAACGATCAAACACCAGATTCAGGTCGAGCAGCGTGAACCAGGTTTCCGTCACGTTAACCACACCCACTGCGATCGTTTGCAGCGCCGAAGGCAGCGAGTCTCCCGGCAAATGAATCTGGCTTTCAACAACGTCCAGCACATCAATCAGTTTGTCTATCAGGATCCCGCTTTGCATTTTTTCGGCACAACCAATCAGGATGGTGCGTTTACCTGCCAGATTGACGGCAGGGGTGTCGATCAGGCTGTCCAGCCTCATCACCGACTCGACTCGCCCGCGGTAATTAATGACCCCTTCAAGCATTGGCGGGCAACAGGGAACCCAGGAGATCGGGCGCTCTGCGAGGATCTCTTTGATCTGCGCGCCGTAAAAAGCAAAATTCTTACCCGCCAGTTGAAATAACACCAGCGTACGCTGCGGCTCATCAACGTTTTCACATTCCGGCTTTTCGCCATGATTCAGCGCGAGAATGTGCTCCAGCTGTTGGCTCATGTTTTCTCCTTTTACTCAGCAACGCAGAAGGTGTTGCGGCCATTTTGCTTCGCGGCGTATAGCGCCTGATCGGCACGTTCGCGCAGCGTTTCGATCCGATCGCCAAACTGCCACTGCGCAATACCCGCGCTGAAGGTGCTGTGAAAGCTGACATCATTGACGGAAAACGTGACCTGTTCGTAATCTCTACGTAATCGTTCGACCACCCGCGCCGCCTTGTCACTGCTGGTGTTAGGCATGATGATGACAAATTCTTCACCACCGTAACGCCCCACGATATCGGTGCTGCGTAAGCGATGCGAAAACAGCTGCGAAATACCGACAATCACCTGATCGCCGACCGCATGACCGTAGGTATCGTTAACGCTTTTGAAGCGATCCAGGTCCACCATCACCATGCAAAACGGGTTGCCACTGTAGTTCGACTCGGCAATCGCGCTTTTAAGAAAATGGGTGGTCGTCGAGTGGTTATATAACCCGCTCAGGCTGTCCTGCGACATGCGGGCACGCAGGACGCGCATTCTTTCCGCGCGGATCGATACGGCTCGAATCAACTCCTCTGGATCGGCCTGTTTGAGAATAAAATCCTCCGCGCCAATACTCATCGCTCCCAACTGCGCATGCTTGTTGGTCTCGCTGGAGAGATAAGCGATAGGCAGGCCAATATGTTGCGGTATTTGGCGAATCAGTTTTGTCAGTTCCTCGCCGCTGAACTCCGGCATGTGGTAATCCATCAACACCAGATCGATCGGTTGCGCATTCAGCACGTGCAGTAAATAGTGAGGTTTTTCCAATACATGTACTTCCATTCCCGCCATGCGCAGCATTTCGGCGTTGTACTCCGCCACCGCCGGCTCGTCATCGATCATCAGCACCTGATAAGGTTTTCTCAGCGACGGTTGAGTCAGGCGGTGAAGTTCCTGTACTAAATCGGTAATCGAAGCCGGTTTTACGTAGTAACCATCACAGCCGGATTTAATGGCGTTGATGCGGGCGTTAAAATCGCTATGACACGAGAGAAACAACACCGGGAAAGGTTTACCCACTTTGCGCTTCAGATCCGACATCGCCAGCGGTCCACCGTAGGCGTTGTCCGGAAAGCTGACGTCCATAATTACCACGGCAGGCGGTTGCAACAATACGGCCTGACTAAAATCCTGCGTGCTTGCGAACACATGGCAGGTAAAACCAAAGCAGCGCAGTTGAGTAGCGAGCAGTTCAACCTGGTCGAGGTCATCATCACACAGGTAGATAGGCTTGCTGGCCCGCCGAACATATCCCTCTTCCGGGCGTTGCGCGGCGATCGGTAAAGTGAAATCCGTATCGCTGATGCGATGCTCAAGATTGAGCTGCTCCTGAGTCAGGGTGTACAACCAGCGAATGATTCGCCGCAGCTCATCGTAATGCAGCGTGCCAGCCTCCGTTTCTGGCTCCGTCAGTAAACGCTCACCTTCTGCTGAAGCATTCGCCAGCGGGCTAAAACCAAATGATCCCGCCGAACCGTGGATACTGTGCAGCAGAATATACAGCTGTTTACGACAGGCTTCGCTGGGCTCTGCGACCAGTTGAACGAGTAATCTTTCCGCTTGCGCCAGCATGTCGGGGATTCGACGTAAAAACCCCTGGCGCAAACGCGCTATTTTTTCCTGCGCAGCCGCCATCGCTATGTGTTTATTTTCTTGTTTCATCACACGCCCAGGCTTATTTCGTAACCGCAGGTGGCTGCAGTAGCGCGTTCACCGCAGCCCCCAGATTTTCCGCAAGGTTTTCATCTTTTTTAACCCAACGGTCGTACGCAACGTCGCTGGCCGTCACTTCATTGGCACTCAGTAAAATAAAAGGTTTGGACCAGTGCTGAGCGCGTAACAACGCCAGTAAATCCAGTCCGCTAATCTCTGGCATATGCAGATCGCTAATAACCAGGTCGATATTGTTGTCCGAGTCCAGGCTTGCTAAGGCGGAAATCGCGCTTTCCACAATCACCACATCGTAGCCATCCATTTGCAAAAAAATAGACGCCAGTTCGGCCGCAAAAAGATCATCATCAACTAATAAAATTCGCATCTTCTCTCTCGATTTTGCGCCATCAGCACAAAAGCATTTTTAATGTTTTTATCAAACTGTCCTGCTCGAAATCGCCTTTGGCGATGTAGGCATCCGCCCCCACCTGAATCCCTCGCCGCCGGTCCTCTTCCTTTGCGCGGGACGTCACGATGATGATTGGCGTGTGCTGATAATTTTTCTCTCCTCGCAAGGATTTGGTGAAGGTGAAACCATCCATAAACGGCATCTCGACATCCGTCAGTACGGCATCAAACTGGGTCAGTTTCGCTTTTTGCAGTCCAGACAATCCGTCTTCTGCCAGCGTGACCTGATAACCGTGCGCTTCCAGCACATTCTTTTCTATCTCGCGGGTATTGAGGGAGTCGTCAACCACCAGCACGTGCCAGGCATCCGGCGTAACGTTTGCCGCCGGTGCGGGTGCCGTGGTTTGTCGCGATTGCTGCGCCATCGCCATCAGCGCGGGGACTTGCAGAATGCTGACTAATTGGTTTTCCGGCGTTTGTACCATCCCGGAAACCAGCGACTGCTGCTGCATATGCTTCGGTAACGGTTTGATCATCATCTTGCGTTCATCGAGCAGCTTATCCACCCGCAGCGCCATTTTGCTAAACTGGTTTTGCACCACGATTAACCGCTGCCCAGCCGGTGGAGAACTTCCCTGACGCTCATTAATACCCAGCAAGGCGCCTGTGCAGACCACCGGGATAAACTCGTTATGCAAAATAATGGCGGGTCGCCCGGCAATATCGCTAATTCCCTGCGCCGTGCACTCCACCACCTCGACCACATACTGCGCGGCCAGTCCGAACAGGTGTCCCTGCTCTTCAAATTGCAGAATGCGCATCATCGTTAGCGAAACAGGCAGACGCAGACTAAAGCTGGTTCCGACGCCCGCACGGCTATAAACCTGTAAATCTCCTTGCAGATCGGTCACCACCGTTTTGCGCACCACATCAAGGCCCACGCCGCGGCCGGAAAGCTCGGAGACTATCTTGCTGGTAGAAAAACCAGGATGAAAAATCAGCTCATTACACTCCTGCTCGGAGAGCTGCCCGGCCATGGAAGCAGGAACCAGACCTTTACTAACCGCCTTCGCGCTGATGGCCTCATAGTTCAGACCGCGACCGTCATCTTCGATACGCAGTAGTATCCCACTGCCGTCCTGTTGGGTAGTGATGGTAATGGTGCCACGCGTGGATTTACCGAGCGCCAGACGTTCATCGATCTCGCCAATCCCGTGATCGACGGCGTTACGCAGTAAATGCGTCAGCGACTCCGATAAGCGGTCAATCAGCTGACGATCGATTTCCACTTCTCCGCCGACAAAGCGGCATACCACCTGCTTATTCAGCGTGGAAGCCAGCTCACTGACCTGCAGCGAAATCGGTTCAAACAACGTTGAAAGCGGCAGCATGCGGATCCGTGCCGCCACGTCGTACAGTTCAAACATTTGCAAATGCTGGAGCTGGACGCTCTCTTTCAACTGCGCGCTGAAATCGTGGATCTGCTGGCGAAGCTGTTCGGCGCTCAGGCCTGGCAGTCGCGGGACCAGTTGACTCAGATTTTGGATCTGTTGCTCAAGGCGGTCATGCCCGGCGAGAACTTCCCCCAGGATGTCGATCAGGCCATCGAGCTTATTCAGCTTTACCCGCACGAAATCGGCCTGCTTAATGCCGGAATCCATGCTGGCTGCCGCTGCAGGCGTTGGGGTGCCTGCTTTTTCCGTTGTCCCTGCACCTTCGACCGCCAGTGTGACAGCCTCTCCCCGGCTGGCGCGGGCAAGGCGTTCGCACAGCCCGGCGTCCGCCGGTGGCAACTGATTATCCCCTTCGCTGACAAAAAGCTGCGTCAACTGGCCGGAGAGATACTCCACGGACTCATGAATCAGATTGCCCAGCGCCCTGTCCGGCGTCAGTTTGTTATCACGCAGCTCACTCAATACATCCTCAAGATGATGAGTGACATCGGCGATACTTTGCAGTTTCAGCATCCGCGCGCCCCCTTTCAGGGTATGCGCGGCGCGAAACATCTCGCCTATCCAGGCTTCCGTATGCTCATCAGCGGAGAGGAGAAACGCCCCTTCGCTGATCGTCTGCAAATGACCTCTCCCTTCATCAATAAAGCGCAGAACGAATTTTTTTAGACAGATAGCCATAATCGCTCTTATTAGCCACTTTGGTGGGCGAATTGCGCCAGTTGATGTTCACACAGGAAACGAAACGTATGGCCTGGAAAAACGATCGGCAAACGCAGACGACAAACCGATGATGGATTGTTCATTTCAGCATTCAGTAACTGCATTACCACGCGATAAGTCCGTTGTGCGGGCTGGCGCAGCTCGCTTTGTCGGTACATTTCGGCCAGGTAATAGTGTGCCGGCCAGTAGCCCGGTTCCTGATAAACCACCTGTTTGAACCAGGCGATAGCCTGCTGCGTCTGGTGTTGCCACATCATCGCCAGGCCGAGCAGCATTTTGGCCTCTGCCGACCACTCATCCTGCGCGAGGATCTGCTGCGCGTTGCCGGCTGTCTGAGAAAATTCACGTTGCTCAAGGGCTATCACCCCCTGGATCAGCAGCGCATCCTGATTACGGGGATCGTCGCGTAATACGCAGGCGATACACTTTTCGGCTTCAGAAAAACATTTCTCATCGAGACAGGCGCGTGCTTTCTTCAGCCAGTCATTATTCTGCTGCACCGTTGGCGCAGAAGCGTCCTGTTCAACCACCGTTCTCGGCGGCGCAACGCGCGATGCAGCTCGGGGCACGGGCGCGACCTTCGCCGCTTCGCGATGGTGACAAAAATAGAAAATGCCCTCTTCCTGCTCCAGTTTTAGAATGTCGAAATTGTTGGCCAGCGTTTCTGCATTGCCAAAAAATAAGGCCCCCTGCGGCTGTAACATCTTCAATAAATTACCGTGCAGTTCACGACGCGTTGGCGTGTCGAAATAGATGGACACGTTGCGCAGCAAAATGATGTCCACTTCCGGCAGCAACTGCTCTTTTATAATGTTGGTGCGATGAAAGGAGACTTTCTCACGAATCTCATCATGCAGCCGGTAGAGGTTTCCCGAGCGGGTAAAATAACGTTGCTGAATACTCGGGTCGACGCCGCGAAACGAGTAGCTTGAATAGCAGGCGTTACGGGCTTTTGCGAGGATTGCCGGGTCAATATCACAGCCGTAAATTTCAATACGCTGCGCCATCGCGCCGAGGAATTTCTCATGCAGCTTGATAGCCAGCGAGTAGGCTTCTTCCCCCGAGGAGCATCCGGCACTCAGAATACGCACCGGGCCGCTACGCTGTTGCAACAGACGTGGGATCCACTTGTCACAGATTAAATCCAGCGTATCGCTTTCACGGAAAAAATAGGTTTCGTTAATCGTAATCAACGTAATGAAGCTATCAAACTCGTTCTGCGAGATACGCAGTTGCTCGTAGTATTCATAGTAATCACTGATTTTTCGCTCAGCCATTCGCCGACTCAGCGCCGTTTTCAGCAGTGCTTCCATGGCGTTATCGAAGTGTAAACCGACCCGTTCTTTGATCAGACGGGCATAATCAGGAAGATTGGGGATCATGGCAATTTACTCTCAAAGCGCCCGTGACACGCCATTGCAAGCAACACTTTGGCGAGGCCATCCAGTGGGATCGTGCGGTGTATCAACTGCTTGTCGATCGCGTTCTTATTCATACCGAATACCACCGAACTCTCTTCGTCCTGCGCCAGCGTTCTGCCGCCTCGCCGGAAAATAAGCTCGATGCCGCGACAGCCATCGCTGCCCATCCCCGTCATAATCAGTCCGACGGCTTTTTCGCGAAACACTTCAGCCACCGACTCCAGCAACAGATTGCAACTGGGATGGTAAACGTCACTTTCCTGTCTGGGGATCGCCGCCAGACGCTGGTTGTTTTTGACGATCAGATGCTGCTCCGGCGGTAATATATATACATACCCGGCCTGTACCCGATCGTCTTCCTGCGCCAGTCGTACCTTCAGCTCGGTCACGCTGTCCAGCCAGCGCACCATATCTTTTGCGAAACCATCAGCTATATGCTGGGCGATTAGCACCGGACACGGGAACGTACCGGGGAGTTCCTGCAATAGCTTACTCAGCGCCTGCGGCCCGCCCGTCGAGCAGGCAATCGCCAGCACAAAAGGCCAGTCCTGCGGCGACTGTGCGGCATCCGTTGTCGGTCGTGCAGTTGGCATCACCGGTTCACCTGGATGGCGTAATCCCTTGATATGACGAATAACTTTCACGCCAACCAGCAATTCTACTTTGCGATGCAGGGCGTCCGTTGATAGCGGGAAATCACTGCTATGATGCAGCACCGCCAGCGCACCGCGTGAAATGTAATCATCATCCCATTGTTTTTCTGGGCAAAATCTCATGACCAAAATGGGGATGGCGCTGGTTGCCATAATCGTTTCGACAACCTCGACGTTATCGGCGCTTGAGGTATCCAGCGTCAGAATCAGCAGATCGGGCATCAGCTGTTGCAACAACCGAATCGCCAGCCGGCGATGGGCTGCTTGCCCCACCACCTTAATATGCGGGTGATCCTCCAGTTGCCTGACCAGCTCATTACGCGACGCGCTGCCCAGGTCGAGGATCAGCACCCGAATGTTGCCGCTATTCATGCTTCTGCTTCCATCAGAGTGAATGAGGACGACGCCTCTTTCAGCGCTTTCGACAACTGCGTCATGTCCTGGCTGACAACCAGAATGTCTTTGATGGACTGCGAGGTATAGTTACTGGCAACGACAATCTCTCGCAGCGCCATAACCACCTGATTACTTGCTGTTTTCTGCTGCTGGGTAGACAGGGATATTTGCAGCGCCGCCGTCGAGGTTTGCTCTGCAGTCACGACGATATCATTCAGATGCTCGGCGCTGACTTTGCACGCTCTGGCGCCCGCTTTGATGCTCTCGCCGCCTTTTTCGGCGTTCAGCACCAGGCGATTGATTGCGTTTTGGATCTCGCTGATCTTATTCTCAATCTCAACCGTCGATTCCGTTACCGAGTCGGCCAGACGGCGGATTTCAGCTGCCACCACCGAGAAACGCTTACCGGCTTCCCCGGCGCTGGCCGCTTCCAGCGCGGCGTTAAAGGCGATCAGTTTCGTTTGATCCGCGACGCTGTTAATGATTACCATCACGCGACTGATTTCCGTCGACTTATTGCCGAGCATCATGATTTCACGCATGTTTTGCTGATTGTCGGTGTCAATATCCGTCATGCGCATCAGCAACTGCGACATCGATTCTGAACCTTTATTACAGTCATCAAGGGTCTGATTGGCGATATCCACAACCGCCCGCGAATGTTCAGCAATTTGCGTGGAAGACGCTGACAGTTCCTCCATGGTAGAGGTAATTTCAGCCACTGAAGAAGAGGTTTCCACGCTGGTTGACGCCTGACCATCTACCGCCTCGGTGATGTGCAGCGACGCCTGATGCACCGAATTCGCATGAGAAACCATACCACCGACCAGCGAGTGCAAACGCTGGCGCATCGTTTCTACCGCGCTCAGCAACTCGCCAATCTCATCGTGATGATCGACCTGCACATCCACCGTTAAGTCGCCTTCAGCGATACTCTGCGCAATCCCCAATACGCGGTTTAAGCGCCGGGAAATCAGGAAGCGGCTGGCAACGGCAATCAGCAATAAAATGATGGGCAGCAGCAGCGCGGTGAATAACAGCAGACCGTTACGCACCAGATTGCTGCTTTTGGCGACATCGTCAACGTAGTTGGTCGTTGCGATTATCCAGTTAATCCCTTCAACGTATTCATAAACGGCGACTTTGGTTTTCGGCAATGCGCCATAACCGCTCACCCAGTTGTAATAGGTGATGCCATTTTTATGTTCGAGCATATCGGCAAATAGCTTAAAACCATTGGCATCAGTAATATTAATGGCCTGCTGGTTGTTCAATGAGGGATGGACCAACATCCGACCCGGTTCAAATCCGGCATCCAGTACGTAGGCATAGCCATCTTTGCCAATATGCACATTCAGCAAACGCTGAATAATCGGTTGCAGACTTTGTTTGACGTCAAAACCTACCGCAACCGCCCCAACCACCTGGCCATATTTATCGGCAATCGGTTCATAGTGACTAATAAACTGCTTACCAAATAGCGTCACTACGCCGGAAAAAGGTTTGTTCTTCAAAAGTAACGGTAATGCCGGGTTGTCGCGCCCCAACGCCGTTGCGGTTGCCGTATTGCCTGAACTTGCCAGCAAGGTGCTACTAACGCGCACAAACTGCTCGCCTTGCAAAATAAACGTGCTGGCAAATACGCTGGTTAGTTCGGTGAAATGCGCGTTGGTGTTCGGGTTACTCAGGACCGCTTTTAATTCAGTAGAGTCCATGTAACGCAGCGGTTTATTGGCAACGTTTTGGTAGTTGTTAATATAAACATTGCTGTAATGCTCCGCATCGCGTGTCACTCGCTGGAATTCGTTAGATATGCTGTTGTGGAATATACGCGTGTTGGTCTTAATCATCTCCAGCGCATTGACCTGCAGTTGTCTGGAAAGATAAGACGATAATATAAAAGAGGCGCCAATCAGCAATGTTGCGATACAAACCACCAGAATCATGCCGAGCTTCATCGCTACACCGGGATGGATATTGTGTAGCCAGGATAGCACCCGAACGCGCGGCCCCACACCGCTGGCACCCGCCGTTCGATTTTTCACTTTAATAATGTCACTCATATTTTTTATTCTCTACCTGAGAAGAAATGACTCTTTTTGGTCATAAGAAGTTCGCGCTCTGCTTATTCCAGCGAAAGCAGCGGCGTAGGCTTGCCAATGTGATATCCCTGTAACCACCCCACATCCATTTTTTCCAGACACGCCTGAATCGTAGCGTTTTCAACAAACTCGGCGACAACCTGCATATTTTTCATTTCGGCAACGCGGCAGAATGACTCGACGATGTAATAGCTGATTTCACTTTCGGTGATCCGTCGAATAAAAGAGCCATCGATCTTCAGAATGTCTGCTTCGATATTCATCAGGCGGGCATGACTGGCAAACCCGGTACCAAAGTCATCAATGGCTACCCGACATCCCAGTTGGCGTATTAAACGAAGCGTTTCCACGGTTTGCTCTTTGTCTGAAAGCGTATCGGCTTCCGTTATCTCAAAAATAATTCGCTGCGGCTCCACCGCGTAATCGTGCAGGAGCTGGGTGAACTTCGCGATAATATTGGAGCGACATACCGTCACCGGCGCCAGGTTGATGGAAAAACAGCGCTGCGGATGGTTACGCATAAATTTCAGGGTATTTTCGATAACCCAGAGATCGATATCAGGCGCCAGCCCCGCATCATGAGCAACCGGCAGAAAGCTGTTCGGAGGAATAAATTCCCCCCGTTCGTTGAGCATGCGGATCAATATTTCATGATACGGCGCTTCACCATTGGTACTGACGATTGGCTGCGCCATCAGCACAAACGCGTTGTTATCCAGCGCATTTTGCAGCGCGGTGCGAATTTCCGTTTTATCGACAATGTGGTTGCCGAGGATCCGGCTATGCTGCGCCTCAATGTTTTCCGGCCTGCCGTTGGTCAGCGATAAACCCGCCACCATGCCCAGCTTCCCCACCAACTGATAAATGTCATCACTGAGATCGTTAATCAGGCAATAGCCCAAACCGCTGCGAAAACCCAGCCGATGGTTATTGTAAAAAAGCCGAAAACTATTGGCCGCCTGGTACAAGTCGCATAGCCGTTCCCAGGTACTATTTTCAAGCCGAATCAGCAGATCGTAACCCGCGTGGTAATAGACTTTCTCGCTTTTAACCAGGTGTTGGCGCAGATGGTCGGCGAGGATCTTCTGATAGCGGGCGCGAAAATGAAAGCCATAGCGGCGCGAAAACAGCTCCAGCTCCGGAATTTGTATCAGGCACACCGTCGCGTGCTCAGTCGTAAACAGCTCCGTCTTCAGCGCACGCAGATTCGCCATACCCGTCATCGGATCGGTCAGGCCGAGCAGAAGCGCCTGGTTAAATCGCTGGCGGGTAAATTTGGCCAGCACTCCCATGATCACGATGGTAAGCGTAAAGACAAAGATCAACGTTGAAACCAGCGCCTGATGCTGAATGAAGTCCACATCGCTGGCGATATAACTGTCGTTATGTTTGCCTAAAATGATCACCACGATGGTCCACACCAGCATGGTGAACAAATGACCAATTTTAATGGATCCCCACAGCATTAACGGGAACAGCAAGATCAGGCTATAGAGAGAGAAAAAGACGTTCAGATTGTCCGGTGATGTTAAAAAGAACATCAACAAAAAGAGTAAGGCGCACCATGAAATAGCGCCAAAGGCGCTGATATTGCCTTTACATTGTGCAGCAATTGCCCGCCAGAAAGTCAGCAGGAAAGATGGTCGACGGATGATTCGATATATCTTGTAAAATAAAGGGATACCCGTCAGACAGCCGTTGATGCTCCCCTGAACGCGTACCAGCATACCCAGACTTAACGCCGGAAAGTTATCCACATCCGGTCGTTGGCCATGGGTGACAAATATGGCAAAGATTTTGCCCAACACCAGATACAGCAGGACGTTATAGCCACACAGCCAGACCAGACGATTAAGGCTGATTTTGATACGACCAAAGCTAACGCAACTGCGTCTGCCCGTGACTCTGCGGTAAGCGGCGTAGCTTAAGGTGGAAGCCACGATCAGGCACAACGCATCTACCCGTTGGTTTTGCGGGCCGATCGCAAACATGACGATAAGGAACAGAACAAATCCCGGTATCACCCGAAAACCAAACAAGACTAATGCGGCTGAAAATACGGCCAGCCGGAGATCGTAAACTGTTAAAATAGTATTATTGAGAATACTGTAACCGTTAAGATATTGTGCCAATGGGTAAAAAAGGCCGGGTAAAACAAGTGGCAGGCACCATTCCCGAATGTTTTTCACAGTGTTTGTATTTATTATTGCGTCCAAATCAATTTATCCGCTATGCACTATACCAATAGGACTTTAATCCAGACTCGAATGTCACAAACAAATCCTTTTGGGTCAGTCGATGCACCATAGCAAAATTGTCAACATTGACCGCGCACTGAGAAAATAAAATAAGGTTCTATATTGAAGTGAGCATCTTATTCATATCAAATCAGGAAATAAATACCCATTTATAGACAAAAATGGACATCCCGCAGGGATAATGCCACGTCCTTCCCTGATAAAATAAAAGCTAATTCATTGATGCCACGTAAAAAAACAAGAACTCCAGTGATAAGCCATTAGCACCTCCAACCAGTGTGCACAAAAAAGCTTCGCGGACAGCATTAATGTCAACATTAATATGTTGTCGAGGGCATAACGAAAAATGTATTTTTATGCACACTTTTGCCTGTTGACGAAAAGAGCAGCGTTATCTATATTCGCATACCGTTATTTTTGTCATTACTCACCATGGTTCAATGTTAGTTATTTGTTACGTCATTACGTTTCACATCTTTCATCTACTTGTTTGCAACAATAATATTCCATTAAGTAATAACAGAAATTAAATTTAGTATCGCGTAATCTTTTCAGGAATTAACATAATCCGTGGCAAAGTCTCTGTTTTCCCTTAAAGCAATAAAAGGGTGGCAACATTCCATCACTGGCAAAATAACGCAGTTCTTGCTGGCGGGTATCGTTATTGCTTTTAGCGCTGGCGCCTTTACTAACTGGAGCCTGATAGACAACTTTTCTTATCAGCAGTGGGTACAGCGAGCTGAAGCAAATGCGCAGATTATGACCTACATCATCCGTAGCGTGTATACCACCGTTTCGGTTGAGACCAGCGATGCGGGGCAGATATCCCGCATCGTCTCCGACAGACAGATTGGCGATACCGACTCCATCCTGCAAACCGGTTATAACCCGGTAGACGTCCTGGCGCTGGCGTCAGTTCAGACGCACAGCCCCACCTGGCTGTTTCTCTATACGCCGGAGAAAGGCTTCGTTGGCATCAATAACAAATCAGAAGATGGCGAAGGGATTATCTCCTTCTCAGGCCGCCTGCCGCGCGATGTGCTGGTCAATTACTATGTTGGTTTCGCCCAGATTAATGGCGAAGAGTGCTTTATCAGCGCCGTACCTATTTTGACGCCTTCTGGTGAGATCCTCGGGAGCCTGATAAGCAGCATCGGTAAAAAAAGCGAGTTGTATGCCACCTACGACGCGATGCTTAAAAAGAGCAGTATCATTTTTGTTCTGATTTTACTGGTGACGCTGGCCCTGGTCACAATGTTTATGCGCCGCCTGTTCCGTCCTGTTCCGCTGCTGATAAACTCCCTCACCCGCATCGCCCATGAAGAGACGGATTGCATAACCCCCTATCTTGATCAGGATGACGAAATTGGGCATCTGGCCGGGGCCATTGAAAAACTGCGCGTCGCGATGAAAGAGCGTGGCTATCTGCAACGCATGCATGAAATGTCGCAGAAGATGGAGCATATGGCCCATCATGATTCACTCACCGGATTACCCAACCGCGTTTCGTTCGGCCAGGCGTTGGATAAGCGCGTTAGTGAACTGCATCTGGAGGACAGAGCGTTCAATCTGCTGTTGATTGACCTCGACAACTTCAAGCCGGTGAACGATACCTTTGGCCATAAAGCGGGCGATGAACTGTTAATCAGCGTTGCCCAACGTCTGCAGTTATTGCTGGGTCCCAACGATATTGCGGCGCGTCTGGGCGGTGATGAATTCGCCATCCTGCAACATGTCGACGACAACGCCATCAAAGAAGCGAATCGGCTGGCGAAGCGTATCATCCGCGCGCTGAGCACCCCGTTTACCTGGAGTTCTCATACTTTTTCTATCAGCTGTAGCATCGGTATTACCACCGCGCCCAGACAGGGGAATACTACCTCAACGCTCATGATCAATGCCGACCTTGCCATGTACGCGTCTAAACATCATGGCCGGGGTTGCTACCACTTCTTCGAAGACGGCATGGTGATGATGCAAACCCACAGCCTGTTCATTAATCAGGAAATTATCGATGGTATTGATAACAAGGAGTTCGAACTTCATTACCAGCCGATTATTAATCTGCAAGATGAAAGCGTTTATGGCTACGAATCGCTGATCCGCTGGAATCACCCCACTAAGGGGCTGATTTATCCCGATTATTTTATCAATATCGCCGAAAGCTCCGGCCTGATTGTGCGTTTAGGCGAATGGATTATTCGCCAGTCCTGCGAAGCCGCAGCCAAATGGCCAGAGCATGTCAGAGTTGCCGTTAATATCTCGGCCTACCAGTTGCACAGCCCCGGACTGGTTGACGTGATTAAAGATGCGTTACGCATCAGCCAGATCTCAGCGGAACGCCTGGAAATAGAAATCACCGAATCAGAAAAACTGGATAAATCGATCGCCTTACCCGTACTGAAAGAGATCCGTTCTCTGGGTATTGAAATCGCGATGGACGATTTAGGAACCGGCTACGCGGCGCTGGACTATCTGCTGATCTATCCCTTCACGCGTATCAAGATCGCGCGCACGTTGGTCGATAAGCTCCAGCAGGATAATGCCAGCCAGTATTTGATTGTGATGCTGATTCAGTTTGCCCATAAATACAATATGTCGGTTACCGCTGAAGGGGTGGAAACCGCACAGCAGCGCGACATTTTGCGCGCCATTGAATGCCAGAATGTACAGGGCTATTTCTTTAGCTATCCGCTGCGTGAACGTGAGGTACTTGCCGCGTTTGCCGCAGAGGTCAGTGAAGAAGGACTGTGCCATGTCTGACATCTTGCGCCTGGCAAAACGCATGCTGATGGCGGTTGCCCTGCTGATGGTTGGGGCTACGCCATGCTTAGCGGGAACTCAGTTGCAACTGCACACGCTGGAGCAGATCGCGACTACAAAAACCATTACCCTTGGTTATCAGGATGATGCGTTTCCTTTTTCCTGGCAGAACGGCAACCGCCCTGCGGGTTTCTCTATCGATATCTGCAACAGTATCGTCAGCGCGCTCAAGACAAAACTTCAGCTTAAAAAGCTGAATGTAAAGTGGGTAAAAGCCAATTCAGCATCGCAGTTTGTACTGATTAAAAACCACATGGCAGACATCATGTGTATACCTGCCTTTTATTCGAAAAGTCGCCACACTATTAGCGAATTTTCACTGCCGTTTTACTTTTCAAGCACCCGCTTTGTGATGCGTAAAAATGAAAGTAATGACAGTCTGGCAGAACTTTCGGGACATAGCGTGCTGGTAAAAAGTGGTACGATTTACGTTGAACAACTGCAAAAAGTGAATGCCGCTAATGACCTGGATATTAATATTCAGCTCGATACCAATAACATTACAGCCTTCAATGAACTGAAGAACGGCGAGTATTCTGCGCTGATCTCCAGCACCGTTTTACTGAAAGGGATGATTGCGCAAACACCTAACCCTGAAGACTATGAACTTTCCAACATTGCGCTTAGCGCTCCACTACCGGCAGGCTTGTTACTGCCGTTACACGATAAAGAATTTAAAGAATTCGTTGATGCCACGCTCTCTTCCCTGATGACCAGCAACGAATTTACTGCGCTGTACAATAAATGGTTTCTGTCTCCCATTGCCCCGCAAGCTATTAATTTAAACATCCCCATGTCAGACAACCTGAAAGCATTAACCGCAGCTAAAAAGAAGATCAGTTTTGATTATGAAAAATATAATTAATCGTGAGATGACAAGGATGAAGCGCACGGTGCAATGGCTGTTGTTACTGGCAGGCATCGTCATTTCCCCCGCGCTGATGGCGCAACAGAACGCTGCGACGCTCGACCACATTCAGAACAGCAGCGTGCTAAACGTGGGTTATCGCCAGCTGCCGCCGTTCTCTTTTACAGACAACAGTGGCAAGGTCACGGGGTATACCATCGCGGTATGTAACATGATTGCCGATAAGTTACGCCAGTATCTGAAGCTCAACAATCTAACCATTCATTATATTCCCGTGAATTTTGCCGAACGCTTCTCCGCATTAAACACGCGTAAAATAGATATGGACTGTGGCGTAAATACCAATGCGCCGGAGCGAACCTCCAGCGTGTCGTTTTCTGACAACTATTACACCGCAAAGATGCGCATCATCTCTTTGCGTAAAAATAATATCCAGTCAATTGCCGATCTTAAAGGACGCACGGTGAGTCTGACCGGAAGCTCAAAAGATTTGCTGGAATTTAATAAAGCAAACAGAGAGCAACATCTTAATATTTCAACGATTACCAGCACTACCATAAAGGGTGCATTTGAGAAGATGGCGCATAATGAATCCGCCGCGTTCTTTGTTGATGATATTCTCGCCTGGCCGCTGATTAATCATAGCGAACAACCCGAACTGTTCAGCGTCTCAGCACAGAGCATCGGTAACGATATGCACTATGCCATTATGATGAGGAAAAACGATCTGCAGTTTGTGGCGTTTGTTAACAGTACGCTGAAGGACTTTTTTGCCTCGCCGACCAATATGCAATTACGCAAAAAGTGGTTGTCTCCCTGGACCTGCGAAAAGATGAAAAATCCATCGCCAGGCAGTTGCCAGCATAACCATTGAACATTATCAGCAACAGCTTACGCCACCGCCTGCTTCGCCTGTGGAAAATCCCCGGGATGCTGCTGTTGCTGCTATCGGTCCATTCGCTACGTGCGGCCTGGGATTTTGCCAGTATTCAGCAGAAGTCTGATGCGCTTTACGGCCCGGCAACGCCAGAGGCGCAACAACGGATCCGCGCCTGGCAACAGCTTTTGCTTACGTTGCGCAGTGCCGACGAGCAAACGCAATTACGCGCCGTAAATCAATTCTTTAACGATAAAATCCGTTATACCGAAGACATTGATGCCTGGCACAGCGTGGATTACTGGGCCACTCCCATTGAGTCGCTGCGCAAAGGTGAAGCGGATTGTGAAGACTACGCGATCGCCAAATATTTCACCCTCCGCCAGTTGGGTGTCTCCGAAGACAAGCTACGCATCACTTACGTTAAAGCCCTGCGTTTAAACCGCGCGCACATGGTGCTGACCTGGTACGCCACCCCTGAGGCGATTCCTCTGGTGCTCGACAGCCTGACCAGCACTATTTCACCTGCTACGCAGCGCATGGATTTATTACCCGTCTACTCCTTTAACAACACTGGCCTTTGGCTTCCCGGCAATCAGAACAATAAACGTGTTGGGGACAGCAAAAGGCTATCTCGCTGGCAGCAAGTTTTCACCAAAATGCGGGAAGAAGGCTTCCCGATGGATAAATAGGAATCGCCCGTGTCTCTTTTTAAACAGTTACTTCTGGCAATCTCTCTCTTTATGATGGTTGTATTCAGCGGCAATTTTATTGTGACGCTGGAGAGTTCCCGCAATCAATCCAATAACCAACTTCTTTCACATGCCCAGGATGCGGCAACGGCGCTGGGCGTTTCGCTGACGCCCAACGTCAACGACCCGGCAATGATCGAGCTGATGGTGAGCTCTATTTTCGATAGCGGTTACTACAAAAAAATCCGCATCGTCGACCTGGCAAACGGCAAAATGATGCTTGAGCGCAGCGCTGCGTCATCTATTCCCGACGTCCCAGGCTGGTTCGTTGATCTGGTGGATGTCACTCCGCAAACCGGTGAGGCAACGATTATGCGCGGCTGGCAGCAGGCTGCACGGGTTGAAGTGACCAGCGATCCTATCTTTGCCGTACAGCGTCTGTGGGACAATACCCTGGGTAATCTGTTGTGGATGCTGTCCTGCAGCCTCGCCTGTTTATTCGCCGGTAGTCTACTGCTGCGCAAGCTGCTACGCCCGCTCAATTATCTGGCAAAGCAGTCGGAAGCGATTACCCGCCGCGAGTTTCTGACGCTCCACGAGTTGCCCAAAACGCCAGAATTGCGCCGCGTTGTGGGCGCTATGAATTTGATGGCTGCGAAGCTCAAGTCGTTATTTGAAGAACAAGCTATCTACAGCGAACGTCTGCACAATGAGGCTTATCTCGACAGCCAGACTGGAATTGCCAACCGCCGGGCGTTCGATATGCAGCTTCAGGCGCGGCTAAGCGACGCCGATACCGCGCCGGGATATCTGTTGCTGGTCCGCATTCAGGATTTGGGCGGTCTGAATCAGCGTTTTGGCGGGCCGCATACCGATAAGCTGTTGCTCAATATCGCCAACCTGCTGAACGCGCATAAAGAAAAATATGCCTCTCTCGACAGTACGCTGGCCCGAATTCGCGGCGGTGAGTTTGCCCTGCTATGTCCTGGCGTGACCCACGGTGAAATGCTGGACTTGTCCCATTCGCTCGGCCAAAAGCTGACGGCCTTTTACGCCACCGGGATGTCAGACCAACAGCCGGTGGCCTACACCAGCATGGTGCCGTTTAGCGCCGGAGATAACGCCCAGTCATTGCTGATTCAGGCCGATCGCCTGCTGGTAGAAGCCGAAACGCGCACCGATCATCAGGTCGTTCCCACCGCAGAGGTACCTGCGAGTACAGAAGATCAGCATTTGTGGTTTGTTCGTCTGGAGCATGCGCTGGAAAACCAGCAGTTCCAGTTGGTTTATCAGCCGGTGGTCGATTGCCGCCAGCCCGACAAAATTCTGCATTACAAGGTGCTGTCGCGCATCATTGATGAACAAGGTAATACCCTTACCGCCGGTCGATTCCTGCCGTGGATCCACCGCTTTGGCTGGAGCCAACGCCTCGATAAAGTGATGCTGAAACTAACGTTGAATCAGTTGAAAACCGCGCCCGGAAAATTGGCATTGAGTATCTCCGGGAGCTCTGTCGCCAGTGCGACCGCCATTGCTGAGCTGCTCCACCCGCTGCGTTATTCACCGAAATTAGCCAGTCAGTTGATTCTGGAACTGGATGAGAACCAACTGCCAGGCCCTTATCAAATGGCGGCGTTTGTTAAAGCCGTCAGTCAGCACCGCTGCGCGCTGGGTCTGCAACACTTCGGTAGTCGTTTCGATATGATCGGCCATCTGTCACAGTGGGGACTTGCTTACCTGAAAATCGACAGCAGCTATATCCGCAATATTGATGAAGAAAACGATAAGCGTTTATTTATTGAAGTATTATGCAGCGCCACGCGCAGTATTGACTTGCCGCTCATTGCCGAACGGGTTGAAACACAAGGCGAACTGAAGGTATTGCAGGAGTTAGGGATTGATGGCGCAATGGGCCAATTATTAGGTGAACCCGCACCGCTCTGATAAAAGCAGGCAGCCTTGATACGCTTGTATGTTGCCGGATGGCGCTTCGCTTATCCGGCCAACAAACTCACTGCCTGCGTCAGCTAAAAAATACGATCATCACCGCCTAGTAGTTGTTCTAACCCGCCAAGTTCCTGGCGCGCGTTCGCACGATTCAATAATTTAACCTGCGCCATCGGCGGGAGATCGGTAATGGCAATCACGCCTTTACGCATCAACAGGTAAATCAGATCGTCGAGCACGCGCACCATCTCGAGGTCGCTTTTTTGCAACGTCGCTAAAGCCTGCTGGTTGCCATTTTCCGGGCTTTTTGCCCCGCCTTCTGCCTGCACGTTTGCAGCAGATGAATCAGAATTCATATCAATGCCTTTTCATTTTGCAAGATGCTGCTGCCCTGTTTACGCAAGGCAGCAGGCAATCGTTAGTGGGTGTGGTTTTGATCGGGTTTAGCAATCAGGTGATCTAACGAGTAGCTCGGAGAATGCATCTCGCTACTTGCCGGACCAGACAGCGCGGTATCTATTCCATGCGCCACTTTTGCCGGACTGGCGATCAAGTGATGATCGCCGCCGCTTTGAATGTACTTCGCAATATCTACGCCTTCATGCAGTTCGCGCGCCAGATCGCTGAGATCGACTTTTTCGAGTACGCCCTTCGCCTTATCGTCAGCGCTGAGCACGGCTGTCGCTTGGCCGTGCCCGGTTGCTGCTGGCGCGTAAGACAGAGACAATGCATTGTCATCGAACAGGTTATGCAGCGCATGTTGCATCGCAGCATGATTCCCTTTATCCACCGTATGTCCTTTCACTGGCGTGGGATCGTCCATCGTCACGTTCAGCGTTTGGCTATAAGGCGTAGTATTGCCGTGGTCATCATGCGCCTCAACCAATACGTTTACCCGGTTATGACCTGCACGGAATGCGGAGGTATCGGCCTCAATGTCATAGGTCAGCCCATTATTGCCCTGATGAAGAATGGCATCGTACTGGTGACCATTTACCAGCGCTTTAATATGCTCGCCATCATGCACATCACCGCTCACGCTGCCGGTAATATGCGTGACGGTATGCTGTGATTCCGCGCGTGAGATATGGTTATCCCCGGTAACTTTATCGACGATAAGCGTGGCGTCTGCCTGTTGATCAACCGAATAGCTGTGGGACGTTGTCTTTGAATACGGATTGCCCGGCGCATCATGGCCTTTGACCTCCACCGAAAATGTGGTGTTCACTTCCATGACATGACTGTCCACATCAACGTGATAAACCCGATCGCCATTGCTCAGCGTATCTACCGAACCGGTAAATTCCTGACCGCCAATGTTTAATTTGATCGAATCCCACACATCCACATCACCGCCAAGATGCCCGGTTACCCTCACCGTCGCTCCAGTGAGTTCCTGATGATTGAGAACGTTATCCTGGGTGACATTATCAATATCCATCGTTCCCGCAGCGGTCCTGTCAATGGTGATGGCCTTACTGGTATCGATTTTTCCATGGTTGCCGGAATCATCGTGGGCAATGACATGAGCGGTAATATTTTGATCGTGAAGCAGGTCGGCCGTACTGGCCTCGACGCTAAACACTTTTTGACCACTGCTGTCTTTCACATCAGCAACCAGATCTTTACCGTTAACCGTGACAGTCACCTGATCGCCGACGTCTACATCTCCCGTCACATGACCGCTGATGATGGTTTTCGCTTGCTGCGTTTCCAGGTCATTCAGCACGTCGTCTGTCGTCACGTCATCCAGTATGATGGCGGCATTCAGCTGCGTGTCGATAGTGACCGTTTTGTCGTTCACGGCATGCATTGGGTTCAACGCCGAATCCTGTCCTTGCACACTCACATGGATAGTTGGGTCGTTTTGCAGTCCAGTCGTGCTCACCATCGCTTTGTAGCCCAGCTGTCCGTTCATATGCGGCAGCTCAATAACACGCGTATGTACCGTGACGCCATCGATGAGAATGGCAACTTTATCACCGAGATGCACATCGCCATCCACCGTACCACTCACCTCAACGCTACCGCCTTTCACTTCATCAGCATTGATAATATCGTCGCCGCCGACGGTGTTGATGGTCACACTGCCGCCTGCCGTTTTATCAATCGAGTAGCCCTGCGTGAAACTGGCTGGCTGCACGTTACCGTGATCGTCATATCCTGAAACGGTGGCGACAATGGCGCTGTCGGCCAGCAGGTCTTGGGTGTAGATATCCACGCTGTAGTGATGATTATTATCGACAGTCGCCGCATAAGGGTTGCCGTTAACCGTCAGCGTCACCTTATCGCCCGGGTGCACATCTCCTGAGACCGACCCCGTTACGGTCATCTTATGCTGCTGCGACTCCTGCGCATTAAGCACATTGTCATCGGCAATTTTATCAATCGTCACGCCAGCATTAGCGCTCAGATCGACCACGACATGGCTGCTGGCGGAGGCACTGCCCTGATTGCCATGAGCATCCGTCGCCAATACCGTCGCGACAACATCCGGATCATTATGCAGGTCGTTGATACTGACCTTCGTGGACCAGGCCCAGTGTCCGTGTTTATCATCATGCACTACCGCGGTCAGCGTATTGCCATTAACCTGCAGGCTCACCACGCTCCCGTCATGAATCCCTTCACCGCTTACCGTACCGCTGATGGTGGTTTTACCGCTTTGCGCTTCCGCCGCATTGATAACATCATCACCGGCAATCTTATCCATCGTTATCTGCAGCGGGTTATCCGTGTCGATGGTGATGGTTTTCTGCACCGAGTCTGTCGCAATCCCCGCCGTAACAGAGACATCAAACGTTGGATGCGCCTGCAGTTCACTCGTCGGCACATCCACTTCGTATGCCAGTTGCCCCGGCATCGTCGGGATAGTCATGACGTGCCCGGAGTACTGCACATGATTGATGGTGACAATAACATTGTCTCCGGACTGAACGTCGCCGGTGACCAGACCTCGGATAGCCGTGGTTCCTTTTTGCGCTTCATCGTGGTTGAGAACGTCATCGCCCGCCACTTTATCAACGGTGAGATGCACGGTCGGTTGGTGCGGCGGTGTGGTGCCAGTACCTGTTGTCGACGGGGTGTGCATACCATAAGGAGTATTGGCTGGAACAGCGATATTGCCTAACCATGGAAGGTCAATAAACTTATGTTCTACCGCCGTTGCCGTATTGCCATGATCATCATGAGTGGTGATGGATACCGTGATATTACCGTCATCATGCCAGGCCCCTGAAACAACATTAAACGTGTAACCCAGCTTTCCATCCGGCAGCGTGATCACATTAGTTTGCAACTGGCCGCCGCCGACATCGACCGTAACCACATCGCCAGACTGTGCGTCTGGATCAACATGCCCCGTTACCGTGATGAATTCGGGACGTCCGTGCGGATTGAGGCTTTGACCCCCCTGAGACATCGCAGAGTCAATCGTTATCCCGGCATCTGCAACGGTATCAACCACCACAGGCATGTCATCGTGCCCGTGTGCAATATTGCCTGCGTCATCTTTTGCCGTTACTTCGGCATGGATGTTCGGATCCAGAAGCAGATCCAGGGTCGACACCTTAGTGCTGAAAGCCCGCTGGCCGCCGTGATCTTCCACCTGCGCATAGTAGATCTGATGATTGATGGTCAACTCAACGGTATCGCCGATTTTGACATCGCCTCCCACCGTACCCGTAACCGTCGTTTGCGGATTAAGGGCTGCGTCGTGGTTAATCACCCCACCACCGCTACCGGTGAAGATCGGATCAATATGCACAATCGCGTCAATCTTATCGTCAATGACCACGGTACTGTGCGCATCTGCCGTCGCGTTATTACCTGCCGCATCGGTAGTGGTGATGGTTGCAGTAATATGCGGATCGTTTTGCAGCCACTGGGTATCCACCTTAATGGCGTAACCCAACGTTCCCAGATTTGGCAGGTCCACCACGGTGGCATCAACCGTATGGCCACCAATATTCAGGTGCACCACATCATTAATTTTTGCATCGCCACCGACCGTACCGCTGACGATCGTCGTGGTTTGCCCTAATTCAATCTGATTCAATACATCATCGCCCGTTACCGGATCGATAGTGATTGAGGCTTTCGCTTCAGCGTCCAGCGTAACCGTATGATGCGCTGTAATTTGCGCATGGTTCAGGGCATCGTCCGTGATATCCATGGTGACGTCGATATGCGGATCGGCAACCAGATCGGCCGTGGCAACCGGAATATGGAAGCCCATCTGCTGATTGCCGCGATCTTCCACCACGCCTGAATAGTTGTGTCCATTGATGGTCATGGTGAACGGATCGCCCGGATGAACTTCACCGCTCACCGTACCGCTCACTATCGTATAGCCATGCATTTGCTCAGCAAGGTTCAGCGTATTATCCGGCGTCACGGCATCAATGGTTATCTGCGCATCCACACGGGTATCGATAATAACGGTGGTTTCTGCATTGGCCGTAGCCGGGTTGCCCGCGCCATCAGTGGTGCTGACCGTCGCGGTTAAATGCGGATCGGAGATCAGGTCGGCAGTACTGACTTTAATGCTGTAGCCGAGAACCCCGCCTCCTACGTCACTCACTTTCCCCGTCAGGACGTGACCATTCACGGTAAGGTAAACAACGTCATTGACATGAACGTCCCCAGCCACTTTCCCGGTTACATACGTGAATGGCTGTTTTGATTCATCGCCATTAATCATATTGTCGCCAGTGACGGGATCAATTGTCAGCATGGCTTTCGCATGTAAATCAACCACCAGATCGTGCGATATCTCCGCTTTCTGGAAATTATGCACATTATCTTCGCCGACTACGCGGGCCACGATATGCGGGTCTTTGACCAGATCGCGGCTCAGAACGTCCAGCTTATATCCCAGCGCATTGTTATGCTCCGGGAGTCGCTGAACGGTTGTTTCGTAGGTATGTCCATGTACGATAACCTGAACTTTATCCCCGACATGCACATCGCCGCCGCCAACCGTCCCCATCACCTCAGTGAGGTGTTTCGCGGCTTCTGCACCGTTGAGCTTGTCATCGCCCGCTACCGTATCAACGGTAATTCTGGCCCCGGCATGGTTATCAATATGGACGTCATGGGTTGCGGTGGTAATGACCTCATTTTTAACCGCATCGTGGGAGATAACCGTGACGCTCACGGTCACATTTTTATCCTGGTTACCTTTGTTATCGCTGAACGCCGTTGAGTCGACCGGGACCTGATAGCCTAAGTGACCGCCCCCGAGATCAATCACCTTGCCGTTAAACGTCTGGTGATTGATTTCTACGATCACCGCATCGCCAACCTGCGCATCACCGC
This sequence comes from Citrobacter europaeus, assembly GCA_020099315.1. NCBI lineage: Bacteria > Pseudomonadati > Pseudomonadota > Gammaproteobacteria > Enterobacterales > Enterobacteriaceae > Citrobacter > Citrobacter europaeus. The sequence continues at coordinate 3,912,284 of CP083650.1, forward strand.
CGACCTTACCGCTGATGAGCTGCATCGGCGTATCCAGCTCAAGATGGTTAAGGTTGTTGTCATCAGTGACGCTATCAATAGTGACGGTGCTTTGCGCTTGCGTATCCAGCGTAACGCTTCGATGCTCTACCGCCACCGCCTGATTGCCCGCAGCGTCGTGGCTGACCAGCGTCACCATCACGTCGTTGCTGCCTTCCTGCAACACACCCGTTGGAACAAACACGTCGTAGCGCAGAACGCCGTGCTCGTTAACCACCGTGCCGCTAAAGTCCTGATTTTGCCCCTGCACGTGAACAGTCACCACGTCACCCGCTTTGGCATCCAGACCTTTCGCGATACCGCTAATCAGCGTCGGCATGCGGTTTTCAATGGCGTTCACCACATCATCCGATGCCACTACATCAGTCGTTACCTCGTTTTTGGCAAAATTATCGATGTGAATTTTATGGCTATCGGTAGCGATGGCAAGGTTACCCGCCGCATCATGAGAGGTGACAGTGACATGCACATCGACATCCGTTAACACATGGACGCTATTATTCGCAAAGGCTGATGAGTCAACATCAATGCGGTAACCCAGATGCCCGTGACCAAGGTCAATGACCTGGCTTGCGTACTGATGACCATTAACGTCCAGTTGAATGGGATCGCCAACTTTCGCATCTTCACCATCGACGATGCCGGTAATGCGCTGTGTTGCCGCAGACAGTTCCTGGAAATTGATGACATTGTCCGTGGCAATGTTATCCAGTGAGATAGCGTTTTGCGCATGAGTATCAACCGTGATAATCCGGTGCGACTCACTGGTCACTGCGTTGCCCAGCGCGTCATGGCTCAACAGGGTCGCAACTACCGCATTCTTACCTTCATGCAAGGTTCCATGCGGCAGAACCACTTCATAGCGTAGCTGACCGTTATCGTTGACCACCGTGCCGTTAAAGTCTTGCCCATGAACGCTTATTTTTACCGCATCCCCCTCCCGGGCATCGCCACCGGCTACGATACTAATAATGGTGGGCATCCGGTTTTCACTGGCGTTGACCACATTGTCCGTCGCCACTGCGTCAATCTTGAGGGTGTTTTCCGCGTAGTTATCGATATGAACTTTATGGGAATCGGTCGCGATCGCCAGGTTACCCGCGGCGTCATGAGAAGTCACCATTGCGGTAATTTTCACATTCGTCAGCACATGACCGCTGTTATCGGCGAATGCAGACGAGTCTACATCGATGCTGTACCCCAGTTTTCCGCGGCCAAAATCAATCACCTTACCGCTGTACTGATGGCCGTTTATCTCCAGTAAGACCGGATCGTTGACCTTCGCATCTTCACCGCCAACAAAACCGGTAATCGTCTGTTTAGCCGCCGTTAGCTCTTGATAATTCAACGCATTATCTACAGTGACGTCATGTATACGGACAGTATTATGCGCCTGCGTGTCCAGCGTGATGGTGCGATGCGCCAGAGCGGTAACTTCATTCCCCACCGCATCATGGCTGACAAGCGTTACCGCCACCTCATTTTTGCCTTCCAGCAAGGCCGTCTTCGGCAGTGCAACTTCATAGCGCAACTGGCCGTTATCATTAACGACCGTTCCGGTATAGTTTTGCCCACGCATGCTAACAGTGACCACATCGCCTGCTCTGGCATCACCGCCGGCTGCACCGCTAATCAGCGTTACCATGCGGTTTTCAATGGCGTTGACTACGTCATCCGTCGCTACCGCGTCGATGCTGACCTGGTTGGTGGCAAAGTTATCAATGTGCACGTTGTGGGTGTCGGTGGCGATCGCCAGGTTACCCGCCGCATCGTGAGAGGTAACCGTGACCTTCACTTCCACATTACCGTCAATCGGTACGCTGTTGTTGGCAAAGTCTGAAGTGTCTACCGTGATACGGTAGCCCAGCGTATTGTTGCCTAAATCGATAACCTCCCCGCGGTACTGGTGACCGTTAATTTCGAGTTGAACCGGATCGCCAGGTTTAGCATCTTCATTGCTGCCGATGGAGCCGGAGATGACCTGGTTACGTGAGTACAGCTCACTCCGATTCAGGGTGTTATCGCTGTCTACATCATTAATTGTCAGAGAGTTGTGCGCCTGAGTGTCCAGCATGATGGTACGGTGCGCGATCGCCGTTACTTCGTTACCTGCCGCATCGTGACTGACCAGGGTCACCACCACATCGTTTTTACCTTCCAGCAGCGTCCCTTTCGGTAATGCCACTTCGTAACGCATCTGGCCGTTATCATCGACCACCGTTCCGGCAAATTTAAGCCCCTGCACGCTAACGACAACCGCGTCGCCCGCTTTGGCATCACCGCCCGCCACGCCGCTAATCAGCGTGGTCATACGGTTTTCAATGGCGTTGACCACATCGTCCGTCGCTACCGCGCCAATGTTGACCTGATTAGTCGCGAGATTATCAATGTGTACGCTGTGAGTATCGGTGGCAATCGCCAGGTTGCCCGCCGCATCGTGAGAGGTGACTGTAACCTTCACTTCCACGTTACCATCAACCGGCGTGCTGTTATTTGCAAAGTCAGATGAGCTCACCGCAACACGGTATCCCAGCCTGTTATTGCCAAGGGAGATAACCTGAGCGTGGTACTGATGACCGTTAATCTCCAGTTGCAGCGGGTCGCCAACTTTGGCGTCTTCGCCACTCACTGTGCCGGAAATCACCTGGTTGCGCATATACAGCTCTACACGATTCAGGGTGTTATCGTCGGTCACATTGTCGATGGACAGCGCGTTATGCGCCTGAGTATCCAGCACCACAGTGCGATGCGTTACGGCGGTGGCTTCATTACCTACAGCGTCATGGCTGACCAGCGTCACCTGCACATCGTTCGCACCTTCCTTCAGGGTTGCGGAAGGCACCACAATTTCATAGCGTAGCTGACCATGATCGTCGAAAACCGTGCCGTGAAACGCTTTGCCCTGAATGGTCAGCGTTACCGGATCGCCCGCTTTCGCATCACCGCTGGCAACGCCTGAAATAACGGTCGGCATACGAAACTCATTGGCGTTGACGACATCATCATTCGCCACCGTTTCAATGGTCACGGCATTTTGCGCAAACAGATCGTTGTTGACGTGATGATCGGTAGAAACCGTGGTGCTGTTTCCGGCATCGTCGACAGAGGTTAACGTGGCGTGAATGTTCGGGTCATTCAATAATCCCTGAGTCAGCACCGGGATGGTATAAGTCAGAGTCCCTGTCCCCGGGTCGGTAACAACGCCGGTATATTCCCGGCCATCGACCAGTAAGGAAATGAGATCGCCAGGCCTTGCATCACCGCCGACAATCCCGTGGATTAACGTTTGCGGTTGGCGTGACTCTTCGAAGTTTATGAGGTTATCCGGCGTGACATTTTCAACGCTAATGCTGATATTTGGTCCAGTAATATCAATCAGCGCATGGTCAAAACTTTCCGCCGTCCGTCCCGTCACATCGGTCGCGATTGCCACAACTGTTACATTTCCAGGTACCAGTCCTGCCAGATCGGTAGCAATATTCCAGTGCCCGTTGTTAACCGGAACAGTTACGGTGAATGTGTTTTTTTGGCTATCGGTGAAGGTAAGCGTGACGTGATTTTGATTACTGGTGCCACTTAAATGGGTCTGGTGAAATTCGCTTTTGTTAATAAAACCATCGTTGCCGGCAAACTCGGTAATTTGCACTTCTGGCGGGAAAATATTCGCGGAGCCCTCGGTCACGCCTCCTATCGGCAGATTGATATCCCAGCCCGGACTACCGAGACCTTGAGTGTTAAAACCTGCTGTCGGATCAACCACCTGCCCGGTCAATTCAAGCTGCACCAGAGTATGACCGCCTCCGCCGCCCTCTAATGTTATCGGCGCTTCATTACCTGCAGCGGTGGCTTCCAGCACCTGCGTCGGATCAGCGCCTTCGGCAATGGCTTTTTGTGCGGCGGCAATATCCTGGGCACTACTCTCCGGGTTATGGCTGGCCTGTAACCCATGCTCGCCCCAGTGGCTGTTACGCCCGATATCCAGCGTTTTTCCGTCAGGTAAAGAGACGCTTACCGCGCCGCTGGCGCCGGTCACAATTTCTTCACCGCTATATACCCTGTCGCCTTCATGAACCTGTCGTTGTGCGCCATTGGCATCAATAACGTAAACCTGTCCAATGATTGCTTTGATCACACCGAGTAATTTGCTCACCGTAACCTCACTTAAATATCATCATTATTTTTATAAACTCGCTAATATATTAACGAACAAATATCACATTAATTTAATGTAAACATTAATATCTCAATGTAGAAAAAAACACATTTTATTGAATGCAATTACATGAGACTTGACTGGCAAATAAATATAATAAAAAATAACCAAAAATAAAACACGATGTGACAAAACATGTCGTCGAATAGCTGATAACAGCCATTAATTAAGATAATTCATATTTGTTAATTAATATAACGCATTTGTAAAAATGGATGATAGCGACGACAACTGGATGTCATAACCGTGAGATATAAGGCATTCATGTCATGAAGAAGTTTTTAGTTTTTCTGCTTTCGTGCTTTTCAATAAATGTAGCAATTGCAGAAGACTTACAAAATACCGTTAAAGAAGCATTAGCGAATCATCCAGAAGTTAATGCCGCAATAAATAGCCGTTATTCCTCAGAGCAAGAACTGCGGGCGGCACAAGGCGGCTATTTACCGTCCCTGAATCTGAACGCAGAAGCCGGGCGCAAAAATGTTGATGATGCGACTACCCGCGCGGCAGGTCGCAATAACGGTCTGACTCAATCGCCTAACGAAGCGACTCTCAGCCTTGAGCAAAATGTGTTCAACGGTTTTGCCACCAATAGCGAAGTGGCGCGGCAAAAAGCGACCGTTGACTCGCGCGCCTACGGCGTAATGAACACCAGCGAAAGTACCGCTTATGCCGTAATTCAGGCCTATTTCGATGTGCTGCAACGCGAAGAGTTTGTGCGCCTTGCAGAAGACGACCTGGCGAATCATGAGCGCATTTACGACCAGATAAAACTGCGTACCGATCAGGGCGTTGGTCGCTCCGGAGACTTTATGCAGGCCGAAGCGCGTCTGGCCCAGGCGCGTAACAATCTGCTGACCGAGCAGACCAATCTGGAAGACGCGAAAACCACCTTTGTCAGCGTAACGGGCATGGATCCGCAGGGCTTAAGCCAGCCAGAGAGCATTGACTCTCATCTGCCGACCTCGCTGGAAGAAGCCAAAAGCCGAATGGAGAAAAATAATCCATTACTGAAGTCCGCCAATGCGGATATCGAAGCTGCGCACCAGCAATATGAGGCCTCGAAATCAACTTTCTATCCACGCGTAGACGTAGAGCTTTCCCGCGGGATTAGCAACAACACCGATACCACCCGCGCACAAACCGAAGAATGGGAGGCGATGGTTAAACTGCATTACAACCTGTACCAGGGCGGCAGCGACAAAGCCAATATGAACTCCCGCGCTTATCTGCACAAGCAGGCTCAGGATGTGCGCAATAACACGCTTCGCCAGTTGAATCAGGAGCTGCGCCTGGCCTGGACAGCGCTGCAAAACGCACGCGCCCAGCTTCCTTCTGCAGAAGAATATGCCGACCGAAGCGTCAAAGTGCGCACGGCTTATCAGGATCAATTCAGTCTTGGCGAACGTACCCTGCTGGATTTACTCGATAGTGAAAATGAAGTGTTCTCCTCTAAACGTCGCCTTGTTGAATTACGTTATCTGGCAATGACCAGCGGCTATCGAATTAGCGAACGCACCGGTGAATTAATGAATATTCTAAAAATCACACCGCCGCCGTCAGGGCAACCGGTAGATTCTGCAGAAGAAAATAGTTTACCGGAACTTAATTAATAATTATTAATACCCATTAAATCTCTGACCTACATGCTTATTATAAGCCTGCTATTATTTAACCGTGTACGGTCAGAATGGTTGCGAAAATGAGTGCACAAGCCGAATTATTAAATGACGTCCCCGAGAATTATGTTCCGCCAGGTTCTCAATATCACGACCCACGTAGCCATAATGACGACCCGTTATTAGATAGCTTACTTATTCTGTGTTCTCTGCATGGTAAACCGGCGAGTCGTTCAACACTCAGCAGCGGTCTGCCATTAGAAAACGATCGGCTCACGCTGAATATATTTCCACGCGCGGCGGCAAGAGCCGGTTTAAAAGCGCGAGTCGTCAGGCGCACGCTCGATAAAATTCCGGGAATGTCTTTGCCAGCAGTGTTGTTATTGAACGCTGGCGGAACCGGCGTATTGTTAGCATGGAACGATGACGGCAGCGCCCGCTTTATGCCCAGCGAAAGCGAAGGTGGAGAAATTTGCGTCGATTTAGCCACGCTTGAGCGCAACTATGCGGGTAAAGTCATTTTTGCGCATCCGCGTCATGAATTCGATTTGCAGGCGGAAGCCTTCCTGCCACGCACTAAATCCTGGTTTAAAGACACGCTGAAGCTATCACGCTTTCTGTATATGGATGCGGTGCTGGCCAGCCTGCTGATCAACCTGATTGCGCTCGGCACGCCGCTTTTTACCATGAACGTCTATGACCGCGTCGTGCCAAACCAGGCAACGGTCACGTTATGGGTGTTGGCGGTGGGGATTTGTCTGGCCTTTATCTTTGATCTGATCCTGAAAATGCTACGCGGTATCTGTTTGGATCTTGCGGGTAAAAAAAGCGATCTCATCATCTCCTCGACCCTGTTTGAACGCATTATCGGCATGGAGATGAAAGAGCGCCCTGCGCGGGTGGGGAGCTTTGCGCAAAACATTCATGAATTCCAGTCGCTGCGTGATTTCCTCTCATCGCTCACGCTGACGACGATTATCGATCTGCCCTTCACCCTGTTGCTGCTGATCGTTATCGGCATTATCGGCGGCGCCCTGGCATGGATCCCGATACTGACATTGCCGATTGCCTTGCTGTGTAGTTGGGCGCTGCAAAAACCGGTCAACGACGCGGTGGCAAAAACCATGAGCCTCGCCAGCGAACGTCAGGCATTGCTGATTGAAACCCTGGGCAGCCTGGATGCCATCAAAGTGAACAATGCCCAAAGTGAACGCCAGTTCCAGTGGGAACAGACGCTGGGCAGCCTGAGTCGTCTGGAACTGCGCGTCAAAACCTTGTCCAGCCTGGCAAGCAACCTCACCGGCTGGTTCCAGCAAATTTCGGGCGTGGTGATGATCATCGTCGGGGTATACATGATTATCGGCGGTAAGCTGAGTATGGGTGGTTTGATCGCCTGCTACATGCTCAATGGTCGCGCTCTGATGCCGCTGGGCCAGCTTACCGGCCTTATCGCCCGCTATCAGCAGGCGAAGCTCACCATCAAAAATACCGAGAAAATGATGTCGCTGGCGCAGGAGCGTCGCGCGGATGAAAATCCGCTCAAGCGGGAACAGTTACAGGGCAGCATTGAATTTCGCGATGTGGATTTCAGCTATCCGGAACAACAAACCCTGTCGCTGCACAAAATAAACCTGACCATTCAGCCCGGTGAGCGCATCGGCATTATCGGACGCAGCGGTTCCGGTAAAAGTTCACTGAGTAAACTTATCGTCAATTTGTACCAGCCGAGCGCCGGGAATCTGCTGATCGACGGTATCGACTCTCGTCAGTTGGATGTGAACGATCTGCGCCACAGCATCGGCTACGTGCCGCAGGACATCCAGTTGTTCAACGGCACGCTGCGCGACAACCTGCTGTGCGGGGCGCGCTATGTCGACGACGAAACCATGCTGCGAGCGGCAGAACTGGCAGGCGTCAACGATTTCGCCCGTCTGCATCCTGACGGCTATAACCTACAGGTCGGTGAGCGCGGCTCTCAGCTTTCCGGCGGTCAACGGCAGGCGGTGGCGCTCGCGCGCGCGCTGCTGTTGGATCCCCCTCTCCTGCTACTGGATGAACCCACCAGTTCGATGGACAACACCAGCGAAGAGAAGATCAAACACGCGCTGGCTCCCTGCATCGCGGGAAAAACGTTATTACTGGTCACGCACCGCGCCTCCATGCTGTCGCTGGTTGACCGTCTGATTATTGTTGATAAAGGACGCATCATCGCAGACGGCCCGAAAGCGGTAGTGATGGATGCGTTGAAAAAGGGGCAGATTAATGCATCTCGCTGATTTCCTGGCTCGAGCCCGCCGCTACTTACAGCATTACTTTCGCGGCCGTGATGAAAATCAAACCGACAGTATTAATGAGGTCAGCCAGGCCATTATTGATGACGCCCCGAGAGTAATACGACTGACGCTGTGGACGATCCTCGCGCTGGTGGTTTTGTCTTTCGTGTGGGCCGGCTTTGCAAAAATTGATGAAGTTACGCGCGGCGAAGGTAAGGCAATCCCTTCATCTAAGCTGCAAAAAATACAGAACCTGGAAGGGGGGATTGTCACCGAGCTGTATGTGCATGAAGGGCAAATCGTTAACGCCGGAACCCCATTACTGCACCTCGATGACACGCGTTTCGCCTCCAACGTTGGCGAAACTGAAGCCGATAAGCTCGGTCTGCGCGCCAAGGTAGAACGCCTGACGGCGGAAGTTGAGAACCGCGACTTTATTATTTCCCCAGAGATAGCCAGCCAGGCGCCGGATGTCGCCCGGGGAGAAACAGAGCTGTACAACAGCCGCCGGGAGCAGTTTCACAACGAAATATCCGGGCTCGAAGAACAGTTGGTGCAGAAAAAACAGGAGTTGCGCGACTTTGAATCGAAGGAGGATCAGTTTAAGCACAGCCTTGGGTTAATCCGTCAGGAAATCAAAATGTCCGAACCGCTGCTCGCCTCAGGCGCCATTTCAAAAGTCGAACTGCTGCGCCTGCATCGTACCGAAGTAGAAACCGCCGGGCAGCTCAATTCTATTAGCCTGTCGCTGCCCAAGGCCGCATCAGAAATTAAAGAGATTGAGAATAAAATCGGTGAAAGCCGTGGCCGTTTCCAGAGCGATGCGCTGGCCCAGCTCAACGAGGCGCGTACCAATCTGAGCAAGACTCAGGCCAGCGTAAAAGCGTTAGAAGACCGGGTGAATCGGACCATGGTCACCTCACCGGTGCGCGGTATCGTTCAGCAGGTGATGGTGAACACTATCGGTGGCGTCATTCAGCCGGGCAGCGACCTGGTGGAAATCGTACCGCTGGATGACAAGCTGTTAATCGAAGCCAAAATACAACCGCGCGATATCGCCTTCCTCCATCCAGGCCAGCATGCGATGGTGAAATTTACCGCTTACGATTACACCATCTATGGCGGTCTGCAAGGCGAAGTGGTGCAGATAAGCCCAGACACCGTGACCGACAAGCAGGGGCGAAGCTTTTATGTTGTGCGCCTGCAAACGGACAAAAACTACCTGGGAACAAAAGAGCATCCGATGCTTATCATTCCCGGCATGGTGGCGAGCGTCGATATTCTCACCGGTAAGAAAACGATTCTGAGCTATTTGTTAAAACCGATTATTCGCGCACGCGCGGAGGCACTCAGAGAACGTTGATCGGTTGTGCTCCCTTTCATTATTGTCAGGGAGCGCAGAAATTATAACGGCATGCAAAAGGAAAGTTTTCCGCGATTCAGGGTGATTTTCCCGTCATTAACCAGCTCCTGTAACACCTTATGGATGGCGCTGCGTGAGATATGATTGCGGGTCAAAATAAAGGTATACACGGACGTTTTCTCTCGGACATCGGGCTGCATTGCCCAGATATATTTCACGTGTTCAATAATCTGCTCGCGAATAGTGCGGTGCGATTGCAACGCCTCGCGCTGGAAATAACGTTGAAGATGGTGCGTTAAGATATCAAACGCCTGCTTCCATAAGTTTTTAGCGGTAAACAGAAGATCGGCGTTTTGTACGCTCATCGCCCACATCTCGCAATCGGTGTCACAACGTAAATAGTGTCCGGCCACTTCCGTACGCATTTGTGGCAGACCGAGAATAGCCGGTGCAGAAATACTCACCGTGACTAAATCATTTTCCACGCGATAAACAGAGACAGTCCCTTTCTCCAGAAACAAGATATTGCCATCAATCTTCAAATCAATACGCTGACGTTTTTTACGTAACGACAGCCAGGCATTATCTGACTTCTTCATTTCATCGCCAACGAGCACTACAGCATTTTCAATTTCTTTCTGGAACATAGGACTCTCTACCGCAAATTAAGGCTTTGTCAAATGAGGATAAATTTACTTAGCACGAAAAATAAATGTCAGCCTGCAAACAAGCTGACATTTATTCCCTTCTACATCTACCACCAACATTCCCTGGTGCCGTTGACGCGTTCAGGCTTCTGCTCTTTTCGCGTGGTGGTGCCAGGCAGTATAGGGCGCTGTCCATAAAGAATTAATGGCAATCATCTTTGTCGATATTTTTTCATCTTTCTGTTCTTTGCAATGTAACCAAAAAGATACAATCAATTGATTTATATATGGTTTATTTTCATTAAAAAGTTATCATTGTTGTTATATTATGATACTAAATTGAAACATTTAGCGGTTCTCGCTGTAGAGTCGGGTCCATACTGGTGGTCTTTATGGGCAAAGTGGTATCATGACTCACCAACCGCCTGGCGCATCAGCAAGAGTAGAGACCTTATGTCTGAGACTGGCAATGTCAGTTATCTGATTGAAAAAATAATAATATTTACGCCAGCGACGCAATGTCTGGCGCGGGTAGATCAACCCAATCAACGGATAAAACTCAAACACTCGGCGTCATTATGTCTTTTATTACTTATTCAACATCGCGGGCAAGTGGTTTCACAAAACGAACTGCTGGAATTCGGCTGGGGTAAAAATCACCGTCAGGTGAGCTTCAACGCCTTTTATCAAAGCATTCTCTCTTTGCGTAAAAGTCTGCTGCAACTAGAGCTGGAACAACCGCTTATCACTACGATCCCCCGCAAAGGGCTAATCATTCAGGATGAATGTGATATTCAGGTGATTGAAACACCAGAAGACAGCCCTTCTTCTACGGTTGAACATTTAGCACCGGATGTCGCCATCGAAGAACTATTGCCTTGCGCACCGCGTCAACCTTTGATGACTACTGCAGAAATGGTAATGCTGACCATTACCCTGATAATTTGTGTGCTTATATTGTATCCGTGGCAAACCAGCGATAACTATTTCTCTGGCTATATCACTGTGGGCAAAGCACCCACTGACTGTCAGTATTATTTTAATAACGATGCCAGTAATTTCTCTCGACATACCGCGTTTATCGACAAAAATCCGGGGCTGTGTCAAAGCCATAAATTTATCTATATCACCACCTATCCTGAATCCAAGAAATTGTCCGTGCTTGTGTGTCGCTCACCGATGAAAGCCAGGCAGGAAAATGCCTGTCAGTCGGTTTATTACCCACGGTATGATAGCTAATGAATTTTTATCCCAGAACGCCCCGCATTCAGACAGGTATTATCCTGCTGCTTTGTTTTGTTACGCTAATTGTCGCCGTCGTCTATCGGTACAGTAAAAACAATGGCGAGTTACATAATCTGACCTGCCGTTCAGCTATCGAGATTGTACGCAATACCACTTCGTTCCGTGGCATCATTGATATAAAAACCGGCGGCAGCAAAGGTATTGTGAATATTGATGGCATTATCAAAGATGCCGAAAATAATGAGCAGACCGTGCAGCGCATGGTACTTTTTACACAATCCAGCTACGGCTCAAGCCCGGTCTGGATTTCGCAGAAAATCCAGATATCTAATCGTGAAACGGCACCCGCCACTCTCATTCAGGAATTGCTCCCCGACTTTTTTCTCACCAACACCAGCGTATCTAACGTCGATTTTTTTGCGCTGAATAGCGAGACGTATCTGATTACCAAAGAGGGGATCCCCTATCTCTACTGCCAGAACTATGCGTTGCCGGAAAATGAATAATCAATAAGGGTTCTGACGGCAAAACCTACGGGTGAATCTCAGTCGTTGTCGGTGATAAGATAGGCCATTCTGGTCGAACCAAGGCTCGTCGTTACTGCCCTTCAGGCGGCTTTCGAATGACAAATTTGTGGGTTTATGTGAGTTTCCAGGGGCTCACGTGAGACTGCCCAGGTACCCAAAAAGATTAAAAAAAGAGCAAAAACAATATGAAAGAGTCACTTGATACGGACTTCACTAACCATACGCCCATGATGCAGCAGTATCTCAAGCTGAAGGCTCAGCACCCGGAAATACTGCTGTTTTACCGCATGGGCGACTTTTACGAACTGTTTTATGACGATGCGAAACGCGCGTCTCAGCTGCTTGATATCTCCCTGACCAAACGCGGTGCATCTGCGGGCGAGCCAATCCCGATGGCGGGCATTCCTCATCATGCCGTAGAAAACTACCTCGCCAAGCTGGTCAATCAGGGCGAGTCCGTTGCTATTTGTGAGCAAATTGGCGATCCGGCGACCAGCAAAGGTCCGGTAGAACGCAAGGTGGTGCGTATTGTCACGCCAGGCACCATCAGTGATGAAGCACTGCTGCAGGAACGCCAGGACAACCTGCTGGCTGCCATCTGGCAGGACAGTAAAGGTTATGGTTACGCAACGCTTGATATCAGCTCCGGGCGTTTTCGCGTCAGTGAACCTGCTGACCGCGAAACCATGGCCGCAGAATTGCAGCGCACCAACCCCGCAGAACTGCTGTATGCCGAAGATTTCGCCGAAACCTCATTGATTGAAGGGCGTCGCGGCCTGCGTCGTCGCCCACTGTGGGAATTCGAAATTGATACCGCCCGCCAGCAGTTAAACCTGCAGTTTGGCACGCGGGATTTAATCGGCTTTGGCGTGGAAAACGCCCCGCGCGGACTTTGCGCTGCCGGTTGTCTGTTGCAGTACGTAAAAGATACCCAGCGCACCTCGCTGCCGCATATTCGTTCCATCACCATGGAGCGCCAGCAGGACAGCATCATCATGGACGCCGCCACTCGCCGCAATCTGGAAATTACCCAGAACCTGGCAGGCGGCTTTGAAAACACGCTGGCTTCGGTACTCGACTGCACCGTAACGCCGATGGGTAGCCGTATGCTCAAGCGCTGGCTGCATATGCCGGTGCGCGACACTAAAATCCTCACCGAGCGCCAACAAACCATCGGCGCGCTGCAGGATACCACCAGCGAATTACAACCCGTACTGCGTCAGGTAGGCGACCTGGAACGTATTCTGGCCCGCCTGGCCCTGCGTACCGCGCGCCCACGCGATCTGGCCCGGATGCGTCATGCTTTCCAGCAATTACCGGAACTGCGCGCACAGCTGGAAAACGTAGACAGTGCCCCCGTGCAAATGCTGCGCGAGAAAATGGGTGAGTTTACCGAGCTGCGTGAACTGCTGGAACGCGCCGTGGTGGAAGCTCCGCCGGTGCTGGTACGCGACGGCGGCGTCATTGCCCCGGGCTACAACGAAGAGCTGGACGAATGGCGGGCGCTGGCTGATGGCGCAACCGACTACCTCGACAGACTGGAAATCCGCGAACGCGAACGCACCGGTCTGGACACGCTGAAGGTCGGGTTTAACGCCGTACACGGCTACTATATTCAGATCAGCCGCGGGCAAAGTCATCTGGCGCCGATTAACTACGTGCGTCGCCAGACGTTGAAAAACGCCGAACGCTACATTATTCCGGAACTGAAAGAGTACGAAGACAAAGTTCTGACCTCAAAAGGCAAAGCGCTGGCGCTGGAAAAACAGCTGTACGACGAACTGTTCGACATGCTGCTGCCGCACCTGGCTGATTTGCAACAGAGCGCCAGCGCGTTGGCGGAACTGGACGTACTGGTCAACCTCGCGGAACGTGCTTATACCCTGAATTACACCTGCCCGACCTTCACCGACAAGCCTGGTATTCGTATTACCGAGGGACGTCATCCGGTGGTGGAACAGGTGCTGACCGAGCCGTTTATTGCTAACCCGCTTAACCTCTCGCCTCAGCGACGGATGCTGATCATCACCGGCCCGAACATGGGGGGTAAAAGTACCTATATGCGTCAGACCGCGTTGATTGCTCTGCTGGCCTATATCGGCAGCTACGTTCCGGCGCAGAAAGTGGAGATCGGGCCTATCGATCGCATCTTTACCCGCGTTGGCGCGGCGGATGATCTGGCATCCGGTCGCTCTACCTTCATGGTAGAAATGACCGAAACCGCCAACATTCTGCACAACGCCACCGAGAACAGCCTGGTGCTGATGGATGAGATTGGACGCGGCACCTCCACCTACGACGGCCTGTCGCTGGCGTGGGCGTGCGCAGAAAACCTCGCCAATAAAATCAAAGCATTAACGTTATTTGCCACCCACTACTTCGAACTGACTCAGTTACCGGAGAAGATGGAGGGCGTAGCAAATGTGCATCTGGATGCATTAGAGCACGGCGATACCATCGCCTTCATGCACAGCGTACAGGATGGCGCGGCGAGCAAGAGCTATGGCCTGGCGGTCGCAGCCCTGGCAGGTGTGCCGAAAGAGGTTATTAAACGGGCGCGGCAAAAACTGCGTGAACTGGAAAGCATCGCGCCGAATGTTGCTGCGACCCAGGTCGACGGCACGCAGATGTCGCTGCTATCGGTTCCGGAAGAAACATCACCCGCCGTTGAAGCGCTGGAAAATCTCGATCCGGATTCGCTAACGCCCCGCCAGGCGCTGGAGTGGATCTACCGATTGAAGAGTCTGGTGTAACGTTGTAATGCCCGATGGCGCCTGGCTTATCGGGCCTACAACAACTGGCGCGTACTTCGGGAATGGGTGCGAGAGGACAAAACCAGGCCATCAGGACGCGGGGTTTCCCCCGCGTTGTTGCTACTTCTTCGGTTCGTAAGCGAGAACAGCTTTAAACTCCATATTACGCTCTTTAATACTTAACTCGCACAGCGAATCTCGTACCATTAACGTAAATCCCAGCACCGTGAAACACAGCACTACAATCGCCACCAGGGCATATTTTGTCAGCATGTCTTGCCTCCCTGCAAAGAAGAGACTAACATCCAAATGGTCTAGGTTTGAACGCTAGCCTCAGGTTGATAGAACTATCTCCTGGGGCTTTTGTCTTTCCGGGACCTTGCAAATGCTCAAAGCTCAGAAAGCCTCAAGCACCCGCCGCTATTCTATTCCAGGCGCCATCTCCTCGAACAATTTAAGCCATTTGCTACGAGCCTGCTCGCAAAATAACGAACCCCGGATATTCCGAGGCTTAATATTAGTGCGTTGTGACGCTGCGCTTATCGGGCCGACATGAACTACCATTTCCAGGCCCCTCAGCGTTGCGCCATCGGCGTACAAGTCTGAAGAATGACGCCAGAAATAGAATCTTTGCTATATTGCCTGACCGTATAGCTCGGCGGTTCACTAACGGTAATATCTGTATAATTAGCGTACGTAACACGTTGTTCCCGAAAAAGTTCACGCACTGTATTCGCCATTTCAGGATTTCCAGGAAAATCAACCCGCAGGGTTGAAAGATCGAGCTCACTACGTATTTTTCGCTGCTCTTCTTGGATATTTTCTTCCACCGAAACAGACACATACATATAGGGCTTTTCTGCATTAACGATTGAATAGGTTATCGCACTATCATAATAGAGATGATGAAATTGCCGACCCGTTATCGTCATTACGGACATAATCTGTACTGGAATTGTGCCATCCCCACTCTTAACGTCCATGTGGGCCTGACATTTAATAACAGAGCCAACGGACCCGCTATTATAGATTTGCATGATTTGTTCATGTGATGCGCTTTGCGCGCCAGAACTCATTCCCAGTAAAGATAATAAAACGACTCGCCGATAGAGTGACATATTTCTGAAAACATCCTTGTTGTCATGCTGCAAAAAAGAACTTAAGCAATTGTATACCGGGTAAGGCGAAGCCGCACCCGGCTATGTTGATTAGCGCTTATCTTCCGCCAGCAGCGGCGGGATACTCGGCACCATCGGCGCATCATCAATATCTTTTTGCGTCATGCGAAACGCTTGCGGGTAGTGCTCGCGGCTGGTGCGGCGTAGCGGTTCGGTATTACGCCAGGTATACAGACAATGCTGGCACTGATATACCGTCCAGACGCCTTTCACCGGCGAGTTTGCCATCACTTCAATATGTTCATCGGCACAACGTGGACAAATCATCTGCTACTCCTTATTTACGGTTGGCCAGCATGGCGGTCAGCTTTTCAGCCCAGGCTTTCGTTTCCGGTAAATCGCATACCGGCTGGCTGTAGTGCCCACGGTTATCCGGCGCAACCGGCGTGGTCGCATCAATAATTAACTTGTCGGTAATCCCCGCCGGGCTGGAACCCGGATCAAGTTCCAGCACCGACATATTCGGCAGTTGCACCAGATCTCCCGCCGGATTGACCTTCGAAGACAGCGCCCACATCACCTGCGGCAGGTTGAACGGGTCAACATCCTCATCAACCATAATCACCATTTTCACGTAACCCAGGCCATGCGGCGTCGTCATTGCGCGCAGCCCCACCGCGCGGGCAAAGCCGCCGTAACGTTTTTTGGTTGAGATAATCGCCAGCAAACCGTGGGTGTACATGGCGTTTACCGCCTGCACTTCCGGGAATTCAGCTTTCAGCTGTTGATAAAGCGGTACGCAGGTTGCAGGACCCATCAGGTAGTCAATCTCCGTCCACGGCATCCCCAGATACAGCGATTCAAAGATCGGTTTGGTGCGATAAGAGACTTTATCGATACGCACGACGGTCATGTTACGTCCACCGGAATAGTGACCGGTAAACTCACCAAACGGACCTTCGATTTCACGTTTACGGCTTTCAATGACCCCTTCAAGGATCACTTCTGACCCCCAGGGTACGTCAAAGCCGGTGAGCGGTGCGGTAGCGATCGGGTACGGACTTTCACGCAGCGCCCCCGCCATTTCGTATTCCGACTGATCGTACTTCAGCGGCGTAGCTCCCATCAGGGTGATGATCGGATCGTTACCCAGCGTGATGGCGATCGGCAGATCTTCACCACGTTCTTCGGCTTTATGCAGATGCAGCGCAATATCGTGCATCGGCACCGGTTGCAGACCAAGCTTGCGCTTGCCCTTGACTTCCATACGATAGATGCCGACGTTCTGTTTGCCAAAATTGTCAGGATCCAGCGGATCGCGCGACACCACGCAGGCTTTATCAAGATAAAAACCCCCGTCGCCATCGTTGAGGCGAAACAGCGGCAGAATATCAAACAGGTTGATCTCATCACCATCAACACAGTTTTCAGCCCACGCAGGGTTGGCACGACGCTCCGGCGTAACCGGAAATTTATCCCAACGGCGGATAAACTCATCAATCTGTTTTTTCACCGGGGTATTTGGCGGCAGACCTAAAGAGATGGCGTGATTCTGCCACGAGCCGATGGTGTTCATCGCCACGCGGGCGTCGGTAAATCCACGAATATTGTCAAACCACAGCGCCGGGGCGCCGTCGCCAATACGCCCGGTTGCGTTGGCCGCCGCCGCCAGATCCGGCTCGGCGTTGACCTCTTCACTGATTTTCAGCAGTTGTCCCTGGTCGTCCAGCGCCTGCAAAAAGCTGCGCAAATCATCAAATGCCATTATTCATTCTCCTGTGCAAAATTCTGCGCCTGTCGTAATCCCTGCCAGCGACGGGCGTTGGGGTGTTCCAGACCAAACTGATCGAGCACGCGAGCCACAATGTGCTGCGTGATGTCATCGACCGTTTGCGGGTGGTTATAAAACGCGGGCATCGGGGGAACCATCGCGACGCCCATGCGGGAAAGCGCGAGCATGTTTTCCAGATGAATGGTGCTAAGCGGCATTTCACGCGGCACCAGTACCAGCTTGCGCCCTTCTTTCAGCACCACATCAGCGGCACGCCCTACCAGTCCTTCCGCGTAGCCTGCACGAATACCGGCCAGGGTTTTCATACTGCAGGGGATAATGATCATGCCGTCAGTACGAAACGACCCGGAGGAGATGGTTGCCGCCTGGTCTGCCGGGTTGTGGCAAAAATCGGCCAACGCAGACACCTCGCGGACGCTGTACGGCGTTTCCAGTTCAATTGTGGTTTTGGCCCACTTTGACAGCACCAGATGAGTTTCCACCCCCGGCATTTCCCGCAGCGCCTGCAGTAGCGACACGCCAAGCGGTGCGCCGGTTGCCCCGGTCATTCCTACAATCAGTCTCATGCAACCCTCAAATTTGTTCGTGTACGAACATTTTATCAAAATACTCCCTCGATGCATTTCGGGCAAGAGCAACTCGCACTGATTGCTAAAGCAGCAATGGTTAAACTATGACGCGTTACCCGTTATGATAGAGACTGACAGAAATCCCGGAGTTCTCATGCGGTTACGAAATACAGCCTTCCACCTTTTACGCCAGCTTTTTCAGCATCATACGGCTCGCTGGCAACATGAATTACCGGATCTGACCAAACCACAGTATGCGGTGATGCGCGCCATTGCCGAACAGCCCGGCATTGAGCAGGTTACCCTGACCGAGGCAGCAGTCTGTACCAAAGCGACGCTTGCGGAAATGCTGAGCCGGATGGAAAAACGCGATCTGGTCAAGCGTGAGCACGATCCAGCGGATAAGCGTCGGCGGTTTGTTTATTTAACCGCGCAAGGAGAGGCATTACTGGCCAGCGCCACTCCGTTAGGCAATAGCGTGGATGAGGAGTTTCTGGGGCGATTATCCGATGAAGAGCGTGAGCAGTTCACTCGTCTGGTGCGTAAGATGATGAACTAATCTGCCGGATGGCGACATAAATGTCTTATCCGGCCTACAAAGTCCAGCTCCCCGTAGGCCTGATAAACGCAGTGCCATCAGGCAACAAACATAGAAAAAGGCCAGTCCCAATGAGACTGGCCTTTCTTGATAGAACTTGTGCTTACTCGCGGAATAGCGCTTCGATATTCAGCCCTTGAGTCTGCAGAATTTCACGCAGACGACGCAGACCTTCAACCTGAATCTGGCGAACACGTTCACGAGTGAGACCAATTTCACGGCCCACATCTTCCAGTGTCGCAGCTTCGTACCCCAGCAGACCAAAACGACGTGCCAGCACTTCACGCTGTTTGGCGTTCAGTTCGAACAGCCATTTGACGATGCTTTGTTTCATATCATCGTCTTGCGTGGTGTCTTCCGGACCGTTTTCCTTTTCATCGGCCAGAATATCCAGCAACGCTTTTTCGGAATCACCACCCAGAGGGGTGTCTACCGAGGTAATACGCTCGTTGAGTCGGAGCATACGGCTGACGTCATCAACCGGTTTATCCAGTTGTTCAGCAATCTCTTCTGCGCTCGGTTCGTGGTCCAGTTTATGCGACAACTCACGCGCGGTACGCAGATAGACGTTCAGCTCTTTTACAATGTGAATCGGCAGTCGGATCGTACGGGTTTGGTTCATAATCGCCCGTTCGATCGTCTGGCGGATCCACCAGGTTGCGTATGTTGAGAAGCGGAACCCGCGTTCCGGGTCAAACTTCTCGACTGCACGGATAAGTCCCAGATTGCCCTCTTCAATCAGGTCCAGCAATGCCAGACCACGATTGCCATAACGACGAGCAATTTTCACCACCAGACGCAGGTTACTTTCAATCATGCGACGGCGGGATGCGACATCCCCACGCAGTGCGCGACGCGCAAAATAAACTTCTTCTTCGGCTGTTAACAGTGGTGAATAACCAATCTCACCAAGGTAAAGCTGAGTCGCGTCCAACACACGCTGTGTGGCCCCCTGCGATAACAGCTCTTCTTCAGCCAGGTCGTTATCACTGGGTTCCTCTTCACTCAAGGCTTTTTCATCAAAAGCCTCTACTCCGTTCTCATCAAATTCCGCATCTTCATTTAAATCATGAACTTTCAGCGTATTCTGACTCATAAAGGTGGCTCCTACCCGTGATCCCTAACGGAACTAGCACGTGAAAGCCTGGTTCCGCCGAATTATCGCTGCGGTAAATAACGCAGCGGGTTTACGGATTTCCCCTTGTAACGAATTTCAAAATGCAAGCGTGTTGAACTGGTTCCGGTGCTACCCATGGTAGCTATTTTCTGCCCCGCCTTGATTTCTTGTTGTTCCCGGACCAGCATCGTATCGTTATGGGCGTAGGCGCTCAGGTAATCATCGTTATGTTTGATGATAATAAGATTACCGTAACCACGCAGCGCATTACCGGCATAAACGACGCGTCCATCTGCGGTCGCGACAATAGCCTGTCCTTTGCTGCCTGCAATGTCGATCCCTTTATTGCCACCTTCGGTAGCCGCAAAGTTTTCGATCACTTTGCCGTCAGTCGGCCAGCGCCAGGTAGAGATTGGCGAGCTTGTCGACGTTGAGCTTGCAGTTGATTCGGTTGCGCTAACTGCTGGAGCCGTTACAGGCGCTGTGACCACGGTCCCAGCAGGCTTGTTGTTCGGCAACATTTTATTAGCACTTTGTTCACCTGAATCCTCAGAATACGTAATTGTTGGTTTCGAAGCAACAGCAACGGTGGAATTTTGTGCAGGGTTGGTCACAACTCCTTGCTGTGCTGCATCCGCCTGGGTGATGGCATTTCCACCGGTAATCGGTGCGCCAGACGCGTTGCCCACTTGCAGAGTTTGACCGACATTCAGGCCATACGGGGCCGGAACGTTATTGCGTTGTGCGAGGTCACGGAAATCGTTCCCGGTGATCCAGGCAATATAAAAAAGGGTATCGCCTTTCTTAACAGTATAGGTACTGCCGCCCGTGTAGCTACCTTTCGGAATATTCCCATACTTACGGTTGTACACAATACGACCGTTTTCCATCTGTACAGGCTGTTGTGCGACAGGCTGGATTTGCGTTGGCTGCGTGGTTGGTTGCTGCACCGGCTGGATCTGTGGCGTCTGCTGTACTGTCGACGTCGAGCCCATTTTAGGCGGAGGTGTAATCAGCATGCCGGAACTGGTGTTCGTAGATGAACTGCCGTCAACGGAGCTGACTGGCGCTGGTGGATTCGAGGTGTTAGAACAACCTGCCAGCCATAATGAAACCAGTGACAATGCCGCAATACGGCGAACGGTAAATTTTTGGCTTCCCGCGCTCATTTATCCCCCAGGAAAATTTGGTTAAAACCAGTGACGTAATCACCGTGCAAAGCATCGACACGATACGCTGACTAATTCCAGAATATCCAGGAAAACTCCAGGTATTCAGAGCCAGTATCTACGCAAGCTCCCCCTTCACAAGGGGAACGAAACGTACGGCCTCCACGGTATCGATAATAAATTCGCCTCCCCGACGACGCACCCGCTTTAAAAACTGGTGCTCATCGCCCACGGGTAAGACGAGAATGCCGCCCTCATCCAGCTGCATCATCAATGCGGTTGGGATCTCGGGCGGCGCTGCCGTTACAATGATAGCGTCAAACGGGGCTCGCGCCTGCCAGCCTTGCCATCCATCACCATGACGGGTCGAAACATTATGTAAATCAAGCTGCTTGAGGCGACGACGTGCCTGCCACTGCAAACCTTTAATGCGCTCAACGGAGCACACATGATGCACCAGGTGCGCCAGAATCGCCGTCTGGTAGCCAGAGCCGGTACCAATTTCCAGCACCCGGGACTGCGGCGTTAGCTCAAGCAGTTCGGTCATCCGCGCAACCATATAGGGCTGCGAAATCGTCTGCCCCTGGCCAATCGGCAGAGCAATATTGTCCCAGGCCTTATGTTCAAACGCCTCATCAATGAATTTTTCACGCGGCACGGCGGCGAGCGCATCGAGAACAAGCTCATCTCTGATGCCCTGCGCACGTAATTGTTCAAGAAGAGTGTGTACGCGTCTGCTTACCATTGCGTGTCGGCTCCCACGCTGTCTAACCAGTCAGAAACCACCTCATGCGCGCCGTATGCGGTTAAATCGACATGCAGCGGCGTGATGGAAACATAGCCTTCATCGACGGCGGCAAAATCCGTATCCGGCCCGGCGTCGCATTTTTCACCCGGCGGCCCGATCCAGTACAGGGTATTACCGCGCGGATCCTGCTGTGGAATCACCTGATCCGCCGGATGGCGACTGCCGCAGCGGGTGACGCGAATGCCTTTAATTTGATCCAGCGGTAAATCCGGCACGTTGATATTCAAAATGCGACCGGTGCGCAGCGGTTCACGGCTCAGCGCCCGTAAGATACGACAGGTTACTGCGGCAGCAGTATCGTAATGTTTATGCCCATCGAGCGAGACAGCCAGCGCAGGGAACCCCAGATGACGACCTTCCATCGCCGCCGCAACGGTACCGGAATAAATAACATCATCACCCAGATTAGGACCCGCGTTAATACCAGAAACGACAATGTCCGGACGCGGACGCATTAACGCATTTACGCCCAGATAGACGCAATCGGTAGGCGTACCCATTTGTACGGCGATATCGCCGTTATCATAGGTAAACGTGCGAAGTGAGGATTCCAGCGTCAGCGAGTTAGACGCGCCACTGCGGTTACGATCCGGGGCAACCACCTGTACGTCAGCAAACTCACGCAGCGCTTTCGCCAGCGTTTGTATACCGGGTGCGTGGACCCCATCATCGTTACTCAGCAATATACGCATAATCACCCATTGTGTTAATAAGTTCCCTTACAACACTGGTGGCGAAGCTACCTGCCGGTAGCCAGAAGCGTAACTCAACGGTTACGTCATCCCACCAGTTCCAGCTTAATTGTTGTGGATACAGCAACATAGCGCGACGCGACGCGTCGACTTTCTCGCGCAATAACAGAGACTGCAGCGCGGTTTCATCAGCAATAGCGGCTTCTTCAAACGCCAGCGCGTCGCGCTGAGTTCCCCACTCACCGCTGCCCGGTAATGCCGCTGTTACCATCAATTCTTTCTCATCGACGCGACGCTGTAATTCAGTTTGTTCTTCCAGTGTGGCGACAAACCAGCTTCCACGTCCCGACAATTGTAGCGCATCGCCGTCAACAACTTGATTAAAGTCTGTTTTTTTCAAGCGTTCACTGACTATCTGATTAAACAACGCGCTACGGGCCGCCGACAACCAAAAACTGCGTTTATTGCGATCGCGCACCGGCGCATCGCTTTGCGCCCAGCGCAGCGCCCCTTGCAGGTTGCTGCCGCCGATACCAAAACGCTGAGCGCCAAAATAGTTCGGTACGCCGCGCTCGCCAATCGCCTGTAAACGCGCTTCAACGTCATTGCGCTCGCTCACTTCACGCAGCACCAGCGTAAATTCGTTGCCCTTCAGCGCCCCTAAACGCAGCTTACGCTTGTGGCGCGCGTACTCCAGCACTTTACAGCCTTCAAGCTCAAATTTGCTTAAATCAGGCATCGCATTGCCGGGGACGCGTGCGCACAGCCACTGTTCCGTAACCGCATGTTTATCTTTCTGCCCGGCAAAGCTTACTTCGCGGGCGTGAATTTTCAGGAACTTCGCCAGCGCGTCAGCCACAAAACGGGTATTACAGCCGTTTTTCAGGATGCGCACCAAAATGTGCTCGCCTTCGCCATCCGGTTCGAAGCCTAAATCTTCGACGACGACAAAGTCTTCCGGATTCGCTTTCAGAACGCCATGGCCCAGTGGTTTGCCATGGAGATACGTCAGATCTTCAAACGCAGTCATTTCGTTGCCTTAATGAGTAACGCCACCGCTTCACAGGCAATCCCTTCCCCACGCCCGGTAAAACCGAGTTTTTCCGTGGTGGTCGCTTTCACGTTAACATCATCCATATGGCAGCCGAGATCTTCGGCAATAAACACGCGCATCTGCGGAATGTGCGGCAGCATCTTCGGCGCCTGAGCAATAATCGTCACATCCACATTACCAAGCGTATAGCCTTTGGCCTGAATACGCCGCCAGGCTTCACGCAATAATTCACGGCTATCTGCACCTTTAAAGGCCGGGTCGGTATCCGGGAAGAGTTTACCGATATCCCCCAGCGCCGCCGCGCCCAGCAGAGCATCAGTTAGCGCATGTAACGCCACGTCGCCATCAGAATGCGCCAGCAATCCTTTTTCGTATGGGATGCGTACACCACCAATGATAATTGGGCCAACTCCGCCAAAAGCGTGTACGTCGAAACCGTGTCCAATTCGCATTATGCCTTCTCCTGATATACACAGCATCCTGCAGGCTGCCTCGTTGCAGCGTGAAGGATGAGGTGTCTAGATAGTTCGGGTCAGATAAAATTCCGCCAGCGCCAGATCTTCCGGGCGAGTGACTTTGATGTTGTCAGCGCGTCCTTCAACCAGTTGCGGATGAAAGCCGCAATATTCCAGCGCCGAGGCTTCGTCCGTAATGGTTGCGCCTTCGTTGAGCGCACGGGTCAGGCAGTCGTGCAACAGCTCACGAGGGAAAAACTGTGGCGTCAACGCATGCCATAAATCGGTGCGATCGACCGTATGAGCAATGTCTGTTCGGCCCGGCTCCGCGCGCTTCATCGTGTCGCGTACGGGCGCCGCCAGGATCCCGCCGGTGCGGCTGGTCTCACTTATTGCCAGTAAACGGGATAAATCATCATGGTGCAAACACGGACGCGCGGCATCATGCACCAGTACCCAGTTGGCTTCCCCTGCGGCTTGCAAACCGGCAAGGACAGAATCGGCACGCTCGTTGCCGCCATCCACTACGGTAATTTGCGGATGCGCAGCGAGTGGAAGTTGGGCAAAGCGGCTGTCGCCTGGGCTGATAGCGATGACGACTCGCGTCACCCGGGGATGAGCCAGCAGCGCATCAACCGAGTGTTCAAGAATGGTTTTATTGCCAATAGAGAGGTACTGCTTAGGACACTCTGTTTGCATTCGGCGGCCAAACCCGGCAGCCGGCACCACGGCGCAAACGTCCAATAAAGTGGCTGCCATGTTAAATCCCTGGACGGTTTATCGATTGTTTTGCCCTGCAGTCTGAGCGCGTTTAGACGCGTCAGGTACCAGACGATAAAAGGTTTCGCCCGGCTTAGTCATGCTGAGTTCGTTACGCGCGCGCTCCTCGATAGCCTCTTGTCCACCATTGAGGTCGTCAATTTCGGCAAAGAGCTGATCGTTACGCGCTTTAAGTTTCGCGTTTGTAGCTTGCTGCGCAGCAACATCATCGTTGACGCGACTATAGTCATGTATGCCGTTCTTACCGAACCACAGCGAATACTGCAGCCAGACTAATAAAGCCAGCAACAGCAGCGTTAGTTTACCCATCCTGCCCCCTGAAAAACGGCATTAACATCCCATAACTTCCGCAGACGACTTTACATCAACGGGCGGGAATGCCGCGACAACGCGGGCAAATGTACCACATTTGCCCGTTGTTACGTATACCCCGTGTAAGGAGAACATAATCTCATTGTTGGTTACGGTTTGAATTATGGCCAGAGAGTGAACAACCGCGGCGATTATGCGAAATTGACGTGAGCTTAACCCAATAACCACAAAAATAGTGCGCCAAACATAGCCCCAACCACCAGCAGGGTACAGGTAATGCTCAGCAACAACCGTCCTTTTAATAGCGAGTGCAGGGCAATACCTACGACGATCGCCACGGGCAACAATGCGAGGAAAAAGGGCCAGGTATAAATAAAGAAAAACAGTGTATTAGGGCCATACATCAGACACGGAAATCCCAGCGCCAGCAACCACGCTGCAAATCCGACCACGGCCCCCGGAAGTGACCAGGTGGTTTCGTCGTCGGCAGCGAAGGTATCTGACTCTGTAATAGTAATGTTATGGCTGTTACGCATATCTAATCCTGTGACCGTGACTGACCGGGCATACAAGCTCGGGTGTCTCAGGATCTGATAATATCTTCCTGCCTCAGCAGGTCTAATAATTGGGGTACCAAATTTGTTACCAATTGTTCACCATCAAGATGAATCTCTGGCGATTCAGGCGCTTCGTATACTGAGTCAATTCCGGTAAAATTGCGCAACTCCCCCGCCCGCGCTTTTTTATACAGCCCTTTTGGATCGCGTGCTTCACACGTTGCTAATGGCGTATCGACAAAAACCTCAATAAAACGCCCCTCTCCCACGCGCTCACGGACCATTTGTCGCTCGGCGCGATGCGGAGAGATAAAAGCGGTCAACACCACCAGACCGGCATCGACCATCAGGTTAGCCACTTCGCCAACCCGACGAATATTCTCCTTGCGGTCGGCATCGCTAAACCCGAGATCGCTGCACAGACCGTGACGCACGTTATCACCATCCAGCAGATAAGTGCTCACCCCCAACTTATGCAGCGCCTCTTCCAGCGCCCCTGCTACCGTGGATTTACCGGAACCAGACAGCCCGGTAAACCACAGCACAACACCACGATGACCGTGGCGTTGTTCCCGCTGTTGCGGTGTAACAGGATGGGCATGCCAGACGACGTTTTCGTCATGCAACGCCATTATTTTCCTCCCAGCAGATCGCGCGCACCCCAGTGTGGGAAGTGGCGACGCACCAGCGCGTTAAGCTCCAGCTCAAACGCGCTGAACTGAGAAGCCGCGACGTGCTCCTGGACGATTGGCTCACGCACCAGGCCCGCGCCAACGGTAACGTTGGTCAGGCGATCAATGATAATCAGCCCACCCGTAACCGGATTCTGCTGATAGGTATCCAGCACCAGCGGCTCGTCAAAGGTCAAATTAACCAGACCGATGCCGTTTAGCGGCAGCGCTTCAACGTCACGTTGAGTCAGGTTATTAATATCGACCTGATACTGCACGCTATCAACGCGTGCGCGAGTCTTCTTGCCTGCAACTTTGATGTCATAGCTCTGCCCTGCCGACAACGGCTGCTCCGCCATCCACACCACATCAACGGCAGCGCTTTGTACCGCTGGCAATGCTTCACCGGCATCAAGCAGCAGGTCGCCCCGGCTGATGTCGATCTCATCTTTCAGCACCAGGGTGATTGCTTCGCCTGCATGCGCTTCCTGTAAATCGCCATCAAAAGTCACGATCCGCGCCACGCTGGACTCAACGCCAGACGGCAACACTTTGACGCGTTGCCCGACCTTCACGCTACCGGAGGCCAGCGTCCCGGCATAACCACGGAAATCCAGATTCGGTCGGTTCACATACTGCACCGGGAAACGCATCGGCTGAGTATCAACAATGCGCTGGATCTCAACGGTTTCCAGCACTTCCAGCAGCGTTGGACCGCTGTACCACGGCATGCTGGCGCTTTGCGAAGCCACGTTGTCGCCTTCCAGTGCAGAAAGCGGCACAAACCGGATATCCAGGTTACCCGGCAGTTGTTCAGCAAAAGTAAGATAGTCTTCGCGAATGCGATTAAATGTCTCCTCGCTAAAGTCCACCAGATCCATTTTGTTGATCGCCACCACCAGGTGTTTGATCCCAAGCAACGTAGAGATAAAGCTGTGACGACGAGTCTGATCCAGCACGCCTTTACGCGCATCGATCAGCAGGATCGCCAGGTCGCAGGTCGACGCCCCGGTCGCCATGTTGCGGGTGTACTGTTCATGGCCAGGAGTGTCCGCAATAATAAATTTACGCTTCTCGGTAGAGAAATAACGGTACGCCACGTCGATAGTGATGCCCTGCTCGCGCTCGGCCTGCAAGCCGTCAACCAATAACGCCAGATCGAGCTTTTCGCCCTGAGTACCGTGACGTTTACTGTCGTTGTGCAGCGATGAAAGCTGATCTTCATAAATCTGACGCGTGTCGTGCAGCAGACGGCCAATCAGGGTACTTTTCCCGTCATCCACGCTACCGCAGGTTAAAAAACGCAGCAGACTTTTGTGTTGCTGGGCGACCATCCAGGCTTCAACGCCGCCTTCATTAGCAATTTGTTGTGCAAGTGTCGTGTTCATGGCGGCTCCTTAGAAATACCCCTGACGTTTCTTCAGCTCCATGGAGCCCGCCTGGTCGCGGTCAATCACGCGCCCCTGACGTTCACTGGTGGTTGAGACCAGCATCTCTTCGATGATTTCCGGCAGCGTCTGCGCATTCGACTCCACCGCGCCTGTCAGCGGCCAGCAACCAAGCGTACGGAAACGCACCATGCGCTTTTTAATCACTTCCCCAGGTTGCAGATCGATTCTGTCGTCATCAATCATCATCAGCATGCCGTCGCGTTCCAGCACCGGACGCTCCGCCGCCAAGTATAGCGGCACGATGTCGATATTTTCCAGCCAGATGTACTGCCAGATATCCTGTTCAGTCCAGTTAGAGAGCGGGAATACGCGAATGCTTTCGCCCTTGTTAATCTGCCCGTTGTAGTTGTGCCACAGCTCCGGGCGCTGATTTTTCGGATCCCAGCGATGAAAACGATCGCGGAAAGAGTAAATGCGCTCTTTAGCACGCGATTTCTCTTCGTCGCGACGAGCACCACCGAACGCGGCGTCAAAACCGTATTTGTTCAGCGCCTGCTTCAACCCTTCGGTTTTCATAATGTCGGTATGCTTGGCGCTACCGTGGACAAACGGGTTGATGCCCATTGCCACCCCTTCCGGGTTTTTATGCACCAGTAGTTCACAGCCGTAGGCTTTCGCCGTGCGGTCACGAAACTCGTACATCTCGCTGAATTTCCAGCCGGTATCAACGTGCAACAGGGGGAACGGCAGCGTACCAGGATAAAACGCTTTGCGCGCCAGATGCAGCATTACGCTGGAATCTTTGCCGATGGAATACATCATCACCGGATTAGAAAACTCGGCGGCCACCTCACGAATGATATAGATGCTTTCCGCTTCCAGTTGCCGCAGGTGGGTAAGTCGTTTTTGATCCATAACCGTTCCTATGTAATGCCGTTATTTTGCTAACGATGCTCAGATAACCTGACTATAGGGAGGGCAAGGAGGCGAATGAAATTACGAATTGGAATGAGTAGTTCCTCAAAGGAATAACGATCTGGAAAAGCAAATATCAAAAAGTGCTTAAGCTACCGAATTTAGGGCATTTAGGAGCAAATGAAATTGTTTTACCTCGATCACGGTTTCATACTAGCGGCTGAAAATTTCTGCTTGGTATTTAAGGACTCACTATGTTTTCCGCATTGCGCCACCTGACTACCGCCCTGGCGCTCGGCGCGTGCTTCATCCTTCCCGCACAGGCAACATCTTCCAAACCTGGAGATATCGCAAATACCCAGGCTCGATATATCGCAACGTTTTTCCCAGGCCGTGTGACGGGATCTCCGGCAGAAATGTTATCTGCTGATTATATACGTCAGCAATTTCAACAGATGGGCTATAGCAGCGATATTCGGACGTTTAATAGCCGTTATGTTTATACCGCTAAAGATAACCGTAAAAACTGGCATAACGTAACGGGAAGCACCGTTATTGCAGCACATGAAGGTAAAGCGCCGCAGCAGATTATTATCATGGCGCACCTTGATACCTACGCCGCACAAAGCGACGCCGATTCAGATGCCAATCTGGGTGGACTAACCCTGCAAGGTATCGACGACAACGCTGCCGGTGTTGGCGTGATGCTGGAACTGGCGGAAAAACTCAAAAACGTACCGACGCAATACGGCATCCGATTTATCGCCACCAGCGGCGAGGAAGAAGGCAAACTGGGCGCGGAGAACATTCTGAAGCGAATGAGCGCTGCAGAGAAGAAAAACACGCTGCTGGTTATCAACCTCGATAACCTGATTGTCGGCGATAAGCTCTATTTCAATAGCGGTAAGAAAACCCCGGAAGCGGTGCGAAAATTGACGCGCGACCGGGCGCTGGCTATCGCGCACAGTCGCGGTATCGTTGCCAGCACCAATCCAGGTCTGAACAAAGACTATCCGAAAGGCACTGGATGTTGTAACGATGCAGAGGTCTTCGACAACGCGGGCATTTCCGTTCTCTCCGTTGAAGCGACCAACTGGAACCTGGGCAAGAAAGATGGCTATCAACAGCGCGCCAAAAGCGCCTCGTTCCCGGCAGGCAACAGCTGGCACGATGTGCGACTGGATAACCAGCAGCATATCGATAAAGCGTTACCGGGCAGGATAGAACACCGTAGCCGCGACGTGGTACGCATTATGCTGCCGCTGGTAAAGGAACTGGCAAAAGCGGGTAAATCCTGAAGAAGTGGTCCGGTAGGATGTAAATCTTACCGGACCACTTTCCTGTTACCCTTCGTGCAGTCCGCACTCGCGCTTCAATCCGAAGAAACGCGTCTCTTCTTCCGCCATTCCCGGCTCCCATTTGCGGGTGGTGTGGGTATCACCGACTGACAGATAGCCCTGATCCCACAACGGATGGTACTTCAGTCCGTGTTTTTGCAGATACTGGTAAACCGTACGGTTATCCCAGTCGATGATCGGCAGCACTTTAAACACGCCGCGCTGGATAGCCAGCACCGGCAAATGCGCGCGACTGCCCGACTGCTCGCGGCGCAGACCGGCAAACCAGGTTTGCGCATGCAGATCCTGTAGCGCCCGGTTCATCGGCTCGACCTTGTTGATGTCATTGTATTTCTCAATGCCTTCAACGCCCTGCTCCCACAGTTTGCCATAGCGCGCTTCCTGCCAGGCGGCACTCTCTTTTGCCCGGTAGACTTGCAGATTAAGCTTGAGCTTGTCCGTTAACTCATCAATAAACTGGTAGGTTTCCGGGAACAGATAGCCAGTATCGGTGAGGATCACCGGGATATCCGGGCGAACCTGATTTACCAGGTGCAAGCTTACTGCTGCCTGGATCCCAAAACTTGATGACAGAACATATTCACCAGGCAGGTTTTCCAGCGCCCACGCCACGCGATCCTCGGCGCTCAATGTTTCCAGTTGATCGTTGGTTTGCGCCAACGCCATAACGCGTTCAACTTTCGGCAGCTCGTTCAACGCGTTGAGATCGAGTTTGGACATAAATTCCTCGCTGTTTGCCTTGCCTGATGGCGCTACGCTTATCAGGCCTACAAATTCAGTAGACCCGATAAGTCAATTTCACATTATTCCCAGAAATCCCGGGCAGGATCGAGCACCGGGCGAATAATGCCCGCACGCACCGTAAAGTCACCGAAGCCTTCACCCGCTTCGCGCTCTTTCGCCCAGCGCCCAATCAGTTCATCCAGCGATGCCAGAATTTCCGGCTCGGTGATGTTCTCTTTAAACATCCGGGGAATGCGAGTTCCGATACGATTGCCCCCCAGATGCAGGTTGTAACGTCCGGGTGCTTTACCCACCAGACCAACTTCCGCCAGCATCGCGCGGCCGCAGCCGTTCGGGCAGCCGGTAACACGCATGACAATGTTTTCATCACTCAGGCTGTGCTTCGCCATCAGCGTGTCGATGTTGTCGATAAACGTTGGCAGGAAACGCTCGGCTTCCGCCATCGCCAGCGGACAGGTTGGGAACGAGACGCAGGCCATCGAGTTTTCACGCTGCGGAGTTACCGCGTTCATTAAGCCACTCTTCTGCGCAATCTTTTCGATCTTCGCCTTTTCACTCTCAGGAACACCGGCAATGATCAGGTTCTGGTTCGCGGTAATGCGGAACTCGCCTTTGTGGATCTTCGCGATCTCAAGCAGACCGGTTTTCAACGGTCGGCCCGGATAATCGAGGATGCGTCCGTTTTCAATAAACAACGTCAGATGCCATTTATTGTCGATCCCTTTCACCCAGCCGATACGATCGCCGCGACCAGTGAACTCGTACGGACGGATCGGCTCAAACGTGATC
Source organism: Citrobacter europaeus (assembly GCA_020099315.1). Taxonomy (NCBI): domain Bacteria; kingdom Pseudomonadati; phylum Pseudomonadota; class Gammaproteobacteria; order Enterobacterales; family Enterobacteriaceae; genus Citrobacter; species Citrobacter europaeus. The sequence continues at coordinate 3,943,852 of CP083650.1, forward strand.
CCCGCCCGGCGCTCAACTTCAGCTTTAAAGGTCTCTACGCCTACGCGTTCCAGCGTGTATTTGGTTTTCGCGTTTTTACGATCGGTACGGTTACCCCAATCACGCTGCGTGGTCACCACAGCCTCCGCCACGGCCAGCGTATGCTCAAGCGGCAGATAACCAAACTCGCTTGCCGTACGGGCATAGGTTTTCTTGTTGCCGTGCTCAATCGACAAACCACCGCCCACCAGCAGGTTAAAGCCCACCAGCTTGCCGTTTTCCGCAACCGCCACAAAGTTCATGTCGTTGGCGTGCAGATCGATGTCGTTCTGCGGCGGGATTACCACGGTAGTTTTAAACTTACGCGGCAGATAGGTTTGACCGAGGATCGGCTCTTCATCGGTGGTCGCGACTTTTTCCTGATCCAGCCAAATCTCTGCATAAGCGCGGGTGCGCGGCAACAGGTGCTCGGAAATTTTCTTCGCCCATTCATAGGCTTCGGCGTGCAGCTCAGATTCATACGGATTCGAGGTGCACAGCACGTTACGGTTCATGTCATTGGCGGTCGCCAGAGCGTCAAGCCCGACTGAATGCAGCATCTGGTGTACCGGTTTCACGTTCTTCTTCAGAATGCCGTGAAACTGGAATGTCTGACGGTTGGTCAGACGAATGCTGCCGTAAATGGTGTTGTCATGGGCGAACTTATCGATCGCCTGCCACTGTTTGGTGGTGATCACCCCACCCGGCAGACGACAGCGCAGCAGCATGGCGTGGCGCGGCTCCAGCTTTTGCTCGGCACGTTCGGCGCGGATATCGCGGTCATCTTGCTGGTACATACCGTGAAAACGGATCAGCAGGAAGTTGTCGCCTTTAAAACCGCCGGTCAGACCGTCATTTAAATCTTCGGCAATGGTACCGCGCAGGTAGTTGCTCTCAACCTTCATGCGCTCAGCATCAGTCAGTTTGCCTTCGACCACCAATGGTCCTGGATGTTTTTCGCTCATTAGTAGACATCTCGCTGATAACGGCGCTCAATGCGCAGCTCACTTAAAAATTCATCCGCCGCTTCGATATCCATACCACCGAATTCGGCAATCACTTCCAACAAAGCCTGCTCAACGTCTTTCGCCATACGATTGGCGTCGCCGCAGACATAAATGTGGGCACCGTCATTAATCCAGCGCCACAGTTCCGCGCCCTGTTGGCGCAGTTTATCTTGTACGTAGACTTTTTCTTTTTGATCTCTGGACCAGGCGAGATCGATACGACTCAGTACGCCCTCTTTGACGTAACGCTGCCATTCCACCTGATACAGGAAATCTTCGGTAAAGTGTGGGTTGCCAAAAAACAGCCAGTTTTTGCCTTCGGCTCCGTCAGCCGCACGCTGCTGCATGAATGCACGAAACGGCGCAATACCGGTGCCAGGTCCAATCATGATCACCGGCGTCTGCGGGTTCGCCGGCAGGCGGAAGTTATCGTTGTGTTCAATGAACACGCGAACTTCACCTTCTTCATCTACACGATCGGCAAGGAAGCTGGACGCGCCGCCTGCGCGGGCACGACCTTCAATGTCATAACGCACCACACCCACGGTAACGTGCACTTCGCTTTCCACTTCCGCCTGGGAAGAGGCAATGGAGTACAAACGCGGCGTCAGCGGGCGCAGCAGATCAACCAACGCCTGGGCATCCAGTTGCGCCGGGGAGAAACGCACCATATCGACGATGGGCGTGGTTGCGGCGTAATGCTGCAACTGCGCTTTGTCACCCACTAACGGCAGCAAAGTTTCACTGCGGGTCAAGGTGGCATAATTTTCTACGATATTGCCGGTGTTGACCGTCAGTTCAAAGTGCCACTCCAGTGCTTCGGCGAGCGGCAGGGTTTTGCCATCAACCGTGACCGGTTCATCCCCTTTCAGCCACAGCAGTTCTACCAGCTCTTTGACCAAAGCCGGATCATTTTGATACCAGACACCCAATGCATCGCCCGGCTGATAGCGCAGGCCGGAATCGCCTAAATCAATCTCAATATGGCGCACGTCTTTTTCAGAGTCGCGGCCGGTAATTTTCTGATTCACCGCAAGCGACGCCGTCAGCGGTGCTTCTTTGGTATACGGACTGGTGTGTACTTCGTTTACCGCGCCGCTCGCGGCAACTTGCACAGACGATGCCGCAGGCGCACGTGCTTTCAGGACATCAACCAGACGGGCACGCCACTGGGCAGCCGCGGCCTGGTATTCAACATCAGCGTCGACGCGGTCAAGCAGACGTTCACCGCCCAGCTCAGCCAGTTTCGTATCAAAGTCTTTTCCTGACTGACAGAAAAACTCGTAAGAGGTGTCGCCAAGACCAAACACGGCAAAAGCGGTGTTATCGAGCTTCGGCGCTTTTTTCGAGAACAGGAATTTATGCAACGCCACGGCTTCTTCCGCCGGTTCACCTTCCCCTTGCGTCGACGCCACCACGATCAGCAGTTTTTCATTGGCGATTTGTTTGAATTTATAGTCGCCAGCGTTGATGAGAGTGACGTTGAGCTTCGCGGCGATCAGATCATCGCGCAGGGCTTCCGCCACACGACGCGCATTACCGGTTTGCGAGGCGGAGATAAGCGTAATGCCCGGCATTTGAGCGGCAGGCGCTGGTGACGCCGTATTGCTGCCTGGCTGCTGATTCAGCACGCCCCAGAAATAGCCAGAAACCCACGCAAGCTGTGCGGGAGTGAAATCGGTCGTGGCCGCCTGAAGGCGTGCCAGTTGCTCCGGGTTTAGCGGTAGCAAAGCGGAAGGTGGGGCCTGTGTCGTCATGCGTTGTCATGTTCCAGTAAGCAAAGCGGATTTCAGCAATAAAACCCAAACTGAAGATAAGGTTAACGGCGGGGATAGTAACAATTAAAGAAGTGATGGAAATAACAAATAACCAAATGGACTAACCTGTTTTAGTTATAGTTATTAACAGCAAAATCGATTTAATAAGCATTTGATATATAAATAGTTATTGAACATTATCTTTATGAATGGATTGTTCTGATACTCTGCGCCCTTTTAACTAATGATAAAATTTGCTCTTTACGGTACCCTACGCCGGTTTTTCGCATTCTTGAGAGTAAATAATGTCCACCACCTTGTTTAAAGATTTCACCTTCGAAGCCGCTCACCGCCTGCCACATGTACCGGAAGGGCATAAGTGTGGCCGCCTGCATGGTCACTCATTTATGGTGCGTCTTGAAATTACCGGTGAAGTCGATCCGCATACCGGTTGGATTATGGATTTTTCTGAGTTAAAAGCGGCGTTTAAGCCGACGTACGATAGGCTTGATCACTACTATCTGAACGATATTCCAGGCTTAGAAAACCCAACCAGTGAAGTGCTGGCAAAATGGATTTGGGATCAGGTAAAACCGGTTGTCCCTCTGCTGAGTGCCGTAATGGTGAAAGAGACCTGCACAGCGGGCTGCGTGTATCGCGGCGAGTGATTGTAGCCTTGACGGATGGCGAAACGTCTTCTCCGGCCAGCAACGAACAACAAACTCTGGCCGGGTAAGCGAAACGCTCCCGGCACAGTTATCAGGCAATATTCAGATATTTATGGGTTTGCATCGACAGACGCCAGTTTCGCGCAATACAGGTATCAATGCACAAACGCGTCGCATCCTCTTTCTGGCTGATTGGCTGTAAGGCGATGATTCGTGGTTTGTCGTCACTCAACGTTGCCAGCAGTTCATCCAGCGCTTCAATATCGCGAACGCGACCAACCGGATGTTTGATTTCATTCGCGCGCTCCAGCGCCTGCGACAGCACATCATAACCACCGCGCATATTCACCTTCGGCGATACGGTTACCCAGGTATTCGGCGTACAGCGTACTTCGTGGGTACCACTGGTCTCAATCTGGCAGCTAAAGCCGTTCTTTTCCAGCAGGTCAGTCAGCGGCATCAGGTCATGAATGCAGGGCTCGCCGCCAGTGATCACCACGTGACGGGCGGTATAGCCCTGACGCAAAATGACCGCCAGCAGATCTTCGCTGCTCGCCGCGCCCCATTTATCGCTCTCTTTAGTCTTGGCCAGGATGCTGTACAGGGAGACTTCCCGATCCTCAAGCTTATCCCAGGTGTGTTTGGTATCGCACCAGGCACAGCCAACCGGGCATCCCTGTAAACGAATAAAAATGGCGGGGACGCCGGTAAAGTAGCCCTCGCCTTGCAGGGTCTGGAACATCTCGTTAATCGGGTACTGCATAGCGCTCTCAATATGGGGATAAACGATAATTATCGCAGATCCCCGCCAAAGTATCATGCCCCATCGATGCTTTACGAGGCGATCGCCGCGACAAAGCGCGCCGTTATCTGCTGCGGACGCGTTATAGCCCCCCCAACCACCACGGTATGAGCGCCTAATGCCAGACAACATGCGGCGCGTTCCGGGGTATCGACGTTTCCTTCCGCTACCACCGGTATGCTGACCGCAGCCAATACCTCACGTAAAAAACCACAGTCGTTTTCCGCCAGCACATGCCCGGCAGTGTCAGCGGTATAGCCGTAAAGCGTGGTGCCCACGCAGTCAAAACCCAGACGCTCAGCTGTCACCGCCTCGTTTACGGTGGCGATATCCGCCATCAGTAGTATGGACGGGTATCGAGCGCGGATTTGCGTGACCAGCTCTTCCAGCGTTTGTCCACCAGGGCGCGGGCGCGCTGTCGCATCCAGAGCAATAATTTCCGGTCCAACTGTCATTAGCTCATCCACTTCCCGTAGAGTAGCCGTAATAAACACATCACTGCCCGGATAATCGCGCTTAATAATCCCAATCACCGGCAGGGAGACGCTCTCTTTGATCGCGCGAATATCCACCACACTGTTCGCACGGATACCTACCGCACCGCCCTGAGCTGCCGCCAGCGCCATACGCGACATAATAAACGAACTGTGCAGGGGCTCATTTTCCAGCGCCTGACAGGAGACGATTAATTTACCTTTTAGGGAATCCAGTACAGTTTTCATTACGATAAGATCTCTTCGACTTCGTTTTTAATGATGGTGACATGCGGGCCATAAATCACCTGAACACCGTTACCGCGAATAATTACGCCACGCGCTCCGGTCGCTTTCAGCGCCGCTTCATCTACCTTGCTGCTCTCTTTCACCGTCACGCGTAAGCGTGTGGCGCAACAGTCCACCTCTTCCAGATTATCTTTGCCTCCCAGCCCGGCGATCACTGCTGCTGCTCGCTCACTTTGCGGCAGGCTGGATTCCATCGGAGTTGCGTTTTCACGGCCAGGCGTTAGCCAGTTAAAGCGGTTAATCAAATAGCGGAAGGTGAAGTAGTAAAGAAAGAACCACGGTACCCCCACCAGGGGGACGTACATCCAGTTGGTTTTCGCTTCCCCCTGTAGCACGCCAAAGAGGAGGAAATCGATAAGCCCACCCGAAAAGGTTTGCCCAATAGTGATATGTAAAATATGAGCCATCATAAACGCCAGACCATCGAAGAAGGCGTGAATGACGTATAACACGGGCGCCACAAACAGAAATGAGAACTCGATAGGCTCAGTGATCCCCGTCAGGAAAGAGGTCAGGGCCGCAGACAACAGCAGGCCAGCAACAAGCTTTCTGTTCTCCGGCCTGGCAGTATGGTACATCGCCAGGCATGCACCAAGCAGGCCAAACATCATGGTGATGAAGCGCCCGGACATAAAGCGCGAGGTGCCCGCATAGAACTGCTGCGTATTCGGATCGGCAAGTTGGGCAAAGAAAATCCGCTGCGTACCTTCAACTAACTGGCCGTTGACGATTTCGCTCCCGCCCAGCGCCGTCGTCCAGAAGGGCAAATAAAAGATATGGTGTAAACCCAATGGGCCGAGCATACGCAGGATGAAGCCGTACAGCAGCGTCCCCAGATAGCCTGTCGCATCAACCAGACCACCCAGTCCAAAAATGAGTTTCTGGAAATGCGGCCAAACCACCGTCATGACCGCCCCCACGACTATCGCGGCAAGGGAGCTAATAATCGGTACAAAGCGCGAGCCGCTGAAGAAACCAAGGAACTGAGGGAGTGAGACTTTATTGAAACGGCCATGCAGCGCACAGGTAACCAGGCCAATCACCACCCCACCAAACACACCTGTTTCCAGCGTCTGAATGCCCAGCGTCATCCCCTGGCCTACGGCACCGGGATTCTCGTGTGCCAGCGTTCCGTTGAGCGTCAATAAGGCATTAATGGTGGCATTCATCACCAGAAATGCCAGCAATGCCGCAAGCCCGGCGGTGCCTTTATCCGTTTTCGCCAGTCCTACCGCGACACCCACCGCAAAGAGCACCGACAGGTTGGCAAATACAATAGAACCTGCGCTGGTCATGATTGTGAAGATTGCCTGTAACCAATCAACGTCCAAAAACGGATAAGCCGTCAATGTGTTTGGATTCGACAGCGCGCCGCCAATCCCTAGCAACAGCCCCGCGGCGGGTAATACCGCAATCGGCAGCATGAACGATTTGCCGAACCGCTGTGCCTTTTCAAACCATGCTCCCGACGAGGCGCCGCTAAACATTTGCATCATTTTTTCATCTCCCCGATTGATGATGAAAATTTTTACCATGTTAATTTTTAAAAGTGAAAATTATCATCAAAATTCAGGAAGTCGATCATACTTTTTTAAAATGACTGGCATCTCTCCCCTGCTTTCCGCCACACTATCAGCAGAGAAACGCATTAAGGATTTTGCATGTCAGAAAATGAAAACCTGCTGCTGAGACTGCGCCAGAGCGTTGACGGATATAGCCGAACACAGCAGAAGCTGGGAGAGTTTGTGCTCAGCGATCCGGCAAAAGTTGTCTACCTGACGATTACCGAACTGGCGCGTGAAAGCGACACCAGCGAGGCGAGCGTTACGCGTCTGTGCCGTACGCTGGGGTGTAAGGGCTACAACGAATTCAAGATGGCGCTGGCACTCGATCTCCAGCAAGAACAGCCGGTAGAGCACTGCGGGGATGAAATTGACAATGTGGTCAATGAATCGGTGCAAGCATTGCAGGACACTGCAAAGTTACTCGACAGGACATTACTTGAAGCCGCCGCCCTTGCGTTGCATCAGGCTCAGTCAGTACAGATTTATGGCGTAGCGGCCAGCGCCATTCTGGGGGAGTATTTACATTACAAACTCCTGCGTCTCGGCAAACCTGCACAATTGTTCAGCGACATGCATCGTGCAGCCATGAATGCCACGACGCTTAACAAAGACACGATCGTGGTAGCGATTTCCAGTTCTGGCTCGACGCGCGATCTGCTGCACGTCGTTAAACTGGCGCGTAAGCAAGGCGTGCGCGTGCTGGCGTTGAGTAATACGCCGCGCAGCCCGTTGGCTTCGCTGAGTGATATTCAACTGGTCGCAGCCAAACCTGAGGGTCCGTTGAGTGCTGGCGCGCTAAACGCCAAGGTGGGAGTGATGCTGTTGGTAGAACTGCTCACCACATCGCTGATTGCGCTGGATGAAAAGTACAGTGATGTGAGCCAGCAAACCGCCAGCGCGACCTTACCACTGCTGCTTTAAAGACATAAAAAAACCCGCCGCAGCGGGTTTTTACGTTAAGAGCTAAAGAACAGGATTACGCCTGGCCTTTAATCTCTTTACGACCGTTGTACGGTGCTTGTTCACCCAGAGCTTCTTCGATACGAATCAGCTGGTTGTATTTAGCAACGCGGTCAGAACGGCTCATAGAACCTGTTTTGATCTGGCCTGCAGCGGTACCAACAGCCAGGTCAGCGATGGTAGCGTCTTCAGTTTCGCCAGAACGGTGAGAGATGACAGCGGTGTAGCCAGCGTCTTTCGCCATTTTGATCGCAGCCAGAGTTTCGGTCAGAGAACCGATCTGGTTGAATTTGATCAGGATGGAGTTAACGATGCCTTTTTCGATGCCTTCTTTCAGGATCTTGGTGTTGGTTACGAACAGATCGTCACCAACCAGCTGGATTTTGTCGCCCAGTACTTTAGTCTGGTATGCAAAACCGTCCCAGTCAGACTCGTCCAGACCATCTTCGATGGACACGATCGGGTACTGTTTGGTCAGTTCTTCCAGGAAGTGGGTGAATTCTTCGGAGGTGAATGCTTTGTTGCCTTCGCCAGCCAGAACGTATTTACCGTCTTTGTAGAATTCAGAAGCTGCACAGTCCATCGCCAGGGTGATGTCTTTGCCCAGCTCGTAGCCAGCTGCTTTTACCGCTTCAGCGATTACAGCCAGAGCTTCAGCGTTGGAACCCAGGTTCGGCGCGTAGCCGCCTTCGTCACCAACAGCAGTGTTCATACCTTTAGCTTTCAGAACTTTAGCCAGGTTGTGGAACACTTCAGAACCCATACGAACGGCTTCTTTCAGAGTCTTAGCGCCAACCGGCTGAATCATGAATTCCTGGATGTCGACGTTGTTGTCAGCGTGCTCACCACCGTTGATGATGTTCATCATCGGAACCGGCATGGAGTATTTACCCGGAGTACCGTTCAGTTCAGCAATGTGTGCATACAGCGGCAGGCCTTTAGCAGCAGCTGCTGCTTTGGCGTTCGCCAGGGACACAGCCAGGATGGCGTTTGCACCGAAGTTGGATTTGTTTTCAGTACCGTCCAGATCGATCATGATCTTGTCGATGCCAGCCTGATCTTTAGCATCTTTACCCAGCAGAGCCTGAGCAATTGGGCCGTTAACAGCTGCAACAGCTTTCAGTACGCCTTTACCCATGAAACGAGATTTGTCGCCATCGCGCAGTTCCAGTGCTTCGCGGGAACCAGTAGAAGCACCTGACGGAGCTGCTGCCATACCAACGAAACCACCTTCCAGGTGTACTTCGGCTTCAACAGTCGGGTTACCACGGGAGTCGATGATTTCACGACCGATGATTTTAACGATTTTGGACATTAGATTTTCCTCAGTACAAGTTAAACTAAAACTCCAGACAAACAATGCACCCGGATGGGTGCATTGCCGTTCTAACTTATTTACTTCTTACTTCGCCTGACGCTTCTGATGTTCACTGGCGGCTTTCACAAAGCCGGCAAACAGCGGGTGCCCATCACGTGGCGTGGAAGTAAATTCCGGGTGGAACTGACAGGCCACGAACCACGGATGATTCGGTACCTCAATGATCTCGACCAACTGATCATCACCGGAACGGCCTGCAATACGCAGACCCGCAGCTTCAATCTGTTTCAACAGCATATTGTTGACTTCGTAACGGTGGCGATGGCGTTCAACAATTGTCGGCGCGCCGTACAGTTGACGAACCAGGCTATCGTCGCTCAACTGACACTGCTGCGCGCCAAGGCGCATTGTGCCACCCAGATCGCTCTTCTCGGTACGGACTTCGACGTTGCCGTCTTCATCGCGCCATTCGGTAATCAGGGCCACCACTGGGTACTTACAGTCTGGCACAAATTCCGTGGAGTTGGCGTTGTCCATACCTACTACGTTACGTGCAAACTCAATCAACGCAACCTGCATACCCAGGCAAATGCCCAGATAAGGAATATTGTTCTCACGCGCAAAGCGCGCCGTCGCGATTTTACCTTCAACGCCACGGTAGCCGAAGCCGCCAGGGATCAGGATTGCATCAAGACCTTTCAGGATCTCAACGCCGCGCGTTTCAACATCTTGCGAATCGATCAGCTTGATATTGACGGTGACACGATTCTTCAGACCACCGTGCTTCAGCGCTTCGATAACTGACTTATAGGCATCCGGCAGTTCAATGTACTTGCCAACCATACCGATAGTCACTTCGCCTGCCGGATTCGCTTCTTCATAGATAACCTGTTCCCATTCTGACAGATTAGCTTCCGGACAGTTCAAGCTGAATCGTTTACAAATATAATCGTCAAGGCCCTGGGATTTCAACAGGCCCGGAATTTTATAGATGGAATCGACATCTTTCAGAGAAATCACCGCTTTTTCCGGAACGTTACAGAACAATGCAATTTTCGCACGTTCATTAGCCGGAACTGCGCGATCGGAGCGGCAAATCAGGATATCTGGCTGAATACCGATAGAAAGCAGCTCTTTTACCGAGTGCTGGGTCGGTTTAGTTTTGACTTCACCTGCCGCCGCCATGTACGGAACCAGCGTCAGATGCATAAACAGCGTGTGCTCACGGCCAATTTCTACGGCCATCTGGCGAATCGCTTCAAGGAACGGCAGAGATTCGATATCCCCAACGGTTCCGCCGATTTCGACCAGAACAACATCATGACCTTCGCCGCCTTCCAGAACGCGTTCTTTAATCGCATTCGTGATGTGCGGGATAACCTGAACGGTAGCGCCCAGGTAGTCGCCACGGCGTTCTTTACGCAGAACGTCGGAATAGATACGACCCGTGGTGAAGTTGTTGCGGCGGCTCATTTTGGTACGGATGAAACGCTCATAGTGACCCAGGTCCAGGTCGGTTTCAGCGCCGTCTTCGGTAACGAACACTTCCCCGTGTTGGATTGGGCTCATAGTACCTGGATCGACGTTGATGTACGGATCCAGTTTCATCATGGTCACATTGAGGCCACGGGCTTCAAGAATGGCTGCCAGGGAGGCTGCGGCAATGCCTTTTCCCAGAGAGGATACGACCCCGCCGGTCACAAAAATATAGTTCGTTGTCATGCTGGACCTGAGAAGTTAGGGTGAAACGATGGAATTACCAAGACGGGAAAGTAGTATACCCGAACATGACGAGCGCCACAAACTTTCATTATTCCCTCTCCTTCGTTCTTCAAGCCGCACCGGTGTTGGCTTCCTTCACTCACCCCAGTCACATAGCATTTCTATGTTCCTGAAGATTCTTTCAGTCGCCGCCTTGTTGCGACTCGAATCACTCGAAGAGGCAGTATACAAGGTGTTTCATCAACATAACGGGAAGAGAAAATAGCCTCTTTTGGGTAAATGTTTTTGACGTAAATCAAGCGCTTGTTATTTAAAAAATCACACAAATCGCCCTTGACCGACGAAATCCCTTAGAGATCAATTTCCTGCCGTTTTACCTGTTGCCAGACTTCTTCCATAGTTTCCAGATCAACACCAGTCATTTCCAGACCGCGAGCAGCCACAATTCGCTCAACCTCACGAAAACGCCGCTCAAATTTCTCGTTCGCTTTTTGCAATGCGGTCTCTGCTTTGGTGCCTAAATGCCGGGCCATATTGACCGTAGCAAACAGCAGATCGCCCATTTCCTCCTCCAGTTTAGCCTGGTCGACAACAGCCTGCTTCGCCTCAAACATGACTTCGTCGATCTCTTCGTAAACCTTGTCGACAACCGGGCCTAATGTTTTCCAGTCGAAGCCAACATTTGAGCAACGTTTCTGGATTTTTTGGGCGCGCATTAATGCCGGTAAACTACGGGGGATATCGTCGAGCGCGGAATGCTGCGCCTTCTCGGCGCGTTCTTCGCTTTTGATTTGCTCCCAGCGGGTCAATACCTCGGTGCTGTTACTGGCAGAAACATCCGCAAAAACATGCGGGTGGCGGCGTTCAAGCTTATCGCTTATCGCAGCACAGATATCATCAAAGTTGAAGCGCCCTTCTTCCTGCGCCATCTGGGCGTAAAACACCACCTGGAACAGCAGATCACCCAACTCTCCACGCAGGTCGTCGAAGTCTTCTCGCGCAATCGCGTCCAGCACTTCATAAGTTTCTTCGAGGGTGTAAGGGGTAATCGTGGCGAATGTCTGCTCTTTGTCCCACGGACAGCCGTTTTCCGGGTCGCGCAGGCGCTGCATAATACCGAGCAGTCGGTCGATTTGATTCATTGGAATATCCTGAAATTTCAATACGGTAGGCCGGATAAGGCGATAGCCTACATCCGGCAACATAGCAATGCCTGATGGCAACGCTAACGCGTTTTATCAGGCCTACAAGATTATCCGGCCTACAAAATAATTAATTACCGTGCAGACGACGTGCGTCGATCACGTCCGGTACCTGGTTCAGCTTGCCAAGCACGCGACCGAGCACCTGCAGGTTATAGATTTCGATGGTCATATCGATGGTAGCAAGCTGTTGTTTGGTATCACTCCGGCTGGCAACCCCCAGTACGTTCACCTTCTCGTTGGCAAGGATCGTGGTGATATCACGCAATAAGCCGCTGCGATCGTTCGCCTGGACGCGAACCACCAGCGAATATCCTGCCGAGTAGCTTTCGCCCCAAACTGCATCAACAATACGCTCCGGCGCATGCGAGCGCAGCTCAGTCAGCTGTTCGCAATCCGCCCGGTGTACGGAAATACCGCGGCCCTGAGTGATAAAACCGACAATTTCATCGCCAGGAATCGGCTGGCAGCAGCGCGCGATGTGGTGCATCAGGTTACCCACCCCTTCAACCACCACGCGACCGTCGTCTTTACGGCGGCTCTGCGGCACCTGCGTTTTCTGCTGAAGCTGTTTCAGCGCGGCGGCATCCTGTTCGGCAGCGCTTGGCTTATTAAACTGCGCCTGCAGGAAGTTCACCATCTGGTTGAGGCGGATATCGCCCCCGCCAATCGCTGCCAGCAACTCCTCCAGCTCATTGAAGCTGTAGCGCGGCAGCAGGTGTTTTTCCGCTTCTTTCAGGCTAATGCCTAAATGCGCGAGCTCATCGTCAAGGATCTGACGGCCAGCAAGGATGTTTTTGTCGCGGTCCTGTTTACGGAACCAGGCGTGGATCTTCGAGCGCCCACGACTGGTGGTCACGTAGCCGAGGTTAGGATTCAACCAGTCGCGGCTTGGGTTTGGCTGCTTCTGGGTGATAATTTCAATTTGATCGCCCATCTGCAACTGGTAGGTAAACGGTACAATGCGTCCACCAATTTTCGCGCCAATGCAACGGTGTCCCACATCGCTGTGAATGTGGTAAGCAAAATCGAGCGGCGTGGAGCCCGCCGGTAAGTCCACAACATCACCTTTTGGCGTAAAGACGTACACGCGATCATCAAAGACCTGGCTGCGGACTTCATCCAGCATTTCACCGGAATCCGCCATCTCTTCCTGCCAGGCGATCAGCTTACGCAGCCATGCAATACGATCTTCATGACCAGAACGCGCCGCGCCTGAGACGGTGCCCTCTTTGTATTTCCAGTGTGCCGCGACGCCCAGTTCGGCATCTTCGTGCATCTGTTTGGTACGGATCTGAATTTCGATGGTTTTCCCGCCCGGCCCCAGTACAACCGTATGGATTGACTGGTAGCCGTTAGGTTTCGGATTAGCAACGTAATCATCGAACTCATCCGGCAGATGGCGATAGTGAGTATGTACTATCCCCAACGCGGCGTAGCAGTCCTGTAGACGCTCGGCCACGATACGCACCGCGCGCACATCGAACAGTTCATCGAAGGCTAACTGCTTTTTCTGCATTTTGCGCCAGATGCTGTAGATGTGTTTCGGACGTCCGTACACTTCGGCTTTGACGCCTTCCGTTTTCATCTCAGAGCGCAAATGACCGACGAACTCATCGATGTAATGCTCCCTGTCGATACGACGTTCATGCAGCAGCTTGGCTATACGTTTGTATTCAGCCGGGTGCAGGTAACGGAAGCAGTAATCTTCCAGCTCCCATTTTAACTGCCCAATGCCCAAACGGTTGGCCAGCGGCGCATAGATATTGGTGCACTCTTTTGCCGCCAGAACGCGTTCATCTTCCGGCGCGTCTTTCACTTCGCGCAGATGGGCAATCCGCTCCGCCAGCTTGATGACCACGCAGCGAAAATCGTCCACCATAGCCAGCAGCATGCGGCGGACGTTATCGACCTGCTCGGAAGAGACTGAATCGGTATGCGTGGCTTTAAGCTGGCGTATTGCCGCCATATCCCGCACGCCGTGGATAAGATGAACAATGGATTTACCCACGCTCTCGCGCAGGATGTCTTCACTGACCACGTTGGCATCTGCCAGAGGGAACAGCATTGCTGCGCGCAGCGTGTCGATATCCATGCTCAACATGGAGAGTATTTCTACCATCTCCACGCCACGCCACAGCAGCAGCTCCGCATCAGGGTGACCCTGTGTCTGCTGCTGGCAGTACGCCCAGGTTTCGGCTAAGCGTTCACACGACTGCTGGCTGGAGATCCCCAGACTCGCGATCCATTTCTTTGGATCAAACTCACCAGCTTTATTTATATGTGCACTTCTTACCGCAACCATTGTCCTCTCCTTAAGGGGCCAGGCCTGTCGAAGTCGACAAGCCATACCCATTGTCTTTCATGCTGCGTTACAACCCGAAATCCAATGGGTACAAAATTCATTACATACGCTCAAACAGGACCATTGATTCCAGGTGTCCAGTGTGCGGGAACATATCGAGCATCGCCAGTCGCCGTATGGCATACCCCGCGTTGAGCAAAGCGTCGCTGTCACGAGCCAGCGTTGCCGGATTACAGGATACATAAACAACGCGTATAGGTTCCAATTTTATAATATGTTGCATCACACCTGCAGCCCCCGCACGCGCAGGATCGAGCAATACTTTGTCGAATCCGTTTTTCGCCCATGGCTGCCGGGTAACATCTTCCTCAAGGTTTTCATGAAAGAATGTCACATTGTGCAAACCGTTATTCAGCGCATTTTCCCTGCCTTTTTCCACCAGCGCAGGCACCCCTTCCACGCCCACCACGCTTGCTGCCCGGGTGGCCAGCGGCAGGGTAAAATTTCCCATTCCGCAGAACAGATCGAGTACGCGATCTTCTGGTTGCACATCGAGCCATTCCAGCGCACGGGCAACCATTTGTTGGTTTACCCCTTCGTTGACCTGAATAAAATCACGCGGGCTGAAGGTTAACCGTAGCCCATTTGAGTCATACCAGGGCGATTCTTCTGATAATGATTCCAGTATCTCGCTTTGCGGGGCCAGAAACAAAGACAGCCCCTGAGAATGCGAAAAGCATTCCAGTTTTTCTTTATCCGCCGCACTCAAAGGCGCCGTATGGCGTAAAATCATCAGGGTTCCGCTCCCTGCCTGCACCAGCTCGACATGACCAAGATGGCGTAACCCTTGCAGACTTTCCAGGCACGCCCTGATGTGGGGCAATAACGCGTCAAGCTGGGGCACCAAAATAGGGCATTGTTTGACATCAATAATGTCGCTGGAGCCGGATTTGCGGAATCCCATCTGCAACTTTTGTTCTTTTGGCCGATAGTTCAGGCTTAACCTGGCACGACGACGATAGCCCCACGGGGTATCAGCTATAACATCCGACACTTCACATTTCATTAAACGCGACAACGCCGCGCTTTTGCTACGCTGCTGCAACGAGATGCTGGCATGCTGCTGCTGGCAACCGCCGCACACGCCAAAATGCGGACAACGTGGCACTTCACGCTGCGGGCTGTCGTTTAAACGTCGTTTTACTTGCGCGCGGGCGAACTGTTTTTTATCTTCGGTAATGACTACCTCGGCGCTTTCCTGAGGCAGCAATTCCGGTATAAACAACGCCTTTCCGTCGTGGCGAGCGACGCCCTGACCGAAAGGATCAAGGTCATTGACGGTAACGGTTATGATCTGACGCGTCGTCACGCGTCGTTTTGCAGAGTAGAATTGCGCCATCGACGAGATATTTCTCTATTTAACAGTGTGACCCTAATTGTCCCATAACGGAACTCCATGACCAACTACAGCCTGCGCGCACGCATGATGATTCTGATCCTGGCCCCGACCGTCCTGATTGGTTTGCTGCTCAGTATCTTTTTTGTTGTGCATCGCTATAACGACTTGCAGCGTCAACTGGAAGATGCTGGCGCCAGCATCATTGAGCCACTCGCTGTTTCCAGCGAATATGGCATGAACCTGCAAAACAGGGAATCCATCGGCCAACTTATCAGCGTGCTGCATCGTCGCCATTCCGATATCGTGCGGGCAATTTCTGTCTATGACGAGAACAACCGACTGTTCGTCACATCCAATTTTCATCTCGATCCGTCTGAAATGCAGTTGGCGACGGGTTCACCATTCCCCCGTAAGCTGAGCGTCACCCGGCTCGGGGATATCATGATCCTGCGAACACCCATTATATCGGAAAGCTATTCGCCGGATGAATCCGCCGTCAGCGACGCCAAAAATACGCAAAACATGCTGGGGTACGTGGCGCTTGAGCTAGACCTCAAGTCAGTGCGATTGCAGCAGTATAAAGAGATCTTTATCTCCAGCGTAATGATGTTGTTTTGCATCGGTATTGCGCTAATTTTTGGCTGGCGTCTGATGCGCGACGTGACCGGCCCGATTCGCAATATGGTGAATACCGTTGACCGAATACGTAGAGGACAGCTCGACAGCCGGGTAGAAGGCTTCATGCTGGGCGAGCTGGATATGCTCAAAAATGGCATCAACTCGATGGCGATGTCTCTCGCGGCTTACCATGAAGAGATGCAGCACAACATCGATCAGGCCACCTCTGATCTACGCGAAACCCTGGAGCAGATGGAAATCCAGAACGTCGAACTGGATTTGGCGAAGAAACGCGCCCAGGAAGCGGCGCGTATTAAGTCTGAGTTTCTGGCTAACATGTCGCACGAGCTGCGTACCCCGCTGAATGGCGTGATTGGCTTCACCCGTCTGACGCTAAAAACCGAGCTCAATACCACACAGCGCGATCACCTGAATACAATTGAGCGTTCGGCCAATAATCTGCTGGCCATCATCAATGATGTGCTCGACTTCTCCAAACTGGAGGCTGGCAAACTGATTCTGGAAAGCATCCCGTTCCCGCTGCGCAGCACGCTGGATGACGTCGTCACGCTGTTAGCGCACTCATCCCATGATAAAGGGCTTGAGCTGACGCTGAATATTAAGAATGACGTGCCGGACAACGTCATCGGCGACCCGCTGCGCTTACAGCAGGTGATCACTAACCTGGTCGGCAATGCCATCAAATTTACCGAAGGCGGCAATATCGATATTCTGGTTGAGAAACGCGCCCTCAGTAACACGAAAGTGCAGATTGAAGTACAAATCCGCGATACCGGGATTGGTATCCCTGAGCGCGATCAGTCACGCCTGTTCCAGGCCTTCCGCCAGGCGGATGCCAGTATTTCCCGACGCCACGGCGGGACGGGGCTGGGTTTGGTGATTACGCAAAAACTGGTCAACGAAATGGGCGGGGATATCTCCTTCCACAGCCAACCGAACCGGGGATCCACGTTCTGGTTCCATATCAGCCTCGATCTCAATCCTAACGTTCTCGTTGATCGCTCAACCACGCTCTGTCTGGCCGGTAAACGACTGGCCTACGTCGAACCTAACGCCACAGCCGCGCAATGCACGTTAGATATCTTGAGTGAAACGCCGCTGGAGGTGATTTACAGCCCTTCGTTCTCCGGGCTGCCGAAGGATCACTACGATATTCTGCTGCTCGGCATTCCGGTCACGTTACGCGAACCGCTCACCATGCAGCATGAGCGGTTGGCAAGCGCTGCGGCGATGACCGACTTTTTGTTACTGGCCCTGCCTTGCCATGCGCAGATTAACGCAGAGAAGTTAAAACAAGGCGGCGCGGCGGCGTGTCTGTTGAAACCTCTCACCTCAACCCGCTTACTGCCTGCGCTGACAGAGTATTGTCAGTTGAACCACCGCGCAGATCCGCTGCTGTTAGACGAGAGCAAAATCGCGATGACCGTCATGGCGGTGGACGACAACCCGGCGAATCTCAAGCTGATTGGCGCACTGCTGGAAGATAAAGTGCAGCACGTGGTGCTCTGCGACAGCGGACATCAGGCAGTGGATCGCGCCAAACAGATGCAGTTTGATCTGATCCTGATGGATATTCAAATGCCAGACATGGACGGTATTCGCGCCTGCGAACTGATCCACCAGCTTCCTCATCAACAGCAGACGCCGGTCATTGCGGTCACCGCGCATGCCATGGCCGGGCAGAAAGAGAAGTTGCTCAGCGCCGGGATGAACGATTACCTGGCGAAGCCTATCGAAGAAGATAAGCTGCATAATCTGCTGTTACGCTACAAACCCGGCGCAAGCTCATCGCTTCGGGCGCTCGCGGTTGAACCTGTTGAGCCGGTCGTCAATCCTAATACCACACTCGACTGGCAACTGGCATTAAGACAAGCCGCGGGTAAAAACGATTTGGCGCGCGACATGCTGCAAATGCTGCTCGATTTTCTGCCCGAAGTGCGGAACAGAATTGAAGAACAGCTGGTAGGTGAAAACCCGGAAGGACTGGTAGATATGATCCACAAGCTGCACGGCAGCTGCGGCTATAGCGGCGTTCCCCGTATGAAAAACCTGTGTCAGCTTATTGAGCAGCAATTACGTAGCGGAACCAAAGAAGAAGAGCTGGAGCCTGAGTTTTTAGAGCTTCTGGATGAAATGGATAACGTTGCGCGGGAAGCGAAACGGATATTGGGGTGATATTCGCCGGATGCGGCGTAAACGCCTTATCCGGCCTACAGGTTTCGCTGTTTACCGTAGGCCCGATAAGCGTCGCGCATCGGGCACATCGCCGAATGCGGCTAACAATTCAGCGTAATTGTTGCCCTGCTTTGAGCGTTGCAGCCACGTTTCTCGCCGTCATTCGCACGTTCTCGCTCGCGTTCTTTAGCGCTTCATCCAGCGTACAAATGGTATAGATGACGCTGAAAACCGCATCCAGCCCATGCTCGTGTACCACACCAACATCGGCCGTCAGGCTACCGGCAATGCCGATAACCGGTTTATTGTAACGCTTTGCCACCTTCGCTACGCCAACCGGAACCTTACCGTGAATGGTCTGGCTGTCGATACGTCCTTCGCCCGTGACCACTAAGTCCGCATCCGCAACGCAGTCGTCGAGGTGTAACGCATCCGTCACCACCTCAATACCGCAGCGTAGCTGTGCGCCACAAAACGCATACAGCGCCGCCCCCATGCCGCCAGCCGCGCCACCGCCCGCCAGCTCCAGCACGTTGATGTCCAGATCGCGGGCAATGAGTTGGGCATAGTGCGTGAGCGCCCGATCAAGGCGGGTAATCATCTCCGGCGTTGCCCCTTTTTGCGGGCCAAATACCGCAGAGGCCCCCTCTTCACCGGTCAACGGATTAGTCACGTCGCAGGCCACTTCAATACGACACGTGGCAAGTCGCTGGTCTAACTGAGAGATATCAATCCGGGCGAGCGATTCGAGGCCAGCCCCGCCATGAGCAATATCGTTATTTTGCGCATCCAGCAATTTAGCTCCCAGCGCTTGCACCATCCCGGCACCGCCATCATTGGTGGCGCTACCGCCAATCCCAATAATGATATGCTCAACACCAGCGTCCAGCGCATGACGGATTAGCTCCCCGGTTCCCCAGGAGGTGGTTTTCAACGGATCGCGTAAATCAGCAGGAACCTGCTCCAGCCCGCTGGCGGCCGCCATTTCGATAAACGCCGACCGCTCATCACCGGACAAACCATAAAATGCCTGAATTGTGTTGCCCAGAGGGCCGGTAACATCAACATGCACAAGGTGGCCTTGCGTTGCGGCAACCATCGCTTTGACCGTTCCTTCACCGCCGTCCGCGACTGGGATCTTCACGTAATCCGCCTCAGGCCAGATCTCACGAAATCCCAGCTCAATAGCCGTTGCCACTTCAAGCGCACTCAAACTTTCCTTATAGGAATCCGGTGCGATTACTATTTTCATAAAGCATCCTTACGCATGTTGACTGTGTTAAGCATATACCAGGATAAAAACCGCCCCTTCATGGGAGCGGTCCCAGTTCGCTTAGCGTACCATGCACGGACGCTTATTATCAAACGTCCAGTTCGGGATCAGATACTGCATCCCCATCGCATCATCACGCGCCCCCAGCCCATGTTGCTGATACAACTCGTGAGCTTTCATGACCTGATCCATATCCAGCTCCACGCCCAGACCCGGTTTCGCCGGTACCTGTACCATGCCGCCTTTGATTTCAAATGGCTCTTTGGTCAGGCGTTGATTGCCTTCCTGCCAGATCCAGTGCGTATCGATCGCGGTAATTTTGCCCGGAGCCGCCGCCGCGACATGCGTAAACATCGCCAGCGAAATATCAAAGTGGTTGTTAGAGTGCGAGCCCCAGGTCAACCCAAACTCATGGCACATCTGCGCCACACGAACCGACCCTTGCATGGTCCAGAAGTGCGGGTCCGCCAGCGGGATATCCACGGACTGTAACGACAGCGTATGCCCCATCTGACGCCAGTCGGTGGCGATCATGTTGGTGGCGGTCGGCAGACCGGTTGCACGACGGAATTCCGCCATGACTTCACGACCAGAGAACCCCTGCTCAGCGCCGCAAGGATCTTCCGCATAAGCCAGCGTTCCTTTCAGGTACTTACCAATTTTAATCGCTTCATTTAACGACCATGCGCCATTGGGATCGAGCGTGACGCGCGCCTGTGGAAAGCGTTTCGCCAGCGCCACAATAGATTCCGCTTCTTCTTCTCCGGCCAATACGCCGCCTTTCAGCTTGAAGTCGTTGAAACCATATTTCTCATACGCCGCTTCCGCCAGGCGCACCACTGCATCCGGGGTCATCGCCTCTTCATGACGCAGGCGATACCAGTCGCATTTCTCATCCGGTTGGCTCTGATACGGCAGCGGTGTCGCGTTGCGGTTGCCGACGAAGAACAGGTAACCCAACATTTCAACTTCGCTACGCTGTTGGCCTTCGCCCAGCAATGAAGCGACGTTGACGCCCAGATGCTGGCCCAGCAGATCCAACATGGCCGCTTCGATCCCGGTAACCACATGAATAGTGGTACGTAAATCGAAGGTCTGCAAACCACGTCCACCGGCATCACGATCGGCAAAGGTATTGCGGACCGCATTCAGTACGTTTTTGTATTCGCCTAACGTTTTGCCTACCACCAGCGGAATGGCATCTTCCAGGGTCTGACGAATTTTTTCGCCGCCGGGTATCTCACCCACGCCGGTATGACCGGAGTTATCTTTAATAATTACAATATTACGTGTGAAGAACGGGGCATGTGCGCCGCTCAGGTTCATCAGCATGCTGTCATAGCCTGCCACCGGAATAACCTGCATGGAAGTCACGACGGGAGTGGTAAATTGTGCGCTCATAATTAAGTCCTTATTCAAAATTAGTGGCGGCCGAAAACAGGACGTTTACGGTCAAAAGTCCATCCGGGGATCAGATACTGCATTGGGCCTGCGTCATTACGCGCGCCGCCGGGCAGCGCCTTATAGGCTTCATGCGCTTTTTGTACCTGTTCCCAGTCCAGTTCCACGCCCAGGCCGGGCGCGTCGGGTACCGCAATTTTTCCGTTTTTAATCTCCAGCGGATTTTTGGTCAGGCGACAATCTCCCTCCTGCCAGATCCAGTGGGTGTCGATAGCCGTCGGGTTGCCCGGCGCCGCGGCGCCGACGTGAGTGAACATCGCCAATGAAATATCAAAATGATTGTTCGAGTGGCAGCCCCAGGTCAGTCCCCAGTCATCGCATAACTGTGCCACGCGCACCGCGCCGGAAAGGGTCCAGAAATGCGGATCGGCCAGCGGAATATCTACTGAGTTCAGCATCACCGCATGGCCCATCTCACGCCAGTTGGTGGCTATCATGTTCGTTGCTACCGGCAGACCGGTCGCGCGGCGGAACTCGGCCATCACTTCACGCCCCGAAAAACCCTGTTCAGCGCCGCACGGATCTTCGGCGTAGGTCAGAACATCGTTCAGCCCTTTACACAGAGAGATGGCTTCATCCAGCAGCCAGGCGCCGTTGGGATCGACCGTAATACGCGCATCCGGGAAGCATTTTTTCAACGCGCGAGCGGTGTCGATTTCCTGCTCGCCCGGCAGCACGCCGCCTTTAAGTTTGAAATCTTTAAAACCGTAGCGATCCTGCGACGCCTGAGCCAGACGCACCACCGCCTCACTGTTCATCGCTTGCTGGTGACGCAGGTGATACCACTCATGGTTACCCGGCGTGCTTTCCAGATACGGCAGATCGGTTTTGCTGCGATCGCCTACATAGAACAGATAGCCGAGCACGGTGACCGCATCGCGCTGTTTGCCAGGCCCTAACAATTCACAGACCGGCACGTTCAGCGCCTTGCCCAGCAGGTCGAGCAGCGCGGCTTCCAGCGCCGCCACCGCGTTGACCCGTAGTTCAAAGGTCCAGGCGCCTTTGCCGAAAGTGTCAAAATCAGCGGCCTGATTGCCTTTATGCACCTGCTGAACCACCTTATTCAGGCGTGCGACCTCCTGGCCTAACACTTGTGGAATCGCCTCAACCAGCGTCTGATAAATCACTTCACCGCCCGGCGCTTCACCAACCCCGGTATTGCCGGCGTTATCGGTGAGCACCACGATATTGCGGGTAAAGTATGCGTTATGCGCCCCGCCTATATTGAGCAGCATGCTGTCATGCCCGGCCACCGGGATGACCTTCATATCGGTAATAACGGGACTCGATTGTGTTGTCATCATCATTGTCCTGCGACAGGTTTCAGTTCGATACGTTTAATATCACCCACCAGCACCAGATAGCTCACTACCGCAATCAGCGCATGCACCCCGACGTAAATCAACGCGCCGTTAAATGAGCCGGTGGTCCCCACGATGTAGCCGATAGCAATTGGCGTGACAATCCCGGAGATGTTGCCAAACATATTGAACAGACCGCCGCTCAGACCGCTGATCTCTTTTGGCGCGGTATCCGCCATCACCGCCCATCCCAACGCACCGATGCCTTTACCGAAGAAGGCCAGCGCCATAAAGCCGATGATCATCCACTCCACGTTGACGTAGTTACAGAACACCATCACCATCGACAACAGCATACCCAGCACGATTGGCGTTTTACGGGCGATATTTAGCGAGCCGGTACGGCGCATCAGCCAGTCGGAAATAATGCCGCCGAGCACGCCGCCTGCGAATCCGCATATGGCCGGGACCGAGGCAACAAAACCGGCTTTCAAAATCGACATGCCGCGCGCCTGTACCAGATAAACCGGGAACCAGGTGATAAAGAAGTAGGTCAACGCGTTTATGCAGTATTGGCCGATGTAAATACCGATCATCATCCGTGAACCCAGCAGTTGCTTGATCTGCCCCCACTTCACGCTGAACGGCACTTTGGCTTTGGCGGCCGCCTGATCCATGTTGATCAGCGCCCCGCCTTCGGCAATGTACTCCAGCTCTTTTTGGTTTACACCCGGATGCTGATTCGGTTCATGAATCACCTTCAGCCAGATAAAGCTGATAACAATCCCAAGACCGCCCATAAAGAAGAACACGTGTGACCAGCCCACTTCGTGGGTCAGCCACCCCATGATTGGCGCGAAAATAACGGTGGCAAAGTATTGCGCAGAGTTAAAGATAGCGACCGCCGTGCCCCTTTCCTGCGCAGGGAACCACGCCGCCACAATCCTACTGTTGCCGGGGAAGGAGGGTGCTTCAGCTAGTCCCACGAGGAAGCGCAGGGTAAACAGCGCAACGATAATGCCGAAGCCACTGAAGATATCAACGAAGCCCTGCAGCAGGGTAAACATGGACCAGATAAAGATGGACCAGAAGTAGACGCGTTTTGAACCGAAGCGGTCGAGCAGCCAGCCGCCGGGGATCTGGCCGATAACATAGGCCCATGAGAAAGCGGAGAATACATACCCCATACCTACGGCATCCAGGCCAATGTCTTTGGCCATCTCCGAACCGGCAATGGATAAGGTGGCGCGATCGCCGTAGTTGAAGGATGTGACGATAAACAGCATCACCACTATCCAGTAGCGAGCGTTAGTGCGTTTTTCCGCGCTGCTCGCCGCCTGACTTAATGAACTCATTGTTGCACTCCTGAATCTTGGCTGTCGCCAGTTCATTCTGTACAGCACACCTGTAGGGTGATCAGAATGAGAGGTTAGTGTGTGGCAGTTTTGGTACAGCTCAGGGCCGTTTTATTCTGACTCGCTGCCTTTTCGGGAACTGACGGGAAAAGTATATGAAGGAGTGCCACTGACCCTCACCGTGCATGAACACAACATTAGAGAGGCAGTGAGAAGTTGTTTGGGGCATAAGCCCAAAGCAGTGGAAGTTAGTTCACGTAATTGGGGTTTTATTGCCGGGTGGCGGCTGCGCCAGACCCGGCCTACGGTTCAAATGGGGATTGAATGCCCGTGCAGGCGAAGGGTTATTTAAGCAAGGTTCCCCAGTTTTCTACCCAGGGATTAGATTCGCTTTCCGGTTCAGGATGTTCGCTGGCGTCAATCAGCAGCATTTCACCTACGCGTTGAGCGCTTTGCTCCTGCAACAGCGCATCGAACTGCTTACCGCCATTGCAAAAATTAACGTAGCTACTGTCGCCCAGCGCAATGACCCCGTAATGCAGATTTGGCTGGAAACCGAGATTATCTTTGATTCCCTGAAACAGCGGCACAATGCTATCCGGCAAATCGCCCTGCCCGGTCGTTGAGGTCACGACCAGCACATATTTATCCTGATATGCCTGCCAGTCGCTGAGCTCCGGATCTTCGAACACCGTGGCTTTATGACCCTGCGCCGTCAAAATCGCTTCGGCCTCTTCGGCAACCAGCAGTGCGTTTCCGTACATCGTGCCGACAAAAATTCCAATTTCCGCCATAACCGTAATCTCCTGGACTTAAGAATCTATTTGCTCATCCTGACCTGACAGCCCGCTGAACTCAACCCTTTCATTCTCAGGGAGAAGTCCACGCCAGCCAAACTGTGATAGCGCCTGCATCCAGACATCATCCAGCCCGGCGCGAATCACCAGCGGTTCGCCGGTAAAAGGATGAGTCAGCGCAAGCTGGCTGGCATGCAGCATCAGGCGCTGACAGCCAAAATGCTCTGCGGCGCTGCGGTTTTGCCGCAAATCACCGTGCTTGCTGTCACCGATAATCGGATGGCGCAAGTGTGCCAGATGGCGTCTGAGCTGGTGTTTTCGACCGGTTTTAGGGTCCAGCTCCACCAGTCCGTAGCGGGTAGTCGGATAACGCCCGGTCGCTACCGGCATCTCCACCGTCGCCAGACCGCGATAATGGGTGACGGCAGGCTGCGGGCCTTTATCATCACGAGCAAACTTATCGGCGATCTTATCCAGTTCTTCGACTAACGGATAATCCAGTACGGCATCCTCCATCAGCCAGCCACGCACAATCGCATGATAGCGTTTCTGAATTTGATGATGTTCAA
The DNA here is from genome assembly GCA_020099315.1 of Citrobacter europaeus. NCBI lineage: Bacteria > Pseudomonadati > Pseudomonadota > Gammaproteobacteria > Enterobacterales > Enterobacteriaceae > Citrobacter > Citrobacter europaeus. Next base: position 3,968,927 of record CP083650.1, read on the forward strand.
ACTGCTGAGACAACAAACGCCCGGCTTCGCTGGACAACCCCATCAGCAGCACGCCGGAGGTCGGCCTGTCGAGTCGGTGGGCGGTAAAAACGTGCTGACCAATCTGGTCGCGTACCGTTTGCATCACCACCACTTTCTCATCCCGGTCGAGCCAACTGCGGTGAACTAACCAGCCCGAAGGTTTATTGACTGCGACCAGCCATTCGTCCTGATAGAGGATCTCCAGCATCAGGTGTTATCACTTGTAAACAGCGCATCCAGCTCCTGCAATGCAGTCAGGAGGATGTCACGTTGCGGATGATCGGCAGCCAGCGCCATTTCGTAATACGGTGTGACGGCAAAAGCCTGTGGAAGCGGCTGCGCGTTATCAATCAACGTATGCATACGGGGAATCAATACCCATTGCAGCCATTCAACCGGCTCCATGGTATCCATACAAAAAGGCTGCGTGCTGGTAAACAGATGGTCTGCAGGCTCATCCATCCGCCAGTGATGATGTTCACGCAGTAGCGCTTCAAGCGCGTGTAACTGCTGGCGCACACGGTCATGAGTCGTCATGAAATTAACCTCAATGATGAAAAATCTGGCGCGAAGAATAGCACTAGTGAAGGGAAATAAAAAAAGGGAGCACTGTAAAAACAGTGCTCCCGGTTCGTTTCGCAGCATTCCAGCTACTTTTAGTGCTCCCTGCTCATCCGTGACAACTTTTCCTGTGGTCTTGCGACCGTGTTCATCCTGAACTTTTGCATCCTGCTCACATCACCCCGATGTGAAAACTTCATCCTGAAGTGTCCTGGCCATCCTGACCCGCCGAACATCCTGACCGGCTCTCATTCTCCGTCCTGGAGGTGTCCTTTAACGCATCCAGCGTTTTCCGCTTTGCTTCATCCTGAAGCCTGTCCTTGTAACACCGTCCTGGTGTGTCCTGGCGAAGAGCCATCATCCTGATGTTCTCTTCGTAGTGCGACTCCTTGTCGACAGATATAGAATCGCCTGTTTCGCCTTGTCTTACAAGACGCTTACAGACATACCCTTAAGATTATTTTCGTATGAAAGTTGACATCGAATCATTAAAAAGCTGAATAATAAGGAATTATCATTTTATCCGTTGATTAAGTCTTCGCTTATTACCTGGCAATGTCCTACAGGGTTTGTAAGAGATCTCTCACAAGGTTGAGGGCAAACTGGATTACAGAACTGGCTTAAGTTGAGTGAGGAATTCCGCAAGTGAGGCCGCCAGCACCTTTCTTTGACGGGTTCCCAGCGTTTCTTTGCACACTTCACCGGACAGATTGCACACCGAAATGACATCGAGCTCATTGTCCTGTGTGGCAATAAAAAGCGTAGGCGATAGCTTGAGGCGCTTTTGCGTGACCAGATGACCAATCAGGTTTTCCTGAACGCGCCTGAAGTCATCTTCACTCCAGGTTTGCAGCAGCGTTAACTTTTCATCCGCAAACTGCGCGTGCATGTCCCCGGCAAACTGGGTGGTGTAAAAAGCGTGAACCGCAGGTTGTATCACGATATCAAAGGCCCGTTCAACCGCGTTGAGGTTTTTTTCGCCAACAAAAGGCTGAGGTTGCCAGTAAACCGCATCGTTTGTGGAAGAAATGATGCACGGAGAAGGTACGCCATACAGCTCTTCACTGAGCGGCCAGCTGTTGTTTTTTTCATGCCATGTGTCGCAATAACGTGTCGTAAAGGCTGTCAACGCCTGCGCTGTCAATTCGTCCACTGATTTCTCTCTTCACAAAAGCCAGGATACACTTGTCGCATAGTGTATCTGGTTTATGACGGTGAAACATGTCCTCTTATGAAAATCATCAGGCGCTTGATGGCCTGACTCTCGGTAAATCAACTGATTACCGTGACAATTACGATGCCAGCCTGCTGCAGGGCGTCCCGCGCAGCCTGAACCGCGACCCACTGGATTTAAAGGCCGATAATCTGCCTTTTCACGGTGCCGATATCTGGACGCTGTATGAACTGTCGTGGCTGAATGCCAACGGTTTACCGCAGGTCGCGGTCGGTCATGTAGAACTGGATTACACCAGCGTAAATCTGATTGAATCGAAAAGCTTTAAGCTGTACCTGAACAGTTTTAACCAGACGCGTTTTGACTCCTGGGAAGCGGTACGCCAGACGCTGGAAAACGATCTGCGCACTTGTGCTGAGGGCGATGTCAGCGTGGCGCTGTACCGTCTTGACGAACTGGAAGGACAGCCGATTGCCCACTTTAACGGCACCTGTATCGATAATCAGGATATCGTCATCGATAACTACCAGTTCAGCACTGAGTATCTGGAAAACGCCGTGAGCGGTGAAAAAGCGGTGGAAGAGACGCTGGTCAGCCATCTGCTGAAATCTAACTGCCTGATCACCCACCAGCCAGACTGGGGCTCCATACAAATTCAGTATCGCGGACGCAAAATCGACCGGGAGAAGCTGCTGCGTTATCTGGTCTCCTTCCGCCACCATAATGAATTTCACGAGCAGTGCGTGGAGCGCATTTTCAATGACATTCTGCGCTTCTGCCAGCCGGAGAAACTGAGCGTCTACGCGCGCTACACGCGACGTGGCGGTCTGGACATTAACCCATGGCGCACCAACACCGACTTCACTCCGGCAACGGGTCGTCTGGTGCGTCAGTAATCTTTTTTCTCAATTTTGCGTGCCCGATTCCGCGCACAAGGTTGTGAAAGGTCATAAGCCAGGGCTATTGTAATCAGTAGAGGATGATGTCTCTCGTCCCGTAAGGAGTTTACTTGATTACACATATTAGCCCGCTTGGCTCAATGGACATGTTGTCGCAGCTGGAAGTCGATATGCTTAAACGCACGGCCAGCAGCGACCTGTATCAACTGTTTCGTAACTGTTCGCTTGCCGTTCTGAACTCCGGCAGTTTGACCGATAACAGCAAAGAGCTGCTGTCCCGCTTTGAAAGTTTCGACATTAACGTGCTGCGCCGCGAACGGGGCGTGAAGCTGGAACTGATCAACCCGCCTGAAGATGCGTTTGTTGATGGACGCATTATTCGCGCGCTACAGGCCAACTTGTTTGCCGTGCTGCGCGACATTCTGTTCGTCAATGGCCAGATCCATAACGCCGGTCGTTTTCAGCATCTGGATCTCGAAAGCTCGGTGCATATTACCAACCTCGTATTCTCGATCCTGCGTAACGCCCGGGCGCTACACGTTGGCGAAGCGCCGAACATGGTCGTCTGCTGGGGCGGTCACTCAATCAACGAGAATGAATACCTGTACGCCCGTCGCGTAGGCACCCAGTTGGGCCTGCGTGAACTGAACATCTGTACCGGCTGTGGTCCGGGGGCGATGGAAGCGCCAATGAAAGGCGCTGCAGTCGGTCACGCCCAGCAGCGATACAAAGACAGTCGCTTTATTGGTATGACCGAACCGTCAATCATTGCCGCAGAGCCGCCTAATCCGCTGGTTAACGAACTGATCATCATGCCAGACATTGAAAAACGTCTGGAGGCGTTCGTGCGTATCGCCCACGGTATTATCATCTTCCCGGGCGGCGTAGGGACAGCAGAAGAGCTGCTGTATCTGCTGGGGATCCTGATGAATCCGGCCAACAAAGATCAGGTTTTACCGCTGATCCTGACCGGACCAAAAGAGAGCGCCGATTACTTCCGCGTGCTGGACGAATTTATCGTGCACACGCTGGGGGAAGATGCGCGTCGCCACTATCGCATTATCATTGACGATGCAGCGGAAGTGGCGCGTCTGATGAAAAAAGCGATGCCGCTGGTGAAAGAGAACCGCCGCGACACTGGCGATGCCTACAGCTTTAACTGGTCGATTCGTATCGCACCGGATTTGCAGATGCCGTTCGAGCCGTCCCATGAAAACATGGCTAACCTTAAGCTGTACCCGGATCAGCCCGTTGAAGTACTAGCGGCCGACCTGCGTCGTGCGTTCTCGGGTATTGTGGCGGGGAACGTGAAGGAAGTTGGGATCCGCGCCATTGAAGAGTTTGGCCCGTACAAAATCCACGGTGACCGTGAGATGATGCGCCGCATGGACGATCTCCTGCAGGGCTTTGTTGCACAGCATCGTATGAAGTTACCAGGCTCTGCGTATATCCCTTGCTACGAGATCTGCGCCTAACCTTCAACAGCCGCCAGCAGACGCTATCGCGGTGACAGTTTTGTCCATATTAAAGCCGGGTCTGGCGCATTAGCCTCTCGGCTTTTTTTAGTGATACCAGTCACATAGCTCAGAGAATCATATAAATATCAGTGATATTTCATTAAAAAAGAAGCGGCACGCAAACGATTACCTTAAAAACCCAACCGTGATTTATCTTAGGAAATTATTATTAGTCGCCAAAATCCTCTAAAAACAACAGTTTTTACAGCTTAACACGCCTATCTTCGCGCCTTCGCTTTCATGAGATATGTCGTTAATGTTAGCCTTCGCGCCCGTAAATTCGCTTTGACTATTTTTTAACAGATTAATGGCCCAAATTTATCCACATAAAAGGTGGATTATTGCATTTGGGATCCCGATCACTGATACATCCATTACTAAAATGTATCTTTCCGCCCGCAAATTATTACGGCGAAAAATTATATAAAAAATCGCTCAACGAATTTCGATTTACAGTCGGGTGCTTTCTCATTGGATTGAACCCAAACCCGACTTTTTAAGCTTCCTCCAGGAGAAATAGATGGAAAACACTCAAACCAGCACTATCGTTACGGGCCAGACCCGCAGCGCATGGCGCAAGACAGACACCATGTGGATGCTGGGCCTTTACGGCACGGCGATTGGCGCGGGTGTATTGTTCCTGCCGATTAACGCAGGCGTAGGCGGCATGATCCCGCTTATCATCATGGCGATCCTTGCTTTCCCAATGACCTTCTTTGCACACCGCGGTCTGACTCGCTTCGTGCTGTCCGGTAAAAATCCGGGTGAAGACATCACCGAAGTTGTAGAAGAACACTTTGGTGTCGGCGCGGGTAAACTGATTACCCTGCTCTACTTCTTCGCTATCTACCCAATTCTGTTGGTCTACAGCGTTGCAATCACCAACACCGTTGAAAGCTTCCTGACCCACCAGTTGGCGATTACGCCGCCGCCGCGCGCAATCCTGTCTCTAATCCTGATTGTTGGCATGATGACCATCGTGCGCTTCGGTGAGCAGATGATCGTGAAGGCGATGAGCATCCTGGTATTCCCGTTCGTTGCGGCTCTGATGCTGCTGGCGCTGTACCTGATCCCTCAGTGGAGCGGTGCGATTCTGGAAACCCTGTCCTTTGATTCTGCAGCAACCACCGGCAACGGCCTGCTGTTGACCCTGTGGCTGGCAATTCCGGTAATGGTGTTCTCCTTCAACCACTCACCAATCATCTCCTCCTTCGCCGTGGCGAAGCGTGAAGAATACGGTGATGAAGCTGAGAAAAAATGCTCTAAGATCCTGGCATTCGCTCACATCATGATGGTGCTGACCGTAATGTTCTTCGTCTTCAGCTGCGTGTTTAGCCTGTCCCCAGCGGACCTGGCTGCAGCGAAAGAGCAGAACATCTCTATCCTGTCTTACCTGGCAAACCACTTTAACGCGCCGATCATCGCCTGGATGGCACCGATCATCGCGATTATCGCTATCACCAAATCCTTCCTCGGCCACTATCTGGGCGCGCGTGAAGGTTTCAACGGTATGGTGATTAAGTCTCTGCGCGGCAAAGGCAAAACCATCGAAATCAACAAACTGAACAAAATCACTGCGCTGTTCATGCTGGTAACCACCTGGATTGTGGCGACGCTGAACCCGAGCATCCTCGGTATGATTGAAACCCTGGGTGGCCCGATCATCGCGATGATTCTGTTCCTGATGCCGATGTATGCCATTCAGAAAGTACCGGCAATGCGTAAATACAGCGGCCATATCAGCAACGTCTTCGTTGTGATTATGGGCCTGATCGCTATCTCCGCTATTTTCTACTCTCTGTTCAGTTAATTCCCCTGCGCCGCTCTTCGGGGCGGCGCACCTCGATACACAATGGACGCCTCATGATTAGCGTATTCGATATTTTTAAAATCGGCATTGGCCCTTCCAGCTCCCATACTGTTGGCCCGATGAAAGCAGGCAAACAATTCACGGATGACCTGATTGCACGCGGAATTCTCACTGACGTAACCCGCGTAGTGGTTGATGTCTATGGCTCTTTGTCTCTGACGGGGAAAGGTCACCATACCGACATCGCGATTATTATGGGCCTGGCGGGTAATCTGCCGGATACCGTAGACATTGATGCCATCCCGGCCTTTATCCAGGATGTGAATACTCATGGACGTTTGCTGCTGGCGGACGGTCAACATGAGGTTGAGTTCCCGGTCGACAAGTGCATGAATTTCCATGCGGACAATCTGTCCCTGCACGAAAACGGGATGCGTATTACCGCACTGGCGGGCGAAAAAGCCATTTACAGCCAGACCTACTATTCCATTGGCGGTGGGTTCATCGTTGATGAAGAACATTTTGGTTTACCGAACAACTCTCCGGTAAACGTGCCGTATCCGTATAAATCTGCGGCTGATTTGCAGCGTCATTGCCAGGAAACCGGCCTGTCGCTTTCTGGTCTGATGATGCAAAACGAACTGGCGCTGCACAGCAAAGAAGAGCTGGAACAGCACTTTGCCAACGTCTGGGAAGTGATGCGTAGCGGGATTGAGCGCGGTATCACCACCGAAGGCGTATTGCCAGGCAAACTGCGCGTTCCGCGTCGTGCTGCGGCGCTGCGTCGTATGCTGGTCAGCAGCGACAAAACCACCACTGACCCGATGGCGGTTGTTGACTGGATCAACATGTTCGCGCTGGCCGTGAACGAAGAAAACGCTGCCGGTGGACGCGTGGTTACCGCGCCAACCAACGGCGCATGCGGGATTGTTCCTGCTGTACTGGCGTACTACGACAAGTTTATCCGCGAAGTGAACGCTAACTCGCTGGCACGCTACATGCTGGTTGCGAGCGCCATTGGTTCACTGTACAAGATGAACGCCTCTATCTCTGGCGCCGAAGTGGGCTGTCAGGGTGAAGTCGGTGTTGCCTGCTCCATGGCTGCAGCCGGTCTGGCTGAACTGCTGGGCGGTAGCCCAATGCAGGTGTGCATTGCGGCGGAAATCGGTATGGAACATAACCTGGGTCTGACCTGCGATCCGGTTGCCGGCCAGGTACAGGTACCCTGCATTGAGCGTAACGCTATTGCTTCGGTTAAAGCAGTTAACGCCGCGCGTATGGCGCTGCGCCGTACCAGTGAACCGCGCGTGTGCCTCGATAAAGTTATCGAGACCATGTACGAAACCGGTAAAGACATGAATGCCAAATACCGCGAAACCTCTCGCGGTGGTCTGGCGATGAAGATTGTCACCTGCGATTAAGTCCCCTGAAGAGGCCTCTTTTGCGAGGCCTCTTCCTGTTTTTCTGCCAACTATTCGCCTCCCTTCGCCGTGAATGTTACCCTACAGACTGATTTGTTAGGGAGAACACCGTGGCCGTCCATCTGCTCATTGTTGATGCACTGAATCTCATCCGCCGTATTCACGCCGTACAGGGCTCACCCTGCGTGGAGACGTGCCAGCACGCACTCGATCAGCTGATTGTGCACAGTCAGCCCACGCACGCCGTGGCGGTATTTGATGACGAGGCGCGCAACAGCGGCTGGCGTCACCAACGCTTACCTGACTACAAAGCCGGTCGCCCGCCAATGCCTGACGATTTACACCAGGAAATGCCCGCCTTACGCGCTGCTTTTGAACAGCGCGGCGTCTGCTGCTGGGAATCCAGCGGGAATGAAGCCGATGATTTAGCCGCTACTCTGGCGGTTAAAGTTTGCCAGGCGGGACATCAGGCAACCATCGTTTCAACCGATAAAGGCTATTGTCAGCTACTCTCCCCAACGCTGCGTATTCGGGACTATTTCCAGAAACGCTGGCTGGATGCGCCCTTTATCGAGAAAGAGTTCGGCGTACTACCGCAACAGTTGCCTGATTACTGGGGACTGGCGGGGATCAGCAGTTCTAAAGTTCCAGGGGTTGCCGGTATTGGACCCAAAAGCGCCACACAATTGCTGACGCAGTTTCCAATGCTGGAAGCGTTGTATGAACATCTGAATGACGTACCGGAGAAATGGCGCAAGAAACTCGAAGAACATCGGGAGATGGCGTTTTTGTGCCGCGATATCGCGCGGCTGCAAACGGACTTACATATCGACGGAAACCTACAGCAATTACGCCTGGCGCGGTAGCCTTATTGTCGGATGCGGTGTCAACACCTTATCCGGCCTACTTATCGTACAACCCAGCAGGCCGGATAAACGCCAGGTGATTACCAGGCGGTATGGTATAGCTCGACGATATCCCCAAGGCTCGCTTCACGCGGATTTCCCCCGGTACAAACATCGTCAAATGCCGCCTGCGCCAGTGCAGGAATATCCTCTTTGCGTACGCCAACATCGCGTAAATGCAGTGGGATCCCTACATCACGGTTAAGGGCGAAGACAGCATCCACCGCCGCTTTACGTGCTTCTGCCAGCGTCAGGCCTTCAACCTTAACCCCCATCGCCCGGGCGATATCGCGGAATTTTTCCCCGGTAAATTCGGCGTTATAGTGCATCACGTGCGGCAGCAAAATGGCATTCGCGACGCCGTGCGGCGTGTTGTAAAACGCGCCTAACGGATGTGCCATGCCATGCACTAATCCCAGGCCAACGTTGGAAAACCCCATTCCGGCAACGTACTGGCCCAGCGCCATCGCTTCACCCGCCTGGCTATCGCCCGCGACCGAACCGCGTAATGCCCCGGCAATAATTTCGATGGCTTTGATGTGCAGCGCATCGGTAAGCGCCCACGCCGCCCGCGTGATGTACCCTTCAATGGCATGAGTCAGTGCATCCACTCCTGTGGCGGCTTTTAATGCAGCGGGCATGCCGTCCATCATGTCAGCATCGATGAACGCCACCTGCGGGATGTCATGTGGATCGACACAAACAAACTTACGCCGGTTCTCTTCGTCAGTGATCACGTAGTTAATGGTCACTTCCGCTGCCGTCCCCGCGGTGGTTGGGACTGCCATAACCGGCACGCTCGGGCTGCGCGTTGGCGATAACCCTTCAAGGCTGCGGACATCTGCAAACTCAGGGTTATTATGGATAATGCCAATCGCTTTACAGGTATCCTGCGGGGAGCCTCCGCCGATGGCTATCAGATAGTCTGCGCCACTTTGCTGAAACACACCCAATCCTTCCTGCACCACCGCAATGGTTGGGTTAGGGATAACGCCTGAATAGATTTCCCATGCCAGACCTGCAGCATCCATTCGGGAAGTCACCTTTTCAACAACGCCGCACTGTACCAGATTTGTATCGGTCACAATCAACGCTTTGCGATAACCACGACGGATGACTTCATCGGTTAACGCGCCAACAGCTCCCCGGCCAAACCATGCCGTTTCGTTCAGAATCATTCTGTTCGCCATCGTATATCTCCTTTTCGCTATGCGAAATTACTCTTCAATGCGTAATCCGTAAGATTTGAATTTCTCCAGCACAATGGCGATCTCTTCGTCATCCAGCACCGGCACTGGGTCAACAATCGCCAGCGTGCTCAGATACAGGCGGGCCAGAACTTCCACTTCATGCGCCAACCACAGTGCTTTTTCCAAATTCGCTTCACAAGCAATCAACCCATGGTGCTGTAAAAGCGTTGCCTTACGGTTTTTCAGGGCGACGCTCACATGCTCTGACAGCTCTCGTGTACCAAACGTCGCATAAGGCGCACACGGAATAGAGTTTCCCCCCGCCGCTGCAATCATGTAATGAATTGCCGGGATAGGGCGATTGAGAATTGAAACGGCGGTGCAGTGTACGGCATGGTTATGGACAACCGCATTGGCATCCGGACGCGTCTGGTATGCCGCCAGGTGAAAACGCCATTCACTGGAGGGTAATTGTCCTTTATCATATTTCCCGTCGTTATCTACATACACGATCATGTTTTCAGTAAGTCTTTCGTAAGGAATACCGCTGGGCGTGATCAGCATCCCGTTTTCATAACGCGCACTCACATTTCCCGCCGTCCCCTGATTCAATCCAAGGCTGGTCATTTCCAGACAGGTTTCAATGATTTCTCGCGACAAACGCATTCTTTCCATAATGATTCTCCGGGTACAGTTTCCCCTCGTCTTTATTGCGAAAAATGCAGCCGCAGAATAAGACGGGTCAGGTTTCAGGTACAGGCAGCCACTGAATGTATTTATTCAGATTCAGTTGGCCGATTTATTTTTAGCGACGTATTATGGTTGTCTTACGCGCTTAATTAGTTTCATTTCAACTTTTACAGTTTCTTTAATTGGCCGGTCATCAATAGCACTCATCATCATATCGAATGCTTTTTCCGCCCAGACATTTTCATCCTGTTGCATTGACCAGACATTATTGGCGAGGAATCCCAGCATTGGGTGTTCATCGAATGTCCCAATATTAATTTCTGGTGGAATAGTGCCTAAACGATTACGAATAGCGTTAATGGCCCCTTCCAGTACGGGTAATGATGAGGCGATAAATGCCTGCGGACAGTCCTGTTCACCGATCAACTCATCCATGAGTCGATAACCACCTTCAGGTGTGTTATCCGGACCTTCGCGCACCCAATCTCTGTGAAAAATACCATTATTGTTCAATGCATTAAGATAACCTTGCAAACGGTCACCAATGCTGGGTAATCCGGTATCCCCTACTAAAAACCAGATCGGCGACTTTCCAGCGTCAAACAAACTTTGCGTCAATTTTTCGCCGCCCAAAATGTTATGACTTTCAACCAGTGCGTTATCGGTATACTTAAAATCACGGTCAAGCAACACCATTGGTTTCCTGACCTGACGTAAATGGTGTTGCTGATTCTCTAACGTTGAAGGAACAATAAACAGGCCATCGACATTGCGCGCGATTAACGCTTTGGTCAGTTTATTTTCGTAATCAACATCGTCATAGGTACAGCTAATCGTTAGCTGATAACCAGAACGGCGACAGCGTTGCTCAAGTTTTTCTGCAAGTGTGGCAAAAAACACGTTGGAAATATTAGGGACTATCAATCCTAACGTATCCGTTTTATTCAATTTCAGGCTGCGTGCTGAATGGTTAATGACGTAACCATAGCGCTCGACATATTCATTAATACGCGTTTGGGTTTTGACACTGATTCGATATTGCTCTGCTTTCCCGTTCAGCACCAGTCGTACGGTCGTAACCGATAAATTCAGATCGCTGGCTATCTGTTCTACTGTTTTAGCCATTTATATGCCCCAGTTCACATCCAAAAACGTCAATCCCCAATCATAAAAGTATTTTAAACTTTTGTCTTACTGCATAAGTTGGTTAATCGCCTGCTGCTGATCCCACAGCATCAGATAAGCCTGGTATTTACGATCATAGAAGTTCCGCCGTGCCGGGTTAGCCTTGATCACCTCGCCCGATCGAACCATCGCCTGACATGCGGACGGAATCGTGGTCCACGCGCCGCATGCCACCGCGCCGGTAATGGCCGCACCTAACGTTACCGCATCCTCTTCCTGCATAAGATGAATATCGCATCCGGTGGCATCGGCATATTCTCGCAACCACAGTGGGTTATGCGTTGCGCCGCCGCACAGCGTCAGACGGGAAATGGTGTGACCGTTTTCGCGCATCACCTCCATAATATGTCGCGTACCGCAGGCGATCGCCTGTATTGTCGCCAGGTACAGACGAGCAACCTGCATCTCGCCTCGTTCCAGCGTTAAACCACACACACTCCCCCGGGCATCGGGTCGCGCGCGCGGCGAACGATTACCGTGGTGATCGGCCAGCACATGCAAATAACGACCAGGCTCTGACTCCTGCTCCTCAAGTGCTGCAACCCACTCATTAACTAAAACGATGGGATGGCACCCCCGCGCTTCAGCTTTGTTAAACAGCTCAGCGCTGGCACCTGACTCCTGAAGCGTCCAGTCGACTAACGCCCCGGCGGCGCTTTGTCCCCCTTCCGTCAGCCAGTAGCCTGGCAGCATGGCTGACCAGTATGGTCCCCATACGCCTGGCGTATGAATTTCGTGCCGGCTGCACAGCATATGGCAATTTGACGTTCCGCTGATCAGCGCCAACGTCCCCTCAGGCTCGGCACCAGCTAGCGCCACTCCGCCTGCATGGGCATCAATCATTCCACTGGCGACGACCACTGCAGTCGTCAGCCCCAGCGCCTGGGCCGCATCGCTGCTAAGCGTTCCAACGCCAGCGCCTGGCGGCAGAATACGCGACGGGATTTTGCCCAATAAATCCGTTAATTCAACGGCATCGAGCAGGGAGTGGCTGAAGCGTTGTTCATGTGCCAGATAGTTCCATTTACAGGTTAGCGTGCACAACCCCGCAACATCAGTGGCGGTAGCTTTAGAGACCAGAAAGTCCGCCAAATCGTAGAATCGATGCGCACTCTGCCAGGTGGCTGGAAAATGGTTTTTCAGCCATAGCACTTTGGGAAGCTCCATTTCGACGCTGACCTCACCGCCAACATAGCGCAGAGAGGGATCCTGCGTGGCGTTAATACGCTGCGTCTCCTGCGCCGCACGATGATCCATCCACATGATGATGTTATGGTCTGACGGTTCGCCGGGGGAAACCGCCAGTCCCCGCCCCTGTTCGTCCAGTGCTACCAATGAACAGGTGGCATCAAAACCCAATGAGCGAATATCCTCAATGCAAACCCCGGATGACGACACCGCCTCCTTCACTGCATGGCAAACCTGCTGCCAGATTTCTGCAGATGACTGCTCAACCCGCTCAGGACCGGGTCGAAACTGCGAGATGGAACGAGTCGCAAAAGCCAGCCGTTTGCCACTGGCATCAAAGACACCCGCCCTGACGCTGGCGGAACCGACATCCACACCGAGGAAATATCCACTGCCCATAGTAACTCCCTGACGCTGGCTAATGATGGGGCGAGCACCTCGCCCCAACGGTCTTATTTTTTACCGAATGGGTGTAACAGCTTGTCAATTTCTGGCGTATCAATATTCTTCGCGCTGACAAATTTCACCGGAATATCAATTTCTTTCGGTACAGACTGACCCGATACCGCTGCATTCAGCGTCTTAATACCCTGGTAGCCAATCTGATAAGCGTCCTGCACCACAAATCCCTGAATCACTCCGGACTTCAGGAAAGCAATGATTGCCTCGGTGCTATCAAAACCAATCACCTTCACTTTGCCTTTCAGATTTTGGCTATCAATAGCGTTTGCTACGCCAAGCGTTGAGCCTTCATTCGTACCATAAATTCCTGCGATATCCGGGTTGGCCTGGATCATATCGATGGTTTTATCCATCGCTTTTTGCGGATCGCCATCGCTGTACTGGACCGGTAGCACCTGAATATCCGGATATTTCTCCTTCATACGGGCAATAAACCCTTCCGAACGTTCAATCGCTGAAGAAGTCCCTGCTACGTGCGCAATAATGCCCACTTTCCCTTTGCTGCCCACTTCCGCTGCCAGCGCGTCTGCGGCTTCAGCACCGGCTTTTCGGTTATTCGTAGCGACAAAGCTCACCGGAATATCGGAATTCACGCCGGAGTCAAACGTCACAACTTTAATGCCGCGTGAATTTGCGGTCTCAACTAATGGCGCCAGCGCATTGGCATCTAACGCGGCCAGTAATAGCCCATTCGGTTTTTGCGCCATCGCGTTTTCAACTAACTGAATCTGCTCGGCAATCTGAGTTTCATCCGCCGGGCCAACATAGCTGGTTTTATCACCCAACTCTTTTGCTGCCGCTTCCGTCCCCATTTTTACGGTTTGCCAGAATTCATGCTGGAAACCTTTACTGACCACCGGAAGGTTCATATCTTTAGCCAATACGCTGGATGTCATACAGGCCAGCAGGGATAACGCATAGACAAAATTCCTGGTTCTCATTGTTTTACTCCGTTCTGAGTGAGTCACCCTAAACGTCAGGGTTATGATGCCCCGTGACTTCCGGGAGCGTAAATCAACGAATTTTTTTGCGTAATGTGTCGAGATAAACCGCGGCAATGACCACCACGCCCATGGCTACCATTTGCCAGAACTGGGAAACGCCCATCAGGTTCAGACCATTCTTCAACACGCTCATAATGAATGCGCCGATGATCGTGCCGCCGATGGTGCCAATTCCGCCCATCAGGCTCGTACCGCCAATAACAACCGCGGCAATGGCTTCCAGCTCATAACCCACGCCGACCGTTGGCTGACCAGAGTTCAAACGAGAGGCCAAAATAACCCCGGCAATCCCGGTCAGCAGGCCACAAAAGGCGTAGACGAAAATTTTGACGCGCTGAACTTTAATACCGGAAAGATGTGCGGCCACCTCATTGCTACCCACGGCGTAAACATAGCGACCAATCACCGTTTTCTTCAGGATGTAGGCGGCGATTAACGCCACCACTACCAGGTAAAAAACGGGATAAGGCAGCACATCGAACAAACGTCCCTGGGCCAACATTTTGAAGGTGGGGTAATCGGCGAAATAAATCGCACGACCATCCGTCATCACCATATTGATGCCTCTGACGGACATCATCAGGCCCAGCGTGGCAATAAAAGGCGGGATAGTCATTTTGGTGACCAGCAAGCCGTTGATATAGCCACATAATCCCCCGGCCAGCACCCCCGCCAGAATACATACGGGCAGAGGCAGTCCCAGCGTGGCGCTGATACCGACCGCAACACCAGAAAAGGCCACGACCGAGCCAAGAGAAAGGTCGATTCCTGAAGTGATAATGACGAAGGTAACGCCAATCGCCATGATGCCAATCACCGACGTTTGCAGGGCAATTGTCATAATGTTTTCAGTGTTAAAGAAAAATGGCGAACCGAAGCTAAAAAATATTACTAAAATAATCAGACTCAAAAGCGGCGCAAGGCGCATTAAAAGTTCTTTATTAATTTTTATTTTCTTATTATTGCTGTCTGAAGAGGTTACAGAGATAGTCATAAATTAGTCCTCTAACGTCGCATATTGCATGATTTTTTCTTGTGTGGCGTCATCAGAAGCTAACTCCCCGGTAATACGTCCATTACGCATCACTAAAATGCGATCGCACATACCCAGCACTTCCGGTAATTCAGAGGAAATCATGATAATTGACTTCCCTTTTGCCACCAGTCGATTCATTAATTCATAAATTTCAAGTTTGGCACCCACATCAATACCGCGAGTTGGTTCGTCAAAGATGAGAATATCGGTATCTTTACATACCCATCTGGCAATAATAATTTTCTGCTGATTACCGCCACTTAAATTCAGTGCTGCCTGCTCTAAATGTGGTGTTTTAATACGTAGGGCCTTAACCTGTTCCTCGCTGGTTTTCTGACAACGTTTGCTGTCCACATTGCCATAACGGTCGGAATACTCAGGATAATTGCCCAACATGATATTGCGCTCAACGGACAGCCCTAATGCCAGCCCCTCTTTTTTTCTGTCCTCGGTTAAATAGCTGATGCCCTGTTTGATAGCATCAGGAATATCTTTAATTACCGTAACTTTGCCGTTTAGCTTGAGAGTTCCGCCATCAATGGGATCCGCACCAAAAATCGCCCGCGCCAGCTCAGTACGCCCTGCGCCCATCAAGCCGGCAAAGCCCAAAATTTCGCCCTGATACAGGGTGAAATCAATGTTGTTCAGTACGCCATTGCGCGTCAGACCGCTGACTTCCAACACCGGCTTACGTTGAGCCAAAGGTCCACGACGAGGATAGATATTGCCGAGGTCACGCCCAACCATCATGGCAATCAGATCGCTAATTTTAACCGCATCATAATCTACGGTGGCAATAAACTGACCATCCCTCATCACCGTCGCGCGGTCGGCTATCAGCGCCAGTTCCTCCAGCCTGTGCGAGATATAAACAATGCCTGTTCCCTGTTCCTTCAACAAACGGGTCACCTGAAATAAGCTGTCGATTTCCGTTTCCGTCAGTGCCGCCGTCGGTTCATCCATAATAAGGATCTTGGCATTCACCGATATCGCTTTAGCAATCTCAACCATTTGTTGTTGCGCGACGGTCAGATCGGCCACCAGCGTTTCTGGTGAAATATTCAGGTTTAATTTTTGCAAAATATCGATAGCGGCCTGTCGCTGCTGTTTTTCATCCAGACGCCAGCGATTATTTTTGCAAAACTCCCTGCCAATAAATATATTTTCTTCTACTGTGAGTTCAGGGAATAGATTGAATTCCTGGTGAATAATAGTGATACCTGCGCTTTGTGCGCTCAGTGGGTTCGCAAAAGTAACAGGTTGCCCTTCGAAAATAATATCTCCTTCATCAGGCTGATAAACACCGGATAAAATCTTCATCAACGTAGACTTTCCTGCGCCATTCTCACCCAGCAGCGCATGAACCTCACCTTTGCGTAAAGCAAAATCCACATTACTCAACGCTAATACGCCGGGAAAACGTTTCGTAATATGACTCATCTGTAAAAATGTTTCAGACATTGCTGCTTTCCTCAATATACAGAAACTGCAATCAGTGAATCAGGCGAAAAAACGTTGCCAGGAAGCCATCGTCACCGTTAATGCGAATACTACCTTCACGTTCATATGCGTTTTATCAATCATGCTAACTCGAGTTAGCGAATTGCCTTTTAAAGCTATTTTAGCTACTCAAATTAGCCAAATCATTTGGTTTAAAACTGTGACGCTGAACAGACAATTTATTGCAACCAATTAATTTTAAAGAATTTATCTAAAAAAATGCGACCTGGTTTATTTGACGCAGATCGAATTTTAACCACTTCTCGTGAAGCCTCTCACAGTTCCACAACAAAAAAGTTGTGCAAAAAACTCTCTGATACCTAAGCTAACTCGAGTTAGCAAAAATGGGTTATTCAGCCAACTGCGACGGTGGTGTTCAAAATCCGCTTTTGCAGCACGGCATAAAGTGAGATGAGGAACCTCGAATGAAAAAAAATAGCTTGCCGAAAATTGGCATTCGTCCGGTGATTGATGGGCGCCGTATGGGTGTTCGCGAATCGCTCGAAGAGCAAACCATGAATATGGCTAAAGCCACCGCTGCGCTGATCGCTGAGAAACTTCGTCACGCCTGCGGCGCGCAAATTGAATGTGTGATCGCCGATACCTGCATTGCCGGGATGGCTGAATCTGCCGCCTGCGAAGAAAAATTCAGCAGCCTGAATGTGGGCGTGACAATCACTGTTACCCCATGCTGGTGCTACGGTAGCGAAACAATCGATATGGATCCGATGCGCCCGAAAGCTATCTGGGGCTTCAACGGTACCGAGCGTCCGGGGGCCGTTTATCTGGCCGCTGCACTGGCTGCGCATAATCAAAAAGGACTTCCCGCCTTCTCTATTTATGGCCATGACGTACAGGATGCCGGCGACACCACGATCCCTGCCGATGTGGAAGAAAAATTGCTGCGTTTTGCCCGCGCGGGCTTAGCAGTTGCCAGTATGAAGGGCAAAAGCTATCTGTCCGTAGGCGGCGTTTCAATGGGCATTGCCGGCTCAATTGTCGATCATAACTTCTTTGAATCCTGGCTGGGAATGAAGGTTCAACCCGTTGATATGACTGAACTGCGTCGTCGCATCGACCAAAAAATCTATGACGAAGCTGAGCTGGAAATGGCGCTGGCCTGGGCGGACAAAAACTTCCGCTACGGCGAGGATCAGAATGCGCAGCAATATAAGCGTAACGCAGAGCAAAGCCGGGCTGTGCTGAAAGAAAGTCTGCTGATGGCCATGTGCATTCGCGACATGATGCAGGGTAACCAGAAGCTGGCCGACAAAGGTCGGGTTGAAGAGTCGCTGGGGTACAACGCGATTGCCGCAGGCTTCCAGGGCCAGCGTCACTGGACCGATCAATATCCGAATGGTGATACCGCCGAAGCCCTGCTCAACAGCTCCTTTGACTGGAATGGCATACGCGAACCGTTTGTTGTCGCCACCGAAAACGACAGCCTGAACGGCGTGGCGATGCTGTTTGGTCATCAACTCACCGGCACGGCGCAGGTCTTTGCCGATGTGCGCACCTACTGGTCGCCAGAGGCGGTTGAACGCGTCACGGGGAAACCACTGACCGGCCTTGCTGAGCACGGCATTATTCACCTGATTAACTCCGGCTCGGCAGCACTGGACGGCTCCTGCAAACAGCGCGACGGCGCAGGGAAACCGACTATGAAGCCGCACTGGGAGATCGCGCAGAAAGAGGTCAATGATTGCCTGGCGGCAACCGAATGGTGTCCGGCTATTCACGAATACTTCCGCGGCGGCGGCTACTCCTCTCGCTTCCTGACCGAGGGTGGCGTGCCGTTCACCATGACTCGCATCAACATTATCAAAGGCCTGGGGCCGGTGCTGCAAATCGCGGAAGGCTGGAGCGTGGAATTACCGAAAGATATGCATGACCAGCTCGATGCGCGTACCAACTCTACCTGGCCGACCACCTGGTTTGCCCCGCGCTTAACCGGTAAAGGCCCGTTCAGCGATGTCTATTCAGTAATGGCAAACTGGGGCGCAAACCACGGTGTGCTGACGATTGGTCACGTGGGCGCGGACTTTATCACTCTGGCCGCCATGCTGCGTATCCCGGTTTGCATGCACAACGTGGAAGACGAGAAAATTTACCGTCCTTCAGCCTGGGCAGCCCACGGAATGGATACGGAAGGCCAGGATTATCGCGCCTGCCAGAACTACGGCCCGCTGTATAAGCGTTAATGCGACTCCGCCCGGTGGCGCAAGCTTACCGGGCCTACAGGAGCACAACGTGTAGGCCGGATAAGGCGTTTACGCCGCCATCCGGCAACGTCTCGGGAGCGATTATGAAACAAGAGGTTATCCTGGTCCTTGACTGCGGCGCGACCAACGTGCGGGCAATCGCCGTTGACCGACAGGGAAAGATTGTCGCCCGCGCAGCGACCCCGAATGCCAGCGACACCGCAACAGAAAATAGTAGCTGGCATCAATGGTCGCTGGAGGCCATTCTGCAACGCTTCGCCGACTGCTGTCAGCGACTCAAAACGCAGCTGGCCGCCTGCCATATCCGCGGGATCGCCGTCACCACCTTCGGTGTAGACGGCGCGTTGGTTGATAAAACCGGCAAGCAACTGTATCCGGTAATCAGTTGGAAATGCCCACGCACCGCAGCGGTAATGGAAACTATCCACCGCTATATGTCACCGCAGCAGTTGCAGGAAATCTCCGGCGTCGGCGCGTTTAGCTTTAATACGCTGTATAAACTGGTGTGGCTCAAAGAAAACCATCCGCAATTACTGGAACAGGCGCATGCCTGGCTATTTATCTCATCGCTTATCAACCACCGATTAACCGGCGAGTTCACCACCGATATCACCATGGCGGGCACCAGCCAGATGCTGGATATCCGCCAGCGCGATTTTAGTCATGACATTTTGCAAGCAACAGGCATACCGCGTCGTCTGTTCCCACGCCTGGTAGAAGCTGGCGAACAGATTGGGATTCTGCAGCCAGAGGCCGCCAGCCAGCTCGGGCTTGCGGCGGGTATTCCGGTCATTTCTGCCGGACACGACACGCAGTTTGCGCTATTTGGCGCAGGGGCGCAGCCCGATGAACCGGTGCTCTCTTCCGGCACATGGGAGATTCTGATGGTGCGCAGTTCACAGGTAGATACCTCCCAGCTCAGCCATTATGCGGGTTCCACCTGTGAACTGGATAGCCAGGCAGGACTGAAAAACCCCGGCATGCAGTGGCTGGCTTCCGGTGTTCTCGAGTGGGTACGTAAGCTACTGTGGACTGCCGACACCCCCTGGCAGATGCTGATTGATGAAG
This sequence comes from Citrobacter europaeus, assembly GCA_020099315.1. Lineage (NCBI taxonomy): Bacteria > Pseudomonadati > Pseudomonadota > Gammaproteobacteria > Enterobacterales > Enterobacteriaceae > Citrobacter > Citrobacter europaeus. The sequence continues at coordinate 3,988,780 of CP083650.1, forward strand.
CCCTGGCTATTCCCGCAGGTGCCGAAGGGGTGAAGATGCACTGCGACTTGTTGGCCTGTCAGAATGCGGGCTGGCGAGGGGTTACGCTCAATACCACCCGCGGGCACTTTTATCGCGCCGCGCTGGAAGCGCTCACAGAACAGTTGCAGCGAAATCTGCACACGCTGGAAACAATCGGTCATTTTCAGGCCACGGAACTGCTATTGGTTGGTGGAGGAAGCCGCAACGCATTGTGGAATCAGATCAAAGCGAATGTACTCGGGATCCCTGTCAAAGTGCTGGATGATGCCGAAACCACCGTGGCCGGGGCCGCGATGTTTGCCTGGTCAGGCATCGGGGAATTTACCTCTCCCGAACAGGCACGCGCGCAGGTGTGCTACCAGTACCGTTACTTCTATCCGCAAACCGAATCCGAACTGACAGGAGTCGTGTAACATGCTCAAAACGATATCTCCCTTAATTTCCCCAGATCTACTGAAGGTGCTGGCTGAAATGGGACACGGTGATGAGATTATCTTTTCCGATGCCCACTTCCCGGCCCACAGCATGGGACCGCAGGTCATTCGCGCAGATGGTCTACTGGTCAGCGATCTGCTGCAGGCGATTATTCCACTGTTTGAACTGGACAGCTACGCCCCACCACTGGTGATGATGGCCGCTGTTGAAGGCGACACCCTCGATCCTGGTGTCGAGTCACGTTATCGTCAGGCGCTTTCACTACAAACCCCCTGCCCGGATATCACACGTATTGACCGCTATGCCTTCTATGACCGCGCGCAACAGGCGTTTGCGATCGTTATCACAGGAGAGCGGGCAAAGTACGGGAATATTCTATTAAAAAAAGGGGTAACGCCGTAATCTCTGGTCTGAATGCCCGTCAGCTACGGGCATTCATCAAAAGATAAGGATCAGAACATGAAAGCGGCGCGCCAGCAGGCAATTGTAGATCTACTTACTCACCACAAAAGTCTGACAACCGAAGCCCTTTCTTTGCAGCTTAACGTCAGCAGAGAGACCATCCGCCGCGATCTCAGTGAGTTACAAGCCCAGGGAAAAGTGTTGCGTAATCACGGGCGGGCCAAAGTGATTCACCGGGAAGATCAGGACAGCGGCGACCCGTTTCATATGCGACGCAAAAGCCACTATGCCCACAAAGCACATATTGCCCGCGAAGCGCTGGCATGGATCGAAGAAGGTATGGTGATAGCCTTAGACGCCAGCTCAACCTGCTGGTATCTGGCGCGACAGTTACCGGACATCAACATTCACGTTTTTACCAACAGCCAGCCCATCTGCCAGGAATTGGCTAAACGTGAACACATTCAGCTTATCAGCTCCGGCGGTCGCCTCGAGCGTAAATACGGATGCTATGTTAACCCCTCGCTTATCTCGCAGCTCAAACCACTCGACATCGACCTGTTTATTTTTTCCTGCGAAGGGATCGACCGCGACGGCGCGCTCTGGGACTCAAATGCGACCAACGCCGACTTCAAGTCCATCTTGCTTAAGCGTGCAGCGCAATCATTATTGCTGATTGATAAAAGCAAATTTAATCGTTCGGGGGAGGCACGGATTGGGCATCTGGATGATGTGACGCATATTGTTTCGGATACGCCGCTGATTGAAACAATTCAGGCCGAATAAGGCGGTTATGCCTTGATCCGGCCTTCAATTTTATCTTATCGCTCGTCGCGACGACCGCCGACGGCAGCCCACAGGCGACGTACATGCACGGTCACTTCTTCACGGTCATGATACAGCTGACGCGCCTGAATCTGGGCATTTACGCCATGCTCGTCAAGCTGCGCCTGAATGTAAGCCAGATTTTGCGACACTTCTTCGTAGCGTTTTTTCATCGGCAGCTTGAGGTTGAAGATAGTCTCACGACACCAGCCGTTGACCAGCCACTGCGCCATCAGGGCGGCAACCTTCGCGGGCTTCTCCACCATGTCGCAAACCATCCACGAAATGTTGTTACGATTCGGGCGATACTTAAATCCGTCTTCGCGCAGCCATGTAACCTGTCCGGTATCCATCAGGCTTTGCGCCATCGGACCATTATCCACGGAATAAACCCACATGTTGCGTTTAACCAGTTGATAGGTCCAACCGCCGGGGCATGCGCCTAAATCCACCGCATACATTCCGTTAGCCAGACGCTCATCCCATTCATCAGCTGGGATAAACACGTGCAGCGCTTCTTCCAGCTTCAGCGTTGAACGGCTTGGCGCATCGGCCGGGAACTTCAGACGTGGAATACCCATGTAGAACGGGGAGTTATTGTCAGGCCAGGAATAGCCTGTATAGCAACAGCCAGGAGCGATAAAGAAAACGTGAACCACTGGACGTTTTGGCGTTTCATACTTTGCCAGCACGCCAGCTTCACGCAGCGCCGCGCGCAGCGGTACGGTAAATTTACGGCAAAATTTGACCAGCTCTTTGCTTTCATTGGTGTCAGCAACTTCGACACGCAGATCGCCGCCTTTTTCCACCACGCCCTGCAACATGCCGACAATTGGCGTAATACGGTCTTCCGGCGGTAAATATTGCAGTAGCTCGCCTACCACAAACATCTGGCGAGCAAAAATCAGCGAGCTAAACGGCAACTCTTTCACTAGCTTTTCGGCATCGTCCTGCTGATAGCATTCGAAGATGACGTAACCCGCATTGTCTTTCACGCGGGCAAAACCGAAGATTTCCCGGCGTCCTGCTTTATCCGTAATTTCTGCGGCGCACTCTTTTTCAAAACCCGGGCGACACAACAATACTACCTTATTCATGGCTAACGCCCTTACGTTTCAATCTAATAGCGCCCACTAACATCAGCGCCCAGCCCACAAGGAAGCTGAAACCACCAACGGGGGTAACAAACGCCCACAGGCGTAAATGAGAGAGCGCGAGGCAATAGAGGCTGCCGCTAAACAGCACCGTTCCCAATGCCAGAAACACGCTACTCCAGTAAAACCAAATGCTAATACGTCGCTGCATGGCGACGGCCAGACCAAAGATAGCCAACGTATGAAACGCCTGATACTCAAGGCCAGTCTGGATCCACCCCATCTCAACGACACCGAGGGTTTTACTCAGAACATGTGCCCCAAAGGCGCCCAACGCCACAAAGATAAAGCCACTTATGGCGGCAAAAATCAGCATAAAACGGCTGGTCATGTGAATACCCTACGTAAATTATTGTTCATAACGAAAGCGGAATTTTTCTTGTTCCGTGGCCGCTTTCGCCAGAATCCACTGACGGAAGGCGGCTATTTTACCCAGTTCTGCCTGACTGTCATGACAAACCAGATAAAATGCGTTTTTGCTGACCAGAACATCGTTAAACGGACAAACCAGACGTCCGGCTTCAATTTCGGATTGCGCCATGACGTTATTCGCCAGCGCAACCCCCTGTCCATGGATAGCAGCCTGTAGCACCATGGCGCTATGGCTGAAGATAGGTCCCTGCTGTACGTTGATATGATTCAGGCCAAGCTGACGCGTATAGGCTTGCCAGTCACGACGCGACGCATCGTGCAATAATGTGTGCTTAGCCAGGTCATCAGGCGCCTTCAGCGGTTTATCACCGGTCAATAATAGCGGCGAGCAGACCGGCAATAAATATTCAGCGTACAATTTTTCAACGCGCAGACCCGGCCAGTTGCCGCGTCCGTAGAAAATCGCCACATCAACATCGTCAGCCAGTTTGTCTTCCTGACGGTCCACCGCCTGGATCCTGACATCGATTCCCGGATAAGCTGAGTTAAAGCTAGAGAGTCTGGGCACCAGCCACTGGATCGCAAAACTGGGCAATAAACTAACGGTGAGCGCACCTTTTGCGCTGCGAGCCTGAAGCTTACGCGTCGCGTCGGTTAATTGCGAAAAAATCTCTTTGATGTCGAGGAAGTAACTTTGGCCTTCTTCCGTTAACAGCAAAGATCGATTGCGTCGACGAAACAGCTTTAGCCCCAGGAAATCCTCAAGAGACTTGATTTGATGACTTACTGCGGCCTGCGTCACAAAAAGCTCTTCTGCTGCGCGAGTAAAGCTCAAATGACGCGCTGCAGCATCAAAAACACGCAACGCATTTAAGGGTGGTAATCGTTTTGACATGACTTTTAGGCTTTGATGTTAAATGAATTTAACAATTATCTAACAGGCTGTAACCTATTAGTTTTTTTATCTGAGCCATTATAAATTGTCCGTTGAGGTTCTACCAGCAAATACCTATAGTGGCGGCACTTCCTGAAGCCGGAACGAAAAGTTTTATCGGAATGCGTGTTCTGGTGGGCTTTTGGCTTACGGTTGTGATGTTGTGTTGTTGTGTTTGCAATTGGTCTGCGATTCAGACCATGGTAGCAAGGCTACCCTTTTTCACTTCCTGTACATTTACCCTGTCTGTCCATAGTGATTAATGTAGCACCGCCAACTTGCGGTGCTTTTTTTTGTCCGACTCTTTGTCGATGGACGACTGGTTAGTTATCCAGTTCTACCATCTCTTTCACATCGGTACGGTTAATCTGCTGTTTGTTGCCGTTAGCGTCTTTATACGAAATCATCCCCGTTTCATTATCAGTCTGTGGCTTACCATCAGACACGATTGATCGACCATCGTTGGTGTGCATCACGTAATTCGAACCGGAACAGGCGCTCAGGGCAAAAGTCAGCATACAAGCAGAGATAATTGCGGCAGTCTTTTTCATCTTCTTCTCCTTAAAGCGATTTATGCTATTAAAAATACACTCCGTAACAGGCAAAATTGCTCGCCTAACGCTAATTAGCATAAGACACTGCGCGGACTTTGCCAGGATATCCAGAGTATTCCGATGGTTAGCACAACTCTTGTATCAGCGCCATTTTTGCGCCACGATCGGTTTACTGAACTGAGGAATACCATGAACGCTTTTAACCCCGCGCAGTTTCGCGCCCAATTTCCCGCACTCAACGATGCTGGCGTCTATCTCGACAGCGCTGCTACGGCGCTGAAGCCGCAGGCGGTGATTGAAGCTACCCACCAGTTTTATAGCCTGAGCGCCGGGAACGTCCATCGCAGCCAGTTTGCCGAAGCACAACGCCTGACCGCACGCTATGAAGCCGCGCGGGGAAAAGTCGCAAGTCTGATTAATGCGCCGAATGACAAAACAATCGTCTGGACCCGCGGCACGACCGAGGCGATCAATATGGTTGCCCAGAGCTATGCGCGACCGCGCTTACAACCGGGCGATGAGATTATCGTTAGCGTGGCGGAACATCACGCCAACCTCGTACCCTGGCTGATGGTGGCGGAGCAAACGGGAGCTAAGGTAGTCCGGCTGCCGCTCAATGCCCATTTATTGCCAGATGTTGAAAACCTCGCGCAACTCATTACTCCCCGCAGCCGCATTCTGGCGCTCGGGCAGATGTCGAACGTCACCGGCGGTTGCCCGGATCTGGCCCGCGCCATCACGCTCGCCCATGCGGCTGACATGGTGGTGATGGTTGATGGCGCCCAGGGTATTGTCCATTTCCCTGCTGACGTACAGCAGTTAGATATTGATTTCTATGCATTCTCGGGCCACAAACTGTATGGCCCGACCGGCATTGGCGTGCTGTACGGTAAACCTGAACTGCTGGAAGCGATGTCTCCCTGGCTCGGCGGCGGCAAGATGATTAGTGAAGTCAGTTTTGATGGTTTCACCACACAGGCAGCGCCATGGAAGCTGGAGGCCGGTACGCCTAACGTTGCTGGCGTTATCGGGCTGAGCGCGGCGCTCGAATGGCTGGCGGACGTCGACGTTGCGCAGGCCGAAAACTGGAGCCGGGGTCTGGCGACGCTGGCAGAAGATGCGCTGGCAAAACGCCCCGGCTTTCGTTCCTTCCGCTGCCAGGATTCCAGTCTGCTAGCCTTTGATTTCGCTGGTGTTCATCACAGTGACATGGTCACTCTGCTGGCCGAATATGGCATTGCGCTACGCGCAGGGCAACATTGTGCGCAACCGCTGCTGGCAGAACTGGGCGTATCCGGGACGCTACGCGCCTCATTTGCACCTTATAATACGCAAAGTGATGTGGATGCGTTGGTCTCAGCCATTGACCGCGCGCTGGATATATTGGTGGATTAATGACAAGCCCTCTGTTCGCCGGACACCCGTTTGGCACAACCGTAACCGAAGAGACGTTACGCAATACCTTTATCCCGCTCACTCAGTGGGAAGATAAATATCGCCAGCTGATTCTGCTGGGTAAGCAGTTGCCGGCGCTTCCGGATACGCTAAAAGCGCAGGCCAAAGAAATTGCGGGCTGCGAAAACCGCGTCTGGTTGGGACATACCCTTCATGAGAATGGCACTCTGCATTTCTTCGGCGACAGCGAAGGTCGCATAGTACGCGGGCTGTTGGCGGTATTACTCACGGCGGTCGAAGGTAAAACCGCAGCCGAGTTACTGGCGCACTCGCCCATGGCATTATTTGACGAACTGGGTTTACGCGCGCAGCTTAGCGCCTCGCGTAGCCAGGGCCTGCATGCTCTTAACGAAGCTATTCTTGAGGCTGCTCAGAAAGCCGAATGACGGCGCTGATGTGTCTTATCCGGCCTACAACACCGCACGAACCGTAGGTCGGATAAGCACAGCGCTATCCGACACTATCAGAGTTGGCGCGCCGCTTTCGCCATCATCTTCTTCAGCGCATGTGAGACGGCAACAAAGCCAAAGGTGGCGGTCACCATAGTGGCTGCGCCAAATCCGGACGCGCAATCCATACGTTTTGGCCCTTCCGCCGTCGCTTTCATCGCACATACCGAGCCATCTGCCTGCGGGTAAACCAGCGCTTCGGTCGAGAACACACAGTCCACACCCAGTTTGCCTTTGCTGTTTTTCACTACGCCAAAATCGCTTTTCAGCCGCTCACGTAGCTTAGCCGCCAGCGGATCCTGAATGGTTTTTGCCAAATCAACGACCTGAATCTGCGTTGGGTCGATCTGCCCGCCAGCACCGCCGGTAGTCACCAGCGGAATTTTATTACGCCGACAATAAGCAATCAGTGCCGCTTTTGGGCGCACGCTATCAATCGCATCAATGACATACGAAAATCCCGCACTCATATACTCAGCAACGTTTTCTGGCGTAACAAAATCATCCACCACGCTAACACGGCACTCCGGGTTAATCTGGCGGATACGTTCTGCCATCACTTCAGCTTTTGCCAGGCCGACGTTATCGCGCAGAGCATGGATCTGGCGGTTAGTATTGGTGACGCACACATCATCCATATCGATAAGTGTAATGGCACCAATGCCGGTACGCGCCAGCGCTTCCGCCGCCCATGACCCCACTCCGCCAATTCCAACCACACAAACATGCGATTGGGCAAACAGCTGCAACGCATTTTCGCCATACAGACGCGCCGTACCGCCAAAACGCTGGCGCCAGGCGTCACTGATAACCACAGACATAGAACCTCAAATATAGAAAACAAAAAGAGCGGACAAATACCGCCCTTGATGACTGCATCACTGCCTGATGGCGGCTACGCCTTATCAGGCCTACTCAATAATGTAGGCCGGATAAGCGAAGCGCCATCCGGCAATTAACCGCTAAAAACGTTACCCGCGTTGGCCGCTGTTTTCAGCACCCACACGCGTCCGTAGTGATTATACCACCCTGCACGGTGTCCGGCGTCAGCCCCAATGCCCTGGTAGATATCGAAGTGTTGCCCTTTAATCGCCCCACCCACATCTAACGCCACCATCAGACGCAGTTCGTACTGACCGGTAAACTTGCCGTTGTTGTCCAGTAACGGAACTTCCGCCAGTAACGTTGTGCCCGCAGGAATGATACTACGGTCAGAAGCCACGGATGCACGGCCAATCAACGGTACCGCGCTGGCCCCTTTTACCGGAGCAAAAGATTGCGGTTTAAAGAAGACAAACGATGGGTTCTGCTCCAGCAGCTCACGCACTTCGGCCTCGCTGTGCGTTTCTCCCCAGTGGCGAATGGCCTGCATCGACATATCTTCTTTTTTCACTTCGCCACGGTCGATAAGCACTTTGCCGATACTGCGATAGGCGTGGCCGTTTTTCCCGGAATAGCTAAAGAAGTTGAGTGGGCTGCCATCGCCAAAATCGATGTAACCACTGCCCTGAACATCCATAATGAAGTTATCCATCAGGGAGTTGCTGTACGCCAGAATGTAATTATCGCTTAGCGCGCCAGCGTAGATCTCGGCACGAGAGGGTAAGCGCCCACGTTTTGGCGGCATACGATAGATAGGATACTGAAACTCGCCCTGACGCGTATGGCGCGCCTGAATCACCGGCGTGTAGTAACCGGTAAACTGGACGTTACCGTAATTGTCCGCCCCTTCCATTTGCCAGGCATCAATACCAAACTGGCGCATACTGCGCGTATCACCGCCCGCGCGTAGCCATTGCTGGATAGCGTTGTAGACGTTGCTCTGGTTACCGTACAAACGCGGCGAAGCGCTGCGAATTTGATTAACCTGCTCGGCGAAATCACCGGCATTGATTGGTGCGCCAACCGCATCAGGCTGGTTCACCAGTGAGAAAGGCTGGGTAAATTTCCCGTCTTTATACTGCTGCCCACGATCGGTGGGTTTTGAGGAACACGCGGCGAGCATCGCGACTACTGCTCCCGCCAGAAGATATTTTGCCCAACGTCCTTTCATTGTTCTCGTCTTATGTTGCCTGAATGCGAGACGAAGATAACAAACCCCCGTACCTAATGAAATGCGTATACATACCCCGACGCAAATTTTGAGCAAAAAATAATCCAGAATGCGTTGTTTTTGTTCATTTTCACCCTAAAAACGTGATCAAGGTGAAAAAAGGGTTGCATGAAAATGCGAGCAGAGTATAGTGCGCATCCACGGACGCGGGGTGGAGCAGCCTGGTAGCTCGTCGGGCTCATAACCCGAAGGTCGTCAGTTCAAATCTGGCCCCCGCAACCAATTAAAATCAGAAGCAGTAACGTTACTCGATGGAAGAGTAATGACGGACGCGGGGTGGAGCAGCCTGGTAGCTCGTCGGGCTCATAACCCGAAGGTCGTCGGTTCAAATCCGGCCCCCGCAACCAATTAAAATCTGATGCAAGTTTACTCGATGAAGAGTAAAGACGGACGCGGGGTGGAGCAGCCTGGTAGCTCGTCGGGCTCATAACCCGAAGGTCGTCGGTTCAAATCCGGCCCCCGCAACCAACACATTAAACACCCTGACGGGTGTTTTTTTGTTTCTGTCGCCCATAAAAAAAGCGCTTTTCAGCGCTTTTTTGTTATCCCCTTCTCGCCAGCGTCGCCCCATCGGCAAAGTAGGCTTTAATCCCCGCCAGAATCGACTCTGCAACTTCCTGCTGGAAGGTCGCCGTTTTGAGTTTACGCTCTTCCTCAACGTTACTGATAAATGCCGTTTCTACCAGAATGGATGGGATATCCGGCGCTTTTAGCACCGCAAACCCGGCCTGTTCAACCTGATTTTTATGTAGGTTATTGATTTTTCCAAGCTTGTTCAATACCGCTTTACCAAACTTCAGGCTGTCGGCGATGGTCAGCGATTGCACCATGTCGAACATGGTGTGGTCGACATAACGGTCACCGCTTTTGCTGACGCCACCGATGAGATCCGAGGCGTTCTGGGTCTGCGCCAGATATTTCGCGGCGGTACTGGTGGCGCCTTTGGTTGAGAGCGCAAACACCGACGAACCGCTGGGCTGTCTGCTGGTAAAGGCATCGGCGTGAATAGAGACAAACAGGTCTGCACGCTGCTTCTGCGCTTTCGCCACGCGGACTTTAAGCGGAATGAAGATATCTTCATTTCGCGTCATAAAGACCTTCATGTTGCCCTCTTTCTCTATGAGGGCTCGCAGGCGGCGGGCAATCTGCAGTACCACATCTTTTTCACGCGTCTTGTATTTCCCCACCGCACCGGAATCCTCTCCGCCGTGGCCAGGGTCCAGCATAATGACAATCGGACGATCGCGCCCCGCTTTACCAGGCTGCGGGCCACTTTGCGCAGGCGGCACCTGTTTATCCAGATCGCCCTTGTTGTAATCTTCCAGCAACGCCAGCAACGGATCCTGAACATCCTGGGCATTCGCAGGATAGAGATCCATCACCAGACGTTCTTTAAAGCCAGCCACCGGAGCCAGCGCAAAAAGTTGCGGCTTCACGTTCTGTTTCAGCTCGAACACCATCCGCACGGTCTGTGGGTCAAACTGCCCAACACGCGCCGACTTAATATACGGATCGTCAGGACGGATCTGCGTACCAATGCCCTTAAGCACCGAGTTCAAGTTAACGCCTTCAATATCCACAACCACACGCTCAGGATTACTCAGGGCAAACTGTTTGTATTTCAGCAGACGGTTAGATTCTACCGTGACGCGGGTATAGCTGGACGCGGGCCAGACACGAACGGCAACGACCTGACTAACGGCAGCCAGACCGACCTGGCTGACGCTCAAAAGCCACATAGCACCCGCACCTTGCAGTAAACGGCGGCGACTGATTGCTGAATTGGATCCCGACATGCTTCTCCCGAGCAAAAGAAATCTTTATTGAAGTAATACGTAAAACGTCCGAATTGACCGGAAACTTTAGCGAATGACGCATAATCTGTCATCTATAAAAGGGTAAACATTCTTTTTATATTCACGGCATTACTGAGATAAATCTTCGGGATGGGTAAAAATTACGCTTGCGCACAGCGCCAAAACAGAATAAAAATACACAAATTACGAATAACCATGCAATGAGGGTGTGCCGTGGTGAAGGAGCGTAGAACCGAACTGGTACAGGGATTCCGCCATTCTGTTCCCTATATCAATACCCATCGGGGAAAAACGTTTGTCATTATGCTGGGCGGCGAAGCCATCGAGCATGAAAACTTTTCCAGTATCGTCAATGACATTGGTCTTCTTCATAGCCTCGGCATCCGCCTCGTCGTGGTCTATGGCGCACGACCGCAGATTGATGCCAACCTTGCGGCGCATCATCATGAACCGGTGTACCACAAAAATACGCGCGTTACCGACGCTAAAACGCTCGAGCTGGTCAAACAGGCTGCGGGATTACTTCAGCTTGATATTACCGCCCGCCTGTCGATGAGCCTGAATAATACGCCACTGCAAGGTGCACACATCAACGTGGTCAGCGGTAATTTTATTATCTCTCAGCCACTGGGCGTTGATGACGGCGTAGATTACTGCCATAGCGGGCGTATTCGTCGTATTGATGAAGATGCCATTCACCGCCAGTTAGACAGCGGCGCGATAGTCCTGATGGGGCCGGTCGCCGTTTCCGTTACCGGTGAGAGCTTTAACCTGACGTCAGAAGAGGTCGCCACACAGTTGGCTATCAAACTGAAGGCGGAGAAAATGATCGGGTTTTGCTCGTCTCAGGGCGTCACCAACGATGATGGCGATATTATTTCCGAGCTGTTTCCTAACGAAGCCCAGGCTCGCGTTGAGTTGCAGGAAGAGAAAGGCGATTACAGCTCCGGCACGGTGCGCTTCCTGCGCGGGGCGGTGAAAGCTTGTCGCAGTGGCGTACGCCGCTGCCATCTGATCAGCTATCAGGAAGATGGCGCCTTGCTGCAGGAACTGTTCTCCCGCGACGGGATCGGTACACAGATCGTAATGGAAAGCGCCGAGCAGATCCGTCGCGCCACCATTAACGATATCGGCGGGATTCTGGAGCTGATCCGCCCGCTGGAGCAGCAGGGTATTCTGGTCCGCCGCTCGCGCGAACAGTTGGAAATGGAGATCGACAAATTCACGATTATTCAGCGTGATAACCTGACCATCGCCTGCGCCGCTCTGTATCCTTTCCCGGAAGAGAGAATTGGCGAGATGGCGTGCGTGGCGGTGCATCCGGACTACCGTAGTTCGTCGCGCGGGGAAGTGTTGCTGGAACGGATCGCTGCGCAGGCCCGGCAAATGGGGCTAAGCAAGCTGTTTGTGCTGACCACGCGCAGCATCCACTGGTTCCAGGAGCGCGGTTTCACGCCGGTGGATATCGACCTGCTGCCGGAAAGCAAGAAAGAGATGTACAACTATCAGCGGCGGTCAAAAGTGCTGATGGCGGATTTGGGGTAAGAGTCGTTGCCGGATGCGGCATAACTGCCTTATCCGGCCTACATCTACATCATGCCGTCATTAAATAATGCTGACAATCCGCTGCGACGTTCGGTGCGGGTGGCAATGGCGCCACTCAGTATCCGCTCATCGGCATACAGCGACAGACGGCGACGCGCGCGGGTAACGGCGGTATAGACCAGCTCGCGAGTAACCACGGGTGAATGCTGGCTGGGTAAAATCAACGCCGCGTGGTCAAACTCGGATCCCTGCGATTTATGCACCGTCATCGCCCAGGTGGTTTCATGCTCAGGCAAGCGGCTGGGTTGCACCGATTTGATAGCACCGTCCGGCAGCGTAAACCACACCCTCAGGCCCTGTCCACGATCGAGGGCAATACCGATATCGCCGTTAAATAATCCCAGCGAACTGTCATTGCGCGCGATCATCACCGGCCTTCCCTCATACCAGCGGTTATGCGGTGAACGATGAATTTTACGTTTTTGCGCCATCACCTGCTCGATGCGTTCATTCAAACCGCCCACGCCAAACGGCCCTTCCCGCAGGGCACATAGCAGTTGATACTCATTGAAGGCCTGAATGACAGCATCCGGCTCGGCACCCTCGCGCAGTAAATCCAGATAGTGCCCATAGCCCGCTAACGCCTCATCCAGCATTGCGGCATAATCCTCGCTGCTGTGTAACGTGCGTTTTTCGATGTCGCTAAATCCCTGCTGGAAAACCGTTTTTATCGCAGCTTTGTCGCCGCGATTAATCGCTGCAGCCAACTGACCAATTCCGGAATCGCTGCCAAAACGGTAGCTCTTTTGCAGCAGGCACAGACTGTCGCGCAGAGCTGCCGCCTGAGTTCCCGGCCCTGCCGGAATAGCGCTTCCGGTCAGGCGACTGAGCTGGCGGGCGCGTTCCGGGGTAAACCCGTCACTGACGAAAGCACAGATATCCCCCAGCACTGCCCCCGCCTCGACAGAAGCGAGCTGGTCGCGATCGCCCAGAAAAATCACCCGCCCGTGCGGCGGCAGCGCATCGATAAGGCGCGACATCATCGGCAAATCGATCATCGAAGCTTCATCCACCACCAGCACATCCAGATGCAGCGGGTTTCCCGCATGATGACGCAGGCGCTGACTGCCAGGCTGAGCGCCTAATAATCGATGCAGCGTACTCGCGTCATCGGGAATGCGTTTCTTTTGCTCATCGGTTAGCGGTAGCTCTCGCAGTGCCGCACCCAGCGAGGCGGTCAGGCGCGCTGCCGCCTTTCCCGTTGGCGCTGCCAGTCGAATACGACAGCGTTCACCGTCCGCCATCTGAATCAATGCCGCCAGCAGCCTCGCAACCGTTGTCGTTTTTCCGGTTCCCGGCCCGCCGGAGATCACCGATATACGACGGGTCAGCGCTACAGCAGCGGCCACTTTTTGCCAGTTAACTCCCTCTGATGGCGGAAACAGCGCCTCCAGCGTATGGGTCAGGCGTTGTTCGTCCACCTCAATGGCGTGGTTTACCTCACTGAAAAAGCGCGCCACCGCGCGTTCGTTATGCCACATCCGGTTCAGGTACAGGCGATCGCCATACAGCACCAGCGGCGTGGGTTGATCGCCACGGCTTACCGCCCCGGAAGCCAGCAGGCAGTCCGCCCAGTTCTCAGGCTCTCCCGCTTCAGCGAGCCAGCCGCTTAACAGAGGATGCGCGTCCTCACTCAGGGATAACCGTGAAAGCGGTAAGCAGACGTGTCCTTCACCTGCTTCGCGGCTGAGCAACGCCGCAGCCAGCGCAACGGCAGGGTTATCATTTCCGGCAACCGCCAGCGCAAACTGAGCATCCAGAGGCCTGAGCTGCTTTTGCTCAACGGCTTCCAGTAATCGTTTCTGGATTGTCATGACATCTCCTCCAGCAGCGCACCAGCAAACAACTCATCCATCAAGGCGATCAACTCCCCGTCAGGTCGGGTCGCGTAAATTCCCTGCTGCGGATTCTCACTGTCAACGCCACGCAGGAAGAGATAAATAACGCCGCCAAAATGGCGTTCATAATCATAATCAGCAATGCGATGGCGCAAGTAGCGATGCAGCGCCAGGGTATAAAGTTGATACTGCAGGTCGTAGCGATGCGCCTGCATGGCAGAGGCCATCGCCTGCTGCGTATAGGCTGAGCTGTCTTCGCCCAGCCAGTTCGATTTGTAATCGAGCAGGTAATAACGCCCCTGGTGGCGGAATACCAGGTCAATAAACCCTTTCAGCATGCCACGCACCTGCATAAATTCCAGCGCAGGGCACCCCGCCGAGAGCGGATCGTACTGACGAATCAACGCATCAAGTTGGTTGGCCATCAGCGGCTGCGAAATCGGCAGATAAAACTCCATCTCCACCTGTTTTTCACGCGCGGAAAGATGGCTCAAACTCACGCCCGTCTCGTTGAGAGGCGCTTGCAAAATGGCGTCCAGCCATTCGGTCAAAACCGGCGTCCAGTGCGCGTCATAACCCCCCAACGCTAGTTGCTCTTCGACCCAATGCGGATCCACCGGTTGCGTAAAATCGAGATCTTCAAACAGGCTATGCAAGAACGTACCCGGCGAAGCGCCGCGCGGGAACTGATGCGGTGTAAGTCCTGACTCTTCAATAACCTCACCGACGCCTGCGGCATCGATATCGAGTCGCGGGATCAGATCCTGCGCGATACCATGTCCCCGCTGTTGCAGACCGGAATAACTGGTCACTCGCCAGCTATCGCCGGGCGTACGCCGCAGTATTTTCGCACTCAGTTCGCTGCTAACAGCCTGCGTAACCTGCCAGGGTTCACCGTCAGACTGCGCAGGCGTCTGGCAGGCAATATCGTCGCTACATAGCGCTTCAATCGCGCCACGCAGGCCCGCAGCATCCATCGGCTCGCCTTTTTGCAACAGGCGGCCAAGGGCACTCTGATGCACATCGGTATCCCCTTTTTTATCGCCCCGGCGTCGCACCAACGGCGCAACGCCAAGGCTGCAGTGCCATACCGAACGGGTTAACGCGACATAAAGCAAACGCAGATCTTCCGCAAGGCGTTCCGCTTCGGCCAGCTCAACGCTCTCCTCGGCATCGCTGAGATCCAGCACAGCTTCAAAAGAGCTGCGATCGTGGTAGAAAGCCTGATCCTGGACACGGAAATTGGTGATAAACGGCAGCCAAACCAGCGGATACTCCAGCCCTTTCGA
Source organism: Citrobacter europaeus (assembly GCA_020099315.1). Lineage (NCBI taxonomy): Bacteria > Pseudomonadati > Pseudomonadota > Gammaproteobacteria > Enterobacterales > Enterobacteriaceae > Citrobacter > Citrobacter europaeus. Next base: position 4,004,043 of record CP083650.1, read on the forward strand.
TTTATGGATGGTGACGATTTTGACCAGATGCTTGTCGCTTTCCAGCCTGAGCTGCTGGCTGGACGCGTTGCTGTCGGGTTCAAGAATATGCTGGGATAACCAGCGCACCAGCGCATGCTCACTTTCCAGTTGTGACCCCGCTTCCTGCAACAGTTCGCTGATGTGTAGAATGTCTGTCAGGCGGCGTTCGCCCCCCGCCGTCGCCAGCAGGTTTTCCGCAATCTGGCGGGCTGCCATCAGCGCGCGCAGCATCGGCATCACGCCGCGTTTATGCCAGATCTGACGATAGCCATCGAACTCTTCGACCACCGCATCCCAGGCATTTTCGTCGTTATTTAACGCTTCAAGATCCTGCGCATTCAGCCCCATCATCGAGGTCGCCAGCGCGCTACGCAGCGTATTCTCACGCTCCGGCGTCATCACCGCCTGCAGCACCCACAGCAACTCCTGCGCCTCCAGCGTTTCAAATACGCTGTCACGGTTAGAGAGGTAGACGGAGGGAATGGCCAGTTGGGTCAGCGCATCACGGACCAGCGCCGCTTCCTGGCGGCTACGAACCAATACGCTGATGTCCGACGCGCGTACCGGACTGGATGTTTTACCACTGACCAGTTGCGCAGCACCAGAATGTCCGGCCTTAAGCCAGTCGCGAATTTGCGTGGCGCACACCTGGGCCATGTAGTTCTGATAGTCGCCCACGCCACAGCTTTCCCCTTCCATCAGCCACATACTCATAGCGGGCTGCGTTTCACCGTGTAAAACAAACTGAAGCGCCTGGTTTTTTTCTGCAGATTTTACCGGGCTGAAGGGGATTTCGCGGAACATAAAGGCGTCGTCCATCTGGCTGAAAAGCGTATTCACGCTATTGACCATGCCAGGGGCCGAACGCCAGTTGGTATCGAGCGTATAGTGTGCGCTGACTTCGCTGCGCGCCTTCATATAGGTGAAGATATCCGCGCCGCGAAACGCGTAAATCGCCTGTTTCGGATCGCCAATCAGCAGCAGTGCAGTATCCGGCTGATGCTGCCAGATCCGGCGAAAAATACGGTACTGCTGCGGATCGGTATCCTGAAATTCATCGATCATCGCGACCGGAAAACGGGTACGAATCGCCGTCGCCAGCGCATCGCCGCTTTCACTGCGCAACGCCGCATCCAGACGGCTGAGCATATCGTCAAAACCCAGCTCACCGCGGCGTCGTTTCTCTTCGGCAACCGCCGTGCGGATCTCCGCCAGCGCCCGGGTGATCACCAGATCCCGCAGGGTTAACGGTTCGCTAAGCAGTTCATCAATAGCAACAAACAGCGGGTGCTGAGGAGTTATCCCGCCCGCTTTAGTGCGCTCTTCCAGAAAACGCTGTGAGAATTTCTCCAGCGCGTCAGGAAGCTGGTAACTTTGAGTTTCTTCCTGCGCCCACGCGCTGATCTTTTCGATCCACTTCCCCTGGTTACCGCGATTAAATTTACGCCGATCGATCCCGGAGGCTTCCAACAGGCCGTCCAGCTCATCAACGCAATCACGCCACTGCCGCTTGATTTGATTAATGCGCGCGAGAATTTGTTCGTGCCGGGAGGCCAGCGTTTCGTCATCGGACGGCGGAGCCTTGATAACTGGCGCTTCCCCCTGCAGATAGCGATCGATATCCCTCAGCAGCGCCTGCGGTCCTTTCCACGTTTCAAAAATCACCTGCGCAATGTCGCGGGGCAGCGGGTAGCAGTGTCGACGCCAGAAGTCCGCACAGGCCTGATAGCGCAGCAGCGATTCATCTTCTATCAGTTGCTGTTCGAACAGCATGCCTGATTCAAAGGCGTTGAGACTGAGCATACGCTGACAAAAACCGTGGATGGTAAACACTGCCGCTTCATCCATCTGTCTTTCAGCCAGTAACAGCCACTGAGCGGCCTGTTTTTTATCGGCGATTTCATCTAACAAACGGGCGTATAGCGGGTTGTCGGTGGTTTCACGCAGGCAGGCAATTCGCAGTTCATGAATGTTGCTACGAATTCGACCGCGCAGCTCTTCGGTGGCCGCCTCGGTGAAGGTGACCACCAGCAGTTCTTCGACGGTCAGAGGACGAGGAAAGGCGGCAGCGCCGCCCAGTCCAAGCAGTAAACGTAAATACAGAGCGGCGATGGTAAAGGTTTTACCGGTGCCCGCAGAGGCTTCAATCAGGCGCTCGCCCGTCAGGGGCAAGCGCAGTGGATCAAGGGACTCAGCGGCATCATTCATTCTTATCACTCATCAGGGGTAAGGTTTGCTGCAACGCGCTGACGGTCTGCCACACTTTCCAGCCTTCCGGGTGCACATATTCTGCTTTCCCGTTCTGACTGCCGGAAACCTGTGACAGTATCGCCATGCCTTGCGGCTCAACCACCGCCTGATGGAAGAAATCGGCAAGTTTTTGCGGCGTCAGCAGTTTAATCTGAGCCACTATTTTATCACGTGAATCGAAGCGCATATTACCGCGATCAAAATCTTTGCTTAACTGCGAGGCTTCAGCCCCCAGCGTTTGCGGCGCCTGCAGCATTTGCGCAATAATCGCCTGCTGAATTTGCGCAAACTCTTCAGGTTTCATCGCCCGCAGCTTCGCTTCCGCCGTCGGGAAGAACGCTTTATAACGCTCCCAGAGGTAAGACGGCTGCTTATCGCTGCTTTGCAGCAGGAACCCCATTCCCCACTGACGGCCAACGCTCATTGGGAATGCAAATACGGCGTAGCCTAACTGTTCTTCAGTACGCAGTTGATTGTAGAACCACGGCTGAACAATCTGCCCTAACATGGCGCTGTAGGCTGAACTGGCGTATTCATCGTATCCGGTTGGCACAAATACGGCCGCCAGCGCAGAATCCGTGCTGCTACCTGCTTTTTCAAAGATAACGGACTGCTTCTTGTCCACCACCACATCTTTATTGCGACACCACTGTGACCCGTTAGCGCCAAGCTGTTGCTGGATATCCCGCGCCATGGTTGTCGCCTGAGCTGCGCTCATATTACCAATTACCAGGAATTCAGGCCGCGCACCGGTTTTTAAGGCGTCGCGGTAGGTCATCACCTCTTTCAGGGTGATAGAAGGCAGCAGCTTACGGCGTTCATCACGTGAGAAATACGGTACCTGAGAAAGCATCTGCACCGGCATAATGGCCTGATCGTAGGCTTTCCCCTTCTCTGCGGAATCCATCATCTGCGCATACCACGATTTTGCCTGTTCCAGCTGTTCATCCGTTGAGGTGTAGCTGAAATAGCCGCTCAGCAGCGCCTGAAAAAGCTGCGGCAGACGTTGGGTGTAGCCGTTGGCGTTAAGCATCAACCCATTGTTAGCATTGGTTGAGAAACCAATTCCACCTACCGACGCCTGGTTGCTTAACTGATCGAGCGCAATCCCCGCCAGGTAATCGTTAAGTGCGAATAAAACCTGGTTGCGCGCGCTGTCCATGGCTTTCGGGTTACGCAGGATCGCGCTAACGTCAGCCTTCGGCTCACTGGCAAAATACTGGCTCGGCGCATACACCACACGTAAATCCGGCTCATCAACAATCAGTTCCGGGTGGGCGTATTTTTTATCCGTTTTAATCAGTGTGAAATCATCCGGAATGTAGGGGTTTAACTCCGGTAAAGACAGCGCAATGCCCTGCGCTTTTTGCTGCCAGTCGGCAAAGGTTTTGTCGCTGATCTTATCCACCTGGTAAGGCGCATCGACAAAATACGCGGTTTTATTATGCGGTTCTTTCGCGCTGATATACCAGATACGCGCATTCTGCGGCGTCATCATTGCCAGGCGTTGCTCAACGGCTTTCGCATCGTACTGGTCAGCAATATTCACCGCATCCAGCGTATGTTCGACGGGAACACGGATCATGGTATCAGCCAACCATTCCACGTAGTCCATATCACGGGTGATGGAGGGATAACGGAAATCCAGATCCAGCACGTGCGCCAGCTCGTCAAAATAACGTTTATCGACGCCTTTCTCGCGTAACAAATTGAGGTAGCTAAAGATTGCCGCAACAACTTCATCGCGGTTCGCCAGCCCCTTGTCGGTTAACGTCGCGGAAATGGCTAACACGCCGCTGTTCCCGTTGACCACCGGATCGGAGTCTGCGCGAATACCTTCAACCAGGCCCTGCTTTTGCAGCCAGTCAGACAACGTGCCCGGGCTACGATTGCCAATCAGGTAGGTCACCAGTTCATCGGTTTTACTGCGGAACTGCGCGCTGTTGTTATCGATACGAAACTCGACGCGCAGCACTTTACGCGGCATTGCCGGAACATAGTGGATGATGACGCCCTTTTGCGCGTCGGTGACTACCGGTACGGTAATTTCAGGTTTTGCGATATTTCTGTTCGGTACGCGTCCAAAGGTGTCAGCCGCTATCCGCGCCAGCTCTGGCAGCGGTTTATTACTATAAATCACTGCCTTCATCAGGTTCGCGGAGTAGTACTTTTCATGAAAATTTTGTAATGCCTGCACCACCGGGTTACCCGGTTTATCGCTTAATGTCTCGAGATTTCCGCCGGAGAAACGCGAGCCTGGGTGCGCCGGGTTGATGGTCTCAGCGCTCACCTGCGCCATACGCATCCCGTCTCGGGTACGCGCCAGCGTCAGCTCGGAGTTAACCGCGTTACGCTCACGGTCGGCATATTTTTTATCCAGTAACGGATCGGCAATAGCGTCCGCCAGACGATCCACTGCCCCCACCAGCGCGTCGTTTTCGACTTCAAGATAGAAGGCCGTACGATAAGGTGCTGTGCTGGCATTGTGGCTGCCGCCATGCATTTTCAGGAATTCAGCCAGGCTGTCCGGCTGCGGGTATTTTTTCGAGCCCATCAGGCACATGTGTTCAAGATAATGCGCCAGCCCCTGATGATCGTCCGGATCTTCCAGCGAGCCCACGGGGACGACCAGTGCAGAAAGGGATTTCACGGCCTGAGGATCGGATACCAGCAGCACGACCATGCCATTATCAAGGCGCACGGCCTGATACTGACGGGTGTCTTTATCGCTTTTACGGATGGTTTCAGCTAAAGGCTGCCAACCGGTATCTGCCTGACTTACGGGAACCCAAAGGGCGACGAACAACAGTAATGCGCTGAACCAGGTGCTGCGGGGCATTCACAAACCTCATCATTAACGTATTCACCTGTTCACTGCAAAGCACGTATGAATACGTGGTCTGAACAGGGCAAGACTCTGTGCTGAACGAGCCAGCATCTTCTCTTTATAAGAATCAGTCCGTGACAGAATGCGCATCATAGATGAAGCCATCGAGTTGCGCAATTTTTATACAATCATCATGACTGATTAAAGCGAAAAATCGGTAACAGGTAGTGCTGAGACTGTAAAACAATGGTCTCCAGCGTATCAGCATCCAGTTGTCGCCAAAGACGCTGATACCAGATGTCGTCGCCTTCACCTCGTACTATCATGTTGCCTTCATAGGCCTGCAGAAACTTACTGCGCGCTTTTTGCAACGTTGCATCGTCATCTAACATGGCATCATTTGCGGCGTCATAACAGGTTTTTATCCATGCACCGCCGCTTTCGGGCAACACCAGCAACGGTGACGACATGCCTTCCCGATACCCCTCAATGAGTTGCGACAGGTACAGTAACGCCTGTTCTGCATCCAGCGGCGGAAAACGCCATTCCCCGTCTTTACGCAGGAACAACCGGCTCTCTCCCATACCGCCACTGGCACAATAGACAAGATGTTCCAGCCAAAGTTGCACACCTTGCGCAATGCTTATCAAAGATGGGCGCCAGCGCAACAAACCGTCCTCTTGTACCTGCGGCAGCCAACCGGTGATTTGCACGCCGTTACAGTTAAGATCGATTTCCATGCTCTGACAGGGCTGGCGACAGGCGATAATGCGTTCAGCCAGCGACTGCATCTCCTGACGCTGCGTATCCCACAGAATTTCGCCAAATGGCCCATAGGGTAGCGCGCCCGCCGCACGAAAACGGCGGAACAGCCGTTCAGCATCGTTCTCTTCAACCAGCGTATTAAGCAATTGCTGATTAAGTTGATAGCGGGTTAATCCTTCAAGGGTGAAAGGTTCCGTATCGGGGATCTCACTCTCTTCAGAGCGGAAATTAACCCTCAAACGCATCTGGAAAAAGGCGCGTACCGGATGAGCCCAAAATCGCTGCAGCGTTTCCAGCGTCAGCGTTTCGGGTATCTCAAAGGGCAGAGGCTGTACAAAGTCCGAGTGCGCTTTTCCTGACAGACTCGCCGCAGGCAGCCATTCCCGGGCATAGCTTTGCTGTTCACCCGGTAGATAGTTTTGTGCATCAAAGGGCATACGGGTATGCAAACGGGTAACGTGCGCTTTTACCCGGGCCTCGCTTTGATCGCAGGTTAACGATTCATCGCCCGGCAGATAGTGGCTTTGCCCAATGTAGTCCATCAATTCCTGTACCAGAACCGACGGGAAGCGCTCGCTGTTGTCCTGAATGGATCGGCCAATGTAGCTGATATAGAGCGTTTGCTGTGCCGAAATCAATGCTTCGAGGAACAGATAGCGGTCATCATCGCGACGACTACGATCGCCCCGCATCGGTTTTTGGCTCATTAAATCAAAGCCCAGCGGCGCAAGCTGGCGCGGATAAACGCCATCGTTCATGCCCAGCAGGCACACCACCTTGAAAGGAATAGAACGCATCGGCATCAGCGTACAAATGTTAACGGGCCCCGCCAGGAAGCGCTGGCTGATGCGCTCCTGGTCAAGACGCTGCGCCAGCTCATCACGTAACAGAGAGAGCGGTACGGCCTCGCCATACTCGGCTCCCAAACCTTCAGTGATAATGGCCTGCCACTGCTGTTCAATCAGCGTCAACGCCGCTTCGGTATCCGCGTCCGGCAGGAAGAAATCATTAAGCATGTCCCGGCAAACAGGTAGCCATTCTTCCAGCGGTCGTTCCTGCGCTAACCCTCTACGCCAAAGATTGAGCTGCATCAGCAACGAGGCCAGATGCCCTACCAGCTCGGCAATCAATCCGCTGGACTCATCGTAAGGCAATACCGATTGCCACTCGCCCTGCGCGCTTTCCATCGCGTAGCCGAGCAGCATACGCGTTAAACCAAATTGCCAGGTATGCTGACCTGTAGGCGGAAGCTCCAGCTCACGCACGTTATCGTCGTCAATTCCCCAGCGAATACCGGATTCATTGACCCATAAGCGAAGATAGCGCAGCCCCTCTTCATCAATATTGAAACGCGCCGCCAGCACGGGAACATCCAGTAACGCCAGGACATCCTCTGAGACAAAACGGCTATCCGGCAGCGACAGCAGGCTAATAAAGGCCTGTAAGACGGGATGAGACTGGCGCGCCCGACGGTCGGAAATTGCGTAAGGTAAGTAACGCTCGGCTGGCGCGCTGCCAAAGACCGACTGAATGAATGGACTGTAGCTGTCGATATCCGCCACCATCACGATAATATCGCGCGGCGTCAGCGTTGGATCCGCTTCCAGCATTGCCAGCAAGCGGTCATGAAGAATTTCTACCTCGCGCTGTGGGCTATGGCAGACATGGAAAGTCACGCTGGTATCGTTCAGCTCAAGCCGGCGTTTATTGTCGCTCCGGGAATATTCTTCCAGCGTAACGCCCGCCACAGCATGACTTTCAAGCTCCAGAATATCCGATTGAATATTGTGCAAAAGATTGTCAGGCGTAATATCGACGAACGCATCCAGCTCCTGACTATTCTCTAGCTCTGAAAGCAGGTAAATGTAATCGCGCCCCAGTTTGCCCCATGAGGCCAGCATCGGGTTGCCCACATCCTGTTCGCCATCGCTATTAAATAATCCTTCAGCTTTCTGACTGTCACGAAACAACGGCAGATGGCGTTCTTCAAAGCTGTGCCGACGCTGACGCGCCATCAGCTTCGCCAGCCAGGCGGGATCTTTTATATCCCCCCAGTAGTAGCGACAAGGGTTGGTAAACAGCAGATGAATATCAATGTGCTTACCCAGCGCCTGCAATGCCTGCAAATAAACCGGCGGCAGCGCCGAAATACCGCAAATAAAGACGCGAGAAGGCAGTCCCTGCGGGCACTCGGACGCACTTTCCAGGGTCTGAATAAAACGTTGGTATAAATTGGCACGATGCCAGCGCGGCTGACCCAATTCCTCAGTGTATTCCACCAGCGCTTTCCACAACGGGGCCTGCCAGGCCTGAGACTCGCCAAGTCCGTCAACCAGTCGCCCGGCTTCCCACTGGGTCAACCAGTCAGGGCGGTAGACTAAATACTGGTCAAAAAGGTCAGCAGCACGCGAGGAAAGCTGAAACAGCTTGCGCTTATCGGTGTCGTCCGTCAGATAGTGGCGCAGCAATGCGAAATCATCGCCATCCAGTAATTGCGGCAACAGCGTCATCAACTTCCAACTCATGCTCTGTTTGCTAAACGCGCTCTCTTTAGGGATATCCGGCAGCACGCGCACAAACATATCCCAGATAAAACTCGCAGGCAGCGGAAAATCGATGTTGGCGGCAATACTAAACTTCTGTGCAAGGGTCATTTGTAGCCACTGCGCCATGCCGGTACTTTGAACCAGGATCATCTCAGGTTCAAAGGGGTCGTCCAGCCGCTCGCGCTCAACGATAAATTCCATTAACGCTTCCAGCACATCCAGACGATTGGAGTGGTAGACCCTTAACATAGCGACTCCTGACTACTGACGATTCGGGCAATGCAGACGCGTCATCTGACCCTGCCTGCCCAGGGGTGAAGATATTTTAACGTTGATGCTGACACATCCCGCTCTCGTTGTCTGCATTCGGTTAATCTGCCAGTCCAAAGGTGATGAAAACTGATACAGCTGGGTTTGCTGCCAGGCATGACGCCAGAGTTGTTGGTACTGGTTTCTGATGATAAAGCTGTTCATCAGCGCCCGCTGGTATCCCGACAACGCGGTCACAATCATTATCATCAGTACCATTGCCAGCATCACTTCCGGCAGGCTAAAGCCACGCTGTCTGTTCAGGGGATCTGACATAACGCCTGCTCCTTTAACGGGCAAAAATCGCTCCAGCCATTGGCCGAGAAGGCGATGTTGCCATCGATAACCGCTCCCTGACGCCATAGAGACACCCCTTCATAGTGAGCAATAAGCAGCACGAAATTATTAGTAAGCAGGCGCAGGCAAACCTCGGCATCCTGCATTGTATCGCGCCGACACTGTACGGCGGGTTGTATACGCCAGGGCTTTCCAACCCGGATTGCACCGTCGCCTGACGCTGCAGCGCCTGGCTTTGCGTCACCACTCGTGAAGCAAAACTGGCCTCCTGTCTGCTAGCGCCTTGCAGCAGAAGACTACCGAGCACCAGCAGCAACAGGACCATCGCCAGAGATGAAGCGCCTCTCTCGCTGTTCACAGGTTGAATCCCGTAACGCTGTACACGGCTTCAATAACCTTTTGTGGTTCGACATTGTTCACTCCGCGCAAACGCAGCGTAAGGAGCGGGGAATATCCGCTGATCTTCAGGCGTTCAACCTGAAATGCCTCAATCTGTATCGTGGCTGGATCGGTCATTTTCTCCCACCCTTTTCCATTACAGTCAGTTGCTCCCCGCAGGGTCTCCAGCACCTTGTCCTGTAAACGAAACCCGATAGCATCAGCCTCTTTAGCGGAACTGCTGTCCCAAACGCCGTTGCTGTTAGCATCCCAGCGGGCAATAACACAGTCCCCCTTAGCCGATATCACCAGTCCCTCTCCGCCACAGTTTCCCCGGCAATACCCTGCCCGCTGAAGGTGCTTAGCCACGGTATAGACCCGCTGCCATATTTCATCTTCCAGCGCCAACTGGCTCGTATTGCGCAGAATCTCTCGCTGTAGCGCCGGTAAAAATTGCGCTGAGCTAAGCAGTAAAACGCTGCTAATCGCCATCGCAATGAGTACCTCCAGCAGTGAAAATCCCCGTTCCTTTACTGACATAACCGGGCCTCATCGCGTTCGCAAAGCCTGATTCGCCCCCAACCAGATACCACCACCCGCCATTCCCCTGCCGTATTTTTCAGGCGGATATGTCCGGCCCATGCCGTATTGCGCAGACCAAAAAAGGCCAGTGAAGGCGTTATCTCTGCCAACTCGACATCGTCCCAGAGCGGTGTAAACACCAAAGGTGAAGTGGGTTTGCACACATCTTGCGAAGCCGCAGAGCTGACAAAGCACCACGATGCGCCATCCCGAATCACGCTTATCACGTGATCACGGTTACGCCAGTTAGCATCTTCACGCAGTTGCAGCAGGTAATCCCGGACCTGGCAGGCGGTTTGCCACAGGCGCTGTTGTTGCTGCCAGCGCTGCCAGCCATAAAGACCTGATGCGCCAAGCGCCGCGACGATCAGCATCGTAATCAGGGTTTCGAGAAGCGTGTAGCCATGTTGTTTTTTCATGCCGCCAGTATGGCGTGAGGAAAATGAATAACGAGCGGGAAATTCGGTTTCTACGGCGAGCTACGGAGAATATTTTTCGAGTTGCAGTCCATTGCAATAATTCAGGAATCTGCGCCGAAGAACGCGATTTTAGATAAAAAAAACCGACGCACACAGGCGTCGGTTGTGACAGCATGAAGCCGATTAGATAGCCACTGGCGCTTTAATACCAGGATGCGGATCGTAGCCTTCAATTTCGAAGTCTTCGAAGCGATAGTCAAAAATAGATTCAGGCTTACGTTTGATAACCAGCTTCGGCAGCGCGCGCGGTTCACGGCTAAGCTGCAGATGCGTTTGATCCATATGATTGCTGTACAGGTGCGTGTCGCCACCGGTCCAGACAAAATCACCTACTTCCAGATCGCACTGCTGCGCCATCATGTGCACCAACAGGGCGTAGCTGGCAATGTTAAACGGCAAGCCGAGGAACACATCGCACGAACGCTGATACAGCTGGCAGGAGAGCTTGCCATCCGCTACGTAAAACTGGAAGAACGCATGGCACGGCGCCAGCGCCATTTTATCCAGCTCGCCGACGTTCCATGCGGAAACGATGATACGGCGAGAGTCCGGGTCATTTTTGAGCTGGTTTAACACCGTGGTGATCTGGTCAATATGGCGTCCATCTGGCGTAGGCCACGCGCGCCATTGTTTGCCATAAACCGGGCCTAAATTACCGTTTTCATCCGCCCATTCGTCCCAGATTGAGACGTTGTTTTCATGCAGGTAGGCAACGTTGGTGTCGCCCTGCAAAAACCACAGCAGCTCATGAATGATCGAGCGTAAATGGCAGCGTTTAGTCGTAACCAGCGGGAACCCTTCCTGCAGATTAAAACGCATCTGATGACCAAAAATGGAAAGCGTTCCGGTTCCGGTACGGTCGTTTTTCTGTGTGCCTTCATCCAGCACTTTTTGCATCAGTTCTAAATACTGTTTCATGGTTCCTCAGGAAACGTGTTGCTGTGGGCTGCGGCGGTACGCCCAAACCATCATAATAATGCCTGCGACAATCATCGGGATAGAGAGGATCTGTCCCATGCTGATGTACTGTACCCAGGTGCCGGTAAACTGCGCATCCGGCTGGCGGAAGAATTCAACGATAATACGAAACGCGCCATAGCCAATCAGGAACAGACCGGATACCGAGCCCATCGGGCGCGGCTTGCGAATGTACAGGTTGAGAATGATAAACAGCACGACACCTTCGAGCGCCATCTCATAAAGCTGTGAGGCGTGGCGCGGCAGCGAGCCGTAGGTATCAAAAATAGACTGCCATTGCGGGTTAGTTTGCAGCAGTAAAATATCTTCGGTGCGAGAGCCCGGGAACAGCATGGAAAACTTGAAGTTCGGGTCAACGCGTCCCCACAGCTCACCGTTGATAAAGTTACCCAGACGCCCTGCGCCCAGACCAAACGGAATCAGCGGGGCGATGAAATCAGAAACCTGGAAGAACGAACGTTTGGTGCGTTTGGCGAAGATAATCATCACCAGGATCACACCAATAAGCCCACCGTGGAAGGACATCCCACCGTCCCAGACGCGGAACAGATACAGCGGGTTGTCGAGGAATAACGGGAAGTTATAGAACAGTACATAACCAATACGTCCACCAAGGAACACCCCAAGGAAGCCCGCATACAGTAAGTTTTCTACTTCATTTTTGGTCCAGCCACTGCCCGGACGATTCGCGCGGCGGGTCGCCAGCCACATCGCAAATATAAACCCCACCAAATACATTAAGCCGTACCAGTGAAGCGCGACGGGTCCGATTGAGAAAATGACCGGATCGAAATCCGGAAAATGCAGATAGCTACTGGTCATCTGTCACCACAAGTTCTTGTTATTTCGCTGAAGTCAGACAGCAATTGATAAGCGCGCCTGCATAATACAGGCGCTCCAAAGGTGCGAATGATAGCACAAGGGGATCGCAGCGGATGCCGGGAAGATGTAAAAGATCTGTATAGGTAATCTTTATCCCCCCGCAATGCCTGATGGTGCTACGCTTACCAGGCCTACAGGCTGATAACACGAAATTTGTCAGGCCTATAATCCCCCGCGAATCAATCCCCCCATGCCACGGCGCTCCATAAAGGCCGCTACCTGATGGCGTACTTCTGCCGCCATCTGCGCTTCCAGGCTGCGCTGCGCCAGCGTTTTCGCTTCATCAAAATCGATATGACGCAGCAGATATTTGACGCGAGCGACGGAACGACCGTTCATCGACAAATGACGAAAACCAAGGCCGATCAGAATAGCCACGCACATCGGGTCGCCCGCCATCTCACCGCACAGGCGCAAATCGATACCGCTTTTTTCGGCTTCCTGCGCAATCATCGCCAGCGCACGTAACATCCCCGGATGCAGGCTGTCATAAATGCTGGCTACCCGCGTATTGTTACGATCGACGGCCAGAATGTACTGGGTTAAATCGTTAGTTCCGACCGAGATAAAGTCTATCCGGTTTGTCAGATGCGGCAGCATGAATACCATCGACGGAACTTCCAGCATGATGCCAATGCGCGGTTTCGGGATCGCATAGCCGATCATCTCTTCCACTTCACGTCCGGCGCGTTCAATCAAACGTCGCGCTTCGTCCACTTCATCAATGCTGGTAACCATCGGCAGCAAAATGCTGAGGTTGCCTGTTGCCGCGTTGGCTCGCAGCATGGCGCGAACCTGGATCAAAAAGATCTCCGGCTGATCGAGCGTTATGCGGATCCCACGCCAGCCAAGGCACGGGTTCTCTTCACTTATCGGCATGTAGGGCAGTTGTTTATCGGCGCCGACATCCAGCGTACGCAGAGTTACCGGCTTATCGTTAAACATTTGCAGCATCCCCTGATACTGCGCAACCTGTTCTTCTTCCGAAGGAAAACCGCTTTGCAGCATGAACGGGATTTCAGTGCGGTACAGGCCAATGCCGTCGATTCGGCTACCCAGCTTTTCTTCATGTTCCGGGCTGAGACCCGCATTGAGCATCACCTTCACGCGCTCGCCGCTTTTCAACTGCGCGGGTTGGTTGACGTCGTCTTCCGCCAGGCGGCTCAGCTCAATTTCTTCACTGATAAGACGCTGGTATTCCTGGATCAACACCGGTTCCGGATCAACCAGCAGTTCACCGCGATAACCGTCCACCACCAACGTACGGCGATGCAGCACCGAAGGCTGGATATCGGCCCCCATGACGGTAGGGATACCCAGCGCACGAACCATAATTGCCGCATGGGAGTTGGCTGCGCCGTCCCGGACAACCACACCGACTAGCCGGTCCTGAGGAAGTTCCGCCAGCGTGGTCGCGGAAAGCTCATCCGCCACCAGCACAAAACGTTCCGGCCAGGCATTCGGCCCCTGAACAGAGTCGTCAAGATGGAACAGCAGACGCTGGCCCAGCGCACGTAAATCTCCGGCCCGCTCTTTGAGGTAGTTATCGCTCAGGGCGGCAAACTGTTCGGCAAACTTTTCGATGATCGTTTTCACGGCCCACTCGGCCACCGAACCGTTATCCACTTCCGCAAACAGCTCACGGCGCAGACGGGTATCGGAAAGCAGGTGTGAATAGAGATCAAAGATCGCCGCCGTTTCTTTCTGCGCCCCGGCGGTAAAGCGTTTGCTGTAGCGGCGAAATTCGTTCGCCGCCTCTTCCAGCGCACCGGTCAGTCGCTCGCGCTCAAGCACCGGGTCCAGCGTTGAAGCCTGATAGACCTGTTCCATCAGCGGCAGCGTCGCGTCCTGCCAGCCTTCGGCTATTGCCACACCGGGAGCAGCAGGCAATGCACGGATACGCGTTTGCCGGTATTGGCCGAACAGCGCGTTTAGCTGCGACTGCGAAAGAATAGCCGCCATTTGCGTGGCGAGCGTGACGAGGAAAGACTCTTCACTTTCATCGTACTGGCGCAATTCGCGCTGCTGTACCACCAGCACACCTAAAAGCTGGCGGCGCTGAATGATCGGCACGCCTAAGAACGCACGAAAGCGCTCTTCTTTTACCGAAGGAATGTATTTAAAGCTGGGATGTTTTTGCGCATCGGCGAGGTTGATAGGTTCCGCCAGCCTGCCAACCAGGCCAACGATACCTTCATCAAACGCGAGTGCGACAGTGCGACCACGCGGTTTTTTCAGTCCCCGGGTCGCCATGAGGTAATAACAACGTCGATCGTGATCGGCCAGATAAACCGAACAGACCTCTGTATCCATCGCAAGACAGATGTCGGTAACCAGAATATTCAGCGCTTCATTCAGACGCGGAGCACTGGCCACCTTTTCGACTATTTCGCGCAGGCGGGTGAGCATAATTTGCGTAGCTTAACCTCTTTTACGTCTGTACGCAGGTGCGCTTTGCGGCTTAGGAGTACTCTCCTGAAGCGCCATGACAACACTTGCGAATTCTTTCATCACCCTGCGATAGACATCGCGTTTAAATGACACCACCTGTCGAACCGGATACCAGTAACTCACCCAGCGCCAGCCGTCGAACTCAGGTGTACTGCTGGTTTGCATATTGATTTCAGCATCGCTGCTGACCAATTGCAGAAGAAACCATTTTTGTTTCTGGCCGATACAAACCGGCTTCGTGTCCCAACGCACCAAACGTTTCGGTAACTTGTAACGCAACCAGTTACGAGTAGAAGCAAGGATCCGTACATCTTTACGGCTAAGACCCACTTCTTCAAAGAGTTCCCGGTACATCGCCTGCTCTGCTGTCTCTCCTGCATTTATCCCACCTTGCGGGAATTGCCAGGAGTGCTGACCAAATCGCCGGGCCCACATGACCTGCCCCTGGCGGTTACAAATTACTATCCCTACATTCGGGCGGTAGCCATCGTCATCAATCACCGGACTACCTCAACATAAACCTTATATACAAACGATTGTTTCACACTCCTGAGGGGCGGTAAACCACTCTGTTAAGGGTGCGATATTCTAATAACAATTGAATAACTCACAGCTAAGGGCCGAGTTATAAACAGAATAAGGGCAAGCAAGGCGATTTTATTCACCTTTTCTGTGGATATAGTTGTGAAGAAGTACGGAATTACTATGGGAAAACCCAGAACAGTCCGAATAAGACATTCGTCACATATCAAAAATAGTCTTATGGATTCATAAAGTTAAAACCGATCAGTGCAAATAAACACTTAGAAATGTGACGTGTATCACGCACACGATCTTCAGGCTGATGAAAGATCGACCAGCGTTGGTTTTATCCACAGATTATGCCAATAAGTTAGGCACAATTTGTGTGAAAATTCGATTTTCGTCGCACGTCAAGGCTGTAAATTGAAACAGTAGTGGGGCTTTTTCACAGTTATCCCATCTTTCTGTGGATAACATGGTGTAAGATCCTGTTCATTGTCAGTGACCAGAATTGGAAAACCCACTTCGCTGTTGCGCAACTCTGCACACGTGAATCTAAAAACCAATATAAATCATAGAATTGAATAAAGCATGTGGAAAAAGATAAACTCTGTCCACACGGTATAAAATCATTGCTCATTTTTTCACCTAAGGGTTAACCCGATGCCTGAACTCCGTCCGTTGCTTTCTCCCCCTGAATCTGAAGCCCAGTTGCTAAGCCAGGCGCGGCTACTTTCGGGCTACGCGTTAGGAGAATTAGCGGCAATGGCGGGAATCGTGGCGCCTAAGGATCTCAAGCGCGATAAAGGCTGGATTGGCGTGCTACTGGAAATCTGGCTCGGTGCCAGCGCGGGCAGTAAACCAGAGCAGGATTTTGCGGCACTAGGCGTGGAGCTGAAAACGATCCCTGTGGACAGTCTTGGCAGACCGCTGGAAACCACCTTTGTGTGTGTGGCGCCGTTAACCGGTAATACTGGCGTCACCTGGGAAACCAGCCATGTGCGGCACAAACTTAAACGCGTTCTGTGGATCCCGGTGGAAGGCGAACGCAGCATCCCGCTGGCTGAGCGTCGCGTCGGCTCTCCCCTGCTGTGGAGCCCGAATGAAGAAGAAGACCAGCAGTTGCGTCTGGACTGGGAAGAGTTGATGGACATGATAGTGTTAGGCCATGTCGAACGCATCACCGCTCGCCATGGGGAAGTACTGCAGCTGCGTCCTAAAGCAGCCAACGCCCGAGCGCTAACCGAGGCCATTGGCGCTCATGGCGAACCCATCCTCACCCTGCCACGCGGCTTTTACTTGAAAAAGAACTTCACCCGCGCATTGCTTGAGCGACATTTCTTGTTCCAGGCGCAATAGGCACCGTCCGACCTTTCACCCGCCGCGTTACGGGCCTATAATTACCGCTTCTTTTTTTTGGCAGGACTTTGTTCGATGTTATTTGCATGGATAACCGATCCTAACGCCTGGCTTGCGCTCGGTACGCTGACGCTGCTGGAGATCGTTCTTGGGATCGACAATATTATTTTCCTCTCTCTGGTTGTAGCCAAACTCCCGACAGCGCAACGTAATCATGCCCGACGCATTGGGCTTGCAGCGGCGATGATCATGCGTCTGGCACTGCTGGCTTCTATCGCCTGGGTAACGCGGCTGACAAACCCGCTATTCGAACTGTTTGGCGAGGCGATATCAGCGCGCGACCTGATCCTTCTGCTGGGGGGATTGTTCCTTATCTGGAAAGCCAGTAAGGAGATCCACGAATCCATTGAAGGCGAGGAAGAGGGACTGAAAACCCGCGTATCTTCTTTCCTGGGCGCGATTGTGCAGATCATGTTGTTAGACATTATCTTCAGTCTGGATTCCGTCATTACTGCGGTTGGCTTGTCCGATCATCTGTTTATTATGATGGCGGCGGTGGTGATTGCCGTAGGCGTGATGATGTTTGCCGCGCGCCCAATTGGCGAGTTTGTCGATCGCCATCCTTCGGTAAAAATGCTGGCGCTCTCGTTCCTGATTTTGGTCGGTTTTACGCTAATTCTGGAAAGTTTCGACGTCCACGTGCCGAAAGGATATATCTATTTCGCCATGTTCTTCTCTATCGCAGTAGAGACCCTGAACCTGTGGCGTAATAAAAAAAATCCGCTCTGAGGAAACCCATCGCTCCCTGCAAGGGGAGCGAATGCCGGCCACACCTACCCCTTCTCACAGTTTAAGATTTTACTGCTTTCACCATGCACAACTTCGCGTTATTACTAAACTATTGTCAGACGCAGGCCATGTGAGGATAAGCAGATGAAAAAATGGGCAGTTTTGATTTCCGCCGTAGGACTGGCTTTTGCCGTTTCCGGATGCAGCAGCGATTATGTAATGGCAACAAAAGATGGTCGAATGATCCTGACCGATGGAAAACCAGAAATTGACGATGATACCGGTCTGGTGAGCTATCACGACCAGCAGGGCAATGCGATGCAGATTAACCGCGATGATGTGTCTCAAATCATTGAACGCTGATGGTTGAGGTCAGCAGCGCGCTGGCCTTAACAATTTTACTTTCCTTTTTCGCTTCCCTCAGCCATTTTTATAATCCTTATGTCGTGATTATAAAAAGGAAACGGCTATGCAATATCACCGTATACCCCACAGCTCGCTGGAAGTCAGTACACTGGGGCTG
The DNA here is from genome assembly GCA_020099315.1 of Citrobacter europaeus. Lineage (NCBI taxonomy): Bacteria > Pseudomonadati > Pseudomonadota > Gammaproteobacteria > Enterobacterales > Enterobacteriaceae > Citrobacter > Citrobacter europaeus. The sequence continues at coordinate 4,022,001 of CP083650.1, forward strand.
GGCACAATGACGTTTGGTGAACAAAACAGCGAAGCCGACGCACATGCACAGCTCGATTATGCCGTAGCACAGGGCATAAATTTAATCGACGTTGCCGAGATGTATCCGGTACCGCCGCGTCCTGAAACCCAGGGGCTCACCGAAACCTACGTAGGTAACTGGCTCGCCAAACACGGTAGCCGCGAAAAACTAATCGTTGCTTCTAAGGTCAGTGGACCATCACGTAACAACGACAGCGGCATTCGACCTAATCAGGCGCTGGACCGTAAAAATATCCGTGAAGCGCTGCATGACAGCCTGAAAAGACTGCAAACCGATTACCTGGATCTGTATCAGGTTCACTGGCCGCAGCGCCCGACCAACTGCTTTGGTAAGTTAGGCTACAGCTGGACAGACTCCGCGCCGGTCGTTTCCCTGCTGGATACGCTGGACGCGCTGGCAGAATTTCAGCGGGCGGGGAAAATTCGCTATATCGGCGTGTCCAATGAAACCGCCTTTGGCGTGATGCGCTATCTGCACCTGGCGGACAAACACGATTTACCGCGAATCGCCACCATCCAGAACCCCTACAGCCTGCTGAACCGCAGCTTTGAGGTTGGACTGGCGGAAGTGAGCCAGTATGAAGGGGTTGAACTGCTGGCCTACTCTTGCCTGGGCTTCGGTACGTTAACCGGTAAATACCTGAACGGCGCGAAACCTGCCGGTGCACGTAATACGTTGTTTAGCCGTTTCACGCGCTACAGCGGCGAGCAAACGCAAAAAGCCGTCGCGGCCTATGTGGATATCGCGAAACGCCATAATCTGGATCCTGCGCAAATGGCGCTGGCATTCGTGCGTCGTCAGCCGTTTGTCGCCAGCACGTTGCTGGGTGCCACGACGATGGAGCAGTTAAAAACCAACGTTGAAAGCCTGCATCTGGAGCTGAGCGAAGAAGTACTGGCGGAGATTGAAGCGGTGCATCAGGTGTATACCTATCCTGCACCGTAACAGTTAGCGCCTGATGGCACTACGCTTATCAGGCCTACAGACAGCGTTCCCTGTAGGCCGGATAAGGCAACGCAGCCATCCGGCAACAGCACGTAACAGACTAATGGCGGCGCTGCCAAATCCACAGCGCCGCAATCGCCAGCGCAAACAGCGCACCAAATCCAATACCAATCGCAACTGCCGGGATCCCCACCAGCACCGCCAGTGAGTAAATACCCAGCATCAGCAGCATCGCACTGTTTTCGCCGAGGTTTTGCACCGCTATCGCATTACCCGCACCGACGCTTTTCTTGCCCCGCTCCTGCAGCAACGCATTCAACGGCACCACAAAGAAACCCCCTGACATGCCGATAAGCATCAGCAACGCGTAGGCCGGAAGCAGCGAATGTTGAAGAGAGAAAATCAGCACCACAATGCCAATCAGGATCCCCGCCGGCATACAGCGCGACACGGTTTCCAGCGTCACCAGCTTCGCTGCCGCACCCGCGCCTACCACAATCCCAATCGCTACCATGGCATTGAGATAGGTCGGCGTGGCGTTATCGGTGATACCAAGCGCCACCGGGACCCACAGCACCAGCAGAAAACGCAGCGTAACGCCCGCGCCCCAAAAAAGGCTGGTTCCGACCAACGAGAAACGTGTTTCACCGTTGCGCCATAGCGAAGAGGCGGCACAGAAGAAACTGCGCATCATTTTCCCCAAGTGCCAGGACTGGCCAGGGCGAGCCGCGGCCAGCTTCGGGATATACATGTTAGCCACCACGGCGCCAGCATAGGCCAGCGCACAGGCAGAAAGCGCGGCAATCACGTGCCAGTCGGCCAGAACGCCGCCGGCGACAGAACCGAGTAAAATCGCGGCAATGGTGGAGGCTTCCATCAGACCGTTGGCCTTCACCAGTTTGTCACCGGTAGTCAGTTCACCGAGAATGCCATACTTGGCCGGTGAATACGCCGCCGCGCCGATCCCCACCAGCGTATACCCGAGAAAGGGATTAATGCCGAAGCAAATACTCGCCGCACCCAACAGTTTCAGGGCGTTCGCAAACATCATCACTCTGCCTTTGGCAAAGCTATCCGCCACCTGTCCAACAAACGGCGCAAACAGGATGTAAGCGCCCACAAACACCATTTGCAGGATTGGCTGGCTCCAGTCCGGATAAAATTGTTCCTTCAGCAGCGCCAGCGTGGCGAACAGCAGCGCGTTATCGCCAAACGCCGACAGAAACTGCGCGGCGATAACGGACATCATCCCTTTGGACCAGATTGAAGTGTTAGTGTGCACTGACTCACTCATGTTGTTTTTCCGGCTCATCGACCCAGCTTTTCAGCGTAACAAAATCCGGCTTACCGCTGCCGAGTAATGGGAGTTGCTTCAGGTGGCGAATATCACGCGGTACGGCAAGTTCAGGTACGCCGTGCGCCCGCGCATATTGTTGTAGTTTTTCACGCGTGAGCTCGCTGTCGGTAGTAAACAGCACCAGCGCCTCACCTTTGCTGGCATCACTCTTGATCGCCGTGGCGTGCATTTTGTCTGCAGATACCGCCAACGCCAGTTGCTCAACCATTTCCAGAGACACCATCTCTCCGGCAATTTTAGCGAAACGCTTGGCGCGCCCCTGAATCTGTACAAAGCCGTTTTCATCAAAGCGAACGATGTCGCCGGTGTCATACCAGCCGCGCTCAATCTCACCTTGCGCATTCTCTGCCGTCGGCACTTCCAGCACACCGGGTTTTTCAACGCGTAAATAGCCGCTCATAATATTAGGGCCTTTCAGCTGTAAACGCCCACCGTCCTCAATACCCGGAACGGCTAACAGTCGGGCATCCATGCCAGGCAAGATGCGCCCTACCGTTCCCGGTTTTGCCGCCATTGGTACGTTGATCGACACCACCGGCGCACATTCCGTCACGCCATAGCCTTCAAGGACGCGCAGGCCAAATTTCTCCTGCCACATCTGCTTTGTGCTGTCCTGCAGTTTTTCCGCGCCCGCCACCACATAGCGCAGGCGGTGGAAATCGTACGGATGCGCGAAACGCGCGTAGTTGCCAAGGAACGTAGACGTACCAAACAACACGGTGCAGTTCCGGTCATATACCAGCTCTGGCACAATGCGGTAATGCAGCGGGCTGGGATAAAGGAACACTTCTGCGCCAGTCAGCAGCGGCGTGAATAATCCCACCGTCAGGCCAAAGGAGTGGAACAGCGGCAGCGCCGACATAAAGCGGTCATCAGCGGTGAAATCGGCAATCGTTTTAATCTGCTCAACGTTCGCCAGAATGCTCTTGTGGCTATGGACCACGCCTTTCGGATGGCCTTCCGAACCGGAGGTAAAGAGGATCACCGCGGCTTCTTCCGGCTGCTGCTTAACTTGCGCCAGATGCGGTGCCAGCAGATGTGAGAAAATCCACAGCTTATCGCTAAATGTCACATCAGCTTTTAAGTCCTCCAGATAAACCCAGCGCACCTGGGTGAGCTGTTCTGGTAAATGCCAGAGTTTGCCTTTTTCGAGAAACTGTCTGGATGTGAAGATCGTTTTGATTTCGGAGGCAGTAATGGCGCTGGTTAACCCTTTCACGCCCGCGGTGTAGTTCATCATGGCCGGAATGCGTCGACGCGCAATGGCGCCAAAAATGACCGCGGCGCTGATGCCCGCGTTTGGCAGCATCAGGCCAATTTTTTCACCTTCGACACTGTATTTTTCCAAAATACGGGCCACAAAGAGCGTCTTCGTGAGCAGCTTGCGGTAGCTGTCCGGGGTAAAGTTGATATCTTCAATGCAGTTTTTGCCTGCGCCAAAACGGTATTTTGCCGCCAGCAGCGACTCGTATAGCGTTTCACGCGGACGCACCGCCATGCGCGCTTCCATCATAATTTGATGCAGCATTTCACCAGCAATTTTGCGGCGATCGCGGGCACGCGGCGCTTCCGGCATCGGCATGTGGGTCGGCGGCAGAATATGCAGTTGGATACGCGGGAAGAATCGCTGTTTCACCCGACCTTTCAGGCGGCTAAAGCGGGAAAGCTCTGCGCCCTCAATGCGGACAGGAACGACCGTCGCCCCCGACTTAGCGGCGACAAACCCCGCGCCGTCATAAATTTTCATTAACGAACCGGTGGTAGAAATACGTCCTTCCGGGAAAATAACCACCGGACGCCCCTGCTCGACCAGACGAACCAGATGTTTAATCGACATTGGTTTGGTTGGGTCTAACGGCACGAAATCAATCAGCGGGGTTAGCCAGCGCATATACCATTGCTGGCTGATCGAGGTGTAAACGGCGAAGACGGGACGAATTGGTAAAAATAGCGCCAGCAGGATGCCGTCTATAAATGAGACATGGTTGGGAGTGATTAGAACGCGTTCTCCCTGTAGCGCGTTAACATCGCCCGTGACGCGAACGCGGAAAAGCACGCGAAACAGATTACGAAAAAAGCCAAATAGCATCTCAACTCCCTGTGCCATTAATTACATAAACATTAATGGTGGGAGAGTATACGAGTTGGGGAACAGGCGCGACAGGTAACTGGTAAATACAATCCGAAAAAAAACCTGCGCATCCGCGCAGGTCGGTGCAAGAGACAGGTACGAAGTGCGTACCGAATAATCTCACCAATCAATACCTCTGGGATCTTGATTGTGGTCGTCAGACACCAGATACGCCAGCGCGAAAACGCAAAGGAATGAACCCAAATGCAACGAGTTGTGTAAATTATCGGTTACTGTTACAGATAGGCTGAAGATAAAAAAAAACCTGCGCATCTGCGCAGGCTGGTGTAATTCTAGTGATCAACCCGAAAGTTGATTTCACCTATCAATACCTCTGGGATCCCAACTCTAGCAATCCGCTCAGTTCTCCCACCAGCGAACAATCGCAACAGCACATCGCAAAGTGTAAGCAAAAATTAGCATTTTCTATTTTCTGTCTTACTTCGCTCGTGCGCGCTCACATTTGCGACGTCCTGACGGGCAATCTGCTTGAACAGCCAGCCATTTTCCGTAACACTGACGGAATGTAAGCGTTTACCCACAACAGGTACTATCATGGCGACCATAAAGGATGTAGCCCGACTAGCTGGTGTTTCAGTCGCCACCGTTTCTCGAGTGATCAATGATTCCCCCAAAGCCAGCGAAGCATCGCGTCTGGCCGTAACGAGTGCAATGGAATCACTCAGCTACCACCCCAATGCCAACGCGCGTGCGCTGGCGCAACAATCCACAGAAACCATCGGCCTGGTGGTCGGTGATGTGTCCGATCCATTCTTTGGGGCAATGGTTAAAGCTGTCGAGCAGGTGGCCTATAACACCGGGAATTTTTTGCTGATTGGCAACGGCTACCATAATGAACAGAAGGAACGTCAGGCGATTGAACAGCTCATTCGTCATCGCTGCGCGGCGCTTGTTGTCCATGCCAAAATAATCCCGGATGCCGAACTGGCTTCGTTAATGAAGCAAATCCCCGGCATGGTCTTGATTAACCGAATTCTACCGGGATTCGAACAGCGCTGCGTTGCCCTCGATGACCGTTTCGGCGCGTGGCTCGCTACCCGACACCTCATTCAACAAGGCCATACGCGCATTGGCTATCTGTGCTCCAATCACACGATTTCGGATGCGGAAGATCGTCTGCAAGGTTATTACGACGCGCTGAATGAGAGCAACATACCGGTCAGCGATCGACTGGTGACCTTCGGCGAACCGGATGAAAGCGGCGGTGAACAGGCGATGACCGAGTTACTTGGGCGTGGTAAAAACTTCACTGCGGTAGCCTGCTATAACGACTCAATGGCGGCTGGCGCCATGGGCGTATTGAATGATAACGGCATTGATGTGCCGGGAGAAATCTCGCTGATTGGCTTTGATGATGTGCTGGTTTCCCGCTACGTGCGCCCACGTCTGACCACGGTACGCTATCCCATCGTGACGATGGCAACCCAGGCCGCCGAACTGGCACTCGCGCTGGCGGAGAAGCGCCCCGTGCCTGAAATTACCCACGTTTTTAACCCAACTCTGGTGCGTCGCCATTCCGTTTCGACGCTGACGGAGCCAGGGAATTCATCATCAAACGATTAACCAGGATAGCGTTATGACTACGATGTTGGACGTTTCACGGCACGCAGGTGTCTCAAAAGCGACCGTTTCGCGCGTACTGAATGGCACGGGTCAGGTAAAAGAGAGCACGCGCCAGAAAGTGTTTAAGGCCATGCAGGCACTTGATTATCGACCCAATTTTTTAGCGCGCTCTTTAGCAAACCGCACCAGCAACAGCATTGGTCTGGTCGTTTCGACATTTGATGGATTCTACTTCGGCCGCCTGCTGCAACAGGCCTCGCGCCAGACGGAGTCTCACGGCAAACAGTTGATCGTCACCGACGGGCACGACACGCCGGAGCGTGAACAGGAAGCCGTACAAATGCTGGCCGACAGGCAGTGCGACGCCATTATTCTCTATACCCGCTATATGAGTGAAAAGGCGATAATGTCGCTGATGAACAGCATTGCTATGCCCCTGTTGGTCATCAACCGTGATGTCAGTCAGGCCCGCGATCGCGCCATTTTCTTTGAACAAGAAGATGCAGCATATCAGGCGGTCAATTATCTGATCTCTCAGGGACACAGCGATATTGCTTGTATCACCGTGCCTGGCCATACGCCTACCGGTAAATCCCGCCTGATGGGATATCGTAAGGCGTTGGAAAAAAACGGTATTCCCTGGGATCCTGACAAGGTCAAATACGGCGACTCCACGATGACGCGAGGCTATGAAGCCTGTCGTGAACTGCTGGAGGAAGGGGTGAAATTCAGCGCTCTGTTCGCCTGTAACGATGACATGGCATTAGGCGCATCAAAAGCGTTACATCAGGCCGGACTAAGGATCCCAGCGGACGTCTCATTATTTGGTTTTGATGATGCGCCCAGCGCCAAATGGCTGGAGCCGGGGCTGTCTACCGTTTATCTGCCGATTGATACCATGATAACCACGGCAATCGACCAGGCTATCCGGCTGGCTAACGGCGAGAGCGTAGAGCCGATCCCGCCGTTTACCGGTAAACTGGTGTTGCGTGAATCGGTGACAACGGGGCCGTATTACGAATAGTGCCGGATGGCGCAAGCGCCTTATCCGGCCAGTTAATTTCGTAGGCCGGATAAGCGTAGCTCCATCCGGCGTTTCACAACGCTATATTCAGATTAACTCCAGCGCCAGTAGCTCATCAATGGTCTGGCGACGGCGAATCAGTCGCGCCACGCCTTTATCAAACAAGACCTCCGGCAGCAGCGGGCGGCTATTGTAATTTGACGACATTGACGCGCCGTACGCCCCGGTATCATGCAAGACCAGATAATCTCCCGACACCACCGCAGGCAACAGACGGGTTTCTACATTCCCACCTTCCTGCTGGGTAAACACGTCGCCGGATTCACACAGCGGCCCCGCCACCACGGTTTCAATCTGCTGCGCGTTTTCCAGCGAGCGGCCATCACCCGCCAGCGCGGAGATATGGTGATAGCTGCCATACATCGCCGGGCGCATCAGATCGTTGAATCCCGCGTCGATCAGCACAAAGTGACGGCTGCCCATCTCTTTTACGCTGCGCACCTGCGCCACTAACACGCCAGCTTCTGCGACCAGAAAACGACCAGGCTCTATCTCAAGTGCGACCGGGTGGCCCAGGTGTTTAGCGATCTGCTCACGCGCGGCATTCCACAGGCCGAAGTAATGATCGGTGTCGATCGCCTCTTCCCCTTCACGATACGGGATTGATAAACCGCCGCCCGCGGAGATCGCCTCCAGATCCTGACCAAATTCAACCACCTGGCGCACCATTGCGCCGCACACCTGCTCCAGATGGCCGTAGTCTACGCCGGAGCCAATGTGCATATGAATCCCCACCAGCTTTAACTTATAGCGCTGGATCACTTCCAGCGCCGCCGGTAGATCGCTGTACCAGATACCATGTTTGCTGTTTTCACCGCCGGTATTTGTTTTCTGACTGTGCCCATGCCCAAAGCCAGGGTTTACGCGCAGCCACACGCGATGGCCCGGCGAGACCTGACCCAGTTGTTCCAGCATATCCACCGACCCGGCATTTACCGGAATGCTCAATTCATGCACCCGCGCGAGCGTCGCTTCATCAATCATATCGGCGGTAAAGACTATCTCATCTTTCCCAGGTACAAAGCCTGCCGCCAGCGCACGTTCAATTTCGCCAAGCGAGACGGAATCAACCTTCACGCCCTGCTCGCGCATCAGACGCAAAATATGAATATTCGAACATGCCTTCTGAGCAAAACGCACCACGTCAAACTGACTCAGCTTAGCAATCTGGGCGCGAATAATCTGCGCATCATAGACCCACACCGGGCAGCCGAATTCGGCAGGCAAGCGCAGCAGGTTGTCGGCGGTCAGGTCAGTGTCTGTGTTGTTGAGTGGACGTGGCATGGTGTGCTCCTGTATTGGCTTTTTTATGATTACGCCACAACCCGAAAAGAATAAAAAATATCGTTTTATCGTGAGTCTATGCAAAAATGATATGGATTGGTTCATTCGAGGATTGCCCATGCCCGCCGTTAACCTGCGTCACATTGAAATCTTTCACGCTGTGATGACGGCGGGAAACCTGACGGAAGCCGCGAGGATGCTCAATACCTCACAGCCTACCGTCAGCCGCGAGTTAGCGCGCTTCGAGCAAGTTCTGGGGCTAAAGCTGTTTGAGCGCAGCCGTGGGCGCTTGCATCCAACGGTACAGGGATTACGTTTATTTGAAGAGGTGCAACGTTCGTGGTATGGCCTGGACAGAATAGTGAGCGCCGCCGAAAGCCTGCGCGAATTCCGTCAAGGCGAACTGTCGATCGTCTGCCTGCCAGTATTCTCACAGTCTTTTTTACCGCCGCTGCTGCAGCCATTTCTCGCGCGTTATCCGCAGGTCAATATTCAGATAGTGCCGCAGGAGTCACCGCTGCTGGAAGAGTGGCTGTCGGCACAGCGCCACGATCTGGGGTTAACGGAAACGCTGCATACACCTGCCGGAACGAAACGCACTGAATTGCTGGCGCTGGATGAGGTGTGCGTACTGCCGCAAGGGCATCCGCTGACCCGCAAAGCGGTATTAACACCGCAGGATTTTCAGGGAGAGAACTACATCAGCCTGTCACGAACCGACAGTTACCGTCAGCTACTGGACACCCTGTTTAATGAACATCAGGTGAAGCGCCGCATGGTGATTGAAACCCATAGCGCCGCTTCAATTTGTGCGATGGTGCGGGCGGGCGTTGGGATCTCGGTGGTAAACCCGCTGACCGCGCTGGATTACGCCAGCAGCGGAGTCGTTATCCGCCGCTTCAGTATTTCGGTGCCGTTCACGGTCAGTCTGATTCACCCGCTTCATCGCCCCGCCTCGGCGCTGGTTGATGCTTTTACTGCACATCTGCAAGCCCATCTGCCGAGACTTATCGAACCGCTGGAGGCTATTTTGCATCCACAGTCGAAAGCATAAATGCCACCGCATCTTGCGCATGGATTGCCGCAGTGTCGAAAACAGGTAGTGGGCTTAGCTCTGCCGGAACCAGCAGACCAATCTCGGTACAGCCAAAGATAACCCCTTGCGCCCCCTGTTTAGCCAACTGGTCAATCACGCTCAGGTAATAGTCGCGAGAGGCTTCGCTGAACTCACCGAGGCACAGCTCGTCGAAAATAATCTGGTTTATTTTCTGGCGGTCATCAGCTTCAGGAATAAGCGTGCTAATGCCAAATTCAGTCTGTAAACGCCCACGATAAAAATCCTGCTCCATGGTGTAGCGCGTACCCAGTAGCGCCACGTTGCTCATCTGCTGCTTTTGTATAGCCCGACCCGTTGCGTCGGCAATATGCAGGAACGGCACATCACAGGCGCTTTCAATCGCCTCAGCAACTTTGTGCATGGTATTTGTACACAGCACAATCCCTTGCGCTCCAGCTTGCTGAAGCCCTGTGGCGGCCTGCGCGAGGATCTCCCCGGCCCGCTGCCAGTCACCGCTTGACTGACAAACTTCAATCTCGTGAAAATCTACGCTGTGCAACAGAATCTGTGCCGAATGCAGACCACCCAGATGCTGTTTTACCCCTTCATTAATGAGCCGATAATAAGGAATAGTGGATTCCCAGCTCATACCGCCTAACAGACCGATCGTTTTCATCATTTCCCCTGACTCGTTATTGTCTCTCCAGTGAACCAAAGATGTGATCAACTTTCCACATCTGTTGGCGTGCATTTCTTTTTTTAATTTTCTGATATAGGTTTAATGAAACATCGTTTTAATTAACAACAGGAAGGCCGGATGTTTATTTTTCATAAAGAGACCACGCTTGACGATCTGGGCAATGGCGTTACCCGGCGCATTCTCGCTCACGACGGTAAAATGATGGCGGTTGAGGTGAACTTCGAGCAAGGCGCGATAGGCCCGATGCACAATCATCCGCATGAGCAGCTGACTTACGTGTTGTCCGGTGAGTTTGAATTTACCATCGGCGAAGAAAAGCATGTCGTCAGGGCAGGCGATACCCTGTATAAACAGCCGAACATTATGCATGGCTGCGTTTGTTTAAAACCGGGAACGTTGCTGGATACCTTTACGCCCATACGCGAAGATTTTCTGCACGGGTAAAGTGCTAAATAAAAAAGCCGGGTCGCGTTAACGCTTTCCCGGCCTGGACGAGACACCACTCCTAGGCCGGATAAGGCTGAGCCGCCATCCGACACGAATGTCTGGCTTACACCCCAATATCTCTTAACTTCTCACCCGCCATCAGCTTGCGTTCGATATGCTCCAGCGTGACATTTTTGGTTTCAGGAACAAGCCAGAAGGTAATCCCGATAAACGCGACGTTCAGCGCGGTATAAAGCCAGAACGTACCGGCTGCGCCAATGCTGTCGAGCAGCGTCAGGAACGTTGCGCCAATAATCATGTTCGATACCCAGTTGGTGGTTGTGGAGCAGGTAATACCAAAATCGCGGCATTTCAGCGGCTGAATTTCCGAACACAGGATCCACACCACCGGCGCGGCGCTCATCGCATAGCCTGCAATACACATCATCGTCATGCCAACTGACAGCCAGGATAGTCCATTGGAAGCCGTGCCGTTATCAAACTGCATCAGGCAATAACCAAGCACCAGCGTCCCGAGGGCCATCACGCTGAAACCAATTTTCAGCGCCGGTTTACGTCCTGCTTTGTCGACCGTGAAAACGGCGATAAAGGTGGCAAACATAAACGTTAAGCCGACCACCAGCGTGGCAATCATTTGCTGCTCTGTGGTGGTAAAGCCCGCCATTTTAAAAATTCGCGGCGCGTAATACATGATGATGTTCATCCCGGTAAATTGTTGCATCGCCTGCAGCAACATCCCGAGGAAAACCGCGCGACGCACGTTGCGGTTAATTTTAAACAGCGCCCAACCGCCCTGCTTCAGCTTCAGACTTTCACGGATTTCGTTCAGCTCATCGCGGGCCTTTTCTGACGTATCGCGCAGCATACGCAGTACTTCTTCGGCTTCGATGTGGCGACCTTTTTCCGCCAGCCAGCGCGGGCTGTTGGGCAGGAAAACAACCAGGATGATCAGTAACACCGCCGGGAGCGCCAGCACGCCCAGCATAGCGCGCCAGTTACCGCTGTAGCTGAATGCCGTATCGGACAAAAAGGCCAGTACGATACCCAGCGTTACCATCAGTTGATACATACTGATCATTTTGCCACGCACGTTCTCACTGGCCATTTCGGAGAGATAGAGCGGTGCGGTGTAAGACGCGATCCCCACCGCAACGCCCAGCACCACGCGGGCAAAAATGAGCATTTCTACGCTGGAGGCGAAGGCCGACCCCAGAGATCCGACGACGAAAAGGATCGCGCCCGCCATCAGACTGTATTTACGTCCCAGGCGGAATGACAGCCAACCGTTAAACAGCGCACCCATTGCCGCACCCAGCATCATGCTGCTCACCACCCACTCCTGCAGACGGCTGGTCAGGACAAAATGATCGGTGATAAAAGGCAACGCGCCGGCTATCACGCCAATATCCAGGCCGAATAACAACCCTGCGACAGCCGCAGAGATAGATACAAACATATTCATACGTCGCGTATCGCGCGCAGTGCGCGGCGCTAAAGCAGCATCATTATTTATTGAGACCATTTTTTCCTGCCAGATACAGAGTAACCATGTCATTGAAAGTAAGGGATCCCTTACAGGAAGCGTCAGGCGGGAAACGGCAAAAACATGGATTAAATAGCTACACCACATCGTTATGTGATGGATATTCCAATTTTAAAATTTAATGACAATCACTCAATTAAATTTAATCTATTGATATTAATGAATATTAAAAATCAAGAATCCATATATATGGAAATAAATATGGAATAATTTATAACCACAATATGGATTTTAATGATCCAAATGTAAAAAAAACCCTGCCAGAGGGCAGGGTTTGACGGTTCAGGAAAGCGAATTAACGTGCCAGCCAGCCGCCATCAACCGCAACGGTATAGCCGTTGATATAGTCAGATGCGCTGGACGCCAGGAACACGACAGGCCCCATCAGGTCGCTCGGCAGCCCCCAACGACCCGCCGGGATACGATCGAGGATTTCTGCGCTACGCTGCTCATCAGCACGCAGTTGTTGAGTGTTGTTCGTCGCCATATACCCCGGCGCAATTGCGTTGACGTTGATGTTATGTTTTGCCCATTCGTTCGCCATCAGACGGGTGACGCCCATTACGCCGCTTTTAGACGCGGTGTAAGACGGCACACGGATCCCGCCCTGGAAGGACAGCATAGAGGCGATATTGATAATTTTGCCGCCGTTACCCTGAGCGATAAAGTGTTTCGCCGCGGCCTGAGACATAAAGAACACGCTCTTAATGTTCAGGTTCATCACGTCATCCCAGTCTTTTTCGCTGAAGTCGATCGCATCGTCACGACGAATAAGACCCGCATTGTTGACCAGAATGTCGATATGACCAAATTCCGCCACTGCACGCTCAAGCAGCGCCGGAATGCCGTCGATTTGACGCAGGTCGGCGGTCAGACTTAAAAAACGGCGGCCCAGTGCGGTCACGCGTTCGATGGTTTCCGTCGGTTCAACAATGTTGATACCGACGATATCGCAACCTGCTTCAGCCAGACCCAACGCCATACCCTGACCCAGGCCGGTGTCACAACCGGTCACAACGGCGACTTTTCCTTCAAGAGAGAATGCATTCAAAATCATTGTAAATCCTTAATTTTTATATTGCCTGCCGCAGCAGGCACGGCTGTCGCCCGCGATTAGCGCAGATCTTTGACTGCAACATGGTCCATATCATCAAAGACCTGGTTTTCGCCGACCATGCCCCAAATGAACGTATAAGCTTTTGTGCCGACACCGGAGTGAATTGACCAGCTCGGAGAAATCACCGCCTGTTCGTTGTGCATCACAATATGACGCGTTTCCTGAGGCTGACCCATCATGTGGAAGACGCAGGTATCTTCTTCCATATTGAAGTAGAAGTAGACTTCCATACGACGTTCATGGGTATGACACGGCATGGTATTCCACAGGTTACCCGGCGCCAGTTCCGTCAGGCCCATGCTCAACTGGCAGGTTTCCAGCACATCCGGCACAAAGTATTTGTTGATGGTACGACGGTTACTGGTGAGGTTATCGCCCAGCGTCACTGGCGCAACGTCTGCTGGCGTGACTTTTTTGGTTGGGTAAGTCGTGTGTGCCGGCGCGCAGTTGTAGTAAAACTTCGCCGGTTTCGCCGTGTCGATGCTGGCGAATACCACTTCTTTTGCCCCTTTCCCGACGTACAGCGCATCGCGATGGCCAATTTCATAGCACTGGCCGTCAACGGTAATCGTGCCAGGGCCGCCGATGTTGATCACACCCAGCTCACGACGCTCGAGGAAATAGGTTACGCCCAGCTGTTTGCCGACTTCGCCACCCACAGAGACGGTTTTGGCCACTGGCATAATGCCGCCAACAATGATGCGATCGATGTGGCTGTAGACCATGGTGTATTCATCTGCGACAAACACTTCTTCGACCAAAAACTCATTACGCAGCCCCTGAGTGTCCAGGGTTTTCGCATGCGCACTATGGATGCTTTGTCTTACGTCCACATTTACCTCCAGTGATAAATTGACCGTGAATGCTTAAACGAATAGCAAAACGCTGTTCCGTTTTATCTTATGCGCTCATGATATCCCTCCCGGAATGGGTTTTCAATTACAACTAAAACGATGTTTCACTTTTTCTGCATCTTATTGTCAAAAGTGTAATTGCGATCACGCTAGCGCATATAATTCGCGAGAACATTTCAAATAAAATTATTTAAAACAATTAGATAGATAAATACACAAAAAAGTAGTTCATTAGTGGTAGGGATAAGACACTGAAAATACAGTCGGGCTCATACGATGTTTGCACACCTTTTCAAACAAAGTGCGCAGTCAATCACATGAAATGAAACAACGTTTTGATATGTTGGCAGGGTTTAGAGTGTATGTTTCTGTAACTGGCCTTGCCCTCCTGTTGGAGGGCTTTTTTATAGAGGAAGAGATAACACGGCAGAAAACTGTTCGAGAAGAAAAATATATACCCTAAATAATTCGAGTTGCAGGAAGGCGGCGACGCAGCGAATTCCCCGGAGCGTACATAAGTACGTGACTGGGGTGAGCGAGTAAAGCCAACGCACATGCAGCTTGAAGTATGACGGGGATTAGTCTCGTTCGATAGCGAGCGCCACCCCCTGACCGCCGCCAATACACAGCGTTGCCAGTCCTTTGTGCGCCCGACGCTTCACCATTTCATGTACCAGTGAAACCAGAATTCGGCAGCCAGATGCGCCAATCGGATGGCCGAGAGCAATGGCTCCGCCGTTCACATTTACCCGCCGTTCATCCCACTCCAGCATTTTCCCAACGGATAATGCTTGCGCGGCGAACGCCTCGTTAGCTTCAATAAGATCAACATCAGCCAGTTGCCAGCCCACACGCTCAAGACAGCGGCGCGTCGCATACACTGGCGCAATCCCCATCAGTGCGGGATCAACCCCGACGCTGGCAAAGGCGCGAATGCGGGCCAGCACCGGTAAATTCAGCTCCTGCGCTTTGGCTTCGCTCATCATCATCACCGCGGCGGCGCCATCGTTGATGGATGAAGCGTTACCCGCGGTGACCGAACCGAGCCGGTCAAAGGTAGGATCCAGACGCGCCAGCCCTTCGGCGCTGGCATCGGTGCGCGGCTGCTCGTCGGTATCCACCACGAAAGATTGCCCATTACGCTGCGTTACCACCGGCACGATTTCATCTTTAAAACGTCCGGCATCGATTGCCATCCGTGCCTTGTGCTGTGAGTGCAGCGCGTAGGCATCCTGTAATTCACGGCTGATGCCGTATTCCCGCGCCAGGTTTTCCGCAGTAACGCCCATATGGTAATCGTTGAAAGCGTCCCACAGTCCGTCATGCACCAGGCTGTCGACCAGTTGACTGTTTCCCAACTGTGCACCGGTGCGGCTATCGGTAAGAACATGCGGCGCACGGCTCATATTTTCTTGCCCGCCCGCAATCACAATGTCGGCTTCGCCGCACTGGATAGCCTGGGTCGCCAGATGCAGCGCTTTCAGACCCGAGCCGCAGACATCGTTAATGGTGATGGCGGAAACGGTATTGGGTAGCCCACCATTGATGGCGGATTGACGCGCCGGATTCTGCCCGGCGCCTGCGGTAAGTACCTGTCCGAGGATCACTTCATCCACGGCGTGAACATCCACGCCAGTGCGTTCCAGTAACGCCCTGACCACCATGCTACCTAATTCAACGGCAGAGTGGCGCGCCAGCGTCCCCTGGAAGCAGCCAATCGGTGTCCGTAACGCCCCGACTATCACAACCTCTTTCATCACCACCTCAGCGCAAAATAACACCGCAATAGTAGATGATTGTTAAAAAGAGTTATCAAGGTTGTTTAAAAACGGTGATTTTTATCACAAAGGAAATTCGTATCATTTATTGGTCATCTGAACGCCACTCTGCTGTAAATGGTCGCGCAGCCAACTTCCCGCCACGCCAGGGGGGGATTTTTTATTCCACAACAGATCGATAGAGATAGCCTTTGGCCAACCGGGCAGATTCAATTGAACCAGCGGTTTTTCTGCCGCAAACTCCTCCACCAGCGCACAAGGGAGCGCGCACCAGCCGAATCCCTGCACCGCCATACTCAGCAGCAACAAATAGTTAGGCGCCGACCAGACGGGGCCACGCGCCACGTTGGTGCCGTTTTCCAGATAGGTATTCAGACGCAACTCGCGCCAGGTATGTAGCTGTTCCCACTGCAGTTTTTCATGAGCCGCCAGCGGATGCGACGCCGCGACGTATAATCCCATCCAGGTTTGCATCGGCAGACGCGTAACGCCCATGTCGGTCGGGTAATCCTCGCGCGCTTCGATCAACCCCACCTGAGCACGTCCTTTTTGCAGCAGATCGATCACGTCTTCATCTTCGCCAATCAGACATTCAAACTCGGTATGGGGAAACTTGCGGTCAAACTGCACCATCAACTCTTCCAGCACATCCGGGTGTAGCGTGTCCGAAAGCACGAAAGTCAGACGCGCTTCCGTCTCACCCGACAGCGAGATCGCCGCCTCATCGAGACGTTCGCTGGCCGTCAAAATGGCCTGCACATAGCCCAGCACCCGCTTACCTTCTTCAGTCAGCGTTGGCTGGCGGGATGAGCGGTCAAAGAGCGCAAAACCAAGATCGGCTTCCAGATGCGCAATGGCCGTACTGATGGTGGACTGGCTTTTGCGCAGCCGCCGGGCCGCCGCAGAAAATGAGCCGCAGGACACGGTCTCCACAAATGCCGTTAACGCTTCAGGAGAGTAACGCATGAACTATCTACTTTATCGATGGATACTATCTTTTAGATATCACATAAAACGATAAAATTGCCACCATTCCGTTATCCGGGCATTAAAGAAGGTTTTAGGTTATGCAACACGATACAGTCCAACGCCGCTCGCTAGTGGAGCGTATTTTTCATGCCGTCTGCTTTGAAGGCATTGCCACCGCTGTTCTCGCACCAACCACCGCATGGTTGATGCAGCGCTCGGTGCTGGAAATGGGCGGACTGACCGTTCTTCTCGCCACCACGGCGATGATCTGGAATATCATTTATAACGCCCTGTTTGACCGCCTGTGGCCATCACATCTGGTAAAACGTACGGCGAAAGTGCGGGCATTTCACGCCTTAGGCTTCGAGAGCGGTTTTATTGTGATCGGGGTGAGCATCGTGGCGTATGTGCTAAACGTCAGCCTGATTCAGGCATTCACGCTGGAAATAGGTTTCTTCCTGTTCTTCCTGCCGTACACCATGTTCTATAACTGGGCTTATGACACGTTACGCGAGCGTGTTATGAAGCGTCGCCAGCAGCGCGTTACTGCCTGATAATTAAAATAATAGTCGGAATCTTCTCGGTTCCGGCTATTAATCCATTCACTAGCCCACTCGTTCACACCTCCCCCAGCCCCTGCCATTTGTGGTAAATTGCGCTTCTTTTTGTTTATTTTATAGTTGATACGTTCAAATAATGTCGAAATTTTGGTCAAAAGAAGAGACTCTCTGGAGCTTCGCACTATATGGGACTGCCGTCGGCGCAGGAACCCTCTTCCTCCCCATACAGCTGGGTTCTGCAGGCGCGGTGGTATTGTTTATCACCGCACTCGTCGCCTGGCCTTTAACCTACTGGCCGCACAAGGCGCTGTGCCAGTTTATCCTGTCCTCAAAAACCTCGGCAGGTGAAGGAATTACCGGCGCGGTTACGCACTACTACGGCAAGAAGATTGGCAGCCTGATTACCACTCTCTATTTTATTGCCTTCTTTGTGGTGGTGCTGATCTACGCCGTAGCGATAACCAATTCACTCACCGAACAGCTGGCAAAACATATCACCATCGATCTGCGGATCCGCATGCTGGTCAGTTTTGGCGTGGTGCTGGTGCTGAACCTGATTTTTCTGATGGGCCGACAAGCCACCATTCGGGTCATGGGCTTTCTGGTGTTCCCGCTGATCGCATACTTTTTATTCCTTTCGCTTTACCTGACCGGAAGCTGGCAACCAACGTTACTCACTGGCCAGATGTCTTTCGATCAGCACACGCTGCATCAGGTTTGGATATCTATTCCCGTGATGGTTTTCGCTTTTAGCCATACGCCAATTATCTCTACGTTCGCCATTGACCGACGTGAGAAATACGGCGAGCAGGCCATGGGTAAATGCAAAAAAATCATGAAGGTAGCCTACGTCATCATCTGCCTGAGCGTGCTGTTTTTCGTCTTCAGCTGTTTGCTTTCGATTCCGACAAACTATATCGAAGACGCGAAAAATGAAGGCGTGACCATTCTGTCAGCGCTATCGATGATGCCCAACGCGCCGGCCTGGCTGTCGATATCCGGGATCATCGTTGCCGTTGTGGCGATGTCAAAATCGTTCCTCGGCACCTACTTTGGCGTGATTGAAGGGGCAACGGAAGTAGTAAAAACGTCGTTGCATCAGGTGGGAGTGAAGAAAAGCCGGGCTTTTAACCGCGCCCTGTCCATTATGTTGGTTTCGGCCATTACGTTCATCATCTGCTGCATTAACCCTAATGCCATTTCAATGATTTACGCGATAAGCGGGCCACTGATTGCCATGATTCTGTTTATCATGCCGACATTATCGACCTATCTGATCCCGGCACTGAAGCCGTACCGTTCAGTGGGTAATCTGATCACCCTGATTGTCGGTCTGCTGTGCGTATCTGTGATGTTTTTTGGCTAGAACGTGTTGTTGAACGGCTCATTCTCCTGAAAGTGGGTGCGATGTCGTTCAGTTAACAACTCAATTTCAGAAAGTATCAACCTGTGTTGGCGGAAGTAATGAACATGCTATCTCAGAGAAGGGTTCCGTTCACCTCATGTTCATCGTTTCTCTGAAGCACCGATTCCTGTGAACGTGCAAGGGAGGCTCACCGCCGCCTCCCTTGCAACCCAGGCTCCCGGCGGGAAAATCGTCGCTACGCGATTCATTCGTCTTATGCCGTCTGCCTGTCGGGTCGGGGCCGAGCCTGCGTCCATGCAGCCCGTCCCCTCTGTCCGCATCCCTGCGGACAGCCCCGGTCAGACGTCAACTCCTCATCGATTTTCAGCCGGACCCGAGTCATCGCTTCAACGCTCTGATTTCCAGTTAAATCTGTTTTGCTGTTCAGACCAAAAACGCAGATGGTGAGGTGTGGGCTGGTCCGGCTGAAAATTGCCGACGTGTTTCCGTAAGCCGGGGAGAGCCAGCATGGATGCTGGCTCAGGGCGCGCTTTGCAGGGACGCTACCTCGCGCCCGACCCGGTAGCCTGGAGGAATAAGCGGAGGGGACCGCGGAGCGGCAATTTTCCCGCCGGGAGCCGGGATTGTAAAGGGCGTGGCGAAGAACGCCCTTTACACGTTCACGGGTATCAATGCTTCAGAAAAATAACACTGCTGAGGTGAACGGAACCCTGAGAAAGAATCACATGTTCACCCTACATGCTTAACTGGACGGTATTGAACGTGGATGAGCCGTTAAACTGACTTATTTGATGTACGAATCCAGCACTTTCAGGATCACATCCAAATCCTCTTCGCGCTTAATTTCATCGCCCTGATGCACAATGTGCTCGGTTAGATGACCTTTAATCACTTCACGCATTAATCCATTTACCGCACCGCGGATCGCCGCTATTTGCTGCAATACCGCCGCGCATTCATGCGGTTCATCCAGCATGGTTTTCAACGCCGCTACCTGCCCCTGAATCTTGCTGGCTCGGGCTTTCAGCTTTTGTTTGTCGCGGATCGTATGTGACATAGCTTTACCTTTTTAACGTCTGGCTGTAGCGACAATACCATCCTCATTCTACTGGGGGGTAGTATTTAATACTGGGGGGGAGTAGAATCAAGCAAAATTAAACAACTAAGAATCATTCTCATGGGTGAGTTTTCTACGCTTCTTCAGCAAGGCAACGCCTGGTTTTTCATTCCCAGCGCGATTCTATTGGGTGTGTTACACGGGCTGGAACCAGGGCATTCCAAGACGATGATGGCGGCCTTTATTATTGCTATTAAGGGAACCATCAAACAGGCGGTGAT
Organism: Citrobacter europaeus; assembly: GCA_020099315.1. Taxonomy (NCBI): domain Bacteria; kingdom Pseudomonadati; phylum Pseudomonadota; class Gammaproteobacteria; order Enterobacterales; family Enterobacteriaceae; genus Citrobacter; species Citrobacter europaeus. The sequence goes on from CP083650.1 coordinate 4,042,157, forward strand.
GCTGGGGCTGGCGGCAACGCTGTCGCATACCGCCGTGGTATGGCTGATTGCGCTAGGCGGGATGTATATCAGCAAAGCGTTTACCGCCCAGGCCGTCGAGCCCTGGCTGCAGTTTGTCTCGGCGATTATTATTCTCGGGACCGCATTCTGGATGTTCTGGCGGACCAGGCAGGGAGAGCAGAACTGGCTGGCCCAGACGCATCATGACCACGATCATGGGCATCATCACCACGCTCACGAGCATCACCATGATCATGACGGTCATCACCACCATCATGATGGCCGCGATGACGATCACCATCATCATCATGAACACGATCATGCCGCACTGGCCGGGCTGAACGAAGGTTCAAAAGAGTATCAGGATGCCCACGAACGAGCGCATGCCACCGATATTCAGCGGCGCTTTGCGGACAAAGAGGTCACCAACGGCCAGATATTACTGTTTGGTCTGACCGGCGGGTTGATCCCGTGCCCTGCCGCCATTACGGTACTGCTGATTTGCATCCAGCTCAAAGCCTTCACGCTGGGCGCGACCATGGTACTGTGCTTCAGCCTCGGGCTGGCGCTGACGCTGGTAACGGTGGGTGTGGGAGCGGCAATCAGTGTGCAACAGGCGGCCAAACGCTGGAGCGGATTTAACACGCTGGCACGCAAAGCTCCCTATTTTTCCAGCGCACTCATTGGCATGGTGGGGCTGTATATGGGGATCCACGGCTATCTGGGAATTGTCGGCTAACAAGCAAAGAGCGCAGCAGCGATTGCCGCTGCGCGTAAAACCAGATTAGCTTGCGACATTCCCCCACACCAGTTGCCCTTGATGGAAGGTCGCGGTGCGTGGGGAAATTCGCGCGACGGCTTCCGCCGAACAGGAGGCATCCACCAGCACAAAGCTGGCTTCATCCTGCGCTTTCGGCCAGACGCGCTCACCTTTATCGTTGAGCGGCAACACATCGCCAGTAGCGAGGAACAACGCCCGCGACAGGTTGAGTTCGTTGGGGCGAATATAGAGCTGCGCGTACAGATTTGCCTTTTCCAGCATGTCGCCCAGCCCGTACGGCGACCAGTGGTCAATCACGCTGTCTGTTCCGGTAATCACTTCCACACCGTTGTCACGCAGCTGTTTAAGCGGCATGTGCAAGGTACCGATCGGCACCGTCGAGGCAATGGTAATCTGCTGTGCCGCCATGCGGCCCGCCAACGTATCTACCTGCAGTTCGTTCAACGTTGCCAGCGCAAACGCGTGGCTGATGGTCAGTTTGCCCTTTAACTGTGGCGTTTTCTCCACCGTCTCCACCATGTAATTCACTGCCGCCACGCCCGCCGGGCTGGTTTCATGCAAATGGATATCCACGCCTTTATCGTAATCCAGCGCAATCTGGAACATGGTGTCGAGGGATTTTTCCATCGCCCCATCGACGCTGGTGGGGTCAAGACCGCCGACATAATGCGCTCCCGCCTGCATCGCTTCGCGCATCAGCGGTTCAGATTTTGATAACAGCAGGCCATGCTGCGGAAACGCCACGATTTCACAGGCAAAACCCGGTTGACGACGCGCCAGTACCGCCTGCAGGTTTTCGAGATTTTTCAGCCCGGAAACCGGTTCGATATTGCAATGGCTGCGCGCGATCGAGGTGCCTTTTGACTGCAGCAGATCGATGAGCTTTTCCGCGCGCTCCTGTGTGTAAGGCTGGAGTTCAGGCAGCAGCTTTTGTTCCAGGCGGATCATATCCTGAATGGTAGTGCCTGCCGGACGGTTCAGCGAACGCCAGGGACCGCCATAAAAGGTTTTATCCAGATGGATGTGCATGTCGCGCATGGCGGGCAGCATCAGCTTTCCTCCCGCATCATAGTGCGGCAGCGTCGCATCCGGATGCTGCTTATTCTCGCGCAGCGCAACAATTTTCCCGTCCTGGATTTCAACGGTTTGTAGCGCGGTACGGGTATGCACCACCACCGAATTTTCGTAATCAAACCCGGCTTCCAGCAGGACGTTATCCAGGTAATAGTGCTTATCGTTAATCGTCATTGTGCTCTTCGACCCGCAGGTGTTCCCGACAGGATTAGCAGCATACGCGACCGGAGCCACTGCGCCAAACAGCGCGGCAGCTGTCACCATTTTTCCACTCTGACTTAAAAATTCACGGCGGCTGTTACTTTCCTTCATTCACGTTTCCTCTCAGGAATGGACAATATGGGTGCCCGTTTCGCCACGCAGTGCGGCAGGCAGGCATTCCGGCGTGGTGATGATCACTCGTCTACCGCCACGCTCCAGAAACGCCAGACTGGCAACGATCTTGGGTAACATGCTACCCGGCGGGAAATGCCCCTCCTGCATGTAACGGGTCATCGTTGCGACATCCACCGTATCCAGCGCCTGCTGGTTGGGTTTGCCAAAATGAATACAGACCTGCTCGACGCCGGTGGTGATGACCAGAATGTCAGCGCGAATCTCCTGCGCCAGCAGCGCCGTGGAGAGATCTTTATCAATCACTGCGTCCACGCTCTGGTAATCCCCCTGCTCGCTACGCACCACCGGGATGCCGCCACCGCCTGCGCCAATCACCACAAAGCCTTGCTGGGTCAGCGTTTTGATCGCCTCCGCCTCGACAATGCGCTTCGGTTGTGGAGAGGCGACTACCCGGCGGTAACCGCGCCCTGAATCCTCAACAAAGCGCCAGCCCGGATTGACCCGCTGCAGTTCATCGCGCTGTGCTTCACTAAAGAACGCCCCGATAGGCTTGGTGGGGTTAGCGAAGCCCGGATCGTTTTTGTCGACCTCCACCTGCGTGACCACCGTGACCGCCTTCTGCTCGCCGCGTCGTGCCAGTCGGTTGTTCAGCGCCTGTTGGATCAGATAGCCGATGCCGCCTTGCGTATCGGCGACGCAGTTTGCCAACGGGGTAAGCGGCAGCCCTTCACGCTCGTGTGCGATTTCCGCACGCCGTAGATCCAGCCCAACCTGCGGCCCGTTACCGTGCGTCAGCACAATGTTGTAGTCCGATGCCAACATCTCCAGCACCGTATCCGCCACCGCTTTCACCGCTTCAGCCTGATGTTCAATCGACTGGCTGGCGTTATCTTTGATAATGCTGTTGCCGCCAATGGCAACGACTACAAGTTCTTTCATAGTGTTATCTTCCGCGTGCAGGCGATTCAGGTCGTTTTCGTCGGTTCCTGCTCTGGCGCAGTCACCGCTTCACGGCTATCAAGAACATGCTTGAGGACAAACATGCCGCTCATCATCAGGTAGGCCACAACAAACATCATCGAGCTGCCTTCGGCAAAGCCAACCGCTGGAGAGTGGATCACGCCAAACAGCGATAACAGCGCACCAAAGGCTGCGGCAATCGCCCCGCGCAGCGGCTTATTCATAATGGCGAAGATAGCGACGCAGCCCCACAGCATGCTGGCCAGCGGCGCGCCGCTTCCCAGATGCACCAGTCCGTCGTAATAGACACCTTTGCTGTGCAGCAGATCGCTCCCCAGTTTCCCCGCAGATGTTCCGGCGGCCCCCATCACGCTGTTGACGATGGTCAATGCCCAGTTAGCAATCCACGGGAACAAGCAGATGAAGATAACGGGAACCTCGACTTTGGGCGTCTCTCGCACCACCTGATTGGCGGTCACCACACCGATAAATACCAAAATCGGCACTATCGCGGTCATCGGAATAATGGCGAGCATAAACGCTCCTAACCCAAATAACGGCACCAGGAACATGGTGATGCCTGAAGCGAGGGTATAACCGATGCTGGCACCCATCGCTTTCCAGCCCGCATGCCCAACATACACGGTCACCGGGAACGGGTTGCCGAGCATGCAACCGAGCATGGAAGCAAAACCGTTCGCCATCATGACTTTACGGGTGTTGTACTCATCCCCCGCCGCATGCGCGCTTTCAATGTTCTCGAGGTCAAAAATGTAGTTCGCCAGACCCAGAGGAACAGCAGAAGCCAGATACGGCAGCGCGTGCGGCAAACCTTGCAGGAAGCTGTCGACATGGATTTCCGGTGGGTTAAAACCAAAGGAAGCCATCGACGATTTAATGGCCTCCGGGCTTTGCAAACCAGAGATCCACGCCAGGGCCGTACCGGCAATCAGCAGCAGCAAACCGGTAGGAATACGGGCAAAAATCGGCTTCTTACCGAACCAGTTAATGAAGATCAGCAACAGGACGATGAAAGAGACGGTCGGCGCTTCAAATGCCTGCAGCATCGGGTTCATCGCCAGCAGCAGCAACCCCAGGCCGGACAGACAAGACAGCAGTACCGTGCGCGGGATCATCTTGCGGATGGTCTCACCCAGGAAGGAGCCGCCCACCAGGATCAACGCTTCAACAAAACACCACACCAGCGCGATTTGGATAGCGAAGTTGGCATCTTTGGTTTGCTGATAAACCGGCATCAGCACCAGGAAAGTCACAGTAAAGATCGACGGTGCGCTCGGTCCGGACGGCAGCGCCGTCACGTCTTTACGTCCGGTTTGTTTTGCCATCTGCAGGCCAAACCAGGCATAGCAGACGCTGGCCACCAGCACCGCCAGGCCAAAGGCAGGCGCAATGCGACCATAGACAATTTCGGTAGGGATCCCGACAACAAAAATGAGCAGCCCCATCATTGTCAGCAGGTTAGTCAGGTTGTTGGTCATCAGCCCGAAGTAAGCTGCCCAGTCACCACGTTTCCATTCAAGTTTTATGCTGTTCATGGAATATCCTTCACAGGTTAAGCATCGTTTGCGATCGCGGAGATCGCCCAGCCCTGCAGGTAAGCAACGTTTTTCGCTTCGCTACTGTGGGGCTAACCGCGTTAGCCCCGGTTATTGTTATTGGCAGTAGCGGTCGCGCCAGTTGAGGATCGCCTTTTCAAAACAGGCGAACGGCGGGTGAACTATTCCAGCGCCGATCATGCCGATCCCCGCATCTTTGTGCGCAATGGCGGTGTTGATCACTGGCAGAATGCCGGTGCTGCCCACGCGCGTAATATCGATAGCGGTCGGTACCCCCATAAAACCAAGCAATGGAATGGTGAGGTTGGGGTTTTCGCCGAGGGTGATTTCACGCATCTGGCGCGAGAAATCAACCGCCTCCTCGACCGTACCGCCCACCAGCGCCACGATGGCCGGTGCCGTCGCCATGGCGAAACCGCCAATGCCGTAGGTTTCGGTAATCGCGCTATCGCCAATATCGCGCCCGGAATCTTCGGGCTTGTAGCCCGCAAACATCGGACCAATCACCTGCTGCGCCGGACCGGTAAACCACTGACCCGGTAAGCCACTGATGCGCAGACCGAACTCAACGCCGTTACGCGCCATCGTCGTCACCACGGTGCTGTATTCGATACCGTGTGCGGCGTCCATTGCGGCTTTACACATCGCCATCCAGGTCGGTCCGGAGAAGTAATCGCTGCTGAGGACGAACTCGAACACCTCTCGCTGTTGCTCAACCGGATAGCCGGTCTGAATAATCCACGGCGTCAGCGCCTGAATCAGCAGCGCCGTCCCGGCGTTGTTGCGGTTGTGACACTCATCGCCCATATGCAGCGCCTGAGCCAGCATCAGACGCAGATCGATTTCGCCCGCCAGCTTCATGGCGTCGCGCAGCATCGGTCCCATCACATCGCGCATCCAGTTCAGGCGCTCGATAACGCTCTGATCGTTCGCCCCCATGCGCAGGATCTTCGCCATCTGCTCGCTCATATTGGTATATGCGCGGTTGCCGTAAGTTTTGTTCTCAACGATGTGCATAAACATCGATGCCGAGGTCACGCCCGCCATCGAGCCGACACAGTCATGCTCGTGGCAGGGTGAGAAGATGATTTCACCCGAGGCGGCCAGTTCGGCGGCTTCATCCAGATCTTTCGCCAGCCCTTCAAACACCAGCGCACCGGTTACCGCGCCCTTCATTGCGCCGCACATTTTTTCCCAGCGGATTGGCGGCCCGGCGTGCAGGATGGTGTTACGGGTCATGCCCGGTACGACGTTGATCGCCTGGTCATAGCCAATCAGCACCGGATGCGACTGAATAATGCGTTCCAGCGCCTGCTGGTTAGCGGCAGCAATTTTGTCTGCCAGCGGCGAATCGGCAATGTCGTCCAGCGCAGCCACGACCTGCATGTTGCCCTGGCCCGGCGGCGTCCAGTCGAGTTGAGTCACGGGTACGTTTTGCTTTTTCAGGTCATAGCTGAACATCGCGATGCCGACGTTAATCACGTTCAGCGGCTGGTTAAACAGTGTCTGGCTCATCAGGCTTCCTCCCCCTTACAGATAAATTCACGCGCCAGCAATCCGGTGTTGGTGCTACTGCTCGCCCAGATAACGCCAGCATCGGTCAGCATCTGACACTGTTTTTCCAGTGACGGCGTATCAAGATCGGTTCCCAGCACATAGCCGAGGATCTCAAGCGGACGCCCCTCTGCGGCGGCGATCGCTTTGGCTTCAACGATCGCCCCAAGCATCACGCCAACCGGATCTTCATGCGATCCAAATCCAAGAACGAAGTCCATAACGATCACGCCGACTTCAGGATCGCGCGCTTCCTGCAACAGACGACTAATGCGGTTGGTCGGATCGATCATCGGGTGCGGTTTACCATTGGTAAAATCGTCATCACCGAAATCGAGGAAGGTATGCGCCACGCTGCGATTGAGATCCGTTAGGCGGAACGCCGGATCCGGATGAATGTTGCTATAAACTTCGGCATGTTTTTCCATGGCGGCAAACATCGCCTCATCGCACAACGTGCCGCCGCAGAATAAGCCACGGATGTACTTTTGCTGCGGGGTGAGGCGGGCGCGAACCTCTTCAATCAGCGGCCAGTTGAGCGGATGGAGATCCAGGCTCTCTTTTTTCACGCCGGTCAGCAATACCGCTTTCAATGCCGCCTCTTTAGTTCCGCGTGCAAACTGCAGACCTTTTTCATCTGCAGGCGCGGCTTCACGGCCGAGGAAACACACCACAACGGGCTTATGACAGGCGCGCGCACGTTCCAGCACCTTGCGCGCCACCGCGGTCGCAGGAGGTTTGGAAATAAGTGCGATGATCTCAGTTTGCGGATCGGCCTCCAGCATGCCAATCGCGTCAAGCATCATCAGGCCGCCAATCTTCTCACTTAGATCGCGACCACCGGTGCCAATCAGTTGGGAAATCCCGCCGCCAAACTCGTGAATACGTACGCTCAGTTCCTGGCTACCGGTACCGGACGCACCAACAATCCCGATGTTGCCGCGACGCACCGCGTTGCCAAAACACAGCGCCGCGCCGTTGATAATGGCGGTTCCGCAATCTGGCCCCATCATCAACAGCCCTTTTTCATGCGCCAACTGCTTAAGCGCCAGTTCGTCTTCAAGAGAGACGTTGTCAGAGAACAACATCACGTTGAGGTTATTTTGCAGCGCCTGACGCGCCTCACGCGCGGCAAACAGGCCATTGACCGAGATCACCGCCAGATTGCTGTCAGGGACGTGCTTCTTCGCGCTGGCCAGCGTGGCATAGCGCGCTTCATGCTGACCGCCCTGCTCTTTATGCGTAAACAGATCGTCAATCGCCACCAGCGTCTGGTCGTTCGCCGCCTCGCTGGCGCCTTTAATGACGATCATCAGGTCGCCACTTTTCGCCTCTTCAAGTTCAGGCGTCAGCAGGCCGAGATTCTTCAGTACGCCCTTATTCATTTCTGTCGCCATAGCCACGAACGCCTGCTCAACGCCATCGAGCTTATTTGCGCGTGTGGAAATAGACATCAGTGAGACAGAATCAAAATACGTGTTCTTTTTAACAACTATCCTGATCGACATAATTCCCTCCGGACCTGTGGCTCAGGGCGCAGGCATCCGCCATGCCATACAGCATGTCGCAGCCAGAACTTGAGCCGATATTTTTAATGTCAGTAATATATTGCGTAGAAACGAGTTGTTGCTCAGTAATAATATGGTTCAGCAGCCGTCCGACGCTTTCCCGATAACGTTGATGAAAGGCTTCCTCCAGCGTTATTTTGCTGAGTAACGTTGTATTATTTCCAGCACGTTGTAAGGCAACTAAAAAATCTTCACGATATTTCCCCAGCGGATGCCCGGGAATAAATAGAATGGTGCTTAAGCCCACTAAATAATCATCCGATGAGGGCGTCAGACCAATCCCCAGACCAATTAAATGGCTGACCGCTGTAGAGATATTTTCTCCTGTATGTAACGCCGCCAGTAAAGTTTGTCGGCGGTTGAGTAATTGACGGGTGATTTCCTGATAAAACGGGTTATCTCCCTGGTACAAAAATAATGAGTCATCGCTTCTTAGCTGTTGGCGGATAAGCTCTTCCCAGCACAGCCAGCGGATTGCGGCAAGGCTTACTGCATCTGGCGTCCAGCGTGGTATGCGCCACGGCAGGCACCCGGAGGTTTCTATCCATTTATCGTTGCCAACTGCTATTCCCGACCTGGTAAAACTGACCCACTCACCGGGGTAAAACAGCTCTTCACAATGCGTCAGCGCCAGCCGACAGCTGTTAGGCGCGTTATCACAACCTTCACTCAGTAACGTCAGCAGTCGCTGCTGTTCGGGTATTAACAGGTTTACCGCGCGGGAAAAAACCTGTTCCACCCGTCCCGTTCCCCGGAAAGCGAGAAACGCGCCGTCTGCGGTTAGCGCCTGTACGCATCGCCGTGATGGCGTAGCGATAGTGGCGCTCCTCTGTCAGGCTCCGGCCGCAATCAGCAGTTCGGCAATCTCGTGATACCCTTTCTCCCGCGCCAGTTCCAGCGGGGTTTTACCGTATTTATCCGTCATGTGTGGGTTTGCGCCATGGTCGAGCAGCAGCTTAACGATTTCTTGCTGCTTCGCGCCGCCGTCATTAAGCACGATGGCTTCCAGTAACGGCGTCCAGCCGACAAAGTTGGTATGGTTAACATTGATATCGGTACGCAGCAGAAGTTCGCGGACGATCTCGACATGGCCTTTTTCGCTGGCAGGCGTAATACCAACGCCGCCAAACCGGCTCAGGCAATTGAGATCGGGGTTGGCCGGCAATACGATACGCAGCAACGTTAAATCATTAGTCAGACAGCTAATCAGGAATGGATTAAAACAGGTTTGATCCTGTTTATTAATATCGGCACCAGCGGCAATCAATAAAGAAACACAGTCATAATGCTTATTCAGGCTGGCAATAATAATGGCGGTGCGTCCCTGGCGGTTAGTGGCATTAATATCCACACTTTTTGCCAGGCAGGATTTTAATCCATCAGCACTGCCCTGCTCTGCCGCCAGCAGAAATTCAGTAATGAGTTCTTTCTCTGACATAATCGCTCTCCTGCAGTTTTTTAGACTTTTTAAATATCCAATAAGCTGAGAATAGCAACAGAGCGCAGAGAATAATATCCGCTTAAAATTCATTCATCGTAAGCGTGTCGATTATTGAATTATATTTAACAATGAGAACAAAACGTGCTGTAGTGCAATCTTTTCCTTATGACAGAGCTGCTTTTTGCCATTAATCAATAGTCAGGAAAATCAGGCGCGATGCTGCACGGATAGCGGCCTGCAATTAATATACAGAAGTGTGATTGCCTTCAAATCAAATGTAAAACTAGTGTTAAATTCTGTTCAAAACTGATTGCTCTGTATAAGGATTACAAATACATTCAACAATCATCGCATCGCGGATACGCGTTTGCCGCCGGAGGGGAGAAAGATGAATTCAATTTTTACCGAGGAAAACCTGCTGGCATTTACCATGGCTGCCCGCTATAGCAGCTTTAGCAAAGCGGCTGAAGAACTTGGCTTAACCACATCGGCAATTAGTTACACCATTAAGCGCATGGAGCTGGGGCTTGATGTGGTGCTGTTTACGCGTAGCACCCGTAGCATTGAGTTGACCGAATCTGGTCGCTATCTGTTTCGCAAGGCCACCGACCTGCTCAACGATTTCCACGCCATCAAGCGCAGCATTGATACCATTGCTCAGGGTATTGAAGCCCGGGTACGTATCTGTATTAACCAGCTGTTATATACCCCTCAACACACGGCGCGACTGCTGCAGGTACTCAAGAAACAGTTCCCTACCTGCCAGATAACCGTCACCACCGAGGTGTATAACGGCGTCTGGGATTCGATCATCAACAACCTTGCCAACATCGCTATCGGCGCGCCGGATACTTTACTGGATGGCGGCGGGATTGATTACACCGAGATCGGCGCGATCCGCTGGTCGTTTGCGATTGCCCCGGATCATCCGCTGGCTTTTATGCCTGAACCGATTTCTGAGAGCCAGTTGCGCCTGTACCCGAACATCATGGTGGAAGACACCGCGCACACCATCAACAAAAAGGTCGGTTGGCTGTTACACGGCCAGGAGTCGATCCTGGTTCCCGATTTTAATACCAAATGCCAGTGCCAGATCCTGGGTGAGGGCATCGGTTTTCTGCCGGACTATATGGTGCGCGAGGCGATGGAAAAGTCGTTGCTGGTCACGCGGAAGATCCACAACCCGCGTCAGGATTCACGGATGTTGCTGGCAACCCAGCATTCAGCAACCGGTCGGGTAACGCAGTGGATTAAAAAGGAGTTTGGCCCACAAGGGGTGTTGACGGGAATTTATCAGGATTTGCTGCATCGGGAGTGATGCCCCGGACGGCGATTATGCCTTCCGGGGTACGTAATCTTTTCAGGCGCGAATATCGTCGTACTCACGGGTTTTATCAAACTCATGTTTGGCAAACGGGCACAGCGGAATAACTTTGCGGTTTTCGGCACGCATTTTCTCCACCACCTTCGCCACCAGCTGTTTACCAACGCCCTGACCTTTCAGGCTGGGATCGACATCGGTATGTTCAATAATGCTGAGATGCTCACCCGTCGGCACGAAGACAATCTCGGCAACCTGATTGCCTTCAGCATCGTTAACATAAAACTTATTGTGGCCTGCAAGAATTTCCATGGTCCCCTCACTCATTTCTGGCGATATTTCAGCGCACCGCTCGGACAGGTATCAATCACTTTAATGACCGTTGCGACATCCACTTCATCCGGAATGATCCACGGTTTACGCTTCAGATTAAACAGCTTAGCGCTTCCCCGCACACAGTTGCCCGAATGCTGACATATCGCCGTATTGAAGTAGACATCAATCTTCTCGCCGGTATAGGCCCGGTAACCTGCATCCAGTAGTTCCTTATCCACGACATTGCCTCGCATTTTTTATTGTCTGGGTCTAATCATAGACCTGTGCGAGGCCGAAGAAAGCAGTTGGCACCAGAAATATCACTCAGACCTTTTCTGCATCGACGGCTGCGGCTCTGGCGGCAAATACTCCAGCATCGCAGGCGTCGGCGGCGGCAGGCGGTTATCGGCGATATCCCTGTCCACATCGATATGACTGATTTCACCATTCTCATGATGGTGGACCGTCAGCACCCGCGCTTTGTTGAGTTCTGTAACCAGTTCCCGGGTAATGCGTAAACTTTCCGCCAGCTCATGGTCTTCCAGTCCGGGCCTGCGGCTGCGGCGTTCTACACGAAAACGATACTGGTTGTACTTCGCCCAGCTTATCAGCACCAGTCCGTTGACCAGCGCGACAAGGATGTAAAACGTGACCGTATCCAGCGTGGTGAAAAAGGGTCGCACGCCCATATAAGGTGAGTGCGCCAGAGCCGCGATCAGCCCTTTATAGATCAAATAGATAAATCCAACCCAGGCGATGACCGTCAACAGCACGTCAATAATGCGCGGCAACAAACGCCGCTCCGTAAAGATCAGTGGCTGGCTCATGATTCGATCCTCCCAATTCCACGGTCGGGACTCACCCAACGCGCCCTGCCGCGTTTGCGTTTGAGCATGACTTTCGGGAAAGCGACCAGCGTGGTGAACAGGCTTAGCATCCAGTACACCACCGGAAACCAGATAATCCAGAACAACGACGCGCCAATGCCTTTTTCGTAGCGCCGCTCAATCATCAGGCTCACCGCAAACTGCAGCAAGCACACCACGCCGAGGATAAGTCCGGTAAAGGCCGGCGGGAACAGATGTTGTACATACAGCGAGTCCGGCATCGGGATCATCAGCCCTAACAGGAACAACACGATACTGACAGCATAGGCAAACGACCAGGCGGTAGAAAAACAGAACTCAAGAAACAGCGGCCACATGCGGCGGAACTCCCACGACCACAGGCGGCGCATGTTAACGATAAACACCTCTGCTCCCCCCTGAGCCCAGCGCAGACGCTGCTTCCACAGCCCTCTTAACGTTTCAGGCATTAAGATCCAGCACAGTGCTCGCGGCTCAAAGAATACTGACCAGTGGCGCAATTGCAGCTTCCAACTGATGTCGATGTCTTCGGTGATCATGTCCGGGCTCCAGTAACCGACCTCGGCCAGCGCGCGACGACGAAACGCCGCAACCACGCCAGAAACGGTAAAGATCTGCCCATAGACTCGCTGTGTACGCTTAATCAAGCCGATAATGGAAGAAAACTCACCGACCTGCACCCGACCGATTAAGGTGGAGCGGGTTCGAATACGTGGATTCCCGGTCACTGCACCGACGCGCGGGAACTGGATAAGCGGAGCCACAATATAGGCAACGGCATCACGGTCCAATAACGCATCGCCATCAATACACACCAGGTAATCACTGCGCGCCGCGGCTGCCCCGGTCTTAAGCGCCAGCGCTTTGCCCTGGTTTTCAGCCAGATGAATCACCCGCAGACTGGGGTATTCCACAGCCAGTTGTTCCAGCACGTCGTGGGTATCATCCGTTGAACCATCGTTGATGGCAATCACTTCGATGTTCTTATATCGCTGCGCCAGCGCGGCCTCAATGGTTTCACGCGCATTGATCCCTTCGTTAAAACAAGGGATCAAAATGGAAACCAGCGGATTTCCCTGTAGCGTCGGCGGCGGCGTGTCATCTCCCCATTTCCAGTGGCGTTCACGGTAAAACCAGAAATAGACCCCGCCGCTTATCCACAATGCTGACATGAATAAGGGCCAGAAGAAGACAAAGTTCAACATCACTTCACCTGTAAAGACGACAGCCACGCCAAACGGCAGGCTGAACATCAGGCAAAGTATCAGGAAAGCAATAATGCGATCTGTCATTTTTGCGGGTACCAGTATGAGGAGAACGTCGAGCGAATCTCTGACATCTCAGGTTTGTCGCTGATGAAATCATCCGGGTAATAGCCGTAGTTACCTGCACCGCTTAATTTCAGTTGGCGCATCCATTCGGCTATTTGTTTTCCGCTGATTTCAGCCTCGTCCCCGGATTTACGCCAGTCTCGTGCCTGTAGTTCAAACACGGTTTTGTCCAGCGCGCCGGGCGTTTGTGCAACGGCATTCACTAATCTGTCGAGCCAGGCGTTGGCATCATTAGCCGGGATCTGCTCCATGAATGGCATCGCCATCGGTGCCGTCCAGTCATAGGTATTGAGGAAATCATTCAGATTCTGCGCAAACCAGGCTTCACTCTCCGGTTCCAGTACCGGCATCGCGTAAATATTGCGCGCAGTTTGCACCTGCGGACCGCGAATATTACGCACCGCCTGGGTCAGCTGTTTGGTGAAGTCGATCAGCACCTTACTTTTTAGTCGCGTCCAGCGCTCAAACGACTGTGGGTTGCTACGGATTTGCTCAATGCTGCCCGGAAGACCTGCGGCGCGGTAGGCGGCTACCGCCTCCGGTGACGCATCTTCAAAATCCGTCAGGAAAGCATCGTCGTGGAACAAAATCCCTTTAAAGCTGGCATGCTTCGCCAGGTCTTCATAGATTTCAGTGATGCGTTTACGCGCTTCGCTGTCCCAGGGAGACAGACGAACATAGTTCTCGCGGTTGATCGCAGTACGGCCCGTTTTCGGATCCCAGGCGGTTACGCGTGGAATGGAAGCGTCGAGATCGAAAGCCAGAACCGGCATCCAGGCATACACCGTCACCCCTGCCCGCGTTTGTAACTGCCAGGAGATATAGTTAAAGAGGTCGGCGCGCATTGGCAGCCAGCGGTTGGGGAAATAGAGCTCGCGAATATTCCCGTCGCCCTGCGGATCGGCGTAGGCTTGCAGGAAGACATGAGAAATGCGCATGTCATAAACGCGCTGGATAAGCTTGTCGATGTTTCGCTTCTGCTGGGCCGGATCTTTGTCATACACGTAATCCAGATCGACATGCATCACGCGCATCGTCTGCGGTTCACGTACCTGCGCAACCTGGCTGGCAAAGCGCTTCAGAGAGGGGTTATCAGAGATCAGCACGCGTGGAATATCGTCGAGAAACGCGGCATTCGCCAGCCCTTCGTTGAGCGTGAAGGCCATCTTATAGCCATGATCTTTAGCCAGGTTTAACGTTGTGCCGTTGGCCGCGCCGTAAGGCCAGACCCACGCGCGTGGCGATTTCCCGGTCACCGATTTAATCTTATTGGTGATAAGAGAGATATCCGCGTTTATGCGTCGCGTGTACTGTTCGTCCGTTTCGTAAGCGCCGGTCTTCTTATCATACAGGCGGTTCGCCACCGCCGGTTCTTTACTTCCCTGCGGGTTGGCTTCGCCACCGAAATGCGAGTTCCAGGTGTGCGCACCGACTTCCACCAACGGCGATTTGCCCATTTCTTCGACCATTTTCCAGGTGGCAAATTTATCTCGCGCCGTCATTAGCCCGCCAAAATCGACCTTTTTGTTGGCGGGGGCATCAACCCAACTCCCTACCGGAGCCCAAAGCGCAGGCCAGTTGTAGGCTTTCAGAAGCGGCCAGACGCGGGTATAAAAACTGCTATATCCGTCATCAAAGGTGAGCAGTACCGCTTTTTCTGGCAACACGATTTTACCGTCATGGGCGTCCAAAATTTGCTGCACGCTGATCGGGTTATAGCCATTATCACGCAGCCACGCCATTTGGTCGCTCAACGCGCTGGTGCGCACAGAAAGATAGCGCTGGTCGGCGGCGCCATCCTCAACGTCGTGGTAGCCGAGCACCAGAAAGCTATTTTTCGGCCACGGATGATCCGCCGTCAGCGGCGTTCTCTGCGCGGGAGGAACATAGCGAGGCGTTGTATTGTGCGCGCTACTGCACGCGGTAATCATCAACCAGCCAGCGATTAATGCGCTAAGCCACAGGCATCTTTTCAGCATGAACAATCCTTAAAACCTGACATTTAAATCGAAAGCGAGGGAGATATTCCGCTCACGTTTACCGTCGTAGGGGCGTTTATCCCAAATCAGCATCACCCCACCATCTACGACGTTGTTCCATTTGAGCCGTTGTCCATATCCCACCTGAACGATGGCACCAGCGTCCTGGCCTTGCTGCCAGTAGCCACCGACACCTGCCAGGCCTTGCTGAGTCCAGACGGTGTCATAGTGGCGGTAAAGAACCTGCTCCGCGCTCAGGCCCGGAACAACGGAAAAATCACTCTTCGGGTTGTAATACGGCACATTCTCTTTGGTGTTAGTGCTCCCGCCGATGCCTGGGGTAAAGTCCAGAGTGAAGCGCGGCGTCGTCCACATGCGTTCTTTTCCGCTGAGTCCGTATTCGATGCGATCGTTACCATCTGAGAAATGTGATGCGGCGAACGACAGTTGATATTCACGTCGTTCGTTTTGATACCAGCGGACAAACATATCGCCGCCGTTGGCATACACGCCGCTACGCAGCGCGCGCAGTGGCGTATTACGCGACAAACGCTCGGCCGAACCGCCTACGCGCCAGTTGTCATTGAAGTCATGCCAACCGGAAAGACGTCCACCAATCTTCTGACCATCGCCATAATTTCGGCCAGACACTTCCATTTCCGCCCAGTAATCACGGGAAGTCCATTCCGCGCCTGCCGCCAGATCGCGGCTGATCCCCTTCCCTTCTTCAAATTCACCGGTAGCAAAGTTGAATCCGGTAAACAGTCGCCAGTTGTCGTTAATTGGCGGGGAGTAAATCGCCGTGTTGATGTTGAAATCATTCTTACCGCTGACCGGGCTATCGGACGAGATCCCCTGCGTGCCGCTAATACGCACTTCCGACATTTTGTGGACATCACGAATACGCGCGAGGCGCAGCGTCGCTTCATCATCCGGGCTACGGGCGATAACGTCATCCGTCAGTTCATCGGCTTGCTTCCACTCCTGGAGATCCAGCGCAACGTAAGCCTGCTGACGCTCCAGCTCCAGGTTGCTTGGCTCAATCACTTCCGCAAGCTTCAACTCTTTCTCCGCCGCATGTGGCAAGCCACGCGCTTCAAGTACAGAGGCATAAGATATGCGCAGTCCCTGGTTACCTGAGCCTGTTCGCGCCAGATGCTCTGCGAGCTTTTCTGCCTCTGGCAATTCATTGGCAGCAATATGATATTGCGTCAGCAGCGACTGTCCGAGCAGCCAGTTATCGTTAGGCTGCGGCGTTGGCGAACCATAGATACGTCGCAGGTACGGACTCTCTTTGATTAAGTTTTCGGCCTGCTTTTTAGCAGCATCAAAGTTTTCATTATCGATATGCGCGTAGAACAGATCCTGTTGATCCTCTGGGCCGAGCGGCATAACAGGAATCGGTCCGTTCGGATAGTAGATGCTCATCAGCATCGCTTCGGTTTTTTCTGGCTGGCGCTCGCTTAACCATGCCGATGCTACCCAGCGTTTTGCGTAGTTTGGCACTTCGCCGCTTGCAGACAGCGATTCGTATTCATTAATCACTTCAGAAGTACGTTTACGAACCAGCAAAGCGCCCATGCGGTCAATTCTCGCCCGACGAACATCATTCTGCGCGGATGGTTCATCCTTCCAGGCAGCCAGTAACTGGTCATAACGGGCCAGGGCTTTATCCGCCACGATAAACCGTTCTTCTTCATTCCGCGCGGACGTATAGGAGGAACGTACCATTTCGGCGGCAGCATCAAGTTCAAGGCGACGCTTCACAGGATCTGCTGTAGGTACTACCTCCGCCATATTTAGAGCGGGCCCGGAAACGCGGTTTGCTGACAGAGCAGATAGCAGCGTGGATTTTGCATTTTTATTATCTGGATCAACGTCATCTGCCTGGCTGGCAACCAACAGCGCGTCCCAGTTTTTCCCCTGGGAATGATAGACATAGGCAAGTAACGCGTCGGAGTCTGCGCCCGGATGCGCCTGTGCCCATTTATTCGCTTCAGTAAGGGCTTGCTGGTTGTAGCGAGCATCCGCCAATGTCATTATCCAGCCGGTACGTACGTCAACGTTGTCAGGTTCTTCCTGTAAAACGCTTTCCCATACCGCCAATGAATCATTCCAGTTTTTCTGGTTACGGTACGCACGAGCAGCGGCGACTTTGCCGCGCGCAGGCACTTCCATCTGCCCACGATAGCGCTGCCAGATTGCAATGGTGGTTTTATCGTTGTTCTCAACCCAACTGGAAACTTGCAGCCAGTCGGCAACCTGATTTGGCGATAGCGCGCTTTGCTTTCCCTGATCCTCAAGATAGCGCAATAACGGCGCACTATTACCACTTCGCGCTTCAATAACCAAAGCGTCATAATCTGATACCGCTGCAGAGATTTGCATAGGAAAAAGAACGCTTGCCGTAAATAAACAGCTTAAAGACTTAAAACGTTTAATGAAGTTGGCATGTCGACGCATACTTAACATATCTGCCCTTATAACTTACATCAGAGTAAAAATAAGCGTTTTCAATAGATTACGGTCAATCCCTGACGGTTGCCGACCATGTAACATGCACTATCGCTTATTTCGTAATAGGGTTATGAAGCAATTAATTCTTTCGTATTATTGACTACCCGAGCCTCGTCCTCTAATCGTTGGAAAGGAGGCGTAAACTCAAAAATTTTATCACTCAGCGTAGTTCGTGGCTATGTGATAAGAAAATTCTTAGACAAAAAAAGTATTTTAGACCAAATTTTCCTAATACTCTTGGGATTGAATTCTGGATTTAGATTAAGTTTGCATGACGAAACCTTGTGCTGCTGATAACTATTGCTGGTTAGCATAGCTACACCGCGCAACTGTTTGCATGGTAACTATTTTGCGAGATGGATAGAGAAAAATCTGATATGTGCACTCTGCTAAGAATAAAGATAACAATATACGTAATATAACTTAATTTCCGTCCTCAAACAGGACCAATAAGATGAAAATAAGGATACAGTTGCGAGAAGAATTAGGTACAGTAAAAATCCAATGAAATCAAACGAGTTTTTTAATCCATGAGTGAAACCTACCATAATTGGTATTTTGATATTCGACAGAATACCTGCACGAGAAATTGTGTTTTGCTCTACTCGGGAATGTATTTATCAACCTTGTGTATTATTGACGATATCAACCACAAACAACTTTTTAACCCTACAGATAGCAAGCTTAATTTTATTGAGCGTAGCGCTCTCAGCATAATTTTTTGCACTTACCTTCCCTTCAGCCTTTCAGGTAATCTTGACTAAGACGCCAACAGGGACTGAACAATGAAAATCGTTAACGCAGAAGAAGAGCACATCCACGCCATACGCGATATCTACGCCCATCATGTTATTCACGGTACCGGCAGCTTTGAAACTGACCCGCCGGATACCCGCGAGATGCTGGCACGTCTGGAAAAAATCCGCAGTCTGGGACTGCCGTGGGTTGTTGCGCTGCAGGAAGATAAGGTCATAGGGTATTGTTATCTCACTCGCTATCGCGAGCGTTATGCCTACCGCTATACCCTCGAAGATTCGATTTACATTGACCCGACGGCACAGCGTCAGGGGGCGGGAAAAGCGTTGCTCCGCCATGTCATTGACTGGGCCGAAACGCACGGTTATCGGCAGTTGATCGCCATCGTCGGCGACAGCAATAATCAGGGATCGCTGAAGGTCCATCAACAGGCCGGATTTACGCAAATCGGCACGCTAAAGAACATTGGCTTTAAACATGGACTCTGGCTTGATACGGTATTACTGCAACGCAACCTGGGCGCAGGCGACAGCACCCTACCAGCAGATTCCGGTGCCGCTATTTAACACTACTTAGGGATGACTTCAGGATACTGCCCTCTGGTAACCCACAGCTAAATTTGTGTGACCCAAGCGCATAGTAATGCCTCCTGTCATCCGGCCAATATGTCGTACATTCAGACCAACAGAATAACAATCCCGGCATAACGTAGTTATTATTTAATTCTCAAATAGTTAAGCCTGTTAGAACGAAAAAAGCACCCGAACGTTAATGAACGGATGCTTTAAAAATACACTCACTCAGTTTTACTTAGCGGGCGGTCCCACCTGATGCGTCATAAGCATCGTAGGACTGACGTCTTTTCAGCCCGAAGTTGATTCATCCCTACGCGTGATGTTTCGCCAAATCCCTCCCGAAAGTCTCAGGTTTTCCGGACCGCTTTTCAGGATTTGAGTAACACATTTAAGGTAATTGTCCTTCCAGCGAGCAATGAAAGAAGACTGACTTTCGAATCTATGCGGAGAGACCATTTTCTCCAGCACAAAATGGATGCGCCCGTCTCGCCAAACCGGAACACCAAATACGGTTGGCAAGTGCATTTTCCAGGCAAGGCGAGAGCAAAAGGAAGAGTAGGTAATCTGCTGACCGAAAAAGTCGATAGTCGGCGCACTCAAATTCAGCGCACCGTCTATCGCCACCACAAGCGACTGCCCACTATGTAAGGTCTGCATGCATGCCCTGACCACGTCCGCTTCGCTTTTATCGCTAACCGAAATCAATCGCTCACCGTAGCCCCCTTTGAGCACGCCAGGAGTGGAAGCCACCCATTTGCTGTTCATCTCCAGCAAAGACAGGATCATCGGCCCGGCATACATTGCGCCCAGATGAGCCGAGACAATAATGCAGCCACGCTGATCGAGCTGCAGCCCTCGGAAAAACTGCTCAACATGCGATATATCGGCCAATCGGTACATGGGTTCGTCGGCCTGCTCTCCTCGGCATTCAAGCCAGTCGAGGAGAAAATTATCTGCAAGATAGCCCCACTTCGCTCGGCGCTCCCATTCATGGCGCTCGATACCTGACTGTTTGCCGGCAATTTCCCATGCCCAGTCAAGGCGCTCATGCGGCAGGTTAACGGCGGAAATTTTCCCATCAAGCGCCAACAGCCCCTCCTCGAATGACTGAGGCAGATGATTTCCCCTGGCCCGAACATAGTGTGCAAAAACGTTTTCCGCTTCGCTTGTTTTCCCCGCCTGTAACAACGCCGCCGCGGCATAACGGTTCCATTTGCTCGTAACCCCTTTTTCCTTTGCCAGTTGTACAAATTGATCGCTGGCAGCAGCGTATTGCCCCACCTGACGCAGCGCTCGAGCATACATTGCTCTGACATAATGAAGTGCAGGATGACAAGCGAGCGACTGTTGCAGCAACGGAATGGCTTTCTCGTTCTGACCCGTTCTGATTAAGGCATCGGTATACAGGGTCACGATACGCAAATTATCAGGGGTAAAACGTAGAGCATGACGCCAATGCTCAGCGGCCTGAAGCTTCACTTCCTGGCTGCGGCCGGATTGATAGCAGGCAAGCCCCAGGCTACGACGCAGCGCAGCGCCATCTAACCCACGGGCTAATGCGGATTCTCCAGTCTGAATGGCTTCCTGATATTTGCCAACAGCGCAGAGCGTATCAATCGCCAGACCCGCCGACTCCTGCTTTTCTAAAGCGAAGAAAGGGAGCAATGCGCAGGCCAGGTCATAATCGCCTGGTAGGGGGCTTTTATTTAAGAAACTGAGGCAGGTCGCAATCATATCTACCCGTGGGGGAACTTCCTGCGCCTGAATTCTGGCCAGCGAGATTGCCTGTTGCCCTTTATCCGCCAGAGTCAAGCTGCGCAAATGGAGCGCAAAAATTTTGCTGTTACCAGAAAAAACGAGCCGTGCCCGCTCGGTTAAATCAGCAACAGTCGTATATTGTTTACTTTTAAGCAGTGCGCTTGCGACCAGCAGAACATCATCCGGCTGGCACGCATTCACCGCCAGCAGTTTGTTAACCACCTGTAGTACAGTGTCCCGATGATGTGATGCCAGCGGCGAAATAACCCATCGTCGCAATAAATTACGACTATTCCTTGCCGTCAGCACACGGTCGGACAATAACGCCATCCCGGCATCTGTTTCATCTTTACGTAAACACGCAATGGCGAAGATAATAATATTCTGCTCATTTCCGGCACTATCGAGCACTTTTTCAGGATGCTGAGCAAAATAGCGGTATAGCCCATCCCAATCCTCTTGTTTGAGCAGGGTGGTAGGCGATATTTTTTCACATGTAGAGAGCAAGCTCATCGTTTTTCCTTAATAAGCTTTATTCACGCATCCGCCTGATGGTTATCAGGAGCGAGGTCACCAGGTACGCGATACCCAGCAACACAAAGAACAGTAACCACTTTGTACCATCGGCATAGCGGGTGGTGTCCGACACCACCATTGGTTGAGAAATGATCAGCAAATACCGCCTCTCACGTAGCGCTTGCAGCTTCCCCTGCTGTAAGGTTTGTAACGCAGATTCCCAGCGTGTTTTAGCGATTTCACTCTGCAGGCGAAGATCTTCAAACAAAGACAAACTTTCTGAAGATCCCTGCGACCCTAACTTATTGGACAGACGGTTACGCTGCTCGCCGATCTGCTTTTCCAGGACCTTGATTTTGGCCGACAGTCTGGGAATAAGGGGGTTTTGATCCAAACCATTAGCCATTAATTGCGCATATTCCGCTTTCGCCTCCGCCAGTTGCGTTTCAAAACCTGCAATCAGTTGATAAATCGCGGTCACTGTTTCCTGTGGTTCAATATCTTTTTGTATATGCTGTATTTTTAGCAATTCAAGCCGAACCGCCCCCAGATTTTCCTGGGCCGATTTAACATCGTTCTCCAGCCATAATATCCGTTCCTGCTGCATCCGCGCTGAAACGGTATTAACGTGCTGTTCCGCAAAAGCCAAAATACGCTGGGCAAAAAACTCAGCCTGTTCCGCACTCCGTGCCTTCACGTTTAAACGCAGCATGCCCTGTTGAATATCAATAGCGACCGAGACTTTTGATAAATAGTAACGATAGGGATCATCATTAATTCCCAGCGGCGCGTGATAGCGGGAAAATAATGCGATATCATCTTGCGCAAAATAAGATAAAAAGCCGAGTTCTTTTTCCATTCGATCCATCATTTCTTTCGAAAGAATAAACTCGCGAACCTGAAAGCCTTCTGACATCTCATTACCTGCGCCAAAGAAAGCTGTTCCAGAAAAATTATCCTGGCTGGCATCAGTTTGCACAATAAAGGTGGCATCCGCGCTGTAAAAACGCGAGGTTAATAACCACGACATAAGCATAATAATCAGTAGCGGCAAAGCAATATAAAGAAAGAGTCGACGTAGCGATCGTTTGGCTTGCTGAACACGCCGTTCTTTAATAACCAATGATGCTCTACGGACAGAATCAGCATCCGTCGCGGACCAGACTGAGTCTGGTCGATTATGACTTATCGATTCTGCCATTTTTTCCTTCTGGCGAAGGGCGCATTCTTCTTTTTGTTGCAGTCGCGAGGCTCGGCTTTCTTCTGCTACCTTCGCCCTTCCTTCTTTCCATTTTTTAATACGTTCTGAATTTTCCACACGCTATCCGTATATTTTCTATTTAAATATCAAAAGAATAATCATCAGTTTGCATCATCGCCTGATTTAACTGATATTGTTCAAAAAGCGCAGACGCTTGGGCTAAATCTTCACACATGGTAATTTTCCCATGCAGCAATACGCCAAAGGCATGGCAGTGTTCTTTAATAAGCCGGGGGTTGCGTGTTAGCACAATCAACCCTTTCTGCTTTAGCTCATGAGCTAGCGCCTCCTGCATACGCGATTGTGAGGCATTGTCCCCGGTATACAGCTTGTCATCGGCAATATAAAGACGGCAGGGAAGCAGTAAATTAATGGCAAATGCCAGATGCGCTTTCATCGTGACAGAGTATTCACTCACCCTGTCGGTATAGCGCTGTTCAAGCTGGGTCAATTGATAGCAAAAATGTGAAAACTCATCTCCATCCAGACCATAAAGACTGGCCATCATGCGCGCATTCTCTTCGCCGGTTAATCCGGGCAGAACAAAAGCATTTGCCCCCAGCGGAAGTGCATCACCCCGCAGCCCCAGAAAATCCCCTTCATCAGGAGCATCTATGCCGCACAGCACTCGAGTTAGCGTCGTTTTGCCTGAACCAGGAGCCGCCAGAATACCGATATGCTCATGGTAATCCATGACAAAATCTGTTTTATCAAGGACCACTCGCGGGCCTTTATCAGACTCAAAATAGCGTGTACAACCTAATAAACCGAACACGAACGCGTCTCTCCTGAAGCTAAAGTCAGTGATTTTTAGTGTCATAAACCCGGTGAAAAATGATGCCCGCGAGGAATAACGTTGCGGAAAATGCCAGAGGATAAAAAGGTTCAAGGTAAAAAGAGTGGTACCCTTCAAACATTCCTTCTCTGACTATCTCATTGACATGAAGAAGAGGATTCCAACTGAATATACTTAATAATGAATATGGCAATTCATTCGCAGTATAAAATACAGCTGAAATCAAAAACATAGGTCTTAACACCACAGGAACCGCTTTATAGACCAGCGAAAACCGTTCAGACAGAGCATCACAAAAGTAACCAAACGATAGCCCCAGCAGCCAGGCGATAACCATCCCTTCAAAAATAAGGATCGGTTTATGGGCTTCCCAACGGGAGAAGATAAGAAAGTTAATCAATGAAACAATAATATAAATGATAACCGCATTAACAAATTCGACTGCGGCGAGAGCAAAAATCACATATCGTTTTTTAACCTGAGAGACAACCGCCAGTGATGTAAAGAATGAACGAGTGCGCATGGTTGCAGTAATGGTGTAGCGAAATAACAGATACGGTAATATACCTGAAATAACAAAGCTGATATCGTCAGTAAATATTGGAACTGCACGATTCAAATATTGGAAGGAAATAACGGTAATGGTTATCCATACCAATGGCACGGCCAATACCATCATATAATTTAGCACATTACCATTATATCGCGTCTTGATGTCGCGCGACATGAGTAAAATAATCAACTCACAGACGGAAATGAGTTTTACAAAATAATAAGTATTATTTTTCAAAATATTCATATAGCGACATTAGAAAGAATTAGAGCCACGGATCAAAAAGCTATCGAATGCGGCTTTTACCTTAGCGAAATCTGTCAAAGAGGCGTTAGAGATATAGATAATATCACCATCTTCCACTCGCATGGCCTGCGCTAAAAAAAATGAATCAGGTAGACCCATATTGACATGATAGATATTCAACTTACGCATCTGCTGCTTCGCTTGTTCTGCTTCATTATGCTTGTACAGAAACACTGATTGCGGATCGGCAAGATTGTCGTTTAATCCTTTAGCCAGCGCCAAGGCATCCACTACGCTGGAATGACGCTGAACCAGAGCATGTTTCCCCTGAACACCCGCCGCACCAAGAACATTCACATATTCGGTCACCTGGCGCAGAGTAATGCGATCATCCGGCTGTAAGACAATATCCAACGCTGGATACTGATAAATATCTGACAGGCGCGCATTAAAATAATGCTGCTGACGCGTCACGTGAACTTCCATCATATCTGCGCTGGTAGTTTCCATCGCCGCCGCCGTTGCCAAAAAATGACTTAGACGATTCATACTCCGTTCAAGAGGGTAACGCCCCGTTTTCCCACTGCCCTCGACGGTCACCATGGCCCCCGTGCGGGCAGTGAGCGTTACCAGTACCTGAGGGTTCAGGACAACGCGCGAAAGCCGCTTTCTGACCTCTTCAGCCAGTTGCGTCACATCCATGCCGGTAACAGGAATTGTCCCAGCATAAGGCACCTGAACAATATTACTGTCAGTCACAAGAATATTTTCAAAATCCGCCCGGTCGCCGCTCGCGTTATTGGACAAATACCCCGCGCCGCCCGAGGATAAAATAGTGATATGCAGCACATCACCTTTAGCCAAAGATGTCCAGTGCCAGTTATTTTCGGCAAAGACCGGATCGACAATAGTTTTCGTCGCATTATCGGCATCACTCAGTTTTAATTCTGGCGTGACTTCGACCAGACGATAATGAGGATCATCCTGATTAATCAAGCTGGACTTAAATCCCGCTCTGGGAATAGTGCATCCTGAGAGCAGGATAAATGTCATTAATACAATAATAATTTTTTTCATAACTTATTATATAAATAAAAAAATTGAAAAAATGCCGTCCAATAATTAACGTGGCTGTGAGGCAATGGTCTGTACAAACGTTTCCACCATATGCTCCACGGTAAAACGCTCTTGTAAAAATGACTGCGTCTGTTCGCAAATACCGGTTCTGCTACGCCATAAATTGACCAACTGTTCTGCATAGCTACAAGCCTGGTCAAGATTGACCGTCTGTGCATCATCAAGAATAAAACCTGAAATACCCGCAATAAAGCATTCAGCCGATCCGCCTGCAGGAGTCGAAATCACTGGTACCCCGACCATTTGTGCTTCAATAAGCACATTGGGCAATCCCTCATAACGAGAGAACAAAATGAATAGGTTCATTTTTTGCAACCAATACCCCACGTCACGCGAGACGCCGACAAATAATATCCTCTCCAGAATCCCCAATTGCTCGGCGCGTTGCTGAGCTTCAACGCGCAAATCCCCATCGCCAACAAGCACAAAACGCGTGGCGGGATGGTGATGTAAATAGCGTGCTGCAAAATCAATCCAGGCGAGAGGATTCTTATCGCCTACAAAGCGGAAAACACCGCCAATAGTCGTGTCCGCATCCTGCGTTTTTTGCGTAAACTGCTGCCAGATTTTTTGTGGCACCTCAGAAGAAGGTTCGGTGGATGGCGGTAAGACGCCGTTATATACAACCTGGAAGTGCTGCGCATCCAACTGCAACCAGTCGGCATAATGCCGGGTCACACAATGGTTGTTACTCATAAAATCAACGCCAGGCACGACCGCCAGTGCCCGGTAGAGAGGCTCATATTCCGGCTTGAAAAGACGTTTTCTCACCACAGGCGGCAACCCGCGTAATCCTAGTTGAATTCTGGGTACGCCAGCAATCAGCGCTGCAAGCGCAATCATCAGACAAGCGCCATCCTGCCAGACGGAGAGATAGTCCGGCTTACGCTCGCATAAGTGGGGCACCAGATGCTTGATGCCATAGTTACACACTGGTGGGAGATGAGAGAGCAATAAGCGCAGTTCCGGAGATTCGATTGTCGCATCGTCAAAGAAGTTTCCGGTAATCTTTGCGATTTCCAGTACCTCAACCTGTTCCTCCAGCACTTCTTTTAGGAAAAAGTCTTGTCTGAGCTCCGGTGACAGGGAGCGAATAATAAGTTCCACCGGTTCTTCTACTTTTAGGCCGCCAATTTTCCCCTGTTGCTGGTATTTTCTGGCGATCTCGATAGCCAGCCTGGAAATCTGACGCTCTGCGCCACCGCTACCTAACGAGCCAGTACAGAGTGAAAGGCGACCGAAAGACCCGACAGGAAGCCGCCGCGTCTGACGATTTCGATATGACAAGATGGCATGCTTCATCGCAATAATACGGGTGTTGGTCCCCACAGGGATCGCTTCCCCTTCAAGGCGCTCGAGTAAATCGCAGATCTTATTTATTTTGCCTAAATAATTGTTATATTTTTTCTGAACGCCGCTGCTAACGTTTGTCAGAATCATCTGTGCATCTTTGGCTAGCCCAGCATTATATAAACGACGCGCATACTCATAACGAGCTTCGTCATTGTTTTGTGCAATCAGCGTTTCATAGAGCGCGTACGCACGTTCCGTTTCATTAAAATCATGAAGAAATTCTGCTTTTTTTAGCGTCGCTAATGAAGTTAAATCCTCGGCCGGTAATTCACTGTCAATTAACGCAATAGCTTGCGCAAGCTTCCTCTCTTTTTTCAATGCTGAAAGCGTGTTTCCTAGCGCCGCTAACTTTTCTTCCTGCGTTATCATTATGACTTCCCTGATGTATTCTTTTGCAATGCGGTTATGCAGGTCGTTACCTGCCTTGTCACCGAATCCGTTGGCCCGTTCACTTTCTCCAGTCGCTGCCAATACTGCAAAGCCTGCGAGTAGTCGCGCAAATGCATCGCATTTAATGCGGCATATTTCAAGGCGTAGGCATTTTCGCTATCAAAAACGAGTAATTTTTTCGCATAATCAAGATGTTCATAAGAAGCGATAGCGCTACCGCCATCCCTCAGAGAATCATTAAATAATCTGATAATTTGCTTATATTCACGCATCAGACGAGAAACATCAGGATCAATACGTTTCATGCTAATCAATAAAGACAATGCTTCATCCAGACGCCCTTCGCTTTTCTTCTGGCGGACACATTTAAGGGCTCTGGTAGCGACATTGCGACATTCTTTCTCGAACAAGTCGTTCATTGATGCATTCTGGAAGGATGGAGAAATGCTCATGACGTTAGCAATCAAATCTATGAGAAATGGGATATCGTTAATGTGACGTATGCTACGTAACATAATCGACTGCAGGCTGGTAATGTTCGAGTTACGAATCAAGGTCATGTGGGCCAGTGTGCACGCTTCTTTCCAGGCACCAAGATTCACCAACGTTCTTGCACAATATACGGTGCTAACAGGATCGAACTCCAGAAGCGGCCACACAATTTTTGCCCCTGCCAGGATATTTTCATAATCCTCGCGCTCATACATTTCTCTTAATTTATCGCGCCATGCCGCTTTAACTTCATTATTAAAGCGAGAAATACGTGCGTGGGGATAAACCATAAATGCAGAGTAGCTGTACACCAGCGAAGTACTCAGTGAGACAAAATCTTCAACCGAATGTAGCGACAGCGCAGTATTGTTCCATGCCTCAAAAACATCGTGGAGTTTATCTTTATACGAGGTGCTAAGCGCCTGTTGATAGTTCATATTCTTGATGCAGAAAGCCGTTCGGATTACGAGGCCGGTATCATGAATTGTCGACAACACCGTCAGCGCAAATTCTGACTCATGGCGGAGTAACTGCTCGAGCGTCTTCATGAAAATCAATTCATCCCTGAATTTGACTGCCAATGATAGCGCTGTCTCCATAAACGCATCATTTAAACACTGCGATTGAATGCCGGCCTGGAAAGCGTCGGAAAATGCGTTGCCACCATTGAAATATTGTGTGCTACTCAGGAAACTAACCCATCCGCTTTGGGTTACAGGATTCAATAACAGTACACGTTTCCAGTATTGATATGACTTGTCAAATAGCTGTAAAGCATCGGCTGAGCTGGCGGCAACGGTAAGTACTTCTTCATCTTCAATCTCATTAGAAAGCATCATCTCGGCCGTCGATAAAGCTTCCTGCCAACGCGCTAATCCATGTAGAGACCTCAGCCGGCAACGTAAGGTACTGTCAGTCGTACCGATAATTTTCTCAACATCACTAATATCCTGATAAGCCTGTTCATAATAACCTAAGCGACTAAAAATTACGGATCGAAGTTGAATCAGAACGGGCTCTTTCTGTTGATGTCTTAATGCGGCAAAAAGTTGCTGTGACGCGGCAATAATGTCGCCATCCGCAAGCTGCTTCGTGATCGATAAGGTAAGTTCACGTATTTGGTCTTGTTTCTCTTGCCGCCCCTCATCAAGATGATGATTAGTACTGTTGATCACATTCTTAAAAATGGTCGCAACGATAGCATCACCAAACATGTCGGTATAATGAGTAAGATCGTCGCCATTTTTTTCCAACGCACGTTTTTGCCCCCATTTTTCCATCAAATTTGTTGGATTAACGCAGGGAATACCCATCCTTGCGGCGATGGTGTCGACATTTTTAATCAACCGACTGCGGGACTGAATGACAGTTCCTGCACGAGTGACAGCATCAATATGGGTCATAAACATAACGCGATCGCGACCGAGAAGCTGAACGATTTCCTGCATATCCTGTTCGATAGCATGCTCATCCATCTGCTCGACATTGATACTGCTTAATAAGGCACGATCGCTTTCCGACATTCCTGCAAAACAGGGATCGTCTTTGAGATAGGCCAGTAGTTTGTGCTGATTTCCTTGCGACGCTAGCGACCAGTAGGCGCGTGCTCGCTCTGTTTGGCTAAAAAACTCATAGAAATGACGAGTTAAATAATTTATTTGTAAGCAGAATCCATAGGCCATAATCTTCTTCTGACTCGAAATTTCAACGATATAGAAATCAGAAGGACTATGAACATCGGTGTTTAAATAACTTACAGCAGGTCTAAAAATAAATGGTCGGACCTGATCCGGAATATCTATCAAGCCTAGAAAAAAACGAATTTGCTGTAATGCCTCACTGCTCGTATGCGTAAACCCGTAAATTTTCTTAAAGTTAGCCTGAAAATTAAAATAAGGCTGAGCTCGTTTTACTGGACTCACAATACGGCAACTACCAATTGCTGTAAGCGTAAACATCCCTGACGATTTCATTAAATTCATCCACGTAAAAAGAAAATGAGCAGTTATACTCAGGAATACAAGATAGTTTGCTTATCAATATACCATTTTAGAGTTTGTTTCAGTCCTTCTTTGATATCAAACTCTGGCTCATACGAAAGCAATTTTTTTATTCTGGTTATATCAGCCTGGCTATGCTTAACGTCACCGTCACGAAAATCCTTATAAATTGGCTCAGCACAATTTTGCTCATCCCGCCATAAATTTAATCCATCGCGAATAAGATAATAAAGCTCATTAAGTGACGTTCTATCTCCGACAGCCACATTATAGACTTTATTTTTTGAGGCTAAGTTATTAGTCGTTGCTGATAATAGATTGGCCTGAATTACATTCTCTATATAGCAAAAATCACGGCTCGTTGTACCATCGCCATTGATATAAATCGGTTCATCTTTAAGTAGTGATAGTATCCAACGTGGAATGACTGCGGAGTATGCGCCGTTAGGATTTTGGCGGCGGCCAAAGACATTAAAGTAGCGTAAGCCAATAGCGTTAAAATCATAACTACGTGCAAACACATCAGCATATAATTCATTGACGTATTTTGTTACCGCATACGGGCTTAATGGTCGGCCGATCCGTTCCTCTATTTTAGGTAAATCGGGATGGTCGCCATAAGTGCTGCTGCTTGCTGCATAGGTGAAACCAGATACATGTGCATCTCTCGCCGCCGTCAACATATTTAAAAAACCATCAATGTTAGCACTATTTGTCGTGATAGGATCCTGTAAAGAACGTGGTACGCTTCCCAGAGCAGCCTGATGTAAAACGTAATCGACGTTCTCACAAACAGCCCGGCAATCGGCAAACGATCGAATATCCCCATGAATAAAGGTAAACCGGGACCATTGTTCTTCACTGACAGCGGCGCGCACGTCCTCTAAGTTATGCTGATAGCCAGTTGAAAAATTATCCAACCCAATTACCGTTTGATTTAAAAAGAGCAGTTCTTCCAATAACCCTGAGCCGATGAAACCGGCTACGCCAGTAATAAGCCAACGTTTTGGTTCAAGAACAAGTTGTATTTTTAATTCATCATAAGCTGTCATGATTATAACCTCACATCTGACTGCTCAGGGGGAAGAATATACTTCAGATCATAAAGCACATGTTTATCTTTTCCAAACCCACGAATATCATGACTCCCCATCAGCTTAAACTGCTCATGTCCGACTGCGACAATAATGGCATCATAAGATGCAGTTTTGATTTCCGATACAGGTATAATCCCGTATTCTTCTTCCACTTCCTCGGCATCAACCCAAGGGTCATAAATATCAACATTACAACTGTAATTACCCAATTCTTTTACAACATCAATAATGCGGGTATTTCTGATGTCCGGGCAGTTTTCTTTAAAAGTAAACCCCAGAATCAGAACGTTAGAACCCTCAACGTTAATTCCTTTTTTGATCATGGCTTTAATCAACTGTCCCGAAACATAGTTGCCCATATTATCGTTGAGTCGACGGCCTGCGAGGATAATTTCTGGATAGTAACCGATGCCCTGAGATTTATGAGTCAGATAGTAAGGATCGACACCAATGCAGTGACCACCAACCAGTCCCGGACGGAATGGCAGGAAGTTCCATTTACTTCCCGCGGCTCGCAGCACGGCTTCAGTATCGATCTCTAATCGGTTAAAGATAATAGCCAATTCATTTACCAGCGCGATATTGAGATCACGCTGGGTATTTTCGATCACTTTTGCCGCTTCCGCGATCTTAATGCTTTCGGTTTTGTATGTTCCTGCCGTGATGATCTGTCGATAGATTGCATCAACCAAACAGGCCGTTTCCGCAGTTGAACCAGAGGTAATCTTCTTAATAGTTGTCAGTCGGTATTTTTTATCGCCGGGATTGATACGCTCTGGGCTATAGCCAACGAAGAAGTCTTTGTTAAATGTCATCGCTGATATGCGCTCCAGTATCGGCACGCATTCTTCTTCGGTACATCCTGGATATACCGTAGACTCATACACGACAATATCCCCCGGTTTCAGTACCTTGCCAACGGTTTCACTTGCCCTGATCAAAGGGGTGAGGTCTGGTTGCTTGTAATCGTTGATCGGCGTCGGGACAGTAATGATGTAAAAATTGCATTCTCTGATTTCATCAATTGATGAAGTAAATGTCAGATGACGAGCATCACGTAACTCTTCTTCTGTAGTTTCGAGATTGACATCGATCCCTTCTTTTAGCTCAAGTATACGTTTATGATTAACATCAAAACCAACCACCTGACGAATTTTCCCAAATTCAGCGGCTAACGGTAAACCAACATATCCGAGTCCGATAATGGCAATTTTCACATCATCTTTGCTGATCATTACTGATAAGTCCTTTATTTAGTATTTATTAATTTTAAACTAATCCCAGATATTTCTGGAATGCTACCGCCCCTGGCGAGCTTAGCCAGCATATCTATTGGTATTGTGATTGCGATAATTTTCAGTCTAATTAAGACTAG
The DNA here is from genome assembly GCA_020099315.1 of Citrobacter europaeus. NCBI lineage: Bacteria > Pseudomonadati > Pseudomonadota > Gammaproteobacteria > Enterobacterales > Enterobacteriaceae > Citrobacter > Citrobacter europaeus. Next base: position 4,074,082 of record CP083650.1, read on the forward strand.
AATTGTATATTTTCTAATTATAATCATACGAAAGTCGTATGCAGAATCCGTACTAAAACAGTAATTAAATTCCGGATCTTAAAATGTAATTGTTACTGAGTTAATGCATGGTTGTTTAATCTGGCAATAGAAGATACCGAGGGTCCCGCACACCAAATTTCATGGCGACCTCTTTTCTCCAACGATACAATGTAGACGGTGAGTTCATAAATCTATCCTGTAGCTCCTCCATACCGCTTTCGGTCAAGAAATACTTCATCTTCATGATATCTTTTTTGCTGATCTTAAAGCTGCATTCCCTCCGCCCTGCCGTTATCTTGTCACCATTTCGATACAGGCTTATTTTTTTTATCATCTCCGGCACTGGCGTTGTGGTATCGAAAACAGCAATAACATTTTTGATATTATCCAGCCAAAAAAGAGCTAAAGGCATCAATCGTGAACTGGAAATGATGATTATGATTTTATTAATATCTTTATTCCGTGAAAAAAAGATCAACGTACTGCGCAAGCTGTATCGATTAAGGCTCACGAATAAATAATTTCTTTCGTTTGTAATCAGTGACATTTCATCAATAATACCAGCGACGCCAACCCCAAAGTAAATATCATTTGGTGGCCAGAAATGTTGATACTTCATGAAGCCTCCATAACCTCAAACAACTCTATTTCATCCATGGTAAAGGTAAAGGCGTACTTTCAAGCACACCTACCCTCTAAGCAAATACCTAACAACCGAGTAATTTATTTTATTAATATTGCTAAGTACATGAAATGAACTTTTACACAACAAGGATGTGATATCAACCCCTCACCATCCATAACTAAAACCTATCAATCATTCCATTTTGGATTTGAAATACTAATGAATGTTGGCAATTTATTGCTCTTATTGGTTGTATTATTAGCAATGACTGTGAAAACAAACTTTCATCTTTTATTCAAAATGAGAAAAGTCTCAAAACCCACAGAAACATTATCTTACAAATTCACGACATACACACCACGCTTAGAGGTGATATGCCTGAATTGTCACGCATGTCCCTACGCTTAAATTTTTATTGGTACTGGGTGAGATCTTAATCAGTATAACTATAGCCAATCTCACTATATTTTCCGTATTCTTCGACAGTATTGATGTAATATATACAAGGCTTACGATCCGCTCGACCTTGCAAGTATTAGAAATGGTAAGAAGTAGTAGGCTAACTCGTATTTTTTATGTATTTGAACAATCTCGTGGTCGGATGATTAGAATTAAATCAGTTACCTTAATAAACATGTAATTTATTAATTTTGGTAGATGTGCAGACGCTTTAAACATTCCTTTATTAGCTCATGTGGATTGTTAGTTTCACAGGGAGTATCTCTCAGAAGGAGTATCAAATCCCACCAGCTTTCTACCACAGTCGCTTTGGCCTACATAGTTATGACATGAGTCCGATTAACGATAAACGAAGTAACACATTGAAATTTAGAAGGATAATTGAATCAGGAGAGTCAGTGAGTAGAAGAACTGGAGCGGGCGAAGGGAATCGAACCCTCGTATAGAGCTTGGGAAGCTCTCGTTCTACCATTGAACTACGCCCGCATTGAAGTGCGTAAGGGATTATAAACCTTACGCTCTTCTTGGCAAGGGACTAACCGACTGACTGGCGATTAATTCACCGTCAGCATTTTGGTTTACTGCCCTGCGGCGGCAAATAACGCAGCGGATCGATAGCTGTCGCCCGGTAGCGGATCTGGAAATGCAGCCGCACCGTAGTCGCATCCGAGCTGCCCATCGTCGCGATCTTCTGCCCGGCTTTCACGTTTTGACCGTTGTTCACCAACATGGTGTCATTATGCGCATACGCAGTGATGTAATCCTCACTGTGCTTAATCATAATGAGATTACCGTAACCCCGCAGCTGATTGCCGACATAAACCACCTTCCCGGCTCCGGCCGCGTAAATCGGCGTACCGCGCGCAGCCGAGATATCAATGCCCTTATTGCCGCCGTCCGCGGTTGAATAAGGCAGGATCACTTTACCGCTGGCGGGCCACAGCCAACAGCGTTGCCCCACTGGCGGCCACGACGACTGCGGCACAGAAGAAGATGGTCTGACCGCCGCCGTTTTGGTTGCGGATTTTTTGGTTGCTTTGCCAGAGCCAGAACTGGATTTCGCGCCGCTGCTAACTTTTAGCTTTTGTCCTACTTCAATGGTATAGGGCGGTGAAATATTATTCAGGCGGGCGATCTCTTTCACGCTGGTCCCGGTGGCGCGCGAAATACGGTATAGCGTATCTCCCCGCTTCACGGTATACACGGAGCCGGAATAACTTCCTGTATCAGACGACTTGCTCCCGGAACACCCTGCTAACAGCAGACCGACACACAGCAGCATCGCGATACTCAGGCCATTTTTCTTCAGGCGTCCTGCACTCAAAACAATACCTCGCAACATTTTCAGACGCTTTATCATAGCAGCCAGAAACCGGAAGCCAAATCATATCGCGCAACGAGACGTCGACGCTGGCATTTCACACCCTCTGTTAATCATTATGACTTAATTAAGCATATAATATGGGTGCTTAAGATTGATGGTGGATGCTATGCGACAGGAACATGTCATATTATTGAATGAGCAGGACCAGCCTTGTGGAACACTGGAAAAGTATGCGGCGCATACCGCCACAACGCCTCTGCACGCTGCGTTTTCCTGCTGGATATTTAACGACCAGGGACAACTGCTGGTGACCCGCCGCTCACTGCATAAAAAAGCCTGGCCAGGCGTCTGGACCAACTCTGTCTGCGGTCACCCGCAGTTGGGTGAAAGTACCGAAGCCGCTATTGTCCGCCGGGCTCGCTTCGAACTGGGTGTAGACATTGACGCGCTCAGCCCCGTGTATGCTGATTTTCGTTATTGCGCTGCGGACCCGAGTGGAATAGTGGAAAACGAAGTATGCCCGGTTTATGCCGCACAGATCGTCAGTGAGCTACAGCTAAACCCAGATGAAGTGATGGATTGCCAGTGGGGCAATCTTGAGGATGTCTTAAGCGGAATTGACGCGACGCCATGGGCTTTTAGCCCATGGATGGTATTACAGGTTGCAAACGATAAGGCGCGAGAATTACTGCGCAAGTTTGCCAACAGGAATTGACTGCCTGATGGGGCGACGCTTACCTGGCCTACATAATAAATAGTAGGCCGGATAAGGCATCAGCCACCATCCGGCATTTCACATCTTACTTAACCGGGCGCATCGCCGGGAACAGGATCACATCGCGGATGGTATGGCTGTTGGTGAACAGCATAACCATACGGTCGATACCAATACCCAGACCCGCAGTCGGCGGCAAGCCGTGTTCCAGAGCGGTAACGTAGTCTTCGTCGTAGAACATCGCTTCGTCATCACCCGCATCTTTGGCGTTAACCTGATCCTGGAAACGCTGCGCCTGATCTTCCGCATCGTTCAGCTCGCTGAAACCGTTACCGATTTCACGTCCACCGATGAAGAATTCGAAGCGATCGGTGATTTCCGGGTTTTCATCATTACGACGCGCCAGCGGAGAAACTTCTGCCGGGTACTCGGTAATGAAGGTTGGTTGAATCAGGTGCGCTTCCGCAACTTCTTCAAAGATCTCGGTCACGATACGGCCCAGACCCCAGCTCTTCTCAACCTTGATGCCGATAGATTCAGCAATCGCTTTTGCAGAGTCGAAGTTATCCAGGGAGGCCATATTGGTTTCCGGACGGTATTTCTGAATCGCTTCGCGCATGGTCAGTTTTTCGAACGGCTTACCGAAGTCGAAGACTTCTTCACCGTAAGGCACTTCAGTCGTTCCCAGAACGTTCTGCGCCAGCGTACGGAACAGTGATTCGGTCAACTCGATCAGATCTTTGTAGTCCGCATAAGCCATGTAGAGTTCCATCATGGTGAACTCTGGGTTATGGCGAACAGAGATGCCTTCGTTACGGAAGTTACGGTTAATTTCGAAAACGCGTTCGAAGCCGCCAACCACCAGACGCTTGAGGTACAGTTCCGGCGCGATACGCAGATACATGTCCAGATCCAGCGCGTTATGATGAGTGATAAACGGACGCGCTGCCGCACCGCCTGGGATCACCTGCATCATCGGGGTTTCTACTTCCATAAAGCCGCGACCCACCATGAACTGACGGATACCCGCCATAATCTGTGAACGCACTTTAAAGGTGTTGCGGGATTCATCGTTAGAGATGAGATCCAGGTAGCGTTGACGATAGCGCGCTTCCTGATCCTGCAGACCGTGGAATTTATCCGGCAGCGGGCGCAGCGCTTTGGTTAGCAGACGCAGCTCGGTGCAATGAATAGACAGCTCACCAGTCTTGGTCTTGAACAACTTACCTTTCGCGCCGAGGATATCGCCCAGATCCCATTTTTTGAACTGCTCGTTGTAGACGCCTTCCGGCAGATCGTCGCGAGCAACGTACAGCTGAATGCGACCGCCAACATCCTGCAGCGTAACGAATGATGCTTTGCCCATAATACGGCGGGTCATCATACGGCCAGCAACGGATACTTCGATGTTCAGCGCTTCCAGCTCTTCATTTTCTTTCGCGTCAAAGTCAGCATGCAGTTGGTCTGAGGTATGATCGCGACGGAAATCGTTCGGGAATGGGATCCCCTGCTCGCGCAGGCTCGCCAGCTTCTCACGGCGCGTCTTCAGTTCATTGTTAAGGTCGGCTACCGCGTCAGCGCCCTGTACGTGTTGTTCAGACATGTTGGTTCCTCATAACCCTGCTTTCAAACTTGCTTCGATAAATTGATCCAGGCTGCCATCCAGCACCGCCTGCGTGTTGCGGGTTTCAACCCCGGTACGCAGATCTTTGATGCGGGAGTCATCAAGGACATAAGAACGAATCTGGCTACCCCAGCCGATATCTGACTTAGTGTCTTCCATCGCCTGTTTCTCGGCATTCTTCTTCTGCATTTCCAGTTCATAAAGCTTCGCTTTCATCTGCTTCATGGCCTGGTCTTTGTTCTTGTGCTGGGAACGGTCGTTCTGACACTGCGTCACGATCCCGGTCGGGATGTGGGTAATACGCACCGCAGATTCCGTACGGTTAACGTGCTGACCGCCCGCACCAGAGGCGCGATAAACGTCAATACGCAGGTCCGCCGGGTTGATATCGATATCAATATCATCGTCAACTTCCGGATAAACAAACGCAGAACTGAACGACGTATGGCGACGACCGCCGGAGTCGAACGGACTCTTACGAACCAGACGGTGTACGCCGGTTTCAGTCCGCAGCCAACCGTACGCATATTCGCCAGCAATTCTGATGGTCACGGATTTAATACCCGCCACTTCACCTTCAGATTCTTCAATAATTTCGGTCTTAAAGCCGCGCGCTTCAGCCCAACGCAGATACATACGCATCAGCATGCTTGCCCAGTCTTGCGCTTCCGTACCGCCGGAGCCAGCCTGAATATCGAGATAGCAATCTGCGCTGTCATATTCACCGGAGAACATACGACGGAATTCCAGCTGGGCCAGCTTATCTTCCAGGGTATCGAGTTCTGCTACGGCTTCGTTAAAGGTTTCTTCGTCGTCGGCTTCTACAGCCAGTTCCAGCAGGCCGGAGACATCTTCCAGGCCCTGGCTCATCTGATCGAGCGTATCAACGATGGCCTCAAGGGAGGAACGCTCTTTGCCCAGCGCCTGAGCGCGTTCGGGTTCGTTCCACACGTCGGGCTGCTCCAGCTCGGCGTTTACTTCTTCCAGACGCTCTTTCTTGGCATCATAGTCAAAGATACCCCCTAAGAACGTCAGAGCGCTCCGTGAGGTCCTGAATGCGGTTATTTACCGGATTAATTTCAAACATTGTCTGATTTCTTTTATTGGACTAGTCAAAATGCGGTTATAAGAGCGGGATTGTACCGGATCCCGGCTCAATTTTATACACACTAAATTCGTCAGACTGGCCAGATATTGTCGATAATAATCTGCAAGCTGCGGTTGCCGCGAAACTCGTTAATATCCAGTTTGTAGGCAAGCTGAACTTCACGAACACCGTTGTCCGGCCAGCAGGTGGTATCGACATTAAACGCAATACCGTCCAGCAGTGGACCGCCGCCAACAGGCTCGACCATCACCTTCAGATGACGCTCACCGACCAGACGCTGCTGGAGCAAACGGAAATGCCCGTCAAACAGCGGTTCAGGGAACATTTGCCCCCACGGCCCGGCATCACGCAGCATTTGCGCGACGTCCATGGTCATCTCCGCCGCGCTCAAAGGTCCGTCTGACACTACTTCGCCCTGCAGTAAAGCGGGATCCAGCCACTCGGTTACCAGTTCGCCGAAACGCTGCTGAAAACGTTCAAACTGCGCCTCCTCCAGCGACAATCCCGCCGCCATGGCGTGACCGCCAAACTTGAGGATCATGCCCGGATAAAGGGTGTCCAGGCGCTCCAGCGCATCGCGCATGTGCAGCCCCTGAATCGAACGCCCGGAGCCTTTCAGCGTACCGTCACCGGCAGGAGCAAACGCAATCACCGGACGGTGGAAGCGCTCTTTAATACGCGATGCCAGAATCCCCACCACCCCCTGATGCCACTCGGGATGATACATCGCCAGACCGCCCGGTAGCATATCACTACTGCGTTCCAGCTTTTCACACAGGGTCAGCGCTTCGGCCTGCATACCCTGCTCTATCTCTTTGCGCGTCTGGTTGAGTGCGTCCAGCTCATTAGCCAACACGCGCGCTTCGCCAATGTTGTCGCACAGCAACAGCGCCACGCCAACGGACATATCGTCCAGGCGCCCCGCCGCGTTCAGTCTGGGCCCGAGGGCAAAACCTAAATCACTGGCAGCCAATTTGAGTGGATCGCGATTGGAAATCTCCAGCAGCGCTTTAATACCCGGGCGACACTTTCCGGCACGAATACGGCTTAAGCCTTGCCACGTCAAAATGCGGTTATTGGCATCCAACGGGACCACATCGGCCACCGTGCCAAGCGCGACCAGATCGAGCAAATCCGCCAGGTTCGGCGGCGTAATGCCTCGTTCATCAAACCAGCCTTTGTCACGCAGGAAGGTGCGTAGCGCCAGCATCAGATAGAAGGCCACGCCAACGCCTGCCAGCGATTTAGACGGGAATTCACAATCGTGCAGGTTAGGATTGATAATCGCTTCAGCGCCCGGCAGCGTGTCCCCTGGCAGGTGGTGATCGGTCACAACGACCGGGATCCCCAACGTTCTGGCATGTTCAACCCCCGCATGGGACGAGATGCCATTATCTACGGTGACAATCAGTTGAGCGCCACGAGCATGAGCCTGATCCACCACTTCCGGGCTTAAGCCATAGCCGTCTTCAAAACGATTAGGCACCAGGTAGTCCACGTTGCTGCAGCCCAACGCGCGCATTGCCAGGATGCTGAGCGCTGTACTGGTGGCGCCATCGGCGTCAAAATCACCGACCACGATGATGCGGGTTCCCGCACGAAAGGCGTTATAGAGGATTTCTACCGCTTTTTCGACGCCGTTCAAATGCTGCCACGGCAGCATGCCTTTCACGCTACGCTCAAGCTCCTGCGCGCTGCGCACGCCGCGACTGGCGTATAAACGGCGCAGCAATGGCGGCAAGTCAGCAGGTAGCTCGGCGGTCTCGTCGGCCTCACGCCGACGAAGTTGTATCTGTTGTTTCACGCGAATTATTTACCGCTGGTTTGTTTTGCATGCGCATCGAGGAATTCTTTCATCTCTTTCGGGCCCTGATAGCCTGGCACTACGTAGCCATTGCTCAGCACAATCGCCGGCGTACCGCTGACGCCAAACTGTACGCCCAGCGCGTAGTGGTTAGCGATGTTCACATCACAGGTCGCCGCTTTCACATCTTTGCCAGCCATGGCGTCGTCAAAGGCTTTGTTTTTGTCCTTCGCGCACCAGATAGACTTCATGTCCTGCTCGGCCTGGCTTTCCAGTCCCTGACGAGGGAAGGCCAGATAGCGTACGGTGATCCCTAACGCATTGTAATCTTTCATCTCTTCATGCAGCTTGTGGCAGTAGCCACAGGTGATGTCGGTAAAAACGGTAATGACGTGTTTTTCCTGCGGCGCTTTGTAGACGATCATCTCGTTCTCCAGCGCGTTCAAATGTTTCATTAGCAGCTGATTGGTGACATTTACCGGGCTCGCGCCACTCACGTCATACATCGGTCCCTGAATAATATGTTTACCGTCTTCAGTAACGTACAGCACGCCGCTATTGGTCAGTACCGTTTTCATGCCCGCAACCGGAGCTGACTGAATCTCGGTACTCTGAACGCCCAGCTTCGCTAATGACTGGCGAATCGCCGCATCGTCTGCATGTACCATGCCGGAAAACGCCGTCGCCAGCAGAGTGAACATCATAAAACGTTTTTTCATAACCTATCCTTTCCTGTCAGCACTCACGCTCGCGGGTGATGCTGTTGATGTAGTTGCCGCAAGCGCTCCGTTGCGACATGAGTATAAATCTGCGTTGTCGAGAGATCGCTATGCCCCAGTAGCATCTGCACCACGCGCAGGTCAGCGCCATGGTTGAGCAGATGGGTGGCAAACGCGTGCCGCAGGACGTGCGGAGACAGCTTTTCGCTGTCGATTCCAGCCAACACAGCATAATGTTTAATACGATGCCAGAACGTTTGACGGGTCATCTGTTGCGCCCGCTGGCTGGGAAACAGCACATCAATCGATACACCGTTGAGCAACCATGGACGACCATGTTCCAGGTACGTTTCCAGCCAGTACACCGCCTCCTCACCTAACGGGACAAGGCGCTCTTTATTACCTTTACCGATCACCCGGACCACGCCCTGACGCAGGCTGACGTCACTCATCGTCAGCCCCACCAGTTCAGACACGCGCAGGCCCGTGGCATACAACACTTCCAGCATGGCTTTGTCGCGAAGCTCCAGCGGTTGTTCGATGAGCGGTGCCTGCAGCAGTCGTTCTACCTGTGCCTCACTGAGATCTTTGGGCAGACGCTGCGGAAGTTTAGGTGATGCAAGCGAGGCGCTGGGGTCATCTTCGCGATATTTCTCACGGTACAGATGCTGAAAAAAACGCCGCGTTGCACTGAGCAAGCGTGCGGAGCTGGTGGCTTTATATCCCCCATCCATCCGTTCAGCCAGAAATGCTTGCAGGTCATCACTCTGCGCAGTCGCAAGCGAAGCGCCGCGGTGATGTAGCCATTCGACAAGCATGGTCAGATCGCGACGATACGCACTTAATGTGTTTTCCGCCAGATTTCGTTCCAGCCACAGGGCATCAAGAAACTGCTCGATGCGCGCCAGATCCTGTTCCACTCGCGCCCCTTAATCCACTCTCATTTTTGATGCATTATGCCTCATTGTGCCGAGAATGCGGCGATTCTGTTACACTACCCGCAACGCTACAGCAGAATTGAGATGTTTACGTCATGAACATGGGTCTTTTTTACGGTTCCAGCACCTGCTACACCGAAATGGCAGCAGAAAAAATCCGCGATATCCTGGGTCCCGAACTGGTGACACTGCACAACCTCAAAGATGATTCCCCGAGCTTAATGGAGCAGTATGACGTGCTCATTATGGGCATCCCGACCTGGGATTTCGGTGAAATTCAGGAGGACTGGGAAGCAGTCTGGGAGCAACTGGACGACCTCAACCTGGAGGGCAAAATCGTTGCGCTTTACGGTATGGGCGATCAGTTGGGTTACGGCGAATGGTTCCTGGATGCGCTGGGTATGCTGCATGATAAGCTGGTCACCAAGGGCGTAAAATTTGTTGGTTACTGGCCAACCGAAGGCTATGAATTCACCAGCGATAAACCCATCATTGCCGATGGACAGCTGTTTGTTGGCCTGGCGCTGGACGAAACAAATCAGTACGATCTCAGCGATGAACGCATTCAGGCCTGGTGCGAGCAAATTCTTGGTGAAATGGCCGAACACTGGTCCTGATAACCACTTTGCCGGATCCTGACGTATACGCCATATCCGGCCTACTTTATTGACCGAACCGAGACCTTAAAGCTGCGCCCCACCAGGCATTTATCGACGTTATCCCTGCTTCGCCTGTTGCAGTATTAACCGTCGCAAATCCCGCCACTCAGCATCATCCATACTGTCTGCCGCCAGCCACAAATGCTGACGCTTTCCGACATCAGAACGCAAACGCAGCATCATGCCCGTTTTGACCATCCAGGGTGCGCTAACAATAGACCACTCTTGCCCTTGCCAGCGCAGTCGACCGTTCATCAACAGCCGAATCTCGCCCTGACAGGCGTTAATTCGGCGCTGGCTTCGGACGCTATCGAACACCACCAGAGAGAGCAGAACCAGCCATAATGGGGTGTAGCTCAATGGCCAGGGCATCAATAAAATGAATACCGCCACCAGCCCATGAATGAGCAGCGAAAGCCATTGCGCGCGCCATGAAACGCGTAAATCAGATTGCCACTGGACCACGTTCCCGATTCCGTGTCTGGATAAGTCGCACCATCTGCTCCAACTGAGCATCAGCTGGTTTCCCATGATTCATCAACCAGTTAAACAAGTCTGGATCATCACATTCTAGCAGACGGATAAAGATACGTTTTTCTTCGTCACTTAAGCTGTCGTATTCATGTTCGAAAAACGGCATGATCGAGATGTCCAACTCGCGCATACCGCGACGGCATGCCCAATGAATACGCGCTTTGTTGTTAATATCCATGTTCTTCTCCCTGTCTCGCGAAAACGAAGTATCCCGCTATTGTAACGTGTTTTTCCCGCACATTTACGGGAATATCATTAAACGGAAGCGTGTTCGCTAAATAAAACCGCATTAAGTCAAAGGATTCAGCATTTTTGGATGTCTCCTCGCAAAGCTTAATATATGGCACAAATAGCCTGTTTAAACCGCTTGCAATGGGCCATAGCTCTTTTACCATTAGTCATTATCACTGCGTTAAGCAAATCAGGACATTATTATGGCTTTTACATCTTTTCCTCCTCGCCAGCCTTTCGCGTCAACGCGTTTGCCTCTGACGCTAATGACGCTCGATGACTGGGCGCTCGCCACCATCACCGGTGTCGACAGTGAGAAGTATATTCAGGGTCAGGTCACGGCGGATGTCAGCCAGATGACCGAGCATCAGCACCTGTTGGCTGCACATTGTGACGCCAAAGGTAAAATGTGGAGCAACCTGCGTCTGTTCCGCCAGGGTGACGGTTTTGCATGGCTTGAGCGCCGTAGCCTGCGTGATGCGCAGCTCACTGAGCTGAAAAAATATGCGGTTTTCTCGAAGGTGGCGATTGTCCCGGACGACGAGCGAGTACTGCTGGGTGTAGCGGGGTTCCAGGCGCGTGCGGCGCTGGCCAATCTCTTTAGCGAATTACCAAACAGCGATAAACAGGTTATTACTGACGGTTCTTCCACCCTGTTGTGGTTCGAACATCCTGCTGAGCGTTTCCTGCTGATCGTTAATGTTGCAACGGCGGAAACCCTGGTAGAGAAGCTGCGCGGTGAAGCGGAGTTAAATAACAGCCAGCAGTGGCTGGCGCTGGATATAGAAGCAGGTATTCCTGTTATTGATACTGCCAACAGTGCGCAGTTTATTCCGCAAGCCACCAATCTGCAGGCACTGGGCGGGATCAGTTTTAAAAAAGGCTGCTATACCGGTCAGGAAATGGTTGCTCGCGCAAAATTCCGCGGAGCCAACAAACGCGCCATGTGGACTCTGGCAGGTGCGGCCAGTCGGGTACCAGAAGCGGGTGAAGACCTGGAGCTGAAAATGGGCGAGAACTGGCGCCGTACCGGCACCGTACTCGCCGCGGTGCAACTGGCTGATGGTCAGATACTGGTGCAGGTTGTGATGAATAACGATATGGAAGCCGACAGCGTGTTCCGCGTTCGTGACGACGCGAAAACGCTGCATATTGTGCCGCTGCCGTATTCACTGGAAGAGTAAAAGATTAACGCCGGATGGCGCTACGCTTATCCGGCCTACAGGCACATTTTGTAGGCCGGATAAGGCGTTAGCCGCCATCCGGAATCAAGGATTACGCCTGTCCAACATACAAATAAATCGCCAGAAAGTGGCAAACGCTGCCGCCCAGCACAAAGCCGTGCCAGATAGCATGGTTGTATGGAATACGCTTACAAACGTAGAAAATTACGCCCAGCGAATACACCACACCACCAACGGCCAGCAACGTCACGCCCCCCACAGCCAGTTTAACCGCCAGTTGATACACCACAATCAGTGATAGCCAGCCCATTGTCAGGTAGGTTACCAGTGAGAGAACCTTAAACCGGTGCGCAATGGTCAGTTTGAATAAAATACCGATCAGCGCCAGGCTCCAGATAACAATCATCAACCCACGTGCCAGTGGCGAATCCAGTCCCACCAGCAGAAATGGTGTGTAGGTCCCGGCAATCAGCAGATAAATCGCACAATGGTCGAATTTTTTCAGCCAGACTTTCGCTCTCTGATGGGGGATCGCGTGATACAAGGTTGAGGCGAGAAACAGCAGGATCATGCTGCCGCCGTACAGGCTATAGCTGGTTATCGCCATAACGCTGGCGTTGGTATCCACTGCCTGGACCAGCAATAACACCAGTCCGACAATCCCAAACACCAGCCCGATACCGTGACTGATGCTGTTGGCTATTTCCTCTGCCAGCGAATATCCCTGCGCGATTAATGGCTTCTGAACCATAACTTACTCCCGAGAAACGTGCACTATCGTGATTGCTCCTCTAGCGTAACTGAGAATGGTTCCAGTGAACACCTGTTAGCTAAAATAATTCCCAGATAAAAATTAACCCATAAAAATCATTATGTTAATTTTATAATTTCAGCTAACAGGCGTACCTTTATAATTAAAGGCATTTAAAATCAATCACATAAAATTGCGTTTGATCCGGGTAAATCTCAGCAATGACATGTTTAAGTTCTTCAAGCGTCATATTTTCCTGCTGGGCATGTTTTTCCGTCAGCATATCCAGCGTAACGGTTGAGGTGCCAACAACCTCAATCGTGCAGAAGTATCCCTCATCCTCAAAGCGTCCAACCCGTAGAATGTCACCGGTTTTGAAGTGTGATTCGGACTCGTCACGAATGGTGATGGTTTTGCGTCCGGCCAGAATGTCATCCTGGAAACGCTGAAAAAAAGTGATGTCATTTGGCTGCATGTTATTATTCCCTGTAGATGAAGTCTGATGAGTGAGTTTTGCCATTGTGAGTATGTTCTCCCACGCTGCCATCGCCAGTCTCAACAATCTTGAGATGCTGGTCTACAACTATGTCATCAAAAACCGTGACAAAGTCATGTACATGACCATTCGCGAACTGGCCGATGCCGTGGGCGTTTCTACAACCACCGTGCTGCGCTTTTGCCGCAAGCTTAAGTGTGAAGGTTACTCAGAATTTCGCGTACGCTTCAAATTATATTTAGAGCAGAATGAACCGCAACAGGCTAATTTCGGTGCCAGCGAAATCATCAGCTTCTTTAAAGGCGTCAATAACGACGAGTTCGATAATCTGCTCGATCAGGCTGTTGATATTATATTATCCTCCGAACGTATTATATTCGTCGGAGCGGGAACATCCGGAGCTTTAGCCAAATATGGCGCACGTTTTTTCTCAAATGTCGGAAAATTCAGTAATCACATTGATGACCCTTATTTCCCGGTAACGAATGATATGGCCAGAAATGCGCTGGCGATCGTGCTTTCCGTTTCTGGTGAAACAGAAGAGATCCTGCGTTTTGCCAGCCAGTTCAGCCTGCACAACTGTAAGGTCCTGTCGGTCACCAGCCATGAACATTCGCGTCTGGCGAAACTCGCTGACTTTAACCTCTCCTGGCACGTTCCACAAACGCGCATTGCCGGGGTATACGATATAACCACGCAAATCCCTGTTATTTATATTCTGGAATCACTTGGCCGCAAGCTGGCGAAAAGAATAGCGTAAAAAAACAATCTGTTTTTTTGATGTAACAAATCACATTAACGCTATTTTGTTATAGCGTGACATTTATCTTTCCTTTGTTAGACTCAAAATCAGATTGTATTAATTTGAGACTGACGCAGATGAAAAAACTTACCTTACCAAAAGATTTTTTATGGGGCGGCGCGGTGGCGGCGCACCAGGTTGAAGGAGGCTGGAACAAAGGTGGTAAAGGCCCCAGCATTTGCGACGTACTGACCGGTGGCGCACACGGCATTCCGCGGGAAATCACTCAGGAAGTTGTGCCAGGTAAGTACTATCCCAACCACGAAGCCGTTGATTTTTACGGTCATTACAAAGAAGACATTAAGCTGTTTGCCGAGATGGGCTTCAAATGCTTCCGTACGTCAATCGCCTGGACCCGCATCTTTCCTCAAGGGGACGAAACCCAGCCAAACGAAGAAGGACTAAAGTTCTACGACGACATGTTTGATGAACTGCTTAAGTACAACATCGAGCCAGTCATCACCCTTTCTCACTTTGAAATGCCGCTGCATCTGGTCCAGCAGTACGGTAGCTGGACCAATCGTAAAGTCGTCGATTTCTTTGTCCGATTTGCTGAAGTGGTCTTTGAGCGCTACAAACACAAGGTCAAGTACTGGATGACCTTTAACGAGATCAACAACCAGCGAAACTGGCGCGCGCCACTGTTTGGTTATTGCTGCTCCGGCGTGGTGTATACCGAGCATGAAAACCCGGAAGAAACTATGTACCAGGTGCTGCACCACCAGTTCGTGGCCAGCGCTCTGGCGGTGAAAGCCGCACGTCGCATCAACCCGGAAATGAAAGTCGGCTGCATGCTGGCGATGGTGCCACTGTACCCATACTCCTGTAAGCCTGAAGATGTGATGTTCGCCCAGGAGTCTATGCGTGAGCGTTACGTTTTCACCGACGTTCAACTGCGCGGCTACTATCCATCCTATGTGCTGAACGAATGGGAGCGCCGCGAATTCAACATCCGAATGGAAGCTGGCGATGAGCAAATCCTGCGAGAAGGCACCTGCGACTATCTCGGATTTAGCTACTACATGACCAACGCGGTAAAAGCGGAAGGCGGCAGCGGCGATGCCATTTCCGGTTTTGAGGGCAGCGTGCCGAACCCACACGTAAAAGCATCCGACTGGGGCTGGCAGATTGATCCGGTCGGCCTGCGTTACGCGTTATGCGAACTGTACGAGCGCTATCAGAAGCCGCTGTTTATCGTTGAAAACGGATTTGGCGCTTACGACAAAGTGGAAGAAGACGGCAGCATCCACGATGACTACCGCATCGACTACCTGCGCGCCCACGTTGAAGAGATGATGAAAGCGGTGACCTATGATGGCGTAGACCTGATGGGCTACACGCCGTGGGGTTGCATCGATTGCGTCTCGTTCACCACCGGCCAGTACAGCAAACGTTACGGCTTTATTTACGTGAACAAACACGACGACGGCACCGGCGATATGTCGCGTTCACGCAAGAAAAGTTTTAACTGGTACAAAGAGGTCATTGCCAGCAACGGCGAGAATCTGTGATTTTTTACCAGATGGCGACGTAAGCATCTTATCCAGCCTACAGGTTATGCGCCCGTAGGCTGGATAAGCACAGCACTATCCGGCAAATAAATCTCTACTTCCCGCCAGCCAGTTCCAGAAAACTCCCCGTCACATATGATGCCTTCTCGCTCAGCAGCCAGGTAATCGCCTGCGCGACCTCCTCCGGCTGTCCGCCGCGCTGCATAGGTAACGAGGATTTCACTCGATCAACCCTTCCCGGCTCGCCGCCAGACGCGTGCATTTCAGTGTAGATAAGACCCGGTCGCACACAGTTCACGCGGATCCCTTGCGCCGCAACCTCCAGCGCCAGGCCGGTGGTAAGCGTGTCTACTGCGCCTTTTGAGGCCGCGTAATCAACATATTCGAAAGGGGCGCCAAGCCTTGACGCTGCCGAAGAGACATTCACAATCGCCCCACCTTGCCCTCCATGTTTGAACGACATGCGCTTTACCGCTTCCCGACAACACAAAAAATAGCCGGTAACATTGGTTGCCAGTACGCGGTTGATTCTTTCGGCAGTCAGGCTTTCCACCGTGCTCTGTTCAAACAAAATCCCGGCATTATTCACCAGCGCAGTCAGCGGCTCCCCTTCGCGGTCAATGGACTCAAACATCGCTCCAACCTGACTTTCATCGCTGATATCAGCCCGCAGAGCAAACGCCTTTCCCCCGGCAGCGGCAATGATATTCACCACCTCGGTTGCAGCACGAATATTATGGTGAAAATTAACGGCCACCGTGTAACCCTCTTGCGCTAACTGCAGCGCGGTTGCCCGACCAATACCGCGACTACCACCCGTAACAAGTGCGATTCCCATGGATACCTCCAGATATGAAAAAGCCGGGAGGCGGCTTCGCCTTACCCGGCCTGGAAACTGCTTTACTACGCGGAAAAGTTACTGATATTCACTCATCGGCACGCAGGAACAGAACAGATTACGGTCGCCGTAAACATCATCAAGGCGTTTCACGGTCGGCCAGTATTTGTTCGCAACACCTGCCGGGAAGACGGCGATTTCGCGGCTGTAACCATGATTCCACTCCGCGACCAACTCGTTTTGCGTGTGCGGGGAGTTAACCAGCGGGTTGTCTGTAAGCGGCCATTCACCAGCTTTCACGCGGTCGATCTCAGCGCGGATTGCCAGCATTGCGTTGATAAAGCGATCCAGTTCCACTTTGCTTTCAGATTCGGTCGGTTCCACCATCAGCGTACCCGCAACCGGGAACGACATGGTCGGCGCATGGAAACCGTAATCGATCAGACGCTTGGCAATATCCAGTTCACTGATACCGGTCTCTTCTTTCAGCGGGCGAATGTCGAGAATACATTCATGCGCCACGCGACCATCACGACCGGTATACAGCACCGGATAAGCATCTTTCAGACGGCTGGCAATGTAGTTAGCGTTAAGGATCGCCACCTGGCTTGCCTGTTTCAGACCTTCTGCGCCCATCATACGGATGTACATCCAGCTAATTGGCAGAATGGATGCGCTACCGAACGGCGCCGCAGATACTGCGCCCTGACGGGTTAGCATTCCTTCAATCTGAACTACGCTGTGGCCCGGTACGAACGGCGCCAGATGCGATTTAACGCCGATCGGCCCCATACCTGGACCGCCGCCGCCGTGCGGAATGCAGAACGTTTTATGCAGGTTGAGGTGCGATACATCTGCGCCGATAAAGCCCGGCGTAGTGATCCCAACCTGAGCATTCATGTTCGCGCCATCAAGGTAAACCTGACCGCCAAACTGGTGCACAACGTCGCACACTTCGCGGATCGTTTCTTCATATACGCCGTGGGTGGACGGATAGGTCACCATGATGCAGGAGAGATTCGCAGCATGTTGTTCTGCTTTTTCACGCAGGCAGGTAAGGTCGATATTGCCGTTCTTATCACAGGCGACAACCACGACCTGCATCCCCGCCATTTGTGCGGAAGCCGGGTTAGTACCGTGGGCGGACGCCGGGATCAGGCAGATATCGCGATGGCCTTCGTTACGGCTTTCGTGATAATGACGAATCGCCAGCAGGCCAGCGTATTCGCCCTGCGCGCCGGAGTTCGGCTGCATGCAGACGGCGTCATAACCGGTCAGTTTTACCAGCCACTCGGAAAGCTGGCCGATCATCTGGTGATAACCTTCCGCCTGCTCTGGCGGGCAGAACGGATGCAACTCAGCAAATTCAGGCCAGGTAATAGGGATCATCTCGGCAGCGGCGTTGAGCTTCATGGTGCAAGATCCCAGCGGGATCATCGCCTGGTTCAGCGCCAGATCTTTGCGCTCCAGCGAGTGCATATAACGCATCATCTCAGTTTCGCTGTGATAGCGATTAAACACCGGATGGCTGAGGATCGCATCGTCACGCAGCATACTGTCCTGAATTGAACGGCTATCGAGCGCCACGTCTTTATCCAGCGTGTCGATGCTCAGGCCGTGGCTGTCGCCCAGCAGAACATTGAACAGCTGCACCACGTTTTCACGGGTAGTGGTTTCGTCGAGCGTAATGCCTACCGCGTTATGGATGTCGCTGCGCAGGTTGATTTCTGCCGCTTCAGCACGCGCCAGAACCGCCGCTTTATCGGTCACTTCAACACACAGCGTGTCAAAGTAGTGCGCATGACGCAGCTTTAAGCCTTTCTGTTGCAGACCAGCCGCCAGAATATCGGTCAGGCGGTGGATACGATTAGCGATGCGCTTCAGACCAACCGGGCCATGATACACGGCATACAGGCTGGCGATGTTGGCCAGCAGGACCTGTGAGGTACAAATGTTAGAGTTCGCTTTCTCGCGGCGGATATGCTGCTCGCGAGTCTGCATCGCCATGCGCAGTGCGGTAT
This sequence comes from Citrobacter europaeus, assembly GCA_020099315.1. NCBI lineage: Bacteria > Pseudomonadati > Pseudomonadota > Gammaproteobacteria > Enterobacterales > Enterobacteriaceae > Citrobacter > Citrobacter europaeus. The sequence continues at coordinate 4,092,446 of CP083650.1, forward strand.
TACCCGCCGCATCTTTGGAGACGCCGATAATACGTCCTGGCATGGAGCGTTTGAATTCGTCTTTAGCAGCAAAGAATGCCGCGTGCGGGCCGCCGTAGCCCATCGGTACGCCGAAGCGTTGTGCAGAGCCGAAAACGATATCCGCACCCTGTTTTCCCGGTGCAGTCAACAGTACCAACGCCATAAAGTCGGCAGCGACGCTGACCACAACTTTACGGGATTTCAGCTCAGCAATCAGTGCGCTGTAGTCGTGCACTTCACCGGTGGTGCCAACCTGTTGCAGCAGCACGCCAAACACATCCTGGTGATCCAGCGCTTTCGCCGCGTCATCAACTATGACGTCAAAGCCAAAGGTTTCTGCACGGGTGCGTACAACGTCCAGCGTTTGTGGATGAACATCAGCCGCCACAAAGAAACGGTTGGCATTTTTCAGTTTACTGACGCGTTTGGCCATCGCCATGGCTTCAGCCGCCGCAGTGGCTTCATCCAGCAGAGAGGCGGAGGCCATATCCAGACCGGTCAGATCCAGCGTCACCTGCTGGAAGTTCAGCAGTGCTTCCAGACGTCCCTGAGAGACTTCCGGCTGATACGGCGTGTATGCGGTGTACCAACCTGGGTTTTCCAGCATGTTACGCAGGATAACCGGTGGCAACTGCACGGCGGTGTAGCCCATGCCAATGTAGGACGTGAAGCGCTTGTTACGCCCGGCGATGGCTTTTAATTCAGCCAGCGCAGCGTATTCGGTCGCCGCCTCGCCAACCTGCGGCGGGGTTGCGAGCTGAATGTCTTTCGGCACAATCTGGCCGATCAGCGCGTTTAACGACTCGGCGCCAACCGCATTCAGCATCTCTTGCTGCTGCGCGGCGTCCGGTCCGATGTGGCGTTCAATGAAAGCGCCGCTGTTTTCAAGCTGGCTTAACGTCTGTGTCATGGGCGATGGTTCCTGAAACGTGCAGTGAATCGTAGGTGTCTCTACTTACCTGAATACGCAAAATAATTCGCGTTGCAGGACGGCGGCGACGCAGCGCATCCCCAGGAGCTTACATAAGTAAGTGACTGGGGTGGGCGAGGAAGCCAACACACCTGCAACGTGAAGAATGAAGCGTATTTATTCGTCTTCTAACAATGCTTCGTATGCGGTCGCATCCAACAGCGATTCAATTTCGCTTTCATCACTGGCTTTGATTTTAAAGATCCAGCCACCCGCATACGGCTCGCTGTTGACCAGTTCCGGGGAGTCGCTGAGCGCGTCGTTAACCGCAACAATCTCACCGCCTACTGGCGCATAGATATCGGATGCCGCTTTTACGGACTCCGCAACGGCGCAGTCATCGCCCGCGCTGACGGTAGCGCCAACTTCGGGCAGGTCAACGAAAACCATGTCACCTAACAGCTCCTGAGCGTGTTCGGTGATACCCACGGTGTAAGAGCCATCAGCTTCTTTGCGCAGCCATTCGTGTTCTTTGCTGTATTTCAGTTCTGCAGGTACGTTGCTCATCAATCAATCTCCAAAAAAGGATGAATTACGCGACGGCTTTGCCGTTACGCACAAAAACAGGTTTAGTCACTTTTACCGGCATTTCACGGTTACGGATCTGTACGATTGCGGTCTCACCGATACCCGCAGGTACACGCGCCAACGCGATGCTGTAACCCAGGGTTGGGGAGAATGTCCCGCTGGTGATAATGCCTTCCTGCTGGTTGCCCGAAGCATCGGTGAAACGCACCGGCAGTTCATTACGTAGCACACCTTTCTCGGTCATCACCAGCCCGACCAGCTGTTCATGACCTTTTTCACGCTGCATTTCCAGCGCTTCACGACCGATAAAGTCGCGGTCAGCCGGTTCCCATGCGATGGTCCACCCCATATTGGCCGCCAGCGGTGAAATTCCTTCGTCCATCTCCTGCCCGTACAGGTTCATACCGGCTTCCAGACGCAGCGTGTCGCGCGCGCCGAGACCGCAAGGTTTGACACCTGCTTGTACCAGCGCACGCCAGAAATCTGCCGCCTTTTCATTCGGCATGGCAATTTCATAGCCAGCTTCGCCGGTATAACCGGTAGTTGCGATAAATAAATCACCCGCCTGAACGCCAAAGAACGGCTTCATGCCTTCTACCGCCTGGCGCTGCTCGTCAGTAAACAACGTAGCTGCTTTTTCCTGCGCATTAGGCCCCTGCACCGCAATCAGCGACAGGTCGTCACGAACGGTGATGTCGATAGCATAAGGTTCAGCGTGTTGGGTAATCCAGGAGAGGTCTTTTTCGCGGGTGGCGGAGTTTACAACGAGGCGGAAGAAGTCTTCAGTGAAGTAATAGACAATCAGGTCATCTATCACGCCGCCCGAAGCGTTGAGCATCCCGGAGTAGAGGGCTTTACCCGTCTTCGTTAGCTTCGCGACGTCGTTTGCCAGCAGATAACGCAAGAACTCCCGGGTGCGGCTACCGCGCAGGTCGACGATGGTCATATGCGACACATCAAACATTCCGGCATCGGTGCGAACAGCATGGTGTTCATCAAGCTGAGAACCGTAATGCAGTGGCATCATCCAGCCATGGAAATCTACCATGCGCGCGCCACATAGCGTGTGTTGTTCGTACAAAGGAGTCTGTTGAGCCATCTTTTCCTCGTTGAATAAGCGGGGCTACCAACTCTTTCGCGGTGAAATTTTCGCCACGAAACCCAGCACCGCAGCCGCTCCAGGGGCTACGACGCAAACGTTCTCTTTGTCCTGAACTTACCACCGAAACAGGCGCTAAACCATAAGTCAAAATTAACCATCACATTAGCTTATGGCCAAAAACGGCCAGATCGCCAGCAGAATAAAATTCCAGAGATATAGCGATTAACCAGAATAACAATCAAAGATAAACGCGAATTTACCGCACCAATCCACATTAAATGTGGAAAAAATGTCAAAAATGGCGTTATGAAAAAAACGTAATATAAAAAAAACTAATGCGAAAAAAGGCGTGGAATTAGATTATTTCAAATGAGAGAAGTGCCCCGGCGCGCAGGCCGGGAGAGGAAAGTGTGACGGGTCTCAAACTCTTGAGATTGTCCTTACGGACGCTAGCGTAACCACTCAGGAAGATCGTTCAGCCCCATCGCCTGACGGATGAGCTGTGGTTTTACACCAGGCAGGGTATCGGCCAGTTTCAGCCCGATATCACGCAGCAGTTTTTTCGCCGGATTCTCGCCGGCAAACAGCTCACGAAAGCCCTGCATTCCGGCCAGCATCATTGCTGCGCTGTGCTTACGGCTGCGCTCGTAGCGGCGTAAATAGAGATACTGACCAATATCTTTACCCTGACGTTGTAGCCGCTTAAGTTCATCGATCAGCTCCGCCGCATCCATAAAGCCAAGGTTAACCCCCTGACCCGCCAGCGGGTGGATAGTATGCGCCGCATCCCCCACCAGCGCCAGACGATGGGCGGCGAACTGACGGGCATAGCGTCCCGTCAGCGGAAACGCCTGACGTTCGCTTTCAAGGCTGCACAGCCCCAGACGATTATCAAAAGCGATATTCAGCGCCTGATTAAACTCATCAACGCTTGCCTGCTGCATACGTTCTGCTTCCTGCGGAGAGAGCGACCAGACGATAGAACACAGGTGCGGATCGCTGAGCGGCAGGAATGCCAGGATCCCCTCGCCGTGAAACGCCTGACGGGCAATCGCGCCGTGCGCTTCCTGCGTACGGATAGTCGCCACCAGCGCATGATGGCGGTAATCCCAGAAGGTGAGCGGAATGTCAGCTTTATTGCGCAGCCAGGAGTTAGCACCATCGGCACCGACGACCAGACGCGCCGTCAGCATTGCGCCATCTTTGAGAGTCAGAAATGCCTCGTTCTCCCCCCAGGCCACCTGCTGTAATTCGGCGGGCGCCATCAGCGTAATATCCGCTGAACGCTGCGCCTTTTGCCACAGCGCATAATGAATCTCTGAGTTTTCAACGATGTGACCCAAATGGCTGTAGCCCATGCTTTGGTCATCAAACGCAATACGGCCAAAGCTGTCTTTGTCCCAGACTTCCATGCCGTGGTAGCAGCAAGCGCGACGGGCAACAATGTCGGACCAGACGCCAAGACGGGTAAGCAGTTTTTCGCTGGCGGCATTAATGGCCGAAACGCGAAGCTGAGGAGGTGCATCCGCCGTCAACGGCTGTGGAACATGTTGTTCTAATACAGCAACGCGCAACCCGCTGCCCTGCAAGCCGCAGGCAACCGCCAGTCCTACCATGCCGCCACCAACAATTGCTACATCAACACTTTGCACTGTTTACTCCTGGAAACCGGAACAATCAAAACCGTAGGCCGGATAAGGCGTTTACGCCGCCATCCGGTCTACTGGCCATATTTATCGCGCGACCCAACCCAGGGTCCGCTCCGCCAGCGCATCGCGCGCGGGTGTGAATAATTCCATCGCCATCAGCCCGACGTTGCGCCCAACAACCAGCGGAGCCCAGCGATTGGCAAACAAATACACTAAATTGTTGGTCACACCAATCGTCGTCTCGCGATCGCGTTCGCGACGCTGCTGATAGCGTGCCAGCACCGCATAATCACCGATATCTTCCGCGTTGTTTTGCGCCTGCGTCAACGTCTCAGCCAGGCTCATTACGTCACGCAGACCAAGGTTAAAACCTTGTCCGGCAATAGGATGCAGCGTCTGGGCTGCGTTCCCAACCAGCACGGTACGATGGGTAATCGCTTTTTGCGCCGAAGTTAACGAAAGCGGATAGGCGTTGCGTTTACCTGCCTGAGTAATACGCCCCAGCCGCCAGCCAAACGCGGTTTGCAGTTCACGGCAAAACCGTTCGTCGGACCAGGCCATTAACTCATCACGCCGTTCCAGCGGATGGCACCACACCAGCGAACAGCGGCCATCAGACATCGGCAACATTGCCAGCGGACCATATTGCGTGAAGCGTTCAAACGCCCGCCCGTCATGCGCAACAGAAGTCGTGACGTTGGCAATTACTGCCAGTTGTTCATAGGGCTGCTGCTGCCAGTCAACGCCGCAGGCGGTAGCCAGCGCGGAACGTGTACCGTCAGCGGCGACCACCACGCGACCGGTAATAACCTCGCCATTCTCCAGCGTGACCTCAACATGTTCCTGCGTACGCGCCACGCTGGCTACGCGATCGGGACAATGCAGCGTGACGCCCGGCGCTTTACGCAGCAGCGCAAACAGACGCAGCCCGACATCGTGCAGTTCTACCACCTGGCCCAGCGCTGGAATACGGTATTCCTGCGCATCCAGCGTCACAAATCCGGCATGGCCGCGATCGCTGACGTGAACCGTTTTGATTGCCGTTGCGCAATCGGCAATCGCTTGCCATACGCCAATTCGCGCCAGCTGTTGGCAGGTCCCTGCCGCCAGCGCGATCGCCCGGGCGTCAAACCCAGGATGGCGGTCAGTTTCAGGTTCGCTCGCTTCTATAAGATGAACCGGCAGAGTCCCATGGCTGAGCTGAGAAATAGCCAGCGCCAGCGTCGCGCCAACCATACCACCACCGACGATAATCACGCTCATTGCAGTCGAGCCGCGGCCATTAAGGCTTCAATGTCATCCGCTCTCTTCACCACGCTGGCGGTCAGGTTTTCATTGCCGTCTTCGGTGATGAGGATGTCATCTTCAATACGAATGCCAATACCGCGATAAGCAGGCGGTACATCGGCGTCCGGCGCGATATACAGCCCCGGCTCGACGGTGAGTACCATTCCTGGCTCAAGAATGCGTGAACGGTCCTGACCGTAAACGCCGACGTCATGCACATCCAGCCCCAGCCAGTGGCTAAGACCATGCATAAAGAATGGGCGGTGCGCATTTTCGGTAATTAGCTGGTCGACCTCGCCGTGCAGAATGCCAAGCTTCACCAGACCCGTAATCATGATGCGCACCACCTCTCCGGTGACGTCCTGGATGGACGTTCCGGGACGATACAGACGCAGGCTGGTTTCTAAGGATTCCAGCACAATGTCGTAAATTTCACGCTGTGCCGGGGTAAATTTACCGTTTACCGGGAAGGTACGCGTAATGTCGCCCGCATAGCCTTTGTATTCACAGCCAGCGTCAATCAGCACCAGATCGCCATCGCGCATTTCACTTTCATTTTCGGTGTAATGCAGGATACAGCCGTTTTCACCGCTGCCGACAATCGTGTTATAGGACGGATAACGCGCGCCATGGCGGGTAAATTCGTGGTGAATCTCACCTTCCAACTGGTATTCAAACATTCCCGGACGACATTTTTCCATCGCGCGGGTATGCGCCAGCGCGGTGATCTCTCCGGCACGGCGCATGACCGCAATTTCTTCCGCTGATTTGAACAGGCGCATTTCATGCACCATTGGGCGCCAGTCGATAATCGCGGCGGGCGCGTGCAGATTTTGTCTGGCGCCTTTACGCAGTTTATCCAGCGCCGTGCACACAATCTCATCCGCCCAGGCATACTCGCCCTGCGCGTGATACACCGCGTCCAGGCCATTGAGCAACAGGTGCAATTGTTGGTTGATTTCACTGAAGGCCAGCGCCCGATCAACGCCGAGTTTTTCCGGCGCGGCATCCTGGCCCAGACGGCGGCCAAACCAGATCTCCGCCGTCAGATCGCGAACCCGGTTGAACAAAACGCTGTGGTTATGAGTGTCATCACTTTTAATCAGCACCAGCACGGCTTCAGGTTCGTTAAAACCGGTGAAGTACCAGAAATCACTGCTTTGGCGGTACGGGTATTCACTGTCCGCGCTACGCGTCGCTTCAGGCGCGGCAAAAATCAGCGCGGCGCTGCCAGGCTGCATTTGTGCCAGTAATGCCTGGCGACGACGCTGGAATTCTTGCTGAGATATCTCGCTCATCACACTCTCCTTTGCGTTTCGTTCTTAGTGCAGAGTCGGTTTACGGACTTCCGGCGCGGTCGGCTGCTGACGCGTAAACGTGTCATGACACAGCAAAGCGGCAACGCGCACGTATTCAATTATCTCTTCGAGCGACATTTCCAGCTCTTCCTGATCTTCGTCTTCGTCATATCCCAACTGGGCGATATTGCGCAAGTCGTCAATCGCTTCCCCGGTTTCACCGGTCACTTTGTCGAGCTTCGGCTGCGTCACGCCAAGCCCCAGCAAAAAGTGGTTTACCCACCCCGCCAGCGCATCGGCGCGATCGAACACGCTGACGTCATCGCCTTCTGGCAGATAAAGCTGAAAAAGGAAGCCGTCGTCCTCAAGGGCATCGCTGGTAGCAGAGTGCATTTTCAGCAGTGCCTGAGCCAGCTCGTGGCCGAAGGCCAGACCTTCGTTCGTCAGGTCGTGCAGCAGCGGCTGCCATGAGCTGTCGTTGTTGCCGCCGCAAATCATCCCGCTGATTAAGCCGTGCATTTCGGCCGGGGTTAATCCAGCCCCTTGTTGGTTCAAAAACTGGCTAACTTCGTTGTAGCCAGGCATTTCGTTCTGTATAGACATAAGCATTCGTCATCAAAGGGAGGAATATTCATGGTATGCTACCACTTTGGACCCTGGTGGACCAGAAAAGGGCTTGTATCTTGATACCAGGGTAGCTATAGTGTCGCCCCTTCGCGGACCCAAGGTCTGGAGACGAAGGCAGCGCAGTCAATCAGCAGGAAGGTGGCATGTCTGCACAACCCGTCGATATCCAAATATTTGGCCGTTCACTGCGAGTGAATTGCCCGCCTGAACAAAGGGATGCGTTGAATCAGGCTGCGGACGATCTCAATCAGCGATTGCAAGATCTGAAAGTTCGCACTAGAGTCACAAATACTGAGCAGTTGGTTTTCATCGCCGCGTTGAACATCAGCTATGAATTAACTCAGGAAAAAGCGAAGACGCGTGAGTACGCGGCGAGCATGGAACAACGTATTCGGATGCTACAACAGACCATCGAACAGGCGTTGCTTGATCAGGGTCGCATAACCGAAAAAACGGGCCAAAACTTTGAATAACACTTTTCGGTTTACTGTGGTAGAGTGACCGTGAAGACAAAATTTCTCTGAGATGTTTGCAAGCGGGCCAGTCCCCTGAGCCGATATTTCATACCACAAGAATGTGGCGCTCCATGGTTGGTGAGCATGCTCGGCCCGTCCGAGAAGCCTTAAAACTGTGACGACACATTCACCTTGAACCAAGGGTTCAAGGGTTACAGCCTGCGGCGGCATCTCGGAGATTCCCTTCTACCTGGCAACAGCCATGACATTACTTTCTGAACTCCCTTTATCCCGACAAGAAATCCGTCAACTGATTCGTCAGCGTCGTCGTGCGCTTACCTCCGAACAGCAACGACAATACGGTCAGCAAGCCGCGACCCGAATGCTCAGTTATCCCCCTGTTGTACTCGCTCATACCGTTGCGGTATTCCTCTCGTTTGATGGCGAACTCGACACTCAACCGTTGATCGAACAGCTGTGGCGAGCGGGTAAGCGCGTCTACCTTCCGGTTCTTCATCCCTTTAGCCCTGGCAACCTGCTGTTCCTGCACTATCATCCGCACAGCGACCTGGTAACCAATCGCTTAAAGATTCAGGAACCACGACTTGATGTCCGCGACGTATTGCCGCTGTCACAGCTGGATGTACTGATTACGCCGTTAGTGGCGTTTGACGAGGGTGGACAACGACTGGGCATGGGCGGCGGATTTTATGACCGTACGTTGCAAAACTGGCAACAGCATAAGATCCAACCCGTGGGCTACGCACATGATTGCCAGTTAGTGGAAAAGCTGCCTGTCGAAGAGTGGGATATCCCACTGCCTGCGGTGGTAACGCCGTCCAAAATTTGGGAGTGGTAGCCGTTTTTTGCCGATTGACAGCGCCGTTTTTTTGACCTAAATTCCTCGGTGAAGGGTGAGGGAGGCGAACCTCCCTCCTGCGTACTCTCTGTTAATATGCTGGGCAAGCGATGATTAACAGGATCAGCAGCATGATGACGTATCTCATCATCGTCCCTTTCCTTTTTAGAGCCCCTGCTTCGGTAGGGGCTTTCCCGTTTCAGCGCGATGCTGCGCCTCTATCGTAAATTCCTTTTAGTGCTGTACAACACGCAACGCTGCCTTTAGTTACCAATTGCGGCAAGGCTCGAAAACAGAATGTATGCGTTACAGAAAGAAATTTTGAGGCCGGGAAATCAGAGGAAAGATGGGCAGGTCAACCGCCTGCCCATGTAGAGGAAATCAGTACAGCAGACGCGCGCGAATGGTTCCCGGAAGGGCCTTCATCGCCAGCAGCGCTTTCTCCGCCACATCTTCATCCGCTTCAATATCAATAACCACATAACCTACCTGTGCGGAAGTCTGCAGATACTGCGCGGCAATGTTGACGCCCTGCTCGGCAAAAATCTGGTTCAGCGCGGTCAAAACGCCCGGACGGTTTTCGTGAATGTGCATCAGACGACGACCACCGTGCAGCGGCAGCGAAACTTCCGGGAAGTTAACCGCAGACAGCGTAGAGCCGTTGTCGGAATACTTGGTCAGTTTCCCAGCCACTTCCAGACCGATGTTTTCCTGTGCTTCCAGCGTGGACCCACCGATATGCGGCGTCAGGATCACGTTGTCGAAATCACACAGCGGCGAGGTGAACGGATCGCTGTTAGAAGCAGGTTCCGTTGGGAAGACGTCGATGGCCGCTCCCGCCAGATGTTTTGTTGCCAGCGCATCACACAGCGCAGGAATATCGACAACCGTACCGCGTGCGGCGTTGATCAGCAGTGCGCCTGGTTTCATCAGCGCAATCTCATGCGCACCCATCATATTTTTGGTGGAGGCGTTTTCCGGTACGTGCAGGCTCACCACGTCGCTCATATTGAGCAGGTCGGAAAGATGCTGAACCTGGGTGGCGTTGCCAAGCGGGAGTTTATTTTCAATATCATAGAAATAGACATGCATCCCCAGCGATTCCGCCAGAATGCCCAACTGAGTACCAATGTGGCCGTAGCCGATGATCCCCAGTTTTTTACCACGCGCTTCAAACGAGCCGGTAGCCAGTTTATTCCACACGCCGCGGTGTGCTTTGGCGTTCGCTTCGGGTACGCCGCGTAGCAGTAGCAGCAGTTCGCCAATCACCAGTTCCGCAACGGAACGCGTGTTAGAGAATGGCGCGTTGAACACGGGGATCCCGCGTTTTGCCGCAGCGGACAGATCAACCTGGTTGGTGCCAATGCAGAAGCAGCCAATCGCGACCAGTTTCTCTGCGGCGTCAATCACATCTTCCGTCAGATGGGTACGGGATCGCAGGCCAATGAAATGGGCATCACGGATGGACTCTTTCAGTTGTTCAGTGTCCAGAGCGCCTTTGTGAAACTCGATGTTGGTATAACCTGCTGCACGAAGGCTTTCGAGCGCTTTTTGGTGTACGCCTTCAACCAGCAGAAATTTAATCTTATCTTTCTCCAGTGATACCTTTGCCATTTCCCCGACCCTGTCTTTTTTTGTTCAAACTGATGTGTTGTGTGTGGGATTTTCATCCGTCTCTTCAACATATCAAAAAATAATATTGCGGCAATATGAACGTTTGCGTCGCCGTGCTGAAGAAATGTCATTCAACGAGAAATGTCAGAGGAAAATACTGGCGATAACTTTTTCTTTGGAGAGATCGGCAGGACAATATTATAAACGTGACACAAGTCACCAAATTTGCCCTGCCAAAATTTTTTTAACGGGAGAAGACGCTCCCGTCAGATCATTTTACGATAGTTTTCACGCCATCTGGCGTACCGATCAGCGCGACATCCGCACCACGGTTGGCAAACAGACCGACGGTTACCACACCCGGAATCCCGTTGATGGCATTTTCCAGCGCGATGGCGTCGAGGATCTCCAGACCGTATACATCGAGGATCACGTTGCCGTTGTCCGTCACGACGCCCTGACGGTATTCAGGACGACCGCCCAGCTTCACCAACTGGCGAGCCACAGCGCTGCGCGCCATTGGGATCACTTCAACCGGCAGCGGGAAGTTGCCGAGAATATCGACTTCTTTAGACGCATCCGCGATACAGATAAATTTCTTCGCTACGGAAGCAATGATTTTTTCACGGGTCAACGCTGCGCCGCCGCCCTTGATCATCTGCATGTGGCCGTTAATTTCATCCGCGCCGTCAACGTATACGTCGAGGCTGTCAACTTCGTTAAGGTCGAACACGTGGATGCCAAGGCTTTTGAGTTTTTCGGTCGAGGCGTCCGAACTGGATACCGCACCTTCAATCTGACCTTTCATTGTGCCCAGCGCATCAATAAAGTGTGCGGCTGTTGAACCTGTACCTACGCCCACAATGGTACCGGGCTGTACATACTTAAGTGCCGCCCATCCTACTGTTTTTTTCAGTTCATCCTGCGTCATGATCGTTTCGCCTGTGGTGGGAAAATTCACGCGCATTATAGAACATTGCGCAGAAAAATGTCCCCACACCCGCTCGCAAGCGGCGGATTTCGTCTTTACCCAATCAAAAATTGTGTCATAGTGCAGAACAAGCAAAAATTTCAGGAGTGCGTCAAAGCAATGAAACGTCCGGACTACAGAACACTACAAGCACTGGATGCGGTTATTCGTGAACGAGGATTTGAGCGCGCGGCGCAAAAGCTGTGCATCACGCAATCCGCCGTTTCACAGCGCATAAAACAGCTTGAGAATATGTTCGGACAACCGTTGCTGGTGCGTACCGTACCACCACGCCCAACCGAGCAAGGGCAGAAACTGCTGGCGCTTTTGCGTCAGGTTGAACTGCTGGAAGACGAGTGGCTGGGCGATGAACAAACCGGCTCAACGCCGCTGCTGCTCTCGCTGGCGGTGAACGCCGACAGTCTGGCAACCTGGTTACTTCCGGCGCTGGCCCCGGTACTGGCAAATTCACCGATTCGCCTGAACCTGCAGGTTGAGGATGAAACGCGCACCCAGGAACGTCTGCGTCGTGGTGAAGTGGTCGGTGCGGTGAGTATTCAGCATCAGGCACTGCCAAGCTGTCTGGTGGATAAACTTGGCGCACTGGACTATCTGTTTGTTGGATCAAAACCTTTCGCCGAGCGTTATTTCCCTAACGGCGTCACCCGCTCTGCCCTGCTGAAAGCCCCGGCGGTAGCGTTTGACCATCTTGATGATATGCACCAGGCGTTCCTGCAACAAAATTTCGACCTGCCGCCAGGCAGCGTACCATGCCATATCGTTAACTCGTCTGAAGCCTTCGTTCAACTGGCTCGTCAGGGAACCACCTGCTGCATGATCCCACATTTACAGATTGAGAAAGAGCTGGCAAGCGGCGAACTTATCGACTTAACACCGGGCCTGTTCCAGCGTCGGATGCTGTACTGGCATCGCTTTGCGCCGGAAAGCCGCATGATGCGCAACGTCACCGATGCGCTGCTGGCCTATGGCCACAACGTGCTGCGTCAGGATTAAACCGTTTATTCCTCCTGAGTGCCGGATGGCGGCGTAACGCTTTATCCGGCCTACAAGCCTTATACCCTCTTTTCATGCTATTCCCGCCACGTCTTTGAAATACATCACAAAATAAAACACGCCGCGCGGCAAAAAACGACGTCCTGTTGGCTATTTTTTGCTGGCGACAAGCCAAATGAAAAAGCACACCGTATTCGCAAAGATTCAACTTATTGCGTAATACGGAGCAAAAAATGGCAAACGTGCAGGAGTGGCAAACACTCGCCAATAAAGAACTCAGCCGACGGGAAAAAACCGTCGAGTCGCTGGAAAGACAGACAGCGGAAGGGATTGCCATCAAGCCGCTGTACACTGAAGCAGACCTCGATAATCTGGAAGTCACGGGCACCCTTCCCGGCCTGCCGCCTTACGTGCGCGGCCCACGCGCCACCATGTATACCGCACAGCCGTGGACCATTCGTCAGTACGCCGGTTTTTCTACCGCCAAAGAGTCCAACGCCTTTTACCGCCGCAACCTCGCCGCCGGGCAAAAAGGGCTTTCCGTCGCCTTTGACCTTGCCACCCATCGTGGCTATGACTCAGACAACCCACGCGTGTCGGGAGACGTCGGTAAAGCCGGCGTGGCGATCGATACCGTCGAAGATATGAAGGTACTGTTCGACCAGATCCCGCTGGATAAGATGTCGGTATCGATGACCATGAACGGCGCGGTGCTGCCGGTACTGGCGTTTTATATCGTCGCAGCAGAAGAACAAGGCGTAACGCCGGAACAGCTCACCGGGACCATTCAGAACGATATTCTGAAAGAGTACCTGTGTCGCAACACCTACATTTATCCACCAAAACCGTCTATGCGCATTATCGCCGACATCATCGCCTGGTGCTCCGGCAACATGCCGCGCTTTAACACCATCAGCATCAGCGGCTATCACATGGGTGAAGCTGGGGCAAACTGCGTGCAGCAGGTGGCCTTTACGCTGGCAGACGGTATTGAATACATCAAAGCCGCACTTTCCGCCGGACTGAAAATAGATGACTTCGCCCCGCGCCTGTCGTTCTTCTTCGGCATCGGCATGGATCTGTTTATGAACGTCGCCATGCTGCGCGCGGCGCGATATTTGTGGAGCGAAGCGGTCAGCAGTTTTGGCGCGACGAACCCAAAATCTCTCGCTCTGCGTACCCACTGCCAGACCTCCGGCTGGAGTCTGACCGAGCAGGATCCTTACAACAACGTGGTACGTACCACCATTGAAGCGCTCGGCGCTACGCTCGGCGGCACCCAGTCGCTGCATACCAACGCCTTTGATGAAGCGCTCGGTTTGCCCACCGATTTCTCCGCCCGTATTGCGCGTAATACGCAAATCATCATTCAGGAAGAATCAGAGATCTGCCGCACCGTCGATCCGCTGGCCGGATCGTATTACGTCGAGTCACTCACCGATCAAATCGTCAAGCAGGCGCGTACGATCATCAAGCAGATTGACGAGGCAGGTGGCATGGCGAAAGCGATCGAAGCCGGGCTCCCTAAACGGATGATCGAGGAAGCTTCCGCGCGCGAACAGTCGCTGATCGACCAGGGTAAGCGCGTTATTGTTGGCGTGAACAAGTACAAGCTGGATAAAGAAGACGAGACGTCGGTACTGGAGATCGACAACGTGAAGGTGCGTAATGAGCAAATTGCTTCGCTGCAGCATATCCGCGCCACCCGCGACAACGATGCCGTTAAAACCGCACTATCCGCGCTGACCCACGCCGCGCAGCATAATGAAAACCTGCTGGCAGCCGCCGTCAACGCCGCCCGCGTTCGCGCCACGCTCGGTGAAATCTCCGACGCGCTGGAAGTCGCCTTTGACCGATATCTGGTTCCCAGCCAGTGCGTTACCGGCGTGATTGCGCAAAGCTATCACCAGTCTGATAAATCCGCCGATGAGTTTGACGCTATCGTTGCGCAAACCGAACGCTTCCTCGCGGAAAATGGCCGTCGCCCGCGCATTCTGATCGCCAAGATGGGCCAGGACGGCCACGATCGCGGCGCGAAGGTGATCGCCAGCGCCTACTCCGATCTCGGTTTCGATGTCGATCTCAGCCCGATGTTCTCCACACCAGAAGAGATCGCCCGTCTGGCGGTAGAAAACGATGTGCATGTAATAGGCGCATCGTCACTGGCGGCAGGCCATAAAACGCTGATCCCGGAGTTGGTTACCGCACTCAAAAAATGGGGGCGTGAAGATATCTGTGTGGTAGCAGGAGGCGTTATTCCGCCACAGGATTACGCCTTCCTGCACGAGCATGGTGTAGCAGCCATTTATGGCCCCGGCACGCCAATGCTCGACAGCGTCCGCGATGTGTTGACCCGTATCAGTCAACATCATGATTAACGCCGCCACGCTTGAGGATACCGTCCGCCGCTTGCGACTCGGTGAAAGAGCCACACTCGCCCAGGCAATGACGCTGGTCGAAAGCAACCACCCGCGCCACCAGCCGTTAAGTACGCAATTGCTGGACGCGATTATGCCGTTCACCGGTAACGCCCTGCGCTTAGGGATCACCGGCACGCCGGGCGCGGGTAAAAGTACGTTCCTGGAAGCATTCGGTATGCTGCTCATCCGCCACGGATTACGGGTGGCGGTGATCGCCGTCGATCCCAGCAGCCCGGTCAGCGGCGGCAGCATTCTTGGTGATAAGACCCGCATGACGGAGCTTGCCCGCGCAGAATCTGCATTTATTCGCCCGGTCCCTTCCAGCGGTCATTTAGGCGGCGCCAGCCAGCGCGCACGCGAATTAATGCTGCTGTGCGAAGCAGCTGGCTTTGACGTGGTGATTGTAGAGACCGTCGGCGTTGGACAGTCAGAAACCGAAGTCGCAGGTATGGTGGATTGCTTTATCTCACTGCAAATCGCTGGCGGTGGCGACGATTTACAGGGTATCAAAAAAGGCCTGATGGAAATGGCGGATCTGGTCGTCATCAATAAAGACGACGGCGAGAACCATACCAGCGTTGCGATCGCCCGCCATATGTACGAATCCGCCCTGCACATTTTGCGCCGTAAATATGACGAGTGGCAGCCGCGGGTTCTGACCTGTAGCGCCCTGGAAAAACGCGGCATTGAGGAAATCTGGCAGGCGATAACCGACTTTAAAACATGCCTGACCGCCAGCGGTCGACTGGAAAAAGTTCGCCAGCAGCAGGCGGTGGACTGGTTACATCAGCAGGCTGAAGAAGAAGCGCTGCATCTGCTGTTTGCCCGGGCTGATTTCGACCGTTATTTCCAGCAGACGCTGCAGGCTGTCAAAAACAATGATCTTTCGCCGCGCACCGGTCTGCGGCATATCAGCGAATTTATCCAGCATCATTACTTTCAATAAAGAGAACATTATGTCTTATCAATACGTCAACGTGGTCATCATCCAGAAAGTCGCGGTTATTGAGTTCAACTACGCGCGCAAGCTCAATGCCCTGAGCAAAGTGTTTATTGACGATCTGATGCAGGCGCTGAGCGACCTCAATCGTGCTGACATTCGCTGCATCATTCTACGCGCTCCGAGCGGGGCCAAAGTGTTCTCTGCCGGGCATGATATTCATGAGCTCCCCACCGGACGTCGCGATCCGCTCTCCTATGACGATCCGCTGCGTCAGATAACCCGTATGATCCAAAAATACCCGAAGCCGGTGATCTCCATGGTCGAAGGCAGCGTCTGGGGCGGCGCGTTTGAGATGATCATGAGTTCCGATCTGATCATCGCAGCCAGCACATCCACCTTCTCAATGACCCCGGTCAACCTCGGCGTGCCGTATAACCTTGTGGGCATCCACAATCTGACCCGCGACGCTGGTTTTCACATCGTTAAAGAACTGATTTTTACCGCCTCGCCCATCACCGCTCAACGCGCCATGGCGGTCGGGATCCTCAACCATGTCGTACCCGCCGAGGAACTGGAAGATTTCACCCTGCAAATGGCGCACCACATCTCGGAAAAAGCGCCGCTGGCAATCGCCGTCATCAAAGAAGAACTGCGCGTGCTGGGTGAAGCGCACACCATGAATTCCGATGAGTTCGAGCGTATTCAGGGCATGCGCCGCGCGGTGTACGACAGCGAGGATTATCAGGAAGGGATGAACGCGTTTATGGAAAAACGTAAACCCAATTTTGTCGGCCATTAATCACGTCCGAGAAAGGAGACGGCCATGAAACGGATGAGCGCCGAACAGGCGGCAGAAATTATCCAGCACGATGATATGGTGGCATTCAGCGGCTTTACCCCCGCAGGTTCGCCAAAAGCGTTACCCAGCGCAATTGCCCAACGCGCATGCGAACAGCATCAGCTCGGGCAGCCTTTTCAGATCCGCCTGCTGACCGGAGCATCAATTGGCGCTGCTGCTGATGATGTCCTATCCGCGGCGGATGCCGTTTCCTGGCGCGCGCCTTATCAAACCTCATCGGGCCTGCGCGAGAAAATTAATCAGGGCCAGGTGAGGTTTGTCGATCTCCATTTGAGCGAGGTTGCGCAAATGGTTAATTACGGCTTTTTTGGCGAGATCGATGTTGCCGTCATTGAAGCTTCCGCCATTGCGCCAGATGGACGGATTTGGCTTTCCAGCGGTATTGGTAATGCGCCCACCTGGCTTCTGCGGGCGAAAAAAGTGATCATTGAACTGAATCATTACCATAATCCTCGCGTGGCGGAGTTTGCCGACATCGTGATACCCGGCGCACCGCCGCGGCGTAACAGCGTACCCATATTTCATACCATGGATCGCGTGGGCAGTCAGTGCGTGCAGATAGACCCGCAGAAAGTGGTCGCGATAGTGGATACCGACCTGCCCGATGCAGGAAATACAGCGGATAAAACTAATCCGGTCAGCCAACAAATTGCCGATAACGTCGTCACTTTCCTGTTGGCAGAAATGGCGCACAAACGCATTCCAGCTGAGTTTCTACCCTTACAAAGCGGCGTGGGCAATATCAACAACGCGGTGATGGCGCGGCTGGGGGAAAACCCGGATATCCCGCCTTTTATGATGTATTCGGAGGTGTTGCAGGAGTCGGTGGTGCATCTGCTGGAAACGGGCAAGATAACCGGCGCCAGCGCCTCCAGCCTGACCATTTCAGCCCCCTCGCTACAGAAGATTTACGACAACATGGACTTCTTCGCCAGCCGTATTGTGCTGCGCCCGCAGGAGATCTCCAATAACCCAGAAATCATTCGACGGCTGGGGGTTATCGCGCTCAACGTGGGCCTGGAATTTGATATCTACGGCCATGCCAATTCCACGCACGTTGCGGGCGTGAACCTGATGAACGGCATCGGCGGCAGCGGGGATTTCGAGCGCAACGCCTACCTGTCTATCTTTATGGCGCCGTCGATTGCCAAAGGCGGGAAAATCTCCACCATCGTACCGATGTGCAGCCATGTCGATCACAGCGAACATAGCGTTAAAGTGATCGTGACCGAACAAGGGATTGCCGATCTGCGTGGGTTATCTCCGATGCAGCGGGCGCACACGATTATCGATAACTGTGCGCACCCTCTTTACCGGGATTACCTGCACCGCTATCTGGAGAAAGCGCCCGGCGGGCATATCCATCACGATCTCAGCCATGCTTTCGATCTGCATCGCAACCTGCTCGAAACAGGTTCAATGCTTGGTTAACTTGCCGTACCGTCACGATCCTCAGCAATATGCTCGAGCATGGTGGCGGTATAGCGATGATTTTTCAGTGAATAGAGAAATTCTTGCATATACATGGAGCTACCGGGCGCGTCGAAATACTTTAGCGTCGACGGATTCACCAGCCGCCAGGCGAAATGAGGGATCACCGTCAAAAACTGCCCGCGCTCCACCGCGCTAATCTTGGCCATAAAGCTGTATGGACGGTAAATAATCGTCGGGTTAATCCCACAAGGTCGCATGTAGGCATCCAGCATCGCCTCAAAGTTGGCGCGATTCTGGAAGCGCATTTGCAGCCAGGGCAACTCGCGCAGCAGATCCTGCGGCTGTTTTTCTTCGTAGCGCCGGGAAACGAGAAAACCCAGACGCAGCGGAGGGAGTTCATTGATCGCCAGATTTTCCAGCTCCTGGACGCGGGGGGAAACGTGCTGCGGCGAGATGATAAAATCGAGTTTGCGATCGAACAGGTTATCAATCACCCCATTCTCACTGAACTCCACGGCCTGGGCCGTCACACCATGGTACTTATCACCAAGGCTTATCAACTGGTCAAAAATAATCGTTGGGTAGGTATTGTCGATGCCGATAACGATTTCCCGCGAACGACGAGAGGCGTTATGGATTTCGTTATCAATGGCAGAGAGGCGCTGATAAACGGGAAACAGCTTCTGATACAGCTCCTGTCCCGCTTTATTCAGACTGATGTTGTTATCTTTGCGGGTAAACAGCGTATAGCCGATTTGATCTTCCAGTGCAGCAATGCTTTTACCGAATGGCGATGCGGTCATATGTATTTTTTCTGCCGCTCTGGCGATGTTATTGGTTTGCGCCAGCAGAATGAAATTACGCATCTTTTTCGAGATAAAAATATCCATAGCGTCCCCTTAAAAATCGCTATGGCCTATCCTCATTACGGCGAAAAAAAAGACCGGATGTGAGGTCTCATTTTTACAGTTGGTCACATAAAAAACCCGGCTGGAAAGCCGGGTCTGGAACGATTACTGGGTTTTGGCTGGCGTTGCTGTTGGCTGCCCCGCCGTCGGCTCAATCTGGAAGACGACATCAACCTGATCGTCAAACTGAATAACCGGCTGTTCGTAGGTTTCCTGAGCGGATGTCGCAGGCGCAGCATCCGCTTTCATCATCCGTACCATCGGGCTCGGTTGATAATTGGATACGTGATAGCGCACGCTGTAAACGGGACCCAGTTTACTGTTAAAACCCGCGGCCAGTTGTTCAGCCTGATGAATAGCATCATCAATTGCTGCTTTACGCGCCTTGTCTTTATAAGCATCCGGTTGGGCAACACCGAGCGATACCGAACGAATCTCATTCAGACCGGCCTTCAGTGCGCCATCAAGCAGCGCATTGAGTTTGTCCAACTGACGCAGCGTGACTTCAACGGTACGCACCGCACGATAGCCTTTGAGGATGCTTTTGCCGTTCTGGTAGTCGTAGTCCGGCTGGGTACGCAGGTTTGCAGCGCTAATGTCTTTCTTCGCTATCTGGTTCTGTTCAAGGAAGGAGAGATATTGCGCCACGCGTTCATCGGCCTGCTTCTTCGCTGAAGCCGCATCCTTTGCAGCAACGTTCACTTCAATCGCCAGAGTGGCGATGTCTGGTGTCGCATCCACGCTTGCCGTTCCGGAAGTCACGATGTGCGGTCCATTTGGCAACTCATTTGCCTGTACCGATAGTGCGCTGAATCCGACTAATGCCGCCAGGGCCATTATTTTGAACTTCACGGTCGTTCCTCCATGTTTCATTAATTACCCCGAAACTCAGGGCACATGCAGGCAAGCTTAGCCGATCTCGCTGCGTTGTCCATCAGACAACACTTAGTTGAACAGCGCATGAACGTGCGCAACACCTTCTTTTGCCAGCTGAAAAGCGATAAACCACATCACTAATCCTACCAGCGTATTGATGATGCGCTGTGCTTTAGCAGTACGCAGGCGCGGAGCAAGCCAGGCCGCCAGCAATGCCAGGCCGAAGAACCACAGGAACGAAGCGCTGACGGTTCCCAGCGCAAACCAGCGCTTAGGCTCAACGTCCAGTTGCCCTCCCAGACTCCCCAGCACCACAAAAGTATCCAGATAAACATGGGGATTGAGCCACGTCACCGCCAGCATAGTAGCAATGATTTTCCAGCGGCCCTGCTTCATCACCTCAGCGCTGGCCAGCTCCAGATTACTACTCATCGCCGTTTTTAACGCACCGAAACCGTACCAGAGTAAAAAGGCGACGCCGCCCCAGGTGACCAGCGCCATCAGCCACGGCGACTGCATCAGCAAGGCGCTACCGCCGAAGATCCCCGCGCAAATCAACGCCAAATCGCTGATAGCGCAAAGTAAAGCGATCATGATGTGATACTGGCGACGGATCCCCTGATTCATCACAAAAGCATTTTGTGGACCAAGCGGAAGTATCATGGCCGCACCAAGTGCAAGCCCTTGAAAATAATACGATAACACGTTAATCATCCCGAACTGTTTCTCTTAGGAGCAGACTATAGCGCGGGAAAATCATTAGCGGAAATTGATAATTTTAATCAGGGATAAGAGGAATTAATACCAGGAGGGAAGATGCCGGATGGCGGCTAGCACCTTGTCCGGCCTGGAGATTTTGTAGGCCCGGTATGCGATAGCGCCACCGGGCACGCGATTACTCTGCAGCGCTCTCTTTCACACGCTTGAAGTTCACATCCATCTGCGGATACGGGAAGCTGATGCCGTTGGCGTCAAACTCGCGTTTAATACGCTCCAGAACGTCCCAATAGACGCTTTGCAGATCGCTGCTGTTGCTCCAGACGCGTACGACGAAATTAATCGAGGAAGCGCCCAGCTCATTCAGGCGCACCGTCATTTCACGATCTTTAATGATTCGTTCGTCAGACTGGATGATATCAGTGAGGATTTTTTTCACCTGATCGATATCGGAGTCGTAAGCTACGCCGATGATAAATTCGTTACGACGGACCGGCTCGCGAGAGAAGTTAATGATGTTCCCGGCAATGATTTTACCGTTTGGGATCACCACAATCTTACCGTCAACGGTACGCATGGTCGTGGAGAAAATCTGCACGTTGAGCACGGTTCCCGCTACGCCGCCGAGGTCTACATACTCACCCGCGCGGAACGGACGGAACATCACCAACAGCACGCCAGCGGCGAGGTTGGATAACGAACCTTGCAGCGCCAGACCAACGGCTAAACCAGCGGCACCGAGAACGGCAATCACGGAGGCGGTTTGTACCCCAACGCGGCCCAGAGCGGCAATCAGCGTGAAAGCGATAATACCGTAGCGCACCAGTGCGGAGAGGAAGTCGGCAACGGTTGCATCAATTTTACGCGCCAGCATCAGGCGGTTAACAGTGTTAGATACGATGCGCGCCACGATCATACCGATAATGACAATGGCGATGGCCGCCACGATGTTGACGGCATAGCTCAACAGCAGCTCCTGATTGCGGACCAGCCAGGTGCCCGCACCGTTTATACTGTCGACAACATTCAAATCTTCCATTCACTATTCCTTTTTTGCTTACCCAAACGGGAGAAATAAAGCCGCCCTCACGGGACTGGCAACCTGACAAGGGTAAACAATAAACCTGGATTTTGCCAAACAGATCACAGAATTCTCTGTCAGCAGCACATTGACATTGCAATAAAAAAGGCCCGCATTTGCGGGCCTCATGTCACGTAGAACGGCGTTAATTACAGAACGTCAACCGCGTTCAGTTCTTTGAAAGCCTGTTCCAGACGAGTGATCATGGTTGCCTGACCAGCACGCAGCCATACGCGCGGATCGTAGTATTTCTTGTTCGGCTGATCTTCGCCTTTCGGGTTGCCCAGCTGACCCTGCAGGTAAGCTTCGTTTGCTTTGTAGTAGTTCAGAACGCCTTCCCAGGTAGCCCATTGGGTATCGGTGTCGATGTTCATTTTCACTACGCCGTAGCTTACGGAGTCTTTGATTTCCTGAGCAGTAGAACCGGAACCGCCGTGGAAGACGAAGTTCAGGCTGTTGTGCGGCAGGTTATGTTTCTTAGAAACATAGTCCTGAGAGTCGCGCAGGATGGTCGGGGTCAGAACAACGTTACCCGGCTTGTAAACGCCGTGTACGTTACCGAAGGAAGCTGCGATGGTGAAACGCGGGCTGATTTTGCTCAGCTCGGTGTAGGCGTAATCAACGTCTTCCGGCTGGGTGTACAGTGCAGAAGCGTCCATGTGGCTGTTGTCCACGCCGTCTTCTTCGCCACCGGTGCAACCCAGTTCGATTTCCAGGGTCATGCCCATTTTGGACATGCGCGCCAGGTATTTGGAGCAGATTTCGATGTTCTCTTCCAGAGACTCTTCAGACAGGTCGATCATGTGAGAAGAGAACAGTGGTTTGCCGGTTGCTGCGAAGTGTTTTTCACCCGCGTCCAGCAGACCGTCGATCCACGGCAGCAGTTTCTTCGCGCAGTGGTCAGTGTGCAGGATAACCGGAACACCGTAGTGTTCAGCCATCTGGTGAACGTGATGCGCGCCAGAGATAGCACCCAGGATTGCAGCGCCCTGAGGAACGTCGGACTTCACGCCTTTACCCGCGATGAAAGAAGCACCACCGTTGGAGAACTGTACGATTACCGGCGCTTTAACTTTTGCAGCGGTTTCCAGTACGGCGTTGATGGAGTCGGTACCAACGCAGTTAACAGCTGGCAGAGCAAAGTTGTTTTCTTTAGCTACCTGGAAAACTTTCTGTACGTCATCACCAGTGATTACGCCTGGTTTTACGAAATCAAAAATTTTAGACATGTTGCGAGTCCTGTATCTTCGGCCTTGGAAAGGGCGCGCGCTCTAAAGCGCGCTAATAATTGGGCAGGTTACCCTGCCCATTAAATGCTTACTTTTTAGCGCGCTCTTCGAGCATCGCTACTGCTGGCAGTACTTTGCCTTCCACGAATTCGAGGAATGCGCCGCCGCCAGTGGAGATGTAGGAGATTTTGTCAGCAATACCGAACAGGTCGATAGCTGCCAGGGTGTCGCCGCCGCCTGCGATAGAGAACGCTTCGCTGTCTGCGATGGCGTTAGCCACGATTTCAGTACCCTTGCGGAAGTTCGGGAATTCGAACACGCCAACCGGGCCGTTCCACAGAATGGTTTTCGCATTCTTCAGGATGTCAGCCAGTTGCTGTGCAGAAGCGTCGCCGATGTCCAGGATCTGCTCGTCTTCTTTCACATCGCTAACGGATTTCAGAGTAGCCGGTGCAGTTTCAGAGAATTCAGTCGCTACGCGAACGTCGGTCGGGACCGGGATGTCGCAAGTGGTCAGCAGGCGCTTAGCTTCGTCAACCAGGTCAGCTTCATACAGGGATTTACCCACGTTGTGGCCTTGAGCGGCAACGAAGGTGTTCGCGATACCACCGCCAACGATCAGCTGGTCAGCGATTTTTGACAGAGAATCCAGAACGGTCAGTTTGGTAGAAACTTTAGAACCACCAACGATAGCCACCATCGGACGAGCAGGTTCTTTCAGTGCTTTACCCAGCGCATCCAGCTCTTCAGCCAGCAGCGGACCAGCGCACGCTACGTCAGCAAATTTGCCGATACCGTGGGTAGAAGCCTGCGCACGGTGAGCCGTACCGAAAGCATCCATGACGAATACATCGCACAGCGCAGCATATTTTTTGGACAGCGCTTCGTCGTCTTTCTTCTCGCCTTTGTTGAAGCGAACGTTTTCCAGAACAACCAGTTCACCGGCAGCGACTTCAACGCCGTCCAGGTAATCTTTTACCAGGCGAACTGGAGCAGACAGTTTGTCTTTCAGATAGTTAACAACCGGCAGCAGAGAGAATTCTTCGTTGTACTCGCCTTCGGTAGGACGACCCAGGTGGGAAGTTACCATCACTTTAGCACCCTGTTTCAGGGCCAGTTCGATGGTTGGCAGGGAAGCACGGATACGCGCATCGCTGGTTACTTTCCCTTCTTTAACTGGTACGTTCAGGTCCGCACGGATAAAAACGCGTTTACCAGCCAGATCCAGATCGGTCATCTTAATTACAGACATGGTGAATCCTCTCGTTGATTCATAAAGTTTTGTCGACGCTCAAGCGTCGAGCCTGAAACCAATAGCAGCCATCGCTAACGTTGTGTCGAGCATACGGTTAGCAAAGCCCCATTCATTATCACACCAGACCAGCGTTTTGATCAGGTGAGCGCCACTCACGCGCGTTTGCGTACCATCAACGATGGCGCTGTGCGGGTCGTGGTTAAAATCTACAGAGACCAACGGTAATTCCGTATAGTCAACTATACCATGAAATGCACCTTGTGCTGCTTTTTGCAGCAACTGGTTGACTTCACTGGCTTTTACTGGTTTTTTCACCGTCACGCTTAAGTCGATCGCCGTCACATTTATGGTCGGTACACGCACCGCTATCGCTTCAAAACGATCGTTAAACTGCGGGAAAATTCGCGTGATGCCCGCCGCCAGTTTGGTATCCACCGGAATAATCGACTGACTGGCCGCTCGCGTGCGACGCAGGTCGGGATGATAAGCATCAATAACCTGCTGATCGTGCATCGCGGAGTGGATCGTGGTGACGGTACCAGACTCAATGCCGTAAGCATCATCCAGCAATTTAATGACGGGAATTATACAATTCGTGGTGCAGGAGGCGTTGGATACAATTCGGTGCTCAGCGCGCAGCTGATCCTGATTAACGCCATACACAACGGTTGCGTCGATGTCGTGACTGCCAGGATGTGAAAAGAGCACTTTTTTTGCACCAGCGGCAATATGCGCCTCGCCGTGTTCGCGGTTGCCGAAGACCCCCGTACAATCCAGCACGATGTCGACACCCAGTTCGCGCCATGGAAGTGCATCGAGTGTTCGCTCATGCAGAATGCGAATCGCGTCATCGCCAACAATGAGCTGGTCACGTTCCTGACGAACATCCCAGGCAAAACGTCCATGGCTGGTGTCATATTTCAACAAATGCGCCATGCCTGCAGCATCGGCCAGTTCGTTGATTGCCACCACGGTGATTTCCGCCCGACGCCCGGATTCATACAAAGCACGAACCACGTTGCGTCCGATGCGACCGAAACCATTAATCGCTACGCGTACGGTCATAGGTCTCCTGCAAGGATTTCTCAGAAACGATGTGGCTGACAGAGTAATGCAGCAAATCGCTCAGGGAAACCTTACCTGTCGCAAACTGCGACTAATTGGTTAATTGTCGAACATTTAATCGACTGAAACGCTTCAGCTAGAATAAGCGAAACGCGGAATAAAAGGAATGATTGTCCAGCAACAGAACACAGTTATCTGACTTACGTCACATTTTAACGCCCTTCAGCGCTAAATTTATTCCATATTCCAGAATTACGAATAACCGTAGCAAGATTATTTCGTTGCCATGTCACAAATCCTGATTTATATCAGGAAGCTCCCTAGCCCGCGTCTATATTATCAGCGCTACGTCCGAGTCTCGGAGTCCCTCAACTATGGCTATATTCTATCCCCCATCATCTGAAGCTCGCTTTCATGCGCTGCGGTTATTACCCGGTCAGGAAGTCTTTTCAGCGCTACACGCTTTTGTACAACAACATCAGCTACAGGCTGGTTGGATAGCGGGTTGCACCGGCAGTCTGAGCAACATAGCCCTGCGCTTCGCTGGACGCGAAGAAACCACGTTACTCACCGATTCGTGGGAAATTATCTCTCTGAACGGCACGCTGGAACTTACCGGTGAGCATCTCCATCTGGCGGTTGCCGACCCGCGCGGCGCGATGCTGGGCGGCCACATGATGCCGGGCTGTACCGTGCGCACCACGCTGGAACTGGTGATTGGCGAGCT
The DNA here is from genome assembly GCA_020099315.1 of Citrobacter europaeus. Lineage (NCBI taxonomy): Bacteria > Pseudomonadati > Pseudomonadota > Gammaproteobacteria > Enterobacterales > Enterobacteriaceae > Citrobacter > Citrobacter europaeus. The sequence continues at coordinate 4,118,354 of CP083650.1, forward strand.
GACGTCTCTGGCATTCAGCCGTCAGCCCTGCGCCGTTTCCGGTTATGACGAACTGGTTATTTCATCCCGCTAACGTTTTACTTGAAAGAGGTTTTCTATGGCGCGTCGCCAATTTTCCAGCCAGTCTCTGGTACTGATTGTCATTGCTATCGCCATCAATATGGTCGGTGGGCAGCTTATCAGCATGCTGAAACTACCTATTTTTCTCGACTCGATTGGTACCTTGATTAGCGCAGTGCTGCTAGGTCCGGTGGTGGGGATGCTCACCGGATTACTCACTAACCTGTTATGGGGGTTACTGACCGATCCGATCGCCGCCGCCTTTGCGCCCGTCGCCATGGTGATTGGACTGGTCGCCGGTTGGCTGGCGCGGGCGGGATGGTTTCGCACCTTACCCAAAGTCGTTGTCAGCGGTGTGATTATTACGCTTGCTGTTACCCTCGTTGCCGTGCCTATTCGCACGACCCTGTTTGGCGGCGTTACCGGCAGCGGTGCCGATCTTTTTGTCGCGTGGATGCACTCGGTCGGTCAGAACCTGGTGGAGTCCGTCGCCATCACCGTCATCGGTGCGAATCTGGTCGATAAAATCCTCACGGCAATCATCGTCTGGGTGCTACTCCGCCAGCTCCCGCTGCGCACAACGCGGCATTTCCCTACGATGTCTGCCGTGCGCTAAATGCACCCGTTTACGTCGTTAACTCTGTGGGCACTCGCCGCCTGCTCCACGCTCCTGCTGCCAACCGGAGCGCCGCTTAGTCTGTACAGCGCCGCGACGTTTGCCAGTTTGTTGTGTATGAAGGCTACGCGGTCGCGGGCGAAATACGTACTCTGGCTGATGATCCCCTTAGGACTGGGGCTATGGCTGGTGCACGGCGGATGGCTTACCGAATGGCTCAGCGGACAACCACGCACGCCAGAACGTTGGGCCGATGCCATTACGCTCTGGCTGCGGATCCTGGCTATTGTGTCAACATCGCAGATATGGATGCAGTACGTACCGGTTTCGCGTTTTATACGCGCCCTGTTTGCTTCTCGGCTGCCGCCAGGTGTGGCCTACCTGTTTGCCGGGCCGTTGCTGGTCGTTGAACAGTTCAAACGCCAGTTGGCGATTATTCATGAGGCCCAGCGCGCACGCGGCGTACCGCTGGATGAGTCCTGGTACCAACGTTTACGCGCCATGCCAGCATTGATTGTTCCGCTTACCCATAACGCGCTCAATGATTTAGCCGTCCGCGGCGCGGCGCTCGATATGCGAGGATTTCGCCTGCATCACTCACGCACCACGCTGTGGGCGCCGCCAGACAGCCCCCTGCAGCGTCTGGCTCGCTACGCCATGATAGTTCTGATGATGGTTGAGACAGGAGTCTGGATTTGGTTACGTTAGAACAGTTTCGCTATCTTCCGACGCATGCCGCGCGGCCCCCCGCTTGCTACAATTTCCACTATGCCGAGCCCGGAATGGTAGCTATTTTTGGCGATAACGGCAGTGGAAAAAGTACGCTGGCACAGCTGATGGCAGGCTGGTACCCCGATTTCCTGCCCGGAGAAATTGAGGGCACAGGAACGCTGCTGGGTACCCCCATCGGGAAACTGTCACTGGTCGAGCAGTCGAGTACTGTCCAGCTTGTACAGCAGTCACCTTACCTGCAGCTTTCAGGTTGTACATTCAGCGTAGAGGAAGAAGTGGCGTTTGGTCCGGAAAATCTCTGCCTTACCGAGGCCGAAATTATGAAGCGCATTGATGAAGCCCTGACGCTGACGGAATGTCAGCCTCTGCGCCGTCGTCATCCTGGCACGCTTTCCGGCGGAGAAACCCAGCGGGTGGTGATTGCCAGCGCGCTCGCCATGCAGCCGAAAATATTGATTCTGGACGAAGCATTCAGCCGCCTGACAGCGCAGGCGACTGTGATGCTACTCAAGCGACTGCAACAATGGGCGCAGGAACAGCATGCTTTGGTGGTGCTTTTCGAACGCAATCATTCCCCTTTTCTCAGCCATTGCCAGCAGGCGTGGCAACTGCGCGATGGAGCATTGTCACCGCTATGCTAACGTTAAACCAGGTCAGCTATCGCTGGCCGAACGCCGCCGATGACTGCCTGTGCAATATTTCACTTGAACTCCATGAAGGGGAATGGCTGGCGCTTACAGGCGATAATGGCGCCGGTAAATCTACGCTGCTGCGTATTATGGCCGGGCTGCTATTTCCGTCTTCTGGCTCAGTAACGGTACAAAACCGTCCGATTGCGCAACTGAAAAACCGGGAGCGCGCCAGGGCGATCGGCGTGCTGTTTCAGGAGGCGGAAAATCAAATCTTTCACAGCAAGGTAGCAGAGGAAGTGGCTTTCGGATTACGGCTACAGAAGCTCCCGGTAGCTGAGATTGCGCAACGTACGTCGGCAGCACTGCAGTTATGTCAGCTAGAGGACGTTGCCGACGCACACCCACTGGATCTGCATACTGCTCAACGACGAATGGTTGCCGTCGCCAGTCTGGAAGCACTCGCGCCCGCGATTCTACTGCTGGATGAACCCAGCCGGGATTTTGATGCGCACTGGCTTGGCGTCTTCGAAAACTGGCTGGCGGTATGTCGTACGCGTGGTACAAGCGTTGTAGCGATCAGTCATGACGCGGCGTTTACGCAGCGTCATTTCTCGCGCGTGGTACGTCTACACAATAAAAATATCACACAGCCCGATATGCACCATCGACCGTCATCTCCAGCATAAAGTCTGCTGACCGACTCCCATCCAGTACCCGACGAACATTCGGTCCGTCGGTACGCTCATAAAACGCCTCAGCGTCAGCTTGTGAGAGTCCACCAGCCAGTTTACGACCTACCAGTCGCATGCGCAGCGCATTGGCGGGGGCGCGAATAAACAACGAGCAATCACAAAACTCAGCTAACGCTCGCCACCTTTCGTCATCGCGCAATAACCAGTTTCCTTCCACAATCACGATCGGTGCCGTCACGGTGATGGCCGCTTCTACCGGAACGTGCTTTTGCCGATCATATTGCGGCCAGGATCCTTCCCCTTCCTTTATCTGGCGTAGATTCTGCGCAAGCTTATCCACATCAAAGGTTTCCGGCGCACCTTTGTATGCCCGCAGGTTATGGGCATCCAGCCAGGTATTATAGTGATGGAAGCCATCCATCGGCAGCGTCTGGATCTCCGGCAGGTCAGGATCCTGATGGGAGAGATATTCCCAGAAGGTGGTCAGCGTCGATTTCCCCGTACCCGGCGGCGCGCTAAGAAAAACAATCGTTCGTCGCTGCGGGTTAGTGGCGTGTATTTTTGCCAACTGATGCAATAACGGTTTATGAACGTTCTCTATCTCATCATCATGGTAATGCGCTTCAACTTGTAGCCCATTCACCGTTAGTTCGATTTTCACGGCGTTAATTCCTTTAAAATCGCCGTTACTGCCAGCGTCATTGCCGTCTTGACCATGGCGCTAAAGCGCACTTCAGACCACGCAGCAAAGTCGGCAAATTTCATCGACTCCAGCGCACCATAAAGGGTCGCATTGCGGGTGATACTGTTCACGTTGCTGACAAAATCCCAGGTAATATCATCGGCAAAACCGGGGATATTATCCTGCTCGTTCAGGTACTGATAAAACTGAGAGAAATGGGTGATGTCGGCATAAAGCCATTTATCCATTTTTCCCAGCGCATAAATCAGTCGTAACGCAACGTCGATATCGTCAAGCGGTCCACTCTGGGCGAGTAACGGCTTCACTGCATATTCCACGATTTCTTCATCGTTATTAACGAACAGCGACGGTAAAAAACGCTTAATGCCCTGGAGCAAAATGTTATGTGCCGTCGTCATAAACGAGAGTAAATTATTTTGAGCATCCAGTTGCTCAAGCACATCGTCTTCTGTCAGCGTCGTCATTAGTTATCCGATAAATCACCATGAATGCAGAGAGTCTATTATATTACACGTTCGATCCGCGCCACCGATCAGTAAAGTTTGTGTGCGCACACCATTTGCAACCTGTTGGATCCCTTTAACAAGATCGCCGCCTGTTACCCCCGTCGCGCTGAAAAGGATCTTATTTCCCCCTACCAGTTCGTCAAGCGCATAGATACGGTTGATTTCAACGCCCATCTCCGCGCAGCGCTGACGTTCCTGTGCTGCAATCAGGCGATGATCTGCGCTATCTCCTTTCGCTTCGCAAAAATCAATCAGCTCAGCCTGCATATCTCCCCCCAGCGCTTTAACCGCACAGGCCGAAATAACCCCTTCAGGCGCCCCGCCAATGGTATACATCAGATCATAAGGATTCTCCTGCATACAGGCCAATACGCTGGCGGCCACATCGCCATCGGGCAGAGCAAAGACTTTGACGCCAAGCCGCGTCGCCTCGGCAATCGCTGATTGAAGACGCGGTTTATCCAGCGTCACCATCCGCAGTCGATCCAGCGGTTTGCCCAACGCCTCAGCCACATTACGCAGATTGTCTGCCAACGGCAGCGCCAGATTAATCGCCCCTTTTGCAAAGCGATTAACAACCAGTTTTTTCATGTACATATCAGGAGCGTGTAACAGTGAACCTCGAGGTGCAAACGCCATGACGGCCAGCGCATTGCTTTGACCCATCGCCACCATTCGGGTTCCTTCAATAGGATCGACGGCGATATCTACCTCAGGTCCGGTATCGGTTCCCACTTCCTCGCCAATCCACAGCATCGGGGCTTGATCAATCTCCCCTTCGCCAATGACGATTCGTCCACGGATGGCAATACTGTTCAATGCTTCACGCATTGCCGTCACCGCCAGACCATCAATCTTGTTTTTATCGCCGCACCCGGTTTGCGGCCAGGCTGCCAGCGCAGCCTGTTCCGTGATACGAAATAGCGGCCATGCCAGCGACATCATATCGCCGCCTCCCCGATATCAACGCCAAAGTGTGCTAAAAGGTATTTTTCTGCCTTTTCATTCCAGATACCGTGCGTCTCTTCCACCAGCAGCGCCAGTTCTTTGAATAATGGGTCCGTTTTCCCTTTCTCCGCAAAATCAGCAATGGCGGTCAGTGGCATGGTAACGCCGTTGTATATCAGCTTTTTACCGCCGGGGATCGCAGGTAAGTTCAATACGGTGTGCGGAACCGCATCAAGGCCGCCAATGTGCGTCACCATAAACGACGGTTGCAGTTGGCCAGTTGCACTGAGCGCAATAGCCTCTTTCATATCATCCGTGGAACCGCCGGACGTTCCGACAACGTGAGTACTGTTGTAGTGCACGTTATAAAAGTTAAACGGCACTTTGAAGTTACTGTCCGTAGGGCCGGCAAAGAAATTCAGGCAGCCATCTTCCGCAAGTAAATCATCAGCCATTTCAATGACGGCTGGCACTGCCGCATACACAAAGACATCATCAAAACCTGCGTCATTGGTAAGAGCACGCAGCATCGCGGTCGGAGAATCCATGCCTGTAGTATTCACATAGATAAGCTCAATCCCCTTTTCTGCCGCTAACTCAACCGGCAACAGTTTTTTAGCCTGCGCCAGTCGCGCTTCGTCAATGTCGACCACCACCACACGTGACGGCTGAATGCTGCCGTTAATGGCATAATCTATAGCGCCAATCCCCATCGGCCCGGCGCAGGCCAGAAGCGCAATACTTCCCCCCGGCTTAATCCCCATACGGTGCTCATAAACGTAAGGCGTGGTGTGAAAATTCGCGTTATAAGCGCCAATAATGCAGCACATCGGCTCCGCCAGGGATGCTGCGGCAAAATAAGACCCGTGGTACGGTAAAACACACCCCAGATTAATCGCCACCTCCGGGATAATCATATATGTCGCATTACCGCCAAAATATTCGTAGCTGTATCCCGCTGAATAACCGCTTGGCAATCCCATCGCGGGTTGCAAAACAAAACGCTGGCCTTTCTTATATTTATCCGTCAGGTTTTTTCCAACCTCAACGATGATACCTGCACATTCATGCCCGGTAATAACCGGATGGTTTTCCAGGTCATCCGGTACGCGTTTATGATCGCTCCCTAATGCCGCCGCTTTCCAGGTAGATAAACAAACGCTATCGGATATTACGCTTACCAACAATTCATTATCTGTAATTGCAGGTAGCTCAAACTCGCGGATACGAATATCCTGCTTGCCATAAATGGCAGCAACTTTCGTTTTCATATTCACTCCATAAAATAGAATAAGGCTAGTTCGCCGTAATGCGTTTAAATAAATCGTCTAACAGTGGGTCACCAATATAGTTCTTAATCAGCACTAATGGCTTTTCGCTTACACGTTTAACACGACCTTCAAGACTGGCATGGGTGACAATAATATCGGCATCTTGTGGAACATTTTCGATGGCATAATGTGTCACGTTAATATTCAATCCCGCTTTCTCCAGACGTTTACGAAACGTGGTTGCCCCCATCGCGCTGGAACCCATTCCCGCATCACAGACAAAAGCAACGCGTTTAATATTTTTATAAGAGAATTTACCTTCCTGCTTCATCGCCTTGACGGCTCTGGCTGACTCAGCAAAGTCATCCTCACTTTCCGTTTCGACGCTCTTTTCCATTTTCAGGATTACAGAGGTAATAACAAAAGTCACTATTGTACCCGCAGTGACTCCTGCTATGGTCGCGAGGAAAGAACCTTTGGGCGTTAATGCCAGATAGGCGAATATTGATCCAGGGCTCGGTCCCGCAACTAACCCACCGTCCAGCAGGTGGAATACCCACGTCCCGGTCATTCCCCCGGCAATCATCGCAATCAGGGTCAGAGGCTTCATCAGCACATACGGGAAATACAGTTCATGAATACCGCCGAGAAAGTGGATAATCATGGCGCCTGGCGCAGACTTTTTACTCATCCCTTTGCCAAAGATTGCAAAGCCAAGTAACAGACCTAACCCTGGACCTGGGTTAGATGCCACCATGAAGAAAATCGATTTTCCCGTTTCTGAAGCTTGTTGCATTCCCAGCGGATAATATACGCCCTGATCGATAGCATTATTCAGAAAGAGGATTTTCGCCGGTTCATTGATTACGGATAGCAACGGCAGATAACCCGCATGAACCAACGCTTCAATACATTCCTTCACAAAATTATTGGCAATGAGAACCGCCGGGCCAATGACTTCGAACCCCAGCAGGCATAACAGCATTCCCGCAATACCAAGAGAGAAGTTATTGATAACCATCTCGAAACCTGCAGGAATGCGTTTTTCCAGCAGACGATCGATATGCTTAATCACCCAGCCACCAAGCGGTCCCATCACCATCGCACCAAGGAACATCGGGATATCCGCGCCCACGATAACGCCAATAGAACCAATGCCCCCCATTACTGCGCCGCGTTTCCCGCCAACCAGATGTCCCCCTGTGGAGCCAATCATGACGGGCAGTAAATAGGTAATCATCGGACCGACAATTTTGGCGAAATGCTCATTCGGCATCCAACCGGTAGGAATAAACAATGCGGTTATAAAACCCCAGGCAATAAACGCGCCGATGTTGGGAATGACCATGGCAGTCAAAAACCCACCAAAAGCCTGGACTTTGGCACGAGCAGACTTGTTTTCCATAATAATGTCCTGAAAGGAAACTGTGAATTATGCGTGGGCGATAATATCCGCCAGTTGTTTTTCTGATTTAGCTGATAACAAAGCGGTTAGCGCTTCCTCTTCACATAACAATTCACTCAAAGCCTGAATAGCACCAATATGTGAATCAGCATTTGCTGCCGATAGTCCGATTAATAATCTGATACCTTCATCATCTTCGGCAAATTTTACTTCCTGTTTGAGAAGCGTTAATGACATTCCGGTCTTTAATGCACCACACTCTGGGCGAGCGTGTGGCATGGCAACGCCAGGGGCTAAAATATAATAAGGTCCATTGTTAACCGTTGAATCTTTAATGGCCTGAATATAATCTGAATTGACATAATGATTGGCGAGTAAGGATGACATAGAAAAGTCAATTGCCTCCTGCCAGTTCTTTGCTGAATTTTTTATTGAGATAGATGATTCTGGAAAGTAATCAATCAGCCGCATACATTTTCCTTATTTTATTTTTAGGGTACGAGTTAGCGTTAAAAATAAAATACGCGCACGACAAAATGAAATCAATCGAGGAGAAAAATACAGACAGCGCAGAATGTTTTTTGATGAGGCCTTTAAAAACAGAGGGTTAAGAAGTTAAAAATAAAAAGCAATACTAATTATGTGACATCGCCTGCAAATACCAAACAAGGATAAATATCATATTTGTGACGTAGATCTACAATGAAAGGTTGCACAGGGATAAATAAACATCCTCTGATTAAAAAACGGGCCGCCTGAGCGACCCGTTTTTACCTGTAATCGAAATTACAGCAGTTCTTTTGCTTTCGCGACGACGTTGTCGACGGTGAAGCCAAACTCTTCGAACAGTAGCTCTGCCGGAGCAGACTCACCAAAGGTGGTCATACCGACGATAGCGCCGTTCAGGCCCACATATTTGAACCAGTAGTCAGCGATACCAGCTTCCACTGCAACGCGAGCGGAAACCGCTTTCGGCAGTACGGACTCGCGGTAAGCGGCATCCTGCTTGTCGAATGCGTCGGTAGACGGCATGGAAACCACGCGCGCTTTAACGCCTTCAGCCGTCAGTTTGTCCCATGCAGCCACAGCCAGCTCAACTTCAGAACCGGTAGCAATGAAGATCAGTTCCGGCTGACCGGCGCAATCTTTCAGCACGTAACCACCGCGAGCGATGTTCGCCAGCTGCTCTTCGGTACGTTCCTGCTGTGCCAGGTTCTGACGGGAGAGGATCAGCGCGGTCGGGCCGTCCTGACGCTCTACGCCGTATTTCCATGCCACGGCAGATTCAACCTGGTCACACGGACGCCATGTGCTCATGTTCGGCGTCACGCGCAGAGAAGCAACCTGCTCTACCGGCTGGTGAGTCGGGCCATCTTCGCCCAGACCGATTGAGTCGTGGGTATAGACCATCACCTGACGCTGTTTCATCAGCGCAGCCATACGCACCGCGTTACGGGCATATTCTACGAACATCAGGAAGGTAGAGGTGTATGGCAGGAAACCACCGTGCAGCGCGATACCGTTAGCGATAGCGGTCATACCGAATTCACGCACACCGTAATGGATGTAGTTACCAGCGGTATCTTCGTTGATCGCTTTAGAACCCGACCACAGAGTCAGGTTAGAAGGTGCCAGGTCAGCAGAGCCGCCAAGGAATTCCGGCAGCAGAGGACCGAACGCTTCAATCGCGTTCTGAGACGCTTTACGACTGGCGATCTTGGATGGGTTAGCCTGCAGCTTAGCGATGAACTCGTTCGCTTTGGCGTCGAAATCAGCCGGCATTTCACCTTTCATACGGCGGGTGAATTCAGCCGCTTCCTGCGGGAAGGCTTTCGCATAAGCAGCGAACTTCTCGTTCCATGCCGCTTCTTTTGCCTGACCTGCTTCTTTCGCATCCCACTGCGCGTAGATTTCAGACGGGATTTCGAACGGCGCGTATTTCCAGCCCAGCTGTTCACGGGTCAGTGCGATTTCTGCATCGCCCAGCGGCGCACCGTGAGAGTCATGGGTACCGGCTTTGTTCGGGGAACCGAAACCGATGATGGTTTTGCACATCAGCAGAGACGGTTTGTCGGTCACAGCGCGTGCTTCTTCAACTGCGCGTTTAATCGCGTCAGCATCGTGGCCATCAACGCCGCGAACCACGTGCCAGCCGTAAGCTTCAAAACGCTTAGCAGTGTCATCAGTGAACCAGCCTTCAACGTGGCCATCGATAGAGATGCCGTTGTCATCGTAGAACGCAACCAGTTTGCCCAGCTTCAGCGTACCGGCCAGGGAACATACCTCGTGAGAGATACCTTCCATCATGCAGCCGTCGCCCATGAAAGCGTAGGTGAAGTGGTCAACGATGTCGTGACCTGGACGGTTAAACTGCGCCGCCAGCGTTTTTTCAGCGATAGCCATACCCACTGCATTCGCAATGCCCTGACCCAGAGGACCGGTAGTGGTTTCAACACCCGCGGTGTAACCCACTTCCGGGTGACCCGGAGTTTTGGAGTGCAGCTGACGGAAGTTCTGCAGCTCGGACATCGGCAGATCGTAGCCGGTGAGGTGCAGCAGGCTGTAAATCAGCATGGAGCCGTGACCGTTAGACAGCACGAAGCGGTCACGGTCAGCCCAGGACGGGTTAGTCGGGTTGTGGTTCAGGAAATCACGCCACAGGACTTCGGCAATGTCAGCCATACCCATCGGGGCACCCGGGTGACCGGATTTGGCTTTCTGTACTGCGTCCATGCTCAGCGCACGAATAGCATTGGCAAGCTCTTTACGTGAGGACATTTTGACTCCAGATCGGATAATGAAGGCCACGCCCTAAACGACTTGACGACAGCGCGTTTTGGGCTACGCCGGAAAAAAGTGCCAACAATGTAACCCAAGCCGCGTGTCATGTACATGGAGCATCCTTTTACCGCTTCAGAAATCTCTGGATCGTGCGCGCAAGTTGCGCAATCTTCTCGCCCGCTTATTGTTCTTTTCTTTATACTTAGGCCGGGCGTCGGTTCACCTGCAAACGACGCATTTTTTAGAATAATCCTGACTTTGTGCGGAAGAGAAAAAATGAAAATTCGCGCTTTACTGCTTGCTACGAGCATGGCGGCGGCATTGACCGGCTGCCAGAACATGGACTCTAACGGACTGCTTTCTTCTGGCGCAGAGGCTTTTCAGGCCTACAGCCTGAGCGATGCGCAGGTAAAAGCGCTGAGCGATCAGGCCTGTAAGGATATGGACAGCAAAGCTACCATCGCCCCGGCTGGAAGCGAGTACGCAACGCGATTGGGTAAAATCGCCGCCGCGCTTGGCGATAACATTAACGGCCAGCCGGTGAACTACAAAGTCTATATGGCGAAAGATGTGAATGCTTTTGCCATGGCGAACGGCTGTATCCGCGTGTACAGCGGCCTGATGGATATGATGACCGACAACGAAGTTGAAGCGGTGATCGGCCATGAAATGGGCCACGTTGCGCTGGGCCACGTGAAAAAAGGCATGCAGGTTGCGCTGGGTACAAACGCCGTACGTGCAGCGGCGGCGTCAGCTGGCGGCATTGTCGGCAGCCTGTCACAGTCGCAATTGGGCGATCTTGGCGAGAAACTGGTGAACTCGCAGTTCTCCCAGCGTCAGGAATCCGAGGCGGATGATTACTCGTATGATTTGTTGCGCAAACGAGGGATCAGTCCGGCAGGCTTAGCCACCAGCTTTGAGAAACTGGCAAAACTGGAAGCGGGACGTCAAAGCTCAATGTTTGACGATCACCCGGCTTCCGCAGAACGTGCGCAACATATTCGCGATCGCATGAGCGCAGACGGAATTAAGTAATCTTCAAACAGTGCCGGATGGCGGCGTGAATGCCTTATCCGGCCTACAGATTTCATCCCATTATCGGACGTAATTGGCGAAGTCAGTTTGGGCCCGGCCAGCGCACAGCCACCGGAGCGTACACGTAGTACGTGAGGGTGGCGAGCACTGCCCGGACCCAAAATGACGAGTAAAATAGTCCGACTATTATTCGCCTTTCTTCGCCGCCTGAATATACAGCATTTCCAGTGCTAACGTAGCCGCCGCCAGCGCGGTGATCTCCGACTGATCGTAGGCCGGAGCCACTTCCACCACATCCATCCCGACGATGTTCAGATCTTTCAGACCACGCACCAGCTTAATCGCGCGGTCAGACGTCAGACCGCCGATGACCGGCGTACCGGTACCCGGAGCAAACGCCGGATCCAGGCAGTCGATATCAAAGGTCAGGTAGACCGGCATATCGCCAACAATCTGCTTAACCTGCGCAATGATGTCATCTACGCCGCGATCGTTCACCTGGCACGCGTCAAGCACGGTAAAACCGTTATCTTTGTCGAACTCGGTACGGATACCAATCTGCACTGAGTGATTCGGATCGATCAGACCCTCGTTCGGCGCAGTGTAGAACATGGTGCCGTGGTCGAATTCACAGCCGTTAGCGTAGGTGTCGGTGTGGGCATCAAAGTGTACCAGCGCCATTTTACCAAAGTGCTTAGCGTGTGCGCGCAGCAGCGGCAGCGTGACGAAGTGGTCGCCGCCAAAGGAGAGCATGCGCTTACCAGCAGAAAGCAGCTTTTCAGCATGCGCCTGCAGTTTTTCACTCATTTCACGCGCATCGCCGAACGCATAAACCAAATCGCCGCAGTCCACCACGTTCAGACGCTCGCGCATGTCGAAGTTCCACGGGAAGCGGTTGTGCTCCCACGCCAGGTTAGTGGAAACCTGACGGATCGCAGCCGGACCATGACGACCGCCCGCGCGGCCAGACGTTGCCATATCAAACGGTACGCCGGTGATCACCCAGTCGGCGTCGCTGTCGTACGGCATGAAGTTCATCGGCAGACGCAAAAAACCAAAGGCGTTAGAAACCAGGGAGTTGTCGTATTGATGACCTAAGGTGCTCATGTACTGACCTCTTTAAAAATCGATGAAAAAAAATCCCCTCCGCGTCGTTAAGCCCGACGAGGAAGGGATTGATTTACGTGACTACTTGTATTGCCGAATTATCGCCGTTAATTTGTACGGATTCAAGCGAACCCGCACAGCTTTACTCGTCTTCCAGATAGGTGTATCCGTACAGACCCGCTTCAAATTCTTCGAGGAACTGTTGCTGTAGCTCGGTATCCAGATCGGTGTTTTTCACCTGGTCACGGAACTGCGTCAGCAGGGTGTTTGGATCCAACTGCACGTACTGCAGCATATCCGCCACGGTATCTCCTTCGTCAGACAGCTCAACTTCTACGCTGCCGTCAGGGAAGACGAACACGTCAACCGCTTCGGTATCACCGAACAGATTGTGCATGTTGCCAAGGATCTCCTGATACGCCCCTACCATAAAGAAGCCCAGCATCGGCGGGTTCTCCGGGTCGTATTCCGGCATCGGCATGGTGGTCGCAATGCCATCACCATCAACGTAGTGGTCGATAGCGCCATCAGAGTCACAGGTGATATCCAACAGCACCGCTCGACGCTCTGGCGCCTGGTTCAGTCCTTCCAGCGGCATTACCGGGAACAGCTGATCGATCCCCCACGCATCCGGCATCGACTGGAACAGGGAGAAGTTGACGTAGATCTTATCCGCCATACGCTCCTGCAGCTCGTCGATAATCGGTCGGTGCGCGCGGTTGCTTGGGTCGAGTTGTTTTTGCACATCGTGACACATGTTCAGATAGAGCTGCTCTGCCCACGCGCGTTCCTGCAGGCTAAAGGAGCCTGAAGAGTAGCCAACGTGAATATCGTGCAGATCCATCTGGCTGTCGTGCAGCCATTCACGCAGCGAACGACGGGTTCCCGGCTCGTGCATCTCTTGCCAGGTTTCCCACATGCTTTGCAGGGCACGCGGCGCATCGTCAGCCGGGGGCGTTGCTTCGGTGTGTTCGCTACGCTCAACGCCGATAATGTTAGACACCAGCACGGTATGGTGCGCGGTAACCGCACGACCGGATTCGGTGATAACAGTTGGGTGCGGCAGGCCGTGCTCTTCGCAGGCATCGCCAATGGCCCAGATAATGTTGTTCGCGTATTCGTTGAGGCCGTAGTTTACGGAACAGTCGGACTGCGAACGAGTGCCTTCGTAATCCACGCCCAGACCACCGCCGACGTCGAAGCACTGGATGTTCACGCCGAGCTTGTGCAGCTCAACGTAGAAACGGGCAGATTCACGCACACCGGTGGCGATATCGCGAATATTCGCCATCTGGGAGCCGAGATGGAAGTGCAGCAACTGAATGCTGTCCAGACGGCCGCGCTCGCGCAGAATTTCTACCAGTTGCAGCACCTGGTTTGCCGCCAGGCCGAATTTCGATTTTTCACCGCCGGAGGACTGCCATTTACCGGAGCCCTGCGACGCCAGACGCGCACGCACGCCCAGACGCGGAACAACATTCAGGCGTTCAGCTTCATCCAGCACGATAGCGATTTCAGACATCTTCTCGATGACCAGATAGACCTTATGGCCCATTTTCTCGCCAATCAGCGCCAGACGGATGTATTCGCGGTCTTTATAACCGTTACACACGATCACGCTACGGGTCATTCCGGCGTGGGCCAGAACGGCCATCAGTTCAGCTTTAGAACCCGCTTCCAGTCCCAGCGGTTCGCCGGAGTGGATCAGCGATTCAATCACGCGGCGGTGCTGGTTGACCTTGATCGGGTAAACGAGGAAATAGTCACCGTTGTAGCCGTAAGATTCACGGGCGCGTTTAAAGGCGGCGTTAATCGAACGCAGACGGTGTTGCAGGATCTGCGGGAAGCAGAACAATGCAGGCAGACGCTGGCCCTGTGCTTCACGGGCTTTCACCAGCTCAGCAAGGTCAACGCGCGCTTCGGGTACGTCCGGATCCGGGCACACGCTGATGTGACCCAGTTCATTGACGTCATAGTAGTTATTACCCCACCAGGCAATATTGTAAGTACGCAGCATCTTGCTGGCTTCCTGGGAACTCATTGCAACCTCCTGCATGGAGCGTAGTACACCGTGTTCGCCTGCTGACGAAGGCGAACCCAAAGAAATGTCGTCAGACATAGCGAACCTCAAATTTTATTAACAAGTGTAAAACAGTTGACTACTATCGCAATCCGAAGACGCGATAACAACCCAAATACAGGCAGAATTTCCAGCAGATAGTGCTGACGCTCCGACTGTGCGACCGGTTTCTTTTTCATATCAATGTAAACACGTAACCGAACTTAATGCTGACGGTTCGGCGAAACCACGAGAAAACTCTTGTTTACCAAGAGCGCCCTTGTTCAGTTCTTAGTGACCGTTACCGGCTCTTGAGTCCTGAGATACGCCGAGATGGGTACACACTTCATCCTTCATGCAGCCTCGACCAGCATGAATGATTTTGTGTATATAACATCGACAGGTATGCAAAGCAGAGATGCAGATTGCGGGGAACATATGTACACCAGAACGGTGCGACAGATTCAGCAGAATACAACGGTTCATTATCTCGTATCACCTCCACGGTTGCTCCTTACGGAACGAACCCACAAGCCAAAGCTAAAGTTTTAACCCGGCTGGAAGTGGCAACACGATGAAAACGTCGTGTGCTTTTGTCTATCCTAAATAATTCGAGTTGTGGGAAGGCGGCAACGCAGAGAGTCCCCGGGAGCTTACATGAGTAAGTGACTGGGGCGAGCGAGACAAATCCGTCAGGAACGGATTTGAACGCTGTCCACAGCGCCCATAGGGCGAGCCCCAGGGACGGGGCGAGTATTGCCAACGCACATGCAACTTGAAGTATGACGGATATGAGCCGCGCGCCGCGTTTTATACCGACAACAGTACGAAAATGCAAAAGATAAATATGCACATTGCCAGCACCGTCAGGAAAAATTTCCAGTTTCATTTTCAGTACAATGCGACCTCAATCAAAAAAAGCTGGAAATCAGGCGAAGAACTGTCCTAAAATAGCCGTCCAGATGTTAATCCATCTATACCGATTAACACTCAGACTGCCAGTGTTCGTCATCTGCAGACTCATGGTAGAATCTTCTACACATGGCTATTCCACTCGACAGTTTGAGCTAACCAAATTCTCCTTAGGTGAAATTAAATATGGCAAAACACCTTTTTACGTCCGAGTCCGTATCAGAAGGGCATCCTGACAAAATCGCTGACCAAATCTCTGATGCTGTGCTGGATGCAATCCTGGAGCAGGATCCGAAAGCACGCGTTGCCTGCGAAACCTACGTCAAAACCGGCATGGTTTTAGTTGGCGGTGAGATCACCACCAGCGCATGGGTTGATATCGAAGAGATCACCCGTAACACAGTTCGCGAAATTGGCTATGTGCATTCCGACATGGGTTTTGACGCCAACTCTTGTGCGGTACTCAGCGCGATTGGTAAACAGTCTCCGGACATCAACCAGGGTGTTGACCGTGCCGATCCGCTGGAACAGGGCGCAGGCGACCAGGGTCTGATGTTTGGTTATGCAACCAACGAAACCGACGTGCTGATGCCTGCCCCAATAACCTATGCTCACCGTCTGGTGCAGCGTCAGGCTGAAGTGCGTAAAAACGGCACCTTATCCTGGCTGCGTCCGGATGCAAAAAGCCAGGTCACCTTCCAGTATGATGACGGCAAAATCGTCGGTATCGATGCAGTTGTTCTGTCTACTCAACACTCTGAAGATATCGACCAGAAATCGCTGCAAGAAGCCGTTATGGAAGAGATCATCAAGCCGGTGCTGCCGACTGAATGGCTGACCGCTTCGACCAAATTCTTCATCAACCCAACCGGTCGTTTCGTTATCGGCGGCCCAATGGGTGATTGCGGCCTGACGGGTCGTAAAATCATTGTTGATACCTACGGCGGTATGGCACGTCACGGTGGCGGCGCATTCTCTGGTAAGGATCCGTCTAAAGTTGACCGTTCCGCAGCCTATGCAGCCCGCTATGTAGCGAAAAACATCGTTGCCGCAGGCCTGGCTGACCGCTGCGAGATTCAGGTTTCCTACGCAATCGGCGTGGCTGAACCGACCTCTATCATGGTGGAAACGTTCGGTACTGAAAAAGTGCCTTCAGAACAGCTGACCCTGCTGGTGCGTGAGTTCTTCGACCTGCGTCCGTATGGCCTGATTCAGATGCTGGATCTGCTGCACCCGATTTACAAAGAAACCGCTGCTTACGGTCACTTTGGTCGCGAACATTTCCCATGGGAAAAAACCGACAAAGCCGCTCTGCTGCGTGAAGCTGCCGGTCTGAAGTAATTTCCCCCACAGCTCAACGCTTATAAGACCAGCTTCGCGCTGGTCTTTTTTTATGTCCTTTTCTCTCTCCTACCTCATTGCTAAAACAACCTTGATTTCCATTGCATTAAACAACAAATGAAAGCGATTACATAGCTCAGTATTTCTATCCACCTTGACTTAACACACCTTTACTACTAAAGCTGCATCACCGTTACATTATATTTCAGTATTGTCTTAAAATCAGGCAACCAACTTTTCCAGCCCTAAATAAATAATGTTAACTTTCAAATAATTAATCAATAATCCGTATGAATGTCAGTGTAACCGATTACACTAATGTGATGTGATTCGCATTTTTTTACCCCGTACTCACCTACCCTTAACATCAACAAAACTAGCTACCCAACCGGAGGGCATCATGCCTGACAATAAAAAAACGGGGCGTTCCAACAAAGCTATGACATTTTTTGTCTGCTTCCTGGCAGCCCTGGCTGGATTACTTTTTGGCCTGGATATCGGTGTTATTGCCGGTGCTTTACCTTTCATCACCGACGAGTTTCAAATTACCCCGCACACTCAGGAATGGGTGGTGAGTTCCATGATGTTTGGTGCGGCAGTGGGCGCCGTCGGCAGCGGCTGGCTCTCCTTCAAGCTGGGTCGTAAAAAGAGTCTGATGATCGGCGCAATTCTGTTTGTTGCCGGTTCGCTGTTCTCCGCCGCAGCGCCAAACGTTGAAGTGCTGCTGGTTTCCCGCGTCCTGCTCGGCCTGGCTGTAGGCGTTGCGTCTTATACCGCGCCGCTGTACCTGTCTGAAATTGCCCCGGAAAAAATTCGCGGCAGCATGATCTCTATGTATCAGTTGATGATTACCATCGGTATTTTAGGTGCGTATCTTTCCGATACAGCGTTTAGCTACAGCGGCGCATGGCGCTGGATGCTGGGTGTGATCATCATCCCTGCCTTGCTGTTGCTGGTTGGCGTCATCTTCCTGCCGGACAGCCCGCGTTGGTTTGCTGCTAAACGCCGCTTTGTCGATGCCGAACGCGTACTGTTGCGTCTGCGTGACACCAGTGCTGAAGCTAAACGTGAGCTGGATGAAATTCGTGAAAGCCTGCAGGTGAAGCAGAGCGGATGGGCGCTGTTTAAAGAGAACAGCAACTTCCGCCGCGCAGTGTTCCTTGGCGTGCTGTTACAGGTGATGCAGCAGTTCACCGGGATGAACGTCATTATGTATTACGCGCCAAAAATCTTTGAACTGGCGGGTTATACCAACACCACCGAGCAGATGTGGGGAACGGTTATCGTTGGCCTGACCAACGTGCTGGCAACCTTTATCGCCATTGGCCTGGTTGACCGTTGGGGCCGTAAGCCTACGCTGATCCTCGGCTTTATCGTCATGGCCGTCGGTATGGGCGTGCTGGGTACAATGATGCACGTGGGGATTCACTCGGCTGCCGCACAATACTTCGCAGTGCTGATGCTGCTGATGTTTATCGTTGGCTTTGCGATGAGCGCCGGTCCGCTGATTTGGGTACTGTGCTCTGAAATCCAGCCGCTGAAAGGTCGCGATTTCGGCATCACCTGCTCTACCGCAACCAACTGGATTGCCAACATGATCGTCGGCGCAACCTTCCTGACGATGCTGAACTCGCTGGGCAGCGCCAACACCTTCTGGGTCTACGGTGGCCTGAACGTACTGTTCATCTTCCTGACTCTGTGGCTGATCCCTGAAACTAAAAACGTCTCTCTGGAACACATTGAACGTAACCTGATGAAAGGTCGTAAACTGCGCGAAATTGGCGCACACGACTAATCACGAAAGGCTTTCTCCCCCAGCGGGAGGAAGCCTACCTCTTGCAGTCCCTTCCTTGTCGCACTATCCTCTGCCGTTATGAAAACCTCCCGTCTCCCTATCGCCATCCAGCAAGCCGTTATGCGCAGCCTGCGGGAAAAACTCGCCCAGGCCAATCTCAAGCTGGAACGCCAATACCCGGAGCCAAAGCTGGTTTACCAACAGCGCGGAACCGCCGCGGGTACCGCGTGGCTACAAACCTATGAAATTCGCCTTAACCCCGTCCTGCTGATGGAGAATGTCGACGCGTTCGTTAACGAAGTGGTGCCCCACGAACTGGCGCATTTACTGGTGTGGAAGCACTTTGGCCGCGTGTCGCCGCACGGGAAAGAGTGGAAATGGATGATGGAGAGCGTGCTGGGCGTACCAGCCCGGCGTACGCATCAATTTGAACTGCAATCGGTGCAGCGTAAGACCTTTACTTACCGCTGTAAGTGTCAGGAACACCAACTGACCGTTCGTCGACATAACCGTGTTGTACGTGGTGAGGCCACCTACCGCTGCGTTCACTGTGGCGAACCGCTGGTTGTGGAATAATCTTCAGAATTATCAGGAACTTTTCTGATCTAACTGATTGCATACAGGAATAACTTTCGCTACGTTGCGGGCTCGTTTTGACACGGAGTTCGTGATGTACCGTAATCTTTCTTTTGCTGCGGCCCTGTTAGCCGCAGCGTTTTCAGGTCCGGTTTTAGCCGAAGGCATCAACAGCTTTTCTCAGGCAAAAGCGGCAGGCGTCAAAGTTAACGCCGATGCGCCGGGCGATTTCTATTGTGGCTGTAAAATTAACTGGCAAGGCAAAAAAGGGGTCGTTGACCTCGAATCATGTGGCTATAAAGTACGAAAAAATGAAAACCGCGCCAGCCGAATTGAATGGGAGCACGTTGTCCCCGCCTGGCAATTTGGTCATCAGCGCCAGTGCTGGCAGGATGGAGGGCGCAAAAACTGCGCCAAAGATCCGGTCTATCGCAAAATGGAAAGCGATATGCATAACCTGCAGCCTGCGGTCGGTGAAGTAAATGGCGATCGTGCAAACTTTATGTACAGCCAGTGGAACGGTGGCGAAGGTCAGTATGGGCAATGCACTATGAAGGTTGATTTCAAAGAGAAAGTTGCCGAACCACCAGCCCGCGCCCGCGGCGCCATCGCACGCACCTATTTTTACATGCGTGACCAGTACGACCTGACGCTCTCTCGCCAGCAAACCCAGCTTTTTAATGCCTGGAATAAGCAATATCCGGTCACCGACTGGGAGTGTGAGCGCGACGAACGCATCGCGAAGGTACAGGGTAACCATAACCCATATGTGCAACGCGCTTGCCAGGCGCAAAAGAGCTAACCTACACTAGCGTCAATATTTTTAACCATGCCCTGGCCTTTCGTAGCCCAGGGCTAAGACGCGGATGTTAAACTATGCGCATTCCTCGCATTTATCACCCTGAGCCACTCACTTCCGGCAGCCAAATATCACTGTGTGAAGATGCAGCCAACCATATTGGCCGCGTGCTGCGTATGGGACCGGGCCAGGCGCTACAGCTGTTTGATGGCAGCAATCAGGTATTCGACGCTGAAATCACCCACGCCAGTAAAAAAAGCGTGGATGTGAAGGTGCTTAACGCCGAACTCGACGATCGTGAATCGCCGTTGCACATCCACCTGGGTCAGGTGATGTCGCGCGGAGAAAAAATGGAATTTACTATCCAGAAATCGATCGAACTGGGTGTAAGCCTCATTACGCCACTTTTTTCTGAGCGCTGCGGCGTTAAACTGGACAGCGAACGCCTGAACAAGAAGCTCCAGCAGTGGCAGAAAATCGCTATTGCCGCCTGCGAACAGTGCGGTCGTAACCGGGTGCCTGAAATTCGCCCGGCAATGGATTTGGAAGCGTGGTGCGCGGAACAGGATGAAGGTCTGAAACTGAACCTGCATCCGCGCGCCAGCGCCAGCATCAATACGCTGCCGCTGCCGGTGGAACGCATCCGCTTGCTGATTGGCCCGGAAGGCGGGTTGTCAGCAGATGAAATTGCCATGACCGCACGCTATCAGTTTACTGATATTCTGTTAGGACCTCGCGTTCTGCGTACTGAGACAACTGCGCTCACCGCTATTACCGCGCTACAAGTGCGTTTTGGCGATCTGGGCTAAGGCATAAACGGAGAAGAACATGATTAAGCTCGGCATCGTGATGGATCCCATCGCAAGCATCAACATCAAGAAAGATTCCAGCTTCGCTATGCTGCTGGAAGCGCAACGTCGCGGTTACGAAATTCATTATATGGAGATGGCCGATCTTTATCTGGAAAACGGTGAAGCCCGCGCCCGCACACATACCCTGAGCGTAGAGCAGAACTACGACAAGTGGTATGAGTTTAAGAGCGAGCAGGATCTCCCGCTGGCAGACCTGGACGTCATTCTGATGCGTAAGGATCCGCCGTTTGATACCGAGTTCATCTACGCGACCTATATTCTGGAACGTGCAGAAGAGAAAGGAACGCTAATCGTCAACAAACCGCAGAGCCTGCGCGATTGCAACGAAAAGCTGTTCACCGCATGGTTTGCCGACCTGACGCCGGAAACGCTGGTCACGCGTAACAAAGCGCAGCTGAAAGCCTTCTGGCAAAAACACAGCGACATCATTCTCAAACCGCTGGACGGCATGGGCGGCGCATCTATTTTCCGCGTGAAGGAAGGCGATCCGAACCTCGGCGTGATTGCTGAAACGCTGACCGAGCATGGTACCCGCTACTGCATGGCGCAGAACTATCTGCCAGCAATTAAAGATGGCGATAAACGCGTGCTGGTGGTCGATGGCGAACCCGTTCCGTACTGCCTGGCGCGTATTCCACAGGGCGGTGAAACCCGTGGCAACCTGGCCGCCGGTGGCCGTGGCGAGCCGCGTCCATTAACCGACAGCGACTGGGAAATCGCACGCCGCATTGGGCCAACGCTGAAAGCGAAAGGTTTGATTTTTGTCGGTCTGGATATCATTGGCGATCGCCTGACAGAAATTAACGTCACCAGCCCAACCTGTATTCGTGAAATTGAAGCGGAGTTCCCGGTTTCGATTACCGGTATGCTGATGGATGCCATTGAAGCGCGTTTGCAGAAATAAATATGTTGCCGGATAGCGACGCCATCGCGTCTTATTCGGCCTGGAATTACACCCCGTAGGCCGGATTAGGCGAAGCCGCCATCCGGCAAAGCTATCTTCAGAGGGTGACATCTTCGAGCTTTGCCCACATACTGGGCTCTGTTGCTTTTTTGAACCAGGAAACAGAACCTCTGACAATGAATTTACAGCATCACTTTCTGATTGCCATGCCTGCTCTCCAGGATCCGATTTTCCGCCGTTCCGTGGTGTACATCTGTGAACATAATGAGAACGGAGCAATGGGGATTATCGTTAATAAGCCTCTGGAAAACTTACAGATTGAAGGAATTCTGGAAAAGCTGAAGATTACGCCAGAAGAACGCGATCCGGCCATTCGTCTGGATAAACCGGTGATGCTCGGCGGACCGCTGGCGGAAGACCGTGGGTTTATTCTGCATACCCCGCCGTCACGCTTTGCATCCAGTATCCGCATCTCAGATAACACCATCATCACCACCTCCCGCGATGTATTAGAAACCCTGGGTACGCAAGAGCAACCGTCCGAAGTGCTGGTTGCGCTGGGTTATTCATCATGGGAAAAAGGTCAACTGGAGCAAGAGCTACTGGATAACGCCTGGCTCACGGCCCCCGCAGACCTCAACATCTTATTCAAAACGCCGATTTCCGATCGCTGGCGCGATGCGGCGAAGCTTATCGGGATTGATATTCAGACCATGCCTGGCGTGGCGGGACATGCCTGATGAGCGGAACATTACTCTCTTTTGATTTTGGTACAAAAAGTATCGGCGTCGCGGTTGGCCAACGCATTACCGGTACGGCAAGACCCTTGCCCGCCATCAAAGCGCAGGACGGTACGCCGGACTGGAGTTTGATTGAACGTCTGCTCAAAGAGTGGCAGCCGGACGAAATTATCGTAGGTCTGCCGCTCAACATGGATGGCACCGAACAACCCCTTACTGCGCGCGCGCGCAAGTTCTCTAACCGCATTCACGGTCGCTTTGGCGTTACCGTAACGCTGCACGATGAACGCTTGAGCACCGTCGAAGCCCGCTCTGGCCTGTTTGAGCAAGGCGGATACCGGGCATTGAATAAAGGCAAAGTAGACTCCGCTTCTGCCGTGGTCATCCTCGAAAGCTATTTCGAGCAGGGCTACTAAAGCCGCCCCTGCGCCTGTCGCTGCTGCAGACTTTGTGCAAACGTCTGCATGCCTGTCTGCTGCCCGGTTTGAATTACGCCGGGTAGCTGATGCGTTTTCCCTTCACGAATCAAATTGCCCACGGCGGGCGTGTTGACGAGCAGCTCGAATAGCGCCACGCGTCCTCCCAGCTTATCTTCCTCCAGCTTTTGCGAAAGCACTGCCCGCAGGCTGTCTGCCAGTTGATTACGCACCGGATCCTTCTCCTGCGCGGGAAAGGTATCCACCAGCCGTGCGATAGCCTGCGCAGCCCCTCGCGTATGTAACGTTGCCAGCACCAGGTGCCCGGTTTCCGCTGCCGTTAATGCCAGACGAATGGTTTCCACGTCGCGCAGTTCGCCCAGCAAAATGACGTCAGGATCTTCACGCAGCGCGCCGCGCAAGCCAGCGGCAAAAGAAGCACAGTGTACGCCCACCTCCCGTTGTTGAATAAGACAGCGCTGGCTGGTGTAGCGATATTCAATCGGGTCTTCCAGCGTCAGAATATGCCCCGCAATATGCTGATTAAGGTACTCCACCATCGCTGCCAGGGTCGTTGATTTACCGCTGCCGGTGGCTCCCGTGACCAGAATCAATCCATGTTCACTGTGCAGCAGCTCAGGTATGGCCTCGGGAGTCTGGAGATCGTCTAAACGTGGACAATCAAGCGGGAGCAATCTTAGCGCCAGCGACGTTCCCTGTTGATGAACAAAAGCGCTGGCGCGCAGACGTCGGGAATCTGCCAGCGCAATAGCAAAATCAATCTGCCCCTGTTTCCGCCACTGTACCTGTTGTTGCTCGCTGAGCCAGCACATCAGCAGATCCTCCACGCAAGGCGGAGTAAATGGCGCGATTTCGACTTTTCCACGTATGCGCCAGCGCGCAGGCCATGCATTGCACAGGTGTAGATCCGACACGTTATGCTTTACACTAAGGGCCACTATTTCTTCCATATTCATATGAACATCCTCGGAAAATGAACGATATCGCGCATAACCTGGCATATGTCCGGGACAAAATCTCAGCCGCCGCGACGCGTTGCGGGCGGTCTTCAGAAGAAGTTATGTTGCTTGCATTCAGCAAAACCAAACCTGCGAGCGCCATCGAAGAAGCCATCGTCGCAGGATTATTTTCAATTGGTGAAAACAACGACTAATGGCGAGTAGCGACACTCTTGATTTTCCATACACCTTTTTCTTCTACCATGCAGTCAATAACTTTTTGAGATGACTCACCCGTTCCAAATGTCAAATAGACATTGGTACAAATAGGATCAGTTATAATTAGATCAATACTAATATGATTACTCCAGTCTTCATCTGCAACATCCTGAACTTTTAGGAAATAATCCTCTTCAAGATTATCGCTTATATATGCCTGCTTTAATTTATTCAATGTATCGATAATAACATAAGGTTCTAATGCCGTCGGATTATCTGCAACTGGGATGATATTATGAGTAACCAGCTTGATATACCAGGTATTGAACTTTAATGCCTGAGTACCAGCAGGTATTATTCCTGCCATAGCAAACGATGAGACTAGAAAAGTAAATAATATTAATCGCTTCATCAGTTATGCCTATAGATTTTATATGAAGGCTGACTTTTACGATAACCCGGTCCGGGATACACGCCATGTTCCTGTTTAAAATCCGACCACCAGTAATGCCCATCAAAAATCGCCATGTGCCCTGCTGTATTTCCTCCAGTATATGGTTGAATTATAGCAACATCACCTTTAATAGGATCGCCATATACTTCACGAAAACCAGCTAATACTAAATATTTCCCCATATTTTTAGCATTATCATGATGCAAGGATACGCCGCCATGTTCGATAGCTGCTGTTACTGCCCTGGCACAATAACCAGTAGCGTGCGCATGAGCATTGTGCCTAACAAAATTTATAGCGGCTTCTTTATTCCACATTTGTAACACCTCATTTATAGACGAAGAGTATGAAATATCACAAAGCGAACCATCACCTTGAACATTAAATGCTTCAAATTCTATTCATTGACATCACAAATACCCCCACAATTTATATTTGCAATGTATATTATCGCTTGATAACAAATGAAGCTATAATATTCACCTTACCAATCATCTAATATTTTTGTTTTATTATAAACAAACCTCATAAATAATTTTATAACTGCAGGATATTCACACTACAGCAAACTGGAGCTGAATAAAATGAAATGAAAATTCTGTCAGTTAAATCTGTTTACGTCCTCCTACAGACTCACATTTTATACTCAGCCTATCTGCAGCCTCACCAGGCATAGTAAATGGCGCGATTTCGACTTTTCCACGTATGCGCCAGCGCGCAGGCCATGCATTGCACAGGTGTAGATCCGACACGTTATGCTTTACACTAAGGGCCACTATTTCTTCCATATTCATATGAACATCCTCGGAAAATGAACGATATCGCGCATAACCTGGCACATGTCCGGGACAAAATCTCAGCCGCCGCGACGCGTTGCGGGCGGTCTTCAGAAGAAGTTATGTTGCTTGCAGTTAGCAAAACCAAACCTGCGAGCGCCATCGAAGAAGCCATTACCGCAGGGCAGCGTGCCTTCGGTGAAAACTATGTGCAGGAAGGGGTGGATAAAATCCGCTACTTCCAGGAAAAAGGCGTCAACGATCTGCAGTGGCACTTTATTGGCCCACTGCAGTCCAACAAAAGTCGTCTGGTCGCGGAACATTTTGACTGGTGCCATACGATCGACCGTCTGCGTATCGCTGCCCGTTTGAGCGAACAGCGCCCGGCACAACTGCCACCGCTCAATGTACTGATTCAAATTAATATCAGCGATGAGAACAGTAAGTCAGGAATTCCGCTGGCAGAGCTTGAGGCACTGGCCGCTGACGTCGCTGCACTGCCGCGCATTACCCTACGTGGTTTGATGGCAATCCCGGCGCCAGAGTCAGATTATGTAAGGCAGTTTGAAGTTGCACAGCAAATGGCGGTAGCATTTGCTGGGTTGAAAACACGTTACCCAAGTATCGACACGCTCTCACTGGGGATGTCTGATGATATGGATGCCGCAATCGCGGCGGGTAGCACGATGGTGCGCATCGGCACTGCCATTTTTGGTGCTCGTGATTACACTAAAAAATAAGGAAAACTAAGGAACACCATGAATACGTTGACCTTCCTGCTCTCAACGGTAATTGAGCTGTATACCATGGCGCTGCTGCTGCGCGTGTGGATGCAATGGTCTCGCTGCGATTTTTACAACCCGTTCTCGCAGTTTATAGTGAAAATCACTCAACCTATTATTGGGCCGTTACGCCGCATTATTCCCCCGATGGGACCGATCGACAGCGCATCGGCATTAGTGGCGCTGATTCTCAGCTTTATCAAAGCAATCGTGCTGTTTAAGGTGGTCACGTTCCAGCCGATCATCTGGATCGCCGCCGTGCTGATTGTCCTGAAGACCATCGGATTGCTGATTTTCTGGGTACTGTTGGTGATGGCGATTATGAGCTGGGTCAGCCAGGGCCGCAGCCCCGTGGAGTACGTGCTGATTCAACTGGCAGATCCGCTGCTGCGCCCTATCCGTCGCATACTTCCAGGCATGGGCGGGATCGATTTCTCGCCAATGATTCTGGTTCTGCTGCTCTATGTCATTAATATGGGCATCGCAGAAGTGTTACAGGCGACAGGCAACATGCTGCTGCCGGGGCTGTGGATGGCGCTATGAGTGCCGTTACACCCTGCGACGACGGTCTGGTTTTACGGCTCTACATTCAGCCTAAAGCCAGCCGTGACAGTATTGTGGGTTTACATGGCGACGAGCTAAAAGTCGCCATTACCGCCCCACCGGTTGATGGACAAGCCAATAGCCATCTGGTGAAGTTTCTCGGTAAACAGTTCCGCGTAGCAAAAAGCCAGGTCGTCATTGAGAAGGGCGAGCTTGGTCGTCACAAACAGGTTAAAATCATTCATCCGCAACAGATCCCGCCCGAAATTGCGGCGCTAACTGATTAGGTATCCCATGCAAAAAGTTGTCCTCGCGACCGGCAATGCCGGTAAAGTGCGTGAACTCGCCTCTCTTCTGAGTGATTTCGGTCTTGATGTTGTTGCCCAAACGGATCTGGGTGTTGATTCTGCAGAAGAGACCGGACTGACGTTTATTGAGAACGCCATTCTGAAGGCGCGTCATGCCGCGCAAATTACCGGCTTACCGGCCATTGCTGATGACTCAGGTTTGGCGGTAAATGCCCTTGGCGGCGCGCCAGGCATCTATTCAGCCCGCTACTCCGGCGAAGATGCGACCGATCGGCAGAACCTGGAAAAACTGCTTCACACCCTGCAGGATGTTCCTGATGACAAGCGTCAGGCACAATTCCATTGCGTGCTGGTGTATATGCGCCATGCAGACGATCCTACTCCTTTAGTTTGTCACGGAAGCTGGCCGGGCGTGATTACCCGCGAACCTGCCGGAAACGGTGGCTTTGGCTACGACCCCATCTTCTTTGTACCGTCTGAAGGGAAAACCGCCGCCGAGCTGACCCGTGAAGAAAAAAGTGCGATTTCTCACCGTGGACAGGCGCTGAAGCTGCTGCTGGATGCCCTGCGTAATGGTTAAGCTTCCGCCGCTAAGTCTTTATATTCACATCCCGTGGTGCGTGCAGAAATGCCCGTACTGCGACTTCAACTCGCATGCGCTAAAAGGCGAAGTCCCTCATGACGACTATGTGCAGCATCTGCTGAGCGATCTGGATACTGAGGTGGCTCACGCCCAGGGACGTGAAGTAAAGACGATTTTTATCGGGGGTGGTACGCCGAGCCTGCTTTCTGGCCCGGCAATGCAAACGCTGCTCGACGGCGTACGCGCACGGCTGAATCTGGCCGCAGATGCAGAAATCACGATGGAGGCGAATCCCGGGACGGTGGAAGCCGATCGCTTTGTTGATTATCAACGCGCTGGTGTCAACCGCATCTCGATTGGCGTACAGAGCTTTAGCTCCGCCAAACTCGAGCGTCTGGGACGTATTCACGGGCCGGAAGAAGCCAAACGAGCGGCAAACCTGGCGAGCGGTCTGGAGCTACGCAGCTTTAACCTCGACCTGATGCATGGTTTACCGGATCAGACGCTGGAAGAAGCTTTGGGCGATTTACAGCAGGCCATCGCGCTCAACCCGCCGCATCTTTCCTGGTATCAGTTGACCATCGAACCCAACACGCTGTTCGGTTCCCGACCGCCGGTGTTACCGGACGATGATGCGCTGTGGGATATTTTTGAGCAAGGCCACCAGTTGCTGACCGCCGCAGGGTATCAGCAGTACGAAACCTCAGCCTATGCGAAACCAGGCTATCAGTGTCAGCACAACCTTAATTACTGGCGTTTTGGCGACTATCTCGGTATTGGCTGCGGCGCGCATGGCAAAATCACGTTCCCGGACGGACGCATCCTGCGCACCACCAAAACGCGGCACCCACGCGGATACATGCAAGGGCGTTACCTGGAAAGCCAGCGTGATGTTGCCGAAGCCGACAAGCCGTTCGAGTTCTTTATGAACCGTTTCCGGTTACTGGAAGCCGCGCCGCGTGCAGAGTTCACGCAATATACCGGGCTTACCGAAGACGTTATTCGCCGGCAGATCGATGAGGCTATCGCCCAGGGCTACCTGATTGAATGCGATGAGTACTGGCAGATCACCCAACACGGTAAGTTGTTTTTGAATTCGCTGCTGGAGCTGTTTCTGGCGGAGTAATACGGTAACGATGTAGGCCGGATAAGGCCTTGAGCCGCCATCCGACAAATTGCCTGATGGCGCTGCGCTTATCAGACCTACAGGGTTAGGGCGATAAGCGCAGCCACCTTCATCGATTAATACTGATTAAACATTTCCTGGATCTGCTTAGGATCCTTGGTTTGGGTCAGCGCAAGCTGCAGCAGAACACGCGCTTTTTGCGGGTTCAGAGAGCCTGAAGCCACAAACCCGTATTTCGCATCATCAATTTCAGCATCCTGCGTGGTGGAGCCGGTTGGTACACGGGATGAACGCACCACAACGGTACCTTTGTGCGCGGCAGTTGCCAGCGTATCGAAAATGGTTTTATACAGGTTACCGTTACCTACACCCGCACTGACGATCCCAGCGTAACCCGCGTCCACCAGCGCTTTTGCCGGCAGATCGGATGCGTTAGCGTAGTTGTAAACAATCCCAACTTTCGGCAGTTCGGTCAGCTTAGACACATCGAACGGCGTAGACGTGGTGTGCTTACGCGCAGGCGTACGCTGGTAGTCAATCTTACCGTTATGGATGTAGCCCAGCGGGCCATAGTTAACGGATTTGAAGGTGGCGACATCGGTAGTGTTGGTTTTGGTCACGTCGCGGCCATCCATAACGGTGTCGTTCATCACCACCAGCACACCGCGGTTGGCAGAGGCTTTGTCTGCTGCGGTAACCACTGCGTTATACAGATTGAACGGGCCATCAGCGCTCATACCTGTAGACGGACGCATTGCGCCGACCAGCACCACCGGCTTGTTGCACTTGACGGTCAGGTCGAGGAAATAGGCGGTTTCTTCCATGGTATCCGTACCATGAGTTACCACGAAGCCGTCGGTTTTATCACACTCGGTATTAATCTTTTTCGCCAGTGTTAACCAGACTTCGTCATTCATATCCTGGGAGCCGATGTTCACCACCTGCTCGCCTTTCACAACGGCGATATCTTTCAACTGAGGTACGGCATCAACCAGATTTTCTACGCCGACCTTGCCTGCCGTGTAGTTAGATTTTGTCGCGGAATCACCGCCGCCGGCAATCGTTCCGCCAGTAGCTAAAATGGTGATGTTTGGCAATGCCAGCGCCGCGCCGCTGAAACCCATAACCAGTGCGGCAAGTGCCGTTCTCTTGAAAAACTCCATGTTATTTCTCCAGTTACTTGAATTTGCAGCATTATGTCTATCTTACAGATGAATAATGTGACGCCATCCAATTAACCAGATTTATATCTCCATCAAATTGTCATTCTTAGAGATGGATATCAAAAAAACAGAAAAGTACAAAATAAAACGGCACAGAATGTTTCTGTGCCGTTAAAAAGAGGTGAAGATTATTTCAGAGCGCTAACCAGCGTTTTACGATCGTTTTCCAGCGTCACGACGCGGGCGCAAACATCTTTACCAAACTGCTGGAAGTCTTGTTCCTGATTCTTCCATTCGTTCTGAATTGAGGTCTGCAAACCGCCGAGGCTTCCGAGTACGCCCTGCAGCGGATTACCACCGCCTTTGAGCACGGCTTTCGCCCCCATCTCGTTGATGCTGTCCTGTAAAATACCGCCCATCGCCTGATTCACCAACTGTTGTCCGTCCGCGCGAACCTGATCAATCGCCTTATAATGGAAGGTCAGGCCGTCAGTACGATGCTCAATGATGCGGTTCATCTGCGCTTTCAACTGCGCATCCAGCTTGGTTAAGCGGCCACGCATGTTGCTGCTTTCGCCGACCTCTTTGGCGATGATTTTGTCCAGCGCCACGCGACCTTTCTCCACGCGCGCTCTGGCACCTTCATCAATCCATGGCAGGCTACTACGCAACGCCGCCTGATAATCTTTGGCCTGCTCACGCTGTGCGGCGTTCAGGTTGTACTGTTTACCGTTAAAGGTAACATCACCGGACTGGGTAATAACCAGGTCGCCGTTCTCCCCCTTCACCTGCACAGTTTGTGGGCTCAAAATCACATCGTCACGCGGGGTGACGCTGCACTGATAATCGGCATGTGCGGCCATCGCCGTGAACGTTAGGACTGCCGCCAGCAGCGTTTTGCGCATCATATCTTTCCCTCAATACAAATCGGGCCGGCATTTGCCGACCCTGTGCTACTTAGTCCCACCAAATATCGAAAAGTTCGCTGGTACGCACTTCTTCAAGTTTGTGTTCTTCCAGCCACTTACGCACGATAGCCTGATGTTCTTCGGTGCATTTGCCGATTTCCTGCAGACAGATCAGACCTTCCCAGGCCAGATAGCCGCTGCCGTCAAAGGCCAGTTTGTTCGGTTCGATAACTTCATTGATAAAGTCATCAACGATTTGATCGACCTGCTCTCCGGATGTACCTTCCGGAAAACGCCATGCAACCGAAAATCCTATTTCCTGGAATTCGTCGATGTGCATCTTTTTACGCAGACGACGGCTACGGTTCTTTGCCATTATTTCACCCTCTCGAACATTAAGTCCCATACGCCGTGGCCAAGACGATGACCACGTTGTTCAAATTTGGTTACCGGGCGCGATTGTGGGCGCGGTACATAATCGTTACTCTCTGACTGGTTTTTATACCCGTCAATTGAGGACATTACTTCCAGCATGTGCTCCGCGTAGGCTTCCCAGTCGGTTGCCATGTGGAACACGCCGCCCAGCTTCAGCTTGCTTAAGATATGCTCAGCAAACGGTACCTGAACGATACGGCGTTTATTATGACGTGCTTTATGCCACGGGTCAGGGAAAAACAGCTGAACCATAGATAAAGAATTGTCAGGAATCATTTTATGCAGGACTTCAACGGCATCATGGCACATGACGCGCAGATTCTCGACGCCCTCTTCATGGGCTGAAGCCAGACACGCGCCAACACCCGGCGAGTGAACCTCAATGCCGAGGAAATTTTGTTCCGGGCACGCTTTCGCCATCGCCACCAGCGAAGCCCCCATACCAAAACCGATTTCCAGCGTGACTGGCGCGTCGCGACCAAACAATACTGCGAAATCCACAGGCTCTTCGCTGAACTCAACGCCCATCACCGGCCAGTAGTTTTCCAGCGCGTGTTCCTGCCCTTTCGTCAGTCGCCCCTGGCGACGAACAAAACTACGAATCCGGCGCAGCGGGCGGCCGTTTTCATCAAATTCCGGTGAAATGACGTCGTTCTTCATAAAAGTTTAGTCTGCTGTGATTGAGTTCTGAAAACGGGCATTATCCAAAGTTAGTTGCCGGATGCAAGTAAAGGAAGAAAGTGAGCAGCGGAAAGTTCCGGTTTACACCCCGTTGCCGCTGTGCTGCAATCTTGCCCCCGGCAATAATGAAACGGTAATCATGCAAGCGTCTCAATTCTCGGCTCAGGTTTTGAGCTGGTACGACAAATACGGGCGGAAAACGCTGCCCTGGCAAATTGACAAGACGCCTTACAAAGTATGGCTCTCTGAGGTGATGCTGCAACAAACTCAGGTTGCCACCGTCATCCCCTATTTTGAGCGCTTTATGGCGCGCTTCCCAACGGTAACGGATTTAGCCCATGCGCCGCTGGATGAAGTCCTGCATTTATGGACCGGGCTGGGCTATTACGCCCGTGCGCGAAATCTGCATAAAGCGGCGCAGCAGGTTGTGACGCTGCATGGCGGCATATTCCCGCAAACCTTTGAAGAGGTGGCCGCCCTGCCTGGCGTCGGGCGTTCAACCGCAGGCGCGATCCTTTCTCTCTCTCTGGGTCAGCATTTTCCGATTCTCGACGGTAACGTCAAACGTGTGCTGGCTCGCTGTTATGCTGTAAGCGGTTGGCCGGGTAAAAAAGAGGTTGAAAAGAAACTGTGGGAGTTGAGCGAGCGGGTTACGCCTGCCCACGGCGTTGAGCGATTTAATCAGGCGATGATGGATTTAGGCGCCATGGTCTGTACGCGCTCAAAACCTAAATGTTCCCTGTGTCCGTTGGAAAATGGCTGTGTGGCAAGCGCCAATGCAAGCTGGGCGCAGTACCCAGGTAAAAAACCCAAACAGACGCTACCGGAACGGACGGGCTATTTTTTACTGATGCAGCATGATGAAGAGGTGTTGCTCGCGCAGCGGCCACCCAGCGGCTTATGGGGTGGTTTATACTGTTTTCCGCAGTTTGACGATGAAGATGGGCTACGCAACTGGCTGGCGCAACGACAAATTAACGCAGATAATCTGACCCAACTTAATGCGTTTCGCCATACCTTTAGCCATTTCCACTTAGATATTGTGCCTATGTGGCTTCCCGTGTCTTCATTCAGCTCATGCATGGATGAAGGCAACGCGCTCTGGTATAACTTAGCGCAACCGCCGTCGGTCGGACTGGCGGCCCCCGTGGAGCGTTTGTTACAGCAATTACGTGCCGGCACCCAGGTTTAACGTACCGGTCGATAGAGAGGATTTTTTATGAGCAGAACGATTTTTTGCACTTTCCTGCAACGCGAAGCAGAAGGACAGGATTTTCAGCTGTACCCGGGCGATCTGGGAAAACGTATCTATAACGAAATTTCTAAAGAAGCATGGGCGCAATGGCAGCATAAGCAAACCATGCTGATTAACGAGAAAAAACTCAATATGATGAACGTCGAACACCGTAAGTTACTGGAACAGGAAATGATTAACTTCCTGTTTGAAGGTAAGGATGTGCATATTGAAGGCTATACGCCAGAGTCATAAGAACCGTTGCCGGATGGCGCTGCGCTGATCCGGCCTACGATTTAATCTGGTCCTTGCAAATAACAAACACAACACGCACTCCCGGAATGATGAAAAAATTTCTCGCGCTTACCGTTATTGCGCCGTTGCTCATCTCCTGTTCCAGTTCGACCAAAAAAGGCGATTCCTATAACGAAGCCTGGGTCAAGGATACCAACGGTTTTGATATTCTGATGGGGCAATTTGCCCATAACATTGAGAACCTGTGGGGATTTAAGGAAGTGCTGATTGCGGGTCCGAAGGACTACGTCAAGTATACCGATCAGTACCAAACCCGCAGCCATATCAACTTTGATGACGGTACGATAACCGTCGAGACCATTGCCGGGACAGATCCCGCCGGACACCTGCGCCGGGCGATTATCAAGACGTTGCTGATGGGCGATGATCCGGGTTCTATCGACCTCTATTCCGATGTCGATGACATTAAGATTTCCAAAGAGCCGTTCCTGTACGGACAGGTGGTTGATAATACCGGCCAGCCCATTCGTTGGGAGGGACGAGCTACCAACTTTGCCAACTATCTGCTGCAAACGCGACTTAAAAGCCGCAGCAATGGCCTGCGTATCATCTATAGCGTAACGATCAATCTGGTGCCGAACCACCTTGATAAGCGCGCGCATAAGTACGTCGGCATGGTGCGCCAGGCTTCTCGTAAGTATGGCGTCGACGAGTCGCTGATTCTGGCCATCATGCAAACCGAATCCTCGTTTAACCCCTATGCGGTCAGCCATGCCGATGCGCTGGGGCTGATGCAGGTGGTACAGCACAGCGCCGGGAAAGATGTGTTCCGCTCGCAAGGTCGCTCAGGCACGCCAAGCCGTAGTTTCCTGTTTGACCCAGCCAGCAACATTGATACCGGTACCGCCTATCTGGCAATGCTCAACAATGTCTATTTGGGCGGCATCGATAATCCAACCTCGCGTCGCTATGCGGTGATCACCGCGTATAACGGCGGCGCGGGCAGCGTGCTGCGCGTATTCTCGAACGATAAAATTCAGGCCGCGAATATTATTAACAGCATGTCCCCGGGAGACGTTTATCAAACGCTGACCACCCGACACCCTTCTGCTGAATCACGTCGATACCTTTACAAGGTCAATTCCGCACAAAAATCATATCGACGCCACTAATGTATCCCTCTTCTGCCCCCTGAAACGGGGGCCAGAAGAGCCAAAAACGTTAACCCCATCACTCTTTTGCTTTGCAATCAGAAATTGTTTGCAAATATTTGTCACAGGTAACAAAAAAAGAGTGCCTCTCGTTGATAGAATCACATCATATAGCCACGGCAAATGTGCCTTTTAAAACATTCATCCGCATTACGGTGTGAGGAAATTAACATGAATCTTAAGCTGCAGCTGAAAGTTCTCTCGTTTCTGCAGTTCTGCTTATGGGGTAGTTGGCTCACTACCCTCGGCTCCTATATGTTTGTCACCCTTAAATTCGATGGTGCATCCATTGGCGCAGTATATAGCTCGCTGGGGATCGCCGCCGTGTTTATGCCTACACTGTTAGGGATCGTGGCTGACAAATGGATCAGTGCGAAATGGGTTTATACTATTTGCCACCTGGTCGGCGCTGCAACGCTGTTCGCCGCAGCCGAGGTCACCACGCCAGGCGCCATGTTCTTTGTGATCTTGCTTAACTCCCTGGCCTATATGCCAACGTTGGGGTTAATCAACACTATCT
The DNA here is from genome assembly GCA_020099315.1 of Citrobacter europaeus. NCBI lineage: Bacteria > Pseudomonadati > Pseudomonadota > Gammaproteobacteria > Enterobacterales > Enterobacteriaceae > Citrobacter > Citrobacter europaeus. The sequence goes on from CP083650.1 coordinate 4,153,413, forward strand.
CTTACTACCGCCTGCAGTCAGCCGGGATGGATATCGTTACGGACTTCCCGCCAATCCGTATCTGGGGCACCATCGGTTTTATTATGGCAATGTGGGCCGTAAGCTTCTCCGGCTTTGAACTGAGCCATATGCAGCTGTATATCGGTGCGACGCTGTCCGTGGTACTGGCGCTGTTCACCCTGACGCTGCCGCATATTCCGGTCGCTAACCAGCAGAAAAACCAGAGCTGGACGTCTATGCTCGGCCTGGATGCCTTCGCGCTGTTTAAAAACAAGCGTATGGCGATTTTCTTTATCTTCTCGATGATGCTGGGCGCAGAGCTGCAAATTACCAATATGTTCGGTAATACCTTCCTGCACAGCTTCGATAACAACCCGCTGTTCTCCGGCAGCTTCATCGTTGAACACGCATCGGTGATGATGTCGATTTCGCAGATTTCCGAGACCCTGTTTATCCTGACCATCCCGTTCTTCTTAAGCCGTTACGGCATTAAGAACGTGATGCTTATCAGTATTGTGGCGTGGATGCTGCGCTTCGGCCTGTTTGCCTACGGCGATCCGACACCGTTCGGTACCGTGCTGCTGGTGCTGTCGATGATTGTTTACGGCTGCGCCTTCGACTTCTTCAACATCTCTGGCTCTGTATTCGTAGAGAAAGAAGTTCGCCCTGAAATCCGCGCCAGCGCACAGGGTATGTTCCTGATGATGACCAACGGCTTCGGTTGTATTCTGGGCGGTCTGGTGAGCGGTAAAGTCGTTGAATACTATACGCTGAACGGTATTACCGACTGGCAGACCGTGTGGCTAATCTTCGCAGGTTACTCGCTGGTTCTGGCTTTTGCCTTCGTTGCGCTGTTTAAATACAAACACGTACGCGTTCCGGCTGGCACCCAGACTATCGCGCACTAATCTTTATTGATGAAAGAAGGTCACCAGATGGTGACCTTCTTTTTGTCCAGATGGCGCTTACTTCAAAACATATCCATACAGACGTTTAATGCCGTCTGCATCTGTCTCACTGTAAACCCCTTGCAGCTCCGGCGAGAAGCCCGGCAGCAAGTTTACGCCCTCTTCCAGCGCCAGGAAGTAACGTTGCACCGCCCCGCCCCAGACTTCACCTGGTACCACACAGAGCACGCCCGGAGGATAAGGCAGCGCACCTTCCGCCGCAATGCGCCCAGCGGCATCACAAATACGCACCAGTTCAACATCACCGCGGATAAAAGCGCTGTTGGCATCCTGCGGGTTCATCGCCACGGCAGGTAAACTCTCCTGACGGAACATCGCTTTTTGCAGATCTTTCACATCAAAGCTAACGTACAGTGAGTGCATCTCCTGACACAGTTCACGCAGCGTGTAATCCCGGTAACGTACCGGATACTTATTGAAGATGGTGGGTAGCACATCTGCCAGCGGCGTATCGTCTTCAATATGCTGCTCAAACTGCGCCAGCATCGCCACCAGTTGTGCCAGTTTCTCCGCGCTTTCTGCCGGGGTCAGCAGGAACAGAATCGAGTTAAGATCGCATTTCTCCGGCACTATGCCGTTTTCCCGCAGGTAATGCGCCAGAATCGTCGCCGGAATACCAAAGTCGGTATATTGCCCGGTTTGCGCATCAATACCCGGAGTGGTTAACAGCAGCTTGCAGGGGTCGACAAAATACTGGTCGCGCGCGTAGCCGGAAAAACCATGCCATTTAGCGCCAGGTTCAAAGCTAAAGAAACGACGCTCGCTGGCAATCACCTGCGTCGGATAGCTTTCCCACGGTTTGCCATCAACTACCGGAGGAATAAACGGCTGAATCATCTTGCAGCGGGTAAGAATCGCTTTACGGGCCTCAATCCCCAGTGCCACACACTCCGCCCATAGCCGACGGCCACTCTCCCCTTCGTGGATTTTGGCGTTAACGTCCAGCGCCGCAAACAGCGGGTAAAACGGACTGGTGGAAGCATGCAGCATAAACGCATTGTTCAGACGCTTATGCGGGCAGAATCGCGCCTGGCCGCGAATATGGTTATCCTTTTTGTGGATCTGCGAGGTTTGCGAGAACCCGGCCTGTTGTTTGTGTACTGACTGAGTGACAAAGATCCCCGGATCGTTAGCATTAAGCTCCAACAGCAGTGGTGAGCCATCGGCCATCATCGGGATAAATTGCTCGTATCCAACCCATGCAGAATCAAACAGGATGTAATCGCACAGTTGACCGATCTTGTCGATCACCTGCCGGGCGTTGTAGATCGTCCCGTCATAAGTGCCGAGCTGAATGATCGCCAGACGGAACGGACGCGGCTGGTCAGCCTTTTGTGGCGCAACTTCACGGATCTGCTGACGCAGGTACTGCTCATCAAAGCAGTGCTCATCAATGCCGCCGATAAAGCCAAACGGATTACGCGCCGCCTCCAGATAAACCGGCGTGGCGCCCGCCTGGATCAGCGCGCCGTGATGGTTCGACTTATGGTTGTTGCGGTCAAACAGCACCAGATCGCCGCGCGTCAGCAGCGCATTGGTCACCACTTTATTGGCCGCCGAGGTCCCGTTCAGCACAAAGTAGGTTTTATCCGCGTGGAAAACTTTCGCAGCAAATTTCTGTGCATGTTTCGCTGATCCTTCATGAATCAGCAGATCGCCAAGCTTAACGTCGGCGTTGCACATATCCGCGCGAAACAGATTCTCGCCAAAGAACTCGTAGAAATGCCGGCCCGCCGGATGCTTCTTAAAAAACTCACCGTGTTGGTGCCCCGGGCAGGCAAACGTGCTGTTCCCCATTTCGACATACTGGGTGAGCGTGTCATAGAACGGCGGCAGCAGCTCTTCCTCATACTGGCAGGCAGCAGACTCCAGCTCCAGCCAGTCCTGAGCCTGACCGCAAATGACCGCATTTATACCCGCAGGCACATCGACATCAGATTCTGCGAACAAAAACACCGGTATATGAAAACCGGTGCGTTTCAACAAAGCCAGGATCCCACTGCGGCTGTCCGCAACGGTAATGACGACTGCCGCAACGTCAGTAAAATCGGTACCATCCAGCGACACCACCTGACGATGACTGGACAGACGAGAAACCAGTTCACCACTGGCGGCAATTTTCATTGATTTCATAAGCGCAATAACCCGTTTCGGGAAAAACAAAAGTCCCGGACAAAGCCGCATTGCTTTGCCCACGAAATGACAGGTCAAACTGGTTACCAGCCCCGACCGCCAGACATCAGTAAAAGCAGATAGCCTCTGATTTTACTGTTATCCTGCAGTGAGCGTGCGCTGCCCTCACCGCATGGTGAGTGCATAAAGATAAGTCGCAGGAAGGGGTAAACGTCGCGCAAAAAGGCGATATTGAAGGCGATGTAGGGGGAGTAATATCATCCCAGGCAGCCCCATTCAGACAGGAGAAAATTCGCGCAATCATGGCACCTTTCACTTACAGGCGCAAGATAAAATCCGGTGCCAAAACCTCACAGATAAACAAGCATTTCGTCTGAAAATAGCGGCATAATAATGCAATCTGAAACATAATTTTACCCAGCTAATTGCCTTTAGCATCAAGACGATAATGGGTATGCAGGAGCAAATGTGGTAATCGGACCCTTTATTAATGCCAGCGCCATTTTATGTGGTGGCGTTCTCGGCGCGCTGCTTAGCCAGCATATACCAGAACGCATTCGGGTCTCCATGACCTCTATTTTCGGACTGGCTTCGCTAGGGATTGGTATCTTGCTGGTTATCAAATGCGCCAACCTACCGGTGATGGTTCTGGCAACGCTGGTAGGCGCCTTAATTGGCGAATTCTGTCATCTGGAGAAAGGGATCAATGCTGCGGTCGCCAAAGCGCAGCAGGTTTTCACCCGTTCGGATGCCAATGCAACGCACGAATCTTTTATTCAAAGCTATGTAGCTATCATCGTGCTGTTTTGCGCCAGCGGTACCGGGATCTTCGGTGCGATACATGAAGGGATGACCGGCGATCCTAATATTTTAATCGCAAAGTCGTTTCTCGATTTCTTCACGGCTATCATCTTTGCCTGTTCGCTGGGAATTGCGGTATCCGCCATTTGCGTACCGATGCTGACAATCCAGTTAACGCTTGCTACCTGTGCAGCACTGATTTTACCCCTGACAACGCCAGCTATGATGGCCGATTTCAGCGCCGTAGGCGGGCTATTGCTGCTGGCAACCGGTTTACGTATTTGCGGCATCAAGATGTTTGCGGTTGTGAATATGCTTCCTGCTCTGCTGCTGGCAATGCCGCTTTCCGCCGCGTGGACGGCATTTTTTGCCTGAGAATGCGTGCAATTGCAGCAATGTGGTGATAGATTGTGCAGTCTGCATTGAATTGAAGAAATTTCGTTGACGAAGCGAAGCGAATCGGGTTTAATGCGCCTCGTTGCCCGGATAGCTCAGTCGGTAGAGCAGGGGATTGAAAATCCCCGTGTCCTTGGTTCGATTCCGAGTCCGGGCACCACTATTTAAAGAACCCAGCCTATGGCTGGGTTTTTGCTTTTGGAGAAACGGACTCTCCATCGAACTTCGTTCGATTATTCGCCGCCAGCGGCTCACCCCTGCGGGGCCAGCGCGACAAGCGCGCTGTTCAACGCCTACGGCGTTAGTCCGAGTCCGGGCACCACTATTTAAAGAACCCGCCCAAAAGGCGGGTTTTTGCTTTTGGAGAATAGTGACTATTCTCTCCTCACCGAATTTTGTTTCAACAGCGCATAACGATTAAGAAGCTGATTAATCCGCATATCAAGCTGCTGATACAAAGCGGGTGATACACTCCCCTGCACTTTGAACTCTTCATCTATTTGACGTAACAACTCTTCTGTCGGCGGCGTTTCGTCAAGCTGGCGGCGGATAGTGAAAATGGCTGATTTCAGCTCCGACCCTGTCAGATATTTACCTTTACGTTCATCAAGCGCATTTAGCTGGGCGGTTAACGCTTCCAGCCCCTGCTGAGCATTATGCCAGTTTTGCAGAGCGCTTTCCGGCAACGCTTCGGTAGCTAACTGTTTTTGTAACCCGCTTTCAAATACTGTAGTCTGCGATTCTTCAGGCCACAGGGTAACTACCTGCTGCGCTAATGATGCGGCATATTCTCGCGACCACAAAGGTGACAGGCGATATAAAATATCCAATTGCCCTTGCGTTGCAGCGATTATTTCCTGCTTCTGATCCTTCAAATCTGAGGACTGCTTCAACGCGGATAATTGTTCAGGCGTCAGCACCTGAGGCAATGGCTTGATCAGATCATATCCGTCAGCCCGCATATGACTGGTGCCAAGAAAAGCGCCTGCGCTCGCTGCCGCAGCAACGATAAAACCGATAGCAAACCCCAGCCACATCCGTCTGGTTCCCCCCTCGATTTGAGTAGTAAAAACCGCTGCGCTTGATTGCCCGGGTGATGCGGGTTCATTGACCACAAATACCAACTGTGGCGAAGACGTCTCAACATTATTAGTCGTACCTGAAGCCGGTATTATCACAACGGCCGATCCCGAATCCGCTTCAGACTTCTCCAGACGCAAAGCGGCATTGTGCATCCAGGTAACAACAGCCTCCATTTTACTAAGCGCTTTCAATTCAAGCCGTTGCAGCACTGCGCAGGCATGTTTTAAACTTTGTTCAACCCGATACACTTTTGATAAATCAGCATATGACAGCGTTAGGGTACGCAATTCTTGCTGTAAGCGGACAGACAACCATGCCAGGATCTCAACGCGGGCATGGGTTTGCTGTGGCCATATTGCACTCCAGTGATGCGTCAGTAATGCTTCCAGAAGTTCCGTGCTTTCGGCAAGTCCCTCCAGTCCCGCATTACGTATTCTGGCGACGGTGTACCAGGCAAGTGTTTGCAGTTCGACTCCGTTATGACGAAACAGCGCCAGGCTTAACTGTTCAACCTTTTGCCAGTCAACGTCCGGACGCGCAGGGTGAGTCAGCTTGCTAATTTCATCGCGTAATTGCCCAAACTCCATGAAAGCACGTGGATCTCCCCCGGTGCTGATGCGATTCTTTTCCATGTCAGTACACTCCAGTCTCAAGCCAACCCTGCCTCTTGAGGTGCCGAATCAGAACCCGCCCCTCAGGGGTAAAATCAGTGCCATAGCGAACAATGCCTAGGTCTTGCAGTTCAGCATCAATGGAATAACGCAAATGTCCCGGTGTTTCCTGCTGCTGCATCGTTACCTGAATTCCTTTTAGCCGCGGTTCATACTTCAACAAAACCTGAGAAAGCGTGCTAATAAGCTGATGTGCCGTACCTGGCATACCCTGGAGGATTTTGGTCATATCAGGCAAACCATAATCGGGTATATGTTTGAGACTACCTGCACGAGTATTCAAAATGCGCTGCATATTATCGAGGACGGATAAGATGACCTGCGTGTTTTCGCTGACTGCGTGCAAAGGAAAACCACCGGAAAAATTACCCAGCAAGATGTCATAAAGTGAAGGCTGCTTGACCATTACTCGCCCTCCTGCGCCATGAGTGCCAGAGTCTGGGTATTTAATTCGATCACTCGCGCATTATCAGGATCGAGATCTTCACGACGTAATACCACGCGCCAAGAATCTTCAGACAGATCGGGAGAAATAAACATTCCCGCCACGGCAACATATTGCGCTTCGTTTTCGAATGGAATATCGACAGCTACGCTTTCACCTGGTCGTACCCGAACATCTCTCTGAGCCAATAAATCTGCTTTAACCACCGTGCTGTCTTGTGCAAATAAAGACTGATAATTAGCCGAGTCAAATGCTTTACGATCTTTGAGTTGGTAAATACGTACGACCGTCGAAAGCGCGATGCCCTGTGCATTTTTATTAGCAGCTTCTCTGGCGGAAAGATCCAAATGCAGCGTTTTAATTTCCTTATAAAAGATCGACTTTGTTAATGACACGGTACCTTCAGATACTTTTTGCGTCAGACCACATCCGGTGACCAGACTGGTCATTCCGGTTATTACGGCAAAATTAATAGCGATAATCGCCAGTCTCATCGGCTTCCCTCCGCTGATCATGTTGACTAAGGCTCTGCCAAAGCCCAAGTTTAATTGTTATATGTTGATTCTTCGTTTCCGGGTTATCCAGACGCATAACGGCCGTACGGCCAAGCTGAACTGCACGTTCGCTTTTATTACTGGTAAGTTGAGCATGCGGAAGCGCCGAGCGAGGAATACGTAGTTGCAACCTGGCATTCACTCTGGCACCTAAATAAACGTGCATCAGCGCGAGAAAATCATGATAAAGCTGGCCGCCCGGTAACCAGTCACGAACCTCATCGGTAACGCTCGTTGTAAGCGTAATGAGTACCTGACTGTTAATATCTACGGCGCTGCGTCCCATCACCGGACGAGAGTGGAGGCTAACAGGTTGCCGCGTGCTCATTTTTAACGCCTTATCCAGCAGGATTAAGCGTTTATCATGAGGAGTCACGGTAGTATTTGTTGTTGGCGATAATAAAGAAACCAGCGCGGATATACCTTCCGCCGTACGCGTTGGCATTCTCATTATTCCCAGCAGCGCCAAAAAACGCGATAACGGGGTCTCGGTTTGTTTGCCGCATCCCGGAATCCCCAATCCGGTCAACCCCAGTAAATATTGTGATGTTTCATCTGTTCCGCCTGGTCGAAAGGTCGCTGGATAGCTGTATTTTCGCCAGATTCGGTAAAACTGCGTAATTAAGCGATGGTTAAAAATATCCAGAAACTCAGCGGCAACGTCCGAACCTTCCTGGCGCTGGGCAATATCATCCTGATAGGTCGTCGGCAGCGGCGACTCCACGCCATACAACCCCATAAAAGTGACACGAACCGTTGGCGGCAGTGTGGGTTGCTGCGGATCATATTCTGCACTTTTAAGCTCACCCGCCGGAAACCCCATCCCCGGATGAGGGCGAAAACGAATGGCATCGAAGCGCGGACTTTGTTGGCTCCCAGGACCTGGCGCTTGCGGGTTCCCTTGTTCCAACAACTGACAGAAACGATAAAAATTGGTACGTGGCAGGTTTTCGCCAAGGCTATTTAGCAGCCGGGTAGCCGCTGATTGTGATTCTCTTTCCATCGCAAGCTTTTCCCTGCCGGCTGTATGATTAAAGTAAGCTGATTAAACAAATGAATATCCGCATACAATGCAAAAAAGCGATTAAGCATTTCACCAAACAGATGAATATCGCCTTCACCTGTAAATCCGTTCTCATCAAGCGTTATTTCGATGTCCACCCCACGAAGTAGAAATCCTTTTTCAAAGCGCTGTATTTCATGTTGTTGAACATTCATGATCGCATCCAGGCGACGATAATTAAGCTCATCATCCTGCCAGTTATAGAGAGACAACGTTCCTTTGAGCACTTCAGCGCTGGCCATCATATTCAGAAAGCTGGATCCCAGGTGGCTCAACACTCGCCAGTGAAAACGATCCTCAGCGGGAGGGTAAGCAGGTAGCGTCGGTTTACACAGATTGCGCACGGCAAGGGGCGTCTGGAGGATCTGCTCACAACGATTGAGCAATGTACTTTGCAAAGCTCGCCGCGGTAGCTGACCGTTTGTGCCGGTCACTTTCAAAGACAAGGTTTCATACTCAGCAAGACGATCCCGTTCCCAGGCATCTCCTCCGAGGATCAGCCATGTATCATATAATCCGGATACGCCGCGTCTGACGCGAGTATGGTAATAACGCTCGGGCGCGTTCCGGCGCATCATGCCTCCCTTATGGCGAAAGCTGGTAAAAGGAGCATAAACAGCATTACGCGTTCGCTGTGAACCTGAAACTGCATCGACTGCATATATTTCCGTGTGGCCATCCTGCAACCTTCGCGGACGCAGCAAATATTCGCTTTCCAGACCATTAACTACCAGCGGATCGGCCTCAATCGTGAAAAGATTAATAACCGGAACGCAATGAAGACGGATGTTTTCACTCCCCACAGGAAGCTCAGAACTCCACTGTTGAGTCAGTACCGCTTCTATTTCAAAGCAGTCTATACCCGCAGGAAACGATATCTTTTCCAGACCGTTAAGATGGACAAACATAAATTTTTCGCGGAACGTAAAATACTCAAGCAACAATTGCCAGCCGCCAAACGCCGTATCGCCTTTTGGCCACAAACTGTCTTCATCGGCAAATCCGCCCGGGGAAAAGTAACCCTCCAGTCGAATACGTTCTACGCTGTTGGGGAGTCTCAAATAAAGAGAAGCCAGACGCTTTGTCAAAGCAAGGTGCAGCGCGTGGGTCACCGGCGCGTCACCGCTGAGGTAAAGGCTGAGGTGCGTCAGATCGGTTTGCGACCAGTCCATCTGTGGATTGCACTTTATTCGCATACGGATGACCGAGCGTCCGTCAGGTTCGGCATCGATATTCACCGCCGTGACAGACAGCGGATTAAGTGTGACGGGCTGAGTAGTACGATACTGACATACCGTTTTTTTAGGGCCAACGGGCTGTGACAATACGCCAAATCTCGCGTTAATCTGCTCGCTCATTTTTAGCACATCAATATCTGGTAAAAGCTCGACAACACTTAAGGAGGGAATGGTACGTAAATAATGCGGCCACAGCAGACTCATCAAGCCTTCGGTAAATTCAGGGAGATGATCGTCAATTTTAGCGCGCAATCGCCCCATCGAAAATGCAAAACCTTCAAATAACCGTTCCACATAAGGATCGGGTATGCCGGCTTTATCCAGATCCAGCATCGCTGCACGATCCGGATGCGCCTGCGCAAACTCTTTTGCCGCTTCCCTTAAATAACGCATTTCCGCGTCATAATAACGCAGAGTTAAATCTTCCATTTTATAGTTCGCTTATTTTGTTTTAGCCGCACAAAACGGCGGCTCTGGCAGGATCAATGGCGACCAAGCCGGACAAAAGTGAGTCCATCTCTGGCGCCAGACGCGCTTTGTCGCTTTCACTGCGGTTGGCTTTTAAACGCAGAAGTTTCAGCCGTCGCGCTTTAACTTCAAACAGTAGCTCAGGCTCCCATTGTTTGAGAGTGAGGGAGTGTGCTGTGGTATTCAATTCCCCAAGCAAATGCAGCGCGAGATCGTTGCACCCACATTGTTCCGTCAGACGGGCCATCAACAGTTGGCGTAACCAACGCTGTCGACCTGAAACAATGCCAGGACGTGCCTGAACCCAGGCGAGCGCGGCTTCAACGCCTTCGCTATCCGCCAGCACCAGGGCCTCACTTTCAAGTAGCAGAATATCGTCGTCCGCTCCTGCACTAGCCGCGGCGACTTTTTCAGTCTGCCAGTCACTTTGCTGTTGCACATCACGGGCTATCCACTCACGGGTGACATCGTCAGCAAAGGGGGTTCCATCGTTAAAAGCCAGCGTTTCCAGACCCGGCATCCGATGTAGCAGCATTTTCAGATCGCTGATGATAATCGCGGCATTTTTATCCCAAGGCGATCCCGCCCTCATTAATGCCTGATGAAGGTACCACTGCACGTCCAGCCAGAAATGATTCACTCCCTCAACAAATAAGCTGTCCGTTAACTCAATCAGTTCAGTCCAACTTTGCTGCAAATACAGACGTTTGAGCTGCGCGCGATAATCACTCTTGGGCGGCACCAGGCGCGTACGTCCGGCGCCATCTGGCGGAGGAAGCTGGCTGACCGTATCGAGCCGCACGCTTTTCATCAAATGATGCGCCGCCAGCCAGCCATCCGGCTGATCGCTTAAGTATTTTGCCAACACCCGTGCCTGTTCCAGCAGCTCACGACCAGAGGCAATACCTTTGAGGACGGGGGTTTCTGCGCTGTGCCGACTGGGTTGAGCACTGATATTTTGCGGTACCAATGCCTGAGCCCCGCCAGATTGGGCCAGACGGTTCTCCAGCGCGCTATAGAGCGCCCCAAGCCCAGGACGAATACTCTCCTCTCGCTGGCTAAACTGCTGCTCAAGCAGCATCAGCGCACCGGCGATCCGTTGCGCGTCAGGTCGTGAAACTTCGGGAAAACGCGCCAGACTATCCAGCATCCTCCCGCCTGCCAGCCATTCAAGGGCGGCCTTATAGCTGTTGGCTCTTAAAGGATGGAGAGAATCGCCATATTGCTGCATCAGGCCAGCCAGCAAAATCAGACCATCCGCCAGGCCGGACTCACCATCCTGATGCAAACGCGCCCATGTGTAGTACGTGACAACACGGACATCCTTACAGGTGTGGGTCAGGATTTTTTCCGCAAGCTCAATGATGAGATCCGTTTGTGCGCCAGAAAGTTTATTCACCTCCTCTCGCATATGCTGAAAATCATCGTCATAGCCTGGATCTTCACCACCGGGGTTGGCTGCTGAAATGGGCAATAGCCAGTTTTGCCATAGCGCAGTCTGCGTTTGCGCCTGTTCCATTAGTTGCTGTTGTTCATCTGGCGAAGCCGTGCTGGCAGCCAATAGACGTTTCAGAGCGCTCATTCTTCTTCCTCTGAGGAAATCTTGCCGCTAACAACAAAAATTGCTTCTGGTAGTTCAAAGTCGCGGAGTTTGAGTAATGCGAGCGGACCTTCACCGGCTTCAGTTCGCAGGGTGTAGTTCAGCGGCAATCCATCCTGCGCAGTCCAGCGCAGGTTAAAACCGCTACTCACGCCAGCGTTATCGGTTATCTCCGCTTTCTCAAGCAGTCGGATCCACCCCCAGGTACCGGGGTTATCTGAGTAGATTCGGGTTCCCGAATTGGTGCTCACCCAGCTTAGGGTTGCCCCTGACGCTTGCGTATCAGCAGGCCAGACAACGTTTTTCCACGCTGGCATCTGATTAACGTAAGTGAGTTTCTGCCCATCCAGCACGAGGTCAGTCTGCATCACGTCCCGCGCCGTTCCGGGACGCAGTTCAAAACGCATCCCGGCTTCTCCACGAATAAATGCGACATCCGCAATTTGACTGAGTTGGTCCATCGCCTCGAGAAACGCCGGATTAAACTCCAGCCCCTGAGCATTCACCGTGTCGGCAACCCAGTGACTTCCCTGTTTATGCAGCACACCGCTTAAATGACTTTCGAGAAAATGCGGGATTCGCCCGTTATCGCTTCGCAGATATTGCGCCAGCAGCGGCAGAGAAGCCTCGCTGCCAACATCGCGAAACGGATAACGTCCGCCGAACGCGGTGTTCCAGTCATTCACAATCAGCGCCTTCCATTGCGCATTCAGGCCCGCCGCGGTGGGTTGCAACACCTGCTGCCATGACTGCTCCAGTGGCTGAACAAACATAGTTTGACCAAATCCACTCCATGCTTGCCCCAGACTGGCAGCCACCAGATTGCCATAGTCACGCGTGGTGGTGAGATCGATGGTTTTACCCTGAAACACCGTTTGCGCCAGGGCCTGGCTCATGCCTTGCGGATCGGCAGCGTTAGTAATCTGCTGGAGTTTCAGCCTGACCTGCGTTACCCGGGTCAGGTAGGTTTGCAGACTCAGATGACTGATATCCTGCCCAGCCGATTGTTCATGGATTGGCGAGAAGGTACTCGCCATAGGGCCTTCTTCCCGCGCATGTTGGTCAATGATTTGATTTTCTTTGGTGTTAAATAGATCCTTTGCCGACTTCACCAGCGAATCCGACAGCGCTTCTCCGGTTAACCCTGTGCGTCCCTGAACGGCGAGCGTATTCATTAACGCAACCAGAGGAGACTGACGGATATCTGCAATCAACGTGAGTTGATCGATAGCATCACTTAGCGTCTGGGTGCGCTTCCAGCGAATACTGTTGAGAAAATCCAGCCAGTTGTCGGCAAAATCTGTGAAGTAACGCTCGCTAAGACGCACCTTTAAGGCCTGTGGAGAGAGAGGGTCACTTGCAGAATGCGTATCATCTCCCAGCACCTGATCCATTTCTTCCCGACGGTTGTTGACGATTTTCTCAATGGCGGGCAAAACCTCCTCTTCCCAGGCTTTGCGGGTATACACGCCAGCAACCGAACTGCGGGTATAAAATACGTGCTCTGCCCGGGTATCGCCGGTCATGTCTTCCAGACGAAGATCTGTGTAATGCGGCGTTACCTGTTCAATGATTTTCTGATACAGGGCAGCTTCGCCATTGCGGATCCCCATCTGACGAATTAACAGCGTTCGCACCTGGCTAATAAGATTTTTATCGGCTGCTATCTTCCATTCAGGATGCGCCTGAAGGTTCTCTCCCCAGAATTGCCAGAGCCCAGGGCCAACGCCCTGCCATGATGCGCGCGAAATACCCGCTCGCTCCGGCCAGTCTTGCATCAGCGCCTGACTAAAAAATGACGCCTCCATCTGCTCAGGCCGCGAAAGCATCAGATACATTTTCAACTGGTTGTAGGCGATCTTTGCCTGGGCGGCAAACTGCGGGCTGTCTGGAGCCAGTCGGGTTAAAGCCGTTAATTCCTGGGTAAGATGTTGGGCGGCTTCATCACGCAGGAGCGGAATAGCGATACGCGTATAGCGCGGCCATAGTGCATCCAGCAGAGCATCATTTTGGCTTAAGCCGAAACGGTAGTACCACGGCGTCCCATTCTGCTGACGCCAGCGAAGCATGCCTGGCGTTTGCTGCAGAGCAGACAGCGCCGTAAGACGCTCGGCGAGCGGTTTATCCGCACCGCCTGCCAGGCTCGCCTGGTCCAGACTTTCGCCAATCAGATTGCGATTAGCCAGAAAAGATACCACCATTCCCGCCCCCCATAGCAGCATCAAACCGGCTGTACAGACGGCCAACACGCGCATCCCTGAACGGCCTGTACGCTGTGCCTTTAGTTCAGCAGGTAACGCAGGGAGTGAATCAAGCAGCGCACGCCAGCGCTCATCACGCATCCAGGCATGCGCGATGAGCGATGAAGTATCTTCCGCATACTGGCTCATGATTACCGCCGCCAGCGGCAGAGGCCGATGCGGGCTGAAAAAAGTGGACAACGATTCGCTGATGGCTTCTGCGCCAGGCATCAGCAAATTAGCCATTTTCAGTAAGAAATTATCGCGGATATTGCGCGTAACCTGCTGCGTACCCTGCTCCGCCATCTGCATTGCCAGCGAGGTCAACTGCGAACGACATAAAGCCGTGGTGCATCCTGCAGGGAACAAACATGTCGCAGAGTGCAAGGTTACGTCATCCCGGACGAATTGAGCGCCATACAGCGACCAAAGGTATAACGGTACTCGCCAGCGGAGCGTGGTAAAAACAGCCTGAAGATGGCGGGCGGCATTATCTATTTGTTCTGCGGTTAAAGAGACAACAGGTGCCGATTGAACCAGTGTATCCTGGTGCTGAAAAGTGGGGGTTACCCATACAATCCCATCCAGCGGACGCCGATGCAGCTTGCGTATCGCATCAAACAACGAGGCATCTGGCGTTTCAGTGAGCGTACCTCCCCAGATTAACACCACGCCATCCCCTTCAACCCAGCGCTGAGTGGTGAGTTTTGACACCAGTTGCTCAACCTGAGAGGCATCTCCCATCACCAGCAGGATACGCGTTTTGGCGCGCCAGAGGCGGCCATAATTATCTTTAAGTGTAGTATGGAAGTTAATGAATATATTACTATCCAATGTGGTGGTTATATTATCTCCAACATTTGTCTTATCAGCTGATTTCCATGGCAAAAAAGAATAAACAATTGATTTATATTTTAAAAATGGAACATACGATATCAACACTGATTTCAGCGCATTCAACTGCCATAATTTAAAAATATAACATAGTGCTATTAAAACAGTTGTAACGACTATTATCCTTGTTGATTGGGCCCTCACCTCCAAATACTCTCCGTAGTAAAAAAGAACTACATAGCATATCAAACCAACGACAACTAAAATACATAACCGACCAAATAGCAGCAACAAGGTGGACTTCTTCATATATCTATTCCTGATTTCTAATTTGTTTAACCCTCGACAATATAATTCTTCCATCCGATTCCGATAATATTAGATCAACAGCACTCACATTTTGTCCATTTAACAAAGAGAACATTAACATCATCCATATATCAAACTCTCCGTGAATGCCGATATATAACTCTGCATAATATTGCTCAAGGTTGTTATTATATTCATTAAGAAGAACTGCCACCTTAGCCACATCTTTTTTATTGTTATGTTTGCCTATCAATAAATTGTCAATTATCCCAGCCTTGGCCTGATAAAAAATAAGATCGTTAAGGTCTTTGAGCAATTCATCTTCATTCGTAGAGATAGACCTATACAATCTTGCTTTCTCGAAAATATTATTCTGATTAACTAACATCGGCGGAGCAAAAAGAAAAGCACACATCCCATCACCCGTTCTATGGTGATTATCTTTGATTTCCGTTGATTTTTCCCCTACAATAATTAATCTGAATTTATCCTCTGTAACACTTAGCCATTCATTAATATTTAATACATAATCATGCAAGATAAATTCACTATTTTTAATTATATCATCAGAGAGCCCAAGTCGTTTCCATGCCAATAAAAAAGACTGCCATGCTGAATTCCCTGACATCTGACCAACAATAAAGCTAATAACCAGACCTTTTTCAGAAGTAATATCAATTAATCTAGCTCTCATGGGAGCCAATAACTCATGGAATAAAACAGTAGAATTAATCGATTCTGGAAAATGTAACGCCCTGGCTCCAATGGCATTGAACTCATTGACTTCAAGTAAATGAGGTATCTGCGATTCTTCTGGAAAGAGATAACTGTAATCTACAATACTTATATAATCAGACGCCCATTCAGACCACTCATAATCAATATTAGAATTTTCCGTTGATATCATTTCATTTTTTTCAAGGGATACACCGAGTTGAAATAACCTAAGTCCTAAGTATATAATGAATACTAAAAAAACACTTAGCGATATTGCAAAAGCATAATAAAAATAATCACTATTATGAGTAATATAATAAAAAAAAGTGAATAGCAGAATAATAGTTATTAACAATGAGAAAAAAACACCACTATCACGCCCCCACCTTATAGAAGGTACGGGTTGTATTTTCTTTTTACCTGGAATATTCCAACTCATTTTAACTTACCAAATCCCGCTACAGGGAAGAGTTGAGATGACATAACAACCGCATTGACACATGCATTTATGCACAGCTACTGGTTTTCCATCTGAGATCCACTCTGTAGACCCCTGGATTATTTTATTTACTCCATGAAATGGAATTGGACATATAACAGTATCATCAAGCAATGCGACACCTAAACCATCGACAATTATCGTTGACGAAACTGAAATTACTTTACCACCACTACTTAATGGATCATTGAGTCTGACTAAGCCTAGAAACATAAATCCTCACTATAAAAAATATAACCACTCAGATATAATCCTTTGAAAAAACAAAAGATTATCTAACACATTTATATAATCAGATAAAGATCAGATAATAACATACTACCTGGTAATAAATATTAGCTTTAAAATTAAACCCACAAATAAAATTCGTCTAATAGTAATAAAACCACCATCCTGATGTCATTACCCGCACAGATTTTCCATTTTTTTTGAATTCTTTTATTCTTCTGCGTTTTAATCTTCGCAAATCAATATTGGTCACATTATCCCAGCCAGCAACAGTCAATATCTCTTCCGTCAGCTGTTCTTTCGGGAAAGGATGTCGTCGCCAGATCGTCCATATTGCGGGCAGGATATACAGAAAGGTTCCCATGGTCAGAAACATCGTAACCCCGCTCACTATTTTTTCAGTAACAACCCAGCCATCCTGGTAAATAAACACTACCAACATCGTAATAATTAACAAAATAACGATCGAAATGGGGACTTTCATCGCGTCTATTCGTGCCCGTCGTATTCCCTGGTAGCACCACGGCGGCATGGTCAGCGAGCGCGCATGCGGCCGGACAATGGCATATACCAGGTACTCCTCTCCCACCGGCGCGGCAATCAGTTCCACTTCCTCACCTTCCCGGCAATAGGGGGCGCCCAGCCACCCTGAAAACTGCCGGCCATTGATTTCGCCCGTAACGTACCATGCCGAAGAAGGAACCCTGTCTTCATTGCTCACCACCATGCCCTGTGCTGTTGCCGCTGACCCCGTCGAGGCCAGCACCATCGCGGCAGACGCCATGTTCTCATCCTGCCTGCTGAAATATTCCCACGTCTGCGGATAGGCTTTGGTGTCAAAATAGTGCGTCAGGCAGCGCTGGTGGTAGTTTGTCACCACGCCACTGACCTTTATCAGCGGGGCTGGCGGGGGCAGTACCGGGTCCGGTGGCATATCGGCCAGCGCTTTTGCCAGCTGCTTTTCTTCACGATACAGTTCCCCCAGCCGTTTTTTATACTCCTTCTTGCCTTCCGATTCATAGTGCGCAATGGTTTGTCTTAATTTTATCCATTCCCTGCGCTCCCGGAGATAGTTTTCTTCAATATACCCCTTACCCTTCTCCAGACCCCGGATATAGGCCTTGGGCATCTCGGCGAACAGTTCGTCATCTTCTGTCATAGTATTTCGTTGCTCCAAAATTAAACCACAACAGGAACTTCCGGCTCATCATAGATAATAAATGGCCAGTAAATTATTGGTTTTCCACGTTGTTGCTCTTTACCTGAAGATAATTGACGTAAGCTTTCTTGCAGTGAATTTCTGGTCTCATCAATAAATATATTGATTTTTTCCGGTGTACAACTATCGATATCAATCGAACAATCATCACCAAACAAGCTATTCTCAATCCACGACTGTAAGGCATCACGTGAATAATATTCCGTCAGAATATATTCAGCGACCATCAATAACAGGGCTACCTCCCAGGAAGCCAACAGCCCCACCCATTCGACGCCTAGCTTTGTGAATTGAGGCGCAGCTGCCCTCCCCAGCCATACGGCTAATTCCCCTTCAGGAGTCTTCCAGCCAAAGCGTTCAATCAGCACTGACATTAATTTCCCTTCCGCTTTAGCAATAATGGCAACATCGCTAAGGGTCTTGACTAAATATAATCCCGTAAATGCCCATTTTTTACTGGAATTCGGTAAACTAACTTTATTCAATAATGTGGCAAAATCTAATCCCAGCGAAATACCTGCACTTATCAGCGAACATCCTGCACCAAACATTTTCATATAGTGGAGACTATTTTTATCTTTAAGAATGACCTCCATTGCAGGGGTTGCAATATCAATCATCCCGCTCGCCGTTGCCGATATTGCGCTGACTACCTTCGCGTAGTTAGCAGGTTCATTTTTAAAATTATCGAGTTGGTTATACAACTCAGTAACATTGAAAAATAAAACAAAAATTCTAATACTTGTCACCGCATAACCAGAATGTCCCGCTGGCTGGCTTAGATAATCTGCATAAGATTTTTCAAGTGCGGCATATTTCTTACCCGCCCCCCGGAGAAGATCAGCCCGAATTGCTCTTTGCGGGCTGTAAAAAACAGTGCCGGTAATGTAAGCCCTGCGTTCCGTGGCCCAGCCAAAATATTTACTGAACAATATTTTGGTTTCTAACTCTGACTTTCCAGCAGACAGCGAGAAAAGGGTTCGAACAATGAGGTCATTCATGGTGTTGAGAACAGGTCCAATCCGTGATACGGAAAAAAACCTGGCCCCTACGGTTGCCATGTGCTGGTCCATTTGATACAGAACTCTTTTCGAGAATACGGCATTGCCAGCCAGAGGTTTTGAAATTTCACTCGTTGCTTTTTCAAAACCTTTAAATATTTTATTAAGTTTAGCGCCATTCTTCTCAAAAAAGTAGAGCACATCATTTTCAGAAACCGGCGCTATGCTACACTGACGCAAGCTAGCCAATAATGACTCCGCATCTGCCATGATCTCTGGATTATTATAAAAATGTGTTCTCCAGACAAGATTCTTTTCACTTGTCGTAGTATATGCGTCTATCCAGTCATCCAGCAATTTTACACCTGATGACGACTCACCAAGACCAGCCATCGCGAAGGCAGCTATTTCACGATAGTACGCGTTATCAACAGGATCGTTAGAGAAAAAATCCTGTAGCATTGTTATAAATAAAGAAGTCTGTAACCATTCACAACGATAGCTAATCAGTTTAGCGAGCTGTTCATCAATTTTTTGTGTTAGATCAGCACAACATTTATTAAAAGACTCCCATTTATTCTGATTGATCATTCGGGCATATTTAGACCAATCATTAGCTACCTGGCTTTTTTTATAAACTTCGTTTTGTTTTCCTTTTACCTGCTTTTCGAATTCTTCACGAGTTAGTATATCCTTCGAATCTGTACCTCTAGATTTCTCATTCTGGACATACATATCATAAGAATAATCCATTGCAGGAGGGGAAATATATGTTTCCTGGGGTAATACAGAAAGTTGAGCTGCAACATTCTGTTCCGAGCTTTTGTTAACAATCTCCTTAACTCCGTTTATCAGACTCTGGGTGCAGAACTCCAGAGCGCGTTCTTCACCAAATATCTTCGCCATCGCCAGGACATCATTCGTCCATCCCGTCAGCTCATGCGTTATCCCTGTTGCATCATGCAGCGCCATCAGCAACGGCGTGACAGGGGAACCATCTGCCTTCACTCCCCGTTCCTTCATCTGCCGGATTGTGTTTCCGGCCACTCCGCTCTTCCACGGATACAATGTCTCCTGCGGCCCTGGCTCTTTGACTATTGCATAGCGTTCACTCACACACTGGCTGACGCGGATTTTAGTCTGGGTGCCATACGGTAACAGCATTGCCGGACTCAGCTGGCTTCCCTGCGGCGCGATGTAATCCAGAACCCCTGCAAGATTGCCTGTCGTGGCTTCTGTCGTTTGCTCTGAAGTCTGTGGTGACGTCCAGTTTGATGCACTCAGGCGCTGCATTCTGCTCTGCCGTTGCCCGTCATCGCCCGCGTAACGCTCCATCGTTTTTTCCGTCCAGCGACACTGTGTGAATGCTATCCAGATATCATTCTCCAGCACTTCATATGGCAGCGTCAGAAAATCCTTTCCGCCATTACTGTAGGTTCCCTGCCGACAGTCAGGCTCTGATTTCTCCAGAACATTTTTCGCCGACAGTTGTTTCCATAAACTGCCGTCATCACACACCGACCATGCTTCCCAGTCCGTCAGGTATGGATAGTAGATATAGATATAGCCCCTGCGCATCGCACGCAGCGCATAGTGATAATTTTCACTTTCTGCCGGATAAGACGACGCTCCTGGTTTTGCCCACGCCGGCAGCGCTTCCTGAATATATTCAGGAACCACCGCATAACGTACGGGCAGTAATGTCGGTCCCTGTGACATACAGTCACATTTATGATTTTTCATTTCTGGCCTCAATATTGCGCAGAATTTCCTGCGTTCGCGCCAGCTCACTTTTTTGCTGCAGATAGTTATGAAGCGGATATTTTTTATTGCTGCCTTCAAGGCTTCTTCGCAACCCGTCCGAAAATTTCAGTTCTTTTTTCATACGTTATCCATGCCGTTAAGAACCATTCAACATCCGTATTAATAATAAAAAATTCCTGCTCTTATTCCTGAATGATCAAAGGGGGTACCTTTGCGCAGAGGATTTGGCGGGATCCCCGTTCGCTTCCACTCTTTTTTTCGCCGTTTATGGCGCGTATCCAGGTTAATATCCGCCACGTTTTCCCAGCCCAGCAGGGTGAATATCTCCTCTGACAGCGTTTCTTCCGGTAACGGTTTATGTTTGTAAATTGACCACGCCGCAGGAAGCAGACACATCACCAGCAGAAAAATTATTGCTTCAACTATAAATAAATAGAACATAGGATCATAAAATGATGCTAAACCATCACCACATAGCAGCGCAGCGATGGAAATGGCAAAACATAAGTAACAAACCCGCAACGGGATACGCACTGCCGCCCGGCGCGCCTGGTTCTTTCCCCGGTAACACCCCGGCGTCATGCACAGGGACTGCTCCTCCGGCTTGTGGATGGCATACACCAGATACTCCTCGCCAACCGGGGCCGCCAGCAGTTCCACCTCCTCCCCTTCATAGCACCAGTGATACCCCAGCCAGCCGGAAAAACGCCTGCCGTTAATACGCCCGGTCAGATACCAGGCCCCGCACAGTGCCCTGTCATAGTCCTGCAGCAGGGCCGAGGCCGTCCCTCCCGAGCCGCTGGCCGCCCAGACCACCGCCGACGCCGCCATCTTCTTTTTATACCGGGCGTAGTAAGCGCTTCCTTCCGGATAGGACAGAACGTCGAAATACTGCACCACCCGCCGCTGCGTCAGTTTTTCAATGACGCCCCGAACCTTAATCAGCGGCGCCGGAGGCGGCAGCACCGGGTCCGGCGGGGCGTTTTTCAGCGCGTCCAGCAGTTCTTTCTCTTTCAGGCGAAAATGTGCCAGCCATTTTCCTTTTTCATTTCTGGCCTCAATATTGCGCAGAATTTCCTGCGTTCGCGCCAGCTCACTTTTTTGCTGCAGATAGTTATGAAGCGGATATTTTTTATTGCTGCCTTCAAGGCTTCTTCGTAACCCGTCCGAGAATTTCAGTTCTTTTTTCATACGTTATCCATGCCGTTAAGAACCATTCAACATCCGTATTAATAATAAAAAAAACAATGTGTCCCCCCTGAATAATCAAAGGGGGTACCTTTACGCAGAGGGTTTGGCGGGTTCCCCGTTCGCTTCCACTCTTTTTTTCGCCGTTTATGGAGCGTATCCAGATTAATATCCGCCACGTTTTCCCAGCCCAACAGGGTGAATATCTCCTCTGACAGCGTTTCTTCCGGTAACGGTTTATGTTTGTAAATTGACCACGCCGCAGGAAGCAGGCACAACCCCAATGACATAAAACAAAACACAGCCAGCATCATGTAAAATTCCGGATCAGAAAATGCCTCCCATCCATTATGAATATGTATAACTGCAGGAGTCACTACTGCCAGGCTCAGATAGCAAACCCGTAGCGGGATACGCACTGCCGCCCGGCGCGCCTGGTTCTTTCCCCGGTAACACCCCGGCGTCATGCACAGGGACTGCTCCTCCGGCTTGTGGATGGCATACACCAGATACTCCTCGCCGACCGGGGCCGCCAGCAGCTCCACCTCCTCCCCTTCATAGCACCAGTGACATCCCAGCCAGCCGGAAAAACGCCTGCCGTTAATGCGCCCGGTCAGATACCAGGCCCCGCACAACGGCCTGTCATAGTCCTGCAGCAGGGCTGAGGCCGTCCCTCCCGAGCCGCTGGCCGCCCAGACCACCGCCGATGCCGCCATCTTCTTTTTATACCGGGCGTAGTAGGCGCTTCCTTCCGGATAGGACAGAACGTCGAAATGCTGCACCACCCGCCGCTGCGTCAGTTTTTCAATGACGCCCCGAACCTTAATCAGCGGTGCCGGAGGCGGCAGCACCGGGTCCGGCGGGGCGTTTTTCAGCGCGTCCAGCAGTTCTTTCTCTTTCAGGCGAAAATGTGCCAGCCATTTTCCTTTTTCATTTCTGGCCTCAATATTGCGCAGAATTTCCTGCGTTCGCGCCAGCTCACTTTTTTGCTGCAGGTAGTTATGAAGCGGATATTTTTTATTGCTGCCTTCGAGGCTTCTTCGCAACCCGTCCGAGAATTTCAGTTCTTTTTTCATAATTTATTCTTACAATATGTGAATACGACCACGTTGATATTTCTTGAATAGCTTTATTGGAAAATACAATTCACTCTTATTTGCTGGAAGATTCTATTTTACGTAAACATTCCGTCAGTGATTTTCCGCATTTCACTATAAGTTCTGCTTTTTTTTCTTCAGAACAGCTATCAATATCTATCGAAAATTTTTCACCAAACAGCGTGTTCTGCAACCAGATTTGAATTTCATCTTCAAAAAAGTACTCTTTCAGGGCATACTCTGCGACCACCAGAAGCAAAGCGAACTGCCAGGACGAGAGGGCACCAATCCACTCAATTCCCAGCGCATACACCGTAGGTATCGCTGCACGCCCCAGCCACACCTCCATACTACCGACAGCCGTACTCCAGCCAAATTTTGACATTAAAGCAGGCAAGACTTTGCCGCTGACTGAAATAATGGTTGTTATATCATTCAGTATTTTCCCAAAATATAACATTCCATATGACCAGCGTTTATTTACTGAATTTTCATCCTGCAAAAGATAGATGTCTGAAAAATCAGCCCCCAACGATGCAATAGCATTGAGCATCGCACAACTGGCACCTACCCATTTCAGTTTCGGAAATGATTTATCATCCTTTTTTATGACATCCATCATTTTACTGACAATATCAATCGCGCCTCCCGTGGTGGCAAATCCCGCAGCGACCAGTTTGGCATAACTGGAAAAGTCATCACGTTTAAAATGATCTACCTGGTTATATAGCTCCGTCATATTAAAAAAAAGCACCAGAAAATTGATACTTGTCGCACGATAAGCATTTTTTTTCGCTCCCGTGATACTGAAGTCCGCAGTCGCCTTTTCCAGATCGGAAAACCGCACCTGAGCAACTTTTAAACGCCCTGACACTCTGTCTTTCTGAGGATTAATAAAGAGCATTTCGTTTATATAGTAACTACGCTCGGTCGCCCAGCCAAAATATTTACTCGAAAATGACTTTATCTCCGCTACTGTTTTACCTGCCGAAAGAGAACAGAGTGTTTTAACAACAAGATCGTTTATAGTGTCCAGTTTCGGTCCCACACCCGAAACGGAGAATAAACGGGAACCCAGGGTTGCCATATGTTGATCAACTTGATACAGCACCCGCTTTGACCAGACTGCATCATTTCCAGGTGGCTCATCCAGCGCAGCTGTTGCTTTACTAAACCCTTCGAATAATTTAACCAGGTCGCCGGATTTTGACTCAAAAAATGCCAACAAACTTTGTTCTGTAATCGGCTGACTCACCCCTTTGCGCACACTGGCAAGCAAAGACTCGGCAACAGTCATTAATTCAGGTGCATTATAAAAATGAGTACGCCAGACGAGGTTGTTTTCATCAGTAGTAGAATAATCTTTTATCCAGTCATCCAGTAAACTCACACCAGATTTCGCCGCACCTAACCCAGACATTGCAAAAGCTGCTATCTCACGAAAATGCAAATTATCCTGTGGAAGGTCAGAATAAAAGTCCTGCAGTGTACGAATAAAACCTGAAAATTTAAGCCATTGGCAGCGGAAACCAATTATTACTTCGAGTTGTTTATCGATTTTGTGCGTCAGGTCCTCACCACATTTAATAAACGAATCCAGACGCTCTTGCTTTATCTTTCTTTTATATCTGCGCAGGCTATTTGCCACCCGCGAACTTTTCAGGCTCTGCTCCTGTCTTTTCTTCGCCTGACGCTCGAATTCTTCCCGGCTTATAATATTCGTATTGCCTTTCCGCCCCTCGTTCCAGACATACATTCCATATGCGTAATCCATATCACGAGATGTTGAAAGTGAGCCACCCATTGTCGCGAGCTGCTGTTCCACATTCTGCTCAGCACTCTTTTTTATAATATTCTCAACACCGTTAATCAGACTCTGGGTGCAGAACTCCAGGGCGCGTTCTTCACCAAATATCTTCGCCATCGCCAGGACATCATTCGTCCATCCCGTCAGCTCATGCGTTATCCCTGTTGCATCATGCAGCGCCATCAGCAACGGCGTGACAGGGGAACCATCTGCCTTCACTCCCCGTTCCTTCATCTGCCGGATTGTGTTTCCGGCCACTCCGCTCTTCCACGGATACAATGTCTCCTGCGGCGCTGGCTCTTTGACTATTGCATAGCGTTCACTCGCACACTGGCTGACGCGGATTTTAGTCTGGGTGCCATACGGTAACAGCATTGCCGGACTCAGCTGGTTTCCCTGCGGCGCGATGTAATCCAGAACCCCTGCAAGATTGCCTGTCGTGGCTTCTGTCGTTTGCTCTGAAGTCTGTGGTGACGTCCAGTTTGATGCACTCAGACGCTGCATTCTGCTCTGCCGTTGCCCGTCATCGCCCGCGTAACGCTCCATCGTTTTTTCCGTCCAGCGACACTGTGTGAATGCTATCCAGATATCATTCTCCAGCACTTCATATGGCAGTGTCAGAAAATCCTTTCCGCCGTTACTGTAGGTTCCCTGCCTACAGTCAGGCTCTGATTTCTCCAGAACATTTTTCGCCGACAGTTGCTTCCATAAACTGCCGTCATCACACACCGACCATGCTTCCCAGTCCGTCAGGTATGGATAGTAGATATAGATATAGCCCCTGCGCATCGCACGCAGCGCATAGTGATAATTTTCACTTTCTGCCGGATAAGACGACGCTCCTGGTTTTGCCCACGCCGGCAGCGCTTCCTGAATATATTCAGGAACCACCGCATAACGTACGGGCAGTAATGCCGGTCCCTGTGACATACAGTCACATTTATGATTTTTCATCCCTGTTCTCCTGCATATTCGAACTGTAAATCGCTTAATTAATGATCTGCGCGAATTTCATTCCATTGCTGTTCTGTGACATGGGATATGATTTGAGTAAAATTTCTCTTCTCACTTAGGCTGTTTATTTCAAGCAATTTTTTTATAAAACTATGATTATAAAACTCTGGAGCAATATTAATTGAACACTCGCCCCACTTAATAAGATCTTCTTCATCAGAAAAAGCGCACAACCCGGCTCTTTTAAGTGACTGCTGCAATAGTTTAAACACTGCTGATTCCGTGAAACGTTTACTGCTCAAATGCGCCAAGCGATAATTACAGATAATCCTATTTTTTATACCTATAAAATTCATATCATGCCAATTATCAGCACTCAGCGAGAGCGTATATGAAAGCCGAGGTTGATTGTCAGTCTGATTTATTTTATTAATAAACTGCCCATCGCCATCAATAAAACTCCACACTTCAACTGGTCCTAACAAACGTTGTTGTTGCCAATCATCCAGAATAGATAATAGAGAGATCATAATTGCAGGGTCATAATACCGAAGCAAAACATCTTTACCATCACGTTGTTGGATAGCAACTTTTCCCAGGTAAGCAGCGAGATTGATAATATCTTCTTCGCAAGTGAGCCAACCGCAAATCATCCTACCCTTACCCAGCAGTATCTCATTAGGTTCGATCTCTTTCAGGGCTTGCATAATACTTTCATGTAGTATTTTACAATCTTCAGGTAAAGATAAATCCAGTGATACCAAACATGGCTCAAATTCTGAGGTTAGATAACGATTAGCAACTGGCACCCTCACAACCCCTCTATCTATTATTTGGTTGTAGAATGATGAATCTTGATTTCTTAATCTTATAATTGCAGCGTCAATCATTAATATACAATTTCTATTTAGCGTTCTGAAATGATTAAATATTTCCTCACCAATATCCCCCCCCTGATTTTGCATTGCCTGTAAAGAGTAATCATAAGTTATGAAAGATTCCTTCATTATTGGCCCTCCATCAGCCCAGCGTCACTGTGGGGCTTTGCGTTCCACCAGCAGCGTCAATGGCAGTAGCGCAAGGATCCGGTAACTCTATGCTGGCATTCAATGTTGCAGGTGCCATTTTCTGAATTCCAATACTCTTTACGCGAACGTTGCCAGGCGTCCCGACTTCTATTTCGCCATCTTTAAGCCTGATATATGCTCCACCACAACTGAGCACTAACTCTGTCGCTGCGGTAATGATCACCTGCTCATCCTTGCTGGCTATACTCAGCGTTTTCTTTGCCAGCAGATCCATTGCATCTCCCTGCGCCTGAATTTCCACTTTTCCTTTGCTGGCGAAAATCTTAATCCCCATCCACTGAGCGAAAAGACTTATTGTTTCTTTCACACCAAGGCGGAATTTTTTAGCGACACTGACATCGGTGTCCGCTCCAGAGGTCACAATGACATTATCACCCGATGAGAGTTGGATACTGGCGGGCGTTACCTGCGCTATACCAGCAGGGGCAGAGAAAAGTAAAGCCTGTTTCTTGAGGTCTGTCATAGACTCCATTAACAACGCTTTTTGCCTCTCTATATCAGCCAGTTCTGCTTTCGCTTTTTCTGCCGCAGAGCGAATACCTTTCGCATCCTGAAGCGCAGCTTGTAAGTTAGCTACTGCTTCATGCATATCTAACTGCAAACCTCCAGCCAGTTCCTGACGATCGGCACTGATAAAGATCCCCTTCCCAGCCCGAATAGCTCCCCACTGGTCTGTACGCAGTTCAAAGCCCTCTCCCCGCAGCGCACGCCCCGCATCAACGTTATGCCCCAGGTTAAGCTGCGTTTTCCCGCCATACTCGGTACTGAGTTTGACGTGCTCCTCACCCCGTTTGTCTTCCATGCGCAGCTTGTTGTTCGCGGGCGTGCGGATGACGTTGCGGGTATGGTTTGCCTGTGTCACGTGGTCCGGATGCCGGGAGTCATGCAGCGCATGGGCGATATAGGGCCGGTCCGGGTCCCCTTCATGGAACGCCACCGCCACTTCTGTGCCCTGTATCAGCGGGAAGTGAATACCGTAAGTGTCGCCGCCGTAGGGTTTGGCAAGGCGTACTGGCATACTTTCGTAGCCCTGTTGTTTAGCATCGCGGTCCGCATCAAACTTAACCCAATAAAGCCCGCTCTGATTTAAATGAGCATATTCATCATTCTTTTTCGGGCTTGAAACACGTGCCATTAGCGTACCGCTAATTACTGGTCGCGGTTTGAGTGGAGGTCTCCAACAGCGCGTTTCACTGTAAATGGTCGCCATCAACACCACTTGTAGCGCTTCCTTGCGGCTTGCGCTGAATGAAACCGCCGTAACCAGCAAGCTGTTACGCACACTGACAGGAAGCGTTGGGACAGGTGTGGATTCCGTAATATTCAGGACCTGAGCCGGGCTGAGGCTTACATCGGTTGATAATCCAGAGATTGTCGCTTGTGAGGAGAGATAACGCTCATGTTCCAGACGCGCCCAAAAATTTCCTGTCTCAGGCGCCGGCGAAACCTTATCACCCGTTTCAAGATGGCGTGGGCGATAGTGGTAAACATCCCCATAAGTCACCTCGTCACCTTCACCGTAAGTCATATCGGTTTGTGCAGAAAATAATATTTTCTGAGCCTGGCGATGGTTATAATCCCCGGCAGTAACCGATGCCTGCACCGCAGACTGTTGGAACTGTATATCCCAGACTGAGTCGATGCCATTGTCATTCATTCCGGAGGGACTATTCAGCGGTAATGTTTTGCCAAACTCCCATGCGCTTTGTTTGTCAGCAAAATAGATCACCTCAGTGCCAGCATCAGGCTGAAGCCTAAAGAAGAAGAAAATCCCAACTTCAGAGAGCAGGCGTTCAATAAAAACCAGATCACTCTCCTGATACTGATTAATTTGCTCTCTTTTTGGATATTCCATTACCAAATCAAAATTATATTCCCAGTCTTTTAAACCATGTTCCTGTAAAATTTGAGTAACAACTTCCGGAACTGACATATTAATAAAGAAACGATGTGTACGAAATTGGTTTTTCAGCAACGCGACAAAGGGTTCAATGATTAACTGATAGGTTGCCTGGTCTTTTGAACCACTGATACGATGGAAAGATGTTACAATACCATGTACCATTTTGCGGGCAGTTAACTCACTTAACTTCCCCATTCCCATGGTCAATGTTGTTGATTTTCTAAGTATCGACTCTGCTGCAATGTCTTTATCATGGCTGGAAAAATTTACTACGTATCGATACAATGAACTCATTTCCTCTGTACCATTAAAGCTAATAACATCCAGTACAGATTTGCATGAAGGGATATACAATTGATAACGGTTTAATGTATTTTCATTTATAAATGAAATCCCGCCACCCAGTGATTCAGACATTCCCATATATTTAACCCTTGTTATTTTATAAAGAGCTATTTTTCAGATAATAAAAACTGCGCTCAACGCATTGTTTTTATCAGACTAACCAAATCCGTTTTCTCATTAGTGACAATAGAAAATGTAAATTGACGATTATCATTTGATATCCAAAGCTCTTCCCTTCCATTATTACTATAATCATAAAGATGAAAGCCAAGACCTGTTAGATAATTACGAATAATGCCTACATCACCACCGCGAAAAACAATAAGATTTGTTTCCCGTGTACTTCCATCAGGAGAAATATATTCAAAGCAATAATTATTTGATATCCTTGGAGCCTGCTTGATATCAACGTCAGTATAGAAATAGTAGTCAAAAAGATCGCTTTCCCGATATTCTAATTTATCTGGCCAGGGTATTAACATCGGTGACAAGAAAATCAAAACAATCGTCACCAGTATTATTTTAAAGTAGCTCATTACCATTCACCTCGACAAAAATGAATAATAACCGCCATCCCCGGTGATAACTTCTACCCGACCAGAAGTGAAATCACTCCACGGTTGCACCCATGTCATAAACGAAGGTAAGCTTCCCTTATAGGGTTTATGCACAGCACAGTTATCCATGGGTTCTGGAAACAGTAATGGTAAAAAGCCTTTATTCTTATAATTGCCTATCGGCCCATAAAAATCCCATCTACTCAGGGCCTGCTCTTTACTGACGAGCCTCAGTCTTGACTGGTAGTCTGAGGGAAGAATTGCCCGATAGAAGCCTAAAAGATCGGAGGTAAGGTCCTCTCCGCTAAAACCACTGTCGGTATACCAACTAAAACACAAATTAGATTGCAAACTTTCAAACAAGCGTGCAGTCGTCATCATCATGGCTAACGCAACGCTGTTTTTCTCACATGCAGATAAACCTTGTTTGATACGCCACTTAACAAACTTTCCTGTACCAAACTGGCGATGATATACAAACATCTTTTGGCTATAAATGACTTCATAATAACCATCACGGCCTGATTCACCTCGTTTTATATCTATCAGTAGGTTTTTAATATCACTTCCCTGTGCATGGCCTATATCTATCCATCCCAATATTTCGCTATAAACAAGCCCTGTTTTACGATCCGATGTCCACTCGGAAGGTTCAATAATATCGTTACGTTTACTCATCATTAAACTCCAGCATCATTCCCTCTTCATCATGCCAACTCAAAGTAAGCTGCTGAGGTTTTTGCTGCCGGGAAAGATACGTTAACAACTGCTGGCTAAGCACAGGTAAGATTTGTTGATTGAGCAGACTATCAATATTCCTCGCCCCCGTATCCGGTAGCAGGCAAGCGGCGGTCAGGGCATCAAAAAGGCTCTCGGATATCGTCGTGGTGATGCCGTAGTGACGCAGTAATCGCTGGCTAACCTGATCCAGTTTCATTTGTACAATCGTACGTAGCGCAGATTCACTGAGCGGATGGTAGATAATCGTCTGGAAGCGGGCCAGTAGCGCTGGCTGGAAGTGATCGCGCAAAAGTGGGCGCAGCAGTTCGTGCAACTCAGACTCTGTGGTTTCCGGCTGTTCTTCCAGCATCTGCATTACAGCGTCGCCGCCAAGATTGGAGGTCATCAAAATAACGGTATTGCGAAAATCAATTTCACGGCCTTCGCCGTCACGCATGAAACCACGGTCAAATACCTGGTAAAACAGATTCATGACGTCGCGATGCGCTTTTTCTACTTCATCCAACAGTACCACGCTATAGGGGCGTTTTCGCACCGCCTCGGTCAGGATCCCTCCCTGACCATAACCCACATATCCCGGAGGTGAGCCTTTTAGCTGGCTCACGGTGTGCGGCTCCTGATATTCAGACAAATTAATCGTGATCAGCGATTTTTCACCACCAAACAGAATGTCAGCCAGGGCCAGCGCCGTCTCCGTTTTGCCGGTTCCACTTGGTCCAGTAAGCAGGAACACACCCTGCGGGCCGTTTTCCGGCGTCAGTCCTGTTTTTGATGCCCGCAACCGCTGTGCGATCGCATTCAGCGCGTAATTCTGGCCAACAACGCGTTCTCCCATCTGGGTTTCAAGCGTCAGCAAGTCTGCCTGGGAGTCCTTCATTAATGATGACAATGGTACACCGGTCCAGTCGGCAATTACCGTAGCAACGGTGCGCGCGTCTACATCCGGAAACAGCAAAGGATGGCCCTGCTGAAGCATACTTAGCTGCAGTTGCAATTCAACCGTTTCCGCCTGACGAGAAATATCACGGCGGCTGGCCAGCAGTTGCTCAGTGAGCGTTAATTCCTGACCATACTGGGTTTCGCGTTCATCCAGTTCGACAAGCAGACGATTTTCACGCTGTTCAATGGTGGCCAGCCTTTCACCATGCTGACCATTTCCTACCGCGAGGTCTGCAAGCAACGCCTGCTTTTCAATTTCAAGCGCGGTGATCTCCGACTTCAAACGCGTCAGTGGTTCCGGAACAGTATCAAGGCTCATCCGCACTCTTGCACCTGCGGTGTCCAGCAGATCGACGGCTTTGTCGGGTAATTGTCGCCCGGTAAGATAGCGGCGAGAGAGCGTAACAGCAGTTTTAACCGCTTCGTCGGTGATGTGAACGCCATGGTGTTCTGCATAGCGTGATTTCAGACCACGCAGCATTAAGCAAGCAGTGTCATCATCCGGCTCATCCACTTTAACCATCTGAAAACGCCGCTCCAGCGCAGCATCGCGCTCAAAATACTGTTTATATTCACTCCATGTGGTCGCCGCGATAGTTCGTAGTTCACCTCTGGCCAGAGCGGGCTTTAGCAGATTGGCTGCATCAGCGCCTCCCGCCTGATTACCGGCCCCAATGATGGTGTGTGCTTCATCGATAAAGAGCAGAACAGGCGTTGGCGATTGCTGAACGGCATCAATGATATTTTTTAACCGCTGCTCAAACTCACCTTTCACCCCGGCACCTGCTTGTAACAGCCCAAGATCCAGCGTGCGTAATGTTACTGATTTCAGGCTATCCGGCACGTTACCTTCAGCAATACGCAGCGCCAGACCTT
Organism: Citrobacter europaeus; assembly: GCA_020099315.1. Taxonomy (NCBI): domain Bacteria; kingdom Pseudomonadati; phylum Pseudomonadota; class Gammaproteobacteria; order Enterobacterales; family Enterobacteriaceae; genus Citrobacter; species Citrobacter europaeus. The sequence goes on from CP083650.1 coordinate 4,185,139, forward strand.
CCACCAGAGCGGTTTTGCCGACACCGGGTTCCCCGACCAGAATGGGATTATTTTTTCGCCGACGGGACAACACATCCACCATTTGCCGGATTTCATTATCGCGACCAAATACCGGGTCGATATCGCCGGCACGCGCTTTCGCGGTCACGTCCAGCGTAAATTTATCGAGAACGCCTTGTAATGCTGGCGATAACGTCGATTCAGCCAGGCCAGGACGCGGTTCATCATCAGGAGAAACCTGTGCCAGAGCGGCTTCTTGCTGTCTCTCAGGACGTTCATCCGACTGGACATTTAATAGCGGCAGGAGGCGTTCCAGTTGAGTATGTCCGGCGCTCAGAAGAGGCCACAGGCCATCACACTTCAGTAGCGAATGCTTTCCCACCAGGGCCATCAGTAGATGCACACCACGTATCTGCGAATTTTCATCCGTTGCGGCACACAGCCACGCTTGTTGCATTAAAGAAAGGAGCGCATCAGACAACTGCGGGCGGCTTTTCACGGAACGAGGCTGAACATCCAGATGCGTCAGCAGCGATTGCCAGAGATTGTCGATATCCCATTCATAACGACGAGCAATGACAGTAATATCGCCCTCCCCCTGCTCCAACAGCTTCAGTAACCAGTGTTCGGGAGTGATTTCTGCATGCGCGCGCGTCTGACATAACGATGCTGCCGCTTCGAGCGCCTGGGCGCAATAGGGGTTGAGACGTCGTAATAACACTGCTGACTGGTGTTCCATTTGCTTCCTGGCTCCCTGTATTCAGGCACGCTACCGCCCGTGGCCGTAATCCAATGCCCATAAGGTAATAGTGACGTTGATACTCTCTGCTAAACCCCGCCCCGGACGCTTAGCAGAGGGCATAAAAAAAACGGATGAGGAAATCCTCATCCGTTAGTGCATTACGCGGTGGTACGCTCGTTCCAGGCGTCAGAATGGATAATGTTGCCATCCTTATACGTCCAGACGATCTTCTCGTAGCGCAGTTCAATCTGTTCCAGGTGGTTATGCTTCTCTTTAGCGGGATCTTTGATGTCGTACATCACAGGGTTTACTTTCACCACTTTCACGTTGTGCAGAGTGGTGTTGAAGTATTCCACTTCCTGACCCGCATCATTGATGCGATACCATTTAAACTCGGCCTGGCGCAGGGTCTGACCGGTAGTTACAGCCTTGTACAGATACGGGCTGGAGGCATCGATTTCCTTAGTGAAAAGGAACGGGGTATGAATGCGCGTCCCGGTCAACTTACCGGTGTTGTTATCGGTAGGGATGTACAGGTTATGTTCCTGAGCTACTACTTCGATACTGCCCACACGATCTTTTACATCAACAGAGCCTTTAATATCCGCGCCGCCGTCATCTTTCAGCCAAAGGTAGACTGGAATTGCCATAACTCTTTCTCCATTTTTACTTCGCTAATGCGTCACCGCTTTGCGGTGACGGTTCCTTCATGCCCGGCACCCGACAGGCATCAGCCTGCGGTACCAGACTGATCTCTACACGGCGGTTGGCAGCCCGACCCTCCGGCGTATCGTTGTTTTTGTAGGGACGTAATTCGCCGTAACCCTGAACGGCAAAACAACTCTCCGCGACGTCACCGGTATCACGCATCCAGTCGCGAACAGATTCCGCGCGTTTGAGAGAGAGTTGCTGATTAGATTTATCGTCACCCACATCATCGGTATGTCCGGCGATGACTATCAGCCAACCGGGCTTGGCTTTGATATTGACCAAAGCCCCAATGAGTACTTTTGTTGAGCCTGCTTTTAACGCCCATTTGCCCGTATCAAACAGCGACATACTGTCCAGGCGTACGGTTTGCGGAGAGGTCACTTTTGGTTTTTCAGGTGGCAGCCAGTCGCTGATGGCGGCCAGCAAAGGCGGGATCAATCTCATCCCCTGATACAATCCCATTGAAAGAGAAAGGGGTTCACCGCGCTGATACCAGCGATCGAGACGCTGCGCATCACGACGAAGCTGATCCTGTGCCTGAACCTTTGGCTCAACAGGATTACCGGTAAGATGGCGGTATAACGTCAGATGATCGTTTGTGATCCTGATGAGATGTTGGTTATTGATAAAGCTGCACGTCATCGCCAGTCCGACAAAAATACCGCATAGCAGACCACTTACGCCCACCGTACGTTGAAATGCTGTCAGCGCCCGACGGCGAGATAAAAAAGGCAGCGCTAAATCAGGAAAAGGCAGCAGCTCGGACACTGCTGACGTCGCAGGGGAAAGTGTTGTTTGCGCAGTGATATGCCGTTGCCACAGATTATTTTCGCAGACCGCTAATGAGGTGAAACATACCACCCGTAAAGCAGAAAAAAGAGGTGGAGCGTGGCGCTCCGTATCACCTTGCACCTTCTTCAGCCAGCCGAGTAAATTATCTAACCACACTGCATGTGTAAGATGAGAATGGCGAGCCGGGCGCTCTTGCGAAGAGAAAGGAACAAAATCGTCTAATCCCGTAGCCGACTGCACTTCTGCATCCTGGGGCGTTCGAATAAACCAACGTACAGCCTCATTGCATTGAGGCGAATTCAACCAACAGCACAGCCAAAACGGCGGTATACCTGATAACCAACGCCGACTCTGGGTCACCACACGCCGCCAACTGAGCAGCATGTGCTTAAGCGCGTCTTCATCATTATGCCGTTCCGGGATCAATGCCAGCATCACGGAAACGCGCATAAGAAGCCCCGGACGCTGCACAGCTATCTGACGAACCAGAGCAATATAATGCTCCGGGGACTGGACAGATAAATACCAGCCCTGCGAACTCTCGCAAGAATCGCCGCGTCCGGCAAACAAAGGGGCATTATCTCCACACACCAGCACAACAGGCCCACTGAAACTCTCCGGAGGGAGCGGAACTTCATGAGCCGAATGAGCAGACTTCAACCGACCATATTGACGCCAGCCATAAACGATCCCCGGAATGGAAAACAGTAAAATAAAGACGGTAAGGCCGCCCCGGACACCCGCACTTAACGGACTGAATCCCCAGACAAGCAACAAAGCCAGGACGGTTGCCAGCACATAGTTAACGATCCCTCGCAACTGAGCCATGTCTTAACCCTGCCCAATAAGCTGAGCAATCTGCCCTTGTAAGACATGAGAAAATGTTAACCACAAAGCACCCAGCGCCACCGCGCCGACAATCCATGCCAGCCACCAGCGGCGCTTACCGCCAGAAAAGCCGGAAGCCCGCATAATTACCGGCGCATCGTGCTTTAATTTAAAAGGCATCGCCTGAGTCGCCAGCGCTTCAAGAACATCTTCACGACGTTCGTCACCTTGCTCGCGATAGCGCCCCACAAAACCGAGCGTGATTGCGCGATAAAAGCAGGTTAATACGGCGGTATCAGGAACGGGCTCGCGCAGAACGGTACGGATGCGCTCCCAGAGTTCTTCCCCGGCATTGGTGGTGTTGAAAAAGCGGGCCTGTAAAGGTGTCGCAAGCCAGGTAATATAACCGCTATCCTGCCGGTTGCGGTTCAACACGCTTTCATCCAGTAACGCACATTGCGTGTAGAGCATGTGTTCAACGCTGTGTTCGCTGTACCCCATGTCACGCAATGTCTCACGCGCAGAATCAACCCATTGGCAGGCCCGGCGATAGAAAGCCGCCCCATCGTCGACTTCCGATCCGCCGCGTAACTGGCTGACAGCAAGCCAGGTTGGCCAGAATACCTGATCAATATCCTTATACATTTCAATCCCTTAATACAGCGAATAACTCAAGTTGAATCTCTCCCAGTGTTCCCGGCACATAGAAAGCGCAATTACCGGCGTCCAGCATGGCCTGGGCTGCTGGATGATTAATCTCAAGAGCAAAGTATTGATTTTCCAGTCGTAACGGGATGGCTGCAGGTACATGCGTCAGCGGTTTTAATGGAATACCGCTAAGTGCCACATTGACGACATCAGATACATCTGCCCGGCTCCCTGCTTTACAGAGCTGTGGAAATTGCGTTAGGAGGACATGCGCAGGAAGATCCGAACGAACGGAAAGGTAAAAATCAGCGCCTTCACGCAGTCGAGCATCCGACAATGCGCCATACCAGAACTGTCTCTCCTGCGTCAGTTCAATAGCGACAACGCGAGATGGCAGGCTGGCCTCCAGCAGTTCCACCAGGAGTGCAAACAGGGGTGGGAATACCTGCTGCAGATTGGCGTGCTGGTATGGAGGCACAACGCTGACATCATTTTCTAATGAAAAGGTCAGCAGACTGCCCGCTAACCGCGCGAGCTCACGCCACAAAAGTTCGGGATGACGGCCTGGGTTTTGCAGCATTTCTTTCAGAACGGGCTCTGAGCTATTAAGCGCATTCAGCAACCAAAACAACGAAACATCTGCTACCGCAAAATCCGCCATTCGTTCGTTACTTTCGCGGCGCAAGGCCATCAGGCGTCGACAACGAGCCTGGATACGATGCACCAAATCACTGAGCGAATTGATTAATGAGGGGCTGGCAGAGAGTGAAAGCGATGGGGGTAAAAAATCGCGTCCCAGCTCCCATTGCCCCTGAGCATTACGAATAAGGCAAGCTACCGGGCAAGTCAGGTAAGCGCTGTTATCGTCATGGGCATAGCGGAGGGTGATAGCATGCCGCAGCACTGCCATATCAGTCCGTTCCTGACCTGCGAGATCCTGTACTGGCAGCCACTCCTGCTGCCAGCGACACGGACGGCTAACGCCGTTGCCTGATGAAAGATTGCCGCCATTAGCCGAAAGCAGCGGCAACGCGAGGACGATATCAACGCTGCTGTAACCAGTAAGATGCGATAAATCACACGCCGGAGGCAGGTTATCTGAAATACCTGTATCCACTAACGTACCGTCAGGAAAGCGCACAACCAGATTAACGGGATTCAAACGGGAAACCGTTAGCGCACTTTCATCAAACTCCGCGCTGATGACGCCCCACGGTGATGAAAGCGACATGTGAGCAACAACGTCAGCTACATAGGCATCCCAACGTGTCTGTTGCTGAAACTGCTGGGGAGCCAGAAAGGCCCCCTCGCTCCATAACGGACGATAGATCTTCATCGCACCTCCTGTGCGCTGCGTCGTTAAGATTTCGACTTAGGCATTTGTGAAACTAACGACAAGCTGACGTCCATACCTTCAACCTGGAAATGCGGAATGGCATACAGGCGCACACGGAAGAAACCTGGGTTATCCTCAATATCCTCCACCACGACACGCCCATCACGCAGCGGGTGTGATGCCTGCAAGTCATCGCCAGGATCGGTCATTTCGGTTACCAGACTGCGCAGCCAGTTATTAAGTTCAAGCTCAAGCAGGCGGCGATCTTTGGTCGTTCCAATATTTTCTCGCTGCAGTATTTTCAGGTAATGAGCGATACGAGAAAGCAAGAAGATATACGGCAAACGAGAGTTAATCCGACTGTTAGCCGTCGCTTCCGGAGTATCAAACTGAGCAGGTTTTTGAGCCGAGTTAGCAGAGAAGAAACAGGCGTAATCACGATTCTTATAATAAGAAAGCGGAATAAAACCGAGGTTGGCAAATTCAAACTCCCGGGTTTCCGGAATCATCACCTCAGACGGGATCTTCACCTGATTACCGGTACCCAGATCGTACAAATGGATAGGCAAATCTTTCACCGCGCCGCCTGCCTGTGGCCCACGGATCTGGACGCACCAGCCATTCTTGATAAAACTTTTCACCATATTCACAGCGAAAGAGAAAGAGGCGCTGGTCCATAGATACTTTTCGTGATCCGGACCCTTAACTTCTTCAACATAGTTAAAACTGCGTACCGGCACGGTATCAGGGCCATACGGTAAACGACCCAGGACACGCGGCATAGTTAGCCCGATATAGCGTGAATCGTCGCTATCACGAAATGCTTTCCACTTGATGTATTCAGCACGTTCGAAATAATCATTGATATCTTTTATAGCTGCGACTTCTTCCATATTTTCTTTCAAGAAGAATTTCGGCCCAACGGAACCAATGAACGGCATATGACAGGCCGCCGACACGCCAGAAATATTGCGCAGCAGTGCAATATCCTGCGGACTGTTATCAAATTCGTACGCTGAAATCATTGCCGCAATGGGTTCGCCGCCAGGCTGATCGTATTCTTCAATATAAACATGGCGGTATAACCCGCTCTGGATAAGCTCCGGCGCATCGTCAAAGTCATCACGCAGCGCATCCTTGCTGATATCCATCATTTCTACACGGACATTTCGGCGAAAATCAATGCCGGTGATCATCGAATGCAAACCACGCCAGAGCGATTCTTGCTTCTGAAATTCAGCATGGTGCATAACTTCATTGACCTGATCGCTAATCTGCTTATCAAGACGAGCAATTTGCTCATCGAGCAGCGTTTTATCCAGGCGCTCTACGGGCTGCGCAGCATCCGCCAGACATGAAACCAGAACCTGAATAGCAGCAGTCACGCGTTCAGCGGGAGCGGCGTCAGAAAGCGCTTCATCGCTCTGCCATGCATCAACATTTTTTAATGTCGAAACCGGGGAAAGATTAATTTTGTCAAAGAGGGATTGATAAACGCTGCGTTCACTGGTCGTGGTGGTCGCGACTGAAGAGGTATGTTCCTGAACAGACATCAACATATTCCTTTTATGATCCTTTACTATTCCTGCCAATTGAGCGGAGGAAACCCTGTATAGCGTTAAATCTCTTCTGGCATCATGGTTGCCAGTTCATCACGCAGTTCCTGACTCAGGGCTGGATCTTTAAGGATAATTTCCAGCTCGCGACGAAAAGCAGCGTTATCAAGTAAGTTTGATTTCAGGTCACGAAGTAGGTTACGCATAGCCAACAGAACGCGTAATTGGGGGATATTTCGTGCGACCTGCTCGGGTTCAAAATCGCGGATATTTTTAAAGGTAAGGTTAATATCGTCCTTTCTGTCATCACCAGCCAACGTATTTTTAACACTCAGATTAACCACTGGTGAGAACTTAGCTAACACATCATTGAAATTATTCTTATTAATATCAACCTTTTCACGTTCAGATAGTGGTCGTTGTTCTCTACCATTACTGAAATCACCTACGGTCAAAAGTTTTAACGGCAATTCAACCTTTTTTTGAACGCCTCCGGTATGTAAATCTAACTTGATATTAACGCGTGCCGTCGGCACTTCATTCTGAAAACTGTCACCCATACGTCCCTCTCAGACCGGCGATTCCAGCCGATATTTTGCGTTTCCTAACGGAGCATTTTCCAATCGCTCAACGTGTTTCTTACAACGTCATTTCTGTGAGCCGTCAACAATGAATGTTAATGACAATTAATGATTATAATTAGTATGCCGACGTAATCCGATATATTCCCGGAGAGAAAACATGATCAATATCACTAATACACCAAATAATACATTAGCATTACTTATTTAAAAATAAAATCAAGAAATCATTTATCTAATACAAGCGACAGGAATTAATTAACCTTAAATACATTCATCAAATAAATACCTTTAAATTAAAACACATAATTGCAAAATATATTTACAGCCATATGCATAAACAATATTGATTATTAATTTATAATTACAGCCAATTTAACTATAAATAATAAAAGCCGGAGATATACTCCGGCTTTTTACAATTTAATTGAGAATACGCAAAAAGATTACTCTTCCTTCACCACAATCAGCGGTTCAATATCGCTCTCTTTTTTAATTACCAGCGACTCGTCGCCGCGCAGGCAGGTACCGCCGTAGTTACCGCCTACGGTGAAGGTACAAACCTGAATATATTTACCGGCAACTTTTGGCAGACACCAAAGCTGCTGATAAATGTTCTTCTGCTCGGCAAACTTACCGCTGGTTTTATCCAGGAGCTCTTCCTGGTGGCTCACCAGATCGATGTTGCTGCCACAACGTCCTGCAATAGGTTTCACCGCATAACCGGTTTTCGCCAGCTCTTCATTAACAGTGAAATCTGTATCAAGCAGATAGCGGTGATGTGGGAACAGTTGCCACAGAATAGGCAGAATCGCTTTGTTGCCAGGGATCACCGTCCACAGAGGTTCGAAGACCAACACTTCCGGGCGCAACAGCACGTCGATTAAACGCACTTCCTGATTCGTATGCCCGGTACGAATTGGCACCGCGGCGTACTCCGTTTCGCTGACCTCTCGCACCTGCTCAATCGCGGTTTCCCATGCCCAGGTTTTCCAGACGCAGTTCACCAGGCGACCGTCACCGTCAATCAACTGACCGGCGTCATCCCAACGTAGCTCATCGAGGCCACGCAGAATTTTGCTGTCAAACCCGGCCTGACGCAGCGCCTGCTGCATAAACTGCGCGTGATAGTTTTCCTCGATATCCTTATCCTGCATGATGTGGACAAAAGGTCGCGCGCGGCTGTGCTTCCAGGCCCCCGCCAGTTCGTTGATCAATCCTTCTGCCGGGTTGTGTCCCTGCCCTGTGTAGCCTCGCTCGGCCCATCTTTCGAGGATCAAACCGGCTTCAGTATGGCACGATGCGGAATCGGCGTTGTACTCATACACCTTCAGTCCGCGTTCATCCATACAGAAATCCATACGCCCCGTAATCATATGATGCCGACGACGCTGCCAGGAAAGGCGCAGGCGCGGCCAAAGGATTTTCGGGATGTCAAACAGCGCCAGCAGGTTATCGTCTTTCAGCACCTTGTCGGTCGCGTGCAGATACATCAGGTGCAGTTCGTTGGTGGCTTTGATCAGTTCTTGTTCGGCACTCTCGGTAATAGTGAAGTACTGATGCGGATCCTGATTAATAACGTGGCCGTTCGCCAGCACGTAGGCTTTTTGCAGCGGATCCTGCTCATCCAGCCATTTACCGTCAAACTGCCCGTTATCTTCCAGTCGGGCGCCGCCAATTTTCAGCGAGTCATTGGCGATCTCCGGCTGCGGCAAACTGTCTCGGGTATCATCGGTCTGGATCATCCAACCAAGAATGGTGGTGTCGTCAAAGGTATCACGCAGGGTGTAACACCCGTTTTCAACCACCATCTCCAGTTCGCGGGTCCACTGCTGTCCGGGAGGAAGCGGCGTATGGAGCACGTTCTGTTCGGCAATACGAATTTTGTTTTGCAGCAACTGGGTGACGACCGCCACATGCCCGGTATCTTTAAATTCACCGCCTTTTTGCCAGATAAGCAGAGCGCCTGCTACCGGCGCGCGGGGCGAACCATTCGGAAATGCCTGTAACGGCAGGATATTGTCATTCACCACTTCGCGCAGGAAGCGTAAGGAGAAGATCTCCCAGGCCATGCCCACATCGGTGAAGACCACGCCATAGTTAAGGAAGAGAAAACGGCGTGCGAACTCTACGCACTGCCATTTGTGGCCCATGTATTCATCGTCGATATAGCTGCGAAATGCCGCATCATCGTCGTAGTCCCGTGGGTCGAGGGAGCTGTAATCTGAAGAGTAGATTGCTACGCCGCCTGGGGCGTAGCCCAATAATGTCCCGAATGGGGCATCCTGACTGGTCGTTCCTTTGCTCATGCACCTTACCTCAAAACAATACAGCCTGAGCAGGTTGGCGTGAATTTTTCGCTCTGATTACCTGCTCTGCGACACTAACCGGACAGAGGTCGATATCATCATACACCTCAACGCAGCGACTGGCGCTCAGAGGCGAAAAATTCACAGCAGGAACTACGCTTTTGTCAGGGTGACCGGTACGCTTTTATACGCCGGAGTCAAACTTTGTGTGTCTACCGCTTCCAGCGAAAGCAGGACATTCGCTTCAGGCAGATAAGCGCCTATTGAGCCCGCCGCCATGTTGTAAATCACTACTGTTAAGCCGTACATGATGCGATCCGCGCAGGGCTGGCCGTTGTCGTCCAGCGCCTGAATATTGACCACATCGCCCTGGTCCAGGCCACGGCTCGCCGCCTCTTCGGCGCTTAAAAACACCACATCCCGACGACCGGCAATGCCACGATAGCGGTCGTTCATACCATAAATAGTGGTGTTGTACTGATCGTGACTACGCAGCGTCGCCAGAACCAATGCATCGGCAGGCTGATTTTCCCGCTCAACCGCCCGCTGATAGCTGACGATAAAGTTGGCTTTACCATTCGCCGTTCGCCATTCACGGCGCGAAGCGGGCGTATCCATTCGAAATCCTCCCGGCTCGGCAATACGTGCGTTGTAGTTGTGGAATGCGGGGATCACGGTTTCAATGGCGTCACGGATCAACGTGTAATCTCCGGTTAACGCTTCCCAGTTTACCGGCGAAAGCGGCAGCGTGGCGCGCGCCATGCCTGCCACAATCGCGGGCTCCGATTTTAACCAGCGGGAAGCCGGTTTCAGCGCGCCGCAGGAAGCGTGGACCATCGACATCGAATCTTCGACGGTGACTGACTGAATCCCCGTCGCCTGCATATCGCGCTCCGTTCGCCCTAATGCAGGCAGCAGGTAGTTATGTTTGGCCAGCAGCAAATGCGATCTGTTCAGCTTGGTCGCCACATGGACCTGCAGATCCAGATGTTTCATCGCCGCAAAGGTACGCTGCGGCTGCGGCATCGCCACCGCCAAATTGCCGCCCATGCAGATAAGCGCTTTTGCGTCTCCCCGCTCGATGGCGCGAATACTTTCCACGCTGGAGCGGCCATGTTTGCGCGGAACGCGGATAGAAAAATGCGTCTCAAGGCGTTGCAGGAAATCTTCGGACGCCGCTTCGTTGATCCCCACGGAACGATCGCCCTGCACGTTAGAGTGACCGCGCAACGGGCAGATCCCCGCGCCCGGCTTACCCATATTGCCTTTCAGCAGCAGCAGGTTTACCAGTTGCTGGACGTTCTCAGTGCCGTTTTTATGCTGGGTGATGCCCAGTCCATAACAAACGATAGTGGCACTGGATTTACTGTAGCTGTGCGCCAGGTCTTCCATCTGGCTACGCGTCAGACCCGAGTCCTGCTCCAGCTCCGCCCAGTTATGCTGACGTAAGTCGTCATACAGCGCTGCATATCCCGCGGTATGCTCTTCGATAAACGCATGATCGAGCGTCGGCTGCTGATCCAGTAAGATCCGCGCTTCGTCCATTTCGATCAGCGCTTTCATGATGCCTTTGAGCAGCGAAGCGTCACCGCCCATTTTTACCTGGTAGTAGTCGTTGCTTAGCTCCGTTGCCTGACCGGTGAACATCTCTTTCGGGCTTTGCGGGAAGCTAAAGCGCTCAAGTCCCCGCTCGGCCAGGGGATTGATGGAGATAATTTTAGCGCCACGCCTGGCAACGTCGCGTAAGGTGGTCAGCATGCGTGGATGGTTAGTGCCGGGGTTATGCCCGATACAAATCACCAAATCGCAGTGGTCAAAATCCTCCAGTTCAACGGTCCCTTTCCCAAGGCCAATGGCAGGAGTTAGCCCTGCGCTGGTCGGTCCGTGGCACATGTTTGAGCAATCAGGGAAGTTGCTGCTGCCATATTCGCGGGCAAACAGCTGATACAAGAACGCCGCTTCATTTGATGTTCTGCCGGAGGTGTAAAACTCAACCTGTTGTGCTGAATCATAGCTGCGCAGACGCTCGCCGATCTCCTGGAAGGCGATATCCCAATCCACCGACTGCCAGGTGTCTGTTGAGGCATCGTATTTCATTGGATGCGTCAAACGACCGATATTTTCCAGTTCATAATCGCTGTAGTGCCAGAGTGTAGAAACCGGATGACGGCTGAAAAATTCCGGTGACGCTTTCTTGCTGGTTGTCTCCCAGGAGACCGCCTTAACGCCGTTTTCGCACAACTCCATTGGCGCACGGTGCCCTGGGTCCGGCCACGCACAGCCCGGACAATCGAACCCTTTCACCTGGTTCATTTTGAACATCGCGATAATGTCACGGGCGACAGCCTTTTGCGAAAACACCGAAGCAGTGACGGCTTTTACCGCGCCCCACCCACCCGCCGGGCCCTGATAACCGCTTACTCCTGGAACACCATTTTTCATTATTACTGCTTATTCACCGCCAATTTTTGATGGTGAATACGGTAGCAATTTCCGTCCAACATTGATTTCCTCTTCATGGAGTACGGACCGGGTACAATGAACGGGTTAGATTTATCTTCCCCTTTCAGCACAAAGCGACATAAAGTCCCAATCTGTTAAATTGAGTTCTACCTAACTGCTACACTGCATCAACACAACCACTCAGAAGGCAGGTCAATATGTCAGACAATACCTATCAGCCCGCGAAAGTCTGGACGTGGGAAAAATCGAACGGCGGCGCTTTCGCCAATATCAACCGTCCTGTTTCCGGTGCCACCCACGAAAAAACGCTGCCGGTTGGCAAGCATCCGCTGCAGCTCTATTCGCTGGGTACGCCAAACGGGCAGAAAGTGACGATTATGCTGGAGGAGCTGCTGGCGCAGGGCGTGAAAGGCGCAGAATACGATGCCTGGATTATCCGCATCGGCGATGGCGATCAGTTTTCCAGCGGCTTTGTTGAAGTGAATCCGAACTCGAAGATCCCGGCGCTGCGCGACCACTCGCAAAACCCACCGGTTCGCGTATTCGAATCTGGCGCAATTCTGCTCTATCTGGCGGAAAAATATGGTTATTTCCTGCCGCAAGATTTGGCAAAACGTACCGAAACGCTGAACTGGCTGTTCTGGCTACAAGGCGCGGCGCCGTTCCTCGGCGGTGGTTTTGGCCACTTCTATAACTATGCGCCGGTAAAAATCGAGTACGCGATCAACCGCTTCACGATGGAAGCCAAGCGCTTACTCGACGTGCTGGATAAGCAGCTAGCACAGCATCAGTTTGTGGCCGGAGATGAATACACCATTGCCGATATGGCGGTCTGGCCGTGGTTTGGCAATGTGGTGCTGGGCAACGTGTACGACGCGGCAGAGTTCCTCGACGCAGGAAGTTACAAGCACGTGCAGCGCTGGGCAAAAGAGATTGCAGCGCGCCCGGCGGTTAAGCGTGGTCGTATTGTAAACCGCACTAATGGACCGCTGAACGAGCAACTTCATGAACGCCATGACGCCAGCGACTTCGATACCAATACCGAAGATAAGCGCCAAGGTTAACGTAAGATGCCGGATGGCGGCGCTAACGCCTTATCCGGCCTACATATAAGGCGCGGGCCTGATAAGCGCTGCGCCATCCGGCATAAAATCACGCGCTGGTGACGTCGTACTCCATGCGGCGAAGTGCGTCTAACGTGGCTTTAGCTTCATCTTCATCAATGATGCTCATGGCGAACCCTACGTGCACCAGCACCCATTGCCCGACAAGCTCAGCCGTATCACCTTCACAAATCAGGGCAATATTGACATCACGTTTGATGCCGCACACTTCAACCTGCGCAAGCTGGTGAATATCTTCACCAACGGCCAGAACCTGACCAGGGACTCCAATACACATATCTGACTCCGCCCCATAGCAACTATGGGTTATTCGACTTCAATACTTTTCACTTTCAGTGAATCGCCAGCATCAACCCGCAGACGATCGCCCTGACATTGTGGACACTGCGCGTCATGCTGGGTGATTTCCACAACCTGACTGCAATCCCAGCACCACGCCTGGGCTGGTTTGTAATCAATATGCAGTTCACACCCCTGGGCCAGCGTTCCCTGACAGACGATGTCGAAACTAAACCGAACGGCGCTCTCTTCAATGCAGGAGAGCGCCCCGATTTCCAGCCAAACGCCGGTTACACGTTTGACACCGTGCTGCTCTGCCTGCTGTTGAACAATCTCAACCGCGCTCTGACAAAGGGACAGCTCATGCATTTTCGCAGTTCCGACGACCCAGCAGCAGCGCGCGGCGATTTAGCTGCGGCGCATTCGGATCGCTCACCGGCAGCGATAACAGCATGCGCGCGCAATCGTCAGTCAGACGGACGCCTTCTTGCGCCGACATACTGTGCGAAAGCGGCGACATCAGTGAGCAGGAGAAATATTGCGATACGCCGTCCAGTTCACCCACGGTAAAGGTCATCTCGCCATACGGCAGACGCAACCCGACTTTTTCGCTGACTTTACGCACCGGCCAGATCTGGTCCGGTCCGGGGAAAATCAGTGCGCTCAGCATCCAGGGCGTGATAACACACCCCGTCCACTGTCCTTCAAACAGCGTAAAATCAGAGACATATACCGGCATGTTCGGATGCAGGAAAGAGAGATCGTGCATTGAACGCCGGGCAACCTCTTCAAACGCTGCCTGAATCTGCATCTTCGGGGCCGTCTGAAAACCGACAAACTCCTCAGACATGAGCCGCCTCCCGAGGGATCGCTTCAACGCCTGATTCGCGAAGCGCGGCAAGAACCTGCTCAAGCGCAGGTTCGATCATCGCTTCAACCGTTGGCGTTAGCCCGATATGCGGTTCCAGCGATTCCGGAATAACGCCGACTAAGGTCAGCTTTTTCGGAAACTCGCCGGTAAAACGCAGGGCCGACAATACGTCGGCCAGGCCAAGCTGGTGCGGTGAGATTTTGTTGGTAAACAGCGCCGGGATCTCTTCATCCCGCAGGACCATCATCGTTCCTGGCGTGCTTTTCTTCGACACAATGGCGTCAGCAATGATCAGATGATCTCTGTTCGCCATATCGCCGAGAAGCTCCATCCCAGCCGTACCACCGTCCAGAACATCAACAAAGTCTGGCAGGATGTACCGCTGCTCTAATGCCTCAACGATACGCACCCCGATGGCTTCGTCGGTCAGCAAAATATTGCCGACCCCTAAGACTAATATCCGCATTACAGAACCTTAACTGAGACCACTTCGTTCCCGTCAACGTCCACCACATGCACCGCACATGACATACAAGGGTCGAAGGAGTGAATGGTACGAACCACTTCCAGCGGTTTGTTTGGATCGGCAATCGGCGTACCTACCAGCGAGCGCTCATACGGTCCCACTTCATCATTAAAGTTACGTGGGCCAGAGTTCCAGGTTGACGGAACAACCGCCTGGTAGTTGCTGATAATACCGTCTTTAATCACCATCCAGTGAGACAGCATACCGCGCGGTGCTTCGAGGAAACCAACACCTTTGAATTCGCCCGTTGCCGGAATATCCGGTTTCACGAAGGTGGTGTGGTCGCCTTTACCGATGTTCACAATCAGCGCGTTGTACTGATCCTGCAGAACGTTCTGCAGTTCACAGCAGTGAACGGTACGGCCAATAATACGGCCCAGCGTAGAGTGCAGCTGTGACACTTCGATAGTTTTACCGGTCAGCTTGGTGTAAATCGCGATGATTTCATTCAGCTTGGCATGGGTAGACTCGCGTTTAGCCGCCAGTTTACACAGCATGTTGGCCAGCGGCCCCACTTCAACCGTTTTACCGTAGAAGGTCGGCGCTTTAACCCAGGAATATTTGCCGTCATCTGACCAACCGGTGTAATCAGGAACCGTTGTGCCTTCCCACGGAGCCTGCGGCGCTTCGTCTTTGTACCACGCGTGTTTCGCGCTTTCCTGAATCCCTTTGATCAGGTATTCATCGGAATGAGAGGTGATCGGACGATAGGTCGACAGATCGGCATCGGTGATATAACCGCCAGGGAACAGGAAGCTGCCGTTTTTACCGTCAGTCGGGAATTCCGGCGCGCTCAGATAGTTAACCGCACCCTGACCACGTTCCAGCCACTCAGGATAGAACGCCGCAATAACCGCGGTATCTACCTTGTAAACCTGCTCAACGAAGTCGCTCAGCTTATCGATGAAGGACTTGATGTACATCAGGCGCTCAAGGTTCAGCACGCCGAGGCCGTCGAGGTTAATTGGGTTAGCAACCCCCCCTACCGCCAGGTTCTGGATGTGCGGCGTTTTACCGCCCAACAGCGCCACAACGCGGTTGGCATCTCGCTGGCATTCCAGCGCCTGCAGGTAGTGAGCGACCGCAATCAGGTTTACTTCCGGCGGCAGCTGCATTGCCGGATGACCCCAGCAACCGTTGGCAAAAATGCCTAACTGACCGCTGGCGACAAGATCTTTGATCTTGTTCTGAACCTTGGTGAACTCTTCTGCGCTGTTCAGGTGCCAGGAGGACACGCCGTTCAGCATGGCAGACGCTTTCGCAGGGTCAGCTTTCAGGGCAGAGGTGATATCCACCCAGTCCAGCGCAGACAGCTGATAGAAGTGAACAATGTGGTCATGCGTGGTGTGCGCAGCGAGAATGATGTTACGGATATACTGTGCGTTTACCGGAACATCAATATTCAGCGCGCTTTCTGCTGCACGAACGGAAGAGATAGCGTGAGTGGTCGTACAAACGCCACAGATACGCTGCACAATCATCCAGGCATCGCGCGGATCGCGGTTTTTCACGATCTCTTCCATGCCGCGCCACATGGTACCGGAAGCCCATGCTTTAGATACCACGCCATTATCGATTTCGCAGTCGATGCGTAAATGACCCTCAATACGGGTTACCGGATCAATAGTAATTCTCTGGCTCATGCTTTGCTCGCCTCATGACGATTTTGATCGTTTTGTTTTAAAGGAGGAAGTATCGGCAGTAGACGAATGAGTACGATGTATGCACAAATCTCAATAGCCACAAAACCAATAGAAATCAACAGTTCTTCCCAGGTCGGGAAGTAGTGGTAGCCACCACCAGGATTGAACGCCACCAGCGAATAGGACAGACGCCATGTTGCACAACCCAGCAATGCGCTCAGCGCAGACAGATACAGCATGCGCGAGTCATTACGCAACTTAGTGACGCGCAGCACCACCAGCGGGAAGACCATCAGCACGACTTCAAGCCAGAACATCAGGGAGTAAAGATCGCCTGAGAACGCATAGGACAGCTTGTCGCGATAGATCAGTTCGCCAAAGCGCAGTACCACGAAAATCGCCAGCAGCACGCTGATGGTATTCGTCAGCTTGATGAACAAACTTTTCTCGTCCGGACCGTTACCTTTCAGACCGGCTTGTACCAACGAGCCTTCAAAGATGACGATCGAGAAGCCCATAATAAAAGCGGTTAATACGGAGAAAAGCGGCAACATTTCATAAGCTTGCCAGAGCGGATGCACCTTATAACCCGCAGAAATCATCAATGAACCCATTGAAGACTGGTGCATGGTTGGCAGCAGCGCGCCGAGGGCAATAATAAAGAACATCACTTTATTCAAACGCTTGAGAGAAACTTTCCATCCCAGACGTTCAAACAGAGCCGGAGCAAATTCCAGCGCCATGATGCCGATATAGATGGTCATACAGACCGCCGTTTCGAACAGTACCGAGTTCACGTTGAAGTGGCCCGGAATGTAGAAATACGGCAGGTTCCAGTAACGACCAACGTCAATGGTGATCGACAGACCACCCAGCGAGTAGCCAAACAAGCTCGCCAGCAGCGCCGGACGTACCAGCGGATGGTATTGTCCTCTGTTGAAAACATACACCGCCCATGCCAGCGCCCAACCGCCGCACGCGAAGCCGGTACCAATCAACAGGTCAAACGCGATCCATACACCCCATGGGAAACCACCGTTCAGATCGGAGACTGAGCCCAATCCGAAGACCAGACGTTTCACGATCAGGAGCATACACAGGACGATAAGCGGCCCAAAAATAATGACCGGTTTGCTGATTATTTTTCCGCCCAGCGGTTTAGGATCATGACTCATGATCGTCTCCTCCATCGTGATGGTCGTTTTTCGTATTACGACGAACCAGCACGGTTAAGCCCGCCAGCGCAGCCAGGGGTAATATCATGCCCTTGTACAGGGAATGTTGAACATGTTCGGAACGCGCACCGGTTGAAAGATCATCCAGTTTAGGCAGATCCAAATCCTCGTAAGGAACACCTGTCAGAACCATTACCTGAGTACCACCCCCCTCTTTCTCGCCGTACAAATGGGGGTAATACTTCGGTACCGTATGCAGATAGGTATCACCTGCTTTCACCGTCTGACGCGGATAGTGGTATTCGCTGCCCGGCTTCAGGGCGAGACGTTTTTTCGCCTCAGCCATCAGCTCTTCACGCGTACCAAAAATCACCGCACCGGCAGGGCATACTTCAACACAACCCGGTAAACCGCCTTTGTCCAGACGCTCAACCCCTTTCTGGTTACACAGTTCACACTTGTGAAGCGCACCAAACGGGTTGTTGTAGTCGTACTTAGGCACGTTGTATGGGCAGGCGACCATGCAGTAACGACAGCCTGTGCAGACATCTTTGTCATAGTGGACGATGCCGGTTTTTGGATCTTTCTTCAGCGCAGAGACTGGGCAAACGGAGACGCAGTTCGGATCGACACAGTGCATGCACTGTTTCTTAATGTATGCGTAGCCATTTTCTTCCTGGTCTTTGTTAACGCCTGTTCCGCTACGCCACACCTGAATGATGTTATTGGTATACGGCGACAGTTTGTCGTTGTTTGACCAGGTCTGCTCGCCTTCCGGATTACGCGCAGGGAAGTTGATATCCTGACACTTGGTGACACAAGCCTGGCAGCCTACACACAGCGTTGAGTCATAGAGCATCCCTAAAGAACCTGGGATCGGCGGACGGTTTTCTGCAGCCGCATGGCTGATGGACGGCGCAGCGCCCAACAGCAATGCCCCGCTGGAGGCTGCTTTAATAAAGTTACGTCTGTTCACGGTTATTCTCCCCGTGAGTCAGCGTTATCTTTCTTCTGCTGACGACCCAGTTCACGAACCGCCATCACGCTGACGCCGGCAACCAGTCCTACTACGCCACCAAGCAACCCAATCGCTCCGGCAGAAACATTGCCGCCTTCTTTCATATTGACGTCAGGTTTTTCGGAACGCGGCGTTTGGTTTTCCACATGAGCAAGCTGGTGAATACCTTTATGGAAACCGATACCTTCTTCGTTACAGCCATAGCAAGGGTGACCGATAGCCACCGGCCATACGCCTCCAACATCGCAGAATTGCAGCGTTGAGCAGTTGCCGTAGGTTTCTGGTCCTTTACAGCCGAGATGGTAGAGGCACCAACCTTCACGGTGACCTTCATCGCCAAACTCTTTCGCAAAACGGCCTGCGTCAAAGTGCGGGCGACGCTCGCAGTGTTCGTGAATCAAACGGCCATAGGCGAATGTCGGACGGTTTTTGGTATCCAGTTTCGGCGGCTTACCGTAGGTGATGATATGCGCGACCGTGGCGAGGAAGTTGTGCGGGTTCGGCGGACAGCCGGGGATGTTGATGATGGTTTTGCCTGGCAGAACTTCCTGCAAGCCGACGGCACCCGTTGGGTTAACGCCAGCAGCAGCAACACCACCCCATGCGGCGCAAGAGCCGATAGCAATGATAGCGGCTGCGCCTTCTGCGGCCCGACGAATGTGATCCACGATCGGCTCACCGGCAACCATGCAGTAAATACCATTGTCTTTCAGTGGGATAGAACCATCTACAACCAAAACATATTGCCCTTTGTACTTCTCCAGAGCGTTATGTTTATTCTCTTCAACCTGATGGCCGAAGGCGGCGGAGAGCACCTCATGGTATTCCAGAGAGATGGTCTCCAGAACGAGGTTTTCCACTGTAGGGTGTGTCGCGCGAAGTAGCGATTCAGTACAACCCGTACACTCCTGAGCCCCAATCCAGATAACCGGTGGGCGCTGAGGACGAGAAACTGATTCGGCCATTTCTGCGGCGGCTTTGCTACTGAGCCCCATGGTAGCGGCCAGTGCTGCACAAAGCTTCATGAAATCACGGCGATTAATGCCGTTCGAATTGATGAGAGAGTTATCTCCAGTCATTTTATAGTTATTCCGTTGCGAAGACCTGGCTTTTATTTTGCACCATTCGCATGTTGCATATTGCGATCGGCGCGCCATTACCACACTTTTTATATGGTTATGTGCATTATAATACTTCGGCGGAGCAACAAAACGAAGGCGTAGGTCAATAGTGTAATTAATTAAAGCAAGATAATACCCCTTTCGGATCAAGCTTCGAGACGATAGCCAGCCATGAAAAAACGAATTGTTGTACTGGACTGGTTCTCTTTAAAGAAATCCATAACCATCTCTTTATCCAGCCCATAGCGGCGCGTGAGGATCCCCGCCTCCCAGGCGCTGAGCTGTCGATCGCCCGTTTTTTCAAACATTCGATGAGAAAATCCCAGTACAAAGCCGCGTTTATAATCAGCACAAAAATTGGCTACCGAGCGCGCGCTATCCGCGCTTGACGCGTTTAATCCGGCCATCAGGCCTTTTCCAAAATGGTTGTCCATGCATAACCTCCAATCGCTATATAATAAATTATATAGCGATTTTTTAAGCAAAGACCAGAGGTATCACGAACTTTTTATGTCAGCTTAAAAGGACACCCATTCATCCGTTTTAGCTGCCGCAGACGTTTTGCTGTCTGCTGAAGGGGAAGCGGTATTAGCGGCGGCGTACTGCACATCATTCGCTGAGAGGCGGAACTGTTGCACCGAGCGTTGCAGTTCTTCCGTTTGTCGTTCCAGCGCCACAGCCGCGGCGGAAACCTGCTCTACCAACGCCGCGTTCTGTTGCGTTACGCTGTCCATTTGGGTGATCGCTACGCTCACCTGCGAGATGCCTTTGTTCTGCTCTTCCGAGGCAGAGGCAATTTGTTTCATGATGACGGTCACTTCGGTGGCGCCGCGCAGAATCGCCTCCATGGTTAATCCCGTCTCTTTAACCAGACGAGCGCCCTGATCGACGCGACGCGACGACTCGCCAATCAGCGTCTCAATCTCTTTCGCCGCCCCGGCGCTGCGGCTGGCAAGGTTACGCACTTCACCGGCAACGACGGCAAAACCACGTCCCTGTTCGCCTGCTCTGGCGGCTTCAACTGCCGCGTTCAGCGCCAGAATGTTGGTCTGGAAAGCGATGCTATTAATAACAGAGGTAATTTCCGCGATCTGTTTAGAGCTGGCGGCAATGCCATCCATCGTCTCAACCACTTCTGAAACCAGGGTGCTCCCTTTACCTGCCGTTTCTGTCGCCGTGTCGGCAAGCTGGCTGGCTTCACGCGCGTTTTCAGCGTTCAGTTTTACCGTGGCGGTCAGTTGCTCCATGCTGGCAGCGGTCTCTTCCAGCGCAGCGGCCTGTTCTTCAGTTCGCGAGGAGAGATCGTTGTTGCCGGTGGAAATTTCCGTAGCACCTCGCCAGATGTTGTCACTACCTGAACGGATGGTACTGACGGCTTCGCGCAGGCTGTCCTGCATCGCGCATAGTAACGGCACCAGTTGGCCCACGCAGTTACGACCAAAATCTTCAATTGGATGGCTGAGGTCGCCCTGTGCAATCTGCTGGAACTGCTGGCGGATACGTCCCAACGGCTTCACCATCATGGCGACGAGGTAACGGTCAGTGAAAAACAGGAGAGCAATACCGAGGATCACGGCGGTAATGATTAGCGTCCGGATGATAGACGTTTTACCATCAACCATGACGCGCGTGGTATCAAGCCGCTCGCCTGCCGTGGTGTTAAAGCGTTCTGCACTGGCGCCAAACTCCCGGCTCAGCGCTGGCGTAACGGTGCTGGCATGCTCCGCAAAGGCCGTAAGCGTGCCCTGCTGCGCCAGTTGCATTTGCGGGATCACGCCGTTGTCCAGCAGCGCCTGCCACTTCGTCAGTACCGCCGCGGCCACTTCCGGATCCATTGGTCCTGGAGACAACGTTTTCATCTCCTGGAGTTTTTTGCTCATGTTCTCCAGGGACTGCTGCGCTGGCGCAAAATCAGGCGTTCCGCCGCTCATTTTGACATCCATGGCGCGACTCAAGCGCGTGACGAAACGAAAGTACTGATCGTTCCCCTGGCTGAGCACCGTCATCTGATGGACGAGATGACGGTCAATATCATTGCCTTCAGATATTTTTGATAAAGAATGAAGACTGAATAAACCCACGCCCGACCAGAGCAGGCAAAAAAGTCCCAGTATTGCCAACATGACAATACGAATAGTGAAGTTTTTCAGCAAACGCATAATAATTTCCTTGCCGTTGATGAGGAATTCGCCATCAGGCGATACTTATCCTTGTTATCGGCAGGCAACAGAGAAGATATAATGCGTTCTTTATTTTTTTACTTTCTTAAGTACATTCAATATCTATTTACACTATATCAACATGAATGCTAATGAAATTAGCTAGCATTATTATTCAGATGATTAACCTGAAGCATTAAATAATCCTTTGTTTTCTATCGTAAATATTTGTTAAACCATGCAAGAGTACGCTCCCAGGCTAAATCAGCAGCTGCTTTATCATAACGCGGTGTCGAATCATTATGAAAACCATGATTAACGCCGGGATAGATATATGCCTCATAGACTTTCTTATTAGCCTTCAGTGCCGCTTCATAAGCAGGCCATCCCTCATTAATTCGGGTATCTAGTTGCGCATAGTGTAGTAATAAAGGCGCGTTTATTTTGGGGACATCAGCCGCAGGAACCTGTCGACCATAGAAAGGCACCGCGCAGGCCAGTTCAGGGAAAGCGACGGCTGCGGCGTTCGACACACCACCGCCATAGCAAAAACCAGTGATCCCCACTTTTCCCGTCGCGCCGGCAAAACGCTGCATATATTCAATGGCGGCAAAAAAATCGTTCATCAGCTTTACCGGGTCAACCTGCTGCTGTAACTCCCGGCCTTTATCATCATTGCCAGGATATCCCCCCACCGAACTTAATCCATCAGGCGCGAGTGCAATATACCCCGCTTTCGCCACCCGTCGCGCCACATCCTCAATATACGGATTCAGCCCGCGATTCTCATGCACCACCACAACCGCCGGAACGTTCCCCGTCGCATTAGCGGGTTTAACCAGGTATCCCCGCACATCGCCATGCCCTTCGGGTGATGGATAGGTAATATATTCCGCCAGGATATCAGGATCGGTGAACTCCACCTGCGTTGCGAGAGCATAATTGGGTTTCAACACGTTGAATAACGCCAGCGCCGTCATACCTCCGACTGCATATTTCGCCGCAAGATTGAGAAATTCGCGTTTCGTTATTTTTCCATGAGCGTAATAGTCATAGTAGTCGAGCAGTTCTTGCGGAAAGTCTTTGGCAGTTAGACGCGACATGGCAGGACTCCTGGCTGATGTTTTTTTAAGCAAAGCACAGTGGTCTGTTTTTGCCCAGTTTTTCATCCCAGTGTGACCTGGTGAACGGGATATTCGCCGTGAACCCGCTAGAATAGAAACGTTGTTTCGAAATTCACCTGCACTAAGGAGATCTCATGGCCTGGTTTGCCAATCCTGAACGTTACGAGCAGATGCTCTATCGCTACTGTGGGCGCAGCGGTTTACGCTTACCCGCGCTGTCGCTAGGTTTGTGGCACAGTTTTGGGCACGTTCAGGCGCTGGATTCCCAGCGCGCCCTGCTGCGTAAAGCATTTGATTTAGGCATCACGCATTTTGATTTAGCCAATAACTATGGGCCGCCTCCGGGCAGCGCAGAAGAAAATTTTGGCCGCTTACTGCGCGAGGATTTTGCACACTATCGTGATGAACTGATCATTTCTACCAAGGCAGGCTATGACATGTGGCCAGGCCCATACGGTTCTGGCGGTTCGCGTAAATACCTGCTCGCCAGCCTCGACCAGAGCCTGAAACGCATGGGCCTCGACTATGTCGATATCTTTTATTCGCACCGCGTTGACGAAAATACGCCAATGGAAGAGACCGCCTCGGCTCTGGCCCATGCGGTGCAAAGCGGCAAAGCGCTGTATGTCGGCATCTCATCCTATTCCCCGGACCGTACGCAGAAAATGGCCGAGCTGATGCGGGAATGGAAAATTCCGCTGCTAATCCACCAGCCTTCCTACAACTTGCTTAACCGTTGGGTAGACAGTAGTGGTCTGCTGGATACGCTGGAATCCAACGGTATGGGCTGTATCGCATTTACGCCGCTGGCCCAGGGGCTGCTGACGGGGAAATACCTCAACGGCATTCCGGAAGGTTCCCGCATGCAGCGTGAAGGGAAAAAAGTCCGAGGGCTGACGGAAAACATGCTGACGGAAGAAAACCTTACCAGCCTGCGTTTGCTCAATGAGATGGCGCAACAGCGCGGACAGTCGATGGCGCAAATGGCCTTAAGCTGGTTGCTGAAAGACAACCGGGTCACTTCGGTATTAATTGGCGCCAGCCGACCGGAGCAACTGGAGGAGAACGTTCAGGCGTTGGCTAACCTGACGTTCAGTGCCGAAGAATTGACGCAGATCGATAAGCACGTTGCGGACGGAAAGCTGAACCTGTGGCAGGCCTCATCTGACAAGTAACCGTATGTCACTTCGTGCCGGGTAGCGGCGTTAGCCTCCCCGGCACGTAATACGGGCCAGCAAGTCCCTCACACCTCTTCCGCTTTAATCTCTGGACGTTGAAATTCCGGCCACACCAGCGCGACAAGCGCAGGATAAGCCTCCAGGCTGAACTCCCTGAAACACTGGCGTAAGTTGAGCACGTCCAGATCGGCATGCGGGACTTTCTCACCGCTCAGACAGCGCTTTTTAATATTGTCGTAATATTTATACACCGCAGAGTTGAGATCGCTACAACGCCGCTGTGCATCAAATAGACCTGGCGTCTCATTCAACTCTACCATTGTCATCCGTTTGATCGTCGAATGGATAAAATCGATATATTCGTGATTAACGCGCCAATACCATACCGGGGTAATCGAATTCATCAGTAGCGAAAAATGATCCTCCCCCTCTTCTTTACTCAGCATTTCCGGCTGATTTTCAGAGTACCCATTTTCTGTTTCTCGGTTTTTATTTGCACTGCGCATCAACAAAAGTACCCCGCAGGTAAGCAATAGCAGGGTAATAACAGAATAAAATATACTGTTCATATACTGGCTCCATTTTTTTTGATTTTAAAATTACGCCATGCTATTGTCAACGCGGCCTGGTTTAATTAAAACAACATCACATTGGCATCAAAGGATATTTCAACATGCTTCCCGAGCATCTTGTTCCCTCGCGTTTTCACTTATCCAGCTCCTCATCCAATACCAGTCCCGCAGATAATAGTGAAAATTTGACTCAGGGGAAGAGAACATTAAGTGATTACGAACCCGATATTTTGATTAGCTCTGCCGCTACCGGCCAGGCACGCAATATGTTATTTGAAGAGTGCGACCGCCATTTAAAAGAGCGCCTGTTTCGTGCCGCAAAAATTGAGTCATTCACTCGCCTGCTCAATTCACTACAAGCGGAAGGTGACATCAACGCTCAAGAATTAAGTAAAATTTTGTCCACAAAAACAGCCACCGTTAATGAGCAGGGCAATAAAATTTGGCTTAATTTAATTACCCGCGAAACCAGCGATCCTATTTTTTATTCTCTGGAAGAGAAATAAAATGAAAGATGTTGAGGATAATAATGTTTATTTAGCTTTAGATGACCATAAAAGCGATGAGTTTGTCTTAAAGCAAAATTTAGCCGTGCTGATTGCCAATAAAAACGCGACGCTGGAAAGCGTGGCCCAGGAAATAGTTTCTATACCTGCCGCACTGGTGCGGATGAAATGGCAAAATCGCCGTGAAATTTATGCACTACAGGCTAAGGAAGAGATCTACGGCGCTGCGATTGAAGCCATTATGGAGCAGCAACCAGAACTGCGGGACAAAATCATGGCCCGACTGGAGAGTACTTACCAGCATATACTCAAGCGAGAAACGGCCACCTTACGCCTGACGCGTAAACTGTCTGAGGGGAACTACGAACCCACCAGGATAACAACGGTCGCACTGGATGAGAACAGATAAGGGCGTGCGGAGGAGCTGGAACAGGAGCTGCAGGCCGGGTAAGGCGACAACCATTACCCGGCAACGAGGATTACTTCGCTTTTACGGTCTCTTCACCGACCAGACCAATTTTCAGGAAACCCGCCTGATGCAGCGTATCCATCACTTTCATCATGGTTTCATAATCGACGGTTTTATCCGCACGGAAGAAAATCGTAGTGTCTTTCTTCCCATCGGTCAGCGTATTTAATTCGCTAATCATGGTGTCGTCCGTCACCTGATTATTGCCGATAAACATACTCTTATCGGCTTTTACCGACAGATAAACCGGTTTTTCCGGACGCGGCTGCGGCGTACTGGTGGAAGCAGGGAGATTCACTTTCACATCCACCGTTGCCAACGGCGCGGCTACCATAAAGATGATCAATAAAACCAACATAACGTCGATAAACGGCGTCACGTTGATTTCATGCATTTCACCGTTATCGTCCAGGTTTTCATTAAAGCTCATTGCCATGGAACATCATCCTACACGTAATTTCTGCGCAGCACGTACTGGATGCGCAGAAGCACTAGCATTCAGGTCCAGATCGCGACTTTGCAGCAACAGCACCTGTGCCGCGACATCGCCCAGCATCGCTTTATAGCTGCCAATCTGACGTGCGAAAATGTTGTAGATAACGACCGCAGGAATTGCCGCGACCAGACCGATCGCGGTCGCTAATAGCGCTTCTGCGATACCCGGCGCAACAACGGCCAGGTTGGTCGTTTGGGTTTGTGCGATCCCGATGAAGCTATTCATGATACCCCATACGGTACCAAACAGACCCACGAATGGAGAGATAGCCCCGATAGTGGCCAGGTATCCGTTACCGCGACCCATATGACGGCCTACCGCCGCCACACGACGCTCCAGACGGAAGCCGGTACGCTCTTTGATACCTTCGTTGTCGTCGCTGCCTTCTGACAGTTCCAGTTCGTTCTGCGCTTCATAAACCAACTGTGCGCCCAGGCTTTTGCCATCGAATCCTGCGGCAATCTCACTTGCCCTATCTAAAGAGCGGGCTTCCGCCAGCAGTTGCTGCTCACGCTTAAGGCGGCGTTTCTGAGTAAAGAACTCAAGGCTCTTACTAAAGAAGATAGCCCAGGTGACCACTGACGCCAAAATCAGCCCAATCATCACGCACTTAACCACGATATCGGCGTGCTGATACATACCCCAGACGGAAAGATCCGTCTGCATCAAATTATTACCCACTCTGTATCTCCAGGACGCAAATCACAAAATCTGAGCGTAATGATATCAAAAAGACGTCGAATTGATAGTCGTTCTCATTACTATTTACATATTGCCGCACCTTTGGTTTCTTTTCCTTGCGCTTACGCAGTAAAAAAGTCACCAGAAGCATTTTGAGATTATTTTCTACTGTATGACCGTTCCGCAGGATGCGTCACCTTTGATTCATGGTAGTTTAGACATCCAGACGTATAAAAACAGGTCAGACAACATGGCAGATAAACAACTTGAAACCAAACTCGTCCACGCAGGACGCAGTAAAAAGTACACGCTGGGCTCGGTAAATAGCGTGATCCAGCGCGCTTCTTCGCTGGTGTTTGACACCGTCGAGGCTAAAAAGCAGGCTACGCATAACCGGGCTAACGGTGGGCTTTTCTATGGCCGTCGCGGAACCCTGACGCATTTCTCCCTGCAGGAAGCGATGTGCGAACTGGAAGGCGGTGCAGGTTGCGCCTTGTTCCCCTGCGGCGCAGCGGCCGTTGCCAACACCATCCTCGCCTTTGTGGAGCAAGGGGATCATGTGCTAATGACCAACACCGCCTATGAACCCAGCCAGGATTTCTGCACCAAAATTCTCGGCAAGCTCGGCGTGTCCACCGGCTGGTTCGATCCGCTGGTTGGCGCCGGTATAGTGAAGCACATTCAGCCGAACACGAAAGTCGTATTTCTGGAATCTCCCGGCTCTGTCACTATGGAAGTGCATGATGTTCCAGCTATTGTTGCCGCCGTCAGACGCGTCGCGCCGGATGCTATCATCATGATTGATAACACCTGGGCTGCCGGGGTGCTGTTCAAAGCGCTGGATTTTGGTATCGATATTTCTATTCAGGCAGGTACCAAATATCTGATTGGTCATTCCGACGGCATGGTCGGCACGGCGGTATCTAATGCCCGCTGCTGGGATCAACTGCGCGAAAATGCCTATCTGATGGGGCAAATGCTGGACGCCGATACCGCCTATATGACCAGCCGTGGACTGCGTACGCTGAGCGTTCGCCTGCGTCAGCACCATGAAAGCAGCGTAAAGGTCGCCGAGTGGCTGGCCAGCCATCCGCAGGTCGCCCGCGTAAATCACCCGGCGCTTCCCGGCAGTAAAGGTCACGAATTCTGGAAGCGTGATTTCACCGGCTGCAGCGGCCTGTTCTCCTTTGTATTGAATAAGAAACTCAATCATGAGGAGCTTGCCGCGTATTTGGATCACTTCAGCCTGTTCAGCATGGCCTACTCCTGGGGTGGTTTTGAGTCGCTGATCCTCGCTAACCAGCCGGAACACATTGCCGCTATCCGTCCGCAAGGTGAGGTGGACTTCAGCGGAACGCTCATCCGTTTGCATATTGGTTTAGAGAATGTTGACGATCTAATTGCCGATTTGGCCGCAGGATTCGCCCGAATCGAGTAAAATTGCCACAGATGGACATATATGCAGACACTTCTGGTGGAAAAGTCTGCAATTGTTGCGTCCGGGATCAAGGCATCCCGGACAATTCAGGAGTACAATCCACACATAAACGCTGTTCCACAGGAAAGTCCATGGTAGTCATTCAAGATATTGTCTCCGCGCTCTGGCAACACGATTTTGCCGCGCTGGCGGATCCGCACGTTGTGAGCGTGGTTTACTTCGTCATGTTCGCCACACTGTTTTTAGAAAATGGTCTGCTACCCGCCTCCTTTTTACCCGGAGACAGCCTGTTATTGCTGGCAGGGGCGCTGATCGCTCAGGACGTGATGAGTTTTTTACCTACCATAGCTATTCTGACTGCCGCCGCCAGTCTGGGCTGCTGGCTAAGCTACATTCAGGGACGCTGGCTGGGCAACACGCGGACGGTAAAAGGCTGGCTGGCGCAATTACCTGAAAAATACCATCAGCGCGCCACCTGCATGTTTGACCAACACGGACTGATGGCGCTGCTGGCAGGACGCTTCCTGGCGTTTGTTCGCACCTTGCTGCCAACAATGGCGGGAATTTCTGGCCTTCCAAACCGTCGGTTCCAGTTTTTTAACTGGCTGAGCGGTCTGCTGTGGGTGACCGTCGTCACCAGCTTTGGCTATGCACTGAGCATGATCCCGTTCGTCAAACGTCATGAAGATCAGGTGATGACCTTTTTAATGATCCTGCCGGTTGCCCTGTTAACCGCAGGTCTGTTGGGAACGCTGTTCGTGGTAATTAAAAAAAAATATTGTAGCGCCTGAGCCGCATCCGAGGCCGGATAATCTCCGGCATTTCGCCTGATGGCGCACAGCTTTAAGGCCTGCGGAGTAACTGTCAGGCCAACATGAAATCAACTCCCCTGCATCATTCGAATTCTGGCCGCATCTTCCCCCGGCGTTACACCAAAGAAACGTTTAAACTCCCGGCTAAATTGCGATGCGCTCTCATAGCCGACGCGCATGGCAGCCGCACTGGCCTTCATTCCATCGTGGATCATCATCATCCGCGCTTTATGCAAACGGTAGCTCTTCAGATATTGCAGCGGCGACGTGCTGGTCACCGCTTTAAAATTATGATGAAACGCCGACACGCTCATGTTCGCTTCTGCCGCCAGCTGTTCTACATTGAGGTTTTCGGTGTATTTGGTTTCAATCCGCTTCAGCACCCGGCTTATCAAACTGAAATGCGTCTGACGGCTGACCAGCGCCAGTAACGCGCCGCCACGCGGCCCGGTCAGCACATGGTAGAGGATCTCACGAATAATCTGTTTCCCCAGAATACGCGCATCCAGCGGTCGCTCCATCACATCCAGCAGGCGCTCAGCGGCGCAAAGAATTTCGTCAGAGAGCGTCGCGGAGTTGATCCCGCTGGCCGCCATGGCGGGCTGGAAGAGCTCATCTTCCCCGATGTCCATCAACAGCTCCTGCAACTGCAGAATATCAACATTCAGGTAGATACCGGCCAGGGGAACCTCCGGTGTCGCATGCGTTTCACATTCAAAGGGTAAAGGAACGGTTAGCAGCAGGTATTCGTTGGCGTCATAACGAAATACGCGCTCATTGATGTAACCAATTTTATGTCCCGAAAAGAGAAATATGATGCCTGGCTGATACATGACCGGCGTACGCGCCGCTGGCTCCGTGCCGTGCAGCAGGCGGACATCTGGCAGCAATTCACTGAGTTTATTTTCATTGTTTTTCAGCTGTTTAATTTTATCTGTCAGCAGAAGGCAGATCTCATCACGGTTCATGGAGCACCATTTCATCATCGGTTTTCGACCCTGACATAATGCGCAGATTTATCCGTTTTCTCCAGCAGTCTGTAGAAATGGGCAAGACATCGGCAGAAATGAGCATTGAGAGCAACGCGGCGGGCGACCACAATGTTCATCATCCGGCAGACACCCTCCTGCCCTCTTTTTTACCCACATAAGGGAACGAGCAATGAACAACTTTAATCTCCATACCCCAACCCGTATTTTGTTTGGTAAAGGCGCTATTGCTGAGCTGCGCGATCAAATCCCTCAGGATGCTCGCGTACTGATTACCTACGGCGGCGGCAGCGTGAAAAAAACCGGCGTTCTGGCACAGGTTCAGGATGCGCTGAAAGGCCTGGATGTGCTGGAGTTTGGCGGTATTGAGCCGAACCCGTCTTATGAAACGCTGATGAACGCAGTAAAAATCGTGCGTGATGAAAAAGTGACGTTCCTGCTGGCTGTAGGCGGGGGTTCTGTGCTGGATGGCACCAAATTCATCGCGGCAGCGGCACAGTACGCTGACGGTATCGATCCATGGCGCATTCTGGAAACTCACGGTAACGACGTAACAAGCGCTATCCCGATGGGCTCCGTATTAACCCTGCCCGCTACCGGCTCTGAATCTAACTCCGGTGCGGTAATTTCGCGTAAAACCACCGGCGATAAGCTGGCCTTTATGACCCCGTTTGTGCAGCCGGTATTTGCCGTGCTGGATCCGGTTTACACCTATACCCTGCCGCCGCGTCAGGTTGCGAACGGCGTCGTGGATGCCTTTGTGCATACCGTTGAGCAGTATGTGACTTATCCGGTAGACGGGAAAATTCAGGATCGCTTTGCCGAAGGCATTCTGCTGACGCTAATAGAAGAAGGCCCGAAAGCATTGCAGGAGCCGGAAAACTACAACGTGCGTGCGAACGTCATGTGGGCGGCGACCCAGGCGCTGAACGGCCTGATTGGCGCAGGCGTACCGCAGGACTGGGCAACACATATGCTGGGCCATGAACTGACCGCAATGCACGGTCTGGATCATGCTCAAACATTGGCCATCGTTCTGCCAGCGCTGTGGAATGAAAAACGCGACACCAAACGCGCCAAACTGCTGCAATACGCAGAGCGTATCTGGAATATCACCGAAGGTGATGATGACCAGCGCATTGACGCCGCTATTGCCGCAACTCGCGCTTTCTTCGAGCAAATGGGCGTACCGACTCGCCTGTCTGACTACGGCCTGGACGGTAGCTCCATCCCGGCGTTGCTGGAAAAACTGCAAGCGCATGGCGGTACGAAACTGGGCGAACATCAGGACATTACGCTTGAGGTTAGCCGTCGGATTTACGAAGCGGCTCGCTAAGGTTTTTTGACCTCCGCCTTTCGTTTTTGGGTATTTATACCAGGCTTAAGTCACATAAACCTCACCGGGGCTTGCTCCGGTGAACTCAATTTACACCCAATCATTCATGATGCATCGAGGCGACAATTGAGTGAATCCCCGGTCACGTACATAAGTACGTGACCGGGGTAAACGCAAGCAGCCAACAAAGAGGCAGCCTGAAGGATTAAGTGTGGGGGGGAATTATGACCGGTCCAACCATTATCAAACTACAGGATGGTAACGTCATGCCGCAACTGGGCCTGGGGGTCTGGAAGGCAAGCAACGAAGAAGTCATCACCGCCATTCATAAAGCGCTGGAAGTCGGGTATCGCTCAATTGATACCGCTGCGGCGTACAAAAACGAAGAAGGTGTCGGCAAAGCAATACGCGATACTGGCGTACCGCGGGACGAGTTATTCATCACCACCAAGCTGTGGAATGATGATCAAAAACGCCCCCGGGAAGCCTTGCTCGAAAGCATGGAAAAACTCCAGCTTGATTACCTCGATCTGTACCTGATGCACTGGCCGGTTCCGGCGATCGACCACTACGTTGAAGCCTGGGAAAACATGATCGACCTGCAAAAAGAAGGTCTGATTAAGAGCATCGGCGTGTGCAATTTTCAGATCAATCATCTCCAGCGGCTGATGGATGAAACCGGCGTACCTCCGGTGATTAACCAGATAGAACTTCATCCGCTGATGCAACAGCGCCAGCTTCATGCCTGGAACGCAACGCATAAAATCCAGACCGAATCCTGGAGCCCGCTGGCGCAGGGCGGGCAGGACGTCTTTGATCAAAAGATCATCCGTGACCTCGCTGAGAAATATGGTAAATCACCGGCGCAGATTGTCATCCGTTGGCATCTGGATAGCGGCCTGGTGGTTATTCCAAAATCGGTCACCCCAGCGCGTATCGCAGAAAACTTTAACGTCTGGGACTTCCGCCTGGATAAAGAAGAATTAGGCGAAATTGCGAAACTCGATCAAGGCAGACGGCTGGGACCAGACCCGGACCAGTTCGGCGGTTAATCTCTTCTCTCCGGCCCGACACTCCCGTCGGGCCTTTCTGGCAATGAAATATCAGGAAACAATTAACACACATATATTGATGTATTTCTTGCAGTCTCTGGAGCAGCATTACGCAACATAACCTGTTAATTATTCAGTAAATATATTCACACCATGAATGTATTTATCACACCTATAGGTGCGTAACCGTGACTGAGAAAAAAATCAGCGGCGTCAAATGGCTCCCATTAATTCTTATAACTCTTATTTCTGCTGGGCTGTGGCAGCTTACACCTCCAACAGGGTTAAGTGAGCCAGCCTGGCATTCGGCAATAATCTTCGTTGCTACCATAGCCTCTATCGTGGCGAAAGTTTTACCCATCGGCGCAGTCGGCATTATTGGGATTACGGTTTTTGCGCTCGTCTATGCAGCCGGGGATAAAACCGCCAGCGGCGCTATCACCACCGCACTAAGTGAACTGAACAGTTCGCTTATCTGGCTTATCGTCGTGGCTTTTATGATTGCCTGCGGGTTTATCAAAACGGGCCTCGGACGACGTATTGCGCTACAAATGATCCGCCTGCTCGGCAAGCGCACGCTGGGACTCGCCTACGGTCTGGCCTTTGCCGATCTGATCCTCTCTCCCGCAATGCCGAGTAATACAGCACGCTGCGGCGGCGTCATCTATCCGATTGCCGACTCTCTGGCGCGCAGTTTCCATTCGAACCCGGAAGATGAGTCCCGCAGTAAAATCGGCACCTTTCTTATTACCTGTATTGGCAACGTTAACGACGTGACGGCAGCACTGTTTATGACCGGCTATACCGGTAACCTGCTGGCAGTAAAACTGGCGGCCAACGCCGGGGTTACGCTGACTTGGGGCAGCTGGTTTATGGCGGCACTGCTGCCTTGTCTGGTCTCTTTGCTGCTGGTTCCATTACTGGTCTACTGGATTGTGCGCCCGGAAATTAAACACACGCCGGATGCCCCGAACCTGGCGCGTAAAGAACTGGCGGAAATGGGCCGCATGTCACGCGGCGAATGGCTGATGCTGGCTACCGTCGGTGTGCTGCTGGTGCTGTGGATTTTTGGCGATACCTTAGGTGTCGATGCCACTACCGCCTCGTTCGTAGGACTGTCCATTTTATTACTGAGCGGCGTGCTGAGCTGGGAAGATGTGAAAAGCGAGAAAGGCGCATGGGACACGCTGATTTGGTTTGCCGCGCTGCTGATGATGGCGAACCAGCTGAAAAAGCTGGGTTTCACCACCTGGTTTGGCAATCTGATCGGCGATAGCCTGAGCAGCACCATGCACGGAACCAGTTGGGTGATCGTCCTGCTGCTGCTGAATGCTGCCTACTTCTATACCCACTACTTTTTTGCCAGCGGTAATGCGCAGATAGCCGCGCTATACGCCGTTTTCCTCGGCGTCGGTTTGCATCTGAATATTCCCGCGGCCCCCACGGCGTTAATGCTGGCCTTCACCAGCAGTTTGTACTGCTCGCTCACCCAATACACTCACGCTCGCGGTCCAATTCTGTTTGGCGCAGGGTACGTTCCAACGGGCGTCTGGTGGCGCACTGGCTTTATCATCAGCCTGTTTAACCAGGCGGTCTTTATTACCGTGGGCCTGATGTGGTGGAAGGTGTTGGGTCTGTACTAAACTGACTGCGTCCCAACAAAATACCTTACTACGGAGAAAAGGAATGACCTGTATTTTCTGTCAAATTGTTGAAGGCAAAGCGCCCTGCCATAAGGTCTGGGAAGACGAGCATCACCTGGCTTTTCTGTCGATTTTCCCGAACACCGACGGTTTTACCGTGGTGATCCCGAAAAAGCATTACCCCAGCTATGCCTTCGATATGCCGCCGCAGGCGTTGGCTGACCTGATGCTGGCAACCCAAAAAGTGGCTAAGAAACTGGATAAGGCTTTCCCGGACGTCAGCCGTACGGGGATGTTTTTCGAAGGTTTCGGCGTAGACCATGTGCACAGTAAATTAAGCCCCATGCACGGTACTGGCGATTTAACCCACTGGAAACCGATTGAAGCGCGGCAGAACAAATTTTTCGAGCAGTATGAAGGGTATCTGTCGTCACACGATCATGAACGGGCGGATGATGCAAAACTGGCCGCATTAGCGGCCAGAATTCGTGAGGCGTAAGTACTGAGTCTCTCTACTGGATGGCGGCGCAAGCCACTTACCCGGCCTACAAAATCGTGCTATTCGTAGGCCTGATAAGTATTTCACTACCGGGCAAGACGGATTAGCGCCCCGCAACTTTCCCACGTTTTTTGTTCGCGGCAGGCGTCTGGCGCTGATGCGCCACTGGCGTATGTTTAGTCAACGCCGGACGAGTATGACGGTTCTGACGACGTGCTTCGCGCATCTCTTCCAGCGTAGGCGCCGGAACCAGACATTCGCGACGACCACCGATCAGATGCTTTTTACCCATATCTTCCAGCGCCTGGCGGATTAACGGCCAGTTGGCTGGATCGTGGTAACGCAGCAGGGCTTTATGCAGACGACGCTGCTTATCACCTTTCGGCACCACCACGTCTTCACTCTTATAACCAATTTTACCCAGCGGGTTTTTCCCGGTGTAATACATGGTTGTGGAGTTCGCCAGCGGCGATGGGTAGAAGTTCTGCACCTGATCGAGGCGGAAACGACGTTGTTTCAGCCACAGCGCCAGATTCACCATATCCTCGTCACGCGTACCCGGGTGCGCGGAAATAAAGTACGGGATCAGGTACTGTTCTTTACCCGCCTGTTTAGAGTAGGTATCGAACAATTCCTTAAAGCGATCGTAGCTGCCCATCCCCGGCTTCATCATCTTCGACAGCGGGCCTTCTTCAGTATGCTCTGGCGCAATCTTCAGATAGCCGCCAACGTGATGGGTCGCCAGCTCTTTGATATAACGCGGATCTTCAACCGCGATGTCATAGCGTACACCGGAAGCGATGAGGATCTTTTTAATACCTTTCAAATCACGCGCACGGCGATAAAGGTTAATCGTCGGTTCGTGGTTGGTATCCATATGCGGACAAATATCCGGATAGACGCATGACAGACGACGGCAGGTCTGCTCCGCACGCGGTGACTTACAGCGCAGCATATACATGTTCGCCGTTGGGCCACCGAGATCGGAAATCACGCCGGTAAAGCCCGGAACGGTGTCGCGAATGGCTTCGATTTCATTGATGATCGAGTCTTCAGAGCGGCTCTGGATGATGCGGCCTTCGTGCTCGGTGATCGAACAGAACGAACAGCCGCCAAAGCAGCCACGCATAATGTTGATCGAGAAGCGGATCATCTCATAGGCCGGAATACGGCTGTCGCCATACGCCGGATGCGGCACGCGCTTGTAAGGCAGCGCAAAGACGCTGTCCATCTCTTCGGTAGAGAGCGGAATGGCTGGCGGGTTGATCCAGATGTAGCGATCGCCATGCTTTTGCATCAGCGCGCGCGCGCAGCCTGGGTTGGTTTCGTGGTGCAGGATACGCGACGCATGCGCATACAGCACTTTGTCGCCCTTCACTTTTTCGAAGGACGGCAGCAGCACGTAGGTTTTTTCCCACGGTTTCGGTCGTGGCGGCTGTACGGTTACCGCTTTCGCTTCCTGTTTTTTCGGGGCGACAGGTTTGTTGTCGGCACACGGCAAATCTTCGCCGTACGGATGTGGAATCGGGTCAATCTTGCCCGGCGTGTCGAGACGCGTGGAGTCCACCCCACTCCAGCCCGGCAGCGCTTCTTTAACCATAATCGCGGTGTTACGCACGTCGCGGATCTGATCGATAGTTTCACCCATCGCCAGACGATGTGCCACTTCCACCAGCGGACGTTCGCCGTTGCCGAACATCAGCATGTCGGCTTTGGAATCCACCAGAACGGAGCGACGAACGGTATCAGACCAGTAGTCATAGTGCGCGGTACGGCGCAGGCTGGCCTCAATGCCGCCGAGAATAACCGGCACATCTTTCCATGCTTCCTTACAGCGCTGGGTATAAACCAGCGTGGCGCGGTCCGGGCGTTTGCCTGCCACGTTGTCTGGCGTGTAAGCATCGTCATGGCGCAGTCGGCGATCGGCGGTATAACGGTTGATCATCGAATCCATGTTGCCTGCGGTCACACCAAAGAACAGGTTCGGTTTACCCAAACGCATAAAATCGTCTTTGTTGTTCCACTCCGGCTGGGCGATAATCCCAACGCGAAAGCCCTGCGCTTCCAGCATACGGCCGCAAATTGCCATGCCAAAGCTGGGATGGTCGACGTATGCATCGCCGGTAACCAGAATGATGTCGCAGCTATCCCAGCCAAGTTGGTCCATTTCGTCACGTGACATCGGCAAAAACGGTGCCGGGCCAAAACAGGCAGCCCAGTACTGCGGCCAGGAGAAAAGGTCTCTGTCCGGCTGGATCAGGGATATTGCGCTCATAGTGCTTCCAAAAATGGTAAAAAAATAATCAAAGGCCGGGGATTATAAGCCGGAATGCAATAGAGATCGAAAGATTATGAGCGCTGAAGCATTATTTTCCCGCACCGCAAACTTCGTCTATTCGCGCTTTGCCATCAAAAACAGAAGACTCGCCAATATACTGCCTGAAAGCATCGCGAAGTTCCGTACAAGAAATCCCTCCTGCATGTAGCGCGCTCACGACCTGCGATCCCTTATCTTCAGTGTAAAAACCGTGCGCCAGTTGGTTATCAGAGTAAGGCGCTTTACGCTCCAGTATGTCGCGAATAACAAGGGTAAGGACTTGCGGATCTCCATTACTGTAGCCCCTCGCACGGTCGATGGCCTCTTCCAGCACCTTATTGTTCCCATCGCGGTCGTCAAAATCCGTCCATTGTACGACGTCTTTGTCCAGAATGGCCTGAATCACCGGACGCGGCGCATACTCCACCAAATACTTCAAAAGCTGGTCGCGATAGTCGGAGTCGGTTTCCGCCTTCAGGATAGCGGGCGTAGCGGCAATATCATCCGCGATCGTGACATCTCCTGACAACGCTCTGGCCTGGAGCTGGTACATCCGCTTTATCGGTTGACGATGATTCCACAGAAACTGCGTCAGTTCAGCATCGCCTTCTTTGAGTATCCTGCGGTAAACCTCATCATTTAATAACGATGGCATGTGGCGTAATAAGACCGTTGCCATTGCAAAATAGCGCTGTTTTTGTTCGGTCGTTGGTATAGCAGAAAAATAAACATTATTGCTTAATGGGTTATCCTCCATCAGCGCTTCCCGATTGCGAGCAGCCTGTTCGGAATCACCTGACAATAATTCACTGAAAACCTTCAGCGCGGTCTTATTCTGGCTATTAACCGCCTGGGTCAGTGGCGATACATAAGGGTAGCCCGCGTTATCAAAAGGATTAGCCCCACTGGCGATTAAAATCCTGAACGTTGACTCCGGCATATCTTGTTCATATGCCGAATAAGAAAGCATTTTCTGACGGAAAGCGGGATCGCTTAACTGGTTTTTAAAGCTATCACTGGCCTGATGCAGCGTATAGAGTTGATTAATATCTCGCGCGCGCTGGAAATCTACATAAAGCTGCGGCTCCAGTTGATTCTGACATACGAAAAAAATGGCTATGGCGACAAGATGGCCGCCAACCGAAGAACCGAGCAGTGTTTTTCCTTTGTACAGCAACCAAAAAGCCAGTATTCCAGCAAGTATCGCAGGGGAAACGATCAAAAGAATACGCGAGTTTAATTCGTCGCCATAAAAAGTAAAAACGCCCCACAGCGATAGCAAAGCGACGCACTGTGGTAATACCAGCCATAGCAGGATATGACGACTGGTGAGATTTTTAAAACTGGAGCAAATCAACACCAAAATAGCGATGCCTGCTATTACAGGCATCGCCATCATCAAAAAAAATACAATAAGGTCATACCAGGTAAAACTAATCATCGTTGCATCCTTTGCAATAAAACGAATCCATGCGATATCAATAAATTAGCTACGGCGCCGGATTCACCAATATCTGACCGATCGAGCCCCGGTCCGCCATTTCCAGCGTCTGGCTGTTAAAGTAGAACGGGAAATGAGCCCAGGAAGGTTGTCCGTAGTAAACCAGTAATTCAACCTGACCGTCGACCCAGACGGTATCTTTCCAGCCTCTGTCTTCCGGGAACGGCATCGCGCCATTCACATTACGGATCAGGAACGAGACGCCTTCAATATGGAAAGACTGAGGCATATCCGCCCTTACCGTCCAGCGCTCCCAGGAGCCCTGCTGGGCGGTAATATCCATACGGTTGACGTCCCACAGTTGACCGTTAATGCCAGGATCGTCATCCAGGCTGATATCACGGCTGCGAATCGGCGAACCGCTGAGGATTTCAGTTGGCAGCAGACGCATTGGCAGGCTATCAGTCACCAGTGGCAGAAGACCTGTCGGGCGCAACGTCAGTACCAGCGTGGAGATGAGAATACTGGAAGGCTCAAAGAATCCGCGGATCCTGTCGACAATGCTGGCCGCCTCACCGCAGGTGATAGAGACCTCATTTCCGTTAGTCATATCCACCAGAATCTCACGGCGCTCGCCCGGCGCCAGCGAGAGCTGCTTCACCGAAACCGGCGCAGGTAAAAAACCCTGATCGCTGGAAATCACATGCAGCGGACGGCCATCGCTCATTTGCAGCTGGTAACGACGCGAGTTTGAGGCGTTCAGCAAGCGCAAACGCACCCAGCCGCGGGAGACTTCGACATACGGGCTTTGCGCCCCGTTGACCAGTAACGTATCGCCAACAAAACCACCGCTACCGGGCTCGCTGTATTCCGGCGTGCCAAAGTTGTCCAGGCGCTTGTCCTGGATAATGATCGGAAAATCATCCACGCCATAGTGGTTTGGAATAGACAGTGACTTACTCACTTCATCTTCAACCAGCCACATCCCGGCAAGACCGTTGTAAACCTGCTGGGCGGTACGATTTGGCGTATTGGCGTGATACCACAACGTGGCGGCATTCTGGCGAATCGGCAGCACTGGCGCCCAGTCCGCATTAGGAGACATCATACGCGCCGGGCCGCCCATCAGCGGGCCGGGCACCTGTAGTCCGGCGACGGTCATTGAGACATTTTCAGTCAAACGGTTGCTGTAGATAAGCTTGACGTCATCCCCTTTCCAGACGCGGATCGTCGGTCCCAGGTAGCGGCCGTTAACCCCCCAGACAGGCGCGCGGGTGCCTTGCGTAAAGGACCAGTGCGCGCGTTGCAGCGTCATAAATAGCGGCTGTCCCCGACGGGACTCCAGCAGCGGAGGCACGGGTAACGGTTGTTGCTGACCGGCAGCATTAGCCTTCAGCGGAACAGCACCTGCACACAGTGCGATCCCCGATGCCTGAATGAACTGACGCCGACTGAATGACATATAAACTCCATGAAAAACTGGCGATTAACACGCAGGAAATCTTTTCCTGTAAAAAACCCGAATTGCGCGGATTAAACCTTACCGGCGGCTTCCCGCTCAGCAACTTCTTTATCGAGTT
This sequence comes from Citrobacter europaeus, assembly GCA_020099315.1. NCBI lineage: Bacteria > Pseudomonadati > Pseudomonadota > Gammaproteobacteria > Enterobacterales > Enterobacteriaceae > Citrobacter > Citrobacter europaeus. Next base: position 4,225,154 of record CP083650.1, read on the forward strand.
CTGCGATTTTTTGTTCCATCAGCGTACGGCAATGCGCTGCCAGTTCACGAACCTGATCTTTCCCAAAGTGGCTAATATCTACCGGCGGCAGCATCTCTACAATCGCCAGACCATTATTGAGTCGGTTGAGTTTTATCTTGTTCGAGGTTGTTGAAACGCACACTGGAATGACCGGGACACCCGCCGCAATCGCCGCATGAAACGCACCGGTTTTAAACGGCAGCAAACCGCGACCACGGCTGCGTGTTCCTTCCGGGAACATCCAGATAGAAATGCGACGTTTTTTGAAATGGTTCACCACGGCTGCAATGGTGCTGTGCGCTTTTGCGCGGTTGTTTCTGTCAATCAGCAGGTTGCCGGTTAACCAGTACAACTGCCCGAAGAACGGGATCCACAGCAGGCTTTTTTTACCTACCGTCACCGTCGGCGGCTGAACGATATTCGCCGCGGTAACCATGTCATAGTTGTTCTGATGGTTACAAATATAGATAGCATTACCATAGTTCTGCGCGTCTGCCGGCATGCGGCACTCGACCTTCAGGCCATAAAGCGGAGCCAGGCGGCCAAACATATGACCGAACGTTGCGACGTGTTTTGGATTTCGCGGGCTGAACAGACAGTATATACAACCGAAAATACAGACCAGAATGCAGTAAATAACAGTAATGATTAAACGAAAAATATATAGCATAACAACCTCTAAGGCCTAAGAGCCTGGCATTTTACGTCACCTGATTCATCATGCAGTATCAGGTTAGGGCTTTGTTAAGGGCGGCTCTCTGGAAAAGCGTATTGTTAATCGCAACGCACGAATAAACAACGGTTTCACGGGAATTTTTAACGTTGGCTCTCCCTGGGCTAAAACAGGGAGAGCCGGACGGTAGCGTTATTCTTCGCTGTCGCCGTGACTGGCGCGTCGAGGCGAGTCAATATCAATGCTGTCGATACGCTGCAGACCACGCATTAGCGTCCCGCGACGGCCACGCTCGCCGGTTACTTTCTGCAACTCTTCAGGACGCAGTTTAATTTTGCGCTTACCGACGTGGATGGTCAGCGTGCTTTGTGGCGGCAGCACGTAGAGCTTCGCCAGGCCATCTTCGCCTTTCGCCGCTTCCGCTGAAGGGATATTGATAATCTTGTTCCCTTTGCCTTTAGACAATTGTGGCAAATCGCTTACCGGGAACATCAACATGCGACCAGCCTGGGTGATGGCCAGCAGCATATCGGTTTCATCTTCAATCACCACTGGCTGCATCACGCGCGCATTTTCTGGCAGCGTAATTAATGCCTTACCAGCACGGTTACGTGCTACCAGGTCATTGAAGGTGCAGACAAAACCGTAGCCCGCATCGGAAGCCATCAGCAGTTTCTGATCGTCGCCTTCCATCAGCATGTGCTCAACCGTCGCACCCGGCGGCAGAGTGAGCTTACCGGTCAATGGTTCGCCCTGGCCACGCGCCGACGGCAGCGTAATCGGGTCGATGGCATAGCTGCGCCCGGTCGAGTCAACGAACACCACCGGCTGGTTGCTCTTACCCTTCACTGCCGACTTAAAGCTGTCGCCCGCTTTATAGCTTAATCCTGGCGCATCGATGTCGTGGCCTTTCGCACTACGCACCCAGCCACTCTGGGACAACACAATGGTCACCGGCTCTGACGGCAGCATGTCGTGCTCGCTCATCGCCTTCGCTTCTTCGCGCTCTGTCAGCGGAGAGCGACGATCGTCGCCATAGGCCTCGGCGTCAGCCTGCAGTTCTTTCTTCAGCAGGTTACTCATTTTACGCTCGGAAGCCAGAATGCCCTGCAGCTGATCGCGCTCTTTCGCCAGTTCATCCTGCTCACCGCGGATTTTCATCTCTTCGAGTTTGGCAAGGTGGCGCAATTTCAGCTCAAGGATGGCTTCAGCCTGCGTTTCAGAAATACCAAACCGCGACATCAGCTCGGGCTTAGGTTCATCTTCATGACGAATGATTTCGATCACTTCGTCAATGTTGAGGAACGCCACCAGCAAACCTTCAAGGATGTGCAGGCGTTTAAGCACTTTTTCCAGACGATAGTTCAGGCGACGACGCACGGTATCGCGACGGAACGCCAGCCATTCGGTGAGGATCTCCAGCAGGTTTTTCACCGCCGGACGCCCATCAAGACCGATCATGTTCAGGTTGATGCGGTAGCTTTTTTCCAGATCGGTAGTGGCAAACAGGTGGTTCATCACCTGTTCCATATCCACGCGATTAGAGCGCGGGACAATCACCAGACGGGTCGGGTTTTCGTGATCCGATTCGTCGCGCAGGTCGTCTACCATCGGCAGCTTTTTATTGCGCATTTGAGCGGCGATCTGCTCCAGCACTTTTGCCCCGGAAACCTGATGCGGCAGCGCGGAAATCACCACTGCGCCGTCTTCTTTCGTCCATACCGCACGCATACGTACGGAGCCGCGTCCGTTTTCGTAAATCTTACGAATCTCCGCACGCGAGGTAATGATCTCTGCTTCGGTCGGGTAATCCGGCCCCTGTACAATATCCAGCAACTGATCCAGCGTCGTTTTCGGCTGCTCAATCAGAGTAATCGCTGCTTTTGCCACTTCACGCAGGTTGTGCGGCGGAATGTCCGTCGCCATACCCACGGCAATACCGGTCGTACCATTCAGCAGAATATTGGGCAGACGCGCAGGCAGCATCTTCGGCTCCTGCATGGTGCCGTCGAAGTTTGGCACCCAGTCTGACGTTCCCTGACCGAGTTCACCCAGCAGGACTTCCGCATATTTAGACAGGCGGGATTCGGTATAACGCATCGCCGCGAAGGATTTCGGATCGTCTGGCGCCCCCCAGTTCCCCTGCCCGTCAACCAGCGGATAACGGTAAGAGAACGGCTGCGCCATCAGCACCATCGCTTCATAACACGCGCTGTCGCCGTGTGGATGGTATTTACCCAGCACGTCACCGACGGTACGGGCGGATTTTTTAAATTTGGCGCTGGCATTCAGCCCCAGTTCGGACATCGCGTACACGATGCGACGCTGAACGGGTTTCAAACCATCGCCAATAAACGGCAACGCCCTGTCCATGATGACGTACATGGAGTAGTTCAGATAAGCGTTTTCCGTGAATTCATGCAGCGCCAGGCGCTCTGCCATATCGCTCATTAATCGTGGTTCCTCAACTTTATACCCCTCAATGAAAGGGCAATATTGCCGCAGATACTACCCTATCTGGCGTGTTGAGTCACAAAGAAAAGGGCCGCGAATGCGGCCCTGATGGGGATTATTTGGCAACTTTGGTAATCTGTTTCACGTCGATTTCAACGGAGTTCCAGTCTTTATCCACCTCGCCCTGGATTTCAACCACATCCTGCGGCGTGACGGTTACACCGTTCCAGCGCTTGTGGTCGATATCCACATTCACCGTGCCGGTCGCATCTTTAAACACATACAGGTCGTCGGAAATACGTTCAACGATGTTCCCACGCAGGGTAACCCAGGTGTCATCACGCAGCGATTTGGCGCTTTCTACCGTTGTGCTGCTACCGTTCGGGCCGACAAATCCGCCGTTTTGGCTTTGCGTGGTGGTGGTTGGTCCAGAGAAGCCGCCCTGCTGAGCTGCCAGAACAGGTGCGGAACACAGTGCCATTACGGCAACCATTGCAGCTAATTTTTTCATCGTCATGTCTCCCTTTCATGTTGGTTTACGACTATTAAATAAGTTAATCCTTAACAAGTTCTTAAGGCAAAAAAAGATACTTTTTTTGCTGTACAGAGGCTGTAGCCACAGGTTTACTGATGGTAAAGAAAGCGGCGGCAGGGAAGAACATATGCGTATTTTACTGATCGAAGATGACACATTGATTGGCGATGGCCTGAAAACGGGTCTGAATAAAATGGGTTTCAGCATCGACTGGTTTAGCGAAGGCCGTCAGGGGAAAGAAGCGCTTTATAGCGCTCCTTATGATGCAGTTATCCTCGACCTGACGCTGCCTGGCATTGACGGACGGGACATCTTGCGCGAATGGCGAGCCAACGGGAAGCAGGAGCCGGTGCTGATCCTGACCGCTCGCGACGCGCTGGCAGAACGCGTTGAAGGCTTACGTCTGGGCGCGGATGACTATCTTTGCAAACCCTTTGCGCTGATTGAAGTTGCCGCGAGGCTGGAGGCGCTGGTGCGCCGTGCCAGCGGCCAGGCCAGCAGCATATTACGCCATGGTCAGGTGACCCTCGATCCCGGCGCGCTGGTCGCCACGGCGGCGGATGAGCCTTTGTCTCTCAAACCCAAAGAGTTCGCGCTGCTGGAGCTACTTATGCGCAACAAAGGTCGCGTCCTGCCACGCAAACTGATTGAAGAAAAACTGTATACCTGGGACGAGAACGTCTCCAGCAATGCGGTTGAAGTACACGTCCATCACTTACGCCGTAAGCTCGGCAGCGACTTTATCCGTACCGTGCATGGCATTGGCTACACCCTGGGTGACGCATGAAACTCACACAACGCCTCAGCCTGCGCGTCAGGCTAACGCTTATTTTTTTGATTCTGGCATCAGCGACCTGGGCCGTTTCCAGCTTTGTGGCCTGGAAGCAGACTACCGATAACGTCGATGAGCTGTTTGATACGCAACTGATGCTGTTCGCCAAACGGCTCAGCACGCTGGATCTTGACGAGCTAAAAGCCTCAGAGCGCATTGCGCATACGCCGAAAAAATTCAAACATGGCCATATTGATGACGATGTGCTGACCTTTGCTGTCTATACGCCAGAAGGGAAAATGGTGCTCCACGATGGCGACAATGGTCAGTACATTCCCTATAGCTATCGCCGGGAAGGTTTTGACGATGGCTATTTAACCGGCGACAACGATAAATGGCGCTTTGTCTGGCTGACGTCGGCGGATAAAAAATACCGCATCGTTGTGGGGCAGGAATGGGAATACCGTGAAGACATGGCCCTGGCGATTGTGACAACGCAACTGGTACCCTGGCTTATCGCATTGCCATTGATGCTATTAATCCTGATCGTATTGTTAAGTCTTGAGCTCAAACCCCTGAAAAAACTGGCGCAGGCGTTACGTTTGCGCGACCCGGAATCTGAAGATCCCCTCAGTTTAAAAGGCATTCCCGGCGAGGTTCGCCCGCTGGTTGAATCGCTCAACCAACTTTTTATCCGTATTCACACCACCATGGTGCGCGAACGGCGCTTTACTTCCGATGCGGCTCATGAACTACGTAGCCCACTCACCGCGCTGAAAGTACAGGCCGAAGTGGCGCAATTGTCTGACGATGATCCGCAGGCAAGGCAAAAAGCCTTAATGCAGATGCAAACCGGCATTGAACGCGCCACCCGACTGGTCGATCAACTCCTGACGCTTTCGCGCCTCGACTCCCTCGACAATCTTCAGGATGTAGCGGAAATCTCGCTGGAGGAGCTACTGCAATCCGCGGTGATGGATATCTACCACCCGGCCCAGCAGGCGCACATCGATGTGCGTTTGCAGATTAACGCGCACGACATTACGCGTACGGGACAGCCGCTGTTACTCAGCCTGATGGTACGAAATCTGCTGGATAATGCGATCCGCTACAGTCCGCAGGGTAGCATTGTGGAAGTGACGCTCAACGCCCGCAATTTCAGCGTCAAAGATAATGGTCCTGGCATCGCGCCTGAGGTCCTTACCCACATCGGTGAACGCTTTTATCGCCCTCCGGGACAAAGCGTGACCGGCAGCGGTCTCGGCCTGTCGATTGTCCGCCGTATCGCGACTTTGCATGGAATGTCAGCCTCATTTGGTAACGCTCCGCAAGGTGGCTTTGAAGCTAAGGTCAGTTGGTAACTGGGTTATTATTGCTCAAACAGCAAAAGACTTTGCACATTTTGCTAATTTCACCGCACCGCTGGTGGGAGTAAAATCGTCCTCAAACGTATTTCCTTGAGGACACAAAATGAGCAACATTCTGATTATCAATGGTGCGAAAAAATTCGGCCATTCTAATGGTCAACTGAATGACACCCTGACCGAGGTCGCGGACGGTATCCTGCGCGACCTCGGGCATGATGTTAAAGTCGTACGCGCAGACAGCGATTATGACGTTCAAACAGAAGTGCAGAACTTCGTGTGGGCCGATGCGGTTATCTGGCAAATGCCTGGCTGGTGGATGGGCGCACCGTGGACCGTGAAAAAATACATCGATGACGTGTTTACCGCAGGTCACGGTACGCTGTATGCCAGCGATGGCCGTACACGTTCAGATGCCTCTAAAAAATACGGTTCCGGCGGGCTGATTCAGGGCAAAAAATACATGTTGTCTCTGACCTGGAACGCACCGATGGAAGCCTTCACAGAAAAAGATCAGTTCTTCCATGGCGTTGGCGTTGATGGCGTTTATCTCCCGTTCCATAAAGCAAACCAGTTCCTGGGAATGGAAGCGCTGCCGACCTTTATCACCAATGACGTGATTAAAATGCCGGACGTCCCGCGTTATATCGCAGAATATCGCAAGCATCTGAACGAAATTTTTGGTTAACTGGTAACCTGGAATTAGAAGGAGTTAACCATGCTTACCGTTATTGCAGAAATCCGTACACGTCCAGGTCAACATCACCGCCAGGCGGTACTGGATCAGTTCGCTAAAATCGTTCCGACCGTACTGAAAGAAGAAGGCTGCCACGGCTACGCGCCGATGGTCGATCATGCTGCTGGCGTCAGTTTTCAGACCACGGCCCCGGACTCAATCGTGATGATTGAACAGTGGGAAAGCATTGCGCATCTTGAAGCGCATTTGCAGACACCGCACATGAAAGCCTATAGCGAAGCCGTGAAAGGTGATGTGCTGGAGATGAATATTCGTATTCTGGAATCTGGCATTTAAGATTGTCGATTTGCCGGATAACGCCACAAACAGACGTATCCGGCTTACACAGCAATCTCCAGGCCCGGTAAGCGCAGCGCCACCGGGCATTCTTTACCAGTAAAGCTTCCAGCTCTGGGTGAAGCGCATTAACGCTTCAACGTAGAAATAATCCCCCCAGCTTGCGCACTCATCGACCCCTTTGTTGCTCGACAGGTGATACACCGAGTGTTTCAGTAGCCCGTTCCCCAGCTCATCTTTGCCCATCAGATAGTGCCTGGTCAGCGAAGACATGATCCCCATCGCCCACTGCTGATAGCGTTCGCGATCCGGATCGGTCACCGGCAGGTGTTTAATCAGCTCCAGCAGACCGCAGACGGCAATCGCTGCCGAAGATGAATCGCGCAGCGCATCGGTCCCGACTAATGCCAGATCCCAATGGCAAACGGCATCTTCCGGCAAACGATTAAGAAAATAGTTGGCCAACTTTTTCGACAGCTGCACCATCTGGGTATCACCGGTGTAGATATAGCTCAGCAGAAAACCATAAATTCCCCACGCCTGCCCACGCGACCAGCAAGAATCGTCGGCATAGCCCTGCTGAGTATTACCGTAACGCGGCTCGCCGGTTTGCACGTCCATATAGTAGGTGTGGAAGGTCGAGGCATCCTGGCGGATCAGATATTTTGCTGCCTGCGCAACGTGCGCTTTGGCGGCATTCGCAAAACGCAGATCGCCCGTTTGCTCGCTTGCCCAGTACAACAGCGGCAGATTCATATTGCAGTCGATGATCATCCGCCCGGCCTGCTCGGGATCGCGAAGATCGCCCCATGCCTGGATGATCTGCGCCTTTTCATGAAAACGCTCCAACAGCGCTTCTGCCGCCATCAGGGAAAACCCTCGCGCATCACGATTACCCGTCAATCGCCAGGCCGCCACGCAGGAAAGCGTGTAGAGGAATCCCAGGTCGTGGGTGTTGGTATCGTGGCGTCCGCCAATACGCAAGCCAAACGAACGCACATGTTTCTCCGCCATCTCACGAAATTTGCTCTCACCACTCATTTCCCACGCCAGCCATAACTGCCCGGTCCAGAAGCTGGTCGTCCATTCCACATTATCTGTCAGCGGGTAATAACCTTGCACACAGGTTTCGGCAGGAAATTGTTCACCGAATTCCGTTAAATGACGGCTAATCAATTCGAGGACATGTTCTCGAGCGCTACTCATTTGATCCTGAAAGCTACCAGGATTAACCGGGCTGCCAGGAAATACGCGCAACGATTCCTCAACGATATGATTTAACATATTTCGGTTCCTTCTTACGTAAATTATTTTGCAGGATTATTTTCAGCAATATCGAGAGCGATATTTTTGCCTCGTTTGCTCTGACAGGCAGATAAAGTAAATGCTGATATTAATGTAAAGATCAGCGCCACAATGCCCATAATGATATATGTCTTCTCAAAACCGATCCGGTCATACATTAATCCAGCAGGTGATGAAACTACCACGTTACCGACATACAGCATGGCCTGATAACCCAGTAAATACATGGTCGCATTTACCCGTTTATCAAAATGCTCGGCAATATATTTAAAGACGGAAACCAGTAATAAACAGATCTCCAGACCGTATAGCGGTTTCAGCACAGAAATGAGCAGATGAGAGTCACACAGACCGGAGATAACCAACCGAGCGCCCACCAGCAGCCCAACAATCAGCAGGCCACGCTTCGCACCAACATAATTGACGAATAACGGGATGACCATGTACATGACAAATTCCATTCCCGACTGCACGGTCCCCAGATAGCCAAACACGGCGTTCCCTTCATGCACATCCGAGAAGAAAGTGACGAAGTAGCGGGAGAACTGCTGCTCAGCGATGAACATCATCCACGCTACGCCTGCAACATACAGGCAGAATGCCCAGAATTTACGATTTCGCAGCAGGGCGTACACATCCGCCGGGGCGATTTTCTCTTTGGTTAACACCTGCGAGGCGTTGGCCGCATTGACATTGACTTTCAGACTCAGCAGAACAACCAGCATCACCACCGACGCCACGCTGCCGAGCATAAAGTTATAGGCCGGAGAGAGGTTAAATAGCAGGCCAGAGAACGATGACGCCACTGCCCAGCCAAGTGACCCCCACATGCGGATTTGCCCAAACTCCATGCCGTTCAGGCGGCTGTAGCGATCGGAATACGATTCACAGGCAGCCACCCCGGCATACCACGCAAAGCTTAAGTAAATCGCGCCAACGATAATGCCCAGCATTGTATTGGACAGTAATAATGGCTGATAGACATAAATAAAAAAGGGTGCCATTAATGCAGACATCACCACGACAAAATAGAGCAGATATTTACTCATCCCTATTTTATCGAGAATATAGCCATAAATAGGTTTCAGAATAACCGAAAAAATACCATTCACGGCAAATACGGTGCCGATCACCGTACCACTCAATTGCGCTTTTTGCCCTAACCAGATAGCCAGCAGACCAATACTTGCAGACCACGTAAAGAAATAGAGGAATATAAAACTACTTATTTTATAATATTCAGTCCGATTTCCCATTGAACTATTTTTCATACCATCCTCGCTATAAAAAGAACGACAACTGGCGTGCACTTTCAGGCTGCTGAATAACAACCTGGCTATTGTTGATAGAAAGCAGCGGAACGGCGGCGTACTGTCTTTGCTGTCCACTGGCGCTCACGGCGCAGCAAAGCCAGCTTTCGCCCTGTGGGATTTCGGCGGTAAGCACAGGGATCGAGGCGCATTCAGGGAACATGATGCTGCTGTTTGGCGGCGTGACCACGTTGTCTGGCTGACGAACTATGGACGGTGAAAGATCAACGATAACGCTGGTTCCATTACGTGCCGCAATGAGACAGCCGCGATCTCGTAGCTGAGGCTCGGCTTTCATTACCGCAAATCCCCCTTCCACCGTTTGCAGGCTTCGCGCGCTGTGAATACGATGCAAACGAAGATGCCACTCACCAAACGGGACCAGCCATGTATCAAGGGTAACGTCATGCCAGGGAGACCAGCGGGACCAGATAAAATTCTCATCAACCCGAACGTCATCGCACTGACGACGGCCACGATAGTAGCCATCGCCGTCTGCCAACAGCAGCATAGAGTCACAGGCCGCATGTTTGATGCCGTAACGGCCACGCTCAATGGTGAAACCGAAACGGCTGGAGTAGGCGAATTTGGTGTATTTGGCTTCGGTATTGACGTAGTTGTTCAGTTCAAGCTGGCCTGAGGTCAGCATCGTGACATGTTCAGAATGCTCACTGTGCTGCATGATCTGCGCGGCATGCGTAATCACCCGTTTTTCGTCAAGTACGGGTAAGGCCTGCTCTTCAGCCTGCCAGAAGGGATGCTTCTCGGGCAGAGCGAGGATCAAAAAGACCTTCAATGCCCAGTAGGGCGATCCCGGCGAGTTGTAATCTTCGCACATCGCCAGGTTCGGATAGGCAAACCCCAGTGTCAGAATGCCATCACGATCGAAAATCGGCTGCTTCTGCCACCAACGCAAATGGCGCAGGATCACGCCTTTAATGACGCCTGGCGAAAAGACATCCAGTTCAGCAAACGCTACTGCGCTCCAGAACGCAACCATGGCAAAGCGGTAGGTCAGGCTGCGGCCAAACGGCACCGATGCGCCGTCTGCTGCGGACAGATAAATGAAATCTTCGGCAAACAGACGCGAGCGCTCACGCAGAGTGGCGGCACGATCGGCATCATCGGGGCTTAGGGTGGCATATAACAGGCCATAAAAATGGAAGGCCATAGAGATGTAGTAATCTTTCGGACGCCCGGGACCATCGGAATACCAGCCGTCACCGAGATAGTAGGCTTCCATCAGTTCAAAACGGCGATCGATAGCAGCCTGATCATAAGGCAGACCCGCCCGCTTGAAGCCAAGCTGAACGATAATCGCAAAGTAGTTCCAGTTGCTGTCCGGCATTTGCGCGTCGGTTATCTGGTTCAGCCAGCAATGCAGATTTTCACGTTCGCGCAAGGAGAAACAGTCCGTCAGTTGCGTCTGTAACAATGCCAGACCCAGACCATATGCAGCCATCTCGACCAGGCGCTGATCGTACGGGCCGGTTTCCCCCCAGTAGTGTGGACTTTGCGGATCGGTGCCAAGTTTTATCGCCTGAATGTATTTTTCGGCATACGGCGCATCAGCCCCGCCCGCCATCAGCGGAAACAGTCCCCACAGCGCCCGAGAAAGTCCTTCCATACAGGCAATATCCACGCTGTAGTGAGCACAGGTATTGCCAAGTGAAAACTGAGCCTGTCCCGCCGGAAACTGCTGATCCAGCGCACGCAAAATGGCGTGAACAGCGCACGTTACGTCTTCGCGTGATGACAATGGATTTGATTTTTCTTCAGTTGTTGACCACATACTCTGCCCCTCTGAATTAAGTGGCTAAAGAATAGTGAATCGCAGAGCAGCAGAAATGTTACGTCAATCACACCACCAGCATTAAAGTAAAACAGCGATTGAGGAAATTTAAAAATAGGGTTTATAAATTACTATTCGGCGGCAAAAGTTTAAATTTATTGCACTATGACCTTATCCTCACAGCAAGAACATCTGGAGCTGATCGCCCTCAACGATGCGATTGCATCGTTCAGCCGTTTATTCGCCAATACGGTGCGTTACCACCACTGGCATCAGTGTCTGGAAGTGCTGTATGTGGAAGAAGGCTTTGGCGTGGTCACGGTTGACCATAAGCAGTTCACCATGCGACCAGGACGGATGTTCTTTTTTCCGCCGTTTACCCTACACAAGATATGGGTCGACGAGCAGGCGCGGGATGGTTATCGGCGTACCATTATTCATCTCGATCAACATGCGGTGCTGAAGGTGCTACGCGACTTTCCGCACACTCAGCAGCATCTGCAAAATCTGAGCGTGCGCGGCAGCGAAGCATGGGTTGTCGACGCGGCGGATATCCACACCCATGTTGATTTTCTTTTCAGCCGTTATGAAAAAATGGCTGCACAGAAGCCGCTGAACACTGAGCAGGTTGCCTGTCTGTTAGTTAATTTATTCAGCCTGTTACCCGAAGATAACGGCAATATGCCAGAAATTAGCAGTGGAATTGCCAGTCAGGTAATGTTCTGGCTGGATGAGCATTACACCCACAAATTTAGTCTGGCGGCGCTGGCGCAGGAGCTGGGCAAATCAAAAAGCTATGTTTCCCGCCGCTTCCAGATGGAAACGGGCGAGAGCATTCTCGACTATCTCAATACTCTACGTCTGCGAAAAGCCTGTGAAGCGCTGCTACACAGTGAAATCAGCGTGCGGGAGATTGCGCAAAAGGTGGGATTTTCAGAGGTGACGTACTTTATCAGCGCCTTCGGCAAAGGCATTGGCGAGACGCCGCTGCAGTATCGCAAGCGGCATAAACAGTAACGCCGGATAAGGCGGTTTACGCCGCCATCCGGCATTCACGGTCAATTATCCTTCGAGATCCGCCAGGTCGCCTTTCTCCTGCAACCAGTTACGGCGATCTTCAGAACGCTTCTTGGCCAGCAGCATATCCATCATTGCGTTGGTACGCTGATCGTCTTCATCATCAATGATGAGCTGCACCAGGCGACGGGTGTTCGGATCCAGCGTGGTTTCACGCAACTGCATCGGGTTCATTTCGCCCAGACCTTTAAAGCGCTGCACGTTCGGCTTGCCTTTCTTGCGCTTTAACTGCTCCAGCACGCCCGCTTTCTCTTCTTCCGTCAGTGCGTAATACACCTCTTTACCAAGGTCGATACGGTATAACGGCGGCAGCGCCACGTAGACGTGACCGTGTTTCACCAGCGTGCGGAAGTGTTTCACAAACAATGCGCAAAGCAGCGTGGCGATGTGCAGACCATCGGAGTCCGCATCCGCCAGGATACAGATCTTGCCGTAGCGCAATTGGCTCAGATCGTCGCTGTCCGGATCGATGCCGATCGCCACCGAAATATCGTGAACTTCCTGCGAGGCCAGCACTTCATCGGAAGAAACTTCCCAGGTATTGAGGATCTTACCTTTCAGCGGCATGATCGCCTGATATTCACGATCGCGCGCCTGTTTTGCCGATCCGCCCGCCGAGTCACCTTCGACGAGGAACAGTTCGGTGCGATTGAGATCCTGAGCGGTACAGTCCGCCAGTTTCCCCGGCAGCGCCGGACCGCTGGTCAGCTTTTTACGCACCACTTTTTTCGCCGCGCGCAGACGACGCTGGGCGCTGGAAATCGCCATCTCAGCCAGCAGTTCAGCCGACTGCACATTCTGGTTCAGCCACAGGCTGAAAGCATCTTTCACGACGCCAGAGACGAATGCCGCACACTGACGCGAAGAGAGGCGCTCTTTGGTTTGTCCGGCAAACTGCGGATCCTGCATTTTTACCGACAGCACGTAAGCACAGCGATCCCAGATATCTTCCGCCGACAGCTTCACGCCGCGCGGCAGGATATTGCGGTATTCACAGAACTCGCGCATCGCATCCAGCAGACCCTGACGCAGACCGTTAACGTGCGTACCGCCCTGCATAGTTGGGATCAGGTTCACATAGCTTTCGGTCAGCAGCTCGCCGCCTTCAGGCAGCCAGAGCAGCGCCCAGTCCACAGTTTCCGTCTCACCGCTAAAGTTACCGATAAACGGTTTTTCAGGAAGCGTCGGCAGGCCATTCACCGCTTCGCTCAGATAGTCATTCAGACCATCCTGGTAGCACCAGCGCTGTTCGCTGTTGTTGACCTCATCCTTGAAGGTGATCTCAACGCCCGGGCACAGCACCGCTTTAGCTTTCAGGACGTGCGTTAAGCGCGAAACGGAAAAGCGCGGGCTGTCAAAGAAGCTTTCATCCGGCCAGAAGTGCACGCTGGTTCCGGTATTGCGTTTACCGCAGGTACCGACAACCTGTAAATCCTGCACCTTATCGCCGTTCTCAAACGCGATGTTGTATACCTGCCCGTCACGGCGCACGTTCACTTCCACACGCTTCGACAGGGCGTTAACCACAGAGATCCCCACCCCATGCAAACCACCAGAGAACTGATAGTTCTTGTTGGAGAATTTACCGCCCGCGTGCAGACGACAGAGGATCAGCTCTACCGCCGGAACGCCTTCTTCAGGGTGAATGTCTACCGGCATGCCACGGCCATCATCAATAACTTCCAGAGACTGGTCGGCATGTAAGATCACGTCCACGCGTTTCGCGTGGCCCGCCAGTGCTTCATCCACACTGTTATCAATCACTTCCTGTCCAAGATGGTTCGGACGGGTGGTATCGGTGTACATCCCCGGGCGACGGCGTACCGGCTCAAGCCCAGTGAGTACCTCAATGGCATCAGCGTTATAAGTTTGCGTCATGGTTTAAATAAGCAATTCGAATTGATCGTCAGAAACTGTGCAGTCCAAGGAAATCGACAATCGGGTTGAAATAATCTTCGAAGCCCGTGAATGCGTGGTTTCCGCCCTCAATAACTGTCTGGCGGCAGGAGGCGTAATACGCCACCGCCTGGCGGTAGTCCAACACTTCATCGCCCGTTTGTTGAAGCAGCCAGATCAAATCCGGCGCTTCCAGCGGGTCAATCTGCATGACTTTAAGATCGTAAATATGGCGTGACTCTAGCACATATTGCTGCCCCGTGTAGGGGTTCTCGTTTTGACCGAGATAGTCGACCAGCAGTTCATAAGGTCGGACAGCAGGGTTCACTACCACCGCTGGCAGTATAAAACATTGCGACAGCCAGGTGGCGTAATAGCCTCCCAACGAGGAACCGACAATGCCCAGCGACTCTCCGCCATGTTCAAGAATGATCGATTCCAGCATCTCTGCGGCCTGGGCCGGATACGGCGGCAGTTGCGGTACGATCATCTCAACGTGCGGATGGTGCTCCGCCAGCCAGTTTTTCAGCAAGCACGCCTTCGCCGAGCGAGGAGAACTGTTAAATCCGTGAAGATAGAGAAGCGTAGACATCAGTAGCCTTCTGAAGCGGTATCAGGGTGGAAGCGATTACCCTGCAGACGACGTACCTGAGTCTGCAACGTCCCGTCAGCAAAAAGCTCCAGCGTCCGCCAGCCGGGGCTAATGGTATCTAACGTGAAGTTGGAACAGTGCGGCTTGAACTGCACGCAGGTCGACGGCGTCGCCAGCAGGCGGCGTCCGTTCCAGTTCAGATCCAGCTCCTGATGAATATGCCCGCACAACAGATATTTAGCGCGAGGATAATTCACCAGCACGTTATCCAGCTCTGCGGCATTACGCAGGCTATGCTGATCGAGCCAGCTACAGCCCGCAGGCAGAGGATGATGATGCAGAAGCAGTAAGGTATTGCGCTCAGGCGCATCGGCAAGTTTACGTTCCAGCCATTCTAGCTGAAATTCGCTTAACTCACCGTGTGGAACGCCGAACACCTGACTGTCGAGCAACAAGATTTGCCACTGCTCGCCAATGAAGACGCGTTTAGCGGGGGAAATCCCTGCATCCTGAAGCGCGCTGTACATTGCTGGCTGAAAATCGTGATTGCCCGGTAGCCAAACGCAGGGCGCACGAAAACTTGCGATGCCCTCAGCAAAATGCTGATAGGCCGCAGCGGATTGATCCTGCGCCAAATCCCCCGTCGCGACGATCAGATCGTACTCAGGCGACTCTGCATGTATTGCATCCAGTACGGATTGATAGCTATCCCAGGTGTTCACACCCAGCAGCGTTTCATGCTTTTCGGCAAACAGGTGAGTGTCTGTAATTTGTAAGATCCTGACTCTGGCCTCACCAGCCAAAGGAAGGGTTAACAGGCTTTCCAAATGGTGTCCTTAGGTTTCACGACGCTAATAAACCGGAATCGCCATCGCTCCATGTGCTAAACAGTACCGTAACCAGTCGGCCAGAAACTGATTAATTTGATGCTTTTCGTCGCGTTGATGCAACTTTTTATTTGGATAATCATACCGCGCTTTGAAGCGAAAGATCTGCTGACTCGAACACACTTCAGCCACCCTTGCGTCATGATACAGGCGCACAGTCAATGACGGCAGGCTCCAGTAAGTGACTGCCGGTGCCGTTTGTTCGATCGCGACAAGCGTAGTGTATCGGGTCGATTCAACGATCGTTAACCGATATTGTGCGTTTGCTACCTGATAGCTCACTGTTTCACCGGCTGCGTCATTACGCGGCAACAGGCGGCGCAATTGCGAATAGTTGGTTTCGCACAGGCGCATCATTTCAGGGAAGTCAGGTGTGTAACGCTTCATTTTTTCCACTCAGTTTTTAACTCTTGATAGTGCAGCTGTAACCATTGCAAGGCGATGACAGAAGCCGCGTTGTCGATTGTCCCCTCTTCTACCCATTGGTAAGCCTGCTCCCGACTCACCACATGAACACGAATATCTTCGTTTTCATCAGCCAGACCGTGGATCCCGCTCGCGGTCGTGGCGTCCACTTCGCCAACTAAAATAGACAGGCGCTCGCTGGTGCCGCCCGGGCTTGCCAGATAGCTCAGAACGGGCTTCGTACGTTTAACGTCCAGCCCGGCCTCTTCCATCGCTTCACGTCGGGCAACATCCTCAACGGTTTCACCCTCTTCGATCATCCCGGCTACCATTTCCAGAAGCCACGGGCTTTCGCTGGTGTCAAACGCCGCGATGCGGATCTGCTCAACCAGCACAACTTCGTCCCGCTCAGGGTCAAAGGGTAGCAAGACTGCCGCGTGTCCGCGCTCAAAAATTTCGCGCTTTACCTCGCCGCTCATACCGCCGTTAAACAGGCGATGGCGGAACCGATAAAGATCCAATGAAAAAAAACCGCGGTATAGCGTTTCTCGTGCAATAATTTCTACATCATTTTTAGTGAAAGTCATTGGCAAGTTGTCTGGTTTACGCATTGTGCTGTCCTGAAACCAATAGTGATTAAAATGTGAATTTCAAGGTCGTTTGACTGATGTTTGAACGCCCTTGTGTTAAATTGATGCAAATTAACGCCGTATGGCACGTAACGCCAACTTTTTGAAGTGGCGGATTCTGCTAGAATCAGCAAATATTTTTACAATTTGATCAGCGCTAAATACTGCTTCACAACAAGGAATGCAAATGAAGAAATTGCTCCCCATCCTTATCGGCCTGAGCCTGTCGGGGTTCAGTACTTTGAGCCAGGCAGAAAACCTGATGCAGGTTTATCAGCAAGCACGCCTGAGCAACCCGGAATTGCGTAAATCCGCCGCCGATCGCGATGCTGCATTCGAAAAAATTAACGAAGCGCGTAGCCCATTACTGCCGCAACTGGGTTTAGGTGCCGATTACACCTACAGCAATGGCTACCGTGATGCAAATGGCGTCAACTCCAACGCAACCAGCGCGTCATTACAATTGACTCAGACGCTGTTCGACATGTCTAAATGGCGCGCCCTGACGCTGCAAGAAAAATCAGCCGGCATCCAGGACGTAACGTATCAGACCGATCAGCAAACGCTGATCCTGAATACCGCTACCGCTTATTTTAAAGTATTGAACGCGATTGACGTGCTGTCTTACACTCAGGCGCAAAAAGATGCGGTCTATCGTCAGTTAGATCAGACCACACAGCGTTTTAACGTTGGCCTGGTCGCCATCACTGACGTGCAAAACGCCCGTTCACAATACGATACCGTGCTGGCGAACGAAGTTACCGCGCGTAACAATCTGGATAACGCTGTGGAAGAGTTGCGTCAGGTAACCGGTAACTATTATCCGGAACTGGCATCTCTGAACGTTGACGGCTTTAAAACCAACAAACCGCAGGCGGTAAATGCACTGCTGAAAGAAGCAGAAAACCGCAACCTGACGTTATTGCAGGCGCGTTTGAGCCAGGATCTGGCGCGTGAGCAGATTCGTCAGGCGCAGGATGGTCACTTACCGACCCTGGATTTGACTGCCTCTACCGGTGTTTCTGATACCTCTTACAGTGGGTCTAAAACCCGTGGTGCAACTGGTTCCCAGTATGACGACAGCAACATGGGCCAGAACAAAATCGGTCTGAGCTTCTCGCTGCCGCTGTACCAGGGCGGAATGGTTAACTCGCAGGTGAAACAAGCGCAGTACAACTTTGTTGGCGCGAGCGAACAACTGGAAAGCGCGCACCGCAGCGTGGTGCAAACCGTGCGTTCTTCGTTCAACAACATTAATGCTTCCATCAGTAGCATTAACGCGTACAAACAAGCGGTTGTCTCTGCCCAAAGCTCTTTAGATGCAATGGAAGCCGGCTATTCCGTAGGTACCCGTACCATCGTGGATGTATTGGATGCCACCACCACGCTGTACAACGCTAAGCAACAGCTGGCTAATGCGCGTTATACCTATCTTATTAATCAGCTTAACGTCAAATCTGCGCTCGGTACGCTGAACGAGCAGGATCTGGTGGCGCTGAACAATACGCTGGGTAAACCGATCCCAACTTCTCCGGATAGCGTAGCACCGCAAAATCCGCAGCAAGATGCCGCGGTGAATGACTTTAACAGCACGGGCAATATGCCTGCGGCTCAGCCAACGGCCGCACGTTCAACCAGCAGCAACGGCAACAACCCGTTCCGTAACTGATGCTGATGACGGGGCTTCGGCCCCGTCTGAACGTAAGACAACGTAAAGATCCGCCTCTTCTTCCGCATTCTCGCCTCTTCCCGCTTCAATTTCGACCAGTCATCCTCTATTCTGAGCAGAGTTACCACTGGGTCCTGGAAGACATAAATGAAACGGACAAAATCTATACATCACGCCTCGTTCCGCAAAAGCTGGAGCGCACGCCACCTGACTCCTGTCGCTTTGGCAGTTACCGCTGTGTTTATGCTCGCGGGCTGTGAAAAGAGTGACGAAACGGTTTCGCTTTATCAGAACGCGGACGACTGCTCTGCAGCTAATCCGGGTAAAAGCGCCGAATGTACCACCGCGTTTAACAATGCGCTGAAAGAAGCTGAACGCACCGCGCCAAAATACGCCACTCGCGAAGACTGTATCGCTGAATTTGGCGAAGGCCAGTGCCAGCAGGCACCTGCACAGGCAGGTATGGCGCCGACCGGTGAAGGTCAGGCTCAGGCGCAGAATCAAAGCAGCGGCAGCTTCTGGATGCCGCTGATGGCCGGTTATATGATGGGCCGCATGATGGGTGGCGGTATGGGTGCTCAGCAGCCGCTGTTCAGCTCGAAAAATCCGGCCAGCCCGGCATACGGCAAATATACGGATGCAGGCGGCAAAAACTACGGCGCAGCAACGCCGGGTCGCACCATGACCGTACCGAAAACCGCCATGGCGCCGAAACCGGCCACCACCTCTACCGTAACCCGCGGTGGATTTGGCGAATCTGTGGCTAAACAGAGCACCATGCAGCGTAGCGCAAGCGGTACCACCACACGTTCAATGGGCGGCTGACCGTCATGGAAAGAGTCAGTATTGTTGAGCGCCCGGACTGGCGCGATAAAGCCACCGAATACGGTTTCAACTTTCACACGATGTACGGCGAGCCGTACTGGTGTGAAGACGCGTACTACAAGCTCACGCTTGCTCAGGTCGAAAAGCTGGAAGAGGTCACCGCAGAGCTGCATCAGATGTGCCTCAAAGTGGTGGAACGGGTCATCGCCAGCGATGAGCTGATGACGAAGTTTCGCATTCCGAAGCATACCTGGGGCTTTGTCCGCCAGTCCTGGCAGACACAGCAACCGTCGCTCTACTCGCGCCTCGATCTGGCGTGGGACGGTACGGGTGAGCCTAAGCTTTTAGAAAACAACGCCGATACGCCAACCTCACTGTACGAAGCCGCGTTTTTCCAGTGGATCTGGCTGGAAGATCAGCTCAATGCAGGCAATCTGCCGGAAGGCAGCGATCAGTTCAATAGTTTGCAGGAAAAACTGATCGAGCGTTTCACCGAGCTGCGTGAGCAGTATGGTTTTCAACTGCTACATCTGACCTGCTGTCGCGATACGGTGGAAGATCGCGGTACGATCCAGTATCTGCAGGATTGCGCTGCCGAAGCTGAAATCGCCACTGAATTCCTCTATGTCGAAGATATCGGTCTTGGTGAAAAAGGCCAGTTCACGGATATGCAGGATCAGGTCATTGCTAACCTGTTCAAGCTGTATCCGTGGGAATTCATGCTGCGTGAAATGTTCTCCACCAAGCTGGAAGATGCCGGTGTTCGCTGGCTGGAACCAGCCTGGAAGAGCATCATCTCCAACAAAGCGCTGTTACCGCTGTTGTGGGAAATGTTCCCTGATCATCCGAACCTGCTGCCTGCGTATTTCGCCGAAGATGACTATCCGCAGATGGAAAAATTCGTCGTCAAGCCGATCTTCTCGCGTGAAGGCGCTAACGTTTCCATTATCGAAAACGGTAAAACGATCGAAGCAGTGGAAGGACCGTACGGTGAAGAAGGTATGATCGTCCAGCAGTTCCATCAGCTACCGAAGTTTGGCGACAGCTATATGCTGATCGGCAGCTGGCTGATCAACGATCAACCTGCGGGTATCGGCATTCGCGAAGACCGCGCGTTGATCACGCAGGATCTCTCGCGTTTCTATCCGCATATTTTTGTCGAATGATTGAGAGTGCCGGGTAGCGGCTCCGCCTTACCCGGCCTTCAGCATGAACTTAATGCCCGATAAGCGTAGCGCCAGCGGGCATACTTCATCCGACCTGAACCGACAACATGCTCAAACTTCCCATCTCAATCCCATCAACAGGAATAGTCACCGGCTCTTTGCCATCCCACGCGCCTAATACATACAGCAGCGGCAGATAGTGATCCGGCGTCGGGTTTGATAACGATCCACCTTCATGATCGAGATAGTTCACCAGTGGGTGCTGTTCAACCGGTCCCTGCCATGTCAGGTTTGCCTTAACATAATCATTGAATGAGGTTGCCCATGGATACGGCGTGTTTTCACCGTGCCAACGCGCAGTACGCAAGTTATGTACCACGTTACCGCTGGCTACCAGCATAATACCCTCATCACGCAGCGCCGCCAGCTTGCGACCCATCTCAAAATGCCAGGCTGCGGGTTTAGTGCTGTCAATGCTCAGTTGCACCATCGGAATATCCGCATTCGGGTACATCTTGATCAGCACGCCCCATGAACCGTGGTCAAAGCCCCACGCCTCTTTATCTAAAGTAACGGGCACCGGTGCCAGCAGGTCAACCAGATGCTGTGCCAGTTCAGGTGAACCGGGAGCCGGGTAATGCGTGTCATACAGCGCCTGCGGAAAACCGCCAAAATCGTGGATCGTTTTAGGCGCTTCCATCGCCGTCACGCCCGTGCCACGGGTGAACCAATGCGCCGAGACAACCACAATGGCTTTCGGACGCGGCAACGTTTCCCCCAGTTGCTGCCAGGCACGGGTATAAACGTTATCTTCCAGAACATTCATCGGGCTACCATGGCCCAAAAACAATGCTGGCATACGAGTTGAAGACATGATGATATCCTTACTGAGGGAGTCATTTTGATACCACCACAATACGCTTATTCGGTTGATGAAGAACTCAGATAACCATGATGAAGATCATCAGTTATTTTGACGATCTAATCCGCAAAGCAGATTGATAAGGAGTTTTATTTGTCGATGTCAGTACCTTTACTTCTGACTTTACTGGCAGGTGCCGCCACGTTTATCGGCGCATTTCTCGGCGTGTTAGGGCAAAAGCCCTCCAACCGCGTTCTCGCCTTTTCTTTAGGCTTCGCCGCCGGGATTATGTTACTGATCTCACTGATGGAGATGCTACCAGCTGCGCTGGCCGCTGTAGGCATGTCACCGGTATTAGGCTACGGAATGTTCATCGTTGGCTTACTGGGCTACTTTGGCCTGGACCGTCTATTGCCGCACGCGCACCCTCAGGATCTGGTACAGAAAACAACGCAGCCTCTGCCCGGCTCTATTAAACGAACCGCAATTTTATTAACGCTCGGCATCAGCCTGCACAACTTTCCGGAAGGGATCGCAACGTTTGTTACCGCCAGCAGCAACCTCGAGCTGGGCTTTGGTATTGCCCTTGCCGTCGCATTACACAATATTCCTGAAGGATTAGCCGTTGCGGGTCCGGTCTATGCCGCTACAGGCTCCAAACGTACGGCGATATTCTGGGCCGGGATCTCGGGCATGGCGGAAATACTGGGCGGCGTACTGGCGTGGTTAATTCTGGGGAGCTTAATCTCACCGGTGGTGATGGCGGCAATAATGGCGGCAGTTGCAGGTATTATGGTGGCGCTGTCCGTCGATGAACTCATGCCGTTGGCAAAAGAGATCGACCCGAATAATAATCCCAGTTATGGGGTACTTTGCGGCATGTCGGTGATGGGGTTAAGTCTCGTCATCCTCCAGTCCATGGGAATCGGCTAATTCATAGGGCGGATGCCACCCTGCTAATTTACAGCATCCGCTCATCCATAGCAGAACGTGAAGGACTATTCCTGTTCCTTAACCGCGCTGTTATCCTCGCCAGAATGACGAAAGAGTTTGTTTCGCGCCTCGAGTAATGCATCCCGATCTTGCCGAAATGCCCGACAATAACGCTTCATATGGCAATAATAACCAACCGCAACGAGTGCAATTAATACAATCCAGTACCAGGCAATAAACATTCTTTTACCCTTAAAATTTAACATCATTAAACATTTAACGTTAAAATTTTACACAACCTTATTCTGACATACTCCTATAGTGGCATATTCCTCAAACAAATATATGATTTCGATCATATAAACCAGCAGCTATGCCAATAGCCAACGGCGTTACAAAAAATAGACCAATATTGATAAACCCATACTTCACAGTAATAAATAAACCCTTAATCCAGGGTACACATACCATTCAAATATATAAAAATATTAGCACGTTAAATAATACACTCTGTCAAAACTAATGCGCCTGTCATCAAATTAGTTTTATCAATATGGTTTTGATTTCATCGACATCATAAGAACATGATAAAAATGGTATTTGCGAACGAATAACCTGCAACCAGATTGTTGCTATTGGTTATGAGCGCTGACTGGGGAGTGGGAGGTGGTCAAAGCCAAACAAACTGCAGAGTAAACCAAGGCAGAGGTCTGTAATCAGACTTCTGCTTTTCTCACAATAGCTATACAATTCAAGTGTTAGTGCTTCTTCGAGTTAAAAACATTTCACATATATATCCCCCTAACACCAACGATAATTTTTCCATATTGATATATTCTGATTTTCAGAAACATAGTGCATCCAACTCACATTTTTAAAAAAATGTCTTTCTGCCCTTAATACAAGAAAACATAATAAACCATCACACATTCCGATTCTTAATACCAAAGCAAATATAATATTTATATTATATATGATTATTTAATTGGTAGCGCGTCAAATTCTGAATTCAGTACGAGCACGAACATTCTGGGAATATCTGATGATATAATTTTTTAAAAGGCCTCGTGCCTTAACTTGTATATCAAGGATATTTTCATCACTAAAGGAATGTATATGAAATCAGCAAATAAGGCGCTGTTAGCACTGGCCATCACCGCACTAACCTCCGGCTATGCCTTCGCCGATGTTGATGGCGGTAGCGGCAAAATCACCTTCACCGGTACTATCATCAATGCCCCATGCGCTATCCTGCCTGAAGATATTGATAAGCAGGTCGAACTGGGTGAAGTACCTGCCTCCTACATTAATGCTAACGGGCATTCTGATGCGGTAGATTCCAGCCTGCATTTAATCAACTGCGACCTGCCAAACTCAGACAACGGTAGCGGCGTAGCCGTGAGCAAAGTCGATGTCACCTTCAACAGCGACAGCGTTACAACGGAAGACACCAGCCTGCTAAGCAACACTTTCGCCAGCGGCGCGCAGAATGTTGGTGTACGTTTGCTCGATAAAACGAGTGCCAATATTACTCTGGGTACCGCAAAGACCATTGATTTAAGCGCAGGTTCTGCGACCCAAATTCTGCCCTTTATGGCCTATATGCAAAAAGTGGGCGCAACGGATGTCACCGTGGGCGCCGTCGCCGCAACGGCAACCTACAGACTTACCTATAAGTAAGCACGCAATGGTGGCCGGATGGCCACCATCTAACACTTGCATCGACTGGGTATAGGTAAGGATTGCCATGAATACCTGCAAGATTGCGGCCTGTGGATGTGGGTTGCTGTTGTCATTTTCCGCTCAGGCTGTCGAATTCAACCTGAACGTACTGGATAAATCCATGCGCAACAGTGTGGATCTCTCTTTGCTGAAAGAAGATTCCGCAATAGCTCCCGGAAGCTATTTTGTTACCGTTGCCGTAAATAAAAATCAAATCTCCTCAGGTCGTCAGATAAGCTGGGAAAAACAGGGGGAGAGCGTCGCCGCTTGTATTCCATCTGAACTCGCCGGGCAACTGGGATTAAAAGAAAATATTTTAGGTTCACTGCCTGTACAGCACGAGTGTGTCGATTTCACTGAATACTCTGATATCACCTTTACCTTAGATATGGCGAATCAACGTCTGGATATCAGTATTCCTCAGTCGCTATTGGCCTGGAAATCAGAAAGCTGGATGCCGCCCTCAACCTGGGATCACGGCGTGAACGGTCTGCTGTTCGACTACAACCTGTTTGCCAGCACCTACCGTCCCAACGCAGGTGGAAGTACAGAAAACCTAAACTCCTATGGCACCGCGGGCCTGAACATGGGCGCATGGCGCTTACGTAGCGATTATCAGGTCAGCCAAAACCGCAGCGACGAAAGCACCGAAACAACGCGGAGTATTTCACGCACCTATCTTTTTCGTCCTCTCCCTTCGCTGGGCGCCAAACTCACTCTGGGAGAGACAGATTTAAGCTCCAATATCTTTGATGGCTTTTCTTATAATGGCGCGGCTATGGCGAGCGACGACCGTATGCTGCCATGGGAATTACGTGGCTACGCCCCACAAATCAGCGGGATCGCGCAAACCAATGCCACCGTCACCGTTAGCCACTCCGGTCGCTTGATTTATCAAACAAAAGTGGCCCCGGGCCCCTTTGTCATTACCGATCTTAATCAATCCGTACAGGGAACGCTGGACGTAAAAATCACCGAAGAAGATGGCCGCACCAACACGTTTCAGGTTTCTGCCGCCTCCACGCCTTTTCTGACTCGTGAAGGACAGGTCCGTTATAAAATCGCGGCGGGTCGTGCCCGCCCGGACATCTCGCATCACGTAATTGATGATACCTTCGTCAGCGGCGAAGCCTCATGGGGCATGTTATCCAATACCTCGCTGTATGGCGGGATCCTCGCGGCAGGCAGCGATTACCGCTCTGCGGCGTTAGGAATTGGGCAGAACATGCTGTGGCTGGGGGCCGTGTCCTTTGATGTTACGCATTCCAGCAGTACGTTCGATGACGGCCATGAAGAAAGTGGCCTCAGCTATCGACTGAACTACAGTAAACGCTTTGATGCGACCAACAGTCAGGTTTCACTCGCGGCATATCGTTTCTCCGAGCGCGAATTTCATAGCTATGCCAACTTTGTCGCCCATCAATTCAATAATGCGGATACTCAGGACGAGAAGCAGACCGTAAGCATCTCTTTCAACCAGCCGATCGATCCGCTGCGGATGAACCTGTACGTCAGCGCACTGCGCCAGCAATGGTGGGATGGTGACAGCTCCACTACCGCGTCGGTGACCGCCGGTTTTAATTTCGATCTCGGTGACTGGAAAGGCTTATCGCTGTCGACATCCTTCAGTACAACGCACTACGAGGAGAGTGATAACGACAAGCAGGTTTACGTTTCGCTCTCCGTTCCTTTCGACTATGGTCGACGGTTGAATTACGACATGCGTAATAGCAGCAACACTACCAATACACTCTCGTGGAATGACTCCTCCGATCCACACAACACCTGGGGCGTATCAGCAGGAACCGCGACCGACAGGCCGAACAACGGCGCGCAGTTCAGGGGAAATTACCAACATACCACCCCTGCAGGAGAACTGCAGTTCTCCGGAAGCTATGCCGCCAGCGACTACACCTCTGCCAGCGCCAGTTGGAACGGCTCAATGACCGCAACGGGCAACGGCATCGCGTTACATCGCCGCAGCTTTGGCAATGAACCCAGAGTCATGGTCGGGGCCGACGGCGTTGCCGACATTCCTGTGCAGGGCGACAGCAACCGTACAAACCATTTTGGCTATGCCGTTGTGCCGATGATTTCCAGTTATCAGCCCTCAACCATCGCCGTCAATATGAACGATCTGCCTGACGGCGTTACCGTTGATGAAACGATCACCTGTCAGACCTGGACCGAAGGCGCCATTGGCTACAAATCACTGGTATCACGCTCAGGCAAAAATATTACCGTCGCTATCAGAATGGAAAATGGCGACTTCCCGCCACTCGGCGCGATCGTACGTCAAATTGAAAACAACTCAGAAGTAGGAATGGTCAGCGAAGATGGTCATGCCTGGCTTGGCGGTGTCGACAGTGGACAGCAGTTTACGGTGATGTGGGGTGACAAACAGACTTGCACCATCACTTTGCCAGACGCGCTGGATATCTCCACCCAGTATCTGATTTTACCTTGTCATTAATTAAGGATGAAAAATGGCATTATTCAAAGGATTACCAATTGTATTACTCGCCTTATCGCTCACCAGCCAGGCGGCAATTCAGCCTGACAGAACGCGGATTATCTTCAACGGCAACGATAAGGCCAGCAGTCTGAAAATTGAAAACCAGAGCAAGCAGTTACCTTATCTTGCTTACTCGTGGATTGAAGATGAAAAAGGTAATAAGGATGACTCTTTTTTAGTCGCCCTGCCCCCAATACAGCGGTTAAACCCTGGGGCAATTTCGCAGGTGAGAATTGTTAAGCAAGATAAAGCACGCTCGCTTCCTCAGGATCGGGAATCACTGTTTTACTTTAATGTTAGGGAAATTCCACCTGCACCAGAAAATAAAGGCAACAATGCCATCGTGCAGATGGCGCTGCAATCCCAGTTGAAATTATTCTGGCGTCCAGCGGCTTTGAAGAAAAAGCCGGGTAGTGAAGTTGAACTTCAGCTCAAAGTTAGCCAACAGGGAAATACGCTGTTGGTTAATAATCCTACCGCCTACTACATTACGTTGGCTTTTTTTGGCAAAGACAGCAAAAGCCAATTGTCAGGCTTTAGCAGTAAAATGATTGCCCCTTTTTCCTCTGTTACATTAAATGCCGGCGGTTATAACGGAAATGCGTTCGCACTGGGATATATGGATGATTATGGCGGACTGCGCATGCTGAACGTGAAATGCCATGGTCAATGCGATCTTATCGTGCCGGAGGCCAGAAAATGATCCGCACGCTACGGTTATTTCTGCTGTTAATATTCATCGCGCTCCCTTTTCGTTCAGCGCTGGCGGTTCACTGCTATCTGGGAGCCACCGGTGGTCCTGTTGAAGGTTATACCGCTATCGAGCCGTTTGCAGTCCCTAACAACGCCAAACCCGGGGACAAAATCTGGGAAAGCAACGATATAAAAATCCCCGTCTACTGCGATAACGCAACCTCCGAAAATGCTTATAGCAGCGAAAACGTCTACGCTTGGGTCAACCCCTACACCTCAGTCAACGATACCTATTATCAACTTGGCGTCACCTATGAAGGCGTTGATTATGACGCCACGCAAGGTGCGGTCAATATTGATACACATCAGTGCATTGATAATCAGAAGCTTAAGATCTATACCCCCGCGCAAATCAAAGCCAGCGGTTGGGAACATTATCTCTGTTCAGGTAATGCAGAAGATACGCACTATTCAAGAACGTTCATTGCCCGCATGCGCCTGTACGTAAAAGTGATTTCGATGCCCCCCCACGACTACGCCAGTAGCATCGGTGATTATATTCTGGTGCAGTTTGATGGTGTTGGCGGGATTAACGTCAGCCCGGATGCCTCGAACCTGAAATATCACGTCACCGGCTTAGATCAAATTCGCGTGCTGGACTGTAGCGTGAAATTCAATATTTTCCCGGAAAATCAGACTATTGATTTTGGCACCTTCAATAATATGGAGATTAACGCCAAAACGCTGACAAAAGCGTTCTCGATTAAAACAACCAAGAATCTGAATTCTGACAGTGGATGTACCGATACGTTTAAGGTTTCATCATCATTCTATACCACAGAAGAATTGGCAGAAAATGACACATCCTTAAGAATCGGCAATGGTTTACAATTAAAAATACGCAATACGGAAGATAATACGCTCTCAACCTATAACGCCTACTCTGAGTATGCTGAATTCGATACAGAATTACTGACCAGAGAGAAAAGTTATCAGGCTGAATTAAGCCAGGTGACTGGCGATACCGTAAAGACTGGCCCTTTCGAAACGGTAGTATTATTTAAAATTAACTACAACTAAGCGCAAAAAGCCGATGACATTGCATCGGCTTTTTGCTGTTTTACCCGTTCGTCTTGCGATTAGCTGGCTTTGCGCTCATGCGCCTGACGGTAGGCCACCAGATCTTCGATAGTAACCACCGCCATATTATGCTTGCCGGCAAATTCGATGCATTCTGGCGCACGCGCCATGGTGCCATCGTCGTTAGTCAGTTCGCACAGCACGCCTGCCGGTTTAAACCCTGCCAGCGTCATCAGGTCGATGGTTGCTTCAGTATGACCACCGCGAGTCAACACGCCGCCTGCCTGAGCACGCAGCGGGAAAACGTGCCCCGGACGGTTAAGATCGGAAGGTTTGGCGCCATCCTTAATTGCCGCACGCACCGTAGTCACACGGTCCGCAGCGGAAACACCGGTGGTCACGCCCTCTGCTGCTTCAATGGTCACGGTAAAACCGGTACCGTAGGCGCTGGTGTTATTTTCCACCATCATTGGCAGATCGAGCTGTTTGCGTCGGTCTTCAGTGATGCACAGGCATACAATACCGCTGCCGTGGCGGATGGTCAGCGCCATCTGTTCAACGGTCATGGTTTCTGCCGGGAAAATCATATCGCCTTCGTTTTCACGATCTTCGTCGTCAAGCACCATCACACCGCGTCCTTCACGCAGCGCAGACAGCGCATGTTCAACACGTTCGAAAGGCGTACCAAAAGAGGAAAGTAGCGTCTGATTCATGGTAAAAAAACCTCACTAAAATTATGGTTACCAGAATCAGGGCAGTCTTAGGAGTACCGTCTAAGCGGCAAAAAAATAACGTGAGCGGGTCCATGCCCGACTGGATCGTTACTCTCTCCCATCCGGACTCTAACCGTCGGCCCCGGAATTACACCGGATCTGCTGACCTTTTTGCCGTAACAAAAAGCGCTCGCGGGCTTTCAACATTCGTTGATTTACCGCCGGTGGGGAATTTCGCCCCGCCCTGAGAATAAGCGGGTTAACTATAACGCTATTGATTACCTTCATCAACGCCTTTGCTCGTCTTAGCTTCACACAATTCTGGTTTATGCCTGTGCCAGTTCGCACTACAATAGGCAGCAACACGTACCAGTTCAGGGAAACCACAATGATTGACCCGAAAAAAATTGAGCAGATTGCTCGTCAGGTTCACGAGTCGATGCCGAAAGGGATCCGCGAGTTTGGCGAAGACGTCGAGAAGAAAATTCGTCAAACGCTGCAGTCACAGCTAACCCGTCTGGATCTGGTAAGCCGTGAAGAGTTTGATGTACAGACTCAGGTTTTGCTGCGTACCCGTGAAAAACTGGCGCTGCTTGAGCAACGTCTGACTGAGCTGGAGTCGCGTGAAAAAACGGCAGAAGTTAAGCCTGCCCCCGCGATCCCGCCAGTCGATCCGCAAGAGTAAAACGACAACGGGCCGCAAGGCCCGTTTTTCTGTTAGTGTTCCAGTTCTAGCTTCCTGGCCTCTGTAGCCTGCTGGCAGTACAGCGCATAGCGTTTGCAAAACCAGCTACGATGTTCTTCATCCATGTTCCCAGTTATCGCCTGGATATCAACGGGATGGCCCTCAGCCTGCATCCTGGCAAAACTACGGGCCAGGAAATCGAAATTGTTCATTGAATACATATTGCTGTTCATGAGCATACCCTCCAGTTATTGAATATCTGCTAAGGCCATATGCTTTTTCTAATTTCAGTATTTCCCTGGATACGAAGTTATTCTGTACATATTGTGCGCAAAAAAACCGTCTGCTTCACAGTTTCCTACGAAATCTAAGAGGGGGATGACCCCCTTTTCGGATTTAAGGTCAGGGTGACGCATGTTATTGTAACGACATGTAAAAGTAAGGGGTAAAACCATTACTTTTGATACTGACAGGGAACGCAGTAACAGGAGGAAACAACTTGGTATTATTCACGGATTACAACAGCCCCTACCTGTTTGCTATTTCATTTGTACTGCTGATTGGCCTACTGGAAATCATCTCTCTGATTTTTGGCCATTTTCTTTCAGGTGCGCTTGATGCTCACCTCGAACATTACGATGCCCTGACCTCCGGCAATATCGGCCAGGCGCTTCACTATCTCAATATCGGGCGGATCCCGGCGCTGATCGTACTGTGCTTACTCGCAGGCTTCTTTGGACTCTTCGGTATCCTCCTTCAGCATGGCTGGGTCACGCTGTGGCAAGCACCGCTCAGCAATCTGCTGCTCGCGCCGGTGAGCTTTATTTTTGCGGTCTTCGCCGTGCATTACAGCGGGAAAATTATCGCCCCCTGGTTGCCACGGGATGAAACCACCGCCCTCGCTGAAGATGAGTTTATCGGCAGCATGGCAATTATTACCGGCCATTCTGCGAGTGCCGGAACCCCATGCGAAGGCAAATTTACCGACAAGTTTGGGCAGACCCACTATGTGCTGCTGGAGCCTGAAGCGGGCAAAGAATTCAAAAAAGGAGACAAGGTGCTGATTATTTGCCGACTCTCTGCAACGCGTTACCTGGCCGAGCTAAACCCCTGGCCGACTGTTTTATAATTTTATACAGAGGGACCTTATAGATGGATGATGTTTTTGGCATGTTACCTTCATGGATGTTTACCGCCATTGTCGCGGTGATCGTCTTAGTAATTATCGGGATTATTTTTGCCCGCCTGTATCGCCGCGCGTCTGCTGAACAGGCGTTTGTGCGTACCGGCCTTGGCGGGCAAAAAGTGGTGATGAGCGGCGGCGCAATTGTCATGCCTATCTTCCACGAAATTATTCCTATCAACATGAACACCCTCAAACTTGAGGTGAGCCGTTCAACTGTCGACAGTCTCATCACCAAAGACCGTATGCGCGTGGATGTCGTCGTCGCCTTTTTCGTGCGTGTAAAACCGTCTGTGGAAGGTATTGCTACCGCCGCACAGACGCTGGGACAGCGAACGCTGTCACCAGAGGATTTACGTGTGCTAATAGAAGATAAGTTTGTCGATGCCCTGCGTGCCACTGCTTCGCAGATGACCATGCATGAACTGCAGGATACGCGTGAAAACTTCGTTCAGGGCGTACAAAATACCGTCGCGGAAGACCTGTCCAAAAACGGCCTGGAACTGGAGAGCGTTTCACTCACCAACTTTAACCAGACCGAAAAAGTCCATTTCAACCCCAATAACGCCTTTGATGCCGAGGGTCTGACCAAGCTGACCCAGGAAACGGAACGTCGTCGTCGCGAACGTAACGAAGTCGAGCAGGACGTAGAAGTTGCCGTTCGAGAGAAAAACCGTGATGCGCTGTCGCGCAAGCTGGAGATCGAGCAGCAGGAAGCCTTCATGACGCTCGAGCAGGAGCAGCAGGTGAAAACCCGCACGGCCGAGCAAAACGCCAAAATTGCCGCCTTTGAAGCCGAACGTCATCGTGAAGCTGAACAGACGCGTATCCTTGCTGAACGCCAGATTCAGGAAACAGAAATCGAGCGCGAACAGGCGGTGCGTTCAAGAAAAGTCGAGGCCGAGCGTGAAGTTCGCATCAAAGAGATCGAACAGCAGCAGGCAACGGAGATCGCCAACCAGACCAAGTCCATCGCTATTGCCGCCAAGTCCGAACAGCAGTCTCAGGCTGAAGCACGCGCTAACGATGCGCTGGCCGAAGCGGTTCGCGCCCAGCAAAACGTAGAAACCACCCGTCAGACTGCAGAAGCGGATCGTGCCAAACAGGTGGCGTTGATTGCCGCCGCGCAGGATGCGGAAACACAGGCCGTTGAGCTAACCGTACGTGCGAAAGCGGAGAAAGAAGCGGCAGAATTGCAGGCCGCCGCGATTGTTGAACTGGCTGAAGCCACGCGGAAAAAAGGTCTGGCGGAAGCAGAAGCACAACGCGCGCTGAACGATGCCATCAACGTGCTTTCCGACGAACAGACCAGTCTGAAATTTAAGCTGGCCCTGCTGCAGTCCCTGCCAGCAGTCATTGAGAAATCCGTTGAGCCAATGAAGTCTATCGATGGGATCAAGATTATTCAGGTTGATGGTCTCAATCGCGGCGGTGCAGTCGGTGAAGTGACCGCAGGTAACGTAAACGGTGGGAATCTGGCGGAGCAAGCATTATCCGCAGCTCTTGCCTATCGTACACAAGCGCCGCTGATTGACTCGCTGTTAAATGAAATTGGTTTGTCCGGCGGTTCGCTGTCGGCGCTGGCCGATCCGCTGAAAAACAGCCCACAGCCTGTTGAGAAAACGACTGAAGAATAAGATATAGAATTGCCGGATGGCAACGCTGACGCGTTTTATCCGCCATCCGGCAAACTTTCCAGGTGTTACTTATCGCTGTCTTTCTGGATCTTCTTGATGATATTGGTCGTTGAGCAGCCATCTTCGAAGTTCAGCACCAGCACTTCACCGCCGTTCGCCCACACCTCTTCGCTGCCCGCAATATCTTCCGGCTTATAGTCGCCGCCTTTGACCAGCAGATCCGGCAGGATGCCGGCAATCAGACGCTGCGGCGTATCTTCTTCAAAAGAAACCACCCAGTCGACGGACTCCAGCGCGCCCAGCACGATCATACGCTGTTCCAGCGGATTGACCGGGCGAGATTCGCCTTTCAGACGTTTGGTCGAAGCATCGCTGTTTACCGCTACGATCAGGCGATCGCCCAGCTTGCGCGCATTCGCCAGATAGGAAACGTGGCCCGCATGCAGGATGTCGAACACGCCGTTGGTCATCACCACTTTCTCACCGCGCTTGCGGGCGCTGGCAACGGCCTGTTTCAGCTCAGATTCGCTCATCACGCCAAAGCCAGTATCGGCCCGACCGCGCACGGCGTTTTCCAGTTCAATAGGAGAAACGGTGGAGGTCCCCAGCTTACCGACGACTACGCCTGCTGCGGCGTTAGCAAAATAGCACGCTTCTTCCAGGGTGTTACCCGCCGCCAGCGTCGCCGCCAGCACGCCAATAACCGTATCGCCCGCACCGGTCACGTCATACACTTCCTGCGCCTGCGTCGGCATATGCAGCGGCGATTTGCCCGGTTGCAGCAGCGTCATCCCCTGTTCGGAGCGCGTGATCAGCAGTGCGGAAAGGTCAAAATCCGCAATCACTTTCATGCCGCGCTCAACCAGTTCATCTTCGCTTTTGCACTTGCCCGCTACCGCTTCAAACTCGGACAGGTTCGGCGTCAGCAGCGTTGCGCCACGGTAGCGTTCAAAATCGGTCCCTTTAGGATCGATAAGCACCGGCACTCCAGCCTTCCGCGCCAGCGCAATCATCTGCTGCACGCTTGCCAGCGCGCCTTTGGCATAGTCGGAGAGTACCAGTGCGCCGATAGACCCCAGCGCCTGGTTAATACGCTCGTGCAGCGGCTGCGGATCCACACCTTCAAAGCCTTCTTCGAAATCCAGGCGAATCAGTTGCTGGTTACGGGAAAGTACGCGCAGTTTAGTGATCGTCGGATGAGTGGGCACGGAAACGAAGTCACATTTTACGTTCACATCCGCCAGCGTTTTGCTCAGCGCACGCGCCGCGTCGTCAATGCCGGTCAGGCCCACCAGACGCGAATTCGCTCCCAGAGAGGCTATGTTCATCGCCACGTTTGCTGCGCCACCGGGACGTTCTTCGATGGTATCAACCTTCACCACCGGCACCGGCGCTTCAGGTGAAATACGGCTGGTAGGACCGTACCAGTAGCGATCCAGCATCACATCACCGACAACCATGACTCCTGCACGTTCAAACTCTGGCAGCGTTACTTTCATTCCTGTCTCCTGAGAGATTCTCTGAGGGTCTTAAAATTTGCGCGCGATAATAGCACACTTCACTCGGCAACCAGCCACTTCTGCCAGCTGTCGCGCACCAGCGTGCGTTCAGCCTCAAAGCACTCTGGTGCCACATGGCCCGGAAGCTCCTGCAAGGCAAGATGGTGAAGTTCATCACGCAGCGTCGTATAAGCACGAGTAAGCGCCAGCGCTTCCTGCTCATCCATAATGTCGTTTTGCGCCAGTAACTCCAGAATGCGCACGTTATCCGACCAGCGCGTCAGCTTCGGTTTTTCATGCGCATAGCGCAACACCAGATATTGCGTAATAAACTCAATGTCGGTGATACCGCCTTCATCCGCTTTAATATCAAAACGATCGCGATGCTTATTGCCCAAATGGGCACGCATTTTCTCACGCATTTCGCGCACGTCGGTCTGCAAGGTTTTGCCATCGCGAACGAGGGTCATGATATCGCGACGAATCGCATCGAACTGAGAGGTCAACCGCGGGTCGCCGTATACCACGCGCGCACGTACCAGCGCCTGATGTTCCCATGTCCAGGCTTCGTTGCGCTGGTAATCGGCGAAGGCGTCGGTTGATGTCACCAGCATTCCCGCCGCGCCGGACGGACGCAGGCGCGCATCCACTTCGTACAAAATACCGGACGAGGTGCGGGTGCTGAAAAGGTGCATAATGCGCTGCGACAAACGCAGATAGAACTGTCGCCCGTCAATCTCACGCTCACCGTCCGTCATCACGTCCATCGGACAGTCATGCAGGAAGATCAAATCGAGATCCGAGCTGTATCCCAGCTCCCAGCCGCCCAGCTTGCCATAACCGACGACGGCAAAACCGCGCCCCTCGCGTTCGCTAAGATGAGTGGGTTGCCCGTAGCGAGCAACCATCTGCATCCACGCTTGCTGGACTACCGCATCAATAATAGCTTCCGCCAGCCAGGTTAGGTGATCGCTTACCTTCATCACCGGCAGCGTTCCGGCGATATCAGCCGCGGCAATACGCAACAACTGCGTTTGCTTAAACTGGCGCAGCGCTTCCAGTTGCTGCTCTTCGTCATCTTCCGGCACGCGCAGCAAATACTGGCGTAACTCATCACGGTAGGCGTCCGTCGCGGTGGGTTGATACAGGGTGTTCGGATCCAGCAGTTCATCGAGCAACAGCGGATACCGCGCCAGCTGGCTGGCGATCATCGGCGAGGCGGCACAGAGCGAAATCAGGTGCTTCAGCGCTCCGGGGAATTCGCTCAGCAGCTCCAGATAGGTCGTGCGGGTCACAATACCCACCAGCAGTGGTGTAATGCGCGACAGCGGTACCGAGGCGTCGTCACGCGAACAGACATCGCTCAGCAGATGCGGCATTAAATGATCCAACACCTGCCGTCCGCGTGGGCCAATGGTGCGTTTATCCAGCTCTTTGCGGAAATCAGCAATCAGAGACAGCA
Source organism: Citrobacter europaeus (assembly GCA_020099315.1). Taxonomy (NCBI): domain Bacteria; kingdom Pseudomonadati; phylum Pseudomonadota; class Gammaproteobacteria; order Enterobacterales; family Enterobacteriaceae; genus Citrobacter; species Citrobacter europaeus. The sequence goes on from CP083650.1 coordinate 4,260,543, forward strand.
CGCGCCGGCGATCGTCATCAGCCAGATGCGTCAGCACCGGCGTGGTGTCATCTTCCTGCAAGGCGTCCTGCCACAGTTCGCGCCATTGTTCTGAGAGCGACTCTTCCTGGGTTTCAGCTTCGTCATCGCCAATCAGCTCGTTAAATACCCGGCGCACGTTGTTCATATGATTTGCCAGCACATCGGTTAACTGCTGCCAGTCATCGACGTTCATCCCCCACGCCAGCCGCGCGCGATTCAGTTCATCGCCAGGAAGCGTTTGGGTCTGTTCATCATTGATGCTTTGCAGCAGGTTTTCGAGGCGGCGTAAATAGAGATAGGCTGCTCGCAGTTGTTCCGCGTCGGTATCTGACAGCAGGTGCAGCGCATTGATGGCGCTAAGCGTCGGTAACAGCGAGCGGGATTGCAGCGACGGCTCGCGCCCACCTCGAATCAGTTGGAATACCTGTACGATAAATTCGATTTCACGAATGCCGCCCGCCCCCAGCTTGATGTTGTCTTTCAGGCCACGGCGGCGAACTTCTCGGGCAATCATCCCTTTCATGTTACGCAGAGACTGGATCACGCTAAAATCAATATAGCGGCGGAAGACAAAAGGTCGCAGCATAGCGCGAAGCTCGCTGACGTAAGTGCCATCGGAATCGCCCATAATGCGGGCTTTGACCATCGCATAGCGTTCCCAGTCGCGCCCTTGTTCCTGGTAATAATCCTCCAGCGCGGAAAAGCTCAGCACCAGCGGGCCGCTGTCGCCAAACGGACGTAAGCGCATATCCACTCGATAAACAAACCCATCCATTGTGGGCTGATCCAGCACTTTGATGAGCCGCTGGCCCATACGGGTAAAGAACTGCGCGTTATCCAGTTCGCGACGCCCACCTTGCGTACTGCCGTGCTCCGGCCAGGCAAAAATCAGGTCAATATCAGAGGAAAAATTCAGCTCGCCGCCGCCCAGTTTCCCCATGCCTAAAATCAGCAGCGGCTGCGCAACACCTTCAGGATTACAGGGCGTTCCCCACTCGCGACAGCAGGCGGCGTATAACCAGTCGCGCGCGGCGACGATCAGCGTTTCTGCCAGATGGCTTAACTGCTGCAAAATACTCTCTTCCGCCACCAGCGACAGCGTCTGCGCCCAGGCGATGCGCACCATGATGTGACGGCGAAACAGGCGTAGCTCGCGCATCAGCGTGTTTTCATCGCTGACGTCGGCCAATGCTTGCTGTAACCAGTCGGCATAGTGTTGCCACTCATCCGCCTGAGGGGGCGCGCTTTCCAGATCTACCAGCCATTCGGGATGGGCAATAATGCTGTCGCGGACAAAATCACTGAATGTAAGCACTGACTTCGCCTGCACGCTAAGCGAGGACTCAGATATTGCTGCTGGCAGCCGCCCCACAACGGTCGGCCAGTACTGCTGTAACGGTGAAGAGAGCTGCTTCATTTATGGACATCCTTTGCGTATTGAGGCCCAAGGTATGGCCTTATAGGCCTGATAAGCGCAGCGCCATCAGGCATCCCGGTCTCAACCCTGATTATCGTTTACCGCTATGCAGCCAGAACGGTTCCAGCGCGATTGCCTCGTTGCGGAAGTGTTCAATTTCAATATATTGGTTGGCCGCAATGGCGTGACGCAGACCCTGCCAGTTGGCGATCCATTCCGAGGCAACATTTTCGTCGTAGTACCCCGCCAGCATCAGCATGCTATCAATATTGCGCGTCAGGCGTGGAAGTTGATCGGCGTACTGATCGCCAAGCGGCTGAGCAAAAGCGGTTTTCAGTTCAGCGGCATGGCGCGAAAGATGAGTATCTGAGAAACGCTTAAAGGAGTCGGCAATTTTGCCCTGCGCCTTCTCATCCAGGAACGACTGCCATCCTTTGGTCACCAGCCATTCGGTCAGGGCCAGTTTAGCCATTGCTGTTTGCGTGCTGTAAACCGCCGAAACGGCAGAAACATCCGACGCCATGACCGCTTCCGACTGGGTCAGCAAATCACGTAAGTGAGCGCTCGCTTTTCGCGGCACATTACCGCCAAACAGCATCAGTATGTGACGCACCAGGCCCATTGCCGCCAGTACCTCGGCTTTCGCTCCTTTGACGCCGCGCACCCACAGCTCTTCATGGTACTGCCACTGTGATAATGCCAGCTCCAGCGCCGCTTCCAGCCCTTGCTCAATGCTCGCCTTCGCCGGAACCTTCAAAATGCGCGTAGGTCTGAGTTCACGCGGCGCATTCCCCTGAGCCAGATGATAGCCACGCGCCGCTTTACTCAGACTGCCCTGGCGTAAGCCGGCTTGCGAAACCAGCTGGTTTGCCAGCTTCAATACCGCACGGGTATCGCCGCTTAGCAGTTCAAGTTCAAGCTCACAGATAGGTTCAGCAAACTCGCCCGCTTTCACTTCCCCAAGGTCGAGAGCCATTTCAATTCGACTGCCGTCAACATCAAGGAGCCATTTCTCACGATAAAAATCGGTGCTGAACAGCGGCTGCACCTGAGAGGCAAGCTCAGCAGGCAGCTCGCCATCGGGCCAGACTTCCGTTGGGAACAGAGCGAGATCCAGCTCTGGCGCGTTTAGCGCAACGTTATATTCAGGCCGCTGATGCAGGCCGCCCGTCACCCGTCCGGCAATTTTCATGGTCATTTCGTAATGACCATTCTCACCACGAATACGCAGCCCCATATCGTGGCCACGCAACCACGCATCCGGCGTTTCGTAGTAGATATTCAGCAACTGACTGGGCGCATGATGCTCACCCCCCAGCGTATTCAGACGTTCACGTAGCGCATCTACAGCATCACTATTGACGATAAATTTTAATTCGATTTCCTGGGCCATGGTCTTGTACTTATGGGTTATGTCACAGTTGAGAAAACTGACTGCGAACTAAGTTCGTTCTTTATGGTCAGTAGATAGTATTTTGCGCCAAATTGCCATGCAACGAGCAATTTGACGGGCGTAAAAGTTTCGGGTGGTGGCTAAAAGGACACAGATGATTCCGATTGATGTCGAATGCTTTGCGTAGAGACACTGATGCCACTACTATCGTTCCACTTTCTATGACAATAACGACAGCCTGATGCCAAAATTACGCCTGATTGGATTAACTTTACTCGCACTTAGCGCCACTGCAGTTTCTCATGCCGAAGAAAAGCGCTATGTCTCTGACGAACTGAACACCTGGGTCCGCAGCGGTCCGGGAGATAATTATCGCCTCGTGGGCACGGTTAACGCCGGCGAGGAAGTTACGCTATTACAGACCGATGCCAACACTAACTACGGCCAGGTGAAAGACAGCACCGGTCGTACCGCCTGGATCCCGCTGAAAGAGCTGAACAGTACGCCGAGCCTGCGTACCCGCGTTCCCGATCTGGAAAGCCAGGTTAAGACCTTGACCGACAAGCTCAATAATATCGATACCACGTGGAATCAGCGCACCGCCGATATGCAGCAAAAAGTATCGCAAAGCGACAGCGTGATCGACGGTCTGAAACAAGAAAACCAGAAGCTGAAGAACGAGCTTATTGTGGCGCAAAAGAAGGTCAGCGCAGCCAACCTTCAGCTTGATGACAAACAGCGCACCATCATTATGCAGTGGTTCATGTACGGCGGCGGCGTACTGGGTCTTGGTCTGCTGCTCGGTCTGGTTCTGCCACACATGATCCCAAGCCGTAAACGCAAAGATCGCTGGATGAACTGAATCGCCTTCTCCGCCACACTGACATATGATTAAGAGATCATAATTTCAAAAGGAAAGTGGCGTGAAGATTTATCTGGTCGGTGGTGCTGTTCGGGATGCGTTATTAGGGCTACCGATTAAAGATAAAGATTGGGTTGTTGTCGGCGCCACGCCGCAAGAGATGCTCGACGCGGGCTACCAGCAGGTAGGCCGCGATTTTCCCGTGTTTCTGCATCCGCAAACCCGGGAAGAGTATGCGCTGGCGCGTACCGAACGTAAATCCGGTTCGGGGTATACCGGGTTCACCTGCTACACCGCGCCGGATGTAACGCTGGAGGCCGATCTTCAGCGGCGCGACCTGACTATCAACGCAATCGCTCGCGGTGACGATGGAGAGATTATCGATCCGTATAACGGACGCGACGATCTGGAAAGGCGTCTGCTGCGCCATGTTTCTCCTGCCTTTAGCGAAGATCCGCTGCGCGTGCTGCGCGTGGCGCGCTTTGCTGCCCGCTATGCGCACCTCGGCTTTCGTATCGCTGACGAAACCATGACGCTGATGCGCGACATGAACGACGCTGGCGAACTGGAACACCTGACGCCAGAGCGGGTGTGGAAAGAAACAGAAGGCGCATTAACCACCCGCAACCCACAGGTATTTTTTCAGGTCCTGCGCGACTGCGGCGCACTGCGCGTTCTGTTTCCGGAAGTGGATGCTCTGTTCGGCGTTCCCGCGCCCGCTCAGTGGCACCCGGAAATCGATACCGGTATTCACACGTTGATGACGCTGTCGATGGCAGCCATGTTAAGTCCGGAGGTCGACGTGCGTTTCGCCACGCTGTGCCACGATCTTGGCAAGGCGTTGACGCCAAAAGCGCTGTGGCCGCGCCACCACGGCCACGGTCCGGCTGGCGTTAAGCTGGTCGAGCAACTGTGTCTGCGCCTGCGCGTGCCGAATGACATCCGTGATTTAGCCAAACTGGTGGCCGAGTTTCACGACCTCATTCATACCTTCCCGATCCTGCAGCCAAAAACCATCGTTAAGCTGTTTGATTCCATCGATGCCTGGCGTAAACCGCAGCGCGTGGAGCAAATCGCCCTGACCAGCGAGGCCGACGTACGCGGGCGAACCGGTTTTGAAGCGGCGGATTACCCGCAAGGCAGACTGTTGCGCGAAGCCTGGCGGGTTGCGCAGGCGGTGCCAACGAAAGACGTCGTTGAGGCGGGATTCAAAGGTCAGGCTATTCGCGAGGAGCTGACCCGGCGTCGCATCGCGGCAGTGGCATGTTGGAAGGAGCAGCGTTGCCCTAAACCCACCACCTAAACGGATATAACCCGTAGGCCGGATAAGGCGGAACGCCGCCATCCGGCACAACGGTAAGTCATCAGAAGAACACGACGTAAACGGCAGCCGCTACAACAAAGCGATAAATCGCAAACGGAATGAACGAGATACGCTTAATCAGCTGCAGGAAGGTTTTGATCGCTACCAGCGCCACGATAAACGCCGTCACGAAACCGACGGCAAACATCGGGATATCTGATGCGCTGAGAAACGACCAGCTCTTGTAGAGATCCAGCGCCGTTGCACCCATCATCATCGGCACGGCCAACAGGAAAGAAAACTCAGACGCCGCGTAACGGCTCACGCCCATCAGCATACCGCCAGAAATCGTCGCCCCGGAGCGAGAAAAGCCCGGCCACAGGGCCAGACACTGGAAACAGCCGATCATAAACGCCTGCCGATAGGTCATATCATCCAGACCCGGCGCACGCGGCTCTTTCGGCTTCAGGCATTCTGCGGCAATCAGCAGCACGCCCCCTACCACCAGCGCATACATCACGTTGATCGGGTTAAACAGCGATTTGATGGTGTCGTGGAATATCAGCCCCAGCACTACGGCTGGGATCATCCCCAACAGAATATGTCCCAGCGTCAGTCGACCTTTGCCAGTACCTTCATGCGGGGCTTTGCCGAAGTGAATGCCAATCAAACTAAACAGACGTCGCCAGAACATCACCACGACTGCCAGAATAGAACCTAGCTGGATTACCACCTCGAAAGTTTTTGCGGTGTCACCCTCAAAACCCAGCAGGTGGCCAACAATAATCATATGGCCGGTACTGGAAACGGGTAAAAATTCCGTCAACCCTTCGACCACACCCAAAATTGCCGCCACCAGCAGCGAGTGCATATCACTCATTAATAAACCCTTAGATAGAGAAACCACGGCAAAAAAGAGCCGACGAAAGGACCCTTTTATACCCGTTTGTTTTAGAAATTATTAAATTAATTATTTTCTTTCAGATTATTGCCACGCTCAATGATAACCCCGACGTTCGCCGCACGGGCTACCGCGCCAGGTTTACTGAGTTTGATCCGTACCCAGGGAGAATTAAAGCGGCTAAGCAGCAGATCCGCCACCTCTTCCGCCACGCGTTCTACCAACGCAAAACGCCCACCTTCCACATGATTAACAACCGTTTGAGCAATATCAGCATAGCTCAGGCAATCAGCCACATCATCGCTTTTAGCCGATTTGCGGTTATCCCACGCCATTTCGATATCGAACACCAATCGTTGCTCGATCGTTTGTTCCCAGTCGTAAACACCAATAGTGGTGATTACAGAAAGTTGCTCTATAAATACAATATCCATCACGACCTGCCTGCTTTTTGGCTAACCCGGATACCACTTCCGGCGAAATATGCGTATTATCCACAGAAGTAGCGTTTTACACGACATTTTCAAAACGGAACAGCTTATGAGTGCAATCGCGCCTGGAATGATTATCTTCGCGTACCTCTGTGGCTCAATTTCCAGTGCTATTCTGGTATGCCGCCTTGCTGGATTGCCGGACCCGCGCGACAGCGGCTCTGGGAATCCGGGCGCGACGAACGTATTGCGCATTGGTGGCAAGGGAGCCGCCGTCGCGGTACTAATTTTCGACGTCCTGAAAGGTATGTTACCCGTCTGGGGTGCCTATGCGCTAGGCGTCAGCCCCTTCTGGCTGGGATTGATCGCGATCGCCGCCTGTCTGGGACACATCTGGCCGGTATTCTTCGGCTTTAAAGGTGGGAAAGGCGTTGCCACCGCCTTTGGCGCAATTGCGCCGATTGGTTGGGACTTAACCGGCGTGATGGCCGGAACCTGGCTGCTGACCGTCTTATTAAGCGGCTATTCGTCGTTAGGCGCTATCGTCAGCGCGCTGATCGCCCCCTTCTACGTCTGGTGGTTCAATCCCCAGTTCACGTTCCCGGTGTCTATGCTGTCGTGCTTAATTCTGCTACGTCACCATGACAACATTCAGCGTCTGTGGCGTCGTCAGGAACCAAAGATCTGGACCAAGCTGAAGAAAAAGCGCGAAAGAGATCCCGAGTGATTTCGATGTCGGATAGCGACGCGACGGCGTCTTATCCGGCGTGAGGGATGTGATACCCCTCCACCGGTTTGCCTAATCGGTTCTGACACCACGTCGCCAGAAACTCCACGCACACGCGCAGCTTCACGCTGCGATACAGCGGCTCCTGATAAACCGCCCAGATATTGGCGCTTTGCGCATAGTCCGGCAGCACACGCACCAGTTCACCGCTTGCCAGAAACGGCTGCAGGTCCCATTCGGAACGCAGCATAATCCCTTTCCCCTGAAGCGCCCACTGCAGCACAATCTCACCGCTGTTAGAGGAAAGATGACCCGCTACCTTGATCGACTTTTTCTCCTTGCCGTTATCCAGATCCCACACCCCGTGTGTCATATCGCGTTCTTTGGTAACCAGACAATCATGCCGGCTTAATTCCTGTAGCGTCATCGGTTTGCCGTATTTTTGTAAATACATCGGTGCTGCACATAATATTCTTCTGTTTTTCGTTAACAAATGCGCAATATAATAATCAGGAATTTCGTCATTAATACGAATATCCAAATCAATATTATCCTGTGCCAAATCAATTTGCCGATCGTAAAGTTCAAAATGCACCTGTAATTCAGGATAGCTATGCATCAATTCGGTAATTGCCGGTGCAATATAACTGCGCCCAAAACCAAAGCTACAGCCGATACGAATCATCCCTGCCGGGCGTGTTTTGAGCTGCGTGACGTCATCGACCAGATGCTGATAGCCCGCAAGAATAGCCTGCGCATGTTCATAGCAACGTTGACCACTCTCCGTTAATGCCACACCGCGCGCAGAGCGGCTTAGCAGCGTCGCTCCCAGCGTGGCCTCAAGGATCTGAATGCGTTTCGTCACAAACGCCGGCGTTTGGCCAAGCGTCGCTGCGGCGGCGCTGAAGCTGCCGCTACGCACAATTTCGACCAGCACCTGCAGGTCTTTCGCCAGGGGATACGTGTTCAGCATGATCGGTAGATCCGTAATGTTGTTAACCGCAGTGTAATTCCCTCATGCGTATTAAACCCTGCCTTTGCGCAATTTTTATTGTCTTATCCGGACATCATTCACGAACTGTTAATTGGATATTCACAGTGGCAAATAATATAAACCCACACTTTTAATGGTAGTTTGTGACGGAGAATTTATTTCCAGACAAATAAAAGAACTGGAGTTAACAAGATGAGCAATCAAAATAACCAAAATGCGATAACTACGCTGACGAACATTGTCGCGGACTTTACCGCCATGATTTCTACCCGCATGCCCGACGACGTCGTGGATAAATTAAAGCAACTGCGTGAAGGCGAAACCTCGCCGATGGGTAAAATCATCTACCACACCATGTTTGACAACATGCAGAAGGCTATCGACCTGAACCGTCCTGCCTGTCAGGACACCGGCGAGATTATGTTTTTTGTGAAGGTTGGTTCCCGTTTTCCACTCCTCGGCGAACTGCAAAGCATCCTGAAGCAGGCCGTTGAAGACGCCACGGTAAAAGCGCCGTTGCGCCATAACGCTGTCGAGATTTTTGATGAAGTGAATACCGGCAAAAATACCGGTACCGGTGTGCCGTGGGTCACCTGGGACATCATTCCTGATAATGATGACGCGGAAATCGAAGTCTACATGGCAGGCGGCGGCTGTACGCTGCCGGGACGCTCGAAAGTGTTAATGCCTTCTGAAGGTTACGAAGGCGTGGTGAAATTTGTCTTCGAAAATATCTCCACGCTGGCAGTCAACGCCTGTCCGCCGGTGCTGGTGGGCGTAGGTATTGCCACCTCCGTAGAAACCGCCGCTGTTCTATCTCGTAAAGCGGTGCTGCGCCCTATCGGATCACGTCATCCGAATCCGAAAGCGGCCGAACTGGAACTGCGTCTGGAAGAAGGGCTTAACCGTCTGGGTATTGGTCCACAAGGGTTGACCGGGAATAGCTCGGTAATGGGCGTGCATATCGAATCCGCCGCACGCCATCCGTCGACTATCGGCGTTGCCGTCTCTACCGGCTGCTGGGCGCACCGCCGCGGCACGCTGTTGGTTCATGCAGACCTCTCCTTCGAAAACCTGTCTCACACCCGGAGCGCGTTATGAAAAAGATCCTCACAACCCCGATCAAAGCCGAAGATCTGGCAGACATTCGCGTTGGCGATGTTATTTACCTGACGGGTACGCTGGTGACCTGCCGTGACGTTTGCCACCGTCGCCTGATCGAACTGAAGCGCCCGATTCCTTATGACCTGAACGGCAAAGCCATTTTCCACGCAGGCCCAATCGTACGTAAGAACGGTGAGAAATGGGAGATGGTCTCCGTCGGCCCAACCACCAGCATGCGTATGGAAGCGTTTGAGAAAGACTTTATCGAACAGACTGGCGTCAAGCTGGTGGTCGGCAAGGGCGGCATGGGACCGCTGACAGAAGAAGGCTGCCAGCAGTTTAAAGCGCTGCACGTCATCTTCCCGGCAGGCTGCGCGGTCGTGGCGGCAACCCAGGTTGAGGAGATCGAAGAAGTGCACTGGACGGAACTCGGCATGCCGGAGTCCCTGTGGGTGTGTCGGGTAAAAGAGTTCGGCCCGCTGATCGTTTCCATCGATACCCACGGCAACAACCTGATCGCCGAAAACAAAAAACTGTTCGCTGAACGTCGCGATCCTATCGTCGATGAAATCTGCGAGCACGTGCACTACATCAAATAACCCTCCCGGAGAGGCGCTGCGCCTCTCCCCTTTCGTAGGGATACAACAATGGCACCTTTAGCTGGTTGGTGGCGATACCTGGCTCCGCTGGTGGTCATCGCCATTATTGCTGTTCTGCCCGTTCCCACCGGTCTTGAGAGCCACACCTGGCTCTATTTTGCCGTCTTTACCGGTGTGATTGTCGGGCTTATTCTGGAACCTGTACCGGGCGCGGTGGTGGCGATGATTGGTATTTCGATCATCGCCGTCCTTTCGCCATGGCTGCTGTTCAGCCCGGAGCAACTCGCGCAGGACGGTTTTAAATTTACCGCCAAATCGCTGTCGTGGGCGGTATCTGGCTTTTCAAACTCGGTCATCTGGCTGATCTTCGCGGCCTTTATGTTTGGTACCGGCTATGAGAAAACCGGGCTTGGGCGGCGTATCGCGCTGATGCTGGTGAAAAAGATGGGGCACCGGACGCTGTTTCTCGGCTATGCGGTGATGTTCTCTGAGCTTATCCTCGCCCCCGTCACGCCTTCCAACTCCGCGCGCGGAGCCGGAATAATCTACCCGATTATCCGCAACCTGCCGCCGCTGTATAACTCACAGCCCAATAGCGCCAGTTCACGCTCCATTGGCTCATATATCATGTGGATGGGCATTGTCGCCGACTGCGTTACCAGCGCTATTTTCTTAACGGCGATGGCACCGAACCTGCTGTTGATCGGCCTGATGAAAGGAGCCTCCCACACGGCGCTGAGCTGGGGCGACTGGTTCTTAGGCATGCTGCCGCTGAGCATTTTACTGGTGCTGATTGTGCCCTGGCTGGCGTACGTGTTGTATCCACCAGTGCTGAAATCCGGCGATCAGGTTCCGCGCTGGGCGGATGCGGAGCTAAAAGCGATGGGACCGCTCTGCGCTCGCGAGAAAAAGATGCTGGTGCTGATGGTCGGCGCGCTGGTGCTGTGGATCTTCGGCGGCGATTACATTGACGCTGCGATGGTCGGATACAGCGTGGTGGCGTTGATGCTGGTACTGCGCATCATTAGCTGGGATGACATTATCAGCAATAAAGCCGCGTGGAACGTCTTTTTCTGGCTGGCCTCGCTGATCACGCTGGCCACCGGGCTCAATAACACCGGTTTTATTACCTGGTTTGGCAAGCTGCTGGCAAACGGGCTGAGCGGCTATTCGCCAATGATGGTGATGGTGGCGCTGATCGTGGTGTTCTATCTGCTGCGCTACTTCTTTGCCAGCGCCACGGCGTATACCTCCGCCCTGGCGCCGATGATGATTGCCGCCGCGCTGGCAATGCCGGAAATCCCGCTTCCGGTCTTCTGCCTGATGGTCGGCGCAGCCATTGGCCTCGGAAGCATTCTGACCCCGTACGCCACCGGTCCCAGCCCTATCTACTATGGCAGCGGCTATTTGCCAACGGCGGATTACTGGCGACTCGGTGCTATTTTTGGCCTGATTTTCCTCGTGCTGCTGGTGATTACCGGTCTGGTCTGGATGCCCCTCGTTTTACTGTAAGACTCTGGTGGGGCGGCGTATTGCCGCCCCTTTATCCATAAGCTTCTCATATGATCGATTTCCCGATGCGCTGAGGCATACTTTTTTGTATGCAAACACCCTCATGCTGATAAGGGAAACGCTCTGGACACGGTTGCGCACGAGACACTCACACGGGGCTGGCAGGCCGAACTGGATCTGCATTTTACCCGCACCGGTCACAAAACGGTGCTCGTCTCGGCGCGCCATCAGGGTCCATTGACGGTTCAGCGCCCGTTTTACCCGGAAGAGGACGTTTGCCATCTCTATTTGCTTCATCCACCGGCGGGGATCGTCGGCGGGGATGAGCTCCATATCGCCGTAACGCTCGACGAAAACAGCCACGCGTTAATCACCCAGCCAGGCGCGGGAAAATTTTATCGCAGCCGCGGACCACAGGCATTGTTGCGCCAGCATTTCACGCTTGCCTCACACGCCACGCTGGAGTGGCTGCCGCAGGATACGATCCTCTTTCCCGGTGCCAACGCCGCAATTCAGACCGTCTTTCATCTGACATCCGCAAGCCACCTGCTGGCCTGGGATCTGCTGTGTCTTGGGCGACCGGTTATGCAGGAAGTCTTCAGCCACGGCACGCTGCAAAACCGTCTGGAAGTGTGGCGGGATGGGCAGCCGCTGCTGATAGAACGCTTGCAATTGCGAGAGGGGAATCTGAGCGGCGTCGCGCACTTTCCCTGGGTCGGCACGTTACTGTGTTATCCGGCCAGCGAACTCATGCTGGAGGGCACCCGCGAGCGGCTTACGTCACTTGGCGATTACGCCGGGGCAACGCTTAACGACTCGCTGCTGACAATTCGCTTTCTTGCCGACGACAACCTGGTTGTTCAGCGCGTTATGCGTGACATCTGGCAATTTCTGCGCCCGCTGCTGACGCACAAAGCCCCCGTACTACCGCGAATCTGGCAAACCTAAGAGAATCCTTATGGAACTGACCCCCAGAGAAAAAGACAAGCTGTTGCTGTTTACCGCCGCGCTGGTGGCGGAACGTCGCCTGGCCCGCGGGCTTAAGCTGAACTACCCGGAATCGGTGGCGCTGATTAGCGCTTTCATCATGGAAGGGGCACGCGACGGGCAAACCGTGGCCGCGTTGATGGAGGACGGGCGTCACGTCCTGCGCCGCGATCAGGTGATGGAAGGCGTGCCGGAAATGATCCCGGATATTCAGGTTGAAGCCACCTTTCCGGACGGTTCGAAGCTGGTCACCGTCCACAATCCGATCGTCTAAGGAGCGGCAATGATCCCAGGTGAATATCAGATCGCAAAAGGCACTATCGCGCTCAATCAGGGACGGGAGACCTGCACGATCGTGGTGGAAAATCATGGCGACAGACCCATCCAGGTGGGATCGCACTATCACTTTTACGAGGTGAACCCGGCGCTACATTTTGACAGGCTGGCTGCACGTGGCTTTCGTCTGAACATTGCGGCGGGCACAGCGGTACGTTTTGAGCCGGGGCAAAAACGCGAAGTCGAACTGGTGCATGTAGCCGGCGCACAAAGGATCGTGGGCTTTCGCAGCGAAGTGATGGGCGCGCTGGAGGCAGATAATGAGTGAAATTTCCCGGCAAGCGTATGCCGACATGTTTGGCCCAACCACCGGCGATAAAGTGCGCCTGGCGGATACCGACCTGTGGATCGAGGTGGAAAAAGACTTCACCACTTACGGCGAAGAGGTCAAATTTGGCGGCGGAAAAGTGATCCGCGACGGCATGGGCCAGGGCCAAATGCGCGCGCAAGCGTGTGTGGATCTGGTGATTACCAACGCACTAATCGTCGATCACTGGGGGATCGTGAAAGCGGATATCGGTATCAAAGCCGGCAGGATCTTCGCCATCGGCAAAGCGGGTAATCCCGATATTCAGCCCAACGTCACGATCCCGATAGGCGTGGGAACTGAAGTCATCGCCGGGGAAGGCAAGATCGTCACTGCGGGCGGCGTAGATACGCATATTCACTGGATCTGCCCACAGCAGGCCCAGGAGGCGCTGGTTTCCGGCGTGACGACGATGATCGGCGGCGGCACCGGTCCGGCGGCAGGAACTCATGCCACCACCTGCACGCCGGGCCCGTGGTACATCGCGCGTATGCTGCAGGCGGCAGACGCATTGCCGGTTAACATCGGTTTGCTGGGCAAAGGCAACGGCTCAAATCCTGACGCCCTGCGCGAGCAAATCAGCGCGGGGGCAATTGGCCTGAAAATCCATGAAGACTGGGGCGCCACGCCTGCCGCTATCGACTGCGCGCTAACCGTGGCCGACGAAATGGACATCCAGGTAGCGCTGCACAGCGACACGCTCAATGAGTCCGGTTTCGTTGAAGATACGCTGGCGGCGATTGGCGATCGCACCATTCATACCTTCCACACCGAAGGCGCAGGCGGCGGCCATGCGCCGGATATCATCACCGCCTGCGCACATCCGAATATTCTGCCCTCCTCCACTAACCCGACGCTGCCCTATACCGTCAACACCATCGACGAGCATCTCGACATGCTGATGGTTTGCCACCACCTCGACCCGGATATTGCCGAAGACGTAGCCTTTGCCGAATCACGCATTCGCCGGGAAACGATCGCTGCCGAAGATGTTCTGCATGACATTGGCGCGTTTTCCCTGACTTCGTCCGATTCACAGGCGATGGGGCGCGTGGGTGAAGTGATCCTGCGCACCTGGCAGGTGGCACATCGCATGAAAGTTCAGCGTGGTCCGTTGGCAGAAGAAACCGGCGACAACGACAATCAGCGCGTTAAACGCTACGTTGCTAAATACACCATCAACCCGGCGTTAACCCATGGTATCGCCCATGAAGTCGGCTCCGTTGAGCCTGGCAAACTGGCCGATCTGGTGCTGTGGTCGCCCGCCTTTTTTGGCGTAAAACCGGCGACGATCGTCAAGGGCGGGATGATCGCCTGCGCGCCGATGGGCGACATCAACGCCTCGATCCCCACCCCGCAGCCGGTGCATTACCGCATGATGTTCGGCGCACTTGGCGCAGCGCGGCATCACACCCGGCTGACCTTTATTTCGCAAGCAGCTGACGCGCAAAACATCCCGCAGCAGCTCGGTTTGCGAAGCACTATCGCCGTCGTCAAAGGCTGCCGGACGGTGAAAAAGGCCGACATGATCCACAACGGCCTGCAACCCAATATCACCGTCGATGCTCAGACCTACGAGGTGCGTATTGATGGCGAACTTATCACCAGCGAACCGGCAGATGTTTTGCCGATGGCGCAACGCTATTTTCTGTTTTGAGGAGTGACGATGATCTACCTGACCCAACGCCTTGACCACGCCCACCGCGCCACCGCAAGCGTCACGCTACCCATTGATGTTCGGGTTAAAAGTCGCGCCAGAGTGGCGCTGAACGACGGTCGCGAAGCCGGGCTAATGCTACCGCGTGGTTTGCTGCTGCGCGGCGGCGATCTGCTAAGTACCGAAGATGGCAGCGAAGTGATCGAAGTGATCGCCGCGCCGGAGTCGGTTTCCGTGGTGAGCTGCGCCGATCCTTTTCTGCTCGCCAAAGCCTGTTATCACCTCGGCAATCGTCACGTTCCACTGCAAATTCTCCCCGACCAACTACGCTACCATCACGATCATGTGCTGGACGACATGCTGCGCCAGTTCAATCTTGAGGTGACGTTCGCCCAGTTGCCGTTTGAACCTGAAGCAGGCGCTTATGCCAGCGAATCACATGGGCATCATCATGGCCATGCGCACTGATGCATAACACCCAACAGCTACGTCTGATGCAGCTCGCCAGCAGCGCTCTCCCGGTGGGGTCGTTTACCTGGTCCCAGGGCCTGGAATGGGCGGTGGAAATCGGCTGGGTGAAAAGCGTCGATGACTTCTCTGCCTGGCAAATCCAGCAGATGGAGCAGAACTTTTTTACCGTCGACCTGCCGCTGCTGGCAAGACTGTATCGCGCCTGCGAGCAGGACGATCTCGCCGCCGCACGCCGCTGGAGCGCTTACCTGTTGGCCTGTCGCGAAACCCGCGAATTACGAGATGAAGAACGCAGTCGGGGCGCGGCGTTTACACGGCTGGTCACCGACTGGGAAGCGGACTGCTCGCGGGAGTGGCGCGCGCTCTTTATCGACAGCCAACTCTGCGGCATGGCCTGGCTGGGCGTGCGCTGGAAAATCCCCCTGACGCAGCTGGCGTTAAGCCTCGGCTACAGCTGGATTGAGAGCGCTGTCATGGCCGGCGTCAAGCTGGTTCCCTTTGGACAACAGGCGGCCCAGCGTTTGATTATTGCGCTCTGCGATCGCTATGCGCAGGGTCTGGCACAGGCGCTGGCGTGTCCTGACGCCAGCCTCGGCTCCGCAACGCCGCTGGCCGCTATCGCGTCTGCCCGGCATGAAACCCAATATTCCCGATTATTCCGCTCCTGAGGAGAAAAAATGAGTAATAACAAGCATCCCCTGCGTGTGGGCGTTGGCGGCCCGGTTGGCTCGGGCAAAACGGCGCTGCTGGAAGCGTTATGCAAAGCCATGCGCAAGAGCTATCAACTGGCGGTGGTGACCAACGATATCTACACCAAAGAAGATCAGCGCATTCTCACCGAGGCAGGCGCACTGGAACCGGACAGGATCGTCGGCGTGGAAACCGGCGGCTGTCCGCATACCGCCATCCGTGAAGATGCATCGATGAATCTGGCTGCCGTAGAAGCGCTGAGTGAGAAATTCGGCAATCTGGATCTGATTTTTGTGGAAAGCGGCGGCGATAATCTGAGCGCCACCTTCAGCCCGGAACTCGCGGATCTGACGATCTATGTGATCGACGTTGCTGAAGGCGAGAAGATCCCGCGTAAAGGCGGGCCGGGGATCACCAAATCCGATTTTCTGGTGATCAATAAAACCGATTTGGCCCCTTATGTGGGCGCCTCGCTGGAGGTGATGGAGCGCGATACCTTACGCATGCGCGGCGAGCGTCCATGGACGTTTAGTAATTTAAAGTCCGGAGATGGCCTGGAAAAAATTATCGCGTTTCTGGAAGAGAAAGGAATGCTGCGGATGTAGCGTATTGCCCGGTGGCGCTACGCATACCGGGCCTACGATATTGTGAGCTTATGCTGCCGGTAATTCCGCCAGCGGCCAGCGTGGACGCACGGTCACGCCAAGATCCGCCGTTGCGCCCGCTTTAAAACGCACCATGCCCGCGTAGGCGATCATCGCCCCGTTATCGGTGCAAAATTCCGGACGCGCATAAAACACTTCGCCACGACGTTTTTGCATCATCTCTGCCAGTTTTGCGCGCAGCGTACGGTTCGCACTCACGCCCCCCGCCATCACCAGACGTTTAAAACCGGTTTGATCCAGCGCGCGTTTGCACTTGATCATCAACGTATCAACCACCGCATCTTCAAACGCACGGGCGATATCTGCGCGGGTCTGATCGTCATTTTCGTTATTACGAATGGTATTCGCAGCGAAGGTTTTCAGACCGGAGAAGCTGAAATCCAGCCCCGGACGGTCGGTCATTGGACGCGGGAAAACAAAACGTTTTTCAACGCCTTGCGAAGCCAGCTTTGACAGCATTGGGCCGCCAGGATAATCCAGCCCCAGCAGCTTGGCTGTTTTGTCGAACGCTTCGCCAGCGGCATCATCAATCGATTCGCCGAGTAATTCATACTGACCGATACCGGTGACGCTGATCAACTGCGTGTGACCGCCGGAAACCAGCAGCGCGACAAACGGGAAAGCAGGAGGATTATCTTCCAGCATCGGCGCCAGCAGATGCCCTTCCATATGGTGCACAGGAATTGCCGGTACGCCCCAGGCGAACGCCAGCGAACGTCCTACGGTTGCGCCAACCAGCAGCGCGCCAACCAAACCAGGACCTGCGGTATACGCTACCGCATCAATCTCTTTTGCCGTCAGTCCCGCTTCTTTCAGCGCGGCCTGGATCAGCGGTACGGTTTTACGTACGTGATCGCGCGAGGCCAGTTCTGGCACTACGCCGCCGTAGTCAGCGTGTAATTTCACCTGACTATACAATTGGTTGGCTAAAAGACCTTTTTCATCGTCGTAAATGGCGATGCCGGTTTCATCGCAGGACGTTTCAATACCCAGTACACGCATGACTTGTTTTACCTCGCTTTATTACCGCGCAGTGTAGGACCAATGCGGGTTGATGTAAAACTTTGTTCGCCCCAGGAGTTTCGCTCGTGTATACTCCTTGTCCTTATAAAAGTCCCTTTCAAAATCGCGTCGGTGCTTTACAAAGCAGCAGCAATTGCAGTAAAATTCCGCACCATTTTGAAATAAGCTGGCGTTGATGCCAGCGGCAAACCGAATTTATTAAAGGTGAGAGTTACATGCCGGTAATTAAAGTACGTGAAAACGAGCCGTTCGACGTAGCACTGCGTCGCTTCAAGCGTTCATGCGAAAAAGCAGGTGTTCTGGCGGAAGTTCGTCGTCGTGAGTTCTATGAAAAACCGACTACCGAACGTAAGCGCGCTAAAGCTTCTGCTGTGAAACGTCACGCGAAGAAACTGGCTCGCGAAAACGCACGCCGTACTCGTCTGTACTAATCCATTGAGAGCTAAAGCTCTCAATTCAGACTGAGTTGTAGTTGTAAGGCCGTGCTTCCGGAAGGAATGCGCGGCTTATTTTCGTTTATACACGTCATCATTCAAGCTGCCTCTGCGTTGGCTGCAGTCGTTCACCCCAGTCACGTACTTATGTACGCTCCTGAGGATTCGCTCCATTGCCGCCTTGATGCATCCTGAATGATTTTGTGTATATGAGTCATCAAAAAACAGGGGCTTATGGCTGGACGAATTCCTCGCGTTTTTATTAATGACCTGCTGGCAAGAACCGACATCGTCGATCTCATCGACGCACGGGTGAAGCTGAAAAAGCAGGGCAAAAATTATCACGCGTGCTGTCCGTTCCATAACGAAAAAACCCCCTCTTTCACCGTAAACGGTGAAAAACAGTTTTATCACTGCTTTGGGTGTGGCGCGCATGGCAACGCCGTCGACTTTCTCATGAACTACGACAAGCTCGAGTTTGTGGAAACCGTCGAAGAATTGGCCGCAATGCACAACCTTGAAGTGCCCTATGAAGCAGGCAGTGGCCCCAGTCAGATAGAGCGCCATCAACGGCAAAGCCTTTATCAATTGATGGACGGCCTGAACACTTTTTATCAACAGTCTTTGATGCAACCCGCCGCTACCCCCGCGCGCCAGTACCTGGAAAAGCGCGGATTAAGTAGCGACGTTATCACCCGTTTTGCTATTGGTTTTGCGCCCCCCGGCTGGGACAACGTCCTGAAACGGTTTGGCGGCAATGCTGAGAATCGCAAATCGCTGGTCGATGCGGGGATGTTGGTCACCAACGATCAAGGACGCAGTTACGATCGCTTCCGCGAACGGGTGATGTTCCCCATCCGCGACAAACGCGGTCGGGTCATTGGTTTTGGTGGACGCGTGCTGGGCGATGCCCTGCCGAAGTATCTCAACTCCCCGGAAACCGATATTTTCCATAAAGGTCGCCAGCTGTATGGCCTTTATGAAGCCCAGCAGGATAACGCCGATCCGCAGCGCCTGTTAGTGGTAGAAGGCTATATGGATGTGGTGGCGCTGGCGCAATACGGCATTAACTACGCCGTGGCATCCCTTGGGACGTCAACCACCGCAGATCACATCCAGTTGTTGTTCCGCGCGACGAACAACGTAATTTGCTGTTACGACGGCGACCGTGCCGGACGCGATGCAGCATGGCGCGCGCTGGAAACCGCACTGCCCTATATGACAGACGGACGCCAGCTACGCTTTATGTTTTTACCTGACGGCGAAGACCCCGATACGCTGGTGCGTAAAGAAGGGAAAGAGGCCTTTGAAGCCCGGATGGAGCAGGCGTTGCCGCTCTCCGCGTTTTTATTTAATAGCCTGTTGCCACAGGTGGATTTGAGTACCCCGGACGGACGCGCACAGCTCAGCACGCTGGCATTACCGCTGATTACTCAGGTACCAGGCGAAACGTTGCGCATTTATCTGCGACAGGAGTTGGGAAACAAGCTCGGCATTCTGGATGACAGCCAGCTTGAACGTTTAATGCCAAAACTGGCAGAAAATGGAGCTTCCCGTCCTGTTCCACAGCTAAAACGTACGACCATGCGTATACTTATAGGGTTGCTGGTGCAGAATCCGGGCCTCGCCCCGCTGGTTCCACCGTTAGGCGCACTGGATAGCAATAAGCTGCCTGGTCTTGGCTTATTCAGAGAACTGGTCAACACTTGTCTGGCTCAGCCAGGTCTGACTACCGGGCAACTTTTAGAACACTATCGTGGCACAAATGATGCTGCGACCCTTGAAAAACTGTCGATGTGGGACGATATAGCAGATAAAGATATCGCAGAAAAAACCTTCACCGACTCACTCAACCATATGTTTGATTCGATGCTTGAACTGCGCCAGGAAGAGTTGATAGCTCGTGAGCGCACACACGGTTTAAGCAGCGAAGAACGCCGGGAACTCTGGACGCTGAACCAGGAACTGGCCAAGAAATAAGCGAAAGACAAAACAAAGACAAAATCATTCGCGTTGTATCAAGGCAGCAAGTGAACGAACGCCAGGGAGTGTACATAAGTACATGACCAGGATGACAAATCCGCCGGGAGCGGATTTGAACGCTGCTTGCGGTGGCCCCGTAAGGGGCGAGGCTCAGGATGAGCCGAGTAACGAACGCAGCTAACGCAGAAACAACGTGAAAGATGAAGTATTTAACGGCTTAACTGCCGAATATCGATCGGGAAGCCCCCGACAGCCGCACGGAGAGGCAGCGGCAAAATATAAGTATGCCCTCGTTTTGCCGTTGGCGGTTTTACCGCCCAACACCAATCAAACGAATTAAGTGTGGATACCGTCTTATGGAGCAAAACCCGCAGTCACAGCTGAAGCTTCTTGTCCAACGTGGTAAGGAGCAAGGCTATCTGACCTATGCCGAGGTCAATGACCATCTGCCGGAAGATATCGTCGATTCAGATCAAATCGAAGACATCATCCAAATGATCAATGACATGGGTATTCAGGTGATGGAAGAAGCACCTGATGCCGATGATCTGCTGCTTGCTGAAACCTCCAACAGCACCGATGAAGACGCGGAAGAAGCGGCTGCCCAGGTTCTGTCCAGCGTTGAGTCCGAAATCGGTCGTACAACTGACCCGGTTCGCATGTACATGCGTGAAATGGGTACCGTTGAACTGTTAACCCGTGAAGGCGAAATCGACATCGCTAAACGCATCGAAGACGGGATTAACCAGGTTCAATGCTCCGTTGCCGAATACCCGGAAGCCATCACCTACCTGCTTGAGCAATACGATCGCGTAGAAGCTGAAGAAGCGCGTCTTTCCGATCTGATCACCGGCTTTGTCGATCCGAACGCGGAAGAAGACATGGCGCCAACGGCGACGCACGTCGGTTCTGAACTCTCTCAGGAAGAGTTGGATGACGATGAAGACGAAGATGAAGAAGAAGACGACGACAGCAGCGATGACGACAACAGCATCGATCCTGAATTAGCGCGTGAAAAATTTGGTGAACTGCGTACTCAGTACGAAATCACTCGCGACACCATCAAAGCGAAAGGCCGCAGTCATGCTGCCGCGCAGGAAGAAATTCAGAAGCTGTCTGAAGTGTTCAAACAGTTCCGCCTGGTGCCGAAGCAGTTCGACTACCTGGTAAACAGCATGCGCGTCATGATGGACCGCGTGCGTACTCAGGAACGTCTGATCATGAAGCTCTGCGTTGAGCAGTGCAAAATGCCGAAGAAAAACTTCATCACTCTGTTCACTGGCAATGAAACCAGCGAAACCTGGTTCAACGCGGCAATCGCGATGAACAAACCGTGGTCTGAAAAACTGCACGACGTGGCAGATGACGTTCACCGCGGCCTGCAGAAACTGCAGCAGATTGAAGAAGAAACCGGCCTGACCATCGAGCAGGTTAAAGATATCAACCGTCGCATGTCCATTGGTGAAGCGAAAGCCCGCCGTGCGAAAAAAGAGATGGTTGAAGCGAACTTACGTCTGGTTATCTCTATCGCCAAAAAGTACACCAACCGTGGTCTGCAGTTCCTGGATCTGATTCAGGAAGGTAACATCGGTCTGATGAAAGCGGTTGATAAGTTTGAATACCGTCGTGGTTACAAGTTCTCCACCTATGCAACCTGGTGGATCCGTCAGGCGATCACCCGTTCGATCGCGGATCAGGCGCGTACCATCCGTATCCCGGTACATATGATTGAGACCATCAACAAGCTCAACCGTATCTCCCGTCAGATGCTGCAGGAGATGGGCCGCGAGCCGACGCCGGAAGAACTGGCTGAACGCATGCTAATGCCGGAAGACAAGATCCGTAAAGTGCTGAAGATCGCTAAAGAGCCTATCTCCATGGAAACGCCGATCGGCGACGATGAAGATTCGCATCTGGGTGATTTCATCGAGGATACCACCCTCGAGCTGCCGCTGGACTCTGCGACCACCGAGAGTCTGCGTGCTGCAACGCACGACGTGCTGGCTGGCCTGACCGCCCGTGAAGCGAAAGTTCTGCGTATGCGTTTCGGTATCGATATGAATACCGACCACACGCTGGAAGAAGTGGGTAAACAGTTCGACGTTACCCGTGAACGTATCCGTCAGATCGAAGCAAAGGCGCTGCGTAAACTGCGTCACCCGAGCCGCTCTGAAGTACTGCGTAGCTTCCTCGACGATTAATCTCGCCGCATAAGCATAAACGCCACCGCAAGGTGGCGTTTTTCTTTATAGTCCTCGCCTGAGCAAGGCGTCATTCACTTCCCGATACGCCTCCACCAGTTTATCCAGCGTGATCCGGCTTAACCCGCTGGGATTCGGCAATACCCATATTTGCGTCGCGCCAATGGTCAACGTCTGTTTCCCCCACTGCGCCCCACGCTGGCTAAGACCCTGCTCAAATGCCTGCTTGCCAAGGATAGCGAGCGCCGCAGGCTGATACTCCTCAATTTTCTCAATGAGCAGACGACCGCCGCTACGCATCTCCTGCAGCTTCACCTCATTGGCTTGCACCGTTGGTCTGTCGACAAATTTAGTCACGCCGCAGCGGAAGTCCAGCAGGTGCTGTGCCTCTTCAGGTTTTAGCTGACGATCGGTAAATCCCGCCTGATGGATGACCTTCCAGAAGCGATTAGCGGGGTGTGCAAAGGGGAATCCTGTACCTGCGGAAGACAGCCCTGGGTTAATGCCGCAAAACACCACCCGTAGCCCCGGCGCCAGTATGTCCTTAACCATAATTACTCCGAACAATACATCAAGGGAACAAGTATAACGGACTGAAAATACATTGTTTATAAAAACAGCATCCGTACGCTTATGTCTGGATTGCAACGCAGAGTTACTTTATAATCCACCGCCACGGCCCCTTAGCTCAGTGGTTAGAGCAGGCGACTCATAATCGCTTGGTCGCTGGTTCAAGTCCAGCAGGGGCCACCAAATTTTAGCTTTATAATCATATAATTAAGCCACTCTAGCGAGTGGCTTTTTTGTTATCTTGTTTTCGAGTGGCGATGAAATGGCGGTTGATTTTTTACCACCACTTTCATGAGCACATAAAAAAACCCGCGCGCGGCGGGTCTTTAGAGAAAACTAATCAGAGCCACAATGGCCGCTGACCACTCACCGACGGGTGAGGTGGCGCCGGAATTATTGTTCCCGGTGTAACGATAAAACGTTCTACAGACTCCATCGTTACGAATGTGCAACTGCAATTAATATTCGTACATTGATGGTAACGCTCTTTAGTATTCTCGCTAAGATAGCGACTGGTACGAGCATGCGCTGCATGCTGGCATTTTGGACAATGGAACATGCCACCCCCACACATTCACAAAAAGTGAATTAATAATACTCAGTTATTCACCATTTGAGAACCATTTTCTTCCGACTCATATTCTATGCCAGAAAGCATAACCTCGAGATCTACAGCCGTCGTGAAGCCATTCCCGCCGAGATTATGGGTCACCTTACTGATTATCCATGACTGGTCGTCTATGACGCTTTTGAAGCCCGAGACCCTGACCGGCATTTCGGGATAAATATCTTCCCGACCATTTGCCAGCATGATTGAGAACTCCGCAACGCCGCGCTGTAATTTATCCCACTTCGCCTGAGCCGCGCGCATCGCTTGCGCCTTTGTCGCGTAAATGGTCGTCAGTGCGAAAACGTTGTCAGCCTCACCGGCCATATATTCACCCTCGCGGGCTTCCTGCTCTTTCTTCTTTTTCGCTGCGGTTTTACTGCTCACGACTTTTGCTTTCGGGTGCTGTAGCGCCCGGAGGTGCTGCTCTTTGGGCTTGCGCTTCAGCTTCACCGCTTGCTTTTGTTTCGCCGGTTTTGGGTCTTTGGTGTGCAGCCATTTAGCTATTACGCCGGTGTAAGCGCCACGGTCAGCAATAGCAAACTGATGCCGGTCGCCGTCACTGCGCTGAATGGTAATCTGAGGGATAGCTTTTCCGCTGGCCGTCGTACCACTTCCCGCTTTGAGCATCAACAATTTACCCGCTTTGACCGATACCGCGCCGCCGTTGCGTTCCGCGAGGCGAGTCAGGAAAACAGCGTCGGATTCCTGCGACTGGTCGATATGCGGAATTTTTATCCCGGCAAGAGAATCCGCGACGCTGGCCGTTAATTTATTCCGGGCGGCTATCGCGCTGACAATAGCGCCGAGCGTGGTGTCGTGCCATGATTCCTCGCGGCGTGAATTGAGCGTTCCGCGAAAATCAGCGCTACGGGCGCGAATGGTCACCGTATCTGGCGCCCCCCGGTGCTCCACCTCATCGACAGTAAATCGCCCCTTACCAACGAGCGCGAAACCTTTCCAGCCGAGATACAGTGACAGCACCGCGCCGCGAATCGGCAGCGCGACAAGCCCGTCAGAATCATCGAGCTCAATGTCGAGCTGGTCAGCTTCAAAGCCCCGGTTATCCGTCATCGAGAGATTAATCAGCCGGTCGCTGATATTGCCGGTGATATCTTTGCTTTCCAGTGTCAGCATAAAATCGGGCGTCAGTGTGGCCCCCGCGCCGGTGATAATATTCAGCATGATTAAGCCCCCACCTTAGACAGCAGATCACCCGCTTTACCGACCAGACTCTCGGCCTGTTTTCCGATATCGCCATAGACCGCCGTGAGCGACTCATCGACACGGGTCAGTGACAGAGTAAAGCTGATTTTTCGTGGCGACCCGTCCTCAAAAAATACCGTGCCGGTCTCCGAGACATTGCTGACAATAAACATCCCGTAAATCCAGCCCGAGCCAGAAATAAGCGGCCATGCTCGTCCCTGCTCGGCCATCGCATAAAGCGTCAGCATCGAAAACTTGCCGCCGGTCAGCTCAGGATACAGGTCACCGCTCAGGGTGATTTTGTCCTCTCCTTCACCGAGATACTGAAAAGCATCACGTTTCCCGATGCGGGAGTTTGACGCCCAGCTATAATCCGCGCTGCGCTGCATACTCTGATAGGGCAACGTCTGACGCATAAAAACAAACATACCTAATGCCAGCATCATAATCGGTCTCCTTAGTCATGCATCATGCTTGCGCGGGCTTTGGCGCGTTTCTCACGCTCATATTTTTCTAAGGCATCCTGCAAATCATTACCTAACCGACCGCCCGGCATACCGTTGCCCGGCACGTTGATTTGATAGGTTGGCCGACTCTGGTCGATGTAGGTTTTACCGGCGGGTGCCGTAACTGGCTGATAGCTGTTGTAAGAGCTGATAGCCGGGCTGTAACCGCTCTGCGTCGCCGCACTGGCTTTCGCCGCGGTCTGGTCAAGCGAGCTGGATTCTTTGTTGATAATCCCGAGCTTTTCCAGCACCCAGTCAATCCCGCTTCGCAGCTTGTTAAAGGCATTAAGCGGCATCAGCAAAGCATCAGCCAGCGCCTGACCGAACATGACACCGACGTTACGGCAACTGTTTAACGTGTCCTGAGTCGCTTTTACCGGCGCTATCAGGTCTTTAAACCACTGCCAGACACCGCGAAGTTTCTCGCTGAGGCCGTCAAAGACGGGTGCCAGCGGCGCGAACATTTCCCCGACCGGCGCAAAGGCGCTCATCAGCCCCTCGATAACACCACCGAAAAAGGCGCTGACAGGCTCCCAGTATTTGCGAATAAGCAGCGCGCCAGCGACAACCACCGCCGCAACGGCCACGACCGGCCATGTAATCGCACCGATAGCGGCGATAACCCCGCCACTGATTGTCGTAAAGACAGCACCAAGTGCGCCAGCAGCAGCGATGATGGCGTTAATACCGATAATAACCGGCCACGCAACAAGGCCGATTGCCCCTATAACCCCCACAACACCGATAGCCGCCGCTGAAATAACCCCAAGCGTCGTCGCCAGTGATTTATTTTTTTGTATCCAGCCATCAAGTTTTAAAACATACCCGGTCGCCGTTTGTACCAGCTTACGCAAGGATGACTCTTGCTGGTCAAACAGGTCTGTTCCGACCGCCTCATAAGCTGACTGGAACTCTTTAAAGTCGCCGCCGAGGTTGTCCTGCATGACCTTGACAAGCTCAGCCGTTTTACCGTCAGATGCTTTAAGCGTGGCGGTAAGCTGGTCCAGCTTACCGTTTGAGGCTGCAGTCATTAATACAGCAGCAGCTGAGCTTGCCTCTTCACCGAATATGGTTTTCATGTATTCAGCGCGCTGACCGGTACCGAGATTATTTTTCTCAAAGCTCCGCTGCATTTCTTTCAGGATGGTAAATATTGGGCGCGTGTTCCCCTTACCATCAGCCGTTTTTACGCCGAGCTCTTTAATAGCGTCATACGCTTTTCCCGTAGGAGCCTGTAGGCGACTTAACACAGCGCGGCTCCCCGTACCCGCCATCGAACCTGTAATTTTGGCGTCATGCAGTGCGCCGACCATTGCGGCTGTTTCTTCGATACTGACCCCGGCATTTTTCGCCACCGGCGCGGCATAGGTCAGCGCATCACTCAGGCCGTCAAAGTCGGCGGCGGTTTTGTTCATCGTCATCGACAGAACATCACCGATATGGGCGACCTTATCGTTTGAGAGCTGGAATGCAGAGCGCATCCCCATCAATAACCCGGCGTTCTCTTCCATCGTTCGACGGTTTGCGAGCGCCATATCAAGCGTCACTGGCGTAGCCGCCTGAATAGCAGCGGTATCACCACCGGCTTTTGCAATAATAATCTGAGCACCGGCAGCATCATCAGCCGACGCGGCTGTGTTATCACCGAGTTGACGCGCCTGTTTGCGAAGAGCCACCATATCAGCTGAATCTTTTTCGACGCCGAGAACAGCCTGAAGCTCAGAGTTTTTCTGAGCAAAATCATAACCGGGTTTCATTAGTGCAACACCGGCGAGAGTACCTGTTGTTGCCATACCTACCCCGGCAGCGCCCATCGAGGCGGCATTCCCTGCCAGAGCCTTCCCTGCCTGATAGCGTTTTTGTACTGCTCTCAGTTTCGCCTGTTGCGCGCTGACGCGCGCCAGTGCTTCACGCTGGCGGTTAAGCTGTGCGGTCGTTTCGCTGATATTATTTTTCAGGCGATTTTCATCATTCGTCAGGTTGCGGGTATTAATCCCCGCTTTACCGAGCTCCGCCTGTTGCCGCTTAACAGACTGCGTGAGGCTGTTATATTTCGTCTGCAACCCATCAGCCGCGCGTTTCGCTGACTCCAGCACTCTGGCCTGTGCCGCTGTTGGCCGTTCCGTGTTTTTAAACTGCACCGCCAGCGCTTCAGCTTCCTGTTTTGCTTTTTCCAGTGACTGGCCGGTTACCGCCAGTTGCGCACTGGTTTTACGAAAACCGTCTATTTTCGATGCCTGACCATTCAAATCACGCAGGGATTGCTGAGTCATGCGGAGATCACCAGACAGCGATTTACTCGCCGTCTGGATCGCTTTAAAGGGTCGTGTCGCCTGGTCGACAGCTTTCAGCAGCACTTCGAGTTTGAGGTTATTACTCATTCGTGTTTCCGCTTCGCTGTAGCGCTTTTTCGCGCCAGTTGACGAGCTCGGTCAGGCTCATGGGATAAAGGTCTGATGGCGACCAGTGAAAAATTACCGCTATGTCAGCCATCAGGTCATCGACCGAGAGTTTTTTCGGGAAGGTTACGCCGCCGAACTCGGTGACAAAAAACCGACCACCTTACCGGCAAACGACAGCAGGTCGGGCAGCTCCAGCGCGGCGGCTTCCTGCTCGGTCAGCGACGGCATGGTCATGCGTGGCAGAACTTTAATCAGCGCATCGACGTCAGAGTTTGCGACAGA
Organism: Citrobacter europaeus; assembly: GCA_020099315.1. NCBI lineage: Bacteria > Pseudomonadati > Pseudomonadota > Gammaproteobacteria > Enterobacterales > Enterobacteriaceae > Citrobacter > Citrobacter europaeus. Next base: position 4,288,134 of record CP083650.1, read on the forward strand.
TGCCAGGCTGACGCCGCGAAGGGTTCCGGCACACGGCTTTAACAGGGTGACATCGGAAATTACCTGCTCGCCGCGCTTGATGGGTTTAATCAGAGTGACGATATTTTCGTTAGTTTTTTCCATGATATATCTCGTTAAATTCAGGTTTCAGGATGCCCGGCCAGCCATGCTGACCGGGACAATAATTACAGGCCGATATTCTGTCGGTGTGCCTCGAGCATGTCGGTACCGTTCACCATTTCGACGAGGTTCACGGTGTCAATTTCGACCATATCTTTACCGTTGAGGGTCAGCTTGTAGTACGAGCACTCGAGCGAGATTTTCGACTCCGTGTCTTCGCCCTGTTTGGCTTCGCCGAGGTCGATTTCTTTCTGACGGCCACGGAGAACAACCTCAACCGGCACGGTCTCGCCGGTGTCATCACGCTGGTAAGACCCGGCAAAACGTAGCGGCACGGAGGCCGTACCGGTGGCGGCATATAACGACCAGACAGCATCATCAGGAAAACCGCCGAGCGAGATTTCAGCCGACAGCGCATCGTCATCGAGGCCAAGGTCAACCGAGGCTGAGCCATTCATCCCGCCGCCGCGATACCTCTCGAGCTTTCGGGTTAATTTTGGCAGCGTGACGGACTGCACGACGCCGAGATAACTCACCCCGTCGATAAACAGGTTCATGAGTTTGAGCTTGCGCGGTAATGCCATTTGTCAGGCTCCTTATTTGCTGTTGACGGATGAGATGAGATTCGCCAGATATTTATCGGTGATGCGCTGGCGTAAGGTCAGGTGTTCGAGTGGCGGGACAGGCGTATAGTCATAATCGATAAACAGCTTCCCGGCCTTCAGGGATTCTTTGCTGTTGGCCTCTTCGTCAAACCAGCACGTCGCATCGATGATGTAACCACCGCTTTTCAGTTCGCGGAATTTCGCGTTAATACCGTCGATAATGTCGCGAATCAGTGTCGCGGTAATGGGCTTATCGTTCGCCCACATATGCCCCTCGGCCATTGTGTCGGCGATGACCTGTGCCGTGCGGGTGTAATTCTCAAACTGAAACAGCGGGTCATCGGAGCAATTACGGTTACCCCAGAAGCGGAAACCATCGGCACGAATCAGCGTGGTAACACCGGCCTCATTCAGCAGGTCAGCATCGGTGCCTTTTTCCTGCAAATCCCAGAAGACGGATGCGCTGATACCGGTGACCTCATTGACGCCGACGTTTGACAGGGTTTTGTGCCAGCCGGTGTCATTGTCAATTTTGGCGCGCAGACCCAGCGCGATGGCGGTCGCGTAGCTGGTCGTTGTGGCGCTGGTCGCGGTATCCCATCCGAGGAATTCAGGCCAGATAATCATGAGTTCACGTGCGCTGAAATTCTCACGATAGGCAATGACGTCAGAAATGGTTTTACAGCCCCACGCGCTGACATAGGCGAAAGCGCGCAGTTTCTGAGCCACGGAGACAAGCGAGGTCGCCACTTCCTGAGTATCGTGACCCGGCACACCGAGAATACGGGGCTTCACGCCGGTGACCGCTTTTGCCGTTAACAGTGCTTTCAGCCCGGTGTATTTGCCGTTCTCATCCGTGGTGCCGATGATGTTCGAAATGGTTTGCGCCTGTGCCTCTTCGCCTTCGCCGGTACCCTCTGCGACACGCACGACAACAACAACCGGTTTTGACTGGTTAGCGATGAGCTGTAGGGATTTTGCCAGGGTACCTTTAGTACCGGCTTTTGCGATGGCGCTTTGTGGGTTGGTAATCAGCACCGGCTCATTGAGCGGAAATGCCCCGGCGTCAGCATCGCTGGCTGTACAGACCATACCAACGACCGCTGTTGATACCGTCGAGATTGTGCGGGTGCCGTCGTTAATTTCGACGACCTCGACACCGTGATGATAATCACTCATCCGTTTAACTCCGTTAGTTGGGGTGAGTGATATTGTCGGGTGTACATTTACAGGGGGCTATTTGTCAGGGTTCTGCGAACGCTGACACAACAGATGAGAAGAATAAAAAGCGAGCTTATGCCCGCCTTGCCTTACTCATACTTAACCGGCCACTCGATATCCGGTGCTTTGGAGATGTCAACGCGCATAAGTAATACCCGGTATTTTTTCCACTCAGCTAAGGCGTTAATTTCTTCTGCGCTGGCAATTCCAGAATCAACAGCATCCTGTCGCCAGCAAATCTCAGACTCTGCTTCGGTGCGTAATTCGCGTTGCATTTGCCCAGCCTGAGCGACCAGTTGTTTTGCAGACAGGGCTGGGATATCAACCCATACAGGATAACCATTTTTATCCGTCCCGAGCATTTTCTCTTTTGGTGGATACTGGCTATAAACAGCCATGACCTCATCGCTCACACTGGCGGCATTCTCCGGCCACGCTCCGGCAGAAATATATGCTTCTTTAAGTGCTTCCGGATAAAAAACACCCTGATAAAATTTATTCATAAATACCCCACAGCAAAAAAACAACAGTCTTCCAACGAGCCGGCTGGGGCCCAGTTTTGAATACTAATTTGAGAACGATTAGCCAGCCGAACATTCATCGCCTGACTGTAACCCGTTGTTCCCCGACATCCCATTGCCCACAGGCCACCAGTTGGGAAAGCATAAGGCAGGTTGTAGATAGCATCTTCTCCTCCGCGTGTCTGAATGGTTCCCCATTGCAGCATTATCTTCACTGGGTTATCTGTGGTTGCAAGACAGGGAATGTATAAATAGCCATTTCCACTGGCGTAAAAAGTGAAATGTGATGCGCTCAATACCTGGTCCTTTCCAGTGCCCATTGACGCCAGCGCGGCCGAGCCAAGCTGCAGGGCATTCCTGAAAGCAGCCACATTAGAAATATCAGCGCCATTAGCTGATTTCTGCATCGCACCGGCAGCTTTATTTATCGTGTCTAAGAGACCGAGATTCTGTAAAAATAACGCCACATTGGGAATATCTGCGCCATTACGTTCTTTCGCCAGACGTGCATTCGCATTATCCATCACTATTTTTACTGCTTTCAGTGTGGCAGCTATCAGTTCACTTTCGCTTGAAACACTATTACTAAGCCGCACAAATCCCTTTTCATCTAGCGTGGCGTCAGGGTGATTACGTGACCGCTCATGTGTGCGTAGCAAACTGTCAGCATAGGCTTTTACCTCGATAACCTTGTCGTCGACATACTGGCGCGTTGACAGCACGACCGACGGGTCGATTTTTAAGGTGATTGCCGACGTGCTCGAGACAACAAGAATCATGCGAATGGTCTGCGTTCGACCGCTCCCCTCGGCCAGTAACGGCTTGTAGGTTTCCGGGCAGTTGGCGACAGCAATCAAAATGCCATCTTCATCATAAAGACCGATTTCACGGATGAAAAAACCGCCCTCATTTTCCGGGATAATTTGCTCGGCAATAATCTGACCGGCGTCGTTAGCATCCACGCTCAGTGAATTAATCGGCGCGATGCGGGTCTGGTTAATGAGTTTTGTCTGAGCCGGGTCAGGCGTCGGCAACGTGCCGTTACCATCACCAACAGCCATTTGTGTGATATTAAGTTTTGTACCGAGCATGGTCGCGTTTGCCAGTCGCACCGCGCCCTGATTGGTCAGGATGGCAAAATATTTTGTTGTCATGCGCTTACTCGCAGGTTATCAATCAGATGAATGGCCGAAGCCGGATAAAACTCACCACCGACGACAATTTCCCCGGCGGCATAGGGATAAACGGTTAACAGGTCGCCGTCATAGCAGCTTGCGCCCACATAAGCGCGCCCAGTGGTGCTCAGGCTGATAGCTAGCCCGGTCAGGTGTCGGCTTGCCGGTTTTGCCCCTTCTATCAGGCGCTCGAGTTCGAGGTACATCTCATCGGTGATACCGGTCTCGAGTACGCCAACAACAAGCCGGAAAGTTCCGGGCTCTTCGTTGAGTTCCCACCACTCCTTAACCTCAATCAGATAGCCCAGCGGCTCCACCACGCGCCGTAAGGCGGCGATAGTGCCTTTGTGGGCATGGATGAAAAACGCCGAGGCGATGACGCTGCGTTTTGTCGCCTCCGGCCAGTTCTCATCCCACCGGTCAACCGAAAACGCCCACGCCAGATAGGGCAGCAGCCGCACCGGGCAGGTGCGCCAGTTCCACAATGTGCGAAGCGGAACCGGCACACGCTCGATATCTGCGGCCGCGCGGGCGGCGGCAACCTCCAGCACCGACGAGCCAACGGGCAACAGCCGGTTATCACTCATCAGCACCCCCGTCAGCGATGCGGTATTCGGTGCAACAGGATGCCTGGTATTTACTGAGCACAATGTCAGCCAGTGGCGCGGCCAGTTCGACACGCTGTACACCTTCAACGTGCAGGGCGGCATAGATGGCCGACTGGCGAATGTCGCGACCCAGTCGCTGTTGTGCGCTGATGTATGCCTTCAGTTTTTCCTCTGCGGCCTGACGGATTGGCTCGGCCTCCGGCCCCGGATAAAAATACAGCGTGGCGTCAATCTGATACGGCACGATTTCAGCACTCTGCACCGTCACCCTGTCGCCAACCGGGCGCACCTCTTCAGCATTTAGTGCTTTTTCAACGATGGTCAGAAGTTCATCGGATGCGGTGCCATCATCCTCGCGTGACAGTACGGTGATGGTCACACAGGCCGGTGACGGGCTGACAACCGAGATATCAGCGACCCGACCGTCGGCGCTGCGCCCGTGGTATTCATATGCGCCGACCGGACCAGCCACGCTGAGCCCTTCATAAGCCTGTTGTGCGCGTAACCGTAAATCGGCATCAGATTCCATGACGGCGGGTGTTGGCGGGATAGTGCTGTCATCGGCTGGCGTCACAATCTGTCGCCCGGTGTTGTTGTTTCCGGCCATCACATCGAGGTCGTTATTACTCGCGTAAGCCAGTGTGCAGCTTTTCGCCGCATCGTTCACACGCTGACGCCAGATAACCTCCCGATAGGCGTTTTCCTCCAGATACTTCACCAGTGGATCAGACTCAAGGGCGAGAGTTCGCGCAACAGCGTCCTGTTGTTCTTCAGGGTAAAGCGAGACCAGCGTCGCTTTGCGTTCCGCGAGAATAGTTTCAAAATCCAGCGTTTCTACCACGTCAGGCGCGGGGAGCTGGCTCAGGTCGATGGTTGGCATAAATTCAACTCACAGGAATAGTCAGTGACAGGGTTTTGCCGGTGTCCCGGGTCTCGCCGGTCAGCTCAACAATCATCTGACCGTTAAACTGACGTTCGACCGTCAGCGAGCTGATGCTGATGCGCGGCTCCCACTTCAGCAGCGCCATATAACAGGCGCACATAATTTGCAGCCTCAGCGCGTCGGTCTGCGGCATATCAATCAGGGAGAACAGCAGCGAGCCATAATCGCGGCGCATCACGCGAGAGCCGACTGGCGTTCGCAAAATATCGCCACAGCTCTGACGGATGTGATCGGCGTCAGTGATGGCGAGCCCGGTCTCCCTGTTCATACCGATATAACGGGTCGTCATTTCGTGCCCTCCGTCCAGGCTCCACCCCTTTGCACACCGCCGTGACCGTGGTTGTCGACCTGAACGCCGTTTGATTTAAACGTACCGTCGATGTGTTCGATGTTTCCGCGCATGGTGCCGCCTTGTTGCACCTCAAGCGTCGCCGTCGTCAGTTTGTTGGTGCAGACCACTTCCGGGGTTTCGAGGGTGATGCGGGTCTCGGCTTTCACCGTCACCAGCGGTACCGTCGCGGTGATGGAATCCGACGCCGTAACATCTGCGGTTTTAATGCCGCTCACAGTCAGTGCGCCGGTCTCCGGCTCGTACTCGATAACAGCCCCATCAGGAAAGGTGATGTGAAATGCATCAGCCGATGCCGACGGCCCGGGGTGGTCATCGGAGAAAATACCGGGCAACACAAAAGCGGTGTCGAGCTCACCACCGACGGCCAGCAGTAAAACCTGCTCACCCACAGACGGAGCCCACCAGACACGTGAGCGACCGGCGCGCGTAGTCAGCCACTGAAGCCAGTCGGTAACAATGCCGCCAGTCTGGACGCGACAGCGCCCGTCATCGAGGTCAACTTCGACGACGACGCCGGTGCGTATCAGGTTGCGAAGGAGGCGTGAAATTTCTTGTATACGTGATAATGTTGTCATAGACGTTAGAGTGCTAAATTTACCTACGAATGCCAAAGGCTAGGGGCTGTACCTTCGCTAGCACAACTTGTAGGCGGTTTTTATCGATATAAGTCTAAAAAAATGGATACAAAAAATGGGAAACTCCAAACGCATTGCTTTTAGAATAGTTATTACGCTCAACAACAACTCAGCAACCGTCGTACCTGAATGTCATAATTTAAAATATAAGTTCTCCAGAAATCACACTGACAAACTAGAAATCACTGGAGATACCATCACAATATCCGGTAGCCGTTCTGGAAAGCCTAATTTCGATGAAATATTCGCCAATAATCAAAGCGAGGTTTATTTTCAGGTAATTAAATCATATATTTATTACTGCGTCGCGAATGGCAACATATTTAAAATATTGAAAATAGAATGTCATAATAACGACGACGCCATCGATAAAGTATACTCTGGTGATGAGATACGAAATCTCAACGTGTCAAACAATGCACCAAATATAAGAAAGATAAACAAGGCAAAAGCGGCAATAATTTTTGAGGCCACGCCTGAAAGTAATAAATACCTGTACGCTATGAGCACATTAATCCGTTCACTTTGTAGTGACGACAATAACGACATTTTCGAAAAAATATGGAAGTCCTATAACTCAATTTACCGAGTCATCAGCAATGAAAAGCAAGAGGTTGAATGTCTTAATGAAATGGGGAGGGAGATAATAAGCAACCCTGCAAACTACCCTCTTTCTGTAAATGCCGCTCAAGCCATTTCGGGTAATGATATATCGGATTCCACTCGGTGGTGGAGGATGTTAGAGAATAAATTCATCATACGAGGAAATAAAAAAACTCGAGAAAATAATTTCTCTACCTTCCTTACTCAATATCAAGACTTTCGATTAAATGAAGTATCTCAGAGGAACGTTGATATTGAAAAAAACTTTTGGACCAACTCCAACCTAAAAACCACAACAATAAATGACATTGCAAATAAAATAAATAACAACCAAAGAAATGATGCCGAAGTAGTTGATGCAATTTGTAATCATTACGCCTACTTCCTTAGAAATAAAACCCTGCATGGAGATCAAACAGATCATTCTTTCAGGTTCATACCCTATAACAAAGAAGAGAAAACATTGAAATTCACCTCGAATATTTTGTTTTTACTGGTGTGCGACCTGATAAATAGCCACACACTCCAGACAAGTTAAATTGATTAGATATCGAAGCCCTTGGCTATTATAACTTCAATAATAGCCAAGTCGTCACTCTGGAAACCTAACAATGGTCGGGCATCATACTGTACCGGCGTACTGTTTCGCCCGGGCTTATCCTTGAGGCCGTACTGATGCACATTCGCCATCCGTTGTACTTTACCGGTAAATTCCACGACCGCCGCGTCATTCCCCGCCGTAGCTTTCATAAAGCGACTGGTGCGGAGTTTGGCGAACATTTCCCGCTTAACCCGGCCTTTTTTGGCTTTTACCGGCTGGCGTTTTCGGGCGGCGTAAGGTGTCCCGTCCGGGGCTTTCTGCGTTTTAATCCGGCGCTGTTGACGGGCTCGCAGGGTCTTCGCGATATCTGCGGCCATTCTGCGACGGGCAGCAGGTGACAGCGCCGCTATCAGCCCCGCGAGCTTATCGTCAAAGGGTTTAAAGTCATTCATGCAAGCGACTCACGAGCTCACCGTTAACATACAGTTCAACTGGCCGGGTAACGGGCTCCGGCGGCTGCGGCTCTTCAGCCTGTTCGACGTGGAGCTTATCCCCCTGCTCTTTAACGATAGTGCGCTCGGTCAGCATCAGGCTGATACTGATATCGGTGCTGTCGTTGTCGTTGATATCGGCAAAATAGGTGAATCCCTTTTTACGCCCTTCATCGGTCGTCATAATGTCAGCCTGATGGATGCGCAACCATGCCTGAATCGGGACGAGTAACAGCTCGATATCATCCGTGAAATCGGTCACCACCACATTAAGCGTGTACCGGTTCTCAAACGACAGCGACGTCGCCAGCGTCGAGGCAAGATTCCCGTTGTCGATAAAGACACGCATCATATCGGGGTTTCGTGCCAGCACCGGCACAGCGTCAGTTAAGGCTTTTCGCAGACTCTTCGGCTTGTACATCGATTCTATCCTGACAGTTTTTTATTGTTCTGACCTGAAGCGCACAGCGCTCGAGGGCGCTTTCGAGCTGGCGTATATCCGCGCTCAGGTCGCCATTGGTGGTCGGGTCACTTCCCGGCATCGGGCAAAGACTGACCCTCGGGCATGCGTTGTAAACAATCACCGGCGTCGGCACAGGCGGCGCGCTGGTGCAACCGGCGCACAGCATCAGGCAAATCAGCGCTATACCAGCGGCGAAGTTGTTCGTTTTCATTGAGTAACCTCGTAATGGTCTGTTCCCGGCGTTGCGCCCGCGCTCCGGCATCGATGAGCTCACCGCGCAGTAAGACCTGAGCGGTCTCATTTTCCTCACGGATACGGGAGGCCGTTTTAAGCTGGCTTTTCAGCATGGTAATCACCGTTTTTTGTTCACCGGCGACTTTATTCGCCCGCTCAAAGGAACGGGTCAGACTGGTGTTTTCGTGCCGCATCCAGAGCAGCCCGGCCACGGCCAGCACTAACAACACGACTATCGTTTTCATTTCGCCCCCTTCAGGCAGTAAGTACGCTCGCGAAAGCGGCGGTTTTCGAGCCCGGTATTACGCTCACCATTCACAAACACCCAGCGGGTAAGCTGGTCACAGGCCTGCCACCATTGCCGGTGTTTCAGGTGATACACCAGCGTCGAGCGACAGGCCGCGCCGGTGCCGACGTTAAAAGCGAAGCTGACCAGCGCGTCATAGACGGCGGGTGGCATGTCCACCGGCACACAGACCGCGAGTCGTTTCTCGACGTTCAGCACGTCGGCGACCAGATTCGCGGCGGCTTCCTTCTCGGTGATATCCCGTTTCGGTACCACCCCGGCAGTGTGGCCGATGCCTGACGTCCACACACCCGCGCTGCACTGGTAAGGACGCAACCGGCACCCCTCGAGGTCGGCAATCAGCGCGAGCCCCTCCGGCGAGGTGTGAAGCAAACGAAAATCAGGCACCAGTGCCGCCAGCGCCAGCACGACGGCCACACTGCAACGTTTAACGAATGAGCCCACGAATAACCCCCTTATCAATCCCCATCGAGACGAGATAGCGGTATTTCTTTCGCTGGTACCAGAAGTTAACCAGCGCGGTAAAAATGGCGCAGCTTCCCCCGACATAAAGCGCGAGCCGTTCCGGTGTCTGCGTACCGAAATACGCCAGCACCACTGACAGCCAGTAGGTCAGAAAGGTTGTGATTTTATCCACAGTCAGTCCCATAAATTCACGGTCTCCGATACCGGTGCGGCGTCGACTTCAGGCAGACTGACCGCCGTGCCATGTGGCAGGACGACACCCAGCTCGGCGAGCCCCGGATTAGCCAGCAATACCGCCTCGACCACACCTTCAGTACGCCCGTAATGGCGCTGACATAACGTGTCGAGCGTGTCGCCCTGATGCGCGATGACGTTCATCAGATTTGCCCCACGATGCAGCGCGCTTTGTCCTGGATGCGGGCAACCGACCAGCGCATGTCACGCCACATTTCATCGATGGTGTCATCGATGCTGTCGGCCTTTTTGTCACCTTTGGCGCTGGCATCAACGCCCCGGTAACGCTCGTACAGCGTCGCGGTCGTCATCGAGCAAACAGCGTTGAAGTAGTGAAAAACCCGCACACTTTCGCCGTCGAGTTCATCCGTCGGCACATCCTCAAGTCGCGCGTAACCGGCGGCGAGCTGAAGGTCGCGCCAGTCGGTTAACTCGGCGTTGGTCTCGGCCATCGCGGTTTTAATCGCCCGGCGCAGACGCACCGGCGTCACAGTCTGCTCGAGGCGCATTTCTTCGCGCATGCGCTTCGGGTCAACATCCGGGAAAAAAGCCGTGTTTTTAATCACCGGCTCGTCGACCGGCACCGGCGGGATGACCATCGGGTCGCGCTGTTGCGCCGGGTTATTCATCACAATCATGGTCATGAGTACCTCAGTAAATAGGTGGGCGGTGGACGCCGGTCGCAGTTACGGTGAATCACCGACATTGACCAGCGTGCCGCCCGGCGCGGGGCGCGTTCTGTTAACCGGCGACTTTCTTCGGGCGTCCCCGCCCTCGTTTCACCGGTGAATCTTGTTTTTTCGCGGGTGCCTTTTTCGCGGCTTTCGGCGCCGTTTTTTTGACGGCGACCGGTTTCGGGTTCAGCTCACGAGTGAGGGTCTCAATGTCTTTTCTTACCCCGGCGTGGGTGTCGAGCTGTAAGGCGCGTTGCAGGTGCGCCAGTGCATCAGGAAGCTGACCGGCATCACGCAGGGTCAGACCGGTGACCTTATGCAGTCGGGCGCGCACTTCGTCAGGCATATCGGCGGCATCGGTCAGCCCGATGACCTCGAGCAGTTGTGCAGCGTCGACCGGCTCACCGCCGATACGGGCGCGGAGAGCCGCGAGCGCGACCTCTTCGGCCAGCATGTAAGGCGCGGGGCGGGAATGGTTTTCCGGCATCGACAGGCCAAAACGCAGGGCATAGCGCGCAATCTCAACAGCGCCGGTGATATCCCCCGCATCCAGACGCCAGAGCATCACCGTCATCAGAATGTCATCCTGTGCGCCGGTGCCGCTTTCCAGTACGCCAGCGACCCACGGCAGGTACAGCGGGAGTAATTCGCGTTTTTTATCCGCTTTGCGCTCTTTAGAACGAATGGCTGATAGCGTCCTGCGGTCTGCGGCCAGCTTGACGAGCATTTGCTCGTAAGGTGAGGCATGACGCAGCGGGGCGTTATCCCGCTGCGATGCCCTGACAGCCGAGACCCGCATCGCGTGACGCTGTGCGGGGGTTGCCATCGGTTATGCCTCCTTGCCGTCAGTGGTGCCAATTTCAGCCGGTGCGCTGCCTGTCAGAGACTGCATCGCCTTGACCATTGCCGCCGCAAAGACTTCCGCGCTCACTGGTTCAGAGGTGGCGGGTTCTTCCGGCTCGAGAATCTCGATATTTTCAATCAGGCACCCGGCCTCGTAGTCCTCGATAACGAAATCGACTTTGACCTGTTCGTAGTTTTCCACCTGGTCGAGTTTTGGATTTTCGACGATGTGGCGGCGGTGACCGTCCTCGTACAGATAAATCGAAATGTTATCCAGCGTGGTAATGAAAACGCTGTTTGCCGGGAAGAACGGCGCGCGCACCGCCTGAAGCTGACCGATGGTTTTCTGGCTGATAATCAGCTCACCGGCGAGCTGTTCGCTGTTTGCCTGGAATTTGTTAATCATCGGGAAGTATTTGTCGGTCAGGATACGGCGACCACAGATGACAACCATTTCCGGGTTCTCGCGGTGAATTTCCGCGACCAGCGACTCGAAAGCATCCATGACCAGCGCGTCGAGGTTGGCGTAATGCCCCCCTTTACCCACTTTGATGGTGTTCGAAATTACGGTGCCGTCAGCGTCGGTGACGCTGGACATCACGCGCTCAGGCGCGTCATTGCGGTATTTCTGCAACCAGCCGACAGCCACATCCTGAAGTAACGGGTTTTTGCTACGGTCAGACGTCGCCGCCCGGCTCACGCCGTTAAAGCCGATGGTGATGTAATCCAGCGCCTGACGCTTGATGATGGCGTTGCGAATGCGAATCTGAAAATCCTGAAAACGCGCCCACAGGTCGAGTTTGTTGTACTTCAGGTGATAGTCGAAGTTCACCGGGTGACAGAAATAGCGGTACGCATCCATTTTCGCGAAATCAGCGGTTTTACGCTCGACGCCGCCGTCGGTGTCAGCGGTGCTGGCAATGGAGCCGGTCACATCGATGCCGACCTTCTCTTCAGTCAGCTCGCCAACGGTCACCATGTTGATGAGCTTCAGGAAGCTGGACGACTGCTGGATTTTGTCAAACAGGGTCTGCGTCACCGACGGCTCGACGGTGAATTTTTTGTCGAGGTCGCTGGTCGCGATGCCGTTCAGCTCGGCGATACGGCTCAGGTACTGATTGAATTTAAAACGGGTCTCTTTACGCATGAGTTTTGTATTCCTTCGGGGTTAGCAGTCGGTCAGCGTGGAGCCAGACGAATCACCGTCGCCACCGGCGCTTAACTTGCGGCGCGGCTGCGTTTTGTCTTCGGTGTGCTCCAGCGTGGTTTTGATAGTGCTGAATTGCTGCGAGGTGGCGTCGGCCTGTTCAGCCAGCGCTTTTTTGACGTCGGCGAGTTCGGTTTCAATGGCACTGAAACGCACCTCAGCGCTTTCGCCGCCGGTCTGCACCCGTTCGGCAATGGCGGTCACGGCTTCATGTACATCACCGAAACGCGCATCGTCGTCAGTCTGTTTACGGCTGAAGATGCCTTTCACGGTGTCGCTGAGTTTGGTCAGCAGGGTGTCGGGCAGGTCTTCGAATTCCAGCTCGGCAAGGGTTGCCACTGAGAACAGGTCGCCCGGCTGGTCTTTCTTCCCGGCCAGTGGGTTTTGTTGTGCGCGGGAACAGAATTGCAGGTACTCGGTACCGAGGCTCGCCGGGTCGTCGGTTACCGCCAGCCCGATGAGGTGACATTTGCCGGTGTTGGCAAAGTTCGGGCGAATTTCCATCGAGGTGTAAACTTTCTGGCCTTTCGCCAGCATCGCGAGCAGGTTGTCGAGCGGGGCAATTTTGCCGAACAGCGCCAGCTTGCCGTTGAGCGCCGAATCGTCGTCAATCACTTCTGCTTTCACTTCCGTGACGTCGCCATAGCGGCAAAACGGGCTGTCGGGAATAACGCTGCGGATATGCTCGAGGTTAATGCGACAGCCGTAGACGCGCGGGTCAAAGCCGTCGGCCATTTCCTGAATATCGGTCGCACTGATGACGCGACCGTCGCAGGTGTCACCCTCGACGCCGATGCGAAACCATTTCGAAATTTTTTTAGCCATGAATCAGGTGTCCTGAGTTGGGTTATCGGGTCGGATGTAGTTTCCCGACTCCCTCCCTCGCCAGCCACCGGTTACAGAAGTGCAACCCCTGACACAACAGGGGGTTAGCGATTCATCCCCCCTGAATCTTTAGCCTTGCCGTGTACTCATCACAGTGAGGTTTTATGACCACTACCAACGACACATCACTACTCAGCGACCCGCGACGACAGGCCGCGCTTTTGTTCTGGCAGGGCTATTCCGTGCCACAAATCGCGGAGCAGTTACAGGTCAAGCGCCCTACGGTGCAGAGCTGGAAACAGCGTGATAAATGGGAAGAAACCGCCCCGTTAAACCGGGTCGAGTTCACGCTCGAGGCGCGGCTGATTCAGCTCTATGCCAAGCCTGACCTGACGGCTCACGACTTTAAGGTCGCAGATTTTCTGGCGCGCCAGATGGAGCGCCTCGCGCGGGTAAACCGCTACGGCCAGACCGGCAGCGAAGCGGATTTAAACCCGAACGTGGCCAACCGCAACAAAGGGGAAAAGAAGAAGCCGAAAAAGAACTTTTTCAGCGAAGAGGCTATCGGGAAACTCGAAGAGATTTTCCTCGAACAGTCTTTCGACTATCAGCTCGAGTGGTGGCGCGCGGGGCTGGCGCACCGCATCAGGCACATTCTGAAATCGCGACAGATTGGCGCGACGTTCTATTTTGCACGTGAGGCACTGTTACAGGCACTGAAGACCGGCCACAACCAGATATTTTTGTCGGCCAGTAAGACGCAAGCCTATGTATTCCGTAAATACATTATCGCCTTTGCCCGACAGGCTGGCGTCGAGCTTACCGGCGACCCGATTGTGCTCGGCAACAATGGCGCGGAGCTGATGTTTCTCGGTACCAATGCCAACACGGCACAGAGTCACAACGGTGACCTGTATGTCGACGAAATTTTCTGGATCCCCAACTTTCAGAAACTGAAGCGCGTCGCTGGGGGCATGTCGTCACAGGAGCATTTACGCACGACCTATTTTTCGACCCCCTCATCGCTGGCGCACGGCGCTTACCCGTTCTGGTCGGGTGAGCAGTTCAACAAGGGGCGCTCAGACAAGAGCGAGCGCGTCGATATCGATATCAGCCACGCCGCACTCGCAAAGGGCGTCGCCTGTCCTGACGGCCAGTGGCGGCAGATTGTCACCATCGAGGACGCACTCGCCAAAGGGTGCACCCTGTTCAACATCGATACGCTGAAGCGCGAGAACAGTGTCGATGAGTTCCGCAACCTGTTTATGTGCGAGTTCGTCGACGATAAAGCGTCGGTATTCCCGTTCGAAGAGCTACAGCGTTGCATGGTCGACAGCCTCGAGAAATGGGAGGACTACGCGCCATTCGCCGACCGGCCATTCGGTCACCGCCCGGTGTGGATTGGCTACGACCCGTCATTACGTGGCGACAGCGCCGGGTGCGTCGTTATCGCGCCGCCGGTCGTTGCCGGTGGCAAATTCCGCATCCTCGAGCGCCACCAGTGGAAAGGGATGGACTTCGCTCAACAGGCCGAATCCATTCGCGAGCTCACGCAGAAATATACCGTGGAATATATCGGCATCGATGCGACCGGGCTCGGTCAGGGCGTCTTCCAGCTCGTGCGCTCGTTCTACCCGGCAGCGCGGGAAATCCGCTACACGCCGGAAATGAAAACCGCGATGGTGCTCAAAGCCAAAGACACCATTCGCCGGGGTTGCCTCGAGTACGACGTCAGCACGACCGATATCACGCAGTCGTTTATGTCAATCCGCAAAACCATGACCAGCAGTGGTCGCAGCTCGACCTATGAGGCCAGCCGCACCGAGGAGGCCAGTCACGCCGATCTCGCCTGGGCAACCATGCACGTATTAATCAATGAGCCGTTAACCGCCGCCACCGGTGAGCAGTCATCCAGCATCATGGAGTGGAACTAATGAGCAAAAAACGCAACAAGCGCCAGCAGCCGCCGCGCCCCCCAAACCACACCGCCGCACCGGCGCAGAGCATGGAAGCATTCACCTTTGGTGAGCCAACGCCGGTACTCGACCGCCGCGATATTCTCGATTATGTCGAGTGTATCGATAACGGCCAGTGGTACGAGCCGCCGGTGAGTTTCTCCGGGCTGGCGAAAAGTATGCGCGCCGCCGTGCACCACAGCTCACCGATTTACGTGAAGCGTAACATTCTGGTGTCGACCTACATCCCGCACCCGCTGTTATCCCGTCAGGACTTCACCCGGTTCGCACTCGACTATCTGGTGTTTGGCAATGCGTTTATCGAAGAGCGTCGCGGCCTGACCGGCAAGCCGTTAAAACTGGAAACCTCACCGGCGAAATACACCCGCCGTGGCATCGAGGATGACGTGTACTGGTATATTCAGTCCTACACGCAGCCGCACCAGTTCGCGCCCGGCTCCGTCTTCCACCTGCTCGAGCCCGATATTAATCAGGAGCTTTACGGGATGCCGGAATACCTGAGCGCGCTCAATTCAGCCTGGCTGAATGAATCGGCGACCCTGTTCCGTCGCAAGTATTACCAGAACGGCGCGCATGCGGGTTACATCATGTATGTGACCGACGCCGCGCAAAGCAGCACCGACGTCGAGGCACTGCGAAAGGCGATGCGCGACTCAAAAGGACTCGGCAATTTTAAGAATCTGTTTTTTTACGCGCCGAATGGTAAAGCAGACGGAATTAAAATTGTGCCACTGAGCGAAGTCGCCACGAAGGATGACTTTTTTAATATCAAGAAAGTCAGCGCCGCTGACCTGCTTGACGCACACCGCATCCCATTCCAGCTTATGGGCGGTAAGCCAGAGAACGTCGGCTCAGTGGGTGACGTTGAGAAGGTGGCAAAGGTCTTTGTGCGTAACGAGCTGACCCCGCTACAGGCACGGTTCATGGAGTTGAACGAGTGGGCGGGTGAAGAAATTATCCGCTTCGAAAAATATAGCCTCGGCGACGACGAGTAACCCCACCCACAGCCGCCCGTCGTGGCGGCTTTACCCCCACCGCACACAACGCCTCAGCGCCACGACACGCCGTCGCCGTTTCGCTTCACCTCGTAACTCACCCACTACAACAACAACGCCACAGCGACGCGCCCAGGCGCTGAATAAATAAATTAAATACCACGCTCAGCGCGCAATGCTATCCCCGCCACGCCTGCCCGCTTTAAGGGTCGGTTTTAATGCAGTTGCATGACCACTCTGGATCTGCGCCAGCTCTGGCATTACACGTCCAGAACTAGCAAGCCTTGCGAATGCAAAACCATGCTTCTTATACATGCACAGCTAAAAACAGAAAATAACATAAAAAAACCGGCATCAAGATGCCGGTTTAGTTCATATCATATCATGCTTGCACTTCTGGCCTATAAATGTGCTGAAAATACTATTAAGTAAAACATCCATGATCATCGTTCTGCTGAAGCCCTGTTTAATTAGCTTTATCAAGGCGTCCCCCCACCACCATCCGCTTGTAATTTATTGCGAACAACTTAAGTTTTTCAGGGAACTTTGACGCCAAAATTATTGACTTTCTGTCTACATATGAATAAAAGGGCATTGATATCAAAATAGTTATCATCGAAGTTAAGATAAATGTAACAAACGCACCAACGGACGGCGACGCAATGTTTTTGTAAACCCAAAAACCAACTATAGATATAACAAATGGATGAAGCAAGTATATTGAAAATGACAACCTCCCAATAAACAAGACTACATTTTTGCTCATCCCCCTTAAACATCTCCCATTCACAAAGACAGAAGCAATAATCAAAAAAGAACCAAGCGATATTGTAAACTCTGGCCATTGTATTAATATATCGCATTGAAACTGAAGGTAGAGGTAAAATTCAACCAGATCTTTATACGCAGTGCTCGCCGGTGCATACCCAACAAGATAAAGGCCAATAAACAACATAAGAAGCGATACAAGCTTTCTTAACCGTCCATTATTTTCACTTATCTCGAAAGTTGATAAAAACACACCAGAAAGGAAAAGCCCATAATAAATTATATTAATACTACCAGACAAAAACATGCAAACAAATGAAATAAATGACAACCAGCGAAGAATGGTCTTGTTCTCACCAAACAGAGATATAAATCCGTATACCAATATAGAACCAAAAAACTCAATACTAATAGTCCACAGAACATAGTTATACTTTATATTACCAAAAAGCATAGCGCCAAATGAAGCATCCCATATGGCTGACACTATATTCCCATCAAAACTAAACGCAGTCATTAACGGCATTGATGCAGCGGGGCTATCCTTATCCGGAAAAAAGCCCAACAACATTATAAAATAGCAAATAATCACAGATGCTGCTACGGGAACCCCAAGCCTAATGTATCTCTTCAATGCTGATGCTTGTATATAGCGTATTTCGTTATTATTTTTTTGGCAACTCAGTGACAAAACCAACCCGCTCAAAACAAAGAATAAGCTAACAGCAGATCCCCCCTTATAGAAAAAAGTAAAAGGGCTATTAAATAAATTTTCTTGCCACTTGCTATCAAACATACTGCCAGAATGCACCGAAGGTATAAACATTAAAAATGAATGCGATAAAACGACAGCCATGGCTGCCACACCTCTTATCCCATCAAAGATTTTTACATTATTTCTCTCATTATCACTCATGCAAAAAACCTTTTATAATAAAAAATGTCATTTCGATTAACGTATTGGTTATTATTGTGTTATAACTGACAATCAACCTTAAAAAAACGCGGCATTATAGCACCTTAAGCCTGTTGTATGAATATCATTATTGTTTTGACAGGAAGAGTTCCGTTTACGCCCCACCTAACCTTCGGAGCACTGAGTAGTGCTCCCAATGAGGTTGGAATAAGGGGAGATTCAAAAAATAGCTGACCATTCTATGCAAGCAACCCAACTACCAGCATACAACTTGTTTTTTCTCGCAACTTACTCAGCCTTTGTTAATCGTTCTTCAGCATGGGTTGCAGAGAAAACTAGTGAAAAGGAGTTATTTTTCATCAAGTTGCCTCTCACTATTTCTGCAATCAAATTCAATGCGATTTCACGGTCTCTTTCCTTACAAGTCCCTTCAGCCGTTAGACGCGCAATCATTTCGACTCGCTCAATCATAACGTGCTCACTTAATTCTCTATCCACACAACCTCCACAACGAGATACTGTATAAACATACAGTAACACGTATTGATAAAAAATGTGAAGGAAAAAAACCAATAAATACACTGTATGTGCATGATATGGATGAATATTAACGGTTATATTTTCATTGCCAGTTCAGTTAAAACCGCAACGCGATTGAGGATTTCTGTAGCCTTGGTCTGATGTTCCTTAGCTCTATCTTGATGCGATGGCGCTGCGGAAAATATTTCGCCTTTGGCCGTTCCGCGTAACCATTTACCATCAAAACAACTTTTACCACCGACCATCAGGTGCAGGGCTTCGCCCCGGCTGATAACGATGCCAGTTGTCAGATGTATCTCGTCGATAATTTTCGCTAAAACTACGTTTTGCTCATTCGTTCCGTGAATGAATTTTCGCCGTATTTGTGGTTTTTGCTTCCTGAGTCGGTTTGTCAGCTCTCGTCTTTCACGTCGACTCAAGGGTTTTGATAAATCGAGTTCCGGTGGATCGCTTTCGCTTCCCGTATAGTTATTGACAGAACTCCGAGAGGGCGCAGGAGCGCCCTTAACGTCAACGGCCAAATCAACGGCACGCTTTGGAACAATCTTCCACTGCGTTAACCGGGTTAGAATAGGAGAGCCAGCACCTATCGAGGCATCGTATACACCTTTGATGCACACAGTTTCTTCGCCATACTGATTAAATTCAGTTCGAGGCTCATACAATGTACGTACCTGTAAATCATCACGGCGAACGAATGGGCCGCCTTGAGCATTCACATAGTCAGCCCAGCGTCCATAGTGAGCCGCATCATGCACTGCGGCGAATTCAACACTGAGCGCCCTGGCTGTTTCAGGGTCAGCCATTCTGCGTAGCTCCCTGTATACCGTCACCGGCGCACCGCCGATAAATTGAAACTGACGGATGTGCCAGCGCGCCGCCCATGCTGAAACGGCGGGAGCAGTCTCTTTTAACAACTCACCACTTTCGTCATCGGTTTCACCATCGAGAGCATAACCGTCGATATTTTTGGAAATGTATTTAGCGACATAGCCGGTAGCGCTGCCTTTTTCCGGGTCAATGGCCTCAGCGTGGAAGCGCGCCTTTTTGGCTTTATCGCTTCTCAGTTCGTAGTGGTCTTCCTCCCACGCATAATCACGGATGATGAGTCGCACACGCTCGACATCCTCCGGCAACATGAACATAAGCATATGCCAGTGCGGCGTTCCATCGTGATGCGGTTCAGCGACGCGTATGCCGAAAATGCGGATTTCTTCCCGGTGCAGCTTGGCGCGAATACGCGCCCAAAGACCGGTGAGATAGTTCTGCGTGTCTGACGGGCTTGCACCGTTCCATTTGCTGTTACGGTAGCCCGCTTTGGTGGTGGCGTGGTATTTAGACGGTGCAGTCAGAGTATAGAACTCCCCGACATAACCGAGCTCATTACAGATATTTTCAAACCCACGAATGCGAGCCATCAGCTCACAGCGGCGTATTGCTGGATTAGCGACCGAGCCGTCGTATTTTTCAATCAGGCTAATGCGGTTGCCTTCTTCGTCTTCGAGATCCAGCCCCTTGAGAAATTCGCGAGTGCGGCGCTTCTGCTCGCGCCAGTCAGTCACGCAGTTTTTACTCGCGTAGGCGTGTTTTTTCTTACTGACGTTGCCAACAGCAATTTGTAGATGTTCGCGCCATGCAGACGCAATGCGACGTAAACGACCACGCCACCAAATCTCATTAAACATGCGCATTACTGCCGGTGCGATTTCATCCTCGCCAAAATATTTTTTAGTTACACGATCCCATTTCGGCGGTGTAACGTTGAATTGCAGGGAAATAAAACCGGCGCGCATGTACCAGGTGTACAGCGTTTTGAGTTCGCTAAATCCGGTGTCATCAATATCAGCCAGTTCAGCACGAATGAAATTAGCGATATCAGCGGCCAGCAGGTCAATATCGGCGCGCGACATATCCGGGAGGCGGTTAAATCTGGCGACCATATTGACCATGCGTGACGCCAGATATTGCATAAGCTGGGTATCAAAATAACCACCGAAAACAGCGGCTGATACATTGCTGTTAATACCCGCGCACTCGTATTTTTTTGTGACCAGTTCAAGACGCGGCAATGCCTTTTTGCAGAAGCTGATTAAAAAAGCATTGGCTCGTTGACTGCCCTGATTTTGCTCCAGCACCGCAGCGGTTCGATATACATCAAAACGCACGCACTCAGGCTGGAGAGAAAGCACCTTTCTCGCATGCAGCAAAGCCGCGAACATACGGTCGCGGCGATACTGTTGGTCATAGGTAAGGTATGGGCTGGCTATTGCCGACCGTGGAACATTCCACGGGTATGCAAATGTATATTTCGTCATGCGATAGCCAACTCCAGTTGAAGCGGAGCCAACCCTTTTGATAGCCAGCTTGCAATCGATGGAGGGGATACGGCCTCAATAGTATTTTTCAGAATGGCGCAACGGCGTTTGAGAATGACTGCCTTAAGTTCATCTTCAGAAAGGTTTTTCGCATAATCGGCTTCGCGAATTGCTTTTGTGAGCTCCGGGTATTTGACTTCGAATTTCGGCACATTACAGGCAAGATTGGTACTGTCTGCGGTCGCCAGTGGGTAGTTACCCAGAATTCGACCATCAAGCATGCGAAGCCCATGTATTTGGGTCGTGAAATTATGTTTGCAGTAGATGGTTTCAAACGCATCTGACATCCTTCGATGCCAGAGCTGGGTTCTGATAGTTGCGTACTCACCTGACGAACCAAAGCACACTCGCGGCCACTCCCGGCAAAGCTCAATCAGACGGTGCAGCGATTCATGAAGATGCCATACTGGTGCCGCCTTGCCCCTGAAACAGCGTGGTAGTTTCGCGATAAGCGCATCGTTATCAGCCTCACCGCCCTCCACCACATCAGGGATGACAAAAAAAGACAGCTTTGGATGATGATAATGAGGAATAAGCCATTGATAGAATTGCTGCCAGTCAATAACAAGGCCGCGCTTCCAGGCAGAAAACGCTCCATTATCAATGGCAATAGAGAGGGCGTATTTTACTGATGCTGCCAGTTGGTCAGGCCGTGCATAAGATACGAATGCGCCAGCACCGTTTACCGCGATACGGTGAACGTTACCGGCGCCCCCCCAAATGGGCGTTCCGTGGTAGTGGATAACCTCAGACACGCTTTCGCCCATCACACGCCCCTGTAATGCTTAGATTTGAGCTCATTGATTTGTTGGCACGTCACGCAAAACGCCACGCCCGGAATCGCAATGCGGCGGGCTTCCGGAATTGGTGCGTCACATACTTCACAGAGGAAACGAGAAGGCGCAGTGATATGGCTGCGCACGTTGTTGATATGGCGCTCGCGTTCAGCTTGTTCGCGCTCCTGCACTCCATCCATAACGTCGGCCATTAGTGCAACTCCTGAGATTCGTTTTCAAAACGGGTAGCTTCACGGCGCAGCAGTTCGGCGGCCTCTTTGCCGTTCATGCCTTCTTTGGTTATATGGATAGCCAGCGCCTCAAGACGGATTGAAACGGCTAGTGCGCGACCTTTGCGCTCTTCTTTTTTTGCATCGGTCAGCAATACGGCCAGCGCATCGCTATCAGTGTTAAAACTACGTGATTCGGTATTACGCATAATTGACTCTCCTGATTTCGGGCAATAAGAAGCCCGGCGGGTTTACGCCAGATAATTAATTGTGATTAATTAGCTATAGCCAAATACAACGGCAGGTTTACTTTTTAACTGGCTGATAATTTCAGCTTTCAGGCCATCCTTAAACTCTTTGCAGCATTCCCACTCAGGGTCAACACGAAGTATTGCACCGTCGCGAGTTTTAATTTCAAAGCCGTCTTCCATATTCGGAATCATAGCTCCCAAAACAATTCTTAATTCATCGCGTGACATGTTTAATCCCTTTAATAATAAAGTGGACAATACGAATAATTAAAAAGCCTGACGACATTGGCGGCTTTGTTTCCAGCCCTTTTAATAATTCGGACTGTGAGCAGCACGGATGCCAGCGCTTGCCATCTTTCCCCGCAATCCAGCCGTGACCGTAATGCATGCCGGGACTTTGCTTAACGAGCAGAGAGGCGAATGAAGGTTCATTTTTCAGCACAGGCACCTCACACCAAACCGAATGTAGCGCCAATGCCGGTCATGGTGTCGACCACGCTCGACATTGCCGGGTTAGCCTGGATGCGAGCCTGTAACGCCAGCGCCGACAATGACAACATGCGAATACCGGCGTTAACGCTTTCAACCATGTTGTGCTTACGAGCAGAGGTCAGGTGTTCATCAGATGCAGCACCGCTCGCCAGTTCTCCGAGTTCGCTCATTGCTCGCATGACATAAGTCTGCAATTTGTCTTTAGCCAGCTCGTTAACCGGCACGCATGGCAGACAATGAATCTGTGCCAGAAAACCATCAACGAGGGTTGAGTCTTCGGTCAGGTCAGTCAGCAGCCATAACTCAGGCGACGTGAACTGGTGAGGCTGTTCCGGGTTTAGCTTGTTACGTAACGTCTGAACATTCATACCCGCACGCTCGGCCAGCTTTGCCATGTTGTGACGCTGCGCGAAAGCTCGGCATGCTTCGTCATAATAAGGATGTTTGGAAATCTGAAAATCAAACATGTGGGATCCTTAAAATTCACATAAAGTGAATTAAGCGCCAATGACGAGTTGAAAACGGGAATGACCCAACGCTTTACGTAACTGTTCTTCTTTCCAGCGTGCGTAATAGATACGAATCGGGCCACCTGCTTTCTTACAGCCTTTACGAATGGTACGGGGTTCGATTGGTACGCAAGGGTTGTCGCCGGTTGTCCAGCGGTAAGCGGTACGTTCAGAAACACCCTCAAGCTCAGCAAACTGCTGCAAAGTAACGATGGGTGCAGGCACTTTGAGGATTGCGATTTCAGAAGCCATGTTGCATGATTCCCTATTAGCCAAAGTTTGCAATTGATATGACTCTGTTTGCCAACATTCACCATCAATTGCGTGGGTTTAGCCAAAATATATCTCCCAATTGAGAGATAGTAAATAGGTTTTATCGAAATGAGAATAGATTCTTTAGGATGGAGCAACGTAGATGTACTCGATCGCATCTGTGAGGCTTATGGTTTTTCACAGAAAATTCAATTAGCTAACCACTTCGATATTGCGTCCAGTTCACTATCAAACAGGTACACCCGAGGCGCTATCTCCTATGACTTCGCAGCTCACTGCGCTCTTGAGACAGGTGCTAATCTTCGGTGGTTGCTTACTGGAGAGGGGGAAGCATTCGCAAGTAATGCAGCATCAACTGACGCAAAAAGGATAGATACATTCACATTAAGTGAAGAAACACTCAAATCCGATAATTACCTGAGTATTGACGCCCAATTTTTCACAAAACAGCTCACTGATGGGATGGCTATTCGTTCCGATGGAAAAATTTATTTTGTGGACAAGCAAGCATCATTGTCTGATGGCTTATGGCTGGTCGATATTGAGGGAGCAATAAGCATTCGGGAATTAACAAAATTACCGGGCAGAAAACTTCATGTTGCAGGCGGGAAGGTTCCGTTTGAGTGCGGCATTGATGATATTAAAGCATTGGGTCGCGTGGTGGGTATATACAGCGAGGTTAACTAATGACCGTCCGTAAAAATCCGGCTGGCGGCTGGATTTGCGAGCTCTACCCAAACGGGGCAAAAGGCAAACGTATTAGAAAGAAATTCGCCACCAAAGGCGAAGCACTGGCGTTTGAACAATACACCGTACAAAACCCGTGGCAGGAAGAGAAGGAAGACAGGCGCACGCTGAAAGAGCTGGTTGACTCATGGTATAGCGCTCACGGCATTACCTTGAGAGATGGACTAAAGCGCCAGTTAGCGATGCACCATGCCTTTGAGTGTATGGGCGAGCCGCTCGCACGAGATTTCGATGCGCAGATGTTTTCCCGCTACCGAGAAAAACGATTAAAAGGTGAGTATGCCCGCTCAAACAGGGTGAAAGAGGTATCTCCCCGCACGCTTAATCTTGAGTTGGCCTACTTTCGTGCGGTGTTCAATGAACTAAATCGCCTTGGAGAGTGGAAAGGTGAAAACCCGCTGAAAAATATGCGCCCTTTCCGCACGGAAGAAATGGAAATGGCCTGGTTATCTCACGACCAGATTTCACTACTGCTCGGAGAGTGCAAACGGCATGACCACCCTGATTTAGAAACAGTGGTAAGAATCTGTCTCGCTACTGGTGCTCGGTGGTCTGAGGCCGAGAGTCTGAAAAAAAGCCAGCTCGCGAAATACAAAATCACATACACCAACACAAAAGGAAGAAAAAACCGTACCGTTCCAATTAGCAAAGAGCTCTACGAGTCTCTGCCCGATGATAAAAAAGGTCGGTTGTTTAGTGATTGTTATGGCGCGTTCCGGTCTGCTTTGGAAAGAACAGGCATCGAACTACCGGCAGGACAGCTTACCCACGTTTTGCGCCACACCTTCGCCAGCCACTTTATGATGAATGGTGGTAATATTTTGGTCTTACAACGCGTGCTTGGTCATACCGATATCAAAATGACCATGAGATA
Source organism: Citrobacter europaeus (assembly GCA_020099315.1). Classification (NCBI taxonomy): domain Bacteria; kingdom Pseudomonadati; phylum Pseudomonadota; class Gammaproteobacteria; order Enterobacterales; family Enterobacteriaceae; genus Citrobacter; species Citrobacter europaeus. The sequence continues at coordinate 4,312,923 of CP083650.1, forward strand.
TGCGCATTTTGCCCCCGATCATCTGGAAGATGCAGTAAAGCTCAACCCATTGGACTTTAAAACAAAAATCAAAATAGAAGATAATGTTGAGGAGGTGGAGGTGATCTAGCCAACTTACTCGAAGCTTTGAGTAGCTGTATTGTCGTAACGGTGAATAATGCATCACAAATCGAGAATTTTTGTAATGTCTTTTTCAAACAAATGACATAAACCTTGATGATCTTTTTGCTGGGCAATAAAACATAAAAATGCCTCAACACTACTCTTTGAGCTCTCGTTGAACCTGACTGCGCAGGTAACGCGCGCCCTACGATTACACTCATCACATAATCGAGATAAGAGTTTGATAAGAGTTCATCATCTATTGTTTTGGCACAAGCTTCAGCCGCGCGTTCAATAGCCTTATGGATACGATCCGCATCGACCGTAACCCTTTGACCATCTCGCTTAGTGACTATAACAGCATGTTCCAAAACAGTTCCTCGTTACGCTTACCCTAACAATTGAGAAGATCTACTCATCTCCACCAAAAGCTAGAATGGAGGGGACCCCTCCGTTAATAAGTGGTATTTATGCTAAAAATTGTACAGAAAGAGGATATGACTTGTTCATAGACTCTCCTTATTTTTTAAAAATATTTCTTTATAATCAAAACGATAAACTTAATCTCTACGCCTAATTTCTCCCAAAACGTTGGAAGGTACTCAAACCAACCAAGATCACGAACCGAACGGTAAGCTGATAAACAATATGAAATTAATTTCATTGTTTTCAGTACGATATCAAAAACGCTACCATTTTTACTCGGTTTAACAACTGATCTTTTTGCGTTTTTAGCGTAGGTTTTGTGTTTTCTCTTAAGCTTCTTTTTCACATCCGTATCCTTCAGGATATGAGGAAGCCACCTTACCACTTTAAAAACGTCCATGCGGGTATACTCAGGACAATAAGTAAGTTAAGGCCTGTAATGGTTCGAATCAATGGTTCCACATGTAAAGAAATGTGATGGCGATGAAATGGCGGTAGAAATGGCTAATGCTGGGTAATCATTGGCAAGTAGTGGCAACCTATATCAATGATAAATAACGCAAACTATTGATTTTCGGTTGTTCCGTTAGGAACTCATAATCGCTTGGTCGCTGGTTCAAGTCCAGCAGGGGCCACCAAACTTCAAGGACTTGCGAGAAATCGCAGGTCCTTTTTCTTTGGGTGCCATTTGGGTCAGGAAAGTTATTGCCTCCGAGTCCTGTTCATCTCGCTGCCAGCGTTCGCGCAAAGTGCAGGGCGATGATGTCATGCAGTTTATCGATCGGTACGTTGATGGCCCCGGCTTCTGCCGGCTCATACATGAATACTTTGAAGAATAATCTGTCGTCGGGTGAACGGAAGCAACGCCAGCGATTGTTCTATGATCTGCAGGCCGTCAGATTTATTCCTACGGGATCTCAGCGTGAAAAATCATTACGCTCCGGTAATGGACGTAGGGGATTCACAAAAATAATATCTATCTGATATTATTTTTGGTGCATATATAATCGTGATTACAAGCCCAGCGCTCTATCATCTCAGATAAAAAAATTGATAGAATCTGAATTTGTAGACAAAACAAACAGGACCATGGTGTGACACCAGGCATTCATATTATTTGAAACTTTGTTTAGCACGTTCATTATTTAGCCATTGCTTAAGCGCTGTAAGCTTAGCCACACCATTTCTTCTATAGACGTATACAGACTTTGCCGGGAGTCCCAAAGTTTGAGAAAAATTTTTCACTGTCTCTCCTCGGTAGTAACGGATGGCGACAGCCAACTCCCTTAAAGATAACCTCTTGATTTTTCTGTTTTTATATTTAATCCCTTCACTGAGAATTGACTCAACTCTGATAAAGTCCTGACTCAGGAGCTGTTCACAGGATAAATTAGCATCCGTGCAAAAAACTTTTGACAAAAGGGTTTCATTATTAATCAGCGGGCTTAAAATAAAGCTAACCCATGCAGGAGGAAAATCAGAAATAATATATACTGATGAACTACACTTTGTGTTGCAAATAATACTCGCTGTTTTTTTCAGCGCACTAAGAATAGTATCAATATTACCATTCAGATACACAAAAATGCATACTTCACCACTCTCTGGAAACAATAGCAATTCATCACCGGAGAGATACTCCTGGTCACAGGATATTCTCTTAGGTGCCTCACTCTCATGCATGAAAAGTGCTGTGGCGCCTTCACAAGCATAACTACAACAAGAGATGATATAATAGTGATTATATTTTTTAATTGAAGGCAAAGATGAATTACAAATCATATTCATTCCCTATAATAATAGTTATAATGAAAAATTGACCAGGAATCTACCCAATAATAAAAATGTTACCTTTTCCTAATAAATGTAACAAAGCAATGCTTTAAAACTTAATTCAAGCATAACAAACATAAAACAAGAGGACCACACAATTATCAACAAAAAACATCAAAAAAAGCCATTACCTTTAACCCTTAGTATAAAAGATAATAAAGATCACATCACTTATCATTATTTGCCATGTACATTTCTGATCTTATTTCGCTGCAAAATAAACCCAATAATCTACAGCCCATTTTTGGAAAGTTGGCATACCAGACTTCGTGTTTCCCGTATAAAATATCACCTTATGATCAGAATATGATTAGATATTAAAAGTATTATTATTATTCTCAATGTATAATAAGTGGCGACTAACCATCTGAAAGGACCAATATACCAACGTTATTTAAATAATTAAACATAGGGGCTACCATATGGAAACAAAAATTTCCCCAGAGGCATTGCTTCATCGAAGAAACCTTATAAAAGCTAACCCTAAATTTAAAGAAGCCATAAGAGAACACTATCAAATCAATGATAAAATTTATAAGAAACAACCTTTGTTCTACAAAGTAATGCTTCAGGAATCAAGATTCAACATCGCACTCTCAATGTGTTGTTTTGTTTTTGGTAACCAGGCATCATGTATATCAGAGATTAAAGAGCTCTGCTCCAGATATCAAATCGCCAGTCCTAATAGCGTTATTGCAATCATTACGCTATTAAAAACAACGAACAGAATTAAAACATGGCGTAGCCAGGAAGACAGAAGGAAAATCCTGATCACGCCAACGCAAAAAGGAATCGATGAACTTAAAAGATATATGTCTGGCGCGTTTTCGCCGTTGAATCTGCTCTACCCTGAATATAATATTTCAGTAGATTCACTGGATGATGAAGCGCCACGGTATGATTTTTTCAAACGCGCATCCCAATATCTTTTTCGCGGAGTAACCTTCAAAAAAATCCTGCCTGAAGTCGGGATATTTATTGAAAAAGATGGTGGGCGAATGATTATGCTTTATCTTTACTTGCAAGCTATAGAAAAACTGACCAGTCGTGGTGCAGTCATTAATTATTCATCAAATGTACTGGCCAAAGAATTCTTTGTGTCACGGATTCATGTCAGCAGGATTATAAAGGTTGCCCAGGACACTGGTTACCTGAGAGAAAGAGCAGACGGATTGATTGAGATTTATCCTTCATTTATTCAGCTTGTCGAAAACTATGCAGGTCTGTATTTTGCTTATGTCATGCACTATCTGAATATACATCCTGAAAAATAGTTAAATCACCCCCCATTCTTTCGTGCTAGCTTGTGGTAAGTTACAAGCGATCGATTTGCGTCGATCGCTTTTTTTTATCTTTCGCGTAACGCCTCTTTTGCTTTGTTCAATGGCTTTAACAAATAATCAAGAATCGATTTACTACCTGTTTTTATATCTACAGTTGCAATCATGCCAGGAAATATAGGAAACTCTTTACCCTGCTTATTTTCAAGATGATTAGTGTTTGTTCTGATATAGACACGATAAAAATAGACATCACGTTTTACATCATCCTGGATTGTATCCGGTGAAATCATCGTCACTTCACCCTGCAGACCACCATAAATAGAATAATCATAAGCGGTAATTTTAACTAACGCTTTCTGTCCTGGGTGAATGAATGCAACATCTCTGGGAGAGATTTTTGCTTCAATAACCATTTGGTCATCCAGTGGAACCAGAGTCATCAGTTTTCCATTCGGCGGAATAACACCACCGACTGTCGTCACATCGATATCTTTAACAATACTTCTCACCGGTGCATTGAAAGTCAGTCGGGTTAATGAATCCTCACGGCCTTTCATTACAGAACGTTGCGCTTCAATTTCGGCATTCGCTTTAGCTAATTCTTCGCGTGCGCGCACAACGTATTGATTCTGCATTTCTGTCACTTTATTATCTAATTCGTTCTTTTGCCGTTGCAGACGAAGAACTTCCACATTACTGGCAGCGCCCTGCTTTACCAAAGGCTGGGTGAGAGCCAACTCTCTTTGAATCAACGCCATCCCCTGACGCAATCCAGCAACCCCCTTTTCCAGACTTTCGCGGCGTGAAGTAAAAAGTGCTGTCTCTTGTCTGACCAGGTCGACATCATCATCCAGTTCAGCCGGAAAAGTAAGTTCTGTACCATTCACTTCGGCAGTCAAACGTGAAGCAGTTGCCAGCGCCGCATTTAACCGGGATTCACTTTCCAGAACACTGGATTCTGTTTTTGTGCGATCCAGTTGCGCAACCTGCTGCCCGCGTTCAACGATGTCGCCTTCCTGAACAAGCAATTTATGGATGATTCCACCTTCCAGCGACTGGATAACCTGCTCATGTGAAGAAGGCACTACTTTACCGCTTCCGGTTGTAACTTCATCAAGTTGAAACCACCCCGCCCATGCGATGAAAACAACAAGCATAGACACCACGCTCCATACCACCAGACTCGAGCGAGGAAGATGGGGTTCCTGAAGACGACTATTAAAACGACTGAAATCGCTCATACGCCCTCCTCATTAACTACCGTTTTTTGAGAAGTGGCTTTTTTCATTGTTACCGTACGTTGGCCCGCTTTTTGTGGAGCCATACCATGTTCACGAAGAATGCTATCTCGTGGTCCATCCATAACAATTCGGCCGTTATCCAGCACAATGATGCGGTCAACCAGTTCAAGGATAGGTAAGCGGTGTGTAGCGACAATGAGTGTGCGCGTTTTTCCCAACCAGCCTTTCAGACTGCCGATAAACTGTTTCTCACTCACCTCGTCAAGCCAGGCCGTCGGTTCATCAAGCAGCAAAATATTAGGTGATGTTAAGAGTGCGCGAGTGAGCAATAGCGCCTGTCGCTGACCGCCAGACAGACCAGCCCCGCCTTCATTTACAATGTAATTCAGACCCATTTTCTGTTTACGAACGAAATCCAATGCTCCTGTTATCGCCAGCGCCTGATGGATCTCCTCATCAGTCGCTAAGGGATTGCCCATTATAATATTGTCGCGCACTGAGCCAAAGAACAGACGAGCCTGCTGGCTGAGTAGCTGCATGTCCCGGCGTAAATCAGCAGGATCAAGATGATTGAGTGAGATATCGTCAAGTAAGATGGAACCTTGCTGGGGTTCCTGCATACCCGCAAGAAGTTGCAGAAGCGTACTTTTTCCTGAGCCGTTACGTCCCAGCAGGGCAATACGTTCCCCGGCTTGAATTTGGAGACGTGATATATTTAATACATCAAGTTTTTCTTCCTCATCGTAATAGAAACTCACATCTTCCATGACGTAATTTCCACGCAGATGGGCTTTATGGACTTTCTTGCCGGATTGCGGATCGTCAATTGGCCGTTGCATCAGATCATCAAGCCCTTTGCGTGCAACTTTCGCTGACTGCCAGCGTGAAAGCACGCCGGAAATTTGCGAAAGTGGAGCAATTGTGCGCGATGCAAGGATAGAGGTACCCACTAACGCGCCGGTAGTCATATCTCCACTAATCACCAGATAACAACCTATCAGCAGCACCACAGCATAAACGATGGATTGAACCTCCTGGGTCCAGGTCAGGAGTAACCCCGTTAGCCAACGCTGTTTCATCGCCACATTAGCGGCGACATCATTGGTGTTATTCCACTGATTTTGAAAACGCTGCTCAGCACGCATCAGTTTGATATCTTCAAGGCCCTGTACCGCCTCTACCAATGTGGCGTTACGAATCGCCGACTCGCGCATCCCTTCGCTGGAGAGCCGTCCTAATGGACGTTGTACCAGCAGTCCAGGGATTAGCAGCAGCGGAACGGCCAGCAATACCACCAGCACAAGCGGCCCGCCGATCATCCAGAGGATAAAAACGAACAACAGGAAAAAGGGGAGATCGGAAATTGCCGCAATAGTCGTGGAGGTAATCAACTCTCGCACTGATTCCAGCTCGCGGATTTGAGCGATGAAAGAGCCCGTGGATTTTGACCGCGCACCATTTTTAATTCTCAGAGCATGAGCAAATACGCGTTCAGAGATCCGCAGGTCTGCGCGTTTACCAATTACATCTGAAAGATGAACGCGTAGCATACGCATGATGAACTCAAAGGTAATAGCCACCATGACCCCACCAAAGAGGACCCATAGCGTTGCTTCCGACTGTGACGGTACTACGCGATCGTACACCTGCATAGAAAACACCATGCCTGAAAGCGCCAGTACATTCGCGATCATCGCCACCAGCATGATATCGCCATAACGGCGCCAGTCTTTCAGCGCCAGCTGCCAGAACCAGTTTTTCTCATAAGGTTTGATATAGTCATCAACGCGTGCGTCCGGCGTTGACTCAAGAGGGCGAAGCACGACCCCCCCTAGCAGGCGCGTCGCAAGCTCCTCTCGCGTTAATACTGTTTCGAGACCGCTATCACCGCTGAATTGAAGACTAACATTCCCCTCTTTATCCATCCGGTTGATAACTGCAATTTGACCGCCAGTAAACTCAGCAATCAACGGCAAACGCCAGGGATCGAGTAATTCGGCATTCACCGAAACTTTCCTCAATCCTAATCCCAAATGGCGAGCCATATCTTCGAGGACCAGTTGACGCGGTGACTGGCTTTCGTGATTAATCACCACCCGGACATGTTCTAACGAAAAATCAAGCCGGTAATGTTTCGCAATAATAAGCATGGCTTGTAACCATGGCTCATAAAGCGGATGAGTCTTCATAGTGCTACTTCCTATCCAACAACATTGTCACGCATCGAAATTATGTCATTTAATTGATATATCAATACGAACAGAATCCTAATAAAAATGAAAAAAATCTTTATTTTTCTGTTTGTTATCAATTTTTATGTAAAGAAATGAATAGCTGCGAGAGTTTCTCCCCTCGCAGCTCATTTGATTACGCTAATAACAATTGATGATTTGCCAACAACGTGGCCAAATCGGTTTGCACACCATTAAGCGTCACGACGGTGGTCGGGTCGAACTGGCTACCCGTACCATCTCTGTCGATCTGAATCTCAGTGTTGCTCCCATTTTGTACCACCCGGATATAGTCAGTGAGATTGCTCGCCCCACTGTCCAACGTCGCCACGCCATTCACATAGCTCGCCGATCCCGTGCCGGTATAGCCGCTATCGGAAAGCAGATCGCGCAGGTCAATACGGTCAGTATCCGCCGTCCCCTCCCAGGTACCGACGGTAAAGCCGTTGACCACATCACTGCCATTGCCCCCCGTGGCATCCGAAGCGTTGATCAGCTTATAAAGCAACGTATCGTGACCGCCGCTGCCGATATTGAAAGTGTCATTACCGCCACGCCCTTCGAACTGGTTATCGCCGCTGTTGCCGGTAATAACGTCGTTGTAGTTGGAACCATTAATCCCTTCAATGTTAACCAGCGTCGCGGTATCGAACCCGGTACTCTGGGCCGTAGACCGACCAAGATCGACGGTTACACCGGAAGTAGCATGGCGATAATCCACGACATCCATGCCGCCTGTACTGCTCCACGTGTCGTGTTCAGAGGTTGTCGTCCAGCCACCAGAACCGTTGTAGGTATAAGTACCCGCCTCAGCTATAAAGGTATCGTTGTATCCAGTACCTGTCAGGGTTCCGTGGTGTCCGCCTGTGGCAGCATCAGCCGTCAGGGAATAACTCTCTTTACCGTCTCCTGCCGTCAGTCCATCCCAGGTTGCATTACTTGAAACACCGTTAATGGCACGAACCAGCACCGCACGGTAAGTTTCACTGGGGTCTAAACCGTAAAAACTGATGAGTGACGAAGAATCATTTATGCCGATCCCGGACTGAGCATTGATGATTTCGCTGGCGACCAACTGACCTGCCGAGTTGTACAGTTGGACAGTGTTGCCAAAGAAGGCGTTAATGCCTTCGCTGTCGACGATCTTCAAATGCAATGCGGTTCCTGGCGCAACCGTATTGGTATTACGCTCCAGTAAAACCGTACCGTTTTGACGGAAAATCAGCAGGTCTTGTGCACCATCCCAGTCGTAATCCAGCAGAGCCGCTCCGGATACCTGGGTTGACGTAGCGGTACTGAACTTTGAAGCTGTAAAACTTGCTGTCCCCGCCAGTCCATCGTTGGTGTAAAGATAGGACTGCCCACTGTTCGCCAGTTTGATGATGTCCATGTTACCGTCGAGGTTCCAGTCCACCGCCACGCTGACGTTACCCACAAACTTATCCGTGGTCGCTGTTCCAACCGCAGTACCGGCAAGAAGGTTACCGCTACCATCGTTCAGCATTAACACGCCGCCCTGGCTGCTTCCGCTGGAGGTACGGGACATGCTCATATACAGGTCCATGTAACCATCACCATTAAAGTCGGCCCAGGTCATACTTACCGCACTGGAAGCCGCGCCAGAACCATAGCCGCTGTACATGGTATTGGTAAAATTTTGCCCCCATGTGAAAGAACCATTGCCCTGGTTAAACATGGTTGACAGCGCATAGTTGTTCACCCCATTGGTCGTATGCTGGGCAATATCCACTTTTCCGTCGTTATTCAAATCCACACCGGACGCTTCAATCAGGCTGACGTAGTTACCTACCGTCGAGCCTGATACAAAGTTGGTGTATGCCCCGGCCTTAGAACTACCGGTCAGCACACCTTTGTTATTGAGCATGAAGGTGCTGGAGTCAGGCCCCCCCGCATCGCCAATAACGAAATCGGTGTAACCATCTCCCTGAATATCAATGGCAACCACCGCGCCATACCACACCGCAGCGCCCATATTGGTCAGCGTACTGGAGGTGTATGTACCATCTCCATTGTTAGTTAGCTGCACCATGTACGAGTAGCTTGTCCCTTCAGCCAGCACGTCTGCCAGCCCGTCGCGGTTGATATCTGCGTAAGTACCCGTGGTGTAACTCCCCGTCATAGAGAAATTACCTGAAACGGTGTAAGAGTTACGGCTACTGGAGTTCGCCGAGGCGAACTGCTGATTAGCGATAATCGTCCACAGCCCATCCGAATCCAGCATATAACTGGAAGAATAGGAATAATTCGCGGCGGTAAATGACCAGGCTGGTGTCAATGAGGCTTCATTACCCACGACCAGGCTGCCGGTGGTCAAATCAGCAGTATTACCGTTGCCGGCGCTACTTTTCACCTGTGCGGTGACATCATAATTCTTCACGCTCAGCGCATCGCTGTCCGGGATCTGCAAATACCAGGTGTTATTATCCGGATCGACCACTACCGCACCGCCTGATTCAGAGGTGTAAGTTTTACCGTTCACGTTGATAACGAGATACTCGCCGTTAGTCAGTTCCGCCGATACCAAACCACTCAGAATGGGGGTAGTGTCTGTCGTCGTTTGGGCGGTGATGCTCACAGTGGTAGTAGGGATGCGAGTGTCCACTTTCAACACGAAATTATCTGAATCGGTGTGGTTACCCGCCAGATCGGTGACACGCAGCGTATAGGTGTGATTACCGTCATTCAGACCACTGTCCTGGAAATACCAACTGGCGGCACCGCTCATCGTCACCAATCCCAGCAGCACACCATCACGATACAACTGCACAATCTCGCCATTGTCCGGCGCACGGTTAAGTGTCCCGTTAATGACTGGGGAACTGTCATCTGTTGCCACCGATGCGCCAAAACTGCCCTGGCGTTCACCTTCTCCGTCGGTATAGCTGACGACTGTACCGACCGTGGCTGGCGGCGTGGTATCGACCGTCACCACCTGCGAAGAGGTCGAGCCGACGTTGCCTGCCTGGTCGACGATCCGCACCTGGTAAGTGTAATCACCGTCAGCCAGATCGCGGGTATCAGTGTAGCTCCAGCGCTGGTTAGTTACGGTTGTGTCAATCCAGGTATTGCCGCCGTCGAGGCTTATCTGCACGCGCTCATCGCTTGCCAGCGCGCTGCCCAGAGAACCGTTAATGGTCAGCGTGGTGTCCATGGTGATGAAGTCGCTGCTGGATTGCCCGGTATCTTCGCTAATGCTGTCAATAGTGATGCCATTCTGCGGTGCCACAGTATCGACAGTAACTACCTGAGAAGTCGTCGCCCCTACGTTACCGGCCTGATCCACCACGCGAACCTGATAGCGGTGATCGCCATCGCTGAGCGTGCGGGTATCGGTATAGCTCCAGCTTGTTCCATTCACCGTGGCGTAGGCCCATGTAGCCCCACCATCAAAGCTCACCTGGACATACTCATTTTTGCCAGGTTCCGCACCCAGCGTACCGTGCAGAGTGTATGACGTTGAGCTGGTCAGGAAATCATTATTATCGAAGCCAGTATCAACAGTAATGTTATCCACTGTTACTGTGATAGCCGCGTCAGGAGCGACCGTATCAACGGTCACCTGTTGATGCGCGGAAGCACCGATGTTTCCGGCAACATCCACTACCCTCACATAATAATCGTAGGTGGCGTTTTGCAGCGTGCGCCCATCAACGTAGTACCAACTGTTGCCAGTCACAATTACGTTCTGCCAGGTCACACCGCCATCAATACTGATCTGAACGTATTCATCAGCGGCCAGAGTCGCCCCCAGCGAACCGTGCAGCGTCAGCGAGGTATCGTTAGTGATAAAGTCGCTGCCGCTCAGGCCGGTATCGTCGCTGATGCTATCAATAGAGATCGTTTTGCTGGCGTCAGGTACGACGGTATCAATGGTGACCACCTGGCTTGTGGTCGCGCTGACATTACCTGCGTTATCAATAACTCGCAGTTGATAGTTGTAATCACCATCGGCCAGCGTACGGCCATCTACATACGTCCAGCTCAGACCACTGACGCTGACGTCAGTCCATGTGAGACCGCCATCCAGGCTAATCTGCGCGTGGTCGCCATTGCCCAGCGCCGCGCCGAGCGTCCCTTTCAGGCTGATCTGGTTGTCGCTGGTAATAAAGTCGTTGCCAGACAGTCCGGTATCCTGAATAACGGAATCCACAGTAATGGTCGTGACCGCTGGCGCAGTCAGGTCAACCACCACGTCCTGGCTATCCGTTGCGCCAACGTTACCCGCATTGTCGATCACACGAACCTGGTACTGGTACGTACCGTCTGTCAGGGTGCGGCCGTCGGTGTAACGCCATTGCAAACCAGTAACGGTCAGATCAATCCAGGTCTTACCGCCATCAAGACTGATCTGCGCTTTCTCGTTATTACCAAGTTGTGCGGTCAGTGAGCCGTTAACGATGACCTTACTGTCGTTAGTGATGAAATCACTCGCGCTCAGGCCGGTGTCGTTTTGCAGCGAATCAATGCCGATCCCCATTGATGGTGCGGTCAAATCAACTGTCACGGTGTGGTCGGCGCTGGCGCTGTTACCAATGGTATTGCTCACCACGGCGTGAATCACATATGACCCGCCGTCTGCCAGCGCTGTCACGTCCGCGCTGCCAACGGTGTAGCTCCAGGTGCCGTCATTCTGCACAGTTGCGGTGTAGGTTTTGCCGTTAAGCGTAATGGTCACTGTCTGACCCACAGGTGCGTCGGTGGTACCGCTGACGACCAGAGGCGTACCGTGCTCCGCCGCGCTAACGATGTCATCTTCAGCAAAGGTGTTAATAGCAATCGTCGGCACGTCACCGCTCAGCGTCACGTCGTGCGTGGCGCTGCCCGGGTTGCCCGCCTTATCGCTCACCGTCGCGGTGAGGGTGTAATCCCCATCGGTCAGGCCGAGGAAATCACGGCCCGGTACGAAGACCGACCACGCACCGTTCGCCGCCACGGTCGCCTGATAGCTATGCCCGTTGAAGGAGACCGTCACCGTCTGGCCCTGTTCCGCCGTAGTGGTACCACTGATGGTCTGGCCCGCCAACTGCTCGGCGTTGTTGACGATATCATCATCTGCCACAGTGCTGATGGTGACGGTTGGTGCCACGGTATCAACCGTCAGGGTATGCGTGGTCTGGCCGTTGTTACCGGCTTTGTCGTTCACCGACGCGCTGACGGTCAACGCGCCTTCACTCAGGTTGGCAAGGTCGGCTGCCGGAACATTGAGCGTCCATGTGCCGTCGTTTGCGACCGTCGCGGTATAGGTTTTGCCACCCAGCGTCACGGTCACCGTCTGGCCCGCTTCCGCGCTGGAAGAGCCGTGTACGGTCAGCGGCTGCTGCACCTCAGCCGCATTCAGAACATCATCACTGGAAATCGTGGCAATGCTGACGACTGGCGCCGTGGTATCCACGCTGATGCCATGCGTTGCCGAAGCACTGTTGCCTGCGCTGTCCCGCGCCGAAACAGAGACTTGATAGCTCGCGCCATCGGCCAGTGCGCCCACGTCTGCAGCCGGTACCGTTGTGCTCCAGGAACCGTCGTTTTGAATGGTGGCCGTGTAGTTCTTGCCGTTCAGGGTAACGGTCACCTGCGTGCCGCTGGCAAACTGCGCGCTGGAGCCATTAATCACCAGCGCATTGCCCGCTTCCGCCGCGTTGATCACGTCATCACCGCTGAGGGTGTTGACGGTCAGCGCCACGGAGGCGGTATTCACCACGACATTGTGCGTCTGGGTGCTGCTGTTACCCGCGCTGTCGATGATAGTTGCGCTGATGGTTACGGTGCCGTCAGTCAGGGCAGAAATCACGCTGGCCGGTACGCCCACGCTCCAGTTACCACTGGCATCAACGGTGGTGGTGTACTGGTTTGAGCCAATGGTGATGACCAGCTTATCGCCGACGTTCGCGCCGGTTGCTGTCCCGCTGACAATCTGCGCCTGGGTATGCTCCAGACTGTTAATCACGTCATCGCCCGCCACGATATTAAAGCTGACGGTTGGCGGCGTAGTGTCGAGCGTAATCGCTTTATTCGCACTACCGGTGTTACCTGCCGCATCGCTCACGCTCACCTGTACGGTGTAGCCGTTGTCCGCCATAGCCGTCAGGTCACCCGCTGGCACGTTAACGCTCCAGATACCACCCTGCAGAACCTGCGCGGTATAACTATTTCCGCCAAGCGTCACGGTCACCGTCTGACCAACTTCGGCCGTTGTCGAGCCGGAAATTGTGACACCCGTCCCCGCTTCACTGCTGTTGATCACGTTATCGCCCGCAACCGTATCGATAGTCACGGTTGGCGCAGTCGCATCCACGCTGTACTCACGACCCGCAGAGGCGATGTTGCCGTTCACGTTGGTGACACTCACCTGCACGCTGGCGTCGCCATCTTTCAGTCCGGTGAGATCGGCGGGCGGCACGGTTGCCGTCCAGTTGCCGTCGGCATCAACTTTCGCGGTGTAAGACTTGCCGCCAAAGGTGATGGTTACGGTCTGGTTTTCTTCCACGTTGGACGTGCTGCCCGAAAGCACCAGTTCCGCACCTTTTTCAGCCGCGTTGATCACGTCGTCGGTGGCAATGGCATCGATGCTGATGGCTACCGTCGCCAGGTCGACAGTGACGTCATGGCTGATAGTCACCGGGTTGCCCGCCGTGCTCTGGCCTTCTACGGTAACGGTTACCGTCCCCGCAGTCAGGGCGCTGACATCTGCCGCCGGGATTGCCGCGCTCCAGGTGCCGTCTGCCAGCACGGATGCTGCATAGGTTTTGCCATTGATCGTTACGGTAAGCGTGGTACCAACAGCAAGACCGTCGCTGGAACCGGTGATGATCAGGTTTTGACCGTGCTCGATGCTGTTGATCACATCATCGCCCGCCACGGTGTCCACACGCAGACCCGGTAGATTAGCGTCGATAGTCACATCACGCTCGCCAGAACCGGTATTGCCGTGGCTGTTAGTGACGGTTGCTGTAACGGTCAGTTCGCCATTCCCCAGCGCCGTCAGGACGGCCTCAGGCACGTTAACGGACCAGCTCAGATCGCTCTGAACCGTTGCGATGTAATCATTCCCACCGATAGAAACCGTTACGCTACTGCCCGCCTCTGCGTTGGCGACTTTACCGCTAATAGTCTGGCCTGCAGCCACTTCGGAGGCATTGATAACGTTGTCACCCGCAATGGTATTGATGGTGACGGTTGGCAGCGCGGTATCCACCAGCAGGTTTGCGGTATTGCTCACGCTGTTACCCACCGCGCTAGTCGCCGTCGCGCTCAGAGTGTAATTTGCTTCACCCAGAGCAGTCAGATCCGCCGCCGGTACCGTCAGGCTCCAGCTTCCATTTGCAGCGGTTGTCGCCGTGTATTGTTTACCGTTCAGCGTCACTGTGATCAGAGTGCCTTCCGCCAGGTTGGCGCTGGTACCGCTCACGCTCAGATCCTGGCCTTTCTCAACTGCGTTCAGCACGTTATCGCCGCTGAGGGTGTCGAAGCCAACTGACGGCAGCCCGGTATCAACGGTTACATTGTGCGTACCGCTGCCGGTATTGCCCGCCGCGTCGGTCACTGACGCAGTGACGGTCACGCTGCCATCGCTGAGGCCGGCAATCACGCTCGCCGGAACGCCCACGCTCCAGTTGCCCGCCGCGTCCAGCACGGTGGTGTAAGTCTGGCCGCCAATGGTGACGGTGACTTTATCCCCCGCTGCCGCGCCGGTGGCGGAGCCGCTGATAATCTGTGCCTGATTGTGTTCAGCCACGTTAATGACGTCATCGCCCGCGATGGTGTTGATCGTCACCGCAGGCACGGTCACGTCCACCGTCAGGTTGTGGTCAACCGACGCCGGGTTCCCCGCCTTGTCACTGACGCTCGCGGTGACGATCACGCTGCCGTCGGTTAATCCCGCCAGGTCCGCCGCCGGAACGTTCAGCGTCCAGCTGCCGTTAGCGCCTACGGTGGTGGTGTAGTTTTTACCGTTCAGGCTCACGGTCACCGTCTGGCCCGCCTCGGCGGTACTGGTGCCGGAGATGGCGAGGTCTGACTGCGCTTCCGTGGCGTTCAGGATATCGTCAGCCGCAAGGGTACTGATGGTCACGGACGGTGCGGTCGCATCCACGCTGTACTCGCGGCCCGCAGACGCGCTGTTGCCGTTGACGTTGGTCACGCTCACCTGCACGCTGGCATCGCCGTCTTTTATGCCCGCCAGGTCAGCCGATGGGATGGTCGCCGTCCAGTTGCCACTGTCATCAACGGTGGTGGTGTAGATTTTACCGTTCAGGCTCACGGTCACGGTCTGCCCGGCTTCGACGTTGGTCGTCGCGCCGGAAAGCACCAGATCAACACCTTTTTCAGCGGCATTGATCACGTCGTCGGTGGCGATGGCATTGATGCTGATCGCCACGCTCGCCAGATCGACGGTCACGTCGTGGCTGATGGTGATGGGGTTACCCGCCGCGCTGTCGCCGGTGACGCTGATTTTCACGGTGCCTTCCGGCCACGCGCCCACATCTGCCGCCGGAACCGCTGCGCTCCAGGTGCCGTCTGCCAGTACTGTGGCGGAATAGTCTTTCCCGTTCACGTTCACGGTCAGCGCGGTGCCGGGGGTCAGACCGTCGCTGGAACCGGTCACGATCAGGTTCTGATTGTGTTCAATACTGTTGACCACATCATCACCCGCCACGGTATCGACACGCAGACCCGGGAGGTTGGCGTCGATAGTCACATCACGCTCGCCGGAGCCGGTGTTACCGTGGCCGTTGGTCACGGTGGCGGTCACGCTCAGGCTGCCGTTGCCCAGCGCCGTCAGCACGTCAGACGGCACATTCACTGACCAGCTCAGATCGCCCTGCACCGTCGCGGTATAGGTGTTGCCGCCAATCGTCACGGTTACGGTGTTGCCCGCTTCCGCATGGGCCACGGTACCGCTCAGGGTCTGCCCCGCAGCCACTTCCGCCGCGTTGATGACGTTATCGCCCGCCACGGTATTGATGGTGACGGTTGGCAGCGCGGTATCGACCAGCAGGTTTGCGGTATTGCTCACGCTGTTACCCACCGCGTTGGTCGCCGCGGCGTTCAGGGTGTAGTTAGCTTCACCCAGGCCCGCCAGATCGGCTGCCGGAACCGTCAGGCTCCAGCTTCCATTTGCAGCGGTTGTCGCCGTGTATTGTTTACCGTTCAGCGTCACTGTGATCAGAGTGCCTTCCGCCAGGTTGGCGCTGGTACCGCTCACGCTCAGATCCTGGCCTTTCTCCACCGCATTCAGCACGTTATCGCCGCTGAGGGTGTCGAAGCCAACTGACGGCAGCCCGGTATCAACGGTTACATTGTGCGTACCGCTGCCGGTATTGCCCGCCGCGTCAGTCACTGACGCAGTGACGGTCACGCTGCCATCGCTGAGGCCGGCAATCACGCTCGCCGGAACGCCCACGCTCCAGTTGCCCGCCGCGTCCAGCACGGTGGTGTAAGTCTGGCCGCCAATGGTGACGGTGACTTTATCCCCCGCTGCCGCGCCGGTGGCGGAGCCGCTGATAATCTGTGCCTGATTGTGTTCAGCCACGTTAATGACGTCATCGCCCGCGATGGTGTTGATCGTCACCGCAGGCACGGTCACGTCCACCGTCAGGTTGTGGTCAACCGACGCCGGGTTCCCCGCCTTGTCGCTGACGCTCGCGGTGACGGTCACGCTGCCGTCGGTTAATCCCGCCAGGTCCGCCGCCGGAACGTTCAGCGTCCAGTTGCCGTTAGCGCCTACGGTGGTGGTGTAGTTTTTACCGTTCAGGCTCACGGTCACCGTCTGGCCCGCCTCGGCGGTACTGGTGCCGGAGATGGCGAGGTCTGACTGCGCTTCCGTGGCGTTCAGGATATCGTCAGCCGCAAGGGTACTGATGGTCACGGACGGTGCGGTCGCATCCACGCTGTACTCGCGGCCCGCAGACGCGCTGTTGCCGTTGACGTTGGTCACGCTCACCTGCACGCTGGCATCGCCGTCTTTCATACCCGCCAGGTCAGCCGATGGCACGGTCGCCGTCCATTTTCCATCTGCATCCACGGTCGCGGTGTAGCTCTTACCGCCGAAGGTGATGTTGACGGTCTGGTTCTCTTCGACGTTGGAGGTGGTACCCGAAAGCACCAGATCCGCGCCCTTCTCGACAGCGTTAATCACATCGTCAGTCGCGATAGCATCAATGCTGATGGCCACGGTCGCCAGATCCACCGTCACGTTGTGGTCGATAGAGACCGGGTTACCGGCGCTGCTCTGGCCTTCAACGGTCACAGTGATAGTTCCCGCAGCTAAGGCACTCACGTCCGCTGACGGGATCGCCGCGCTCCAGGTGCCATCCGCCTGCACGGTTGCCGGGTAGGTTTTGCCGTTGACGGTCACGGTCAGCACTGTACCTGTACTCAGGCCATTGCTGGAGCCGGTGATAATCAGATTCTGCGCATGCTCAATACTGTTGATTACGTCATCGCCTGCTACCGTGTCAACGCGCAGCCCTGGCAGGTTCGCGTCGATGGTGATATCGCGCTCCCCGGTACTGCTGTTGCCAATGCCGTTGGTTACGCTGGCGGTTACAGTCAGTTCACCGTTACCCAGCGCCGTCAATACGGATTCCGGGACGTTAACGGACCAGCTCAGATCGCTCTCTACCACCGTGGTATAGGTGTTGCCGCCAATCGTTACGGTCACAGTGTTGCCCGCTTCGGCATTCACCACTTTACCGCTGATGGTCTGGCCGTTCGCCAGCTCGGCGGCGTTGATCACATCGTCGCCTGCAATGGTGTTGATGGTCATGCCAGGCAATACAGACTCCACATTCACTGTGTGTGACGTGCTGGTGCTGTTGCCCACGCTATCCGTTGCCGACGCGGTGACGGTGTACAAGGCTTCACCCAGCGCTCCCACCTGGTCCGCCGGAACGGTGGTAGTCCACTGTCCGTTGATATCGACGGTGGCGCTGTAGGCTTTACCGTTGAGCATCACGGTAACGACGGTACCAACCGCCAGACCGGATGCCGTGCCCGAAAGGGTCAGTTCCTGCGTTTTTTCGGTACTGTTGATGACGTCGTCACCAGAAATTACGTCGATGGTCAGCACCGGCGCGGTCAGATTCACTTCCACGTCGTGTGTGGTGCTGTTGCTGTTACCGGCTTTATCGGTCAGCGCCGCTCTGATGGTGTAATCTCCGGCAGTCAACGCATTGACGTCTGCCGCAGGCACCCCCACACTCCAGTTGCCTGAAGCATCCAGGGTCGCGGTGTAATTTTTGTTGTTGATGGTGACAGTCACTACATCACCCGCTGCCGCGCCGGTCACAGAACCGGTGACAATCAGCGCCTGCGCATGTTCAGCGCTGTTGATAACGTCATCGTCAGAAACGGTATTGATGGTCAGTTTCGGCACCGTGGTATCGACCAGCACGTCGCGATCCGCCGAGGCCGGGTTGCCCGCTTTATCGGACACCGCTGCGGTGATGGTATAGTCGCCGTCAACAATCGAGCCGAGATCCGCAGAAGGTACGGTCACGCTCCAGCTACCGTTGGCCTGTACGGTGGTGGTGTAATTCTGGCCGTTCAGGGTCACGGTCACGGTCTGTCCGGCTTCGGCATTAGTCACGCCGTTAACAACCAAATCGACCTGTGCTTCTGCCGCATTGATGATGTTGTTATCGCTAATAATCTCAATAGACACCGTCGGCGCGGTCGCATCCACACTGTACTCACGACCGGCGGAAGCATTGTTGCCGTTCACGTTGGTCACGCTAACGTGTACGCTGGCATCACCGTCTTTCAGGCTGCCCAAATCTGCCATCGGCACGGTTGCCGTCCAGTTACCACTGGCATCTACACTTGCAGTATAAGATTTGCCGCCAAAGGTGATATAGACGGTCTGGTTCTCTTCCACATTGGTCGTTGAGCCAGACAGCACCAGGTCCGTCCCTTTTTCCACTGCGTTAATCACGTCGTCCGTGGCAATGGCATCAATGCTGATGGCAACTGTCGCCAGATCGACCGTGACGTTGTGAGTAATGGATACAGGGTTACCCGCCGCGCTCTCGCCTTTAACGGTGACCGACACGGTTCCCGCCGCCAGTGCGCTAACGTCTGCCGCCGGGATGGCTGCACTCCAGGTGCCGTCTGCCAACACCGTGGCGGCGTAGGTTTTGCCGTTCACGGTTACGGTCAGCGCGGAGCCTGCTGCAAGGCCCTCACTGGAGCCGGTGACGATCAGGTTCTGCGCGTGTTCGATGCTGTTGATCACATCGTCGCCCGCCACGGTATCAACGCGCAGGCCAGGCAGATTGGCATCAATGGTGATGTCGCGCTCGCCAGAGCCGCTATTGCCGTGGCCGTTAGTCACGCTTGCTGACACAGTCAGTAAGCCGTTACCGATAGCGGTTAAGACGTTCGCTGGAACATTTACCGACCAGCTCAGGTCATCCTGAACCTTCGCCGTGTACGTATTACCACCAATATTAATCGTGACAACATCACCACTCGCCGCGCCGCTGACTTTACCACTCAGAGTCTGCCCCGTGGCTACTTCTGCCGCGTTGATCACGTCGTCGGTAGCGATAGCGTTGATGGTTACCACTGGGATCGCGCTGTCCACCAGTACGCCATGGCTGGTACTGGCGCTGTTACCTGCGGTATCGGTCACGCTGGCCGTGACGCTGTAGTTCGCTTCGCCCAATGCGGAAACATTTGCCGCCGGAACGGTCACGCTCCAGTTGCCGCTGGCGTCAGTGGTGGCGGTGTAGTTAATGCCGTTCAGGGTCACCGTGATAGTGGTGCCGTCCGGCTGGTTGCTGGTTCCGGAGAGCTGAAGATCCTGGCCCTTCTCGGTCGCATTGATCACGTCATCGCCCGCCAGGGTATTAATGGTAATCACCGGTGCCGTCAGGGAGACGTCAACGTCATGCGTTGCTGTGGTGCTGTTGCCCGCCTTGTCGGTGAGGGTTGCGGAGATCGTGTGGTCACCGTTTACCAGCGCGCCAACGTCAGAGGCTGGTACGCCAATGCTCCAGTTACCTGAACCACCGAGCATTGCAGTGTAATCTTTGCCGTTCAGGGTTACGGTGATGACGTCACCCGCCTGCGCGCCGCTCACGTTGCCGGAAACGATCAGCGCCTGGCCGTGCTCGGCGACATTAATGATGTCGTCGCCTGCCACGATGTTAAAGCTGATCTGCGGCACGGTGGTGTCGACCAGCACGGATGCGCCCGCGCTCGCCGGGTTGCCCGCTTTATCCGACACCGTCGCCGTTACCGCCGCATTGCCGTCGGCGATACCTGTCATGTCGGCTGCCGGAACGTTCAGCGTCCAGATACCGTTCGCCTGAACCTGCGCGGTGTACTGGTTGCCATTGAAGGTTACAGTGACCGTCTGACCGGCTTCGGCGCTTGAGGTACCGCTCAGGGTCAGATCCTGCGCCGCTTCAGCCGCATTCAGCATATTGTCGCTGCTGATGGTGTTGATGGTGACCGTCGGCGCGGTGGTATCGACGCTGTATTCCTGCGCGGAAGAGGCCGAATTGCCGTTCACGTTGGTCACGCTGACCTGCACGCTGGCGTCGCCATCTTTCAGGCCGTTCAGGTCTGCCGCTGGAACCGTGTAGGACCAGTCGCCGCTGGCATCGACCGTGGTGGTATAGGTTTTACCGCCAAAGGTGACGGTGACGGTCTGCCCTGCCTCAACGTTGCTTGAGGTGCCGCTCAACACCAGGTCCTGGCCTTTTTCCGCCGCGTTCAGCACGTTGTCAGCGGTCACGCTGTTGATGCTGATTGCCACCGCGGAGAGATCCACATCCACGACGGTGCCGATGTTCACCGGGTTGCCGGAGGTATCCTGCGCACTGGCGCTGATGGTGAGCGAACCGTCCGCCCACAGGGAGACGTCCGCCGCCGGAACCGACGCCTGCCAGGTGCCATCTGCCAGAACCGTTGCAGCGTAGTCTTTACCATTGATGGTCACGGTAACGGTGCTGCCCACCGCCAGGTCGGTGCTGGTGCCTGACACAATCAGATTCTGCGCGTGTTCAATCACGTTGATCACGTCGTCACCGGCGACGGTATCAATACGCAGACCCGGCAGTTGGGCGTCAATGGTGAAGTCCAGGGAAGAAGAACCGGTATTGCCGTGTGCGTTGGTTACGCTTGCCGATACGGTCAGTTCGCCGTTGCCGAGCGCGCTTAACTGGCTCTCGGTTAACGGCAGGCTCCAGGTGAGATCGCCCTGCACGGTAACGGTGTACGTCTGGCCGCCGAGGATAATCGTAACGGTATCGCCCGCCGCCGCGTTGCTCACCTTACCAGTCAGGGTTTGCCCTGCCGTAACTTCCGAGGCGTTAACAATGTTATCGCCCGCGAGGGTGTTGATGGTCACTACCGGCAGCGAGCTATCCACCAGCACGTTGTGGGTGGTCGAGGCACTGTTGCCAACGCTGTCGGTGACGCTGGCAGTCACGGTGTAGTTCGCTTCGCCCAGCGCGCTCACCGCAGACGCAGGTACGCTAACGCTCCAGTTACCGCTGGCATCGGTGGTGGCGGTGTAGTTGATGCCGTTCAGGGTCACCGTGATAGTGGTGCCATCAGGCTGATTACTGGTGCCAGAGAGCAGCAGATCTTCGCCTTTCTCAGTGGCATTGATCACATCATCCGCCGCCAGGGTATTGATGCCGATTTGCGGCGTCACGGTGTTAACGACAACGTCCAGCGAATTGCTGCCAGTATTGCCGGATTGGTCCGTTACGGAGACATCAATCGTCAGGGTACCGTCGGCCAGCCCCTGAACAACAGACGCTGGCAGACCGAGACTCCAGTTGCCCACCGCGTCTACCACAGTGGTGTAGTCGACGTTATTGATGGTGATGGTGACCAAATCACCCGCTGCTGCGCCGGTGACGGAGCCGCTGAGGATCTGCGCCTGAGAATGGGCGATTTGGTTAACGGTATTGGTATCGGTGACAAAATCGTTGATCGTCACCTGCGGCACGGTGGCATCCACCAGCCCCACGCGATCGGCGCTACTGCTGTTGCCCGCCACATCGCTCACAGTAGCCGTGACCGTCACCGTACCATCTACCAGCGCGCCTACGTCGGCGGCCGGTACATTGAGGGTCCAGGTTCCGTCCGTCTGGACGGTGGTCTGGTAAGATTTACCGTTCAGCGTCACGGTAACAGTCTGTCCCGCCTGGGCATTACTGGTGCCGCTGACCGCCAGATCCTGCTGCGCTTCCGCCGCATTGATGATGTTATCGGACGTCAGGTTGTCCAGCGTGATAGTCGGTGGCAACGTATCCACGGTGACGACGCGCGAGGCTTCTGCGCTATTGCCGTTCACATTGGTGACACTGACGCTCACCTGCGCACGTCCGTCGATCAGGGTTTCCATTGCGCTCGCCGGAACGGTCAGGCTCCAGGAACCATCCTGCTGCACCTGCGCAGTAAAGGTCTGGTCGGCAAATTTAACCACCACGGTCTGACCGGCTTCCACACCCTGCGTCTGACCTGACAGCGTCACCTCAGCCCCTTTTTCGGCCGCGTTCAGCATGTCATCGCTGCTAATGATATCAATGGTGACCGCTACAGCGTTCAGATCCAGTTCGATGGGGTGCTCAGCAGAAACGGTATTGCCCCACGCGTCCTGCGCGCTAACGTTGACCGTAATATCTCCTGCCGTCCATGCCTGAAGATCGGACGCAGGAACACCAATTTGCCAGTTACCGCTGGCGCTCACCACGGCAGCGTAGTCAACGTTGTTGATGGTAACGGTAATCTGCGTGCCTGCAGCCAGATGGGTACTGGAGCCGGTGACGGTCAGATCCTGCTGCTGTTCGATGGCGTTGATCACGTCATCGCCAGAAATCGTGTTCACGCGCAGGCCAGGCAGCTCAGCGTTGACGTTGATATCACGTTCGCCGCTGCCGGTGTTGCCGTGCGCATTGGTGACCGAAGCGCTGAAGGTCAAATCGCCGTCGCCAAATGCCTTGAGATCCGCTGACGGGATAGTCACGCTCCAGGTCAGATCGCTCCCTACTGTGGCGGTATAGCTCTTGCCACCAACGGAGATAGAAACGGTATCGCCCGCCGCCGCGCCAGTGACGCGCCCACTCAGGGTTTGGTCCACCGCCACTTCGGCGTTGTTGACCAGGTTGTCGCCCGCAAAGGTATTGATAATCACCTGTGGCAGCACCGTATCGACCAGCAGGTTAGCGTCTGCAGAACCGCTATTACCCACGCTGTCCGTGCCGCTCACGCTGACGGTGTAGAGGGTATTTGCCAGATTCAGAACGTCGGAAACCGGCACCTGGACACTCCAGATGCCGTTTTCAACGGTGGCCTGATAGTTGACGTTGTTCAGTGTAACGGTGATGGCGCTGCCGTTCGGCAGATTGCTGGTACCGCTCAGACTCAGCGGCTGCATAGCCTCCTGAGCATTAAGAACATTGTCCTGGCTGATGGCGTCAATCGTGAATTCTGGCGGATTGCCGCTCAGCGTCACGCCGTGCGTCGCGCTGCCGGTATTGCCCGCGGCATCGGTAACGGAGACAGAAATGCTGTGGTCGCCCTCACCCAGCGCGCCGATGACGGAGGCAGGGACGCCAACGCTCCAACTGCCGTCGGCCTGTACGACACCGGTAAAGGTCTGGCCGCCCAGGGTAACCGTGACCACGTCGCCCGCTGCCGCGCCGCTCGCCTTGCCGGAGATAATTTGCGCCTGGCTCTGCTCGCTGGTATTGAGAACATCGTCGCCCGCTACGGTATCGATCGTAACTACGGGTGCGGAGGTATCAACGGTGAAATTGGCGGTGGTTGAAGAACCGTTACCCGCCTTGTCGCTGACGTTCACGGTCAACGAATGGTTGCCGTCAGCCAGCTCTTGTACTTCACTGGCAGGAAGCGTAACGGACCAGGTGCCGTCGCTACCTACCGTTGCTGTGTGGTTTTTGCCGTTCAGCGTCACGGTTAAAATCTGGCCCGCTTCCGCGTTCGTTTTACCGGTAAGGGTCAGGGTCTGGTTGTGCTCTGCGGCATTGACGATGTTGTCCTGGGAAATCGCATCGACCGATAATGTCGGCGGCACGGTATCCACGCCAATCGTCTGACTACCGCTTACGGTATTACCCGCTGCATCTTTGCCGCTGACGTTGACCGTCCAGGTTCCATCACCCAGCGCCTGTGCGTCTGCTGCGGGCACCTTCACGCTCCATGCGCCATTTTCGCCCACTTCTGCGGTATAGGTTTTACCGTTTAACGTGACGGTGAGCGCCGTTCCCTGCGCGAGATTTTTGCTCGCACCGGAGAGGGTAAAGCCTGCGGACTGCTCACTGGCGTTAATCATGTTATCGCCTGCGGTGGTGGCGAGCGTAACGGCCGCGTCAGCCGTTGAGACAGTCACGGTAATGCTGCCTGCAGTCGTGGTTTTACTGCCGTCGATCTGCACCACGGACCAGGTGTGTTCTCCGTCCGTCTGCGTCGGAAGCTTTACCGTCCAGGTCCCGTCTGTACCGACCATGGCGCTGGCAATGGTGCTGCCGCTGCTATCTTTGATCTGAATGGTCGCACCAGGTTGCCCGGTACCGCTGAAGGTTGGGGTGTTATCATCCGTGACCTCTTTTGCACTCAGCACACCCTGCTTGTCACCCGCTTTGTCCGTTACCAAAAAGGTCGGCGTTGCGCTCTCAACTTCTTTGGTGTTATCAATGACTTTGGTTTTGCCATCACCACCATGTGCCAGCAATGCGCCAATCGCGCCGCCGCCTAATGCCGCGCCTGCAATCCAGCCCCAAGGCGCATCGCTCAGGGCACTGCCTTGCTTGAGAAAAGGTTCGATACTGGATATGGTTGTCGCATGAGAAGTCAGTTCAGTAGTCGCAAGCCCAGACGCTTCTCCGGTCTCAGCAAACGATATATGGGTAAGTTGATCCTCATTGTTGAAGACCAACTCTGAATGGTTTTTACCTTCAGGATCTTCCATGAAATAATTGTTGCAGCGGATCACGCTGCCATCTTTCATGTAAAGCAGGAGATCCTTACCCTGTCGCACGTAGCGTGCCACATCCTGTGCAGAACCATGGACTTCGATAACGCTGGGTGCAGAGACAGAAACAGAGAGGTTCCCTTCACCTGTCAGAACTGTTTTTTCAGCCGTCTTTCGGATAATGACATCAACAATTTTTACTGAACTCATATTTTTTCTCCTTACAGGCGCCCCCATCTTTCACAGATTGCCAACATTCAGATGTAGCAATCTCTGGGAAAGACTCCCATTGTCTTCAGTTTTTTTTCAGCAATTTTTGCAGCGTTTTCTTTTCGTTACTAACTTAGATCAGGTAATTTCGCCGCAGCATTTTTTTCAACACCTATAGCAGGCAATAAATTATCCAGGGCAGTGGCATAATTAATTGCGGCACTCCAGCTATCATATTCAGCCATTATTTTTGATAGCGTTGCTTGCCAGACGTCTTGTTCAACGCTTAGTAAGTCATTAATACTTCTTTTGCTAAGGGTATATTCATTTTTATAAACCTCGCGAGCACGCAGAGCGCTCTGCAATTGTATATTCCCGGCATTCATTCTACCGTGTGCTCCAGACCAGTCCGCCATAGCAACTGACGCTTTTTGTAGTACATCAAATCGAGCCTGATCGACTTGCGACATCGCCATTGTTCTTGCGCCTTCAGCCTGGTGAACTCGCGCTGAAACCGAACCGCCCTGGTAAATAGGGGCATCAATATTTAGCTGAATCTGATCGTCCCAATAGCTTCGGTTATCCGATTCATAACGCGTACGTCCACCTTTAAGGCTTAGAGTCGGCCAGTGCTGTGATTTTGCTTTTTCAACGGCATACTGAGCAGACGTTTCCATTGTCCTTGCGGCGAGCACAGATGGAATTAATGAATAATCAATATTATCAAGAGAATCCTCTCGAACGACTAATGCCTCAGGCACGGGTTGCAACTGCTCTGCATCAATACCGCTTAAAACAGCCAGTCTTGCCCGCGCGCTACTCAGCGCTGCATTGTATTGTTCAAACGTTGCCTGCATTCCCGCGACACGCGCTTGCGTCTGAAGCTCATCGGACGTAGAACTCAAACCAGCCTCTGCGCGCAATCGCGCCATATGCTGAACATTTTTAAGCGCAGTAATATTTTCTTTCGCTGCTTGTGTCAGTTCGGTATAGCGTCTGACTTCAACGTAGCTTAGAGCCGTTTTCTCAGCGACACCAGTCAATGTAGCCATAAGCTGGTACCGGTAACTATCTCGTTGTGCTTCAGACTGACTGATTGCGCTATTCGTTTTGCCAAAATCATAGACAAGCTGCGTCAGACTTAGCCCCCATGCTGCTGAGTTTTTTAGTGAGCCGCTTGAGTCTGTCGTCTGGCTATGCCCTGTATTGCCATTAAGTGATATTTGCGGCATCCAACCACTGCGTGCTTCGTCTATTTGCGCCTGGCCGATTCCCATTTGCGCGGCCTGCTGACTTATTGATGGGTCACGGTCAAAAGCAAAAAGAATACTTTCCTTCAGTGTCACAGACGCAACTCGGGCTGTGTTCGGTGTACCGTTATAGGCTTTCGCAGTACCACATACGATCATACCTGCAAATAAAAAATAAAATATTGTGTGCCTTAGGGGTACAAAAATCCGCACATGAGCCTCCATATTAATAGGGTAGATTCTCCTCCAGGATTCGTTTTTTAACCATTTGTCAAATAAGGAATAAATTTCCTTTCTCAACAATGAGCTCATTTATCAAGAAATGGTGAAATAGGATTTTCCCTAGTGAATATTATTAATTGACTTGGAGCATAACAAATACTGTACACCCTAACCATACCCACAATGTTAATGTGATGTTAATAGAATAAAGAATATTGCGGGATCTTTATAAAAGTCTGAAAGGTTGTTTTTTATACAAACATGAAAACTCTTTGTTATAAATAGGATTATTACCTCCCAGTAAATGAACATTTTTGCGTTAATTTCACAGCGTACTTAACACAAAGATTTTCAAACAAATGTCAATTTGTACCAAGACTATAGAATTTATTGACAAATATTTTTTGAATGGTCTTTTACTCAGGAGAGAAAAATAGTTGTAGATTTGATTGATACACATGGGCCACTATCGCTGAAGTGAAGGAAAATTGTGGGCTTTGGATTGAAAATAACAGGTGTGCTGGATGCTGCTGCTCGGGCTGCGAATGCAAATATTATTCAGCAACGGACTTGCTAATGACTATCAATAATCTGTGGAAAATTTAGTAATAAAAGAATATTTCAGTAAATATAATGAGGTTGACGCAATATAATTCTGATTATTGAGTCTTCTTTGTGAGGTGAGTCGCCACGGATAATCCAGGTACTACTGAGAAGTTGATAATATCTCTATGTGCAGGAGTTAAAGAAAAGCTATTAGATTACCTCGCTTTTGCGGTGCGAAACGCCTGCCTGGCAACAAGCATGTCACTAGCCCTCCTTTGGACGCCCCATCCAGAGATGGAAACGTCCGTTAGCGTTTGATTCGATAGTCAGCTCACACTAGCTCTTTGAGCTGCTCCTGCATATAGGTTGAAAAATACTCTGGATTCTTGATAAGGATGCGGTTACCGGAGGCGACTTTTTCTGCCCATCCGGCCACTTTTTTCGTGAACTCGGGATTCCATCCCTCCTGCTCACCTCGTGCCATTACAGCTTCCGGACTCGCTGGCACACCTAAGTCATGCAAATACTTTAAGATTCCCTTAGCGGTACTTTCGTCCATTGAATGGGGTACTGACGCCGAAGTGTTCATACCACCAATAAAATCCAATGCTTTCTCAATTGCTGTTGGCATGCTCTTATCCTTAAAATTAACCACGTGAGAGACACATTTATACTATGTACCCAACTTCGTCGGGATATCAAAGAGAACATCGCCTTTATTTGATTTACCCCGCAGCTAAACGCTTGCGGTGGCTGTTTTCTGCACGATTAATTCGCGATTCCGGCCAAAACCAGCCCGGTTGCCACCGCATTACGCGGCCCTTCGCTACCACGGATGTTGCCCTGTCCGGCGACAACGCCGTAGTGCGCCAGCGCATCGGTGATCATCTGCGGGATTTCGAAATCCAGCGAGGAGCCGCCCACCAGCACTACAAAAGCAATATCGCGAATGGAGCCACTGGGTGAAACCTGAAGCAATGCGCGCAGGCAGTTGGTCACAAAAACCTTCTCTTTGGCCTGTCGGCGCACCAGACGAATTTTTTCCAGCGAGGTGAGGTTATCTACCGGGATCAGCTCCCCCTCTTTCAGATACACCACTTTGGCGAAGACTGTCGGGCTGAGCGGTTCGCGGAAAAACTCTACCGCGCCGTTCTCATGGCGAATACTGAACAGGCTTTCCACTTTTGCCAGCGGGTATTTTTTAATCTCCTCCGCCAGAAACGCATCGTTTAGGCCCAGCTCAGTTTGAATTAACAGGCTAACCATATTTCCTGCACCGGCCAGATGCACCGCTCTCACTACGCCGTCGCTATTGATAATGGCGGCATCGGTAGATCCTGCGCCTAAATCGAGGATCGCCAGCGGTGCGGCGCATCCGGGCGTTGTTAGCGCCCCCGCTACGGCCATGTTGGCCTCCACGCCGCCAACTTCAACCGGCGTGTTTAACCGGGCGCTCAGCTCACTGGCGATGGCCTGCATCTGTAAGCGATCGGATTTCACCATTGCCGCAATGCCCACGGCGTTCTCCATTGAACACTCTCCAGCGATGCCGCCCTGCACCTTGCGCGGAATAAACGTATCGACCGCCAATAGATCCTGAATATGCACCGTGTTCATGTCATGACCGGTCAGTGAGGCCATCACCTTACGCACCCGCTCCAGCATGCCGCCTGCGTGCGTGCCTGCTTCACCACGAATATCGCACACGGGCGCACAGGCGCTTATCGCCTGCATAATGGCCTGCGCGCCTTGCGCTACGTCGGCTTCGCCGCCACGCTTTTCACCACGGATAAAGATCTTGCCCGCCGGGATCACCCTTGATCGCACATCACCCTGCGGGGTTTTCAGCACCACGGCGGAACGGTTGCCGATTAGCGCTCTGGCGATGGGGACGATAGTTTGCGTTTCCTCGGGCGTCAGGGCAAAGAAGGTCGCGATGCCGTAAGGATTCGACAATACCCGCACCACCTGCCCGGCGGCCGCCACTTCCACCGCCGCCAGCACCCCTTCCGGCACCTTCTCAAGTAAGGTGACTTCATCAACCACCGGCATTGGCCGACGCAGGCGATTGTTCACCAGCACGCCATCATCCTTTTTCAGGATCGCCGCCACCACGTTGATGCCGCGATCCAGCGCCGCATTGATAAGCCAGACCGCCTCGAGAAAATCCATTTCCTCGCCTACCAGCGGGATCCAGCCCTCGGCAAACCGATCCTCGCTTAACGCCGCCAGCTTCTCCACGGCGATAGTGGTCCCCATTCCCACGCCAACGCCGCCGGGCGTTTGCGGGTTATGGCCAATCATTGTCGATTCAGTAATGATGGTTTCAGTGATGGTTTCCATCGCCACATCGCCAATCACCGGCGCGGCCTCGTTGATGCAGATTTTCGCCACATCCTGAAGCGACCACGGGGTGCTATTCAGAGCCTGCTGCAGAGAAGCCACCACCCCGGCAATATTGTCCCGCGTGCCTTTCATGCCCGTGGTGGCGACAATCCCGCTGGCGATAAAATGCCCATGCTGTGCCAACGCCACTTCGGTGGTGGCGTTGCCGATATCGATCCCTGCAATTAACGGCATGTTGCCCCCGTCACTGGCTACCTTTACGCAGCTTGTTTCTCTGCTGATATATCTCTGCCGACTCGCGGACAAACCCGGCGTTCACCGTAGCGTGCCAGGTATGCTCCAGTTCATCGGCAATAGCCTGCAGCTCAGCGAACGAAGAACGAAACGGACGTAGCGCGTTGTAGATCTCCAGAATGCGGGCATCCGGGATCGCAATCAGCTCTGCCGCGCGACGGAAATTGCGCGCCACGGCATGACGCTGCATCTGTTCGGCAATCTGCGCCTGGTACTCCAGCGTTTGCTGAGAAATCCGCACATCCTGCGGTCCTACGCGGCCCGCCAGCACATTCTCAAGGGTAATGTCGGTTAGCGGCTTACCGCCAGGAGTCTGGATTTTCTCCGGGCAGCGGGTCGCTAATGGGTAATCCTGCGCGGTCATGATGTTGTCGTTCATGGTCATTCCCTTACCAGTGCAATATGCAGCGTGACGGGCGCAGCATCCTGCACCACGTGTTTGGTTTCTTTGATATGAAACAGCGCGGCCTTGGCCATAAATTTGGGCCGCACCATCTGGTCATTGACCACCGGCACCGGCGAAGGCGACTCTTTACGCGCATAGCGCGCGGCGTTTTTACCAATCTGGCGATAGGTTTCCAGCGTCAGCAGCGGAGCCTGAGAGAACAGCTCGAGGTTGCTCAGCGGCAGCAGATCGCGCTGATGAATCACCGTGGTTCCTTTCGACTGGATACCAATCCCGATGCCTGAACCGCTGAGATTTGCCGCATCCCATGCCATAAAAGAAACATCCGAGGTGCGCAGCACTCTCACCACTCGCGCATGCAGTCCCTCTTCTTCAATTCCGGCAACCAGCTCTTTCAAAATCGCGTTGTGCGGCATATCAATCAGGGTTTTATGCTGATACTTATCAAAGGCCGGGCCGACGCCAATCACCACCTCATCCACGCGTTCGTCCGCTTTAGCCGCCTCGCCTTCGCTTACCTGCAAGGTGAAAACCGGCTTACGTTCAGTTGTGTATTCCACTGTGTTTCGCCTTATTCGATCGAGCCGGGCTGAACCACGCCCGCAATATTTTTAATTTCCGCCCAGCGTTCGGCACTGATGCGATAGCCGGTACCGGGTCCCTGATAATCGTTAATGTCATTGACGGCGCTGACGACATCGAACTGGCGATCCAAAATTGCCGACGTTTGCAGATAATCCCCGGTGATGCGCTGCCTCAGCATGTTGAGGATATTGCTGGCGATATCTTCGAAGCCGCTGCAACTCAACGCGCTGACAATATCCAGCCCGGTGATATTGCGCTTCATCATCTCTTCCACGGCCGCCAGATCCTCCACCACATTGCGCGCGGGCATATCTTTGCTGCCGTGAGCATAAGTGGCAGCCTCCACTTCCTCATCGCTAATCAGCGGCAGGCCCAGTTCGCGGAACACCGCCTGAATGGCGCGTGCGGCCTTATTGCGAATGGCGATGGTTTCTTCTTCAGTCACCGGACGCAGACCGCCGTCAACCATCAGATCGCGTTGCAGAATGTTGTAATCATCGAAATCTTCAGCGTCGAAGTTCGACCCGGCAAACATGTTGTCGTAGTTGGGTACCGCGCTGTAACCGGAGAAAATAAAGTCGGTGCCCGGCAGCATCTGCATCAGAGTGCGGGCAGTTCGGCGAATATCGGAGTGGGAAAAGGTCTGATCATTGGCGGAGGCCACTTCAAGGTCGAGCATTGAGGCAATCAGGTTTTCCGCCAGCACCGCGCGGATCCCCGACGGCACAGCGCCGGTCATGCCGATACAGCTGACCGCGCCGTTTTGCAGCCCCTGTACGCCCGCGCCTTTGGTGATAAAAATGCAGCGCGACTCCAGATAAAGCATCGATTTACTTTCGGAGTAGCCCATCAGCGCTTCCGAGCCGGTGCCGGAGGTGTAGCGCATTTTCAGGCCACGCGACGCATAAGCCGAGGCGAGAAACGCTTTGGACCACGGCGTGTCATCGCCATCGGTAAACACCGATTCTGTGCCATAGACCGACACCGTTTCGGCGTAGCTGGTTAGCCCGCGCATTCCCAGCTCCAGCTCAGTGGCCTCTTCAACAGAACATTGCGTCAGCACACCGGGGCGACCACACTGGGAACCCACCAGCAGCGCCAGGGCGTTAAACGGCGCGTAGCGGGCGATCCCGACCGTCGTTTCCTGCTCGGAAAAGCCACGGATCCCCGCTTCAGCCGCGTCGGCAGCAATCTGTACCGGGTTATCTTTCAGGTTGGTCACGTGGCACTGATTAGAGGGCGTTCGTCTGGCGCGCATTTTTTGCAGCGCCATCATCATCTCCACCACGTTCATTTGCGCCATTACCTCCACCGCTTTCGCTGGGGTGATAGCAGTGGTAATGGCAATTATCTCTTCCCGGCTGACGTGGATATCCACCAGCATTCTGGCGATCTCCAGCGCGTCGAGCTGCATGGCGCGCTCTACCTCGGCCACGTTAATGGCGTAGTCGGCAATGAAACGGTCAATCATGTCGAACTCGGCGCGACTTTTGCCGTCCAGCTCAACAATACGACCCTTTTCCACCTTCACCGACGAAGCCGGATCGTAGGGGCTTTCCATGGCGATCAGCCCCTCTTCAGGCCATTCGCCAATCAGGCCATCCTGATTTACAGGGCGCTTCGCAAGCACTTCGAATCGTTTTGATCTTCTCATAGTTTATGGACTCAAAAGATAAAAAATAGGGACGCCGGGCCGCATTGCCGGGGACACAACACCCGGCATTCGCCTTTCATCAGCAATGGCCGAACTCTAAATGAGCAGGACAATAAAAAAATAAAATTAATTTCGTTCCAATTTGGCACCGAATAAAAACGCATCGTTTCATATTGAAACGCAGCTCAGGAATATCCGCCGTGAATTGTGACGAGGTTAAATGATCATTATCAATAAACGTAAAAATGGGAAGATGAATTTAAATTTCCTGAAATGCATGCCCTATTGACTTAATAACGTGCGGCGAGAAAATAAGGTAAAGCCAATGATAAAAATAGCTGTCGCGCGATATTTTTCGTGACCTCAGCCCTACAATATTTTCAGGAGAGACTGTGAATAAAAGCCAACAAATCGCCACCATTACGCTGGCGGCTGCAAAGAAAATGGCGCAGGCCGTCGAGGCTAAAGCTTTTGATATCAACGTTCCGGTGGTCTTTTCTGTGGTGGATCGCGGCGGAAACACGCTGCTGATGCACCGTATGGACGACGCGTTTGTCACCAGTTGTGATATCTCTCTTAATAAAGCGTATACCGCCTGCTGCCTGCGCCAGGGCACCCATGAAATTACTGATGCGGTACAACCTGGCGCTTCGCTATATGGTTTGCAGCTTACCAACCAACAGCGCATCGTTATTTTCGGTGGCGGTTTACCCGTCATGTTAAATGGGGAATTAATTGGAGCCATTGGCGTTAGCGGCGGCACCGTCGAACAAGACAGATTATTAGCAGAAACCGCGCTAAGTTGTTTCTCTGAATTATAATTCAAATCTAAGAAGGTATATTATGAGCTATCGTATGTTTGATTACCTGGTGCCAAATGTGAACTTCTTTGGCCCCAATGCTATTTCCGTTGTTGGCGAACGCTGCAAACTGTTAGGCGGTAAAAAAGCGCTACTGGTTACTGATAAAGGTCTGCGGGCTATTAAAGACGGTGCAGTAGATAAAACCCTCGCCCATCTGCGTGAGGCCGGTATTGACGTGGTGGTTTTTGACGGCGTTGAACCGAATCCCAAAGACACCAACGTGCGTGACGGTCTGGACGTCTTTCGCAAAGAGCATTGCGATATCATCGTTACCGTCGGCGGCGGTAGTCCACATGACTGCGGTAAAGGCATCGGTATCGCGGCGACCCACGAAGGCGATCTCTATAGCTATGCCGGGATTGAAACTCTGACCAATCCACTGCCGCCGATCGTCGCGGTGAATACCACTGCCGGTACCGCCAGCGAGGTCACCCGCCACTGTGTGCTGACCAATACCAAAACCAAAGTGAAGTTTGTGATTGTCAGCTGGCGCAACCTGCCGTCGGTCTCCATTAACGATCCGCTGCTGATGCTCGGCAAACCCGCCCCGCTGACCGCAGCGACCGGGATGGACGCCCTGACCCACGCCGTGGAAGCCTATATTTCCAAAGATGCCAACCCGGTTACCGACGCCGCCGCTATCCAGGCTATTCGTCTCATCGCGCGTAACTTGCGCCAGGCCGTAGCACTGGGCAGCAACCTGAAAGCACGCGAAAACATGGCCTACGCCTCTTTGTTGGCCGGCATGGCCTTTAACAACGCCAACCTTGGCTACGTTCACGCGATGGCGCATCAGCTTGGCGGTCTGTACGACATGCCGCACGGCGTGGCGAATGCCGTACTGCTGCCGCACGTGGCGCGCTATAACCTGATCGCTAACCCGGAAAAATTTGCCGATATCGCAGAATTTATGGGCGAAAACACTGACGGCCTTTCCACCATGGATGCCGCCGAACTGGCCATTCACGCCATTGCCCGTCTCTCCGCCGACATCGGTATTCCGCAGCATCTGCGCGACCTGGGCGTCAAAGAAGCCGATTTCCCGTACATGGCGGAAATGGCGCTGAAAGACGGCAACGCCTTCTCTAACCCGCGCAAAGGGAACGAGAAAGAAATCGCCGAGATCTTCCGTCAGGCATTCTGATAACCCAGGGGGCGCAATGTCACTTTCATCACCGGGCGTACATCTGTTTTATCACTCACGCTGGCAGGAGTCTCGCGTGCTTGATGAGCTGTGCTGGGGATTGGAAGAGCAAGGCGTCCCTTGCCGGACAATCTGTTGCGACGAGCATGACTGCGCGCTGGCCCTCAGCAAGCTGGCGGCTAAAAGCTCAACGCTACGCGTGGGTCTTGGGCTCAACGCCAGCGGCGATATTGCCTTAACCCATGCTCAGTTGCCCGAAGATCGGGCACTGGTCCGTGGGCATACTCACGCCGGGGCTGCCCAGCTCCGCACGCTCGGTGCCAATGCCGGTCAACTGGTTAAAGTTCTTCCCTTCAGCGAGATAAAATAAATGTACCGCATCTATACCCGAACCGGCGATAAAGGCACGACCGCGCTATTTGGCGGCAGTCGTGTCGACAAAGACGACATCCGCGTTGAGGCCTATGGTACGGTGGATGAACTGATTTCCCAGCTAGGCGTCTGCTATGCCAGCACGCACCAGGCCGAACTACGCCAGGAGCTGCACGCCATGCAGAAGATGCTGTTTGTACTGGGTGCGGAACTCGCCAGCGATGAGAAAGGACTGACTCGCTTAAAACAGCGTATTGGCGAAGAGGATGTTCAGGCGCTGGAGCAGCTAATTGACCGTAATATGGCGCAAAGCGGCCCGCTCAAAGAGTTTGTTATTCCGGGGAAAAATCTCGCATCGGCACAGCTACACGTTGCGCGAACCCTGACGCGTCGGCTGGAGCGGGTCCTCATCGCGATGAGCAGAACGCTGACGTTACGCGATGAACCCAGGCGTTATATCAACCGACTGTCGGATGCGCTGTTCTCGATGGCGAGAATTGAAGAAACTACTCCAGATGTTTGCGCTTAAACTGGCTGGCATCAATGTCGTATTGCTTCATCTTGCGCCACAGGGTGGTGCGACCAATGTTCAGCAGCTGCGACATCTCCTGCACGCGCCCACTGGTGACGCGAGCGGCATGGATAATCGCCTCTTTTTCGATAGCGGTAAACGTCAGGCTGGCAGGCAGCAGTGAAGACGCCGTCTCCAGACCCGGACGTTCGGCAAACAGATAATCCGGTAGATTGCTCAGCCGAATATGGCCGTTATCACTGCTGATGGCGATGTTTTCGATAATACTGTTCAATTCAAAGTCATTGCCCGGCCACGAATAGGCCACCAGCTGTGCCAGCGCGTCGTCGTCGATCTTCAGACTGGATGAAAAGCGTTTTTTCAGGCTGTTCAGCCGCGTATAAATCAGCGAGGGAATACTGTTACGCCGCGCCCGCAGCGGTGGGATCACTATCTCAAAAGAGTGCAGCGCATAATACAGCTGGCGGCTAAAGCGGTTCTGCTCCACCAGATTGGCGAGATCAACCGTGGTGGTGGCGATCACTTTGACATCCACCGGGATCAGCCGGCGGGCATCCAGGCGGGTGAGTACCCCCTGCTTAATCACCTGTAACAACGCGGATTGCAGCTCCGGCGCCAGATATTCAATTTTTTCCAGAAACAGCGTGCCGCCGTTCGCCAGTTCAAGACGGCTCAGCCGACCGTTTTCATCATCGGTGGGCGCGCTGCCCATAAAATCCTGCCCCAGCACGCTGTTGGCATACAACTGACAGTTCACGGCAATATATGGTCCGCTGGCACGCTCGCTTTCGTTGTGAATAGCCTGACTCAGCAGCTCTTTACCAACCCCCTCTTCTCCACACAGCAGGATCGGGAAACTTCCTCTCGCCGCCTGGCGCCCAAAATGGATCAAGCGGCGGGTTTCAGGATCGTCTGTCGACATCTGCTCAAAGGTGTGGCTCACCTTGCCGAGCTGGCTGGTCATCAACTGGCGCATTTGCTCCACCGGATGCAGCAGCAGGATAAAGCTGTTGCCCTGCTCCTCAACAATCGGTTTCAGGGTAATGACGGCATCAACAAATTGATGCTGGCTTTCAAAAGTGACTTCAACGTGGTTCAGACCGCGGGCATGTTTGATCGCCCGGCGCAGCAGCATGGGTAGATTGAGCAGGTCGTGAATGTTTTTCCCCTGACTGGCCTGCGCGTCAAGATGCAAAAGCAGCGCCGCGCGCGCATTGAGGAACTGCAAAACGCCCTGTTCGTTCCAGGCCATTACGCCATCATCCATGCTCTCCAGCAGGCCGTACATCTGGTTCAAATGTCGATTAGATTCAGCCAGCAGGCTGTCGGTCAGCAAAGAGTTGCCGACTTCTCTGGCAATCGCCAGCGTCAGGGATAAATCAGAAACGCACTCATGCTCCACCAGACAGCACAGCGAGATGGAGCCGAACAGTCGACCATGGTTATCGAAGACCGGCGTCGAGCAGAACGACCAGGGATGCAGCGCCTGTTTAAAGTGCTGATCGCCAGAAGTTTTTGTCGGCTGCCCCGGCATCGTCGCCAGAGAAAGCGCACAGCTGCCAATAATGCTTTCGGCACAGTAACTGCCGTCGCGAAACCCAAGCTCCGCCAGCTGTTCAACCGTCTGCGGATCGCCGCAACGGCTGAGAATACAGGCTGACTCATCCAGAATCAGCAGCGCGCACGGACGGCCATCCATAAACTCCCAGGCATCTTCCAGCGCGGCCTGGGCAATCGTCAGCAGCGCCGTCTTGCGACGACAAATCGACTCAAAGGTCAGCCCTTGCGCCTGATGCGGCGCCTGCCAGGTTTCCCGCTGCATAAACTTGCTGCAACGATGCCATGACTGGGCAATGACCGAAGAGACTTCCTTCCCGATGCTATGCGTGTGCGCCGTCATATCCCTTTCCGCTGTTTAACCATAGACAACCCCTCCGGCAGAGACTGTCAGAGGGGGAGAAGATGCCGGATAAAAACCTACCGACGACTGATTAACGCGCCAGCCACTGCTGTCCCAGCAGGTCTGCCGTCAAAATAGCGGCATGTACGCTTTCAGGCGTTACCGGGAACGGCATATTGTGGATGGTTTCACCTTCTGCACAGGTCGCTTTTGCTACGGCCATGATCTTGCCGTCAACGTCTTCTTTCACGCCCATTTCCGCTAACGTTACCGGCAGGCCTACTTTCTGACAGAAATTCAGCACGGTTTCGATCTCTTCCATCGGGCTGTTTTGCAACACCAGCTGCGCCAGCGTACCAAAGGCGACTTTTTCACCGTGGTACAAATGGTGGCACTCTTCCAGAATCGTAAAGCCGTTGTGGATCGCATGCGCCCCTGCAAGACCGCTGCTTTCAAAGCCGATGCCGCTGAGGTAAGTGTTAGCTTCGACAATACGCTCCAGCGCATCGGTCACCACGCCAGCCTGCGCGGCAAAGCGTGCCTTCTCGCCTTCCGCCAGCAGGGTATCATAGCACAGGCGCGCCAGGCTCAGCGCCGCCACGGTGGACTGTCCGCCCGCCATGCTGGTCGCTCTGGCGTCATAACAGGCTTTCGCTTCAAACCAGGTCGAGAGCGCATCGCCCATCCCGGCCACCAGCAGACGTACCGGCGCTTTAGCAATGATTGCGGTATCCATCACCACCATATCCGGGTTTTTCGGGTAGATCAGATACTCTTCAAACTCACCGGCTTCGGTATAGATTACGGACAGCGCACTGGTTGGCGCATCGGTAGACGCGATAGTCGGGATCACCACCACCGGCAGCTTCTGGTAGTAGCCAATCGCTTTGGCGGTATCCAGCGTTTTCCCGCCGCCAATCCCAACCACACCGCGGCAACCGTGCTGTTTCAAAATGGCAATCAGACGATTAATTTCAGCATGGCTGCATTCGCCGTTGAAGCGTTCCGCGTGGCAGCTAATGTCGTGGTTGTGCAGGCCGTTGAGTACTTTCTCTCCCGCCAGCTTCATCACGAAGTCATCCGCGATCACGAAAAAGCTGTCCGCCAGATTTTTAGCGTATTGACCAAACATGGTGGAAGCGTCAGGACCCTGGAGATATTTGGCTGGAGATTGAATAACTTTTAGCATTCCTTTCATCCTCAAATAAGTACATGTTTTTACATGGTGAGCCCTGGCGTTAACCTGTTTGGCCTGATGCTGATGGCGAAAACGGGAGGTACCGGAGCGATGCAATAACTGTATGGCGAGGCGTGCACAAAAAGATCTTTCGTCTTTTTGTTCTGATATGAAACAGATAAAAACGGACTACGTTTCATATTGGAACGCTTATCCATAAAAAATATAAGGTTTGCGATCCTGATCCGTTCATTTACCGCCAAATATCCAGCACACATGAATCTCACTTTCTCTTTTACCCACTCGCTTGTCTTAAAATCCGCACAAAAAGGCTGACGGTGCCGGATAACCAGCGCCGTTCGCCGGTGAAAAAAGTCGAGCGAGCTCGCATTGTGATCGTTCCTTGCTTTTTTCAGTTTCATTTCGGAACAAAAAACAACA
Organism: Citrobacter europaeus; assembly: GCA_020099315.1. Classification (NCBI taxonomy): domain Bacteria; kingdom Pseudomonadati; phylum Pseudomonadota; class Gammaproteobacteria; order Enterobacterales; family Enterobacteriaceae; genus Citrobacter; species Citrobacter europaeus. The sequence goes on from CP083650.1 coordinate 4,351,955, forward strand.
ATCACGTTCCGTAATGAAACTCATTTTAAGGTTGTTTTTTTCCGCGCTGACTTCGCCAGAATCTCTTCATCGCCTCCGCACCATGACCTAAGCATTCGGGGGTTTGTCTTTCACTCAACCTCGAGGAGCCGTTATGTCTCAATTCTTTTTTAATCAACGCCCCCATCTCGTGAGCGATGTCATCGACGGTACGATTATCGCCAGCCCGTGGAATAACCTGGCGCGTCTGGAAAGCGATCCGGCCATTCGTATCGTAGTCCGTCGTGATCTCGATAAAAATAACGTGTCGGTCATTTCCGGCGGCGGTTCGGGACACGAACCCGCGCACGTTGGATTTATCGGTAAAGGCATGCTAACCGCTGCGGTCTGCGGCGACGTTTTCGCCTCCCCGAGCGTGGATGCGGTACTGACCGCCATTCAGGCGGTAACCGGTGAAGCGGGCTGTTTGTTGATCGTGAAAAATTACACCGGTGACCGTCTTAATTTCGGTCTCGCCGCCGAGAAAGCGCGTCGCCTTGGCTATAACGTTGAAATGCTGATTGTTGGCGACGACATCTCTCTGCCGGATAACAAACACCCACGCGGCATTGCGGGAACCATCCTGGTGCATAAAATCGCGGGTTACTTTGCCGAACGCGGCTACAACCTCGCCACCGTTCTGCGTGAAGCGCAGTACGCAGCCCACAACACCTTCAGCCTGGGCGTTGCGCTTTCCAGTTGTCATCTGCCGCAAGAAACCGACGCGACCCCGCGTCATCATCCGGGTCACGCGGAGCTAGGGATGGGCATTCACGGCGAGCCAGGTGCTTCGGTTATCGACACTCAGAACAGTGCGCAGGTGGTGAACCTGATGGTGGATAAACTGCTGGCCGCCCTGCCTGAAACCGGCCGTCTGGCGGTGATGATTAACAATCTTGGCGGTGTTTCTGTTGCCGAAATGGCCATCATTACCCGCGAGCTGGCCAGCAGCCCGCTGCACTCGCGTATCGACTGGCTGATTGGCCCGGCCTCGCTGGTCACCGCGCTGGATATGAAAGGCTTTTCTCTCACGGCCATCGTGCTGGAAGAGAGCATCGAAAAAGCGCTGCTCACCGAAGTGGAAACCAGCAACTGGCCGACGCCGGTCCCACCGCGTGAAATCAGTTGTGTTCCGTCATCTCAGCGTAGCGCACGCGTGGAATTCCAGCCCTCGGCAAACGCCCTGGTGGCCGGGATTGTGGAGCTTATCACCGCAACCCTTTCCGATCTGGAGTCCCATCTTAATGCGCTGGATGCCAAAGTCGGCGATGGCGATACCGGTTCAACCTTCGCCGCTGGCGCACGCGAAATTGCCAGCCTACTGCATCGCCAGCAGTTGCCGCTGGATAACCTTGCTACGCTGTTCGCGTTGATTGGCGAACGCCTGACCGTGGTGATGGGCGGTTCCAGCGGTGTGCTGATGTCGATCTTCTTTACCTCAGCCGGACAGAAACTGGAACAGGGAGCAAATATTGTCGAAGCATTAAATACGGGCCTGGCGCAGATGAAGTTCTACGGCGGCGCAGACGAAGGCGATCGCACCATGATTGACGCGCTGCAACCGGCCCTGACTTCACTGCTCGCGCAGCCGCAAAATCTGCAGGCCGCATTCGACGCCGCGCAAGCGGGAGCCGAACGAACCTGTTTGTCGAGTAAAGCCAATGCCGGTCGCGCATCGTATCTGAGCAGCGAAAGTCTGCTCGGCAATATGGACCCCGGCGCACACGCCGTCGCGATGGTGTTTAAAGCGCTGGCGGAGAGTGAATTGGGTTAAATCATAAATGCCTGATGCGCTTCGCGCATCAGGCCTACGAGTACAAACCTATGTAGGCCGGATAAGGCGTTTACGCCGCCATCCGGCAGAACGTTAACGATAAACGCGGAGGCCACCCTCGACGCCACGGCTAAACAGTACCTGCCAAAGCTCGATATCTCGGGCGCGGAAAGCCCCGGCGCAGGCGCATAAATAGTAATTAAACATTCTTCTGAAGGTGGCGGAATAACGTGACGACAGCTCCGGCCAGGCCTGATTAAAGCGCTCGTGCCAGGCCATCAGCGTTTTATCGTAATCGCTGCCAAAGTTATGCCAGTCCTCCATCACAAACCGTGATTCGCTGGCCTCGGCAATATGGGAAATCGACGGTAAGCAACCGTTCGGGAAAATGTATTTGTTGATCCATGGATCGACGCTCATCCCTTTTTTATTGCTACCGATGGTATGCAGCAGGAAGAGCCCGTCCGGTTTTAAACAACGGTCGGCGATGCTGAAATAGGTATCGTAGTTTTTCGGCCCGACGTGTTCAAACATCCCCACGGAGACAATGCGATCGTAGTGTTTATCAAGATCGCGATAATCCTGCAGCAGAATGTTAACGTCCAGCCCTTCACAGCGCTGCTGCGCCATTTTCTGCTGCTCTTTGGAAATGGTAACGCCTTCTACCGCCACGCCATAATGACGCGCCGCATATTCTGCCAACCCGCCCCATCCACAACCGATATCGAGTAAACGCATACCCGGCTTAAGCTGCAGCTTCTCGCAGATCATTTTTAATTTGGCATTTTGCGCATCGTCTAAGGTGGTCGCGTCTTTCCAGTAACCGCAGGAATATTGCATATGCGGATCAAGCATCAGCGCAAAGAGATCGTTACCAATATCATAATGTTCTTTACCGACGATCCATGCGCGGCTCCGTGACTGCAAATTAAACAGGCGTGCGCTGGCAATGCGTAAAATATCTTTCAGATTACCTGGCATCTGCTGGTCGAGTTTTGCTTTCAGGATTTTGCAGAACAGAATATCGAGCCGTTCGCAGTCCCACCAGCCTTCCATATAGCTTTCGCCAAGCCCTAATGAGCCTTGTTGCAATACCCGTTTAAAGAAACCGGTATGATGAAGTTGAATGTCCCAGGCGCGCGAGCCATTAATTCTGATATCCGCTTGCGAAAGCAGCTCTTTTCCCATTCGGGTCCAGTTATCATTTGTTTCATTGACGATGACAGCATCTGAACAAAGCGAGTTCATGGTATTTACCAAAAGTGGGCTAAAAATTATTACGCAAGATTATTATGGAAAAAAGAGTGTATGTATTATGATCCGCGGACAAGATCTATCGAGCAGCGGACACACCATCGGGAGCATTGACGATTCATTTATGGAAACTCTCGCGCAAAAACAGTGGAACTCCTTCCCGGATAACTCCATGACCGAACTGCCGCAGGACGTATTCTTTCGCTCTTATGTCCTGGAAGCCAACCACCATGTACCGCAGCATTCACACTCTTTTATGCAGTTTCATTTCGCCCGCAAAGGCAGCATGCGCATTGATGTTGCCGGTAAGTGCTGGATAATCCCCGCGCATTATGGCATTTGGATCCCAAATAATACGGAGCATGCGGTTTGGGCATTAGATGATGTGTATTTAGAAAATCTGGATATTAAACCGGGCTTTCTTGAAGAGAGCATCAATGAATGCAAAGTAGTGGCTATCAGTGATTTCGCCAGAGAGTTTATTCATTACGCCACGAATTCAATTTCAGGCCATTATGATAGTCAGTCAAAAGAGGGCAAGCTGGTTAGTGTGCTGGTCGATATTATTCTGCAACTCCCGGAAGTCGCTTTTGTATTACCCTGGCCGCAGGATCGTGAATTAACCAAAGTCTGCCGAACAATACAAGAATCCCCCGCACTGGAGCATTCGGTTGAATACTGGGCGCAGCATCTGGGTATGTCTGCCCGTACCTTTTCACGCCATTTCAAAAAAGAAACCGGATTGCCTTTCAGCGTCTGGAAGCAAAAAATGCGTATTCTGGAATCCGTATTAATGCTGAAGAAAAATAAAAGCGTAACCGCCGTGGCGCTCGACGTGGGGTATTCAAGCACCGCGGCATTTAGCTACGCATTCCGCCAGGCGTTTGGCGTTCCGCCGTCTAATTACTGATTAACGGCGCTGATGCCAGTAAGCCGCTGCGCGAACCCGTTGCTGATCGAACGCCTCGGTTTCAAAGCGAGCACTCAGGTTTTTGACCACCTTCCCTTCGCCAGTGATCCAGATGTAATAATCGTCTGCTGGCACGCTTAGCCGCGATAAGTGTTCATTCACCGCCTGCTCGTCATGACCGATAAACCACTGAATAGTAAACCCGTCGAGGTGGGCAAAATAGTCCTGGTATGCTGCATCTTGCACGCTGACCAGCGCCGTGACGTGCGGACGTACCGCTAAACGACTGAGCGACTCCAGGCGTCGGCGCAGCGCGGGCATTCCCGATTCATCACACACATAAACCTGATACGCATAATCCTCTGGCACCACCAAAGAACCGCGCGGTCCGCCAATTGTCAGCTTGTCCCCCTCACGGGCATTCATCGCCCACGTACTTGCCACGCCACCGTCATGGATATAAAAATCCAGCGCCAGCTCATGGCGCGCTTCGTCATACAACGGCGTGTAATCACGGGATAACGGACGTACGCCGTCAGCCCAGACAATGCCTTCATCGGTGACGACAGGCGGCACAAAATGGCTGCCCGGTTCAGGGAAAAAGACCTTGGTATGGTCGTCAAACCCGTGTGAGCTAAAACCGTCCAGAGCGTCCCCGCCCAGTACAATGCGCTGAAAGCCCGCGCTAATACGTTCTACGCGCAGGACGGTAAGTTCCCGAAAGCGCAGTTCATTACGAACGCGCTGGGGGTAGCGTGAGGTGTTTTTTGTCATTTTTTTCGCCTTGTGAAGATAATACGATATATCTAAATACATTTTTAAATGATAATGATTGCTAATCAAGAGGATTGCAAGCACTTTTTTGATATAGTCACCGTCAGATTAGACTGACAGCACCAACCAATAAAAACTGTTAATAATCATCATATTAAACAAAATATAATTTGTAGACTTGCAAGATGACAATTTTTAGATATAAATTAGATATATCTAAACAACATCAGGAGACGATGATGCAAAACCATCATGAAGGTTGCTGCAAACATACTGAGCACCAACACGAAGGCTGCTGCAAGGGTGAAGGACATCACCACGAAGGCCGCCACAACGAGCACCATGCAGGTTGCTGCAAAGGTGAAGAACATCGCCATGAAGGCTGTAACAAAGAACATCACCACGAACAGGGTTGTGGGCACCGTCGCGGGGGCGGTGGTCGTCGCCAACGCTTCTTCGGTCACGGAGAATTACGCCTGGTCATTCTGGATATCCTGACCCGCGACGCCAGCCACGGCTATGAGCTGATTAAAGCAATTGAAACCCTGACTCAGGGTAACTATACCCCGAGCCCGGGCGTTATCTATCCGACGCTGGATTTCTTGCAGGATCAGGCACTGATCACCATCAGCGACGAGGAAGGTGGGCGTAAACAGATTGCGATCACGACTCAGGGCCAGCAATGGCTGGATGAAAACCGTGAGCATCTGGAACATATCCACGAACGTATTAAAGCCCGCTGCGTGGGTTTTGAATTACGCAAGAATCCGCAGATGAAACGCGCGCTGGAAAACTTCAAAGCCGTGCTGGACCTACGGGTTAATCATGGTGATACCAGCGATGCGCAGATCAAAAAAATCATCGGTATTATCGATCGCGCTGCGCTGGATATTACTCAGCTGGATTAATTTACACTGCAGGCGGGACCCGTTTGCCCGCCGTTCCGCCTGTAGGGTTTATATTAATGTAGCACCGTGACAGCATCTTCCAGTCGACCAGCGCGATGCTTCACCATCGCAGAAATCTGGGCGCTCTCTTCAACCAGTTCGGCGTTTTTCTGCGTAATATTGCTCAGTTCATCCACTGCCCGAGTCAGGCTGGAAAGGCCATCTGACTGCTCCAGCGTTGAGTGGCTGATTTGGGCGATCAGCTGAGTGACGTTTTGCACCTGCGCCACAATATCGTCCATCGTGCGCCCTGCAGCGTGAACCTGATCGGAGCCGGACTGCACTTTATCGGCGCTGGCATCAATCAGCTTGCGGATATCATTGGCCGCACTGGCGCTGCGACTGGCAAGATGACGCACTTCTCCCGCCACCACGGCGAACCCTTTCCCTTGCTCACCTGCCCGTGCAGCTTCAACGGCGGCGTTCAAAGCCAGAATGTTGGTCTGGAAAGCAATATCGTTAATCAGCGTCGTAATGGTGCCGATCCTCTGGGTGCTGTTGGCGATATCGTCCATGGTTTTGATGACGGTATCCATCGCCTCACCGCCGTGCGTTGCCGCGCTGCTGGCGGCGATGGAGAGTTTATCGGCTGCGGCGGCGGTCTCAGAGTTTTGTTTTACCGATGCCGCCATCTGATTCATGGTGGTCACCGTTTCCTGCACATTCTCTACGGTCTGCTGCGTATGCTTGTTTAAATCATCACTGCCTTTCGCCAGCGTTTCACTGTCGCTGCGTACACAACTCACCTGGCTGGAGACATCATGGATGAGCCAACGGCACATTAGCCCCAGTTGCCCGACCGCTCGCAGCATCAGGCCCAGCTCATCACTGCGGTTAAGATGCGACACGCTGTTCCGCTCACCGGTCGCCACTTTAAGCGCCTGACGGGCGACATTCTCAATAGGACGCACAATCTGCCATTCGAAAATAGCCGTTCCTAAAAGCATCACCAACACGCTCGTCAGCAGTAACGGCCATTCGGCGCCCATTTGCTGCAATGCGGCCGCCAGTAAAATAAACATAAACGCCATTACGCTGCGCACTCGCCAGCGAATCGGCAGCGCCGGGAATTTACCCAACCAGCCTTTGCGTACCACCAGGCCTTTATGAATTCGTCGATTGCAACGCCCTTCATTCAGCGCTTTATATAAAGGCTCTACCGCCGCAATCTCCTCGTCAGTTGCCCGGGTACGGATCGACATATACCCGGTTACACGCCCTTCCCGCACCATCGGCACCGCATTGGCCCTTACCCAGTAGTGATCGCCATTCTTACGCCGGTTTTTCACAATCCCGCTCCATGGCTCACCCTGCTTCAGGGTGTACCACATATCCGCAAACGCCGCTTTTGGCATGTCCGGATGACGAACCAGGTTGTGCGGTTTTTCGAGCAATTCATTTAGTTGATAGCCACTGACCTGGACAAAGGTATCGTTCGCATGGGTGATATAGCTTTGTAAATCGGTAGTCGACATGAGGGTGATATCATCATCCAGCGGTGTATTTTGCTGACTAACGTAGGGATGAGAAGACATGATTGCGTCCTGTGCAGGTTATCTGGTTGTTAACTCTTTCGGCTTATGTTATTTCGGCGATAATTTTTTTATCTTTAGTTGTTAAATTTGATTTAGATCGCAATTTGCGATTAAACCTCAAAATTTGTACGCATTCTAATCCATTGATTTAAAATACTTTCAATCAGAAACTATTCAATTTCACTTCTACCAATGCACCGTCACAGGGCGAATATTGCTCATTTTTAGCGCAGAAAAGGGGTTTTCCGATCTGTTTTCTCAGTCTGAACATGGGCAAAATGCCAGCAAATGTTAAGCGCTGGCATTAAATATTGCGTAAATGAGATGTTTCCTGGTGTTTATCCCGATTTTTGCTAAGCGCGCCGGAATGGCGCAATCCCTGCAATACTTAAATCAGTATCATGTGATACGCGAGCTCCGGGAGCATATTTTGAACAGGTTACCTTCCAGCGCATCGGCCCTGGCCTGCAGCGCACACGCACTGAATCTCATCGAAAAGCGCACGCTTGATCATGAGGAAATGAAATCATTAAACCGAGAGGTGATTGAATACTTCAAGGAGCATGTCAATCCGGGGTTCTTAGAGTATCGAAAATCTGTAACAGCAGGCGGGGATTACGGAGCCGTAGAGTGGCAAGCGGGAAGCCTGAATACGCTTGTCGACACCCAGGGGCAGGAGTTCGTCGATTGCCTGGGTGGTTTTGGAATTTTCAACGTGGGGCACCGTAATCCAGTCGTGGTTTCCGCCGTACAGAATCAACTCGCGAAACAACCTCTGCATAGCCAGGAGCTACTCGACCCTCTGCGGGCCATGCTGGCAAAAACCCTCGCCGCACTGGCCCCAGGTAAGCTGAAATACAGTTTTTTCTGTAACAGCGGGACCGAGTCGGTTGAAGCCGCTCTGAAGCTGGCGAAAGCGTATCAATCACCGCGCGGTAAATTTACGTTTATTGCCACCAGCGGCGCATTCCACGGTAAATCGCTGGGCGCGCTGTCCGCCACGGCTAAATCCACCTTCCGCAAACCCTTTATGCCGCTGCTGCCGGGTTTCCGCCATGTACCGTTTGGCGATATTAACGCGATGCGCACCGTGCTCAGCGAGTGTAAAAAAACCGGTGACGACGTCGCTGCCGTGATCCTCGAACCGATCCAGGGTGAAGGAGGCGTGATCCTGCCGCCGCAAGGTTATTTAACCGCCGTTCGTAAACTTTGCGATGAGTTTGGCGCGCTAATGATCCTTGACGAAGTGCAGACCGGCATGGGTCGTACTGGCAAAATGTTCGCCTGCGAACACGAAAACGTGCAGCCCGACATTATGTGCCTGGCTAAAGCGCTGGGCGGCGGCGTGATGCCCATTGGCGCAACCATTGCCACCGAAGAGGTATTCTCCGTCCTGTTCGACAATCCTTTCCTGCATACCACCACGTTTGGCGGCAACCCGCTTGCTTGCGCGGCTGCGCTGGCCACCATTAACGTCCTGCTGGAGCAAAATTTACCGGCTCAGGCGGAGCAGAAAGGCGATATGTTGCTGGATGGTTTCCGCCAGCTTGCGCGGGAATACCCGGACCTGGTACATGATGTACGCGGTAAGGGCATGCTGATGGCGATTGAGTTTGTTGATAATGAAATCGGCTATAACTTTGCCAGTGAGATGTTCCGCCAGCGGGTGCTGGTAGCCGGCACGCTGAACAATGCAAAGACGATCCGTATCGAACCGCCGTTGACGTTAACGATCGAGCAATGCGATCTGGTATTGCGAGCAACGCGCAAAGCCCTGGCAGCATTACGGGTGAGCGTGGAGCAGGTGTAACAACCTTACCCGGCCTATAAAAGATACCCTTTTGTAGGCCGGATAAGGCGTAGCCGCCATCCGGCAATTAGCCTAACTCAAACAATCCGCACACCCACAGGCATCACCCGTTCTGGCGTTAACAGCACGCTTTCGCTGCCATCATCCGTCTCAGCGCACAGCAGCATACACTCAGATGTTTCACCGCGCATTTTGGCCTTTTGCAGGTTACACAGCACCACTACCGTTTTCCCCATTAGCTCCTCTTCGCTGTAATAAGGAACCAGGCTGGTCACGGTTTGCAGCGTACGCTCTCCAACATCTACCTGTACGATATACAGCTTATCGGCATTGTCATGGCGCTTTACCTGTGCGATTTTTCCAACACGTATTTCCATTCGGGCAAAATCAGCAAATGCGACGATATCCATTGTTTTCTCCTCTGGTAAAATTTTACTAAATACTAGCAAAATATTTTCCAGGCATTGTTCTCAAAAGCGGGAAAATGACGTACTCATCACACTCTGAAAGCCCGGTTTTACCCCGAGCATGTCAATTAAACATGCTTTTTTTACTGAAAACAGATGAATAGATAAGCACTTCATTTACAATGCGCAGGTAACTCAGGGAAAAGGCAAACATGGCAACACTTAAAGACATCGCAATCGAAGCTGGCGTGTCCCTGGCGACAGTGTCCCGGGTTTTAAACGATGACCCCACGCTGAATGTAAAAGAAGAGACTAAGCATCGCATTCTGGAGATCGCGGAAAAGCTGGAGTACAAAACCAGCAGCGCCCGTAAGAACCAGACCAATGCGCTCGGCCCCCAGCATATTCTGGCGCTCTACAGCTATCAGCAGGATTTGGAAATCAACGATCCTTACTACCTCGCGATCCGCCATGGGATTGAAACCCAGTGTGAGAAACTCGGGATCGAACTGACCAACTGCTATGAGCACAGTGGACTGCCGGAGAGCAAACACATTACCGGCATTCTTATTGTCGGCAAGCCTTCTCCCGCTCTGCGCGAGGCGGCAACAGCGCTTACCGACAACATCTGCTTTATCGATTTCCATGAACCCGGCAGCGAATATGACGCCGTCGATATCGATCTGGCCCGCATCAGCAAAGAGAGCATCGACTTTTTCATTGCCCAGGGCGTCACCCGCATTGGCTTCATCGGTGGTGAAGACCAGCCGGGCAAGGCCGATATCCGCGAAGCCGCGTTTGTCGAATACGGTCGTCTCCAGCAGGTCGTTTCTGAACAGGACATCTATCGCGGCGGTTTCTCCAGTTCATCAGGCTATGAACTGGCTAAAGAAATGCTGGCAAAACCCGACTATCCCAGCGCCCTGTTTGTGGCTTCAGATTCGATTGCTATTGGCGTTCTGCGCGCCATCCACGAGCGTGGTCTGAACATTCCACAGGATATTTCGCTGATAAGCGTTAATGATATTCCAACGGCGCGTTTCACCTTTCCTCCGCTTTCCACCGTTCGCATTCATTCTGAAATGATGGGCAGTCAGGGCGTCAACCTGCTTTTCGAGAAAGCCCGCGACGGGCGTGCGCTTCCCCTGCTGGTTTTTGTTCCCAGCAAGCTGAAACTGCGCGGCACCACCCGCTAAAATCCCCCGTTAACCCGCCCGGTTTCTTCTGATGCCGGGCGCGCATTGTCATGCATTCTTTTCTGCGTCCGAATTATTTTCGTGATCCAGTTAAAGTAAATCACTTCATTCGCTATATTTTAGTAAAACTTTTACTAAAATCACCATCAATTACACTTACTCACCATTACAATGAATGGTTCCGATTTTTCTCCACCGGGAGGCCTTATGAATCGCTGGGAAAACATTCAGCTCACCCACGAAAATCGACTAGCGCCACGCGCATATTTTTTCTCTTATGACTCCGTTGCGCAGGCTCGCTCGTTTGCCCGCGAAACCAGCAGCCTCTTTCAGCTGTTAAGCGGTCAGTGGAATTTTCAGTTCTTTGAGCATCCGCTACAGGTGCCGGAAGCCTTTACGTCGCAATTTATGAACGACTGGGGCAGCATCACCGTCCCTGGCATGTGGCAGATGGAAGGACACGGTAAGCTGCAGTATACCGACGAAGGTTTTCCTTTCCCGATTGACGTCCCCTACGTTCCGACCAATAACCCCACCGGAGCCTACCAGCGCATTTTCTCCCTCAGCGAAGGCTGGCAGGGCAAACAGACGCTGATAAAGTTTGATGGCGTAGAAACCTACTTCGAAGTTTACGTGAATGGTCAGTACGTTGGCTTCAGCAAAGGCAGCCGCCTGACGGCCGAATTTGATATCAGCGCAATGGTGCGCACCGGTGACAACCTGCTGTGCGTTCGCGTAATGCAATGGGCTGATTCCACCTACGTTGAAGACCAGGACATGTGGTGGTCGGCGGGAATTTTCCGCGACGTCTATCTGGTAGGCAAACAGGCGACCCATATTCAGGATTTTACCGTTCGCACCGAGTTCGATGATGACTATCGCGACGCCACCCTCTCTTGCGACATTGCGCTGGAAAACCTGGCCGCCACGCCGGCGATAGCGTCGCTCGAATACACCTTGTTTGACGCTGAGCAGGTGCTGCATAGCGGCGTGATTAATACCCTGAAGGTGGATAAACAAACGCAGACCGCGTTTAATTTCAAGGTCAGCGCGCCGCAGCAGTGGTCGGCGGAATCGCCGTATCTCTACCATCTGGTGATGACGCTGAAAGATGCCAGCGGCAACATCCTTGAAGTCGTGCCACAGCGCGTCGGATTCCGCGATATTAAAGTTCGCGACGGTCTGTTTTACATCAATAATCGCTACGTGATGCTGCATGGCGTTAACCGCCACGATAACGATCATCTTAAGGGCCGCGCGGTCGGTATGGATCGCGTTGAAAAAGATCTGCTGTTAATGAAGCAGCACAATATCAACTCCGTACGCACCGCCCATTACCCGAACGATCCGCGCTTCTATGAATTGTGCGATATCTACGGTCTGTTCGTGATGGCCGAAACCGACGTTGAATCTCACGGCTTCGCTAATATCGGCGATATCAGCCGGATAACCGACGATCCGCTATGGGAAAATGTCTACGTTGAGCGCATCGTGCGCCACGTCCATGCGCAGAAAAACCACCCGTCGATCGTCATCTGGTCACTCGGCAACGAATCCGGATACGGCTGTAACATCCGCGCCATGTATCACGCTGCAAAAGCGCTGGATGACACGCGTTTGATCCATTACGAAGAAGATCGTGACGCCGAAGTGGTGGATATCATCTCCACCATGTACACCCGCGTGCCGCTGATGAATGAGTTTGGTGAATATCCGCATCCTAAGCCACGCATCATCTGCGAGTATGCGCACGCCATGGGTAACGGTCCCGGCGGGCTAACGGAATATCAGAACGTCTTCTATCAGCATGATTGCATTCAGGGGCACTATGTCTGGGAGTGGTGCGATCACGGGATTCAGGCCAAAGATGACGACGGCAACGTCTGGTACAACTATGGCGGCGACTACGGCGACTATCCGAACAACTACAACTTCTGCCTTGATGGCCTGATTTATTCCGATCAAACCCCAGGACCAGGACTGCAAGAGTACAAGCAGGTAATTGCGCCAGTGAAAGTACGCGCACAGGATCTGGCTCGCGGCGAACTGCGGGTAGAAAACAAACTGTGGTTCACCACGCTTGACGACTACACCTTGCATATTGAGGTTCGCGCCGAAGGAGATACGCTCTCTGTTCAGCAGATAAAACTACGTGACGTTCCTCCCAACAGCGATGCGCTCCTGCAATGCGCACTGCCGGAGCTGGATGCGCGCGAAGCGTTCCTTAACGTCAGCGTGACGAAAGATTCCCGCACGCTATACAGCGAAGCCGGGCATCACATCGCGACGTATCAGTTTCCGCTGAAAGCCAGAACGGCGGCTACTGTACCGTTTAGACTGCAAAACTCCACCCCTCTGACGCTGGAAGACAGCCGCCAGAGCTTCACCGTTCGCGGTTATAACTTCCATCTGACCTTCTCAAAGCTGACCGGTAAGCCGATCGCCTGGAACGTCAATGGCGAAGAGCTGATTACCCGCGAGCCGAAGATTAATTTCTTCAAACCGACCATTGATAACCACAAGCAAGAGTTCGAAGGCCTCTGGCAGCCGAATCATTTACAGATTATGCAGGAGCATCTGCGCGAATTTACCCTTGAGCAAACCGATGATGCGCTGCTGATAACCAGCCAGACCATTATCGCCCCGCCGGTATTCGATTTCGGTATGCGCTGCACCTATCGCTGGCGCATTGCCGCGGACGGTCAGTTGAACGTAGAGCTTTCCGGCCAGCCTTACGGAGAGTACCGGGACATCATTCCGTGCATCGGCTTCACGATAGGCATCAACGGTGATTTGGGCCAGGTGGCATATTACGGACGTGGTCCCGGTGAAAACTATGCCGATAGCCAGCAGGCCAACATCATCGACATCTGGCGCAGCAGCGTGGATGAGATGTTCGAAAATTATCCGTTCCCGCAAAACAACGGCAATCGTCAGGACGTGCGCTGGGCAACGCTAACCAACCGCCACGGCAACGGTCTTCTGGTGGTTGGGCAGCGCCCTGTCAACCTGAGCTCCTGGCGCTATACGCCAGAAAATATCTTCGCCGCACAGCACTGCAACGCGCTACAGCGTAGCGATGACATCACCCTGAATCTGGACCACCAGTTGTTGGGACTAGGTTCCAATTCGTGGGGAAGTGAGGTGCTCGATTCCTGGCGCGTCTGGTTTACATCATTCAGCTACGGCTTCACGTTGTTGCCATTTTCCGGCAGCGAGTCTGGCGCTCAAACCACCGCCAACCGCGCCTTTGGCACCGGATTCTTTTCCACGAATTTGCACAGCGAGAATACAAAATGAGGATCATCGACAACTTAGAGCAGTTCCAGCAACGCTATGCTTCGGGTCGGAAATGGCAACGCTGCGTCGAGGCTATTGAAAATATTGACAATATTCAGCCAGGCGTCGCCCACTCGATCGGTGATTCCCTGAGCTACCGCGTGGAAACAGACTCCGCGACCGATGCGCTGTTTACCGGCCATCGTCGTTATTTTGAGATCCATTACTACCTGCAAGGACAGCAAAAAATAGAGTATGCCGCCAAAGAGGATCTCCAGGTGGTTGAATACTATCGCGATGAAACCGATCGCGAATATCTGAAAGGTTGTGGAAAAACCGTAGAAGTGCACGAAGGACAAATGGTTATTTGTGACAACCATGAGGCCTATCGTTTTATTTGTAATAACGCAGTGAAAAAAGTCGTACTCAAAGTCACCATCGAAGATGGTTATTTTCATAATAAATAAAAACACAGGCGGCGCCGACGTTGCGCCGCCAGTACCCTATAATAATCAGGAATCGGAGATGTGCTATGTCTGATACCAAACGCAATACCATCGGCAAGTTCGGCTTACTTTCACTCACTTTTGCCGCGGTTTATAGTTTTAATAACGTAATCAATAATAATATTGAGCTTGGTCTGGCATCCGCACCGATGTTTTTCCTCGCGACGATTTTCTACTTTATTCCATTCTGTTTAATCATCGCCGAATTTGTTTCGCTGAATAAAAACTCCGAAGCCGGTGTCTACGCATGGGTAAAAAGTTCGCTGGGCGGACGTTGGGCATTTATTACCGCCTACACCTACTGGTTCGTTAATCTGTTCTTTTTTACCTCGCTTTTGCCCCGCGTTATCGCCTACGCCTCATATGCTTTTTTAGGCTACGAATACATTCTGACGCCGTTCGCGACTACCGTGTTAAGTATGGTGCTGTTTGCCTTCTCCACCTGGGTTTCGACCAACGGCGCAAAAATGTTAGGACCAATTACCTCAGTCACCTCCACGTTGATGCTGCTGCTGACGCTATCCTATATCTTACTGGCGGGTACTGCGCTGGTTGGCGGCGTACAGCCTGCTGACCCTATCACCGTAGACGCAATGATCCCGAATTTTAACTGGGCCTTCCTGGGTATCACCACCTGGATCTTTATGGCTGCAGGCGGCGCAGAGTCGGTGGCGGTGTACGTCAATGACGTCAAGGGTGGTTCCAAATCATTCGTGAAGGTCATTATCATTGCCGGGATTTTTATCGGCGTGCTCTATTCCATCTCCTCGGTGCTGATCAACGTCTTTGTCAGCAGCAAAGAGCTGAAGTTTACCGGTGGTTCGGTGCAGGTATTCCACGGCCTGGCGGCATATTTCGGCCTGCCGGAACTGGTCGTGAACCGCTTTGTCGGCCTGGTCTCCTTTACCGCGATGTTCGGCTCTCTGCTGATGTGGACCGCCACGCCGGTGAAGATCTTCTTCTCTGAAATTCCGGCGGGTATTTTCGGTAAAAAAACCGTCGAACTGAATGAAAATGGCGTTCCGGCCCGCGCAGCGTGGATCCAGTTCCTGATCGTTATCCCGCTGATGATTATCCCAACCCTCGGCTCCAATACCGTGCAGGATTTAATGAACACCATCATCAACATGACAGCCGCCGCATCGATGCTGCCGCCGCTGTTTATTATGCTGGCTTACCTGAATCTGCGCGCAAAACTGGATCACTTACCGCGTGACTTCCGTATGGGTTCACAAAAAACCGGCATTATTGTGGTCTCGATGCTGATTGTTCTTTTCACCATCGGATTTATCGCCTCTACCTTCCCGACCGGCGGTAACATCATAACCATTATTTTCTATAACGTTGGTGGCATTGTTATTTTCCTCGGCTTCGCCTGGTGGAAATACAGTAAATACATCAAAGGGCTGACCAAAGAAGAAAAAGCTATTGAGGCGGCCCCTGCTTCAGATATCAATTAATGACTAAAACAGAATAACAATAAACAATATTCGCCAAGGCTATAACCAAAATAATTCGAGTTGCATGAAGGCGGCAAGTGAGTGAATTCCCAGGAGCATAGATAACTATGTGACTGGGGTGAACGAACGTAGCTAACGCACATGCAGCTTGAAGTATGACGGGTATATAACAATAAAAATTATCTTTTATTTGGCTTAGGATCGAAGCATGAAAAACATTAGCCTCTGTTGCAGGGCAATTCTTGCCCTGCCCTTTTTCTGCATCTCCTCTCTGGGTGCAGAAGAAGTTCGCCCTGCAGAACACGACGACACGAAAACGCCCGAAATATCTTCCCCGTCATTTCGTTTTTATGGCGAATTGGGCATGGGTGGATATATGGATTTAGAAGGAAAAGATAAACATAAGTACAGCGATGGTACCTATATAGAAGGTGGCCTGGAGATAAAACACGGCTCGTGGTTTGGTCTGATCTACGGCGAGGGCTGGACCGTACAAGCGGACCATCAGGGCAATGCCTGGGTTCCTGACCATAGCTGGGGCGGATTCGAAGGCGGGATCAACCGCTTTTACGGTGGTTACCGCACCGATGATGGCACGGAGCTGATGCTCAGCCTGCGCCAGGACTCTTCGCTGGATGACCTGCAATGGTGGGGGGATTTCACTCCAGACCTGGGCTACGTCATTCCTAATACCCGCGACATCATGACCGCCATTAAAGTGCAAAACCTGACCGGTCCTTTGCGCTACAGCGTGACCGCGACGCCCGCCGGACACCACGACGAGAGCAAAGCCTGGCTGCACTTTGGTAAATACGATCGCTACGACGATAAATATACCTATCCGGCCATGATGAACGGCTACATCCAGTACGATCTGATCGAAGGCGTAACCTGGATGAACGGCCTGGAGATAACGGATGGTACCGGACAGTTGTTCCTGACCGGTATCCTCTCGCCCAACTTCGCCGCCCGCGCCTGGCACCACACGGGCCGCGCCGACGGGCTGGATGTGCCCGGCACCGAGACCGGCTTTATGGTCAGCGCGATGTATGAAGCACTAAAAGGCGTTTACCTCTCCACCGCTTATAGTTACGCCAAACACCGACCGGATAGCTATGAGGACGAAACCACTTCCTTTATGCAGTTCGGTATCTGGTATGAATACGGCGGCGGACGTTTCGCTACCGCCTTCGACAGCCGGTTCTATATGCAGAATGCATCTGGCGACCCGAGCGACCAAATCTTCCTGATGCAATATTTCTATTGGTAACAAGGACCGGAACACCATGAACATGAAACCTCTTCTTACGCCGCTGGCCTGCATCCTGCTGATGAACGTCTCCGCGCATGCCGCCACTGCTGACGACTTTAAAAACATCATTAATCGCACCGGTGCGCCGGGCTACATGCATGACTACGATCACGACGACCACCAGCGCTTTAATCCCTTTTTCGATCTTGGCGCCTGGCACGGTCATTTGCTGCCGGACGGTCCCGCCACGATGGGCGGCTTTCCGGGCGTGGCATTGCTGACCGAAGAATACATCAATTTTATGGCCAATAATTTTGACCGTCTGACGGTGTACCAGCACGGTAAAAAGGTCGATTTCGCACCTGAGGCCTACAGCATTCCGGGCGCGCTGGTGCAAAAGCTGTCATCTAAGCATGTGCAAATAGAGATGACGCTGCGTTTTGCCAGTCCCCGCACCTCGCTGCTGGAAACCAAAATCACCAGCGACACGCCGCTGGATCTGGTGTGGGACGGCGACCTGCTATCGAAGCTGGAAGCCAAAGAGGGAAAAGCGCTGTCAGATAAAACCATTGATGGCGAATTCCCTGGCTATCAGCGCAAAATCACCGCCACACACGATGGCCTGAAAGTCACCTTCGGCAAAGTGCGCTCAACCTGGGATCTGCTCACCTCCGGTGAGTCGGAGTATCAGGTGCATAAATCTGTCGCCATGAAAACGATGGTTAACGGTCATCGCTTCATGGGGAAGGCCCATATCAAAGGTTCAACCACTTTCTACACCACCTATTCTCATCTGCTTACCGCCGAGGATGTGGCGAAAGAGCAGCCGCAGATCCGCGATATTCTGGCTCGCCCGGCCTGGTATCTTGCGGCATCGCAAAAGCGCTGGGCAGATTATCTGCAAAAAGGCTTAACCAACCCGGATGCCACAACGGAACAAACCCGGGTCGCGGTTAAAGCTATTGAAACGCTGAACGGCAACTGGCGCTCGCCAGGCGGGGCGGTAAAACACAATACCGTGACGCCTTCGGTCACCGGCCGCTGGTTCTCCGGCAACCAAACCTGGCCGTGGGACACCTGGAAGCAGGCCTTCGCCATGGCGCACTTTAACCCGGATATCGCCAAAGAGAACATTCGCGCCGTCTTTTCATGGCAGGTTAAACCTGGCGATCCGGTTCGTGCGCAGGATGCCGGATTCCTTCCCGACCTGATTGCCTGGAATCTCAGCCCGGAACGCGGCGGCGACGGCGGTAACTGGAACGAGCGCAACACCAAACCCAGCCTGGCGGCCTGGTCGGTGATGGAGGTTTACAACGTCACCAAAGACAAGGCCTGGCTCGAAGAGATGTATCCAAAACTGGTGGCGTATCACGACTGGTGGCTGCGTAACCGCGATCACAACGGCAACGGCGTGCCGGAATACGGCGCTACGCGCGATAAAGCCCACAATACCGACAGCGGTGAAATGCTGTTTACGGTGAAAAAAGGCGACAAGGAAGAAACCCTCTTTGGACTGAACAACTACGCCGCCGTGATCGATAAAGGCCAGTATGACAGCCTGGAGATCCCGGCACAGGTTGCCGCCTCGTGGGAGTCCGGTCGTGATGATGCGGCAGTATTCGGTTTTATCGATAAAGATCAACTGGATAAATATGTCGCGAGCGGTGGAAAACGCAGCGACTGGGTGGTGAAATTTGCCGAAAACCGCAGTAAAGACGGTAAGTTGCTGGGTTACTCGCTAATGCAGGAGTCGGTGGATCAGGCCAGCTACATGTACAGCGACAACCATTATCTGGCGCAGATGGCGACCCTGCTAGGTAAACACCAGGAGGCGCAGCGCTACCGCCAGTTGGCGCAAAATCTCGCGGATTACATCAATACCTGTATGTTCGACCCTGACACCCAATTCTTCTATGACGTCAGGATCGAAGATACCCCGCTGGCAAACGGCTGTGCAGGTAAACCGATCGTCGAACGCGGCAAAGGGCCGGAAGGCTGGTCGCCGCTGTTTAACGGTGCGGCGACGCAGACCCATGCGGATGCGGTGGTTAAGGTGATGCTCGACCCCAAAGAGTTCAACACCTTTGTCCCGCTTGGCACGGCGGCGTTGACCAACCCGGCTTTCGGCGCGGATATATACTGGCGCGGGCGCGTCTGGGTGGATCAGTTCTGGTTCGGGCTAAAAGGGATGGAGCGTTACGGCTATCGCGATGAAGCGTTAAAACTGGCGGATACCTTCTTCAGCCACGCCAAAGGCCTGACCGCAGACGGTCCGATTCAGGAAAACTATAACCCATTGACCGGCGCACAACAGGGCGCACCGAACTTCTCCTGGAGCGCGGCGCATCTCTATATGCTGTATAACGATTTTCTTAAAAAACAGTAATCGGTAGCATTTTGCCGGATGACGTTTCGCTCATCCGGCCCAAAAGACACATTTTCACCGGCCGGGTTAGGTGCTTGCACCGACATTCGGCAAATTCATTCTCTGCTCCCACTCCTTTTTTGAATCCCATCACAATCACGGCATTCCCCTTTTCCCTTTTACGCGGTGACGGCTAAATTATTAACTCATCCGACCACATAACAATAATTTTACATACTGGACACCTTTATGAGCTATCCGTCGCTGTTCGCCCCGCTCGATTTAGGCTTCACCACGCTTAAAAACCGCGTGCTGATGGGTTCAATGCATACCGGGCTGGAGGAGTATCCCGACGGCGCCCAACGGCTGGCCGCGTTCTACGCCGAACGCGCTCGTCACGGTGTGGCTCTGATTGTGAGCGGAGGCATTGCGCCTGCGCTTTCCGGCGTAGGGATGGAAGGTGGCGCGATGCTCAACGACACCAGCCAGCTTGCACACCATCGTGTCATTACCGACGCCGTGCATGATGAAGGCGGCAAAATCGCCCTGCAAATTCTGCATACCGGGCGTTACAGCTACCAGCCGCATCTGGTGGCGCCTTCTGCCATTCAGGCGCCAATCAACCGCTTTACGCCGCATGAACTGACGCACGACGAAGTGCTGCAGTTGATTGAAGATTTTGCCCACTGCGCACAGCTGGCACGGGAAGCGGGCTACGATGGCGTAGAAGTGATGGGTTCGGAAGGGTATCTCATCAACGAATTCCTGACTCTGCGTACCAACCAGCGCGATGACCAATGGGGCGGTGAGTATGCCAACCGCATGCGTTTTGCCGTTGAGGTGGTGCGAGCGGTACGCCAGCGTGCCGGGAATGACTTTATTATTATCTTCCGCCTGTCGATGCTCGATCTGGTGGAAAACGGTGGAACCTTCGACGAAACCGTCCAGTTGGCGCAGGCTATAGAAGCCGCCGGGGCCACCATTATTAACACCGGTATTGGCTGGCATGAGGCGCGTATTCCCACTATCGCTACCCCGGTACCGCGCGGCGCGTTTAGTTGGGTGACGCGTAAGCTGAAAGGGCATGTGACGATCCCACTGGTCACCACCAACCGCATTAACGACCCCCAGGTCGCCGATGACATTCTGGCCCGTGGCGACGCCGATATGGTGTCGATGGCCCGTCCGTTCCTCGCCGATGCCGAACTGCTGTCAAAAGCGCAGACCGGACGAGCAGATGAGATCAACACCTGTATCGGCTGTAACCAGGCCTGTCTCGATCAGATCTTCGTCGGCAAAGTCACCTCTTGTCTGGTGAATCCGCGAGCCTGCCATGAAACCAAAATGCCGATCGTTGCGGCAACTGTGCAGAAAAATCTGGCGGTTGTCGGCGCAGGCCCTGCCGGCCTCGCCTTCGCTATTAATGCTGCTGCACGCGGACATCACGTCACGCTGTTTGACGCGCATGGCGAGATTGGCGGGCAGTTTAATATCGCCAAACAGATCCCCGGCAAAGAAGAATTCTATGAAACCCTGCGCTACTACCGCCGGATGATCGACGTGACTGGCGTGACGCTAAAGCTGAATCACTTTGTCAGCGCACGCGATCTGCACACCTTCGACGAAGTGATCCTTGCCAGCGGGATCGAGCCGCGCATGCCGCCGATCGAGGGAATCGAACATCCTAAAGTGCTGAGCTATCTCGACGTCCTGCGCGATAAAACGCCAGTGGGCAAACGCGTGGCAATCGTTGGATGCGGCGGGATCGGTTTCGATACTGCCATGTATCTGAGCCAGCCCGGCGATCCCACCAGCCAGAACATTGCGGAGTTCTGCGTGGAATGGGGGATCGACACCAGCCTGCAACAGCCTGGCGGTTTACGCCCGGAAGGTCCGCACTTATCCCGCAGCCCGCGCCAGATAGTGATGCTGCAGCGCAAAGCCAGCAAACCGGGACAAGGTTTAGGTAAAACGACGGGGTGGATCCATCGCACCACCCTGCTCTCACGCGGCGTAAAAATGATCCCTGCAGTCAGTTATCAGAAGATTGATGATGATGGGTTACACGTCGTGCTGAACGGTGAACCGGTGATCTTTAACGTGGATAACGTGGTGATTTGCGCCGGACAAGAGCCGCGCCGTGAGCTGGTCGATCCGCTCCATGCGGCAGGTAAAACGGTGCATCTGATCGGCGGCTGCGATGTGGCGATGGAACTGGATGCCCGACGTGCTATTGCGCAAGGCACCCGACTGGCGCTGGAAATTTAACAGGATGTAATTCGTAGGCCGGATAAGGCGTTAGCCGCCATCCGGCATCCCTGTTAGCGACGACGACCGGTTTTAACCGCCTTCAGCACCACAAATTTATTATTGGTGGCAATGGTTACGCAGTTGCCGAAAATCTTCTTCAGCTTGTGGAAGTAGTCGAGGTGACGGTTAGCCACAATGTACAGCTCACCGTTGATTTTCAGGCAGCGGCGGGCGTGGTGGAACATCTCCCAGGCAATGTTATCCGTCAGCGCGTGCTTTTGATGGAACGGAGGGTTGCACAGCACGGCGTTAAAGCGGAACGGTTCGACGCCAGACAGCGCGTTGTTGATCATAAACTCGCAGCGATCCAGCGCTTCAGGCATGTTACTTTCCACGTTCAAACGGCTTGAAGCCACCGCCATCGGCGATTCATCAACAAATACCACGCTGGCTTCCGGGTTCTTCGCCAGCAGCGTCATACCGATAACGCCGTTACCGCAGCCGAGATCCACAATCTCCCCCTCGAGGTTTTCCGGCAGATGCTCGATAAAAAAGCGCGCGCCGATATCCAGCCCGGTACGGGAGAAGACGTTAGCGTGGTTATGGATAGTCCAGTCGGTACCTTCCAGCTTCCAGCTCAGCGTTTGCGAGGCAGCGGCCAGCTCAGGTTTGCTGAACGTACAGTTGATTAGACGCGCTTTTTTCCACGCCAGCGTCGTGGTGGTTGGACCCAGCACTTTTTCAAACAGTTCCAGCGTCGAGGTATGCACATCACGCGCTTTTGCCCCGGCGATAATGCGCGTTTGCGGCGTTACCACTTCGCGCAGCGCGCGCAGTTGCTGCTCCAGCAGCGCCATGGTTTTTGGCAGCTTTATCAGCACCACGCCCGGCGCCTGCGGATACTCCGCGGTGCTGTCGAGGAATTTGACGCTCGACTCGGCAATATCGTTGTGGCGCAGGTTCTCGCGTGTGGCAAGCTCGCTGAGATAGGAGTCGCCAATGCTGTACGGCGTATGTTCCGCCAGCGCACAGCCCAGCGCGCCGAAGGTATCATTCAGGATCAGCACCGGGCCGCTAATCTCGGTATCGTCCAGCTGTTGCAGCAGATATTCATCCGCCGCTTCCCACGCCAGCAGCGGGTTAACGTCGTCCGTTTCCGGGAAACGTTTAAGTGTCAGTGAACGGAAACCGTTGTCTGTGTGGCTCATCGGCCCTCCTGAATGGTAAAATTTCGGCGTATCCCTGAAAAGGGTGCGTGAGTATACAACATTTTGAATACACAAAATCATTCAAGTTGCATCAAGGCGGCAAGTGAGTGAATCCCCGGGAGCGTACATTTAGTACGTGACTGGGGTGCGCGAACGCAGCCAACACAGAGGCAGCTTGAAGGATGAAGTGGATGGGACATGAATGAACCAACTAACTTACCTCCAGGGCTATCCGGAACATTTGCTTTCTCAGGTGAGAACGCTGATAGCTGAACAGCGCCTGGGCGCAGTGCTGGAAAAACGCTATCCGGGCACCCACGATTTCGCCACCGACAAAGCGCTCTGGCAATATACGCAGGATCTGAAAAATCAGTTTCTGCGCAATGCCCCGCCGCTGAATAAAGTCATGTATGACAGCAAGATCCACGTTCTGAAGAATGCGTTGGGGCTGCATACCGCCGTTTCTCGCGTGCAGGGCGGTAAGCTCAAAGCCAAAGCGGAGATCCGCGTCGCCACCGTCTTTCGCAATGCCCCGGAACCCTTTTTGCGTATGATCGTCGTTCATGAACTGGCGCATCTGAAAGAAAAAGAGCACGACAAAGCGTTTTACCAGCTGTGCTGTCATATGGAACCTCAGTACCATCAACTGGAGTTCGATACCCGCCTGTGGTTAACGCAACAATCGTTAAAGCAAACTGCGTAGTCGCGCACTGGCTTTGTCTTCAGGGCATGCTAAATTGACGAAAGAATCCCTTTTCGCAGCCTGAAGGCCTTTATGATACGTTTTGCAGTAATTGGCACAAACTGGATCACTCGCCAGTTTGTCGATGCCGCCCATGAAACCGGCAAATATAAGTTAACCGCAGTTTATTCCCGTAGCCTTGAGCAGGCGCAGACCTTCGCCAACGATTACCCCGTCGAACATCTGTTTACTTCGCTGGAAGCGATGGCGCAAAGCGAGGCAATCGACGCTGTCTACATCGCCAGCCCAAACTCCCTGCACTTCCCGCAGACCGAGCTGTTTTTGCGGCATAAAAAACATGTTATTTGCGAAAAGCCGCTGGCCTCAAACCTGACGCAAGCCGAAGCCGCTATCGCCTGCGCGCGCGAAAATCAGGTTGTACTGTTTGAAGCGTTTAAGACCGCCAGCCTGCCTAACTTCCTGCTGTTGCAGCAATCGCTCCCCAAAGTTGGAAGAATCAGGAAAGCGTTTATCAATTACTGCCAGTACTCCTCGCGTTACCAGCGCTATCTGGACGGTGAAAATCCGAACACGTTTAATCTGGCATTCTCCAATGGCTCGATTATGGATATCGGTTTTTACTGCCTGGCCTCGGCGGTTGCGCTGTGGGGCGAGCCGCAGAGCGTTCAGGCCAGCGCCAGCCTGCTGGAAAGCGGCGTGGACGCTCACGGCGTGGTGGTGCTGAATTACGGTGATTTCAGCGTTACGCTCCAGCACTCAAAAGTAAGCGACTCGGTATTAGCCAGTGAAATTCAGGGCGAGTCGGGATCGTTGGTCATCGAGCATATCTCCGAGTGTCAGAAAGTGTGTTTCGTTCCTCGCGGGGGGAAAACGCAGGATCTGACGACGCCTCAACACATCAATACTATGCTGTATGAGGCAGAGGCTTTTGCTCATTTGGTTGAATCCGGCGAAGTGGATCACCCGGCACTGACCGTCAGTCGTATCACCGCCAAACTGCAAACGGAGATTCGCCGCCAGACCGGCGTGATTTTTCCGGCAGACGAAGCGGTAGCATCGCTGACTGCGTAAAGGTGTGTAAAACGAATGTTGCAGGCCATTGACTGAATGCATGGCCTGTAATATTTTGTAACCCGCAAAGGGGAGTAACTTCGTTGTCGGTTGATCGTCATTACGATGTGTGAAAAACCACATCCGGTCGCCGGGCGATAACAAAGGAATACGCCATCGTATTCCTTTGTTGTTGTAAGTGAGACCTTGCCGAATGGCAAGGTCTATGCATAAAAAGCAGCGGCTAATGCCATTCGGCGTTGGCCGTTTTTTTTATGCATGGGGAAATACAATGAATACTGTCGGCACACCGTTGTTATGGGGTGGCTTCGCTGTCGTGGTGGTTATTATGCTGGCCATCGACCTGCTGTTACAGGGTCGTCGTGGCGCGCATACGATGTCGATGAAGCAGGCTGCGGCCTGGTCAATCGTCTGGGTAACGCTGTCGTTACTGTTTAACGCCGCCTTCTGGTGGTACCTGGCCCAAACCCAGGGCCGCGCCGTTGCCGACCCGCAGGCGCTGGCGTTCCTTACCGGCTATTTGATCGAAAAATCGCTGGCGGTAGATAACGTCTTTGTCTGGTTAATGCTGTTCAGCTACTTCTCCGTACCGCCTGCGTTGCAGCGTCGGGTGCTGGTGTATGGCGTGTTGGGCGCGATTGTTCTGCGTACGATCATGATCTTCGCCGGCAGTTGGCTTATCACCCAGTTTGAGTGGTTGTTGTACGTGTTCGGCGCATTCCTGTTGTTTACCGGCGTGAAGATGGCGCTGGCGAAAGAAGATGCCTCCGGTATTGGCGACAGACCGTTAGTACGCTGGCTGCGCGGCCATTTACGCATGACCGATACCATCGAAGATGAAAAATTCTTTGTGCGTAAAAACGGCCTGCTGTTTGTCACGCCGCTGATGCTGGTGTTGATTCTGGTTGAACTGAGCGACGTTATTTTTGCCGTCGACAGTATCCCGGCTATCTTTGCCGTCACCACCGACCCGTTCATCGTGTTGACCTCGAACCTGTTTGCTATTTTGGGTCTGCGCGCGATGTACTTCCTGCTGGCAGGCGTGGCGGAGCGTTTCTCCATGCTGAAGTACGGTTTGTCGGTCATTCTGGTATTTATCGGTATTAAGATGCTGATCGTCGATTTCTACCATATCCCGATCGCTATCTCGTTAGGCGTAGTATTTGGCATTCTGTTTGTGACGCTGATTGTGAATGCGTGGGTCAACCACCAGCACGATAAAAAGCAGCAAATTCAGTAAGTTTCATCTGCTAGCTGAAAAGCCCGACAGCACACTGCGTGCGTCGGGCTTTTTGTTTATCATGTCAAAATAATGTTAATCCAAAGTTATAAAATATGATCTCAACGCGGAATCCAGGATATTTATCTTCCCGAACCCCGTACTTTCCTTATACTCAGCCATGCAAACATTTGCCCATCCTGAAAGATGCGTCTACAGAACGCACAAAGGTAAGGCAACAACACAATGAAAGGATCACTACATGACTACGCAACGTTCATCGGGGCTACTCTCGCGTTTGGCGCAAGGGAGCCTGGTTAAACAAATTTTGATCGGTTTGGTACTGGGGATTTTACTGGCACTGGTGTCAAAACCTGCGGCAGAAGCCGTTGGTTTGCTGGGTACGCTGTTCGTCGGCGCATTAAAAGCTGTCGCGCCAATTCTGGTTTTGATGCTGGTGATGGCTTCTATCGCCAACCACCAGCACGGGCAAAAAACTAATATCCGCCCAATCCTGTTCCTCTATCTGCTCGGAACATTTTCCGCAGCGTTAGCAGCCGTTGTCTTCAGTTTCGCCTTCCCATCCACACTGCATCTTTCCAGTAGCGCCGGTGATATTGTGCCGCCGTCTGGTATCGTCGAAGTGATGCGCAGCCTGCTGATGAGCATGGTTTCTAACCCAATTGATGCCCTGCTTAACGCCAACTATATCGGTATTCTGGTATGGGCCGTCGGTTTGGGCTTTGCGCTGCGCCACGGCAATGAAACGACCAAAAACCTGGTTAATGATATGTCCAACGCCGTCACCTTTATGGTAAGGCTGGTGATTCGTTTCGCGCCGATCGGGATCTTCGGCCTGGTTTCCTCCACGCTGGCAACCACCGGTTTTGCCACGCTTTGGGGCTACGCTCAACTGCTGGCCGTGCTGGTAGGTTGTATGCTGCTGGTGGCGTTGGTAATCAACCCGCTGCTGGTATTCTGGAAAATTCGCCGTAACCCGTATCCGCTGGTGCTGGCTTGTCTGCGCGAAAGCGGCGTGTACGCTTTCTTTACCCGCAGTTCCGCGGCAAATATTCCGGTGAATATGGCGCTGTGTGAGAAGCTGAATCTGGATCGTGATACCTATTCGGTCTCTATCCCGTTGGGCGCCACCATCAATATGGCAGGCGCGGCGATCACCATTACCGTGCTGACGCTGGCGGCGGTGAATACGCTGGGTATTCCGGTCGATTTACCGACGGCGCTGTTACTGAGCGTGGTGGCTTCGCTGTGCGCCTGCGGCGCATCGGGCGTGGCGGGGGGTTCTCTGCTTCTGATCCCACTGGCGTGTAATATGTTCGGTATCCCGAACGACATCGCCATGCAGGTTGTTGCCGTTGGCTTTATCATCGGCGTATTGCAGGATTCCTGTGAAACGGCGCTGAACTCTTCGACAGACGTCCTGTTTACCGCTGCGGCCTGCCAGGCTGAAGACGAGCGTCTGGCAAATAACGCCCTGCGCGGCTAATCTCCGCTCCCCTCCGTCATCGGGCGGAGGGGTTCTCTTCTTGTACGCTTTTTTCTATTTTGAATGGATCAATGCCGCGTTTTTGCATCCGCCGGAAGCGAATAATGTTCAGGCCGTTCATCACCAGAAAGCTACCTTCGATCATCGTCCCGCCAATCGACCCTAACCAAAAATTATGGATAACCCAGCAGGCGGTTGCGCACCACATTACGCAGCGCACGGTTAACCCCTGGCAGCGAAACAGCGCCCAGGTGCTGGCCAGCGTGCCGATTATCGGCAACAGTTCCATCGCATGCTGTAATTTCGCCAGCCCGAGAACCAGGGTGAGGATAATAAAAACGGTCATTACCCACAGTTTGCGGGTATGCATCGAGACGAGTGTGCGGATGGTGTTAAGCTCGGCACTCATTCCTGCAGGCCAGGCGCCCATCAGGAAAAAATGCACGCCAATGGTGGCGCTATAGACGGCGAGTTGCAGCCGGAACCGGCGCTCATCGCGATTGAAAAAGGTGGTAATGCCGATCAGAAAGGCGATGACACCTACGCCCTGGGCCAGCCAATACGCGGTCATGCAAGCAACCCCAATTCTATCTCGTAGGCCGGATAAGGCGAGTTCGCCACCATCCGGCAACGGTTTGTGCCTGATGGCGCTGCGCTTATCAGGCCTACGTCTTTACAATTAAAGTGTTACGCCGCTTTTAAATATCGCTAACTCTCTAAAATCATTCCGCTCGTTGCAGGTTTGCTTGCCGTTAGCGAAATCGACGATGGTATCGACAAATTCTTCCAGTAACTGCGGCATCGCTTTGCCGTGGATCAGCTGTCCGGCGTCAAAATCGATCCAGTGCTTTTTCTTCGCTGCCAGTTCGCTGTTGGTGGCAATTTTCACCGTCGGCACAAAACCGCCGTACGGCGTACCGCGACCGGTACTGAACAGCACCATATGACATCCCGCGCCCGCGAGGGCACTGGTCGCGACAGCATCGTTGCCCGGCGCGCTCAGCAGGTTCAGGCCGTGCGTCTTCAGGCGTTCGCCATAGCGCAGTACGTCCACCACCTGGCTGGATCCCGCTTTTTGCGTGCAGCCCAGAGATTTGTCTTCCAGCGTGGTGATACCGCCCGCTTTGTTGCCCGGGGATGGATTCTCGTAAATCGGTTGGTCGTGGGCAATGAAGTACTGCTTGAAGTCATTGACCATGGTAACCAGCTTGCCAAACGTTTCTTCGTCACGGCAGTGGTCCATCAGCAACTGCTCGGCGCCGAACATTTCCGGCACTTCGGTCAGCACGGTGGTACCGCCGTTGGCAATCACGTAGTCCGAAAAACGGCCCAGCATCGGGTTGGCGGTAATACCGGACAGGCCGTCAGAGCCGCCGCATTCCAGACCAAACTTCAGCTCGCCCAGTTTACCTGGCTCACGCTTGTCGTTACGCATCACGTTGTACAACTGATGAAGATGTTCAATCCCCGCTTCCACTTCGTCTTCCTGATGTTGGCAGACCATGAAGTGAACGCGCTCAGGATCGTACCCACCTAAGGTTTCACGGAAGGCATCAACCTGGTTGTTTTCACAACCAAGGCCCACCACCAGCACCGCACCCGCATTCGGGTGACGCACCATGTTTTGCAGCATCGTGCGGGTGTTAATGTGGTCGTCGCCCAGTTGCGAACAGCCGTAGGTGTGGCTGAAGAGATGCACGCCGTCAATACCTTCGGCATCGTTGGTCTCTTTCAGAAAACGGTTCTGCATCTGACGCGCCATGGCGTTGACGCAGCCTACCGTCGGTAGGATCCACAGTTCGTTACGTACCCCGACATCACCGTTCGCGCGGCGATAAATCTGTACATCGCGATCCGCCGGTTGGGCAACTTCCGCCTGAAAATCAGGGTGGTAGCTATACGTGTCCAGGTCGCTCAGATTCGTGCGCGTGTTGTGGGCATGAATATGCTCACCCGCCGCAACGTCCACCAGCGTATGGCCAATTGGCAAACCGTATTTAATGACGTTTTCGCCTTTCGCAATATCGCGCAAAGCGAATTTATGGCCACGAGAGACCGCCTGACGCAGGGTTACCGCCTGCCCATCAACGGTGACTTCGGTTCCTTCAGCCAAATCAGCGAGCGCTACCACGACGTTATCCAGCGCATGGATCTTGATGTATTGCATATCAATCCCGGACCTTAGAGCCTATTTCAGTAGGCGTATATTGTCGCAGCCCGTTTGGACACGGACAGCGCGCAAAAACCGGAGCGTACACGTAGTACGTGAGGATTTTGAGCACTGCCCAGGTTCAAACTGGCAAGTAAAATAGCCTAATGGATAGGCTCTTAGTTCAGTTCAATGGCGAAGTAATCACGCGCATTGTTAAAGCAAATATTTCTGACCATTTCGCCCAGCAACTGGATATCTGCCGGTGCTTCACCTGCAGCAACCCAACGGCCAATCATCTGGCACAGGATACGACGGAAGTATTCATGGCGCGTGTATGACAGGAAGCTACGGCTATCGGTCAGCATGCCGACAAAACGGCTCAGCAGGCCAAGCTGGGCCAGTTGCGTCATCTGACGTTCCATCCCATCTTTCTGATCGTTGAACCACCAGCCGGAACCGAACTGCATTTTGCCCGGCATACCTTCGCCCTGGAAGTTGCCGATCATGGTGCCCAGCACTTCGTTATCGCGCGGGTTCAGGCAGTACAGAATGGTTTTCGGCAGCAGGTTCTGTTCGTTCTGCTTGCTCAGCAGTTTGGACAGCTCTTCGGCCATCGGACGGTCGTTGATGGAGTCAAAGCCAACATCCGCGCCCAGCAGTTTGAACTGACGCAGGTTGTTATTACGCAGCGCGCCGATGTGGTACTGCTGTACCCATTCGCGACGCGCGTATTCTGCGCCGAGGAACACCAGTACGGCAGTTTTAAACTGGGCTACTTCATGCTCGCTCAGGGTTTCACCCGCCAGGCGGCGCGCCAGAATACTATCCAGTTCAGATTCGTTAGATTCAGCAAACAGCACCACGTCCAGCGCGTGGTCAGAGACTTTACAGCCGTGAGCCGCGAAGTGATCCAGACGTTTGGTCAGCGCGGTCTGCAGGTCTACGAAGCGACGAATGTCGGTGTCGGACACTTCGCCCAGCTTCGCCATATAGTCATTAAAGGTTGCCAGTTCGATGTTGAAAGCTTTATCCGGACGCCAGCTCGGCAGCACTTTCACATCAAAGCTTCCGTCTTTAGCAACGGCCGCGTGATGCTCCAGAGAGTCGATCGGGTCATCGGTGGTACCAACCATTTTCACGTTCATCTGCTGCATGATGCCGCGCGCGGAGAATTTATCCTGCGCCAGCAGTTCGTTGCATTGGTTCCAGATTTCGTCGGCAGTCGCAGGAGACAGCAGCTTACCTGTAATACCAAACGGACGACGTAGTTCGAGGTGGGTCCAGTGGTACAGCGGGTTACCGATGGTGTGCGGTACGGTCGCGGCCCAGGCGTCAAACTTCTCACGATCGGACGCATCGCCGGTACACAGGCGCTCAGCGACGCCATTGGTGCGCATCGCACGCCACTTATAGTGGTCGCCCTTCAGCCAGATGTCATACAGGTTATTAAAACGGTAGTTTTCAGCGATTTGTTGCGGTGGTAAATGGCAGTGGTAATCGAAGATCGGCTGGTCTTTGGCGTAATCATGATACAGACGGCGGGCAAATTCGGTGTCCAGCAGGAAATCTTCAGTCATAAACGGGGTCATTATCGTCTTCCTCTCAGCGAGTGCGTCAGATTGCTTATGTTTTGATGTTGACAAAGTTATCACACCAATTTCCATACACTGAAGATATTTTCGTGAGTTAGATCAACAAATGGTGACAAAAAAATTACTCTCAAAGAGGTAAATTACGCGTCAAGCCGCGCCAGTACTGGCTTTGCTGAATCGAAATAATGACCACACGAAGATTCACACTTTTGTGATGGCACTCACCTTTTAAAGCTGTATGACAAGTTATCTTTTGGCCGTCGCGATACATAAGCCGACGGAATGCAAATTACCGATGTATCACCATCGGATTGACCGGTACGGAAACCGAATTAGCACAATTATTGACATGGCAAAGTTCGGGGAGTGCCGGCTTTTTTTTCGGTTACCCCCTCGTAAAAGAACATCCTCCTCCCTGAACTGGAAGATGACCGCTCGTTCGCGGAAATAACAAAACGATGAGGTTTTACATGCGTAAAATTAAAGGGTTACGTTGGTACATGATCGCACTGGTGACGCTTGGCACCGTGCTGGGTTACCTGACACGTAACACTGTGGCGGCAGCTGCGCCAACTCTGATGGAAGAGTTACACATCTCCACTCAACAGTATTCCTATATCATCGCAGCGTATTCTGCTGCTTACACCGTAATGCAACCCGTTGCCGGCTATGTGCTCGATGTGCTCGGCACTAAAATTGGTTACGCGATGTTCGCCGTTCTGTGGGCCGTCTTCTGCGGCGCGACCGCATTGGCTGGCAGTTGGGGTGGACTGGCGCTGGCGCGTGGCGCGGTAGGTGCCGCTGAAGCCGCGATGATCCCCGCAGGTCTGAAAGCCAGCTCCGAATGGTTCCCGGCTAAAGAGCGTTCAATTGCCGTAGGTTACTTTAACGTGGGTTCTTCTATCGGCGCGATGATTGCTCCGCCGCTGGTCGTCTGGGCTATCGTCATGCACAGCTGGCAGATGGCATTCATTATTTCCGGTGCGCTGAGCTTCATTTGGGCGATGTCCTGGCTGGTGTTCTACAAACACCCACGCGACCAGAAAAAACTGTCTGATGAAGAACGTGATTACATTCTGAATGGTCAGGAATCACAGCATAAAAACAGTACCGCGAAGAAAATGTCCCTCGGTCAGATCCTGCGTAACCGTCAGTTCTGGGGTATCGCGCTGCCGCGTTTCCTGGCAGAGCCGGCCTGGGGTACTTTCAACGCCTGGATCCCGCTGTTCATGTTTAAAGTCTACGGCTTTAACCTGAAAGAAATTGCGATGTTTGCCTGGATGCCAATGCTGTTTGCTGACCTGGGTTGTATCGTAGGGGGTTATTTACCGCCGCTGTTCCAGCGCTGGTTCGGGGTTAACCTGATCGTTTCGCGTAAAATGGTCGTCACCATGGGCGCATTGCTGATGATTGGCCCAGGGATGATCGGCCTGTTCACCAGTCCGTACATTGCTATCGCTCTGCTGTGCATCGGCGGCTTTGCTCACCAGGCGCTTTCTGGTGCCCTGATTACGCTCTCTTCTGACGTATTTGGTCGTAATGAAGTGGCAACCGCAAACGGTCTGACCGGTATGTCCGCCTGGCTTGCAAGTACGCTGTTTGCACTGGTCGTTGGCGCGCTGGCTGACACCATCGGCTTTAGCCCGCTGTTCGCCGTACTGGCGGTATTCGACCTACTCGGCGCGTTAGTCATCTGGACGGTATTGCAGAACAAATCGGCCAGCGAGGTAGATTCGGGTTCACAAACCGGCGATCCCGCGACGCAAAATTAACCCGATGTTATTCATCAAGGGTATATAATGTGAAGCCGCCAGTTATCTGGCGGCTTTTTTGTCGCCGCGAGTGGAGCCGTATTCGCAAAAGTGGTATAACAAATATAGTCTGCCGTATCATGCCTGGAGCGCATATGGAAATCACCGAACCACGACGTTTGTACCAACAACTTGCCGCTGATCTGAAAGAACGCATTGAGCAGGGCGTCTACCTGGTGGGTGATAAACTCCCCGCCGAGCGCTTTATCGCCGATGAAAAAAATGTCAGCCGCACCGTGGTTCGTGAAGCGATCATCATGCTCGAGGTTGAGGGCTACGTTGAAGTGCGTAAAGGATCGGGGATCCACGTCATTTCGAACCAACCTAAACATTATGTCGCGCCAGATGAAAATCTGGAGTTCGCCAGCTACGGTCCTTTTGAGCTGCTCCAGGCTCGCCAGTTGATTGAGAGCAACATTGCCGAGTTTGCCGCCACTCAGGTGACCAAACAGGACATCATGAAGCTGATGGAAATTCAGGAGAAGTCGCGTAACGAAAAAAGCTTTCGTGACTCCGAGTGGGATCTCCAGTTCCATGTGCAGGTCGCGCTGGCAACGCAGAACTCCGCTCTGGCCGCGATTGTTGAAAAAATGTGGACTCAACGTATTCACAACCCCTACTGGAAGAAACTACACGACCACATCGACCTGCGTACGGTAGATAACTGGTGTGACGACCATGACCAGATCCTGCGGGCGCTGATTCGCAAAGATCCCCATGCCGCCAAGCTGGCAATGTGGCAGCACCTTGAGAACACCAAACAGATGCTGTTTAACGAAACCAGCGATGATTTTGAGTTCAATGCTGACCGTTATCTTTTTACTGAAAATCCCGTTGTTCATCTCGATACGGCGGCTAACGGCGCAAAATAAACAATCTTAGCGATGCAGGCGCGACAAAGCGCCTGTTTCTGACGCTTGGTAAGCGTTAGGTATAAAGTGTCAGCCTGTGTAAATCCTCTCGCCTCCCTCCATTGCGATAAGCAAAATCACAGTTCAACAACCGTAATTTCTATAACGGACAACGTTGACCTTTGTTACAATTAGTTGTTATTTGAATTTTTGTGTTTGAGAGCTTGCTTACTTCACAACTTTACAGGGAATAGTTCAGGCCGTGAATTTGTGTCAGACCGCGATCCATGTAAAAAACACCAATTAAATTGCGGCGTTACAAACTCCAGAAAACCGGCATGACGACAACCGATTCTCCAGGAATATTGAATGGAACTACTGACTCAATTACTGAATGCTTTATGGGCTCAGGATTTTGAAACGCTGGCCAATCCTTCCATGATTGGCATGCTCTATTTCGTACTATTTACCATTTTGTTTCTGGAAAACGGACTGCTGCCAGCAGCCTTTTTACCTGGCGACAGTCTTCTGGTACTGGTCGGCGTACTTATCGCCAAAGGCGCGATGGGTTTCCCGCAAACAGTACTGCTGCTTACCACCGCAGCCAGCCTCGGTTGCTGGCTCAGCTATATCCAGGGGCGATGGCTGGGAAATACCCGCACCGTACAAAACTGGCTGTCCCATCTACCAGCGCATTATCATCAGCGTGCGCATCATCTGTTCCATAAGCATGGCTTGTCTGCGCTGCTGGTCGGTCGCTTTATCGCGTTTGTCAGAACACTACTGCCGACCATCGCAGGATTGTCCGGCCTGAACAATGCGCGCTTTCAGTTCTTTAACTGGATGAGCGGACTGCTTTGGGTTCTGATTCTCACAACGCTTGGCTATCTGCTGGGCAAAACGCCAGTGTTTCTCAAATATGAAGATCAGCTGATGTCTTGCCTGATGCTGCTTCCCGTGGTGTTACTGGTGTTTGGTCTGGCAGGTTCACTGGTTGTGCTTTGGAAAAAGAAATACGGGAACCGAGGGTAAATTATGCTGAAATCACGCATAACGCTCCGACGACTTGCCTGGACCACTACCTTTATGCTTTTTATTGGCGCGCTGCTCCTGACCTGGTCGGTCATCCGCCAGCAGGAGTCAACGCTTGCCATTCGTGCAGTAAATCAGGGAGCCACCATGCCTGATGGCTTCTCTATCTGGCATCACCTGGACGCCAACGGTATTCGCTTTAAAAGCATTACTCCGCAAAATGACGCGCTGCTAATCACCTTTGATTCCAGCGCGCAGAGCGCAGCCGCAAAGGTCGTGCTGGACCGAACGTTACCGCATGGTTTCGTTATTGCCCAGCAGGATGATGATAATCAGGCGGTACAGTGGTTATCCCGCTTACGTGATACCCCGCACCGTTTTGGTTAATCTCCAGGATTCTGAATTAGATCACTCACTTTGGTGATTTCATCATTTAACGCCTATGATTAATAAACTGGGTTTATGACTCAACGCTTTATTACTCTGGAGCATCGGCCTTAGCCACCAGGTCGAATCACAATGGAAGGTTCAAGAATGAAATACCGCATCGCTTTAGCAATTAGTCTTTTCGCTCTCAGTGCCGGCAGTTACGCCTCCACCCTCTGTCAGGAAAAAGAACAGGATATTCAGCGGGAGATTAGCTATGCCGAAAAGCACAACAATCAAAACCGCATCAATGGCCTGAACAAAGCACTCAGCGAAGTTAGGGCTAACTGTACTGACAGCAAACTGCGCGCCGACCATCAGAAAAAAATTGCTGAGCAGAAAGACGAGATAGCCGAGCGTCAACGTGATTTGGCCGAGGCGAAGCAAAAAGGCGATGCGGATAAGATAGCAAAGCGCGAGCACAAGCTTGCTGAAGCTCAGAAAGAGCTGAAAGAACTCGAGACCCGCGATTACTAAGTACGGTAACTAGCCACTCAACTGGAGAAAACTATGTCGAAAGATAATGCTACGGAAAACCTGCGCGCTGAGCTGAAATCTCTTGCGGATACGCTTGAAGAAGTACTTAGCTCCTCTGGCGATAAGTCGAAGGAAGAGATGAGTAAAATTCGCAGCAAAGCCGAACACGCTTTGCGCGAGAGCCGCCATCGCCTGAGCGAAACCAGCGATGTGATTGCCAAACAGACCCGTGAGGCAGCGGCTAAAGCCGATAACTACGTGCGCGAAAACCCATGGACAGGCGTCGGCATTGGCGCTGCAGTCGGTGTGGTGCTTGGTGTACTGCTGTCGCGCCGTTAACAATGGCAGATTCTCAACACGCACAAGGTCCAGGCAAAGGCGTACTGGGTATTGGACAGCGGATCCTGACGATTCTCGTTGAGATCGTAGAGACGCGGCTGCGGCTGGCCGTCGTTGAGCTGGAAGAGGAAAAATCCAATCTCATCCAGATCCTGCTGATGCTTGGGCTTACCATGCTGTTCGCGGCGTTTGGACTGATGAGCCTGATGGTGCTTATCATCTGGGCTATAGATCCACAATATCGTCTGAACGCCATGATTGCCACCACCGTTGTGCTGTTGCTTTTAGCGCTTATCGGCGGGCTATGGACGCTGCGTAAGGCACGTAAAACAACGCTGCTGCGCCATACGCGCAATGAGCTCGCTAACGACAGGCGTGCCCTGGAGGATGATGCATAATGAGCAGTAAAGTCGAACGTCAACAACGTAAGGCGCAACTGCTTGGACAGATCCAGCAGCAACGGCTGGATCTGTCTGCCACTCGCCGCGACTGGCTGGAAGCCACCGAAGTTTACGATCGTGGCTGGAAAACGCTGTTGAACCTGCGTGGCTGGGTGTTAGTCGGGAGCAGCATTATGGCGGTTCGCACCATTCGTAACCCAAATCTGCTGGTACGCTGGGCCAAACGCGGTTTT
The DNA here is from genome assembly GCA_020099315.1 of Citrobacter europaeus. Classification (NCBI taxonomy): domain Bacteria; kingdom Pseudomonadati; phylum Pseudomonadota; class Gammaproteobacteria; order Enterobacterales; family Enterobacteriaceae; genus Citrobacter; species Citrobacter europaeus. The sequence goes on from CP083650.1 coordinate 4,388,714, forward strand.
AGCGTCTGGAGCATCTGGCGTCTGGTTAAATCCACCATCAGACAGCAGCAACTGCGTGGCTAAAACCCCTCTTCCCCCCCTAACCTCAAAATTTTTGAAAAATATTGACAGTTTTCCTTGCTAACAATTGTCACTAAGCACGTTTATGATTCTCTCCATCGACAGCAACGACGCGCTCTGCAGCGCCGATGCACAAAAAAACACAATAAGCCGCCTGAGTGGTTTCCTGGAGAGTATGATGAAGAAATTAGAAGATGTTGGTGTACTGGTAGCGCGCATTCTGATGCCAATCCTGTTTATTTCCGCAGGTTGGGGAAAAATCACCGGATATGCGGGTACCCAACAGTACATGGAAGCCATGGGCGTCCCAGGATTTATGCTACCGCTGGTGATTCTGCTTGAGTTTGGCGGCGGTCTGGCAATTCTGTTCGGTTTCCTGACCCGTACGACCGCACTGTTCACCGCAGGCTTCACGCTGCTGACGGCGTTCCTCTTCCACAGCAACTTTGCGGAAGGTGTGAACTCTCTGATGTTCATGAAAAACCTGACTATCGCAGGCGGTTTCCTGCTGCTGGCTATCACCGGTCCGGGCGCCTTTAGCATCGACCGTGTACTGAATAAAAAGTGGTAAGCAAACTATACTGAACACATCAAAAAGCGAGGAGATATCTCCTCGCTTTTGCTATCTGAGGAGGCGAAAATCATGGGACAACTGATTGACGGCGTCTGGCATGACACCTGGTACGATACCAAATCAACCGGGGGAAAATTTCAACGTTCTGCATCGGCTTTCCGTAACTGGCTCACCGCGGATGGCGCGCCTGGCTCAACCGGTGAGGCTGGCTTTGCTGCCGAAAAAGATCGCTATCATCTGTACGTTTCGCTGGCCTGTCCGTGGGCGCATCGCACGCTGATTTTGCGAAAACTTAAAGGGCTGGAACCGTTCATTTCCGTTTCCGTAGTACATCCGTTGATGCTGGAAAACGGCTGGACCTTTGACGATAACTTCCCGGCGGCAACCGGTGATACCCTGTATCAGCACGACTTTCTTTATCAGCTCTATTTACACGCCAATCCTCACTACAGCGGACGGGTGACCGTTCCGGTGCTGTGGGATAAAAAGAACCACACCATTGTCAGCAATGAATCTGCAGAAATCATCCGCATGTTTAATACTGCGTTTGATGCGCTGGGCGCAAAAGCCGGGGATTACTATCCACCAGCCTTGCAAAGCAAAATCGATGAGCTGAACGGCTGGATTTATGACAACGTCAATAACGGCGTGTATAAAGCCGGATTTGCCACCAGTCAGGAAGCCTACGACGACGCAGTGGAAAAAGTCTTCCAATCGCTGGCGAGACTGGAACAAATCCTTGGACAACATCGCTACCTGACCGGCAACCAGTTAACCGAGGCCGATATTCGCCTGTGGACCACGCTGGTGCGTTTTGATCCCGTGTATGTAACCCACTTCAAATGCGACAAACACCGGATTAGCGACTATCTGAACCTGTACGGTTTCCTGCGCGATATCTACCAGATGCCAGGTATTGCGGAAACCGTCAATTTCGATCACATCCGCAATCACTACTTCCGTAGCCACAAAACCATTAACCCGACTGGTATTATTTCTGTTGGGCCGTGGCAGGATCTAAGCGAACCTCATGGGCGTGACGAGCGTTTCGCATGATTTACACTGGCCCTCATCTGGGGGCCAAATAATTAACACCACAAATATTTACCATCATTTCATTCACGGCTATTCTTAATTTGATTGCTTTAAAAACAAGTAATTGAATGCAGAACGAGGCAAAAATGGATTGGTATTTAAACGTATTAAAGAACTACTTTGGTTTTGGTGGCCGCGCGCGTCGTAAAGAATACTGGATGTTTGTGTTGGTCAACATCATCTTCACGTTCGTGCTGGGTATTCTGGACAGAATGCTTGGCTGGGAGCGCGCCGGGGGAGAAGGTATATTAACGACGATTTATGGGGTTCTGGTATTTATCCCCTGGTGGGCAGTGCAGTTCCGGCGTTTGCATGACACCGATCGTTCAGCCTGGTGGCTGCTGGTGCTGCTGATCCCGATCGTAGGCTGGTTGGTGATCATCATTTTCAACTGTCAAAACGGGACTCAGGGGAGTAACCGCTTTGGGCCCGATCCCAAACAGTTATCCTGACGTAGCATATGTAGATGCCTGATGGTGCTACGCTTATCAGGCCTACAACATACTCCGTCTTCCAGGCCGGATAAGGTGCTTAGCACCACATCCGGCGTAACAGTCCAGCTATTTACCTGCAAACAGCTTGGGGATTTCTCGCAGACACCAGGATTTCGCCTCGCCCATGCTGTCCCGACGCCAGGCCATAATAATATCAATTTCGCTTGTCGATTCCGGGCTAACTACCCGCAGCCGACCAGCCGCAATATCCTCTTCCACCAGCGGGTACGGCATCGTCGCCACGCCAAGACCGGCCAACAGCGCCTGGCGTTTATCTTCTATCGTACTCACCGTAAGACGCGGCTGTTTATCCAGCAGTTGGACGGTCAGCACCGGACGTTCACGGGCGGTATCCGCCACCGCGATCCCGCGGTATTTCACGCGGGTGACTTCCGATAACGGTTCCGGCTCCTGATGGATGGGATGCTCCGGGGCCGCTACATAGACGTTCATCAGCGAGTACAGCTTACGCGAGTTGATTTCTGAGGATGAGCGAAAATGCATATCCGGCGCAATCACGATATCCGCCCGCCCCTGCTCCAGACGCTCCCACGCCCCGGCCAGAACTTCGGTAATAACGGAAAGCTGGGTATTGGCCTTCCCGGCAAGCCTGTCAATCAACGGGAAAAATGCCGCCGTCGGCACCAGCGCTTCGGTGACGATGGTCAGATGCGTTTCCCAACCGCGAGCCAATGCTTCGGCATCGGTGGTCAGTTTATCCGCAGCTTCCAGCAGTACACGCCCACGCTCCAGCAGCATACGCCCGACGTTGGTGAATTTTGTGCGATGACCTGAACGGTCAAACAGCACCACGTCCAGCTCCTCCTCCAGCTTCTGCATGGTATAGCTGAGCGCAGAAGGAACACGCCCCAGTTCGTCCGCCGCTGCGGCAAAGCTGCCGCGTCGGTCTATTGCGTCCATGACGCGTAACGCTTCAAGCGTTAAAGCCCTTTCTTTGGCCATCTCGTTCTCATTCAGGAAATTTGAACATACCGGGCAGAATATCTGGCTAACAATGCAGCGTCTAGCCATTTAACATAAAAGGAAGTAAAGAGAGGTCAAGAACTATGATTACTACCCGTACAGCCAAACAATGCGGGCAAGCAGACTACGGCTGGCTGCAGGCCCGTTATACCTTCTCCTTTGGACACTATTTTGATCCTAAACTGCTGGGTTATGCCTCGCTGCGTGTTCTGAACCAGGAAGTTCTGGCACCGGGGGCCTCTTTCCAGCCACGGACCTATCCGAAGGTGGATATCGTCAATCTGATCCTCGAAGGGGAAGCGGAGTACCGCGACAGCGAAGGCAACCATATTCAGGCCAAAGCGGGAGAAGTTTTACTACTCGCGACACAGCCAGGAATCAGCTACAGCGAACACAATATCAGCAAAGATAAACCATTAACCAGAATGCAGCTCTGGCTGGACGCCTGTCCGCAGCGCGAAAACGCCTGCGTACAGAAAGCCACGTTGAGCGCCGGTAAGCATCAGCTGCTGGCCTCGCCAGACGGTGAACAAGGCAGCCTGCATCTACGCCAACAGGTATGGGTGCACCACGTTGAACTGCAACAGGGTGAATCTCTGAGTTTTCAGTTACATGGGCCGCGGGCTTACTTACAGTCGATTCACGGCAGATTCCATGCGGTAACATCTGGCGCCGAAAAAGAAGCGCTCACCTGCGGCGATGGCGCATTTATTCGTGACGAAACTAACATAACGTTAGTCGCTGATACCCCGCTGCGCGCTTTGCTGATAGATTTGCCCGTATAGTCAGGGAAAACAACGGAGTACGACTATTGAGCAAGAAATCATCAAAAAAACGCCAGCCGCAGACTGAGCCTAAAAAGCAGGAAACGGTTACCTTCGGTTATGAAGAAATGCTGACGGAGCTGGAAGCGATTGTGGCCGATGCCGAGCTACGGCTGGAAGACGAAGAAGCCGCCTGAAAAGGCGGCTCAGGCTGATGCCGGGTAGCGGCTGCGCCTTACCCGGCCTACAGATTAATGCGCTTTACTGGCCATGATCTCAATGATCTGCTTGTCGGTTTCCTGCATAGAACGACACGCCAGCGCGCACAGGTTACTGATAGATTGCTCCACGTTATGCGCCACAATCCCTTCATTGCCGGTTACAGCGGTATCATCCAGCGCCATCAGCACCGCTTTCCACGCCGCAGATGCACTGGTTGAGACTTTCATCGCACAGCTGTTCGAAGCGCCATCACAAATCATCCCGCTTACGTCGCCAATCATGCTGCTGATCGCCATTGCGATAGTGTTGTAGCGACCATCAACGATCCATGCCATCCCCGCCGCGGCGCCCATCGCCGCCGTGGTTGCCGCACACAGTGCAGACAAACGCGGGAGCTGATGATGGATGTAGATAGCACTCAGGTGAGACAACATCAGCGCACGCGCCAGTTTCTCTTCATCCGCGCCAAAGTGCTCGGCCACCACCATGACCGGAACGGTAGCGGTAATCCCCTGATTACCGGAGCCGGAGTTGCTCATGGCCGGCAGCGTCGCCCCGCCCATTCGCGCATCCGATGCCGCGCTGGTACGGATCAGAATAGAGGTGGAGAGATCGTTCGCCAGCAGGCCACGCGCACATTGCTTCTCAAGCGTGGTTCCGATGTGCAAGCCCCAGTTACCGCGCAGCCCTTCCTGAGACAGTGCACCGTTCAGTTTTGCCGCATCGAGAATGAAGCGGATTGACTCAAACGGTACCGCGTTCACGAACGCCAGAATCTCTTCCAACGACGTGTGAGACAGTACCGCCAGCGGTGACTCCTGCTCCTCTTCCTCAGCGTTCTGTTCTGTGGTGAACACCACGCCTTTATTGGTCTCGATGCGCACAATGTTGGTATGACCGCCCACAATCGTTACGCACGCCCATCCTTCAGCGCCGTAAACCTTCGCGCGGGAAAAGAGGATGTCCTCGCAAGGCTCCTGCAGCATCACAGCAACCTTCCCTGCGGTCAGCATCGCTTTCGCATCGGCGATCGCTTGTGGCGACGCGTCTTTCAGTACCTCTAAACCGGCGCGGGCATTTCCACCCAGCGCACCCAGCGCTGCCGCGACAGGCAACCCGACCATTCCGGTACCCGGCACGGTAACGCCCATGCCGTTTTTCATCAGGTTCGGTGAGACCCACGCATCAATGCGTTCAACCGCGCCGCCCAGCTCAGCGGCTGCGACCGCTGCCGCCAGAGCCAGAGAGATAGGTTCCGTACAACCCAGCGCAGGCTTAACTTCTTCCTGCACCGCGCGGATAAAACTATCCCATAATGGATTCAATGTAGTCTCAAACATAACAACAACCTTTGCTCAGATATCTCAGGAAAATGCCAGGAACGGAGAAATGCACAGCAGCAGGCCCGTGATAATAATCAGATACAGGGAAGCGCCTTTGTATTTGTGCAGTGCAGGAACTTTGTAAACCAGCCAGGCCGGGATCAGACAACCCACCATGCCGAAAATAGGGCTACAAATAGAGGTGAAGCTCAGTACCGGTGCATTCAGCACAATTGCGCTCCACGCCAACAGGATGGCGAAAACCATAATGCCGCGCTGAACCAGGGTCTCATTGATTTTCTCTGCTGGCATTTTACGACGCAGAATGTTCATCACGATCCCCTGAGTGGCTTCACGGAAACCTAAGTAAACGCCGAAGAAAGCGGTCATAACGGCGAAAATGTTCAGAATAACGCTAACAATTTTCACCCAGCCCGCACCCGCACCGTTGATAAACTGCGCGGCAATCGCCAGAGCGGAAATGTTCTGCTCGTAGGCTTTAACCGCTTCGTCATGGCCCATCGCCAGCGTGAAGGAAACGGCGTAGAAAAAGACGGTAACAAACAGGATACCGAACGCAATGTTCATAGCACGCAGGGCTTTATGGCGCGCCACTTCAATGGATTTATTGCGAGAACGGTATGAGATAACCATCGGGCTTAAGGTCTGAATAAACAGAATCGAGGTCAGCGTGAACGGCAGCGTGATGATCGCGTTTTTGATCAGTAACGCCATCGGCGGCAGTGAACCTGCGTTATGCAAATGCCACATTCCCACCATTGATACGCCAAGCGCAGCAACCACCAGTAGCTTGGTCAGTACCATGCCGGTGGAGATTTTAAACAGCATTTGTTCACCGCGTGACGAGAGGGCAACCAGGATGCAAATCAGCACCAGGCCATAAAACGGGCTGTCGGACAGCAAACCTTCAGTAACGCCAAAAGTGTGCAGGTAGGAGGCGCTATCGTTGGTAATGGCGGTGGAATAAACAAACATCCAGATAACCAGCATCACAAAATACAACGCACCTAACAGGATGCCCCAGTTCTTACCCAGATAGCCGCTGATTACGCTCGGATAGTCTTTACACTCTGGGGACTCAGCCAGCGTATTAATAAACAGCCGCTGGAACAGATACATGGCTGGGTAGCCGATGATAGAGGAGAGCAAGAACACCCACAGCCCCATCAGCCCTACCTGGACAGGAAGAAAAACAATCCCCGCGCCAATTGCCATACCGATACTCATAATGACCCAGCCGGTGTCCGTGCTGTCGAATTTAATGGCTTCGCGCCATTCACTTTCGGTCATTCCCGCCCGGCGAGCCGGAGCAGACGCGTCGAGTATTACGCTGTTATTTGTTGTTGTTTCCATAATTTCCCGCTCAATGTGTAGGTAGAGGTTTTTATATTTTTTCGTACTGCCTCAATGCGATACGCAGTACTAAGGTGCAGGCGAGCTATTGGAGTAATGAGGAAATCATACGCGCAGGGTCAGAGAAAAACTTCACAAACAAACCCCTGTAATTTCTAAAAGTTAAGAAATAATTTCTCTTTTAAACTCACATAAAGAATTTAATTTCTAATTTTGAAGCCGATCACAACAAAAAAGGTGCACTAAAGTGCACCTTTTTATTCTGCTATGTTGATTAATTCATTCATGGCCGGATGGCGGCGCTTGCGCCTTATCCGGCCTACAAACGCGCGCAAACCGTAGGCCTGAAAGCTGGGTGCCATCAGGCTCGGCTTTTAACCTCAGGTACAAACCACCTTAATCGCCAGGCCACCGCGCGACGTTTCACGGTATTTGTCGTTCATATCTTTGCCTGTTTCATACATGGTCTCGATCACCTTATCGAGCGACACGCGTGGCTCTGACGTCCGACGTAGCGCCATACGCGCGGCGTTGACGGCTTTTACCGCGTTGATCGCATTACGCTCAATGCACGGTATTTGCACCTGTCCGGCGACCGGGTCGCAGGTCAGCCCCAGGTTATGCTCCATGGCGATTTCAGCCGCAATACAAACCTGTGACGGGCTACCGCCAAGCAACTCTGTCAGCCCGGCTGCCGCCATTGAACAGGCCACGCCAATCTCACCCTGACAGCCCACCTCAGCACCAGAAATAGAGGCGTTCATCTTATACAGCGCGCCTATCGCCCCCGCGGCCAGCAAATAACGAGCAATGGAGTTCGCATTCACCGGACGACGGAACTTGTCGTAATAGGCCAGGACAGCAGGGATAATCCCACATGCGCCGTTGGTCGGTGCCGTGACAACCCGGCAACCGGCGGCGTTTTCTTCGCTCACGGCCAGCGCGAACATGTTGATCCAGTCAATCACGTTCATCGGGTCGCTGGACAAATTATCACTGGAAACCAGCAACCGACGTAATGCCACGGCGCGACGCGGAACGTTAAGCGGGCCCGGCAGGACGCCTTCGGTGTTCATACCGCGCTCGATCCCGGCGTGCATGACGTCCCAGATGGCGGCAAAGCCAGCATCGATTTCTTCTTTGCTGCGCATCGCCAGTTCGTTTTGCATCATCAGGCCGGAAACAGACAGCCCGTTGCGCTCACACAGTTTCAGCAGTTCGCTGGCGGAATGAAAATTGTAGGGCACGTGTGCTTCAACATCATGCGCCTGACCAAATTGCTCCTCTTCAACGATAAAACCACCGCCGACGGAGTAATAGGTTTTACTTAGCAGCGTCTCGGTGCCGTTCCACGCGGTAATACGCATGCCATTTTCATGGCGCGGCAGCGTTTCGCTATGAAAGAGAATATTTTTATCTGGAGTGAAATCGACAACATGCGTGCCCTCTGCAACCGGTAAACGTCCGGTACGGGCCACTTCCTGAATAAAGCCAGCGATTGAATCTATATTAACGTTTTGCGGACTGTTTCCGGCCAGTCCCATTATGATGGCGACATCTGTCGCATGACCTTTTCCGGTCAGGGAGAGCGAGCCGTAAAGATCGACCACAATATGCGTGGTTCTGGGAAGTTCTCCGCTGCTGACCAACAGATCGATAAAGCTTTTACCAGCGTTCATTGGCCCCACGGTATGGGAGCTGGAAGGTCCAATGCCAATCTTAAAAATATCGAATGCGCTAATCATATCCACACCCTCGGATTGCCGTTCAGTGAAGACCAGGTTTCACACTCATTAAGGATCGGGGTGATCCTGCGATCGCCCCGCAAGGGATTACAGCGTGTCGCCACGTACGGCGATGGCTTCAATCTCGAGCTTCACATCCTTGGGTAAGCGGGCGACCTGTACGCAACTGCGCGTAGGGTAAATTGCCTTATGCTCATCAAAGAACTGCTGGTACACCTGGTTAATGGTGGCGAAATCGTTCAGGTCGGATACGAAAACGGTCGTCTTCACGATATCGCTCACTTTCAAACCTGCGGACTCGACGATCGCTTTCACGTTTTCCAGGCTTTGACGCGCCTGATCGGCCACGTTTTCTGCCACTTCACCGGTCTGTGGACATACCGGGATTTGACCTGACGTCAACACCATACTGCCCAGATCCACACCCTGTACGTAAGGCCCGATGGCCCCTGGCGCACATTCGGTTGCAATAACTTTTCTCATAGTCCCTCCGGCGTCAGAGCGCCTGGGTGAAAGTACGTGAAATAACATCCTGCTGCTGTTCGCGGGTCAGCGCGTTGAAGCGCACCGCATAGCCAGACACGCGGATCGTCAGGTTCGGATAGTTTTCCGGGTGCTCAATGGCATCCATCAACATTTCACGGTTCATAACGTTAACGTTCAGATGCTGCCCGCCTTCCACATGCGCTTCATGGTGGAAGTAACCGTCCAGCAGACCGACCAGGTTGGTTTTACGCACCCCATCCTCTTTGCCCAGTGCAGCCGGCACAATGGAGAAGGTGTACGAGATACCGTCTTTGGCATAGGTGAACGGCAGTTTGGCGACCGACGTTAACGACGCCACCGCACCTTTACGATCGCGGCCGTGCATCGGGTTAGCCCCTGGCGCAAACGGCGTACCAGCGCGACGTCCGTCCGGCGTGTTACCGGTTTTCTGTCCGTACACCACGTTGGAGGTGATGGTCAGAATAGACTGCGTTGGCACCGCGTTACGGTAGGTTGGCAACACCTTAATTTTCTTCATAAAGCGTTCGACCAGGTCGCAGGCAATACTGTCTACGCGCTCGTCGTTGTTGCCGTATTGCGGATAGTCGCCTTCGATTTCGAAATCAACGGCCAGACCATTTTCATCGCGAATCGGTTTCACGCGAGCATATTTGATAGCCGACAGAGAATCCGCCGCCACGGACAGACCCGCCATACCACAGGCCATCGTGCGATAGACATCACGATCGTGCAGCGCCATCAGCGAAGCTTCGTAGCTGTACTTGTCGTGCATGTAGTGGATGATGTTCAGCGCGCTGATGTACTGCACGGCCAGCCAGTCCATAAAGTGGTCCAGGCTCTCCATCACCGTGTCGTAGTCCAGCACGTCATCCATCAGCGGCGCCGTTTTCGGGCCGACCTGGATTTTCAGTTTCTCATCCACGCCGCCGTTGATTGCGTACAGCAACGTTTTGGCGAGGTTTGCACGCGCACCGAAGAACTGCATTTGTTTGCCGATAACCATCGGGCTGACGCAGCAGGCAATGGCATAGTCATCGCTGTCAAAGTCGGCGCGCATCAAATCGTCGTTTTCATACTGCAAAGATGAAGTGATGATAGACACCTGGGCGGCGTACTTTTTGAAGGCAATCGGTAGCTGCTCAGACCACAGTACAGTCAGGTTCGGCTCAGGCGCCGGGCCCATGGTGTGCAGCGTATGCAGGTAACGGAACGAGTTTTTCGTCACCAGCGTGCGGCCATCCAGCCCCATGCCGCCGATAACTTCGGTCGCCCAGATAGGGTCGCCTGAGAACAACGTGTCGAATTCCGGCGTACGCAGGAAGCGCACCATACGGATCTTCATAATGAAGTGGTCGATCAGCTCCTGCGCCTGCTGCTCGTTTAAGATACCCGCTTTGAAATCGCGCTCAATGTAGATGTCGAGGAACGATGCGGTACGGCCCAGCGACATAGCGCCGCCGTTCTGCGATTTCACCGCAGCCAGGTAAGCAAAGTACACCCACTGCACCGCTTCCTGCGCATTACGCGCCGGACGGGAGATATCGCAGCCGTATTTCGCCGCCATTTCCTGCATTTGCAGCAGAGCGCGGCGGTGCTCAGACAGTTCTTCGCGCAGACGAATCGTGGCTTCAAGATTCTGGCCCCACTCCAGGTTAGACTGGAGATCGGCAAACTGCAGTTCACGCTCGCGCACCAGGTAGCGGATACCGTACAGCGCGACGCGGCGATAATCACCGATGATACGACCACGACCGTAACCATCCGGCAGGCCGGTCAGCACGCCGGATTTACGGCAGCGCAGCATATCCGGAGAGTAGGCGTCGAATACGCCCTGGTTATGGGTTTTACGCAGTTCAGTAAACTGGTATTCAAAATCAGCATCCATCTCACGACCATAAGCATCAAAAGAGCTTTTGATCATGTTGATGCCGCCAAACGGATGCAGAGCACGCTTGAGCGGCTTATCCGTTTGCAAACCGACGATTTTTTCCAGTTCTTGTTCAATATAACCCGCATCATGAGCGGTTATCGTGGTGGCAATATTGGTATCGAAATCAACCGGCGCGTGCGTCGAGTTTTCAATACGGATGCCCGCCATGACTTTTTCCCACAACGCAGTGGTCGCAGGCGTAGCTTCGGCGAGGAAAGATTCATCCCCTTCATAAGGCGTATAGTTGTGCTGAATAAAATCACGGACATTAATTTCTTCTTTCCAGTCCGTACCTTTAAAGCCATTCCAGGCTTCGGCATACAGCATATCGCTGGTATCGATATTTACCTTCATGAAAAATAATCTCTCTGCTGAAAATTAATTATGCAAATTCTACTGGTGTATTAATTTTGCCTAACGCAATGGCATCACGCGCAATCATTTTCTCTTCATTTGTGGGAATTACCGCACAAATAACACGAGCATCTTTATTAGAGATAATTCTTTCGCCATGGGAATTTGGCAGGCTATTCATCTCGCTATCGATATTCACCCCTAAAACGGCGAGGTGTTCAATAACCAGACGACGAATTAATACCGAGTTCTCACCTATTCCACCGGTGAAAATAATCCCATCAAGACGATGCAGTGATGCGGCATGTCCGGCGATATGACGTGCAATACGATGCACAAACGTTTTAATCGCCAACTGCGCACGCTCATGTCCCTCGTGCCAGGCTTTTTCTAACGTACGTAAGTCAGAGGACAAACCGGAAATACCCAGTAAACCGGACTCTTTATTCACTACACGCTCAAGGTCGCTCAGCGTCTGGTTGGTTTCGCTGGCAATCCACGCCATCGCGCCGAAATCGACGTCGCCGCTGCGTGTGCCCATCATCAGCCCTTCCAGCGGCGTCATGCCCATTGAGGTATCAACGCTCTGTCCGTTACGTACCGCACAGATTGACGCGCCGTTCCCCAGGTGCGCCACAACCAGACCTGAGTCATCATGTTGCAGCTCGAGAAGCTCATGCGCTCGCTGAGAAACATAGCGGTGCGACGTGCCGTGGAAACCGTAACGACGAACGCCCAACTCCTCAAAATATTTCCACGGTAAACCGTACAGATAGGCCTCAGGAGCCATCGTCTGGTGGAAGCTGGTATCAAATACCGCGACCTGCTGCACGCCTGGGAAAAGGTGCTGAGCGGACTCGATCCCACTGAGGTTCGCATAATTATGTAACGGCGCTAAAGGCGATACCCGGCGAATATTGTCGATAACTTCCTCAGTAATAATTGCTGATTCGGTAAAGATATTTCCGCCGTGGGCAATGCGGTGGCCAATTAAGGCCACGCTGTCCATTAAATTACGTTTCTCCAGTTCAACGGCAATTGCTTTTAATGCGTCTTCGTAGCTGTGGTGAGCCAGCTTAGCTGGCTCTCCTCCATTAATTGCTATGAACGCATTTTCAGAGTTAATACCGTCTGCAATTCCCGCCATTAAAACGTCACAGTTTGCTGCATCCAGCACTGAGAATTTAATGGAGGATGAACCACAGTTAATAACCAGTACTACCGGAAACTCATTCATTTCACTACTCCGCTCATCCTGAGCTTAAGGATTAAAACAGTTTGTAGACGATGTTCAGGATGGTCAGCAGACCAATCGCGGTAACAAACACGTTATCCAGACGGCCACGGTATTTCGCCAGTGATGGCGCTTTACGGATGGCGTACATCGGCAGCAGGCAGAGCAGAGAGGCAATAATCGGCGCGCCCATTGCTTCAATCAGGTCCAGGATGTTCGGGTTGGCGTAAGCCACAACCCAAGTGGAGCCCATGATGAAGATCATGCTGATGGTATTAAGTTTGCCGGCAGAAACTTTTGTTTTATCGCCTTTGTAACCAAACTTCAGCACCAGACCGTTCAGTCCTTCCAGCGTGCCCAGATAGTGGCCGAAGAAAGATTTGAAGATAGCAACCAGTGCGATGATTGAAGCACCGTATTCCAGAACGGTCGCGAAGGTGGACTTCGTACCGGACAGTGAAGCGAAGTGGTTCGCCAGGTAAGAAAGTACCGGAATGTTTTGCGCTTTCGCATCCGCCATGTTTGCCGGAGACAGCGTGAACAGGCAGCTAAAGGCGAAGAACATAACCACGGCAACCATCAGCATACTGGCGCGAGAGATGATTTTAGAACATTTCTGCTCGGTGAACTCGCGACCAAAATCTTTCTCATACTCTTCGCGTTTAGACACCACGAAGGAAGAAACGATAGGTGAGAAGTTGAAAGAGAACACCATGATGGAAATACCCAGCCACACGGTAACCAGGATGCCGTCATGGCCAGTCAGTGCGATATTGCTGAGATCAACCTGATCGATAACCGCAGAGTTCCAGTAAGGAATCAGAGACAGAGAAATAAGCACCAGGCTGGCAATAAACGGCCATACCAGGAAGCTCATCACTTTAACCATCAGATCTTTACCGAACCAGATGACGAATGCCATCAGCAGCAGCAGGAACAGTGCCACGAAGCCACGGTTTAACGCGGGCATCTGCAACTGGTTTTCCCAGAAGGTCATAAAGGTGTTGGTAATGGTGACGCCATAAATCCACAGCAGCGGACAAATTGCAAAGAAGTAGAGGAACGTGATAACCACGCCGCCCGTTTTACCAAAGTGCTCTTCAACCGTTTCTGTGATGTTACCGGAAGGATTAGAACCGGAAAGACACAGGCGTGCCAGCGCACGGTGGCAATAGAAGGCAATGGGGTATGCCAGCACCAGCATGATCAGAATGGGGATCAGTCCGCCAAAACCTGCGCGGATAGGGAAGAACAGCACCCCTGCGCCGATGGCTGTACCAAATAAACCCAGTGTCCAGGTGGTGTCCGATTTGCGCCAGGACGACTGTTTTGTCTGGCTGGATACAATGCTATCAGTAGTACTCATATCCTATCCTCAACGAAGTATATTAAGCGTCAACTAAACCAGTAATTTGAGATACACGAGAAAGGTCGATATTACCGCCAGAAATAATGCTGACTGTTTTTCTGTTCTGGATATAGCTATCTAATTTCCCGCTTAATAATGCTGCGCATGCCAGCGCGCCGGCACCTTCAGTCACAACTTTATTTCGCTGAATTAATGCCACCATGCTGTTGCGAATTTCATCTTCGCTGACCAGGACAATGTCATCCACCAACTCACGAACAATTTCATACGTTAAAGTACCCGGGCGGGAAACGTCACAACCATCCGCCAGGGTGCCGGTCGTTCGGTGCGTGGTTATTTCTCCAGCGTGGAAAGAAGCCGCCATGCCGTGAACGTTTTCAGACTGCACGCCAATAATTTTAATGGTCGGGTTAATAGACTTAATTGCCACCGCAATACCAGCAATCAGTCCGCCACCGCCAATTGGCACAATCACGTTATCGACATCGTACAGATCTTCCAGAATTTCCAGACCAATAGTCCCCTGACCTGCAATGACTTTCGGGTCATCATATGGCGGAATAAAGATACGGCCTTCCGTTTCCACAATCTCGCTAACCTTAGCGATGGTGTCGTTGAAGTTGTCGCCATGCAGCACAACTTCTGCGGAATAATCACAGGTTGCAGCAACTTTAGACTTCGGCGCGCCTTTCGGCATCACCACTTTGCCGTCGATTCCGAGCATAGCGCAGGAGAGAGAAACGCCTTGCGCATGGTTACCTGCAGAGCAAGCCACCACACCCTTACATCTTTCAGCTTCGGTTAATGAACTGAGCTTGTTAAACGCGCCACGGATTTTAAATGAACCGGTACGCTGCATGTTTTCAAACTTGAGGAAAATTTCCCCTTTGCAACGTTCACTAAAATAGTTAGAGCGAGGCATTCCCGTTTTATAAATTTTCCCCGCCAGTCTTTTTTTCGCTTCGAGGATATCTTCAATTGCAACTGGGAGATCGTATGTAATGTGCATTAGAACCTCTTACTAGGGTATTAAAGTAAATAGATAGCCGTGACCATTGTCAGATATAGACAGATGGCGTTGATTTCGTGTTAAAACAAATTCAATCTTTAATCAATTTCAATTAATTGCCTTCGTCTCCGACAATTATATGATGAATATTCTTTGGCTAATTCCACCAAAATAGATGCTGCTTTTTTAATTCGATAATTTTTCGACCATACGGCGGCATAACGCGCGACGGGTAAGGTTTCTTCTACCGGGATAGTAATAAACTGGTTTGAGCCAAACGGTGTGGTCATATCGCAGGGAATTACTGTTAAGAAATCAGCACTGAGAACAAGATTATAAATCGTAACGACGGAGTCTGTATTAACGATGTTTTCACTGCTGATGCCATTATTCTGTAACGTGGTAAGAAGTTCGCTGTAGTAACCCATATTCGTTTGTGGCAACACCCACTGTTCGTTTTTCAACGCGCTCAGCGAGGTGATGCCGGTGCATGTTCGGGACTTGCTGGCGACCAGGATAAAATCTGACTCAAAGAGCGGCTCAACGTGCAGATCGTGCAGTTTCATCTCATCACTCAGCGTACCGATGGCGAAGTCCAGACGTCCGTCACGAATCGCCGGTAAGAAGGAGGAGAGCTGAGCTTCATACATAGAAACCTGCGCTTTCGGGAACACTTCTTTGAATTTTTTAATCATGCCGGACATGATGGTGAAGGCAATCAGTGAAGGAAAGCCAAACGACACATCAACGACCGCGTTGCTCGTCATGCTGTTCATCTCATCAACCATGTTTTTCATTTCACGGGTAATAGATTCAGACCATGAGAGCATCACCTGACCTGCCTGAGTTAATGTCACACCAGTATTTTTACGTACAACTAACTCAATACCGAAATAAGCTTCTACATCATTAATGATTTTGCTGACAGCCGGTTGAGTTAAACCTAATTCTTTTGCAGCTGAGCCGATAGAACCACTTCTAATGACTTCCTGAAAGACCACTAAGTGCTGTGTTTTAGGGAGTGTAATAGTATTCATATCGACCTACGCTAATTACTTTGTTGACGGCAGGAAGTGTACCAAATTAAGCGAACAAGGATATGTGCTACCACTCACAAATCCCCTTGACTTACATTTTGTAAGACTATTATGAAAATTGAAATCACTTAATAATCATATAGATATGAAATATTGATCTCACTTTATCCTGACTTTAATCAAAAAAAGATGGGGGGATAACGATTTTTTATGGCTATAACGACATCATTTTCCCTGCTATTTCTTAAATCCATGAAAGGCTATATTTCAATCAATTACAGAGTAATTATCAGGCAAAACGGTGCTTAAATTTAATAAGCAATTTATCAAAAATAATTTGATTTTATTGTTTATAGTGATTAAATAACGTTATGCATCACGTTTTTTGGCCTTATTTGTTTGTAAAGAAACATTGCATTTATCAATATTTAAAACAATGAAAACAAACCATCACCATACGTAACATTATTATAACACTTGTTTTGCGCACTTTGTCAGCAACTAATTTTGTGATAGCGATCGATTGCGCGTGATTATTCTCGGAAAAAACGTATCGCATAGCGTTTTGTGTTGTCCATCACAAAACAAGAAATATCCCGAGAGACATTTCCTCTTATAAAAGAAGCCAGCAACATAAATAAGAACTAAATAAAGATTAGATGAATGGAAAATAAAACGCCAGATTCGGGGTAAACCAATCGCAATACTATCAGGAAAATATTTGCCGGATGGCGGCGTAAACACCTTATCCGGCCTACCAAACCAGTTCCACCCATCCCAGTAGGCCTGATAAGCGTAGCGCCATCAGGCATGACAACCAGCTCATACAGCAAAAAACCCGCCGAAGCGGGGTTTTATAAAGAGTGAAGCTGATCGATAAGCCGCGTTCTTTTGAGCATAGCGTCGTGGACAGTCATTCATCCAACCTGCCCAGAAAGCAAAAACCCGCCGAAGCGGGGTTTTATAAAGAGTGAAGCTGATCGATAAGCCGCGTTCTTTTGAGCATAGCGTCGTGGACAGTCATTCATCCAACCTGCCCAGAAAGCAAAAACCCCGCCGAAGCGGGGTTTTATAAAGAGTGAAGCTGACCGATAAGCCGGGTTCTGTCGTGGACAGTCATTCATCTAGGCCAGCAATCGCTCACTGGCTCAAGCAGCCTACCCGGGTTCAGTACGGGCCGTACCTTGTGAACCCCTATTTGGCCTTGCTCCGGGTGGAGTTTACCGTGCCACGGACTGTTACCAGCCGCGCGGTGCGCTCTTACCGCACCCTTTCACCCTTACCTGATCCCACTTGCGTAGGCCATCGGCGGTTTGCTCTCTGTTGCACTGGTCGTGGGTTTCCCCCCCAGGCGTTACCTGGCACCCTGCCCTATGGAGCCCGGACTTTCCTCCCCTCCGCCCGTCTCCCCCGAAGAGGACGACGACGAAGCGGCGACTGTCTGGTCAGCTTCGGCGCGCAGTATAGAGGGTTTGCGGAGCAATGTCACCCCGCACTGCGTATTCCTATCGCCAACGTGGCGGCGATGTTTCTTGAAGCGCGATAAATATTATCAAATGCCCCACGGAAGGCCTCTTCCAGCGTGCCGATGCTGGTCAATACGCTAAACACCGCATCGATACCATATTGATGCACCACCTCTACATCGCGCGTCAGGCTGCCGCCAATACCAATGACTGGCTTGTGGTACTTCTTCGCGACGTTCGCCACACCCACCGGTACTTTGCCGTGAATGCTCTGGCTGTCGATCCGCCCTTCGCCGGTCACCACCAGCGTACAGTCGTGAATATGCTCTTCCAGATTGAGCGCCTGGGTCACAATCTCGATACCGCTGCGCAGCTCCGCGCCTAAAAAAGCCATTAACGCTGCGCCCATTCCGCCAGCCGCACCGGAGCCGGGCACGTCTTTCACATCAACTCGCAGAGACTTTTTAATAATGTCAGCATAGTGAGACAGATTACGGTCCAGTTCGAGAATGCGTTCTTCCGTTGCCCCTTTCTGCGGTCCAAAAATGCGCGAAGCGCCAGAATCGCCAATGAGTGGATTAGTCACATCGCAGGCCACGCGAATGGAACAGGTTTTTAAGCGCGGATCCAGACCCGAGATATCGATAGTATTCAGACTCATCAGGCTTCCGCCACCGTAGCCAATCTCTGTCCCGTTGGCATCGCAAAGTTTCGCCCCCAGCGCCTGCACCATACCCGCGCCACCGTCGTTAGTCGCACTGCCGCCAATGCCTATAATGATGCTCTGCGCACCGCTATCCAACGCCTGCAAAATCAACTCCCCGGTGCCACGCGACGTAGTGACTAAAGGGTTGCGCTTTTCAGGAGGAACCAACGCCAGACCACTGGCTGCCGCCATTTCGATAAACGCGGTTTTACCGTCCCCGGACATGCCCCAGCAGGCATTCACTTTTTCGCCCAGCGGCCCCGTCACCCATGCTGAATGTTCACTCCCTTGCGTCGCGGCAATCATGGCTTCGACCGTTCCTTCACCGCCATCGGCAACCGGAACAGAAACATATTGCGCATCGGGGAAAATTTCCCGAAATCCTTTTTCTATCGCCTGAGCTACCTCGGTGGCAGAAAGGCTTTCTTTATAAGAGTCTGGGGCAATTACGATTTTCATAGTTATGTAGCCTGACTGTGCCGCGCAAGGCAAGAAATACAGGGCGCGCATCCGCGCCCTTCTTGTTAGCGAGTGACTTCCACTTTCGCCAGTTTTTCGTAGTAGCATGCGAGCGCGCTGTGATCGGCTGTCCCCAATCCATCTGCGCGGAGCGCCTGCATCATCTCCATAACTGCAGCAGTCAGCGGCAACTGGGCGCCAACGCCATGAGAGGTATCCAGCGCATTCGCCAGATCTTTGATATGCAGGTCAATACGGAAGCCTGGTTTAAAGTTGCGGTCCATCACCATCGGTGCTTTCGCGTCGAGCACGGTGCTTCCCGCCAGCCCGCCACGGATCGCCTGATACACCAGATCCGGGTTCACACCCGCTTTGGTCGCCAGCGTCAGCGCTTCAGACATCGCGGCAATGTTCAGCGCCACAATGACCTGATTCGCCAGCTTGGTGACGTTACCCGCGCCAATTTCACCGGTATGCACCACGGAGCCTGCCATCGCTTTCAGCAGATCGTAGTACTTGTCGAAGATCGCTTTATCACCGCCAACCATCACCGACAACGTGCCGTCAATCGCTTTTGGCTCGCCGCCGCTGACCGGCGCATCCAGCATATCCACGCCTTTTGCTTTCAGCGCATCGCTAATTTCACGGCTGGCTAACGGCGCGATGGAGCTCATGTCGATAAGCACTGTGCCCGGCTTCGCCCCTTCAATAATGCCGCCTTCACCCAGCGCCACTTCTTTCACATGCGGAGAGTTCGGCAGCATGGTGATGATCACGTCGCACTGCTCGGCAATTTCTTTCGCCGTGGCGGCGGTTTCTGCGCCTGCGGCAATCACTTGTGCAATGGATTCCGGGTTACGGTCAGCAACCACCAGCGAGTAACCTGCCTTGAGGAGGTTTTTACTCATTGGTTTACCCATGATACCGAGGCCAATAAAACCAACTTTCATTGTCATGTCTTTATCTCTCTCTACTGTCGATGGTGGTTATTTCTTAAAAGAATCAGCCAGTTTCTGCGTGGCTGAACGGAACACGCCAAGGTCACTACCAACGGCAACAAACGTCGCGCCCCACTCCAGATAACGACGTGCATCCGCCTCTACCGGGGCCAGAATGCCGCTTGGTTTGCCATGTGCTTTCGCGCGGGCAAAAATGTGCTGGATAGCTTTCTGCACATCAGGATGCGACGCATTGCCAAGGTGGCCTAGCGCCGCAGCCAGATCGCTTGGGCCGACGAAGACACCGTCGACGCCTTCTGTCGCCGCGATTGCGTCAACGTTATCAACGCCCTGCTGACTTTCGATCTGCACGATGATCGTGATGTTCTTATTCGATTGCGCAAAGTAGTCCGGTACGGTGCCAAACATATTGGCGCGATGGGATATGGACACGCCGCGAATACCTTCCGGCGGATAGCGGGTCGATGCCACGGCGTTTACCGCCTCTTCTTCCGTCTCAACGAACGGGATCAGGAAGTTGTAAAACCCGATATCCAGCAGGCGCTTGATGATTACCGGCTCGTTGGTCGGTACGCGCACTACCGGTGCGCTGGCGCTGCCTTTCAGCGCCATCAATTGCGGGATAAACGTCGAGATATCGTTCGGCGCGTGTTCGCCGTCCAGCACCAGCCAGTCAAACCCCGCCAGGCCTAAAACTTCAGTGCTGATTGGGCTGGCTAATGCAGACCAGCAGCCAATCTGAATCTGTTGCGCCGCGAGGGCCGCTTTAAACTTATTCGGGAAAATCGTGTTATTCATCGCCTATACCTTTGTTTATTTCTGCAATTCCATACGTTTAATGTCACCGACAATAAACAGGTAGCAAACCATTGCCATCAGCGCCGAACACCCTACAAACATCAGCGCAGCATTAAATGAGTGCAGCTCGCTCACCAGATACCCAATCACCAGCGGAGTGACGATGGAAGCCACGTTACCAAATACGTTAAATACCCCACCGCACAGACCGACAATCTCTTTCGGCGCGGTATCGGAAATCACCGGCCATCCCAGCGCCCCGAAGCCTTTGCCGAAGAACGCCAGCGCCATCAGTGCGACCACCAGTGTGGTGTTATCGGTGTAGTTACACAGAATAATGGTCGACGCGAGCAGCATGCCGAGCACAATCGGCAGCTTACGCGCCAGTGTGATACTGAAGCCACGTTTAATCAGATAATCAGAGAACACGCCACCAAGCACACCACCGGCGAATCCGCACAGCGCCGGAATCGAAGCTACCAGGCCTACTTTGAGGATCGACATGCCTTTTTCCTGTACCAGGTAAATCGGGAACCAGGTGAGGAAAAACCAGGTAATTGTGTTGATAAAATACTGGCCGAAGAACACGCCAAGCATCATACGGTTAGTGAGCAACTGCTTGATATAATGCAGTTTAGGACCACCTGACTTCACATCGCCCGGCTTTTTGTGGTCCATATCCACGACCGCGCCGTTTTCCGAGATAAACTTCAGTTCTTCTTGCGACATACGCGGATGATCGGTTGGGTTATGAATAAACTTTACCCACAGCCCGGTGAGCACAAAACCAATCACGCCCATTACGGTAAACACGTGCTCCCAGCCCCAGGCGAAGGTCAGCCAGCCGAGCAGCGGAGAAAACAGCGCCAGAGAAAAATACTGCGCGGAATTAAAAATTGCGGATGCCGTACCGCGCTCTTTCGTCGGGAACCAGGCCGCCACGATACGAGCATTCGCCGGAAAGGACGGCGCTTCCGAGAAGCCCAGCATAAAGCGCATGATGAACATTGAAATACCCGCCCAGGCCAGCGGGAACATGTCCACAAAGCCTTGCAGGAAGGTGAACAGTGACCAGAAGAACAGACTGTATGTGTAGACTTTCTTCGAGCCGAATTTATCCAACAGCCAGCCACCGGGGATTTGCATCAACAGGTAAGCCCAGCCGAAGGCGGAGAAAATGTAACCCATAGAGATGGCGCTGAGCTGCAACTCTTTCGCTACTTCCGTGCCGGCAATAGATAGCGTCGCACGGTCCGCATAGTTAACGGCGGTAACGATAAATATTATCAGCAATATTAAATAACGGGTGTGCGTACCTTTCTTTTTCTCGACAACTGTATCCAGAATCATTCTAATTACCTCGGGTACATTAAATTTTTATTATTATTGAGTAGATATTCCTGGTGATAAATTACTGATAATTAGAACACATAATAATTTATCAGACGCTATAAAACCGTGATTCAGTATAATCAGCAGCGTAACGTTAATCATTGTGCAAGCGCTCATTTATAACGCGTTATTAAATTAATGTTTTGGGCATATGCCCACACGCATGGGCGCTAATGCACACATTTACGTATTGCTGCCCCTGGTAGCCCGGCCTTGCTGAGTTTAAGTGATCATCGTCACATTCTTGGCATTAAACTCCTGACATTCTTATTTCACGATATCGAATCTTTATTACTTACAATTAGATTCAAAATATAAATATTCACACTATTATCACCACCTTGTTGGAGAATACTGGACAATGGCCGACATCGAAATCAGACAAGAATCGCCAACGGCGTTTTATATTAAAGTTCACGAAACAGATAATGTGGCGATAATTGTCAATGACAATGGTCTGAAAGCCGGGACGCGTTTTCCGGACGGACTGGAACTCATTGAACATATTCCCCAGGGCCATAAAGTGGCGCTACTGGATATTCCTGTTCACGGCGAAATTGTGCGTTATGGCGAAGTGATAGGCTATGCCGTTCGCGATATCCCACGCGGCAGCTGGATTGATGAATCAATGGTTGAACTGCCCAAAGCTCCACCGCTGGAGACGCTGCCGCTGGCAACCAAAGTGCCAGAGCCGCTGCCGCCTCTGGAGGGCTATACCTTCGAAGGTTACCGCAATGCTGACGGTAGCGTCGGCACCAAGAATCTGCTCGGCATCTCGACCAGTGTGCACTGCGTGGCGGGTGTGGTGGATTATGTGGTGAAAATCATTGAGCGCGATCTGTTGCCCAAATACCCGAACGTTGATGGCGTGGTGGGGCTCAATCACTTGTACGGCTGCGGCGTGGCGATCAATGCCCCAGCCGCCATTGTGCCGATTCGCACCATTCACAATATTGCGCTTAACCCGAATTTTGGCGGTGAAGTGATGGTCATCGGCCTCGGTTGTGAAAAACTACAGCCAGAGCGCCTGCTCGAAGGTACGCACGATGTGAAAAGTATTCCGGTCGACAGCGCCAGCGTCGTCAGCCTGCAGGATGAAAAGCACATTGGCTTTCAATCGATGGTTGCCGATATTTTGCAGGTGGCCGAACGCCATCTGGCAAAACTCAATCAGCGACAGCGTGAAACCTGCCCGGCATCAGAACTGGTGGTCGGCATGCAGTGCGGCGGCAGCGATGCATTTTCTGGCGTGACGGCCAACCCGGCGGTGGGTTATGCCTCCGACCTGTTAGTACGCTGCGGCGCGACTGTGATGTTCTCTGAAGTTACCGAAGTGCGCGATGCCATCCACCTTCTGACCCCAAGGGCGATTAACGAAGAAGTAGGTAAACGCCTGCTCGAAGAGATGGCCTGGTACGATAACTACCTGGATATGGGCAAAACGGATCGCAGCGCCAACCCTTCTCCGGGCAATAAGAAAGGCGGTCTGGCAAATGTGGTGGAAAAAGCGCTGGGCTCTATTGCCAAGTCCGGCAAGAGCGCCATTGTCGAAGTATTGTCGCCGGGTCAGCGTCCAACCAAACGTGGTCTGATTTACGCCGCAACCCCCGCCAGTGATTTTGTTTGCGGTACGCAGCAGGTCGCTTCCGGGATCACCGTACAGGTGTTCACCACCGGTCGCGGTACGCCGTACGGCCTGATGGCCGTGCCGGTGATAAAAATGGCGACGCGTACTGAGCTGGCCAACCGTTGGTTTGACCTGATGGACATCAACGCAGGCACCATCGCCACCGGAGAAGAAACCATTGAAGACGTGGGTCTGAAACTGTTCGAGTTTATTCTCGACGTCGCCAGCGGACGTAAGAAAACCTTCTCAGATCAGTGGGGGCTGCACAACCAACTGGCGGTGTTTAACCCAGCGCCAGTGACCTGATTGTCCGCAATATTTTCTTCAAGGGCATGTCTTCTGACATGCCTTTTTTTTCGCTATAACTTTCGCAACCCTCCCTTTTCTTTCGAAACTTTCATTTATCAGATCAAAATCACAAAAAAACATTACGAAACCCTATACTTTATTTCGAAGAAAGAAATCGAAAGACTTCGGAGGAAGTATGTTTATCATCTCAAGCAAAATGATGCTGAAGAAGGCGCAGCAAGAAGGCTATGCCGTACCGGCTTTTAACATCCACAACCTGGAGACCCTACAGGTTGTCGTGGAAACAGCAGCCGAACTACGCTCTCCGTTGATCGTCGCCGGCACACCAGGCACTTTTAGTTATGCCGGGGTCGGTAACATCGTTGCTATCGCCAGTGAACTGGCAAGAAGCTGGAACCATCCTCTCGCCATCCATCTCGATCACCACGAAAGTGCCACCGATATTAAAGCGAAAGTCGCTACAGGTATTCGCTCTGTCATGATCGATGGTTCACATCTGCCGTTTGCCGACAACATTGAATTAGTTAAGCACGTAACTGACTACTGCCACCGCTATGACGTAAGCGTTGAAGCTGAGCTGGGACGACTGGGTGGACAAGAAGATGACCTGATCGTGGACGGAAAAGATGCGCTTTATACCCACCCAGAACAGGCTCGGGAGTTTGTGGAAAAAACCGGTATCGACTCACTGGCTGTCGCGATCGGCACAGCCCATGGTTTGTATAGTGCTGAACCTAAACTTGATTTTGAACGACTAGCAGAAATTCGTCAGCGCGTTGATATTCCACTTGTTTTACATGGCGCATCCGGCCTGCCAACACATGATATTAAGTGCGCTATCTCTTTAGGGGTCTGCAAAGTGAACGTCGCGACCGAACTCAAAATCGCCTTTTCTGGCGCACTCAAAACTTATCTGAGTACACATACCAATGCAAATGACCCACGGCATTACATGATGCCAGCAAAAGCCGCCATGAAAGAGGTGGTGCGTAAAGTCATTGCCGATTGCGGCTGTGAAGGAAAATTGTAACCTATTGATTTATTTGATTTGTACGGATTCTGACAAAGGTCTGTTTTAAAGCTGGATCACGAAAGTCGCTTTTACCCTTTGCCTTCAATCCAAAAATATTATGAAGATAAACAAAAGATATCGGAGATAGAAGTGAAAGAAATAATCTCTCGTCATAAAGCAGGTGAGCATTTAGGTATTTGTTCGGTTTGTTCAGCACATCCGCTGGTCATTGAATCCGCATTACGTTTTGATCTCGACACGGATAGTAAAGTTCTGATCGAAGCGACGTCTAATCAGGTTAATCAGTTTGGTGGTTATACCGGAATGAAACCCGCCGATTTCCGTGATTTTGTCTATGGCATCGCACAAGAGATTGGTTTCCCTCGTGAAAGACTGATCCTGGGTGGCGATCACCTCGGTCCTAACTGCTGGCAAAATGAACCTGCGGCGGAAGCGATGGAGAAATCCGTAGCCTTAATTAAAGCCTACGTTGCCGCAGGGTTCAGCAAAATCCACCTCGATGCTTCAATGTCCTGTGCTGACGATCCCACGCCGCTGGATCCGATGGTTGTTGCTCAGCGAGCTGCCGTACTTTGCCAGGCCGCAGAAGCTACGGCAACCGAAGAACAGAAACACCAACTGACTTATGTGATTGGTACTGAGGTTCCTGTTCCCGGTGGCGAAGCCAGTACCATTGGCACTGTTCATGTCACACGCGAAGAAGATGCCGCCCGTACACTGGAAACCCATCAAATTGCCTTTAGAGCATTAGGACTTGAAGAAGCGCTAACTCGCGTGATCGCTATTGTTGTCCAACCCGGCGTCGAATTCGATCACACTCAGATCATTCATTATCAGCCACAGGCTGCAGAAGCGCTTTCAGCCTGGATTAAAGAAACTCCAATGGTTTATGAAGCGCATTCTACAGATTATCAAACCCGCCAGGCATACCGCGCCCTGGTACGCGATCACTATGCAATTTTAAAAGTGGGTCCAGCGCTGACCTTCGCGCTGCGTGAAGCCATTTTTGCGCTAGCGCAAATGGAAAATGAACTGGTTTCTCCAGAGCAGCGGAGCCGGGTTATGGAAGTAATTGACGAAGTTATGCTGAATGAACCGGACTACTGGAAAAAATACTATCGTCCAACCTGGAGCCAGGCGATGGTCGATATTCACTTCAGCCTCTCCGACCGTATTCGTTACTACTGGCCGCATCCTCGCATTCGTCAAAGTGTAGAGAAATTAATCACCAACCTTAATGACGTTGCTTTACCACTGGGACTCATTAGCCAGTTTATGCCCGTGCAATTTGAACGCCTGACTGAAGGGACGTTAACCGCCACACCACATAATCTGATTATCGACAAAATCCAGGACGTTCTGCGCGCCTATCGCTTTGGTTGCGCACCAGCAAGTGCCTGAAATCTGGAGAATATATGAGCCAACTTTTTGTTCGAACAGGTATTGATTTTAGCTCGTGTCAGCATGCGCTGACACATATTGGAGAGGAGATGCTGGCCAAAGGGGTCGTGTATGAAAGCTATCCGCAGGCCCTGATTGAGCGTGAAGCAACTTTTCCAACCGGAATAGCGCTGGAACGTCATGCCGTCGCGATTCCGCATTGTGAAGCTATTCATGCGAAATCGCCTGCAATCTATCTGATTCGCCCGGATACACCGGTCAACTTTCAACAAGCGGATGATGACGAAGAGATAGCCGTCTCTTTAATTATTGCCCTGATTGTTGAGAACCCAACGGCGCAACTGAAGCTCCTGCGTCGTCTGTTTAGTGAGCTACAAAACCCGAACACCATTGAAGCATTGTTGAATGCGCCCGATGCAGAACTGGCAATGCTGTTTCGGGAAAAAATCCTTGAGACTGAGCCCTGCGCACAGGCTTGAAAAGATACTGATAATAAAAGGAATACCCTATGAAACGTAAAGTAATTGTGGCTTGTGGCGGTGCTGTAGCAACTTCAACAATGGCAGCTGAAGAAATTAAAGAACTCTGTGAAGCCAACAATATCCAACTCGACCTGGTTCAGTGCCGGGTAACAGAAATCGAAACCTATATGGATGGCGCGGATCTTATTTGTACCACAGCCCGCGTTGACCGTACGTTTGGCGATATCCCGGTCGTTCACGGCATGCCTTTTGTCTCAGGCGTGGGTATCGAAGCGTTGCAGCAAAAAATACTGACTATCCTCGTGGGGTAACGCCATGTTTAGCGAAATAATGCGTTATATCCTCGACTTAGGTCCAACGGTTATGCTGCCGTTAGTGATCATCATCTTCTCAAAATTATTGGGAATGAAGCTCGGGGATTGTTTTAAATCCGGCCTGCATATTGGTATTGGCTTTGTCGGGATCGGCCTGGTCATTGGCCTGATGCTTGACTCTATCGGCCCTGCCGCAAAAGCGATGGCGGAACAGTTTCAAATCAACCTGCATGTCATTGATGTCGGCTGGCCGGGTTCATCACCAATGACCTGGGCTTCACAAATTGCATTAATTGCAATTCCTGTCGCTATTGGGGTCAATATCCTGATGCTGGTTACCCGCATGACTCGCGTAGTAAACGTCGATATCTGGAATATCTGGCATATGACGTTTACCGGTGCCATGTTGCATCTGGCGACCGGTTCATACTGGCTGGGTATTCTCGGCGTGGTAGTTCATGCAGCCTTCGTCTACAAACTAGGCGACTGGTTTGCCAAAGACACGCGTGACTTTTTTGGTCTGGAAGGCATTGCCATTCCTCACGGTTCCTCGGCGTACCTGGGCCCTATAGCAGTCCTGGTAGATACGATCATTGAAAAAATCCCGGGACTGAACCGCATTCATTTTAGTGCAGATGATGTACAAAAACGTTTTGGCCCCTTCGGTGAACCTGTAACCGTTGGCTTTGTGATGGGATTAGTTATCGGCATGCTAGCTGGGTATGACGTTAAAGCTGTGCTGCAACTGGCGGTGAAAACGGCTGCCGTTATGTTGCTCATGCCGCGTGTCATTAAACCGATTATGGATGGCCTAACTCCTATCGCTAAACATGCCCGTAAACGCCTGCAGGCAAAATTTGGCGGACAGGAGTTCCTAATCGGTCTGGACCCTGCGCTACTGCTCGGCCATACGTCGGTGGTTTCCGCCAGCCTGATCTTTATTCCGCTGACTATTCTGATTGCCGTCCTGGTACCAGGTAATCAGGTACTGCCATTCGGCGATCTCGCGACCATTGGTTTCTTTGTTGCCATGGCGGTAGCCGTTCATCAGGGGAACTTGTTCCGTACGCTGATCTCCGGCGTCATCATCATGGGTATCACCCTATGGATAGCCACGCAAACTATTGGTCTACATACCCAGCTTGCCGCCAATGCAGGCGCACTGAAAGCCGGTGGCATGGTTGCATCGATGGATCAGGGCGGTTCCCCAATCACCTGGCTGTTGATTCAGCTCTTTACCTGGCAGAACGTAGTGGGCTTCATCATTATCGCTGCGATTTATCTGTTGGGTGTACTACTGACATGGCGTCGGGCACGTAATTTTGTGGCGGCTGAAAAAGCAGCAGCCATAACGGAAAGCCAGACCGCATCTTAATTTCTGGGGAGCATTTGCTCCCCTTCACATTTATGGAGACATTTATGAAATCAGTGGTGATTCACGCTGAGGGCGACGTACGCGTTGAAGAACGTCCCATTCCGCAACTACAGGCTGATGAAGATGTACTGGTCAAGGTAGTTAGTTCAGGGCTTTGTGGCTCGGATATTCCCCGTATATTTAATCATGGCGCTCACTATTATCCGATAACGCTGGGGCATGAGTTCAGCGGCTATGTTGAGTCCTACGGTGCAGCAGTTACCGACTTACAACCCGGCGATGCTGTTGCCTGCGTTCCATTACTCCCCTGCTTCCACTGCCCTCAGTGCGAGCGAGGATTCTTCTCATTATGTAAGCAATATCAGTTTGTCGGCTCGCGCAGCGAAGGTGGAAACGCAGAATATGTGGTCGTAAAACGCGCCAACCTGTTCCGATTACCTTCAGAAATGCCGATTGATGATGGCGCATTCATTGAGCCCATTACCGTTGGCCTGCATGCTTTTCATCTCGCTCAGGGGTGTGAAGGCAAAAACGTGATCATCGTTGGAGCAGGTACCATCGGTTTACTGGCAATGCAATGTGCTCGCGAACTCGGCGCAAAAAGTATCACGGCGATTGATATCAACCCACAAAAGCTGGCGTTAGCAAAAGAACTGGGGGCAACCTATGTGTTTAACAGTAGGGAGATGAGTGCGACTGAGATCCACGCTGGTCTGGAGAACATTCAATTTGATCAACTCGTCCTGGAGACTGCAGGAACCCCGCAAACTGTGACGCTGTCGATCGAAATTGCCGGACCTCGTGCTCAACTGGCGTTAGTCGGTACGTTGCATCACGATCTGGCGTTGGCTTCAGGTATTTTTGGGCAAATATTGCGTAAAGAATTAACCATTCTTGGCAGTTGGATGAATTATTCCAGCCCGTGGCCTGGAGAAGAGTGGGAAACCGCGGCCCGTTTACTCACGGAAAAGCGCTTGCAGCTTGAACCGTTAATTGCCCACAGCGGTGATACCGAGAGCTTTGCCAGCGCGGTCAAATCACTTAATGGCGCGCCGATGCAGGGGAAAATTCTACTTAAACTCTCCTGACCTCACGAGCCAGCAACCTGCGCTGGCTCACATTTACTTTCGAAATTTAGCGTTCACCTTTCGCAATCCTTCGATTAAACTAGTGATAGTCAAATTATCAGGCAAATCAATATGAACTCATTTGAGAGAAGGAATAAAATTGTCGACCTGATTAATACGCAAGGTAGCGTACTGGTAATGGACCTTTCGAATACCTTTGGTATTTCTGAAGTAACCATTCGCGCCGACCTGCGGTTATTAGAAGAGAAGGGTCTGGTCACCCGTTTTCATGGCGGTGCGGCAAAACCTGGAAGCCATCTGGCTGAAGGTGACAATCAGGAAGTATTATTAGAAGATCGGTATCAGCTTGCCAGCGATCCTAAAAAGCGGATCGCTCAGGCTGCTACAGCAATGGTCGAGGAAGGAATGACCGTGATTCTGGATAGCGGAAGCACGACCCTACTGATCGCCGAGGCGCTAAACCGAAAAAGTAACATCACCGTTATTACCAATAGCCTGCCCGCTGCGTTTACATTATCTGAAAACAAAGACATTACGCTGGTCGTCTGCGGAGGCACGGTGCGCCACAAAACTCATTCAATGCATGGCACTATCGCTGAACGTTCCCTGCAAGGAATAAGCGCTGACCTGATGTTCGTGGGCGCTGACGGGATTGATGCCACTAATGGTATTACGACATTCAACGAAGGTTATTCGATTAGTAGCGTGATGGCTGCTGCTGCACATAAGGTCATTGCCGTACTGGATGCGACAAAATTTAACCGACGTGGTTTTAATCAGGTACTTCCAATGGAGAAGATTAACTGCGTAATAACCGACGACAGCATCAGCAAACAAGATAAATCTGCGCTGGTTAAGACAGGCGTCGAACTGCTGGTCGTTTAAACAACCCGCCACATCCCCCCTTTTGTCGCGCCAACGCGTTGCAGTTTGCCTTTTAGCTGCAACGCTTTCAAATAGCGCTCTACGGTTCGGGCTGAGATTTCACACTCATCAGCGATACTTTTGGCGGATCTGCCCGGCTGATGCGACAAGATTTGTAGAATGCGTTTTTCTATATCCAGTAAATCAGCCGACATTTCTTCCGACATTTCTTCCGACATTTCTTCCGACATTTCTTCCGACATTTCTTCCGACATTTCTTCCGACATTTCTTCCGACATTTCTTCCGACAGAGTTGATGATTTTCCCAATCCCTCTTGCAAAGCAGAGATGATATTTTCCAGGATAAACTCTATAAATGGCGTGCAGCTACTTTGTCGATCGCACTGCCCTAATACCTGGTAATAGCGGTCCTGTTGGTAGTGGATCAGTGTCTCTACCGGTAACCACGCCAATTCTGATCGCCACTCACGGAGGATTAATGTCTGCCATAGACGTCCCATCCGTCCATTACCGTCAGCAAAAGGATGAATAAATTCAAACTCATAATGGAAAACAGCACCAGCAATCAGTGGGTGGAGTTCTGTCGTTTTTAACCAGCCCAGTAGATCATTCATCAAACGTAAAACTTGTGAGGCCGGAGGAGCCATATGAATCAGCTGTTTTTCCCTGTAAACACCAACATTTCCAGCACGTAGCTGGCCTGGATTATCGACCAGACCGAGCATAAGGACCCGATGTGCCTGTAAAAGATCGGATAATTTTCCACTTTTCCATTCCGACATCTTTTCATAGGCCAGAATCGCATTTCTCACTTCCTGTATGTCTTTAGCAGGCGCCAGAATACGTTTTCCTTCCATCAGCGCGGTGACTTGTTCCGTCGTCAACGAATTATGCTCAATCGCTAAAGAGGCCTGAATCGTGCGAATACGATTCTCTTTACGCAAAAGAGGAGATGCCCTACCAGCCATCGCTGCCCAATGCCCCATCAATTCACCAATTTCAATGACTTGATTGAGGATCAATGGAGTGACGACGAAAGGTGGTTGGTAGGTGCTCACTCTTACTCCCCCTGCTGTTCCAGCGCGTGCTTGTACAATGCATTCTTCTTCACGCCATGGATTTCAGCGGCCAGCGCGGCGGCCTTTTTAAGCGGCAGTTCTGCCTGCAATAGGGCCAATGTACGGAGCGCATCGGCAGGAAGGTCGTCTTCTTGCGCTTTATGCCCTTCGACGATCAGCACCATTTCGCCTTTACGACGGTTTTCATCTTCCTTGACCCACGCCAGCAGTTCGCCAACCGGTGCGCCGTGAATAGTTTCCCAGGTTTTGGTCAACTCACGCGCCAACACCACATAGCGGGATTCGCCCCAGACGGCAACCATGTCTTCCAGGCTATCCAGCAAACGGTGGGTGGATTCATAAAAAATGAGCGTACGTGGTTCGGCCTCAATGGCTTTCATCGCATCACGACGCCCTTTCGATTTGGCAGGCAGAAAACCTTCATAGCAAAAGCGGTCTGAAGGCAGACCAGCAGCGCTCAGGGCAGCAATCGCCGCGCAAGGGCCTGGTAGGGGAACAACGCGGATCCCCGCTTCGCGACAGGTGCGCACCAGATGGTAGCCGGGATCGTTAATCAGCGGCGTTCCGGCATCGGAAACCAGCGCAATGTTTTGCCCTTCTTTGAGCTTTGCCACCAGCGTTTCGGCCTTTTGCTGCTCGTTGTGGTCATGCAGGGCGAACAATCGCGCGTTAATCGCGAAGTGTTGTAACAATAGCCCTGTATGACGAGTATCTTCAGCGGCAATCAAATCAACGGCTTGTAAAACTTCGAGCGCTCGTTGGGTAATATCAGCCAAATTTCCTATAGGAGTAGGTACAATAAAGAGTTGGCCTTGAGAATTATCCGCCGATTCGTGTTGTTTCATTGTGTCGTCCGTATTGCCGATTTAATATTGAGCATTGAGTAAAAAAATATCACTGGATACAGTATGGTACCCTCAACATTTTCTCGTTTGAAAGCCGCACGCGCGCTGCCAGTCATTCTGGCAGCACTGATTTTCGCAGGCTGTGGCACCCAGGCGCCAGACCAGAGTGCAGCCCATATGCAGGGCACTGCGCAGGCTGATTCCGGCTTTTATCTGCAACAAATGCAGCAAAGCTCAGATGATAGCAAGACCAACTGGCAATTACTCGCCATTCGTGCACTGCTGAAAGAAGGCAAGAGCCAGCAGGCCATCGAGCTGTTCAACCAGCTACCGCAGAAACTAAGCGATACCCAGCGTCGTGAGCAGTCACTGCTGGCCGTCGAGATTAAGCTTGCGCAGAAAGATGTCGCTGGCGCACAGGCTCTGCTGGACAAACTCACCCCTGCCGATTTCGATCAAAACCAGCAGGCACGGTACTGGCAGACGCAAATCGACGTCAACCAGGGTCGCCCGTCGTTGACACTACTGCGCGCCCTGATCGCCCAGGAGCCGTTGCTGGCCGCAAATGCTAAGCAGAAAAACATGGACGCCACCTGGCAGGCGCTGTCATCCATGACCCAGGAGCAAGCGCAGGCGCTGGTCATCAATGCGGATGAAAACGTGCTGCAAGGCTGGCTGGATCTCCAGCGCGTCTGGTTCGATAACCGTAACGATCCGGACATGATGAAAGCCGGCATTGCTGACTGGCAAAAACGTTATCCACAGAACCCGGGGGCAAAACTGTTGCCAACGCAGTTGGTTAACGTGCAGAGCTTTAAGCCCGCCTCCACCAGCAAAATTGCGCTGCTGCTGCCGCTGAACGGTCAGGCCGCTGTATTTGGCCGTACTATCCAGCAAGGCTTTGAAGCTGCGAAAAACATGGGCACTCAACCCGTAGCAGCCCCAGCTGTTGCCGCGCCTGCTGCAGATACAGCAGCCATGGCGACCACGGAACAGCCGCAAACGACTGACGGTGTTGCCAGCCCTTCTCAGGCGTCAGTAAGCGATCTAACCAACGAGACGTCAGCGCAACCAGAAGCTGCAGCCCCGCAGCCAACAGTGCCTGCACAGCCAACGACCGCCAGCGCGCCGGCGAATCCGTCCGCTGAGCTGAAAATCTATGACACCTCATCACAGCCGCTGAATCAGATCCTGGCTCAGGTTCAGCAGGATGGCGCCAGCATCGTGGTTGGCCCGCTGTTGAAGAATAATGTTGAAGAGCTGATGAAAAGCAACACGCCATTAAACGTCCTGGCGCTTAATCAGCCGGAGGCGGTGAAAAACCTGCCGAACGTCTGCTACTTCGCCCTGTCGCCAGAAGATGAAGCGCGCGACGCCGCGCGTCACATCCGCGATCAAGGAAAACAGACGCCGCTGCTTTTGACCCCGCGGAGTGCGTTAGGCGATCGCGTTGCCAACGCCTTTGCGCAGGAGTGGCAAAAGCTGGGTGGCGGCGTAGTGCTGCAGCAGAAGTTCGGCTCCACTGCTGAGCTGAAAATGGGCGTCAACGGCGGCTCGGGGATTTCCCTGACGGGCAGCCCGGTGGCCTCCTCTGTACCCACGCAGCCTGGTGTAACCATTGGCGGTCTGACGATACCGGCAGCGCCAACCGATGCGCAAATCACCGGCGGTGGTCGTGTTGATGCCGTGTATATTCTGGCGACGCCGGAAGAAATTGCATTTATTAAGCCGATGATCGCTATGCGTAACGGCAGCCAGAGCGGTGCCACGTTGTACGCCAGCTCCCGCAGCGCGCAGGGAACTGCCGGCCCGGATTTCCGTCTGGAAATGGAAGGCTTGCAGTACAGCGAAATTCCGATGCTGGCAGGCGCTAATGCGCCTCTTATGCAGCAAGCGCTTGGCGCGGTGCGTAATGACTACTCGCTGGCGCGTATGTACGCCATGGGCGTCGATGCCTGGTCGCTTGCCAACCACTTCTCGCAAATGCGTCAGGTGCAGGGTTTCGAAATTAACGGCAACACCGGAGCCTTAACCGCAACGCAGGATTGTGTGATTAACAGGAAGTTATCATGGCTCAAATACCAGCAAGGACAAGTCGTCCCCGCCAGTTAACGAGTAAACAGACCGGTGACGCGTGGGAATCCACCGCGCGTGACTGGCTGCAGAGCAAAGGACTGCATTTTATCGCCGCCAACGTGCGTGAACGTGGCGGCGAAATTGACCTGATAATGCGTGAAGGCAACACCACCGTATTTGTTGAGGTTCGCTACCGACGCTCAGCCTTGTTTGGCGGTGCGGCGGCGAGTGTGACCCGGAGCAAACAACACAAATTATTACAGACCGCCCGCTTGTGGCTTGCGCGCCACAATGGGAGTTTTGATACTGTGGATTGCCGGTTCGATGTGTTAGCCTTCACCGGAAATGATGTTGAGTGGTTTAAGGACGCGTTCAACGACCGCTCATAGTTGAAGATTCAGAGCCTGGTTCTTAAGGATTAGCGTGTTAGATAGAATTAAAGTCTGCTTTACAGAAAGCATTCAAACTCAGATAGCTGCGGCTGAAGCACTTCCGGATGCGATCTCCCGTGCAGCCATGACGCTGGTTCAGTCCCTGCTCAATGGCAACAAAATTCTCTGTTGTGGTAATGGGACGTCCGCTGCCAATGCACAGCATTTTGCTGCCAGCATGATCAATCGTTTTGAAACAGAACGGCCAAGTTTACCTGCGATTGCACTAAACACTGATAATGTGGTCTTAACTGCGATTGCCAACGATCGCCTGCACGACGAAGTTTATGCAAAACAAGTCCGTGCGCTGGGACATGCAGGTGATGTTCTGCTGGCAATCTCTACGCGTGGTAATAGCCGCGATATCGTAAAAGCCGTTGAAGCCGCCGTAACACGCGACATGACAATCGTCGCGCTGACCGGGTATGACGGAGGGGAGCTGGCCGGATTACTGGGGCCACAGGATGTTGAAATCCGTATTCCCTCACACCACAGTGCCCGCGTTCAGGAAATGCACATGCTGACGGTCAACTGCCTTTGCGATCTCATCGATAACACGCTTTTCCCTCACCAGGATGATTAAGGAGTACACATGAAGGCATTTTCGCCGCTTGCTGTGATTATCGCTGCACTGCTGCTGCAAGGCTGTGTCGCTGCTGCCGTTGTCGGAACTGCTGCTGTCGGCACCAAAGCCGCGACGGATCCCCGCAGCGTCGGCACCCAGGTAGATGATGGAACCCTGGAATTACGCGTCAATACGGCGTTGTCGAAAGATGCCCAAATCAAGAAGGAAACGCGAATCAACGTGAGCGCGTATCAGGGTAAAGTGCTGCTGGTTGGTCAGTCGCCGAATAGCGAACTGTCTGCGCGGGCAAAACAGATTGCGATGGGCGTAGAAGGTACGACTGAGGTCTTTAATGAGATCCGTCAGGGCCAGCCAATTGGCTTGGGCGATGCGTCCAACGATACCTGGATCACCACCAAAGTACGTTCCCAGTTGCTGACCAGCGATCAGGTGAAATCCTCTAATGTGAAAGTCACCACCGAAAACGGGGAAGTGTTCCTGTTGGGTCTGGTAACTGAGCGTGAAGCGAAGGCGGCGGCGGACATCGCCAGCCGGGTAAGCGGCGTGAAACGCGTCACTACGGCCTTTACGTTTATTAAGTAATACAGATGCCGGATAGCGACGCATGGGCGTCTTATCCGGCCTACAGGCATAATCGTTTGTAGGTCAGATAAACGCCAGCGCCATCCGGCATTTTATTTGGCCCTTTCGCGTAGCTCGGAAGAGGTCAGGATCGAAACCCCTTCATGCCCAGGCGCCAGTGCCTCCGCCAGCATTGCCCGCGCAACATCGCGTGCTTCAATCGACTTCCAGTTACCCGGCAGCAGCCTGAACAACGGCGCTAAAAACATCTCATTCGTCCGCTGTTTGTCCCTATCCCCCAGTAGCATTGAAGGTCGGACAATCGTCAGCCGTGGCCAATTCTGCGCGATCAGCGCCTGCTCCATTTCACCTTTCACCCGGTTATAGAAAAACGGTGAATTCGCATTGGCGCCCATCGAACTCACCACCAGCATATGCTGGGCGCCTAACCGGCGTCCCGTCAGGGCCGTATCCACCACCAGCGTATAGTCAGCATGGATAAACGCCTCTTTGCTGCCCGCTTCACGTCGGGTGGTCCCCAGGCAACAAAAGACAATATCGACCGGTTCGGTAACCTGCGCCAGAGCATCGGTTAGCTGCGGATCATGGGGGTTATAGATGCCAACCGTATCAGCCAGCGGTCGACGCGTTGGTGCCGTGATGGCATTGATCCGGGGTTCATTGAGCAGCATACGCAGCAAATTTCCGCCTACCAGCCCCGTTGCGCCCGTTATTAACACCTGACTCATCCTCGCTCCTTTACAGATTTGTCCGTCTTGCGCTCTCAGCCTCAGCGACCAGACTTAATAGTTCGTGAGGTAATTATCCATCAACATGGAAATTCTGCCTCATCCGCATGCCATTCAACGGAGGAAACATGAGCAAGAAAATTGCCGTTTTAATCACTGATGAGTTTGAAGATTCAGAATTTACATCGCCAGCTGCAGAATTTCGTCAGGCCGGGCATGAAGTCATCACCATTGAAAAACAGGCGGGCAAAACGGTGAAGGGGAAAAAAGGAGAGGCCAGCGTAACCATCGACAAAGCGATCGAAGATGTACGCCCTTCTGATTTTGACGCCCTGCTGTTGCCTGGCGGTCACTCACCGGATTACCTGCGCGGTGACGAGCGTTTCGTGACCTTTACCCGGGATTTTGTTAACAGCGGCAAACCGGTGTTTGCTATCTGCCACGGTCCACAGCTGCTTATCAGCGCGGATGTCATTCGCGGACGTAAGCTTACCGCTGTGAAGCCTATCATCATCGATGTGAAAAACGCCGGCGCCGAATTTTACGATCAGGAAATGGTGAATGATAACGATCAGTTGGTAACCAGCCGTACCCCAGACGATCTCCCGGCGTTTAACCGTGAGGCATTACGTATTCTCGGCGCGTGAGTCACGTAGCCAGAGCATCTTTTTACCGAAGCCCAGCGTGTTGTCCGTGAATTTGACTTCATCCAGTCGAATCTCCCACACGGGCGCAGGCAGCATTCTGGCGACGGGGAAACGGCGGTTGTAGGCCTTACGCGCAACTTCGCTCTCTTGCCCTTCAAGACGCCGGATTTCCCCTTTGAACTGTACGCCACGAATCAGGGCGACCGTTTTGGGCTGACCATTTACCGTGCCGGCAATCGGTGCGCGGGGTCCGGACATCTGCGCATGGCGCGTTTTCTCTTCAGTCAGCACATAAAACACCATCTTCTGCGCATCAAACAGGTAAAACGCATTGGCGCACCATAATTCACCTTCATGATGTACGCACCAGGTCACGACGTGCTGCTTTGCCAGCCAGCGGGTCACCGCAGTCAGTGTTTCCATTTCTGTTCTCTTTTATACTGTAGGCCTGAAAATTATCACGTCGATGGTGACAATGACACCCTGGTATCTGTACCTGATCCGTACCGCGGACAACGCCTTATACACCGGAATAACCACCGATGTGCAACGCCGCTATAAGCAGCATCAAAGTGGGAAAGGCGCGAAGGCGCTACGCGGAAAGGGGGAACTCACGTTGGCATTTGCGGCGCAGGTTGGCGACCGTTCGCTGGCCCTGCGCATAGAGTATCGCGTCAAACAGCTCACCAAGCGGCAGAAAGAGCGCCTTGTCGAAGGCGAAGGGTTTGAGGCGCTACTGAGCAGCCTGCAAACCCCGGAGCTTAAAAACGATTGAAGTGGTCGTGGTATTCCACAAGGCCCGTCACGCCTTCCAGCGCATCGTCCGCCAGGCGATGAACCTGGAACGCGCTTTCGGTGCCCGGCCAGCGGCAGCGCAGGTCATGATGTGCTGCCAGCTCAAAGCCAAAGCGGCTGTACAGTGCTGGATCCCCCAGTGTGACCACCGCGGCGTAGCCAAACTCGTTCAGTGAATCGAGTCCTTCATAGACCAGCTGACGCGCCAGCCCCTGCCCCCGGTAGTTTTCATCCACCGCGAGCGGCGCCATGCCGACCCATTGCAGATCTTCGCCCTGAACATCGACAGGACTAAACGCGACGTAACCCACTACCTGACCTTCGTCATCAGTCGCAACCAGACCCAGCGTTAAGAAGCCATCTTCACGCAGGTCGTGCACTAATTTCGCTTCCGCATCGCTCTCAAATGAACGGCGCAGCAGCGCATCAATACCAGGGGCATCAATGGGAATTTCAACTCGAATCAGCATGGCTCACCTACCGAAGTCTGTTTGGTTTCTGGCGGCGTTTTCATCCCCGCCTCAACAAAATCCGCCAACTGCATCAGCATGACGCGCAACGCTTTAGGCATCTGATCCAGTTCGATGGCGTCCATCAGATTTTTTACATACAGCCCTAATTCTGTATCACCTTCAATCACCAGGCGACGCTGGAAGAAAAGCGTATCCGGATCCTGCTTGCGCGCCGCGATCATAAGCAGATCGCTGGCATCGGCGCTAAAACTTACATCCGCATCTGCATTCTGGCTGACAATAAGTTTATCGTTCTCAACAGAGGTATACCATTTGAGGCCAATGTCACGCACATGAATGCTCAGCCAGCGGCCGTCGAGAAACTCCAGCTCCCCATCGGCCAGCGCCTGACTAAACTGCCAGCTCAGGACCTGTTCCAGAACCTGGCGCTTTAGCGCAAAGGGCGTCAGTTTAACCGGTACACTCATCAGAGAAGGACCAAAATGTACTAAGCGTGAACGCAGTTTATCCAACACGAGCTTTACTCCCTGTTTCAATAGTCCTGCTATTTTGCCATATCAAATAAACGACATAGCGGCATAAATCAACAATTCGCTACGAAATTGTTACCTCTTTATTGGTGTCACCAATACGACTTTAACTGCCTCAAATCAAAAATTGTCTCAGCAAGGTTAACTAAAATCCCTCTTCGTTAACATTTCTGCGCCCTTCACGGCGCAACGTTCAGGATAAATTATGGAGCTGCTCTGCCCTGCCGGAAACCTCCCGGCGCTTAAGGCGGCCATCGAGAACGGCGCTGATGCTGTCTACATCGGGCTGAAAGATGATACCAACGCCCGTCATTTCGCCGGCCTTAATTTTACCGAGAAAAAATTGCAGGAAGCGGTGAGTTTTGTTCATCAGCACCGCCGTAAGCTGCACATCGCGATTAACACCTTTGCGCATCCGGATGGTTACGCGCGCTGGCAACGTGCCGTGGATATGGCGGCGCAACTGGGTGCAGATGCGCTAATCCTCGCCGACCTCGCCATGCT
Organism: Citrobacter europaeus; assembly: GCA_020099315.1. NCBI lineage: Bacteria > Pseudomonadati > Pseudomonadota > Gammaproteobacteria > Enterobacterales > Enterobacteriaceae > Citrobacter > Citrobacter europaeus. Next base: position 4,428,358 of record CP083650.1, read on the forward strand.
TGAGTATGCCGCAGAGCGCTACCCGCATATTGAGCGCCATGTCTCTGTTCAGGCATCTGCAACCAATGAAGAGGCGATTAATTTCTATCATCGCAACTTTGACGTCGCCCGCGTGGTGTTGCCGCGCGTGCTGTCTATTCATCAGGTGAAGCAGCTCGCTCGCGTCACGCCAGTTCCCCTGGAAGTGTTCGCCTTTGGCAGCCTGTGCATTATGGCGGAAGGCCGTTGCTATCTTTCGTCCTATCTGACGGGCGAGTCGCCTAACACGGTTGGCGCCTGTTCTCCAGCCCGTTTTGTACGCTGGCAGCAAACCCAGCAAGGGCTGGAATCCCGCCTTAATGAAGTGCTGATCGACCGCTATCAGGACGGAGAAAACGCGGGTTATCCCACGCTGTGTAAAGGCCGTTATCTGGTTGACGGCGAGCGCTATCATGCGCTGGAAGAACCCACCAGCCTGAATACGCTGGAGCTGCTGCCGGAGCTGCTGGCGGCCAATATTGCCTCGGTGAAAATCGAGGGGCGTCAGCGTAGTCCGGCTTACGTTAGCCAGGTGGCGAAAGTGTGGCGTCAGGCGATCGACCGCTGTATGGCCGACCCGCAAAACTACGCCCCACAGGCCGCGTGGATGGAAACGCTCGGTTCAATGTCCGAAGGCACGCAGACCACGCTTGGCGCGTATCACCGTAAATGGCAGTGAGAGAAGCAATGAAATATTCCTTAGGACCGGTGCTGTGGTACTGGCCAAAAGAAACGCTGGAAGATTTTTATCAGCAGGCCGCCGTAAGCCAGGCCGACGTTATCTATCTTGGCGAAGCGGTATGCAGTAAACGCCGCGCCACCAAAGTGGGCGACTGGCTGGATATGGCGAAATCATTGGCCGGTAGCGGTAAGCAGGTGGTGCTTTCGACCCTCGCGCTGGTGCAGGCATCGTCGGAGCTGGGCGAACTCAAACGCTATGTTGAAAACGGCGATTTTCTGGTGGAAGCTAGCGATCTTGGCGTGGTAAACATGTGCGCCGAGCGTAAGCTGCCGTTTGTCGCCGGACATGCGCTCAACTGCTACAACGCGGTAACCCTGCGTTTGCTGCTCAAACAAGGTATGGTGCGCTGGTGTATGCCGGTAGAACTGTCCCGCGACTGGCTGGTAAATCTGCTCGACCAGTGTGATGAGCTGGGTATTCGCAATCAGTTTGAAGTAGAGGTGCTGAGCTACGGGCATCTGCCGCTGGCGTACTCTGCACGCTGCTTTACCGCACGCTCTGAAGACCGTCCAAAGGACGAGTGTGAAACCTGCTGCATCAAGTACCCGAACGGGCGCGATGTACTGTCGCAGGAGAATCAGCAGGTCTTTGTCCTCAACGGGATCCAGACCATGAGCGGCTATGTTTACAACCTTGGCAACGAGCTGACGTCGATGCAGGGGCTGGTTGATATTGTGCGTCTGTCCCCTTCAGGAACCGAAACTTTCGCCATGCTCGATGCCTTCCGCGCCAATGAAAATGGTACGGCCCCATTACCGCTTGCCGCCCACAGTGACTGCAACGGCTACTGGAAACGACTGGCAGGGCTGGAGTTACTAACTTAAATTCAACAAGTTGCTGATAATTTAATAGTGCCGGATATTTAACATCTAAATATTTGGCACTATTTTAGTAAGCGTTATAAATACTTTCCTGCATATTATTTTAATTAATTAGCTCCTCTATTAATAACATTCTGACATTATTTTTTATTAGCCATCACCACGTAAATACATTCTAATAAAACATATAGCCCCCCACAGCCATCCACTCAACAAATACAACCGAAGCTATGCACCACCTTTATTGCGAGAAAAAGACAATATATAACAACAACATAAGACATCCAATTAACACAAAAAAAATGAAATGTACAACCATTATTTTGACAATCGATATTAAGTTTAAATACGTTTATAAATATTACCATGCAAATAAAATCACCCAGCTTGAGATGTAATCTTAAACTTAAATTAGATTATTTAAGATTCTCGAACAGGAATGGAAAAGAATATTTAAATGGAAATACATATAATATTCAATCCTGGATGTATTTAATTCGTAGTCAGGAAATATCTATGAACAAGAAGTTAATTGCGACCGTATTTGCTACCTCTTTGAGTCTTTTTGGAATGACCTCTGCGCAAGCAGAAGAAACAGCGACAGATGTCACTGCACCGGGTGGTACTGTACATTTTGTTGGGCAGGTAGTGAATGCGGGCTGCTCTGTAGCCTCTGATTCTCTCGATTTTACCGTTTACCTTGACCAGGTTCGTGCAACGCATTTAGCCACAGCAGGCACCGCTGCCGGTCAGCCAAAAAGCTTTGAAATTCACCTGGTAGATTGCGACGCCAGCATTGTTAAAACTGCGGCCGTCACCTTCACCGGCCAGACTGACGCTGATGTACCGGCTGCACTGGCGAATACCGCAGGCGCAGGCGCGGCTAAACACGTTGCACTGCAACTGTACGGACCGGACAGCAAAGCCGTTGATATGGGCGTAAAATCAAGCTCTATCGCCGTACTGGATGGTGAAAACACCATTCCGATGAGCGTTGACTACATTGCCACCGACGCCGCAGGCGAAGCGGGTAGCGTAGAAGCCACCGCAACATTCCACATGAACTACGCGTAATGTAGTTCAGCCTTTGCCGCTTTGCGCAATGATGGCGCAGAGTGGCACTGACTCTCCCCATGGACCGAAGCGTTTTCTGTTATAGCGCCCCCGGATTTATTTAATCCATTAGCTTATACAGGCTTCGCGTCCATTTATATTGCACTTCTGAATGTTATTTTTGATATAAAGGAATATGTCATGGTTACCTCATTTGCTAATAGAAAGCAGACCGTTAAAATAGGTTTAGTCCACATGACCGTGGGCGCGTTATCAATATTTTCTTTTGCCGCCAGCGCCGGGGGCGTTTCACTTGGCGCAACGCGCATTGTCTACCCCTTGACTGCGCAACAGGTTTCGCTGCCCGTCAGAAACTCTGATAGCCAAAATACGTTTTTAATTAAATCATGGGTGTCCAATCCGGATGACACTAAATCTAATGAGTTTGTCGTAACGCCACCGCTTTTTTCCATTTCGGCAAAACATGAAAATATCGTACGTATCATGTATATCGGTAAACCACTACCGACCGATCGCGAAACAGTATTCTATTTTAACAGTAAAGCCATTCCACCGGTTGCCAAAGAAAAGATTAAGCAAAATACCTTACAGATTGCCACTCAAAGCACAATCAAACTGTTTATGCGCCCGGAAAACTTAGCCAGCGCGTCGGTAGATGCCCCGCGCACTCTGCGTTGTAGTATTGCAGGCGGAAAAGCCAGCATGAACAACCCTTCCCCCTATTACGTTACGCTGGTTAATTTCCGTATCGGCGAAAACAAAATCAAAAATACGATGTTGGCGCCGATGTCCACCAGCAGCGTCGACTTTTCCGGCAAGGGTGGCAGCATAAAATTTCAGACGGTAAATGATTTTGGCGCACTGACGCCAGAACAAACATGTAGCAGTTAAAAATAATATAACTATTTATAATGATGTGGCTGATATAAATGCAAAAAAACTTTTATATTAATAAATTTAAAATTGCACCTCTGACGACAGCACTCATCGCTGTCTTCACGTCATTCTTTACGGGGGCAGAGAATTATTTCAACCCGGCATTTTTTTCAGACGATCCGGACGCGGTAGCCGATCTCTCGCGTTTTACAAACAACGGCGCGCAAACGCCTGGTACCTATCGGGTAGATATCTATCTTAATGAAACGTTCACCGGCACCCGCGACGTCGAGTTTAGAGAATCCAGAGATCCACAAAACCATCAGCTGCAGCCTTGTCTGTCGGTCGACTACTTGCAAAAAATTGGCATTAATAATAAATCACCCGGGTTTGCGTCGATAAAAGATGAGTCGTGCGTTGACCTCAGTATCGCTATCCCCGATGCCGCAAGCGAATTTGAGTTTGAAAAACTCCGCCTCAATCTTTCTATTCCGCAAATTGCACTGAGTAATAATGCCAGAGGATACATCCCGCCGGAGCAATGGGACGAAGGGATTAACGCCCTGCTGGTCAACTACAATTTTTCAGGCTCAAACAGTCGCGACGGCAGCGGAGAAAGCAGCGGCGCCAACAGTAACTATTTTCTGGCGCTAAACAGCGGGGCCAACATTGGCCCGTGGCGCTTACGCGATAACTCAACGTGGAGTAAATCGACCACCAGCAGCAAGTGGCAACATATTAATACCTATCTTCAACGCACCGTGATTCCCTTAAAAAGCGAACTCACTATTGGGGATGGTTACACCTCATCAGAGCTCTTCGACAGTCTGAACTTTCGTGGCGCACAACTCTCTTCCGATGAGAATATGTTACCCGACAGCTTAAAAGGCTTTGCGCCAACAATACGCGGGATCGCGCAAAGTAACGCCCAGGTTACCGTCAGGCAAAATAATTACATTATTTATCAAACTTACGTCGCGCCAGGGGCTTTTGAAATTACCGATCTCTACCCTACTTCATCGGGCGGTGATTTGGTCGTAGAAGTGAAAGAATCGGATGGCAGAATATCCAGCTACAGCGTACCGTATTCAGCGGTGCCGCTTTTACAGCGCGAAGGCAGGATCAAATATTCGGCGATTGTCGGACGCTCAAGAACAAACAGTTCGCAACAGGAAGAAACGGATTTCGGCCAGTTCTCTCTCAGTTGGGGATTGCCGCACGGTTGGACGTTATACGGCGGCGGTCAGCTGTCCTCCACTTACACCGCGTCGGCACTGGGTTTCGGCGTCAATATGGGCGATTTTGGCGCCGTCTCGCTGGATCTGACGCATGCGCAAAGCGAACTGGCTGATAACAGTCGCCATACCGGGCAATCGCTGCGTTTTCTCTACGCAAAATCACTCAACAACATCGGCACTAACTTCCAGCTGTTAGGCTATCGCTACTCCACTTCTGGGTTTTATACCTTTAGCGATACCACCTATAAAAAGATGGATGGATACACATCCGACCCTGATGACGAAGATGACGATCAGCCTGTATGGGTAAATTACTATAACCTCTATTATTCAAAGCGAGGAAAGGTACAGGTTAATATTTCTCAGCAGCTAAACGGCTATGGCTCCCTTTATTTGTCCGGTAGCAAACAGAGCTACTGGCATACCGATGAAACCAACTCATTATTCCAGATTGGCTACAATACCCAATGGCATAATATGAACATCGGCCTGAGTTATAATTATACCCAATCGCCAGGCCAGCCAAATGCCGATCAAATTGTTGCGCTGAATATTTCCCTGCCGCTTGGCTGGTGGTTGAGCCCCGGCGGCGTTTCACCAACCCAGCGCACTAACTCCATGTTCGCCACACTTAGCACCAGTACCGATAAAGACGGACATACCACGCAAAACGCGGGGGTCAGTGGGTCGCTGCTTGAGGCCAACAATCTGAACTATAACCTGCAGCAAGGGTATGGCAACCAGGGAACCGGCGCCAGTGGAATGGCCAGCCTGGATTACAAAGGCGCGTATGGCGACGTTAACGTGGGATATAACTATAGCGATAACGGAAACTACCAACAGGTTAACTATGGGCTTTCAGGGGGCATTGTGGCGCATGCCGCAGGCATTACGCTCAGCCAGCCGTTGGGCAACACCAATATTCTGGTCGCTATTCCGGGCGCAGAAAATGTTCCGGTAGAAAACAACGAGGGCATAAAAACCGACTGGCGCGGCTATACGGTTATTCCGTATGCCAACGTCTATCGTCAGAACCGAATCGCCCTGGATATTAACGCTCTTGGCGATGATATGGATATCGATGATGCCGTCGTACAGGTTATTCCAACCCATGGCGCCTTAGTCAGAGCTGATTTTAAAGCGCGGATCGGACATCGGGTCTTGGTCACGCTGAAATACCACAATAAACCCGTTCCATTTGGCGCGACCGTGACCCACGACGACACTGAAAGCAGCAGTATCGTTGGCGATGACGGCGTCGTGTATCTTGCCGGGCTGCCGCCGCAAGGGGGGTTAAATGTGCAATGGGGAACCGGTAGCGATGCCCGGTGCCATGCAACCTATGCGCTTGATGCTAACGCTATTCGCCCCGTTAATAAAATTACCGCTCGGTGTATATAATGAAAAAATATCCTCTTCATCTCTTTCTAAAAATAACCGCAACGCTGTTATTTCTCGGCACTATCTCCGAATGCTACGCCGCATATCCAAACAATGCCTGCGGCCCGGCAAACGGTAGTACGACAACAAACTACGTATTTAATGTCAACTCAACCATCACCAATCCAGAGGACAACAGAGCGGGTGCCTTGCCACCTGTCACTGAATCCAGCAGCGGTCAATTCTCACTATATTGCCAATGTGATCCAACGCTGTATCCCAATGGGGTAGTCACGCATCAATGGACAACCAGCCCGTTGGACATCTATACCACAGCAAATGGATTAACTTTTTACAATATCAATGAATACATTGCGGCCGCGATAGAGATAAAAGATGAAGGTAATGGTACTTACTACCCTGTTCCATGGAACAACCATTATATTCCCAAAGATGACGGGACATATCCCTGTAACACAGCAGGCGATGAATATCATACCGGGAACCATGTCCGGGTAACGTTTTATATGAAGCGCTCCTTTGTCGGCCAGGTCAATATACCCTCAACCATTATGGCCCAGCTCTGGTATACCGTGACGGATACCTTTATTCCCGGTGAGGCAACAGCAAGCCTGTCAATAAATGGTACGGTGACCGTACCTGAAAGCTGCGAAATTAACGCCGGACAGATGCTTACCGTCGAGTTGGGTCAAACGTGGGCCGGCAGCTTTAAAACGCCGGGACAAAAGCCCAAGGGTTATACACCGAAAACCCTTTCCATCCCGGTGCAGTGTAATGATATGGCCTCAACGGCGAATCTGGAATGGCGTATGGTCGCCACCCCTTCGGCAGAATACCCGGATGCCATCCAGTCCAGCAACAGCGGGATTGGCGTGGTCGTGGCGGATATGCAGGGAACAACAATCCCACCAGAAACCGGCAAGATCCTGCTAACGCTGAATGATACCTACGCGACGACCATTAACGTGCAGGCCTGGCCAGTGAAAACCATTGAGGGCACCCCTGAAGCGGGCAGCTATAACGCGGTGGCCACCATGCGTATTGATTTTCAGTAACCCGCTACGGATAAGCAGAAATGAAAAAATGGATGATCTTTCTGGTCGCCGGTTTGGCCAGTACCGCGCAGGCGGAAAACGAAGTGCCAAACTTAACGTTTAACGGCTCGATTATTGCCGAAGGCTGCGATGTGGCGGTAGCCAGCGAAAATCAGACGGTACATATCGGCGACTTCTCAGTTGCCGTATTTTCCGGTACAGGCAGCGTAAGTTCAGCGAAGAATTTTGAGATTAATCTGGAAAACTGCGTTGGTAAAGGCAGTATTACTTTTTCAGGTGAGTCCAATACGGATAACGGCGCGCTCCTCGCACTCACCAACGCAACTGGTGAAGGCGACACGGCTTCAGGTGTGGCAATTGAAATATTGGATCTAAATTCAGGTGCACCGCAACCCCTGCCTCTTGGGCAAGCCAGCAGTTTATATACATTGAAGTCCGGTGATAACACTCTCCGCTATCAGTTGCGCTATAAGGCCACTCAGAATGTGGTAACGCCGGGTAGTGCCAATGCGGTGATGTATTTCGATATGCTCTATCAGTGAGGCAGAGGAATGACAAAATATCTTTTTATCCTGTTTTCTGCTTTAGCGCTGGACCACATTTCAATTGCTTTCGCCGACGATCACAGCGGAACCATCAATATCACGGGTTCGATTAACGCTCATACCTGTGAAGTCGCTGCCGCATCGAAAGATTTTACCGTTGCCCTTGGGCAGTTTCATCCGCAAGATTTTCTTCAGACGGGTGCCGTAACCTCCATGCAGGGATTTATCATCACCCTGGAAAAATGTGCATATGAAGTCACGACGGCGACGGTCACATTCAATGGTGAATCCGACACCGACCGTCCGGAGCTGCTAAAAGTGGATGCTTCAGCCGAAAGCGCTACCGGGCTTGCTGTGGCAATTTTAGACAGCAACAGAGCGATTATCCCATTAAAAACCGAGAGCCCCGCTTATACGTTAAGTTCTAATTCGGTACAAATCTTCGATCTGCAATTTTATGCCCAGTATATCTCCACCCGCACGATTGTAACGCCGGGCGATGCCGGTGCCACCGCCACCTTCCAGCTGCAATATGAATAATTATTACGCCGTTATTGCTTTGCTACTGTTCGGGAGTAGCTGCAGTGGCCATGCTGGCGTCGTTGCTGGTGGCACACGGTTTATTTTTGATGCCGATGCCGGCAGTCTGTCCATCACCTTAAAAAATACCGACAGCGCAACCTGGCTGGTCAAAAGCACCATTAATAACACGCTACAATGGCCCGGGGCCGAACCGATCCACGGGATGACGCCTTTTACTGTAACGCCGCCCCTTTTTGCGCTTGCGGGAGAAAAAGAAAATAAAATTCGGATAGTTAAAACCGCAGAGGATTTACCCGTCGACCGTGAAAGCCTGTATGAATTGCTGATCACCGCCATTCCTTCTGGAAAAATGGAAAAGAACTCGGTACAGGTCGCCCTGCGCTCACGTTATAAACTCATTTATCGTCCTCCTGGGCTATCTGGGATCCCAGAGCAAGCATACCAGCAGATTCACTGGCAATGGCGACAGGACGGGTCGTTGGAGATCGGCAATCCGACCCCTTATTATGTGACGCTGACATCGGTGCGAGTGAATGGGAATATTGAAGAGAATGCCGGGGTTGTCGCCCCATTTAGTCAGCGTTCTGTTTCCTGGTGCCAAAATACAACCCTATGCAAAGTACAGTGGCGTACGCTGGATGATGTGGGTAAAGAACTCACCGCAATGAATATCACATTGACGCAAGCGCCATGATTAATCCCCAATGATAAACAGCTCACTTTGTTAACAACATTCGCTAATCTTTAATGCAGTATTAAATGATTAACCGGTAACAAAGTGAGCCGTTATGACTGACAAAACTATTCCGTTCTCGGTGCTGGATCTGGCGCCGATCCCTGAAGGATCTTCGGCAAAAGAGGCCTTCACGCACTCGCTTGATCTCGCTCAACAGGCCGAAAAACGCGGTTACCACCGTTATTGGCTGGCAGAGCATCACAACATGACCGGCATCGCCAGCGCCGCTACCTCAGTGCTGATTGGCTATCTGGCTGCTAATACCACCACGCTGCATCTCGGTTCTGGCGGCGTGATGCTGCCCAACCATTCGCCGCTGGTGATCGCCGAGCAGTTTGGCACCCTGAACACGCTGTATCCGGGACGCATCGATCTCGGGCTTGGCCGTGCGCCAGGGAGCGATCAGCCGACGATGCGCGCACTGCGCCGCCATATGAGTGGTGATATTGATAACTTCCCACGCGACGTAGCTGAACTGGTGGACTGGTTCGACGCCCGCGACCCGAACCCCCATGTACGCCCGGTGCCTGGATACGGCGAGCAGATCCCGGTCTGGTTATTAGGTTCCAGCCTGTACAGCGCACAGCTGGCGGCTCAGCTGGGTTTGCCGTTTGCCTTCGCCTCGCACTTTGCTCCGGATATGCTGCATCAGGCGCTGCATCTGTATCGCAGCCAGTTCAAGCCCTCAGCGCGGCTGGCAAAGCCGTATGCGATGGTGTGCATCAACATCATAGCCGCCGACAGCAATCGCGACGCCGAGTTTCTTTTCACCTCCATGCAGCAGGCGTTTGTGAAACTGCGTCGTGGCGAAACCGGCCAGCTACCGCCGCCGGTAGAGAATATGCATCAGCTGTGGTCCGCTTCTGAGCAGTACGGCGTACAACAGGCGCTGAGTATGTCGCTGGTCGGTGATAAGGCAAAAGTGCGGCATGGTCTCGAGGCGATTTTGCGTGAAACCCAGGCTGATGAGATTATGGTTAACGGCCAGATTTTTGATCATCAGGCACGTCTACATTCGTTTGATTTGGCGATGGACGTGAAAGAAGAGTTGCTGGGGTAGCGCGGTTTGTGCCGGATGGCGGCTGCGCCTTATCCGGCCGACTCAATCTCTGTAGGCCCGGTAAGCGTAGCGCCACCGGGCAATTGTTCTACTGGTACACTGGCAGCAGGTTAACGCTCGACAGAATATGGATAACCGCGTTGCCGATACCGAACACCAGGATCAGCGCAATCATCGGCTTGCCGCCCCAGACGCGGAATTTCGGGCTGCCGAAACGCTCGCGTGATTTACGTGCCAGCAGCGCCGGAACAATAGCGGCCCAGATGGTTGCCGCGAGTCCTGCATAGCCAATGGCGTACAGGAAACCGTTCGGCCACAGCAGGCCACCGATAATTGGCGGGACAAAAGTCAGCAATGCCGTTTTAAAACGTCCCATTGCCGAGTCATCAAAGCCAAACAGATCCGCCAGATAGTCAAACAGACCGAGCGTGACGCCGAGGAATGAACTCGCCACCGCAAAGTTGGAGAACACTACCAGCAGCAGATCCAGACTGCGGCTGTTTAGTACGCCGCTCAGCGCCTGTACCAGCACATCAATGTTACCGCCTTGCTGTGCAATACCAATAAATTCCGGACGCGGAATATTACCCATCGTCCCCAGCAACCATACGGTATACAGCACCAGCGCCAGCAGCGTGCCGTACACCAGACACTTAACGATGGTCTTCGGGTCTTTGCCATAGTACTTCATCAGGCTCGGGACGTTGCCATGATAACCAAACGACGCCAGACAGAACGGCAGCGTCATCAGCAGGTACGGCGTATACGAAGCGTTGCTCTGCGCCACATTAAACAATGTTGCGGGCTGCACGTGCCCCAGCAGACTGCCGAAGGTCAGGAAAAAGGTAATCACCTTCGCGCCCAGCACAATTGCCGTCATGCGGCTAACCGCTTTGGTACTTAACCACACCACAAACGCCACCAGCAGCGCGAAGCCAAGACCTGCCGCACGCGCCGGAACGTTCAACGACAGCTCCGAGAAGGTGTGGTGCAGAATCGATCCGCTCGCCGAGATATACGCGTAGGTCAGGATATAGAGAACGAAGGCGATCGAGATGCCGTTCACAACGTTCCAGCCTTTGCCCAGCAGATCTTTCGTGATGGTGTCGAAGCTCGAACCAATGCGGTAATTGAGGTTAGCTTCGAGGATCATCAGCCCGGAGTGCAGCATGCAGAACCAGGTGAAGATCAGTGCCGCCATTGACCAGAAGAACCACGCCCCGGACATGACCACAGGCAGAGAAAACATCCCCGCGCCAATAATGGTGCCGCCGATGATCACCACGCCGCCGAGCAGCGAAGGTGACGTTTGGGTGGTGGTTAGTGTTGCCATTTAGCCATCTCTCCAGTGTATTTCCCCGTCATATTTCAAGCTGTAGATGCGTTGGCTGCACTCCGCCATCCCAGTCACTTACTTAAGTAAGCTCCCGGAATGTCCTCGTTTGCCGCCTTCCTACAACTCGAATTATTTAGGGTAACAATTAGCTAATACAGTTTAATGTGCTGCACTGTACCAGTACACGAGTACAAATGAAATAAAAAAAGCCCCAATCATTTCGATCGGGGCTGTATATATTACTTTACGCTGTTAAACCGTGAGGTTTATGCGTCACCGCCGAAACGACGACGACCAGCAGAGTCATCACGACGCGGAGCAGAAGAATCGTCACGACGCGGGCCACGGTTGCCTTCACGACGTTCGCCGCTGAAACGACGACCATCGCCACGACCGCCTTCACGACGTTCGCCGCTAAAGTTACGACCTTCACCGCGACCGCCTTCACGACGCTCACCGCTGAAACGGCCACCGCCACGACGCTCGCCACCGGTGTGCGGAACTGCATCGCCAACCAGCTGCATGTTCATCGGCTTGTTCAGGATGCGAGTACGGGTAAAGTGCTGCAGCACGTCGCCCGGCATACCTTTCGGCAGTTCGATGGTGGAGTGGGAAGCAAACAGCTTGATGTTACCGATGTAACGGCTGCTGATATCGCCTTCGTTAGCAATCGCACCAACGATATGACGAACTTCAACACCGTCATCACGACCCACTTCAATGCGGTACAGCTGCATATCGCCAACGTCACGACGTTCACGACGCGGACGGTCTTCACCACCACGGTCATTACGGTCACGCGGGCCACGATCGTTGCGGTCACGCGGGCCACGGTCATCACGGTCGCGGAATTCGCGTTTCGGACGCATCGGCGCATCTGGCGGCAGGATCAGCGGACGTTCGCCCTGAGCCATCTTCAGCAGTGCTGCTGCCAGGGTTTCGATATCCAGCTCTTCTTCCGGCTGCATTTTCGCCAGCAGAGCGCGGTACTGATCCAGATCGCTGCTTTCCAGCTGCTGCTGTACTTTAGCAGCGAATTTTTCCAGACGGCGTTTGCCCAGCAGGTCTGCGTTCGGCAGTTCTACTTCCGGAATAGTCAGCTTCATGGTGCGTTCGATGTTACGCAGCAGACGACGCTCGCGGTTCTCAACGAACAGCAGCGCACGACCCGCACGACCCGCACGACCAGTACGGCCGATACGGTGAACGTAAGACTCGGAATCCATCGGGATGTCGTAGTTAACAACCAGGCTGATACGCTCAACGTCCAGGCCACGGGCCGCAACGTCGGTTGCAATCAGAATATCCAGACGGCCATCTTTCAGACGCTCCAGAGTCTGCTCACGCAGAGACTGGTTCATGTCGCCGTTCAGTGCAGCGCTGCTATAACCGCTACGCTCCAGCGCTTCTGCCACTTCCAGGGTCGCATTTTTGGTACGAACGAAGATAATCGCCGCATCAAAATCTTCTGCTTCCAGGAAACGCACCAGCGCTTCATTTTTACGCATGCCCCATACAGTCCAGTAGCTCTGGCTGATGTCAGGACGGGTAGTAACGCTGGACTGGATGCGTACTTCCTGCGGCTCTTTCATAAAGCGACGGGTAATACGACGAATCGCTTCCGGCATAGTCGCGGAGAACAGAGCGGTCTGATGACCTTCCGGGATCTGCGCCATAATGGTTTCAACGTCTTCGATGAAGCCCATACGCAGCATTTCATCAGCTTCGTCCAGCACCAGACCGCTCAGTTTGGAGAGGTCCAGAGTACCGCGCTTCAGGTGATCCAGCAGACGACCCGGCGTACCGACGACGATCTGTGGTCCCTGACGCAGGGCACGTAATTGCACGTCATAACGCTGGCCGCCGTACAGGGCAACCACGTTCACGCCGCGCATGTGTTTAGAGAAATCCGTCATGGCTTCTGCAACCTGAACCGCCAGTTCGCGGGTCGGTGCCAGCACCAGAATCTGAGGTGCCTTCAGCTCAGGATCAAGATTGTTGAGCAGCGGTAAAGAGAACGCTGCAGTTTTGCCGCTACCCGTCTGGGCCATACCCAGAACATCGCGGCCGCCCAGCAGATGCGGAATGCACTCTGCCTGGATTGGAGATGGTTTTTCGTAACCCAGATCGTTAAGGGCTTCAAGGATAGGAGCCTTCAGGCCCAGATCTGCAAAAGTGGTTTCGAATTCAGCCATGTAGTACGTGTGCCTCAAAATTAATGGCGGCCAGTCTACATAACTCATCATGAAATTGATCTGCAATTTTCATTGAAAAGTGTGAACCGGCTCAAAGTAGGTGTATTAACGAACAACAACGCCCTCACCCGTGAAGGTGATGGCAATCAAAAAAGATTACGGGCTGATGTGTACGTCAGCTATTGCTGGTCCGATTCTGCCAGGTCATCTTGGTCCTGGCCCAGGAGCGATAATTCCAACAATGCGTATCGGTGCTCAACAAAGTTATGAACGTTGTTAGCCACCGCCAGTTTGAACAATGCCGTAGCGTTGTCCAAATCCCCCAGACTTAGGTAGTACTTACCTAAATAGAAGTTGGTTTCACTGAGATGCTCAGCGAGCGAGGTGTTATCCGTTGCGTCCGCCTTCAGGCGTTCCATCAGCGTTGCTTCGCTAATGTTGCCCAGGTAGAACTCGACAATGTTCCATCCCCATTGCTCTTTATCCGATTTCTCAAAGCGTTGCTTCAACGCTTCTTTAGCCTGCTTCTCATCGAGCTTCTGCTCGGCAAGATAAAGCCACAGACTACGGAAAGGATCATTGGGATCGTCTTGATAAAACGCTAGCAGATCATCTTGCGCTAACTTGTCGCGACCGCCGTAATACAATGCGATACCGCGATTTAAGTGCGCGTAGTTGTAAGTTGGATCAAGCTCAAGTACAGAATCAAACGCTTCATAGGCAGCATCAAAATTGCCTGCCTGCGTTAAATATATACCTAAGTAATTGAATACTTCAGGCATATCTGGTCGGATTGCCAGCGCTTGTGAAAAATCATTTCGCGCCAGTGCCCTCAGACCGAGACTATCATACAACACTCCGCGCTCATATAAAAGCTGTGCGCGTTCATCATCGGTTAAAGCCCGACTGGCAAGAATTTGTTCCATACGTGCCAGAATCACTTCCTGCTGCAAAGTCGGTTGCAATGGTACTGCGAGGACTTCACTCTTACGCCAGGCGGAATTACTGCATCCAGCCAGCGTGAGTGCTGTCGCAACGAAACACCAGCGCAAAAAAGGCTTCATTTCCCACTCCCGAAGACAACGATTGAATGAACGTCCAGGTTCCCCGGTTGCTAACAAGGCATCCTGCCGGGTTAAAAGCCCTCCGCTTTCACGGAGGGCAATGGCAACCTTACTCGCCCTGGCTTGCCGGAGCTTCCGGTTCGCCTGCAGGCTGAGACTGCTCAGTTGCTTCTTTAATGCTCAGACGTACACGGCCCTGGCGATCAACTTCCAGAACTTTGACCGGTACTTCCTGACCCATCTGCAGGTAGTCAGTCACTTTCTCTACGCGCTTGTCAGCGATCTGAGAGATGTGTACCAGACCTTCTTTACCGCCACCGATGGCAACGAATGCGCCAAAGTCAACGATACGGGTCACTTTACCATTGTAGATACGGCCTACTTCGATCTCTGCGGTGATTTCTTCGATACGACGGATAGCATATTTCGCTTTCTCGCCGTCGGTCGCAGCAATCTTCACAGTACCATCATCTTCGATTTCAATGGTGGTGCCGGTTTCTTCGGTCAGAGCACGGATAACAGAACCGCCTTTACCGATAACGTCTTTGATCTTGTCCGGGCTGATCTTGATAGTGTGGATACGCGGAGCGAACTGAGAAATGTCGCCACGCGGTGCGTTGATCGCTTGTTCCATCACACCCAGGATGTGCAGACGCGCACCTTTAGCCTGGTTCAGAGCAACCTGCATGATCTCTTTGGTGATACCTTCAATTTTGATATCCATCTGCAGTGCAGAGATACCGTCGCGGGAACCCGCCACTTTGAAGTCCATATCGCCCAGGTGGTCTTCGTCGCCCAGGATGTCAGACAGAACAACAAAGTTGTCGCCTTCTTTCACCAGACCCATCGCGATGCCCGCAACGGCGGCTTTAATCGGCACGCCTGCGTCCATCAGCGCCAGGGAAGCGCCACACACGGAAGCCATAGAAGAAGAACCGTTAGATTCGGTGATTTCAGAAACCACACGCACGGTGTACGGGAATTTATCCAGTTCCGGCATTACTGCCAGTACGCCACGCTTCGCCAGACGACCGTGACCAATCTCACGACGCTTCGGAGAACCGACCATACCGGTTTCGCCTACGCAGTACGGAGGGAAGTTGTAGTGGAACAGGAAGTTGTCAGTACGCTCGCCCATCAGTTCGTCGAGGTTCTGTGCATCACGCGTGGTGCCCAGGGTCGCAGTAACCAGCGCCTGAGTTTCGCCACGGGTGAACAGTGCGGAACCGTGGGTACGCGGCAGAACGCCAGTACGCACGTCCAGGCCACGGATCATGTCTTTTTCACGGCCATCGATGCGCGGCTCGCCTGCCAGTACGCGGCTACGAACAACATTTTTCTCGATAGCGTGCAGGATTTCACCCAGTTCGTTAGCGTCCAGGGTTTCGTCTTCAGCCACCAGAGTCGCGATGGTTTCAGATTTGATCACGTCAACCTGAGCATAACGCTCTTGTTTGTCGGTGATACGGTAAGCATCGCTCAGGCGAGCTTCTGCCAGTGCGGCAACGCGAGCATTCAGCGCTTCGTTGACGGCTTCTGGCTGCCAGTCCCAACGCGGTTTGCCGGCTTCTTTCGCCAGCTCGTTGATAGCCTGAATAACAACCTGCTGCTGTTCGTGACCGAATACTACAGCGCCCAGCATTTGGTCTTCGCTCAGCAGTTCAGCTTCGGATTCAACCATCAGTACGGCAGCTTCAGTACCCGCAACAACCAGGTCCAGCTTGCTTTCTTTCAGTTCGTCCTGAGTCGGGTTCAGTACGTACTGGTCATTGATGTAACCAACACGTGCAGCACCGATCGGGCCGTTGAATGGGATACCAGACAGAGTCAGCGCAGCAGATGCGCCAATCATTGCTACGATGTCCGGGTTAACCTGCGGGTTAACGGAAACAACGGTCGCGATAACCTGAACTTCGTTAACGAAACCTTCAGGGAACAGCGGGCGAACCGGGCGGTCAATCAGACGCGCGATCAGGGTTTCGCCTTCGCTCGGACGGCCTTCACGACGGAAGAAGCTACCCGGGATACGGCCAGCAGCGTAGGTACGCTCCTGATAGTTAACGGTCAGCGGGAAAAAGTCCTGGCCTGGTTTCGCTTTTTTCTGGCCAACAACGGTAACGAATACCGCGGTGTCATCCATGCTAACCATAACAGCGGCAGTCGCCTGACGCGCCATCATGCCGGTTTCCAGCGTAACGGTATGCTGACCGTACTGGAATTTACGAACGATCGGATTAAGCAAAATAATATCCTTTCTCTATTTTTTTGACGGCACATTTTGCGCCATCGTTAATACCCGATCTTCTGCGCATCCTCGCGACTAATGACAACCCTAACCCATAAGCATGAGTAAAGCCTCTCATTAGCCGCGCGAACCTCTGCAACGGAAGATCATTCATAGCAACAATACATTAGTTTCCAGCGAATTGCTGCCATCTGCTGGAAAAAAGGGGCCATGAAGGCCCCCTCTTTCTGAAACTCGAAAGAATTAGCGACGCAGACCCAGACGCTCGATCAGCGCGGTGTAACGTGCAACATCTTTACGTTTCAGGTAGTCGAGCAGTTTACGACGCTGAGAAACCATGCGCAGCAGACCACGACGGCTGTGGTGATCTTTTTTGTGCTCTGCAAAGTGGCCCTGCAGGTGGTTAATCTGTGCAGTCAACAGTGCAACCTGAACATCGGTAGAACCGGTGTCGTTTGCATCACGACCAAACTCAGAAACGATTTTAGCGGTAGCTTCAGTACTTAGAGACATTTTAAAACTCCAAAGTGTTAAGAATGAAAGGATGCCGATCTCTAATTCAGCTATCCCAGTGTATACACTTTATCCTTCAAACTGACTCTGCGTTGGCTGCGTCTGCTCACCTCAGTCACTTACCTAAGTAAGCTCCTGAGGATTCTCAGACTTGCCGCCTTGATGCAGCTCGAATGATTTTGTGTATACGTCGCGTAGATTGTTAAACAATTTACGCGACGTTAAGCGGCAGTATTCTACTCGCAGCGCCCTTTTATCGCAAGACAGAGAGCGCTATGCAGGATACTCAACCACCAGGCGACGGGGGGCGACACGACCTTCATCGTCCATCTCCCCCATGCCGATAAACTTGCCGTCATCGCCTTCCGTCACGCGCACCAGTCCTTCCAGCGGCGCGCCTGACGTCCGTACCGGGTTACCATTTTTAAAGTAAACCGAGGATGTTAAAGGCAAATTAACAACAGGATAGTCCGATGCTGGACTGTCCATTGGCATCAGCAAAGGATCAAGCAGCTGTGCCGCCGGAATGTTCTGCTGCTCGGCCTGTTCAACCAGGTCACGCAGATGTTCCAGCGTCACCATTCGATCCACCGGATACTTGCTGACCGTCAAACGACGCAGATACGTGACGTGCGCGCCGCAGCCCAACTTCTCACCGAGATCGTCAACAATGGTGCGAATATAGGTGCCTTTGGAACAGTGAACTTCCAGTTCCAGTTCGTTACCTTCATGGCGAATAAACAGCAGCTCATAGACGGTAATCGGGCGCGCTTCACGCGGCACTTCAATGCCCTGACGCGCATATTCGTACAGCTTCTTACCCTGATACTTCAGCGCCGAATACATCGACGGAATCTGCTCGATATCGCCGCGGAAAGTCTCCAGCGCGTTTGCAAGCTGCTCTGCGGTGAAGGTTACCGGGCGCTCCTGCACGATTTGCCCATCGGCATCGGAGGTATCAGTACGCTGGCCCAGACGGGCAACCACACGATAGCGTTTGTCGGAATCCAGTAAATACTGTGAAAACTTAGTCGCTTCACCGAGGCAGATAGGCAGCATGCCTGTCGCCAGCGGATCCAACGCGCCGGTATGTCCAGCGCGGTTGGCATTGTAGATGCGCTTTACTTTTTGCAGTACATCATTGCTGGACATGCCCTGCGGTTTATCCAGCAGCAGAACTCCGTGAATATCGCGACCACGACGACGAGGACGACTCATCAGTCCTCCTTGCTGTCGTCCGCTGGGTTCACACGACGCTCATCGTCATGTTTCACCACGCTGGTCACCAGATTGGACATGCGCATCCCTTCAACCAACGAGTTGTCGTAGAAGAAGGTCAGCTCAGGCACGATGCGCAGGCGCATTGCTTTACCCAGCAGAGAGCGGATAAAACCAGAGGCTTCCTGCAGTGCCTTAATGCCGTTTTTCACGGCAGCTTCGTCCTGATCGTTCAGGAAAGTCACGAATACTTTGGCATAAGCCAGATCACGGGACATCTCAACGCCCGATACGGTGGTCATCATACCAACACGCGGGTCTTTGATTTCGCGTTGCAGGATGAGTGCGATCTCTTTCTGCATCTCTTGCGCGACACGCTGCGGGCGACCAAATTCTTTCGCCATAATAAATTCTCCAGAATAAAGACAAAAAAGGGGCCATAAGCCCCTTTTTAAATTTCTTGCCGGGTGGCGCTTCGCTTACCCGGCCAACACCTAATCATCTTCTAAGGATTTTGGGCTGCAAATTGCGGCCCAAAAGACGACGAAGATTAAGCGATGGTACGTTTGATCTCGATGATCTCGAACACTTCGATCATATCGCCAACGCGAACGTCGTTGTAGTTCTTCACGCCGATACCACATTCCATACCGTTACGGACTTCGTTGACGTCATCTTTGAAGCGGCGCAGGGATTCCAGCTCGCCTTCATAGATAACCACGTTGTCGCGCAGTACGCGGATTGGGTTGTGACGTTTAATCGTGCCTTCGGTAACCATACAGCCTGCGATAGCGCCGAATTTCGGTGATTTGAACACATCACGAACTTCAGCCAGACCAATGATCTGCTGTTTCAGTTCCGGAGACAGCATGCCGCTCATCGCTGCTTTCACTTCGTCGATCAGATGATAGATGACGGAGTAGTAACGCAGATCCAGGCTTTCTGATTCGATAACTTTACGTGCAGAGGCATCAGCACGTACGTTAAAGCCAACCAGAATCGCGTTGGATGCCGCAGCCAGGGTCGCGTCGGTTTCGGTGATACCACCTACGCCAGAACCGATGATCTTCACTTTTACTTCGTCGGTAGACAGTTTCAGTAAAGAGTCGGAAATCGCTTCTACAGAACCCTGAACATCGGCCTTCAGGACGATGTTCACTTCGTGAACTTCGCCTTCGGTCATGTTAGCGAACATGTTCTCGAGTTTAGATTTCTGCTGACGAGCCAGTTTAACTTCACGGAATTTGCCCTGACGGTACAGTGCAACTTCACGGGCTTTCTTCTCGTCACGAACAACGGTAACTTCGTCACCCGCAGCCGGAACACCGGACAGACCGAGGATTTCCACCGGAATGGACGGACCCGCTTCCAGTACTTCCTGACCCAGTTCGTTACGCATCGCACGAACGCGGCCGTATTCGAAACCACACAGAACGATATCGCCCTTGTTCAGGGTACCTTCGCGAACCAGGACGGTAGCAACCGGGCCACGACCTTTATCCAGGAAGGATTCGATAACCGCGCCGCTCGCCATACCTTTACGGATAGCTTTCAGTTCCAGTACTTCGGCCTGCAGCAGGATAGCATCCAGCAGTTCGTCGATACCGGTACCCGCTTTCGCAGAAACGTGAACGAACTGGCTCTCGCCGCCCCACTCTTCCGGCATGATGCCGTACTGGGACAGTTCGTTTTTAACGCGATCTGGATCCGCTTCCGGTTTATCGATTTTGTTGACTGCAACAACGACCGGCACACCTGCCGCTTTCGCGTGCTGGATAGCTTCGATAGTCTGCGGCATCACGCCGTCGTCTGCTGCAACAACCAGAACAACGATATCCGTTGCCTGAGCACCACGAGCACGCATGGAGGTAAACGCGGCGTGACCCGGGGTGTCCAGGAAGGTGATCATACCGTTGTCAGTTTCAACGTGGTACGCACCGATGTGCTGAGTAATGCCGCCCGCTTCACCAGAGGCCACTTTCGTTGAACGAATGTAGTCCAGCAGAGACGTTTTACCGTGGTCAACGTGACCCATGATGGTCACTACCGGAGCGCGCGGTTCAGCCGCAGCGCCAGTGTCACGGTCGCTCATTACCGCTTCTTCCAGCTCGTTTTCACGACGCAGGATAACTTTGTGGCCCATCTCTTCGGCAACCAGCTGCGCGGTTTCCTGGTCGATGACCTGGTTGATGGTCGCCATTGCGCCCAGCTTCATCATCGCTTTGATGACCTGAGAGCCTTTGACCGCCATCTTGTTCGCCAGATCGCCAACGGTGATGGTTTCGCCGATCACAACGTCACGGTTAACGGCCTGAGCTGGCTTCTGGAAGCCCTGCTGCAGAGCGGAACCTTTACGCTGCTTACCGCCTTTACCACCGCGAACCGCTGCACGCGCTTCTTCACGGTCAGCTTTAGATTCAGCGTGTTTGTTGCCTTTCTTCGCCGGACGCGCGGCTTTCGTGCTGCGAGTACGACCACGGCCGCCTTCGACTTCACGATCGTTTTCGTCTTCAGCCTGGCGAGCATGCTGGGAAGTGGTGACGTGATAATCGCTGGTATCTTCAACAGGTTCAGCGTTATTCACACCATTTTTCTCGTTTTCTTCCGCCATACGGCGAGCTTCTTCCGCTACGCGGCGCGCTTCTTCTTCAAGCTTGCGACGTGCTTCTTCTTCCGCTTTACGCTTCAGTTCTGCGGCTTCATTTTCACGGCGGGCTTTTTCGGCCTGGGCGGTTTTAGTCATATCGTCGGTCTGTTGATTGCTCACTTTGTCTTTTTCCGCAGCTTCACGTTTCGCTTTATCAGCGGCTTCACGCTTAGCTTGTTCTGCGGCCTCACGTTCGGCTTTTTGTTGCGCCTCGCGTTTGGCAGCTTCTTCTGCCTCACGACGGGCTTGCTCTTCCGCTTCACGCTGCGCCTGCTCTTCCGCGGCAAGGCGTTCAGCCTCTTGCGGATCGCGTTTCACAAAGGTGCGTGTCTTGCGGACTTCGATTTGTACCGATTTACTTTTTCCACCGGTACCTGGAATATTGAGAGTACTGCGCGTTTTACGCTGCAATGTCAACTTATCCGGCGCTGAGCCGTTCTCACGGTTCAGATGCGCCAGTAAGGTTTGTTTCTCTTGTGCGGACACAGAGTCGTCAGCAGACTTCCGGATACCAGCATCAGCAAATTGCTGTACCAGGCGATCCACGGAGGTCTGTATCTCTGCAGCCAGCGTTTTTACGGTTACATCTGTCATACTGTTCCTTCCTGCTACAGTTTATTACGCTTCGTCGCCGAACCAGCAAATATTACGGGCAGCCATAATCAGCTCACCGGCTTTTTCGTCGGTCAACCCTTCGATATCAGCCAGATCATCAATGCCCTGTTCAGCGAGATCTTCCAGCGTACAAACACCACGGGCAGCCAGTTTGAAGGCCATCTCACGATCCAATCCTTCCAGATTCAGCAGATCGTCAGCCGGTTTGTTATCACCGAGGCTTTCTTCCTGGGCCAGTGCCAGAGTGGTCAGTGCGTTTTTAGCACGCTCGCGCAGCGCTTCAACGGTCTGTTCATCCAGGCCGTCAATTTCCAGCAGCTCTTTCATTGGCACGTAGGCCAGTTCTTCCAGCGTCGCAAAACCTTCTTCAACCAGAACTGTCGCGAAATCTTCATCGATATCGAGATATTTGGTGAAGGTATCAATGGCTGCATGTGCTTCAGCCTGATGCTTCGCCTGCAGGTCATCAACGGTCATTACGTTGAGTTCCCAACCGCTCAGTTGTGAAGCCAGACGGACGTTCTGACCATTACGTCCAATCGCCTGAGCCAGGTTACCGGCTTCAACCGCGATATCCATGGTGTGTTTGTCTTCATCCACCACGATAGAAGCGACGTCTGCTGGCGCCATTGCGTTAATCACGAACTGCGCCGGGTTATCATCCCACAGGACGATATCGATACGCTCGCCGCCCAGTTCGGTAGAAACCGCCTGAACGCGCGCACCGCGCATACCAACACACGCGCCGACCGGATCAATACGCTTGTCGTTGGTCTTAACGGCGATTTTCGCACGCGATCCCGGATCGCGAGCAGCCGCTTTAATTTCGATCACTTCTTCGCCAATTTCCGGCACTTCGATGCGGAACAGCTCAACCAGCATTTCCGGTTTGGAACGGGTTACGAACAGCTGCGCACCGCGCGCTTCCGGGCGAACAGAATACAGAACGCCACGAATACGGTCGCCTGGACGGAAGTTTTCACGCGGCAGCATGTCTTCACGCAGGATCACGGCTTCAGCATTGCTGCCCAGATCCAGAGAGATGTTGTCGCGGTTTACTTTCTTCACCACACCGGTGACGATTTCACCTTCGTGTTCGCGGAACTGATCAACAACCATTGCGCGTTCAGCTTCACGTACTTTCTGTACGATAACCTGCTTCGCGGTCTGGGTGGTGATACGGTCAAAGGTGACAGATTCAATCTGATCTTCAACATATTCGCCCACGTTCAGGCTTTCGTCTTCGAAGCGTGCCGCTTCCAGGGTAATTTCTTTGGTCGGCTGAGTAACTTCTTCTACGATTACCCAACGACGGAAGGTATCGAAATCACCGCTTTTACGATCGATTTCTACGCGAACGTCGATCTCTTGCTCATATTTTTTCTTTGTTGCTGTAGCCAGCGCACTTTCCAGCGCTTCAAAAATTTTCTCGCGTGGCAGCGCTTTTTCGTTGGATACGGCTTCAACAACAGCCAAAATTTCTTTGTTCATCGCGGGCTTTTCACCTCAATCCAGACTGTTAAAAGTGGGGAACCAGGTTCGCCTTCTGGATATTACTCAGCGCGAACACTTCATCTTTGCCTTCGACTGTGACCGTGATCATCTCACCGTCCACCGCTTTGATAACGCCCTGCCATTTACGACGGTTTTGTACCGCCATACGAAGAACCAGCGTGACTTCTTCACCCAGGAAACGCACGTAGTGTTCAGCTGTGAACAGAGGACGGTCGAGACCCGGAGAGGAAACTTCCAGGTTATAGGCAACGGTGATTGGGTCTTCGACATCCATCACGGCGCTTACCTGATGGCTCACATCAGCACAATCATCAACATTGATGCCATCTTCACTATCAATATAGATGCGCAGTGTGGATGTGCGACCACGAATAAATTCGATGCCGACCAATTCGTAGCCCAGGGCTTCAACTGGCGCTGTAATCATCTCTGTTAATTTTTGCTCTAATGTGGACAAGCCCACCCCCAAGACATAAAAAAAGGGCCTAAAGCCCAGTTATTCTGTAGTCAGATAACAAAAAACCCCGATAAATCGGGGCTTTAGATAACTGAACCCTATAACCGCACCTGCGGTTCGGAGAACCTTCCGAAAGAATTTTTTTCAAATCCAGCTACGAAGGCCTAAGTCTTCACAGTATATTTGAAAAAGAACTCTAAGGGAAAGTGGTTGCGGGGGCCGGATTTGAACCGACGACCTTCGGGTTATGAGCCCGACGAGCTACCAGGCTGCTCCACCCCGCGCCTGAAACGTGGCAAATTTTACTCGTTTTGGGTAAAAAATGCAAATACTGCTGGGATTTGGTACCGAGGACGGGACGTAAAATCTGCGCACAGTATATTGATTCACTATGCGTTATGTCAACCTTGTTACGACTATGCAAATCAATGAATGCTGACCAGCGCTTGTTCAGCAAGATAAATGTGCCACCCACGCCGTTATTTAACGAAATTATCACTAAACTCTTCCTGTCATCCAGAAAAGATGATTAAATGAAAACTCATTTATTTTGCATAAAAATGCAATTAACATAATAAGCCGACCTCTTCACCAGTCTATCAAGCAGGGTTTTATTTTATGACGACGATTCTCAAGCATCTCCCGGTAGGTCAACGTATTGGTATCGCTTTTTCCGGCGGCCTGGACACCAGTGCAGCACTGCTGTGGATGCGACAAAAAGGGGCTGTCCCATATGCATATACTGCGAATTTGGGCCAGCCGGATGAGGATGACTATGACGCCATTCCTCGCCGTGCAATGGAATATGGTGCTGAGAATGCTCGCCTGGTAGATTGCCGTAAGCAGCTGGTTGCCGAAGGGATCGCTGCCATTCAGTGCGGTGCATTCCACAATACCACCGGCGGGCTAACCTACTTCAATACCACCCCGTTGGGCCGTGCAGTCACCGGCACCATGCTGGTTGCCGCCATGAAAGAAGATGGCGTGAACATCTGGGGTGACGGTAGCACCTACAAAGGTAACGATATTGAACGTTTTTATCGTTACGGTCTGCTGACCAACGCCGAATTGCAGATTTACAAACCATGGCTGGATACCGATTTTATCGATGAACTCGGCGGTCGCCATGAGATGTCCGAATTTATGATTGCCTGTGGTTTCGACTACAAAATGTCCGTTGAGAAAGCGTACTCCACAGACTCCAATATGCTCGGCGCGACCCACGAAGCTAAAGACCTCGAGTTCCTGAACTCCAGCGTCAAAATCGTCAACCCGATTATGGGCGTGAAATTCTGGGATGAGAGCGTGAAGATCCCGGCAGAAGAAGTTACCGTGCGTTTTGAGCAGGGTCATCCGGTTGCGCTGAACGGTAAAACCTTCAGCGACGACGTTGAGATGATGCTGGAAGCCAACCGTATCGGCGGCCGCCACGGTTTGGGTATGAGCGATCAGATTGAAAACCGTATCATTGAAGCAAAGAGCCGTGGCATCTACGAAGCCCCGGGGATGGCATTGCTGCATATCGCCTATGAGCGTCTGCTGACCGGTATTCATAACGAAGACACCATCGAGCAGTATCACGCGCACGGTCGCCAGCTGGGTCGTCTGCTGTATCAGGGCCGTTGGTTCGACTCTCAGGCTCTGATGCTGCGTGACGGCCTGCAGCGCTGGGTTGCCAGCCAGATCACCGGTGAAGTGACGCTGGAACTGCGTCGCGGTAATGACTACTCAATCCTCAACACCGTGTCTGACAATCTGACTTATAAACCTGAACGTTTAACGATGGAAAAAGGCGAGTCAGTATTCTCTCCGGACGACCGTATCGGTCAGTTGACCATGCGTAATCTGGACATTACCGATACCCGCGAGAAGCTGTTCGGCTATGCGCAGTCTGGCCTGCTGACCGCCTCTTCCACAACCGGCCTGCCGCAGGTTGAGAATCTGGAAAATAAGTCGAAGTAAAGATTCGCCATCTTAAGGCCGCGAAAGCGGCCTTTTTTATGCGCGGAATATAAGGTGTCTGTAGGCCTGATAAGCGTAGCGCCATCAGGCGTTGTAATAATGTCGGATGGCGGCGTTAACGCCTTATCCGACCTACAGGATAGCCACAAATAACAGACGAAAAAAAAAGACGCTTTTCAGCGTCTTTTTTTTGGAATTTGGTACCGAGGATGGGACTCGAACCCACAAGCCCGTTAGGGCACTACCACCTCAAGGTAGCGTGTCTACCAATTCCACCACCTCGGTACAGAATACTTAGCGTGGGATATCGCTGGTCGGCTGAGCCGGAGCAGCTGGCTGAGTTTGCTCGGTTTTCGCCGGTGCGCTCAGATTTTCCCACTCACTTCCTTTATTGGTCTTGTTGCTGTTCATGTTACCCAGCACCAGACTGATGATGAAGAACAAGGTTCCCAATACAGCTGTCATACGGGTCATGAAGTTACCAGAACCACTTGAACCAAACAGAGTACCAGAAGCGCCTGCGCCAAAAGAGGCTCCCATATCAGCGCCTTTGCCTTGCTGCAGCATGATCAAGCCTACCAGGCCAATTGCCACAATAAGGAAAACTACTAAAAGAGCTTCGTGCATAATCAACCTGTTCCTTGCGGAGTTGCCGCGTACAATGCTTCGACCATTAAAGCGGGAATATTTACTGTTTCCCACTGAAGCGGGTGTGAATACTAACCAAAGCGAATAACCTTCGCAAGGGCAATTTGTTAGCATTGTATCAACTGCGGAAAAAATCGCCATATCAATCAAAAACGCAGCAACTTCTCCCAGCATCTCTGCATAACGGCGCGTTGATCTTCAAGATTCGCCCATACCACAACGGGGATTTCACAAATCAGGTCTGTGTTTTCTGGCCAGCAATGAATAATTTGCTGGTTCACCAGCTCTTCCGCCACCATCGATTCGGGTAACCACGCCATTCCCATATGGCGCAGCACCATTTCTCGTATCGTTTCACTTAAACCACTCTCAAACACTTTTTTCAGACGCGGGCGGACGCGTTGTTCTGCCGTCTCAATAATGCGTCTGACAAAGGTGTAGTCGCTGTAGCATAGCCACGGAATCGGCGCATGCGGATCGGTAAGCGCATCAGCCAGTTGGGCAGAAATAACCGGTATAAATCGCTCATACCGCCATAGTGAACGTTTCAACCCTCCGGCTATCTCCAACCCCGGCTGCGCAGAGGGTAAATCGTAGGTCACCAGTAGATCGATTTGCCGGTCTATCAGGGCGTTAAAGTGGTTGTCTATCCCCTGAATACTGGCATTTACCGTAAAATTTAGCTGCGGTTCACTTTGTCGCAGATAGCTGATCATATCCGGCAGGATATTCACCGACAGCGTATGCAGGCTGACCATCACCAGCGTGTTATCCGTTGCTGGCGTCATCGCCGATAATTCGTGGCGCGCCTCTGTTAACGTACTGAGGACGTGTCGGGCATAGGGTTCAAAGCGTTCACCATAGCGCGTCAGCGTAACGGGAGTCGTGGTCCTGTCAAACAACGGCACCCCCAGCACCTCTTCCAGCGCCTTTATACGCCGACTGAGTGCTGGTTGAGTAATATGCCGCTGCGCCGCCGCCAGGGAGTAGTTTCCATGCTGGCTCAATGCCAGAAAGTCCTCCAGCCACTTACAATCCACGTTGAATTCTCCACCATGCCATAACCGCATCCTCCAATAACAAATCGGTAATAGTCATAATTATAGTAATGGCTTTATGGTGACCATCATAACAACAATATTCCGTTTCACCTGCCGACTCTCACCCTCGACGTTTGACAGGACCGATATGTTTACTTTATTGACCAATGCCCGTGTTTTTTCTCCTGAGGATTTAGGCCTCTGCTCCCTGCTCATTCATGCCGACCGAATTGTGGCGGTAGAAAAAGATATTTCTCTGTTTGATGGCGTCGACGAGGTTATCGATTGTCGTGGCAAATGGGTTATCCCAGGCATCATCGATCAGCATGTGCATCTTACCGGTGGCGGTGGCGAAGCCGGGTTTGCCAGCCGAACGCCAGCCGTCAAGCTGCGCGATCTGATTCAGGCAGGCATTACTACAGTTGTCGGCGTATTAGGCACCGATGCCATCTCTCGTTCGCCCAAAGATCTCTACGCCAAAATGCAGTCTCTCAATCTTGAGGGATTGCGCGCGTTTATGCATACGGGAGCCTACGCCGTTCCCAGCCCAACCATTACGCGATCCATCCGCGATGATATGGCCTTCATTCCGGCGATCCTTGGCGTAAAAATAGCCCTCGCCGATCACCGTGGTTCTTACCCCTCTTTCCAGGAATTGCTGCGAATAGTCAGCGATATCCGCGTGTCTTCCCTGCTGGCAGGGAAAAAAGGGTTGCTGCATGTCCACCTGGGGAATCTACCGGAAGGGATGTCGCCGCTTTTTGAGCTGTGTGATGCAGGCATTCCGATCCACCACATTTCACCGACCCACGTTGCGAGAACAGAGTCCTTGTTCGAACAGGCAATTGCTTTCGCTCATCGTGGGGGCCATATCGACGTTACGTCCGGTGGTAGTCGCTTTATGCCTCAGGAACAGGCGATCCTCCACGCCCTGGAAGCCCAGGTGCCGGCCGATCGCATCACGATAAGCTCTGATGGTAATGGCAGCGTTCCGCGCTTTAACGCTCAGGGGATTGTGGAAGGCCTAAGCGCGGCACCGGTCGCAGGTAACCTTAATCTGCTTCCTCGCCTGATTGATGTTGGTATTCCGGTGCCACAGGCAATTGCGATGTTGACGGCAAACGTGGCGCGCTCGTTGGGTATTTCCGGCGGCGTGCTCTGCGCCGGGGAACGTGCCGATATCTGTGTACTCAATGATGACCTCTCGCTGTCCCATCTGTTTGCTGCGGGTAAGCCGTTGCTGCGAGATGGCGAATGCCTGGTTACCGGCAACTTCGAGTAAGGGGGCCAAAATGTCATTATTACTGGCGCTACTCGCCATCATTTTTGCCGGACGTCTGATCCTCAAAAAATATCACCCCCAATCGGTACTGTTATTGACCGGGATTGTGCTGTTGCTTATCGCACATTTTAGCGGGATGACCTCACTCAGTGGCCTGGTGAAAAAGAGCACCGGATTTGGCCCTTTTGACGTCTTTGAGTTTATTCGCGATACCCTGAGCGTGCGTCTCGGCGGCCTCGGACTGCAAATTATGCTGATTGGTGGTTTCGCCACGTATATGTCGGCCATTGGCGCAAGCCAGGTGCTGGTTCGGGTGACGTCTCGCCCTTTGCAACGCCTGAACTCACCGTATCTACTGCTGGGGCTGGCGCTGTTGCTGGGGCAATTCCTGTCGCTGTTTATCAGCAGCGCCACCGGGTTAGGTCTGCTGTTGATGGCGACGCTGTACCCGCTGCTAACCCGCCTTGGCTGTAGCCGTGCCGCCGTTGCCGCCGTTATCGCCAGCACCTGTGCGGTTGAATTCGGCCCGGGTTCTGGTAACTCGGTTCTCGCCGCTAAAACCGCAGGTATCGAGGTGGTGAACTATTTCGTGCAGGATCAATTGCCGATCGTCGTGCCCGTCATTCTGTTCATCGCCCTGCTGCATATTGTTGTGCAACGCTTTTTCGACCGTCGGGAAAGTGGTGACAATGTGGCTCAGCAGATGCAGACATTAACGTCTACCGATGAAGCCGACGCACCTATCGCCTGGCTGTTTTTACCCATGCTGCCGCTGGTGTTGATGCTGGTGTGCAGTGATTTAGTATTCAGTTCACTCAAGATTACGCTGGATACCGCCGTACTGATAAGCCTTGCCATTACCCTTGTATGTGAATACTGCCGTCATCGTAAGGCGCGCGAGGTGATGGCTGGCGTACAAAAAGTCTTCGACAGCATGGGTAGCGTTTTTGCCACCGTCGTGACGTTGATTATCGCCGGTGAAGTCTTTTCAGCCGGACTGAAAGCCATTGGCGCCGTTGACGCGCTGCTGTCGCTTTCCGGTGAATTTGGCCTCAGCGCCGCCTCGATTATCTTGCTGATGACGCTTATCACCTTTGCAATTTCAGCGCTAATGGGCTCCGGGAACGCGGCCTTTTTCTCCTTCGCCCCAATGGTGCCGGACATCAGTCGTCATATCGGAAGCGATATCGCAGTCATGATGCTGCCTATCCAGATCTCGGCGGGTATTGGTCGTACGTTATCGCCCATTGCCGGCGTCATCATTGCTATCGCGGGAATTGCAGGCGTCTCGCCTGTGGATATTGTTAAGCGTACCGCGATTCCGATGCTGGGCGGTTGGTTACTGATGATTGCGCTGACCTTTGCCCGGTCTGGGCATCTGCTGGCGGTTCTGCCGTGGCTGGCAG
The DNA here is from genome assembly GCA_020099315.1 of Citrobacter europaeus. Lineage (NCBI taxonomy): Bacteria > Pseudomonadati > Pseudomonadota > Gammaproteobacteria > Enterobacterales > Enterobacteriaceae > Citrobacter > Citrobacter europaeus. The sequence goes on from CP083650.1 coordinate 4,458,610, forward strand.
TCCTTGTACTACTGATGGTCGGCGGTTACGTCTGGCAGCGCCGACGTAAACAGCCGCTTGCCGTACAGTAAAAAAAAGCCGGAGTCTCAGACTCCGGCTTTCACTGTCTGAGGTGATTACACCGCTTTCACAGCATCGGCAATACGGTGAGCGAATTCAGTCACCTGCGCTTCATCTTCACCTTCAACCATCACGCGAATTAACGGTTCGGTACCAGACTTACGCAGCAGAACGCGTCCACGGTTACCCAGCGCCGCTTCAACCTCAGCCATCACCGCTTTCACGTTTTCATGTTCCAGCGGATCGCCGCTACCTGCGGTATAACGTACGTTAACCAACAGCTGTGGGAACATTTTCATGCCGCTGCACAGGTCGTGCAAACTCATATGATTGCGCACCATCGCCGCCAGTACCTGCAGACCTGCCACGATGCCGTCACCGGTGGTGGTTTTGTCCAGCAGGATCACATGGCCTGAGTTTTCAGCACCGATACGCCAGCCTTTTTCCTGCATTTTTTCCAGTACGTAGCGGTCGCCGACTTTCGCACGGGCAAACGGAATACCCAGCTGTTTCAACGCCAGTTCGAGGCCCATGTTGCTCATCAACGTGCCTACCGCGCCACCGCGCAGCTGCCCCTGACGCAGGGCTTCACGGGCGATGATGTACATGATCTGATCGCCATCGACCTTATTGCCTTCGTGGTCAACCATAATGACGCGATCGCCGTCGCCGTCCAGCGCAATACCCAGATCGGCTTTTTCTGCGATTACGCGGGCCTGCAGGGCACGGACGTCTGTGGCGCCGACTTCTTCATTGATGTTCACGCCGTTTGGCTCACAGCCAATGGCAATCACGTTTGCGCCCAGCTCACGCAGTACATTTGGCGCAATGTGGTAGGTCGCGCCGTTAGCACAATCCACTACGATTTTAAGCTCGCTCAGGCTTAACTCATTCGGGAAAGTGCCTTTGCAAAACTCGATATAGCGACCGGCAGCATCAACGATACGGGTAGCCTTACCCAGTTCCGCCGAGTCCACGCAGGTAATCGCTTTTTCCATTTCGGCTTCGATAGCTTCTTCAACCGCATCCGGCAGTTTGGTCCCGTCGATGGAGAAGAATTTAATCCCATTGTCATAGTACGGGTTGTGCGAGGCGGAGATAACAATCCCAGCTTCAGCGCGGAAGGCGCGCGTCAGATACGCAACGGCGGGTGTTGGCATTGGGCCCGTAAAAGAAGCCGACAGTCCGGCGGCAGCCAGACCCGCTTCCAGCGCGGACTCCAGCATATAGCCGGAAATACGCGTATCTTTACCAATAATAATTTTACGTGAACCATGACGTGCCAGCACTTTACCTGCCGCCCAACCCAGCTTGAGCACAAAATCAGGGGTAATTGGGGCGTCGCCTACGCGACCACGGATCCCATCGGTGCCAAAATATTTACGATTACTCATAGCGTTTATTTTCCTTTGCAGACAATGTGGCTTCCACCACACGCATCGCTTCTACGGTTTCTTTGACGTCATGGACACGAACGATCTGCGCCCCCTGCATTGCGGCAATGACCGCACACGCAAGGCTACCGCTCAGGCGTTCGGATGGCCCCACATTCAGCAACTGACCAACCATTGATTTTCGTGACATCCCAACCAACAGTGGCAGATTAAAATGATGAAACTCAGCCAGGCGTGCCAGTAATGTATAGTTGTGAGTGAGATTTTTACCGAATCCGAATCCGGGGTCGAGCAACAATTTATCTTTTGTGATTCCTGCCCGCTCGCAGCGTGCTATTTGCTCAACAAAGTAACGATTTACCTCAGCGAACACATCCTCGTACTTTGGCGCTTCCTGCATGGTTTTCGGCTGCCCCTGCATATGCATCAGACAAACCGGCAATCCAGTTTCTGCTGCAGCCTCCAGCGCCCCAGGCTCCGAGAGTGAGCGAATGTCATTAATGATATGTGCGCCGGCTCTCGCGCATTCGCGAATCACTTCTGGTTTTGAGGTATCGACCGAAATCCACACTTCAAAGCGCTGAGCAATCGCCTCCACCACCGGCATCACTCGCTGCAACTCTTCTTCCACGCTCACATCGGCCGCGCCTGGGCGCGTGGATTCACCACCCACATCAATGATAGTCGCCCCGGCGTTAATCATCAGGTTTGCGTGTTTTACCGCCTCAACCAGAGAGTTGTGCGCCCCGCCATCGGAAAAAGAGTCTGGCGTGACGTTCAAAATCCCCATGACGTGTGGATGGCTGAGATCCAGTGAAGAACCCTGAGCAAAGAGTTTCATAGTTTTATCCCTGGTAAAATCTTGAATATGCAGATAAGAAAAACCCCGGAGCAAGCCCCAGGGTTTTCAATTAGAACACGGTCATCATCAACGATAACTTATTTGTCGCCCAGTTGCTCTGACATGGTGCCAGAGTCCGGCGCACGCGGTTCATCAACCGGACGCGGCGCGCTCGGCTTGCCGGTGCTGCCAGAGTTGTTGTTAGAAGAACCCGGTTCTTCCCAACCCGCTGGTGGACGCACGTCGCGGCGAGCCATCAGATCGTCAATCTGCGGCGCATCGATGGTCTCATATTTCATGAGCGCATCTTTCATCGAGTGCAGAATGTCCATGTTTTCGTTCAGCAGACGACGTGCACGATCATAGTTACGCTCAATCAGCAGTTTAACTTCCTGATCGATAATGCGAGCCGTTTCGTCGGACATATGTTTAGCTTTCGCCACAGAACGTCCCAGGAACACTTCGCCTTCTTCTTCAGCGTACAGCAACGGACCGAGTTTCTCGGAGAAGCCCCACTGAGTAACCATGTTGCGCGCCAGGTTAGTCGCGACTTTAATGTCATTCGACGCACCGGTAGAAACATGTTCAACACCGTAGATGATCTCTTCAGCCAGACGACCGCCGTACAGCGTGGAGATCTGACTTTCCAGTTTCTGACGGCTGGCGCTGATTGCGTCGCCTTCAGGCAGGAAGAAGGTCACACCCAGCGCACGACCGCGTGGGATAATCGTCACTTTATGCACCGGATCGTGTTCCGGCACCAGGCGACCGATAATCGCGTGGCCTGCTTCGTGATACGCGGTAGATTCTTTCTGCGCTTCCGTCATCACCATGGAGCGACGTTCCGCACCCATCATGATTTTGTCTTTCGCCTTCTCAAACTCAACCATCGATACCACGCGCTTGTTGCCGCGAGCAGCAAACAGCGCCGCTTCGTTCACCAGGTTCGCGAGATCCGCACCGGAGAAGCCAGGCGTACCACGTGCAATGATTGCCGCATCGATATCCGGAGACAGCGGTACGCGACGCATATGCACTTTCAGGATCTGTTCACGACCGCGAACGTCCGGCAGGCCAACCACAACCTGGCGGTCAAAACGGCCTGGACGCAACAGCGCAGGGTCAAGAACGTCCGGACGGTTAGTTGCTGCGATAACGATAATACCTTCGTTACCTTCAAAGCCGTCCATCTCAACCAGCATCTGGTTCAGCGTTTGCTCACGTTCATCGTGACCACCACCCAGACCAGCGCCACGCTGGCGGCCTACGGCGTCGATTTCATCGATGAAGATGATGCACGGTGCCGCTTTCTTGGCTTGTTCGAACATGTCACGCACACGAGATGCACCAACACCTACGAACATTTCCACGAAATCAGAACCGGAAATTGTGAAGAAAGGAACCTTCGCTTCACCTGCAATAGCTTTCGCCAACAGGGTTTTACCCGTACCCGGAGGACCGACCATCAGGACGCCTTTCGGGATTTTACCGCCCAGCTTCTGGAAACGGCTCGGTTCGCGAAGATACTCAACCAGTTCAGCAACTTCTTCTTTTGCTTCGTCGCAACCGGCGACGTCAGCAAAAGTGGTTTTGATCTGATCTTCCGTCAGCATGCGCGCTTTGCTCTTACCGAACGACATGGCACCTTTGCCACCACCGCCCTGCATTTGACGCATGAAGAAGATCCAGACACCAATCAGCAGCAGCATTGGGAACCAGGAAATGAAGATAGAAGCCAGCAGGCTCGGCTCTTCAGGCGGCTCGCCAACAACCTTGACGTTTTTGGTCAGCAGGTTATCAAGCAGCTTCGGATCGTTAACCGGAATGTAGGTCGTGTAACGGTTACTATCTTTCTTGGTAACGTTAATCTCACGTCCGTTGATCTTCGCTTCACGAACCTGGTCCTGATTGACCTCTTGCAGGAAGGTAGAGTAATCAACCTTACGGCCATTAGACTCGCTGGGCCCAAAGCTCTGGAATACTGACATCAGCACAACGGCAATGACCAGCCAGAGAATTAGGTTTTTCGCCATGTCACTCAAGGGATTAACCTCATATTACAACTGTGTTAAAAACAGCGTCAGGATACTCTATATCCAGTTTCTTTCAAACTTTCGTTTGAAATCTACCGGTTATGGTTTACGCCCGGTCGCTACAATATACACTTCACGCGAACGGGCGCGAGAAGAGTCCGGCTTACGAACTTTGACCTTCGTAAACAGGGAGCGAATCTCTCTTAGATACTCATCGAAGCCTTCGCCCTGGAACACCTTCACTACAAAACTACCACCTGGCGCTAATACATCACGAGCCATTCCAAGCGCCAGCTCTACCAGATACATGGCCCGGGGAATATCCACCGCCGGTGTTCCACACATATTTGGCGCCATATCAGACATGACAACTTGTACTTTACTGTCACCTACGCGCTCAAGTAACGCTTTCAGGACTAATTCATCACGAAAGTCGCCCTGAAGGAAGTCCACACCAACGATTGGATCCATAGGTAAAAGATCGCAAGCGATAATGCGGCCAGTGTTGCCGATCTGCGTAACCGCATATTGCGACCAACCACCGGGTGCAGCACCGAGATCAACAATCGTCATCCCCGGTTTAAAAATTTTGTCACTTTGCTGTATTTCATCAAGTTTAAACCAGGCACGGGAACGTAACCCCTTTTTCTGCGCCTGTTGAACATATTTATCGCTAAAGTGTTCCTGAAGCCAGCGACTCGAGCTGGCAGAACGCTTTTTACCTGTCATTTCACATTCCCAAAGGGCAGTTCATCGTAACCAACGGTGTAAATTTCTACACAGCTATTTGGTGATATATGGGAGATGGCGGTAGAATGACCCGTTTTCAATCCCAACGTAAGCAAAAATATACGATGAATCTGAGTACTAAACAAAAACAGCACCTGAAAGGTCTGGCACATCCGCTCAAGCCTGTAGTTATGCTTGGCAATAATGGTTTGACCGAAGGGGTACTGGCCGAGATTGAACAAGCGTTAGAGCACCATGAACTTATCAAGGTGAAAATCGCCTCGGAAGATCGCGATACTAAAACCTTGATCGTGGAAGCTATCGTACGCGAAACCGGCGCCTGTAATGTACAGGTCATCGGCAAAACGCTGGTACTGTATCGCCCGACTAAAGAACGTAAAATCTCGCTGCCGCGCTAAGAATATCCCAAAGTTGCACACGAAGTTTGTGTAAAACGCGGGATTTTCCGCTAGCAGGAGAGCAAAATGCCACGCTCTCTTCGTTGATAAAAGGCCGCTATGCGGCCTTTTTCCTTTCTTTACAATGTATCAACATCTTAACCAAGATGCGAATTACAGGTATTCTACCTTCGTTACTTCATATTCCACTTCGCCGCCCGGCGTTTTAATAACCACCACATCATCCTGCTCTTTACCGATCAGGCCACGAGCGATAGGCGAATTCACCGAAATCAGGTTCTGTTTAAAATCGGCTTCATCATCACCGACAATACGCCAGGTCTGCTCTTCGTCGTTATCGAGATTCAGCACGGTCACCGTCGCGCCGAAAACTACACGACCATTGTTTGGCATTTTAGTGACGTCGATAACCTGCGCGTTGGATAGTTTAGCTTCAATATCTTTAATGCGTCCTTCGCAGAAACCCTGCTGTTCGCGCGCCGCGTGGTACTCCGCATTTTCTTTCAGGTCACCATGCTCGCGCGCATCTGCGATAGCGGCAATAATTTCAGGACGGCGCACAGATTTCAGAAAATCCAGCTCTTCGCGCAGTTTTTCAGCACCACGTAAGGTCATCGGGATAGCTTGCATTTGTTATACCTCTTGAACATTCCTGTAGGGGGTGGTTGCTCTCACCCCGGCTGCTAAGCCCACTCTGGCATACGCCATGCCAGAGTCAGAAGCAAAAAAATACCGACCCGGGGCTCAGGGTCCCAGGTCAGCTACAATTCTCTATTTGATGATCATTTTACCCTGGAGTTCCCTATGGGTCATCGTTTACTTTTTGGGGCGTTGCGCCGTAGTATGACGGCCTGTTTCCAGGTTGTTAGCGCGAGATTATGCGATTTTCCAGATTTACCATCGGATTGACTGCCAGTATAGCGTTCAGCGTTCAGGCTGCGAACGTCGACGAGTATATCAATCAGCTCCCTGCCGGGGCCAACCTCGCCCTTATGGTACAGAAGGTTGGCGCACCTGCACCCGCTATTGATTTTCATAGCCAGCAGATGGCGCTGCCGGCCAGTACCCAGAAAGTGATCACCGCGCTGGCGGCATTGATTCAGCTCGGGCCTGACTTTCGTTTTACCACCACGCTTGAGACTAAAGGCAACGTGGAAGGCGGAGTATTGAAAGGTGACTTAGTGGCGCGATTTGGTGCCGATCCGACGCTAAAACGCCAGGATATTCGCAATATGGTGGCGACCATGAAAAAATCAGGCGTGACACAAATTGCCGGAAATGTTCTGATCGACACCTCTATTTTTGCCAGTCATGATAAAGCGCCAGGTTGGCCCTGGAACGACATGACGCAGTGTTTTAGCGCACCGCCCGCAGCGGCCATTGTCGATCGTAACTGTTTCTCAGTGTCACTTTACAGCGCGCAAAAACCCAACGATCTCGCTTTTATCCGCGTGGCCTCTTACTACCCGGTCACCATGTTCAGCCAGGTGCGTACTCTCGCGCGTGGCTCTGCCGAAGCGCAATATTGTGAACTGGATGTGGTTCCCGGCGATCTCAACCGCTATACGCTGACCGGATGCCTGCCCCAACGTGCCGATCCCCTGCCGCTGGCGTTCGCCATTCAGGATGGCGCCAGCTATGCCGGAGCGATTATTAAAGATGAGCTAAAACAAGCAGGTATAACTTACAGCGGTACTCTGCTGCGCCAGACGCTGGTGAACGAGCCGGGAACCATAGTCGCCAGTAAGCAGTCGGCACCGCTGCATGATCTGCTTAAGATTATGCTGAAAAAATCGGACAATATGATTGCCGATACCGTTTTCCGTATGATTGGCCATGCGCGATTTAACGTGCCAGGCACATGGCGAGCAGGTTCTGATGCTGTGCGCCAGATTTTGCGTCAGCAGGCAGGCGTTGATATCGGCAACACCATTATTGCCGACGGTTCTGGTCTCTCCCGCCATAACCTGATTGCCCCGGCGACCATGATGCAGGTGCTGCAATACATCGCTCAGCACGATAACGAGCTGAACTTTATCACTATGCTGCCGCTGGCGGGGCACGACGGCTCCCTGCAATACCGTGCGGGTCTGCATCAGGCTGGTGTGGATGGCAAAGTATCGGCGAAGACAGGCTCGCTGCAGGGGGTTTATAACCTTGCTGGCTTCATCACCACGGCAAGCGGCCAACGCATGGCATTTGTGCAGTATTTGTCTGGTTATGCGGTAGAGCCGGCTGACCAGCGTAATCGCCGTATTCCTCTGGTACGCTTCGAGAGCCGGTTGTACAAGGATATTTATCAGAACAATTAGATGGGGTGTTTGATTGCCGGATGGCGGCACTAACGTGCCTTATCCAGCCTACAGAGAGACCTGGAAACAACAACCCCGGCAACTATGGCCGGGGTTTTTAATGCGATTAACGCTTGTAGATGAACTCAACGCCTTCGTCGTCTTCTTCATCCCAATCGTCATCCCAGTCATCTTCCGCTTCGTCTTCGACTTCAGCGAGCTGCTGGCGGTGATAATCATCCCACATAAACTCAACTTTCTCTGGCTGCTTCGCTTCTTCAGCCTGAACAATCGGGTTCTCGATGATAAAGGTCATCACATCCCAGCAGAGATCTTTCACGCCCAACTGGCTGGCGGCGGAAATCAGATAATATTTACCTTCCCAACCCAACGCTTCGGCGATCGCTTTCGCTTTCTCTTCCGCTTCAGCCTTGTCCAGCAAATCAATTTTGTTGAACACTAACCAGCGCGGTTTAGATGCCAGATCCTGACTGTATTTTTCCAGTTCGCCAATAATGATACGGGCGTTTTCTACCGGATCGGAACCGTCAATCGGATCGATATCAATGAGGTGCAGCAGCACGCGGCAGCGTTCCAGGTGTTTCAGGAAGCGGATACCCAGGCCTGCGCCTTCAGCCGCGCCTTCAATCAGTCCTGGAATGTCGGCAACCACGAAGCTCTTTTCGTTGTCCATACGCACCACACCCAGGCTCGGTACCAGAGTGGTAAACGGATAATCAGCGACTTTCGGCTTCGCCGCGGACACTGCACGAATAAAGGTCGATTTACCGGCGTTTGGCATGCCCAGCATACCCACGTCCGCCAGCAGCATCAGCTCCAGCATCAGATCGCGCTTATCGCCCGGCGTACCCATCGTTTTCTGACGCGGAGTACGGTTGACCGAGGATTTGAAACGGGTGTTACCCAGACCGTGCCAGCCGCCTTTAGCGACCATCAGACGCTGACCGTGCTTGGTCATGTCGCCCATGGTTTCGCCCGTGCCCTGATCGATAACACGCGTACCGACAGGCACTTTAATCGTGACGTCTTTACCACGCTTGCCGGTGCAATCACGGCTTGCGCCATTCTGACCACGTTCCGCACGGAATGATTTTTCAAAACGGTAATCGATCAGCGTGTTCAGGTTTTCGTCGGCTTCCAGCCAAACGTCACCACCATCACCACCGTCACCACCGTCCGGACCGCCTTTTGGGATGTACTTTTCGCGGCGGAAGCTGACGCAACCATTACCGCCATCACCTGCAACGACCAGAATCGATGCTTCATCAACAAACTTCATTTTACTCTCCGTAAATCATTCGCCTGAGCGGGGTTGCGAAACCACCGTTTCATGCTTACGTAAACCGCCCCAAATTCGATGACCAATGGCGGAATACATCGCGCCCGCAACCACGATAAACGCACCGAGATAACCTAATAGGTTTAGCATCGGTCTGGCGAAGAAATCGGGCCAGGCCAGTGATAATAAATCTGAAAATAACAACGTAAACAGCGGTGTGAGCGTGATAATGGCGCTCACCTGCGCCGCCTGCCAACGCGCCATCGCTTCCGCGAGAGCGCCATATCCTACCAGCGTATTCAGGCCGCAGAATACCAGGCATGCCAACTGCCAGTCGCTGAGCTGCGTGATGACACCGGGTTTTGCCAGCGGCAACAACGCAATCGTACATAAAGTGTACAGTAAAAACAGGATCTGCGGTGATGCCAGTCGGCGCAATAACACCTTTTGCGCGACCCCATAGCTCACCCAGACCATCGCCGCACCAACACCAAAGATAACGCCCCAGGTGTAATCGGTGAGTCGGGTAAAAATTTCGATCAGACTGGTATTAAAAAACAGGACCAGACCGCTCAGAAGCATAACGGCGCCAATAACCTGCGTGCCGCGCATCTTTTCTTTCAGGATAAAGACGCTGGCTACCATCATACCAACCGGTGACAGCTGACCGATAACCTGCGAAGCCGTTGGGCTCAAGTATTGCAAGGATGAACTAAACAGAATGAAGTTACCGAACAGCCCACCGGTAGCGATAGCCAACAGTATCAACCAACGCGCTTTGCGAAAAATACGCAACGGAGGGAGCTTTTTTTTAACCGCAAGAATAGCGCCAAGGCCAATACTTGCCATTAAAAAACGGTAGAACACCACGGTAGGAGGCTCCATCACCTCCAGCACTTGCTTCATTGCTATTGGCAAAGCGCCCCAACATACTGCCGTTGTGAGTGCTAACAGAATACCAATGCCTGCCTGCTGCTTCATGCCGTATTCCCTGCAAGGGCTCGTTTCCGGGTTGTCACGGCGCGACGAGCGTATTTACCGGCCGTCGAATGTAAAAAGCCCCGCAACGTGTTGCGGGGCTTTTATCCGTTACCGGGACGCGAAAAACTTATTCAGCAACGATGCTGATGAACTTACGGTTTTTCGGGCCTTTCACTTCAAATTTCACTTTACCGTCTGCTTTAGCAAACAGAGTGTGGTCTTTGCCGCAACCAACGTTGGAGCCAGCGTGGAATTTAGTACCACGTTGACGAACGATGATGCTACCAGCCAGAACTGTTTCACCGCCGAAGCGTTTTACGCCCAGACGTTTAGCTTCTGAATCGCGACCGTTACGAGTCGAGCCGCCAGCCTTTTTATGTGCCATTTAATCTGCTCCCCTTAACTTAAGCGCTGATGCCAGTGATTTTCACATCAGTGAACCACTGACGATGGCCCTGCTGCTTACGGTAGTGTTTACGACGACGAAACTTAACAATTTTAACTTTCTCGCCACGACCGTGAGCAACAACTTCAGCTTTGATAACGCCGCCATCAACGAAAGGAACGCCGATTTTGACTTCTTCACCGTTTGCGATCATCAGAACTTCAGCGAATTCAATAGATTCGCCAGTTGCGATGTCCAGCTTTTCCAGGCGAACGGTCTGACCTTCGCTTACTCGGTGTTGTTTACCACCACTTTGGAAAACCGCGTACATAAAAAACTCCGCTTCCGCGCACACCTTTTTGATGATTCAGAGTGCGCTATAAATATTCACAATAGGGCGCGAATATTACGCAAAACGCGAGCCTTTGACAAGTGCTACCGTCAATACATGAAGAAAAAAAACACAACATGTACGGTAACGTTTATCTACGGCGTTTTTTCAGTACAATCAGCATATATTTATAACCCTAAACCCGACGTTACCTTCTCATACAGTAAGGTAATCGGGGCGAGAAGCCCGGCTTTTGCGATGAATTTAGAAAAAATCAATGAGTTAACCGCGCAAGATATGGCGGGGGTCAATGCGACAATCCTTGAACAGCTCAATTCCGACGTTCAGTTGATCAATCAACTGGGGTACTACATCGTTAGCGGCGGCGGCAAACGCATTCGCCCAATGATCGCCGTACTCGCAGCGCGTGCCGTTGGTTACCAGGATAATGCGCACGTTACGATTGCGGCTCTCATCGAGTTTATCCACACCGCGACCCTGTTGCACGACGATGTTGTGGATGAGTCCGACATGCGCCGCGGGAAAGCCACGGCGAATGCAGCCTTTGGCAATGCGGCCAGCGTGCTGGTCGGCGATTTTATCTATACCCGCGCTTTTCAAATGATGACCAGCCTCGGTTCGCTGAAAGTACTGGAAGTCATGTCGAAAGCGGTCAACGTCATCGCCGAAGGTGAAGTCTTGCAGTTGATGAACGTCAACGATCCGGACATCACCGAAGAAAACTATATGCGCGTTATCTACAGTAAGACCGCGCGTTTGTTTGAAGCGGCGGCCCAATGTTCTGGCATTCTGGCAGGTTGCAGCGAAGAACAAGAGAAAGGGTTGCAGGATTATGGCCGTTATCTCGGTACCGCTTTCCAGTTAATTGACGATTTGCTGGATTACAGCGCAGATGGCGAGCAACTGGGTAAAAACGTCGGCGATGACCTCAACGAAGGTAAACCAACGCTGCCGCTGCTGCATGCCATGCGCCACGGCTCGCCGGAGCAAGCGCAAATGATCCGCCAGGCCATTGAGCAAGGTAATGGGCGTCACCTTCTGGAGCCAGTTCTGGATGCAATGAACGCCTGTGGTTCCCTGGAGTGGACTCGCCAACGTGCAGAAGAAGAGGCTGATAAGGCCATCGCTGCGCTGCAGGTGCTGCCTGATACGCCATGGCGAGAAGCGCTGATTGGTCTGGCGCATATCGCCGTACAGCGCGACCGTTAATTCCTTTCAGCGTCCTCCCTCATCCCGTGCTCTGCGCGGGATGTTCTTATAAGCTCCAATAATAACTTTCAAATTTCCTACAAACAAGCCACAACCTTGGCATATTCTGAATATACTCACACTTTACGTGAACATTTTAGAACATTCGTTCTCCGGGCGTTATAGTGTCGCCACAACCTATCGTGGAACCGTACGTCGTTAACCAAAGGAGAGATGAGTGTATGGAAAGCAAGCTGATTGACTGGCATCCGGCCGATATCATCGCCGGACTGCGCAAGAAAGGGACCTCAATGGCCGCTGAATCACGCAAAAATGGATTAAGTTCATCAACGCTGGCCAATGCGTTAACCCGACCATGGCCAAAAGGGGAATTGATTATCGCCCGGGCGCTGGGAACCGATCCCTGGGTGATTTGGCCGTCACGCTACCATGACGCAAAAACGCATGAATTCATCGACAGAACACGAATGATGCGAGGACGCAGAGAGAAACAGAGTTCTGAATGAACACCGATGAGGAGTAACCCCCAGCCCACAGAACTGGGGGTTACAAGCGATGTTGACGGTTACTCGCCTTTCACGCGCTCAATGTTTGCGCCCAGCGCGCGCAGTTTATCTTCGATGCGCTCATAGCCGCGATCGATGTGATAAATACGATCGACTACCGTCGTACCTTCAGCAATACACCCTGCCAGCACCAGGCTTGCGGATGCGCGCAGATCGGTCGCCATAACCTGTGCGCCAGAGAGCGTTTCCACACCGTGACAAATCACGGTATTGCTTTCGATTTCTGCATGAGCGCCCATACGGCTCAGCTCAGGCACATGCATAAAGCGGTTCTCAAACACGGTTTCCGTGATGAAGCCCGTCCCTTCTGCCACCAGGTTCAGCAGCGTGAACTGGGCCTGCATATCGGTCGGGAACGCCGGGTGCGGCGCAGTGCGCACATTGACCGCTTTCGGACGTTTGCCGTGCATGTCGAGGCTAATCCAGTCCTCGCCGACTTCGATATCTGCACCCGCATCACGCAGCTTCGCCAGAACGGCATCCAGCGTATCTGGCTGTGCATTACGGCAGATAATTTTTCCGCGAGAAATTGCCGCTGCGACCAGGAAAGTACCGGTTTCGATACGGTCTGGCAAAACGCGATAGACACCGCCGCCGAGGCGCTCAACGCCTTCGATGGTAATACGATCGGTACCCTGCCCCGTGATTTTTGCGCCCAGCGCAATCAGGAAGTTCGCGGTATCCACGATCTCCGGCTCGCGCGCGGCGTTTTCGATGATGGTAGTGCCTTCGGCAAGCGTTGCTGCGCACATGATAGTGACCGTCGCGCCGACGCTCACTTTGTCCATGACGATATGCGCACCTTTCAGACGGCCATCAACGGACGCCTTCACATAGCCTTCTTCCAGCTTAATTGTCGCGCCTAACTGCTCCAGACCAGTAATGTGCAGGTCAACCGGACGCGCGCCAATGGTACAGCCGCCCGGCAGTGAAACCTGGCCCTGACCAAAGCGGGCAACCAGCGGCCCGAGCGCCCAGATGGACGCACGCATGGTTTTCACCAGATCGTACGGCGCACAGAAGACGTTCACGTCACGCGCATCAATGTGCACGGAACCATTACGCTCAACTTTCGCACCCAGCTGGCTCAGCAGCTTCATTGAGGTGTCAACGTCCTTCAGTTTCGGGACGTTTTGGATCTCTACAGGTTCTTCAGCCAGCAGCGCCGCGAAAAGGATCGGCAGTGCGGCGTTTTTAGCGCCTGAAATTGTGACTTCGCCCTGGAGCTTGGTTGGCCCCTGAACACGAAATTTATCCATTATTCTGTTCTCTGTTAAGAATTTATCTTCGCTACCGGCACGTCACCCGTAGCTCAAAAACCGTTAAGTTTGCGATCGCGTGCCCATTCCGCTGGGGTAAACGCCTTAATCGACACGGCATGAATGCGGTTGTCCGCAATGTACTCCATCAACGGGCCATAGACCGATTGCTGCTTCTTGACCCGGCTCATGCCTTCAAACATCTCACCCACGGCAATAACCTGAAAGTGACTGCCGTCGCCAGAAACGTGGACTTCCTGGAGGGAGAGTGCATTCATCAGCACGCTCTGAATTTCATTATTTTCCATGGGATCTTCATTCGTCAGATAGTGAAAACAGCCCAACATCTTAGAGCAAAGTGGCGCTGTCATAAATAAGCAAAAAGCCCCGCTGATAAATCAGACAAGGCTTTAGTGGCAGATACCCCGCAAAGGGGTTGCCGGATAGCATTACAAGACCTTATCCGGCTTACAAAAATTAACGCGGAAGAACGTCGTCAGGCAAATTGTAAAGCTGCGCCAGCGTATACACTTTATCGTTAACGCCAGCGAGCGAAACGCTGTTCCCCTGCTGCTTGCCCTGGTTAATCAGGTGCAGCAGTAATGCCAGACCACCGGTGTCCACCCGGGATACCTGGTTCAGGTCGATGCAGGATACCCCTTTCATCGCCTCAACTCGCGCATCCCATAATGGGTTTAACACGTCCTGATCCAGTTCTCCCACCAGCACCAGCTTGTCGCCTTCACGCGTCCAGGTGAGTGACTGCGTCATTATTTTTTCTCTTCCAGGGTGATTTTCTGCTGAGAAATAGATTTCAGCTGTGCCGTCAGGCCATCAATACCTTTCGTACGCAGCAGGTCGCTCCACTCATTCTGTTTAGTGGTGATCATACTTACGCCTTCGGCAATCATGTCATACGCCTGCCAGTTACCGGTCTGGGAGTTTTTACGCCACTGGAAATCCAGACGTACCGGAGGACGACCGTTTGGATCGATGATGGTTACGCGGATAGGCACGATGGTCGCATCACCCAGCGGCTGCTCAGGGGCAATCTGATAGGTCTGCCCGTGGTACATCGCCAGCGCCTGACCGTAAGCCTGCTTCAGATATTCACGGAAGGCAGCGAAATAGGCGTCACGCTGAGCCGGTGTCGCATCTTTGTAGTAACGGCCGAGCACCAGCGCACCGGCATACTTAACCTGCACATAAGGCAGCAGTTCCTGATCGACCACCTGACGCAGATAATCCGGATTGGAACGGATTTTGGGTTGCTCGTTCTTCAGACGGTCAAAGGTCTTCTGCGCCGCCTCATTCATCAGTTTGTACGGGTTCGTCTGGTCGGCTGCGGTTGCCGCGCTAAGTGGGGCAATCACCAGCATAGCCACCATCATCAATCGTTTAAACATACGTCGATTCTCCTGAGATTATTTCGTTGCGCCCGCAGGCGTAGTGGCTTCATTATTGCCTTCCGTTGCGGCTGGCGCATCGCCAGAATTCTTATTGTCATCACCTTTACTGTTGCTGTTGTAAAGGAACTGACCAATCATGTCTTCCAGCACCATCGCGGATTTCGTGTCCTGAATCGTACCGCCATCTTTGAGGATAGACGTTCCCAGCTCAGGATCTTCAAAACCCACATTCAGCGCCAGATACTGTTCGCCCAGCAGACCGGACGTACGGATGCTCAGAGAACTGGTGTCAGGAATATGGTTAAAACGCGATTCGATTTCCAGCGTCACGCGCGGCAGGTACGTTTTCGGATCTAACGAGATGTCCGATACGCGTCCAACTACCACCCCGCCAATCCGCACCGGAGAACGCTCTCTCAGGCCACCGATATTATCAAAGGTCGCATAAATCGTATAAGTCGGCTCAGTACGCATTGAGGTAACGTTCGCCGCCTTCAGGCAGATAAACAGCGCAGCCAGCAGCGCAACCAGCAGGAATAACCCGACCCAAATTTCATTTTTTTTCGTTTGCATGAACTCAATTCCCAAACATCAGTGCGGTCAGCACAAAATCCAGCCCCAGAACGGCAAGAGAGGCGTGCACTACGGTGCGTGTCGTTGCCCGGCTAATCCCGGCAGAGGTCGGGATCGCATCATAACCATTGAACAATGCAATCCAGGTGACCGTAATGGCGAACACCACGCTCTTAATCAGACAGTTGACCAGATCCAGACGCCAGTCGACGGCATTTTGCATCGCCGACCAGAAAAAGCCGGCATCAATACCTTTCCAGCTTACGCCAACCAGCGAACCACCCCAGATCCCCACCGCGACGAATATAATCGTCAGCAGCGGCAAAGAAATGACACCGGCCCAAAAACGCGGGGAGATAACCCGGCGCAGAGGATCGACGGCCATCATTTCCAGGCTGGAAAGCTGTTCGGTCGCCCGCATCAAGCCAATCTCTGCGGTTAAGGCCGACCCCGCCCGCCCGGCAAACAGCAGCGCCGCAACAACCGGTCCTAGCTCACGTAACAATGACAGTGCCACCAGCATACCGAGGCTGGTTTCCGCGCTGTAGGTCGTCAGCACCAGGTATCCCTGCAACCCCAGCACCATACCGATGAACACGCCAGAAACTATAATGATCAGCATCGATAAGACACCGACATTATAGAGCTGGCGTATCAGCAGCGGCGCATGTTTGCGAAACTCCGGCTTGCCGACAACCGCATTGAACAACATTAATCCGGCTCGCCCGAACGTCCTGAGGGTTTTTATTCCCCGATGCCCGAGTGATGCCAGCGCATTTAACAACATGGGTGGCTTAACTCCCTGTTTTGAGTAAATCGATGTGGTAGTCGCCCGCCGGATAACGGAACGGAACCGGCCCATCGGCAATACCATCGAGGAACTGACGCACTCGCGGATCGGCATTTTCTTGCAGCGCCTGAGCACTACCGTAGGCCACTATTTTTTTATCCGCCATAATATAGGCGTAATCCGCAATACTCAGCACCTCTGGCACGTCATGGGAAACGACCACGCAGGTGACGCCCAGCGCACTGTTCAGTTCCGAAATCAGCTTTACCAGCACGCCCATGGTGATGGGATCCTGGCCGACGAACGGTTCATCAAACATGATGAGGTCTGGCTCCAGCGCGATAGCACGAGCTAACGCGGCGCGACGCGCCATCCCACCGGATAATTCAGAAGGCATTAATTTAGCCGCGCCCCGCAGGCCCACGGCCTCAAGCTTCATCATTACCGTGCTTTTCAGTAGCGGCGCAGGCAGCGTTGTATGCTCACGCAACGGGTATGCGACGTTGTCAAACACGTTCATGTCGGTAAACAGCGCACCGGACTGAAACAGCATGCTCATGCGCTTACGCACGGTAAATAAACGCGAACGGGACATGGCGGGGACGTTTTCGCCGTCAAACAGGATCTCGCCCTTATCCGGGGAGATTTGTCCGCCAATCAGACGCAACAGCGTTGTCTTGCCAATGCCTGATGGCCCCATGATCGCCGTTACCTTACCGCGCGGCACCGTCAGGGAAATATTATCAAAGATGCAGCGGTCGCCTCGGGAAAAGCTGACATCGCGCATATCGACTAGATTCGCCACAGACTGACCCATTGATTCATCCTTTACTATTGCCTCGTTAATCGAAGAGTTTGGCGCTCAATTTAGCCCTGAACCCAACATATTTACAGATTATTGCCTGTCCTGGTTAGCGAAAGCTGGCATTTGTTTTACTTTTTAGCCGCATAAAGTCAAAATTAAGAATTCGTTACGGCTTCCAGAAATCCTTCAAGTGGACCGGCGAGTATACCTGAAGAAAGGACTTTAGATGCTTTTAGCGACGGCGCTGTTAATAATTGGTTTACTTCTGGTGGTCTACGGTGCCGACCGTCTGGTGTTCGCCGCATCCATTTTATGTCGAAACTTCGGTATTCCCCCCATTATCATCGGGATGACCGTGGTCAGCATGGGGACATCGTTACCCGAGATAATTGTCTCGGTTGCCGCATCAATAAATGGACAACTCGATTTAGCCGTCGGTACCGCCATCGGCTCTAACATTACCAACATCCTGCTTATTTTAGGCCTGTCGGCGCTGATTCATCCTTTTACCGTGCATTCTGATGTTCTGCGTCGTGAATTACCGCTAATGTTGCTGGTAAGTATTTTAGCCGCATCTGTCCTGTATGACGGGCAGTTGAGCCGCAGCGATGGATTCTTTCTTCTGCTTCTGGCCGTGCTATGGCTGCTATTCATTGTTAAAATCGCCCGCCTGGCCGAGCGACAAGGCAACGACAGCCTGACCCGCGAGCAGATTGCGGAGTTACCGCGCGAAGGCGGGTTACCGGTCGCATTTTTGTGGTTGGGCATTGCGCTGATTATTATGCCAATGGCAACACGTATGGTGGTAGATAACGCAACCGTACTGGCGAACTACTTCGCCATGAGCGAACTCACCATCGGGCTAACGGTGGTCGCCATTGGTACCAGCCTGCCGGAGCTGGCAACGGCGATTGCGGGTCTGCGTAAAGGTGAGAACGATATTGCCGTCGGTAACATCATCGGCGCGAACATTTTTAATATTGTTATCGTCCTCGGGCTACCGGCGCTAATTACGCCGGGTGAAGTCAACCCGATGGCCTTCACCCGTGACTATAGCGTCATGCTGCTGGTGAGCGTAATTTTTGCACTACTCTGCTGGCGACGCCCGCGCCAGATTGGTCGCGGCGCGGGTGCGCTACTGACCGGCGGTTTTATCATATGGCTGGCGATGTTGTATTGGTTATCGCCACTTCTCGTTGGATAACTGGAAACGCATTATGTCGCACTTAGAGTTGCAACCGGGTTTTGACTTTCAGCAAGCAGGCAAGGAAGTCCTGGCAATTGAACGTGAAGGCCTGGCGGAGCTTGATCAGTACATCAACCAAAATTTTACTCTCGCATGCGAAAAAATATTCAGCTGCCCGGGCAAAGTCGTGGTGATGGGGATGGGGAAATCAGGACATATAGGACGGAAGATGGCGGCCACATTTGCCAGCACCGGTACCCCCTCATTTTTCGTACATCCTGGCGAAGCCGCACATGGCGATCTGGGTATGGTCTCGCCGCAGGATGTGGTTATCGCCATCTCTAACTCCGGTGAATCCAATGAGATAGCAGCGTTGATCCCGGTATTAAAACGTCTTCATGTACCGCTTATCTGCATGACCGGTCGTCCGGAAAGCAGCATGGCGCGTGCGGCAGATGTGCATCTGTGTGTTAAAGTGCCCAAGGAAGCTTGTCCGTTAGGCCTGGCGCCGACCAGCAGCACAACCGCCACGCTGGTAATGGGCGATGCGCTTGCCGTGGCATTATTAAAAGCGCGTGGTTTTACCGCGGAAGATTTTGCATTATCTCATCCCGGCGGCGCACTGGGCCGTAAGCTTTTGCTGCGCGTTAACGATATTATGCATACGGGAGATGAGATCCCGCATGTGACTAAAAGCGCCAGCCTGCGTGACGCCTTACTTGAGATCACGCGTAAAAATCTCGGCATGACCGTCATTTGCGATGATGCCATGAAGATTGACGGTATTTTCACCGATGGCGATTTACGTCGCGTCTTCGATATGGGCGTTGATGTACGCCAGTTAGGCATTGCCGATGTGATGACCCCTGGAGGCATTCGCGTGCGTCCGGGTATTCTTGCCGTCGATGCCCTGAACTTAATGCAGTCCCGCCATATCACCTCGGTAATGGTTGCTGATGGCGACCAGTTACTCGGTGTGTTACATATGCATGATCTGCTGCGTGCAGGTGTAGTGTAAGAAACTCAAGGATAACGAAAATGAGTAAAGCAGGTGCGTCGCTTGCGACCTGTTATGGACCCGTCAGCACAGACGTTATCACCCGGGCAGAGAACATCCGTTTGCTGATCCTGGATGTGGATGGCGTACTGTCTGATGGTCTGATTTATATGGGCAACAACGGTGAAGAGCTGAAGGCTTTTAACGTCCGCGATGGTTACGGAATTCGCTGTGCGCTCACTTCCGGTATCGAGGTTGCCATTATTACCGGACGAAAGGCTAAACTTGTAGAAGATCGCTGTGCCACATTGGGGATCACGCATTTGTATCAGGGGCAGTCAGACAAACTGGTCGCCTTTAACGATCTCCTTAGCAAACTGGCAGTCACGCCTGAAAATGTCGCGTACGTTGGTGATGACCTGATCGACTGGCCGGTGATGGCGCAAGTGGGATTAAGCGTGGCGGTGGCGGATGCGCATCCTCTGCTGATCCCGCGCGCCGATTACGTTACCCGCATCGATGGGGGACGTGGCGCGGTGCGTGAAGTCTGCGATTTATTACTCCTGGCGCAGGGCAAACTGGACGAGGCCAAAGGGCAATCGATATGAGCAAAACCAGACGTTGGGTTATCATTCTACTGTCGCTGGCTGTCCTTGTGATGATTGGTATTAATCTGGCTGACAAAGACGACGCCGCTCAGGTCGTCGTCAATAACAACGAGCCAACCTATAAGAGCGAACATACTGATACCGTTGTGTATAGTCCGGAAGGCGCACTGAGCTATCACTTGATCGCGCAAAACGTTGAATATTATTCGGAACAAGCGGTTTCGTGGTTTACTCAACCAGTATTAACCACGTTTGATAAAGATAAAGTACCGACCTGGACGATCAAGGCTGATAAAGCCAAATTGACCAACGATCGGATGCTGTATTTGTACGGCCATGTTGAGGTCAACGCCCTGGTGCCCGACTCTCAACTACGCAGAATTACCACCGATAACGCGCAGATTAACCTGGTGACACAAGATGTCACTTCCGATGATCTCGTCACGTTATATGGCACAACATTTAACTCCAGCGGACTGAAGATGCGCGGCAACTTACGCAGCAAGAACGCCGAGCTGATTGAAAAGGTTAGAACCTCATATGAAATCCAAAACAAACAAACTCAGCCTTAATCTTGTGCTTGCCAGCTCACTTCTGGCCGCCAGCATCCCGGCATTGGCCGTTACCGGCGATACCGAGCAGCCGATTCACATTGAGTCGGACCAGCAGTCCCTGGATATGCAGGGCAACGTGGTGACGTTTACTGGTAACGTGATTGTGACTCAGGGCACCATTAAAATTAACGCCGATAAAGTCGTCGTAACCCGCCCTGGCGGTGAAGACGGTAAAGAAGTGATTGATGGTTACGGTGATCCCGCCACCTTTTACCAGATGCAGGACAACGGTAAGCCGGTGAAAGGCCGCGCCTCACACATGCACTATGAACTGGCAAAAGACTTCGTCGTTCTTACCGGTAAGGCTTACCTGGAACAGCTCGATAGCAACATCACGGGCGATAAGATCACCTATCTGGTAAAAGAGCAGAAAATGCAGGCCTTCAGCGATAAAGGCAAACGCGTCACCACCGTTCTGGTTCCGTCGCAGTTGCAGGACAAAAACAAGGCTCCGGCAGAGAAAAAAGGTAACTGATTCGTTATGGCAACATTAACTGCAAAGAACCTTGCAAAAGCCTATAAGGGCCGCCGTGTAGTGGAAGATGTCAGTCTGACCGTCAACTCCGGGGAGATTGTCGGTTTGCTCGGGCCTAACGGTGCGGGTAAGACAACGACCTTTTACATGGTAGTCGGCATTGTCCCGCGCGATGCGGGCAACATTATCATTGATGACGAAGACATCAGCCTGCTGCCTCTGCATGCGCGCGCGCGTCGCGGCATCGGCTATTTGCCGCAGGAAGCGTCTATTTTCCGTCGCCTGAGCGTGTTTGATAACCTGATGGCGGTGCTGCAAATTCGCGACGATCTGACCAGCGAGCAGCGCGAAGATCGCGCTAACGAGCTGATGGAAGAATTCCACATCGAACACCTGCGCGACAGCTTAGGTCAGTCGCTCTCCGGTGGTGAACGACGCCGCGTGGAGATCGCCCGGGCACTGGCGGCTAATCCGAAATTTATCCTGCTGGATGAACCGTTTGCCGGTGTTGACCCGATTTCCGTTATTGATATCAAACGAATCATCGAACACCTGCGCGACAGCGGGCTTGGGGTGCTGATTACCGACCATAACGTTCGCGAAACGCTGGCAGTGTGTGAGCGCGCCTATATCGTGAGTCAGGGCCACCTGATCGCGCACGGCACGCCAACAGAAATACTGCAGGATGAGCACGTTAAGCGCGTATACCTTGGGGAAGACTTCAGACTCTGATAGGGTAGAAGACTTCACGTCACCGCAGGAGAGAACAACTCTGAACATGAAGCAAGGTTTGCAACTCAGGCTTAGCCAACAACTGGCGATGACGCCTCAGCTACAACAGGCTATCCGTCTGTTGCAGCTGTCCACGCTGGAACTTCAGCAAGAACTTCAGCAAGCGCTGGAAAGTAACCCACTGCTCGAGCAAACCGATCTTCACGACGAAATTGATACCCAGGAAAAACAGGACAGCGAATCCCTCGACACCGCAGATGCTCTCGAACAAAAAGAGATGCCAGAGGAACTACCGCTTGACGCCAGTTGGGATGAAATTTACACCGCCGGTACGCCTTCTGGCACCAGCGGAGATTACATCGACGACGAACTGCCTGTGTACCAGGGTGAGACCACGCAATCGCTGCAGGATTACCTGATGTGGCAAGTGGAGCTGACCCCGTTCTCGGATACCGATCGCGCCATTGCGACATCCATCGTTGATGCGGTAGACGAAACCGGTTATCTCACCGTAACCCTGGACGATATTCTCGAAAGCATGGGCGATGACGACGTCGGTATGGACGAAATCGAAGCCGTGCTTAAACGCGTTCAGCGTTTTGATCCCGTGGGCGTAGCGGCCAAAGATCTCCGCGACTGCTTACTGATTCAACTTTCACAGTTTGATAAAGCCACGCCGTGGCTGGAAGAAGCGCGCCTGATCATCAGCGATCATCTCGATCTGTTAGCCAATCATGACTTCCGCACGCTGATGCGCGTGACCCGGCTGAAAGAAGATGTGCTGAAAGAAGCCGTCAACCTCATCCAGTCGCTCGATCCCCGCCCAGGACAGTCGATCCAAACCGGCGAACCGGAATACGTCATCCCGGATGTGCTGGTGCGTAAGCATAACGATCGCTGGGTGGTCGAACTCAACGGCGACAGTATTCCACGGCTGCAGATTAACCAGCATTACGCCGCCATGTGCAACAGCGCGCGCAACGATGCTGACAGCCAGTTTATTCGTAGCAATCTGCAGGATGCGAAGTGGCTGATTAAAAGCCTGGAAAGTCGCAATGATACGCTGCTGCGCGTCAGTCGCTGCATCGTTGAACAGCAGCAAGCCTTCTTTGAGCAAGGCGAAGAGTTTATGAAACCGATGGTGCTGGCGGATATCGCCCAGGCCGTCGAGATGCACGAATCGACCATTTCCCGAGTGACCACGCAAAAGTATCTGCACAGTCCGCGCGGCATTTTTGAATTGAAGTATTTCTTTTCCAGTCACGTTAACACTGAAGGCGGAGGCGAAGCCTCGTCCACAGCTATCCGTGCGTTGGTGAAGAAATTAATTGCTGCGGAAAACCCCGCGAAACCGCTGAGTGACAGCAAGTTAACCTCTATGCTGTCAGAACAGGGTATCATGGTGGCACGCCGCACCGTTGCGAAGTACCGAGAGTCTTTATCCATTCCGCCGTCTAACCAGCGCAAACAGCTGGTCTGACCCAACCGATAAGGAAGACACTATGCAGCTCAACATCACTGGAAACAACGTCGAAATCACGGAAGCCCTGCGCGATTTTGTGAATACAAAATTCGCCAAGCTTGAACAATATTTCGACCGGATTAATCAGGTCTATATTGTGTTGAAAGTGGAGAAGGTTACACATATCTCGGACGCAACACTGCATGTGAACGGTGGCGAAATTCATGCCAGCGCGGAAGGTCAGGATATGTACGCCGCCATTGACGGTTTAATTGATAAACTGGCTCGGCAGTTAACAAAACATAAAGATAAACTGAAACAGCACTAACTTGTCCGGGCAGTTAGCGGGTGCAGGACGGCCTGTTGTGTAGCACAACAGGCCATTTGTACAGTTAGCGCTTAGGTGAAATTATGACAAATAACGATACGACTCTACAACTGAGCAATGTTCTTAACCAGGAATGTACACGTGCGGCCGTTCACTGCCAAAGCAAAAAACGCGCACTGGAAATCATCAGTGAACTGGCGGCAAAACAGCTCAGCTTGCCCTCTCAGGTGGTATTTGAAGCCATTCTGACGCGTGAAAAAATGGGCAGTACCGGCATCGGTAATGGTATTGCTATTCCGCACGGAAAGCTGGAAGAAGACACGATGCGCGCGGTTGGCGTGTTTGTGCAACTTGAAACGCCTATTGCTTTCGACGCCATTGATAATCAACCCGTCGATCTGCTTTTTGCTCTACTGGTTCCGGCAGACCAAACCAAGACGCATTTGCATACGTTGTCACTGGTCGCCAAACGTCTGGCAGATAAAACCATCTGCCGCCGCCTGCGCGCCGCACAGAGTGACCAGGAGTTGTATCAAATCATCACGGACACCGAAGGTGGACAGGATGAGGCATAACAACCCAATGGCATCCTTTTTTGTCGTTGTGAGGAGAAACAGTACATGGTACTGATGATCGTCAGCGGTCGTTCGGGGTCAGGTAAATCTGTCGCCCTGCGTGCGCTGGAAGATATGGGTTTTTACTGCGTGGATAACCTTCCCGTAGTGCTGTTGCCCGATCTGGCTCGTACTCTGGCCGATCGCCAGATTTCTGCGGCCGTCAGCATTGATGTGCGCAACATGCCTGAGTCCCCGGAAATTTTCGAGCAGGCGATGAACAACCTGCCTGAAGGCTTCTCACCGCAGTTGCTGTTCCTTGACGCCGATCGCAACACCCTGATTCGCCGCTACAGCGACACCCGTCGCCTGCATCCGCTTTCCAGCAAGAACTTATCTCTGGAAAGTGCTATCGATAAGGAAAGCGATTTGCTGGAGCCCCTGCGCTCTCGCGCTGACCTGATCGTTGATACCTCCGAAATGTCCGTGCACGAACTGGCGGAAATGTTGCGTACCCGACTGCTGGGCAAGCGTGAACGCGAATTGACGATGGTATTCGAATCCTTTGGTTTCAAACACGGTATCCCGATTGACGCGGATTACGTCTTTGACGTGCGCTTCCTGCCTAACCCGCACTGGGATCCGAAGCTGCGCCCGATGACCGGTCTTGACCGCCCCGTCGCAGCCTTCCTCGACAGGCACACAGAAGTACACAATTTTATCTACCAGACTCGCAGCTATCTTGAGCTATGGTTACCCATGCTGGAGACCAACAACCGCAGCTACCTCACCGTAGCCATCGGCTGTACCGGCGGGAAGCACCGTTCGGTGTATATTGCAGAGCAGCTGGCTGACTACTTCCGCTCACGCGGTAAAAACGTGCAGTCACGCCATCGCACGCTGGAAAAACGTAAATCATGACCGTGAAGCAAACCGTTGAAATCACGAATAAGCTGGGTATGCATGCCCGCCCAGCCATGAAACTGTTTGAATTGATGCAGGGCTTCGAAGCAGAAGTGTTGCTGCGTAATGATGAAGGAACGGAAGCCGAGGCCAACAGCGTTATCGCTCTGCTGATGCTGGACTCCGCCAAAGGGCGTCAGATAGAAGTTGAAGCCACGGGTCCACAGGAAGTTGAAGCCCTGGCAGCGGTAATTGCCCTGTTTAACTCAGGCTTTGACGAAGATTAATCGAGTACACAGAACGTAGCCAGTAGGCCGGATAAGGCGTTTACGCCGCATCCGGCAATAACTCAGCTAATACAGCTTATGTTCCCGCATAAACGACTCACCGCCTAACTGGCGCATTTGTCGCATAATCCACGCCTGACGGCTACGTACATAACCAGAAGGCGCATTCGCCTTAAAACGCATAGGATTGGGTAACACCGCCGCCAGCAAGGCCGCTTCAGACAAACTCAGCCGGCTGGCTGGCTTATGGAAATAGTGCTGCGCAGCGGCCTCCACGCCAAAAATTCCATCGCCAAACTCCGCAACGTTCAGATAGACGGTCAGAATACGTTTCTTGCTCCAGACAGTTTCCATACCCAGCGTTAGCCCGGCTTCAAGGCCCTTACGCACCCAGCTACGTCCATCCCACAGAAAGAGGTTTTTCGCCGTCTGTTGCGATAACGTCGACGCCCCGCGAATACGGTTCTCATTACGTTCGTTGTGCGCCAGCGCTTTCTCTATGGCGGAGACATCAAATCCCCAGTGCTCGGGAAACTTCTGGTCCTCTGCGGCAATCACCGCCAGCCCCATCCACACAGAGATCTCATCCATGCTCACCCAGTCCGAGTGCGCCACATAACCGAAATCACCAGACAGCCATGCACCCAGTTGCCGCTCGACCATTACCGCCGAGAACGGCACCGGCATCACGCTGAAAAGTGCGATGCCCCCGCCCCAGAATACAGCGAGGACAACGACCGTCCGCAGAAAGATACGCCGCAGAAAAGCGGTAACGCCTTTTCTCATTCAGCCAGCACCAGTACACGCGATACCAGTTTATCGATACCACTCGCAGCCTGAGCGATATCCTGCGCCAGCATATAGGCAGGCGTAGTGACAATTTTGTTGTCTTCATCGACGACAATGTCATCAACCGGACAAGGCACATGCTCAGCGCCCATCTCTTCCAGCACCTCTGCCGTATCGATATCAGTACCGATGGTCAGACGCAGCGGAAAGTCAAAAATTTTAGGTAACATGGCGGGCGCAATGCACATAAATCCCAGTGGCTTACCCGCCTGATGCATCGCCAGCGCCAGCGCAGCTAAATCACTGTCAACCCGGCATTCACTGCCCTGACTGGCAAAATTGCTCAGATTTTTAGCCGCGCCAAACCCGCCAGGCACTATCAACGCGTCCAGTTCTGTTGAGACTGCCTGAGCCAGTGGGCGAATCTCGCCGCGTGTAATACGTGCGGCTTCAATCAGCACATTACGCGTTTTCTGCATCGGCTCGCCGGTCAGATGATTAATCACATCCGCTTGTTGTTTATCCGGTGCGAAACAGACAGCCTGAGCGCCGTTGCGGGCAATGGCCAGAAGCGTGAGAACCGTTTCATGGATCTCTGCGCCGTCATACACGCCGCATCCGCTGAGCACTACACCCACTTTTTTCATCGCGATACTCCTTTTCTAAGCTGGCTGAAACATATTAGTTATTATGATTTAAATGCTACGCTTCACACATTTAACTGATTCATGTAACAAATTATTTAAGATTTGCTATCTTAACTGCGTGCGGCCTGAAAATTAGGGCTGCGCCCTTGTAAATAATGATAATAATTTACGGCGCAGCCACGATTTCCCTGGTGTTGGCGCAGTATTCGCGCACCCCGGTTAAGCCGGGGTCATTTTTTTTCCACGCTCGCCACCCAGGCCTTCAATACCGCCACATCGTGCTGCCACTCCTGCTTCATCTCTTCAATCCATTCAGCAACATTATCTTCCCAGGCAGGAAGATCCGGCGACTGGATCTGCTGGCCTAACTGTTGCAGGTGGCGCAGCCCAACAGAACCTGCCGCGCCTTTAATTTTATGGCCTTCCTCAACAACGCCTTTTTTGTCCCGAGCGGTCAGATTTGACTCCAGCACGCTCAAATATCCCGGCATCATCTTCTCAAACACCGCCAGCCCGTCGGTAATTAACTTCGGTCCCACCAGCTCGAGGTATTGTTCCAACATAGGAATATCTAACAGCGCTTGCGATTTACTGCTCTCTTCAGATGTCACAGTGCTCTCCTCTTTGTTTCGGGTATCCCAGTATTTTTTAATCATGGCGGTTAACGCTGGAACCGACAGCGGCTTACTCAGCACGTCGTCCATTCCCGCGTCCAGATACTCTTTTTTATCTTTCAGGACGTTGGCGGTAAGCGCAACCAGCGGCGGCAGGTCCTCACGGGCATATTTTTGCGTCAGCTCGCGCGAGATATCCAGGCCGGTCATATCCGGTAGCTGAATATCCAGCAGCACCAGGTCATATTCGCCCGGCGTGAACATTTCCAGCGCGGCTTTCCCGGTCATGGCGACATCCACGCTGTTGCCCAGTTTTTCCAGCACTGAACGTGCGACAATAACGTTCAGTTCAATGTCTTCCACCAGCAGCACATTCAGGGCGGGCAGCGGCATGTCATCGTCTTCAAAAGCGTCTTCAATCTCTTCCGCTACCGCAGGCGCATGCACGGTCAGCGTAAAGATGGAACCTTTGCCAGCCTGGCTTGAGACCGTAATATCACCGCCCATGTTTTTCGCCAGACGCTTCGATACGGCCAGTCCAATCCCGGTTCCCGTTGCCGGTTTGCCGCCGTTGCTGTCCTTAACCTGATAATACATGGCGAAGATTTTATCCTGCTCATCCTGCGGAATGCCGATCCCGGAATCTTCAACCTCGAAATGCAGCATGTTCCCCTGGTCATAGCGCGCGCGCACGGTCACCTGCCCCTGCTGGGTAAACTTCACGGCGTTGCTGATAAGATTCCACAGAATCTGTCGCAAACGCGTGCCGTCGGTAATGACCTTATGCGGCAGCGGCAGCGTTGGTTCAAGCACAAAACGCAGCCCCTTTTGCTGCGCCTGCAGGCCAGAGAGGTTTTCCAGATCCGCCATAAAACTGGTGAAATCAACAGGCTGGTTATCGAGCTGGACTTTACGTCGCTCCATCTTATCCATATCGATAATATCGTTGAAAATATTCCCCAGCGTCACGGCAGAGACGTGGATAGTTTTCAGGTATTTTTCCTGCTCAGCGGTCAGGTCCGTATCCAACAAGATCCGGCTTAAGCCGACAATACCGTTAAGCGGGGTGCGCAGCTCGTGACTGATAGTTGAAATGAAGGTGGTCTTATCGCGGCTGGCGCGCTCAAGCGCGTCCTGATAACGCTTACGCTCGGTAATATCACGCCCAAAGCCCATCAGGCCATGTCGCTTACCTACGCGGTCATAGTAAGGCACCTTGCGAATTTCAAAGCAGGCTTTGCGTCCGTCCGGGTAGTCCAGCCACTGTTCGTAGGTGAGCGAAACGTTATGACGGAATACCTTCTCGTCGGTTTCAATAACCTTTTCAGCCGCCTCAGGGGAGTAAACATCAGCAGGTTTTAAATTCACCAATTGCTTTTCGCTTTTGCCGGTCAGCAGTTCCATGGCGCGGTTACAGCCGGAAAATTCTTTATCTTCATTACGATAAAAAACCAGATCCGGCGAGGCATCGAGGAAAGAGCGTAAGAAGGAAGACTGTTGCTCAAGCTGGATCTGCGCTTCCTCACGCTCTTTAATTTCGACCTTCAGCTGCTCGAACGTTTCCTGGCGCTCCGCTTCGGCTTTTTCGCGCTCAACAATTTCCTGATTGAGCTGGGCAATATTGTCTTTCAACTGCACATTGAGCTTGAGATCGCGCTCGCGCATCTCTTCCAGCTTTTGTACCAGTCGTGACAGGCGCTGCCGGGACTCTTCCAGTTGCTCCACCACCACTGACAGGAAATAGACGGCCCAGGGAGTAATTAACAGACCAAAAAAGATAGAGCGGATAACATCAATGCTTTCTACCTGGCCGTGCAGCACCATGGTGACAGCCATCTGCACCACAATTGCCAACACGACCAGAGCCAGCGCCAATAGCAGCGAAAAGCGCACCAGACCCAACTTCATCATCAGGTCGACGTAATATTGCGCCAGCATACGGATTTGCTTCATAGAGAGTTCCTTCACGACAACTTGGCACAATAATACTCAATTCTCGGCGTGACGTTGAAGATTGTGCAAGAAATGCGGAGGTTATCGGTGAAATGACCGGGGAGTGGTTCATCGTAGGCCTGATAAGCGAAGCGCCATCAGGCAAGCAGACGCAGATTGCCGGATGCCGGATTTGCCTTATCCGGCGTCCGACCTACAGAAGATTAGCTCTCCGGCTGCACCCACGGCGTACCCAGCGCCGAGCCTTGCACGCCATGCTCGTTAAGGTATTTGTCCAGTTCGACCATCCCGGTCCAACGGTTTTCGCACCAGAGCGGCGCCAACAGCGTTGGGCGGCGCGCGCTGGCAGAAATGCGATGATAAATCACCTCTGGCGGCGTATGGCGGATCATCTCCCCGGCGGTAACCGTATAGTCGTCCAGCTCAATTCCGTTCAGTCGCCCGGCCTCCCAGGCTTTCGCCATCGTACTGCCTTTCACAATATGCAGCGGATGCAGCTTAATACCGTCAACGCCCGTCTCCACCACACGCTCCATGGTTTGCAGACATTCCGCCTGCCCCTCTCCCGGCAGACCAACAATCAAGTGTGAGCAGACCTTCAGCCCGCGCTCGCGCGCCAGCCGCGTGGTGTTCTGGTAGCAAGCGAAATCATGGCCGCGGTTAATGCGGTGCAGGGTTTTGTCATGCGCAGTTTGCAGACCGAGCTCCAGCCAAACCTCATAGCCGAGGTCTTTATACTCGCAAAGCAGGTCGAGTACCGCATCCGGCACGCAGTCGGGACGTGTGCCAACGCATAACCCGACAATGTTGGCCTGGCTGATCGCCTGTTGATACATCGAACGCAGCACCTGCACTTCAGCAAAGGTGCTGGTATAGGCCTGGAAATAGGCCAAATAGCGTTTCGCGCGATTGACCAGATGTGCCTGATGCTCAAGCTGCTCAGCAATGGAATGGTGCTGCTGCGCTTCATCAGCAAATGAGGCCACATTACAGAAAGTGCATCCGCCGCGACCGATGGTGCCATCGCGATTTGGACAGCTAAAACCGCCGTGTAGCGTGAGTTTATGAACCTTTTGCCCATAACGGCGAGAAAGATCCCCACCAAACATATTGACTAATTTCTGTAACTGCATAATCTGGTAGACCGCGCCTTGAAAAGAGGCCAAAGCCTGCCATTTTTTACCCCAGTCGGCGATGACCTGGATCAATCGCCCTGGCGAGCCTTTATTTATTGCATAACAAATCAAAATAATCGGAATTTCATTCACTCGAAATATAATTACTTTTCCTTATATCCGGCAGTTTTTTTTATCTTCTTATACTCTCAGCGTAAAAACAGTATCTTTAAGACGCCAAAACTTTAAAAACCAGCATAAAATGCCAAGCATCTCGATAAACAAAGGCAGGACGAGAGATATCCGGCCTTTCTGACAGTGAGACAGATCACACTTCCCAGGGCATTCCCCTCAGGTTAAATCAATGTAAAAAACCCTTTTATTTCAATAAATTCATAAATTTAATTACCCCATAGCACATTTTTGCATAAATAAGATTGCCATTTGACCTGTGTGTGGATTCCCGATAACTTGGAAATCCGCTGGAAGCTTTCTGGATGAGCAGTCTGCTCATCATATTTATGCAGTAATTGAGATTCCCTCTGAAGCAAGTCCTCAAACTTGTTTGACCTGTGCGAAAAGGATAAAGAGGGCGAATGCGAGGTAAGCGTATGACACGCAAACCCCGTCGCCATGCTCTTGGTGTGCCCGTGCGCAACGGTCCAGATGGGAATCCCGCAGAGCCTGGGGAGGTTCACTGATATGTTGTACGATAAATCCCTTGAGAGGGATAACTGTGGTTTCGGCCTGATCGCCCACATAGAAGGCGAACCTAGCCACAAGGTAGTGCGTACCGCCATACACGCACTGGCCCGTATGCAGCACCGTGGCGCAATTCTTGCCGATGGAAAAACCGGCGATGGTTGCGGCCTGCTGTTACAAAAACCGGACCGCTTTTTCCGCATCGTGGCGCAAGAGCGCGGCTGGCGTTTAGCCAAAAACTACGCCGTCGGCATGATCTTTTTAAATAAAGACGCTGAGCTGGCCGCGGCTTCTCGTCGCATTGTTGAAGAAGAATTACAGCAGGAGACCCTGTCGATTGTCGGCTGGCGCGACGTGCCGACCAACGAAGGTGTTCTCGGTGAAATTGCGCTCTCCTCCCTGCCTCGTATCGAGCAAATTTTTGTCAACGCCCCTGCGGGCTGGCGCCCGCGTGATATGGAACGCCGCCTGTTCATCGCGCGCCGTCGTATTGAAAAACGTCTCCAGGAAGATAAAGACTTTTACGTCTGTAGCTTGTCGAACCTGGTCAATATCTATAAAGGTCTGTGTATGCCGGCGGATCTGCCGCGCTTTTACCTGGACCTCGCGGACCTGCGTCTGGAATCGGCCATCTGCCTGTTCCACCAGCGTTTCTCCACTAACACCGTACCACGTTGGCCGCTGGCGCAGCCGTTCCGCTACCTGGCGCATAACGGTGAAATCAACACCATCACCGGCAACCGCCAGTGGGCACGCGCACGTACCTATAAATTCCAGACGCCTTTGATCCCGGATCTGCACGACGCTGCGCCGTTCGTTAACGAAACCGGCTCCGACTCAAGTTCAATGGATAACATGCTGGAACTGCTGCTGGCAGGCGGGATGGACATCATCCGTGCCATGCGCTTACTGGTGCCGCCGGCCTGGCAGAACAACCCGGATATGGATCCGGAGCTGCGCGCATTCTTTGACTTTAACTCCATGCACATGGAGCCGTGGGATGGCCCGGCTGGCATCGTCATGTCCGACGGTCGCTTTGCCGCCTGTAACCTCGACCGAAACGGCCTGCGTCCGGCGCGCTACGTTATCACCAAAGACAAGCTGATTACCTGCGCTTCTGAAGTTGGGATCTGGGATTATCAACCGGATGAAGTGGTTGAAAAAGGCCGTGTCGGGCCTGGCGAGCTGATGGTTATCGATACCCGCAGCGGGCGCATTCTGCACTCTGCCGAAACCGATGACGATTTGAAAAGTCGTCATCCGTACAAAGAGTGGATGGAGAAGAACGTCCGCCGTCTGGTGCCGTTCGAAGATCTGGCTGACGATCAGGTCGGCAGCCGTGAACTGGACGATGACACCCTCGCCAGCTACCAAAAACAGTTTAACTACAGCGCCGAAGAGCTGGATTCCGTAATCCGCGTGCTCGGCGAAAATGGTCAGGAAGCGGTCGGTTCAATGGGTGATGATACCCCGTTTGCCGTGCTCTCCAGCCAGCCGCGAATCATTTATGACTACTTCCGCCAGCAGTTCGCGCAGGTGACTAACCCGCCGATCGACCCGCTGCGTGAAGCGCACGTTATGTCGCTGGCCACCAGCATCGGTCGTGAGATGAATGTCTTCTGCGAAGCCGAAGGTCAGGCACACCGCCTGAGCTTTAAATCGCCGATCCTGCTGTACTCCGATTTCACCCAGCTGACGACCATGAAAGAGGAGCATTATCGCGCCGATCGACTGGATATTACCTTCGACGTGACCGAAACCACGCTCGAAGAGACCGTCAAAGCCCTGTGTGATAAAGCCGAACAGATGGTGCGTAACGGCACCGTACTGCTGGTGCTCTCTGACCGTAACATCGCCAAAAACCGCCTGCCGGTTCCGGCGCCGATGGCCGTGGGCGCAGTGCAAACGCGTCTGGTTGAACAAAGCCTGCGTTGCGATGCCAACATCATCGTTGAAACCGCCAGTGCCCGCGACCCGCACCATTTTGCTGTCCTGCTCGGCTTTGGCGCGACGGCCATTTATCCGTATCTCGCGTATGAAACGCTGGGACGACTGATCGACACTCAGGCGATTGCCAAAGATTACCGGACTGTGATGCTGAACTACCGTAACGGCATCAACAAAGGTCTGTACAAAATCATGTCCAAGATGGGCATCTCGACCATCGCCTCTTACCGCTGCTCGAAGCTGTTTGAAGCCGTTGGTCTGCATGATGATGTCGTTGCGCTGTGTTTCCAGGGCGTGGTCAGCCGCATCAGCGGCGCAGGGTTTACCGACTTCCAGCAGGATCTGCTGAATCTTTCCAAACATGCATGGCTGGCGCGTAAACCCATCAGCCAGGGCGGTTTGCTGAAATACGTCCACGGGGGCGAATACCACGCCTACAACCCGGACGTGGTACGCACGCTGCAACAGGCGGTACAAAGCGGTGAATACAGTGACTATCAGGAATATGCCCGGCTGGTCAATGAGCGTCCAGCGGCCACGCTGCGCGATCTGCTGGCGATTACGCCTGGCGATGAAGCCGTAAGCATTAACGAAGTCGAACCTGCAACCGAACTGTTTAAACGCTTTGATACCGCAGCCATGTCCATCGGCGCATTAAGCCCGGAAGCACACGAAGCGCTGGCTGAAGCTATGAACAGCATCGGCGGTAACTCGAACTCCGGTGAAGGCGGCGAAGACCCGGCGCGCTACGGCACTAACAAGGTGTCGCGGATTAAGCAGGTTGCTTCTGGTCGCTTTGGCGTAACCCCGGCGTATCTGGTCAACGCCGATGTTATTCAGATTAAAGTCGCTCAGGGCGCGAAGCCTGGCGAAGGCGGTCAGTTACCAGGTGATAAAGTCACCCCGTACATCGCCAAACTGCGCTATTCGGTGCCGGGGGTGACGCTGATCTCCCCGCCGCCGCACCACGATATCTACTCTATCGAGGACTTAG
Organism: Citrobacter europaeus; assembly: GCA_020099315.1. Lineage (NCBI taxonomy): Bacteria > Pseudomonadati > Pseudomonadota > Gammaproteobacteria > Enterobacterales > Enterobacteriaceae > Citrobacter > Citrobacter europaeus. The sequence goes on from CP083650.1 coordinate 4,492,913, forward strand.
CGCAGCTGATTTTCGACCTCAAACAGGTCAACCCGAAAGCGATGATCTCGGTCAAGCTGGTTTCCGAACCGGGCGTTGGCACCATCGCCACTGGCGTGGCGAAAGCCTATGCGGACCTTATCACCATTGCTGGCTACGACGGCGGCACCGGCGCAAGCCCACTCTCCTCCGTGAAATATGCGGGCTGCCCGTGGGAACTGGGTCTGGTGGAAACCCAGCAGGCGCTGGTGGCTAACGGCCTGCGTCACAAGATTCGTCTGCAGGTCGATGGCGGTCTGAAAACCGGCGTCGATATCATTAAAGCGGCGATTCTGGGTGCGGAAAGCTTTGGTTTCGGCACCGGTCCGATGGTGGCGTTGGGCTGTAAATACCTGCGTATTTGCCACCTGAACAACTGTGCAACCGGCGTGGCGACTCAGGACGACAAACTGCGTAAGAACCACTATCACGGCCTGCCGTTCAAAGTGACCAACTACTTTGAATTTATCGCCCGCGAAGTGCGCGAGCTGATGGCCGAGCTGGGCGTGAAACGTCTGGTGGATCTTATTGGTCGTACCGACCTGCTCAAAGAGCTGGAAGGATTTACCGCCAAACAGCAGAAGCTGGAGCTGTATCGTCTGCTGGAAACCGCTGAACCACATCCGGGTAAAGCGCTGCATTGCACCGAGAACAACCCGCCGTTTGATAACGGCGTACTGAACGCCCAACTGTTACAGCAGGCGAAACCGTATGTCGACGAGCGCCAGAGCAAAACTTTCTGGTTCGATATCCGCAACACCGACCGTTCAGTCGGCGCGTCGCTGTCGGGCTATATCGCTCAAACGCATGGCGATCAGGGGCTGGCATCTGACCCGATCAAAGCGCACTTCAGCGGTACCGCAGGCCAGAGCTTCGGCGTGTGGAACGCAGGCGGCGTGGAGCTGTATCTTACCGGCGATGCCAACGACTATGTCGGTAAAGGCATGGCGGGCGGCCTGCTGGCAGTGCGTCCTCCGGTTGGCTCCGCTTTCCGTAGCCATGAGGCGAGCATCATTGGTAACACCTGTCTGTACGGCGCCACCGGTGGCCGCCTGTTTGCCGCGGGTCGTGCGGGTGAGCGCTTTGCAGTACGTAACTCCGGGGCTATCACCGTGGTTGAAGGTATTGGCGACAACGGCTGCGAATATATGACCGGCGGTATCGTCTGTATTCTCGGCAAAACGGGCGTCAACTTCGGGGCGGGTATGACGGGCGGATTCGCCTACGTGCTCGACGAAGACGGTGAATTCCGCAAACGCGTGAACCCGGAACTGGTAGAAGTGCTGAGCGTGGACTCGCTGGCTATCCACGAGGAACACCTGCGCGGTCTGATTACCGAGCACGTCCAGCATACCGGCTCTTCACACGGCGAAGAGATCCTGGCTAACTGGCCAGCATTCTCTGCGAAATTCGCGCTGGTAAAACCAAAATCCAGTGATGTGAAAGCACTGTTGGGTCACCGTAGTCGTAGCGCAGCAGAGCTGCGTGTGCAGGCGCAGTAAGGGGTAGCAGCAATGAGTCAGAACGTATACCAATTTATCGACCTGCAGCGTGTTGATCCGCCGAAGAAGCCGCTGAAGATCCGTAAGATCGAATTTATCGAGATCTACGAGCCGTTTTCTGAAGGTCAGGCCAAAGCACAGGCAGACCGTTGCCTGTCTTGCGGCAACCCGTACTGCGAGTGGAAATGCCCGGTGCATAACTACATCCCGAACTGGCTGAAGCTGGCAAATGAGGGACGTATCTTTGAAGCAGCAGAACTGTCGCACCAGACCAACACCCTGCCGGAAGTCTGTGGTCGTGTGTGCCCGCAGGACCGACTGTGCGAAGGATCCTGTACGCTGAACGATGAGTTCGGCGCAGTGACCATCGGCAACATCGAGCGCTATATCAACGATAAAGCGTTCGAAATGGGCTGGCGTCCGGATATGACCGGCGTGCGCCAGACTGACAAGCGCGTCGCGATCATCGGTGCGGGTCCGGCGGGTCTGGCCTGTGCCGACGTGCTGACCCGCAACGGCGTGAAGGCGGTGGTATTTGACCGTCACCCGGAAATCGGCGGCCTGCTGACCTTCGGTATCCCGGCCTTCAAGCTGGAAAAAGAGGTCATGACCCGTCGTCGTGAAATCTTCACCGACATGGGCATCGAGTTCAAACTGAACGTGGAAGTGGGCCGCGATGTGCAGCTCGACTCCCTGCTGAAGGATTACGACGCCGTGTTCCTTGGCGTAGGTACCTATCAGTCGATGCGTGGTGGGCTGGAAAACGAAGACGCTTCCGGCGTATTTGATGCCCTGCCGTTCCTGATCGCCAATACTAAACAGTTGATGGGCTTTGGCGAAAGCAGCGATGAGCCGTACATCAGCATGGAAGGCAAACGCGTCGTCGTTCTCGGCGGTGGCGATACCGCGATGGACTGCGTGCGGACCTCGGTTCGCCAGAACGCAGCACACGTCATCTGCGCCTATCGTCGTGACGAAGAAAACATGCCGGGTTCTAAGCGCGAAGTGAAAAACGCGCGCGAAGAAGGTGTAGAGTTCCAGTTCAACGTCCAGCCGTTAGGCGTGGAAGTGAATGCCAACGGTAAAGTATGCGGCGTGAAAATGGCGCGTACCGAAATGGGCGAACCGGATGCGAAGGGCCGTCGCCGCGCGGAGATCGTCGCCGGTTCCGAGCACGTTGTTCCGGCTGATGCGGTGCTACTGGCGTTCGGCTTCCGCCCGCACAGTATGGAGTGGCTGAAAGAGCACAGCGTCGAACTGGATTCTCAGGGTCGTATTATTGCGCCGGAACGCAGCGATAACGCCTTCCAGACCAGCAACCCGAAAATCTTCGCCGGTGGCGACATCGTGCGTGGTTCGGATCTGGTAGTTACCGCGATTGCCGAAGGTCGAAAAGCGGCGGACGGTATCCTGAACTACCTGGAAGTGTAATACTTCTGGCTCCCCTGCCACAGCCTGACGCTGATGGATGGGGAGCCAATATTTCTCCGCAAAATACATGCGGAATCATTCTTCGAAAACCGCTCGCAAACCATACTGGAAACTCAACTCGCACGCGGTGGTTCACTGACGACGGAGAAAAACCAGCGAACCATTAACCCCACGAATAATTATCAAGAAAATATCACACGTAAACGTTTGCTTTATTCTGAGAACTGTATATTATGCGGCGGATTTTTTGGGCAAAATTCATGGAGGCGTTGTGTCGCAGGACAACAATTATAGCCAGGGCCCCGTCCCTCTGGCGGCGCGGAAAGGCGTGATTCCACTAACGTTTGTCATGTTGGGGCTCACATTTTTTTCCGCCAGTATGTGGACCGGTGGCACACTCGGTACCGGTCTTTCTTATAATGATTTCTTCCTGGCAGTTCTCTTCGGTAATCTTCTCCTCGGTATTTACACTGCATTTCTCGGCTTTATCGGCGCAAAAACAGGGCTCTCAACCCACCTTCTGGCGCGTTACTCATTTGGTTTGAAAGGTTCATGGCTTCCTTCACTGCTGTTAGGCGGCACACAGGTAGGTTGGTTTGGCGTGGGTGTAGCCATGTTTGCTATCCCGGTCGGCAAAGCGACGGGGCTTGACGTCAATATCCTGATTGCGGTTTCCGGTCTGTTGATGACCCTGACCATCTTTTTTGGTATTTCGGCCCTGACCGTTTTATCTATCATCGCCGTACCTGCCATCGTCATTCTTGGCAGCTACTCCGTCTGGCTGGCGGTGAGCGATGTAGGCGGTTTAGATCATTTAAAAGCGATAGTGCCGCAGACGCCGCTTAATTTCTCCACCGCGCTGGCGCTGGTGGTCGGCTCGTTTGTCAGCGCTGGGACGTTAACTGCCGACTTTGTTCGCTTTGGCCGCAACGCCAAAGGCGCGGTGCTGATTGCCATGGTGGCGTTTTTCCTTGGCAATTCGCTGATGTTTATTTTCGGCGCAGCGGGTGCCGCCGCTGTTGGACAGGCAGATATCTCTGACGTGATGATTGCCCAGGGACTGCTGCTGCCCGCAATTGTGGTGCTTGGCCTGAATATCTGGACCACCAACGACAATGCGCTATACGCCTCAGGCCTTGGATTTGCCAATATTACCGGCCTTTCCAGCCGTACGCTGTCAGTGGCTAACGGAATTATCGGCACACTGTGCGCGCTGTGGCTTTACAATAACTTTGTCGGCTGGCTGACATTTCTGTCGGCAGCAATTCCCCCAATTGGCGGGGTGATTATCGCCGACTATCTGCTGAACCATCGCCGGTATGCCGACTTCAGCAAAGCGCAATTTATTTCCGTAAACTGGATAGCTATCCTGTCCGTTGCACTGGGCATTGCCGCCGGCCACTATATCCCCGGCATCGTGCCCGTCAACGCCGTACTCGGCGGCGTATTCAGCTATATCCTGCTGAATCCCCTTTTCAATCGCAGCCTTGTTAAATCACCAGAGGTCAGCCATGCAGAATAATAACATCACCATTCGTCAGGCGCGTTTACAGGGACGCGAAGGATTGTGGCAGCTCACGATTGAAGACGGGCGCTTCAGCCGGATTGAGCCTCAGGACGCAGCTACGTTGCCACAGGGTGAAATTCTTGATGCCGAAGGTGGTCTGGCAATTCCCCCGTTTGTTGAGCCACATATCCATCTCGACACCACGCAAACCGCGGGGGAGCCGAGCTGGAACCAGTCTGGTACATTGTTTGAAGGCATTGAGCGCTGGGCCGAACGTAAGGCAATGCTCACTCACGAAGACGTCAAAGCGCGCGCCATGCAGACCCTGAAGTGGCAAATGGCCAACGGCATTCAGTATGTCCGTACTCACGTTGACGTTTCCGACCCTACGTTGACGGCGCTAAAAGCCATGCTGGAGGTGAAGCAAGAAGTCGCTCCGTGGGTAGAACTGCAGATTGTGGCGTTCCCGCAAGAGGGTATTCTTTCTTACCCCAACGGTGAGGCGTTATTAGAGGAAGCCGTGCGTCTGGGTGCCGATGTCATTGGCGCGATCCCCCACTTCGAATTCACGCGTGAATATGGCGTGGAGTCGCTGCACAAAATTTTCGCCCTCGCGCAAAAATACGACAGGCTTATCGACGTGCACTGCGACGAAATTGACGATGAGCAATCACGCTTTGTTGAAACCGTCGCGGCGCTGGCGCATCGCTACAATATGGGCGAACGCGTGACCGCCAGCCATACCACGGCAATGCACTCCTATAACGGCGCGTATGCTTCCCGTCTTTTCCGCCTGTTGAAAATGTCCGGCATTAACTTTGTCGCCAATCCACTGGTGAATATTCACCTGCAAGGGCGCTTTGACACATATCCTAAACGCCGCGGCGTAACGCGCGTCAAAGAGATGCTGGAGGCGGAGATCAACGTCTGCTTCGGTCATGATGACGTCTTCGACCCGTGGTATCCGCTGGGTACCGCGAATATGCTGCAGGTGCTGCATATGGGGTTACACGTGTGCCAGTTGATGGGGTACGGGCAGATTAACGATGGGCTGAACCTGGTCACCACCCACAGCGCGAAAACCCTGCACCTGCAGGACTACGGTCTGAACGTGGGGAATTCCGCGAATCTGGTGATTTTACCGGCAGAGAATGGATTTGATGCAGTTCGTCGCCAGACGCCTGCCCGTTATTCCATTCGTCACGGGCGAGTCATTGCCGAGACTGTGCCAGCTCGGACTACGCTGCATCTGACCCAGCCAGAAGCGGTGACGTTTAAACGCTAGGTCGTTATATTCCATGTCGGATGGCGCAAGCCTTGCCATCCGACACGGTCTCTCATCGTCAGGCTTGTAATAAGCTGGCGCGCACCTTGATCACCACCTTTTTGATATCCATCGGGGCCTGCGCCACGCAACCCGGTTTATGCGGCTCGCCCGGCATAAAAATCACAAATCTTCCCGGCTTCAGTACCATAGCCTGCTCATCGGCAATCTGGCTGCACAGCTGATAATCATCCTCAACGTGCATCTCTTCGCACTGACGAGCAGAATCGGCCATCCCAAACAGAATACGTTCTTCGCCGGATAGCAGCACCTGAATGTCAATGTACTGCTGATGCAGCTCCGCTTTCTTGTGCTCTGGGTTCTGCGTTGCAAATTGCATGACATTCATAAAAATATTATCGCCCTGCAACTCGTAGCGCCCAGGCGTTTTCTCCTGCGGATTCGCCGCAACGGCAAGCGTTAATGCCTGCTGCAAGACCGGATGTAATCCGGCAGAAGGCAGTGAACGCAACTCATCTGACATCATAATCAATCTCCCAGGGCCAACAGCGCGGCCCCCAGTAATCCAGCGTCATGACGGTAATGCGCCGCCAGTAATTCCACGTGATAGGCCAAAGGCTCTTGTGCCAGATAATGTTCCACCAGCGCCAGATACCCTTCAGCCAGCCCAACGCTGCCGCCAATCACCACGATCTGGCAATCGGTCGTGGCCTTCACATCGGCGACAAGCCTTGCCAGGGTCCGCGCTGAACGATGGATCAACCGGCTTGCTTGCTCATCCCCCTGCCCGGCGCGGCTAAAAATGGTTTTGGCGTCGCATCCAGCAAGCGCGCCTTCGGCTGCCGCCGCTATTCCACGTCCGGAAGCGATCGCCTCAACGCAGCCCACACGCCCGCAGCCGCAAACAGGCCCATGCGGATCAGCCAGCGTATGTCCCAGATGCCCGGCCAGACCGCCGCTGCCGGTCAGCAGTTTTCCTTCGCTGACCACCCCACCGCCCACGCCGGTGGAAACGGTAATAAACACCATATCGCGGTACTCGCCGCCAAGCGCATGATACTCAGCCCATGCCGCTGCCTGGGCATCATTGACTGCCAGCGTCGGCAACGCGGTAAGATCTTTTAGCGTTTGTACCAAAGGAAAATGCAGTAGCCCGCCGAGATTGTACGGATTCAGCGCCAGCAGAGAACCTTCGCGGATAATCCCCGTCGAAGCGATCGCCACCCGCGTTGCCTGCCCCTGTAACGGCGCAATCAGAGCATATAACGCGGCGCGCAGTGCATCCGGCGTTTTGCTGGCAGGCGTTGGCAATTCACGCCGCTCGCGGATTTGCAGATTACTGTCTATCAGCGCGGCAGCCAGTTTGGTGCCGCCGATATCAATCGCCAGCGTGGTCATGACACAGCCTTCTGCATCGCGGTGATAATCTTTTTATCCTGTTGCTCAAATAGCGACATCGTTCTTCCCTTACGTCATTGCCCGGTTTAGCGCCGGGCAACCCGATTAACTTTTGGATTTCACCATGGTGCTTTTGTCACCGCCGAACGGCACGGCCCCGCTAAACGGTCGACCATCAATGGCATCATGCGTACGCAACGCTTCAGGGCGCAGCCAGCGCTGTACGCGGGACGGCATATCGAGACCAATCAGCAGGATCACCACAAATGTCAGACCGAAAGAGAGCGATCCCAGCGCGGTTCCGAGATCCAGACGTTGGGCAATCAGCGCGCCGATGATCGGCGCCAGTGCCCCACCCAGTGCGCCCACGTTGTAGGTGAAGCCCAGGCCCGCCGCACGCTGGTCGGTATCGAAATAGCCACCGATCAGTTTTGGTAAGATCCCGGAGATCCCTTGACCAAGCATTTGCTGGAAAAACAACAATAAACCCAGTACCCAGACGTTTGAGCCGCCAATCGCGAACACTGGAATAATCAGCAGTTGCGAAGCCAGTAGACTGCAGACATAAGCTTTACGCGTGCCCAGCCAGTCACCAAGAAAACCACCGACGCAACAACCGACCGCCGCGCCAAAGCCGCTAAAGAAGAGCACTCTGGCAACCGTTGAGGGGTCATACATGAGTTCGGTTTTCAGATATGTAGGCAGCAGCGCCTGAATCGGCCACGAGTACAAGAAGGCGAATAGCACGACCACCATCAGCATGACGCCCGTCGGCCAGCGTTTCCCGCTGCTTTGCACCATAAAGCTAATGAAGATAAACGCGCAGATCAGTCCAAGAACCGCCACGATAGCCGCATTTTGCAGGTTGCCAGCAAAGCAGAACCACAGCGCGGTTGCGGCGGCGAGCGTCATCAGAATATTAATTACCCGATGCTCACCCCGGTAGAGAATGTCCACCATCGTGCGTACCGGCGCTTTGCCTTCGTGTTTCTCTTTCCAGTCTTCCGCTTCCGGAATATTTTTACGCAGCCAGAGGGCGAAGATAATGGGCAAAATGCCGATGAAGAACAGCGCGCGCCACCCCCAGATCGGGACCACCAGGCTGTAAACCTGGGCGGCGATAACTGCGCCAACGGAGAAGCCGGAAATCAGGAAGCCGCTGGCTTTGTTTCGCAGGTGTTTTGGCCAGCTTTCAATAACATAGGTTGCGCTGGAGCCGTACTCACCCGCCATTCCCATACCGATAACCAGGCGGGCGATAAACATGGTGGTGTAGCCCGGCGCGAAGCCGCAGGCCAGCGTCCCCACGGAGAACAGAATGATGCTGGTGACCATCGCCAGGCGGCGTCCGTAACGATCGCCCATGGCCCCCAGCATTAATCCGCCAAACCAACGGGAGATAAAGGCGGCCGAGATCAGGCTGGCAGCCTGCACCGTCGTCAGTCCGAATTCACCTTGTACTTCAGTTAGCACAAGGGCGATTAATACAAAATCAAAACCATCAAGTAAATATCCCAGCCAGGCGGCGGAAAATGCCCGCCATTGCGCCCGATTGAGATGGCGATACCACGGGATGCTCTGGGTAGAAGTACTCATTTTACTCTCCCGACGATTTTTGTTGTTGTGCCGGACGGCGGCTTTGCCCTATCCGGCCTAAAGTCGAAAAATCCAGGCCGGGCAAGCGAAGCGCCCCCGGCGACCCGCGATTACGCCTTTTCCGCCAGCAGTTGGTTTGCCAGCGCTTTCAGTTCCGGCAGATATCGTTCATCTACCGGGGCAAATGGTTTACGGCACAGTGGGACAGAAACCACATCCATATAGTGCAGTACCGTTTTCAGGCCGCGGAACACGCCAACCTTAATAAGCAGATCGATAACTTTATTGCACTCGGTTTGCAGCTTTTGCGCCGTCCGGATGTCGCCTTCTTTGAGCGCTTTCACAATTCCCTGATAACGCCATCCCATGATGTTGTAAGTGCTACCGATACCGCCATCTGCACCCGCAAGCAGACCAGAAGCGAAGATCTCGTCATAGCCGTTATAAAGCACCAGATCGGGGTGAGCGCGGCGGATCTGTTCCATCTGATAGAGATCGCCTGAAGTTTGCTTCAGCGCACCAACGCCCGGCAACGTCACCAGCGTGTTGATCTGATCCAGCGTCAATTTCACACCGCTCAGCGCCGGAATGTTATAGACCACCATCGGTAAACCATCAGCAGAATCAATAATCGCGCGATAGTGATCGCAATGCTCTTCAAAGCTGAACGGATAGTAAAACGGCGTGACGGCCGAAACCGCATCAAAGCCGTAGCGATGCGCGGCGCTCGCCAGCTGTTGGCTCTCTTCGGTGCTTACCGTGCCAACGTGGGCGATAAGCGTCACCTTGCCTTTCGCTTCTTCGGCAACAATTTCCAGTACCTGCTCTCTTTCAACGCGGTTTTGGACAAAGGCCTCACCCGTTGAGCCACCGACATAGAGCCCATCTACACCTTGACCAATGTTGAAACGAACCAGGCGGCGCAGACTCTCGATGTCCAGTCGCTGTTGATTATCGAATGGGGTTAACAATGCTGGCATTACGCCTTTTAAATCTCTTGCCATAACGACCTCTGACGATGATTAGTGTTATCTGACTGCATACCTTTATACCTGTTATACCAGATCAAATAAGCAGCAATACAATACAGAACGCTTATAGTGCGATCTACTTCACTAAACACTTCATTCTTCAAGCCGCCTCTGCGTAGCTGCGTTCGCTCACCCCTGTCACATAGTTACCTATGCTCCAGGGGGCTCGCTCTCTTGCCGCCTTGATGCAACTTGAATGATTTTGTGTTTAAACGATCGTCAGGATCGCGATCACTTACGCAATTTTTTACTTTTGCTGAAGGCGTGCCAGGTCGCGGAAACGCTGTTGAGGTGTTCTTGCAGTGCGCGGTCCGCTTCTTCAGGATCGCGCTGGCGAATTGCGTCGACAATAGCTATATGCTGCTGATAACTCACGTTATTGTGCTCATACAACTCTTGATCGGCGACGGCCGGACGAGCTGCAATCAGCCAGTCTAACAGCGCAACATGGATGGCCATAAAGATGGGGTTGCCCGGGATCTCCGCCAGCACACGGTGAAAATCAACATCCGAGCGAATGAACAACGCATTGTCATCGAGCGACTGGCTGTTGATCTCCAGCGCTTTCGCCAGTCTGTCGATTTGCTCGTCCGTCGCATGTTCGGCGGCATATCGGACCAGGCTTGATTCAAAGAACAGTCGCAACTGTTCGAAGTGGGCAATGCCGCCGGGATGCGCGAGGAAATCTTTCGCCATACCGGACAGCTCGCTGATAATAGTATCAGCCGAAGGACGCGAAACGCGGGCGCGCTCGCCGTTGTTGATTTGTACCAGACCTTTGCGTTTTAACGCTGCCAGCGCTTCTCGTACAGAAGGACGGCCCACGTTAAAGAAGGCCATCAGCTCCCGCTCAGACGGCAACTGTTCGCCCTCGCCAAATTCCCGACGACGAATCATCTGCTCCAGTTCTTCTTCAACCATCTCAGACAGTTTTTTACGCGCCAGCGGGCGATTGCGTAAGCTACGGCCAATGGTGGATGGAGAGTCTTCAGCTTGCGAATCAAATGCGTTCATAGGGTCCATTCAGCTAAGTCGTGGTGACAAACAACAGCAGGTTTATCCTAACACAGGATCGAAAGCAGGGTGAAATGATGGTCAATCGGGCTGGGCGACTTATTGGTAATATCTATCTTCAGGATATTTTATTATGTTTAAGCATTACGCTTTTCTTTAATTAAACAGCATCATATTCGCTTCATGAAATTTATGAATATGAACGTGATAAATTATCATAACCATCTATTTTATAACGATAAATAATTTAAACATCGAATTAAAAATAAGATATTCACTCCATAAAAAGCACCCGAAAAAATATAACATCCGTTTTGACAACAGCATTATTACCGGATTTATCTTCTTCTCTGGCATGGAGTGAAACAATGTTCGGCATCATTATCTCTGTCATCGTTTTATTAACGATGGGTTACCTGATCCTCAAAAACTACAAGCCGCAGGTCGTGCTGGCCGCCGCCGGGATCTTCCTGATGATCTGCGGCGTCTGGCTGGGCTACGGCGCGCTGGTTGCTGACGACAAGAGCAGCGGCTATCTGCTGGTCGATATTTACAACGAAATTCTGCGGATGCTTTCCACCCGGGCTGCCGGACTGGGGTTATCAATCATGGCGGTCGGCGGTTATGCCCGTTATATGGATAAGATGGGAGCCAGCAGAGCGATGGTTAGCCTGTTAAGCCGCCCATTAAAGCTAATCCGCTCACCTTATGTTGTTCTTGCAGCCACCTATGTGATTGGTCAGATCATGGCTCAGTTCATTACCAGCGCTTCCGGTTTAGGCATGCTGCTGATGGTGACGCTGTTCCCGACGCTGGTCAGTCTTGGCGTTAGTCGTATATCCGCGGTGGCGGTCATTGCCACCTCGATGTCAATTGAGTGGGGCATCCTGGAAACCAACTCAATTTTTGCCGCGCAGGTCGCAGGCATGAAAATCGCTACCTACTTCTTTCAGTATCAGTTACCCGTCGCATCGTGCGTGATCGTTGCTGTCGCTATTGCGCATTTTTTCGTTCAGCGGCAGTTTGATAAAAAAGCATTCCCGGAAAGCAACGGATTCGCTGAACAAAAGACGCTGGAAAACGTACCTCCACTCTATTACGCCATTCTCCCCGTTATGCCGTTGCTTCTGATGTTGGGATCGCTTGCCCTTGCACATATGGGGCTAATGAAAGCAGAGCTGAATCTGGTGGTGGTGATGCTGATGAGCATGACGCTGACCATGTTTGTAGAATTCCTGCATAAACATAATCTGCGCGAAACGATGGATGATGTGCAGGCTTTTTTTGACGGCATGGGGACGCAGTTTGCCAACGTTGTCACGCTGGTGGTCGCCGGTGAGATCTTTGCGAAAGGGTTGACGACTATCGGGACTGTCGACGCCGTAATAAAAGGCGCAGAGCATTCCGGTCTCGGCGGCATCGGCGTGATGATCATCATGGCCGTGGTTATTGCCGCTTGTGCGATCGTTATGGGGTCAGGCAACGCGCCGTTTATGTCTTTTGCCAGCCTGATTCCGGATATAGCCGCCGGACTACATATTCCTGCGGTAGTGATGATTATGCCGATGCATTTTGCTACTACGCTGGCCCGGGCGGTGTCACCCATTACTGCGGTAATTGTAGTGACATCGGGTATTGCCGGCGTATCGCCCTTTGAGGTGGTAAAACGTACGGCTATCCCGATGGCGGTGGGATTTGTGGTGAATATGATAGCCACCATCGCACTGTTTTACTGACCCCGAAGCCAGAAAACAGAACAGGCCCCAAAGGGCCTGTTTTTTATTTCACTACGCGTAGCGCTGGGCGCCCACCGCGAGGCGGCGGCGGCGTGTCATCCGGATCGTTGTCGTCGCCATTATCAGGCTTATCGCCATCAATGACCGACATAACCGGTTCACTCTCAAAACCAGGCGCGTCGTTGTCGTCATCATTTAAGCTGGCGACATCTTCGTCGTAGGCGGCTTCCGGTTCGAACATAGTACCGGCGCCATTTTCACGAGCATAAATTGCCAGAACTGCCGCCAGCGGTACAGAAACCTGACGCGGCACACCACCGAAGCGCGCGTTAAAACGCACTTCATCGTTAGCCAGCTCCAGGTTACCCACCGCACGCGGTGCAATGTTCAGAACAATTTGCCCGTCACGCGCATATTCCATCGGAACCTGCACGTCCTGAAGCGTCACATCCACCACCAGATGCGGCGTGAGCTGGTTGTCTAACAACCACTCATAGAATGCGCGCAGCAGATACGGACGGCGTGGTGTTAGCTGTGGCAAATCCATACAGGTTAACCCCGGCCCAGACGCATTTCACGTTCAGGCTCAGTCAGAGAAGCCAGGAAAGAGTCACGCTCAAAGACGCGAGTCATGTACCCTTTCAGTTCTTTCGAACCTGCACCGTTGAATTCAATACCCAACTGCGGTAAACGCCACAGCAGCGGCGCCAGGTAGCAGTCTACCAGGCTGAACTCATCGCTCAGGAAGTAAGGTTTCTGGCCAAATACTGGCGCAATTGCCAGCAGTTCTTCGCGCAGACGCTTACGCGCGACTTCGGCTTCAGAAGCAGAACCGTTCACGATGACGTTCATCAGCGTGTACCAGTCTTTTTCAATACGCTGCATGTACAGGCGGCTTTCACCACGCGCAACCGGGTAAACCGGCATCAGCGGCGGATGCGGGAAGCGCTCATCCAGGTATTCCATAATGATGCGAGATTCCCACAGGGTCAGCTCACGATCCACCAGTGTCGGTACGCTCTGATTCGGGTTGAGGTCGATCAGATCCTGAGGTGGATTGTCCTTCTCCACATGCTCAATCTCGAAACTAACACCTTTCTCAGCCAGCACAATGCGGACCTGATGGCTATAGATGTCAGTAGGACCAGAAAACAGCGTCATTACCGAACGTTTGTTGGCAGCGACAGCCATGAAAACCTCCAGGTATATTCAGAATTTTTACTGCTACCAGCCACTCAGTGGCCAGCCAGAAGTGATGTCACCCAGATTCGGAAAAGCCATTACTGTTCAAAATACAAACAAAAAATGAACGATACCGGACATTTGGGCAGAAAATTGGATGATAGTTTACCAGATTTTGTGACCTTTGTGGTGAGTCGATTCTTGAAATGGGGAAAAAGAGGTGGCAATCAGCGGATTACCGTGGATCTACGAGCAGAAAAACGATAAAAAAACCCGCCGAAGCGGGTTTTTTCGCAAATTGTTGTCTGCCGAAGCAGAGTACAATTAACGTTTGGAGAACTGAGGACGACGACGTGCTTTACGCAGACCGACTTTCTTACGTTCAACCTGACGAGCATCACGAGTAACGAAGCCAGCTTTACGCAGTTCGCCACGCAGGGATTCGTCGTACTCCATCAGAGCGCGGGTGATACCGTGACGGATCGCACCAGCCTGACCAGAGATACCACCACCTTTAACAGTGATGTACAGATCCAGTTTCTCAACCATGTCGACCAGTTCCAGCGGCTGACGAACTACCATGCGGGCAGTTTCACGACCGAAGTACTGTTCCAGAGAACGTTGGTTGATTACGATTTTACCACTGCCCGGTTTGATGAAAACGCGAGCTGCGGAACTTTTGCGGCGACCAGTGCCGTAGTATTGATTTTCAGCCATTGCCTATAATCCCGATTAGATGTCAAGAACTTGCGGTTGCTGTGCCGCGTGGTTGTGCTCGTTGCCAGCGTAAACTTTCAGTTTACGGAACATAGCACGACCCAGCGGGCCTTTTGGCAGCATGCCTTTAACCGCGATTTCAAGCACACGCTCAGGACGGCGAGCAATCATCTCTTCAAAGGTCGCTTGTTTGATACCACCGATGTGACCGGTGTGGTGATAGTACACTTTGTCAGTACGCTTGTTGCCGGTTACAGCAACTTTGTCAGCGTTCAGAACGATGATGTAATCACCGGTATCTACGTGCGGAGTGTATTCCGCTTTGTGCTTACCGCGCAGGCGCAGAGCCAGTTCGGAAGCCAGACGGCCCAGAGTTTTACCGGTCGCGTCAACAACATACCAGTCGCGTTTTACGGTTTCTGGTTTAGCTGTAAAAGTTTTCATTAAAAGCTTACCCAAATAAATAAGTTACACGTTGGTGAACACCCAAACGTTTTGTCAGTTGAGGTTCACACGACATTGTCCAGCAAACCTACCCCTTCGAATAGCCTATGCCGGCGCATAGAAAGTTTTGGGAAAAAAACTCTCTCGTAACGTGGGGTCGCAAGATTATAGAGAAGTCAGGGTCAAAGATCGACCCCTTTATGTGATTTGCGGCAGGTTTAACCGGCTAAATGTTCCCGCTTCAGATACTCTTCGCTTTGCATCTCCTGCAAACGCGACAAACAGCGCTGAAATTCAAACTTCAGACGCTCGCCCTGATAAATTTCATAGAGTGGTGATGCCGCACTGATCACCAGCTTGACATGGCGTTCATAGAACTCATCCACCAGCGCGATAAAACGCCGCGCTTCGCTTTCCATCAGCGAGGTCATGACCGGCACATCAAACAACAGCACCGTGTGAAACAGACGCGACAGCGCAATGTAGTCATGTTGGCTACGCGCATCGACACAGAGCGTGGTAAACGACACCGCCAGCGTTTGGTTTTCGACGGCCAGCGTCTGCATTGGACGATGATTGATCTCCAGCGTCGGCGCATGTTCACCTTTGGTTCCCGCTAATGCCAGCCAGAGTTTATCCATCTGCTGGCGGGTTTCCTCATTCAGTGGCGACAGCCACAAATGCGCCTGCGTTAAGGTACGCAGACGATAATCGACGCCAGCATCAACATTCATGATGTCGCAATGCTGTTTGATGGCATCGATGGCAGGAAGAAAGCGCGTGCGTTGCAAACCGTTACGATACAGCTCATCTGGCGGAATATTGGAGGTCGCCACCAGCGTAATACCACGGGCAAAGAGCGCTTTCATCAGGCCGCCGAGCAGCATGGCATCGGTGATATCGGAAACAAAAAATTCGTCAAAGCACAGCACGTCGGTTTCGGCCTTAAAACGGTCGGCAATGATTTCCAACGGATCGCTCTGCCCCTGTAAGGCAGTAAGCTCTTCATGGACGCGCAGCATAAAACGGTGGAAGTGCAAACGCTGTTTACGTTCGCCCGGCAGGCTATGGTAGAACAGATCCATCAGCCAGGTTTTTCCGCGCCCAACCCCGCCCCACATATACAAACCACGCACCGGCGCGTTGGTCGGTGACTCACGCTTGCCCAGCAATTTGCCAAAACGCGCCATCAGTCCGCTCTCCTGCGGTGCAGGACGTGTCGGCGTCGTAAGCGCCTGGAAAATTGTTTCCAGTCGATTCACGGCTTCTAGTTGTACATTGTCGGGTTGATGACTGCCGTCTTTGAGTGCTTGCTGGTAACGCGATGTCGGGGAAAGGCTTTGCATGATGTTATTGTTATTCCTTGAGAATCGATGTGCCGTCGCTCACGGTTGACGAAAAAAAGGCCGTTCTACATTACGTGATATAAACACGGGATTCCACTTCTACGGGATTAGCGGTTATAGTGGCATAATCAGGCGCGGGCATGGGGCCTAAAGCCAACACCCTACGGAAACACAAGACAACGGGAGATGTTCATGACCTGGGAATATGCGCTAATTGGGTTAGTCGTCGGTATCATTATTGGTGCTGTAGCCATGCGTTTTGGTAATCGTAAATTACGCCAACAGCAGGCATTGCAGTACGAACTGGAAAAAAATAAAGCTGAGCTGGAAGAGTACCGCGAAGAGCTGGTGAGCCACTTTGCCCGCAGCGCTGAATTGCTGGATAACATGGCGGACGATTATCGTCAGATCTACCAGCATATGGCGAAAAGCTCCAGCAACCTGCTGCCGGGTATGTCGCCAGAAAACAACCCGTTCCGTAATCGTCTGGCAGAGTCCGAAGCAGGCAACGATCAGGCGCCGGTTCAGATGCCGCGTGACTATTCTGAAGGGGCATCAGGCCTGCTGCGTAGCGGCGCAAAGCGCGACTAACCGCACATCGTTAAGAAATTTATTGGGCGCAGCAATTGCGCCCTCCGCTTCTCTTCCCGTCCCAGCTATTATTTAGTCGTTAGCCTCATTGTGACCAAACCGAAAATTCAATAACATCAAACTGTTTTGAATCATCTTCCGTTTACTCAAGGTACGAGAGCAGGATCCATGAAAAAACAAACCCAGCTGTTGAGTGCATTAGCGTTAAGTGTCGGGTTAACTCTCTCGGCGCCATTCCCGGCCGCAGCGTCAATTCCCGGCCAGGTTCCCGGTCAGGCTGCGCTTCCCAGCCTCGCCCCGATGCTGGAGAAAGTGTTACCTGCCGTGGTGAGCGTAAGGGTCGAAGGCACCGCCACTCAGGGACAGAAAGTCCCGGAAGAGTTCAAAAAGTTTTTTGGTGATGAACTTCCCGATCAACCTTCTCAACCGTTTGAAGGGCTGGGTTCAGGGGTCATTATTGATGCTGCCAAAGGCTACGTCCTGACCAATAACCACGTCATTAACCAGGCGCAAAAAATCAGCGTTCAGCTTAATGATGGCCGTGAGTTCGACGCTAAGCTTATCGGCAGCGACGATCAGAGCGATATCGCTCTGCTGCAAATTCAACATCCCAGCAACCTGACACAAATTGCCATTGCCGACTCCGATAAACTCCGCGTGGGTGATTTCGCGGTGGCCGTGGGGAACCCGTTTGGTTTGGGGCAAACAGCCACCTCCGGCATCGTATCGGCGTTGGGTCGCAGCGGGTTGAACCTGGAAGGTCTGGAGAACTTTATTCAGACCGACGCCTCCATCAACCGGGGCAACTCCGGCGGCGCGCTGCTTAACCTCAACGGTGAGCTGATTGGAATTAACACCGCGATTCTGGCCCCGGGCGGCGGCAGTATCGGCATTGGCTTTGCAATCCCGAGCAACATGGCGCGCACGCTGGCGCAGCAGCTGATGCAGTTTGGTGAAATTAAACGTGGCCTGTTGGGCATTAAAGGTACCGAAATGACCTCCGACATCGCCAAAGCGTTCAAACTGGACGTGCAGCGCGGCGCGTTTGTCAGCGAGGTTCTGCCTAACTCCGGTTCCGCAAAAGCAGGAGTAAAGTCCGGCGACGTCATTACCAGTCTCAACGGCAAACCGCTCAACAGCTTCGCCGAACTGCGTTCACGCATTGCGACAACCGAACCAGGGACCAAAGTCAAACTGGGTCTGCTGCGTAACGGTAAACCGCTGGAGGTTGAAGTCACCCTGGATACCAGTACATCATCGTCCGCCAGTGCGGAGATGATTGCACCTGCGTTACAAGGGGCTACGCTCAGCGATGGTCAGCTAAAAGACGGCACCAAAGGCATCAAAATTGATAACGTTGAAAAAAGCAGTCCAGCCGCGCAGGCCGGTCTGCATAAAGATGACGTTATTATTGGCGTTAACCGCGATCGCGTAAACTCGATCGCCGAAATGCGCAAAGTGCTGGAAGCGAAACCGTCGATCATTGCTCTGCAGGTGGTTCGCGGAAACGAAACTATCTACCTGCTCCTGCGTTAACGCCTGCAACCGGACATCAGCCCCCCGTGTGATGTCCGGTAAACTCGTGATATGCTGCTGCCGTTCCCTTTATTAATGACGCCGCCATCATGTTTGTGAAGCTTTTACGTTCGGTCGCGATTGGTTTAATCGTCGGCGCTATTCTGCTGGCCGCGATGCCCTCTCTGCGCAAAATAAATACACTTACCGCACCGCAGTTCGACAGTGCAGATGAAACACCCGCCAGCTATAACCCGGCGGTTCGCCGTGCAGCGCCTGCCGTCGTGAACGTTTATAACCGCAGTATGAACAGTACCGCGCACAACCAGCTTGAGATCCGCACGCTCGGCTCAGGCGTTATCATGGATCAGCGCGGCTATATCATTACCAATAAGCACGTCATTAATGATGCCGACCAAATCATCGTCGCACTGCAGGATGGACGTGTATTTGAAGCACTGCTCGTGGGTTCTGATACGTTAACCGACCTTGCGGTGCTGAAAATCAACGCCACTGGCGGCCTGCCGACAATCCCAATTAATAATAAACGCGTGCCGCACATCGGCGATGTGGTTCTCGCCATTGGTAACCCGTACAACCTTGGGCAAACCATCACTCAGGGGATTATCAGCGCCACCGGCCGTATTGGCCTGAACCCGACTGGGCGGCAAAACTTCCTGCAAACCGATGCCTCCATCAACCACGGTAACTCTGGCGGCGCGTTGGTTAACTCGCTGGGCGAGTTAATGGGTATTAACACGCTGTCATTTGATAAGAGCAACGATGGCGAAACCCCGGAAGGGATCGGCTTTGCCATTCCGTTTCAGTTGGCGACTAAAATCATGGATAAGCTGATTCGTGACGGGCGCGTGATTCGTGGCTACATCGGCATCAGCGGTCGTGAAATTGCCCCACTGCACGCTCAGGGTGGCGGAATGGATCAAATTCAGGGGATTGTGGTTAACGAAGTAGCGCCGGACGGTCCGGCAGCGCAGGCGGGCATTCAGGTTAACGATCTGATTATCTCGGTCAATAACAAACCGGCGGTATCTGCGCTGGAAACGATGGACCAGGTGGCAGAGATTCGCCCTGGTTCGGTTATCTCCGTCGTCGTGATGCGTGATGACAAACAGCTGACGCTGCAGGTGACGATTCAGGAATACCCTGCGACAAACTGACGTTAGCGCCGGATAACGTACTTTATCCGGCTATAAAAGTGTGGTGCATAAAAAAACCGGAGCCAGGCTCCGGTTTTTTATTTTCTGGCCGTTCGTTACTTAACGAACTCTTCGCCCAAAGTGATATCTTTCTTCAGCGTATCCAGCATACCTTCCAGCGCAGCTTGTTCAAACGCGCTCAGCTTGCCGATAGACTGACGTTCTTCTACGCCGTTTTTGCCCAGCAGCAGCGGCTGAGAGAAGAAGCGAGCATACTGACCGTCGCCTTCAACGTAAGCACATTCAACCACGCCTTTTTCGCCGCTCAGTGCGCGAACCAGTGACAGGCCGAAACGAGCTGCAGCCTGACCCATAGACAGGGTTGCAGATCCGCCACCAGCTTTAGCTTCCACAACTTCAGTACCCGCATTCTGGATACGTTTGGTCAGGTCAGCGGCTTCTTGCTCGGTGAAGCTTACGCCAGGAATTTGTGACAGCAGCGGCAGAATGGTCACGCCAGAGTGGCCGCCAATAACCGGGACTTCAACGTCGCCAGGCTGCTTGCCTTTCAGTTCCGCAACAAAGGTGTTGGAGCGGATGATGTCCAGCGTGGTCACGCCAAACAGTTTGTTCTTATCGTATACGCCTGCTTTTTTCAGCACTTCTGCAGCGATAGCGACGGTCGTGTTTACCGGGTTGGTGATGATACCGATACACGCTTTCGGACAGGTTTTAGCAACCTGCTGCACCAGGTTCTTCACGATACCCGCGTTGACGTTGAACAGGTCGGAACGATCCATACCCGGTTTACGTGCGACACCCGCAGAGATCAGTACCACATCAGCACCTTCCAGTGCAGGGGTAGCGTCTTCACCGCTGAAGCCTTTGATTTTCACAGCAGTAGGGATATGGCTCAAATCAACGGCCACACCAGGCGTTACTGGAGCGATGTCGTACAGGGAGAGTTCTGAACCTGAAGGCAGTTGGGTTTTTAACAGTAATGCTAGCGCCTGACCGATACCACCAGCAGCGCCGAGGACTGCAACTTTCATCCTAAACTCCTTATTATATTGATAAGCAAAGTGTCTATTGCTCCGCGGCGGCGACCTTAATTCACAAATCCAACGAATACAACAACCACGCGTCAAGAATGCGTAGTCACGCAAATTTGGCTTTTATGCATTTAACTTACGTAAAATAAAACCTAAGTTACGTAATTCAAAACCACCCGCACAGTAGAGCAACTTTCCAACAGGTGCTGACAATATACCCTACCCACCTCTCAAAACAACATCAATTTGATAACATTTAATTTACTTTTAAGCTTATTTGCGAGCCGTGACACAGGCATGTTTCTTGATAACGAAATTTGATAAAATTCCGCTCTTTCATAACATTATTTCAGCCTTGAACAAGGCAGACTGTTTGCATAAAAATTCATCTGTATGCACAATAATGTTGTTTCTACCGCCATATTACGGGTGACTTATGCGAAGCTCGGCAAAACAAGAAGAATTAGTAAAGGCGTTTAAAGCGCTGCTTAAAGAAGAAAAGTTCAGCTCTCAGGGCGAAATCGTCCTCGCGTTGCAGGATCAGGGCTTTGATAATATCAATCAGTCCAAGGTTTCTCGCATGCTGACCAAGTTTGGCGCCGTGCGTACCCGCAATGCGAAAATGGAAATGGTGTACTGCCTGCCGGCAGAGTTAGGAGTACCTACTACCTCCAGCCCGCTGAAAAATCTGGTACTGGATATCGACTATAACGATGCGGTCGTGGTTATTCATACCAGCCCTGGCGCTGCTCAGTTGATCGCACGTCTGCTGGATTCATTGGGTAAAGCGGAAGGTATTCTGGGTACGATTGCCGGTGACGATACCATCTTCACCACCCCAGCTAAGGGCTTTACGGTAAAAGATTTGTACGAAGCCATTCTGGAACTGTTCGAACAAGAGCTGTAATGTCTCCTCCCCGTCGCTTCGCGGCGGGGAAAAACCTCTGATTTCTCCCTCCTCCCTCTACTTTCCACTGTCATTCATTTAACAAATGGTGCGTTTAACCGTCAAAAGTCATTCACGCAGTGAATGTGCATGTTCAAAAGCGCACATTTTGCAAAATTTTATATCTGCATGATTTTATTGCATTTACTCAACAATCGGCGTTTATAACTCTCTTTTTAATTCCATTTTGTTATAAAAAATATTTTTCTTAACACTTAATACGCCGGGAAACAATTAGCGTGGTATTAATTTATCGCGTGATTAGTGTATACTTGATTTTGTGATGAGGGTCACGAAACGCAGACCCCTATAAAAGAATTCGACGAGGTAAATATCATGAAAATCAAAACTACTATTGCAACCTTAAGCCTTCTTTCTGTTCTCTCTTTCGGCGCAAGCGCCGCGGTTACTCAGGTGAACTCACAAGAAGCACAGAACCTGCAATCCATGGGCAGCATCTCCGTATCTCAGATCGGTAGCTCACCAATGGATATGCGTCAGGCCATCGCCGCTAAAGCTGAAAAAGCGGGCGCCAGCAGCTATCGCGTCACCGAACTCCGTGAAGGCGCTCACTGGCACGCAACTGCAGAACTCTACAAATAAACCCTCGTCGTCTAAGTCCGACGACTTGCCCCCGCCTGCCGGGGGCTTTTTTATGCCTTACGTTGAGTGGCGAACGTTAAAGCGCAGCTGTCCTTCCAGCTCTTCTTCCGCTTCATCGAACAGTAAAATCAGCGCGCCGTATCGCCTGCGCAGCTTGTCCGGTAAATGGACAAATTCAATCTCCAGCGGCAGCGGTAAAACTTCCCCGATAACCACCTCCCACAGAGAATCTAAATCAACCACCTTTTCCCGGGCGAGACCGAACGTGCGCGTAAACTCGCGATAGAAATCACCCTGGTCTTCTATCTCGTCAAAATCAAATGTATAGATGTTCATCTATAGCCACCATCCCGACGCCAGCCACTCTACAGACCGCCCATATACAGGGGTCTCTCGTATTTTCAGCTAAGTATAGCCATAAAAAAACCGACGCTTTTAGCGTCGGTTTTCAACTCTTAATTACTGACCAGCGCATGCTGGTATTTATGCAGCATCCCACTGAGCCGTTTTACCGGTTCGGTCACCTGCGGTGGAGCTTGCCAGATGATTAATTTTTCCTGGTAGATATCAAGCTCCTCCAGCAACTGGCTAAAATAGCGTCGGCGCTTGTCGTCGTTTCCTGCGGAAATCACGCGATCGGCAGTACGGCGAAGCTGGCGGTGGAATGCGGATAAATCCTCGTTCACCGGTACCGGCGCATCGCGCAGGCGCTGATGTGCGATGATCATTGTCAGCGCCAGGCGAAACTTCGGCAGATCGCCAGGAAATTTGTTCATCAATAAAAACAGCTGCTGATAAAGCGCCGGGAGGTGGTTTTCTTTACGACGTACCACGTTGGTGGTCATTGCTGAAACCGCCGCCGAGACAAACTGGTTGAGCAACACACGCCCCGTTCTGTCACGAGAGTTATCGCGCACCAACATAATGACAATAAACGCCAGCACACAGCCAACAATCTGCCCCAACGCACTGTCAAGGAACTGGCTAAAGTGGAAGGTCATCGGGTTATCCAGCACAATGATATTAATGGTGCTGGCCAGCGCTCCCATCGAACCCAGTCGTCGTTTCTGTACCTCAATCCCCAGAAAGAATCCCAGCACCGCCAGGCTCAGGCACAGTAACAGCATACTTTGCTGCGTATTGGGGATAATCACCAGGAAATAGAGCGCCCCAAGCGGTAACGCCGCCAACGTACCGTAAATAAAGTCTATCGCCACCATGCGAGGATTGGGCAAACGCATTGCCAGCGAGGTGACAACCGCAATCATCACCATTGCGCCGCTGCCAGAGGTCCAGCCGGTCCACAGCCAGAATAAGGTTCCCAGCACACAAGAAAGCGTAGTGCGCCAGAAGTTGACCATTGCATGATGGCGCTCGGCAGACTCCACTTTCACCACCGGCTCGCCTTGCAGGATCTCTTCTTCCGTAGCGCTAATCTTGGTATTACTCACCACACCGCGTTTGAGCAGCAGGTAGCGTGTCGCGGCGCCTGCCCAACTATATATCGTAACCGGCGTTTCGCGCTCGCCGGTCCAGGCAATCACACGACGCATCCGCTTCAGCTGTTTATGGACATCCTGCACCGTTTCAACCGGTGTATCGAACAACTCGCGGAAGGTGTCAGTGATCAGTTCCGGTCGGGTGTTCTGAATAAGATAGGTTTCGCAGGACTGCGTGATAAGCGTGAGCGACAACGTGTTCAATGCTTTCAGTCTGCGGTTAGCGCGCACCCAGCGTGAGGACTCCATGTTCAGGTTACTGCGCATACCTTCCAGCGCCGCCGTACGCCTGACTAAATCGCCCCAGGCTTTGTCCACTTCCTCACTGTCGCCATGCTTTATGCACAACTGCATAAGCTGATACTGCGCCACCAGCAGACTGTCCAGTTCAACATCAATCTCTTGTTTCACCGAACGGGGCGAAAAGAGCAGATCGGCCACAATGGCGCAGACAATCCCCATCACAATTTCACTACAGCGTTCGAGCGCAAATTGTGGCGTCAGCAGCGGTTCAGCCTGGATGGTAATGACGATGATCAGCGCCGTATAGCCCGAAAGTCCCCATGCGTAGGAGTTTTCGATCTTCACTAGCGATGAGATCCAGGTACAAAACCCGGCCCAGATACAACACACCAGGATCATCAATAACGGGGCGCGGATCATGCTGATGATAATGATCAGTGCGGCAATACAGCCAATAAATGTCCCGACAATACGCAGCATGCCGCGATAGCGGATAGCGCCTGAATAAGGTTCTCCGCCGGCGGCAAAAGCCGGGCCCGCCGCCACAATGGCTGCGGTCAGCACCGCCCAGCGCGGGGTCTCAAGTTGGAAGTGAAAACCAACGAACAGCGCCAGTACAATCGCGCACGCCAGTTTTACCGCAAAGCGGATATGCTGGTTGGCAATGGAGAAAATACCCATCGCGATTAACCAAACTCGCGCAGGCGGTGCGCCATTTTACGGAAGAAGGATTCCTGGCTTGCATCGCGATCTCGCTTGCCGGTAATAACGACGGTAGCCGTAGTCCCGGCAGGCCACAGGGTTCCCTGCTGCTCATCAAGACGAATTCGCACCGGTACACGCTGTGCCAGACGCACCCATTCAAGATTGGAATCAATGGTTGCCATACCCTTTGCATCCCGCGTGCTGCTGGCATTCGTTACGCCAGCCGCCACGCTATCAACGGTGCCCTTCAGTACATTATTACTGCCAAGCGGGGTGATCTCGGCGCGATATCCAGGGCGAACGCCTTCCAGTTTGGTTTCTTCCATATAGGCCAGCACATAGAAAGAATGCTGTTTGACCAACGCCACCGCCGTGGAGCCACGCGTAATAAATTCGCCGCTATAGACATTCAGGTTAGTCACCCAGCCATCTGCTGGCGCGCGAATCACGGTACGTTCCAGATCTAATTTTGCCAGATCGCGGGTCGCCTGCGCCTTCGCAAGCTGGTGTAATACGGTTTGCAGGACGTTGTTTGACTGGTCAATCT
This sequence comes from Citrobacter europaeus, assembly GCA_020099315.1. Classification (NCBI taxonomy): domain Bacteria; kingdom Pseudomonadati; phylum Pseudomonadota; class Gammaproteobacteria; order Enterobacterales; family Enterobacteriaceae; genus Citrobacter; species Citrobacter europaeus. The sequence continues at coordinate 4,517,978 of CP083650.1, forward strand.
CTTCACGAGACATGGCCTGTACGCCCAGCCGGTTACGACGACTGGCCTCCTGGCGTTTTTCCTGCGCCAGAACCTGGTAATAAGAGACATCAGCTTCAGCCTGCTCAAGGGCTTTTTTATAACGAGGCTGATCGATAGTGAACAGGATCTGATCCTTTTTCACCAGTTGGTTATCATGGATGTTAACGTTGGTAATAAGACCCGCCACGTCCGGCGCAATGGCAACGACATCGGCGCTGAATCGGGCGTCACGCGTCCACGGCGACTCGGTGTAGAACACCCATGCGCGGAAAATGGCAATGAAGGCCAGAATGACCAGTACGAGAGTCGTGGCCGTACGGGAGAGTTTTTTTGTTAGTGTTTTCACTTCAACCTCAAACGAACAGGCGCGTTATTAAATAGAACAGACAGCAATACAGCGCGGTGTTAAACAGAGCCGGATGCCAGACAAAATCATAGATGCCAGTCGGAACCAGTACCCGGCGCACCAGCCAGAAAATCGCCAGTGACAAAAGTAATTCGAAAAAAATCGGTGGGAAGGACAGACCAAACACCACGATAACGGGAAACAGACTCATGTTGACCTTGGTAGCTTAAGAGAGTGCAGATGATAGATTTTCTAGCGTATGTCACCGCAGAGAAGGGCAAGGATGAGCCAGGCGAGAGCGACATAGCTGTTATTTGAATAATAATATATTAACGTAACTGTTATGCTGTTATCTATATTATGTGATCTAAATCACTTTTAAGCCAGAGTGAACAATGGAACGATTAAAACGTATGTCGGTGTTTGCCAAAGTTGTCGAACTGGGCTCCTTCACCGCCGCCGCAAGACAGCTACAAATGAGCGTATCATCGATAAGCCAGACGGTCTCTAAACTGGAAGATGAGCTACAGGTCAAGCTGCTAAACCGCAGCACACGCAGCATTGGGCTAACCGAAGCTGGAAAAATTTATTATCAGGGCTGCCGCCGAATGCTGCACGAAGCACAGGATGTTCACGAGCAGCTTTATGCCTTTAACAACACCCCCATCGGCACCCTGCGCATTGGCTGTTCTTCAACCATGGCACAAAATGTCCTCGCTGGGTTGACCTCAAAGATGCTGAAAGAGTATCCAGGATTGACCGTAAATCTGGTAACCGGCATCCCGGCACCGGATTTAATCGCCGATGGTCTGGACGTGGTTATTCGCGTCGGCGCGTTGCAGGACTCCAGCCTGTTTTCACGTCGCCTGGGTGCTATGCCGATGGTGGTCTGCGCCGCTAAAAGCTATCTCGCGCAGTTTGGCGTCCCGGAGAAGCCCGCCGATCTCAGCAACCACTCGTGGCTGGAGTACAGCGTGCGCCCGGATAATGAGTTCGAGCTTATTGCTCCGGAGGGGATCTCTACCCGGCTGATCCCAGAGGGGCGATTCGTGACTAACGATCCGATGACGCTGGTTCGCTGGCTGGCCGCAGGCGCGGGGATCGCCTATGTGCCGTTGATGTGGGTGATCAATGAGATCAATCGTGGCGAAGTGGAGATCCTGCTTCCCCGCTATCAGTCGGATCCGCGTCCGGTCTATGCGCTGTATACCGAAAAAGACAAACTGCCGCTCAAGGTCCAGGTGGTGATTAACTACCTGTCGGATTATTTTGTCGATGTGGTCGGCGTTTTTCAGGGCGTCCGAGGATGACGAAAGGAATAATTAAAACATCCCGAGAAGAATATTTCTCATGAATATTTCCTGGATTGTCCTCTGACAATTCAGAATTCACTCCAGCACCCTATCAAAAATAGATAATTGACACCACCGCCACTCACCATTTACCGTGTAAGTGGCCTGACATACAGGCAGTTATTTTATTGTTAGCAGCATGAATAATAATATATTTTTCAGGATGTCTTAAAGCAAGGATCAGAAATGAATCTATTTGAACAAACACAACCTTCGCGCAGGCGCTACGGGCTCGCCGCGTTTATTGGCTTGATTGCAGGGATCGTCTCCTCTTTCGTCAAATGGGGAGCAGAGGTTCCCCTTCCTCCACGCAGCCCTACTGATTTATTCACCGGCGCATGTGGACCGGAACAATTAATAAGAGCAGCCAGCCAGATTGATTGCTCACGCAACTTCTTAAATCCTCCCTATATATTTTTACGCGACTGGTTGGGCGTTGTCGATCCTAACGCCGCTGTATATACATTTGCCGGGCATATATTTAACTGGGTTGGCGTGACGCATATTATTTTCTCTATCGTCTTTGCCGTAGGTTATTGCATCGTTGCAGAAGTCTTCCCTAAAATTAAGCTTTGGCAGGGTTTGCTGGCTGGCGCGTTAGCTCAGCTTTTTGTCCATATGATCTCGTTCCCGCTGATGGGGCTGACGCCTCCGCTCTTTGAACTGCCGTGGTACGAGCACGTATCTGAAATCGCAGGGCATCTTATCTGGTTCTGGTCGATCGAAATTATTCGTCGTGATTTGCGTAACCGCATCACTCACGAACCAGACCCTGAAATTCCGCTGGGCAATATACGCTAAAAAAAATGGCGCTACCCAAGAGTAGCGCCATTTTTATACCCTTTCAGTTCAGGCGGTGCCACCTACGGTCAGGTTATCCACCTTCAGCGTCGGCTGGCCCACGCCCACCGGCAAGCTCTGCCCTTCTTTACCGCAAACGCCAACCCCGTTATCCAGTTTCAGGTCGTTACCCACCATCGAAATTTGCTGCATCGCTTCGATACCGGAGCCAATCAGCGTTGCGCCTTTCACCGGTTTGGTCACTTTACCGTTTTCAATCAGATACGCTTCGGACGTCGAGAATACGAATTTCCCGGAGGTGATATCCACCTGGCCGCCACCGAAGTTAGGCGCATAAATACCGTATTCAACGGATTCGATGATTTCCTGCGGCGTGGATTTCCCCGGCAGCATATAGGTGTTGGTCATGCGCGGCATCGGCAGGTGCGCGTAAGATTCACGGCGACCATTACCCGTTGGCGCCACGCCCATCAGACGCGCATTCAGTTTGTCTTGCATGTAGCCTTTCAGAATGCCGTTTTCGATCAGCACGTTGTACTGACCCGGCGTACCTTCGTCATCGATAGCCACGGAACCACGACGATCCGCCATTGTGCCATCATCCACAACGGTACACAGTTCTGACGCTACCAGCTCACCCATATGACCGCTGAATACCGAGGTGCCACGACGGTTAAAGTCACCTTCCAGACCATGACCGACCGCTTCATGCAGCAAAACGCCAGGCCAGCCAGCGCCGAGTACCACCGGCAGCGTACCCGCAGGGGCTGCAACTGCAGACAGATTGACTAACGCCATGCGTACGGCCTCTTTTGCCCACGCGTCGGCACGAACCTCACCATCAAGGTCACCAAGGAAATAGTCATAGCCAAAACGACCACCGCCGCCGCTGGCGCCGCGCTCACGCTTACCATCCTCTTCGACCTGTACGCTTACGGACAGGCGTACCAGCGGGCGGACGTCAGCGGCCAGCGTACCGTCAGTCGCTGCCACCAGGATCAGTTCATAAACACCGGTCAGGCTGGCGGTCACTTCCTGGACGCGTTTGTCGGCGGCGCGGGCCACGCTGTCTACGCGGCGCAGAATATCCAGTTTCTCTTCACGGCTCATGCTCTGTAACGGATCAACCGAAGTGTAAAGCGCCTGATGCTCTACCGCCCCCAGCGTTTTTACTTTGCCGTCACCGTTATCACGAACGATAGTTCGCGCGGCATGGGCGCTTTGCTCCAGCGCCAGCAGGCTAATCTGGTCTGCATAAGCAAACCCTGTTTTTTCGCCGCTGATGGCGCGCACGCCAACGCCCTGATCGATATTGTAAGAACCGTCTTTAATGATGCGGTCTTCTAAAACCCAGGATTCGTGATAGCTCGACTGAAAATAGAGATCGCCGTAATCAAGACGGCGTTCGGCCAGTTGGCCCAGAATGGCAAACAGATCCTGATGTTTCAGGCCATTCGCCGCTAGCAATTGTTCACTTACCAGGTTCAGACTCATCGTTTTGGTACTCATTAGTTTCTGTTGTAGGCCTGATAAGACGCGCCAGCGTCGCCATCAGGCACTTCAATGCCGGATGGCGGCGTGAACGCCTTTTCCGGCCTACGGACTGCGGTAGAAGATCACTGTACTGAGATTGGGGCAATTACTCGCCCCCGTCAAATCATTGCTGGCTTTCTTTGCGCGGCTGACGCAGAACTTCGTTAATCTGCGGCTTATCGACCGGACCGGTGATGCGATAACGCAGAATCGAGACTTTGCTCCACAGCGGTCCCAGAACCTTACTGGCGGCAAACACCGCCGCACCCACAATCGGGTTGACGGCAAACGCGGCGGCAACCCCTACGGTAGCTGAGATTTCTGGTGCGACGATGGCTTCCATATCCAGTTCCCGGCGCACCAGGTTCACTGAGCCTTTCATCGCAATGTCGGCTTCCAGACCGTCCACCAGCGTGTCATCGGTATGCATCACGCCATCTTTGATCCACGCCGTGCTGCGAATCGAGTCGAAATAGAAGCCTTCACTGAAGGTGTCGCTGAAATCAAAACGCAGTTTACGCAACAACGCATCAAAGCTCAGCAGGCGTAATAGCTGCCCCGCATGTCCGGTACTGAGTTCGGTTATCTCACCTTTACCCAACCGGGCACGCAAAATGCCATTCAGCGAGGCTTCATCTGGCTCCCACGGCGGGTTACGCCAGTGCAGATCGTACTCCACGTTGAACGAAGAATTGCGAATCGGCGTTGATACGCCAAAGAAGCCGGCCGCGGAGTCAATTTTACTGCCGCTCAGTTTACCTTTCAGCGACGTCCGCTCCTTGCCCGGCGTATTCACCCATACGCCGTCGGTGGTCAGTCTGGCAAAACCGGTATCCAACAGACCGTTATTCAAGGTGAGCGTGTCGCCTTTAATCGCCACATCGGCGTCAATGCGCCCGTATTTCTGTCCCCACATCCAGCATTCTGCACAGCGTAGCTGAAGGTCCGGCCAGCCACGGAAGCTGACGTTGTCGATGGCGGAGAACGGCGAGGCAGGCGTGCTATTCGGTGACGGTTTTGCCGCGCTTGGGTTGTAATAAAGATACTTAATATTGGCCAGCCACGGCGCATTATTGCGCATCGCCAGCGTGGCGTTAATTTCACGACCCTGCGCCTGCACGATGGAACCGTTGCTCGCAGGCTCAGAGACGATACTCAAATTATTCCACTGCTGACCACCCAGGGATAACGATGGCGTCCGCACCGTGATCCGTTGAGGGAAGTTGGCGTTGGTACCAACATTATCTGCAGCGCCTTTCTGGAACAACGCCAGCCACTGCGCGCCATCCATAGGGGGAAGGTTAAGCTCAATGCCTTGCTGATCGGGTAACGCGGGCACGGTGCGGCTTTCCGACGTCCAGATTGCGCGGTCAAGCGTCAGTTTCTGATTCAGTAGCCAGCGGCTGTTAAAGTGATTCTTACTGCCAGCGTTGCCGGTCAGATCAAAGCTGCGCAGATTGCCCCTGGCCTTAACGTTCACCGGCAACGCCTCACCGGTAGCTTTATTCAGCGGAGCAGGTAAGTGACTACTTACATTCTTCAGGTCGCCCTTTAGCTCAATGTCGTAGGTCGGCCCGGCATGATACGGAAGATCGATTCCCACTTTGCCATTCCACGCCATGCTTCCGCTCAACGCGTCGTTGACCTGCGCCGGTAAAATCCCCATGTGGGTTGGCTGCCAGTCACCTTGTAGATTCACGGCGACCTGGTAGGCTTTCGCTCCTTCGGTCGTAGAAAAGTCGACGTTCAGCGGCTGATTAAACCAGTTCGCCGTCATCGGCTCACTTTGCAGATCGCCGTTGATAAAGCTGAATTTGCCGTTCAAATTCTTCAGCGTGCTGTCGAGCGGTTTAATAAACAAGCTGTTATTACGCAGGTTGACGTCGCCTTTAGCGGTAACCAGCGAGCCGTCCAGCGGAATATCAAGATGTAAGCGAGCATTCACATCGCCGTCAATTTGCAACTGCTCGAGCGTGGCGCCGAGAGAATCCTTTAATGGCGTCTCATCAAAATAAGGTCCGACCGCCTTGCCCGGCCCGTTGATATCGGCATCAATCAGCAGTTTTTCTTTTGCATAGTCGGGGATGTTGGCCGTCAGATTACTGGCCTTCACACCACCCAGATTAACGCTATCCGTCTTCATCCACAGACCGTCGTTAATGAAGTTCAGTTCAATATTGAGGTCAGTCAGCGCGGGCCAGTCGGGCTGGAAAGCAAACTTCGCATTGCGAAGCGGCACCAGGACCTGAAACTGCCCTTCATTATGGAGATAGGGGAACAAATGTGGGTTGCCGCCATACACCAGCGTGGCGTTATCCGCTTCGCCGCCCTGAATAGCGCCACTGAGATAGTCAACCAGCTCTTTGCCCATCAGGTTTTCCGGGAAATAACGCCAGGCCTGAGAGCCATCGTCGGTGCTGATGCCTGCCAGAATGCCCAACCATGGCTCATCACCGACGGGCTGCAGATAGCGAAAACCGCCGCGCGCGCGTACCGCTTTCGCTTTAACATCGATGTTGCGTCCATCTAACTGAAAGCCTTTATCATTTTTCAGCCAGCTTAGCGTCGCCACGCCGCTCTCTATTTCCAGCGGTGCGCGAAAGACGGTTTCATACGGCATTTTGGCTTGCTGCATGGAAGCGGTTAGCGCCCCATCTTCCACGCTTCCCGCAAGCGTACCGGAGAAGTGTTCTGCCCCTGGCAGCAGCTTCCACTGTTTCCAGGCCAGATCGGTCCACGAGGACTGGAAGCGGGTTTTTTCTGTCGCCTGTAACGGGATATCCAGCGCCAGCACATCTATCTTGCCGCTCGGCTGCGTAGCTCGCCAGATATCCCCCAGCGCAGGCGATAGCCTGGATGCCATCGGACGCAGCCCTTCTAACCCGGCCAGATCCAGATTGCTGGCACGAATGCGAAGCTCGTCGCTGCGTTTGTTATTCTCACCACCGACTTCCTGTTCTGGTATCCAGGCCAGCGTTAACGCCCCGCTCGGCCAGGGTTTATCATCCATGGTGATACGGGTATCGGGAATAGAGAATTGCCAGCCCGGCCCTTCATGGCTGATGTGCGCCGTCAGATTATCGACGGCGAGCGTGTGCGTACGATTTTCACCCAGCCAGCTTGCCCCGCCTTTTTTCAGCCAGACATCGCCGCCGGAAACCACGCCTTTGCTGATCGTCATCCATGCTTCCAGGCTAAAACGCGCGGTCTGCAGCGCAACGTTATCCTGCATCCATTTATTCAGCCACGGCTTGACGTCGATGTCGTCGGCCTGAAGCCAGACCCGACCGTTATTCAATAGTCCGTTGTCGTCACGCAGATCCATACGCACCTGCATAACGCCGTGCTGCCCGGTCAGACTGGAGAGACTGACCTGCCCCTCAGCGCGATGCCGGTTTTTACCGTTCAGCCAGGTAAGCTGTGGGATCGCCAGTTCAGCACGCTGGCCTGAGAGGGTTAAAAAGCTAATCTGACTGTCGCGCAGATCGAAATGATCAAACTGGCGCAGGAAGAGATCGCTGAGGTGATCGGCTTCAATTCCATCACCGCTTTCGCTGCGCTGGATGGGGGTATTGGTGCGCAGTTGTAACTGCCAGAAGGTGAGATCACGAAACTGCCAGCGCATGTGTAGCAAGCTTTGCCAGACATCCAGCGCTAACGTGACGCGCTTGACCGAAAATTCCCCACCGTCTTTCAGCTGCGCATGGATATCGCGCGCTTCAAGCGTAGGACCGAAATTTTGCCAGTTAGCGGAAAGTTGGCTGGCGGAAACGGGCAGGCCGGTGGCGGATTCAATCTTGCCAAGGATCGCCGGGCGCCAGCTATCAAGATGAGGTAGCGCAAGGCGCAGTCCACTGACCAGCAGCGCTGCGATGACAACGAATGCGGCTCCAGTGAGCAGTAATATCCCCGGCAATCGCCTCACGCGCCTCTCCTTGTCTACCAAAAAATGTGACTCACAAAACCGTCTTGCCGGATGGCGGCGTGAACGCCTTCTCCGGCCTGCAAAGTATCGCCATTTGGCGTCTACCAGGCCAGATTACATCATAACGACGTCGAACTGCTCCTGGTTATACAGCGGTTCAATTTGTACTTTGACCTGTTTGCCGACAAAGATTTCGACTTCCGCCAGCGCATGTGACTCTTCACCTTTCAGGGTCTCAGCTACTGCCGGTGAAGCATAGACCAGGAAACGATCGGAATCATATGCATGGTGTACCCGCACGATTTCGCGCATGATTTCATAGCATACTGTTTCCACCGTTTTCACCGTACCACGCCCGTGGCAGGTCGGACACTCGTTGCACAGCACATGCTCCACGCTTTCACGCGTGCGTTTGCGCGTCATCTCTACCAGACCCAGCTGTGAAAAACCGTTGATACTGGTTTTAACGCGATCCTTGCTCAGAGCCTGTTCCAGAGAGTGCAGCACCCGGCGACGGTGATCTTCATTATTCATGTCGATAAAATCGATAATGATAATGCCGCCGAGGTTTCGCAGACGCAGCTGACGAGCGATAGCCTGCGTTGCTTCAATATTAGTATTAAAGATAGTGTCGTCGAGATTACGATGCCCAACAAACGCGCCGGTGTTGATATCGACGGTGGTCATCGCTTCGGTTTGATCGATGATCAGATAACCGCCGGACTTCAGCTCTACTTTGCGTTCCAGCGCGCGCTGGATTTCATTCTCAACGTCAAAGAGATCAAATATGGGCTGGCGTCCGCTGTAATGTTCCAGCTTGCTGGTCATCTCGGGGATATATTCCGCCGTAAATTCCAGTAACGCTTCATAGGTCAAACGGGAGTCGACGCGGATCCGGTCAAGCTGCGCATCGGCAAAATCACGCAACACGCGCTGCGCCAGCGCCAGTTCGCCATACATCTGATAGCGCGTTTGCGGGCGCTTTTTACGCTCCATGACTTTCGTCCAGACGCGCTTCAGGTAGGCAGCATCCGAGGCCAGATCCTCTTCACAGACGCCTTCCGCCGCGGTACGAATAATGAATCCGCCCTGCTCATCGCAGTAATCCGCTACCACTTTTTTAAGACGCTCGCGTTCGGTTTCGCTTTCGATACGTTGGGACACGCCAACATGCGAAGCACCCGGCATAAAGACGAGATAACGGGAAGGAAGCGTGATGTCCGTCGTCAGACGTGCGCCCTTAGTACCCAACGGATCTTTTACCACCTGCACCATGAGATCCTGGCCCTGGCGCACCAGTTCAGATATGTCGCGCACGGTGAACTGTTTTTGTTCTTCACCCGCCACACATTCAGTGTGCGGCATGATGTCTGAAGCGTGAAGAAATGCGGCTTTATCCAGCCCAATATCTACAAAAGCCGCCTGCATACCCGGAAGTACACGACTTACACGACCTTTGTAGATATTGCCTACGATTCCGCGTCGCGCCTCACGTTCAATATGAATTTCCTGCAGAATACCGCCATCAATGTAAGCCACCCGAGTTTCCGATGGCGTTACGTTTACCAACAATTCAGCCGTCATGTTTATCCCTTTTCTCACGCAGTGCGTTAAAATTGGTCAGCAACTCATACGTTTCTACCAGCGGTAAGCCGACTACGGCGTGATAGCTGCCATTTATCTTCCTGACAAAACAGCCACCCAACCCTTGAATACCGTATGCACCTGCTTTATCCATTGGTTCACCGCTGGCAACATAGCCCGCGATGTCCTCATCGGTTAGTGCTCTGAACGTCACTTCCGTCACCACCAGACAGTCCAGACTGTGCTGGCGGTCGGCCAATGCCACAGCGGTCATGACCTGATGCGTTTTGCCCGACAGTTTGCGCAGCATGGCTGCGGCATGAGCGGCGTCGCGGGGTTTTTCCAGCACTTCGCCATTAAGGATAACAATGGTATCCGCCCCCAATACTGGCAAATCGCGCTGGGCCATCGCCACACCAGCCTGCGCTTTTTCACACGCCAGACGCGAAACGTACTGCTGCGCGCTTTCCTGCGGGTGCCGCTGCTCTTCAATCCCAGGCACCAGTCGTTCAAAAGTAACACCAAGCTGAGCGAGCAGCTCCTGACGACGTGGAGAACCTGAAGCAAGATACAGAGTATTCATATCAACCTTATTGCACCGCAAACTGCTGACGGACTTTACGCATCAGTAAGAATAGCCATGGCCAAAGCACACCATTCACTACACTACTCCAGAACACTTCGGGTCTGAAAGAGACATTGATCACTAAAAACTCGGCCCAGAAAACAATAATATCCACGACCAGTGATAACAACATGACCACCAACGCCTGCTGCCAGAGCGCGAGGTTGCGGAATAGCTGGAATTTCAGCGCGACCAGATAAGCAATGATACTCATAGACAATGCGCGCACGCCAAGCGTGGAGCCGCTGATGAGATCCAGTATGGCACCCACCACAAACCCTGTACCCACATTTACGCGATGCGGCAGCGCCAGGATCCAGTACAACAAGATGAGCAGCACCCAGTTTGGCCGGAAAACCAGAATGTCGTCCGGCCAGGGCATGACCTGCAGCAACAGTGCAATAAGGAACGAGAGCCAAATCACCCAACGTCCCTGGCTACGATAGCTTGCCACTTACTGTCCTCCCGGCTTACGCGGAGCAGGTTGTGGCGGCGTGGTATCCGCAGGCGCTGGAGTTACGCCTGTTGCGGGAGCTGGCACTGGCGCAGGCGGCCCCATGGTATCTGGTGCAGGCAGAACTTGCGGCATCATTTGCATCAGACGTTCATTGGCAACGCGGTGCACTTCTTCTGGCGTCATCGGATTTGCGCCATTACGATCGGCGCCCCACAACAGCAGCAGATAGCGCAGACGTTGCAGACCCGCGGTCGGGCGTGCCTGAATCACAGTATAAGCGCGCTGAGTATCCAGCTTAACGGAAGAAACAACAGCAACCGGATAACCCTCAGGGAAACGGCCACCCAGGCCCGAGGTAACCAGCACATCGCCAACGCGAATGTCGGTATTGGCCGGCAGGTGTTCGAGCTGAAGATCGTCGGTGCAACCGTTACCGGCAGCGATCACGCGAATATCGTTACGCAGTACCTGAATAGGCAACGCATGTGTTGCATCGCAAATCAGCAGCACACGGCTGGTCAGTTTAGCCACCGCAACGACCTGACCGACTACGCCTTTGTCGCTAATAACTGGCTGACCTTCGTAGACGCCGTTAACGCTCCCTTTGTCGATAACCACCTGATCGCTGTAAGGGTCATTAACCGTTGAGATGACCTGCGTCACCATCTTTTGTTCGTCCTGGCGCAGCGGCGATCCCAGCAGCTCACGCAAACGCGCGTTCTCCTGTTTATATTGCCCCAGCATCAGCAGTTCGCTATTTTTCAGCAGCAGTTCCTGACGCAACGCCCGGTTTTCAAGTTCGAGTTGGTCACGCGAAGCCAGCGTTTGCGAAACGCCGTCGAGTAATTCACGGGGACCATTTGAGATAAAGTAGAAAGGACTGACGGCGGTATCCATGTACGTTCGGATTTGACTGAACGTCCCCAGGCGGCTGTCGGCAATAATAACGCCGAGCGCCACCAGCACCGCCAGAATAAGGCGAATCTGTAGCGACGGGCCACGGCTAAAAATTGGCTTCATAGTCTATGCGTATTCTCGTATCAGAGCGGAAGGGTAACCCGCTGGCTACCCTACCTGCATCCGATTACTCTTCGCTGAACAGGTCGCCGCCGTGCATATCGATCATTTCCAGTGCCTTGCCGCCACCACGCGCCACGCAGGTCAGCGGATCTTCAGCAACAACAACTGGAATACCGGTTTCTTCCATTAACAGACGGTCAAGATTACGCAGCAGCGCGCCGCCACCGGTCAGTACCATGCCGCGTTCGGAGATGTCAGACGCCAGCTCTGGCGGGCACTGTTCCAGTGCAACCATGACTGCGCTCACAATACCGGTCAGCGGTTCCTGCAGAGCTTCCAGAATCTCGTTGGAGTTCAGGGTAAAGCCGCGCGGAACACCTTCAGCCAGGTTACGACCGCGAACTTCAATTTCGCGCACTTCGTCACCCGGATAAGCGGAACCGATCTCGTGTTTGATACGTTCTGCGGTAGCTTCACCGATCAGAGAACCGTAGTTACGACGAACATAATTAATGATCGCTTCGTCGAAGCGGTCGCCGCCAATACGTACAGAAGAAGAGTAAACCACGCCGTTCAGAGAGATAACGGCAACTTCAGTAGTACCACCACCGATATCCACAACCATAGAACCGGTTGCTTCAGAAACTGGCAAACCCGCACCGATCGCAGCCGCCATCGGCTCTTCAATCAGGAAGACTTCACGGGCGCCTGCACCCTGAGCGGATTCACGGATCGCACGGCGCTCAACCTGAGTTGCTCCAACCGGTACACACACCAGTACGCGCGGGCTTGGGCGCATGAAGCTATTGCTGTGCACTTGTTTGATAAAGTGCTGGAGCATTTTTTCAGTCACGAAGAAGTCAGCGATAACGCCGTCTTTCATTGGGCGAATTGCAGCGATATTGCCCGGTGTACGACCCAGCATCTGCTTCGCATCATGACCTACTGCAGCCACGCTTTTCGGCGAACCGGCACGATCCTGACGAATGGCCACAACAGAAGGCTCATTCAATACGATGCCTTGTCCTTTTACATAAATAAGGGTATTCGCGGTACCCAGGTCAATGGACAGGTCATTGGAAAACATGCCACGAAATTTTTTCAACATACTAAGGGATAATCCTGAAAGCTGGGGCGGAAAACAAAATCCGCTTACTTTACCAACCACACGCAGCAGCGACAAGGCGCAAAAATCATCTGCTACGGTGAAAATTAGTGCAGTTCGTTTCCTTTGTTACAAAACCGGCCTGAGTCCATCAGGGCTGAATAAATCAGCAGCATTCCTCGCTTTTGTTTGCAACCTGTCAAAGGTCATTCACCTGCATGTTTGCTGTTACAACCTGGCGAGCAGACAAGCACACCCCCAGAAGGCACAGCGCGCGTTATTCTACGTGAAAACAAATTAAACGGCAGGTTAAACCGAGTATCTTTGCGAATATTTTTTCACGTTAGTGTCAAGTGGCTGTGATGCGGCAAAAAAATCCCCTTGCCCACCCGCAACTCCGCGTTCCGTCAGCGTATGCCACTCGCTACGCGAACGAACGCCCGTGGCGTAAACCTGCGTTGGTGTTCCAGAACAGGCTTCCACCAGGCTTTGAACCAGGAGCTGGTTTTCAGTCCGCTTTTCAATATTCCTCACCAGGCTTGGATGGAGCTTCAATAACTCAACGTTGAGCTCTTTGATCCAACTGGTGCTCACCAGCGTTAAACCCGCCTGCGTAACGGCAATTCGCACACCCAGCGCATTCATCAATCTGATGACAGGCTGTAACCGGCTGATATGTTGACAGACATCTGCCTCCGCAAGTTCAATAATTATGCGTTTGCGTAATGATTTTTCGCACTGCATCAGCGTATCACGTAGCCAGCGCTGAAAACGTGGGCGAATTAGCGATTCAACCGTTGTCTGCATCGCCAGGTTTTCCTGCGGCCAGTAGCCCAACAGTAGGATCAGACGGCTGATTTGCAGGCGGTCATACTCTTCAGCCAGGCCAAACTGCAGCACCATCGGCATATATTCCGCCGAGATGACCTCTTCGCTGCCATCAAAAATACGGCACATCAGCTCCCGATGGTGTACCCGACCTTCGCGCGTTACCGCAGGCTTTTGATAAATTCTTGGTCCGCCCCGGCTGAGCATCTGTTCGATCAGCGTTCGCCAGCGTACGTTTCCCCGCCCTTTTTCCGGCAGTGAGTCATCATAGACCGACCAACTGTTTCCGCCCTGCAATACCGAATTCCGCGTAGCCGCTTCGGCGTGATCCATTACTTGTTCCGTCGACTGTCCGCTGCGGCAAACGCAAATACCGATATGAACCATATCGGCACGATCGATCATTTTATTAGCCGGAAGCGCATCTACCGCTTTTAATAATTGCCCGGCGATGCTTTCCGCCTCCTTCAGCGTGCGGTGTGGCAGCAGGATGGCAAAATCGCTACGGTGGTAGCGTGCCAGCAACGCGCCCGGATAGCGCGTCATGAAAGTCGACAACAAATTAATTAATGTCGAAATTTGTTCTTCCGCGAGGGTGATTCCCCAGCTATCGCGCAGCAGAGTAAAGTCCGGCAGACGCACCATCATCACGACGCCATGCGATCCCACTTTTTCCTGATCTTCCAGCAGCGTTGCCAGTTGGTTATCAAAGAACAGGCGGTTGCTCAGTCCGGTTTTTGTATCCTGCGCCACATAGGAGCGAATCAGCGTATCGAGGCGGCTGCGTTGTTCGCGAGCATTTTGAATTTCGGTCAGTAACATATCGAGTGCGCTACTGGCACGCGCTGGCCATTCATAGACTGTTCCCCGCACGTTCGGTCCACGTTCGCCATTCAGAATGCGCGTGGAACGAATCTCCAGCAGTTCCTGACCTGAAAGTTGACGCTGAAGCCAGCGCACCGACAAAAAGAGCATCAGTATAATGAAAGCAATCGCCAGCGTGAGTGGCGCGGTGGTCATCAGCGAATGGAAATAGTTGCCCATCGGATCCTGATAAACCAGACGCAGCGACATGCCAGGATGTTTGACCAGCGGAACGGTGATGTCACGATACAGATTGTTCGTCCCCGCCGGGCGATAACTGCTGGTACGGGAGTGGTCATACACCACGTTTTCGCCCTGTAGCAGTTCAACGCGCACGATATCAGCAGAAACCATCAGTTCATCTATTTGCGGGGTTAACGCCACAACATCGCGGGAAACAAGGTGCGTATCAATTGCCGTCGCCACCGCCTGAACACGGGTAGTGAACTTATATTGAATCGCGTTATAGAAACTCAGCGAGCAGCCGATCAGAGTCACGAAGATCGTTAACCCAGTAAGCAGCGTGACAAAAGCTGAAAATTTCGTCGTTAATCGCATCCTTGTGTTAACTCCGACAGTTATGAAACGGGCATGAAAGTGATATAGCGACCCAAAAATGCAAAACTGAACGCAAAATCCGTCCATTTATACAAACAGTGTGGGCATACTACCAAATCAGGTATATCTGGCAATTTATTGCGCAGAATCGGCATCATGTTTTGATTAGCGAGTATAGTCTTCATTAATAATTTTCCAATCCACTATACGAATTGAGGACAGGTTATGCAGGCTTTGATCTTAGAACAGCAGGACGGAAAAACCCTCGCATCCGTTCAACCCCTCGACGAAAATCAGCTACCTGAAGGCGATGTGACGGTGGATGTCCACTGGTCGAGCCTGAACTATAAAGACGCTCTGGCTATCACTGGCAAGGGTAAAATCATTCGTAATTTTCCGATGATTCCTGGTATCGATTTCGCCGGTACCGTGCGTGCAAGCGAAGATCCCCGTTTTCATGCGGGTCAGGAAGTGTTACTGACCGGTTGGGGCGTGGGTGAAAATCATTGGGGTGGACTGGCAGAACGCGCACGCGTGAAAGGCGACTGGCTGGTTGCCCTGCCAAAAGGACTGGATGGGCGTAAAGCCATGGTCATCGGCACCGCCGGCTTTACCGCTATGCTGTGCGTAATGGCGCTTGAGGATGCAGGTATTCGCCCGCAAGACGGTGAAATTGTCGTCACCGGCGCCAGCGGCGGCGTGGGCAGCACAGCCGTTGCGTTACTGCATAAGCTGGGTTATCAGGTTGCGGCGGTTTCGGGCCGTGAAAGTACCCACGACTACCTGAAGAGCCTGGGCGCCAGCCGTATTCTTGGTCGCGATGAGTTTGCAGAATCACGCCCGCTGGAAAAACAGCTGTGGGCTGGCGCGGTTGATACCGTTGGCGACAAAGTCCTGGCAAAAGTTCTGGCGCAGATGAACTACGGCGGCTGCGTTGCCGCCTGCGGCCTGGCTGGCGGTTTCGCTCTGCCAACCACGGTGATGCCATTCATTCTGCGTAACGTTCGTTTGCAAGGAGTGGACTCGGTGATGACCCCGCCAGCACGCCGGGCAGAGGCCTGGGCGCGTCTGGTTAAGGATCTGCCGGAATCTTTCTATGCTCAGGCCGCCACGGAGATTACGCTGGCGGATGCGCCGAAGTTCGCCGATGCCATCATCAATAACCAGGTGCAAGGCCGTACGCTGGTGAAGGTGAAGTAACTGGCGCTGGCGCAGATATTTACACTTAATTAACGAAATTTCGCGGCATATCTCCAGACTCCCTGCCATATTAACTACGCGTCCCCTGTCAGTTATGACGCGTAAGCCGGGAGTCTGTTATGAAGAAACTACGTCCATTTACAGAAGCCGACGTCACTGACGAGTCGGCTTTTTTTATGCAGCGTCGCCAGGTACTGAAAGCATTAGGGATCAGCGCTGCCGCATTGTCCTTGCCCCACTCTGCGCAGGCTGACCTTCTTAGCTGGTTTAAAGGGAACGACCGCCCGCCCGCGCCCGCAGGTAAGCCACTTGATTTCAGTAAACCCGCCGCCTGGCAAAATTCGCTTCCTTTAACGCCAGCGGATAAAGTTTCTGGCTACAACAACTTCTATGAATTCGGCCTCGATAAGGCGGATCCGGCAGCCAACGCAGGTAGCCTGAAAACCGATCCGTGGACGTTGCAAATCAGTGGCGAAGTGGCAAAACCACTCACCCTCGATCACGATGCGCTGACCGCCCGTTTCCCGCTGGAAGAACGGATTTACCGGATGCGTTGTGTGGAAGCCTGGTCAATGGTTGTGCCGTGGATTGGCTTTCCGTTATATAAACTGCTGGCACAGGTTGAACCCACCAGCAACGCAAAGTATGTCGCGTTCGAAACGCGCTACGCGCCGGATGAGATGCCAGGACAAAAGGATCGTTTTATTGGCGGCGGGCTGAAGTATCCCTATGTTGAAGGCCTGCGTCTGGACGAAGCGATGCATCCACTCACGTTGCTTACCGTGGGGGTTTATGGAAAAGCCCTCCCGCCACAAAATGGCGCGCCCATTCGTTTAATTGTGCCGTGGAAATACGGATTTAAAGGCATTAAGTCGATTGTGAGTATCAAACTCACCCGCGAACGCCCGCCGACCACCTGGAACCTGGCCGCCCCCAATGAATATGGGTTTTATGCCAACGTGAATCCGCATGTCGATCACCCCCGTTGGTCCCAGGCCACCGAGCGTTTCATTGGCGCTGGCGGTATTCTGGACGTTCAACGCCAACCCACGCTGCTGTTTAACGGTTACGCCGATGAGGTTGCATCACTGTACCGTGGTCTTAACCTGCAGGAGAATTTTTAGGTGCGTCTGACTGCGAAACACATTACCGGGCTGAAAGTTTGCCTGCATCTTGCCGGCTTTTTGCCGTTTGTCTGGCTATTTTGGGCGGTAAATAACGGCGGCCTGAGCGCCGACCCGGTCAAAGATATCCAGCACTTTACCGGTAGGACAGCTCTGAAATTCTTACTGGCGACCTTGCTGGTCTCTCCTCTCGCGCGCTACGCTAAACAGCCATTATTGATACGCACGCGTCGCCTATTAGGGCTATGGTGTTTCGCATGGGCAACGCTGCATTTAACCAGCTACGCGCTTCTGGAACTGGGTATTAATAATCTGGCGCTGTTAGGACGCGAATTAATCACACGACCTTATTTGATGCTGGGCATTGTCAGTTGGGTCATATTATTCGCCCTCACATTAACATCCACGCAGTTGGCGCAGCGAAAGCTGGGTAAAAATTGGCAGTATCTGCACAACTTCGTCTATCTTGTGGCGATCCTGGCACCCATACATTATCTGTGGTCGGTAAAAATTATCTCCCCGCAACCGATCATTTATGCCGCACTTGCTGCGGTGCTGTTAGCCTGCCGATACAAGAAGTTTCGCCAGTGGTGGCGGTAGTTTCACGATATGTGCAGTACGTTGCAAAATGCGGACGATCCGATTTTCTTTACATGTTAACGGTTGATTATCTTCCCTGATAAGACCAGTATTTAGCTGCCAATTGCTACGAAATAGTTATAATGTGCGACTTTGCTATCCCCGGTAGCGTTTTTAGAGCGCGGAAAGGGTGACATTCGCATGTTGAAGGTATATTTTGTCTTTTACCCGAAAATGGCAGAAGATAGCCGCACAATGACTAACAAGTCTGGCAATCTCACTCAATGGCAACCGCACCCAGTGCAACGCCTGAGATGCGTGGCATCTTGTCACTCACTGTTATAAAAATGCTATACAGACGGCGGTAAAACGCTTGTCACAATCTCACTAAACAAAGAGTACGGAACCCACTCATGGATATTCGTAAGATTAAAAAACTGATCGAGCTGGTTGAAGAATCAGGCATCTCCGAACTGGAAATTTCTGAAGGCGAAGAATCTGTACGCATCAGCCGTGCGGCGCCAGCTGCAAGTTTTCCAATGATGCAACAGGCTTATGCTGCACCAGTGATGCAGCAGCCAGCTCTGTCTAACGCTGTCGCACAAACTGCCTCTCCAAGTATGGAAGCTCCGGCAGCAGCGGAAATCAGTGGTCACATCGTACGCTCCCCAATGGTTGGTACGTTCTACCGCACCCCGAGCCCGGATGCGAAAGCGTTCATCGAAATCGGCCAGAAAGTGAATGCGGGCGATACCCTGTGCATCGTTGAAGCCATGAAAATGATGAACCAGATCGAAGCCGACAAATCCGGTGTCGTTAAAGCGATTCTGGTAGAAAGCGGTCAACCGGTAGAATTTGACGAGCCGCTGGTCGTCATCGAATAACGAGGCGAACATGTTGGATAAAATTGTTATCGCCAACCGTGGTGAGATTGCCCTGCGTATTCTTCGTGCCTGTAAAGAACTGGGCATCAAGACTGTCGCGGTGCACTCAAGCGCGGATCGCGATTTAAAACACGTATTGCTGGCGGATGAGACGGTTTGTATTGGCCCGGCTCAGTCCGTAAAAAGCTATCTGAACATCCCGGCTATCATTAGCGCTGCTGAAATCACCGGCGCGGTGGCAATTCACCCGGGCTATGGCTTCCTTTCTGAGAACGCCAACTTTGCTGAGCAGGTAGAGCGTTCCGGCTTTATCTTCATCGGCCCGAAAGCCGACACTATCCGCCTGATGGGCGACAAAGTGTCCGCAATCACCGCGATGAAGAAAGCTGGCGTACCGACAGTCCCTGGCTCTGACGGCCCGCTGGGCGATGACATGGACGCTAACCGCGCTCATGCTAAACGCATCGGCTACCCGGTTATCATCAAAGCCTCCGGCGGCGGCGGCGGTCGCGGTATGCGCGTCGTGCGCAGCGATGCCGAGCTGGCGCAATCCATCTCCATGACCAAAGCGGAAGCGAAAGCGGCTTTCAACAACGACATGGTCTACATGGAGAAGTACCTGGAAAACCCACGCCACATCGAAATTCAGGTGCTGGCAGACGGTCAGGGTAACGCGATTTATCTGGCAGAACGTGACTGCTCCATGCAGCGTCGTCACCAGAAAGTCGTCGAAGAAGCACCAGCGCCGGGCATTACACCGGAACTGCGTCGCTACATCGGCGAGCGTTGCGCCAAAGCATGCGTTGATATCGGCTATCGCGGGGCGGGTACTTTTGAGTTCCTGTTTGAAAACGGCGAGTTCTACTTCATTGAGATGAACACCCGTATTCAGGTTGAGCACCCGGTAACCGAAATGATCACCGGCGTTGACCTGATCAAAGAGCAACTGCGCATCGCAGCGGGACAACCGCTGTCCATCAAGCAGGATGAAGTTGTGGTAAAAGGCCATGCGGTAGAATGCCGTATCAACGCCGAAGACCCGAACACCTTCCTGCCAAGCCCGGGCAAAATCACGCGTTTCCACGCACCGGGTGGCTTTGGTGTGCGTTGGGAGTCCCATATTTACGCAGGCTACACTGTACCTCCGTACTATGACTCAATGATCGGTAAGCTGATCTGCTATGGCGAAAACCGCGACGTAGCGATCGCCCGTATGAAAAACGCATTGCAGGAACTGATCATCGACGGTATCAAAACCAACGTTGATCTGCAGATCCGCATCATGAATGACGAGCATTTCCAGCACGGTGGAACCAATATCCACTATCTGGAGAAAAAACTCGGACTTCAGGAAAAGTAAGCGTGCGTTAACCGAAAAGGCCGGAAATTCCGGCCTTTTGTTTTTCTCCCCTCCCGCACGTGCCATAAGGTACAATCCCCGCTTTCTTTATCCACAAGGGACAAAAAATGGACGCTCGTTTTGTTCAGGCCCATAAAGAGGCGCGCTGGGCGCTGTGGCTGACCCTTTTATATCTTGCCACATGGTTAGTGGCCGCTTACTTACCAGATTCCACGCTCGGCTTTACCGGCTTACCGCACTGGTTTGAAATGGCCTGTCTGCTAACGCCACTGGTTTTCATCTTACTGTGCTGGGCGATGGTGAAGTTTATCTATCGCGACATTCCGTTGGAGGATGACGATGCAGCTTGAAGTTATTTTGCCGCTGGTCGCCTACCTACTGGTGGTCTTCGGTCTTTCTGTTTACGCCATGCGTAAGAGAGTGACCGGTACTTTCCTGAATGAATATTTCCTCGGCAGCCGCTCCATGGGCGGGGTCGTGTTAGCCATGACGCTAACGGCAACCTATATTAGCGCCAGCTCTTTTATCGGTGGTCCAGGCGCCGCTTACAAATACGGGCTGGGATGGGTGCTGCTGGCGATGATCCAGTTGCCTGCGGTATGGCTCTCTTTGGGGATTCTTGGTAAGAAATTCGCCATTCTGGCGCGCCGCTATAATGCCGTTACCCTCAACGATATGCTGTTTGCGCGCTACCAGAGCCGCCTGCTGGTGTGGCTGGCGAGCCTCAGCTTACTGGTCGCGTTTGTCGGGGCGATGACCGTACAGTTTATTGGCGGTGCACGTTTGCTGGAAACCGCTGCGGGTATCCCTTACGAAACGGGTCTGCTGATTTTTGGCGTCAGTATCGCTTTATATACGGCATTCGGCGGTTTTCGCGCCAGCGTACTGAACGACACCATGCAGGGCATGGTGATGCTGATTGGTACTATCGTTTTGCTGGTCGGTGTCGTTCACGCTGCCGGAGGCCTCAGCAACGCGGTAGTAACTCTGCAAACCATCGATCCTAAACTGGTTTCGCCGCAGGGCGCTGATGACATTCTGTCACCCACTTTCATGACCTCATTCTGGGTACTGGTGTGCTTTGGCGTCATTGGCCTGCCGCACACGGCGGTACGCTGCATCTCTTATAAAGACAGTAAAGCAGTGCACCGCGGCATTATCATCGGCACCATCGTGGTGGCGATCCTGATGTTTGGTATGCATCTGGCGGGGGCGTTGGGGCGTGCGGTGATCCCTGACCTCACGGTACCGGATCTGGTTATCCCTACGCTGATGGTCAAAGTGTTGCCGCCGATAGCTGCCGGGATCTTCCTCGCGGCCCCGATGGCCGCGATCATGTCGACGATCAATGCCCAATTGCTGCAAAGTTCCGCTACGATCATTAAGGATTTGTACCTGAACCTTCGTCCGGAACAGCTGAAAAACGAAACCCGGCTGAAGCGTATGTCGGCAGTCATTACCCTGCTGCTCGGCGCATTACTGCTGCTGGCCGCCTGGAAACCGCCAGAGATGATTATCTGGCTTAACCTGCTGGCGTTTGGCGGGCTGGAAGCCGTTTTCCTGTGGCCGCTGGTGCTGGGCCTGTACTGGGAGCGGGCAAACGCGGCTGGCGCATTGAGCGCGATGATTGTCGGCGGCGTACTTTATGCCTTCCTCGCTACCTTTAACGTTCAGTACCTGGGCTTCCACCCGATTGTGCCCTCGTTACTGATAAGTTTGCTGGCTTTCCTGATTGGCAACCGTTTCGGTTCCGCCGTCCCGCAAGCCGCCATATTGACTACTGATAAATAAAGAGTTTTGCCATGCCATGGATCCAACTAAAACTGAACACGACCGGCGCCAACGCTGAAGAGCTGAGCGATGCGCTGATGGAAGCGGGCTCCGTTTCCATCACCTTCCAGGATACGCATGATACGCCGGTGTTTGAACCTCTGCCGGGCGAGACTCGCCTGTGGGGAGATACCGATGTGATCGGCTTGTTCGATGCAGAAACCGACATGAAAGAAGTGGTTGCCATCCTGGAGCAACATCCGCTGTTGGGCGAAGGTTTCGCGCATAAAATCGAACAGCTCGAAGACAAAGACTGGGAACGCGAATGGATGGATAACTTCCACCCGATGCGCTTTGGCGAACGTCTGTGGATTTGCCCGAGCTGGCGCGATGTCCCGGATGAGAATGCCGTCAACGTGATGCTGGATCCGGGTCTGGCATTTGGCACAGGTACTCACCCCACCACCTCTCTGTGCCTGCAATGGCTGGACGGTCTCGATCTCAACGGCAAAACGGTTATCGACTTTGGCTGCGGCTCCGGCATTCTTGCCATTGCGGCACTGAAACTGGGCGCAGCGAAAGCTATCGGCGTGGATATCGATCCGCAAGCGATTCAGGCCAGCCGGGATAACGCCGAGCGCAATGGCGTTTCCGAGCGTCTGGAGTTGTACCTGCCAAAAGACCAGCCAGAAGCGATGAAAGCCGACGTGGTGGTCGCTAACATTCTTGCCGGACCATTACGTGAGCTGGCGCCGCTAATCAGCGTACTGCCCGTTGAGGGCGGTTTACTGGGGCTTTCTGGTATTCTTGCCAGCCAGGCGGAAAGCGTTTGCGAAGCCTATGCCGATCTCTTTACGCTCGATCCGGTTATCGAGAAAGAAGAATGGTGCCGCATCACCGGTCAGAAAAAATAATCCCTTCTCGTTACCGTTGGTAACGCAATAATCGCTCTTTTTTTCGCAAAAGGATTTGCGGAAATGGGAGCGAGATCGCATTACAAAGTCACTATTTGCTCACAAAAACAGCTTTTTATCCTGATAAGTTGAGTCTGGCCGTAATAAAAAAAGAGAAGTTTTTGGAATTTATAAACGGATGAAAAATTAGCACAATATCGTATCCAAATGATTATTAAAGATTTTAATTTGAAACTGTGTACTTAACCAGCAATTCATTGATCCACCTCAGTGGATTGGTCAAAGTTTGGCCTTTCATCTCGTGCGAAAAATGCGTAATATACGCCGCCTTGCAGTCACAGTATGGTCATTTCTTAACTCATGCGCATCGGACAATATCAGCTCAGAAATCGCCTGATCGCAGCACCTATGGCTGGCATCACTGACAGACCATTCAGGACGCTGTGCTATGAGATGGGAGCCGGATTGACGGTATCCGAGATGATGTCTTCTAACCCGCAGGTTTGGGAAAGTGACAAGTCTCGTTTACGGATGGTGCACGTTGATGAGCCAGGAATTCGCACGGTGCAAATTGCCGGTAGCGACCCTGTTGAGATGGCCGATGCCGCACGTATTAACGTGGAAAGCGGCGCCCAGATTATTGATATCAATATGGGGTGTCCGGCTAAAAAAGTGAATCGTAAGCTCGCAGGTTCAGCCCTCTTGCAGTACCCGGACTTAGTGAAATCAATACTAACCGAGGTCGTCAATGCAGTGGACGTTCCTGTCACACTCAAGATTCGCACCGGCTGGGCTCCGGAACACCGTAACTGCGTAGAGATTGCCCAACTGGCTGAAGACTGTGGCATTCAGGCTCTGACCATTCATGGACGCACCCGCGCCTGTTTGTTCAATGGAGATGCTGAGTACGACAGTATTCGGGCAGTTAAGCAGAAAGTTTCCATTCCGATTATCGCGAATGGCGACATTACTGACCCGCATAAAGCCAGAGCTGTACTCGACTATACGGGGGCGGATGCCCTGATGATAGGACGTGCAGCTCAGGGAAGACCCTGGATCTTTCGGGAAATCCAGCATTATCTGGACACTGGGGAGCTGCTGCCCCCGCTGCCTCTGGCAGAGGTGAAGCGCTTGCTTTGTGCGCACATTCGGGAACTGCACGACTTTTACGGTCAGGCAAAAGGGTACCGAATTGCGCGTAAACACGTATCCTGGTATCTCCAGGAACACGCTCCGGATGACCAGTTTCGGCGCACATTCAACGCCATTGAAGATTCCAGCGAACAGCTGGCGGCGTTGGAGGCATACTTCGAAAATTTTGCGTAAACAGAAATAAAGAGCTGACAGAACTATGTTCGAACAACGCGTAAATTCTGACGTACTGACCGTTTCTACCGTTAACTCTCAGGACCAGGTAACTCAAAAGCCCCTGCGTGACTCGGTTAAACAGGCACTGAAGAACTATTTTGCTCAATTGAATGGTCAGGATGTTAACGATCTCTATGAGCTGGTACTGGCTGAAGTAGAACAGCCCCTGTTGGACATGGTGATGCAATACACCCGCGGTAACCAGACCCGTGCTGCCCTGATGATGGGCATCAACCGTGGTACGCTGCGTAAAAAACTGAAAAAATACGGCATGAACTGATACTAATCAGCGAAATGTTTGTTTTAAAAGGCGCTACTCGGCATGGGGAAGCGCCTTTTTTATTAACGTCACACGGGAGGCTTTGGCGATGAACGCAAGATGTGAACCTGTCTATTTTGGCGATGAGTCTAAAAAGATAATCCTGGGTGATGCACTGACCGAACTGAAAAAGCTGCCGTCTGAAAGCATCGATCTCATTTTTGCCGACCCACCTTATAACATCGGTAAAGACTTTGACGGGATGGTGGAATCCTGGGATGAAGAGGCTTTTCTGGCGTGGCTCTTTGAGTGCATTGACGAATGCCACCGCATTCTCAAACCGCACGGCACCATGTACATCATGAACAGTACGGAGAACATGCCGTACATCGACCTCAAATGCCGCCAGATCTTTACCATCAAGAGCCGTATCGTGTGGTCATACGATAGCTCCGGCGTACAGGCTAAAAAGCACTTTGGGTCGATGTATGAACCGATCCTGATGATGGTAAAAGATCAGAAAAACTACACGTTTAATCGTGATGATATTCTGGTGGAAGCTAAAACAGGCGCTCAACGCGCGCTGATAGACTACAGAAAGAACCCGCCTCAACCTTACAACCAGAAAAAAGTGCCGGGCAATGTCTGGGAGTTTCCACGCGTTCGTTATCTGATGGACGAATATGAAAATCACCCGACGCAAAAGCCCAAAGCCCTCCTTGAACGCATCATTCTGGCTTCCTCCTGCCCAGATGACAGCGTGCTGGATCCGTTTGCCGGTAGTTTCACCACCGGTGCCACCGCCGTGGAATTAGGCCGCAAGTTTGTCGGGATTGAAATCAATGCCGAGTACGTAAAAATGGGACTCAGAAGAATGAGTATTGGCTCTCATTTTTCAGAGATTGAGCTTGCAAAGGTAAAAAAGCGGAAGACAAAAAACCTGTCTAAAAAGAGTCGATTAACGGCAAAGAATGGCGATCTTTCAGCAAAGTAAAAGCATTGTAAGTCTGCTTTTCAGCCTACAGATTTCGTGTATATTCCCTGCACGCTTGGGCATGAATACACAGGGCTTGGTAATGATTCGCAAGTATTGGTGGCTGGTTGTTTTTGCGGTCTTCGTTTTTCTTTTTGATGCACTGCTCATTCAGTGGATAGAGCTGATGACAACGGAGCACGACAAGTGCCGGAATATGAATTCAGTGAACCCTCTTAAGTTAGTCAACTGCGTCGATCTCGAATAGCACGACGGGAAACACTTCGACAGCCGTCAGGCCCTGGCGGCCAACTCTACCCAGGCTGATTTTCACTCTGCATTAATTGCATTACGCAGCCATCCGGGCTTAACATTTTTAATACGTTATCAACTAATACTGGCGCTTGCCCATACAAATCATAACTCACTGGATTCATTAACCAGTTTTTTATTATTCCGCTAAAGCTACCGTGCAAAATAATGATGATGACATCTAAATCCAGACTGGTGGCAATCAGATTTTCATCCACGCACTTCTGCAGAGCGTCGCGAATGCTTTGATGACTGAGGCCTATTTTATCGCGAATAGCCTGCTCTGATATCATATCATTATGGAATTCACATTTATGATATAAAATCTGCATTAATGCCTGCTGGCGAGGATTCTGTGCAATATATTGTAATCCCACCACAAACTTTTCACGCAGTCGCTGTAAAGGATTATCCCCCCAACGTCCAATAAGCTGGTCCTGAATAAGATCGCGCAATGGAGGTTGTTGTAACCATAGCTCATTAAACAGTTGCGTCTTGTTTTCGAAATGCCAATACAGCGCCCCCCGCGTCACGCTGGCGGCATCCGCAATGTCGTTTAACGTCGTATTGCTAACGCCGCGCGCGGCAAACTGCACAATCGCTGTATCTATCAGGTGCTGTCGCGTTTTGAGAGCATCAGCTTTCGTTTTTCTGGCCATGGTTTCGACTGTCTGGGGTAGAGTAGAGAATGATTAACTTTCTTATCTAATATTTGCTATACGGAACAAATGTATCACTTAGCATTTATTTAAACGAGGTCTAAACGCATTAATTGCAGACATTACACACGAATAAACAAAACAAATAACAACCATCAATATATTCACCAATTCAATATCTATTTCAACATGTGTTTATGCGCATCATAGTATTGCTATTAACGCCATAATGAAACGGCAGTAGATTAATCTTTTTTTGTTTTTACGTGCCGTGTATTGCGCTTATAAATAAGTATTGCTTACATCGCAAGCTAATAATTTGTAGGATAGCCAACTATTATTTTTTCTTGTGCGCGTTATCGCCTCTGCGTTACCCGGTTAATAACGAGCGTTCGGTTTTTTAAGGAATAGAAATGACGAAAAATGCCAGGTTTTCACTCCTGCCCTCATTCATCATCATCTCCGCAGCATTACTCGCCGGTTGTAACGATCAGGGAGAAACACAAGCTCATCCCGCAGAGCCGCAGGTGACTGTTCATGTCGTCGAAAAGGCGCCTTTAGCTGTGACGACTGAATTACCTGGACGCACAACGGCATTTCGTATTGCTGAGGTCCGTCCTCAGGTCAGCGGGATTGTTCTTAAACGGAATTTTACCGAGGGGAGCGATGTTGAAGCCGGTCAGTCGCTTTATCAGATCGATCCCGCGACTTACCAGGCGGACTATGACAGCGCCAAAGGCGAACTGGCAAAGAGTGAAGCGGCTGCCGCTATCGCGCATTTAACGGTAAAACGCTATGTCCCGCTGGTTGGCACCAAGTACATCAGCCAGCAAGAGTACGATCAGGCGATTGCTGATGCCCGCCAGGCCGATGCCTCCGTAATCGCGGCAAAAGCGGCGGTCGAAAGCGCACGTATCAACCTGGCTTACACCAAAGTGACATCGCCCATTAGCGGACGTATCGGTAAATCTAACGTCACCGAAGGCGCATTAGTCACGAATGGTCAGGCAACTGAGCTTGCTACCGTGCAACAGCTTGATCCTATTTACGTCGACGTAACACAGTCCAGTAATGACTT
Source organism: Citrobacter europaeus (assembly GCA_020099315.1). Taxonomy (NCBI): domain Bacteria; kingdom Pseudomonadati; phylum Pseudomonadota; class Gammaproteobacteria; order Enterobacterales; family Enterobacteriaceae; genus Citrobacter; species Citrobacter europaeus. The sequence continues at coordinate 4,545,477 of CP083650.1, forward strand.
TATGCGCCTCAAGCAATCCGTTGAGCAAGGAAGCCTGCATAAAGACAGCGCCAGCAGTACCGTCGAACTGGTGATGGAAAATGGTCAATCGTACCCGCTGAAAGGCTCATTGCAATTTTCTGACGTGACGGTTGATGAAAGCACCGGATCCATCACCCTCAGGGCCGTATTCCCTAACCCGCAGCACACGCTGCTGCCGGGCATGTTTGTGCGCGCGCGCATTGATGAAGGCGTCCAGCCGAATGCCATTCTCGTTCCGCAACAGGGTGTGACGCGCACGCCTCGCGGCGATGCCACCGTGATGGTCGTTAACGACAAGAGTCAGGTTGAGTCTCGCGCAGTCGTCGCCGCACAAGCCATTGGCGACAAGTGGCTCATCAGCGAAGGTCTGCAACCAGGTGACAAAGTTATCGTGAGCGGCTTACAAAAAGCACGCCCTGGCGTTCAGGTTAAAGCAACTGCCGATACCGAAACCCCTGCCACGAAAGCCCAATAAGGTAACCGGACATGGCTAACTTTTTTATCAGGCGTCCTATCTTTGCCTGGGTGCTGGCTATCATTCTGATGATGGCGGGCACTCTGGCAATCATGCAACTGCCTGTGGCGCAATACCCGACTATCGCCCCCCCTGCGGTCGCCATTTCCGCCACCTACCCAGGTGCGGATGCGCAGACGGTACAGGACACCGTTACGCAGGTTATCGAACAGAACATGAACGGTATCGATAACCTGATGTATATGTCCTCCACCAGCGATTCCGCGGGGAGCGTGACCATCACGCTGACCTTCCAGTCTGGTACCGACCCCGATATCGCGCAGGTGCAGGTACAAAACAAACTACAGCTCGCCACGCCACTCCTGCCGCAAGAAGTTCAGCAGCAGGGGATTAGCGTCGAGAAATCCAGCAGCAGTTTTTTAATGGTTGCGGGTTTTGTTTCTGATAACCCACAAACCACGCAGGATGACATTTCCGACTACGTCGCCTCGAACGTGAAAGACTCGATCAGCCGTCTTAATGGCGTAGGTGACGTGCAGTTGTTTGGTGCGCAGTACGCCATGCGCATCTGGCTGGATGCAAACTTGTTGAATAAGTACCAGCTCACGCCGGTTGACGTGATCAACCAGTTGAAGGTACAGAACGATCAGATTGCCGCAGGTCAATTAGGGGGTACGCCCGCATTACCAAATCAGCAGCTTAACGCCTCTATCATTGCGCAAACGCGACTGAAAGACCCTGAAGAGTTCGGCAAAGTGACTTTACGTGTGAACAGCGATGGTTCAGTTGTTCACCTGAAGGACGTTGCACGGATCGAATTGGGTGGTGAGAACTACAACGTCGTGGCGCGTATTAACGGTAAGCCTGCTTCCGGCCTCGGTATTAAGCTGGCAACCGGGGCAAACGCGCTGGATACCGCTAACGCCATCAAAGCTAAGCTGGTTGAGCTGCAGCCGTTCTTCCCTCAGGGAATGAAGGTGGTCTATCCGTACGACACGACGCCGTTTGTAACCATCTCGATTCATGAAGTGGTAAAAACGCTGTTTGAGGCGATCGTACTGGTGTTCCTGGTCATGTATTTGTTCCTGCAAAACATCCGGGCGACGCTCATTCCAACCATCGCTGTCCCCGTCGTATTGTTGGGCACATTCGCCGTACTTGCCGCGTTTGGCTATTCGATAAATACCCTGACGATGTTCGGGATGGTGCTCGCCATCGGTCTATTGGTCGATGATGCGATAGTGGTGGTGGAGAACGTGGAACGCGTGATGATGGAAGATCATCTGCCGCCTAAAGAGGCGACGGAAAAGTCCATGTCACAAATTCAGGGGGCGCTGGTCGGTATCGCCATGGTGCTGTCTGCGGTCTTTATCCCCATGGCCTTTTTTGGCGGCTCAACCGGGGCTATCTATCGGCAGTTCTCCATTACCATCGTTTCCGCCATGGCGCTTTCTGTACTGGTCGCGCTGATCCTGACTCCTGCACTTTGTGCAACGCTGTTGAAGCCGGTATCGGCTGAGCATCACGAGAAAAAAAGCGGTTTCTTTGGCTGGTTTAATGCCAAATTCGATCACAGCGTTAATCACTATACCAATAGCGTCAGCGGTATTGTGCGTAAAACCGGGCGTTACCTTGTCGTCTATCTGATCATCGTGATCGGAATGGCGGTTCTGTTTATGCGCCTGCCGACCTCCTTCCTGCCAGAGGAGGATCAGGGTGTGTTTATGACAATGATTCAACTTCCGGCAGGAGCGACGCAAGAGCGCACCCAGAAAGTACTGGATCAGGTTACTCAGTACTACCTGACCAAGGAGAAAGCTAACGTCGAAAGCGTCTTCACGGTTAACGGTTTTAGCTTCAGCGGTCAGGGGCAAAACTCAGGTCTGGCATTCGTTAGCCTCAAGCCCTGGGACGAACGTAGCGGTGAGGAAAATAGTGTTGAAGCGGTCATTGCACGCGCTACACGCGCGTTCAGCCAGATCCGCGATGGGTTAGTCTTCCCCTTCAATATGCCCGCTATTGTTGAACTGGGTACCGCAACCGGCTTCGATTTTGAACTGATCGATCAGGGCGGTCTGGGGCATACGGCGTTGACGCAAGCGCGTAACCAGCTGCTGGGGATGGTGGCTAAACACCCCGATCTGTTGGTTCGCGTTCGTCCTAACGGACTTGAAGATACTCCGCAGTTTAAGCTGGATGTTGATCAGGAGAAAGCACAGGCACTGGGGGTATCGCTGTCGGATATCAACGAAACTATCTCCGCATCACTGGGCGGCTATTACATTAACGACTTTATTGACCGTGGCCGCGTGAAGAAAGTTTACGTCCAGGGGGATGCAAAATACCGCATGCTGCCAGCGGACATCAATAATCTGTATATCCGCAGCACCAATGGCGAAATGGTTCCGTTTTCTGCGTTCAGTGCATCACATTGGATTTATGGTTCACCGCGCCTGGAACGTTACAACGGTATGCCATCCATGGAAATACTGGGCGAAGCGGCACCAGGGCGAAGCACTGGTGAAGCAATGGCGCTGATGGAAAGCCTGGCGGAAAAACTGCCAAACGGTATTGGTCATGACTGGACGGGTATGTCCTATCAGGAACGACTGTCGGGTAACCAGGCGCCAGCGCTGTATGCCATCTCGCTAATTGTCGTTTTCCTTTGCCTTGCAGCACTGTATGAGAGCTGGTCGATCCCCTTCTCGGTCATGCTGGTTGTGCCGCTCGGCGTGGTTGGCGCGCTGTTAGCAGCGTCGCTGCGTGGGATGAATAACGACGTCTACTTCCAGGTGGGCCTGTTAACCACTATTGGCCTCTCGGCTAAGAACGCCATCCTGATTGTCGAATTTGCCAAAGACCTGATGGATAAAGAAGGCAAGGGCTTGATTGAAGCTACTCTGGAAGCGTCACGCATGCGTCTTCGTCCAATCCTGATGACATCTCTGGCGTTTATTCTGGGGGTTATGCCTCTGGTTATCAGCCACGGTGCCGGGAGTGGTGCGCAAAATGCGGTCGGAACAGGCGTAATGGGAGGCATGCTGACCGCGACACTGTTGGCAATCTTCTTCGTCCCCGTCTTCTTCGTTGTCGTCAGACGGCGTTTTAGTCGGCACAACGATTAATTTGTAAAATAAAGGCGTCTTCGGACGCCTTTTTCACCGATGATGCCCCTCTTTATTTATTAATAAGATAGCTATTTATTTGTTTTTAACCTCTCCTGAAAACCCGCCCGCCACCTTTCTTTTTATCCATTATTTTTACAATCCACATGAATTGAGATTATTCCTCATGTCAGTCTTTTTTTAAGAGGTGGTAAAATAATCCCCGAGTTCGCAGATGGCTTAGCGTTTGTCTTTGCTCGATTAGCGAAACGCTTATATTTGAGGTAACACCATGAAAAGATTAATATCCGTTGCATTGCTTACCGCATTGCTGGCCGGCTGTGCACACGATTCTCCTTGCGTACCTGTATACGACGATCAGGGACGCCTGGTTCATACCAATACCTGTATGAAAGGCACCACTCAGGATAACTGGGAAACAGCCGGTGCCATCGCCGGTGGCGCAGCAGCCGTTGCCGGGCTGACGCTTGGGATAGTTGCCCTGACCAAATAAATCTTCATAAAAGCGCGGTGGGTACCGCGCTTTTTGCAATAAGAATTAAATCTTCATATAAGACAAAACGTTGGTATATAGCACTCAACGTATAATAAAATTATTATAGATTCCCCTCACATATCCACGATTTGAAATTAGCATTTTTTCGGTTCTTCGTAACACCGTGTTTTCTTTTCATTATTCTCACGCCATCAATATTAACGTACGAAATCGTTATCACGCGTTCGGTTTGAATTTTAAATTTTTTGCGCCGAAATGTGGCTTACGTTTCAATTTTGCACCACTTCAGGGCGCTGCATTTATTTATTCCTGTCTACACTCTGCATATTGCGTCGAATAATCGTGCGCAAAAAACCTGGCACTACCTTTGCTTAAAAGAGTATGGCCATCGCCACAGACAGGTAAAAGACGTTTTAAGAACGTTTCCATAACAATAATTCCTCCACACAGGATGCTCTATGAAAAAGATGATAATAGCCAGCCTGGCTGCGGCCGGCGTGCTGCTTGCGGTTACAAATCAGGCTCATGCCGGCGCAACACTTGATGCCGTAAAGAAAAAAGGTTTTGTGCAGTGTGGGATCAGTGACGGGTTGCCTGGCTTTTCTTACGCCGATGCAAGCGGTAAGTTTTCAGGTATTGATGTCGACGTATGTCGCGGCGTTGCCTCCGCCGTATTTGGCGATGATAGCAAAGTAAAATATACCCCGCTTACCGCTAAGGAACGCTTCACCGCGTTACAATCTGGTGAAGTCGACATGCTCTCTCGTAATACCACATGGACCTCTTCTCGTGATGCCGGTATGGGTATGTCTTTCACGGGCGTGACGTATTACGACGGCATTGGTTTTCTTACCCACAATAAAGCAGGTCTGAAGAGCGCTAAAGAGCTGGATGGCGCAACGGTTTGTATTCAGGCAGGAACAGATACCGAACTGAACGTGGCTGACTACTTTAAAGCCAACAACATGAAGTACACCCCCGTCACTTTTGACCGCTCGGATGAATCCGCTAAAGCTCTGGAATCTGGACGCTGCGACACGCTGGCTTCCGACCAGTCTCAGCTGTACGCCCTGCGAATCAAGCTGAGTAATCCGGCTGAGTGGATTGTCCTGCCAGAAGTTATCTCTAAAGAACCACTGGGACCTGTCGTGCGTCGTGGGGACGATGAGTGGTTCTCCATTGTTCGCTGGACGCTGTTCGCCATGTTGAATGCGGAAGAAATGGGTGTTAACTCGAAAAACGTTGATGAAAAAGCGGCTAATCCTGCAACGCCGGATATGGCACACCTGTTAGGTAAAGAAGGGGATTATGGCAAGGATCTGAAGCTTGATAACAAATGGGCTTACAACATTATCAAGCAGGTTGGTAACTACTCGGAGATCTTTGAACGTAACGTTGGATCGGAAAGCCCACTGAAGATCAAACGTGGACAGAACAACCTCTGGAATAACGGCGGCATTCAGTATGCGCCACCGGTGCGCTAATGCGTAGTGATGTAACGGGCGCCGCAACTGCGGCGCTCAGCCCAGAGTCATAGTTACTGAGGTTTTCTTATGTTCCATCGCCGCTCAACCGTAAAAGGATCGTTATCCTTTTCTAACCCTGCGGTCCGCGCCTGGTTATTTCAAATACTCGCCGTCATTGCGGTTATCAGCATTGCGGTGTATCTCATTCATAACACGATAAATAACCTGAACAATAGCGGTATTACCTCGGGATTTTCTTTTCTCGATCGCAGCGCCGGATTTGGTATTGTCCAGCATCTGATTGATTACGAGCAAGGCGATACGTATGGCCGTGTCTTTATCGTTGGCCTGCTCAATACACTATTAGTTTCAGCACTGTGCATTGTTTTCGCATCAATTCTCGGTTTCTTTCTCGGACTGGCACGCCTGTCAGATAACTGGTTATTGCGAAAGCTCTCAACGATCTACATCGAAACGTTCCGCAATATACCGCCGCTGCTGCAGATCTTCTTCTGGTATTTCGCCGTATTACGTAACCTGCCAGGCCCACGTCAGGCCGTTAACGCGCTGGATTTGATGTTCCTGAGCAACCGGGGGCTCTATATTCCGGCACCGCAAATGGGAGAAGGTTTTTTTGCCTTTTGCGCCGCTGTCATTATCGCTATCGTCATCACCATCGGGTTATTTCGCTACAACAGAATGCACCAGACCAAAACCGGTCAACTACGCCGGACCTGGCCTACGGCTCTGGCACTGATCGTACTTTTACCGTTGATTGCACAGTGGATGTTTGGTGCTGCGCTTCACTGGGATATCCCCGCGCTTCGCGGTTTTAATTTCCGTGGCGGTATGGTGCTTATACCTGAACTAGCGGCTCTGACGCTGGCGCTTTCAGTGTATACCTCAGCGTTTATTGCAGAAATTATTCGGGCGGGAATTCAGGCTGTTCCATATGGCCAACATGAAGCCGCACGCTCGCTGGGTCTGCCAAATCCAGTGACGCTGCGTCAGGTGATCATCCCGCAGGCGCTGCGCGTCATCATTCCTCCATTAACCAGCCAGTATCTGAATATCGTCAAAAACTCCTCACTTGCGGCCGCCATTGGCTACCCGGATATGGTTTCACTTTTTGCCGGCACGGTACTTAATCAAACAGGGCAAGCCATTGAAACTATCGCCATCACGATGTCGGTGTACTTGATCATCAGCCTGAGCATTTCTTTATTGATGAATATTTATAACCGCCGTATTGCACTGATTGAGCGCTAAGGAGCCATGATGACAAAAGCACTGCTGTCTCACCCCTCGCGCCAGAGCAGTAACCCGGCAAGTCGCAGTCTACTCTGGATGCGTAAAAACCTGTTCTCCAGTTGGTCAAACAGCCTGCTCACACTGCTGTGCGTCTGGCTGATTTGGTCATTTCTTCCGCCATTGTTGAACTGGGTATTCTTTCAGGCCAACTGGGTCGGTTCAACCCGAGCAGACTGCACCAAAGCCGGAGCCTGCTGGGTGTTCATTCATGAACGCTTTGGGCAATTCATGTATGGACTTTATCCCCACGATCAGCGCTGGCGCGTAAATCTGGCCCTGATAATTGGTTTGCTGTCTATCGTTCCCATGTTCTTGAAAACAATCCCGCATCGTGGCCGCTATATCGCCGTCTGGGCCGTCGTTTATCCAGTGGTGGTTTGGTGGTTGATGTACGGTGGTTTTTTCGGGCTGGAGCGCGTAGAAACCCGGCAGTGGGGTGGATTAACACTGACGCTTATCATCGCATCCGTGGGGATTGCGGGCGCGCTTCCGTGGGGCATTTTACTGGCGCTGGGACGTCGTTCTCATATGCCAGTCGTGCGGATTTTATCCGTCATTTTTATTGAGTTCTGGCGCGGTGTGCCGTTGATTACCGTTCTGTTTATGTCTTCGGTCATGCTTCCTCTGTTTATGTCCGAAGGGACCAGTATCGACAAACTTATCCGAGCGCTGGTCGGCGTTATTCTTTTCCAGTCAGCCTATGTCGCAGAAGTGGTTCGCGGAGGGTTACAGGCCCTACCTAAAGGTCAGTATGAAGCCGCTGAATCACTGGCATTAGGATACTGGAAAACGCAAGGGCTGGTCATTCTCCCGCAAGCCCTCAAGCTGGTTATCCCGGGTCTGGTTAACACGATTATCGCCTTATTCAAGGATACCAGTCTGGTCATCATCATCGGCTTATTTGATCTCTTCAGTAGCGTGCAGCAGGCCACTGTGGACCCCGCGTGGTTGGGTATGTCGACGGAAGGATATGTTTTCGCCGCACTGATTTACTGGATCTTCTGTTTCAGCATGTCGCGTTATAGCCAACATCTGGAAAAACGTTTTAACACCGGGCGTACACCGCACTGAGGAATTTATGAGTCAATTATTAATGCAATCTACTGACGCGATGATCACGCTGGAAAACGTCAACAAATGGTACGGACAGTTTCATGTCCTGAAAAACATCAACCTGAAGGTAAAACAGGGCGAGCGCATCGTATTGTGCGGTCCTTCCGGTTCGGGTAAATCAACAACTATTCGCTGTATCAACCATCTGGAAGAGCATCAGCAAGGACGTATTGTGGTGGATGGGATAGAACTCAATGAAGACATCCGCAATATTGAGCGCGTCAGACAGGAAGTTGGCATGGTCTTTCAGCACTTTAATCTCTTTCCTCATTTGACGGTCCTGCAAAATTGCACGCTGGCGCCAATCTGGGTGCAAAAGATGCCGAAAAAAGAGGCTGAGGTACTGGCAATGCACTACCTTGAGCGAGTTCGCATTGCGGAACATGCGCATAAATATCCCGGGCAAATCTCTGGTGGACAGCAACAGCGTGTAGCCATTGCGCGCTCGCTGTGCATGAAACCCAAAATCATGTTGTTTGATGAGCCCACATCAGCGTTAGATCCTGAAATGGTAAAAGAAGTGCTGGATACCATGATAGGTCTGGCGCAATCAGGCATGACCATGTTGTGTGTTACTCATGAGATGGGCTTTGCCCGCACAGTGGCCGACCGGGTGATCTTTATGGATCTTGGCGAGATTGTGGAACAGGCACCACCGGATGAGTTTTTTGCTCACCCCAAATCCGAACGCACCCGCGCGTTTTTATCGCAGGTTATTCATTAAAGCCACACGCCGGATACAGTTCCGGCTTTTTCCCACGTATAAACGTGAAAAGGCCATCCTGACGGATGGCCTTTTCACTTATTTGATGTCTGGCAGTTTATGGCGGGCGTCCTGCCCGCCACCCTCCGGGCCGTTGCTGCGCAACGTTCAAATCCGCTCCCGGCGGATTTGTCCTACTCAGGAGAGCGCTCACCGACAGACCACAGATAAAACAAAAGGCCCAGTCTTTCGACTGAGCCTTTCGCTTTTATTTGATGTCTGGCAGTTCCCTACTCTCGCATGGGGAGACCCCACACTACCATCGGCGCTACGGCGTTTCACTTCTGAGTTCGGCATGGGGTCAGGTGGGACCACCGCGCTACAGCCGCCAGACAAATTCTTTTCTAAGTGCCGAACTTTAACCGAAAAACTGGTGCTGATACCCAGAGTCGAACTGGGGACCTCACCCTTACCAAGGGTGCGCTCTACCAACTGAGCCATATCAGCACACTAAATTTGATGCCTGGCAGTTCCCTACTCTCGCATGGGGAGACCCCACACTACCATCGGCGCTACGGCGTTTCACTTCTGAGTTCGGCATGGGGTCAGGTGGGACCACCGCGCTACAGCCGCCAGGCAAATTCTTTGTGCTCTGTCCTGTGTCTTTTGGGCTGATACTGCGTTGGCTGCACTTGCGAACGTCAGTCACATACCGGTGTATGCTCCTTCCGTCGCTTCACTTGCCGCCTTGTCTCAGCGCAAAATCCTTCGGACTTACTAATCTGTTATCAAGCTGAATATTGTGTCTGTCTTCGCCAAAACATCTTCGGCGTTGTAAGGTTAAGCCTCACGGTTCATTAGTATCGGTTAGCTCAATGTATCGCTACACTTACACACCCGACCTATCAACGTCATAGTCTTTAACGTTCCTTCAGGAGACTTAAAGTCTCAGGGAGAACTCATCTCGGGGCAAGTTTCGTGCTTAGATGCTTTCAGCACTTATCTCTTCCGCATTTAGCTACCGGGCAATGCCATTGGCATGACAACCCGAACACCAGTGATGCGTCCACTCCGGTCCTCTCGTACTAGGAGCAGCCCCCCTCAATTCTCCAGCGCCCACGGCAGATAGGGACCGAACTGTCTCACGACGTTCTAAACCCAGCTCGCGTACCACTTTAAATGGCGAACAGCCATACCCTTGGGACCTACTTCAGCCCCAGGATGTGATGAGCCGACATCGAGGTGCCAAACACCGCCGTCGATATGAACTCTTGGGCGGTATCAGCCTGTTATCCCCGGAGTACCTTTTATCCGTTGAGCGATGGCCCTTCCATTCAGAACCACCGGATCACTAAGACCTGCTTTCGCACCTGCTCGAGCCGTCACTCTCGCAGTCAAGCTAGCTTATGCCTTTGCACTAACCTCCTGATGTCCGACCAGGATTAGCTAACCTTCGTGCTCCTCCGTTACTCTTTAGGAGGAGACCGCCCCAGTCAAACTACCCACCAGACACTGTCCGCAACCCGGATTACGGGTCTACGTTAGAACACCAGCCATTAAAGGGTGGTATTTCAAGGTTGGCTCCACGCAGACTGGCGTCCACGCTTCAAAGCCTCCCACCTATCCTACACATCAAGGACCAGTGTTCAGTGTCAAGCTATAGTAAAGGTTCACGGGGTCTTTCCGTCTTGCCGCGGGTACACTGCATCTTCACAGCGAGTTCAATTTCACTGAGTCTCGGGTGGAGACAGCCTGGCCATCATTACGCCATTCGTGCAGGTCGGAACTTACCCGACAAGGAATTTCGCTACCTTAGGACCGTTATAGTTACGGCCGCCGTTTACCGGGGCTTCGATCAAGAGCTTCTCCTTACGGATAACCCCATCAATTAACCTTCCGGCACCGGGCAGGCGTCACACCGTATACGTCCACTTTCGTGTTTGCACAGTGCTGTGTTTTTAATAAACAGTTGCAGCCAGCTGGTATCTTCGACTGATTTCAGCTCCATGGGTAAACCACTTCACCTACATATCAGCGTGCCTTCTCCCGAAGTTACGGCACCATTTTGCCTAGTTCCTTCACCCGAGTTCTCTCAAGCGCCTTGGTATTCTCTACCTGACCACCTGTGTCGGTTTGGGGTACGATTTCGTGTTACCTGATGCTTAGAGGCTTTTCCTGGAAGCAGGGCATTTGTTACTTCAGCACCGTAGTGCCTCGTCATCACACCTCAGCGTTAATAAGGTACCGGATTTACCTGGAACCTCCGCCTACATGCTTAAACCGGGACAACCGTCGCCCGGCTAACATAGCCTTCTCCGTCCCCCCTTCGCAGTAACACCAAGTACAGGAATATTAACCTGTTTCCCATCGACTACGCCTTTCGGCCTCGCCTTAGGGGTCGACTCACCCTGCCCCGATTAACGTTGGACAGGAACCCTTGGTCTTCCGGCGTGCGGGTTTTTCACCCGCATTATCGTTACTTATGTCAGCATTCGCACTTCTGATACCTCCAGCATGCCTCACAGCACACCTTCAACGGCTTACAGAACGCTCCCCTACCCAACAACACATAGTGTCGCTGCCGCAGCTTCGGTGCATGGTTTAGCCCCGTTACATCTTCCGCGCAGGCCGACTCGACCAGTGAGCTATTACGCTTTCTTTAAATGATGGCTGCTTCTAAGCCAACATCCTGGCTGTCTGTGCCTTCCCACATCGTTTCCCACTTAACCATGACTTTGGGACCTTAGCTGGCGGTCTGGGTTGTTTCCCTCTTCACGACGGACGTTAGCACCCGCCGTGTGTCTCCCGTGATAACATTCTTCGGTATTCGCAGTTTGCATCGGGTTGGTAAGTCGGGATGACCCCCTAGCCGAAACAGTGCTCTACCCCCGAAGATGAATTCACGAGGCGCTACCTAAATAGCTTTCGGGGAGAACCAGCTATCTCCCGGTTTGATTGGCCTTTCACCCCCAGCCACAAGTCATCCGCTAATTTTTCAACATTAGTCGGTTCGGTCCTCCAGTTAGTGTTACCCAACCTTCAACCTGCCCATGGCTAGATCACCGGGTTTCGGGTCTATACCCTGCAACTTAACGCCCAGTTAAGACTCGGTTTCCCTTCGGCTCCCCTATACGGTTAACCTTGCTACAGAATATAAGTCGCTGACCCATTATACAAAAGGTACGCAGTCACCCCATAAAGAGGCTCCCACTGCTTGTACGTACACGGTTTCAGGTTCTTTTTCACTCCCCTCGCCGGGGTTCTTTTCGCCTTTCCCTCACGGTACTGGTTCACTATCGGTCAGTCAGGAGTATTTAGCCTTGGAGGATGGTCCCCCCATATTCAGACAGGATACCACGTGTCCCGCCCTACTCTTCGAGTTCACAACATATGCACTTTTGTGTACGGGGCTATCACCCTGTATCGCCGGACTTTCCAGACCGTTCCACTAACACACATGCTGATTCAGACTCTGGGCTGCTCCCCGTTCGCTCGCCGCTACTGGGGGAATCTCGGTTGATTTCTTTTCCTCGGGGTACTTAGATGTTTCAGTTCCCCCGGTTCGCTTCATTACGCTATGTATTCACGTAATGATAGTGTGACGGATCACACTGGGTTTCCCCATTCGGAAATCGCCGGTTATAACGGTTCATATCACCTTACCGACGCTTATCGCAGATTAGCACGTCCTTCATCGCCTCTGACTGCCAGGGCATCCACCGTGTACGCTTAGTCGCTTAACCTCACAACCCGAAGATGTTTCTTTCGATTCATCATCGTGCTGCAAAAATTTGAGAGACTCGAACACACCGCTTTTCATTTCTTATTACGGAGAAATGAAACAGTGTGTCGTTTCAATTTTCAGCTTGATCCAGATTTTTAAAGAGCAAAACTTCGCAGTGAACCTTTTCAGGTACACTCTGAAGTTTTCTTGTGTTGTTGCAGTAAGTAAAGGATGGTGGAGCTATGCGGGATCGAACCGCAGACCTCCTGCGTGCAAGGCAGGCGCTCTCCCAGCTGAGCTATAACCCCATCGTAAATACTTATCTCTGTACCCTAATTCGTTTCCGGGCAAGGCGCGGTGGTGCGAAGCATACTGAAGTATGCGAGCATCGCCGTAACACAGCACGGAGGCGAATTTGGTAGGCCTGAGTGGACTTGAACCACCGACCTCACCCTTATCAGGGGTGCGCTCTAACCACCTGAGCTACAAGCCTGCAGAGATTTTCTTACTGCTAATTTTCATCAGACAATCTGTGTGAGCACTACAAAGAACGCTTCTTTAAGGTAAGGAGGTGATCCAACCGCAGGTTCCCCTACGGTTACCTTGTTACGACTTCACCCCAGTCATGAATCACAAAGTGGTAAGCGCCCTCCCGAAGGTTAAGCTACCTACTTCTTTTGCAACCCACTCCCATGGTGTGACGGGCGGTGTGTACAAGGCCCGGGAACGTATTCACCGTGGCATTCTGATCCACGATTACTAGCGATTCCGACTTCATGGAGTCGAGTTGCAGACTCCAATCCGGACTACGACATACTTTATGAGGTCCGCTTGCTCTCGCGAGGTCGCTTCTCTTTGTATATGCCATTGTAGCACGTGTGTAGCCCTACTCGTAAGGGCCATGATGACTTGACGTCATCCCCACCTTCCTCCAGTTTATCACTGGCAGTCTCCTTTGAGTTCCCGACCGAATCGCTGGCAACAAAGGATAAGGGTTGCGCTCGTTGCGGGACTTAACCCAACATTTCACAACACGAGCTGACGACAGCCATGCAGCACCTGTCTCAGAGTTCCCGAAGGCACCAAAGCATCTCTGCTAAGTTCTCTGGATGTCAAGAGTAGGTAAGGTTCTTCGCGTTGCATCGAATTAAACCACATGCTCCACCGCTTGTGCGGGCCCCCGTCAATTCATTTGAGTTTTAACCTTGCGGCCGTACTCCCCAGGCGGTCGACTTAACGCGTTAGCTCCGGAAGCCACGCCTCAAGGGCACAACCTCCAAGTCGACATCGTTTACGGCGTGGACTACCAGGGTATCTAATCCTGTTTGCTCCCCACGCTTTCGCACCTGAGCGTCAGTCTTTGTCCAGGGGGCCGCCTTCGCCACCGGTATTCCTCCAGATCTCTACGCATTTCACCGCTACACCTGGAATTCTACCCCCCTCTACAAGACTCTAGCCTGCCAGTTTCGGATGCAGTTCCCAGGTTGAGCCCGGGGATTTCACATCCGACTTGACAGACCGCCTGCGTGCGCTTTACGCCCAGTAATTCCGATTAACGCTTGCACCCTCCGTATTACCGCGGCTGCTGGCACGGAGTTAGCCGGTGCTTCTTCTGCGAGTAACGTCAATCACTAAGGTTATTAACCTTAATGCCTTCCTCCTCGCTGAAAGTACTTTACAACCCGAAGGCCTTCTTCATACACGCGGCATGGCTGCATCAGGCTTGCGCCCATTGTGCAATATTCCCCACTGCTGCCTCCCGTAGGAGTCTGGACCGTGTCTCAGTTCCAGTGTGGCTGGTCATCCTCTCAGACCAGCTAGGGATCGTCGCCTAGGTGAGCCGTTACCCCACCTACTAGCTAATCCCATCTGGGCACATCCGATGGCAAGAGGCCCGAAGGTCCCCCTCTTTGGTCTTGCGACGTTATGCGGTATTAGCTACCGTTTCCAGTAGTTATCCCCCTCCATCGGGCAGTTTCCCAGACATTACTCACCCGTCCGCCACTCGTCACCCAAGGAGCAAGCTCCTCTGTGCTACCGTTCGACTTGCATGTGTTAGGCCTGCCGCCAGCGTTCAATCTGAGCCATGATCAAACTCTTCAATTTAAGTTTGATGCTCGTGAATTAAACTTCGTAATGAATTACGTATGTTCACTCAGGAGACTTGGTATTCATTTTTCGTCTTGCGACGTTAAGAATCCGTATCTTCGAGTGCCCACACAGATTGTCTGATAAATTGTTAAAGAGCAGTTGCGACGCGCTTTAGCGCTCTGTCGCGAGGTGGCGTATATTACGCTTTCCTCTTTCAGAGTCAACCCTCATTTTCAGGTTTTTCTCTTCAACCGAACCGGCTGTTTGCGTGAAGTGATTCACATCTGCCGTGTCGATGGAGGCGCATTATAGGGATCCCATTTTTTAGCACAAGTGTTTTTTGGATCTTTTTTGCTGAATGCTTGTTTTTCACCCCTTTCGCTACATTCCTGCGCAATTTGGCTGATTTTTGATAGCTAAATCACTTGCACAGTCTCAATAATCCAACCAAAGTCTTCATTACCGCTCTATTTTCGTTGAGGTAAACATGTCTGATGTATTACGTCCTTATAAGGATCTTTTCCCACAGATCGGAAAACGCGTGATGATCGACCCCAGCAGCGTCGTCATTGGTGATACTCGTTTGGCTGATGATGTTGGGATTTGGCCATTGGTTGCGATTCGTGGCGACGTGAATTATGTACAAATCGGCGCCCGTACGAACATTCAGGATGGCAGCGTTTTACATGTCACGCATCAATCCACATCGAATCCGCAGGGTAATCCATTGATCGTGGGTGAGGATGTGACGGTCGGTCATAAAGTCATGCTACACGGCTGCATCATTGGCAACCGCGTATTGGTCGGTATGGGATCGATTGTATTGGACGGCGTAGTGGTAGAAGACGACGTTATGATTGGGGCTGGAAGTCTGGTTCCGCAAAACAAACGCCTGGAGAGTGGATATCTGTACCTGGGAAGCCCGGTAAAACAAATCCGCCCATTAAGCGATGAAGAGAAAGCAGGCTTAAAATACTCAGCTAACAACTATGTTAAATGGAAAGATGAGTATTTAAGTCAGAGTAACCAAACCCAACCCTGAGAATCTTCCTGCTGATCCTGGATCAATGCTTCGGCCTCTTCCTCCAGGTCCCAGCGATACTGTTGAAAAGTTTCCAGCCACTGTTCAGGCGTGCTGCCACCAAAGCGGGACGCCAACCTTTCTCCTGAAATAGCACATGTTAGCTGCATACCATGAACCATCGCCGGAAAAACCACGGCGCTGACATCCGTGCGCCATTCTTCTCGATCGGGAAACTGGATCGCCTGATTCATGCCGACAATTCCTGTTGCATGCTTTTAATGACGGGTTCAATCTGCGGCAAAACCCCATGCCAGAGTAAAACGGCGTGCGCGGCCTGACCCACCAGCATCCCCAGGCCATCGGCATACTGTTTCGCCCCATGTTCAGCACACCAGGAAAGGAACGGTGTATTCCCCTGCTGATAAAACATGTCATAACAATAGACAGAGGAGTGGATAAGTGATGTCGGAATAGCGGGTACCTCACCGCTAATTCCGCTAGACGTCGCGTTAATGATCAAATCAAAACTGTAATTATCAAGCTCGTCCATACCCACTGCCTGCACACTGCCGGTATGAGAGAAGAGTTGAGCCAGTTCTTCAGCGCGCGAAGCTGTACGGTTAACGATAGTCACCGCGCAATCCATAGAAAGAAGAGGTAATAAAACCCCACGGGATGCGCCACCAGCCCCGATCAGTAGAACTCGCGCTCCAGGACGAATGAAAGATAAACGTTCAAGATCGCTTAATAAGCCAATGCCATCCGTGTTGTCTCCCAATAAACGCCCATCCTCTAATCGTTTAAGGGTATTAACCGCTCCAGCAAGAGATGCCCGCTCCGTTAGTTCATCGGCACGTGCAAACGCCTCTTCTTTAAAAGGTACGGTGACATTTGCCCCCTTCCCGCCCTCAGCAAAAAAAGCGTTCAGCGTATTCACAAAATCATTGATGGGCGCCAGTACACGTCCATAGGAATGATCAATCTTCAACTGCTCTGCAAATTGCTGATGAATAAAGGGCGATTTACTGTGCGCTATCGGATTACCAAAAACAGCATAGGCTTCTTTCATATTACCCCTGTCGAAACTGTTCACCCGTCAGAGCATCACGGATCTCCGAAGGATTCAAACGCCCTCCGGTCTCCCCTTCAACTACGGGAAAGTCTGTACCAAACTGCGCGCGGACTTCCTCTACCGTTCTGCAAGGCGGTAAGCCACTCAAATTAGCACTGGTGGAGACTAACGGTTTGCCATAAGCCTGGCACAATGCAACCACCAGCGGGTGATCGGTGACACGCACGGCCAGCGAATCAAAACGACCGGTCAACCAACGAGGCGTTGTCGCAGGCGCCGGGAATACGAAGGTGACAGGACCTGGCCAGCGGGCGAACACCGCCTCACGTTGGGCATCAGTAAGCGTGCTATCGTCAATGTAAGGCTTAAGCTGGTCAAAGTTTGCCGCAATCAAAATTAAGCCTTTATCGACCGGGCGTTGTTTTAGCTCCAACAGACGGGTAACAGCCGTTTCGCTGTCGGGATCGCAGCCGACGCCAAATACAGCTTCTGTTGGATAGGCGATGACTTTTTCTTGTTTCAGAACCGCTATCGCCGCAGCGATAGGGCCTGTGGGCAGGTTATTATTCACTTTTTTATTCCGCCGGGATCGGCTTTCCACATTGTTTACTGGCACAGAAATGTTTCACACCCTGCGCGGTTTTCTTTTCTATGAGTAGCGGATAATGGCACTCAGGACACTCTCCGGCTAACGGTTTGAAGTTAATGACAAACTGGCACTCCGGATAGCGATCGCAGGAGTAAAAGGTTTTGCCATAACGGGAACGCCGCTGGACAAGGTGGCCAGTCTGGCATTGAGGACAGACAATTGCTGTTTCATCAGGCTTGTCGATAAGTTCAGTGTGTTCACACGTCGGATAATCACTGCATCCAATGAACATACCGAATCTTCCCTGTCTCAGAACCAGTTCAGCGCCACATGCAGGGCAAAGCTTACCCTCCAGAACTTTGACAATATGTCCGTCCGCTGAAGATTTTAGCGGACGGATGTAATCGCATTCTGGATAGTGTGAACAACCGAGAAACGGACCGTGTTTCCCGGAACGAATAACCAGTTCAGCCCCGCATTGTGGGCAGGGCTCGTTTTTACGCACCGTGAACAGTGCTGATTTAGCCATAACAACTCATACTGAATGAAGATTGATTAATGCAGCATACCTTCATTCACTTCAAAGAGTAATTCTTCCATTTGCTGATAGGCATTTTCACAACCTGGAATGTTGAATAGCACCATCAGGATCACCCACTTCAGGTCTTCCAGATCGAACTCTGCCGTATCCAGCGCGAGTACACGCTCAATAACCATTTCTCGCGTTTCGAGGTTTAGCACCTGAATCTGCTCCAGGAATAGCAGGAACCCTCTACAGCTTGCATCCAGTCGATCGCACTCTTCTGCAGTATAAATACGTATAGAAAGAGGGTCAGATGCCAGCTGCATAGGTTCAGCAAGACCATCCTGATAATCAGCTAGCTTTTCCAGCCAAAGTAACGCGTTGTAAATGTCTTCACGATCAAAACCAGCGTCGGTAAGATCCCGTTCCAGTTTGTCCTGATCCACACGCAGCTCAGCTTCGTTATGGATATATGTCTCAAACAAATACATTAGTACGTCGAACATGGCATGCCCTCCTCAATCGGACATAGCCGCCGGGTACAGCTGCGATCCATCCTGCTAACTCCAGTTCGAGCAGTTGAGCCACTACCTCTGGCACAGGTTGGCCGGCACGTTCAGCGACGACGTCAACAGGTGTTACCTCATCTCCTACGTTAGCCAGGAGCTCCGGAAATGGCAATGCCACCTCTTCGTGATCTGGCGAATAAATTGATTTTTCAGGTTCATCTGGCAGCCAATGCAGCCCATATTGCAAATTTTCCAGAATTTCCTCTGGTGCGGTCACAAGCATGGCTCCCTGCTGAATAAGCCAATGTGGGCCTTCGCTTCCCGGACTCCCTATCGGTCCAGGCAAAGCAAAAACCTCCCGTCCTTGTTCCAGCGCGCAGCGCGCAGTGACCAGTGACCCGCTACGCTGGGCAGCTTCAACAACCAGGACACCTTTACTTAGACCACTAATAATGCGATTTCGTCGGGGAAAATTGCGCGGTAAAGGTAGCGTATCTAATGGGAACTCAGACACCAGTGCGCCTCCAGCATCAATCAGCCGTTCAGCCAGACGGACATGCTGTCGTGGGTGAATGGTCTCAAGCCCGTTACCCAGCACTGCTATACTCGTGCCCTGACGGTTTATCGCAGCATTGTGCGCCACGCCATCAATCCCCCGGGCCAGACCACTGGTGATCGTCACGCCGCATGCTGCAAGCTTTTCACAAAACAACCGTCCCCAGCGTTCGCCATACCAGGAGTGCTGTCTGCTGCCGACAACGGCCACCTGGAACGAGCGGAGGCATGCGGGGTTTCCTGCGACAAAAAGCACCCCAGGATAATCCTCAATCGCACGGAGCAATGGCGGGTAATGATCGCTGTCGGCAACCACAAAATGGTGGTTTGGCTGCTCAAGCCAGCGCAGCGTTTTTTCCAGCGTCTGCTGTGAAAAAGTTAAAAACCGTCGGGCCTGACGGGGAGAGAATCCTGCCTGCAGGAGTACCGCATTGTTAATGCACGGTTGAGTATTAAGCCTGTGGGCAATGCGCACCATCTCATCACCATACAGTTCATTCACTTGCGCTAAACGTAGCCAAATTTCGATTTGGGTCATCCCTGTTCCCCTGCCACAAGCAGTCCTGGCAATCTTTGCGATTGGTCACTGATGCTGTCAATCAGAGGGGGTTTTGTCTAGAATAGAGGTAATAATCTTTTCAACTCCTGAACACAACTCTGGATAACTATGTCAGTTTTGCAAGTGTTACATATTCCGGACGAGCGCCTTCGCAAAGTCGCAAAACCGGTCGAAGAAGTGAATGCAGAAATTCAGCGTATCGTTGATGATATGTTCGAAACGATGTACGCCGAAGAAGGTATCGGTCTGGCAGCAACACAGGTCGATATTCATCAGCGCATCATTGTTATTGATGTCTCTGAAAATCGCGACGAGCAGTTGGTACTTATTAACCCAGAGCTGCTGGAGAAAGACGGCGAAACCGGCATTGAAGAAGGCTGCCTGTCAATTCCTGAACAGCGTGCGTTAGTACCACGCGCAGAGAAAGTAAAAATTCGTGCGCTCGATCGCAACGGCAAATCTTTTGAACTGGAAGCCGATGGCCTGCTGGCTATCTGCATTCAACATGAAATGGATCACCTGGTCGGTAAACTGTTTATCGATTATCTGTCTCCGTTGAAGCAACAACGCATTCGTCAGAAAGTTGAAAAACTCGACCGCCTGAACGCCCGAGCTTAAGGACAAGAATCAACGTGTCAGACTCACTACGTATTATTTTTGCGGGTACACCTGACTTTGCAGCGCGTCATCTCGACGCGCTGTTGTCTTCTGGACATAACGTCGTTGGCGTGTTTACCCAACCGGACCGCCCAGCGGGACGCGGTAAAAAGCTAATGCCCAGCCCGGTAAAAGTACTGGCGGAAGAAAAAGGGATACCGGTTTTCCAACCCGTCTCTCTTCGCCCTCAGGAAAACCAGCAGTTGGTTGCTGATTTACGCGCAGACGTGATGGTAGTGGTGGCATATGGCCTGATTCTACCAAAAGCCGTACTGGAAATGCCGCGTCTGGGTTGTATTAACGTTCACGGTTCACTGCTGCCACGCTGGCGTGGCGCGGCACCGATCCAGCGCTCACTGTGGGCTGGCGATGCCGAAACCGGTGTGACTATCATGCAGATGGATGTTGGCCTCGACACCGGTGATATGCTGCTTAAGCTGTCCTGCCCGATTACGGCAGAGGATACCAGCGGCTCGCTATACGACAAGCTGGCAGATTTGGGGCCTCAGGGGCTGATTGAAACGCTAAAACAGCTGGCTGCCGGCACGATAAAACCAGTGGCACAAGATGAATCACTGGTTACGCATGCAGAAAAACTCAGCAAAGAAGAGGCCCGCATCGACTGGTCACTTTCGGCTGCTCAGTTGGAACGTTGCGTCCGCGCCTTTAACCCATGGCCCATGAGCTGGCTTGAAATCGACGGTCAGCCAGTGAAAGTCTGGCAAGCTTCGGTTATTGCTGTAAACACACAGGCCGCGCCAGGCACTATTCTTGAGGCGACAAAGCAGGGTATCCAGGTCGCAACAGGCGATGGCATCCTGAATCTCGTCTCTTTGCAGCCTGCCGGTAAAAAAGCCATGAGCGCGCAGGATCTGCTTAATTCGCGACGGGAATGGTTTATACCCGGTAACCGTCTGATCTGACGGTTCATCTCTTTAAGCCCGGTATCTCCGGGCATTTTTATTTTTGCGCTTATGAAAAAACATCTTAATTTACGCAGTATGGCGGCCCAGGCCGTCGAACAGGTTGTCGAAAAAGGGCAATCATTAAGCAATGTGCTGCCTGCCATGCAGCAAAAAGTTGCCGATAAAGACAAAGCGCTGTTGCAGGAGCTTTGCTTCGGCGTATTGCGCACACTCTCCCAACTGGAGTGGATGATCCAGCAGTTGATGGAACGTCCAATGACGGGCAAACAGCGCACCGTTCACTATCTGATCATGGTGGGCTTCTACCAACTGCTGCATACCCGTATTCCACCGCACGCTGCGCTGGCTGAGACCGTAGAAGGCGCAGTTGTCATAAAGCGTCCGCAGCTCAAAGGGCTGATCAACGGCGTGTTGCGCCAGTTTCAACGCCGTCAGGATGAACTGTTGGCCGAGTTCGCACAAAGCGATCTGCGTTTCTTACATCCTTCCTGGCTGGTAAAACGTATTAAGAGCGCGTATCCGCAGCAGTGGGAAGCCATTCTTGAAGCCAATAACCAGCGACCGCCGATGTGGCTTCGTGTCAATCGTGTTCACCATACGCGCGATGCCTGGCTGGACCTGCTTACCGAAGCGGGATTAACGGGTTTCCCGCATCCGGACTACCCGGATGCAGTTCGTCTGGAAACGCCGGCCCCTGTACACGCTCTCCCTGGTTTTAATGAAGGCTGGGTAACCGTCCAGGACGCTTCCGCTCAAGGATGTGTAACTTATCTGTTGCCAGAGAACGGTGAACAGATCCTCGACCTGTGCTGCGCGCCGGGCGGGAAAACCACTCACATACTGGAAGTTGCTCCGCAAGCTAACGTCATGGCCGTCGATGTCGATGAAAAACGCCTGTCACGCGTTTACGACAATCTGAAACGCCTGGGCATGAAGGCAACTGTAAAACAGGGTGATGGCCGCTATCCACAGCAGTGGTGCGGTGAACAACAATTTGACCGTATTTTGCTGGACGCTCCATGTTCTGCTACCGGGGTGATACGTCGCCATCCGGATATCAAATGGCTGCGCCGCGACCGGGATATTGCCGAACTTGCACAGTTGCAGGCTGAAATCCTGAATGCAACCTGGTCACACCTTAAACCTGGCGGCACGCTGGTTTATGCAACGTGCTCTATCCTGCCAGAAGAAAATCAGCAGCAAATTGCCGCCTTCCTGGCACGTACGCCGGATGCGGTATTAAGCGAAACCGGTATACCGGAAAAACCCGGGCGTCAGAATTTACCGGGTGCGGAAGATGGCGATGGCTTCTTTTACGCTAAGCTAATCAAAAAGTGATGAGATAACGGGTCGCGACTGATGAAAATTATCATTCTGGGCGCAGGTCAAGTTGGCGGTACGCTGGCTGAAAACCTGGTCGGAGAGAACAACGATATCACGGTAGTCGATACCAATGGTGAGCGCCTGCGTAGCCTGCAGGACAAGTTTGATCTCCGCGTCGTGCAAGGGCATGGTTCGCATCCCCGCGTTTTGCGTGAAGCTGGGGCCGACGATGCCGATATGCTGGTTGCCGTAACCAGCTCAGATGAAACAAATATGGTTGCCTGCCAGGTAGCTTATTCACTGTTTAATACGCCTAATCGCATCGCCCGTATTCGTTCACCGGATTACGTTCGTGATGCCGACAAGCTGTTTCAATCCGATGCGGTACCTATCGATCACCTGATTGCGCCTGAGCAACTGGTTATCGATAGCATTTATCGGCTGATTGAATATCCGGGCGCCTTGCAGGTGGTAAATTTTGCCGAAGGGAAAGTTAGCCTGGCCGTGGTGAAAGCCTATTATGGTGGGCCGCTGATCGGTAACGCACTGTCGACAATGCGTGAGCATATGCCGCACATAGATACCCGAGTGGCAGCGATTTTCCGTCATGACCGCCCGATCCGTCCACAAGGTTCTACCATTGTTGAAGCGGGTGATGAAGTCTTCTTTATCGCAGCATCGCAGCATATTCGCGCCGTAATGAGCGAATTACAGCGTCTGGAAAAACCGTACAAACGCATTATGTTAGTGGGTGGCGGTAATATCGGCGCGGGTCTGGCACGTCGTCTGGAAAAAGATTACAGCGTCAAACTGATCGAACGTAATCAACAACGCGCATCAGAGCTTGCGGAGAAACTGCAAAATACGATCGTCTTTTTTGGTGATGCCTCGGATCAAGAGCTGCTGGCAGAAGAACATATCGATCAGGTTGATCTGTTCATCGCGGTGACCAACGATGATGAAGCGAATATCATGTCGGCGATGCTTGCCAAACGGATGGGCGCCAAGAAAGTAATGGTGTTGATCCAACGCAGAGCATACGTCGATCTGGTGCAGGGCAGTGTGATCGATATTGCGATATCACCGCAGCAGGCGACCATCTCCGCGCTGCTAAGTCACGTGCGTAAAGCTGATATTGTCGGTGTGTCTTCACTACGCCGCGGCGTCGCGGAAGCCATTGAAGCCGTCGCACACGGTGATGAAACGACGTCGCGGGTTGTGGGGCGTTCAATTGATGAAATTAAACTTCCACCAGGAACCATCATTGGCGCTGTTGTGCGTGGTAACGATGTGATGATTGCCAATGATAACCTGCGCATTGAGCAGGGCGATCACGTAATTATGTTCCTGACAGATAAAAAGTTTATTACCGACGTCGAGCGATTATTCCAGCCAAGTCCTTTCTTCCTGTAATAATTTGGGCGCTAATACAGCGCCCTTTTTATTTCCCTTTATTTTTCATGGTCTAATAAATTTTCCTTTCGGCAATACATAAATGGAAATTGCCTAAACATTTGTTAAACTTATAAACGTCAGCTGCATAGGGAGAATAAAATGAGCATTATTAAAGAGTTTCGCGAATTCGCGATGCGCGGGAATGTTGTCGATTTGGCAGTGGGTGTCATCATTGGTGCGGCATTCGGTAAGATTGTTTCATCACTGGTTGCCGATATCATTATGCCGCCGCTGGGGCTGTTAATTGGTGGAATTGATTTTAAACAGTTTGCTGTAACGTTACGTGATGCGCAGGGAGATATCCCGGCTGTCGTCATGCATTACGGTGTATTTATTCAGAACGTCTTCGATTTCATTATCGTTGCGTTTGCTATCTTTATGGCAATCAAACTGATCAACAAACTGAACCGTAAAAAAGCGGAAGAGCCGGCAGCACCGCCAGCTCCATCGAAAGAAGAAGTATTGCTGAGTGAAATTCGTGACCTGTTGAAAGAACAGAATAACCGCTCTTAAGCACTCAGTGAAGCAAGAAGGCCAGTGGTAAAAAAGTGAATGACTTTCTTGCCACTGGCCTCCCAGTTACCCCGATTGCCATGTTTACCTTTACGTAGATAACTTCCTTTCCCTTTCTTATTTTTCTCGACGCGCTGTCTGAAAAGTGGATCGTGCAAAAGCGCCTCAATAGCGTTGTCCTTTATCTGCCCTTTGGTGTGCTGATAACGACTCATAATATCTCCAGTTTGTAGTAATTTACGCCGCGAGTGTAGACCTGACCGTTCAATAAATCAACAGCCTGATGCTGAGCCGCTGGCGCCCTGCTCAAGTGCTTCAAGGATAGAGCAGTACACGCTGCTGTGTGCTTTTCCACAACACGCGTCATTCAATCTCTGCAGCGACCGTTGCATCGCCTGAAGCTCCGCTATTCGTGCTTCGACCTCCTGCAATCTTTCCTGGACGATCCCTTTTGATTCCTGGCAGGTATGATGTTCGGGATCGATGCGGATCGACAGCAGCTCGCGGATCGATTCCAGAGTAAAACCAAGCTGACGGGCATATCGAATAAACTTCAGACGCTGAAGATCGCTTTCCGTATAGAGGCGAAACCCGCCTTCTGTACGTATTTCATGTTCCATCATCTGCTGCTTTTCATAGTAACGGATAGTATCAGGCGTTACGTCAGCCAGTTTCGCTAATTCACCAATACGGTACATGCTCTCTCCGCTAATCGTCGTTGATCTTCTGTAGCAGCTTATCTGCATATTCGCCGCGTAAAAACTCGGTACTGAGTCCAGCCTGCCGAAGTTTGAGTTCCAGTAGTGACAGTCTTCGACTCACCTCCGGATAACTGGGATCATCTTTGCGGATCCCTGCGAGTATTTCAAGCAACTGTATTGCCTCTCTGCGCTGCTCAAGCTCAGGAGGAAGACATCCAGCATTCTTTAATAGACGGAATCCGGCACGAAGTTCAGGCGAGACATGAGAATCATCGTCAAGGATCAGCGGCTCACCTGTACCAGGTAAACCATCAAACTCACCTTTAGACTGTGCTTCAATAATATGGCGCTCTGCCCACTGGTCCAGTAACCACATACAACACTCCAGGGGATGAACAAAAAGAGTACAGATATTGTAGGTAATTGGGGATATGACGGATATAAAAAAACCCGCCGAGGCGGGTTTTTTTACGTTACTACAGATTACTCTGCAGCAGCTTCTGTTTTCTCTGAACGATCAACCAGCTCGATGTATGCCATCGGCGCGTTGTCGCCTGCACGGAAACCACACTTCAGAATGCGAGTGTAACCACCGGCGCGGCTCGCGAAACGCGGGCCCAGTTCGTTAAACAGTTTTGCCACGATCTCGTTATCACGAGTACGGGCGAATGCCAGACGACGATTAGCTACGCTATCAGTCTTGGCAAGAGTAATCAGCGGCTCAACTACGCGACGCAGCTCTTTCGCTTTCGGCAGAGTCGTCTTGATGATTTCATGACGAACCAGTGAACCTGCCATATTGCGGAACATAGCCTGGCGATGGCTGCTGTTGCGGTTCAGTTGACGACCACTCTTACGATGGCGCATGACCTTATCCTTCTCAGTAAAACCTTAACCTGTGATCCGGTTACTCGTCAGCGATGCTTGCCGGTGGCCAGTTTTCCAGGCGCATGCCCAGAGACAGTCCACGGGAAGCCAGCACGTCTTTAATCTCGGTAAGAGATTTTTTACCAAGGTTAGGCGTCTTAAGAAGCTCAACCTCAGTACGCTGTACCAGATCACCGATATAGTGGATAGCTTCTGCTTTGAGGCAGTTAGCAGAGCGGACAGTCAATTCCAGATCGTCAACAGGGCGCAGCAGGATCGGATCGAATTCTGGTTTCTCTTCTTTAACTTCCGGCTGACGTACATCACGTAAGTCAACGAAAGCTTCAAGTTGTTCAGCCAGAATGGTTGCCGCACGACGAATCGCCTCTTCAGGATCGATTGTGCCGTTGGTTTCCATTTCGATGACCAGCTTGTCCAGGTCGGTACGCTGTTCTACACGCGCTGCTTCAACATTGTAGGCAATACGCTCTACAGGGCTGTAGCATGCGTCGACCAGCAGACGGCCGATTGGGCGCTCATCTTCTTCCGAATGAATTCGGGTAGAAGCCGGCACATAACCACGACCGCGCTGAACTTTGATACGCATGCTAATAGATGCGTTCTCATCGGTCAGGTGGCAGATCACGTGCTGTGGCTTGACGATTTCGACATCACCATCATGGGTAATGTCGGCTGCAGTCACAGGGCCAATGCCAGATTTATTCAAGGTAAGAATAACATCATCTTTACCCTGAACTCTCACCGCCAGCCCTTTCAGGTTGAGCAGGATTTCCAGGATATCTTCCTGAACGCCTTCTTTGGTGCTGTACTCATGTAGTACACCATCAATCTCAACCTCGGTCACCGCGCAACCCGGCATCGATGAGAGCAGAATACGGCGCAGTGCGTTACCCAAAGTATGGCCAAAGCCACGCTCTAAAGGCTCAAGGGTCACCTTGGCGTGCGTCGAACTCACTTGCTCGATATCTACCAGGCGCGGTTTTAGAAACTCTGTCACAGAACCCTGCATTGTGTCCTCTCTTTGGTACTAAGCTTTACTTGGAGTAAAGCTCGACGATCAGGTGTTCGTTAATGTCCGCAGACAGATCAGAACGCTCCGGCTTACGCTTGAACGTACCTTCCATCTTGCCAGCATCAACTTCCAGCCAGGTTGGCTTTTCACGCTGCTCAGCCAGCTCCAGAGCGGCTTTCACGCGAGACTGCTTCTTCGCTTTCTCACGAATGCTAACAACGTCATTCGGACTAACCTGATAAGAAGCGATGTTAACAACACGACCGTTTACCATAATTGCTTTATGGCTGACCAGCTGACGTGCTTCTGCACGAGTGGCACCGAAGCCCATACGGTATACAACGTTGTCCAGACGACCTTCCAGCAGACCCAACAGGTTTTCACCGGTGTTGCCTTTCAGACGTGCTGCTTCTTTGTAGTAGTTACGGAACTGACGCTCCAGCACACCGTAGATACGGCGAACTTTTTGCTTTTCACGCAACTGCACACCATAGTCAGACAGACGCGGTTTACGCGCACCGTGCTGGCCAGGAGCTTGTTCAATTTTACACTTGGTATCGATCGCGCGAACGCCAGACTTAAGGAATAAGTCAGTGCCCTCACGACGGCTCAGCTTGAGCTTAGGACCCAAATATCTTGCCATTTTCTTTCTCCAACAATCCTAGAAACGACAGCGTTATACGCGACGTTTTTTCGGCGGACGACAACCGTTATGAGGGATCGGAGTCACATCAGTAATATTAGTGATGCGGAAACCAGCGGCGTTCAGAGCACGAACAGTAGATTCGCGACCTGGACCCGGTCCTTTGACCATAACTTCCAGATTCTTGATACCGTATTCTTTTACGGCTTCAGCGCAACGCTCTGCTGCAACCTGAGCTGCAAACGGAGTGGATTTGCGAGAACCACGGAAACCGGAACCACCGGCTGTTGCCCAACCCAGTGCGTTACCCTGACGATCAGTAATGGTAACGATGGTGTTGTTAAAAGAAGCATGGATATGAGCCACGCCGTCAGAGACTTGTTTTCTTACACGTTTACGTGCACGAATTGGTGCCTTTGCCATTATTCAATCACCCCGATTATTTCTTGATCGGTTTGCGCGGACCCTTACGGGTACGTGCGTTGGTCTTGGTACGCTGACCGCGAACCGGGAGACCACGACGATGACGCAAACCGCGATAGCAACCAAGGTCCATAAGGCGCTTGATGCTCATGCTAACTTCACGGCGCAGATCACCTTCAACGACAAATTTGGCAACTTCGTCACGCAGCGTGTCGATTTGTTCTTCAGACAGCTCACTGATCTTAACATCTTCAGCGATACCCGCGGCAGCCAGAATGGCTTTAGAACGGGTCTTGCCGACGCCGTAGATCGAAGTTAATGCGATCACAGCATGTTTCTGATCAGGAATGTTAATGCCTGCTATACGGGCCACTATGCACTCCTACTATTTAATATGTACGCACCATGCTGAAAAGCCCGTTTTCAGGATACTCAAATGGAAACGCACAGACATACAAAAGATTGGCTGGCTAATCTAGCCAGCTCAACCCAACTTTGCAAGAAAAATATGCGAATAAATCAGCCTTGGCGCTGTTTATGCTTCGGCTCGGCACTGCAAATCACACGGATGACACCATCACGCTTAACGATTTTGCAGTTACGGCATAATTTCTTGACGGAAGCACGAACTTTCATTTTTACTCTCCGTAACTTCTCGGGCGACTGTTAACGGCCGTAGCCTTTCAGATTCGCCTTCTTCAATGCAGACTCGTACTGACTTGACATCATCAGAGTTTGCACTTGAGCCATAAAGTCCATAATCACGACAACAACGATAAGCAGTGAGGTCCCACCGAAGTAGAACGGTACTTTCATTGCATCACGCATGAACTCCGGGATCAGGCAGATAAAGGTAATGTAGAGCGCACCAACCAAAGTCAGGCGGGTCATTACTTTATCGATATACTTCGCCGTTTGCTCTCCCGGACGAATTCCTGGTACAAATGCACCGGACTTCTTCAGGTTATCTGCTGTTTCACGCGGGTTGAAAACCAACGCCGTGTAGAAGAAACAGAAGAATATGATTGCAGACGCATAGAGTAACACATAAAGCGGTTGCCCAGGCTGCAAATACAGCGAAATTGTTGTCAGCCAGTTCCAACCAGTCCCGCCCCCGAACCATGACGCGATGGTTGCCGGGAACAGAATAATACTGGAAGCGAAGATTGCCGGGATTACCCCCGCCATATTCACTTTCAGCGGTAAATGTGTGCTCTGTGCAGCATAGACACGACGACCTTGCTGACGTTTCGCGTAGTTTACCACAATGCGGCGTTGACCACGCTCAACAAATACAACAAAGAACGTCACTGCGAATACTAATACTGCAACCAACAGCAACACGAGGAAGTGCAGGTCGCCTTGACGCGCTTGCTCGATAGTATGGGCAATGGCTGGCGGGAGTCCCGCGACAATACCGGCGAAGATAATGATTGAGATACCGTTGCCGATACCACGTTCAGTAATCTGTTCGCCCAACCACATCAGGAACATTGTCCCTGTAACCAGACTTACAACAGCGGTGAAATAGAATGCAAAGCCTGGGTTCATCACCAGGCCCTGCATACCAGGCATATTCGGCAGACCGGTAGCAATACCGATCGACTGGAATATTGCCAGCACCAGAGTACCGTAGCGGGTGTACTGGCTGATCTTACGACGACCAGACTCCCCTTCTTTCTTAATTTCTGCCAGCGTTGGATGAACCACCGTCAGCAGCTGGATAATGATCGACGCCGAAATATACGGCATGATCCCCAGAGCAAAGATAGAAGCACGGCTGAGAGCACCACCAGAGAACATGTTAAACATTTCAATGATGGTGCCTCGCTGTTGCTCAAGCAGTTTGGCAAGTACAGCGGCATCAATACCAGGGATCGGAATGAAAGAGCCAATACGGAACACAATCAGCGCGCCGATTACAAACAGCAGTCTGCGTTTCAGCTCGCCTAAGCCACCTTTGGCACTTTGAAAATCTAATCCCGGTTGTTTAGCCATCTGCTACTTATTCCTCGATTTTACCGCCAGCAGCTTCGATAGCAGCACGAGCGCCTTTAGTAACACGCAGGCCACGAACAGTTACCGGAGTAGTGACTTCACCAGCCAGGATCACTTTCGCGAACTCGATCTGGATACCGATAATGTTAGCTGCTTTCAGCGTGTTCAGGTCTACAACACCGCCTTCAACTTTAGCCAGGTCAGACAGACGAACTTCGGCTGTAATCGCTGCTTTACGTGAAGTGAAGCCGAATTTCGGCAGACGACGGTACAGAGGCATCTGACCACCCTCGAAACCGCGACGTACGCCACCGCCAGAACGAGACTTCTGACCTTTGTGACCACGACCACCGGTTTTACCGAGGCCAGAACCGATACCACGACCCAGGCGGCGAGCCGCTTTTTTAGAGCCTTCGGCCGGAGACAGAGTATTTAAACGCATCTCTTACTCCTCAACTTTAACCATGAAGGAAACCGCGTTGACCATACCACGAACAGCAGGAGTATCCTCGCGCTCTACGGTGTGACCAATACGACGCAGACCCAGGCCAAGCAGCGTTGCCTTGTGTTTCGGCAGACGACCGATTGCACTGCGGGTTTGAGTAATTTTAATAGTCTTTGCCATGGTTTATTTCCCCAGAATTTCTTCAACGGATTTACCACGCTTGGCAGCGACCATTTCCGGAGATTTCATATTTTCCAGACCATCGATAGTTGCACGAACCACGTTAATCGGGTTGGTGGAACCATACGCTTTAGCCAGAACGTTACGAACTCCAGCGACTTCCAGAACGGCGCGCATTGCACCACCGGCGATGATACCGGTACCTTCGGAAGCCGGCTGCATGAATACACGAGAACCCGTGTGAGTACCCTTAACCGGGTGCTGCAGGGTGCCGTGGTTCAGCGCGACGTTAATCATATTGCGACGGGCTTTTTCCATCGCTTTCTGGATCGCTGCTGGAACTTCACGCGCTTTACCGTAACCAAAACCAACGCGACCGTTACCATCACCAACTACAGTCAGAGCTGTGAAGGAGAAAATACGACCACCTTTTACGGTTTTAGATACGCGGTTAACCGCGATCAGCTTTTCCTGCAGTTCGCCAGCTTGTTTTTCGATGTGAGCCATCTTACACCTCTACCTTAGAACTGAAGGCCAGCTTCACGGGCAGCATCTGCCAGTGCCTGGACACGACCATGATATTGGAACCCGGAACGGTCAAAAGAAACATCTTTGATGCCTTTTTCCAGAGCGCGTTCAGCAACAGCTTTACCTACAGCTGCAGCAGCGTCTTTGTTACCGGTGTACTTCAATTGTTCAGCGATAGCTTTTTCTACAGTAGAAGCAGCTACCAGAACTTCAGAACCGTTCGGTGCAATTACCTGTGCGTAAATATGACGCGGGGTACGATGTACCACCAGGCGAGTTGCACCCAGCTCCTGGAGCTTGCGGCGTGCGCGGGTCGCACGACGGATACGAGCAGATTTCTTATCCATAGTGTTACCTTACTTCTTCTTAGCCTCTTTGGTACGCACGACTTCGTCGGCGTAACGAACACCCTTGCCTTTATAAGGCTCAGGACGACGGTAGGCGCGCAGATCTGCTGCAACCTGACCGATCAGCTGTTTATCAGCGCCTTTCAGCACGATTTCAGTCTGAGACGGACATTCTGCAGTGATACCCGCAGGCAGCTGATGGTCAACTGGGTGAGAGAAACCTAAAGCCAGGTTTACTACATTCCCTTTAACCGCTGCACGATAACCTACACCAACCAGCTGTAGCTTCTTAGTGAAGCCTTCGGTAACACCGACAACCATTGCATTCAGCAGGGCACGCGCGGTACCAGCCTGAGCCCATCCATCTGCGTAACCATCACGCGGACCGAAGGTCAGTGCATTATCTGCATGATTTACTGCAACAGCATCGTTGAGAGTACGAGTCAGCTCGCCGTTTTTACCTTTGATCGTAATAACCTGACCGTTGATTTTTACATCAACGCCGGCAGGAATAACGACCGGTGCTTTAGCAACACGAGACATTTTTTCCTCCGATTAGGCTACGTAGCAGATAATTTCGCCACCAAGACCAGCCTGGCGCGCTGCACGATCAGTCATAACACCTTTAGAGGTAGAAACAACTGCGATACCCATGCCAGCCATAACTTTCGGCAGCTCGTCTTTACGCTTATAAATGCGCAGACCTGGGCGACTGACACGCTGAATGCTTTCTACAACAGCTTTACCCTGGAAATACTTAAGAGTAAGTTCCAGTTCCGGCTTGGTGTCGCCTTCAACTTTAAAATCTTCAATAAAACCTTCTTCCTTCAGCACGTTGGCAATTGCCACTTTCAGCTTGGAGGAAGGCATGGTGACCGCAGCTTTATTCGCGGCCTGACCGTTACGGATACGGGTCAGCATATCCGCGATCGGATCTTGCATGCTCATCTGTCTTTACTCCCGTGATTCAATTGGTAATTACCAGCTAGCCTTTTTCAAGCCTGGTACTTCACCGCGCATGGCGGCTTCACGCAGTTTGATACGGCTCAACCCGAACTTGCCCACATAGCCATGCGGACGACCTGTTTGACGGCAGCGGTTACGCTGACGGGACGGGCTGGAATCACGCGGCAGAGACTGCAGCTTGAGAACTGCGTTCCAACGATCTTCGTCGGTCGCGTTCACATCAGAGATAATAGCTTTCAGTTCAGCGCGTTTTGCGAAGTACTTATCAGCTAAAGCTACGCGCTTTACTTCGCGTGCTTTCATTGATTGCTTAGCCATTCAGTAACCCTACCTTACTTGCGGAACGGGAAGTCAAAGGCAGCCAGCAGAGCACGGCCTTCTTCGTCAGATTTCGCAGTAGTGGTAATGGTAATATCCAAACCACGCACGCGGTCGACTTTATCGTAGTCGATTTCTGGGAAGATGATCTGCTCACGGACACCCATGCTGTAGTTACCACGACCGTCGAAAGACTTAGCGGACAAGCCACGGAAGTCACGGATACGTGGAACAGCAATAGTGATCAGGCGCTCAAAGAACTCCCACATGCGTTCGCCACGCAGAGTTACTTTACAGCCGATCGGATAGCCCTGACGGATTTTGAAGCCTGCAACTGATTTGCGTGCTTTGGTGATCAGCGGTTTTTGACCGGAGATTGCTGTCAGGTCAGCTGCTGCGTTATCCAGCAGTTTCTTGTCAGCGATCGCTTCACCAACACCCATGTTCAGGGTGATCTTCTCGACCCGAGGGACTTGCATGACAGAATTGTAGTTAAACTCAGTCATGAGTTTAGCGACTACTTCGTCTTTGTAGTAATCATGCAGTTTCGCCATCGTACTACTCCAAATTACTTGATAGTTTCGCTGTTAGATTTAAAGAAACGGACTTTTTTGCCGTCTTCGAATCTAAAGCCTACACGGTCAGCCTTGCCGGTTGCCGCGTTGAAGATAGCAAGGTTAGAGATCTGAATAGCTGCTTCTTTCTCTACAATGCCGCCTGGTTGGTTCAGGGCCGGAACCGGCTTCTGATGTTTCTTAACCAGGTTGATACCTTCAACAATGACCTTGCCGGAAGACAGGACATTCTTAACTTTACCGCGTTTACCTTTATCTTTACCGGTTAACACGATAACTTCGTCATCACGACGGATCTTCGCTGCCATGATTCGCTCCTTAGAGTACTTCTGGTGCCAGAGAGATAATTTTCATGAACTTCTCGTTACGAAGTTCACGAGTTACCGGCCCAAAAATACGCGTACCGATAGGTTGCTCGCTGTTATTGTTTAAAATAACGCATGCATTACCATCGAAGCGAATGACAGAACCGTCCGGGCGACGAACACCCTTCTTGGTGCGCACCACTACCGCCTTCAGCACATCACCTTTTTTGACCTTACCACGCGGAATTGCTTCCTTGATGGTGATCTTGATGATATCGCCGACGCCTGCGTAGCGACGGTGCGAGCCACCCAGAACCTTGATACACATTACGCGACGTGCACCGGAGTTGTCGGCGACGTTCAGCATAGTCTGTTCTTGGATCATTTTAGTGCTCCGCTAATGTCAACTACTACTGAGACCCGAAAATCAGGTCGTTAAAAAAGCCCCATATCGGGGGCGCGGCATTATAACACCGCTTCAACGATATGGGTAGAAAAAATAAACGGCTCATCGCTGAGCCGTTTATTCGTTGAGAATGCCTACTGTATTACAGAACGGCTTTCTCTACAACGCGAACCAGCGTCCAGGACTTAGTCTTGGACAGCGGACGGCATTCGCGGATTTCAACCACGTCACCAGTACCGCATTCGTTGTTCTCGTCATGTACGTGCAGTTTGGTCGTACGCTTAATGAATTTACCGTAGATCGGGTGTTTCACAAAACGTTCGATAGCAACAACGATGGATTTCTCCATTTTATCGCTAACAACGCGACCTTGCAGAGTACGGATTTTATCGGTCATTACGCACCCGCCTTCTCAGTCAGTAAAGTCTTAACGCGTGCGACGTCACGACGCACTTGCTTCAACAGGTGAGACTGTTGCAGCTGGCCACTTGCAGCCTGCATACGCAGGTTGAACTGCTCACGCAGCAGATTCAGCAGCTCGGTGTTCAGCTCTTCAACACTCTTCTCACGCAGCTCTTTTGCTTTCATTACATCACCGTCTTAGTTACAAAGGTGGTTTTAATCGGCAGTTTCGCTGCTGCCAGCTTGAATGCTTCACGGGCCAGCTCTTCCGGTACGCCGTCCATTTCATACAGGACTTTACCCGGCTGAATCAAGGCAACCCAATACTCCACGTTACCTTTACCTTTACCCATACGCACTGCCAGCGGCTTTTCAGTGATCGGTTTGTCCGGGAATACACGGATCCAGATCTTACCTTGACGCTTAACTGCACGGGTCATAGCACGACGTGCTGCTTCGATCTGACGGGCAGTCAGACGACCACGGCCAACAGCTTTCAGACCGAAGCTGCCGAAGCTAACATCCGCGCCAGCAGCCAGACCGCGGTTACGGCCTTTGTGCATTTTACGGAATTTTGTACGCTTTGGTTGTAACATCAGCGACGCTCCTTATTTACGGCCTTTACGCTGCTGCTTTTTAGGTTGCGCAGCCGGTTTTTCCGGTTGTTCAACAGCAGCCATACCACCCAGGATCTCGCCTTTGAAGATCCACACTTTAACGCCGATTACACCGTAAGTGGTGTGCGCTTCAGAGGTGTTGTAGTCGATGTCAGCACGCAGAGTGTGCAGAGGTACGCGACCTTCGCGGTACCATTCGGTACGTGCGATTTCCGCGCCGCCCAGACGGCCACTAACTTCAACTTTGATACCTTTAGCGCCCAGACGCATTGCGTTCTGTACAGCACGCTTCATAGCACGACGGAACATAACGCGACGTTCCAGCTGAGAAGTGATGCTGTCAGCAACCAATTTTGCGTCCAGTTCAGGCTTACGCACTTCGGCGATATTGATCTGAGCAGGAACGCCAGCAATATCCGCTACGACTTTGCGCAGTTTTTCTACGTCTTCGCCTTTCTTACCGATAACGATACCCGGGCGAGCGGTGTGAATGGTCACACGGATGCTCTTAGCCGGACGCTCGATAACGATACGAGATACAGACGCTTTAGCCAGTTCCTTAGTCAGGTACTGACGTACTTTAAAATCGCTGTCCAGGTTGTCAGCGAATTCTTTGGTGTTCGCAAACCAGGTTGAGTTCCATGGTTTTACAATACCCAGGCGAATACCATTAGGATGTACTTTCTGACCCATTGCTAGTCTCCAGAGTCTCAGCGATCGGACACAACCACAGTAATGTGGCTGGTGCGCTTCAGGATGCGATCTGCACGACCTTTTGCACGCGGCATAATGCGCTTCATGCTCGGGCCTTCGTCTACGAAAATTTTCGTAACTTTCAGATCGTCAATGTCAGCGCCATCGTTGTGTTCAGCGTTAGCAATGGCAGATTCCAGGACTTTCTTAACCAGTACAGCCGCTTTCTTATTGGTGTAGGTCAGAATATCCAGAGCCTGCGACACTTTCTTACCGCGAATCAGGTCTGCAACAAGGCGAACCTTCTGAGCAGAAGAACGAGCATGGCGATGTTGAGCTAAAGTTTCCATCTCTTCCTCCTACCTTATTTCTTCTTCGCTTTTTTATCAGCAGCGTGGCCGCGATAAGTACGAGTCGGTGCGAATTCACCCAGTTTGTGACCGACCATTTCGTCGGAAACAAATACCGGAACGTGCTGACGACCATTATGGACAGCGATGGTCAAACCGATCATGTTAGGAAAGATCGTTGAACGACGGGACCAAGTGCGCAGGGGCTTCTTGTCTCCGCTTTCCACCGCTTTCTCTACCTTCTTCAGCAAGTGCAGGTCAATAAAAGGACCTTTCTTGAGAGAACGTGGCATGGCTTATCCTCTAAAATTATTTGCTACGGCGACGTACGATGAATTTATCAGTACGCTTGTTGCTGCGGGTCTTCTTACCTTTGGTCTGAACGCCCCACGGAGTTACCGGGTGCTTACCAAAGTTACGACCTTCACCACCACCATGTGGGTGGTCGACTGGGTTCATCGCAGTACCGCGAACGGTAGGACGAACACCACGCCAGCGTGCAGCACCTGCTTTACCCAGAACGCGCAGCATATGCTCAGCATTGCCAACTTCGCCCAGAGTTGCACGGCAGTCTGCTTCTACTTTACGCATTTCACCAGAACGCAGACGCAGGGTGACATAAGCACCATCACGAGCAACGATCTGAACGTAAGTACCAGCGGAACGTGCCAGCTGACCGCCTTTACCTGGTTTCATTTCTACGTTATGAACGGTAGAACCAACCGGGATATTGCGCATCGGCAGGGTGTTACCTGCTTTGATTGCAGCATCAACGCCAGATTGAATCTGGTCGCCAGCTTTCAGGCCTTTAGGGGCCAGGATGTAACGGCGTTCACCGTCTTTGTACAGAACCAGCGCGATGTTCGCGGAGCGGTTCGGATCGTACTCAAGACGTTCAACAACTGCCGGGATACCGTCTTTGTTGCGTTTGAAGTCAACAA
Source organism: Citrobacter europaeus (assembly GCA_020099315.1). Lineage (NCBI taxonomy): Bacteria > Pseudomonadati > Pseudomonadota > Gammaproteobacteria > Enterobacterales > Enterobacteriaceae > Citrobacter > Citrobacter europaeus. Next base: position 4,582,445 of record CP083650.1, read on the forward strand.
TACGATAAGCCTGCTTGTGACCACCACCGATGTGACGAGTGGTGATGCGGCCATTGTTGTTACGACCACCGGATTTGCTGTTTTTTTCAACCAGCGGAGCAAAAGGTTTGCCCTTGTGCAGCTCTGGGTTGACCACTTTAACAACGTGGCGACGACCCGGAGATGTCGGTTTACATTTAACAACTGCCATTGTATTACTCCTCCGACTTACTCAGCGCCGCCGACGAAGTCCAGATTCTGGCCTTCCTTCAGGGTGACGTAAGCTTTTTTCCAGTCGCTACGACGACCGATACGCTGTCCGTGACGTTTAACTTTCCCTTTAACTACCAGGGTGTTAACGACTTCGACTTCGACTTCAAACAGTTTCTGCACAGCAGCTTTGATTTCTGCTTTGGTCGCGTCTTTAGCAACTTTGAGAACGATGGTGTTAGTTTTTTCCATCGCAGTAGACGCTTTTTCAGAAACGTGCGGTGCGCGCAGCACTTTCAGCAGACGTTCTTCACGAATCATGCCAGCATCTCCTCAACTTGCTTAACAGCATCAGCAGTCATTACGACTTTGTCGAAGGCGATCAGGCTAACCGGGTCGATACCAGTTGCATCGCGTACGTCAACCTTGTGCAGGTTGCGCGCAGCCAGGAACAGGTTTTCGTCCAGCTCACCGGTGATGATCAGCACATCTTCCAGAGCCATGTCTTTCAGTTTCTGTGCCAGCAGCTTAGTTTTAGGCGCTTCTACAGAGAATGATTCGACAACGATCAGACGATCCTGACGTACCAGTTCGGACAGAATGCTTTTCAGCGCGCCGCGGTACATCTTTTTGTTAACTTTTTGACTGTGGTCCTGTGGACGAGCAGCGAAGGTCACGCCACCTGAACGCCAGATCGGGCTCTTGATAGAACCTGAACGCGCACGGCCGGTACCTTTCTGGCGCCACGGCTTTTTGCCTGAACCAGTTACTTCAGCACGAGTCTTCTGAGCACGAGTACCCTGACGAGCACCAGCTGCATAAGCAACAACAACCTGGTGAACCAGCGCTTCGTTGAAATCACGACCGAAGGTAGTTTCGGAAACAGTCAGCGCGCTCTGCGCGTCTTTCAATACTAATTCCATTGCTATCCCCTTACGCCTTCACAGCTGGTTTAACGATCAGGTCGCAACCGGTCGCACCCGGAACACCACCTTTAACCAGCAGCAGGTTGCGCTCAGCGTCAACACGTACTACGTCCAGGCTCTGAACGGTTACACGTTCGTTGCCCAGCTGACCTGCCATTTTCTTGCCTTTGAACACTTTGCCCGGAGTCTGGTTCTGACCGATAGAACCCGGAACGCGGTGAGACAAGGAGTTACCGTGAGTAGCGTCCTGGGTACGGAAGTTCCAGCGCTTAACGGTACCAGCGAAACCTTTACCTTTAGAGGTACCGGTTACGTCAACTTTTTTAACGTCAGCAAACAGTTCAACGCTAATGTTCTGACCAACGGTGTATTCTTCACCATCTGCCAGACGGAACTCCCACAGGCCGCGGCCAGCTTCTACGCCAGCTTTAGCAAAGTGGCCAGCTTCCGGCTTAGTTACGCGGTTAGCTTTTTTAGCACCGGTGGTAACCTGAACAGCGCGATAGCCATCGTTAGCCAGATCTTTAACCTGAGTAACGCGGTTTGCTTCAACTTCGATAACGGTTACTGGGATAGATACGCCATCTTCAGTGAAGATGCGGGTCATACCCACTTTTTTACCGACTAAACCAATCATTGTATCAACCTCTCAATCGCTCGATGACCTGATTAACCCAGGCTGATCTGCACGTCTACACCGGCAGCCAGGTCCAGACGCATCAGAGCATCAACGGTTTTTTCAGTTGGCTCAACGATGTCAACCAGACGCTTGTGAGTACGGATCTCGTACTGATCACGCGCGTCTTTGTTGACGTGCGGGGAGATCAGAACGGTGAAACGCTCTTTGCGGGTCGGCAGCGGGATCGGACCACGAACCTGCGCACCAGTGCGCTTGGCAGTCTCGACGATTTCCGCGGTTGATTGATCGATCAGACGATGATCAAACGCTTTCAAACGGATACGGATTCTTTGGTTCTGCATGAGACCAGAGCTCCAATTATTTTATAGACGAAATAGTTACTCCTCAAACCCATTACGATTGATGGGAGAGTGTAACCGTTCTTACAGAGTTCCCCGATTGGGAACATTGTCTGGTATTGCTTTCGCAGTACCGGTGGCTCATATCGAACCGCTGTCAATATTAGACAAGCCCGCGCATTATACGTAAATCTCAGTCTTAAGCAAGTGCCGCGTAGAAATTAATCACTCGTTCACAAATGCGGGTCCCCTTCCACTCTGATTGTATGTCCTGTGGTGCAACGCGTTTTCCCTGGAAGGGAGCAAACATAACCCACATCCCGGACTTGTAGAGCCGCCGGGTTTACCCGAGGGTAAACGCTTTGCCAGATGAGGCTTGCCCATGTACATCGATTTTCCCTTTCTGCTGATTTATGTTTCGCTATCAGGGTTGCTCTTAGTCCATGACCTACGTACCGGACTGCTGCCCGACAAATTTACCTGCCCTCTTTTGTGGGGCGGTCTTATTTATCATCAGTGCTGCAGACCGGCGCAGTTATCCGACGCGCTTTGGGGTGCCGTAGCGGGGTATGGGGTATTTGCTTTGTTCTACTGGGGGTATCGTCTGATATGCCGTCAGGAAGGGTTAGGCTTTGGTGATGTCAAATTTCTTGCCGCGCTAGGCGCATGGCATCGCTGGGAATCATTACCACTGTTGGTTTTACTTGCCGCAGGCATGGCCTGTTGCCTCACCGGGATTTCCTGCGTCCGGTGCGGGAGACAGGTACTAAAAAACCCGCTGCCATTTGGGCCATATCTGGCGGCTGCGGGTTTTGTCATTGGCCTGGTAAGTATGATACAGGGCAGTTAGTCGCTGACTTTAATTTGCGATTGCAGATAGTTTTGCAAGCCAAGTTTTGCAATCAGGTCCAGCTCTGTTTCGAGCCAGTCAATATGCCCTTCTTCTTCAGTCAGGATCTCGATCATCATATCCCGGCTGACATAGTCATGAACGCTATCGGCATAGGCAATGGCTTCACGTAAGTCTTTAGCACCATCGAGTTCCAGTCGAAGATCGGATTGCAGCATCTCTTCAACGTCTTCGCCTATACCCAACTTACCGAGGTCCTGTAAGTTTGGGAGCCCTTCTAAAAATAAAATACGCTCAATGTATTTATCAGCGTGCTTCATCTCATCGATAGATTCATGGTACTCAACATCATTGAGGCGAGTCAGTCCCCAGTTTTTAAACATACGGGCATGGAGAAAATACTGGTTGATTGCGACAAGCTCATTTCCCAATAGTTTATTGAGATAATTTATGATTTTAACATCACCTTTCATTTTATAGTCCCTCCGCTTCCACTATTAGAGCGTAGATGGGGCTACAGGGATGTCAAAAAAAAGAGTGTGACTTAGGCGATCTCTTTAAATTCTGGCATTTGCGTTAATTCATCCTGCATGACTTCGCGGGCGGCACGAATACACTTACCACATTGATTTCCAACAGGAATAAATTTACGTAATTGTTGAAAGGACTGAGGATGAAACTGGCGAACAGCCTGACGTATTTTTTTATCACTTATCGCATTACACAAACAAACGTACATGATCGCTCCCGTTCAATTTCTGCGCAAAGTGTAAATGAGAATAGTTATGATTACAATAGCACAACGCTATTTACGCGGCGGGAGAATGAATAAAAAATGCGAATAAATATGACAATCGCTAAATAGCAGGCAGCAAAAAGGGCGCCGAAGCGCCCTTTTTAAGCTCAAAGCTAATTAACTAATAATTAGCTCATTACTTTAGCAACAACGCCCGCACCAACAGTACGGCCGCCTTCACGGATTGCGAAACGCAGACCGTCGTCCATCGCGATTGGGTGGATCAGGGTAACAACCATTTTGATGTTGTCGCCCGGCATTACCATCTCAACGCCTTCCGGCAGTTCGATGGTACCAGTCACGTCAGTAGTACGGAAGTAGAACTGCGGACGGTAGCCTTTGAAGAACGGAGTATGACGGCCGCCTTCGTCTTTGGACAGAATGTACACTTCAGATTCGAACTTGGTGTGCGGCTTGATAGAGCCCGGCTTAGCCAGTACCTGACCACGTTCGATTTCTTCACGTTTGATACCACGCAGCAGAACACCAACGTTCTCACCAGCACGGCCTTCGTCCAGCAGTTTGCGGAACATTTCAACGCCAGTACAGGTAGACTTAGCAGTCTCTTTGATACCAACGATTTCAACTTCTTCACCAACTTTGATGATACCGCGCTCTACACGACCGGTAACAACGGTACCACGACCGGAGATGGAGAATACGTCTTCGATAGGCAGCAGGAACGGCTTGTCAATCGCACGCTCTGGTTCTGGGATGTAAGAATCCAGGAAGCCAGCCAGTTCGATGATTTTCGCTTCCCACTCTGCTTCGCCTTCCAGCGCTTTCAGAGCAGAACCACGAACGATCGGAGTGTCGTCGCCCGGGAAATCGTACTGAGACAGAAGTTCACGAACTTCCATTTCTACCAGTTCCAGCAGCTCTTCGTCATCAACCATGTCGCATTTGTTCAGGAACACGATGATGTACGGAACGCCTACCTGACGACCCAGCAGGATGTGCTCACGAGTCTGCGGCATCGGGCCGTCAGTCGCAGCAACAACCAGGATCGCGCCGTCCATCTGCGCAGCACCGGTGATCATGTTTTTAACATAGTCGGCGTGGCCCGGGCAGTCTACGTGTGCGTAGTGGCGAGTCGGGGTGTCATATTCAACGTGAGAAGTGTTGATGGTGATACCACGAGCTTTTTCTTCCGGCGCGTTATCGATCTGGTCGAATGCACGAGCAGCACCGCCGTAGGTTTTAGCCAGTACGGTAGTGATTGCAGCGGTCAGGGTAGTTTTACCGTGGTCAACGTGGCCGATGGTGCCGACGTTAACGTGCGGTTTTGTACGTTCAAATTTTTCTTTAGACACGGCTATATTCCTTACTATAGTGCTCTCCCCTTTGGAGAGAGCACGGGACTTAGGTTTTAATCCTGTGGATTATTTACCACGGGCTTCAATAACGGCCTGAGCAACGTTGTTCGGCGCATCGTCGTACTTCAGGAACTCCATGGAGTAAGAAGCACGGCCTTTGGTCAAAGAACGCAGCTGGGTTGCATATCCGAACATTTCAGACAGCGGAACTTCAGCATGGATAACAACGCCAGTGACGTTGGATTCCTGACCACGAAGCATACCACGACGACGGCTCAAGTCACCGATTACGTCACCGGTGTTCTCTTCCGGAGTCTCTACTTCAACCTTCATGATAGGCTCAAGCAGAACTGGTTTCGCTTTCTTAAAGCCATCTTTGAAGGCGATAGAAGCGGCCAGTTTAAACGCCAGCTCAGAGGAGTCAACGTCATGGTAAGAACCGAAGTGCAGACGCACGCCCAGATCAACAACCGGGTAACCAGCCAGTGGGCCGGATTTCAGCTGTTCCTGGATGCCTTTATCAACGGCCGGGATGTATTCGCCAGGAATTACACCACCTTTGATGTCGTTGATGAACTCGTAGCCTTTCGGGTTTGAACCCGGCTCCAGCGGGTACATGTCGATAACAACATGACCGTACTGACCGCGACCACCAGACTGCTTAGCGTGTTTACCTTCGATATCGGTAACTTTCGCGCGAATCGCTTCACGGTAAGCAACCTGAGGTTTACCGACGTTCGCTTCAACGTTGAATTCACGCTTCATACGGTCAACGATGATGTCGAGGTGCAGCTCACCCATACCGGCGATAATGGTCTGGTTAGATTCTTCGTCAGTCCAAACGCGGAATGACGGGTCTTCTTTAGCCAGACGGCCCAGAGCCAGACCCATTTTTTCCTGGTCAGCTTTGGTTTTCGGTTCTACCGCGATGGAAATTACCGGCTCAGGGAATTCCATACGTTCCAGAATGATCGGGTGATCCGGGTCACACAGAGTGTCACCAGTGGTCACGTCTTTCAGACCGATAGCAGCAGCGATATCGCCCGCGCGAACTTCTTTGATCTCTTCACGTTTGTTAGCGTGCATCTGTACGATACGGCCAAAACGCTCGCGTGCAGTTTTCACTGAGTTCAGGATGGTGTCACCGGAGTTAACCACACCAGAGTACACGCGGAAGAAGGTCAGGTTACCCACGAACGGGTCGGTAGCGATTTTGAATGCCAGAGCAGCAAACGGCTCATCATCGCTAGCGTGACGCTCAGCCGGAGTATCTTTACCGTCGTCCAGAATACCGTTGATCGCAGGTACGTCGACTGGGGATGGCAGGTAATCAATTACCGCATCCAGCATCGCCTGAACACCTTTGTTCTTGAACGCAGAACCACAGGTTACCAGGATGATTTCGTTGTTCAGAACGCGCTGACGCAGAGCTTTTTTGATCTCTTCTTCAGTCAGTTCTTCACCACCCAGGTATTTCTCCATCAGCTCTTCTGAAGCTTCTGCAGCGGACTCGATCAGGTTCTGGTGCCATTCTTCAGCCAGTTCCTGCATGTCAGCCGGGATATCTTCATAAGTGAAGGTTACGCCTGCATCTTCTTCGTTCCAGTTGATGGCTTTCATTTTCACCAGGTCAACAACACCGGTGAACGCTTCTTCAGCGCCAATTGCCAGCTGCAGCGGAACAGGGTTCGCGCCCAGACGGGTTTTGATCTGACCAACAACTTTCAGGAAGTTCGCACCCATACGGTCCATTTTGTTAACGAACGCAATGCGTGGAACTTTATATTTGTTTGCCTGACGCCATACGGTTTCAGACTGAGGCTGAACACCACCAACTGCGCAGTAAACCATTACTGCACCATCAAGCACACGCATGGAACGTTCTACTTCGATAGTGAAGTCAACGTGCCCCGGGGTGTCGATGATGTTTACGCGATGCGGTTCATACTGCTTAGCCATACCAGACCAGAATGCAGTAGTCGCTGCGGAGGTGATAGTAATACCACGCTCCTGCTCCTGTTCCATCCAGTCCATGGTGGCTGCGCCGTCATGAACTTCACCGATTTTGTGGTTTACACCGGTGTAGAACAGAATACGTTCGGTAGTAGTGGTTTTACCGGCGTCGATGTGCGCACTGATACCGATGTTACGGTAGCGCGCGATGGGTGTTGTACGAGCCATTTGATTCCTCGTTTATCTTTTAGGCGTTCAATTTAAGTAGCCCAAAGCGGGCTGCTTACTAGAAGCGCCCGCCTGGTGACTAAAACTCCGAAGGGATTACCAACGGTAGTGTGCGAACGCCTTGTTGGCTTCTGCCATACGGTGAACGTCTTCACGTTTCTTAACTGCAGTACCTTTGTTTTCTGCAGCATCAGAAAGTTCGTTCGCCAGGCGCAGAGCCATGGATTTATCACCGCGTTTACGAGCAGCTTCAACGATCCAACGCATTGCCAGGGCATTACGACGAACCGGACGGACTTCAACTGGAACCTGATAAGTAGAACCACCAACGCGGCGAGACTTAACTTCGACAGTCGGACGCACGTTTTCAAGGGCTACTTCAAAAGCTTCCAGGCCATCTTTACCAGAACGCTGAGCCAGGGTCTCCAGCGCGCTGTATACGATGGTTTCTGCAGTAGATTTTTTACCATCTACCATCAGGATATTTACAAATTTAGCCAGCAGCTCTGATCCGAACTTAGGATCCGGCAGAATTTTACGCTGACCAATGACGCGACGACGTGGCATGGGTATACTCCGTTGTTAATTCAGGATTGTCCAAAACTCTACGAGTTTAGTTTGACATTAATATAAAACGTTTGGCCTTACTTAACGGAGAACCATTAAGCCTTAGGACGTTTCACGCCATACTTGGAGCGTGATTGCTTACGGTCTTTAACGCCGGAGCAGTCAAGCGCACCGCGAACGGTGTGGTAACGAACACCCGGGAGGTCTTTTACACGACCGCCACGGATCAGGATCACGGAGTGCTCCTGCAGGTTGTGACCTTCACCACCGATGTAGGAAGTCACTTCAAAACCGTTAGTCAAACGCACACGGCATACTTTACGCAGTGCGGAGTTTGGTTTTTTAGGAGTGGTGGTATATACACGAGTACATACACCACGTTTCTGCGGGCATGCTTCCAGTGCAGGCACGTTGCTCTTTGCAACTTTGCGTGCGCGTGGTTTGCGTACCAGATGGTTAACTGTTGCCATTAAATAGCTCCTGGTTGTAGCTTTCGCTTCGTAAACACGTAATAAAACGACCTCATACAATATGAGGACGCAGAATTTTAGGTCGGTGTCGAAAAGGTGTCAAGAAATATACAACGATCCCACAATTACCAGGACATCTGGCTGGGGTGCTTCACCGTAAGTCTGACGAAGTCAGTATAGCTAACCCTGACGACACTGTCTGAAATTTGACCACATAAGCCGCGAGCTTGAATGTCTTCTTCCAGTACATAGACCTTAATGGAGGCATTTTGCAGACTTTCAAGGAAACGGCTTCCTTCTACTGCCGCGGTCACGCCATCTTGGAGCAATAAAAGTTCATCGTCTTTATCAATCAGGCGGAGAAGAGAGGAGAAATCGGTAAGCCACGCAGAGCGATGTAATGTGTGCAGCATGAGTATCTCAAAACCTTAAAATGACGTCATAGTTGCCTAGCTCACGGCGTAAATCTTCCGGTTCTAACGCTGTCGCATCGACCACAAAATTAACACCCTGCTGAAGACCCCGCTCGCGTAAAGAGGCGGCGCAAAGCCAACATTGCTCAATATCGTACAATCCCAACAGTTTGAAGGTTGCGATGTAGTCTCGCGCCAACACAACATCCGGCTGTTGTCCCTGAAGGATTTGAAAAACGCCATCGCCGATAAAAAATACGCCGAGGTCTTCCGTTAATGCCGATGTCGCCAGCAAGGCATCTAATCCTTCACGGCCAGACGCGCTGCCGTGCGGCACGGTAGAAAAGACAAAAGCAACACGTTTCATTAAAACTGCACCACGCGATCGCAGGTCAGGGACGCCTCAGCCAGCGAACCCAGCCCGCTGAGGTTAAAACCTGATTGTAAATTAGCGCCTGCCAGGCCCAGACGTTTCGCTTCAGTTTCATCGACTACGCCGCGACGCAACGCCGCCGCCACGCAAATATTCAGCGTCACGCCATGCTGCTGGTTCAGCTGTTGCCAGGCCCGTACCAGATCGTATTCATCACTGGCAGGCGAAGTCAGTAAGTTGGCGTTATACACACCTTCACGATAGAAAAAGACGCTACTTAGCTCATGCCCTTCTTTGAGTAGCGCATGAGCAAATTGCAACGCGCTGCTCGCCTGCTGCGTACCATAAGCCGGCCCCGTCACCATGATGGCAAAACGCATTACTTGTCTTGCCCCTGGAAATCGCCGCTTTTGAACTGACGAATATAGAGGTAGACCGTGTGCTTGGAGATGTTCAGCCGATCGGCAACCTGGTTGATGGCATCTTTAATATCGAAGATACCTTTCTCATACAGATTCAGGACAATCTGACGATTCTTGGCGTTGTTGGAAACATTGCGATCGGCGTTCACTTCTTCGATCGTGAATTCCAGCGTTTGGGTAACCAGGTCTTCCACCGAAGAAGCGAAGTTGACGGCAGAACCCACTTCCGGGGTTTCCGGTGGGATAAAGGTATTCATTATCTGCGAGAATGGGACATCAAGGTTCATATTGATGCACAGCAGACCAATCACGCGATGCTCACGGTTGCGAATAGCAATCGTCACCGACTTCATCAAGACACCGCTTTTCGCACGTGTGAAGTAACACTTCGACACGCTGCTATCCGCACCCGTCATATCATGCAGCATACGCAATGCAAGGTCGGTAATCGGCGAGCCAATTTTGCGGCCCGTGTGTTCACCGTTAGCAATGCGGATAGCCGAGCATTTCAAATCCTGCAAAGAGTGCAATACGATTTCACAATGGGAACCAATGAGCATCGCCAACCCGTCCACAACCGCTTCGTAGGATTTGAGGATATCGAAGTCAGTTTGATCGAAAGGACGTTGATCCAGTAAATCTAGCTCACTGGTTTCGTTGGTTAAAAGCGACCTGGACATGAAAAAAAGCACTCCTTTTCAGGAGCCTGTCGTTATGTTGTCAGGGCAGGCTCATCACTATTATAGGGGCATCTAAAGTAATACAGCGCACAAGGCGCTTTCCAGTATTAATTATATCCTGTCGATAATAAAAAACCGCCGCCCTGTGGGCGGCGGTTTCTGGTCACTTATTTTTTGCTGCTGTCTGCAGCTTTATCTGCCGGTGCAGCATCTGGCTGCGCATCGGCCTTCGGCGCCGGTTTGATGTCTAACAGTTCAACATCAAAGACCAGCGTAGAGTTGGCCGGAATGCCCGGTACGCCAGTTTTGCCGTAAGCCAGATCCGGTGGGATAACCAGCTGGATTTTGCCGCCTTTCTTGATGTTTTTCAGGCCTTCAGTCCAGCCCGGGATTACCCCGTCAAGACGGAAAGAGAGCGGCTCACCGCGGGTATAAGAGTTATCAAACTCTTTACCATCAATCAGCGTACCTTTGTAGTTGACTACCACGGTATCGCTGTCTTTCGGCGCAGCGCCAGTACCTTCTTTCTCTACTTTGTAGACCAGGCCAGTAGCAGAGGTTTTAACGCCTTTCTCTTTAGCAAATTTCTCGCGGTAAACTTTACCTTTGGCTTCGTTATCAGCCGCGTCTTTTTCCATTTTCGCCTGAGCGGAGCTCTTCACGCGCGCTTCAAACGCCTGCAGAGTTTGTTCGATTTCCTGGTCAGACAGCTTGCTCTTGTCTGCAAACGCATCCTGAACGCCAGCGATCAGCTGATCTTTATCCAGTTTGATGCCCAGTTTTTCCTGCTCTTTCAGAGAGTTTTCCATATAACGACCCAGGGACGCGCCCAGCGCGTAAGCGGCTTTTTGGTCGTCATTCTTGAATGCTGCTTTGCTGTCAGCAGTAGCGGCTGGTTTCGCAGCATCAGCAGCGAAGGTGATCGGGGCATGCAGAGCAACAGCCATTGTGGTCGCCAGCAGCGTTACTTTAAACAGTGATTTCATCCATATCTCCAGGGCCGGGGCATCTCACCCCAGGGTTAGCTAAAACAAAAATGTACTATAAAGCGTTGTAGAACAAATCAACATACGGGCACGCCCTATTATCACCACATTTCAGACTCTTTTTGTTTAAATTAGTTTCGTGACCGAAGATTGAGTGCTGTGCAAACAGGCAAAGTTAAGTAGAATTCGCCGCAGTCCGCGATCTGCCGGAGAAAAAAGAAAGAGGTGAATCATGCAGGATACAACAATGGAAACTCGCCTGGCTGAACTGGAAAGTCGCCTGGCATTTCAGGAGATAACCATTGAAGAGCTCAACGTGACGGTGACCGCGCATGAACTGGAAATGGCCAAACTCCGCGACCATCTGCGTTTACTGACAGAAAAGCTCAAAGCAACGCAGCCGTCCCACATTGCGTCGCAGTCTGAAGAGACCCCGCCGCCACATTATTGAGACGTAAAAAAAGCGGGGATATCCCCGCTTTTTGTGCCGGATGACGACGTAAACGTCTTATCCGGCCTACGGTAGGCCTGATAAGCGTAGCGCCATCAGGCAATCATACCGATCAGTGGCAACCGCAGCCGCCGCCGTTACCTTTACCGCCACCGCCGCAGCAGCCTTCGCCGCCGTGCTCGTGACCATGGTCGTGACCGTGGCCATGACCACCGCAGCAACCGTCATGACCGTGGTCATGATCGTGGTCGTGACCGTGCGCGCCGTGAACGTGGCCGTGAGCCAGTTCTTCTTCGGTCGCTTCGCGGATAGCAACAACTTCTACGTTGAATTTCAGGTTCTGGCCAGCCAGCATGTGGTTACCATCAACTACAACGTGATCGTCTTCCACTTCGGTAATTTCTACCGGTACTGGACCCTGGTCAGTTTCAGCCAGGAAACGCATGCCAACCTGCAGTTCGTCAACGCCCATGAAGACGTCTTTAGGAACGCGCTGCACCAGGTTTTCGTCGTACTGACCGTATGCGTCGTTTGCGCCAACAGCAACATCGAATTTGTCGCCAACTTCATGACCGTCCAGCGCTGTTTCCAGGCCAGAAATCAGGGAACCGTGACCATGCAGGTAGTCCAGCGGTGCACTCACCGGAGACTCATCAACCAACACACCGTCTTCTGTACGTACCTGATAGGCCAGGCTGACCACCAGGTCCTTTGCTACTTTCATGATATCTCCTGAGCATGGAAAGAATAGTGGCGCAGATTGTAGCGGAATTCTGCACCCGTGTACCCTCTAGCTTAAAAAAAGCTGCGCCATATCGCTAGTCCGGATGAAAAATCCCGATCACTTGCTCTTCTTTGCGAACGTGCTCGCGCGCCTCTTTATCCGCTTCCCGCATCTGATGGCCGCACTTAACACACTCAACAATATCGATATTATTTTCGCGCCACATTGCCAGCGTATCCTGCGCCTGGCAGGACGGACATTTTGCGCCTGCAATAAAACGTTTACGAATTGCCATGATTACCTCTACTCAAATTCATCCCAGCCATCCAGCTGACGCCGCTCTTGCTGCATCTCTCGTTGGAAAATTTCCTCCAGCTCGCGCCGGGCTTCCCTGGCTCGAGAGATTTGTACGGTATCCGTATGCATGGGGATCAGCTCCCGCAGCATGCGCATATCCAGCCGACGAAAATGCAGCTGAGCGCGCTGAGCCTGGTGCGGATGCATCCCCAGTGTAACCAGCGTTTTACGCCCCAACTCCAGCGCACTGGAGAACGTTTCGCGGGAAAACTGCGTCACACCAGCTTGTAATAACTCATGCGCCTCTACACGTCCGCGCGCACGCGCAAGAATATGCAAATGCGGAAAATACTGTTGGCACAGTTCCACCAGTTTCATGGTGTCTTCAGGCTCATTACAGGTAATAACAATAGACTGTGCCGCCTCCGCACCCGCAGAACGCAACAGATCCACCTGCGTGGCATCACCGTAGTAAACCTTATAGCCATATTTACGCATCAAATTCACCGCGCTGATATCCCGCTCCAGAACGGTAATCCGCATTTTATTGGCCATCAACAGGCGACCAATAACCTGACCAAAGCGCCCAAACCCCACCACAATCACCTGCGGTTTATCATCTTCTACCCAGGGTTTTTCATCTTCTTCATCCGTACCGTTAAACTGACGGGAGAGCCATTTGTCGATCAGCTTCATCACCAGCGGCGTGGTCATCATCGACAGCGTGACGGTCACCAGCAGCAACGCCATTTGGTCGCCCTGAAACAGCCGTTGCGAGGATGCCGTTGAAAACAGCACGAAAGCGAATTCACCGCCCTGACTCAAAACCCCGGCAAACTGCATCCGTTCTGAGCTTCTCATGCCGTTAAGACGCGCCAGCACATACAGCACCAGCATTTTTACAACCACCAGTACTATCACGCTCGCCGCCACCCACAGAATATGGGTATAGAGCACGCCAAGATTGAGTGACATGCCTACGGAGATAAAAAACAGGCCGAGCAGCAGGCCTTTAAACGGATCGATTGCCGTTTCCAGCTCATGTCGGTATTCGCTTTCCGCCAGCAGCACGCCCGCGATAAACGTTCCCAACGCCATCGACAGCCCCAGCGCATCCATAAATAAAGCCGAACCCAGCACCAGCAACAGCGTCGCGGCGGTAAATACTTCCCGCACGCCAGAATCCGCAATAAAGCGGAAAACCGGACGCAGCAAATAGCGCCCGCCAATCAGCATGCCGGCAAAGGCCAGCACCTTCATTCCCACTTTGATCCAGTCAAAATGTTCGTCAGCAGAACCCGCCAGCAGCGGAACCAGCGCCAACGCAGGGATCACCGCCAAATCCTGAAACAGCAGCACCGAAAAACCCAGTTGTCCGGATTCACTGCGGTTCATGCCTTTTTCGCGCATCAACTGTAGCGCCATGGCGGTCGATGACATCGCCAGACCAATGCCGCCAACCACTGCCGCCTGCCAGGAGAACGCAGTGAGCATCAATAATCCTGCCAGCACTACTGCACTCAGCATTACCTGCGCGGCGCCGACGCCAAAAATTGAACGCCGCAACTGCCATAACTTGGCAGGGTTAAGTTCCAGCCCAATGATGAACATCAAAAAGACCACACCCAGCTCGGAAAAGTGCAGAATTTCATCCACATCGCTGATGAATCCTAATCCCCACGGGCCGATAGCAATACCCGCCAGCAAGTAACCCAGCACCGGACCGATACCCAGCTTTGAGGCCAGGGGAACTGCCGCCACCGCCGCGAAGAGGAACAACACTCCCGCCGTCAATAAATCAGAACCTTCCATCAGCGGCCTCCCACAGGGATCGGATTCGCCAGCCAGTCACCATACGCTTTCGCATGGCTGTCCAGCTCCTGCTTCGTTTGCCGCCTGGCCCAGTAGACGATAATAGGGCTCATCCAGTGCATGCGGCACATACCGGCCGTTAGCTCAAAAGGACGCAGTACATCGCTCATTGGATAACGGTTTAGCGCGTCATAGCGATAGGCGCTTTCCGGTTCTCCGGTCGTGATAACGCTCCGCCAGTACTTTCCCGCCAGTTGATTCCCTCCGGGGCCGCTGGCAAATCCGCGGCTCAGTACACGGTCAAGCCACTCCTTTAACAGCGCCGGACAGCTATAGGTGTAAAGCGGATGCTGAAAAACAATCACATCATGCTCACGCAGCAGCGCCTGCTCATGCGGAATGTCGATAAAAAAATCAGGATAGTGCGCGTACAGGTCGTGCACGGTAACATTGCTGAGCTGCATGGCCGGTTTAAGCAGAACCCGGTTCGCAACCGAGTCCTGAGATTCCGGATGGGCATACAGCAGCAAGACTTTCGCTGGCTGGAACATCATCCCCCTCCCGGTTTTGTCTTTTGTCTATTTTCGACGTTTTGGGCTACCATTGCGCCTCGGTGCGGCAAATGGCCCACACATTACATTATCATAATGATAAATTAACATAGTCTGAACATACGGCGCCTTATGATTGTTTTCTCATCGTTACAAATTCGTCGCGGCGTGCGCGTCTTGCTGGACAATGCCACGGCCACCATTAATCCAGGGCAGAAAGTTGGTCTGGTAGGTAAAAATGGCTGTGGTAAATCTACCCTGCTGGCATTGCTGAAAAATGAACTCAGCGCCGACGCCGGAGGATTTACCTATCCGGGAAACTGGCAGCTTGCGTGGGTGAATCAGGAAACGCCAGCATTGCCGCAGCCCGCGCTGGAGTACGTGATTGACGGCGACCGCGAGTATCGTCAACTGGAAGCGCAGTTGAACGATGCCAACGAACGTAACGATGGACACGCTATTGCCACCGTCCATGGCAAACTGGATGCCATCGACGCCTGGACCGTGCGCTCACGCGCCGCCAGCCTGCTGCATGGTCTCGGTTTCTCCAACGAACAGCTTGAGCGCCCGGTCAGCGACTTTTCCGGTGGCTGGCGTATGCGTCTCAACCTGGCCCAGGCGCTGATTTGCCGTTCAGACCTGCTGCTGCTCGATGAACCCACCAACCACCTCGATCTCGACGCGGTAATCTGGCTGGAAAGATGGCTGAAAAGCTACCAGGGCACGCTGATATTGATCTCCCACGACCGCGACTTCCTCGACCCGGTGGTGGACAAAATTATTCATATCGAACAGCAAACCATGTTCGAGTACACCGGCAACTACAGCGCGTTTGAAATCCAGCGTGCGACCCGCCTCGCGCAGCAACAGGCAATGTACGAAAGCCAGCAGGAGCGCGTGGCGCATCTGCAAAGCTATATCGATCGTTTCCGCGCTAAAGCAACCAAAGCAAAGCAGGCGCAAAGCCGTATCAAAATGCTGGAACGCATGGAGCTGATTGCCCCGGCACACGTGGACAACCCGTTCCACTTCAGCTTTCGTGAACCAGAAAGCCTGCCGAATCCACTGCTGAAGATGGAAAAGGTCAGCGCTGGCTACGGCGATCGCGTCATTCTCGATTCGATCAAACTGAATCTGGTGCCGGGTTCCCGCATCGGCCTGCTCGGTCGCAACGGCGCGGGTAAATCGACGCTGATCAAGCTGCTGGCCGGCGAATTGGCCCCCATTAGCGGCGAGATTGGCCTGGCGAAAGGTATCAAGCTGGGCTACTTCGCGCAGCACCAGCTGGAGTTTTTACGCGCCGATGAATCGCCTATTCAGCACCTGGCGCGCATGGCGCCGCAGGAGCTGGAGCAGAAACTGCGGGACTACCTCGGCGGATTCGGCTTCCAGGGCGATAAAGTCAGCGAAGAGACTCGCCGCTTCTCCGGTGGTGAAAAAGCGCGTCTGGTGCTGGCGTTGATCGTCTGGCAGCGCCCGAACCTGCTCCTGCTTGATGAACCGACCAACCACCTGGACCTTGATATGCGCCAGGCGCTGACCGAAGCGTTGATCGATTTCGAAGGCGCGCTGGTCGTGGTCTCGCACGACCGTCACCTGATTCGCTCCACCACCGATGACCTCTATCTGGTGCACGACAAAAAAGTCGAGCCGTTTGACGGCGATCTGGAGGATTATCAGCAGTGGCTGAGCGATGTGCAAAAACAAGAAAACCAGAACGACGAACCGGCGAAAGAGAGCGTTAACAGCGCCCAGGCGCGTAAAGACCAGAAGCGTCGCGAAGCTGAATTGCGCACCCTGACGCAGCCGCTGCGTAAAGAGATTACCCGTCTGGAAAAAGAGATGGAGAAACTGCACGCACAGCTGGCGCAGGCGGAAGAAAAACTCGGCGATAGCGAACTGTATGACCAAAGCCGCAAAGCCGAACTCACCGCATGCCTGCAGCAGCAGGCCAGTGCAAAATCCGGACTGGAAGAGTGCGAGATGGCCTGGCTGGAAGCGCAGGAACAGCTTGAGCAGATGCTGGCCGAATAGTCATGAGTGCCTGATAAGGCGCTTGTGCGTCTTATCAGGCATTTTTGTTGAATTATCTCTGCATCGCCAGACGCTGGCGGATATCTTCAAAATGTTCACGGTTAAACAGCTTGCCGTTAAGAAAACGGGTTTTCAGTTCTCCTTCCTGCTCTTGCTCCCACGTTTGTTCATCATGCAGGCGCAATTCCCCCAGCTCATCACGTGCTACTCGAAGCAAACCGCGGGCAGAGCGCTTTAAGCCATTATCGGTTTTCGGCTCTTTGAAAATCGTCCGGCCTTTGCCATCGACTTCTCCCCACGTCGCTTTCATTGCAAAACCGAAGGTGTCACGCGTGTTGTACTGATAGGTAAAGGAACCCACGCCAAACACCACATTTGAACTGGCAAATCCTTTCGCTTCAAGACGACGCAGGATCTCATTCGCCCGCTCAAGGGTGATGGAATCGCCATAAATCAGCCCCACATGTGGGTCGAGCACCTTGTAGCCTTTAGCGTTAACCGTGCCGCCAAATATCTCCCACAGCACCTCCACAGAGCCTTTCTCCTGTGCCGTACGATCGGCTCGGGTATCCTCATCCGCACCTGTACCGCACAGAATCTCAACCGGATTACCGCTATCCGGACGGAATACCACCCGCCCTTCACGGGTCAGAATGATGTTCTTCAGTTCGCGGGTGTATTCCGTCAGCACCTGCCAGTAGTCCCAGGTATCGGAGACTATCGATACAAATCCCTGCGGATAGAGATCGGCAATCAGGCGGCGGAAGGTTTCAATCTCATGCTCGCGCTCACCCATACACATCACGCTGTGTTCGGTAGCCGGAATACTGGCGCCGATAAAATAGGGTTCGCCGTCGGTGTAGTAATCGCGGGCGTACAGCAGAGATGGAATACTGTCGGTCCCTTTAAAGCTTAACAAATGCCCACTGCCCGCCTGCATGGTGTCCTGTAATCCGGACATGCCGCGAAAGGAAAAGTCATGACACTGGAAGTCAAGGTGTGCCAGGTCGCTACAGGTTTTCTCTGCCCAGCGCGCGCAGATTTTGCGGTAGTGGTGAGCAATGGTGGCGTTGGTTGACGCTTTCCACAGCTCTGCCGACAGCACGGTTTCCAGGTAATTCACCAGCCAGAAAAACTCGGGTTTGGTGTTGATAATGGTTAAGACCGGTACCGCCATCGGAACTTTGCTGCCTTCATCCAGCGCTTTGATGTGCAACGGCAGATAGCCCAACTGATGCAGGGCGCGGATATGATCCACCGCCACCGCATCTTTGCCGAGATAGCTGTCCATGACCTGTTTATATTCGCTGACCACCTCATCTTCCGGACGGGCAAAAAACGCCTCATTAAACAGGTCGACTAAAAACCACTGCAAAAAACCCTGCAGGCCAAAAAATACCAGTTTGCCATCCGCCAACGGCGAGGAAAAAAAGCGATCGCTGCGTGGGGTAAAATTGGAATACACGCGACGGGTTCCCTGCGGATATTGCACGCGGTGAGAAACTTTGTAGCCGTCGATAGCCAGAATTGGGTTCATTTTCATAATCAGCATCTCCCTCAGGCGCGGTAAATCGCGTCAATGTCGATAAGCTCAAGCTGCGGATGCTCCAGCGTCGGGGCAGCAAAAGAGGTGGTGGTGTAGATAGCATCAATGCCGTTGGCAAACAGGTGTTCGACGCCCTTAGAAAAAATACCGTGGGTGACATACAGACTGACGCTGTGGGCACCGGCCTCACGTAGTACCTGCGCGGAACCAATGAACGTACCGCCTGCGTCGCACAGATCGTCAACAATCAGCATATCCCTGCCCCTGACGTCTCCGGCCATTAACGAAAATCCCGTCAGCTTGCCGCTTGCTACATCGCGTTTTTTGCTCAGGATGGCGTACTCCTCCACGCCGGCAGCTCTGGCAACAGCATCAATTTTCTTCAAAGCTCCGGCGTCGGGGGCAACCAGCATTAGCGTTTTTTGCTGGAACTGGCGCTGCAAAGTCGCGCTGTGCAGCAGGCAAGTCTCTTGTGAAATCGCCACAAAATTATTGATAGCTGCCGCCGCCGCGTCGCTGTGCGGATCGAGCACCTTCACCTTATCGAATTGCAGCGTATTGAGCTGGCTGGCGAAGACTTTCAGCGCAAAGCTATCACCCGCCACCATATGTCTGTCCTGACGCGCCCACGGCAGCCAGGGGAGGTCGAGATGGCTGACCAGTACATCCGTCTGATGACGGACCGCCTCAACCAGTTGCGCCAGCAGCATAAAATCGTTCATATCTCGCATTGCCACCGCGCGGATGCGCATCAGGCGAGCAAACGATGGCAGTGCATCAGTGACTTTCAACCAGCCGGCGCCATCAGGAAAAATACCACTGGCAACTGCGTAGGTCTGGTCGTCCAAAGTTAATGTCAGTTTTACGCTCATCGCTCTCACCCCTTAATTATGTCCCTTCGACACAATTAATAATGTCCTTGAGACACATATTAAGCAAGTATAAAATGCATTATTTTTAGAACAAGAGATAATCCACTGATAAGTAATGATAAAAAACGAACCTTGCCCCCCAGTGCCGGGCTGGTACACTTGTCAGCGTTACAAATCATCGTGAGTACCTTATGACCACCGAAGCCGACTACCTGAATCAGTACGACGCCAGCCGCTTCCCTTCACCTCTGGTGACGGTAGATAGCGTGTTATTTACCCTGCATCAGCAGGCGCTGTGCGTATTACTGGTCGAGCGGGCAAACCAGCCGCAAAAAGGACGTTGGGGATTACCTGGCGGTTTTATTGATATCGAAAACGATGATTCAACCCGCGCCACCGCGCTACGCAAACTCACTGAAAAAACGGGCGTTTCGCCTTCGTGGCTTGAACAACTGGATACCTTTTCCGGGCCAGAACGAGACCCGCGCGGCTGGAGCCTGACGGTCACCTGGTTTGCGCTAATCGCCTGGGTAGACTGCGCGCCGCATATTGCCAGCGTCAGTAACGCCCGTTGGGTACCGGTTGACGAGTTGAAAAACCATTCACTCGCGTTCGATCACGAGAAAATCATTACGGCGGCACTGCATCGCTTACGGCAAAAAACGATGTACTCGCTACTGCCCGTATACTGCCTGCCGGAGACATTTACCCATGGACAACTGCTTGAAGCCACCGAGGTTATCCTTGGTCAGTCGATCCAGCGTAAAAGTCTGATTCGCCGCTTTGAAGCGTCAGGAATGTTTGAAGATACCGGAGAAAGCATGGCGACAGGGACGCGTAAAGCTCGCCTGTGGCGACGTAAACCCGACGTCGATTTTCATCTTTTCTCGCGTAACCTGCTTGCTGACTAGCGACAAAATCACATATTGGCTAACCCGCACGCGCTGTGCGCGGTATAGTTATTCTTTCCGATTATTAATTGCTCTGGTGTTATGGTTGAAATCACGTCCACAGAAATGACCCCACCTACCGACGATTCGCGAGAATTCCGCCCGATGCGCGGTATCAGTAACCGCCATCTGCAGACGATGCTGCCGCGCTTAATTCGCCGCAAGGTGAAGTTCGACGCCCACTGGCAGCGTCTGGAATTGCCCGATGGTGATTTTGTCGATCTGGCGTGGAGTGAAGATCCGCAACAGGCGAAACACAAACCGCGCCTGGTGGTTTTTCACGGTCTGGAAGGTAGTCTGAACAGCCCGTACGCACATGGCCTGATTGAAGCGGCGCAAAAGCGCGGCTGGCTGGGCGTGGTAATGCATTTTCGCGGCTGCAGCGGTGAACCCAATCGTCTGAACCGCATTTATCATTCGGGCGAAACAGAAGATGGCACCTGGTTTTTACACTGGCTGGAGCGTGAGTTCGGTCGCGTGCCGACCGCAGCGGTGGGCTATTCGCTCGGTGGCAACATGCTGGCCTGCCTGCTGGCCAAAGAAGGCAACGAGATTCCAATTGATGCCGCCGTTATCGTCTCCGCGCCTTTCGTGCTGGAAGCCTGTAGTTACCATATGGACAAGGGATTCTCTCGGGTCTATCAGCGCTACCTGCTCAATCTGTTGAAAGCCAATGCCTCGCGTAAGCTTGAGGCCTATCCAGGCTCGCTGCCGGTAAGTCTGTCCCAATTGAAATCTCTGCGTCGCATCCGCGATTTTGACGATCTGATCACCGCCAAAATCCACGGTTTCGCCGATGCTATAGACTATTATCGTCAGTGTAGCGCCATGCCGTTGCTCAACCAGATAGCCAAACCCACGCTGATTATCCATGCCAAGGACGATCCGTTTATGGATCATCACGTGATCCCGAAACCGGAAAACCTGCCTTCGCAGGTGGAGTATCAGTTGACTGAACACGGTGGCCACGTCGGATTCATTGGCGGCACGGTACGCCATCCTGAGATGTGGCTGGAATCCAGAATCCCCGACTGGCTGACAACGTATCTGGAGGTCTCATCATGATCATCCCCTGGCAAGATATCTCCCCGGACGCGCTGGACAATCTGATTGAAAGCTTTGTCTTGCGTGAAGGCACCGATTATGGTGAACATGAACGTTCGCTCGAACAAAAAGTCGCCGACGTCAAACGCCAACTACAATCAGGTGAAGCCGTGCTGGTGTGGTCTGAACTGCATGAAACGGTCAATATTATGCCGAGGAAGCAGATTCACGAGTAATCCGTAGCCGCCGGCCGACTTTACTATAATTATAACCATTTCATGGAGTTGTTATGTCTGCCAAACATCCGGTGATTGCGGTAACAGGATCCAGCGGCGCGGGGACCACCACCACCAGCCTCGCGTTTCGTAAAATTTTCGCGCAGTTAAATCTGCGTGCCGCCGAGGTGGAAGGTGACAGTTTTCATCGCTATACCCGTCCGGAAATGGACATGGCGATTCGCAAAGCGCGCGATGCCGGGCGGCATATCAGCTATTTCGGCCCCGAAGCGAATGACTTCGGTCTGCTGGAACAAACTTTCATCGAATACGGTCAGACGGGCAAAGGCCAGTCGCGAAAATATCTGCACACTTACGATGAGGCCGTACCGTGGAACCAGGTGCCAGGGACTTTCACGCCCTGGCAGCCGCTGCCTGAACCGACGGATGTCCTGTTTTATGAAGGACTGCACGGCGGCGTCGTCACCCCACAGCAAAACGTGGCCCAACATGTCGATCTGCTGGTTGGCGTGGTGCCGATCGTAAACCTGGAATGGATCCAGAAACTGACTCGCGATACCAGCGAGCGTGGACACTCGCGTGAAGCGGTGATGGACTCGGTGGTGCGATCAATGGACGATTACATCAATTACATCACGCCGCAGTTTTCCCGGACGCATATTAACTTCCAGCGCGTACCGACCGTCGATACCTCTAACCCCTTTGCCGCCAAGAGTATCCCGTCTCTGGATGAAAGCTTTGTCGTGATTCATTTTCGTAACCTGGAAGGGATCGACTTCCCGTGGCTACTGGCCATGCTGCAGGGCTCATTCATTTCCCATATCAATACATTGGTCGTGCCGGGCGGCAAGATGGGCCTGGCGATGGAATTGATTATGCTGCCGCTGGTCCAGCGACTGATGGAAGGCAAAAAGATAGGGTGAGGCGTGGAAAGTGCCCGATGGCGCTTCGCTTATCGGGCCTACGAATCAACATTATCTGGCGTCAGGGATTACGCGGCAACCACTTCATAGGAGTGGGTAATGTTCACCGCCTTTTCCAGCATCAGTGCCACGGAGCAATATTTTTCCGCTGAAAGGTCGACTGCGCGTGAGACTGATGCATCTTTAAGATCGTTACCCGTTACGATGAAATGCAGGTTGATGTGGGTAAACAGGCGCGGCGCTTCATCACGACGCTCTGAGGTCAGTTTCACTTCGCAGTTGGTCACATCCTGACGACCCTTTTGCAGGATCGAAACCACATCAATTGCGCTACAACCGCCCGCCGCCATTAATACCATTTCCATCGGGCTCGGCGCTTTATCACCGGAGTTACCGTCCATCAGAATTTGGTGGCCAGAGGCGGACTCACCGAGGAAGGTTAACCCTTCAACCCACTTTACACGCGCTTGCATATTTCGTAACTCCAATGTTTCAATTTTCCTGACAGATTACGCGCACATAACAATTCTCGCAATGGAAGGCGACCTGCGTCATGCTGAAGCGAGACACCAGGAGACACACGGCGAAAGCTATGCTAAAACAGTCGGGATGCTACAGTAATACATTGACGTACTGCATGTATGCAGAGGACATCACATTACAGGCTGCAGTATATTTTTAGTAGCCCCCTTCCCAGGTAGCGGGAAGCACATTTTTGCAAACCCAGAGGCAGCGTCGTTTTCTGGCTCTGGAGACAGCTTATAACAGAGGATAACCGCGCATGGTGCTTGGCAAACCGCAAACAGACCCGACTCTCGAATGGTTCTTGTCTCATTGCCATATTCATAAGTACCCATCGAAGAGCACGCTGATTCACCAGGGTGAAAAAGCGGAAACGTTGTATTACATCGTTAAAGGCTCAGTGGCAGTGCTGATCAAAGATGAAGAAGGGAAAGAAATGATCCTTTCTTATCTGAATCAGGGCGATTTTATTGGTGAATTAGGCCTCTTCGAAGAAGGTCAGGAACGTAGCGCCTGGGTACGTGCCAAAACCGCATGTGAAGTCGCTGAAATTTCCTACAAAAAATTTCGCCAATTAATCCAGGTCAACCCGGATATTCTGATGCGCCTGTCTTCTCAGATGGCTCGTCGTCTGCAGGTCACGTCTGAAAAAGTCGGCAACCTCGCCTTCCTCGACGTAACTGGTCGTATCGCGCAGACTCTGCTGAATCTGGCGAAACAGCCTGATGCGATGACCCACCCGGACGGCATGCAGATTAAAATCACCCGTCAGGAAATCGGCCAGATCGTTGGCTGCTCCCGTGAGAC
Organism: Citrobacter europaeus; assembly: GCA_020099315.1. Classification (NCBI taxonomy): domain Bacteria; kingdom Pseudomonadati; phylum Pseudomonadota; class Gammaproteobacteria; order Enterobacterales; family Enterobacteriaceae; genus Citrobacter; species Citrobacter europaeus. Next base: position 4,606,361 of record CP083650.1, read on the forward strand.
CGTCGGCCGTATTCTGAAGATGCTGGAAGATCAGAACCTGATCTCCGCACACGGTAAGACTATCGTCGTCTACGGCACCCGTTAACCCCATCGAAGTGGCGCGTTACCCAGTAATGCGCCACTTTTGTTTGCACCGATGTGGCGAAGACTGATATACCACCCAGAGATCAACTACGCACTACGGCAGACGCTAGTGCTATGTTTACCTGTGGCTGTTGGTCTGATCATCGGTCAGCTTCATCTGGGCCTCCTCTTCTCCCTGGTCCCTGCCTGCTGCAACATTGCCGGTCTTGATACCCCGCATAAGCGCTTTTTCAAACGTTTAGCTATTGGCGCGTCTTTGTTTGCCGGATGCAGTTTGATCATGCAATTACTGCTGGCAAAAGATATACCACTGCCGCTTATCCTCACCGGCCTGACGCTAATTCTTGGTGTAACCGCCGAGTTGAGCCCTTTGCATGCGCGACTATTGCCTGCCTCACTTATCGCAGCGATTTTCACGCTAAGCCTGGCCGGCAACATGCCCGTCTGGGAGCCGCTGCTGATCTACGCGCTGGGCACGTTATGGTATGGCCTGTTCAACTGGTTCTGGTTTTGGATGTGGCGCGAACAGCCGCTCCGTGAATCGCTCAGCCTGTTGTATCGTGAATTAGCCGATTACTGTGAAACTAAGTACAGCATGCTGACCCAGCATGCCGACCCAGAAAAAGCGCTGCCTCCCCTGCTGGTTCGCCAACAAAAGGCAGTGGATCTGATTACCCAGTGTTATCAGCAAATGCATATGCTGTCGGCGCATCGCAACAACGATTACAAGCGCCTGCTGCGTGCCTTTCAGGAGGCGCTCGATTTACAAGAGCATATTTCCGTTAGCCTCCACCAGCCGGAAGAGGTGCAAAAGCTGGTCGAGCGTAGCCATGCGGAGCAGGTGATTCGCTGGAATGCGCGTACCGTAGCCGAACGCCTTCGGGTACTGGCCGATGATATTTTGTATCACCGTTTGCCGACCCGTTTCTCGATGGAAAAACAGATTGGCACACTGGAGAAAATCGCCAGGCAGCATCCGGACAACCCGGTGGGACAATTTTGCTACTGGCACTTTAGCCGTATTGCCCGCGTGCTACGCACCCAGCGCCCGTTGTATGCCCGTGACTTGATGGCTGACAAGCAGCGTCGGTTGCCGTTGATCCCAGCCCTGAAAAACTATCTGTCGTTGAAATCTCCAGCGCTGCGCAATGCCGGACGCATCTGCGTTATGTTGAGTATCGCCAGCCTGATGGGCAGCGCCTTACACCTGCCAAAGCCCTACTGGATTTTAATGACTATTCTGTTCGTCACGCAAAATGGCTACGGGGCGACCCGGGTACGCATCTTACATCGGTCGGTCGGTACGCTCGTTGGGCTGGTGATTGCCGGCGTCACGCTGCACTTTCATATTCCGGAAGGTTTCACGCTGGCAGCCATGCTGCTGATAACCCTGGTGAGCTATCTGATCATCCGTAAAAATTACGGCTGGGCTACCGTCGGCTTTACGGTCACGGCAGTTTACACCCTGCAACTGCTGACGCTGAACGGGGAACAGTTTATCGTGCCGCGGTTTGTCGATACGATCATTGGCTGCCTAATCGCCTTTGGCGGCACGCTCTGGCTGTGGCCACAGTGGCAGAGCGGTCTGTTGCGTAAGAACGCCCACGACGCGTTAGAAGCCGACCAGGAGGCCATTCGCCTGATCCTCAGCAACGATCCGCAGGCCACGCCGCTGGCGTATCAACGCATGCGGGTTAACCAGGCGCAGAACACGCTGTTCAACTCACTGAACCAGGCGATGCAGGAGCCAGGATTCAACTCGCACTACCTTGCGGACATGAAACTGTGGGTCACGCACAGCCAGTTCATCGTCGAACACATTAACGCGATGACCACGCTGGCAAGGGAACATACGATGCTGACGCCGGATTTGGCGCAGCGGTATCTGGAATCCTGTGAAATTGCGCTTCAGCGCTGTCAGCAGCGGCTGGAGTATGACGGACCGGGAAGCTCGGGCGATGTGAATATTCTCGAAGCGCCGGAGATGCTGTCCCACGGTCCGTTAAGCACTCTTGAGCAGCATCTGCAACGGGTTCTTGGGCATCTGAACACCATGCATACCATTTCGTCGGTAGCATGGCGTCAGCGACCGCACCACGGGATCTGGCTGAGCCGCCGACTACGGGACATGAAGGGTTAAAAGATTTGCCGGATGCGCTACGCTTATCCGGCCTACGAATCACACCTTACCCTGTAGGCCGGATAAGGCGCTCGCGCCGCCATCCGGCAATCAGCCCACCACCTTCGCGACAGCCTGCGCGAAACGCTGCATCCCTTCATCGATATCCGCCTGCTCTACCACCAGCGACGGCGCGAAACGCATTACGTCCGGCCCGGCGTTCAGCACCATCACCCCTTCGTGCGCGGCGGCATAGAGGAAATCGCGCGCCCGGCCTTTAAACTGCGGCTTCAACTCGGCGCCAATCAGCAGCCCCATCCCGCGAATATCGCTGAAAATGTCGAACTGTTGATCAATCTTGTGCAAATGCTGGACAAACGTCTGACGTTTGGCCTGAATGCCTCCCAGCACTTCCGGCGTGTTGATGATATCAAACGCTGCACCCGCTACCGCGCAGGCCAGCGGGTTACCGCCGTACGTGGAACCGTGCGACCCCACGTGGAACGCGGAGGCAATCTCCTGAGTGGTCAGCACCGCGCTCACCGGGAAACCGCCGCCGAGCGCCTTCGCGCTGGTGAGGATATCCGGCGTCACGCCGTAGTGCATATAGGCAAACAAATCGCCGGTACGCCCCATCCCGCTCTGCACTTCATCAAATACCAACAGCGCCTGGTGCTGGTCACAGAGTTCGCGCAAACCTTGCAGGAATTCCGGCGTAGCCGCAGTGACGCCGCCTTCTCCCTGAATTGGCTCAACCACCACCGCGCAGGTGTGATCGTCCATCACCGCTTTTACCGCATGCAGATCGTTAAACGGGACATGGATGATATCTGCCGGCTTTGGTCCAAAGCCGTCGGAGTATTTCGGCTGCCCGCCAACAGAAACGGTAAACAGCGAACGGCCGTGAAACGCATTATGGAAGGCAATGATTTTGGTTTTGAACGGGCTATGACGCACACAGGCATAGTGGCGCGCCAGCTTAAAGGCGGTTTCGTTGGCTTCCGTACCTGAATTCATGAACAGCACGCGCTCGGCGAAGGACGCATCAATGATTTTACGGCCTAAACGCAGCGCGGGTTCATTGGTGAAAACGTTGCTGGTATGCCACAGGGTTTCCCCCTGGGTTTTTAACGCCTCAACCAGTGCCGGATGGCAATGCCCTAGCGCGGTAACTGCAATGCCGCCCGCGAAATCAACATACTCTTTGCCCTGTTGATCCCAGACTCGACTCCCTTTTCCTTTTACCGGGATAAACTCAGCCGGTGCATAAATCGGCAGAATCACTTCATCGAATGTCGCGCGCGTAATAGCAGTTTGTTCAGTTGCCATGTCATTACCACCCTGTTAAGCAGAAATGCTAGTGAAATTATAATCACAAAATATGAATAAAAAATCACTGAATAGCAACCACAAATCAGCGATTGAGGAAATTAGCCAGCAGCTGATGCCCCTGTTCGCTGAGAATACTCTCCGGGTGAAACTGCACCCCTTCCATATCCCACTCACGGTGACGAATGCCCATAATCTCCTGCGTTTCACTCCAGGCCGTCACTTCAAAGCAGTCAGGAAGCGTTTCGGGGGCAACCACCAGAGAATGGTAGCGCGTCACCGTTAATGGGTTGGCGAGTCCCTGAAAAACGCCCTGCCCGTTATGCGTAATCGGCGAGGTTTTACCGTGCATCACTTTTGCCGCCCGAACCACGCTCGCGCCAAAGGCCTGCGCCATCGCCTGGTGACCGAGACACACGCCCAGCAGAGGGATGTTGCCCGCGAAATGGCGAATTACATCCAGCGAGATACCGGCGTCATCCGGCGTGCAGGGTCCTGGGGAAATCACGATTTTTTGCGGGCTCAACGCATCAATTTGCGCCAGCGTCAGCTCGTCGTTACGCCTGACAAGGACATCAGCGCCCAGTTCGCAGAAGTATTGGTACAGGTTCCAGGTAAAAGAATCATAGTTATCAATAAGCAGGATCATGGCGGCTCCGGTACATAAGAACCGCGCTATTCTACTCAGTTTCCGGGGCTTCGCTTACCACTTTACGAAATATCGCCCGCAGCGCAGACAAGTCACCCATCGCCCCGCTCTGATTAGCCAGATTCCACTCCTCAACCGGGATGTCATCCCAGCTCAGCATATACCCGGCATGAATCGCTAATTGTTCGAAGAAAATACGCTGCGCCAGGCCGCTGCCAATACGAAACGGATGCAGCACGTTGATTTCGCAATAATAGTGTGCAAGACGATCGACAAACTTGTCTTCCGGCAACCCCACCAGCCAGGACTCATCTTCCAGGTCCTGCATCAACGCATTGCCCTCTTTCTCGATATAAGCGAAATGGCAAAAACGGGTATCGCCCTGGTAGATATCGACTTCCCGCAGATGTCCCGCCCAGTCAAAAATATCCCGATACAGCTGGCGATGAATGGCGCACAGATGCGGCAATCCCCGTTTAAGCGGGCCCAGCTCGATAGTGGCCGCACGCAGCGCCGTCAGTTCATAGGCCGCCTGCGTCAGTCGTTGCGCCTGATGGATCCCCAGACGGTTACGCATGACATTCAGGCCCGGATACAAATAGGGGTCGCGTCCATCACCGAATTTATCGCTCATAGTGCCTCCTCAACTCTTCAAGACGCGCCAGGGCGTCTTCAGCACTCAGAGTAACCCGTGGAATATCCACACCTTCCAGCCGCCGACTGGCCTGGAAATTGGCATTTCGTCGTTGTTCCCAGAGCCGGGACTTTTGTTTATCGGTGAGTTTTTTCACATGACCTCCCTGAATGAGCCGACACTTGCCACAAGTATAAGCAGCAATTTCGGGTTACGCAGAGAAGGGAGAGAACGCGGGCGAGAACTGCCCGCGCAAAATACGGTTATGGCAGGACTTTAGCAGACAGGATAACAATCGGTTTTGACGGAACATTCTGGTAAGGACCGACATCATGGGTCTGTACCTGAGAGATCTTATCCGCGACATCCATACCTTTCACAACTTTACCGAAGACAGCGTAGCCAAAGTCGCGCTGGCCGTGATCGAGGAACGCATTGTCCGCAATGTTGATAAAGAACTGGCTGGTCGCGCTGTCTTTATCCGCTGTACGCGCCATAGCAATCGTGCCGCGGGTGTTACGCAGTCCGTTATCGGCTTCATTCTTGATTGGCGGGTTAGGTTTCTTCTGCTGCATCTGCTCGGTAAAACCGCCGCCCTGCACCATGAAGCCAGGGATCACGCGGTGGAACGTAGTGTTGTTATAGAAACCGCTGTTGACATAATCGACAAAGTTTTGCACTGAAACCGGGGCTTTCTGACTGTTCAGCTCCAGCTCAATGTTACCGGCAGAGGTTGTCAGCAGGACATGCGGGTCACCTTTTGCTGCCAGTGCTGCGGGAGAAAGAGCAGAAAGAGCGAGAACAGCTGCAACAGCCGCCAGAGTCGATTTGAGCATGAGAATTCCTTAACAAGAGCAGAAATGAAGCAAGTGAATTGATTCTAAAGAGCCTTCAAGGACAAGGCCATCCCTTTACTTAATTTTACGTACTTGAAACAAATGTAACCTTATAGCCCCAAGACTCAATGCGATCTAGATCACATAAAAAAATGTAACGGAGCTGGTAATTGCCAATAAACATTTAAATGCATCACTAAAACGCCTAAAATCTGCCCGCTCACGGCGCAGTCAATGCGCCTCCCACTTCTATACAGGCCAGTCATGACTAACAGCAATCGCATCAAGCTCACATGGATTAGCTTTCTCTCCTACGCCCTGACAGGCGCGTTGGTAATTGTCACCGGGATGGTGATGGGAAACATCGCAGAGTACTTCCATTTGCCCGTTTCCAGTATGAGTAACACCTTCACCTTTCTGAATGCCGGCATTCTGATCTCTATCTTCCTGAATGCCTGGCTGATGGAAATTGTGCCCCTGAAAACCCAATTGCGCTTTGGCTTTATCCTGATGGTTCTGGCGGTCGCCGGACTGATGCTCAGCCATAGCCTGGCCTTGTTCTCAGCCGCCATGTTTGTACTGGGTCTGGTGAGCGGTATCACCATGTCGATTGGTACGTTTCTGGTGACTCAGATGTACGAAGGCCGCCAGCGCGGTTCTCGTCTGCTGTTTACTGACTCCTTCTTCAGCATGGCTGGCATGATTTTCCCGATGGTGGCCGCGTTCCTGTTAGCGCGCAGCATCGAATGGTATTGGGTCTATGCCTGTATCGGCCTGGTATACGTCGCCATTTTCCTGCTGACCTTCGGCTGCGAATTCCCGGCGCTGGGCAAACACGCGCAGCAACCGGACGCGCCGGTAGTGAAAGAAAAATGGGGTATTGGCGTGCTGTTCCTGGCGATCGCCGCACTGTGCTACATCCTCGGTCAGTTGGGCTTTATCTCCTGGGTGCCGGAATACGCCAAAAGCCTTGGCATGAGCCTGAACGACGCAGGTAAACTGGTCAGCGACTTCTGGATGTCTTACATGGTTGGCATGTGGGCGTTTAGCTTTATCCTGCGTTTCTTCGATTTGCAGCGCATCCTGACCGTACTGGCGGGTTTGGCCACCGTCCTGATGTATCTGTTCATCACCGGTACGCCGGAGCATATGCCGTGGTTTATTCTGACACTGGGCTTCTTCTCCAGCGCGATTTATACCACCATTATTACTCTCGGCTCCCAGCAGACGAAGGTCGCATCACCTAAACTGGTTAACTTCGTTCTGACCTGCGGCACCATTGGTACTATGCTCACTTTCGTGGTAACCGGCCCTATCGTGGCGCACAGCGGACCGCTGGCAGCATTACAGACGGCCAACGGCTTGTATGCCGTAGTATTCGTGATGTGCTTCATCCTTGGGTTCGTCACGCGCCATCGCCAACATAACGTGCCAGCAACGCATTAATCTCACTGCCGGATGGTATCTGCGCTATCCGGCACATTCTCACTCCATCTGCCTTTCACTGGTCATGTAGGCCAATTCTTACAAAAGCCCCTTAAATTGTATGCTTTTTATACAAACACGAAAAGTCAGTTAATTCCGTTACTTATAAAAATGCTGACAAATCAGTTATATACCTCTTAAGGAGTATATAAAGGCGAATTTGATTTGCATCAATAAGCGGGGTTGCTGAATCGTTAAGGTAGGCAGTAATAGAAAAGAAATCGAGGCAAAAATGAGCAAAGTCAGACTCGCTATTATCGGTAATGGTATGGTCGGCCATCGCTTTATTGAGGATCTTCTTGATAAATCCGACGCTGCCAATTTTGATATTACCGTCTTCTGTGAAGAACCCCGCAAAGCGTACGACCGTGTACACCTGTCCTCCTACTTCTCCCACCACACCGCCGAAGAGCTTTCTCTGGTGCGTGAAGGATTCTACGAGAAGCACGGCGTTAAGGTGTTAGTGGGCGAGCGCGCAATTACCATCAACCGCCAGGAGAAGGTGATCCACTCCAGCGCGGGTCGTACGGTCTATTACGATAAGTTGATCATGGCGACGGGCTCTTACCCGTGGATCCCGCCGATTAAAGGTTCGGAAACCCAGGACTGCTTCGTTTACCGTACCATCGAAGACCTCAACGCCATTGAGTCTTGCGCACGCCGGAGCAAACGCGGCGCCGTCGTCGGGGGTGGCCTGCTGGGCCTGGAAGCCGCCGGCGCGCTGAAAAGCCTCGGCGTTGAAACCCACGTGATTGAATTCGCCCCAATGCTGATGGCTGAACAGCTGGATCATATGGGTGGCGAGCAGTTACGTCGCAAAATTGAAAGCATGGGCGTGCGCGTGCACACCAGCAAAAACACCAAAGAGATCGTCCAGGAAGGCACCGAAGCGCGCAAAACCATGCGTTTTGCCGACGGTAGCGAACTGGAAGTCGATTTCATCGTCTTCTCTACCGGTATTCGTCCACGCGACAAACTGGCCACCCAATGCGGCCTGGACGTCGCTCCGCGCGGTGGTATCGTGATTAACGACACCTGCCAGACTTCTGACCCGGATATCTATGCCATCGGCGAATGCGCCAGCTGGAACAACCGCGTGTATGGTCTGGTCGCTCCAGGCTACAAAATGGCGCAGGTTGCCGTTGACCATATTCTCGAAACCGAAAACGCCTTTGAAGGCGCGGATCTGAGCGCCAAGCTGAAGCTGCTCGGCGTTGACGTCGGCGGGATTGGCGACGCACATGCGCGTACGCCGGGTGCCCGTAGCTACGTCTATCTCGACGAAAGCAAAGAAGTCTACAAACGCCTGATCGTTAGCGAAGATAACAAAACCCTGCTCGGCGCAGTTTTAGTCGGCGACACCAGCGATTACGGCAACCTGCTGCAGCTGGTGCTGAACGCCATCGAACTGCCGGAAAACCCGGATTCACTGATTCTGCCAGCACACGCGGGTAGCGGTAAGCCGTCTATCGGTGTCGATAAACTGCCGGACAGCGCGCAGATTTGCTCCTGCTTCGATGTCACCAAAGGCATGCTGATTGCCGCTATCAACAAAGGCTGCCACACCGTTGCAGCGCTGAAAGCTGAAACCAAAGCCGGTACCGGCTGTGGCGGGTGTATCCCGCTGGTAACGCAGGTCCTGAACGCCGAACTGGCGAAACAGGGTATCGAAGTTAACAACAACCTGTGCGAACACTTCCCGTACTCACGTCAGGAACTGTTCCATCTCATCCGCGTAGAAGGCATCAAAACCTTCGAAGAGTTACTGGCAAAACACGGGAAAGGCTACGGCTGTGAAGTGTGTAAGCCGACCGTCGGTTCTCTGCTGGCTTCCTGCTGGAATGAGTACATCCTCAAACCGCAGCACACGCCTCTGCAGGACACCAACGACAACTTCCTGGCGAACATCCAGAAAGACGGTACCTACTCCGTGATCCCGCGCTCTGCGGGTGGTGAGATTACCCCTGAAGGGCTGGTGGCCGTGGGCCGTATCGCGCGTGAATTTAACCTGTACACCAAAATCACCGGTTCTCAGCGTATCGGCCTGTTCGGCGCGCAAAAAGACGACCTGCCGGAAATCTGGCGTCAGCTGATTGAAGCGGGCTTTGAAACCGGCCACGCGTACGCCAAAGCGCTGCGTATGGCAAAAACCTGCGTGGGCAGCACCTGGTGCCGTTACGGCGTCGGCGATAGCGTCGGCTTCGGCGTAGAACTGGAAAATCGCTACAAAGGCATTCGTACCCCGCACAAAATGAAATTCGGCGTCTCCGGCTGTACCCGTGAATGTGCGGAGGCTCAGGGTAAAGACGTGGGTATCATCGCCACAGAGAAAGGCTGGAACCTGTACGTTTGCGGTAACGGCGGGATGAAACCTCGTCATGCGGATCTGCTGGCGGCGGATATCGATCGCGACACGCTGCTCAAGTACCTTGACCGTTTCATGATGTTCTACATCCGTACCGCCGACAAACTGACCCGTACCGCACCGTGGTTAGACAATCTGGAAGGCGGTATCGAGTATCTGAAATCTGTCATCATCGACGACAAGCTGGGTCTGAACCAGCACCTGGAAGAAGAGATGACCCGTCTGCGTGAAGCGGTGGTCTGCGAATGGACAGAAACGGTTAACACCCCATCCGCGCAGGTTCGCTTCAAACACTTTATCAACAGCGAAAAACGCGATCCAAATGTCCAGGTTGTGCCTGAACGTGAACAACATCGTCCGGCCACGCCTTATGAGCGTATTCCGGTGACTCTGGTGGAGGAAAACGCATGAGCCAGTGGCAAAACATCTGCAAAATCGATGACATTCTGCCTGCAACAGGCGTCTGCGCCCTGTTAGGTAGTGAGCAAGTTGCGATTTTCCGCCCGTATCACAGCGACCAGGTGTTTGCGATCAGCAACATCGACCCGTTCTTTGAGTCCAGCGTACTTTCTCGTGGGCTGATTGCTGAACATCAGGGCGAACTGTGGGTCGCCAGCCCGCTGAAAAAACAGCGCTTTCGTTTAAGCGACGGCCTGTGCATGGAAGACGAACAGTTCTCCGTGAAACATTACGAAGCGCGAGTGAAAGACGGCACGGTACAACTGCGCGGTTAATAAATTTTTGGGAGGCGCAACGCCTCCCCTTTTTTGACGTATTTGCAGGTCTTTTATTGGTAGGCCTGATAAGCGTAGCGCCATCAGGCAATTGCAAAAGCACATTGCCGGATGGCGGCATAAATGCCTTATCCGGCCTACGGTTACGATTTTTTTTATTTTTTGTACTTCAAGGATAATCAAATGTTTACTGACACTATCAATAAGTGTGCGGCTAACGCTGCGCGCATCGCACGCCTGTCGGCTAATAATCCGCTCGGATTCTGGGTCAGTTCGGCAATGGCAGGGGCTTATGTCGGTCTCGGCATCATCCTTATTTTCACCCTCGGCAATCTGCTCGACCCGTCCGTACGTCCTCTGGTGATGGGGGCAACCTTTGGCATCGCTTTAACGCTGGTCATTATCGCCGGTTCGGAATTGTTTACCGGTCACACCATGTTCCTGACGCTCGGCGTCAAAGCGGGTACCATCAGCCACGGCCAGATGTGGGCTATCCTGCCGCAAACCTGGCTGGGTAACCTGGTCGGCTCCGTGTTTGTCGCCCTGCTTTACAGCTGGGGCGGCGGCAGCCTGCTGCCGGTTGATACCAGCATCGTCCATTCGGTTGCGCTGGCGAAAACGACCGCGCCTGCAACGGTGCTGTTCTTCAAAGGCGCGCTGTGTAACTGGTTGGTTTGTCTGGCAATCTGGATGGCAATCCGTACCGAAGGCGCGGCAAAATTCCTCGCTATCTGGTGGTGTCTGCTGGCGTTTATTGCTTCCGGCTACGAGCACTCGGTTGCCAACATGACGCTGTTTGCCCTCTCCTGGTTCGGTCACCACAGCGAAGCTTATACCCTGTCAGGAATTGGTCATAACCTGCTGTGGGTGACACTCGGTAATACTTTGTCCGGTGTCGTATTCATGGGATTGGGTTATTGGTATGCTACGCCAAAATCGGAGCGTCCTGTTCCGGCAAAAATCAACCAGCCAGAGGCTGCTGCCAATAATTAAGGGGTAATGTCGTGGATCATTTGCCTATATTTTGTCAACTACGTGACCGCGACTGCTTGATCGTCGGCGGTGGTGATGTCGCAGAACGCAAAGCGCGCTTACTGCTGGAAGCGGGCGCACGTTTAACGGTTAATGCGCTGGCGTTTATTCCGCAGTTCAAAGTATGGGCAGATGAAGGCATGCTGACGCTGGTTGAAGGGCCATTCGATGAGTCTCTGCTCGACGCCTGCTGGCTGGCTATCGCCGCCACCGATGACGATACCGTCAACCAAAGCGTCAGTACCGCCGCAGAATCACGCCGTATTTTCTGCAACGTGGTCGATGCGCCAAAAGCAGCCAGTTTTATCATGCCCTCCATTATCGACCGCTCGCCGCTGATGGTGGCGGTCTCCTCCGGCGGGACATCGCCGGTGCTTGCCCGTCTACTGCGTGAAAGACTTGAATCCGTATTGCCTCAGCATCTGGGCCAGGTCGCGCAGTATGCCGGCAAGTTGCGTTCCCGAGTGAAGCAACAGTTTGCCAGCATGGGAGAGCGTCGTCGCTTCTGGGAAAAATTGTTCGTGAATGACCGCCTGGCGCAGTCGCTGGCGAACAGTGACCAGAAAGCCGTCGAGGAAACCACCGAGCAGTTGCTTAGCGAACCGTTGGATCATCGCGGGGAAGTGGTGCTGGTTGGCGCCGGTCCTGGCGATGCCGGGCTGCTGACGTTGAAAGGACTACAGCAGATCCAGCAAGCAGATGTCGTGGTCTATGACCGTCTGGTGTCCGACGACATCATGAACCTTGTACGCCGCGATGCGGACCGGGTCTTCGTCGGTAAACGCGCGGGCTACCACTGCGTACCGCAGGAAGAGATTAACCAGATCCTGCTGCGTGAAGCGCAACAGGGTAAACGCGTCGTGAGACTGAAAGGTGGCGATCCGTTCATCTTTGGCCGCGGCGGCGAAGAGCTGGAAACCCTGTGCCACGCCGGTATTCCATTCTCCGTTGTGCCGGGTATTACCGCTGCTTCCGGGTGTTCCGCCTATTCCGGCATTCCGCTGACCCATCGTGATTACGCCCAGAGCGTACGTCTGGTTACCGGACACCTGAAAACCGGCGGAGAGCTGGACTGGGAAAACCTGGCGGCAGAGAAACAGACGCTGGTGTTCTACATGGGTCTGAACCAGGCGGCCACCATTCAGGAAAAACTGATCGAATTTGGTATGCAGCCCGATATGACTGTCGCGTTGGTAGAAAACGGTACTTCTGTGAAGCAACGCGTCGTCAACGGGGTACTGACGCAGCTCGGCGAACTGGCGCAGCAGGTTGAAAGCCCGGCGCTGATTATCGTCGGTCGTGTGGTAGGCCTTCGCGATAAGCTGAACTGGTTCTCGAACCATTAATATAGTTTCTGAAGATGCCCTGATATTCAGGGCATCTATTTATCCCCCAGCAGAAATAAATAAAAAACGAACCGCGCTATATACTCTCCTCAATAATCCGACTATTAATCATTAATTAAAATATAAGCATCCAGCAATCTAATTCATTAATTATATAAAGCTTATTATGTCCTTATCCGGACTACTTAAAGTTTATTTTAGTTGATATCCTAACCGCCGAGAAATGGATTTCATCCATTTAAAAATAGATATCTTACAAGGATTTTAACATGCTGAAATTTGCAAAAATCACCCTCGTTGCTGGTGTTCTGGCTACGCTGACCGCGTGTACTGGCCATATCGAAAATACAAAAAATAACTGCAGCTACGATTACTTCCTGCATCCAGCGATTTCAATTTCTAAAATTATTGGTGGCTGTGGTCCGGCTGCAAACCAGTAATAAAAGCGATTGCGCAGATACAAAAAAAACCGGGAATTTCCCGGTTTTTTGCATTTATAGATTAGATGCTCATTCACATGCTATCGCACTCACGCTCTCGCGCAGAATACGTAGCACGGTCTGTTCTCCACTTCGGTTTGGATTAATACGAATCGCATAATCACCCAGCAACGGATTCGCTTCGCGAAACGTCCCCGAAAGGCGATAGAACAGCGGAGGGATCTCATACTTCGACTCAGCTCCCACCGGGTATGGCAGCGCGCCTCTCTCTTGCGCCGCTTTCAGCACGCGGGCGGCAATCGGCTGATGAAACTCCACGATCAGCACCTTCGACTGGGCATTGGCGATGACGGCCTTTTTCACCTCGGGTAGCGCTCCGCTATTAAGCATCGTCAGCAACCGTTCAGCAACGCCAGCCTGTACCGCATGCATCACCGGCGCGAAAACCAGACCACGAAGCACCTCCAGCGCCTGCGCCCCCTGAATCTGGCTGCCGCCGGAATAAAGCGTCGCGCGGATTTTCGCGATAGCTTCCGCCTTGCCGACCACCGCCCCGACGCCCTCCGGGCCGAAGAGTTTAAAGCACGAAAAAGTAGACAGCGTCGCCCCAAATTCACAGCCAATACCGTCAACTTTCATCACCGCGTAGTTGTCATCGGTTAACGTCGGTACGCCGCACCGCGCGATTTCCGCCAGCACCTCGGCTAACACGTAACAATCCTGCGGTTGCTGACGCGTATGCTGCACCAGCGCGGCGTCAGGACGATGCTGCGTAATCGCCTGGGTGATTGCCGGGAGGCAGTTAAAATCCGCCCTCACCAGGGTAATGCCCATCTGCTCGACGAGCACCTGGGTTGTAGGATACACAGGCGCATCGTGAACTAACAGTCGCTGGCCGGGTTTGAGCAGCGCAGCCAGCCCGGCGCGAATAGCCCCGGTGCCTGCGCCCTGAACCAACGCTGCGGCCTCAGCGTGAAACGCCTCGGCCAGCACCTTTTCCACGCGTTGCGTCACCCGAGGCTGATTCAGCCCCGGGGCCAGCCCTATATCACCACCGGCCAGAAAATCAGCGCCAGGAAAGTGACGGCAAAGCGTATCCACCAGCGCAAACTGCTTTTGCTGTGCCTGCGCAAGCGTCAGGCTTTGCAGAGGGAACGTCTTCATGTTTTACGCCTCCTCAAGCCGGAACAAACAGACCAAACCAGTAGAGAATATTCAGCACAATACCGGTTATCATTACCGCTACGACCGGAGCCGCCATCTTCTGAACCGGACGCCCTATCGATTCGTTGAGGAAGTAAATCGCTACCGCAATTGAGAAACCGGTGTAGCCTGCCATCTTGATGGCGGCAAAAATCGAGCCTACCAGCAGCGCCATTTCCATCAGCATATTCATCGCATTACGAATATTGTCCGATGCGTTACGCACTGACGGATAACGCCCCAGCCATTTGCCAATAGAGCGCAGCAGTAACACTTCCGCTGAAATCACGATAGCGCCAAGGATTGCCGCTATCCACGGGTTCGGCGCCAGGTAACCTACGGAGAACACGAAGGTAAAACCCGCTACCGCATACACGCCCGTCGCCAGCGCGGTTGTCGCAATCATCGGTACAAAACCCAGCCCGCGCATAAACTCCGCCAGGGCCGCCTGATTCACCAGCGTCTGCGACTGCTCCGGCGAAATCCCAGCCGAATACGCTTTTTCCAGCGTAAAAATTGAAACCTCGCTGCCGGCGAAAATCTTCATACTGGCGACGGCGGCAATCAACGCGCCGACAATGGCGATATACGGCAGGTTTTTAATAATCCGCGAGGTTCGTTCTTCAAAGACCGATAGCCCGCTGGCATCCATCTCGTCATCGCCGCGGTGGCGAATATCATGCGTAATGGCGATCGCCAGCAGCATCATCATCCCCACAAAAATCTCAATTGATTCCGGGTTCAGGTGTGGGAAGTAACGCACCACCACCACGCGGGTCATCAGTACCACCACCGCCGCGATAATGCTGTGCTTCCAGCCAAACTGATAGAAAATCGCCACCAGCGGGAAGAGTGCGAATGCGGAAACCACCGGAGAACTCAGTTCACCGAGGCTACCCAGTACATCAACCGGCAGCGCCGTGAGCAGATGGTTCACCGGCAGCAGGCAGGTCAGAATCAATACGCCCCAGATAGCGCCCAGACCGAACGCCAGTAGGCTGTTCATCGCCAGCACGCCGAGAATATCCGTCGGCAGGAACAGCAGCCAGGCGTTGAGCAAGCCGGTTTTCAGGGTAAATGAGATCCCCACCGACGCCACAAAGCCGATACTCAGACCAAACGCGATACTCCCCGCCTCACGGCGATTCATGTACCCCTCGATCAGCTGCGGCAGAATCGGGCGGATACCGTCATGAAAGACGGCCGCCGAGCGATGTGCCAGAAGTGACGTCATGCCGGTCAGGCAGGCCACCACCACAATCTGAATATACAGATCCATAGTCATGCCTTTTATTTCAAATGGTTAACCAGCATCGGAATCGCATGTTCAACATGTTCGACGGAGAGACCAAAAGCCACTTTCCCTTCCGCAACCATTTTTGCGATATGTTCGTCTTTCGCCTTAATACCCGGCCTGGCGATAGTGCAGCTTTTGTTGTAGCCAATCACCGCGATGGCAATCGACAGCGCCGCGCCCGCGCCGGTGTTACAAGCGCCGATGTAGTAATCCAGCAGTCCGGATTTCACTTTCATCGCCGCTTCCATGTCGTTATGAATGGATACTTCAAAGCAACCCGGAGCTGCGGTTTCAATGGTCTTTTTAATCTGCTCACGCTGTAAGCCAGCAACGCCAATCTTTTTCATGATTCTGTCCTTATTGGAAAAATTTTGAGGGGTTATCACGTAACATCGTGTCCACATCGGCCTGGCTGAATCCTGACTGGCGCAACTGTGGGATAAAAGTGGTTAACAGATAGTCGTAGCCATTGCCGCCATTGGCTTTTAAATGCGAGCGGCGGGTAATGTCCATGGAAAGCATCACGCGATCAAGCAGCCCGCGATTGCGCAGCGCATGGAGCATGCCAATGCGTTTCTCGTCCGGGTAATAGTTGTTTTTACCGATGGTATCGAACTGCACATACGCGCCGAGATCGATCATGCGTAAGATATTGTCGAGATTATCTTTCAGGTCGCAGTGACCAACGGTTACGCGAGAAAGGTCAACGCCGTGCGCCTGCAGCAACACCAGCTGTTCCAGGCCCATGGTGCTAAACGAGGTGTGGGTGGAGATGGGACGTCCGGTTTCGATGTGCGCCCGCGCCGCGGCGATAAACACCTTCTCTTCAAGCGGCGTAATCACCCCTTCGCTGGAGCCAATTTCCGCAATAATTCCGGCCTTCAATTCAGTACCATCAATACCGATGACTATCTCATCGACCATCTCCTGCGCGAGCTGTTCCACGCTGCGAGCCGCGACATGTTCAGGGAAAAACGCATCCTGGTAATAGCCAGTGCAGGCCATGACGTTGATACCGGTATCGCGCATCAGGTCGAGCATGAATTGTGGATTACGCCCCATATAGCGGTTGGTCATCTCAATAATATTGCTGACGCCTGACGCCCGGAGATCCTTCATCTCCTGACAAATCAGATCGTACTGATCTAACCGGCAGTCGAGGTTATTTTTGAACCCAGAGAGATCGATATGCAGATGTTCGTGGACCCAGGTATAGCCCGTCGGATCAAAGTTCATAAGGTGTCTCCTGTAAGGCGCAATGCCGAGAGAAAAGAGCAGCCATTTTGTGGCGCCGCCGCGCCGAAAAATTCACACACCGTCGCGCCAACATCGGATAACGTCGCCCGGATGCCTAATTGCGCAGGCTCCAGCCCCTGTTGATACACCAGTACCGGCACAACTTCCCGGGTATGATGGCTGTGACCGATGGTCGGATCGTTGCCGTGATCGGCCATGACCACCAGACAGTCACTTGGATCCATAGCGGCCAAAAGGCGTGAAAGATTAAGATCGACAAGCTGCAACCGTTCGGCATACCGCGCTACGTCTTCAGCGTGCCCGGCAAGATCGGTTTCCTGAATGTTGGTACAGATAAATACCGTCGGCTCAGCGTTAAATTCGTTAAGCGTGATATCCATGATCTGCTGGCTATCCACCAGGTTTTGCCAGCTGCGCCCGTGCGGATTGGCAACGATGTCCGCCACTTTACCGACCAGCACGGTAGGGATTCCGACGTCATGCAGTTTTTGCGGCACCTGTACCTGCTCATCTACGCCAAAACCCATATGCCTGACCTGGAAGCCATTTTCATAGGCGCCGGAACGTGGAGCGTTAATGCCGATAAAGCGTCCTTCTTTGGTCTCGGCTGCATCCAGAATGCGCTGGCTGTCTTTAAGCTGACCGCCAAACGCGATCACGCGCCCGACCTGAACCTGCTCACGCACCACACGGCCTATTTTTAGCACCTCATCAAATGGGATAACGGCAAGATTGGCGGTAATGTTGTAGACCTGACCTAAATCCGCTTCGAGGTTATCGCCCACTGCGACCGCATTGTTGACCCAAAGAAACGCCAGATCGCCGCCGCGGCGTTCCACCTGCCAGCCCGCGGCTTTCAGCGCTTGCTCAACGCCATTGATGACGTCGCTAAATGGCATCCGCAGCGGAGCCTGAGGTCGTGTGCCTAAAATCTCCTGATGGCCCATAAAGGTATCTCCCCCTTCATGCTGCAGCTCTGCAACGCCCCAAACCGCCGATGCTGAAGGTTTCATCACGCCAGGCGTAAAGCCCAGAGCGTTAATCAGCCCCAACTTTTCCATGGTTGGCAACCGTAACTGCGGGAGTTCGCCCAGGATATGGCCGCAGGTATTCGCTCCCGCATCCTGCGGCCTGACCAGCGTGACGTCTTTCATTGCGCCAACACCAAAACTGTCGATCACCAACACGACGAATCGAGCCATTAGTCCTCCAGAATATTGCCGAGACTGTCGTAACGCGCGACGATTTCAGCCGCGCCGCGCTGAATGCCCGACACCAGCACCACGTCGCTACGCGTCACGAAGATCTGGGTGCGAAAACAGAAGATCACCGCGCTACTCACCGGAAATTCGCCGGCTACAGGCAGGTAGTAGTCAATGCTGCTGTCGTCGACGGGTTTAAGCTTTGCGGCTATTGGGGCGTCATTTTCCGGCGTAAAGACCAGCGCGTTTTGCGCGTGACCACGACGGTAATAGCCCCCGCCATAGCAATAACTGTCCCCACGAAACGTGTGTGAAACCTCGCTTAACCACAGCATCGCAATGCGTTCCGGCTGGTCGCCTTTTTGGTTACAAGGAATGGTGCCGGTCAGCGCATGACCCGGCTCAGCATGGGTGACACCATATTCCGCCAACAGGGGAAGTGACGCGCAGCTACTGGCTGACGGCGCATTAAGTTGCTCAATGGCAATCCCGGCTTCCGCCAACTGACGTCGGGCGCTCACCAGCGTGTGCAGATTAGGCGTCGGCATCGTCTGCGCTGATTTTTCATCCCATAACAGGCAGGGGAAATGGGTTAACCCGCACAGACGCAGGCCCGGCAGGCTGCCGATTTCATTGACCACATCCGTCAGATACTTCAGCGGAAATCCGCTTTCCTGCCCCGGATAGAGAAAATCATCCTTGTCATACACCTTCAGCATCACGTTCTGTTCACAGCCGGCCTTCACCGCCGCAGCCGAAACTTCGCGCGCTTTCTCCAGCGAGAACAATGTGATGACCTCAGTGCCTTGCGCCACTGCCTCATTGACCAGCCGCGACGGGATCTGCACCAGATGTCCCTGATGCGCAACCGGTAACCCGGCGCGGCGCATGACGCGGCTCTCCTTGTAATCGACAACCACGATGCCTTCATAGCCAAGCTGTAACAGCTTCTCTGCCAGCCACGGGTTACGTCCTACCTGTTTGGTCATCAGATATAGCGAGATGCCATGTTGCCTGGCGACATCCAGCAGGCGTTTGCCATTCTCCATGACCTGATCAACATCAATGACCCAACTGTCAGGCGCGATCTTCCCTTGCTGCCACAACGCGATAGCGGCCGAGATAAGTGCGGGGTTCTGGCGTTTCAATGCATCTATAAACATTTCTCTGCCTCGTTCTAATCCTTCAGTTAAATATTCATTTTTTTGAATATTTAGGGTGCAATAAGCTCATTGCCCATTGATTTCAGACGCCTTCGTTCGCCGCCATCCACAATCCGTACAGGTTAGCCAACATATAGCCTTCTTCATTCGCGTGCGGCGTCACCGTGAACTCTTTCAGCAGCGCCTGATGTACCAATAAAATAGTTGGCCACAGATGAGATTGCGCCAACTCCTCCAACAGCTCACCATCCAGCGCTTCAATCACTTCGCCCTGGCGACTGCGCATTAACGCGCTCGCCATATGGGTCATCGCCATGGTCCCTTGCTCGCTATAAACCGGTAAACACCACTCTTCATCCAGCCGCCTGACCACCTGCAGCATGCCGCTACAAATATCCTTGTCGATAACGCCCGCTTCACACAGCAGGTTAAGCCTGTTTTCCATATCGTTCGCCTTCACTTAATAACTGGGTTCCTGTTCACCGTTCGCCACACGCTGTTGGTGGGCAAGCAGCGCCTCTTTATTGACGACCGCTCGTAGTAGCTGTTGCATCGGATAATCCTCCGCCCGGGTCAGCACTACCGCCTCCGTGGCCTGCAGAAATCGCGGATCGTTGGTGAGCGGCGTGGCTTCTAATCCCAGTACCGCCAACTCGGCCTCTGCAACCACGTTCCAGATAACCGCATCCACATCCCCTCTCGCGATACGCTGCAAGCTTTCGTGATAAGGCATATCGATCAATTCAACGTCACGGTCGCCAAAACAGGCCTCGGTCATGATTTTCTGATCCGCCGAACGGTTATCGAGCCCGACACGTTTTACATCTGCGGATTCGCCCTTGCGACAAATCAGCTGATGCTCGCCGACGTAGGTATGCGGTCCCAGCGCCAACGTAATGCGCAATCCATCCTGGGCAAGGTAACTTTCCGCCGCCAGGCGGGAAACTACCGCCATGTCATAGACGCCGTTCAGCAGGCATTCCACGCGAATATCAGCCCCACGCATGTGTGCGTAATAAAACGGGATCCCATCGAATTGAGCCTTAAGCCCACTCGCCAGTCCTTCATATAAACGGGTGTAGGGCAGCGGCATCGCGCAGACCACGTTATTAATATCCACATGCTTTAGCAGCGTACGGTTATCCATCTCCACCAGATAGCTACCGTTACGCCCGCGGCGCTCAATACGGATCGCCCCGGAGGATTCCAGCGTTTTCAACGCGGCCTGGGTTAACCCTACCGATGAGTGACACTCGGCAGCCAGTTCATCGATAGTTTTCAGTCTGTTACCGCACTTCTCACCGAGCAGGTAACGGGCCAGGGTTGTCAGCACAACCCCCTCTTTCTTGATAAATGTCCGACGCATTTTATATTTTCAGTAAAGTGAATATTTATATCTTCATTAAAGTGAAGATATAACGCAATGAGGAAATGTGCAAACGGCGAGGCGCCTCACATTTTTTGAGATTTACCAACGAACAGGCGAAAAAAAACCGGGCGTAACCCGGTTTCTTCAACAACGCAGAGCGCATTACGGCTTGGCCACAAAACCAATCGCTTCGTAAACGGCTTTCAGCGTAACAGACGCGCGGGCGCTGGCTTTCTCCGCACCGTCTTTCATCACTTTCTGCAGGAAAGCTTCATCGTTACGGAAACGGTGATACCGCGCCTGAAGCTCGGTCAGCATGCCGGAAACGGCTTCTGCGACTTCACCTTTCAGATGACCATACATTTTGCCTTCGAAGTGCTGTTCCAGCTCCGGAATGCTCTGGCCAGTGACGGCAGAGAGGATATCCAGCAGGTTGGAAACACCTGCTTTGTTCTGCACGTCGTAGCGAACAACCGGCGGCTCTTCGGAGTCGGTCATCGCTCGTTTGATTTTCTTAACCACGGATTTCGGATCTTCCAGCAGGCCGATCACGTTGTTGCGGTTGTCATCCGACTTGGACATTTTCTTCGTCGGCTCCAGTAGCGACATCACGCGCGCACCGGATTTAGGAATGAACGGCTCAGGCACTTTGAAGATGTCGCCATACAGGGCGTTAAAGCGCTGGGCAATATCGCGGCTCAGTTCCAGATGCTGTTTCTGATCTTCGCCAACCGGTACCTGGTTGGTCTGATACAGCAGGATGTCTGCCGCCATCAGCACCGGATAATCAAACAGACCGGCGTTGATGTTCTCCGCATAGCGCGCGGATTTGTCTTTGAACTGGGTCATACGGCTCAGTTCGCCGAAGTAGGTGTAGCAGTTCAGCGCCCAACCTAGCTGGGCATGTTCCGGTACGTGAGACTGCACGAAAATGGTGCTTTTTTCAGGATCGATTCCGCATGCCAGATACAACGCCAGCGTATCCAGCGTTGCTTTACGCAGTTGCTGAGCATCCTGACGAACGGTGATGGCATGTTGGTCTACGATGCAGTAGATGCAATGGTAGTCATCCTGCATGCTCACCCACTGACGCAGCGCACCCATATAGTTGCCAATGGTCAATTCACCTGAGGGCTGTGCGCCACTAAAAACGATGGGCTTAGTCATTTTTTAATTCCTGATTTTCGCTATGCGGAAGCCCGAGAGCGGGCAGTAGTTCATTAATACGGTCGTAAATAACGTCGGGCTGGCTCAGCGCGATCGACTCGCCGTAGTTGTAGCCATAGGTCAGGCCAACGGACGGACAGCCAGCAGCTTTTGCCGCCTGAATATCATTGCGTGAATCCCCTACGAAGAGCATTTGCTCGGGCTTGATGCCAAGCTTGCTTGCCACCAACAGCAGCGGATCCGGATGCGGTTTTTTATTCTGCACGTCGTCACCACCGATGACCACGCTAAAGTATTTGGCGATATCCAACGCCTCGAGCAATGGCGCGACAAACGGAGTCGGTTTATTGGTCACCAGACCCAGCGGCAATCCTTTCGCATGCAGCGCGCCCAGCGTATCGGCAACATCAGGGAACAGGAATGTTCCCTCTTCTGCGACATCGCCGTAGTATCTGTCGAACAGCTTACGCAAAATACGCACCTGTTCCTCGGCGGGAATATCATCATCAACGGGGGGTTTACCCATCGTTTTGCGTAAAGTTGCGCGCTCCTGACGAGACCACGCCAGCGCGCGCTCCATCAGTACATCTGCACCGTTACCAATCCAGGTGATAACACGTTCTTCACCGGCAACCGGCAGTTCCAGCGCATACAGCGCCATATCCACCGCAGCGGCTAATCCCGGCGCGCTGTCGACCAGCGTGCCGTCGAGGTCAAATGCAGCGCCCCGAATATCCTGAAACTTATCCATGACTTACCTTCGCCAGTTCATTGCGCATTTCATCAATGACTTTTTTGTAATCTGGTTGGTCGAAAATAGCTGAGCCTGCGACAAACATATCTGCGCCTGCCGCGGCGATTTCACCAATGTTGTTCACTTTGACGCCGCCGTCCACTTCCAGACGAATGTCATAGCCAGATTCATCAATGCGGCGACGCACTTCGCGCAGCTTATCCAATGTTTGCGGAATGAAGGACTGCCCGCCAAAGCCTGGGTTAACGGACATCAGCAGGATCACGTCGAGCTTGTCCATGACGTAATCCAGATAGCTCAGCGGCGTTGCCGGGTTGAACACCAGGCCCGCTTTACAACCATGCTCTTTGATCAGCTGTAAAGTGCGATCGACATGCTCGGAGGCTTCCGGATGAAAAGTAATGATGCTGGCGCCAGCGGCGGCGAAGTCCGGGACAATACGATCGACCGGTTTCACCATCAGGTGAACATCAATCGGGGCGGTGATGCCATATTTACGCAGCGATTTCAGGACCATCGGTCCGATGGTCAGATTCGGTACGTAGTGATTGTCCATGACGTCGAAGTGCACAACGTCGGCACCGGCAGTCAGCGCTCTCGCGGTGTCCTCACCCAGGCGGGCAAAATCAGCCGACAGAATTGAGGGGGCGATCAAATACTGTTTCATCCGCTTCTCCTTGAGAATTATTTCTTCGCAGGCGTTACAACTCCTGGTTTATACAGTGCCAGCAGTTCGTTCACCTTTTTACGCGTGCCGCCATTGCTGCTAATGCTGCGCCGCACTTTGACCTGAAAATGTTTCGCCGATCGGTACCACTCACGGGTATCGGGCGTGTCATGATTCGAAATTAACACCGGGATCTGCTTACTGACCAGCTTTTCTGCCATTTCGGCCAGATGCGCCTGCTCTTTTGGGCTGAAGCTGTTGGTATGATACGCGGTGAAATTTGCCGTCGCCGAAAGCGGTGCATAAGGCGGGTCACAATAGACCACAGAGTTGCTATCCGCACGATCCATGCACTCTTCATAGGAGAGGCAATGAAACTCCGCATTCTGCGCTTTTTCAGCAAAATGGTACAACTCGGCTTCCGGGAAATACGGTTTTTTATAACGACCAAACGGCACGTTAAACTCGCCGCGCAGGTTATAGCGACACAATCCGTTGTAACCGAAGCGGTTCAGATACAAGAACAGCACTGCACGGCGGAAGGGGTCCTGGCTGGCATTAAATTCTTCTCTGAACCGATAGTACACCTCAGCCTGATTGGTTTCAGGCATAAACAGCTCACGTGAAGCCTGCACATACTCATCGGTACGCGTCTTCACGATGTTATAGAGACTGATGAGGTCGCTGTTGATATCGGCAAGAATATAACGAGAAAAGTCGGTGTTAAGAAACACCGACCCGGCACCCACGAAAGGTTCAATCAGGCATTCACCCTTAGGTAAATGCCGTTTGATATCATCAAGCAGGGGGTATTTTCCCCCTGCCCATTTCAAAAAAGCGCGATTTTTTTTCATGCTGACTAACTAATTACACCTTCTCCGGCTGTGGAGAAAGCTCCGACAGCATCCTGCGCTTTAGTCTTTGTCCCGCAATTGGGCGAAACAGCAAACCATTGCAGAACATATCCTATCTTACTTCAAATCGGCCTGAACCTGGTGCAGCGGTTTTGCCCACGGGTTTTTCGCCTGAATATCGGCGGGTAACGTAGACACTGCACGTTTAGCATCTTCTTTAGACGCATACACGCCCGTCACCAGAACATACCACGGTTGACCGTTGCGCGTCGTCTGATACACCACGTAGTTCTTCAGGTTTTCTTTCTTCGCCCAACCGTTCAGGTTGTCGTAGTTAGAAGAACTGCTGAGCTGCAGCGTGTAATGACTGGACGGCGCAGATTTTAACGCTCCAACATTTCCTGCACTTTTCGCTCCGCCGGCAACAGGCGTTGACGCTGTTGCGGTTGGCGCAGGCGTTGCGGTCTGAGCAGGCGTGGTAGTCGCGGTTGCTTTCGGCTCAGCCGTCGCCTTCGGCGTAGCGGTAACCACAGGTGCTTTGGTTGTGGTCGTCGGCGCAGTTGCGGTTGGTTTTGCCTGAGCAACAGGTTTCGGCTCTGTCGGCGTCGCTTTCACCGTAGTTTGCGGTTTGCTCTTCGGTTCAATGACGGCCTGTTTACGTTCCTGATGCGTAGCCACAGGACGTTCAGTCGTTTCCGTTTTCGCAGTCTGGCGCGCAGCATTACCATTACGCATCGGCGCAACGGTCGCAGGCTCGGTCGGCAGCGTAGAGTTAACCACGACGTTGTTAACCTGCTCCTGACCTTGCGGCTGCGTCAGAGCGTTGTTCAGATCGCCCTGCACTTCAACACGCTGCTGGCCTTCAGTTGCCGCAGGCGTCTGACCTTGAGTTGGGGTTGAGGAAATCGGCGGCAGGGAAACATCCTGCTGGGTATTGCCAGCGGTCTGCTCAGCGCCCGTTGCAGGCGTAGTCGTACCCGCCTGATCCGTCGCGTTGCTGCCAGAAAGATCGATGCTCTTCTCGCCAGATGCAGTAGGCTCACTGGAAGAGGATGAGGGGGCTTTCAGCGCAGAACCGACACCGATGATCAGCAGCAACAGCACCAGAACACCGACACCCATCATCATATACTGACGAGAGGCAGGCTTACTGGCGGCTTTCTTACGCTTGCGCGGACGACGTTCTACACGCTCTTCATCCACGCCATCGTCATCAGATTCATACTCTTCTTCAATGTCCCGCTCTTCTTCACGCTCTTTACGCGTGCGCGCAGGACGGCGATCGTCAGCATCCAGATCAACATCATCAAAATTGATTTGCGGCTCATTATCGCGTTCAGACGATTGACGAGAACGACCAGTACGACGATCGCTGGGATCGGGTTTCAGCTCGTCTTCTGGTTTGAATTCATCCATTTAACACCCCACTCAAAGGTTAATGCTTACGACTTTGCACATAACCTGAAGCTAAAAGACCTACGTTTTGCAACGTAAGCCAGACCTTTCTTGTTGTTACGCCTGCTGGCAATCAGCAATAGCGTTAAGAACCACCTCGTGCGACACTCCGCCGCGCACTTCACTCTTCCCTATGGCCCGCGGAAGCACTAAACGAATCTCTCCCGCTAACACTTTTTTATCTCGCAGCATATGCGGCAGATAAGCTTCAACAGACATCTCACGCGGCCCATTAACCGGTAAGCCCGCTCGCTGCAGTAGCGTAATGATGCGCTGCGTATCTGCGGAGGTAAACTGCCCAAGGCGTTCTGACGTACGAGCAGCCATTACCATACCTGCTGCGACTGCTTCACCATGTAACCAATTGCCATAACCCATTTCAGCTTCGATCGCATGGCCAAACGTGTGTCCCAGATTCAGTAAAGCACGTAAGCCCATTTCGCGCTCGTCTGCTGCGACAACTTCTGCTTTCAGCTCACAACAACGGCGAATACAGTACGCCATCGCCGGGCCGTCCAGACGCAGTAACGCATCCAGATTGTCTTCCAGCCAGCTGAAAAATTCACCGTCAAGAATGATGCCGTATTTGATTACTTCCGCCAGCCCCGATGCCAGCTCACGCGCAGGAAGCGTTTTCAGACAATCGAGATCCACCACCACGGAGGCCGGTTGGTAAAACGCGCCAATCATGTTTTTACCGAGGGGATGGTTTACGGCGGTTTTGCCGCCAACGGAGGAGTCGACCTGTGACAACAGGGTTGTCGGGACTTGAATAAAACGCACACCACGCTGATAACTGGCTGCCGCAAAACCGGTCAGATCGCCAATCACGCCGCCGCCAAGTGCGACTAACGTGGTATCACGACCGTGCGGTTTTTGCAGTAACGCGGTGAAAACCGTATCCAGAACCGTCAGGCTTTTATACTGCTCGCCATCGGGAAGGATAACGCTATCAACGTTAACACCCGCCTGTTCAAGTACGCCGCGAACCTTATCGAGATAAAGGGGAGCCAGGGTTTCGTTGGTCACCAACATAACCTGATCGCCCGATTTCAGCGGTAAGAATGAAGCTGGCTCATTGAACAAACCAGCCGCGATGGTGATAGGGTAACTACGTTCCCCGAGAGTGACTGTGATCCTCTCCATTACGCGACATCCACCTTAGTTACTTGTACCCGCAGACGAGTGTGTATTCAGCCAGAATTAGTTGCTTTCCAACATATGAATAATCTGGTTTGCTACGACTTTTGCGCTCTGATCGTCGGTGCGAATGGTCACGTCAGCAATCTCTTCGTACAGAGGATTGCGTTCGTCAGCCAACGCTTCCAGAACTTCACGAGGCGGTGATTCTACCTGCAGCAGCGGGCGTTTCTTGTCGCGTTGAGTACGCGCAAGTTGTTTTTCAATTGTCGTTTCAAGATAGACCACGACGCCACGCGCGGAGAGACGGTTACGTGTTTCACGTGATTTTACAGAGCCACCGCCAGTTGCCAGCACAATACCCTGTTTTTCCGTCAACTCGTTGATGACTTTTTCTTCGCGATCACGGAAGCCGTCTTCACCTTCTACATCGAAGACCCAGCCCACATCAGCTCCGGTTCGTTTCTCAATCTCTTGATCAGAATCGTAAAATTCCATATTGAGTTGTTGAGCTAACTGGCGCCCAATAGTGCTTTTTCCGGCACCCATAGGCCCAACCAGAAAGATATTGCGTTTCTCTGCCATTTTTTCGGTACTACTAAGACTATTCGTTAATGATAAACCCGCTTCGCAGACACCCAGCGCAGCAGGACATGAACTGAAACCTCATAAGATATTGCGAGAGTCAGACTGAAAATTATCTCAATACTCAAGCGGGTTTGGCAACTGAATAAATCACCAAACCTTACGCATTTCTGGTCGTGGCAGGCATGCTACCCTGCAAACATCAGACCTGGCGACGTATCGCGCAGCCAAATGACACCAAATAAGCCTATGACACACCACCAGAAAGGCAAAGCGTATTTACTGCCGCATAAGTAAAGAAAAGCACCGACGCTCAAATCGGTACTCCTTGTATGCTAAATACACCCGCACGTCAAATCCCTGAAACGTGTTCAGTGCAAAAACAACGGCTTTTCATGCATAAGTTATTGCGCTGAAACCAGTCTGGGCGTAATAAAAACCACTAATTCGCGCCGTTCGTCTTCTTTACCATCATGGCGAAAGAAAGTGCCAAGCCAGGGAATGTCGCCTAACAACGGCACGCTGTCGGCTGCGGATTTATTTTTATGTGAAAAAATGCCGCCCAGCGCAATCGTCTCGCCGCTTTTTACCTCGACCTGGGTTTCAATCTCCTGCTTATCAATAGCCAGAACCTCGCCATCCGCCTGCTGCAGCACCTGCCCGGGAACATTCTGGCTGATATGCAGTTTCAGTCTGATGCGCCCTTTCTGCAATACGGTGGGCGTTACCTCCATCCCCAGTACCGCTTCCTTAAACTCGACGGATGTCGCGCCGCTTTCACCGCTGGAGACCTGATAAGGGATCTCGCTACCCTGCTTAATACTGGCAGGTTGCAGGTGAGAAGCCAGTAAGCGAGGGCTGGCAATGATATCCAGTTGCTGTTTTTGCTCCAGCGCAGACAGCTCCAGCTCAAGTAAACGGCCGTTAATACGGCCAATGTTAAATCCCACACGTGATGTGGCGGCGGATACAGAGAGATCGCTGGCAAGCGTTGTGACGTTCCCTACCGCCCCCGGTTGCTGTGCGTCAGCCAGCGACCACTTAACCCCCAGCTCACGCAAACTTTTTTCATTAATCGTGACGATATGCGCCGCCAGTTCGACCTGGGCAACCGGCAAATCCATTTGCGCCACCCATTTTTCCAGTGCATTAAGCGCAACGCTATTGTCACGCAGCAGTAAGCGGTTGGTTCGTTTATCCACCGTCATGCTTCCTTTGGCGCTAAGCAGCTTTTCTCCGGCTTTGGCCAGCTCTGTGGCATCGGCATATTGCAAAATAATGCTGCGCTGCTCCAGTGGCAAACTGGCCTGAATCCGTGCCTGTTCATTGTCCTGGCGGGCCGCATTTTCACTCTGCCATTGGACAGAATGCACATGCAGAATATTGCCCTCCTGTCGTAATACCAGCCCGGCGCTTTTCACCACCGTTTGCAATGCCTGTTTCCAGGGGACATCCGTCAAATGCAGCGACAGCACGCCGCTGACATCCGGTGAAACGACCAGGTTCTTCTGCTCCTGTTCAGCCAGCGCCTGCAATACCTGTACAACCGGTACATCATCGACCACCAGCGTCACGTTTTGTGGTTTTCCCGCCAGCGCGCTCGTTATTCCAACCGCCAGCGCGAAGAGTATCCACGCTATCCATCGCTTCATTTACCGCTCCTTGTCGTTGCCACTGCCACCGCGGCGGCTCGCAGTTTTTCCCTGTGTCGAGCGTTACGCTCAGGGCCGTTATCTGTGTAATCGTCCAACCGTTTTTCAGGAGGTCATTTCGCTCAATCCGTCGCCATTTTTTCTGGCTATCCTGAACAATGCCGATAGGTCGTGCGCCCTGGCTCACCATGCCCTGAAAACGCCATGTCGGCAGTTCAGCAATTTGGCAACGGTCCTCCGGCGGCAGAAAGGGATTACGCATACCAGTGAGCATCAGTACGCTTACGCATACCAACAGCCAACGTTCAACCGTCATTCAGGCGCTCCAGTTGTAGCGTTAGCAGCAGATCCGAACCTTCAGCGCTAAGCGAAAACCGGCTGACGTTCATCCCCTGATCCGCCAGTAGGGCAAACATCGGCGGGATGGCATCCCAGGCGGGCTTCAGCGTCATCTCTCCGCCCTGTGCAGAGGGCTGCCAGTGGAGAAGACGTGCCAGAGGAGTCTGAAACCGCAGCGGGGAAAACGGAATCAACGTCTCTTCAGGCTCTCCTGGCGATGCCGCCAACAGATATAAATTTCGCCATTGCGCCTGAATGGCCGCGCGTTGCTGGCTTAGCGCCTCTTGCTGCATAATCCGTTTCTGCCAGGGGGAGTTGAGGCATAGCAAGACGGCGATGAGCAGTCCCAACATCCAGGCGCACCAGCAGAAAACTCGAAAACGTGGCGACTGCGCTAACCAGCTATCACAGAGCGTTATCATGCGCACCGCTCCGCGTCAGTCGATAGTGGAATTGCCAGCGTCCCTGCGCATCCTGCAGCGTTTCACCAGGACTGCCCAATGTAAACAGCGGTTGCTGACGTAATTGCGCTTCCAGCGCCCTCAGCGCGGCAAAGTTCAGCGTGTTTCCCGTCAGTTCCAGCGTCTCCTGCTGCCAGGTGATTCTTGTTAGCCACGCCTGCTCCGGCAGTAATTCCGCCAGTCCTTGCAAAACCTGCTGCCAGTTTCGGGTCTGCTCACGCTGTTTGTTCCGCGCCTGAACCTGTAGCCATCGTTGCTGGCGCTGCTGCATATGCGGCTTTAGCGCCATTAAGGCCTCGGCCCGCCTCTTTTCGGCGTCTGCCAGCAGTAATTCAGCCCGGTTTTCGACGTTCATCACGCTGTAACCGCGCAATAACACGCCGATACTGAGCAGGATTGAAGCGCTAAATAAAACACACCAGAAGCGCAGGCAGGCGCGGCGTCGCGTTTGGCGCCAGGGCAGAAGGTTGATAGTCGCTATCATTAGCACGCGCCTCCCATAGCGAGTCCCAGAGCAATGGCGAAGCGATGGCCTGGCGTTGGAATTGGCGGCTGGCGTACAGACACCACGCTTAATGGATCGAAGCCGCCGGGACCGCATAGCGCAATGGCTGTCGTGGGAAGCGACAATGTCGCGGCAAGCTCGTCGACACTGTCAATATCGCCTGTTGATTTACGTCCCCATGCCGAACGGGTCGCCCATAGCCACTGGGCGTCATCACGCCATGCCAGACACTGATGATGTTCGGGCAGGTAGGGCATAAATCGCTGTAATGCGCTGGCATCCGGCGTAATCGCCGTAACGTGTACCTTCAACGTTTGGATAAGCGTCAGAAGCGCTGAAATCTCTTTGCTTTGCGCAGCCGTGACGTTAAACGCCGGGCTCAACGTGTCTTCGCTATAATCAAAATGCAGCGCATCCGGCGCCATATCCAGCTCTCGCGCCATCGAGCCGGACAACCAGGCGGTTTGCTCCGGCTCACGCAACGTCATTTCCGGACGAGGGTACTTTTTTTGTAACGTCCTGTTGGCGGGAAAGGAGAGATGAATATGGTGTCGGCGAGGAAGCTCCCGGCTCCACGGCAGTAGCGCTGCGACAAGCTGTTCAGGCTCGCGAATGTGGCCATCGACGATAACCTGGGACGTCAGCGGTATACGCCACCAGCGCTGGAGAAACCAACCGGATGCGTCGTGAACAGCGGCGACAGCCAGCGCTTCATGTTGCTGAATATGCAAACCAATTTTCCAGATATTGAAAGCCATTGCTGATGATCTCCTTATCACCCGTTGCTTTAACGGGTATATCAATGCGTCTGGCTTGCCTTTATACTACCGCGCGTTTGTTTATAAACTGCCCAAATGCCACTAAATGGGAAATCTCCAGTGAAGTTCGTAAAGTATTTATTAATCCTTGCAGTATGTTGCATCCTGCTGGGAGCAGGCTCGATTTATGGCCTCTATCGCTATATTGAGCCGCAATTACCTGACGTCGCGACGCTCAAAGATGTGCGTTTACAGATCCCGATGCAGGTTTACAGCGCTGACGGCGAGCTGATCGCGCAATATGGCGAGAAACGTCGAATTCCGGTTACGCTGGATCAAATGCCGCCGGTGATGGTTAAAGCCTTTATCGCCACAGAAGACAGTCGCTTTTATGAGCACCATGGGGTAGACCCGGTGGGGATCTTCCGTGCAGCCAGCGTCGCGTTGTTTTCCGGCCACGCATCGCAAGGGGCGAGTACCATTACCCAACAGTTGGCGAGAAACTTCTTCCTCAGCCCGGAACGTACGCTGATGCGTAAGATCAAGGAAGTGTTCCTGGCGATCCGCATTGAACAACTGCTGAGTAAAGATGAGATCCTCGAACTGTATCTGAACAAGATCTATCTGGGGTATCGCGCCTATGGCGTGGGTGCTGCCGCTCAGGTCTATTTCGGTAAGACCGTAGATCAGCTGAGCTTAAGTGAAATTGCGGTGATTGCCGGTCTGCCAAAAGCGCCGTCAACCTTCAACCCCCTCTATTCGATGGACCGGGCAACCGCGCGACGTAACGTCGTGCTGTCGCGTATGCTGAGCGAAAACTACATCACGCAGGCCCAGTACGATCAGGCACGCGGCGAGGCCATTGACGCCAACTACCACGCGCCGGAAATCGCCTTCTCCGCGCCGTATCTGTCTGAAATGGTGCGCCAGGAGATGTATAACCGTTATGGCGAGAAAGCCTATGAAGACGGGTATCGCATCACCACCACCATTACGCGCAAAGTACAGCAAGCTGCCCAGCAGGCGGTACGTAACAACGTGATGGATTACGACATGCGCCACGGCTACCGCGGCCCGTCGAATGTGCTGTGGAAAGTGGGCGAAAGCAGTTGGGACAGCAAGAAAATCACCGATACGCTGAAAGCACTGCCGACTTATGGCCCCTTGCTTCCGGCGGTTGTTACCAGCGCTAATCCGCAGGAAGCCATTGCCACGCTGGCGGATGGTACCTCCGTGTCATTACGAATGGATGGTATGCGCTGGGCGCGTCCTTACCGCTCGGATACCCAACAAGGCCCAACGCCGCGTAAAGTGACCGACGTAGTACAGACCGGCCAGCAAATCTGGGTACGCCAGGTTGGCGATGCCTGGTGGCTGGCGCAAGTGCCGGACGTCAACTCCGCACTGGTGTCCATCAATCCGCAAAACGGCGCGGTGCTGGCGCTGGTCGGTGGTTTTGACTTCAACCAGAGCAAGTTTAACCGTGCAACCCAGGCGCTACGCCAGGTGGGTTCCAACATCAAACCCTTCCTGTATACCGCTGCGATGGATAAAGGTCTGACGCTGGCGAGTATGCTCAACGACGTACCGATCTCCCGCTGGGATGCCGGTGCCGGTTCCGACTGGCAGCCGAAGAACTCACCGCCGCAGTATGCTGGTCCTATTCGCTTACGTCAGGGGCTGGGCCAGTCGAAAAACGTGGTGATGGTACGCGCCATGCGCGCCATGGGCGTGGATTACGCGGCAGAGTATCTACAACGTTTTGGTTTCCCGGCACAGAACATTGTGCACACCGAGTCGCTGGCGCTGGGTTCGGCCTCGTTCACGCCGTTGCAGGTGGCGCGCGGTTACGCGGTGATGTCTAACGGCGGTTTCCTGGTCGACCCGTATTTCATCAGTAAGATCGAAAGCGATATGGGCGGCGTTATCTTCGAAGCGAAGCCGAAAATTGCCTGTCCGGAATGCGATATTCCGGTGATTTACGGCGATACCCAGAAATCTAACGTACTGGAAAACAGTAACGTAGAAGATGTCGCCGTCTCGCAGGAACAGCAAAATGCCGCCGTGCCAATGCCGCAGCTTGAGCAGGCCAACCAGGCACTGGTCGCACAAAGTGGAACGCAGGAGTACGCCCCACACGTGATCAACACGCCGCTGGCCTTCCTGATTAAAAGCGCACTGAACACCAATATCTTTGGTGAGCCAGGCTGGATGGGAACCGGTTGGCGCGCAGGTCGTGATTTACAACGTCACGATATCGGCGGGAAAACCGGGACCACCAACAGCTCTAAAGATGCGTGGTTCTCCGGCTACGGGCCAGGGGTGGTGACGTCAGTATGGATCGGCTTTGATGACCATCGTCGCAACCTTGGCCACACGACTGCTTCCGGGGCGATCAAAGACCAAATCTCCGGCTACGAAGGCGGCGCGAAGAGTGCGCAGCCTGCATGGGATGCCTACATGAAGTCCGTGCTGGAAGGCGTGCCTGAGCAGCCGCTGACGCCGCCGCCGGGTATCGTGACGGTCAACATCGATCGCAGCACCGGTCAACTGGCAAACGGCGGCAACAGCCGCGCAGAGTACTTCATTGAAGGCACACAGCCGACGCAACAGGCGGTGCATGAGGTGGGGACCACCATTATCGATAATGGTGAGACGCACGAACTGTTCTGATCGATTGCCGGATGGCGCTTCGCTTATCCGGCCTACATTTTCGGCGTAATCATTTGATATTGCTGGATGTTGTAGGCCGGATAAGGCGTCAGCCGC
Organism: Citrobacter europaeus; assembly: GCA_020099315.1. Lineage (NCBI taxonomy): Bacteria > Pseudomonadati > Pseudomonadota > Gammaproteobacteria > Enterobacterales > Enterobacteriaceae > Citrobacter > Citrobacter europaeus. The sequence goes on from CP083650.1 coordinate 4,640,011, forward strand.
CATCCGGCAACATAAACTACAATCGTCCCTGCCCTTTCAGCCATTCGCGTACGAGGAACAGCGCACTGACATTACGCGCTTCGTGAAAATCAGGATCTTCCAGCAGGTCCATCAGATGCGCCAGCGGCCAGCGTACCTGCGGTAATGGCTCAGGTTCATCACCCTCCAGCGATTCAGGATATAAGTCCTCTGCCACCACGATGTTCATCTTGCTGGAGAAATAAGATGGCGCCATGCTGAGTTTCTTTAAAAAAGTCAGATCCTTTGCGCCAAACCCCACTTCTTCTTTTAACTCCCGATTCGCCGCCTCAAACACGCTTTCGCCAGGATCGATTAATCCCTTGGAAAAACCCAGTTCGTAAGATTCGGTCCCAACCGCGTATTCGCGGATGAGGATCAGGTGGTCGTCCACAATCGGCACAATCATTACCGCTTCACGCGTGGACGGACGCATACGTTCATAAACGCGGCGCACGCCATTGCTGAACTCAAGGTCCACGCTTTCGACTTTAAACAGCCGGGATTGGGCGACGGTTTCCACTTTCAAAATCGTGGGTTTCTGTAATGATTTGCTCATTGTGAGGATCTTTGCTGTGAAATCTGGGGTTATTGTGCGATATACCGCACGGTTTCGGCAATGTGAATTGCCGTTTATTTACATTTATGTAACGTACTAAAAGTTAATCCCTATTTCAAATTAAAAGTCAATAGGTTGAAATAACTCCAGGAATTTGCTGATATTCCATTTTTGGTGATTTTGCTATGATTCGCATTTACTGGGCTGTACTTAAAGATGCTCAAGTTCGACTCCACACTTGCCGATAGCCAACCACAGAATCACGAATATTGAACAGGGTGCGACTGGCCACGCCTGACAGACTAAGTAAGATGGGGAAAGCATGAGCACCATTCTGATTTTTTTAGCTGCTTTGCTGGCCTGCTCATTGCTTGCAGGATGGCTACTCAGAACGAAATCCAGACGGAAAAATTTACCCTTGAGCAACGTCTTCTCAGACGCCTCAAAGCGTAAACTCACGCCTGAAGAGCGCAGTGCAGTTGAAAACTATCTCGAAAGCCTTAGTCAAATTCAGCAGGTGCCGAGTCCAACGGGCGCCAGCTCCGCGCCGGTATCGTTAACGCTGAATGCCCAAAGTAATAGCGTCATCGTACTGACGCACGCGATTACACGTTACGGCATTACTACCGACGATCCTAACAAATGGCGTTACTATCTCGATTCCGTTGAAGTGCATCTTCCCCCTTTCTGGGAACAATACATCAATGACGAAAACAGCGTTGAGTTAATCCACACCAATACGATACCACTGGTTATCTCTCTGAACGGCCACACGCTGCAGGAATATATGCAGGAAGCGCGTGGCTATGCGCTACAGCATACCGCCTCTACCCAGGCGTCCATTCGCGGTGAAGAAAGCGAGCAGATCGAACTGCTGAATATTCGCCAGGAAACCCATGAAGAATACGCACTCAGCCGCCCGTCGGGATTGCGCGAAGCGCTGCTGATTGCCGCATCATTCCTGCTGTTCTTTTTCTGCTTAATCATTCCGGATACGTTTGCTCCGTGGGCCGTTGGTGGCGCGGTGCTGCTACTGGCGGCAGGTCTGTGGGGACTGTTCGCCCCGCCGTCTAAAACCGCCCTGCGGGAAATTCATTGTCTGCGCGGTACGCCGCGTCGCTGGGGACTGTTTGGCGAAAACGATCAGGAGCAAATCAATAATATCTCGCTAGGCATTATTGATCTTATTTATCCCCCTCACTGGCAGCCTTACATCGCACAGGATCTTGGCCAGCAAACGGATATCGATATTTATCTCGATCGCCATGTTGTCCGCCAGGGGCGTTTTTTATCCCTGCATGATGAAGTGAAAAACTTCCCGTTACAGCACTGGCTGCGCAACGCCGTCATCGCGGGCGGCTCATTGCTGGTACTGCTGATGCTGCTGTTTTGGATCCCTCTGGATATGCCGATAAAGCTAACGCTTTCCTGGATGAAGGGCGCGCAAACTATCGAAGCCACCAGCGTAAAACAGCTCGAAAACGCGGGCGTTCGCGTGGGTGACACGCTGCACCTGAGCGGTACGGGTATGTGTAACATTCATACCCAGGGGAGCTGGAATGCGCAGCCTGCCACGCCGTTTATGCCTTTCGATTGCACGCAAATTATCTGGAATGACGCGCGCGCATTGCCGCTACCTGAGTCCGATCTGGTAAATAAAGCTACCGCGCTCACGCAGGCCGTGAACCGCCAGCTGCATCCCAAAGCTGATGATGACTCTCGCGTCAGCGCATCGTTACGCTCGGCCATCCAAAAGTCCGGCATGGTGTTACTTGACGATTTTGGCGAGATTGTCCTGAAAACGGCCGATCTGTGCGCAGCCAAAGATGAATGTGTACGTTTAAAAAATGCGCTGGTAAACCTTGGTAACAGTAAAGACTGGACCGCGCTGGTGAAACGAGCAAACGCAGGCAAACTGGATGGAGTGAACGTGCTGCTGCGTCCGGTAAGCGCGGAGTCGCTGGATAATTTGGTGAATACCTCTACGGCGCCGTTTATTTCACGCGAGACTGCGCGAGCGGCCCAGGCGCTGAATAGCCCTGCTCCCGGCGGTTTCCTGATTATCAGCGACGAAGGCAGCGATCTGGTCGATCAGCCGTGGCCGACGACCTCGTTATATGACTATCCTCCCCAGGAACAGTGGAACGCCTTTCAGCGCCTGGCGCAGATGCTGATGCAGACGCCGTTTCGCGCGGAGGGGATCGTCACCAATATTTCGACTGACGCCAATGGCACCCAGCACATTGGTCTGCACCGTATCCCGGATCGTTCAGGATTATGGCGCTACCTTGGCACGACGCTGCTGATGTTCTCCATGCTCGGATGCGCTGTCTACAACAGCATACAGGCATTCAGACGCTATCAGCGTAACCGCACCCGCATCGCGGAAATTCAGAGCTACTACGAAAGCTGCCTGAATCCAACGCTGATTGACGACCCGGAAAGCCTGATTCGATAACACGCTCGCGCGACAGGATATGCTACTCTGTCGCGCATCATGTTTTCTTCTGGGGAGTTTCCATGCATATCAATATTGCCTGGCAGGATGTCGACACCGTGTTGTTAGATATGGACGGCACGCTGCTCGACCTGGCATTCGATAACTATTTCTGGCAAAAGCTGGTGCCGGAAACCTATGGCGCGAAGCAGGGTATCTCTCCCCAGGAAGCCCAGGACTATATTCGTCAGCAGTATCATGCCGTGCAGCATACGCTAAACTGGTACTGCCTGGATTACTGGAGCGAGTGCCTGGATCTGGATATTTGCGCCATGACTACGGAACAGGGACCGCGCGCCGTTTTGCGTGAAGATACCGTACCGTTTCTTGATGCCTTAAAAGCCAGCGGCAAGCGCCGTATTTTGCTCACCAACGCGCATCCGCATAATCTGGCGGTGAAGCTTGAGCATACCGGTCTGGCCTCACACCTTGATTTATTACTTTCCACCCACACATTTGGTTATCCCAAAGAGGATCAGCGGTTATGGCACGCTGTGGCTGAAGAAACGGGAATGAGTGCAGAGAAGACGCTATTTATTGACGACAGCGAACCCATTCTCGACGCCGCTGCCCTGTATGGTATTCGTTACTGCCTCGGCGTAACCAATCCCGACTCTGGCATTGCGGAAAAACAGTACGCACGCCATCCGTCATTGAATGACTACCGCCGACTGATCCCCTCACTGATGTGAAGGAGACGCCATGAAAGAAAAGCCCTCTACTGAAGTCAGGCTGGATAAATGGCTGTGGGCGGCACGCTTTTACAAAACGCGTGCGCTAGCCCGCGAAATGGTTGAAGGCGGTAAGGTGCATTACAACGGCCAGCGCAGCAAGCCGAGCAAGATTGTCGAGCTGAACGCCACCCTCACCCTGCGCCAGGGAAATGACGAACGAACGGTCATTATCAAGGCTATTACCGAGCAGCGTCGCCCGGCCACGGAAGCCGTTACGCTGTATGAAGAAACCGCGGAAAGCGTGGAAAAACGCGAAAAAGTGGCGCTGGCGCGTAAACTTAACGCGTTAACCATGCCGCACCCGGACAGGCGACCGGACAAGAAAGAGCGCCGCGACCTGTTACGATTTAAACATGGCGACAGTGAGTGACTGTCACCTGCAAGAGAGATGATTATGCCGCAACATGACCAATTACATCGTTATCTGTTTGAAAACTTTGCCGTGCGCGGCGAGCTGGTGACCGTTTCGGAAACTCTGCAACAGATCCTCGAAAATCATACTTACCCGCAGCCGGTCAAAAACGTGCTGGCTGAACTGCTGGTCGCCACCAGCCTGCTCACCGCCACGCTGAAGTTTGCCGGTGATATCACCGTGCAGCTGCAGGGTGATGGTCCGCTGAGCCTGGCCGTCATTAACGGCAACAACAATCAGCAGATGCGCGGCGTGGCCCGCATGCAGGGTGATATTCCTGAAGGCGCGGATCTGAAAACGCTGGTAGGCAACGGTTACCTGGTGATCACCATTACCCCGGAAGAAGGCGAACGCTATCAGGGCGTGGTCGGTCTGGAAGGTGACACGCTGGCCGCCTGTCTGGAAGATTACTTCATGCGTTCTGAACAGCTGCCGACACGCCTGTTTATCCGTACTGGCGACGTCGATGGCAAACCTGCTGCTGGCGGAATGCTGCTGCAGGTAATGCCGGCGCAAAACGCGCAGGCAGATGATTTCGATCACCTGACCGCCCTGACCGAAACCATTAAAACCGAAGAGCTGTTGACGCTGCCGGCCAACGAAGTGTTGTGGCGCTTGTACCACGAAGAAGAGGTCACCCTCTATGATCCGCAGGACGTTGAGTTCAAATGCACCTGTTCACGCGAACGCTGCGCTGGTGCACTGAAAACGCTGCCGGACGAAGAAGTGGACAGCATTCTGGCGGAAGAAGGCGAGATCGATATGCACTGCGATTATTGCGGTAGCCACTATCTGTTTAACGCCATGGACATTGCTGAGATCCGCAGCAATGCATCCCCGGCAGACCCGCAGGTACATTAAATCACGAGCCCGGTAGTTTGCTCTACCGGGCTAAATTCCGCTTACTCTGCGTAATACTGCATCTTTATCCGTGCGCCGTGAATGACAATATACGCCACGCTCTGAACGCTGAATCCAGTTGCTCATTCGCCCCCGTCTGCCGCAGACCAATAGATCTCATGCTCCAGTAAGTGATTCGTGAACGTTCAACACTATGCATGTCGTCATCCAGCATCACGAGAAAGCCTCATAATCGCATCAACTTCACAATTTTGAGCATTGATGGACCGAATTCAGACCACCGCCACGGGAAGTGAATCGATATTGTTTATGTATGAGTTACGTTATTTTCTTACGTGAATGCGATTACACTCACAAGATTCCCGCCAAAAACACTCTCTATTAACGTTTTAAGAACATTTTCCACAACAAAAAAGGGTTTCCTGCCATAATATCCGCCTCTTTGTGACAGGAGTCGCAGCGCATTCGGTTACCCGTGATTTTCCCGGATGCGTAAATCTATGAGCCTTGTCGCGGTTAGCAATCCCTAAAAAACCTTACTATTCCAGGTAATACATATTGGCTAAGGAGCAGTGAAATGCGTGTGAACACCAGTTTAACCCCGCAAGATCTCAAGGCTTATGGTATCAATGACGTTCAGGATATCGTTTACAATCCAGACTACGACACACTTTTCCAGGAGGAACTTGATCCTTCCCTGCAAGGTTATGAGCGTGGCGTGTTAACGAACCTGGGCGCCGTTGCAGTTGATACCGGTATCTTTACCGGACGTTCGCCAAAGGATAAGTACATTGTCCGTGACGACACCACGCGCGACACGCTCTGGTGGTCAGACAAAGGTAAAGGTAAGAACGACAACAAACCGCTCTCCCAGGAAACCTGGCAGCATCTGAAAGGATTAGTCACCCAGCAGCTTTCAGGCAAGCGTCTGTTTATCATTGATGCTTTCTGCGGCGCTAACGCCGATACCCGCCTTTCCGTACGCTTCATTACCGAAGTTGCCTGGCAGGCGCATTTTGTCAAAAACATGTTCATCCGCCCAAGCGAGGAAGAGCTGGTTGATTTCAAACCTGATTTCATCGTGATGAACGGCGCTAAATGTACCAACCCACAGTGGAAAGAGCAGGGTCTGAACTCCGAAAACTTCGTAGCTTTCAACCTGACTGAGCGTATCCAACTGATTGGCGGAACCTGGTACGGCGGCGAAATGAAGAAAGGTATGTTCTCCGTAATGAACTACCTGCTGCCGCTGAAGGGCATTGCCTCCATGCACTGCTCGGCAAACGTCGGGGAAAAAGGTGATGTGGCGGTCTTCTTTGGCCTGTCCGGCACCGGTAAAACCACGCTGTCCACTGACCCGAAACGCCGCCTGATTGGCGATGACGAACACGGCTGGGATGACGACGGCGTGTTTAACTTCGAGGGTGGTTGCTACGCGAAGACCATCAAACTGTCTAAAGACGCCGAGCCGGAAATCTACAACGCGATCCGTCGTGATGCGCTGCTGGAAAACGTCACCGTGCGCGAAGATGGTTCCATCGATTTCGATGACGGTTCCAAAACTGAAAACACCCGTGTGTCCTACCCGATTTATCACATCGAAAACATCGTTAAGCCGGTGTCGAAAGCGGGCCACGCGACCAAAGTTATCTTCCTGACCGCCGACGCGTTTGGCGTGCTGCCGCCGGTTTCTCGCCTGACGGCAGACCAAACCCAGTACCACTTCCTGTCTGGCTTCACCGCCAAACTGGCCGGTACCGAACGTGGCGTCACCGAACCAACCCCAACCTTCTCTGCCTGCTTCGGCGCAGCATTCCTGTCGCTGCACCCAACGCAGTACGCAGAAGTGCTGGTGAAACGCATGCAGGCGGCAGGTGCGCAGGCATATCTGGTTAACACTGGCTGGAACGGTACCGGCAAGCGTATCTCTATCAAAGATACCCGCGCGATCATCGACGCCATCCTGAACGGTTCGCTGGATGACGCGGAAACGTTCCGTCTGCCGATGTTTGACCTCGCTATCCCTACCGAGCTGCCGGGCGTAGACACTCGCATTCTCGATCCGCGTAATACCTACGCGTCTCCGGAGCAGTGGCAGGAAAAAGCCAATGCACTGGCGAAACTGTTTATCGAGAACTTCGAGAAATACACCGACACCCCTGCGGGTGAAGCGCTGGTTAGCGCCGGACCGAAGCTGTAACGAAAAGTGCCGGATGGCGGTTTCGCCTTATCCGGCCTACAGCAACAAAAAGGGAGGCATTTCGCCTCCCTTTGTTATGCGTCTTTCGTGTTGCCCGGCGCGCGAGTGAAGGGCACCGGAAGCCAGGCGCGAATCGACAACCCTCCTCGCTCGCTGGTACCAATTTCCAGCATACCGTTATGGTTATCGATAATACGCTGCACAATCGCCAGACCCAGCCCTGTGCCGCTGGTACTACGCGCGCTGTCGCCGCGGACAAACGGCTGGAACAGATGCTTACGCTGCTCAGGCTTGATGCCCGGACCATCATCCTCTACCTGGAACCAGGCGCGATGCGTCTCCGTACCGCTGCTGACTTTAATCCAGCCGTTGCCGTAGCGGGCGGCGTTAACCACCATATTGGCAACCGCACGCTTGATCGACAGCGGGTGCATCTTCACCTGAATGCTGCCAGGCAGCAGCGCAGTTTCGATTTCACGTTCATAGCCGCTTTCCGCCGCGACCACTTCGCCTAACACCGAATTCAGATCCGCCATCTCCATCGGCATCTCCTGACCGGTACGCAGGTAGTCGATGAACTGCTCGATAATGGCGTTACACTCTTCGATGTCCTTATTGATGGATTCCGCGAGATAACCGTCCTCTTCGCCCATCATTTCGGTCGCCAGACGAATACGCGTCAGCGGAGTACGTAAATCGTGGCTCACACCCGCCATTAACAGCGTACGGTCATCGGCCAGTTGCTTCACACCTGCGGCCATATGGTTAAAGGCTCGGGTTACGGAGCGCACCTCTGAAGCGCCATACTCACGCAACGGCGGCGGAATGATGCCTTTCCCCACCTGCAGCGCCGCATGCTCCAGATCCACCAACGGTCGGTTCTGGATACGAATAAACAGCCATGCCCCACCGATAGCCAGCAGCATAATCGCCAGCGTATAGCGGAACAGCGGTGAGAAATCGCCCTGGTGGATTTCGGTCAGCGGTACGCGTACCCAGATATTGGGCGACAGCCAGGTTTTCAGCCAGACGACCGGCGAGCTTTTGTTCACCTCAACGCGGACTTCCGTTGGGCCACCCAGTTGCTGCGCCATCTGATGACTTAAGAATTCATAGTGTTGCGCCCAACGCAGTCCGGCCTCTTCAGCGGCCTCGTTGGAATAGAGGGAAATACCCAGCTCACGGTAAATTTCCCGGCGGAATGCGGGCGGCACCACCAGTTGCGTACCGTCCTCCAGCTGCAGTTTATCGGTCATCAGCATACGAACTTCGTAGGCCAGGACCTTATTAAACTGCTGGAGGCTCGGCAGAATCGCGAAGTTCAGCACTACCAGGTAAGTCGTCACCAGGCTGGCAAACAGCAAGGTGACGATGAGCAATAACGTGCGGGCAAACGAACTTCGTGGCGAGAAGCGCATTCGCCTCATGCTTTAGAACCGTCCGGAACAAAGACGTAGCCCAGACCCCATACGGTCTGAATGTAGCGCGGATGCGCCGGATCTTCTTCCACCATACGACGCAGACGGGAGATTTGGACGTCGATAGAACGCTCCATCGCCGAGTATTCACGGCCACGGGCCAGGTTCATCAGCTTGTCGCGGGACAACGGTTCACGCGGGTGACTTACCAGCGCTTTCAGTACCGCGAATTCCCCGCTGGTGAGCGGCATTGGCTCATCTTCGCGGAACATTTCACGCGTACCGAGGTTCAGTTTGAACTTACCAAACGCAATGACCGCTTCTTCCTGAGAAGGCGCGCCCGGCAGTTCGTTCGCCTGACGACGCAGTACAGCGCGAATACGCGCCAGCAGTTCACGCGGGTTAAACGGTTTCGGGATGTAATCGTCAGCGCCGATTTCCAGCCCTACGATACGGTCAACTTCTTCACCCTTCGCGGTGACCATAATGATCGGCATCGGGTTGCTCTGGCTGCGCAGGCGACGGCAAATAGACAGACCATCTTCTCCCGGCAGCATTAGATCCAGCACCATCAGGTGGAAGGACTCACGGGTCAGCAGACGATCCATCTGCTCAGCGTTTGCGACGCTTCGAACCTGGAAGCCCTGCTCGGTCAGATAACGCTCCAGAAGCGCACGCAAGCGCATGTCGTCATCGACCACCAGAATCTTATAGTTCTCTTGCATTGTTATTACTCCCAAAGGTTCGCAACAATTAAGTGTATATTCTTAAGAAAGCTAACGTGAGTCACCAGCGAATTCTGGTATGAATTCCAGGCTAAATTGTTACAAAGCATATTAAACAGCAGCTTAAGTATACAATGTTTCTCGCAATACATTATTTATTCTGTTGATATGCTCACGTAATACCAATTGTGCGCATCATCACAGAGTCGAAGGTAAAACAATAAGATGAAAACGCCCCTGATAACCCGTGAAGGGTATGAAAAACTTAAACAAGAGCTGAATTATCTCTGGCGTGAAGAGCGCCCGGAAGTCACCAAAAAAGTTACCTGGGCCGCAAGTCTGGGTGACCGCAGCGAAAATGCCGACTACCAGTATAATAAAAAGCGCCTGCGTGAGATCGACCGCCGCGTCCGTTATTTGACCAAGTGCATGGAGAATCTGAAAATCGTCGATTACTCCCCCCAGCAGGAGGGCAAAGTCTTCTTTGGCGCATGGGTTGAGATCGAAAATGACGATGGCGACATCCGCAAATTCCGCATTGTCGGCTACGATGAGATATTCGGTCGTAAAGATTACATCTCTATCGACTCGCCGATGGCGCGGGCGCTGCTGAAAAAAGAGGTCGGCGATCTCGCGATAGTAAACACTCCCGGCGGTGAAGCCAGCTGGTACGTGAACGAGATTGAATACGTGAAGTGAGACCGGAACAATCCGAAGCCCCCGTAGATGACTGGCATTTTTGCCAGTCAATCCGTATAACTATCCCCTGATTTTTTATCCTATAGACGAAGCTATCCATGATGAATGATTCTTTCTGCCGCATTATCGCAGGTGAAATTCAGGCTCGTGCTGAACAGGTAGAAGCTGCCGTTCGCCTGCTTGATGAAGGGAACACCGTGCCGTTTATCGCACGTTATCGTAAGGAAATCACCGGCGGTCTGGACGATACGCAACTGCGTAATCTGGAGACCCGTCTGGGATATCTGCGTGAACTGGAAGACCGCCGTCAGGCAATCCTGAAATCTATCGGCGAGCAAGGCAAACTGACCGAGGATCTGGCGAACGCGATCAACGGCACGTTAAGTAAGACCGAACTCGAAGATCTCTATCTGCCGTACAAACCTAAGCGCCGCACCCGTGGGCAGATCGCTATTGAGGCCGGACTGGAGCCACTGGCAGACCTGCTGTGGAACGAACCATCCCACGACCCGGAAACGGAAGCCGCAAAATATCTCAATGCCGAAAACGGCGTGGCGGATACCAAAGCCGCCCTCGACGGCGCCCGCTACATTCTGATGGAGCGCTTCGCCGAAGACGCCGCGCTGCTGGCGAAAGTCCGTGATTATCTGTGGAAAAACGCCCACCTGGTCGCCACCGTGGTCAGCGGTAAAGAAGAGGAAGGCGCTAAGTTCCGCGACTACTTCGATCACCACGAGCCTATCTCCACCGTGCCATCCCACCGTGCCCTGGCCATGTTCCGTGGTCGTAATGAAGGTGTGTTGCAGCTTTCACTGAACGCCGATCCGCAATTCGATGAGCCGCCAAAAGAGAGCCACGGCGAGCAGATTATCCAGGATCACCTGGGACTGCGCCTGAACAATGCACCTGCCGACAGCTGGCGTAAAGGCGTGGTTAGCTGGACGTGGCGCATCAAAGTGCTGATGCACCTTGAAACCGAGCTGATGGGTACCGTGCGCGAACGTGCGGAAGATGAAGCGATCAACGTCTTTGCCCGTAACCTGCATGACCTGCTGATGGCCGCCCCGGCCGGACTGCGCGCCACCATGGGGCTCGATCCTGGTCTGCGTACCGGTGTAAAAGTGGCGGTAGTTGACGGTACCGGCAAGCTGGTCGCGACCGATACCATTTATCCGCATACCGGCCAGGCCGCCAAAGCCGCCGTTGCCGTTGCGGCGTTATGCGAAAAATATAACGTTGAGCTGGTGGCGATTGGTAACGGTACGGCGTCGCGCGAAACCGAGCGTTTCTTCCTCGACGTACAGAAGCAATTCCCGCAAGTGACGGCACAGAAAGTGATCGTCAGTGAAGCTGGGGCATCGGTTTACTCTGCTTCCGAGCTGGCGGCGTTGGAGTTCCCGGACCTCGACGTTTCGCTACGCGGTGCGGTGTCTATCGCCCGTCGTCTGCAGGATCCGCTGGCTGAGCTGGTGAAAATCGATCCGAAATCTATCGGTGTGGGCCAGTATCAGCACGACGTTAGCCAGACGCAGCTGGCGCGTAAGCTGGATGCGGTAGTGGAAGACTGTGTGAACGCCGTCGGCGTCGATCTGAATACCGCCTCCGTACCACTGCTGACCCGCGTTGCCGGCCTGACGCGCATGATGGCGCAAAACATCGTCGCCTGGCGCGATGAGAACGGTCAGTTCCAGAACCGTCAGCAACTGCTAAAAGTCAGCCGTCTGGGGCCTAAAGCCTTTGAACAGTGCGCGGGCTTCCTGCGTATCAACCACGGCGATAACCCGCTGGATGCCTCTACCGTTCACCCGGAAGCTTATCCGATTGTGGAACGCATTCTGGCCGCCACCGAGCAATCGCTGCGCGATCTGATGGGCAACAGCAGCGAACTGCGCAATCTGAAAGCCGCCGATTTTACCGACGAACGCTTCGGGGTGCCGACCGTCACCGACATCATCAAAGAGCTGGAAAAACCGGGCCGTGACCCACGTCCTGAATTTAAAACCGCGCAGTTTGCTGATGGCGTCGAAACCATGAACGATCTGCTGCCGGGAATGATTCTGGAAGGGGCTGTCACCAACGTCACCAATTTCGGCGCGTTTGTTGATATTGGCGTGCATCAGGATGGTCTGGTGCATATCTCTTCGCTGTCGAATAAGTTCGTCGAAGATCCACACACCGTGGTGAAAGCGGGCGACATTGTGAAGGTGAAAGTGCTGGAAGTGGACCTGCAGCGTAAGCGTATCGCGCTGACCATGCGTCTGGACGAGCAGCCGGGTGAAACCAATGCGCGTCGCGGCGGCGGGAATAACGATCGCACTCAGAGCAATCGCCCGGCGCCGAAAGCCGCGAAACCGCGTGGTCGTGACGCCCAGCCTGCGGGCAACAGCGCCATGATGGATGCGCTGGCGGCGGCAATGGGTAAAAAGCGCTAAGTTTAAACCGTGTGCCGGATGGTGGAGTAAACACCCTCTCCGGCCTGGTTGTCGCCATTAATTTGTAGGCCGGATAAGACACATGAGCGTCGCCATCCGGCATATTTAATCTATTTCCCGCTTTGCTCCACAATATATTTATCACTTCATTAACAGATGAAACCTTAATTAAACATTAAGAGCCTCACTAATTACTTCCGTGAATCCTTCATGCCCAACCAGAATAAATATTGAGGAATATCAAAATTGGCTCAAATTATTATCCAATTGTACATTCCGTCACATTTATTCTATTGATGATAGAAACCATTCTCATTATCATTGATTTGTTGATTATTTACTCTTTCCTTACGTTGGCTAATCATCTGGTCTCATGCCGCCCTTTCGCCCCATGAGTTAATCATCCAGTTAGCGAGATATAAGTAGGTCCCTATGCAATTCACTCCTGACAGTGCGTGGAAAATTACCGGTTTTGCCCGTGAAATCAGCCCAGCTTATCGTCAGAAACTGTTGTCACTTGGCATGCTACCCGGCTCATCCTTCAACGTGGTACGCGTCGCCCCGCTCGGCGATCCTATCCATATCGAAACGCGTCGCGTAAGTCTGGTATTGCGTAAAAAGGATTTGGCGTTATTAGAAGTGGAAGCGGTTTCCTGTTAATACAGTGAGTCTATAAAAATGAAAAAACTAACCATTGGTTTAATTGGTAATCCTAATTCCGGCAAGACAACTTTATTCAACCAGCTCACCGGCGCGCGCCAGCGTGTAGGCAACTGGGCTGGCGTTACCGTTGAGCGTAAAGAAGGTCATTTCGCCACAACGGACCATCAGGTCACGCTGGTCGATTTACCCGGCACCTATTCCCTGACGACAATCTCATCGCAAACTTCTCTCGATGAGCAGATTGCCTGCCACTATATTTTAAGCGGCGACGCGGATCTCTTGATCAACGTGGTCGATGCTTCAAACCTTGAGCGCAACCTCTACCTGACGTTGCAACTGCTTGAGTTGGGCATCCCCTGCATCGTCGCACTGAACATGCTGGATATCGCTGAGAAGCAGCAAATCCGTATCGATATCGACGCCCTCTCCGCTCGTCTTGGCTGCCCGGTGGTTCCGCTGGTTTCCACCCGCGCTCGCGGCATTGAAGCGCTGAAGCTGGCGATCGATCGCTATAAAGAAAACGACACCGTCGAGCTGGTCCATTATGCCCAGCCGCTGCTGCAAGAAGCGGATTCCCTGGCCGACGCGATGACCAAAGATATGCCGCTTAAACAGCGTCGCTGGCTGGGCCTGCAGATGCTGGAAGGCGATATCTACAGCCGTGCTTACGCCGGTGATGCCGCGCAAAACCTTGATGCCGCCATTGCGCGCCTGAGCGAGACAATGGACGATCCGGCGCTGCATATCGCCGATGCGCGTTATCAGTGCATTGCCGCTATCTGTGATACCGTCAGTAACACCCTGACGGCAGAGCCAAGCCGTTTCACCACCGCTGTAGATAAAATCGTCCTTAACCGCTTCCTTGGTCTGCCGATTTTCCTGTTCGTGATGTACCTGATGTTCCTGCTCGCCATCAACATTGGCGGCGCGCTGCAGCCCTTGTTTGACGTCGGCTCCGTGGCGCTCTTTATCCATGGTATTCAGTGGATTGGCTACACGCTGCACTTCCCGGACTGGCTTACCATCTTCCTGGCCCAGGGCCTTGGCGGCGGGATTAACACCGTGCTGCCGCTGGTACCGCAAATCGGCATGATGTACCTGTTCCTCTCCTTCCTTGAAGACTCCGGCTACATGGCGCGCGCCGCGTTTGTGATGGACCGACTGATGCAAGCGCTGGGACTGCCGGGCAAATCGTTTGTCCCACTGATCGTCGGCTTTGGCTGTAACGTACCGTCTGTAATGGGCGCACGTACGCTGGATGCCCCGCGTGAGCGTTTGATGACCATCATGATGGCGCCGTTTATGTCCTGTGGCGCACGTCTGGCGATTTTCGCCGTCTTCGCCGCAGCGTTCTTTGGTCAGAATGGCGCGCTGGCGGTCTTCTCACTGTACGTGCTGGGTATCGTTATGGCGGTGTTGACCGGTCTGATGCTCAAACACACCATCATGCGTGGTGAAGCAACGCCGTTCGTGATGGAGCTGCCGGTGTACCACGTGCCGCACATTAAGAGTCTGATCATTCAGACCTGGCAACGCCTGAAAGGCTTCGTTCTGCGCGCGGGTAAAGTCATCATCATCGTCAGCATTTTCCTCAGCGCGTTTAACAGCTTCTCGCTGAGCGGAAAAATCGTCGACAACATCAACGACTCTGCTCTGGCCTCCGTTAGCCGCGTTATTACCCCTGTCTTTAAGCCGATTGGCGTTCACGAAGATAACTGGCAGGCAACCGTAGGTCTGTTTACCGGCGCGATGGCGAAAGAAGTGGTTGTCGGTACGCTGAACACGCTCTATACCGCAGAAAACATTCAGGAAGAAGAGTTCAATCCGGCAGATTTCCACCTCGGTGACGAACTGCTCGGCGCGGTGGATGAAACCTGGCAAAGCCTGAAAGACACCTTCAGCCTGAGCGTGCTGGCTAACCCTATCGAAGCCAGCAAGGGCGACGGTGAAATGGCGACAGGCGCAATGGGCGTGATGGGCGAGAAATTTGGCAGCGCCGCCGCCGCGTACAGCTACCTGATCTTTGTTCTGCTGTATGTACCGTGCATTTCAGTGATGGGCGCAATCGCACGTGAATCCAGCCGTGGCTGGATGAGCTTCTCGATTCTGTGGGGTCTGAACATCGCCTACTCTCTGTCGACGCTGTTTTATCAGACGGTCAGCTACAAAGAACACCCGACCTACAGTCTGGTGTGCATTTTAGCCGTCATCCTGTTTAACATCGTGTTGCTGGGCCTGCTGCGTCGAGCTCGCAGCCGCGTGGACCTCGCGCTGCTGGCAACCAACAGGACGGCAAGTTCCTGTTGTTCAAGCACCACTGGCGATTGCCACTAAGGTTATCGACGATGGCATCGCTTATTCAGGTTCGTGATTTATTGGCTTTGCGGGGGCGCATGGAGGCGACACAAATTAGCCACACGCTGCATACCCCGCAGCCCATGATTGACGCCATGCTGAATCAGTTAGAAAAGATGGGCAAAGCGATGCGGATTCAGGAAGATGCCGACGGGTGTCTCTCCGGAAGCTGCAAAAATTGTCCGCAAGGTAAAGCCTGCCTGCGCGAGTGGTGGGCTTTACGCTAGTTCGATGCCGGATGGCGCTACGCTTATCCGGCCTACAAATAACTGCAAACGTTCAGGCCGGATATAGCGTTTAAGCTAATATCCGGCTTTTTGCGTAATGGATTCCACAAAGACCTCTCTGTTTTCAGCAAAACAGATCTATCCTCCAGCCTGCCGCGCATCGTTATCAACTCGTGGATGATTACTGCCGACCAGAGAAGTAGAGTCCCGTCATCTTGTTTCTCAGGTGACGGATCGCCATGAATACTGACACGACAGCTACACCGCATGACGCGATTTTCAAAACGTTCTTAAACAACCCTGCAACCGCACGCGACTTTATTCAGCTTCATCTTCCAGCCTCTTTGCAAAAACTTTGCGATCTTAAAACGCTGCAACTGGAATCCGGCAGTTTTATTGAGGACGATTTGCGCGCCTACTATTCCGATGTGCTGTGGTCGTTAAAAACGCGCGAAGGCGATGGCTATATTTACACCATTATTGAGCATCAGAGCACCGCCGATAGCCATATGGCATTTCGGCTGATGCGTTATGCCATTGCGGTAATGCACCGCCATTTAGCGGCAGGCCATAAGAAACTCCCGCTGGTGATCCCCATGCTTTTTTATCATGGCTCAGCAAGCCCATACCCCTACTCACTTTGTTGGCTGGACGAGTTTGATGACCCTGAATCCGCCAGACAACTTTATAGTACCGCGTTTCCACTGATCGATATCACCGTCATGCCCGATGACGAGATCATGCAGCATCGTCGGATGGCGCTGCTGGAACTCATCCAAAAACATATTCGTAAACGCGATTTGATGGGGCTGGTAGAAAAGCTGGCCATCCTGCTTGTTAAAGGACACGCTAATGACAACCAGTTGAAAGCCCTGTTTAATTATTTACTGCAGGCCGGGGACAGCGCACATTTTGGCGAGTTCCTATATGAAGTCGCCGAACGTTTACCCCAACATAAGGAAAAGCTGATGACTATCGCCGAAAGATTACGACAAGAAGGGCACTTTAATGGTCTTCAGGAAGGTCATAGGAAAGGGCTACAAGAGGGGTTAGAGGAAGGGTTACAAACAGGTCTGCAACAAGGCAAACGAGAGGAAGCTTTACGAATTGCATCAACCATGCAGGCTGATGGTATAGACCCGCTGACCATCTTCAGAATTACCGGTCTGACCGCTGAGGATCTGGCTGCGCGCAGTCATTAATCTCAAGCCCGGCAAGCGTGGCTGTGCCGGGCAACGCAACGAATTTATAGCCGCTGCTTCAACGCCACCAGCGCTGCGCAGAACTCAGCAGGATGCGAGATAAATGGCGCATGCGCCGCCTTAGCAAACACCAATGACTCGCTCTGGGGCCACAGGGCATCCAGCATCGGGATAACTTTGCGCGGAACCAGCCCGTCAAGATAACCATACATCCGCAGGAAAGGCATAACCACCGAGCACAGCGGCTCACGCAGATCGACTGTTTTCAGGATCTCCAGCCCGCCATTAAGCACCTCGACTTCCGGCATGGGTAAAGCCAGCACCGTTTTCTTCAACGCTCGCGCATCCTGACGCGCGGTTTCCGTACCCATCGTTTGCAATGCCAGAAAACGCTCCACCGTACGCTGAAAATCTTCGCTCAACTGCTGCTGGAAGCCTGCCAGCACTTCTGGCTTGATACCCGGCCACTCGTCTCGCGCGCTAAAGCAAGGGGAAGACGCCACGGTCACCAGCGCCTGAACACGGCCAGGATGCGTTAACGCCACCTGGCTTGCAACCAGCCCGCCCAGACTCCAGCCGAGCCAGATAGCGTTCTCCGGCGCCTGTTTTAATACCCGCTCAGCCATCTCTTCCAGCGACATTGCACCAAAACCCTGGCTGCGGCCAAATCCCGGTAAGTCGACAAGATGCAGCGTGAAATGCGAGCTCAGTTCCTCACTTATGCAATTCCAGACTTGCGCATTCAGTCCCCATCCGTGCAGCAGCACAAGATGGCAATTTCCCGAACCCTGGGTCTGCCACCAGATGTCATTCATCAGTTATTGTTCTCTTTTAGCCTGAAAGGATGCTTCTATGCTAACAGTACCGGGATTGTGCTGGCTATGCCGAATGCCCCTGACGTTGGGGCATTGGGGGATTTGCTCTGTTTGCACGCGGGCAACGCGTCAGCGCGGCAGCCTGTGCCCTCAATGTGGCCTCCCTGCCGCTCATACCGTCATTCCCTGCGGGCGATGCCTGCAAAAACCACCACCGTGGCAGCGACTGGTCACGGTCAGCGACTACATTCCACCGTTGAGCGGGCTTATCCACCAGCTCAAGTTTTCGCGACGCAGCGAAATGGCCTGCGCCCTGTCACGTTTACTGTTGCTGGAGGTATTACAGGCCCGGCGCGCCAGCGGCCTTCCTCTGCCGGACAGGCTGGTCAGCGTTCCGCTCTGGCAACGCCGACACTGGCGCAGAGGATTTAATCAGAGCGATTTATTGTGCCGCCCTCTGGCGCGCTGGCTGGGCTGCGACTGGAACAGCCAGGCCATCACGCGGGTTCGGGCGACGGCCACGCAGCACCATCTCAGCGCCCGATTACGTAAACGTAACCTGAAAAACGCCTTTCGCCTTGAATTGCCGGTGCGGGGACTCCATATGGTTATTGTGGATGATGTCGTCACTACCGGAAGTACCGTCGCGGAAATCGCGCAGCTGCTTTTACGCAACGGCGCGGCGACTGTCCAGGTATGGTGCCTGTGTCGAACCTTGTAGAGCCTCGATGATGGGCGTATTATAACCAAGTAAAATAGTCAACTATTAGGCCATTACTATGATCCATATTTCCGATGCTGCACAAGCGCACTTTGCCAAACTGCTGGCAAATCAGGAAGAAGGGACACAAATCCGCGTATTTGTGATTAATCCCGGCACGCCTAACGCTGAATGCGGCGTTTCTTATTGTCCGCCGGACGCCGTGGAAGCAACCGACACCGCCATTAAATTTGACCTGCTGACCGCATATGTTGATGAACTGAGCGCACCGTATTTGGAAGATGCAGAAATCGATTTCGTGACCGACCAGTTAGGCTCTCAACTGACTCTGAAAGCGCCAAACGCCAAAATGCGTAAAGTTGCCGATGATGCGCCGCTGATGGAACGCGTGGAGTACATGCTGCAATCGCAGATCAACCCTCAGTTGGCTGGCCACGGCGGTCGCGTCTCTCTGATGGAAATCACCGATGAAGGCTACGCCATTCTGCAGTTTGGCGGCGGCTGTAACGGCTGTTCAATGGTAGATGTCACGCTGAAAGAAGGTATCGAGAAACAGCTGCTGGCTGAATTCCCTGAACTGAAAGGCGTTCGCGATTTAACCGAACACCAGCGCGGCGAGCACTCTTACTACTAACGCCCAAACCTGTAGACTTTCTATAGCCCGATAAGACGCCCCGCGTCGCCATCGGGCATTAACGCCGGATGGCAGTGTAATCGCGGTCTCCGGCGTCCCCCTCTGTCCTGGCATCTATCCTGCAACAATCCCCCTCATAATTTGACCAGCCTCTCATAATTTAAATTTTGCCTGCCCAGGTGATTTTCAAGCGCCACATGTTACCCGTATCATTCGTATCAGCACCTAATACACACATAATAGCCAGCTAAACTGATTAGTTTTGAAGGCAACCAGCATTGGTGCTGAGAATACTCTGTTCCCGGTCGGGACAATCGGAATTTGTCATCTAAACACTGACGTTACCCATAACAAAGTAAAGGCCAGGTAAATCATGCCATTAGTCATCGTTGCTATCGGTGTAATCTTGTTACTCCTCCTGATGATCCGTTTCAAAATGAACGGTTTCATCGCTCTCGTCCTGGTGGCGCTTGCTGTCGGATTGATGCAAGGGATGCCACTGGATAAAGTCATCGGTTCGATTAAAGCCGGCGTCGGCGGAACCCTTGGCAGCCTCGCCCTGATTATGGGTTTTGGCGCCATGCTGGGCAAAATGCTGGCGGACTGCGGCGGCGCACAGCGCATCGCAACCACCCTGATTGCTAAATTCGGCAAAAAACATATCCAGTGGGCGGTGGTATTAACTGGCTTCACCGTCGGTTTTGCCCTGTTCTACGAAGTCGGCTTCGTGCTGATGCTGCCGCTGGTGTTCACCATCGCCGCTGCTGCCAATATCCCGCTGCTGTACGTTGGCGTACCGATGGCTGCTGCGCTGTCCGTAACACATGGCTTCCTGCCGCCACACCCGGGTCCAACCGCTATTGCCACCATTTTCCACGCAGATATGGGTAAAACCCTGCTGTTTGGTACAATTCTGGCAATCCCAACCGTTATTCTCGCCGGTCCGGTGTACGCTCGTTTCCTGAAAGGCATCGATAAGCCAATCCCGGAAGGTTTGTACAGCGCGAAAACCTTTACTGAAGAAGAGATGCCTGGCTTTGGTGTCAGCGTCTGGACCTCTCTGGTACCGGTTATCCTGATGGCAATGCGCGCCGTGGCGGAGATGATTCTGCCAAAAGGTCATGCTTTCCTGACGGTTGCAGAGTTCCTCGGCGACCCGGTCATGGCAACGCTTATCGCAGTGCTGATTGCGATGTTCACTTTTGGTCTGAACCGTGGACGTTCGATGGATCAGATTAACGACACGCTGGTGTCCTCAATCAAAATCATCGCAATGATGCTGTTGATCATCGGTGGTGGCGGTGCCTTCAAACAGGTCCTGGTTGATAGCGGCGTGGACAAATACATCGCTTCAATGATGCACGGCTCTAACGTGTCTCCACTGCTGATGGCATGGTCTATCGCGGCGGTACTGCGTATCGCACTGGGTTCCGCGACCGTTGCTGCGATTACAGCAGGTGGGATTGTGGCGCCGCTGATTGCAACGACCGGCGTAAGCCCAGAGCTGATGGTTATTGCGGTTGGTTCCGGTTCCGTCATTTTCTCCCACGTGAACGATCCAGGCTTCTGGCTGTTCAAGGAGTACTTCAACCTGACCATCGGTGAGACCATCAAGTCATGGTCAATGCTGGAAACCATTATCTCCGTCTGCGGTCTGGTAGGGTGTCTGCTGCTGGGTATGGTGGTTTAAACGAGACGGCTCGTAGGCCGAATAAGGCAAAGCTGCCATCCGGCCTACGATCTAGCACCATAAATAAGCTGGGGAAATCCCCGGCTTTTTTACTTCTTCTTCGCGGCCGCTTTGCGGCGCTTATCCAAATCCTTAATCAGCTTATTCACGCCCTCATCGGCAAACATCTGTTCCAGCGTGGCGGTGAGCTTACGCCGCCAGTTTTTGTACTGGTCGCTGGTCCCCGGAATGTTGACCGGCTCAGCCATATCCAGCCAGTCTTCCGGTTGCAGGCCCAGCAACGCACTATTGCTGTCAGCGATGTAGCGTTGCATACCGCGATTAAGAATCGGCGTCATCGACATCAGGGACGCCTTGTGACCAGCACGTTTTGGCAGGCAACCGTATTTGTGCAGCGCGTCCAGCAGCCCCTGTTTCGCCAGTTCTCTGTCCTGATACAACCCACGCAGCACGACTTCATCCGGGTACAGACCCAGCGCCTTACCGAGCGTCAGATCGCCGCTATCCCAATAACCTTTAAGCGTAGGAAGGTCATGCGTCGCCGCGACTGCCATTGATTGTTCCGGGTACGCTTTCGGCGCACGGAAGTTCTTCTCATGGTCATTCTCAAAATAAAGTACTTTGTAGGAATAGACACCACTGTCACGCAGCTTGCTGACGATCTCCACCGGCACGGTACCCAGATCTTCACCAATCACCATGCAGTGATGACGTTTACTTTCCAGCGCCAGAATGGAAAGCAGATCATCTACCGGATAATGCACGTAGGCACCGTGATCGGCTGTTTCTCCGTAAGGGATCCACCACAGACGCAGCATCGACATAACATGGTCGATGCGCAGCGCGCCACAGTTCTGCATATTGGCGCGCAGCAATTCGATAAACGGTTCGTAAGCGCGTGCCGTGATGATGTGCGGATCCATCGGCGGCAGTCCCCAGTTTTGTCCGAGCGGACCGAGAATGTCCGGCGGTGCGCCCACCGAGGCTTTCAGGCAGTACAGCTCGCGGTCGCACCAGGTTTCCGCCCCACCTTCGGCCACGCCAACCGCCAGGTCGCGATACAGTCCAATCGGCATCGCAAAGCCCTGGCTGGTTTTCCAGCAGTCAGCAAACTGGCTATACGCCAGCCACTGCAACCACAGGTAGAAATCCACATCATCACGATGTGTTTCGCAGAAGCGTTTTACCTCTGGCGAGTCCACCGACTGGAATGCCTGCGGCCACACCGGCCAGCCCCAGCGCAATGCGTCCTCTTTCACCTGATTGGCATGCAACGCGTCAAAGGCCGCCTGCCAGTAGAGGCTATCCCCTTCCTGAGTCACAAACTGGCGGAATGCCGCCATCTGCTCATCATCGCGCGCAGAGAAGCTTTTCCACGCCATACGTAGCGCCGTCATCTTCAGTGCGGTAACGGCAGAATAATCAACCCACTCAGCATCGCGCGCGCGTTGCAAAGCTTGCTGCGTCGCAGGTTTCTGCCACCAGGCCTGTGCCTCTTTACTCAGGTGGAAATCATCGACTGCGTTAACATCAATATAAATAACGTTCAGCCAACGACGTGACGATGGACTATACGGGCTGGCGCTCTCCGGGTTCGCCGGATACAGTGCGTGAATCGGATTAAGCCCGATAAACGCGCCCCCGCGTTGCGCCACATCCACCAACATGGTGCGGAGATCGCCAAAATCGCCGATCCCCCAGTTTTTTTCCGAGCGCAGGGTGTAGAGCTGAACGCATGCGCCCCACAGCTTCTGCCCGGCAAGCAGCGCCTGTGGCTCATAGCAGCGTTTCGGCGCGACGATGATGCGGCAATGGGTGCGCAGCTCGCCCTGGGTCAGAGTCAGCGTGTGATACCCCTCCGGCAGCCTGGCTGGAAGGTTAAAAGATTTACCGCCGACGGCATGCCCTTTGTGCTGCACGCCCTCTTCGGTAGTCAGCAGCCAGTTAAACTCCCCGCTTCCCTCAACCGCCAGCGGCATTTTCTTACCAGCGGTATAAACCATGACATTCGGCACCGGCGTCACCGCCACCTGAACGGCGGCGGAGGTGCGATGCATGGCGTCAAGCAAACGCCGCTTGGTTTCGGCGCCAATAGACTGCGGTTTACCGTGGGCATTAATGTAATTGGGGCTGATCCCCGCCGCCAGCGCGGCATTATCCAGACGTTTGCTTTCCATCGCGATCCCTTAACGTTTCGCCTGCCAGATACGAGCCTGATAATCGCGGATGGAGCGATCCGAACTGAACATGCCGCAACGCGCGGTATTCAGAATCGCCGCCCGGGTCCAGGCTTCCTGGTCACGATACAACACGTCAACCTGCTTCTGAGCTTCAACGTAGGCCGCGAAGTCCGCCATCACCAGATACGGGTCACCGCCCTGCTTGCCAATACTGTGCAACATCTGGTCGAAGGCATGTTTGTCGCCATCGCTGTATTTCCCGCTTTCCAGCTCTTTCAGGACAGCATCCAGCACTTTGTCTTTCTTACGCCATTTCACCGGATCGTAGCCTTTGGCTTTGAGCGCCTTCACCTCTTCCACGGTATGACCAAAGATGAAGATATTCTCGTCACCCACCTTCTCGGCGATTTCGACGTTTGCGCCATCCAGCGTACCGACGGTTAACGCACCGTTCAGCGCCAGCTTCATGTTACCGGTGCCGGAAGCCTCTTTCCCTGCGGTTGAGATCTGCTCAGAGATATCCGCCGCCGGGATCAGCATTTCCGCCGCCGAGACACAATAATCCGGCAGGAAGACGACCTTCAGTTTGTCACCCACTTGCGGGTCGTTATTGATGGTTTGCGCAACCTTGTTGATGGCGAAGATGATATTTTTCGCCAGGTAGTAACCCGGCGCGGCTTTTGCGCCAAACAGGAATACGCGCGGCACGCGATCGGCCTGCGGGTTCTCACGAATTTCTTTGTACAACGCCAGAATGTGCAGCAGGTTGAGGTGCTGACGCTTGTACTCATGTAGACGTTTAATCTGAATATCAAAAATCGCGTTGGTCGTTATCTCAATACCGGTACGCGCTTTAATAAACTTCACCAGTCGCTCTTTGTTCGCCAGCTTGATGTCACGATACTGCTGACGGAACTTCGCATCGTCAGCGTATTTTTCCAGGTTAATCAACTGGTCGAGGTCGTTGGCCCACTCTTTTTTCAGCGATTTATCCAGCAGAGCGGCAAGCGCCGGGTTGCACTGCTTAATCCAGCGACGTGGGGTAATCCCGTTGGTGACGTTATGGAATTTATTCGGCCAGAGCTGGTGATATTCCGGGAACAAATCTTTCACCACCAGATCGGAGTGCAGCGCCGCCACGCCGTTAACCGCAAAACCGCTGACCACACACATGTTAGCCATGCGCACCTGTTTGTTGTGCACCACCGCCAGTTTCGCCCAGACTTCAGCATCACCCGGCCAGGTTTTATCGACCAACGTCTTAAAGCGGTCGTTAATCTCTTTGATGATTTGCATATGGCGCGGCAGAAGCGCTTTCACCAGCTTCTCGTCCCAGCACTCTAACGCTTCCGGCATCAGGGTATGGTTGGTGTAAGCAAAGGTTTTACTGGTAATGGCCCACGCATCGTCCCAGCTCATTTGGTGCTCATCAATCAGCACGCGCAGCAGCTCTGGGATCGCGATGGTCGGGTGGGTATCATTAAGCTGAATCACTTCGTAATCAGCCAGCTCATGCAGTTTACGCCCTGCCAGATGATGACGACGCAGAATGTCGGCTACGGAGCAGGCGCACTGGAAATACTGCTGCATCAGGCGCAGCTTTTTACCCGCGGTGTGGTTGTCGTTCGGGTACAGCACTTTGGTCAGTTTTTCGGCGTCGATGCCCTGCTGCTCTGCCCGCAGGAAATCGCCGTCATTAAATTTGGTCAGGTTAAACGGATGCGCGTGGCTGGCCTGCCACAGACGCAGCGGCTGGGCCACGCTGTTGCGATAGCCAAGAACCGGCAGATCCCAGGCCTGACCAGTGATGATAAATCCTGGTTCCCAGTGCCCTTCTTTGGTGACTTTGCCGCCAATTCCAACCTGCACATCCAGCGCCTCGTTGTGGCGGAACCACGGATAGCTGCCGCGATGCCAGTCGTCCGGGGCTTCCATCTGTTGCCCATCGGCAAACGACTGACGGAACAGGCCGTACTGGTAGTTGAGACCGTAGCCCGTCGCCGACTGGCCGACCGTCGCCATCGAATCAAGGAAGCAGGCCGCCAGACGCCCCAACCCACCGTTACCTAACGCCGGATCGATCTCTTCTTCCAGCAGGTCGGTCAGGTTGACGCCATGCGCTTTCAGCTCATCGCTCACCGCCTGAAACCAACCGAGATTAAGTAAGTTGTTACCGGTCAGACGACCAATCAAAAACTCCATCGAGATGTAGTTAACGTGACGCTGATTTTTTGCCGGTTTTGCCGCAGGCTGGGCGCTGAGTAACTCAGCCAACGCCCCACTCACTGCTTGCCACCACTGGCGCGACGTCATTTCTTGAGCCGACAGTAAACCGAAGCGCTGCCACTGACGTGTCAGGGCAGCCTGAAATTGATCTTTGTTGAAAGTAGGCTGTGACATAGGGGTTCCAGATCCTTAGGTAATAAAACAACGTTATCGCTAGTTTGCCTGGCTCGTTGTTGACATTCCTCATCCTGGCACGGATTAGGCAGGGAGGAGGAGCGGGGATGAGCATAAAAATGTGATCGCTGCCACTTAAAGGTAGCGTAATCGCCCGTAAATTCGCGTAATCCCGCAAAACACCCAACGGACGACGCATTAATAGCAAGGGATAAATCGACAATATCAAATAGTGGGGTGACGGTGGGGAAACAATGTGTAAACAGAGAAATAGTTTCTAACCTGAAATACCTGGGCCAGATAAGATAATTCACATGAAACTTTTAAGTCGGCCACAAGATTCGGTGCTTTACATTAACTCACTGAGTAGCCTTATAAAAAATGAGGCATTTTTCGGCGCAGTCAAAATAACGACGGATCCAGTCGCCACGCCTGTTGCGACTCTTTAAACCAATTAATGTAATAGATGTATAGATTTGTGACATAGTGCAAAATCAGACACACAAAAAGTCCGCTTAGCTTGCATAAAACTCTAATCTGGCCGACCTTATATCCATTAATTACGAAGCGCAAAAAAAATCACTCTTCCCCATTTTCACACAGTGAAGTGACTAACTTATGTTGATTCCGTCTAAATTAAGTCGTCCGGTTCGACTCGACCATACGGTGGTTCGTGAGCGCCTGTTGGCTAAACTTTCCGGCGCGAACAATTTCAGGCTCGCCCTGATAACAAGTCCTGCTGGGTATGGAAAAACGACGCTGGTTTCACAATGGGCGGCGGGGAAGAACGACTTAGGCTGGTACTCTCTGGATGAAGGCGATAATCAGCAAGAACGTTTTGCGAGCTATCTGATCGCCGCCATCCAGCAGGCAACCGGTGGACATTGCACCACCAGCGAAGCGATGGTGCAAAAGCGCCAATACGCCAGCCTGACGTCACTGTTTGCCCAGCTATTTATCGAACTGGCCGAGTGGCACCGCCCGCTCTACCTGGTGGTGGATGATTATCATCTGATCTCTAATCCGGCTATTCACGAAGCGATGCGGTTTTTCCTGCGTCACCAGCCTGAGAACCTTACGCTGGTCGTGCTGTCGCGCAACCTGCCGCAGTTGGGCATTGCTAACCTGCGGGTACGCGATCAACTACTGGAGATAGGCAGCCAACAGTTAGCCTTTAACCATCAGGAAGCCAAACAATTTTTCGACCGACGTTTGTCCTCCCCCATTGAAGCGGCTGAAAGCAGCCGGATGTGTGATGACGTTGCTGGCTGGGCCACAGCGTTACAACTGATTGCCCTTTCCGCCCGCCAGAACAATAACTCTGCTCACCAGTCGGCACGTCGCCTCGCCGGGATCAAC
Organism: Citrobacter europaeus; assembly: GCA_020099315.1. Taxonomy (NCBI): domain Bacteria; kingdom Pseudomonadati; phylum Pseudomonadota; class Gammaproteobacteria; order Enterobacterales; family Enterobacteriaceae; genus Citrobacter; species Citrobacter europaeus. The sequence continues at coordinate 4,666,812 of CP083650.1, forward strand.
GCCAGCCATTTATCTGATTACCTGGTTGATGAAGTGCTGGACAGCGTCGACCTCGGCACCCGTCACTTCCTGCTGAAAAGCGCCATTCTGCGCTCCATGAACGATGCGCTGATCGTCCGCGTTACCGGGGAAGAAAACGGCCAGATGCGGCTGGAGGAGATTGAGCGCCAAGGCTTATTCCTGCAGCGTATGGATGACGTTGGCGAGTGGTTCAGTTATCACCCGCTGTTTGGCAGCTTTTTACGCCAGCGCTGTCAGTGGGAGCTGGCGAGCGAACTGCCCGAAATACACCGCGCTGCCGCGGAAAGCTGGATGGCGCAAGGTTTCCCCAGCGAAGCTATCCACCACGCGCTGGCGGCAGGCGACGCCCATATGCTCCGCGACATCCTGCTTAATCATGCGTGGGGACTGTTTAACCACAGCGAGCTGACGCTGCTGGAAGAGTCGCTGAAAGCTCTGCCGTGGGAAAGCCTGCTGGAAAACCCGCGTCTGGTTCTGCTCCAGGCCTGGCTGATGCAAAGCCAGCACCGCTACGGAGAGGTTAACACTCTGCTGGCGCGCGCTGAGCAGGAAATAAAAGGCGACATGGAACCAACGCTGCACGCCGAATTCAACGCCCTGCGGGCGCAGGTAGCGATTAACGACGGAAACCCTGACGAAGCCGAGCGTCTGGCGAAACTGGCGCTGGATGAGTTACCCATCGCCTGGTTCTATAGCCGTATCGTCGCCACCTCGGTGCACGGCGAAGTCCTGCACTGTAAGGGCGATCTCACGCGCTCTCTGGCGTTGATGCAGCAAACCGAGCAAATGGCCCGCCATCATGACGTCTGGCATTACGCGCTGTGGAGCCTTATCCAGCAAAGCGAGATTTTGTTTGCCCAGGGCTTTTTACAGGCCGCCTGGGAGACTCAGGAAAAAGCGTTTCAACTGATCAAAGAGCAGCATCTGGAACAACTGCCGATGCACGAGTTCCTGGTACGCATTCGCGCGCAGCTACTGTGGGCATGGGCGCGTCTGGACGAGTCCGAAGCGTCTGCCCGCTCGGGTATTGAACTGCTTTCCACTTTCCAGCCGCAGCAACAGCTACAGTGCCTGGCATTGCTGATTCAGTGTTCGCTGGCGCGGGGCGATCTGGACAATGCGCGTAGCCTGCTTAACCGTCTGGAAAACCTGCTGGGCAACGGCCACTATCACAGCGACTGGATCTCAAACGCCGATAAGGTGCGGGTGATTTACTGGCAAATGGTAGGCGACAAAAACTCGGCCGCCAACTGGCTGCGCCACACGCCGAAACCGGAATTCGCCAATAACCACTTCCTGCAAAGCCAGTGGCGCAACATCGCCCGCGCGCAGATCCTGCTCGGCGAGTTTGAACCGGCTGAAATTGTGCTGGAAGAGTTGAATGAAAATGCGCGCAATCTGCGTCTGATGAGCGATCTGAACCGTAACCTGCTGCTGCTTAATCAGTTGTACTGGCAGGCAGGGCGCAAAAATGACGCCCAGCGCGTATTACTCGATGCGCTGCAGCTGGCGAACCGCACCGGGTTTATCAGTCACTTTGTTATTGAAGGCGAGGCCATGGCGCAACAACTGCGCCAGCTGATTCAGCTCAATACCTTACCGGAGCTCGATCAACACCGCGCCCAGCGCATTTTGCGCGAGATTAACCAGCACCACCGCCATAAATTCGCCCACTTCGATGAAGGATTCGTTGAGCGTCTGCTTACTCATCCGGAAGTGCCGGAGCTTATCCGCACCAGTCCGCTGACCCAGCGCGAATGGCAGGTTCTGGGACTGATTTATTCGGGCTACAGCAACGAGCAGATCGCCGGAGAGCTGGCCGTCGCGGCAACGACCATCAAGACGCACATCCGCAATTTGTACCAAAAACTTGGCGTCGCACATCGTCAGGATGCGGTGCAACATGCGCAGAAGCTGCTGAAGATGATGGGATATGGGGTTTAGTTAATGCCTGATGCGCTACGCTTATCAGGCAATTATCTCAGCACAGCTCTAACTGAATATGATGGTCCGCGATAACCTGCATCACGCCAGCGGGCGGCAGCGTGTCGGTATACACCGCATCCACCATGCTGATACTGCCCATATTCACCATCGCGTTACGCCCAAATTTCGAGTGATCCACCACCAGCATCACATGCCGTGAATTCTCAATAATCGCGCGTTTGGTGCGAACTTCGTGATAATCAAACTCCAGCAGAGAACCATCGCTGTCGATGCCGCTGATCCCTAAGATGCCGAAGTCCAGTCGGAACTGAGAAATGAAGTCGAGGGTCGCTTCGCCCATAATACCGCCGTCGCGGCTACGCAGTTCGCCACCGGCGAGGATTATGCGGAAATCCTCTTTCGCCATCAGCGTATTCGCCACATTGAGGTTGTTGGTCACGATACGTAAATTGCTGTGATTGAGCAGCGCGTGAGCCACCGCTTCCGGCGTAGTGCCGATATCAATAAACAGCGTAGAGCCATTCGGGATCTGCGTGGCAACTTTGCGTGCAATGCGCTCTTTTTCCGCCGTCTGCGTCGCTTTACGGTCATGCCACGGGGTGTTGACCGAGCTGGATGGCAGCGCCGCGCCGCCGTGATGGCGCAAAATCATGTTCTGATCGGCCAGATCGTTAAGATCGCGGCGAATCGTCTGCGGGCTAACGGAGAAATGCTCCACCAGCTCCTCAGTACTGACGTATCCCTGTTTTTTTACCAGTTCAATGATCGCGTCATGTCGTTGTGTTTGCTTCATTATGGTTCCCTGAAATTACGTTCGTTTTCGCACATGAATAGTATCGGCAAACGCCATTGCCAGACCCACGGCCAGCCCGGCGATATGTGCGCCATTCGCCATCGACATGCCAAACAGATCAAACCAGCCGGCAACAATCCAGATCAAAGCAAAAATAATCAAACCACGCTGCAGGAAAATACCGCTCTGCGGATCGCGCTCGCCGCGCAACCACACATAGCCCATCAGCGCATATACCACGCCAGACAGTCCACCAAACCACGGACCGCTAAATTTCTGCTGAACATAACCGCTCAGCAGGGCGCTGATCACGGTAATGACTATCAGTTTTCCGCTGCCCAAACGCTTTTCAACCGCACCGCCGAGATACCACCACCACAGCAGGTTGAACAGAATATGCATCAGCGAGAAGTGCATAAAAGCGTGGGTAAAATAACGCCAGAATTCAAATTTCAGCGTAGGGTCAAACGGCCATGCCAGCCAGAGCATCACCGCCTGGTCGCCCAGCACGTTCATGGCGATAAACACCACCACACATGCGGCCATCACCGCCCACGTTACCGGGCCTGCGCGTTCGCGCAATGTGGCCAGGAACGGATAACGTTGGTAGCGCAGACCGCTATCGGTCTGGCCTGACTGCCAGCTTGCCGCGAGGTAACGCGGGTCGCCCGGATTCTCCAGAAATCGCGCCAGTTCAGCACGCACGCGCTCGGCCTGGGACTCATCCGCCAGCCAGACATCCGTTTGCTGATGTTGTTGAATCGTCAGGATAACGCCCTGTGTCGCCATATAATCAACAAATGCCTGCGCCACGCGGGGGTTAGCAAAAGAGGTAATCATCAACATGGTTGCTGTCGCTTCATCCACACAAAAGAGGACAGTATATATACCCTTCTTACTTCGAGCTGCATCTTTGTTGGCTTTCCTCGCTCACTCCGGTCACGTACTGTTCGTACGCTCCCGGAGATTCGCTGCGTCGCCGTCGCGATGCAACTCGAATTAATTTGGGTATAGCCTTACGAACCGTATGCCACTTCTGCCGGAAAATGTCGATGCCAGGCGTCGAAGCCGCCATCAACGCTGTAAACCGCGTCATAGCCTTGTTGAAGAAGATATTGCGCCGCACCTTTACTGCTGTTGCCGTGATAACACATCACCAATACGGCGGTGTCGAAATCATGCTCGCGCATAAACGACCCCAGCGTGTCGTTCGTCAGATGAAACGCCTGCGGGGCATGACCCATCGCATAGCTTTGCGGATCGCGGATATCCACCAACACCGCGCTCCCCTGATGCAGCTTCTGATGCGCTTCTTCGACATTAATACATTCAAACTGATCCATTGCTCTCTCTTCTTTATATGGCAGGTGACGCTTTTCGGACATGTTACTTCTTAGTGTACGTCCCGACGGCAGTTAAACGCCATAATGTTATATGTATCACTGTAAATTGTTTATCCGATGTTACCAATGGCGCGAATCTTTGCTATTATGCTCGATAACGAACATTAATGAGCTATAACGAAAGTGCGAGAGGCCAGCATGGAAACCAAAGATCTGATTGTGATAGGTGGAGGCATCAACGGTGCCGGTATCGCGGCAGATGCCGCTGGACGCGGTTTATCCGTGCTGATGCTGGAAGCGCAGGATTTAGCCTGCGCAACCTCCTCCGCTAGCTCCAAACTCATTCACGGTGGCCTGCGCTACCTGGAGCATTACGAATTTCGCCTGGTGAGCGAAGCGCTGGCCGAACGTGAAGTGCTGTTGAAAATGGCACCGCATATCGCCTTTCCTATGCGCTTTCGTCTACCCCATCGCCCGCACCTGCGCCCGGCCTGGATGATCCGCATTGGTCTGTTTATGTACGATCATCTGGGCAAACGCACCAGTTTGCCGAGTTCTACCGGTTTGCGTTTTGGCGCAGACTCCGTACTGAAACCTGAGATTGTGCGCGGTTTCGAATATTCTGACTGCTGGGTAGACGATGCGCGACTGGTTTTGGCAAACGCCCAAATGGTCGTACGCAAAGGCGGGGAAGTATTAACCCGCACGCGTGCCACCTCTGCTCGCCGTGAAAACGGTTTGTGGATTGTTGAAGCTGAAGATATTGATACTGGCAAAAAGCACACCTGGCAGGCACGTGGGCTGGTCAACGCCACCGGCCCGTGGGTGAAAGAGTTCTTCGACGACGGCATGCATCTGCCATCGCCGTACGGCATTCGCCTGATTAAAGGCAGCCACATTGTGGTTCCGCGCGTACATACCCAGAAGCAGGCTTATATTCTGCAAAACGAAGATAAACGCATTGTGTTTGTTATCCCATGGATGGACGAATTCTCGATCATCGGGACGACCGACGTTGAATACAAAGGCGACCCGAAAGCGGTGAAAATTGATGAGAGCGAAATCAATTACCTGCTGAAGGTCTACAACGCGCACTTTAAGAAACAGCTTGGCCGTGACGATATCGTCTGGACCTACTCGGGCGTGCGTCCGCTGTGCGATGACGAGTCCGACTCGCCGCAGGCTATCACCCGTGATTACACGCTGGATATCCACGACGAAAATGGCAAAGCGCCGCTGCTGTCGGTCTTTGGCGGTAAGCTGACGACCTACCGTAAGCTGGCTGAACACGCGATGGAAAAACTGGCGTCGTACTATCAGGGCATTGGTCCGGCGTGGACGAAAGAGTGCATTCTGCCAGGTGGTGACATTGGCGGCGATCGCGAAGATTACGCGGCCAAACTGCGCCGTCGCTACCCGTTCCTGACCGAGTCGCTGGCACGCCATTATTCCCGCACCTACGGCAGCAACACCGAATGGATTATCGGCGAAGCCACCTCGCTTGCCGAGTTAGGTGAAGACTTCGGCCATGAGTTCTATGAGGCCGAGCTGAAATATCTGGTCGATCACGAATGGGTTCGTCGCGCGGAAGATGCGCTGTGGCGTCGCACGAAAGAGGGTATGTGGCTGAACGCTGAGCAGCAGTCGCGCATGACCCAGTGGCTGACGGAGTATATTGAGAAGCACCAGCTGTCGCTGGCGTCGTAAGCAAGTACACGAACGTAGGCCGGGCAAGCGAAGCGCCCCCGGCAACGAGCGCCCTGTAGGCCCGGTAAGCGTCAGCGCCACCGGGCTTTTTGCCGGATGGCGGCTAGCGCCTTATCCGGCCTACAGTTAACCCTATCCCTTGTTACAACCGCACCGAATCAATATGCCAGATGTTTTCGGCGTACTCTTTAATCGTCCTGTCCGACGAGAAGTAGCCCATGTTGGCGATATTAATCATCGACTTGGTGGTCCACTCTTCCGGGTGACGATACAGTTCATCAACCTTATCCTGGCAGTCAACGTAGCTGCGATAATCCGCCAGAACCTGATAGTGGTCGCCAAAGTTGATCAGCGAGTCCACCAGGTCACGATAGCGTCCCGGCTCCTCAGGGCTGAATACACCGCTGCCGATCTGCGTCAGCACCTGGTGTAGCTCTTCATCTTTCTCGTAATACTCACGCGGCTTGTAACCCTGGCTGCGTAAAGCCTCGACCTCTTCCGCCGTATTACCAAAGATAAAGATATTCTCTGCGCCCACGTGCTCCAGCATCTCTACGTTGGCGCCGTCCAGCGTCCCGATGGTCAGCGCGCCGTTGAGGGCAAATTTCATATTACTGGTACCAGAGGCTTCGGTCCCGGCCAGAGAAATCTGCTCAGACAGGTCGGCAGCAGGAATAATCACCTGCGCCAGGCTGACGCTGTAGTTGGGGATAAACACCACTTTCAGCTTGTCGCCAATTTGCGGATCGTTGTTGATCACCTTCGCGACGTCGTTGATCAGGTGAATGATGTGCTTCGCCATATAATAGGCCGAAGCCGCTTTACCGGCGAAGATATTCACACGCGGCACCCACTCGGCGTCAGGATCGGCCTTAATGCGGTTGTAGCGGGTGATTACATGCAGCACGTTCATCAACTGGCGTTTGTATTCGTGAATACGCTTGATCTGCACATCAAACAGCGATTTCGGGTTCACCACCACGTTAAGCTGCTGGGCAATGAGCGTGGCCAGACGCTTTTTATTCTCCAGCTTCGCACGGCGCACCGCCTGATTTACCAGCGGATAATCGCAATGCTGCTCAAGCTCGCTGAGCTGGCTGAGATCGGTTCGCCAGGTGCGGCCAATATTCTCATCCAGCACTTCAGAGAGCGACGGGTTAGCCAGCGCCAGCCAGCGACGCGGCGTCACGCCGTTGGTGACGTTGCAAAAACGAGTCGGGAAAATCTTCGCAAAATCAGCAAACAGCGACTGCACCATCAGGTTGGAGTGCAGCTCGGAAACACCGTTAACCTTGTGGCTCACTACCACCGCCAGCCATGCCATACGTACGCGGCGACCGTTAGATTCATCGATAATCGACGTCCGCCCCAGCAGGCTGGTATCGTTCGGGTACTGTTCCTGCAAGGTCTTAAGGAAGTAGTCGTTGATCTCGAAGATAATTTGCAGATGGCGCGGCAGAATTTTGCCCAGCATATCGACGGGCCAGGTCTCCAGCGCTTCGCTCATCAAGGTGTGGTTGGTGTACGAGAAGACCTGGCAACAGACCTCAAACGCATCGTCCCAACTGAACTTGTGCTCATCGATCAGCAGGCGCATCAGCTCAGGGATCGACAGCACCGGATGGGTGTCATTGAGGTGAATGGCGATTTTATCCGCCAGGTTGTCGTAGGTTTTGTGCAACTGGTAATGACGGCTCAGGATGTCCTGCACCGTGGAGGAGACCAGGAAATACTCTTGGCGCAAACGCAGTTCGCGTCCCGAATAGGTGGAGTCGTCCGGGTACAGTACGCGGGAGACGTTCTCGGAGTGGTTTTTATCTTCCACCGCCGCAAAGTAGTCGCCCTGGTTAAATTTACCGAGATTGATCTCGCTACTGGCCTGGGCATTCCACAGGCGCAGCGTGTTGGTGGCGTCAGTGTCGTAACCAGGGATAATCTGGTCGTAAGCAACCGCGAGGATCTCTTCGGTTTCTATCCAGCGCGTTTTCTTGCCTTCCTGCTGAATACGCCCGCCAAAGCGCACTTTGTAGCGCGTATTGTGGCGTTTGAATTCCCACGGGTTACCGTATTCCAGCCAGTAGTCCGGCGACTCTTTCTGTCGGCCATCAACAATGTTCTGCTTGAACATGCCGTAGTCATAACGAATACCGTAGCCGCGTCCCGGCAGGCCCAGCGTTGCCAGTGAGTCCAGGAAACAGGCCGCCAGGCGCCCGAGACCGCCGTTGCCAAGACCCGGGTCGTTTTCTTCGTCGATCAGATCTTCAAGATCCAACCCCATACCTTCCAGCGCATTTTTGACATCGTCATAAATACCCAACGATAACAGTGCATTGGAAAGCGTGCGGCCAATCAAAAACTCCATGGACAGGTAATAGACCTGGCGAGTTTCCTGAGATAATTGCGCACGGTTAGAACGCAGCCAGCGCTCCACGAGACGATCGCGCACCGCGAACAACGTGGCGTTCAGCCACTCATGTTTATTGGCAATGACCGGGTCCTTACCAATCGTAAACATCAGCTTATAGGCGATAGAATGCTTAAGTGCCTCTACGCTGAGTGTGGGCGATGCATAAGTAAATGGAGCATTCATATAGGTGATTCCTGGATATCTATTTCAAGCGATAGTAAAGCTCACGGTATGACTTCGCCGCGACTTGCCAGCTAAAATCCATGGTCATGGCCTGACGTTGTACAAACCGCCACAGCGAAGGCCGGGACCACAATACGAAAGCACGCCGGATCGCACGTAGCAGCGACCAGGCATTACTATCTTCAAATACAAACCCACTGGCGATACCGTCCGCCAGGTTTTCCAGCGAACTGTCAGAGACCGTATCAGCCAGCCCACCGGTGCGCCGCACCAGCGGCAGCGTACCGTACTTCAGTCCATACAACTGCGTTAAGCCACACGGCTCGAAACGGCTGGGAACCAATATGACATCGGCCCCCCCCATAATGCGGTGCGAGAAGGCTTCGTGATAGCCAATCTGCACGCCCACTTGCCCTGGATGTTCCGCCGCCGCGGCGAGGAAACCTTCCTGTAAAACCGGATCGCCCGCGCCAAGCAATGCCAGTTGCCCACCCTGCTCTAACAACCCCGGCAGCGCTTCCAGCACCAGATCCAGCCCTTTCTGACTGGTCAGGCGGCTGACGACAGCAAACAGCGGCACTTTATCGTTAACCTTAAGTCCCATCGCTATCTGTAGCTGACGTTTGTTCTCCGCCTTCTCCTCCAGCGTGTCGCGCGTATATCGCGATGCCAACAGCAGATCGGTTTCCGGGCTCCAGATTTTTTCATCAACGCCGTTCAGCACGCCGGAAAGACGTCCTTCACGATGACGTTGCTGCAACAGACCTTCCATGCCGTAGGCGAATTGCGGCTCGGTAATTTCCCGCGCGTAGGTCGGGCTGACTGCCGTAATGTGGTCGGCGTAGTACAATCCGGCCTTCAGGAACGAAATCTGTCCGTTAAACTCCAGTCCGTGCACATTAAAGAACGACCATGGCAATTGGATGTCATCCATATGCTTTGCATAAAACATGCCTTGATACGCCAGGTTGTGTACGGTAAACACCGATTTCGCCGGATGGCCGCGCGCCGCCAGATACGCCGGGGCCAGTCCGGCATGCCAGTCGTGCGCATGCACCACATCCGGGCGCCAGAATGGGTCAAAGCCGCAGGCCATTTCACAGCCGACCCAACCCAGCAGCGCAAAACGCAGTACGTTATCCGTATAGGCAAACAGGTTAGTGTCGTGATACGGGCTACCGGGACGGTCATAGAGATGCGGCGCGTCAATCAGGTAAATACCCACGCCGTTGAAATGCCCGAAAAGCAGCGTGATACGTCCGGCGAAGGTATCCCGACGCGTCACGACCTGCGCATCGGGAATGCCGCGACGAATATCAGGAAACGCCGGGAGCAACACGCGGGCATCCACGCCGTCCGCTATTTGCGCTGCGGGTAACGCCCCAATAACATCCGCCAGTCCCCCGGTTTTTAACAGGGGGAACATCTCTGAACAAACGTGTAAAACCTGCATTATCGCTCCTGTTTGATCTGCAGTTTGCGCAGCATTTCACGCGTGACCAGCACAATACCTTCCTCTGAACGGTAGAAACGACGTGCATCTTCTTCCGCGTTTTCACCAATGATCATGCCTTCAGGAATAACGCAGGCACGGTCGATAATGCAACGACGTAAGCGGCACGAACGTCCCACCCACACTTCAGGTAACAACACTGCCGAATCAATGTTACAGAATGAATTCACCCGCACTCGCGGGAACAAAACGGACTGCACCACCACCGAACCAGAAATAATACAGCCGCCGGAAACCAGCGAGTTCAGCGTCATACCGTGGCTACCGGAACGGTCCTGCACAAATTTCGCCGGTGGCAGAGACTCCATATGCGTACGGATTGGCCAGTCCTGGTCGTACATATCCAGTTCAGGGGTCACCGAAGCCAGATCGAGGTTCGCTTTCCAGTAGGCTTCCAGCGTTCCCACATCGCGCCAGTACGGCTCGGATTCCGGGTCAGACTGCACGCAGGACAGCGGGAATGGATGTGCATACGCCATGCCAGCTTCAGTGATTTTCGGGATAATGTCTTTGCCGAAATCGTGACTGGAGTTTTCATCGAGGTCATCTTCCGCCAGCAATTCATACAGGTAGTCGGCGTTAAAAATGTAGATCCCCATACTGGCAAGGGATTTGGTCGGATCGCCTGGCATAGCTGGCGGGTTGGCAGGTTTTTCAACGAACTCGATAATTTTATCAGTGTCGTCCACGTCCATCACGCCAAACGCGCTGGCCTCTTCAATAGGCACTGGCATACAGGCCACGGTGCAACGCGCGCCTTTCTCGACGTGGTCGATCAGCATGCGTGAGTAGTCCTGCTTGTAGATATGATCGCCCGCGAGGATCACCACATATTCCGCTTTATAGCGTCGAATGATGTCCAGGTTTTGGGTCACCGCATCCGCCGTGCCGCGATACCAGTTTTCACCCTGCATTCTCTGCTGGGCAGGCAGCAAATCGACAAACTCATTCATCTCTTCGCTAAAGAATGACCAGCCGCGCTGAATGTGCTGCACCAGCGTGTGGGACTGGTACTGGGTGATCACGCCAATGCGACGGATCCCGGAGTTAATACAGTTGGATAAAGCAAAATCGATAATGCGGAACTTTCCGCCAAAGTGCACGGCGGGTTTGGCACGTTTGTTGGTTAAATCTTTCAGGCGGGTGCCGCGGCCACCGGCCAGGATCAGGGCAACAGATTTTAATGGCAGCTGGCGCGCCAACATTACACGATCGTTCTTCTCTAAACTCACCATGACTAACTCCTTTTTATCTTCTCTGGAACACACACAGTCCGTGCGCAGGTCCCTGCCAGACAGCCGTAAGCACCGGATTATCCTCTCCGGCAAATGGGGGAATGGCGTGCCATTCCCCTTCAGGTAAAACGATATCTGTCACCTCAAGCGTGGCGTTTATTGCAATCAGGAAACGGTCTGAAAGCAGAATTTGCATCTGCCTCGGGCCGTTTTGCCACTCATCCGCACTTAAGGGTTGTGCGTACTTATTCAGCCAATGCACATTGCCGTCGCCCTCTTCCCACCAGCAATCACCTGTTAATGCAGGTATTTGTCGGCGCAGATGAATCAGCGCGGCGGTAAATGTGGTTAGCCCACTGTTTGCCTGCTGCCAGTCCAGCCAGGTTAAGGCGTTATCCTGGCAGTAAGCGTTATTGTTGCCGTGCTGGCTATGACCATGCTCATCGCCCGCCAGCAACATCGGCGTCCCCTGTGAGAGCAACAGCGTGGTTAACAGCGCATGAATGCTGTCACGCCGCCGCTCAATCAGGTCCAGCGTGCCGCCTAATCCTTCTTTACCATGATTGTCGCTGTAGTTATTGCTAGTGCCGTCGCGATTTTCCTCACCATTCGCTTCATTGTGCTTATTTGTGAAGCAAACACAGTCGCGTAGCGTAAAACCGTCGTGCGCGGTCACCAGATTGACCGTAGCGCTGGGTTTGCGGCCCTGGCGTTTAAACACGTCGCTGGATGCGGCAAAACGGCCGGCAAACTCGCCCAACGAGAGGTTACGTTGGAGCCAGAAGCGTCGCGTCGCATCACGGAAATGATCATTCCACTCGGCAAACGGCGGGGGGAAATTCCCCACCTGATACCCGCCTTCACCAATATCCCACGGTTCCGCAATCAGCTTAACGCGTGAGAGCAGCGGACAGTTTTGGATCGCGGTAAACAGCGGCGCATCCTGACGAAACGTAGGTGTACGCCCCATGACGGAAGCCAAATCAAAACGAAAACCATCCACATGACAGGTTTCAACCCAGTAGCGCAGGCATTCGCATGCGTATTCCACAACGCCTGGATGGCTCAGGTTGAGGGTGTTCCCACAACCGGTCCAGTTGTAGTAATCACCATCGTCCCTGATCCAATAATAGCTACGGTTATCAATTCCGCGCAGCGAGAAGACGGGCCCTTCGAGATCAAGCTCGGCGCTGTGGTTCAAAACGATGTCGAGAATGACCTCAATCCCCGCTTTGTGCAGCGCTTTTACCGCATCGCGAAACTCATCAAGCGCACTCTCCGGTGAGCAGGCATAAGCCGGATGCAACGCGAACATCGCCACCGGGTTGTAGCCCCAGTAGTTCGACAGGCCCAGCCGCTGAAGCCGCGGTTCGCTGGCAAAATGCGCCACCGGAAGCAGCTCCAGGGCGGTAATGCCGAGGCGCTTGAAATAGTCGATCATCACCGGGTGGCCCAGCGCCTTGTAGGTTCCGCGAATCTCTTCCGGCAGGTCAGGATGCAAATACGTCAGCCCTTTAACATGCGCTTCGTAAATCACGGTATTGCCCCACGGCGTGCGCGGCGGGGCGTCATCCTCCCAGTCATAACGGTCGGACACCACAACGCCCTTCAGCGCAATGGCGGCGTTATCATGATTATCCGGTTCATTTAACCCGCCGTGCAGCAGCGGGTTATCTTTTAACTCGCCATCCACCCGACGCGCGCAAGGGTCAAGCAGCAGCTTCGCCGGATTAAACCGGTGGCCCTGCTGCGGCTGCCATGGACCATGTACACGATAACCATAGCGCAGACCTGGACGGGCGTTGGCCAGATAGCCGTGCCAGACATCGCCGCTACGCCCCGGCAGGTCATAGCGGAGTTCGCAGCCTTGCTCATCGAATACGCATAATTCAACGCGTTCAGCGTGGGCCGAGAAGAGTGTGAAATTGACGCCATGGCCGTCATACGTTGCACCATGGGGGGTGGCGTTGCCGGTTGCCAGTTGCGTCATTACCCCTCCCGAACCAGCCAGACCGTTGCCAGCGGCGGCAACGTGAGGCTCAGTGAGTTCTGACGACCATGACTGGCGATTTCATCGCTGTGCACCGCGCCGCCGTTGCCGGTATTACTGCCGTGGTAATGCGTCGAGTCGGTATTGAGGATCTCGCGCCATTTGCCCGGCTGGTTGATACCGAAGCGATAGCCGTGGCGAGGCACTGGCGTAAAGTTGCTGATAACGATGATTTCATTACCAACTTTGTCACGACGAACGAAAGCCAGCACCGAACGTTCTTTGTCATCCACCACCAGCCATTCAAAGCCATAGGCATCAAAGTCGAGCTCGTGCAGCGCTTTGTGGTGGCGATAGGTAAGGTTCAGATCGCGTACCAGACGCTGTACGCCGTGGTGCCAGTTATCACCGCCCTCCAGCAGATGCCAGTCGAGGCTGGCGTCATGGTTCCACTCACGCCCCTGAGCGAACTCATTGCCCATAAACAGCAGTTTCTTGCCCGGGAAGGCCCACATCCAGCCGTAATAGGCGCGCAGGTTGGCGAACTTCTGCCATGCGTCTCCCGGCATGCGGTCGAGAATGGATTTTTTACCGTGTACCACTTCATCGTGCGACAGCGGCAGGACGAAGTTTTCGGTGTAGTTGTACAGCATGCCGAAGGTCAGCTTGTCGTGATGGTACTGACGATGAATCGGATCCAGCTTCATGTAGTCCAGCGTGTCGTGCATCCAGCCGAGGTTCCACTTATACCAGAACCCTAAACCGCCCATGTCCTGCGGCCTTGAGACGCCGGCAAAGTCGGTGGACTCTTCCGCCATGCTCACCGCACCTGGCACCTGCTCGCCAAGAATTCGGTTGGTATTGCGTAAAAACTCAATGGCTTCGAGGTTTTCACGACCGCCAAATTCGTTCGGGACCCATTCCCCTTCTTTACGGCTGTAGTCGCGATAAATCATCGACGCCACGGCATCCACGCGTAGCGCATCGATACCAAAGCGTTCAATCCAGTACAGGGCGTTGCCCACCAGGTAGTTGCTGACTTCACGGCGACCATAGTTGTAGATCAGCGTGTTCCAGTCCTGGTGATACCCTTCTCGCGGGTCGCTGTGCTCATACAGGTTGGTGCCATCAAACTCTGCCAGACCAAAGTCGTCCGACGGGAAATGGCCCGGCACCCAGTCGAGAATGACGTTCAGTCCGGCCTGATGCGCGGCATTCACAAAATAGCGGAAATCATCACGCGTCCCAAAGCGACGGGTCGGCGCATACATGCCGGTAGGCTGGTAGCCCCAGCTACCGTCGAACGGATGCTCGTTAATCGGCAACAGTTCGAGATGAGTAAAGCCCATCCACTTGGCGTAAGGCACCAGTTGATCCGCCAGCTCACGGTAGCTTAGCCAGAAGTTGTTATCGGTATGACGACGCCATGAACCCAGGTGCACTTCATAGATAGAGATCGGCGCATCAAACTGGTTGGCTTTTTTGCGCTCCTCGCTTTGCACCACTTTTTCCGGCAGGCCGCAGATAAGCGACGCGGTTTCCGGGCGCATTTGCGCTTCGAAGGCGTAAGGATCCGCTTTGATTCGCAGCTTACCGTTCGCATCGATCATCTCGTATTTATACAGCTGACCCTGTTGCGCACCGGGGATAAACAGCTCCCAGATACCGCTTTCTTTGCGCAGGCGCATCGGATGGCGACGGCCATCCCAGTAGTTGAACTGCCCAACCACTGACACACGTTGAGCGTTAGGCGCCCAGACGGAGAAGCGTGTACCGGTTACGCCATCCATGGTATCCGCATGCGCGCCCAGCGTTTCGTAAGGTCGCAGGTGCGTACCTTCAGATAACAGCCAGGCATCCATATCCTGGATCAGCGGGCCAAAACGATAAGGGTCATCAATCAGATTCTGTTGTCCATGCCAGACAACGGCCAACTGATAGCGAAAGAAATTTTTACGGCGGGGAAGTACAGCACAGAAAAAACCGCGAGAGTCGAGGCAATCCAGCTTGCCGACTTTACGTCCGGTTTTGGGTTCGATCACCCACACTTCGGTGGCGTCAGGTAATAGGGCGCGGACTTCAAGTCCAGCATCAGTTTGGTGCATACCGAGTACGGAAAAAGGATCCGCAAAATGGCCTGCAATTAGCGCATTAATCACGTCTCTATCGATACGAACGGACATGGTTGTCATCCTGTTTTATGGTGTCACCCCTTCCAACTGATTTTCGACATCAGGTAGTGACACTTTTTTTGACCTGAACGGCGCAGCACAATTGTGCATCCTCTCTGCGTCGTCCCACCTTCAGGCAACAACTTAATACCTCCGGTACTAAGTCACCCTTAAAGAATAGCCAATGCTTTATCTTACTCCTGGTAAAAAATGAAACATCTGCGCTTACTCCTGTATTACGCAAAAAAAGGGGTGATTCCTCACCCCTTGATCGTTAACAAACTATTACGCCAATTGGCGCAGCATACGGCGCAATGGCTCCGCAGCCCCCCACAGCAACTGGTCGCCTACGGTAAAGGCTGACAGGAACTCTGGCCCCATATTCAGCTTACGCAGACGGCCTACTGGCGTGGTCAGCGTGCCGGTAACGGCCGCCGGGGTTAACTCACGCATAGTGATATCCCGATCGTTTGGCACGACTTTGGCCCACGGATTGTGCGCCGCCAGCAGTTCTTCCACGGTCGGAATAGACACATCTTTTTTCAGTTTAATGGTGAACGCCTGGCTGTGGCAGCGCAGCGCGCCGACGCGCACGCACAGACCATCGACCGGGATCACAGAAGACGTATCAAGAATTTTGTTGGTTTCGGCCTGTCCCTTCCACTCTTCACGGCTCTGACCGTTATCAAGCTGTTTGTCGATCCACGGAATCAGGCTACCGGCCAGCGGTACGCCAAAGTTATCAACCGGCAGTTCACCGCTGCGGGACAGGGCCGTCACTTTGCGTTCGATATCGAGAATAGCAGAGGAAGGGGTCGCCAGTTCATCGGCCACATGGCCATACAGATGACCCATCTGGGACAACAGTTCGCGCATATGACGCGCGCCGCCGCCGGAAGCCGCCTGATAGGTCGCCACGGAAACCCAGTCAACCAGGTCATTGGCAAACAGGCCACCAAGGGACATCAGCATCAGGCTAACGGTACAGTTTCCGCCGACAAAGGTCTTAATTCCTTTATTCAGGCCGTCAGTAATGACATCCTGGTTAACCGGATCGAGAATGATGATGGCATCGTCTTTCATACGCAGCGAAGAGGCCGCGTCAATCCAGTAACCCTGCCAACCGCTTTCACGAAGCTTTGGATAGATTTCGTTGGTATAATCGCCGCCCTGACAGGTCACGATGATATCGAGCGCCTTCAGCGCGTCCAGATCAAAAGCGTCCTGAAGCGTGCCGGTCGCGGTTCCACCGAACGTCGGTGCCGCCTGCCCGAGCTGGGAAGTAGAAAAGAAAACAGGGCGAATGGCGTCGAAGTCACGCTCCTCAACCATGCGTTGCATGAGTACAGAGCCGACCATACCGCGCCAGCCGATAAAACCAACATTTTTCATAGCGTTTTTTCCTGCAGAGATGTGTGCTGTGTATGCTAACCAGTATCCTACTGGCCTATCCTTCACCATACAAAAAGCAGCCAAAGTCGCAAGTGAAATTAATCAATGATAGCGAAGCCATCAGTAATGCGACTTATCCCGCTGCGCAAGCAAGCAGAAAGTCCGCGGTAATTATCAGGGAATTTGAGTTATGAATGAAATCATTTCAGCGGCAGTTTTATTGATCCTGATTATGGATCCGCTCGGAAATCTGCCCATTTTCATGTCCGTATTGAAACATACCGAACCAAAACGCCGTCGCGCGATTATGATTCGCGAGCTGTTCATTGCGCTGTTGGTGATGCTGATATTCCTGTTTGCGGGCGAGAAAATTCTGGCATTTCTGAACCTGCGCGCGGAGACCGTGTCGATTTCCGGGGGCATTATTTTATTCCTGATCGCCATCAAGATGATTTTCCCCAGCGCCACCGGGAATAGCACCGGACTTCCAGCAGGCGAAGAGCCGTTTATCGTACCGCTGGCGATTCCGCTGGTCGCCGGTCCGACAATCCTGGCGTCATTAATGCTGTTGTCACATCAGTACCCAAATCAGATGGGGCATCTGGTGATTGCGCTGCTGATCGCCTGGGGCGGGACATTCGTGATTTTGCTGCAGTCTTCGCTGTTTTTACGCCTGCTGGGGGAGAAAGGGGTTAACGCGCTGGAGCGCCTGATGGGATTGATTCTGGTGATGATGGCAACCCAGATGTTCCTCGACGGCGTGCGGATGTGGATGAAGGGGTAACGCACTCACTTTACGCCGGGTGGCGGCTTCGCCTTACCCGGCCTACGGTGTTGATATGTTGCTCGTTTGTAGGCCCGGTAAGCGCTAGCGCCACCGGGCAATCAGCGCCGTGAATGTGTTTATGAGAAACACCTCAATCATTTAAGTCTCTGAAAAAGCGTATTTTCATTTCTGCGAAGCGCCTTCCGGAATGCCCTCTTGTCAGCATCACGGATAAGCATTATCTTCTCGCTGCACCTGCAAAATCAGGTGCCAGAATTAGCCTTCTGAACTCCTTCATCGGTGACGCAAGTATTTTTGTGTCGCACGCTTAGGTACACTCCAATGGTGGACCGGGCGGGGGCGTCGCAAGACGCGCCGGTATCCGATGAGGCCGGTAAGGCTAACCCTGTTCGGCTCCACCTCCAGTGAGATTAGCCTCTCCAGTGGTGGATGAAAATCACTCATCGGAGGCTGCCCTATGGCAACGACCCCTCTCTTTTCACACTCTTTATTTACCCTGCCCTTTAGCCATGCCACGGACTTCACCGAGTTGGCGGATAACTGTGAGCGTTTTGTCGAAGGGCTTGTTGAATGTCATGACCCTGTTGAAAAACTGGCGATTTGTGCGCGCCTGTCGGCCTGTCTGGCACTACTGCAACCAACCTTAACGGAACCTGTACCGCAGCATCTACAGGCCAGCCTGACGGTAGAAACCTTACCGACCCGCTCTCCCCTCTTTGAACCCGAACCAGATCAGATGGGGCGTTACTGCCAACTTTTGACGCATTTACTGATGAGTAAAACGCTGTCTGACGAGATGGAACGCGTGGCGGGTGATTTACTGCAGGATTTAGTGGGCTATTTCGCCGATACGCTAAAAGCGCCGCGTTGGTTGAAAACCGAGGATGGTGTGATGGTGCTGTAAAAAAGCCGGGTAGCGCTTGCGCTTACCCGGCCTACGGTGTGGATATGTGCTCAATTCCAGGCCCGGTAAGCGCAAGCGCCACCGGGCAATACCATCAGCTCAACAGCTGGAAGGCAATCATACCGACAATCGCACCGACCGTGCCGAGGATGGTTTCCATCATCGTCCAGG
The DNA here is from genome assembly GCA_020099315.1 of Citrobacter europaeus. Classification (NCBI taxonomy): domain Bacteria; kingdom Pseudomonadati; phylum Pseudomonadota; class Gammaproteobacteria; order Enterobacterales; family Enterobacteriaceae; genus Citrobacter; species Citrobacter europaeus. Next base: position 4,685,376 of record CP083650.1, read on the forward strand.
TCTTCAGGGTTTGCGCTTCGGTCGCGCCGGTAAATTTACCGAACAACCAGAAGCCCGCGTCGTTAACGTGACTGACGACGATAGAGCCACCCGCGATACAGATAGACAGCGCTGCCATCTGGGCCCCGGAGTAGTTCAGTTGCTCAATCACCGGCATCACCAGACCGACCGCCGTTAAGCAGGCCACGGTCGCGGAACCCTGAATGATACGCACCGCCGCCGCCAGCACGAAGCAGGTGATGGCAATCGGCAGGCCCATGCCGGTTAATGCTTCACCCAGTGCCGGACCCACGCCGGAATCCACCAGTACCTGTTTGAACACACCGCCCGCACCAATCACCAGCAGAATAATTCCCGCCGGCTGCAGCGCATGCCCGCAGATCTCCATCACGCGGTCTTTTGGCATGCCCTGGCGAATCGCCAGACCGTAAATCGCCACCAGACACGCCACCAGAATCGCGGTAAACGGGTGACCGATAAACTCGAACCATTCGTAGGTTGAAGAACCGACCGGCACAAAGCGTGCGGCGATAGTTTTCAGGCCAACCAGCACCAGCGGCAGCAGGATAAGCGATAAACTGAAGCCAAAGGATGGCATTTTGCCTTCACCCAGATGCGGCTCGGTAATGTCTTCCGGTACGTGCAGCTCAACATAACGGCTGATGAAGTTACCCCACAGCGGCCCGGCGATAATCATGCCCGGAATCGCGGCGCACAGACCAATCAGGATCATCCAGCCAAAGTCGGCGTGCATCTGAGAGGCCAGCAGCATTGGCGCAGGCCCTGGCAGCAGGAATGCTGCGGCAGCCGCCACGCCCGCAAACAGCGGAATGACCAGCTTTACAAGGTTAGTACCGGTGTGGCGCGCCATTGAGAACGCCACGCTAATCAGCAGCACAATTGCCACCTCAAAGAACAGCGGCAGCGCGCAAATCAGACCGGCCAGGCCAATCGCGTAATGCGCGCGGCTGTGACCGAAAGATTTCAGCATTTTGACGGCAATCTGATCGACCGCCCCCGTCTCATGCAAAATCTTGCCGAACATCGCCCCCAGCGCCACAACAATCGCCAGAAAACCGAGCGTGCCTCCCATCCCTTTTTCCATGGTCGCAGCGATTTTATCGAGCGGCATACCGGAAAAGAGACCTGCACCAATGGATACCACCATCAAAGCAACGAAAGCGTGCATACGCGCCTTCATCACTAAAAACAGCAGTAATAAAACGGACCCTACTGCTGTTAAAACAAGCGTTAATGTACTCACTACTTACTGCCCTGGTTAATAACCTCAATGGTGCTGGCGACCACACCGTCCAGTGGTTGATCGATATCGACCACCAGTACATCGTTTTCATTGGCACCCGGTTCTTCCAGCGCTTCAAACTGGGTCACCAGCATCTGCGTTTTGAAGAAGTGGCCTTTACGCGCCTTCAGGCGGCTTTCGATAACGTCAAAATCCCCTTTCAGATAGATGAAAGAGAGGTTTGGATTACCGTCGCGCAGCTGGTCGCGGTAGACTTTTTTCAGGGCGGAACAGACGATCAGCGAAACTTTATTGGTCCGCTGCATCGCGAAGGCGGCGTCATTCAGCGCCTGTAACCACGGTTTACGGTCGTCATCGTTAAGTGGCTCACCGGAAGCCATTTTCATGATGTTGCTGCGCGGATGGAGAAAATCGCCATCAAGAAACGCGGCCTGCAGTTGATGCGCCACTTCGCTGGCGACAGCAGATTTACCGCTGCCCGATACGCCCATCAGAACGTAAACGTGGTGATCATGATTAGTCGTGCTCAAAGCGTTGCCCCCACTGGTACAAGAATCAGGAAATTGTTACGGGTAACTGTTATCGGTAACATTGTCCAGCCGGATAAATAGAGAAGCAATATCCATTCGTGCTCGAAGTGTATAAGTGTGAGCTACTTCAAAGTTGTTGGCTTAAATAGATCCGCCCGGTGACAAGGTGAAACCTAAATCTAACATTTTAGGTGTGACTGCTTCACCACGAATGCGCGCCAGCAGGCGCTCTGCGCCAATGCTGCCCATTCGCTCACGCGGCGTGAGCACGCTCGCCAGACGCGGCTCCATCACCTGTCCAATGTCGTGACCGTGGAATCCGGCAATCGCCATATCATCAGGGATTTTCAGCCCTAAACGCTGACATTCGAAAGCCGCCCCTACCGCCAGGTCATCGTTGGTACAGAAGACGCCATCAAGCTGCGGGTATTCACGTCGCGCCTGACGAATGAGTTCAATACCGGATGAGTAGGAAGAAGACTGCTCCACCATCACGCTATACGGCACCAGGTCAGCATCGCGCATTGCCTGCTCGTAGCCTCTCTGTTTGATGATAGTACGTTCATCAAGACGTGCGCCAAGATAGGCAACATGACGGTGCCCACGCGCGATAATAGCGGCGGTCATCTGGCGCGCGGCCTCGAAGTTGTCGAAGCCGACGGCAATATCCAGACACGGTGACTGGCTGTCCATCAGTTCAACCACCGGGATACCCGCAACCTCAATCATTTTCAGCGTACGGGGCGTATGGCTACGTTCGGTGAGGATCAGGCCATCAATATTCCACGACAGCATCGACTCCAGGCGCTCTTGTTCCATCTCAGGCTTATAGCCGTAGTGCGCGAGCATAGTTTGATAACCATGGGCGTCGGTGACGGCCTCAATGCCGCGTAGCACTTCAGCAAAAACCTGGTTAGTAAGAGAGGGTAACAGCACGCCGATCGCGCGGCTGGTGGCGTTAGAAAGGATATCAGGAGCGCGATTGGGAATATAACCCAGCTCATCAAGTGCAGCGGCAATTTTGCCCCGCAGCGCCACGGAGACCTGCTCCGGGTTACGCAAAAAGCGACTGACCGTCATTTTGGTCACGCCCACGCGGTCGGCTACATCCTGAAGTACGGGTCTTTTCTTTTTCATCGTCCTGAAGCGTTAAAAAGGGATAGATTCCCCCAGTTTACCACGGACGTGCGTGAACCTTCGCAGAGAAAAAAAGGAGTTTTTTATTGTGAGAAATACACAAAATCATTCGAGTTGCATCAAGGCGGCGACGCAGTAAATCCCCGGGAGCGTACATTAAGTACGCGACCGGGGTGAGCGAGGAAAGCCAACACAGATGTAGCTTGAAGGATGCCGTGTATTTTTAGACTGGCGGCAGGTCAAACAGTAACACTTCACTGTCGCTGTCGGCATGAATCGAAATTGCCTGTTCATCCCAGATGGCCAGACCGTCGCTGGTGGTCGCTTTGGTGCCATTAATGGTGACATTGCCTTTTACCACCTGGATCCAGACGCGGCGTTCAGCGGCAATTTGATGCACCGACTGCTCATCTTTGACCAGCGCCCAACGGTACAACTCCATATCCTGGTAAACTTTCAGCGAACCATCACGGGCATCCGGCGACAGCACCAGTTGTTTACCCTGGGCGGCATCGAAACGGCGCTGTTCATAGCGCGGCTTAATACCGTTTTCCTGCGGCATGATCCAGATCTGATACAGATGCAGTTTCTCAGTATTGCTCGGGTTATACTCCGAATGACGGATCCCCGTCCCGGCGCTCATAATCTGAAACTCACCGGCCGGAACCTGCTCTTTGTTGCCCATGCTGTCCTGATGCTCCACTGCACCTTCCAGCACATAGGTCAGGATTTCCATGTCTTTATGGGGGTGAGTGCCAAAGCCCTGGCCTGCGTCGATTACATCATCGTTAATCACGCGCAGTGCCGAGAACCCCATAAAGTTCGGGTCATAGTAGTTGGCAAAAGAGAAGGTATGCCAGGAATCGAGCCAGCCATGATTAGCGTGGCCACGGTCATTAGCTTTGCGTAAATAGATCATTGTGTTCACCCCCAGATGTTTTCGATGGAGTAAGTGTGGACTCAATCCGTCTGGGATCATAGAGGGTGAAAATTGACTCCTCTGTTCAAAAAATATGAACAAGCCCAGAGGAGTCTGTGCAGGCTATTTGGCGAGGGTTATCGTGGCAGGCATTGCCTGTTCAAAGGCGCGTTCGAGGATTTCCAGGTTGGTAAGAACTTCAGATTCCTTGACGTAATTAGGCGTACCGGCCGTCAGCGTCTGGTACAGCGCATCATAGACGCGACCGTAGTCTCCCACTTCCGGCTTCACCTCTTCTTTCACCGTGATGCCGTCATCGTTGACATATTCCAGCATTCCAATGGAATCATCGGCAGCGAAACCTGGCTCACCTGGCATGATATTAGCCTTCAGGCTGGTTTCCTGCTGGTCGATGCCGTACTTCACAAACGAGCCTTTGGTGCCATGGACGATAAACTTCGGATAGTCGATTTTCACCAGATGACTGGTTTTAACAATGGCTTTCAGGTCGCCGTAAAACAGCTGCGCTTCAAAGGTATCGTCCTGGTTCGCTTTGTTGCGTAGGCTGCGGATGTCATAGGCCACATGATCGGGACGTCCGAACAGCGAGATAATCTGATCCATGGTGTGTACGCCCAGACCATAAAACGCGCCGTCCTGCGGCAGCCCCGGCTTGGTCTCTGCTTCGGGACGGTAGTAATCGAAATGGCTTTCAACTTCAACAATCTTGCCGAGCTTGCCGCTCTCAATCGCTTTTTTAGCGGTGAGGAAACAGGAGTCAAAACGACGATTCTGATACGGCGTAACGGTCAGTCCTTTGCTTTGCGCCAGCTCAAACAACTCTTTTGCTTGCGCAAGCGTTGGGGTGAAGGGTTTCTCAACCAGCACATTTTTACCCGCTTCCAGCGCGCGTTTGGCGTATTCAAAATGGCTGTCAGCATGGGTACAGACGATCACCAGCTTCACCTGCGGATCGTTTAAGATCTCGTCGAGGTCACTGGTGAAGTGAATATGGGAATACTGCGGCGCCTGCTCTTCCGGCTTGGCGTTGCGGCGGAAAATGTGCGCAACGTGCCAGCTATTTTTGCGATTGAGGACGTACGGCAAATGGTAGCGAGTGGTGCTTTTACCAAAACCAATAAATGCGCAGTGTAAGGTCATGAGACGATCCTTTTGAAAGTGATTGTCTACACCATAGCGCAAAGCGGCTGGAGACTGAATGTTGGATTCTTTGCCGGATGGCGGCGGAGCCTTATCCGGCCTACAAAACCCAGGTCTCAGCTGTAGGCCGGATAAGCGCAAGCGCCATCCGGCATCATCCCGGGGACAAAATGACAAGTAAGCCAGGCAGAAACAAAACCAAAAAAAAAGCCAGCGCAAGGCTGGCTAAAGTAATACTGGAAGCAATGTGAGCAATGTCGTGCTTTCAGGTTCTCCGTAGGGGTTCCCCTGAACGCAGAGCAATAATAATCATTCTCATTCGCACTTGTCTACTTCTTTTTGCAAAAAAATGCAGTTGACGGGATTTTCTTTCTCAGCGAGTGTAAATACACAATTAACCCTGCAGGAGATAAGGAATGAGTGAAATAGTGATACGCCACGCTGAACCAAAAGATTACGACGCAATTCGTCAGATCCACGCTCAGCCGGAGGTGTACCACAACACGCTACAGGTTCCTCATCCTTCCCTCGAGATGTGGCAGGCGCGGCTAACCGAGCAAGCCGGGGTTAAACAACTGGTTGCCTGCATTGACGATATCGTCGTGGGGCATCTCTGTATTGAGGTTGCGCAGCGCCCACGCCGCAGCCACGTGGCCGATTTTGGTATCTGCGTGGATGCCCGGTGGCACAATCGCGGCGTTGCCAGCGCGCTGATCCGCACGATGATCGACATGTGCGACAACTGGCTGCGCGTCGAGCGTATTGAGCTAACGGTATTTGTTGATAATGAGCCTGCCGTGGCGGTGTATAAGAAATACGGCTTTGAAATCGAAGGCACCGGTAAGAAATACGGCCTGCGCAACGGTGAGTATGTTGATGCCTACTTTATGGCACGCGTGAAATAAATTTAAGGGCGAGTCGTATCGCCCTGCTTATTGAAAGGACGCAATAGTGAAAAAGTACCTTCCCCTGGTGTTGCTGGCAACGCTCTCCCCTGCTTTTGCCACTACCGTACAAAATCTCGATTCCGTACCCAGCGCCATTCAACACCCGGAAGGCAAACAGATTTTCGCTGAGCAAATGGCGGGAGCAACACCCGCGAAAGGATTTGGCGAGCTTCCGCAGGGATTATCCGAGGACCAGTGGATTGCCTGGGTTGCGCCGAATGAGGATCCTGACAACCTGATCCTCACGGGTGCCAAAGCCTGGGGCAAAGACGGCAAATATATTGGCGTCGCTTGTTTCGCTGACAATCAGGCGGATGCCGGGCAGGCAAAGAAATACGCGGATAACACCTGTCCTGAAAACTACAGCAACGGGCGCGCTAATAAATTATATCTCGGCGTTTTTTCCTGGCAGAACCAACGGCTAACGCCGATTGCACGTTCGGAAAAACCGTTAAACCAACTCTCGGAGTGGAATAAAGCCGCCGAAAAAGAGAGCGATGATGAGTCCGTCAGACCGCTGGCTTATTATACAAAACTGGATCTGGCACCGTACCGGATCGCCCCCGATACCCTGGCGTTCGGGGTGCGTGGTGGATACTCTGATGCGTATTCCGGCGGCGGCGCATTTTACGAAGTGCTGGAGCTCTATACGATCAAAGACAACAGGATAATCAACGTGTATTCCGACCTTGTTTATCAATATACGGACATCGCCGGAGACTGGAATAAAGACGGCACAAGGCAGCACGACATCAGCGAAAGCAAGTACATTCTCAAAATGCGCTCGGCAAAGACGCACGGATTTTATGATTTAGAACGCGTTAACCTGCAGGATAAAAGCAGCCAAATATTCCGCTGGTCTGAGTCACTGCAGGGATATGCGCCATAACCAACCAGTCAGGCCTACACCACTTAGAACGCTGTAGGCCATTATTCTTAGTATCCCGCCGTTAAATCATCCACGGAACGCGGGTCAGACGCGCCATACAGTGCGCCATCCGGTCCAACCATAATGCTCTGCGTGCTGCCCATCGCCTCTTTCAGCGCGACTTTCTGTCCTTTTTGCTCCAGCAACTTGATTGTATCCGGGCTGAAGCCCTTCTCGATGCGCAGTTCATCCGGTAACCACTGATGATGGAAGCGCGGCGCGTTGGTCGCTTCGGCGACGTTCATCCCGAAATCAATGCTGTTGACTACCATTTGCAGCACGGTTGTGATAATTCGACTCCCGCCAGGGCTGCCGGTAACCAGCCAGGTTTTCCCGTCTTTTACCACGATAGTCGGTGACATCGACGACAGCGGGCGCTTTTTCGGCCCAACCGCGTTAGCATCGCCGCCCACCAGTCCATAAACGTTTGGCACGCCCGGCTTAGCGGAGAAATCATCCATTTCATTATTGAGCAGGATACCGGTGTTACCCGCCACGATGCCGGTCCCGAAGGTGGTATTCAGGGTATAGGTCACCGCCACGGCATTGCCGTCTTTATCCACCACCGAGAAGTGAGTGGTCTGGTTGCTTTCATACGGGGCGAGCTTGCCTGGTTTGATCTGGCTGGAAGGCTTAGCCTTGTTGATATCAATTTGATCCGCAAGCGTTTTAGCATAGGCTTTGTTGGTCAGTGCCTGCCACGGCACTTTCACAAAATCCGGGTCGCCCAGATACTCTGAACGGTCGGCGTAAGCATATTTCTCCGCTTCAGCCATGACCTGCATGGCGTCGGCGCTGCCAAACCCGTACTTCTTCATGTCGAAGTTTTCGAGAATATTGAGGATCTGCACGATGTGAATACCGCCAGAGGACGGCGGCGGCATGGAGAAGACCTGATACCCGCGATAGTCACCGCTAATCGGCGTACGCTCCACGGCTTTATAGCTGGCTAAATCCTCTTTGGTCATCAGCCCGCCGTTCTTCTGCATTTCCCCGGCAATCTGATCGGCAATAGCCCCTTTATAAAACGCGTCCGGACCGTTCTCGGCAATCATCTCGAGGCTTTTCGCCAGATTCTTTTGCACCAGCTTGTCGCCCTTTTTCAGCGGCTCGCCGTCTTTCCAGAAAATGGCTTTGCTGTTCTCGTGATTAGGGAGCACTTCGCTGCCATAGGTTTTCAGATCGTCGGCCAGCGCATCGTTAACCACAAAGCCATCTTCCGCCAGCTTCATTGCCGGGCGCACCACTTTGTTCAGCGGCATCGTGCCGTATTTCTCCAGCGCCAGCGAGAAACCCGCCACGGTACCCGGCGTACCGGATGCCAGATGCGACGTCAGCGACTTTTTCGCATCGGCGTTGCCCTGCTCATCGAGGAACATGTCACGGGTCGCGCCAGCAGGCGCCATTTCACGAAAATCGATCGCGGTGGTGTTACCGTCTTTGGTACGCAGCAGCATAAAACCACCACCGCCCAGATTGCCCGCCTGAGGATGCGTTACCGCCAGCGCGTAGCCAACGGCCACGGCGGCATCGACGGCATTCCCCCCCTGTTTCAGAATGTCCACCCCAACCTGGGTGGCCAGCGCATCCACGGAGGCCACCATCCCCTGTTGCGCGCGCACAGGATGGAACACATCTTCCTCAACACCGTAGGATACCGGTGGTGGCGCAGCCGGCGCGGCAGCAACGCTAAAACAACTTCCTGAGAGCAGAGCAGCAATGGCTACCCGGCGTAAAAACGTCGGTTTTATCATCGTTATTCTCCAGATGTATGGGGGTCGGCCCCCAATAAGCCTGGTGCATAACTCTGAAATAATCATCGTAACGGCGAGAAAGGAGTAAACTTAAACGATCCCCGAGAGGAGAAAAGCGATGAAACGACTCTTACTTTTAGCCATGCTGTTGCCGTTTGCAGGCTTTGCACAGCCTATCAACACCATGAATAACCCGAATCAACCGGGTTATCAGATCCCGAGTCAGCAGCGTATGCAGACGCAAATGCAATCGCAGCAGATTCAACAGAAAGGGATGCTCAACCAGCAGTTGCAAACGCAGACGCGTATGCAGCAACAGCATATGGAAAACCAAATCAACACCAACTCCCAGCGAGTCCTTCAGTCTCAGCCTGGCGAGCTGAATTCCGGTCAGCAGCAGATGCTTTCCAACAGCAACGGTGGGATGTTGAGTGGAACCCGTAACCCGGACAGCTCGCTGAATAAGCAACATATGCTGTCAGAGAAAAAGAACGGCGACATGCTGAAGCCCTCCAGCACGCCGCAGCCTAATGTTCCGTTAAAAACGATTGGACCTTAACAGGGCTGGAAATCCGGACCAATCGTATCAATAGCATCGGTACAGATACAGTCCACTCCCCAGCGTAGCAGTTCCGCCGCGCGCTGGGGTCGGTTGACGGTATACACCAGTATCCGTAGCCCCGCGTCGCGCAGCGCATCCACGCGAGCTTCATCCAGCAGCTTGTGATTAAGATGAATAGAGACGCAGCCAAGCCGCGTTGTCAGCTCACGCCAGTCTTCGCGCCATTCATCCAGCAGCAAACCTCTCGGCAGTTCAGGCGCCGCCTGCTGCGCCGCTTCAAGCGCATCAATTTCAAAGGATGACAACAGTGGTGGCGTCATTTCCGCCCACAGTTCCCGCGCGGCCAGCGCCACGACTTTGCCGGTTAAGGTTCCGGTGCCGGTTGTGGGTTTAATTTCAATATTCGCCATCATACCGTGCTGACGGCAGCGCTCGGCCACTTGCGAGAGCAGCGGCAGCGGTTCACCTTTAAACTCACCGCTAAACCAGCCGCCGGCGTCCACGCGCAATAAATCCTGCCAGTTCAGCTCGCCTGCCACGCCCCAGCCGTTACTGGTTCGCTCCAGGTTGTCGTCATGCAGCAAGAAGATCTCACCGTCTTTCGACAATTTAGCGTCAAACTCGATCATGGTATGCCCGTATCGCGCCCCCACGTCGATCGCCGCCAGGGTGTTTTCCGGTGCCAGCTTACCGCCGCCACGATGGGCGACAATATGGGGGTAAGGCCAGTAACTCATACGCGTTGTCCTGTTTCGCCATCAAAAAGATGCAGATGATTTTCTGGCAGATGCAGCCACAGCGTGCTGCCTGCCGTCGGGCGATGCTGATGCGCCAGTCGCACCACCAGCTTTTGCTCACCCCAACGTCCATGTGCCAGGTTATCCGCTCCCAGCATTTCCAGCGTGTCGACAACCAGCGGCACGCCGCCTTCGGCCTGCGAGCTTAGCGCAATATGCTCCGGGCGGATACCCAGCGTCATATTACGCCCACCAGACACTCTGGTGCTTCTGCCGATCGGCAACGTCATACCGTCGTCAAGCTCAAAATGGGTACCCGCGGCGCTGATGCGCCCGTCCAGCAGGTTCATCGCCGGGCTGCCGATAAAACTCGCCACAAAGCGGCTGGCTGGTTTTTCATACACCTCAACCGGCGTACCTACCTGCTCGGCAATGCCTTTGTTCATCACCATCACCCGCTGGGCGAGCGTCATCGCTTCAACCTGATCGTGCGTCACGTACAGCGAAGTGGTTTTCAGGCGGCGATGCAGATGTTGTAACTCGAGACGCATCTGTACGCGCAGCTTGGCATCGAGATTGGAAAGCGGTTCATCAAACAGGAATACCGCCGGGTCGCGGACAATCGCCCGCCCCATCGCCACGCGCTGGCGCTGTCCGCCGGAAAGCTCGCGCGGACGACGCTTGAGCAGTTCACCCAGCTCAAGAATACGCGCCGCCTCTTTCACCCGTTCGGCAATATGCTCCTTACCCATCCCGCGGATTTTCAGCCCCCAGGCCATGTTTTCTTCCACGCTCATATGCGGGTAGAGCGCGTAGTTCTGAAAGACCATCGCAATGCCGCGATCCTTCGGCTCCATCTCGGTAACGCGCTTATTATCAATCCAGATATCGCCGCCGCTCACCCGCTCAAGCCCGGCCACCATCCGCAGTAGCGTAGATTTGCCGCAGCCAGATGGCCCGACCATGACGATAAATTCCCCGTCCGCGACGTCCAGCGTCAGCGGTTTAATCACCTGGGTTTTGCCGTCCCAGCTTTTGGTTACCGCCTGTAGTTTGAGTCCTGCCATTTTATTTCTCACTGTCCACTAAACCACGTACAAACGCGCGCTGCATGGCTAACACGATGATTACCGGAGGGATAAGCGTTAGCAGCATGGCTGCCATTACCTGATTCCATTGGGTGGTGCCTTCACCGGTGGCAATCATGCCTTTGATACCCGCCACTGCAGTGCCCAAATTGACGTCGGTAATAATTAACAACGGCCACAGATACTGGTTCCAGCCGTAGATAAAGGTGATAACGAACAGCGCCGCCAGGTTGGTTTTTGACAGCGGTAGTACGATATCGCGGAAAAAACGCATCGGTGACGCACCGTCAATACGCGCCGCCTCAACCAGTTCATCCGACAGGGTCATAAAGAACTGCCGAAACAAGAAGGTCGCAGTAGCCGATGCCATCAACGGCAGCGTCAGACCCGCATAGCTGTCGAGCATTTTCAGGTTGGCAATAACCTCCACCGTCGGGAAAATACGCACCTCAACCGGCAGCATCAGGGTGATAAAAATCATCCAGAAGAACAGGTTGCGCAGCGGAAAACGGAACCAGACGATGGCGAATGCGGAGAGCATAGAAACGGTGATTTTGCCTACCGTAATACTGAACGCCATAATGAAACTGTTGAGCATCATCAGCCAGAACGGCGCGCTATTGACGCCCACGCCGTTGACCCAGATGTATTTCATGTTTTCCAGTAGCTGTGTGCCGGGCACCAGCGTCATCGGCGTTTCAAACACCGCTTTGTTGTCCAGCGTCGCCGCGACAAACGCAACGTACAGCGGAAACAGGATCACCATGATCCCCATAATCAACATGGCATGGCTGAATATTGTCAGCCCACGACGGTTCTCAATCATTGGTAACGCACCTTACTTTCCACATAGCGGAACTGCACCACCGTCAAAATAATGACCAGGAACATCAGCACCACCGATTGCGCGGCCGAAGCGGAGAGATCCAGCCCAACAAACCCTTCGCGATAGATCTTATAAATCAACGTAGTGGTCGCCTGTACCGGGCCACCCGCCGTGGCGGCATCGATCACCGGGAAAGTATCAAAGAAGGCATAAACCAGATTCACCACCAGCAGAAAGAAGCTGACCGGGGCTATCAGCGGCAACGCCAGCTTAAAGAAGCGGCGAACCGGCCCTGCGCCATCAATCGCGGCGGCCTCAATCAGCGACCGCGGAATAGACTGCAGTGCGGCAAAGAAGAACAGGAAGTTGTAACTAATCTGCTTCCAGACCGACGCAAACACCACCAGGAACATCGCCTGACCGCTGTTTTGCGCATGGTTCCAGTCATAGCCAAACTCACCGAGAAAATGGGTAATCAGTCCGCGTCCTGGGTTAAACAGGAAGATCCACAATACGGCGGCGACGGCGGGCGCGACGGCATAAGGCAACAGCATCAGCGTCTGGTAAAAACGACTGCCACGCACCACGTAATTCACCAGCGCCGCAAAAAACAACGACACCAGCAGACCGCTTACCGTGACGAACGTACTGAACTTAATGGTGGTCCAGAACGAATCAAGGTAGTACGGGTCATGAAACAGCGCGACAAAGTTCTCCAGTCCGACAAACTGGCTGGAAAGACCAAACGGATCAACGGATTGCAACGAATACCACAGCGCTTCACCGGCGGGCCAGATAAAGAAAATAACGGTGATAACCAGCTGCGGAGCCACCAGCAAATAGGGAAGCCAACGCGAGCGGAATACCGGACGGGATGAAGACATGTAGACTTTTCCTGGAAGGTGCCGGATGGCGGTGCAGGCACCTTATCCGGCCTACAAACGCTGTAGGCCTGATAAGCGCAGCGCCATCAGGCACTTATACACTTAAGACTTGGTCGATTGCTCAAAACGACGCAGTAACTGATTGCCACGTTCAACGGCGGTATCCAACGCCTGCTGCGGGGTTTTCTTCCCGGTCCAGACGCTTTCCAGCTCTTCATCCACGATAGTGCGGATCTGCGGCATGTTGCCCAGACGCAGCCCTTTGGTGAACGGCAACGGCGGCTTGTTCAGCATCTGGCGAGTGGCGATATCAGCCCCTGGGTTCTTATCATAGAAGCCCTGCTCGCGGGTCAGGTCGTAGGCAGCAGTGGTGATGGGCAGATAGCCGGTCTTCTGGTGCCATTCGGCAGCAATTTCAGGCTTCGCCAGGAAGTTGAGGAACTGCGCCACGCCTTCGTAAGTTGCTTTGTCTTTACCCTGCATAACCCACAGGCTGGCCCCACCGATAATCGCATTCTGCGGTGCGCCCTTCACGTCGGCATCGTACGGCATCATTCCGACGCCATAGTTGAATTTAGCGTAGTGACGGATGTCAGCCAGAGAACCAGAAGAGGCGGTGGTAATGGCACAATCCCCGTTATAGAACTTCTCGGTGGACTCATCTTTACGCCCAAAGTAGCTGAAATCCCCTTTTTTGTTCAGCTCTTCCAGCAGGGCGATATGTTTCACCTGTTCCGGTTTATTGAACTCCAGCACCGCGTCAGTACCGTCAAAACCGTTGTTTTTGGTTGCTACCGGCAGACCGTTCCAGGCGCTGAAGTTTTCAATCTGAATCCATCCCTGCCAGCCGCTGGCGTAACCGCACTTCATTCCTGCGGCTTTCAGCTTCGCGGTGTATTCCGCCAGATCCTGCCAGGTTTTCGGCGGCTGCTCCGGGTCTAAACCGGCTTTTTTGAAGGCATCTTTGTTGTAGTACAGCACCGGAGTGGAGCTGTTAAACGGCTGGGAGAGCAAGTGCCCACTTTTAGAGTCGGTGTAGTAACCGGAAACGGTCGGTACGAACTGAGACTCATCGAAGTTAATGCCGGCCTCTTTGAAGACTTCATAGACCGGTTTAATGGCTTTCGAGGCCATCATTGTTGCCGTACCCACTTCATAAACCTGCAGCAGCGCAGGCGCGTTTCCGGTACGGAAGGCGGCAATACCTGCGCTCAGGCTTTGCTCGTAGTTGCCTTTGTACTGCGGAACAATTTTGTAGTCGGGATTGGCGGCATTAAAACGTTGCGCCAGTGAGTCAACTTCTTTACCCAGTTCGCCTTCCATTGAGTGCCAGAACGGGATAGTGGTGACCGCCAGTGCCTGACCTGCAAATGCCAGGCTAAGTGCCAGTCCTAAAGCTGTATGTCGTAACGATATCATCGGTTATCTCTCTTGTTGTGCCGGATGCGCGATATCACGCGTTTTATGCTCGCGGGGGTAACATGACATGCTCGAATGACAGAAAAATAACTTTTTTATTACAAAAAAAAGATAGTAAGGCGACAAACAGATGGCAAGGCGGTGAAAGCGTAGTGACAGGAAAATGCGGGGTGGTGCACAACAAAGCCGGATAGCGCTATGTCTTACCCGACCAGGATGATGTTATCTGTTACTGCCAGCAAGGAACATTAATCTTTACGCCCGCGTCGTTCATATTCATTCTGTAAACGCTGCTGTTCACGCCGCTCGCGTTCGCGCTGGATATCCGATTTCTCATCTTCCCAGCCCGGACATACTGAGCTGGTGAAGACTTCGCAGGGCGAGTTGGACTGCGCTAACGGGTTGTCCGGTTTCTCTTCCCAGATTGATGGGTCGCGCGGGTCGAACGCTGGCGGCGCTGAGGCCAGGGTATTTAATGAAAGCGTCAAAAACAAACTACCAATCATCATGCAGGTACCTGAACGAATCATCCTTTCTCCATGTTCATTTTTATTATTGATAACTATTCTCAATAATAACATAGAGCAATAAAAAGGGGCCACAGCGGGCCCCTTGTCTATTCAGAGAATGGTTAACCGCCCAGATACGCGCTGCGCACCGCTTCGTTAGCCAGTAACGCATCACCGGTGTCTTCCAGCACCACATGACCGTTTTCCAGCACGTAGCCGCGATCGGCGAGCTTCAGTGCCTGGTTAGCGTTCTGTTCAACGAGGAAGATGGTCATCCCCTGCTCGCGCAACTGCTCGATGGTGTTAAAAATCTGCTGGATGATAATCGGTGCCAGACCCAGCGACGGTTCATCAAGCAGTAGCAGCCTCGGCTGGCTCATCAGCGCACGACCTATCGCCAGCATCTGTTGTTCACCGCCGGACATCGTTCCCGCACGCTGAATTCGACGCTCATGCAGGCGAGGAAACAGGTCATACACCCATTTGATGCGTTCCTGAAACTGGTCCTTTTCGGCAAAGAAGCCGCCCATCGCCAGGTTCTCTTCGACCGTCATGCGGGAAAACACGCGACGCCCTTCCGGAACAATCGCGACCGCTTCGCGCATGATTTTCGCCGTCTGCCAGTCGGTAATGTCTTTACCATCAAAGACAATTCGCCCGCTGGTCGCACGCGGATCGCCGCATAACGTACCGAGCAGCGTGGTTTTTCCCGCGCCGTTGGCGCCAATCAGGGTAACGATTTCACCCTGGTTGATATACAAGCTGACATCGTGCAGCGCCTGTATCTTGCCGTAGTGGGCGCTGACTTTGTCGAACGATAACATCACGTTATCCATATTATGCCTCGCCCCCATTATGCTTCTCCTAAATAGGCGCGGATAACATCCGGGTTATTACGAATCTGTTCCGGCGTCCCGTTCGCCAGCGGCGTGCCCTGGTTCACCACGTAAATACGGTCGGAAATCCCCATCACCAGCTTCATATCGTGCTCAATCAACAAAATGGTAGTGTTGTGATGGTTACGCAGTTCAGCAATCAGCTCGTCCAATTCTTTGGTCTCTTTCGGATTGAGGCCTGCGGCGGGTTCGTCGAGCATCAGGATTTCCGGCTGGGTCACCATGCAGCGGGCAATCTCCAGACGGCGCTGATCGCCGTAGGCCAGGTTACTGGCCTGCCGGTTGGCATGCTCCAGCAAACCAATACGCGCAAGCCAGGTGGCGGCGCGATCCAACGCTTCACTCTGCGCGCGACGGAACGACGGAGTTTTCAACAGACCGGAGAAGACACCGGTTTTCAGCTGCTGATGTTGCGCCACCAGCAGGTTTTCAATCACCGTCATTTCGCGAAACAGACGCACGTGCTGGAAAGTACGCACCACGCCCATACGCGCAATTTGCTGGCCCGGCAGCCCTTCCAGATGCTGGTCGCGCAGCTTAATCGTGCCGCCTGTCGGTTTATAAAAACCGGTCAGACAGTTAAAGACCGTGGTTTTCCCCGCGCCGTTTGGCCCGATTAACGAGACGATTTCCTGCGGACGCAGTTCCAGCTCAACGTTGTTTACCGCCAGCAGACCGCCGAAGCGCATCATCAGGCCGTTAACGGATAATAATGGCTGACTCATGCCTGCTCTCCTTTCGCTTCCCCGTTTTTCAGCTTCAACTGCGGACGGGTCATCGGCAACAAGCCCTGCGGACGCCAGATCATCATCAGTACCATTAAACCACCCAGCATTAACATGCTGTATTCGTTGAAATCACGCATTAGCTCACGTGACACCACCAGCAGGATAGCCGCGAGGATCACCGCAAACTGTGAGCCCATTCCGCCCAGTACCACAATCGCCAGCACAAAGGCCGACTCGGCAAAGGTGAACGATTCCGGGCTGACAAAACCCTGGCGCGCAGCAAACAGCGTACCGGCAAAACCCGCGAACGCAGCGCTGATGGTAAAGGCGGTCAGCTTGATGCGCGTAGGGTTTAAGCCCAGCGAGCGACAGGCAATTTCATCTTCACGCAGCGCTTCCCACGCACGGCCCAACGGCATACGCAGTAGACGGTTGATGACAAACAGCGAGAAGACCACCAGCAGCAGCGCCACCAGATAGAGGAAAATGACGCGGTCAGACGGATCGTACTTCACATTAAAGAAGTTGCTGAAAGTATCCCAGCCGCCTTCACGGGCGGTACGGCTGAACTCCAGACCGAAAAAGGTGGGTTTCGGGATCTGGCTGATACCATTTGGGCCACCGGTCACTTCGGTGTTGTTGAGCAGCAGGATACGGACGATTTCGCCGAAGCCTAACGTCACAATAGCCAGATAATCACCGCGCAGGCGCAGTACCGGGAAGCCGAGCAGGAAGCCCGCAGCAGCGGAAACCAGCCCTGCCAGCGGCAGACAGGTCCAGAAGCCGAGTCCGTAATAATGGTTCAGCAGTGCGAAGGTGTAAGCGCCGATGGCATAGAAGCCGCCGTAGCCCAGCACCAGCAGGCCGGAAAGCCCCACTACCACGTTTAAGCCGAGGCCGAGGATGATATAAATCATCGTCAGCGTGGCGATATCCACCGTTCCGCGCGACACCATAAACGGCCACGCCACGGCAATCACCAGCAGCGCCACCAGGAACAGCTTCTGTTTAACGGTGGAGCCATCAATCGCCGGCAGAATAAACTTCGGTCCGGAGACGCTCTTCAGCCCCTTCTGGAAAGCAGGACGCAACAGTTGAAAGAGAAAGACCACGCCAGTGCCGATAAATACCCACTGCCAGCGGATATCCGCAGCGGTATCCACCACCAGTTTGGTGCCGTCAAGTTCCAGTTGAACGCCCATAAAGACGCCCGCCAGAATGAAGAACATAGCGGCGGAAAGCAGCGCCATTGCAAAATGCATCGGTTTCATACTTTCTCTACCTCCGGGCGACCCAGAATACCGGTCGGCATCACCAGCAGCACCAGAATCAGCAGCGCGAACGACACCACGTCTTTGTATTCGGTACTCAGATAAGCAGAGGAGAGCGCTTCGGCGACGCCCAGAATCAGGCCGCCGATCATCGCGCCAGGAATACTGCCAATACCGCCCAGTACCGCCGCGGTAAAGGCCTTCATCCCGGCCATAAAGCCGATGTACGGGTTAATTACCCCGTAGAACTGACCGAGCAGTACGCCCGCTACCGCCGCCATTGCCGCGCCAATCACAAAGGTCAGCGCAATCACGCGATCGGTGTTAATACCGAGCAGGCTGGCCATCTTCAGATCTTCCGCGCAGGCACGACAGGCGCGACCCATACGCGAATAGCGGATGAAAATCGTCAGCGCCAGCATCGCCAGGAAGGTTACAATCCAGATAACCAACTGCATGGTGGTGATAGACGCAGAGAAGTTTTCGCTACTGCCGATAGTCCACTGGCCGTTGAACAGGCTGGGCAGCGCCACATCACGCGAACCTTCGGTGAGGCTGACGTAGTTTTGCAGGAAGATAGACATCCCGATGGCGGAAATCAGCGCAATCAGGCGCTTGGAGCTGCGCACGGGCCGATACGCCACGCGTTCAATACTCCAACCGTAGGCGCTGGCAATCACAATCGCGCCGACGAAACCCGCCGCGACCAGTAGCCAACTGGAATCAATACCCATCATCATTAGCGCAGCGATGATCATAAAGGAAACATAGCTGCCGATCATATACACCTCGCCGTGGGCGAAGTTGATCATGCCGATAATGCCGTACACCATCGTGTAACCGATAGCGATCAGCGCGTAGGTGCTTCCCAGCGTGACGCCGTTAAACATCTGCTGCAAGAAATAGAGGAACTGCTCGGACATAAGGTAACCTTTCTTAACCCGCCCGTTTTGTACGGGCGGTGGGATAACTCGTCTTCAGCGATTACTTCGCGACGGTCGATGATCCGTCCGCGTGCCACTGGAAGACACCAAACTCAAATCCCTTCAAATCGCCTTTTTCGTCCCATTTCAGCGGCCCAATCACGGTATCAGCCCCGTGTGCTTTCAGATCTTTCACCAGGTCCAACGGCTCTTTGCTACTGCTGCGATCCATTGCAGTTGCCAATGACTGGACTGCTGCATAAGTGATCCACACGTACGGACCGGTTGGATCTTTCTTGTCAGCTTTGAGCGCATCGACGATAGCTTTATTCGCCGGATCCTGGTCATAGCGTTTTGGCATGGTCACCAGCATGCCTTCAGCGGCATCACCGGCGATGTTAGACAGCGACGCATTGCCGACGCCCTCTGGTCCCATAAACTGGGTTTTCAGCCCGACAGAACGCGCCTGGCGCAGCATTTGCCCCATTTCCGGGTAGTAGCCGCCGTAATAAACAAAGTCGATATTTTCTTTTTTCAGGCGGGCGATCAGCGCAGAAAAATCTTTTTCCCCGGCGGTGATCCCATCGAAGAAGACGATGTTGCCTTTGCCCGCTTTCAGGCTGTCCTGAACTGAACGCGCCAGGCCTTCACCGTATTGCTGTTTATCGTGAATGATGGCGATGCGCTGCGGCTTCACTTTCTCCAGGATGTATTTCGCGGCGGTCGGCCCCTGAGAGGAGTCCAGGCCCGCTGTACGCATAATGTGTGCATAACCGCGCTGGGTCAGTTCTGGATTGGTTGCGCCAGGAGAAATCATCAGAATGCCTTCATCTTCATAGATATCTGATGCAGGCTGCGTAGAAGATGAGCACAGATGACCAATAACGTACTGAATGCCGTCATTGACGATTTTGTTCGCTACCGCAACGGCTTGTTTTGGATCGCAAGCGTCGTCATATTCCACAGCGACCAGTTTGTCGCCTTTGACTCCACCTTTGGCATTGATATCTTTTATGGCCTGACGTGCGCCATTAAATTCCATATCACCCCACTGCGCGACCGGACCTGACATCGCGCCAACAACAGCGACCTTGATATCTTCCGCCATGACCGCATGCGACATTGCCAGTGCTATCACCCCTGCGATGATTGTTTTCGCATTCCGTTTCATTTCTGAATCCCCATTCGTGACGTAATTAATATTTTGTATTTATGTGGTTAAAAAGCAGACTGTGCTTTTTTTGCGCTGTGCTATTTTTACCAGTCTCATTAATGGCTTAGCACAGTTTTTTAAGCAAATTACGGCTAAAAGCTCTATTTTTCAGTCGATTAAGAAAAGATAATATTCTGCTTTTCACTATAGATAAACAAAAAAAAGCGCGTTTGTCAG
Organism: Citrobacter europaeus; assembly: GCA_020099315.1. NCBI lineage: Bacteria > Pseudomonadati > Pseudomonadota > Gammaproteobacteria > Enterobacterales > Enterobacteriaceae > Citrobacter > Citrobacter europaeus. The sequence continues at coordinate 4,705,249 of CP083650.1, forward strand.
CATAAAATAATGGCACAAAGAGCGGAATAAAATGCTGCATTCCAGGGGATTATCCTGCCTGTTTTTCAATCTCTACTGTTTCAATCTGTCATTACCGTTGTTACAAAACTATTAACCTGGTGAATCACGTAAAAAAGAGAAAGCATCCGGGCGAATTATTTCGGTACACTGATTCCATCTTTTGTGATTTGGACATGCTGTTAATGAAGCTGACCATCGTTCGTTTAGATAACTTTAGCGACCAGGACCAGATTGATCTGGGTAAAATCTGGCCGGAATATTCCGCCTCATCGTTAAGCGTAGATGAAACGCACCGGATTTACGCCGCGCGCTTTAACGAGCGTCTGTTAGGCGCAGTTCGCGTAACCCTGAGCGGCACACAAGGCGCGCTGGATTCATTGCGCGTGCGCGATATCACCCGCCGTCGCGGCGTCGGGCAGTATTTGATCGAAGAAGTGATCCAGGAAAACCCTGACGTGAGTTCATGGTGGATGGCCGACGTCGGCGTTGAAGACCGCAGCGTGATGGCCACGTTTATGCAGGCGTTAGGGTTTACAGCCCAGGAGAATGGCTGGGAGAAGCGCTAAAAGAAAGCCGGATGGCGCTGACGCTTATCCGGCCTACGAAGTGCTCGTTGTAGACCTGGTAAGTATGTAGGCCGGGTAAGGCGAAGCCGCCACCCGGCACTCAATTACTTGGCGTCTGTCGCCGTCCCGTTTGCGTGCCAGTCAAACACGCCGAACTCGAAGCCTTTCAGATCGCCCTTCGCATCCCATGACAGCGGCCCCATTACGGTTTCCACTGAGTTTGCTTTCAGGTATTTGGCAATTTCAGCCGGATCGTCAGACTGGTTCAGGCCGGCCTGCAAGGATTGCAGCGCGGCGTAGGTGGTCCAGACGAATGCGCCGCTCGGATCCTGTTTCTTGGCTTTAATAGCATCTACGATGGGTTTGTTCGCCGGAACCTGATCGTAGTTCTTCGGTTTCGTCACCAGTAAACCTTCCGCAGACTCGCCCGCGATGTTAGACAGCGATACGTTCGCTACCCCTTCCGGTCCCATAAACTGGGTTTTCAGGCCAGCAGCGCGCGCCTGACGCAGAATCTGCCCCATTTCCGGGTGGTAACCACCGTAGTAAACGAAATCAATATTTTCTTTCTTCAGACGCGCCACCAGCGTAGAGAAATCTTTTTCGCCGGCGGTGATACCGTCGAAGAACACCACATCAGCGTTGGCTTTCTTGAGGTTGTCCTGCACGGAGCGCGCCAGGCCTTCGCCGTACTGCTGTTTGTCGTGAACGATGGCAATGCGCTTCGGTTTCACTTTATCGACGATATATTTCGCCGCAGTTGGGCCCTGATCGGAATCGAGACCGGTGGTACGCAACACCAGATTATAGCCGCGCGCGGTCAGTTCTGGCGCCGTTGCCGCTGGGGTGATCATCAGAATACCTTCGTCTTCATAGATGTCTGATGCAGGCTGAGTGGAAGAAGAGCACAGGTGACCAATAACGTATTTAATCCCGTCGTTGACCACTTTGTTAGCAACCGCTACCGCTTGTTTCGGGTCACAGGCATCGTCATATTTCACCATGACCAGTTTGTCACCCTTCACGCCGCCCTTGGCGTTGATATCTGCGATCGCCTGCTCTGCGCCAGTAAATTCCTGATCGCCATACTGCGCTACCGGACCGGACATCGCGCCGACAACGGCCACTTTAATATCCTTAGCAAACGCCATATTGCTCAAAGACAGGGCGATACATCCTGCCAATAACGCTTTACCCTTCATATTCATCCTGACAATCCCCATTATTGTGGTTATTACGTGTGTTGTGATGTTGTTGTTCAGCACTTTATTTCGATTATTGGATAGCCACCCGTGCTTTAGCAGCATACTCTGCTAAAACATACCCGATTTTTATTATTTTGGAATAGCTAAATTTACATCCAGATAACAAATTCGTGTCTGTGGAGGGGAGGAAAGGTCATAGGCCCGATAAGCAAAGCGCCATCGGGCAAAGGTGTTGCCGGATGGCAGCGTAAACGCCTTATCCGGCCTACAAAAAACAAAACCCCCGAATTCACATTCGAGGGTACATTGGCAATGCGCGAAGATTACGCTTCGATCGCCGCACGCAGTTTTTTCATGGCGTTCTTTTCAAGCTGACGAACACGTTCAGCGGAAACGCCGTAGCGATCGGCCAGCTCCTGTAACGTCGATTTGTTGTCTTCGTCCAGCCAACGGGCACGAATGATGTCCTGGCTACGCTCGTCCAGGCCTTCCATTGCGTGGGTCAGTTTGTTCGCGGCCTGATCTTCCCAGTTATCTTCTTCAATGCCGTCGGCAAAGTTAGAAGATTTATCCTGCAGATACAGCACCGGAGCCATCGGCTGGCTGTCAGACTCATCGTCTGAAGACATGTCAAACGTCATGTCCTGCGCCGCCATACGGGATTCCATTTCGCGCACGTCTTTGCTGGAAACACCCAGTTCGCGAGCAACCATTTCGACTTCATCCTGGTTAAACCAGCCCAGACGCTGCTTGGTTTTACGCAGGTTAAAGAACAGTTTACGCTGCGCTTTGGTGGTCGCGACTTTAACGATACGCCAGTTACGCAGGACGTATTCGTGGATCTCAGCTTTGATCCAGTGCACGGCGAAAGAAACCAGGCGCACACCCACTTCCGGGTTGAAACGGCGCACGGCTTTCATCAGGCCGATATTACCTTCCTGAATCAGATCCGCCTGCGGCAGGCCATAGCCCGCATAATTACGAGCAACATGAACAACAAAGCGCAGGTGAGACAGGATCAGCGTTTTAGCTGCTTCCAGATCGCCCTGGTAATGCAGCTTTTCAGCCAGTGCCCGCTCCTCGTCAGCCGACAACATCGGCCACGCGTTCGCAGCCCGGATGTAAGATTCCAGGTTACCAACAGGGGCTAAAGCTAAATTTTGCATTTCTTTGGTCATTCAAATCCTCTCAATCTTTTCATCTGGCGCATTGGCTAAAAACTAATTAACAAAAACCAGTAGCAACAACCATGCCAGAGCTTATGAGCAACGAGAATATCATTCAATCTTTTATCAGACAGTGATTTTATCCACAAGTTCCATGTCGTAATGTGTATAGATTACGCACAAAATGTGACATCACAATGAATACGCCGGGAAGAGACAACAGGGACTCTTTCCCTGCAGAGCGAACTACTCAGTGCAGGGAAAGATTATACCAGAGATTTTTTAATCGGGGGTAAAGTGGCGTAAATGTTGAACCGTGGCAAGCCAGGCTGCCACCCAGCCAATCATCGAGCACACCAGCAGCAATAACAGGCATTCGTCGAATGATAAGCCGTTGATATCAAACTTGGTTCCAAAAACCTGCGCCACTTCAGTTACCGCTGACGACAGACGCATCACCAAAATTTCTGACAAAATCAGTGAAAGAAATGCGCCGGAAAAACCGAGCAGTGCACCACCATAAAGGAACGGACGCAGGATAAATCCATCCGTCGCGCCAATCAGTTTCTGCACGTTAATGGTATCGCGACGCGCAAAAATACTCAGACGTACGCTGTTACCAATGACGAGGAAGACCGCCGCCACCATCAGCACGCCAATCATCGCGGAAACGCGTCCAACAAGGCCCGTCAGCGCCGCCAGGCGAGCGAACCAGCTGTCATCCATCCGCACTTCATCAATACCGTTGATTTGTGCGATGCGGTCACGCAGCGTGTTCAGCGACTCCGTCCCCTGGAAGTCCAGTTTAGGGATAACCACCGCCACGGCCGGCAGCGGGTTCTCTTCCAGCATATCCAGCGCGCCGCCAAAACCAGACCAGTTACGGAATTCACCCAGCGCGTCGTCACGGGAAAGATAATTCACTTTCTCAACGCCCTGCTCGGCCTGCAACTGACCCACCACCCGCGCCGCCGCATCATCATCCAGCGTTTTTTGCAGGTAAACGGTGATCTGCGGGGACGGATAATACTGGCTTGCCGCATGGTCTACGTTCTTATAAACCATGTAGCACACGCTTGGCAGCGTCAGGGAGATGGCAATAACCATCACCGTCAGAAACGTCGCCAGCGGCTTGCTTTTCAGGTCCTGCAACGCGCCCTGGAACGCATAACGTACCTGCTCGTTAAAGACATTGGTTTTACGCGAGTTCGGCTTTGGCGCAGCTTTCGCCCGCTTTGGCGCGTTGCGACCGCCGTCACCCGGCGCACCGCCCGATTTACGAAAGCGATCCAGTCGGCCACCGAACTGCTTGATTTGATTAATAGCGTCACGTCTATTCATGCGCCAGGCCTCCATGCAGATGTCCATCGCTCAGAACCATTTGGCGATAGGAGCGACGGGAGATCAGGCCAATATCGTGCGTGGCCATTAATACCGTGACCCCGACGCGGTTAAACTCTTCGAACAGGCGAAGGATCCCTTCTGACAGCGCGTCATCCAGGTTCCCCGTTGGTTCGTCCGCCAGCAGTACCGCAGGTTTGTTCACCACCGCACGAGCGATGCCCACGCGCTGTTGTTCACCGCCGGAGAGCTGAATCGGGAAGTTTTTCGCTTTGTCCAGTAGCCCGACTTTATCCAGCGCCGCTGACACGCGACGACGAATATCGTCCCCGCTGGCGCCCGCGATGATCAGCGGGATTGCCACGTTGTCAAACACGGTTCGGTCCATCAACAGGTGGTGATCCTGAAAAATCATGCCAATCTGACGACGCAGAAACGGCACTTCACGGTTTTTCAAACGGCTGATGTCATGCCCGCTGAAGTAGATTTTCCCGGCGCTGGGCCGTTCAATTCCACAAATCAGCTTCAGCAGGGTACTTTTCCCCGCGCCGGAGTGGCCGGTCAGAAACGCCATCTCGCCAGGCTGCATATGGAAGGTCACTCCCTGCAGCGCTTGTCTCCCACCGAGATAGGCCTTGCTGACATGTTCAAAGCGAATCATTGTTAATCCTCTCGGGCAAAAAGTGCCTCTATAAAATCGTCCGCTTTAAACGGACGTAAATCCTCGATACGTTCGCCCACACCGATATAACGGATAGGGATGCCAAACTGATCGGCAACCGAGAAGATGACCCCGCCCTTCGCCGTACCGTCCAGCTTGGTCAGGGTGATACCGGTTAAGCCCACCGCTTCATGGAACAGTTTGGCCTGGCTTATCGCATTCTGCCCGGTGCTGGCGTCGATAGTCAGCATAACTTCATGCGGCGCATCTTCGTCCAGCTTCTTCATGACGCGAACGATTTTTTTCAATTCTTCCATCAGGTGCGATTTATTCTGCAAACGCCCTGCGGTATCAGCGATCAGCACGTCTACGTTACGCGCCTTCGCCGCCTGGATGGCATCAAAGATAACGGACGCAGAATCCGCACCGGTATGCTGAGCAATCACCGGGATATTGTTACGCTGACCCCAGACCTGCAGCTGTTCTACCGCCGCCGCACGGAAAGTATCGCCCGCCGCCAGCATGACCGATTTACCCTGTTGCTCAAACTGACGCGCCAGCTTACCGATAGTGGTGGTTTTGCCCACGCCGTTGACGCCAACCATTAAGATAACAAAGGGTGTTTTGCCATCAACATTCAGCGGTTCGTCAACCTTCGCCAGAATCTCGCCCATCTCGTCTTTCAGCAAACCGTACAGCGCTTCCGCGTCTTTAAGCTGCTTGCGACTGGCGCCTTCCGTCAGATTCGCAATGATCTTGCGGGTCGTTTCTACGCCCACGTCGGCGATGAGCAACTGCTCTTCCAGCTCTTCAAACAGATCATCGTCGATCTTTTTACCACGGAACAGACTGATAAATCCGGAACCGAGGTTTTCTTTTGTTTTCAGCAGGCTGCGTTTCAGGCGCGCAAAGAAACCTTCTTTAGTTGGTTTTTCCTGCTCCTGGACTGCCTCTTCTTTTACCGGTTCTTCAACGGCTGGTTCTTCTACCGGCACCACTATGACGGCTTCTTCAGCAGCCTCAGCGGCCAGCGCTTGTGCTTCCAGCTCTTCGTCGGTCAGTTGCGGTTCGTTTTCAGCTTCTTCTTCAGCCGCCTCAACGATTTCCACGGTTTCCGCTTCGGCCTGCCACTCTTCGGCAGAAACATCTTCGGTTTTAACCTCTTCCGGCAGCGGCAATTCTTCGCGTTCGATGACCACCGCTGCTGGCGTTTCCACTACAGTTTCAGCAACCGGCTCAATCTCCAGTTGCGCTTGTTCGGCGACAGGTTCGTCTTCCGGCTGCAGTTTTTCGATTTCCGCAACCTGTTCAGTTACTTCAACGACTTCAGCTGCAAAGGCTTGCGTTTCAGCCTCGCTACGGGTTTCCTCGACGTGCGGTTGTTCGTCAACGACGGTAGTTTCTTCAGCAACCGGTTGTTGTTCTTCGTTTTTTACTTCTGTCTCGTTTTCCGGTGCCTGCTCTTTTTGACCAAAGCCCAGCCAGGAAAAAAAGCCACGTTTTTTCTCTTTCGCCATTTGCGACTACACTCCCCCGCTGTTGCTTCATGGCACAGCGTCAACGCTATGTACATAGCAGCTAAAAAAATGATGAAATAGTCTATCACTTAACTTAACTCACATCACCGCCTGGAATGACATGCTATAGGCGGATTGAGCAATAATAGAAATGAAAAAACCGAATCACTCTGGTAGCGGCCAGATTCGCATTATTGGCGGGCAATGGCGTGGCCGTAAACTCCCGGTTCCGGACAGCCCTGGCCTGCGTCCGACCACTGACCGTGTACGCGAAACGTTGTTTAACTGGCTGGCCCCGGTAATGGTCGATGCCCACTGCCTGGACTGCTTCGCCGGCAGCGGCGCGCTGGGTCTGGAAGCTCTCTCTCGCTATGCGGCAAATGCGACGCTTCTGGAGATGGATCGCGCGGTATCTCAGCAGCTACAAAAGAATCTCGCCACGCTGAAAGCCCCCCATGCCCGCGTCGTCAATACCAATACGCTGACATTTTTGGCCCAGACGGGTACGCCGCATAACGTGGTATTTGTTGACCCGCCGTTCCGCAAAGGATTACTGGAAGAAACATTAACTCTTCTGGAAACTCATGGCTGGCTGGCAAATGAAGCGTATATTTACGTTGAAAGCGAAGTAGAAAACGGTTTGCCGCCGGTTCCGGTAAACTGGTCGCTATACCGTGAAAAAGTCGCCGGACAGGTCGCCTATCGCCTGTACCAACGTGAAGCACGAGGAGAATACGATGCTGATTAACCTGGGACGCCTGCTGATGCTGTGCGTCTGGGCATTTTTACTACTGAATATTTTTCAACCCTTTCCACGCCCGCTTAACATCTTCGTTAACGTCGCACTGATATTTATGGTGCTAATGCATGGCATGCAACTGGCGCTGCTAAAAAGCACCATGCCCAAAGATGGCCCGCAGATGACCGGTGGAGAGAAAATCCGTATTTTTCTGTTCGGCGTTTTTGAACTGCTGGTGTGGCAGAAGAAGATTAAAGATCAGTTGAAGAAGTAACTGCGCTCTTTTCGCCCAGCGGCGCGTTGCGAGCCGGGGCGACAAAATTTGTAGGCCGGATAAGGCGTAAGCAGCCATCCGGCATCAGTCAGATGAAATCTTAGCGTTCAGCCGTAAAATCAATAAAACGCGAACCTTTGTAACTCAGCGTGCCTTTATCCCCAACCGTTAACGCATGGTACTGGCGGGCGTCCAAACGAAAGGTTTGCTCGAGGCCGCCGCTTTGTGGCTTAAAGCTGGCTTCATAGCGCATGCTGGTTCCTGCCGGGCTCACTTCCTGCTGACGGGATCGCCGATCGTTAAGCGGTTTTTCCCGTTTGTTACTCACCACCACCTGCTTTTGCACCAGCGGCGCCGCATCATTATCGGCTTTTTCACGCCGCTGCTGGACAAAACGAAACGACGCGGCGACAACGATTAAGATAATGATAATAATGAAAAAAAGTGGTGGTTTGCTCATGTTATTAACCCATCAGAAAATGCGGAAATAAGCATACATTGCCTGTTATGGTGTTGTCATCTGGCTGTGTCGGCCTCTACACTGGACAGTAGAGCCGTGAGCACCCCGCTTACGAAAAAATAACGAATTCAAGGAACTAAGATGCTTTGGTCGTTTATCGCTGTCTGTCTTTCCGCATGGTTGTTCGTGGATGCTTCCTATCGTGGGCCTGCATGGCAACGCTGGGTCTTTAAGCCCCTGACATTGCTGCTCCTGGCGCTGCTGGCCTGGCAGGCGCCAATGTTTAACGCTATCAGCTATCTGGTACTGGCTGGCCTGCTTGCCTCACTGCTGGGTGATGCGCTTACGCTGTTACCGCGCCAACGCCTGCTGTACGCCGTGGGAGCATTCTTCCTGTCGCATCTGCTGTATACCATCTACTTCGCCAGCCAAATGACGCTGTCGTTTTTCTGGCCTCTGCCGTTGGTGCTGGTCGTAATGGGGGCGTTGCTGATTGCCGTGATCTGGACGCGTCTGGAAGAGCTGCGTGTCGCTATCTGCACCTTTATCGGCATCACGCTGATGATGGTCTGGATGGCCGGAGAGCTGTGGTTCTTCCGCCCGACCGCGCCGGCGCTGTCGGCATTTATGGGCGCATCGCTCCTGTTCATCGGCAACATTGTCTGGCTGGGTAGCCATTATCGTCGCCGCTTCCGCGCCGATAACGCAATTGCCGCCGCCTGCTACTTCGCCGGACATTTCCTGATTGTTCGTTCGTTGTATCTTTAAAACGCTTGACTCTGGAGTCGACTCCAGAGTGTATCCTCCGGTTAATACGAAATGATTATCAACCGGAGGATGCCATGTCGACACCCGATATCCGTGGCAAAAAGGTCCCACAATTCTCTTCTTTCAAGCCAGTGCCTGCGCCACAAAAGGTGGATGACTGCTGCTGCGAAGGAAGCTGCTCTACCCCACCGCCCGTATCCGATACCGTACAAGGTACCCGCTATTCCTGGAAAGTGGCGGGCATGGACTGTGCGGCCTGCGCCCGAAAAGTAGAGAATGCGGTCCGCCAGGTCAGCGGCGTCAACCAGGTCCAGGTTCTGTTCGCCACTGAAAAACTGGTAGTCGATGCCGGTTCCGATATCCGTCAGCAAGTTGAAAACGCGGTGCAGAAGGCAGGCTATACCCTGCGCGATGAGCACGCGTCGGACGCCGCTCCCGAGTCACGCTTTAAAGAGAACCTGCCGCTGATTTCGCTGATTATCATGATGGCGATTAGTTGGGGGCTGGAGCAGTTCAATCACCCCTTTGGTCAGATAGCGTTTATCGCCACCACGCTGGTTGGTCTGTATCCCATTGCCCTTCAGGCTCTGCGCCTGATGAAAACCGGCAGCTACTTTGCCATTGAAACGTTGATGAGCGTGGCCGCCATTGGCGCACTGTTTATCGGCGCTACGGCGGAAGCCGCCATGGTGCTGTTGCTGTTTTTAATTGGCGAACGCCTGGAAGGATGGGCCGCCAGCCGCGCCCGCAAAGGGGTCAGCGCGCTGATGGCGCTCAAACCGGAAACCGCCACACGCTTGCGTAACGGCGAGCGCGAAGAGGTGGCTATCAATACTCTCCGGCCTGGCGATGTTATTGAAGTTGCCGCAGGTGGACGTTTACCTGCCGACGGCAAACTGGTCTCTGGTTTTGCCAGCTTTGATGAAAGCGCCCTGACCGGCGAATCGATCCCCGTTGAACGCGCCACCGGCGAGAAAGTCCCGGCCGGCGCCACCAGCGTGGACCGTCTTGTAACGCTGGAAGTACTCTCCGAGCCGGGTGCCAGCGCCATTGATCGTATTCTGAAGCTGATTGAAGAAGCGGAAGAACGCCGTGCCCCCATTGAGCGCTTTATTGACCGTTTCAGCCGGATTTACACCCCGGCCATTATGGCGGTTGCGCTGCTGGTCACCCTCGTACCGCCGCTGCTATTTGCCGCATCCTGGCAGGAGTGGATTTACAAAGGACTGACGCTGCTGCTGATTGGCTGTCCTTGCGCTCTGGTGATTTCAACACCCGCAGCCATTACTTCTGGTCTTGCCGCCGCGGCGCGTCGTGGCGCGTTAATCAAAGGCGGGGCCGCGCTGGAACAGTTGGGTAAAGTCACGCAGGTGGCGTTTGATAAAACCGGCACCCTGACCGTCGGTAAACCACGCGTCACGGCGATTCATCCGGCAAGCGGTATTGGTGAGGCTGAACTGCTGGCGTTGGCAGCGGCTGTAGAGCAGGGCGCGACGCACCCGCTGGCACAAGCGATTGTTCGGGAAGCACAAACGCGCGAGCTGACTATTCCTGTCGCAAAAGAGCAACGGGCGCTGGTTGGCTCTGGAATTGAAGCGCTGGTCAACGGCGAACGCGTGCTGATTTGCGCGGCCGGTAAGCAGCCTGCCGATGCCTTTGCCGGACAGATAAGCGAGCTGGAAAGCGCGGGCCAAACGGTAGTGCTGGTGCTGCGTAACGATACCGTTCTCGGCGTGCTGGCCCTACAGGACACGCTGCGAGACGACGCTCGCAGCGCCATCAGCGAGCTTAATCAGATTGGCGTGAAAGGGGTGATCCTGACCGGTGATAACCCACGTGCGGCCGCCGCCATTGCCGGTGAACTGGGCCTCGAATTCAAAGCGGGTCTTTTGCCGGAAGATAAGGTACAGGCCGTTACCCATCTTAACCAACAGTCGCCGCTGGCGATGGTCGGCGACGGCATCAACGACGCTCCGGCAATGAAAGCGGCCACAATGGGTATTGCGATGGGAAGCGGGACCGACGTCGCGCTGGAGACCGCCGATGCCGCCCTGACCCACAACCGTCTGCGTGGTCTGGTGCAAATGATTCAGCTGGCGCGCGCCACCCACGCCAATATTCGCCAGAACATTGCGATTGCGCTGGGCCTGAAGGGGATTTTTCTCGTTACCACGCTGCTCGGGATAACCGGGCTGTGGCTGGCGGTGCTGGCCGATACGGGGGCGACGGTACTGGTGACCGCTAACGCGCTGCGGTTATTGCGTAAAGGATAATGTGTGCGCCGGGTGCGGCGTTGCCTTATCCGTCCTGGAGGTTACACCGTCTTTGTAGGCCGGATAAGCGTTAGCGCCATCCGGCATAACAAGATTACTGGCCTTTGCGCACCAGATAGCGGTACGGCAGAGAGTCAGTCTCTTTGGCCACCAGCTCATGTTCCATAAAGGTACAAAAGCCGGGAATGTCACGGGTTGTTGCCGGATCGTCGGCGACAATCAGCAGCGTTTCACCCGCCTGCATGCCGCGCACGGTTTTACGTACCATCATTACGGGTTCCGGGCAGCGCAACCCCTGGGCATCAAGAGTATGGTCGGGAGAGGTAAACAGATCGCTCATCGTAGTCTCGTTCATTCAAAAACGGCGTTATTTTACGCTCTGTTGTGGCGTAAGCCAATCAGGTTAACGATTGCGTGAAAAACAACCATTGCAATGTGCTCTTAAAGCAGTATCATGCGACGGTTTTTTATTGGGTTCCCTCACCCCATCCAACAAAAAGGTCACAATATGACTCCGTTTACACAATCTCAGCGCGTAAAAGCGTTGTTTTGGCTATCGCTATTTCATCTGCTGGTGATCACCTCCAGCAACTATCTGGTGCAGCTCCCGATCTCCATTTTTGGTTTCCATACCACATGGGGCGCTTTTAGCTTTCCGTTTATATTCCTCGCGACCGACCTGACCGTGCGTATTTTTGGCGCGCCGTTGGCACGACGTATCATCTTTGCGGTCATGATCCCTGCGCTGCTGATCTCCTATGTCGTTTCATCCCTGTTCTATATGGGATCGTGGCAGGGCTTCGGCGCGTTGCTGCACTTTAATCTGTTTGTCGCCCGTATCGCCGCCGCCAGCTTTATGGCTTACGCGCTGGGACAAATTCTGGATGTGCATGTCTTCAACCGCCTGCGTCAGAACCGGCGCTGGTGGTTGGCGCCGACGGCTTCCACGCTGTTTGGCAACATCAGCGATACATTGGCCTTCTTCTTTATCGCCTTCTGGCGCAGCCCGGACGCCTTTATGGCCGAGCACTGGATGGAAATCGCGCTGGTCGATTACTGCTTCAAAGTGCTGATCAGCATTATTTTCTTCCTGCCAATGTATGGCGTACTGCTGAATATGTTACTGAAAAGGCTGGCAGATAAATCCGAAATCTCTGCATTGCAGACGAGTTAAAGGTTCATTTTCCGAGTTGTGATAAGATGAACGAATGAGCCGTTATGGCCGTTTATCGAAAGGAAGAAGTCAATGCGCAATCTGGTTAAATATGTCGGTATTGGCCTGCTGGTTATGGGGCTTGCGGCCTGTGATAATAGCGATACAAAAGCGCCAGCAGAGGGTGCTGCCGCGGAGAGTAGCGCCACCGGACAACCGGTCAGCCTGCTGGACGGCAAACTCAGTTTTTCCCTGCCTGCGGATATGACCGATCAGAGCGGCAAGCTGGGCACTCAGGCGAACAATATGCACGTATATTCTGACGCAACCGGCCAGAAAGCGGTGATTGTGATTGTTGGCGACAATACCAACGAAGATCTTGCCGTACTGGCAAAGCGCCTGGAAGATCAGCAGCGTAGCCGCGACCCGCAACTGCAGGTCGTCACCAATAAATCTATTGAGCTGAAAGGCCACACGCTGCAGCAGTTAGACAGCATCATCTCGGCCAAAGGCCAGACCGCTTACTCTTCCGTAGTGCTGGGTAAAGTGGACAACCAACTGCTGACTCTGCAAATCACGCTGCCTGCTGACGATCAGCAAAAAGCGCAGACGACCGCAGAAAATATCATTAACACGCTGGTTATCCAGTAACGGTTAAGACGATGACGCGGCCTCCGGTGACACCACCTGAGGCCGTTTTTTTAACCGCCAGGTCAGCAACAACGCCACCGCTACCAGCCCGGCTGCCGCCAGATAGATAACCGGCACGCCCGCCCACGTCATGACCAGCCCGGCCAGCGGCCCGGTAACCCCCAGTGATAAATCCATAAACACCGTGTAGGTCGCCAGCGCAGCGCCCTGATTTTGCTGCGGAACGGCTTTTACCGCCACCACGCCCAGCGCCGGGAAGACTAGCGAGAACCCAGCGCCGGCCAACAGAACACCGATTTTCGCCATCCACGGCATGGAAGCCATCCCGACCAGCAGCAGCCCAACAATCTCGACGCTAAAGCAGATCATTGCCACATTCAGTCCGCCTAAGCGGTTGATGCCGTTTGGGAACAACAAACGCGTGCCCACAAACGTGCAGCTAAAAAGCGTCAGCGCGAATGCGGCGCCATCCCAGCCTTTGGCATCATAAAACAGGGTAATGAAGGTAGCGATTACCCCAAATCCAGCGGAGGCCAGGGCCAGCGCCATACCGTACAACCAGACGCGCCCAAGTACCGCGCGAAACGGCAACGGTTTGCCTTTACTGGCTTTCACCGCCGGACGAGGGAGCGCCAGCAGTATCGCCAGCAACGCCACGCCCATCACGGTCAGCGCCAGCCCCCGTAAGCCTCCCCAGGCATAAAACAGAACGCCCAGCGGAGCGCCTATCGCCATCGCGCCATAAGTCACGATGCCGTTCCACGAAATCACCCGTCCGATGTGCATTGAGCCAACAACCCCCACGCCCCACAGCGTAGAGCCGGTTCCGGCAAAGCTTTGCCCGATGCCAAGAATCACGCGCCCCAGGCATAGCAGCAGCAGACTGGCCAGCGGCCAGCCGTTCGTTGAGCCCGCCAGTAAATAGCCCAGCCCACTTAAAAAGCAGCCGCACAGCCCGAATACCACAATCTTCTTTGGTCCCAGCAGGTCGGCATAGCGACCTGCGTGAGGACGGCTCAGCAGCGTAGCGAAATATTGCAGGCTGATGACCAGACCTGCCCAGAAAGCGCTAAATCCCATCACGTCATGGACGTAGCCAGGCAATACCGCGAGCGGCAGGCCGATGGTCAGGTAGCTGGCGAAATTAAACATCACCACAGAAACAATACGCAGATTCAGGCGTAAACCGCTAAGCGTCGGTTCAGCGACGGGTTCGGGCATGGAGGGTCACCACATTTTCACAACAGTGTTTCATTTCTACCATGTTGCAGACTATAAATCAGCAGCCAGTTTAGGAATAACAGACGCAAGCCAACCGCTACACTTAATGCAAAAACGCAAACAGGAAGAAAACATGACAACCGCTCAGCCCGATAAAACGGGTTTGCACATTTTGCTCAAACTGGCCGCTCTGGTGGTGATCCTCGCAGGTATCCATGCCGCGGCGGATATCATCGTACAACTTCTGCTGGCCCTCTTTTTTGCCATTGTATTGAATCCGTTAGTCACCTGGTTTATTCGTCGGGGAGTGCGTCGCCCGGTAGCCATTACGTTAGTGGTGGTGGTGATGCTGATCGTTCTTACGGCGTTGGTCGGCGTTCTGGCGTCGTCAATCACTGAATTCATGGACCTGCTGCCAAAATACAATAAGGAGCTGACGCGCAAAGTTCTGTATTTGCAAGAGATGGTGCCTTTTCTGAATCTGCATATGTCCCCAGAACGCATGCTGCAACGCATGGACTCCGACAAGCTGATGACCTTCACAACCACGCTGATGACAAGTCTATCCGGCGCCATGGCCAGCGTCGTCCTGCTGGTGATGACGGTGGTCTTTATGCTGTTTGAAGTGCGTCATGTCCCCTATAAACTGCGCTTTGCGCTGAACAACCCACAAATCCATATTGCAGGACTGCATCGGGCGTTAAAGGGTGTATCTCACTATCTGGCGCTGAAAACGTTGCTCAGCCTATGGACCGGCGCTATTGTCTGGCTGGGGCTGGCGCTGATGGGTATTCAGTTTGCTCTGATGTGGGGCGTGCTGGCATTCCTGCTAAACTACGTGCCCAATATTGGCTCGGTCATTTCCGCCGTCCCGCCCATGATCCAGGCGCTGCTGTTCAACGGCGTTTACGAATGCGTGCTGGTCGGCGCGCTGTTTCTGGTGGTGCATATGGTGATTGGCAATATCCTCGAACCCCGCATGATGGGGCACCGGCTGGGATTATCGACGCTTATCGTCTTTCTCTCTTTGTTAGTGTGGGGATGGCTGCTTGGTCCGGTTGGTATGTTGCTCTCCGTGCCGTTAACCAGCGTGTGTAAAATCTGGATGGAAACGACCACAGGCGGCAGTAAGCTGGCAATTTTGCTGGGGCCCGGCAGGCCCAAAAGCCGATTACCGGGATAAACTTGCAAACGGCATGTGAAGAATGGTACACAACCCCATTATTACTAAAGGTTAGCCGTGATATGTACCGGATTGTTCTTGGGAAAGTTTCTGTTTTAAGCACTGGCGCGTTGCCTGCCGCACTGAGTGATCAGGCCCCGCAAGGTGCTCACCGTGCGCGCTGGCTGGCAGGTCGCGTGCTGCTTTCCCATGCGCTTTCGCCATTACCGGACATTGTCTACGGAGAACAAGGAAAACCGGCCTTTTCCGCCGACACGCTGCTGTGGTTCAATCTCAGCCACAGCGGCGATGATATCGCCCTGTTGCTCAGCGACGAAGGGGAAGTCGGCTGCGATATTGAAGTCGTGCGCCCACGCGATAACTGGCAGACGCTGGCAAACACGGTGTTCAGTCTCGGAGAACATGCCGAAGTTGAGGCCGAATGCCCGGAGCAACAGTTGGCGGCGTTCTGGCGCATCTGGACGCGTAAAGAAGCTATTGTGAAACAGCGTGGCGGCAGCGCCTGGCAAATTGTCAGCGTCGATAGCACCGCACTAACCTCCTCACTCTCTGTCAGCCAGTGCCAGCTCGACGCCCTGAGTCTGGCGGTCTGTACCCCCACGCCGTTTACCCTGACCGCAGACGCCGTGCAGCGTCTGTAACGCCCTCATTCCCGTGCGCCACCGCGCCATATCGTAAGGTTGAAATCGGATGCAACGTATCACCATTACCCTCGATGATGATTTACTGGAAACGCTCGACGGCCTGAGCCAGCGCCGTGGCTACAACAACCGTTCCGAAGCGATCCGCGATATTCTGCGCGGCGCACTGGCGCAGGAAACCACTCAGGAGCATGGCACTCAGGGCTTCGCGGTGCTCTCGTATGTTTATGAGCATGAGAAACGTGACCTGGCGAGCCGCATTGTTTCTACTCAACACCACCACCACGATTTATCGGTCGCCACGCTGCACGTGCACATCAACCATGACGACTGCCTGGAAATCGCCGTGCTGAAAGGCGACATGGGCGAGGTGCAACATTTTGCCGATGACGTGATTTCCCAGCGCGGCGTGCGCCACGGTCATTTGCAGTGCCTGCCGAAAGAAGAGTAATTGCCTGTTTCGTTGCCGGATGGCGGCTGCGCCTTATCCGGCCTACGTCCGTTACCGTCTGTAGGTCGGGCAAGCGAAGCGCCCCCGGCAATGATGAGCAAACCAGCTAGCAACTATGCCTGTTTGAGACTTTTGCTGAGCGTTTCGATGATCCATGTATTGACTGATACCTGTTCTTCCGCTGCCGCAAAACTTAAACGTTCTCCGAAAGACTCTGGATAGCGCAGAGTAAATGTCTTCAGCTTTTCCGGGTTTGCGTAAGGTTCTATCCCTGCGGCAGAGCAATCATCAAGATAATCTCGTAAGGAGATCTCTCCCTCTTTTTGCAGCCCCTGAATGCTGTCAGAGACAAAATCACAATAGCCTGACAATCCCAGGAACTTACCGCGAAACGCATTAAGCTCAGGGACATAATTAATCACCGCAGGTTGACCGGCGATTTCCATTGAGTTTGGCGTTTTGGGTTTGATCATGGTTTTACCCCTATACTTGTTAACCAGTCACGTACGTTTTCGACCGCGCCTTTATCTGTATCCGGAGAAGGATGTGGTCTATGAAAACTCGCAATGCTCTTATTTAAAAGAAATTTACACCGTGAGCCTCGTCCTTCTTTGATTTCGCCACCTAACGCCTTGATCAGTGACTCAATTTCCGACCACTTGATTCCCTGCGGCGTCGGTGCTTTAAAAAGCTGATCCAGCGTGTTCTTTTGCTTTTTGCGTAAAGACAACACTTTTTCCTTCATCGCATGTCCTTATGACTTCATCCTTTGAAGTCATATTATAACAGCACACAATGCAGTCAAGATATGAAGCCAACCAATTACGCCATCGTACCAATCGTCTTTCGAAAGCGTAGTAGCGCTATCAGGAAAAACGCGCTGCCGATCGCCAGCAGCGTCAGAAACTGCGGCCAGACGATGCTAAACCCAGCTCCGCGATAAAGTATCGCCTGCGCGAGACTGACGAAATGGGTAGTCGGCATCGACAACATAATGTCCTGCACCGCCTGCGGCATACTTTCACGCGGAGTGGAGCCGCCGGAGAGCATCTGTAACGGCAGCAGCACCAGAATCATCAGCAGCCCCAGTTGCGGCATAGAACGTGCCAGCGTGCCCATAAAAATGCCGATCGAGGTGGTGGCGAACAGGCTCAGCGCCACGCCCAGCATAAACAGCGGTATTGAGCCTTCAATCGGTACCCCGAGCACGCCTTTTACCATCAGCATCAGCGACAGACCGGAAACCACCAGCACCACCAGCCCCATCGACCAGATTTTTGCCATCATGATCTCAAACGGCGTCACCGGCATCACCAGCAGATGCTCAATGGTTCCGTGCTCGCGCTCGCGAATCAGCGCCGACCCGGTAAGCACGATCGCCAGCATGGTGATGTTGTTGATAATCGCCATTACCGCGCCAAATCGAGCAGGTTCCAGATTAGGGTTAAAGCGCATGCGCATTTCCAGCGCCACCGGCGGCTCGCTGTTATCACGGTAACGTGCCACAAAGCTGTTCACCTCGCCGCTGATGATATTCTGGATATAGCTGTTGCCGGTAAAGGCCTGGCTCATCCGAGTGGCATCGACGTTCACCTGTATATCCGGTTGTCGTCCGGCCAGAACATCACGCTGAAAATCAGGCGGAATGTTCACGGCGAAGGTGTAGCGTCCGGCATCCAGCCCGGCATCCATCTCATCGGCAGTAATCATCTCCGGCGGTAAAAACCACGGGCGATAAAAGCTGTTCACAATCCGATTCGACAACTGCGACTGGTCCATATCGGCAATGGCAATCGGCGCCAGATGCAGCGAACCCGGGAGGACGGTCGCGGAAGAGTAAACCGAAATCGTGAAAGCGAAGACGATCAGCGTCAGCATCGCTTTGTCACCCAGCAAACTGCGTAACTCTTTGATGCCGAGGTTATAAATATTGCGTAATCGGCGCATCACCCCTCCTGTTTTTTCAGCAGTAATACGCTCAGACCAATCACCACCGGAATGGCCACCGCCAGCGGAATAAACAGCGGCCAGAGATCGGTCAGATCCAACGCTTTAGAGAACGTCCCACGCGCGATAGTCAGAAAATGGCTGGTCGGGTAAATTTCACCAATCCACCGTCCCGGCCCTTCCAGCGAGGCGACCGGATCGATCATCCCGGAAAACTGCGTCGCCGGGATCAGCGTTATAATCGCCGTACCAAAAATGGCGGCGATCTGGCTTTTCATAAACGTAGAGATTAATAAGCCCAGCCCGGTGGCAATGGTGACGTACAGCAGCGCGGCCAGCGCCAGGGTCACAAAGCTCCCCTTATGCGGGACCCCGAACACAAACACCGACAGCGCGCACAGCAGCAAGAAGTTCAGCATGCCCAGCACGATGTAAGGCAACTGTTTGCCGAGTAAAAACTCGCTGCGGGTCGTGGGCGTAACGTACAGGTTGATAATCGACCCCAGCTCTTTCTCACGTACTACGCTGAGGGCGCTGAGCATGGAAGGGATCATCATCAATAGCAGTGGGATCACCGCCGGAACAATCGCCGGCAGACTTTTCACATCCGGGTTGTAACGATAGCGAGTTTCAATGGTCATCAATCCGTTTTGCCTACTGGCATTGGGTTGACGCGCCATCACATCCTGCAGCCAGGTCTGGTGCATCGCCTGCACATAGCCCCTGACCGTTTCAGCACGGCTCGGCATTGCGCCATCGATCCAGACGCCAATCTTCACCGGTGTTCCGCGCGCAATATCGCGGCCAAAATTTGGCGGGATTTCAATTGCTACCGCGACTTCGCCCGAACGCATCCGTTTGTCCAGCTCGTCATAACTGGCGAGCGGCGGCTGCTCGATAAAATAGCGCGAGCCCGCCAGATTCAGCGTCCACGCCTGGCTGCTGACGGTCTGGTCACGATCGAGCACCGAAAACCGCAGGTTTTCCACATCCATGCTAATGCCATAGCCCATGATAAGCATCAGGATCACCGTGCCCATCAGCGCCAGCGTTGAACGAACCGGGTCACGCCGCAGCTCCAGCGCTTCGCGGCGGCTGTAGCTGAACAAGCGCCGCAGGCTAAAACCCTGCCGCGGCGGGTTATTGTTTTCATGCACTGCCGGAACATTGCCTGGCGCTAACTGAGCTTCCGGCGCCGGACCAGCCGCTTCCTGTAACCAGGAGATAAACGCCTCTTCCAGACTGGCGGCGCCGCGCTGTTTCACCAGTTCCTGCGGCGTGCCGCTGGCCAGTACTTTTCCGGCGTGCATCAGCGACATCCTGTCACAGCGCTCCGCTTCGTTCATAAAGTGGGTGGAGATAAAAATGGTCACTTTGTCCTGGCGCGACAGATCAACCATCAGTTGCCAGAACATGTCCCTCGCCACCGGATCGACCCCGGAGGTCGGTTCATCGAGAATCAACATCTCCGGGCGATGGATAACCGCCACCGCCAGCGACAGGCGTTGACGGATCCCCAACGGCAGCGCGCCGGGCAACGCGTCTTCGACATCGGTCAGCGAAAAGCGCTCGCTCATCTCCTGTATCCGCCCCGGAATTTCTGCTTCGGGGATATGGAACAGCCGCGCGTGTAGTTCGAGGTTTTGCCGGACGGTCAGCTCGCTGTAGAGCGAAAACGCCTGTGACATATAGCCTACCCGGCGGCGGGTATCGATATTTTTCGGGTCAACCGCTTGCCCAAACAGCCACGCCTCGCCCTCGCTTGCGGGCAGCAGCCCGGTGAGCATTTTCATGGTAGTGGATTTACCGCATCCGTTAGAGCCGAGAAAACCGAAGATTTCCCCGCGCGGAATACGGAAGTTAACGTGGTCCACCGCCACAAATTTACCGAAGCGCATGGTCAGGTCTTTCGCCTCGATGGCAATCTCTTCCTGCTCAGCGTGATACGGCGGGATCACCACCGGTTTATGCGCCTGGCGCTGGGCTTCGGGTAACAGCGCGATAAATGCCTGCTCCAGCGTGTCGCTGGCGGTTTGTTCACGGAGCTGCTGCGCGCTCCCGGTGGCTAACACCTCCCCGGCGTTCATCGCCACCAGCCAGTCAAAGCGCTCGGCTTCTTCCATGTAGGCGGTGGCAACCAGCACGCTCATGTTGGTCTGTCGCTGGCGGATGCTGTTAATCAGATCCCAGAACTGGGCGCGGGACAGCGGGTCGACCCCGGTGGTGGGTTCATCAAGAATCAACAGTTCCGGGTCGTGGATTAACGCGCAGCACAGCCCCAGCTTTTGCTTCATGCCGCCCGAGAGTTTCCCGGCAGGACGATCGCGAAACGGCGCCAGTCCGGTGCTGTTCAGCAGCTCGGTAATCCGTGCTTCGCGCTCCGCTTTGTCATGACCAAACAGCCGGGCAAAGAAATCGACGTTCTCATACACTGACAGCGTGTGGTACAGGTTTTTCCCCAGCCCCTGCGGCATCCAGGCAATTCGCGGGCAGACATCCCGGCGATGCTTCGGGTCGCGCATATCGCCGCCCAGTACCCTCACGTTGCCGTGTTCAATAACCCGTGCCCCGGATATGAGAGACAGCAGGCTCGATTTTCCGACGCCATCCGGACCAATCAGCCCCACCATGCAGCGGGCGGGGATATCCAGCGTGATATTGTTCAGCGCTACCGTTTTCCCGTAATGCTGACTCACGCCGTCAAGGTGCGCCACGGGAGGAACGGGAACCAGCGCCAGATGCGTCATTGCGGCAACCTCACGACCAGGTCGTCAGGCCAGGCGCGATTTTCATCAACACGCACCCACGCCATACCCGGCAGACCGGTTTTCACGTACTCAAGATGCTGCTGTAACAACTCTGGCGGGATACGCGCTTTGACGCGAAACATCAGCTTCAGCCGTTCATCGCTGGTTTCGACCGTTTTCGGCGTGAACTGCGCCACGCTTGCCACAAAGCTGATGGTTGCCGGAATACGCAAATCCGGTGCGGCATCCAGCACCAGACGCGCTTCACCGCCAATCTTCAGTAAGCCAGCCTGCTCGGTAGGCAAGAAGAACGTCATGTAGACATCGCTGAGATCGACCATATTCAGCACGCGCCCACCCGCAGAAAGTACCTCGCCCGGTTCGGCTACGCGGTACTGCACGCGACCATCGCGCGGGGCTTTCAGCTCACTGTCATCAATATCAGCCGCAATACGACGTTCGGTGGCTTGCGCGGCTTCTACGCGGGTTTGCGCCTGAATAATGCTGGTGCGAGCGGCTTCAATGGCGGCTTTTGCCGCAGAGACCTGCGCCTTTGCGGATTCCAGCGCAGCGCGTGCGCTTTCTGCCGCAGCCCGATCGTCATCCAGTTGTTGCTCAGATACAGCCCCACGCTGGGATAGAGAACGAGAACGCACGTGGCGTTTAGAGACCGACTGCAGTTCCGCCTCGCGCTGTTTGACCACCGACTGCGCGGCGCGCATTTCACTTTGCCGCTGTTCTAACAGCGCCCGCGCCGCCGCCACCGCGCTTTCAGCTTCCTTGATTTGGGCGACCGCTTCCAGCCGCTGCTCCTGCAGCACACGGGTATCCATTTTCGCCAGCACTTCGCCCTGACGAACGAATTGCCCTTCTGACACGAGGATCGTGTCAATTCGTCCGGCAATCTTGGTGGCAATATCCACTTCCGTGGCCTCAATTCTGCCGTTGCTGGCTGCGAACCCTTCCGGTATTCCGGCAGGGCGGAGCATCCACCACGCTATCGCGGCCACCACGACCAGGAGGCCCGCGCCCCACCACATCAAATGACGCTTCAACTTATCCATATTCGACCCGCCGTAATCCCTGTTTTCAAACGATGCGTGTCACAAAGCCCACTAAATAGCTATTCAGCGGGAGATTCCATCCGGGATGAGAAGGAATGAGAAACAATGGCCAGAGAGCGGACAGGCGCTAAGGCAACCTGCGCCGCGCAGGAAGTGAATGACGAAAGTGCTGTGAGATCGGGTAGTAATGTTGTCATCATCAGCGTTCCTGGCCGGAAATGAAACACGCATACTCATAACTGCTGTCTATTGAATACTAACACCTGGATTCAATATGTCTATTCGGTTGTAGCACGGATGTTGCAGGCAAAAAATCGTGCCCGGCAATCCATTTGCCGGACAAACGTTCTTCTTAGAAGGTTAGCTGGATGACTAAGGTAACGCACTGAAAGTACCATTTTTTGTATGGCGTCCAGAACGTTACTTCTGGCTCTGGAACGCCTTAAGATCCCTCTTCCTCTGCCCGCGCTCCATTGCCCAGGGAAATAAACTCTTCCAGCAGCATGGTAAGTTGCTGCATTTTTTCGACGGTAAAATCGGCTTCTATCAGGCGATAGGCCTCTTCCACCTGGACCTGCGCACTTTCATAAAGTTTTGAACCGGCCGGGGTTAGAGAAACGTACAGCTTGCGCTGATCGTTAACTGGCTTGAGGCGCAGAACCAGGCCATCGCGTTCCATGCGGGTCAGGATGCCCGTCAGACTCGGGCGTAAAATACAGGCGCGAAAAGCCAGATCGTGAAAATCCATCGACGGGTTTTCGGCAAGGATACGCACGATACGCCATTGCTGTTCGGTAAGATTGTGGCGTTTAACGATCGGGCGAAAGTGGGCCATCGCCGCTTCCCGCGCCTGTAGTAGCGCGATAGTTAATGAATCATGCATGACTGACCTCTGAATCACACCTTCATTTGTTAATAAGTTAATAATTAGCGTTAATCACACCAGAACGCAACCGGTTTCTGTCTCTGAAAAGTACAGGTCGAGATAAGAAGATAATCTTATATATTGATTTATAAGAAATAAAAACAAAACCTGTAAATTTATTGTTAATCAGATCACAAATCATTCACTTCTGTTTGCCAAACCTTTCTGCAAAGCATAAAAAATGATCATTAATATGTTAATGAAATGATCGTATCCGAAATCAGAATCAGAGGAGTGGTGAATGAAAGGTACCATTTTCGCCGTGGCGCTTAACCACCGCAGCCAGCTCGATGCCTGGCGCGAAGCGTTCCAACAGGCCCCCTACAAAACGCCGCCAAAGACCGCGGTGTGGTTTATCAAACCGCGTAATACCGTTATCGGCAACGGAGATAGCATCCCCTTCCCGCAGGGTGAAACCGTGCTAAGCGGAGGGACTGTGGCCCTGATCGTCGGTAAAACCGCCCGTAAAGTAACTGCAGAAAAAGCGGTTGCTTACATTGCCGGATATGCGCTGGCTAACGACGTAAGCCTGCCGGAAGAGAGCTTCTATCGCCCGGCAATCAAAGCCAAATGCCGCGATGGCTTCTGCCCGATTGGCGCACTTTCTACGCTCAGCGACGTCGATAACCTGACCATTATCACCGAAATCAACGGTCGGGAAGCTGACAGTTGGAACACTGTTGATCTCCAGCGCTCCGCCGCCGAGTTGCTAAGCGCCCTGAGTGAATTCGCGACCCTCAACCCTGGCGACGCCATTCTGATCGGCACCCCGCACAACCGCGTAACCCTGCGACCAGGCGATCGCGTACGTATTCTTGCCGCAGGCCTCCTGCCGCTGGAAAACCCGGTGGTTACCGAAGGAGAACTGGCATGAAACAAGCACGTATTGAGTGGCAGGGACAACAACACAACGTCCAGATCGATGAACGCGAGCAGGTTCGCCTGGCTGACGGCAGACTGCTAAAAGAAGGCGAATTTCGTTGGCTGCCGCCCGCCGACGGCACGCTGTTCGCGCTGGGTCTGAACTACGCCGATCACGCCAGCGAGCTGGAGTTCAAGCCGCCCACCGAACCGCTGGTGTTTATCAAAGCGCCAAACACCTTTATCGGCCACCAGCAGGAATCGGTACGCCCGGATAACGTTGAGTACATGCACTACGAAGCCGAACTGGTGGTGGTGATCGGCAAAACCGCGCGTAAGGTCGCCGAAGCCGACGCCATGGAGTACGTAGCCGGATACACCGTCTGCAACGACTACGCCGTCCGCGACTATCTGGAAAACTACTATCGCCCCAATCTGCGGGTAAAAAGCCGCGACACTCTGACGCCAATAGGCCCCTGCATCGTCAACAAAGCGGATATTCCTGACCCGCACACCCTGGCCCTGCGCACCTGGGTCAACGGCGAACTGCGCCAGCAGGGCACCACCGCCGATCTAATCTTCAGCATCCCGTTCCTGATCGCTTATCTGAGCGAGTTTATGACCCTGCAACCGGGCGACATGATCGCCACTGGTACGCCAAAAGGGCTGTCAGACGTGGTGCCGGGCGATGAAGTGATCGTCGAAGTGGAAGGCGTCGGCCGTCTGGTCAACCGCATCATCAGTCAGCAGGCATATGAGGAGAAGCTGTCATGAAAAAGATTAACCATTGGATCAACGGCAAAAACGTCGCGGCTACGGAGTATTTTCACACCACCAACCCGGCAACCGGTGAAGTGCTGGCGGAAGTGGCCTCCGGCGGTGCCGACGAAGTGAATCAGGCGGTGGCGGCAGCGAAGGAAGCGTTCCCTAAATGGGCCAATCTGCCGATGAAAGAGCGTGCACGCCTGATGCGCCGTCTGGGCGACCTGATCGACCAGAACGTCCCTGAAATTGCCGCCATGGAGACCGCCGACACCGGCCTGCCGATCCACCAGACCAAAAACGTGCTGATCCCTCGCGCGTCGCATAACTTCGAATTTTTCGCCGAAGTGTGCCAGCAGATGAATGGCAAGACCTATCCGGTCGACGACAAGATGCTCAACTACACCCTCGTACAGCCGGTCGGCGTTTGTGCACTGGTGTCGCCGTGGAATGTGCCGTTTATGACCGCCACCTGGAAAGTCGCGCCGTGCCTGGCGCTGGGCAATACCGCTGTGCTGAAGATGTCCGAGCTTTCGCCACTGACTGCCGATCGTCTGGGTGAACTGGCGTTAGAAGCAGGCATTCCGGCAGGCGTATTGAACGTGGTTCAGGGCTACGGCGCAACGGCAGGCGATGCGCTGGTACGCCACCACGACGTACGCGCGGTGTCGTTTACCGGCGGTACCGCCACCGGGCGCAATATCATGAAAAATGCCGGGCTGAAAAAATACTCCATGGAACTTGGCGGCAAATCACCGGTGCTAATTTTTGAAGATGCCGATATTGAACGTGCTCTTGATGCCGCGCTGTTTACCATCTTCTCGATCAACGGCGAACGCTGCACCGCTGGCTCGCGCATTTTTATCCAGCAGAGCATCTACCCCGAATTCGTCAAACGCTTTGCTGAACGTGCCAACCGCCTGCGCGTCGGCGACCCAGCCGACTTGAACACTCAGGTAGGCGCGCTGATTAGCCAACAGCACTGGGAGAAAGTCACCGGTTATATCCGCCTCGGCATTGAAGAAGGGGCGACCCTGCTGGCGGGCGGCCCGGATAAACCCGCCGACCTGCCTGCACATCTGAAAAGCGGCAACTTCCTGCGCCCAACGGTGCTGGCGGATGTCGACAACCGCATGCGTGTCGCGCAGGAAGAGATATTTGGCCCGGTAGCCTGTCTGCTGCCGTTTAAAGACGAGGCGGAAGGTCTGCGCCTGGCCAACGATGTGGAGTACGGCCTCGCCTCTTATATCTGGACCCAGGACATCAGCAAAGTGCTGCGCCTGGCACGCGGCATCGAAGCCGGAATGGTGTTCGTCAATACGCAGAACGTCCGCGATCTGCGTCAGCCGTTTGGCGGCGTGAAGGCTTCTGGTACAGGCCGTGAAGGCGGCGAATACAGCTTTGAAGTGTTCGCCGAAATGAAAAACGTCTGCATCTCGATGGGCGACCATCCGATCCCAAAATGGGGAGTCTGATATGGGAAAGTTAGCTTTAGCTGCAAAAATTACACACGTTCCGTCGATGTATCTCTCTGAACTGCCGGGGAAAAACCACGGCTGTCGTCAGTCAGCCATCGATGGACATAAAGAGATAAGCAAACGCTGCCGCGAAATGGGCGTCGATACCATCATTGTGTTCGACACCCACTGGCTGGTCAACAGCGCCTACCACATCAACTGTAGCCCCCATTTTGAGGGGAACTATACCAGCCACGAACTGCCGCACTTTATTCGCGACATGGCCTACCGCTACGAGGGAAACCCGGAACTGGGCCAATCAATCGCCGTTGAAGCCGTCAAACTGGGTGTGCGTGCTCAGGCACACAATATTCCCAGCCTGACGTTGGAATACGGCACTCTGGTACCGATGCGTTATATGAACGAAGACAACCACTTCAAAGTCGTTTCCATCTCAGCATTCTGTACCGTGCATGACTTCGCGGACAGTCGCAAGCTGGGTGAAGCAATTCTTAAAGCTATCGAGAAATACGACGGCACCGTGGCGGTCCTGGCCAGCGGCTCACTGTCGCACCGCTTTATCGACGATCAGCGTGCGGAAGAAGGCATGAACAGCTACACCCGCGAGTTCGACCATCAGATGGACGAGCGGGTCGTGAAGCTGTGGCGTGAAGGTAAGTTCAAAGAGTTCTGCACCATGCTGCCGGAGTACGCCAACTACTGCTACGGCGAGGGCAACATGCACGACACGGTGATGCTGCTCGGCATGCTGGGCTGGGATAAATATGACGGCAACGTTGAATTCATCACCGAGCTTTTCGCCAGTTCCGGCACCGGCCAGGTCAACGCCGTCTTCCCGCTGCCTGAGCAGGTTTAAGGAGTTCAGAATGCCGCACTTTATTGCCGAGTGTACCGACAACATCCGCGAACAGGCCGATTTACCGGGTCTGTTCGGCAAAGTGAACGAAGCGCTGGCGGCGACCGGCATCTTTCCCATCGGCGGCATTCGCAGTCGCGCCATCTGGCTGGATACCTGGCAGATGGCCGACGGCCAGCATGATTATGCCTTCGTGCATATGACGCTGAAAATCGGCTCCGGGCGTAGCCTGGAGAGCCGTCAGGACGTGGGTGAGATGTTGTTTGCGCTGATTAAGGCCCATTTCGCCACGCTGATGGAGAGCCGCTATCTGGCACTGTCGTTCGAAATCCAGGAGTTGCACCCGACGCTGAATTACAAACAGAACAACGTGCACGCGTTATTTAAATAATGTGCAAATTGCCCGGTGGCGCTGTGCTTACCGGGCCTACACCGGCCATGAATTGTAGGCCGGATAAGCGAAGCGCCATCCGGCAATGCAATGCCACAGGAACCACTATGCTCGATAAACATACCCATACTCTGATCGCCGAGCGTCTAAACCAGGCGGAAAAACAGCGCGAACAGATCCGCGCTATTTCGCTGGATCACCCGACGATCACCATCGAAGACGCCTACGCCGTTCAGCGCGAATGGGTAAAAATGAAAATCGCCGAGGGCCGCGTCCTTAAAGGCCACAAAATCGGTCTGACCTCCAAAGCGATGCAGGCCAGCTCGCAGATTAGCGAACCGGATTACGGCGCGCTGCTGGACGATATGTTTTTCCACGATGGCGGCGATATTCCTACCGACCGCTTTATCGTCCCGCGCATCGAAGTGGAGCTGGCCTTCGTGCTGGCCAAACCGCTGCGCGGCCCGAACTGCACCCTGTTCGACGTCTACAACGCTACCGACTATGTGATTCCGGCGCTGGAGCTTATCGATGCCCGCTGCCACAACATCGACCCGGAGACCCAGCGCCCGCGCAAGGTCTTCGACACCATCTCCGATAACGCCGCCAACGCCGGGGTGATCCTCGGCGGTCGCCCCATCAAACCCGACGAACTGGATCTGCGCTGGATCTCCGCCCTGCTCTATCGCAACGGCGTGATCGAAGAGACTGGCGTGGCTGCAGGGGTACTCAATCACCCAGCCAACGGCGTGGTCTGGCTGGCGAACAAGCTTGCGCCGTATGACGTCCAACTGGAAGCCGGGCAGATTATTCTCGGTGGCTCCTTTACCCGTCCGGTTCCGGCGCGCAAGGGCGACACTTTCCACGTTGACTACGGCAACATGGGCGCGATTAGCTGCCGGTTTGTTTAGGAGAAACATGATGAATAACGCCTTTAAAGATGCCTTAAAAACCGGTCGCCCACAGATTGGCCTATGGCTTGGACTCACCAGCAGCTACAGCGCAGAGCTACTGGCCGGGGCTGGGTTCGACTGGCTGTTAATTGACGGAGAGCATGCGCCGAACAGCGTGCAAACGATACTGACCCAACTGCAGGCGATCGCCCCTTACCCCAGCCAACCTGTGGTGCGACCATCATGGAACGACCCGGTGCAAATTAAACAATTGCTGGATGTGGGTGCGCAGACTCTGCTGGTGCCGATGGTACAAAACGCTGACGAAGCGCGACTGGCAGTGAAGGCCACCCGCTACCCGCCCGCAGGTATTCGCGGCGTAGGTAGCGCGCTCGCCCGCGCCTCACGCTGGAACCGCATCCCCGAATATATCCATCAGGCCAACGACGCAATGTGCGTGCTGGTGCAAATTGAAACCCGCGAAGCCCTAAAAAATCTGCCACAGATCCTCGACGTTGAGGGCGTGGACGGCGTGTTCATCGGCCCGGCCGATCTCAGTGCTGATATGGGATTTGGCGGCAATCCGCAGCACCCGGAGGTGCAGGCTGCCATCGAACAGGCCATCGCGCAAATTCGTGCAGCCGGTAAAGCGCCGGGGATCCTGATGGCTAACGAACAGTTGGCGAAACGTTATCTGGCGCTAGGCGCACTGTTCGTTGCCGTCGGCGTTGATACCACTCTGCTGGCCCGTGGCGCAGAAGCGCTGGCGGCGCGGTTTGGGGGGGAAATAAACGCGCCGGGTTCGCCAAGCGTCTACTAATGCCCGGTAAGCGCAGCGCTACCGGGCAAAATAGCCGTACCCTACAAAATTCCCATTAGAGGAAAATGACAATGAGCGATACATCATCTGCCATCCCGGAAAAGTTCGATCCGGCTAACCAGCACAAACAGCTGACGGCGCAGCAGCAGTCAGTTATCAACAAACTGTTCCGTCGCCTGATCGTATTTTTGTTCGTACTCTTTATCTTTTCGTTTTTAGACAGGATCAATATCGGCTTTGCCGGACTGACCATGGGGCAGGATCTGGGACTGAACGCCACCATGTTCGGCCTTGCCACCACCCTGTTTTACGTTACCTACGTGATTTTTGGCATACCCAGCAACGTGATGCTCAGCATCGTCGGCGCTCGCCGCTGGATTGCCACCATCATGGTGCTATGGGGCATCGCCTCTACCGCCACCATGTTCGCCACCGGGCCGAACAGCCTCTACATCCTGCGGATGCTGGTGGGGATTACCGAGGCCGGTTTCCTGCCCGGCATCCTGTTGTATTTGACCTTCTGGTTCCCGGCCTTTTTCCGCGCCCGCGCCAACGCGCTGTTTATGATTGCGATGCCGGTGACTACCGCGCTGGGGTCGATCGTTTCTGGATATATTCTGTCTATGGACGGCATGCTTAACCTGCGCGGCTGGCAATGGTTGTTCTTGCTGGAAGGCTTCCCGTCGGTGCTGCTCGGCGTTATGGTCTGGTTCTGGCTCGATGATTCACCGTCGAAGGCGAAATGGCTGACGGCAGAAGACAAAAAGTGCCTGCAGGAGATGATGGATAACGATCGCCTCATGCTGGTACAGCCGGAAGGGGCGATCAGCCATCACGCCATGCAACAACGCAGCCTGTGGCGGGAAGTATTTACGCCGATCGTGCTGATGTACACCCTGGCCTACTTCTGCCTGACGAATACACTCAGTGCGATCAGTATCTGGACGCCGCAGATCCTTAAAAGCTTTAACGAAAGCAGCAGCAACATCACTATCGGCCTGCTGGCGGCAATCCCGCAGATTTGTACCATTCTCGGAATGATCTACTGGAGCCGTCACTCTGATAAACATCGAGAGCGTAAGCATCATACCGCTCTACCTTTTCTGTTTGCCGCTGCAGGCTGGCTGCTGGCTTCAGCCACCGATCACAACCTAATCCAACTACTGGGGATCGTGATGGCCTCCACCGGCTCCTTTAGCGCCATGGCCATCTTTTGGACCACCCCGGATCAGTCGATCAGCCTACGCGCCAGAGCGATCGGTATTGCGGTGATCAACGCCACCGGCAATATCGGATCAGCAGTAAGCCCATTAATGATCGGCTGGCTGAAAGATATTACTGGCAGCTTTAGCAGTGGTCTGTGGTTTGTTGCCACCCTGTTGGTCATTGGCGCGGTGATTATCTGGGCTATTCCGATGAAAGGATCGCGTCCTCGCGCGACGCCGTAAGGAGCCGCTATGTGTCAGAGCTCTATCGCCAATATCGATATCAACAAAGAGTACGATGAGAGTCTGGGAACGGAAGATGTGCATTATCAGTCGTTTGCCCGCATGGCTGAGTTCTTTGGCCGCGATATGCAGGCGCACCGTCACGACCAATATTTTCAGATGCACTTTCTTGATACCGGGCAGATTGAGCTGCAGCTTGACGAGAGTCGTTATTCAGTACAGGCACCGCTGTTCGTTCTGACACCGCCGTCGGTGCCGCACGCCTTTATCACTGAGTCTGATAGTGATGGGCACGTACTGACGGTGCGGGAGGATTTGGTCTGGCCGCTGTTGGAGGTACTTTATCCCGGCACACGGGAAGCCTTCGGCCTGCCGGGTATCTGCCTGTCGCTGGCCGATAAGCCCGAAGAACTGGAGGCACTAACACACTACTGGCGGCTGATTCAACGTGAGTCGACCTCGCAATTACCGGGACGTGAACACACACTGATGCTATTGGCGCAGGCGGTGTTCACCCTACTACTACGGAATGCGAAGCTTGACGATCATGCCGCCAGCGGGATACGCGGCGAGCTAAGGCTGTTTCAACGTTTTAACCAGCTAATCGATAACCACTATCACCAGCACTGGACGGTGCCGGACTACGCCTACGAGCTGCATCTGACCGAATCCAGACTGACCGATATCTGTCGCCGCTTCGCTAACCGCCCACCAAAAAGGCTAATTTTCGACAGGCAGTTGCGCGAAGCCAAGCGGCTATTGCTGTTTTCCGACAGCGCGATCAACGAAATAGCCTGGCAATTGGGTTTTAAGGATCCAGCCTATTTCGCTCGCTTCTTTAACCGCTTAGTCGGCTGCTCACCGAGCGCGTTCAGACTGAAGAAAGTGCCCGTGTCGTGACTCTGCTTACCCTTTCATTCTAAATGACGCCTGGATCACAGAACGTTATCTCACCTGAAAAGTACCCACAGATGACCTAAAAGTCTCTTCACGAAAACCTTCTTAACCGCTTCAATTGAACAACAAAAACAAAACATAAATTTAACATCACAATCCGATTAATACTGAAGAGGTCCCCTATGAAACCTGAAAATTTCCGTGCAGACGCTAAACGCCCGTTAACTGGTGAAGAGTATTTGAAGAGCTTGCAGGACGGCCGCGAAATCTATATTTACGGTGAGCGTGTTAAAGACGTGACTACGCATCCAGCTTTTCGCAACGCAGCCGCTTCTGTCGCCCAAATGTACGATGCGCTGCACAAACCCGAACTGCAGGACACCTTGTGCTGGGGTACCGACACCGGCAGCGGCGGCTATACCCACAAGTTTTTCCGCGTCGCGAGAAGTGCCGATGACCTGCGCCAGCAGCGCGATGCCATCGCCGAATGGTCGCGCCTGAGCTACGGCTGGATGGGGCGTACTCCGGACTACAAAGCCGCGTTTGGCTGTGCGCTGGGTGCTAACCCAGAATTTTATGGTCAGTTTGAACAGAACGCCCGCAACTGGTACACCCGCATTCAGGAAACCGGCCTGTACTTTAACCACGCCATCGTCAATCCACCGATCGACCGCCATAAGCCAGCGGATGAAGTGAAAGACGTCTATATCAAGCTCGAGAAAGAGACCGATGCCGGGATTATCGTCAGCGGTGCAAAAGTGGTGGCGACCAACTCTGCGCTGACCCACTACAACATGATTGGCTTCGGCTCCGCGCAGGTGATGGGCGAAAACCCGGACTTCGCGCTGATGTTCGTCGCGCCAATGGATGCCGAAGGGGTCAAACTTATCTCTCGCGCCTCCTATGAACTGGTCGCCGGAGCAACCGGATCGCCATACGATTATCCGCTCTCCAGTCGCTTCGACGAAAACGATGCGATCCTGGTCATGGATAACGTGCTGATCCCGTGGGAAAACGTGCTGATTTACCGCGACTTTGACCGCTGCCGCCGCTGGACGATGGAAGGTGGCTTCGCCCGTATGTATCCGCTGCAGGCCTGCGTACGTCTGGCGGTGAAGCTCGACTTTATCACAGCCCTGCTGAAGCGCTCGCTGGAGTGCACCGGTACCCTGGAGTTCCGCGGCGTACAGGCCGAGCTTGGCGAAGTCGTGGCCTGGCGCAATATGTTCTGGGCGCTGAGCGACTCAATGTGCGCTGAAGCAACGCCGTGGGTCAACGGAGCATATCTGCCGGATCACGCCGCGCTGCAAACCTATCGCGTGATGGCGCCGATGGCTTACGCCAAAATCAAAAATATTATCGAGCGCAGCGTCACCAGCGGCCTGATCTATCTGCCGTCCAGCGCACGCGATCTCAATAACCCGCAAATCAACGAATATCTGGCGAAATACGTACGCGGATCGAACGGTATGGATCACGTCGAGCGCATCAAGATCCTCAAACTAATGTGGGACGCCATCGGCAGCGAATTTGGTGGCCGCCACGAGCTGTATGAAATCAACTACTCCGGTAGCCAGGACGAAATCCGCCTGCAGTGTCTGCGCCAGGCACAGAGCTCCGGCAACATGGACAAAATGATGGCGATGGTCGATCGCTGCCTGTCCGAGTACGACCAAAATGGCTGGACGGTTCCACATTTGCACAACAATTCCGATATCAACATGCTGGATAAGCTGCTGAAGTAACCAGCAGCGGGAGGTCACAATGCAATTAGATGAACAACGTCTGCGTTTTCGCGATGCCATGGCCAGTCTGTCGGCCGCCGTTAACGTCATCACCACCGAAGGCGAAGCGGGCCGCTGCGGGATCACCGCTACGGCAGTCTGTTCGGTGACCGACTCGCCACCGTCGGTGATGGTCTGTATCAACGCCAATAGCGCGATGAACCCGGTGTTTCAGGGCAACGGCAAGCTCTGTATCAACGTGTTGAACCACGAGCAGGAAGTGATGGCCCGCCATTTCGCCGGGATGACAGGCATGGCTATGGAAGATCGCTTCAACCTTTCATGCTGGCAGAAAGGCGCGCAAGGCCAACCGGTACTGAAAGGATCGCTGGCAAGCCTCGAGGGTGAGATTAATCAAGTGCAGACTATCGGCAGTCATTTGGTCTATCTGGTCGAAATCAAGAACATTACCCTCAGCCAGCAAGGCCACGGGCTGATTTACTTCAAGCGCCGTTTCCATCCGGTGATGATGGAAATGGAAGTGGTCGCGTAGTGATCATATAGGGTTTACCTGGCCGCAAACCGGGTAAACCCTAAGTGAGATTCTGTTCCCGCTATCGGCCTGAATAACGATAGCGATTGAGCACACTGCTAATTGATTCCATTCATAAAATGCTGACTTCTTGCTGGCA
Source organism: Citrobacter europaeus (assembly GCA_020099315.1). NCBI lineage: Bacteria > Pseudomonadati > Pseudomonadota > Gammaproteobacteria > Enterobacterales > Enterobacteriaceae > Citrobacter > Citrobacter europaeus. The sequence continues at coordinate 4,739,045 of CP083650.1, forward strand.
AAATCTACTGTGTTTTTACCCCAGAAGCTAAATCCTGTGCGCACGCCCAGGCGCTCGACCACGCCCACTGGAAGTTATAGCCGCCCAACCAACCAGTGACGTCCATAACTTCGCCGATAAAATACAGCCCCGGCACTTTGCGCGCTTCCATCGTGCGCGATGACAGCTCGTTGGTATCGACGCCACCTAACGTGACTTCAGCGGTACGATACCCTTCCGTACCGTTCGGCTGCACCCGCCACTCGGTCAGCGTTTCAACCAGCGTTTGCTGATCGCGTACGTTAAGCTGCTTCAGCGAGACATCCGGAATTTGCCCTAACTGCTGTAAGCATTCCACCAGACGCTTTGGCAACTGCATCGCTAACGTGTTCTTTAAGCTTTGATTAGGGTGTGCGCTTCGTTGGTCATCGAGGAAGCCCGCGAGGTCAACATCCGGCAACAAATTAATGCTGACAAATTCACCTGGCTGCCAAAAACTGGAAATCTGCAGCACGGCCGGACCAGAAAGCCCGCGGTGCGTAAAGAGCAGGTTTTCACGAAATACGGTGCCGTCCTCGGCGGTGATAACGGAGGAAACCGATACGCCAGAGAGTACCTGAAGCTGCTCCAGTAGCGGCTTATGTAAGGTGAACGGCACCAGACCAGCGCGGGTCGGCAACACGTTCAGGCCGAACTGTTCGGCAATTTTATAGCCAAACGGCGTTGCGCCCAGACCCGGCATAGAGAGGCCACCTGAGGCAATAACCAGCTTTTTCGTGCCGACAGTCATCCCATTCAATTCCAGGATAAAATCGTCACCATCGCGCTCAACGCTCAGGACTTCGCTACGTAACCGCATAGTTACGTTACCTTTTTCACACTCGTCCACCAGCATATCGACAATTTGTTGGGCGGAATCGTCGCAGAAAAGCTGACCTAGCGTTTTTTCATGCCAGGCAATGCCGTGCGTGCCCACCAGATCGATAAAATCCCACTGCGTATAACGCGCCAGCGCCGATTTGCAAAAATGCGGGTTTTGGCTCAAATACGCAGCCGGTTCGACATAAAGATTAGTAAAGTTGCAGCGGCCCCCGCCAGACATGAGAATCTTGCGCCCTGGCTTTTTACCATTATCGATCAGCAGTACGCGACTACCTGCTTGTCCTGCCTGCGCGGCACAAAACATACCCGCTGCGCCAGCGCCTATAATAACGGTATCAAACCTTTCCACGTTGCGATCCTCTCTAAAAAGCGGGAGTGAATTGTAAAGATTCCTCAGTGGTCGCACCAGCACCAAACTACCGATAAAGGGTATTTATCTGAAATATATAGGATAATTCTTTAGTGGTGTAAAACAAAGCAGGAGACAAATCAAAAAAACTCTATATTTCACTTTGCCCGCGCCGCCAAAGTCACTGATAATGCGCCGCGTTCATGTCCTCAAAATGGCGTAACGTCCTATGCTACATTTGTTTGCTGGCCTGGATTTACATACCGGGCTTTTACTATTGCTTGCTCTGGCTTTCGTGCTGTTCTACGAAGCAATTAACGGCTTCCATGACACAGCCAATGCTGTCGCAACCGTGATCTACACCCGCGCAATGCGTTCGCAATTGGCGGTGGTCATGGCTGCGTTGTTCAACTTCTTTGGTGTTTTGCTGGGCGGTCTCAGCGTGGCGTATGCCATCGTGCATATGCTGCCAACGGATCTGCTGCTAAATATGGGATCGTCACATGGCCTCGCCATGGTGTTCTCCATGCTGCTGGCGGCAATTATCTGGAACCTGGGTACCTGGTACTTTGGTTTGCCTGCATCCAGCTCCCACACGCTGATTGGCGCCATTATCGGTATTGGTTTAACCAATGCGTTGATGACCGGCACCTCGGTGGTGGACGCACTTAACATCCCGAAAGTTATCGGTATTTTTGCCTCGCTAATCATCTCGCCAATTGTCGGTCTGGTGGTTGCAGGTGGTCTTATTTTCATTCTGCGTCGCTACTGGAGCGGTACGAAAAAACGTGCCCGTATCCACCTGACGCCGGCAGAACGTGAAAAGAAAGACGGTAAGAAAAAGCCGCCGTTCTGGACGCGTATTGCACTGATCCTCTCCGCAATCGGCGTGGCGTTCTCCCACGGTGCGAACGATGGTCAGAAAGGCATTGGTCTGGTGATGTTGGTGCTGATTGGCGTAGCGCCTGCAGGTTTCGTGGTGAATATGAATGCTTCCGGTTACGAGATTACCCGTACCCGTGATGCAATCAATAACGTCGAAGTCTTCTTCCAGCAGCGCCCTGACCTGCTTAAACAGGCCACAGGCGTAGACCAGTTGATTCCGTCACCGACGGACGCGGCACCCGCGACGGCGACAGAGTTTCATTGCCACCCGGCGAATACCATCAACGCGCTGGAACGCGCGAAAGGTATGCTGGCGAATCTGGAAACTTACGACAAGTTAAGCGTCGAGCAGCGTGGTCAGCTGCGCCGTATTATGCTGTGCATCTCTGATACCACCGATAAAGTGGTTAAGCTGCCTGGCGTAAGCGCTGACGATCAGCGTCTGCTGAAGAAACTGAAAGCTGACATGCTGAGCACCATTGAGTACGCGCCTATCTGGATCATTATGGCCGTCGCACTGGCGCTGGGTATTGGTACGATGATTGGCTGGCGTCGCGTAGCCACCACCATCGGCGAGAAAATCGGTAAGAAAGGTATGACCTATGCCCAGGGGATGTCGGCGCAGATGACTGCCGCAGTCTCTATCGGTCTCGCCAGTTACACCGGTATGCCCGTTTCCACCACTCACGTTCTTTCCTCTTCCGTTGCGGGAACGATGGTTGTTGATGGCGGCGGTTTGCAGCGTAAAACAGTGACCAGCATTCTGATGGCCTGGGTCTTCACCCTGCCGGCTGCGATTATTCTTTCCGGGGTGCTGTACTGGCTCTCCCTGAAGCTTATCTAAGCGAATGCACGGTAAAAAAGCGGGTCAGGAAACTGGCCCGCTTTTTTTGTATCTGTCGTTGGAATCAGTGCCAGATAATCAGCGCAACCATGCTGATTAACACCAGGCCGCATAGCGCGCTGGTGAGAATGAACTGACCGCGAACCCGCTCACAGCGGCGAATAAATTCATCATCATGATGATCACGGTAACGCTGAGCGTAGATATACCACACCAGACGCATCTGCTTATTCGGTTGCCCATGCGAGGTAAAAAAGCCTCCTCCATCTACATACTGGTAAAGCAATGGATCGCAACCACGAAGTACCACTAACAGTGCGCGTAGCGAAGAAAAATAGCGCGCCATATTAACAATGCAAACGACACATAAAGCCCAGAACAATGCAATGGTGCTTATCATACCTCCTCCCCGGCGACCCGCCCACGGAACTCCTTTCCGGGACTACCGCTCCCCGATACCCTGCCAAACCATTCAGTGAAGAGTACAGCCGAAACCGTTCGTATTAGTATCACGCATCCGAACGCCTCTCTAGATAGTGTAGGAGATTAGTTAATTTTTTTGCCAGAAGGTTAATCGCTATCAATGCAATTAACTAAAAAATTTGTTTAACTGCTTGGCAAGCAAGGCGGATTGACGGATTATCCTGGTCGCTATAATGTAAGGATAGTCCTTATATGGTACGTTTTTACGACTGGGCTAGCCCCGCGCGCAAGGTTCGCAGGACGCGGATGACGCGGCGGCAGATAACGCCAGCAGGCTAGTCATCGACAACTTATGGAAGGAGTAACACTATGGCTTATAAACACATTCTTATCGCGGTTGATCTTTCTCCGGAAAGCAAAGTTCTGGTTGAAAAAGCGGTCTCTATGGCGCGGCCTTACAATGCTAAAGTCTCCCTTATCCACGTTGACGTAAACTATTCCGACCTGTACACCGGGCTTATCGACGTGAATCTGGGCGACATGCAGAAACGCATTTCTGAAGAAACCCACCACGCGTTAACCGAGCTGTCCACCAATGCAGGCTACCCTATCACCGAAACCCTGAGCGGTAGCGGCGATCTGGGTCAGGTTCTGGTTGATGCCATCAAAAAATACGACATGGATCTGGTCGTTTGTGGTCACCACCAGGATTTCTGGAGCAAACTGATGTCCTCCGCGCGCCAACTGATCAACACTGTCCACGTCGACATGTTGATTGTTCCGCTGCGTGACGACGAAGAAGCATAAAATGCTTACCGCCGGAACATAACCCGGCCCGCAGCAAGTCGCTTAGCCTGTAAACGCCCGCCTGTGCGGGCGTTTTTGTTTTTATCATTCGGACACAATTAGTACATCAATCCAACAAACAAATCATAATTAGTGTGATCAACTAATTGGATCGAAAACCATCTCTATAATACTCTACCCTCGCGGCCAATAACCGCAGTCTATAACAAAATAAGACTTTTTCGGCGCGTTTAAGCATACGCGTTCATACTTTTCGGGATGGCTTTGAAAGGCGATGGAATATGAATAAAACTGCACCTACGGGCTTGCTGCAGCAACCTCGTCCGTTCTTCATGATCTTCTTCGTAGAATTGTGGGAACGATTTGGCTATTACGGCGTTCAGGGCATCCTGGCGGTATTTTTTGTTAAGCAGCTCGGATTTTCACAAGAACAGGCATTCGTCACCTTTGGTGCCTTTGCCGCGCTGGTTTACGGCCTGATTTCGATCGGCGGCTACGTCGGCGACCACCTGCTAGGCACCAAGCGCACACTGGTACTCGGTGCCATTGTACTGGCCATCGGCTACTTCATGACCGGGATGTCGCTGCTTAAGCCCGATCTGATCTTTATTGCTTTGGGTACCATTGCCGTTGGTAACGGGTTGTTTAAAGCCAACCCGGCAAGCCTGTTGTCAAAATGCTATCCACCGAAAGACGCCCGTCTGGACGGTGCTTTCACCCTGTTTTATATGTCGATTAACATCGGTTCGTTGCTGTCGCTGTCGCTGGCGCCAGTGATCGCCGATAAGTTTGGCTACGCAGTGACCTACAACCTGTGCGGTGCCGGGCTTATCGTCGCGCTGCTGGTCTACTTTGCCTGTCGTGGCATGGTGAAGGATATCGGCTCTGAGCCAGACCATAAGCCGCTGAGTTTCCGTAATCTATTCTGCGTGCTGGCCGGTACGGTAGTGATGGTATTTATCTGCGCCTGGCTGATGCACAACGTGCAGGTTGCCAACCTGGTGCTGATTGTCCTGTCGATTGCCGTGACGATCATCTTCTTCCGTCAGGCATTCAAACTGGATAAAACCGGGCGCAACAAGATGTTCGTGGCCTTTATCCTGATGCTGGAAGCAGTGGTGTTTTACGTTCTGTACGCGCAGATGCCGACATCGCTGAACTTCTTTGCTATCAATAACGTGCACCATGAAATTCTCGGTTTTGCCATCAACCCGGTGAGCTTCCAGGCGCTGAACCCGTTCTGGGTGGTACTGGCAAGTCCGGTGCTGGCCGCTGTCTATACCCGTCTGGGAAACAAAGGCAAAGACCTGACCATGCCGATGAAATTTACGCTCGGTATGTTCCTGTGCTCGCTGGGCTTCCTGACGGCCGCCGCTGCCGGGATGTGGTTTGCCGATGCGCAGGGGCTGACGTCACCGTGGTTTATCGTGCTGGTCTACCTGTTCCAGAGTCTGGGTGAACTGCTGATTAGCGCCCTGGGACTGGCGATGGTCGCCGCTCTCGTGCCACAGCACCTGATGGGCTTTATTCTCGGGATGTGGTTCCTGACCCAGGCTGCGGCCTTCCTGATGGGGGGTTATGTCGCCACCTTCACCGCCGTACCAGAGAACATCACCGACCCGCTGCAAACGCTGCCTATCTACACCAACGTCTTCAGTAAGATTGGCCTGGTCACCCTGGCAGTAACGGTCGTGATGGCGATTATGGTGCCATGGCTGAACCGCATGATTAATACGCCAAGTACCGAGCAATAATCATCAGTGCCGGATGGCGGCTATTGCCTTATCCGGCCTACATTCAAAATGCCCGGTAGCCTGGCGCCATCGGGCATTTTCAATCGCTACCCTTTGCGGGCGTCTATCCACTCCTGAACTTCAACGACAAAAGTGTCCGGCGCTTTGCGATACATTTTGCGCGCCAAATCGAGGATCGTATGCTGGCCGAGCGCTTCTTCCATTCGCTGCTGGGCCATATCCATTACCGAGCGCACACCGCAAATGCCTTCACAGGCCCACTCTGGCGGATGCTCCTCAAATACCGCCAGCCGCTGGCGAATTTCGCGACATTCGAAGATGCGCTTATCGCCATCGATGGCGTTCACCACGTCCAACACCGTGATATGTTCAGCGGGTTTAGCCAACTGGAAACCGCCGCCCTTGCCCTCAATACTGCGTACCAGGCCCGCTTTCGATAAACGGGTAAAAATTTTCGCCAGATAGTCATACGGCACGCTTTGCAGCTCGGCAATTTCACGCACGCTCATATCCCGCGCGTCGCCCTTGCTGTCGACCATACACATCAGGCTATGAATGCCGTACTCAACCCCGGAACTGTAGAATGCCATTCTCTTATCTCAGCCAAAATGAATCTGAGTTTATTGTAGCTTTTTCGTCTCATTCATTCCAGACAGCAAAGTGAAGCCACTTTAAAATATAATTTTAAATACATATTTATCAGATAGATATTAAAAAACCCTTACCCTTTTCAGTAAAAAGGAGTTTGATCGCATTGCAATTCCTAACTACGACAAATAAAATCCGAGTAAATAATTCGTAGTCACTAGTGAGAAAACCCTAATGCGTAAACAAATTCTGATCGTGGGCGCCGGCTTTGCCGGTATGTGGGCAGCATTAAGCGCCGCACGACTGGCGGATAAACATCAGCAGGCCATTGATATTACCGTAATTGCGCCACAACCAGAGCTGCGTGTCCGTCCACGCTTTTATGAAAGCGCCGTACAAACCCTGGTCGCCCCGCTGCAGCCGTTGTTTGACGTTACTGGCGTCAACTTCCTGCAAGGCCACGTCGAGCAGATCCTCCCGGACTCTAAAGAGATAAGCTGGAAAGATGCCAACGGTGAAATTCATCTGCGCCGCTATGACCGCCTGGTGCTCGCCAGCGGCAGCCACGTAAACCGCGACATTGTCGCCGGCGCCGCTGAGCACGCGTTTGACCTCGACCAGCTCGAGAGCGCCGCCGTACTGGAGCAGCACATTAAGGATCTCGCATTACAACCGGAAAGTGAGGCCCGCAATACGGTCGTGGTCTGTGGTGGCGGCTTTACCGGGATTGAGATGGCGCTGGAATTGCCGGGGCGTTTGCGCGAAATATTGGGCGCTGATGCTAAGACCAGAGTTGTCGTAGTTGAACGCGGCGCTCAGCCAGGCGGGCGCTGGAGCCAGGAATTACGTGACGTCATTATCGAAGCCTCCGCTGAACTGGGCGTCGAATGGCTGGTCAATGCGGAAGTAGAGTGCGTGGATGCCTCCGGCGTCACGCTGAAAGATGGTCAGATGATTGCTTCGCAGACGGTTATCTGGACGGTCGGCGTACAAGCGAATAGCCTGACAGCACAGATTAACGCTCCGCGCGATCGCCAGGGCCGTCTGCATGTAAATACCCATCTGCAGGTTGTGGGTCACGATGATATCTACGCCACCGGCGATGTGGCCTATGCCGCCACCGACGACAAAGGCAACCATGCGTTAATGACCTGCCAGCACGCAATTTTATTGGGCAAGTTCGCCGGGAACAACGCCGCAGCAAGCGTGCTGGACGTGGCGCCGCTGCCGTACCGCCAGGAGATGTACGTCACTTGTCTGGATCTGGGAGCCTGGGGCGCGGTATATACCGAAGGTTGGGACCAACAGGTGAAACTGACGCGCGCAGAAGCGAAGAAGCTGAAGGTGTCAATTGTCAGCGAGCTGATTTACCCACCGAAAGCAGACCGCGCGGTAGCGTTTGAGATTGCCGATCCGCTGGCACCGTTTGTTTAAGCCGTAATGCCGGATGCGGCTACCGCCTTATCCGGCCTACAAACTATGCTGTCCCTGAGTAGATATCGAACCGATGCCCTTTCGTGACTACCGCATTCGGCGTGGCGACATCCGCCAGCGGCGGCGCGTAGTCCGGGCGTTTCACCACTACACGTTTGGTGGCCAACTGACGCGCAGGCTCCAGCAGGCCGTCCGCATCCAGATCCGGTCCTACCAACGACTGAAACACCCGCATCTCTTTTTTCACCAGCGCGCTTTTCTGCTTATGCGGGAACATCGGGTCGAGATAGACCACCTGCGGGCGCGGGGTGATATCGGTTAACGCCGTCAGGCTGGAGGCATGGATTAGTTGTAAACGTTCCTGCAGCCACGGGCCGATTTCCGGGTCGGCATAGCCGCGCGCCAGACCATCATCAAGCAGCGCCGCCACTACCGGGTTACGTTCCAGCATTCGGACGCGGCAGCCTACCGAGGCCAGTACAAACGCATCGCGCCCCAGCCCGGCTGTCGCATCGACTACATCCGGAAGGTAATCGCCTTTAATGCCAACCGCCTTCGCCACCGCTTCACCGCGGCCACCGCCAAACTTGCGCCGATGGGCCATTGCACCGCCCACGAAATCAACGAAGATACCGCCAAGTTTAGGTTCGTCACGTTTGCGCAGTTCCAGATGTTCCGGCGTCATCACCAGCGCCATCAGGTTATCTTCATCGTGTTCCAGTCCCCAGCGGGCGGCCAGAACAGATAAGGCGCCGTCTCCGGCGCCTGTTTCATCCAGTAAACAAATTTTCACGCGAACAATCAGCCCTTGATGCCGTAATGCGCCAGCATTGCATCCAGCTGCGGCTCGCGGCCACGGAAGCGTTTGAACAGCGTCATCGGCTCTTCCGAACCACCACGGGTGAGGATGTTATCGAGGAACGATTGTCCGGTTTGGCGGTTGAAAATCCCTTCATCTTCAAAGCGAGAGAAGGCATCTGCCGCCAGCACGTCGGCCCACAGATAGCTGTAGTAACCTGCCGCATAGCCACCAGCAAAAATGTGGCTGAAGGCATGTGGGAAGCGGCCCCACGTTGGGCCCGGCACCACGGCAACCTGCTTTTTAATTTCCGCCAGTGTGTCGAGGATTTTCGCCCCTTGCTGCGGGTTAAACTCCGCGTGCAGACGGAAATCAAACAGGCCGAACTCCAGTTGACGGAGAATAAACAGCGCCGCCTGATAGTTTTTCGACGCCAGCATTTTATCCAGCAGTTCCTTCGGCAGCGGCTCACCGGTCTCAAAGTGACCGGAGATAAATGCCAGTGCTTCTGGCTCCCAGCACCAGTTTTCCATAAACTGGCTCGGCAGTTCGACCGCATCCCACGGCACGCCGTTGATGCCGGAAACCCCCGCGGTTTCGATACGAGTCAGCATATGGTGCAGACCATGGCCGAACTCGTGGAACAGGGTGATCACTTCATCGTGGGTAAACAGGGCGGGTTTGCCGTTCACCGGACGGTTAAAGTTACAGGTCAGGTAGGCAACAGGCTTTTGCAGCGTACCGTCGGCTTTACGCATCTGCCCGACACAGTCGTCCATCCACGCCCCGCCACGTTTATGCTCCCGGGCATACAGGTCAAGATAGAAGCTGCCGCGCAGTTCGTTGTTTTCGTCATACAGCTCGAAGAAACGGACTTCTGGGTGCCAGACGTCAACATCGGTGCGCTCTTTGGCGGTGATGCCATAAATACGTTTAACCACTTCAAACAGGCCGTTAACGGCTTTGTTTTCCGGGAAATATGGGCGCAACTGCTCGTCGCTGATGCTGTAGAGGTGCTGTTTTTGTTTCTCGCTGTAGTAAGCGATATCCCACGGCTGCAGCTCATCAACGCCAAATTCCGCTTTTGCGAAGGCGCGCAGCTGGGCTAACTCTTTCTCACCCTGCGGACGGGCGCGTTTCGCCAGATCAGTCAGGAAGTCGAGCACCTGCTGCGGGTTCTCCGCCATTTTGGTGGACAGCGATTTAAAAGCGTAGCTTTCGAAACCCAACAGCTGTGCCAGTTCGTGGCGCAGCGCGAGGATCTCTTCCATTATCGGGCTGTTGTCCCATTTGCCAGCGTTTGGTCCCTGGTCAGACGCGCGAGTGGAATAAGCGCGATACATCTCCTCACGCAGTCCCTGGTTGTCGCAGTAGGTCATGACCGGCAGGTAGCTTGGGATATCCAGCGTTAACAGATAGCCTTCCTGCTCTTTAGCTTCAGCCTGGGCTTTTGCGGCGGCCAGCGCGCTCTCCGGCATGCCGGAGAGTTCCGCTTCATCAGTCACCAGCTTAGTCCAGCCCATGGTGGCATCCAGCACATTGTTGCTGTACAGGTTACCCAGTTCAGACAGGCGGGTAGCGATCTCGCCATAGCGCTGCTGTTTTTCCTTCGGCAGACCAATACCAGAAAGTTCAAAATCGCGCAGTGCGTTATCGACCGCTTTTTTCTGTGCGGTGTTCAGAGTGGCGTAATGATCGCCATCACGCAGATCGCGGTACGCCTGATACAAACCTTCATGTTGCCCAACCCAGGTGCTGTATTCAGACAGCAGCGGCAGCGTTTGCTCATAGGCTTCGCGCAATTCCGGGCTGTTTTTCACCGAGTTCAGGTGGCTAACAGGAGAGAAAATACGCCCCAGCACATCGTCAACTTCTGCCAACGGCTGGCAGAGATTTTCCCAGGTGTACGGCGCGCCCTGCGCAACCACTCGCTCAACGTTTTCGCGGCAATCATTCAGCGCCTTAGTGACGGCAGGCACAACGTGCTCAGGCTGAATTTTAGAAAACGGCGGCAGTTCGAAGGGAGTCAGCAATGGATTGGTCATTAGCGCGGTCCTGTTGAAAAGAGTGAATGAAGCGCGTATCCGGCGCTGTGCATATTAATTTGTACAATGGGGTTAAGTGTAGAGGATTTCAATGCCAGGCGTTGCGCTTTCGCGGCAGTGACGAGTTTTCTGTATACTGTGGCGATACGCTTTATTTTCGCCCGATATCGCGCTGTTTTCGGGCCTACGTTTATAACCTGGAACACGTTTACCCATGCTCAGTTATCGCCACAGTTATCACGCTGGCAACCACGCCGACGTCCTTAAACACACCGTTCAGAGCCTGATCATTGAATCGCTCAAAGAGAAAGAAAAACCGTTTCTCTATCTGGACACCCATGCTGGCGCAGGCCGTTATCAGCTGAGCAGTGAGCATGCCGAACGTACCGGTGAATATCTTGAAGGGATCGCCCGTATCTGGCAGCAGGACGATTTGCCTGCCGAGCTGGAACCCTACATTGGTGTGGTGCAGCACTTCAACCGTAGCGGTCAGTTGCGCTACTACCCGGGCTCTCCGTTAATTGCTCGCCAGCTGCTGCGCGAACAGGACAGCCTGCAATTAACTGAACTGCACCCGAGCGACTTTCCTCTGCTGCGCGGCGAATTCCAGAAGGATGAGCGCGCTCGCGTGGCCAAAGCCGATGGTTATCAGCAGCTAAAAGCAAAATTACCGCCAGTTTCCCGTCGCGGGCTGATCCTTATCGATCCACCATATGAAATCAAAAGTGACTACCAGGCGGTGGTAACCGGTATTAACGAAGGCTACAAGCGTTTCGCGACCGGCACCTATGCGCTGTGGTATCCGGTGGTTTTGCGCCAGCAAATCAAGCGCATGGTCCACGATCTCGAAGACACCGGCATCCGCAAAATTCTGCAAATTGAGCTGGCGGTACGCCCGGACAGCGATCAGCGCGGCATGACGGCGTCCGGCATGATTGTGATTAACCCGCCGTGGAAGCTGGAGCAGCAGATGAACAACGTTCTGCCGTGGTTACACAGCAAACTGGTACCGGCAGGAACCGGCCATACCTCGGTAAGCTGGATCGTGCCGGAGTAATCGCAGCCATCGGTGGAACCTTTTAATATCAGGTATACAATCGCGAATATTTTGGCGGATGGCGTAACGCTTCTCCGCCCTACAATGAACATGAAGGAGCGGTCATGACCAAGCACTATGATTACATCGCTATTGGCGGCGGCAGCGGCGGTATTGCCTCCATTAACCGTGCAGCAATGTACGGCCAGAAATGCGCACTGATTGAAGCCAAAGAGTTAGGCGGCACCTGCGTTAACGTTGGCTGCGTACCGAAGAAAGTGATGTGGCATGCCGCACAGGTCCGCGAAGCGATCCACATGTACGGTCCGGATTACGGTTTCGACACCACCATCAATAAGTTCGACTGGGATAAACTGATCGCCACGCGTACCGCTTATATCGACCGCATTCATACCTCGTACGACAACGTGCTGGGCAAAAATAATGTCGATGTGATTAAAGGCTTTGCCCGCTTTGTAGATGCCAAAACCATTGAAGTGAATGGTGAAACCATTACTGCCGATCATATTTTGATTGCTACCGGTGGTCGCCCGAGCCATCCGAGCATTCCGGGTGTGGAATACGGTATCGACTCCGATGGCTTCTTTGAACTGCCAGCGCTGCCAAAACGCGTGGCTGTTGTTGGCGCAGGCTATATCGCCGTTGAGCTGGCGGGCGTGATAAACGGCCTGGGTGCCCAAACGCATCTGTTCGTACGTAAACACGCGCCGCTGCGCAGCTTCGATCCAATGATCGTCGACACGCTGGTTGAGGTGATGAACGCCGAAGGCCCGACTCTGCATACTCATGCAATTCCGAAAGCAGTCGTTAAAAATGCTGACGGCAGTCTGACCCTGCAACTGGAAGATGGCCGTAGCGAAACGGTAGATTGCCTGATTTGGGCAATTGGTCGTGAACCTGCTACCGACAACTTCAACCTGGCGGCGACTGGCGTGAAAACCAACGAAAAAGGCTACATCGTCGTTGATAAATATCAGAACACCAGCGTGCCGGGAATTTATGCCGTCGGCGATAACACCGGTGCCGTTGAGCTGACGCCGGTTGCTGTTGCCGCGGGCCGTCGCCTGTCCGAGCGTCTATTTAACAACAAACCGGACGAGCATTTAGACTACAGCAACATCCCGACCGTGGTCTTCAGCCACCCGCCAATTGGCACCGTGGGCTTAACCGAGCAGCAGGCTCGCGAACAGCACGGCGATGACCAGGTGAAAGTGTATAAATCATCGTTTACCGCGATGTATACCGCTGTCACCACGCACCGTCAGCCGTGCCGCATGAAGCTGGTTTGCGTCGGTCCGGAAGAGAAGATTGTCGGTATTCACGGCATCGGTTTTGGGATGGATGAAATGCTGCAAGGCTTCGCGGTGGCTCTGAAAATGGGCGCAACCAAGAAAGACTTTGATAACACCGTTGCGATTCACCCAACGGCGGCAGAAGAGTTCGTTACCATGCGTTAAGCAATAAAAAACCGGATGGCGCTTTGCCATCCGGTTTTCTCTTATTTACCCTGCATATACGGCGTATACACACCGTTCAGACTCTCAAGAAACGCCACGATATCGTCGATATCTTCCTGCGGCAGTTCTTTACCCACCTGATAACGCAGCATCAGTTTTACCGCACCGTCGAGCGTTGGCACATCACCGCGATGGAAATAAGGCGCGGTCAGCGCAACGTTACGCAAGCCAGGGACTTTTTGACGCAGCTTGTCACGTAATTCATTGGTGACGTTCATGCGGCCAATATCTGCGGCAGTGACCTCGCCGAAATTAAAGTCCTTTTTCAAACCCAGTGGTTCAAATGAACGTCCGCCTAAAATAATACCGCCATGACAGGTCGCGCACTTATTATCTTTAAATAACTGATAGCCATGTTTTTGCTGGGCCGTTAACGCGCCTTCATCACCACGCAGCCATTTATCAAACGGCGAATTTGGCGTGATCAGCGTTTTCTCAAACTCGGCAATCGCATCGGTAATATTATCCCCGCTGAATCCCTGCGGATAAACAGCGATAAACTCTTGCTTCAGGGTCGGGTCTTTATCCAGTTTCTGGATGATTTCATCCCAGGATTTAGACGCCATTTCAATTGGATTGAGCGGTGGACCACCCGCCTGCGCCTGCAGTGTTGGCGCACGGCCATCCCAGAATTGTTCTACGTTAAAGACCGAGTTAAATACCGTTGGCGCATTAATAGGCCCAACCGCGCCGCCTACGCCGATTGATGTTTTCCGGCCATCCACGCCGCCCGCATTCAGGGCGTGGCAGTGGGCGCAAGAAATTGTGCTATCGCCGGAAATACGCGGGTCGTGGTAAAGCGTAAAGCCCAGCGCCACTTTGCGGGCATCGGTCGGGATACTTTCCGGTATCGGCTGCACAGGTTCGTTACGATGCTGTGCGGCGGTATCGTTACTGGCGTAGTACTGCTCACGCTGTTTCGCAATCCAGCCCAGGATCTCGGCTCGCTCCGAATCGCTTACCTTGCCAGCCCAGTGCAATGCGGTATAACGCGTCGGTGGCATGGTGTCGTACTGCATCACCCATTCAATTTTATTCAGGTCGCTTTGCGATACGGGTTTATCCCCGACCAGCGCCGCACGAACGGCCTCAAGATTGAATGATTTGTATCCCAGTTGAATGTCGTAATTCATCAACTGTTTAGCGACAGGAAAAGAAGAATAGAAAGGTAATTCGGCTGAAGGGGTGTGACAATAATCGCATCCTTTTTCGCGTAAGAACCCTAATACTTTATTATTTTCTTCCAGCGTAGAGGCCTGAACATCAGCCTGTTTGCTACGTTGATTATCGTGATACCACACATAACCGGATAATCCAAAATAACAAATCGCGATGCCAGCTATAGCAATCGCGGTAAGACGGGTAATGATTTTCATTATTTTTACCCTCACCGTTGTGAGTTATTGTGACCCAGAAAATAGACTAATTAACACACAGTCTTTGTCGGACCTGACCATCATAGGAAATGAGGGGATTACTATTTTGATAAGTATCAAGCAATTACATGGGGGAGAACTATCGATAGAATAGCCTGTGCCTATTATAGAGATAAGACGTTACCTGTTTTGTTCACACCTCGTTGCAATCGAATGTTCTGAAAATGGAATATCTTCAGGTCGCGCAGAATTCTGAATTATTCATTATTTTCATTGGGATAGTTTTATTTTTTAAATATTGCCCAGCATTAAAACGTGATCGACCGCACGCTTTACTCACCAGACACCGAAGCGAATGTCTACGCTTAACTGACGAGCGGGCAATAGCCTTAATCTTTCAACGTCCATCGGAGGTCTTTCTCATTATGCTCAACCAGAAACTACCCCACGCCCCTTCTGAAGAAATGACGATCGACATCGATCTGCTTTATGAAATGGATCCGTGCGAGTTAAAGCTGGATGAAATGATTGAGGCGGAGCCTGAACCGGAGATGATTGCAGGGTTACCCGCCTCAGATGCGTTAACCCCCGCCGATCGTTACCTCGAACTGTTCGAACACGTTCAGTCGTCAAAACTGTTTGCAGATAGCAAAACCTTTCCCGATTGCGCGCCCAAAATGGACCCGCTGGACATTTTAATCCGCTATCGCAAGGTTAAACGCCACCGCGACTTTGATCTGCGACGCTTTGTCGAGAACCACTTCTGGCTCCCGGAAACGCCCTCCAGTGAATACGTTTCTGACCCGGAAAATTCGCTGAAAGAGCATATTGATCAACTGTGGCCAGTACTGACGCGCGAGCCACAGGATCACATCCCCTGGTCCTCCCTGCTGGCATTACCGCAGTCATACATTGTGCCCGGCGGACGTTTTAGCGAAACCTACTACTGGGACTCCTATTTCACTATGCTGGGCCTGGCCGAGAGCGGTCGCGAAGACCTGCTGAAATGTATGGCGGATAACTTTGCCTGGATGATTGAAAACTATGGTCACATCCCGAACGGTAACCGTACTTATTACCTGAGTCGCTCGCAGCCGCCAGTTTTTGCGCTGATGGTGGAACTGTTTGAAGAGGATGGCGTACGCGGCGCGCGTCGTTACCTTGATCATTTAAAAATGGAGTACGCGTTCTGGATGGATGGCGCTGACTCCCTGGTGCTTAACCAGGCCTACCGTCACGTGATCAGAATGTCTGACGGCTCTCTACTCAACCGCTATTGGGACGATCGCGACACGCCACGCGATGAGTCGTGGCTTGAAGACGTCGAGACCGCTAAGCATTCGGGTCGCCCACCCAATGAGGTGTATCGGGATTTACGCGCGGGCGCGGCCTCCGGCTGGGATTACTCCTCGCGCTGGCTACGCGACGCAGGCCGCCTTGCCAGCATACGCACCACTCAGTTCATCCCGATTGACCTGAACGCATTCCTCTACAAGCTGGAAAGCACTATCGCCAATATTTCGGCACTGAAAGGCGACAAAGAAACTGAAGCGCAGTTTCGCCAGAAAGCCAGTGACCGCCGCGATGCGGTGAACCGCTATCTCTGGGACGATGAAAACGGCTGCTATCGTGATTACGACTGGCGACGCGAGCAAATGGCCCTGTTCTCTGCCGCCAGTATTGTGCCGCTGTATGTCGGCATGGCAACCCATGAACAAGCCGACCGACTTGCCAATGCGGTGCGTAGCCGCCTGCTAACGCCCGGCGGGATTTTAGCCACGGAACATGAAACCGGTGAGCAGTGGGATAAGCCCAACGGCTGGGCGCCGCTGCAGTGGATGGCGATCCAGGGTTTCAAACTGTACGGAGACGATCATCTCGGAGATGAAATCGCCCGTAACTGGTTGAAAACGGTGAATCTCTTTTATCAGGAACACCATAAGATTATCGAAAAATACCACATAGCGGATGCCGCGCCGCGCGAAGGCGGCGGCGGGGAATATCCGTTGCAGGACGGCTTTGGCTGGACCAATGGCGTGGTGCGCAGACTCATCGGTCTGTATGGCGAGCCCTAACGGCTGACGGTCTGAATCATCAGGCTGTCAGTTAATCGCATCATACAGTTCGGCGTGAATTTTCTGCCATTTCTTGTTTTCCGGGCTTGGCTGGGCGCGAACGCGCAGCTCGGCCTGTTCAAGATCATACTGCTGACGTGCGACGACCGCAGGCACTGAGCAAAAACTTTGCAGATAACTTTTGTGCAGCGAAGTGAGTGACGCCCCATTCGACATCGCATGGCTGAGCGTGGTCATAAACTGTCGGCATGGTTTGCTTTCGTCCATTTGCGAAGGGTAACGCAGCAGCAGCCTCAACACCTCGGTATTGCCCGCCGAGAACGCCTGCTCCGTCCATGCCAGCTTCCAGTCCATCCCGCCCTGCAGGAACAGAGACGTCACGCGGGTGTCATTGCGATCGATAGCCGCGCGCATGTTAAAGGCATCCCAGGTGATGCCCATTCGGGTTACCGCCTCCCGCGCGCTGGGGGCATCACGTCGCGGTTCTTCCTGCACAATTTCAACGGATTGCCCGGATGGCGCCTGTGGCGCTGGCACAGTGAATAACCAGAACGCACCCAGCGAAATCGCCAGCACCATCACGCCGACCGCGACCCACAACATGCCGGAAATTAGCTGTTCACGCTCTTCCGCCGTGCGTTTGGTCCGCTTCTCCGGCGGATCGATACTGTCTGCGATTTCTTGTTTATCACCACCCGCCTGCTCGTCTTTTTGCTTTGCGGCCTCCCAAAACTGGCGAACCGTCGCCTCATCTGACTCCAGATACGACGCAGGATTAATGCGCGTACGCCGTTCTTCAAATGCTCGCTGCACAGAGTGAGTAATCTGACGGTACTGGTAATCCAGCAGCAGCAGTTGTACTGAGGTTAGAGGTTGCTGCGCGATAACACAGTTACGGGCGAGGCGGCAATCATCCAGGAACATCCGCAGCGTGATACGTGGTTCAACAAACGACATGAGCACTGAGGTATCGTTAAAAATCTGGGTAAAGTGGCGTACGAATAATTTCTTATCGACGACCATCAGCGCCAGTTCGCTAAACATCATGCCGTCCAGTGCATCCCGGCTTTCCCCCAGCTTTAACCAGCGACGCAAGCGTTCACCGCCAAAGTGCTGTTTCAGGAAGCTGTTGAGCGGATGTTGATCCGGCCATACCCGCGCAATCAGGGATTTGAGGGTTAATTCTATTGCGCGAAGTTGACGCTGCGCCCGCATCTGTGCATCCGGTTCTGCACGTTCAATATCGGTTGAATACTTCAGGATGGGCTGTTGCTGGCGCAACTGTTCCAGAGAGGCGACAAAACGCAGCGCAGAAATCAGTTGGTTTTCACTGACGTCCTGACCATTTTCATATTGGGGTACGCTCTGCTGAAGATGACGCAGGCGCAAAGTGAACTGGCTCAATTGCGCATCATTCATCTGCAACCGTCTGGCGACAACTCCCCAACCGCCCAGATTCAGTCGTGCCTGGTCAAGCTGCTCGAGAAACCAGCGTGGATCTTTCCCCTCTGCTACGTGCACACCCAGCATCAGCAATATTTCTACCGACGCCTGGCGGATTATCCCCAAACAATGTTCAAATGGTGTACATGTCGCCTGTAATGCGCTATTGGTCATTATCTTCCCTAAAAGGCCCCAAAAAGTGCGGTCTCACAATGGTATGTAGTTATCTTTTTATAAACGCAGCGCTGTGACGCCGACCAAAACATATTCATATAGTAAATAAAAGTGTTTTACAGTGACTTCCGCACAATCATTGCAAATTATTCAGGGGATAAGCCAGTGCCTGTACTGCACACCCCGCGTCTCATCAGTCAACCGCTGCAAGATGATGACTGGATTTTTGGCCTGTTAAAACATGAATATCAGCCGCCCGCGCCATAAGGCATATTGCGGTAAAAACTGGCTGGGTGGCAACTGGCGTAACGCTGAGCATTACTTAGAATAGGTCTCTTTGCACAGAGATTATTATGCCGCTGCGTTCGACGCCTTTCACGCCCGCCTGTGTCACATTTATTAAGCAATGGCAGGGCCTGTCGCTGGAAAAGTATCAGGACAAAAAGGGAATTTGGGTTATTGGCCACGGGCATGAAATCACCGCAAACGAAACCTTTGCTACCCCAATAACAGCGATGCAGGCAGAAACATTGCTGCTCGCGGATATGCGTATCTGCGAGGCATTCATCCATAAGGAAATGCCGCAAATAAAAGACAGGTTTCAGCTGGAAGCATTAATTATATGGATATTCAGCGTGGGGATTGCCCGATTTTGCGCTAAAGAAATCTGGCCGGTGGCTATTTCACAGCCAGAAACATTCTGACTGTGAAATATGTGCCCACTACATGGCGTCGTTTAACATCATTGCCGCCTGGGTACGGTTTTTTACCTCCAGGCGCTGATACAGCGATTCAAGATGGGCTTTTACCGTTCCGGTGCTGATATTTAACAATCGACCAATTTGTTTATTAGATTCTCCGGCGGCCAGCATCGTCAGAATCTCCCGCTGACGCGCGCTGAGCAATCTGATATTTTGCCCACCGCTTTCGGTAGCAGTTATGCAATCTCTGGGGATAAACATCATCCCCATCGCGACGCTATTGAGAGCCAGCGTGAAGGTTTCCGCGTCAGAATCACGCGGAACAATGGCCAGCACATTTAATTGCGTGACCTCCTGCAGCCACTTTTTACGGCAATCCGTTGCGGTTACCAGCACTTTTACCGTCGCAAAGCGTTCTGCTATCTGTTGCAGCAAGCTACGGCAGAACTCTGCATCAAGGTCGCCATCCAGCATAACCAACGCATCAGGGCTGTCTTCCAGCATCTGCCAAAGGTCATCTGCCTGACTGACACCCTGAACATCCACTCCTGGAATATGCTCTTGCAAACTTACATTCATTCCATGAATAAATATTGACTGCCTGTCAAACATTATTACCTGCATTATTTATCTCCGTCTGAATAAGATATTAGCCTTAACACGCGGAAGGGTATTACCCGGGGGGTAAAATAAGAAGTCACCATTTGGCGGAGGCCATTTTACCGATAGACGGAAAAGAAAAAAGGAGAAGTTATGAATAGTTACAGCTCAAACCAAAGAATCACACAAAGGATCAAAAACGGGGTCCAATATTAAGAAAATCCTTAATACTGGACGTTCAAAATCGGAACGTTAATATTAATTTTCAGAGTCTATATTCTTAGCTAAAAATAAGGAACTCACAATAACAGACAAATATGTTACAAAACGAAATGTCGCATCAAATGATCATCACCTGTGGTTTACCCGGGCAGCATTGCCGTATCAATCGACGCTAAAGATTGCGGGTGATTGCATTACTCCAATCAGCTCTTCAGGCGGAACGGGTCTGCATAAATAATACCCTTGTAAAAAATCACAGCGTTTTACGCGCAGATAGTCAGCCTGAGCCCGAGTCTCAACGCCTTCGGCAATCATGCGCAGATTCATCTTTTGCGCCAGCTCAATAAGCGTATCGATAATCCTGGTATCACCTCCCTCGCCAATCTGGCCGACAAACAGTTTGTCTATCTTGATGAACTCCGGTTCCAGCGCGTGGAGGTAACACAGATTCGAGTACCCCGTCCCAAAGTCATCTAACGCCACGGCGATATTGGATTTCCTCAACGAGGCAAACCACTCGCTTAACTGAGGGGTAAAGTGCAGAGGGCGGCTTTCGGTAATTTCGATAACCAGTTGAACCTGACCCGGGGCAAGCTTTTGCATGAGCGCCACGGCGTCCGATTCAAAGCGCGGATCGAGGCAGTTTTCGGCGCTCAGATTCAGGTTAAGGTAAAGTCCATTGGGGAAAAGAGGGAGTCGTGGCTGCAGATCGGCAATGACCTGCTGGATAAGTTGATGCGTCAGCGAGGCAATCAGGCCCTGCTCCTCCGCCAGGGGAATAAATACATCAGGGGGAATAGTGCCATACTGGGGATGCGTCCATCGGGCGAGCACCTCAATACCTGCTATTTTACCCGTCTGGCTGTTAAAAATGGGCTGATACACCGGTCTGAACTGGCGATGAGCAATGGCTGTCTTCAACGCTTTTACCGGCGCACAGGTAAGGAAACGGGCCAGCAAGCCACTGGCGTCAGAGAATAATGTCGGGAGTTGCCTGGTTATGGTAATCATCACGAGCCTCAAGCGTGCGGCAGCCGGTCCAGAACAGCCGCACGGCAATCATCAGAACTTGACCCAGTCGTCCTGGTCGTTAGAGGAAGAACGTACCATCGAGGTCGGCCTGACGGTGTTCCCAACCTTTTCCTTGTGGTTTCGCGCAATGGCGCTTTGATCGTTCGACACGCGGAAAATCGACACCACTTTTTCAAGTTGTACGGCCTGTTCCTCCAACGAACTGGCCGCTGCTGAAGACTCTTCAACCAGAGCGGCGTTTTGTTGGGTGGTGGTATCCATCTCCGCCATGGCCTGCGCAATTTGCGAAATCCCGCGGCTTTGTTCATCGGTCGCGGCGGCAATTTCATTCATGATATCGCGCACCTGAGACACGGAAGTCTCAATCCTGGTCATCGCAACGCCCGCGCTCTCCACCAGGTGAAAACCGTTATCCACATACACCACGGACTCATTGATCAGGTTTTCAATCTCTTTTGCTGACTGAGCGCTGCGTTGGGCAAGCGTACGCACTTCAGCCGCAACCACGGCGAAACCTTTCCCCTGATCGCCCGCACGGGCAGCTTCTACCGCGGCATTGAGCGCCAGAATGTTAGTCTGGAAAGCAATACTGTTAATGACGGTGGTGATTTCAGAAATACGGTGCGAACTGTCGCGCACGCTCTTCATGGTCTCAATCACCTGCAGTGAGATCGTGCTTCCTTCCGTCGCGTTCTGTGAGGCTTCATCCGCCAGCAGTCGCGCATGGTTAGCATTTTCAGCGTTCAGCGCGACGGTCGAGGTGAGCTCTTCCATACTGGCGGCAGTTTCCACTACCGCGGCAGACTGTTGCTCAGTGCGGGCTGATAAATCCATATTCCCCGCCGCAATTTCTGAGGACGACCTGGCAACACTATCCACGCCGTCACGCACATCGTTAATGATGTTTTTCAGGTTGCTGTTCATGGTGGAAACCGCCTGCATGAGCAGGCCCGGCTCATCACGACGCGTACTGGTCAGGGTGCTGGTTAAATCCCCCCTGGCGATAAGTTCCGCCACGCGCAGGGTTTCGTTCAGCGGACGAGTAACGGATAAGGTAATCCCCATTGCCAGCAGGACGCCCAGCGCGATACCAATAACGGCGACTATGCCCATCTGCAGTTGGACGCTCTCTACCGTATCGGTGACCTTTTTCTGCTGCATGCTAAATAAGGTCTGAATCGCCTGGGTCAGCGTGACCGCTTTGCCGGTCAAGGTATCGGAGAGCGCTGCCTGTTGATCCCAAACGCTTTTGTAATTGACCAGCTCAGCCGCTACGCTCTGCATGTTTTCACGCCCGGACTGCAACCAGACCTTTTGATCTTCAGAAGCAACCAACAGCAGTTGCCCGGTATCGGACTTTGCCGTCTCCAGACGTTTGCGGATCCCATTCATTAACTCATCTGTCGGATGCTGTTTATACAGCGACATCTGTGAGTCAATGTCACTCATGATAAATGCGATTTGCGCCGCAACAAGCGCATGTTGGGCGTCCAGCGTACCATTCCGGCTCAGCGTTGAAGCCAGCTCAGAGTTATCGCACAGTCCCTGGGTATTCAGTTTTTGTTCGCTGATTTTCTTTTCAGAAAGCGCTTTCGTAAAGGGTTCAAGGCTCGCAACGTAGCTATTGACTGCATTTACCGTATCGTCCAGCGCCTTTTTCCCCTCCTGGGACCAGGACAACGTATCCATCTCAACGGCAATACCCTGCATGCGTTTGGTGGCGGCGTTGATTTGATCCAGATATTTCTGGTCCAGCGTATACTGAAAATTCGTGCGTCCCAGGCGTACCTCGGACAGCGCGTTAAACAGATCGGTGGTATGTCCGTTTTTTCTCACTTTGTCCTGGATATTTGCCAAACCAAGCAAGCCCGAAACCAGAATAGCAAGCGTAACAAGCAGGACGATTGAAAATCCAAAGAATAATTTCTTACTGACTTTTAAATTGGTAAACCGATTAATTATGCCCATATATTACCCCAGAGTCGGTATATACCGAACAACAATGCTATTTAACGAACATTAATAGAAAATAGATATTGAAAAGGTAACGATAAAAAAAAGCCCCTCACACCTGCGTGCTCAGGGCAAATACCTGGGTTGACATCACTCACTCAGGTTATCTGTCTTCTCCCTTTTTTTAACGGCGTGAGTCGGGAGTTCGCTCACTCTATAATAAACGGGGATGACATCAGGATAATTGATAATATACCCCCGCCCTCTTATATTAAGAATAAAATCCCTGGGTAACCCCAGCAGGCTAAGTTTATTATTAAGATTGTGCAGAACCTGCCATAATCTTTGCGTGGAGGGGCTCAGACTGTGCGCCTCCCAGATTTTTTCAAATAACTCTTCTTTCGTTACCGGCTGGCTCCTGGCATTCATTAATAAATACAGGAAAAGCCTTAACATTGTTTCATTAAAATAAATTGACGCAAAAGCGAGACTTTTCTCGGTATGGCTACCTGTAAGCCGATACAGTCGGCGATTAGAAATGTCAAAATGAATTTCATCACCGATCATAAATCCATATAGACGATAGCCCATATCTTATACCCACGTTAAATGAAGACTAACATGCACCTCTACATATAAGCGTTGAGATAATCCATACCGTTTATGTGGTGGATTATATGGCTGCTATGAATGCTTTCCAATCCACAACCCGATGTACTATAAGGAACCGGTCGTTTAGCATTCGTTTATGGTAGATTAGAAGTTATAAATTAAATTCACGGTTTATTATTCTTCATATGTGAAATTTTCAGAGTATGTACCCTGTTTGCGCATAAGCGATCGAACACTCAACTTTTAATGTCGAATTTTTATAATTCTAAAGAATTAAATCCTTAACCCCCTGACTCGCTGTATCGTCTGCTCCCTTTATCACATTGACGCCACGATAAGAGCAATCGGCCACAAGAAGCAGTGATATTTTTTGATTTATACTGAATCATAGCGCACAACTTGAGGGGAAACGCGTGAAACACGCTGACAGATATAACGATAATTATTTGATTTACAAACTAAAAAATCTGAATCAGAAGTTTTGCGCGCAAGCCAGTTAAACATCGCGGACAATCCGGCCCCTGAACGGCCGCAAATGGTCATGTCATGAATAAAGTGTTTCTGATAAACGAAACGGTAATATTTGAACCGGAACTTCGCCGCCTTGGGTCATTAGCGAGTTACCCGGAACGCGCGGTCACTCTGCATGGCCCGGTAAATGAATGCCTGGCGCAACTACTTGAACACAATGGAGAAGTGCTTACACAACGTTATCTTTTCTCTGCCGTATGGGAAAAGCAGGGAGCGGTTGTCACGACCAATGCGCTTTATCAGACGATTTCATCCATTCGCAAAGCGCTGAAGGCGGCGGGTCTGGCTGATGATGTGGTAAAAACGCTGCCCAAGGCGGGCTTTAAGTGTATCGCCCGGGTTGTTGCGGGTGAGCGGGACAATTTTATTAAACCGCAGAAAATATCTGCCGACCCCGTTTTAATCGCACCATCATCTGAACAAACAGAAGCATTTGTCGAGGCCACTAAAACATCACCAAAGCGTTTGTGGCCGTACTGGGTAGCTCTCCTGCTGTTTATTCTCTCCTGCAGCGTCCTTTATCAGACCTGGAAATATGAAGAGCCCATTTTTGCTCGCTATCACCCTGTTGGCCAAATGAACGGATGCACGGTTTTCTCTTCCTGGTACGATCGTGACAAAAGCCAAAGCGCATTTGAAGCGTTGTCCGGTCGCTATCCATTCAGTTGTCATGAAGGCGAAAATGCTTATTTAACCCTCAACCATGCGCAGCGTGGTGTAACGGTGTTAATTTGCGATAATAACCCACAAAAGAGCGCCACACGTTGCCGCTCCATTTATTACAAGCAGCAATATAATGAAAATAAATAAGGGTCTTCTAATCTGGTCGCTGATTGCTCTGGCGATTGCGGCACCGCTATTGGCCGCCATTTATATTCAACATCAGCGAGCGAATTTTAGCTGTGAGATCCACACCGCCATTGTGTATGACAATTCGGTACTGGATATGATCCTGGACTTTAATCTTAATAACGGTAATGGTAACTATGAAGCCGTGGGGGAATATACAGAAGATGGCGCTCAGTCTCAGTCCGTCAGTAATAAAGTGACGTTTAAATACTGGCATGAGGATGGGGAAGTGATCATGGTTTCTGATGAAACAAATCCACTCCCGAAGAAGAATGAATTCTTCAGAACGTTTATCCCCGATTTCTTTCAGCACCGCGATCGCGGGATCAGATTTCAGATAATACCGGCAAACGCCACCAGCTATATTTTTAACTATGATAGCGCGCCAGTTTTCTATTGCTCCAAAGGCTGACCAAAAGAGGGTCGATTACAGGAACATCCCGCCAGAGACTTCGATACGCTGCGCCGTCATCCAGGCCAGCTCATCGCTGAGCAACGCAGCAATAGCGTCGCCAATATCATCCGGTAACCCAACGCGCCCCAACGCCGTTTGCGATGCGATGTACGCATTCAGTTGCGCATTATCCCGCACGTTTCCGCCGCTAAAATCCGTCTCTATTGCGCCAGGCGCTATAATATTCGCCGTAATACCGCGCTCGCCCAGCTCTTTTGCCTGATAACGGGTTAACACCTCCATCGCGCCTTTCATGGCAGCGTAAGCGCTGTAGCCTGGCAGCGCAAAGCGCGCCAGCCCGGTCGAAACATTAAGGATCCGTCCACCGCTGTTGATCAACGGCAGCAGGTTCTGCGTCAGGAAAAAAGGACCTTTAAAATGGATGTTCAAAAGCTGGTCAAATTGCGCTTCGGTGAACGCCGGATACGGTGCGTTAATGCCAATCCCGGCGTTGTTCAATAAATAATCAAAGGTGTCGCTTTGCCAGTGCGTCCGTAGGGTTTCCTGCACCTGTTTAACAAACTGTGGGAAAGTCGAAATATCGCCGACATTCAACGGCAATGCCGCTGCTTTACTGCCAGATTGGCGGATCTCCTCCACAACCTGCTGCGCTTCTTTTTCATTGCTGTTCCACGTCAGGATGATACCAATTCCTTTACTCGCCAGCTTCAGCGCCGCGTTTTTACCGAGTCCACGGCCGCCGCCGGTCACCAATGCGATACGTTGCGTCATAAGAAACCTCATTTCAGGTGTTGTGAAGATTGAGACAAAGCTTATTAGGTGGTAGAAAAACAATAAATACCGCTGACTGCGCATTACTGTTTCATTTAGAACAACAATAGGGCATGAGAATGGATAAAATTCACGCAATGCAGTTGTTCATCCGCGTCGCAGAACTGGAGAGCTTTTCACGCGCGGCAGACACCCTCGGACTTCCTAAAGGTAGCGTATCGCGCCAAATCCAGGCCCTGGAAAATCATCTGGGCACGCAGTTGTTGCATCGCACTACCCGCCGCGTTCAGCTCACGCAAGACGGCATGATTTATTACGAACGTGCGAAAGATCTGTTGAGCAACCTGGATGAACTGGATGGGCTATTTCATCACGATCCGGCCAGCATCAGCGGCAAGCTGCGCGTCGATATGCCGGTTGGCGTGGCGAGAAATCTGGTGATGCCCCGCTTACCGACCTTCTTGCATCAATATCCGGGCCTTGAGCTCGAACTCAGCAGCAGCGACCGTCTGGTGGATTTGATCCGCGAAGGCTTCGACTGTGTAGTACGTGTGGGAACGCTGAAAGATTCAGGGTTGATTGCACGCCCGCTGGGAAAACTCACGCAGATTAACTGCGCCAGCCCACAATATCTCGCCCGCTTTGGTTATCCGGAAAGCCTCGAAGATTTAGCCTCCCATGCGGTGGTGCACTACTCGGT
This sequence comes from Citrobacter europaeus, assembly GCA_020099315.1. NCBI lineage: Bacteria > Pseudomonadati > Pseudomonadota > Gammaproteobacteria > Enterobacterales > Enterobacteriaceae > Citrobacter > Citrobacter europaeus. Next base: position 4,765,862 of record CP083650.1, read on the forward strand.
CAATTTGGGAACGCGTGCGCAAGGCTTCGAAGTGGCGACAGACAACGGTGCTAAATGGGTTAAAACCGGCGGTATGCTGACGGTGAACAGTACCGAAACGTATCATGCGGCATGTCTTGCCGGTCTGGGCATTATTCAGGTACCGCGCGTGGGTGTACGTGAAGCCCTGCGCGCCGGTACATTGGTCGAAGTATTGCCGCAATATCGCGCCGAGCCATTACCGGTTTCATTGCTCTATCCGCATCGCCGCAACCTCTCCCGCCGGGTACACCTGTTTATGGAATGGTTGACCGGCGTGATGAAAGACTATGTGGACTGACAAGCTATACTGTCTTGAGAATGAATAAAACAAGGATTACTGCCCTGATGACGCAGGAAAAAGAAATTAAACGCCCCATTCAGGAACTTGAGCACGCGCCGATCCCAAAAATTGAGACCCAGGAGCGTAAAAAAACAGAAACCGACGGTACGACCAATCAGGCATTGAAAACCGCCCTGACCTTCGCCGATAAAATTCAACGTCAGCCCGTCATCGCCCATATGATTCGTGCCGCAGAGCGTTTTAATGACCGCATGGGAAACCAGTTTGGCGCCGCCATCACCTACTTCTCGTTTCTGTCGATGATCCCCATTCTGATGGTGTCGTTTGCCGCCGCAGGTTTTATTCTCGCTTCGCACCCTACGCTGTTGCAGGATATCTTCAGCAAAATTCTGCTCAACGTCAGCGACCCGACGCTCGCCTCCACGTTGAAAAACACCATCAATACCGCCGTTCAGCAACGTACCACCGTGGGTCTGGTAGGGCTTGGCATTGCGCTCTATTCCGGAATTAACTGGATGGGAAACCTGCGCGAAGCGATTCGTGCCCAGTCGCGGGATGTCTGGGAGCGTACCCCACAGGATCAGGAAAAAATTTGGGTCAAATATCTGCGTGATTTTGTGTCCTTGATTGGCTTATTGATTGCGCTAATTGTTACTCTGTCCATTACCTCCATCGCCGGTTCCGCCCAGCAGATGATTATCTCTGCGCTGTATCTCGACGGTATCGACTGGTTGAAGCCCGCCTGGCGACTGATCGGCCTGGCCATTTCTATTTTCGCCAACTACCTGCTGTTCTTCTGGATTTTTTGGCGGCTACCGCGTCACCGACCGCGTAAGAAAGCGCTCATTCGCGGTACGTTTATCGCGGCGCTGGGGTTTGAAGTCATCAAAATGATCATGACGTACACGCTGCCATCGTTGGTCCAATCACCGTCAGGCGCGGCGTTTGGTTCCGTGCTTGGACTGATGGCATTTTTCTACTTCTTCGCCCGTCTGACGCTGTTTTGCGCAGCCTGGATTGCCACGGCGGAATACAAAGACGACCCGCGAATGCCGGGGAAAACTCAATAGCCACCGCCGGATTAGTTGTGAATTGCCGGATGGCGACGCACGCGTCTTATCCGGCCTACGGGTGAGTTTGTAGGCCGGATAAGCGCAGCGCCATCCGGCAATTATAATACCGCCTGTTCTTACTGATTTAGTGAATAAATCCAGTCCGTAACTTTTATTTAACCAAAAACCAGTTTTATCATCCAAGTTTTAAATTTTGTGAAGCATTTCATGGAAGTGAAATCTCCAGCCTAAAAATTATCCCCTTTTTGCTCCATTTTTGACCGGCGCCAAGGTTTGTTACAGATTGAAATGTCTCTTTTGCTGTGCGTAATATGACCTTTCGTTCGACCTAAAATAAGAAAATATTATGCAAGCAACAGCCACAACGCTCGACAACGAACAGGAACATACCCCGGTCAACTCGCGCAATAAAGTCGTCGTCGCCTCGCTCATTGGCACCGCCATTGAGTTCTTCGACTTCTATATTTACGCCACCGCTGCGGTAATCGTGTTCCCGCATATCTTCTTCCCCCAGGGGGATCCGACCGCTGCTACGCTGCAGTCGCTCGCCACCTTTGCTATCGCCTTTGTGGCACGGCCGATCGGTTCCGCTGTGTTCGGCCATTTTGGCGATCGCGTAGGGCGCAAAGTCACGCTGGTTGCTTCGCTACTCACCATGGGGATCTCGACGGTTGTCATTGGCCTGCTGCCGGGCTATGAAACTATCGGCATTTTCGCCCCGCTGCTGCTGGCTCTGGCACGTTTTGGCCAGGGGTTAGGTCTGGGTGGTGAATGGGGTGGTGCTGCGCTGCTGGCGACGGAAAACGCACCGCCGCGTAAACGCGCGCTGTACGGATCATTTCCGCAGTTGGGCGCGCCTATCGGCTTCTTCTTCGCCAACGGCACTTTCCTGTTGCTCTCCTGGTTGCTGACCGACGAGCAGTTTATGAGCTGGGGTTGGCGCGTGCCGTTCATCTTCTCTGCGGTGCTGGTGATTATCGGTTTGTACGTACGCGTCTCGCTGCATGAATCTCCGGTCTTCGTCAAAGTGGCTGCGGCGAAAAAACAGGTGAAAATCCCGCTGGGAACCCTGCTGACAAAACATGTCCGCGTGACGATCCTCGGCACGTTCATCATGCTGGCGACCTATACGCTGTTCTATATCATGACCGTCTATTCGATGACGTTCAGCACCGCTGCAGCGCCTGTAGGGCTTGGCCTGCCGCGTAATGAAGTGTTGTGGATGCTGATGATGGCGGTTATTGGCTTTGGCGTTATGGTGCCGGTGGCGGGTCTGCTGGCCGACGCGTTTGGTCGTCGCAAGAGCATGCTCATCATCACCACGCTTATCATTCTGTTTGCGTTGTTTGCCTTTAAACCACTGCTCGGCTCTGGCAATCCGGTGCTGGTTTTCGCCTTCCTGTTGCTGGGCTTGAGTCTGATGGGACTGACATTTGGTCCGATGGGCGCGCTGCTGCCGGAGCTGTTCCCGACCGAAGTGCGCTACACGGGGGCATCGTTTTCATACAATGTTTCATCGATTCTTGGCGCCTCCGTTGCCCCTTACATTGCCGCATGGCTGCAGGCGAATTACGGTCTGGCGGCGGTCGGTACGTATCTGGCATCGATGGCGGCGTTAACGCTGATTGCGCTGCTGTTAACCCACGAAACCCGCCATCAGTCATTGTGATTCTATTGCCGGATACGGTGTAACCACCGCATCCGGCCAGACGTCACTTCTTCATCTGCGACAGGATCGTCCGGCACTGATTCGCGTCACTCTCTGACGGCGAAATTAGCGCCAGCAAGGCCGCCGCTGGCGTCACCAGTGTTGCCAGCGCGGCAGCAACCGCACCGCGCGCAATCAGCGGCCCTGCCTTCACGCCAGCCTGCGGATCCTTAAAGGTGCCGCGAACATACAGCGGCGAACGCAGCGTAATAATACGAATGCCTTTGCTCTCTGGATCGATGGTTAAATCCAGTTGCTCCGACGCAAAGCTCGCCGTACCGGTGACATTGATGACCGCGTTTTCCGTGTCGAAAGCAAAAATCTGCGGACGCGCCACGCCGTTCACAATATCCAGATTCGCCGCCGCGCAGTTCACCCGCACCTCGTCATCACCAAATATCTGCCCGACGATATAGTTACCCAGATTCAAGCCCACAATTTCCATCAGATTCCGGCTGATCAAACCATCGTTCATCAGTAGCTTGAGGTTGCCATTGCTGTTACCAAGCAGCGCAGCGACCGAGTTTCCGCTCCCACTAAACCTGGCGTCACCGTTCATTTCGCCAAGCGTTTTTTGCATCAGTTCCACATCCGGCATCAGCGCTTTAAGCTTCAGGCGGCGAGCCTGGATATCCGCCTGCCCCCGCATCGGCTTTTTATCCCCTTCCAGATGGATGCTGGAAACAATGCTGCCGCCCGCAAGACCGAATTTCAGCGGCTGCAGGCGCAGGTCGGCATTTTTCAGGATGATATGGGTGGAGAGATCGCTGATCGGCAGACTGCTGCCGTGCTCAATACGCCGTCCTTTGAAACGCACGTCAGCGTCCATCACGTTCCATTTGTCGGTTTCAAAACGGTCATACGGCAAGACCTTGCCCGCAGGTTGAACGCTCTTCTCACCTTTGCGCTGTTCAGATTGTTTTGCCCGTTCTGCCCCTTTGCCTGAATCCACACCGATCAACGGACCCAAATCAGCCAGCCTCAGTTGGCGAGACTCAACATCCCCCTTCAGCATGGGTCGCGGTTTACCGGTGGTATAGGCCAGCGTTCCGTGAATATCGCTATCGCCAATGCGGCCATTAAAATCGCGATAATTAAAAACAGAGGATTTTTCCGGGTCGATTTTTGCCACCAGACGCCCGTCGGTTTCAAACGGCGGCGTATCCGGGAGCAGTACGCCGGTCAAATCGTACAAATCCCCTAGCGAATCTCCCGAGAATTTAAGCCGCAGATCCGCCCCGCCCATGTTCAACGGATCGTTTATCGTGCCGATAAACGCCACGCGCGTATTGCCCGAACGGAAATCAGCCTGAATCGGGAAAGGGGTATCTTCGCCACGCAGCGCCAGCATTCCGCCTATTTTCCCGCTACCGCTTAGCGGTTCGCCGTTATATCGCCCTTGCGCTTTCAGCCCAAATACGTAGTCCTCGACGCGGGCGTTGCTCTCTTTACCCTTTGCGCCGGTCACTTCGCTAAAGGGCAACGGTTTACCCAGCGGATCGACCAGGATCTCAAGCTCTGACTTCGTCACCTTATCGTTAATGGCGATACGTCCCTGATCGAACAGAATGTTATCCAGCCGGAACGACCACGCGGATGGCGGCGCATTGGGATCGCGATTTTCATCCCCTGCTAAGTTAAAGGTCCAGTTATTGTTTTCCTCAGACAGGCGGATAAGCCGCGCATCGGGTTTGACCAGCTTGATCCACGGGAGCCAGACGGTTTTTGTCAGCAGCGCCAGTGGGGCGAGCGTGGCTTCAACGCGCGGGAGATGCACCATGGTAACGTCAGGAATATCTGGCGGGTTGCCAAGGATAATATCTTCGGCATGGATATGCGGCCACGGAACCCAGCTACGCCAGCCGGTTTCCTGCTGCTGGCGCTGCCAAACCACGCCCAGATCCCCTCGTATGGCGAAGGGCCGGTTGAGTTCTGTAGAGACTTTCTGGTTGATGGTCGGTTTGAGCCGGTTCCAGTCAAATGTCGCAATCACAATGATGAGTACGACGATCAACAACAAGAAAACCCCTATTACTGAAGTGGTTATTTTACCTGTTCTCGTCATGTCTAACCTCCTTACTTCCTTCCTTGCCTGTCCTAAAGATAGTCCAGTAGAAGAAAAGGAGGCGCTCTACATCCTCATCAAAGCGACAGAATAACGTCTTCGAGGGTATCCAGGGGCACTGGACGAGAGAGAAAATAGCCTTGGGCCGCGAAAGCCGGTGAGTTTTGCACATCACGCCACTCTTCCAGCGTTTCGACACCTTCAACAATTACGCCGCGGCAATAGCGGTTCATCAGCTGTAACAGTAGCGTGAAGAGATTGCGGCCTTCCGGCGTCTGGCGCAGCATGACAAACAGGTCCCGCGCCACTTTGATATAGTCGTAACTCACTTCGCTCAGGGCCGAGAAGTTCGCCATACCGGTACCGAAATCATCCAGCCAGAGCGGGCCAAATTCGCACATTGAGGCGAACGACGAGCCCTTCGGCAAACGGATATGCTCCACCAGTTCAAAGCGCAGCCACGGCAGGCATTCGATGATTTTCAGGATTTCGGGATCCTGGCGCATGGCAATAAGCGTTGGCCCGTCGACATTCACTGATGCCAGCAGATTATTGACCCGGAAAAACGCTGCTTTTTGTTCAAGCTGTAAAAGCTGCTCTTTCACTACATCGACACGATGTCGGACGGCTACTTCGGCAAAATAGCGGTCTGGAGCGATGCGTTGGGAGGGGTTTTCAGGATGGCTCACGACGGTCAGCAGCTCAACGGCCATCAGCCGACCGTTGGTCTGGTAAATCGGCTGGTAGGTGTAAGCACGCTCGCACTGCAGCCAATAGCGTCTCTCCTGCAAGCTTTCAATACTCGCATCGGGCGTAATTAGCTGCTGGGTAACCTGCTTTATCATCTGAGATGTCCTGTAAATAAGAGTGTGACTGACCGGACTCGTCAAAGGTTATCGGCGCTCAGGCGCAGAACTTTACGTTCAGCCGTACGCAAAATAGAAACTAAGCGGCAAAAAACGACGCAGAACACGTGCTGGCTCAAAAAAATAATGGAACGATGTTTTAATATAGTTGACCACTTAACACCCACAGCGCACACTAACGCTAATTTTTTTCAGAGCAGGTTACGACTATGTCCAGAAAGATTGCCGTGATTGGCGAATGCATGATTGAGCTGTCACAGAAAGGCGCTGACGTTCAGCGCGGATTCGGTGGCGACACGTTGAATACATCCGTTTATATCGCCCGTCAGGTCGATGCTGCGGCACTTTCCGTACACTATGTGACTGCACTGGGTACCGACAGTTTTAGCCAACAAATGCTGGAATCCTGGCAGGGCGAAAACGTCGATACCTCATTAACTCAGCGCATGGAAAACCGCCTGCCGGGCCTCTATTACATTGAGACCGATAGCACCGGCGAGCGCACCTTCTATTACTGGCGTAATGAAGCCGCCGCAAAATTCTGGCTGGAGAGCGAACAGTCCACCGCGATTTGCGAAGAGCTGGCGACATTTGACTATCTGTATCTGAGCGGAATCAGCCTGGCGATTTTAAGCCCGGCAAGTCGTGACAAGCTGCTGTCATTGCTGCGTGAATGCCGTGCCAACGGTGGAAAAGTCATTTTTGACAATAACTACCGTCCACGCCTGTGGAGCAGTAAAGAAGAGACCCAGCAGGTGTATCAGCAGATGCTGGAATGCACCAATATTGCGTTCCTGACGCTGGACGATGAAGACGCGCTGTGGGGTGAAAAACCCGTTGCCGAGGTGATTGCCCGTACTCACGCTGCTGGCGTTCAGGAAGTGGTTGTGAAGCGCGGCGCAGACTCTTGCCTGGTTTCCATTGCAGGCGAAGAACTGATCGACGTTCCGGCCGTAAAACTGCCGAAAGAGAAGGTGATCGATACCACCGCTGCGGGAGACTCCTTCAGCGCCGGGTATCTGGCGGTACGTCTGACCGGTGGCGATGCTGCTGATGCCGCAAAACGCGGCCATCTGACGGCAAGCACGGTGATTCAGCATCGTGGGGCGATTATCCCCCGCGACGCCATGCCGCAATAACGTGTTGTTCTTGTAGGCCGGGGGCGCTTAGCTTGCCCGGCCTACAGGTCTACTGTACCGGCGGGATGTCCGACACTTCAGGATGTGATTCATCCGTTTCAACCGAGGTTGCCGCTGCGGTAACCGGCGCCATAATGCTATCCCACGTCGCCTGTAGATCCTTCATATTGAATTCAGGTTCACCCTTTGGCTGCAGCAGGATTAACGCCATGTCTTGCGACAGTTGCTGACGCAGGTCCTGGTTCAGCATCTCAACGCTCAGGCTGTTCAGGAAGCTCTGGCGTAAACGCTGATACTGTTCAGGCGCAATATCCACCACCTGATTTTGCAGTGAGCGCAAACGCTGGCTGATCAAAATATCGGTATCGGTGCGACCATAGGTGGCAAACAGCTTCTGCAGTTCCAGATTCTTTTGCGCCACCAGCGCATTAAACTCTTCTTCCGGCAGCCCCTTATCACGCACTTTGGCCAGCTCACGCGCAACCGTACCGAGGTTCGCATTCAGCTTACCGTTCGGTGATTCAACGTTGATGGCGCACTGCGCGCGCAGGAACAGCACCCGACAGTCGAATCCAAGGCCAATGTCTTTGGCATTGTTTTTGGTGAGCTCCTGCTGAATGTGCCAGAACAACGCTTCGCGAGCTAAATCAGCGCGCCAGTAACGTAGCAGTGCGGCAGATTCACGGATCGGCTGCCACGGCGTATCCCACATAATAGACAGACGATCCTGACGTACCGCATCAGTCATGATGCTCACAGCCTCTGCACGCAGCGGAGAGAGCGTCGGTACCGGCGCCGGGGTTTCGCGTTTACCTTTTAACTCGCCAAAGGTTTTGTTGATTTGCTCAGCCACGCTGCGCGCATCTACGTTACCGACGATAATCAGCGTCATCGCATCCGGGGTATACCATTTCTGGTAGAAGGACTGGATTTTCGTCGCATCGACAGGCGTTTTCAGCGGATCGGCTGGATCATGACCCAGCAGCGTCGATCCCTTCAGACGATAGCGCCACCATCCCTCTTTGGTATCTGACGGCCAGGTTGCCACCATGTCTTCACTACTCAGCGCATGATTGACCGTTTCAGGGGTAATGCTCAAATTGCCGGAAATATTGGCCAGATATGAAAGCGACTCTTTCAGCAGATCGTTACGGCTGTTAGGCAGACTGAGGTTATACAGCGTGGAATCATAGGAAACGATAACGGGCGGCATGGGACGTTTGGGATCGAACCCCTGCTGCCAAAGTGAACGGGCTTGCGTGGCGTCGAGGCCGCCGCTTTGCGTCAGCGCGATACGTGGGATCGCATGGCTGAAACCACTCTGTTGCGTACTTTCGGTGAGTGAACCGGTATTAACCAGCAGGCGAACCTCAATACGGTCGCTGGGGCGCTGGGGAGTGGCCAAGACTTGCCACTGTAAACCATTTGCCAGCGTACCCTGTTGCCACGCCGGGTCAGGCTGGAGCGCATCTGCCTGCACATAGCCGGCAGTGGCCATCATCAGCAAGCCGCCCGCTAAAAGTCGAATTTTTGTGCCCTGCATGTGAACCCCTGATCAACTATCCTGGAAATAAAAAGACAGCCCGTGAAAGGACTCTCTGAATATGACGTTAAAAACACTTCGTGTTAGACCGCAAGAACATAAAAATGTCACGGAGGAAGTGAAAAAATCCCGACGCCGCCGAATCGGCAGTTTCAGGCACAGGGGGTAATTATGCGCAAACACCCGCAGTCCTGGAAGGGACTACGGGCATAAGTGACGAGATTAAGAGGATAAATCGTGCGTTTTGCCATCCGGCGCACGGTTATTCAACGTATCATCCAGCTTTTTGGTGTCCAATTCTTTCACCCATTTAGCCACAACGACAGTTGCCACACCGTTACCAATCAGGTTGGTCAGCGCACGGGCTTCAGACATGAAGCGGTCAATACCGAGAATCAGCGCCAGACCTGCAACCGGCAAATGCCCCACCGCAGAGATAGTCGCGGCCAGAACAATAAAGCCACTCCCGGTCACACCCGCAGCACCTTTTGAGGAGAGCAGGAGCACTACCAACAGGGTTATCTGATGGAAGATATCCATATGGCTGTTGGTGGCCTGTGCGATAAACACCGCCGCCATCGTCAGATAGATTGATGTCCCATCAAGGTTAAACGAGTAGCCCGTGGGTATAACCAATCCGACAACCGACTTCCGACAGCCCAGTTTTTCCATCTTATCGAGCATGCGCGGTAGCGCGGACTCGGAAGAGGAAGTCCCCAGAACGATCAGCAGTTCTTCACGGATATAGCGGATGAATTTAAAGATACTGAAGCCGGTTGCGCGCGCAATTGAGCCCAGCACCAGCACCACGAACAAAATACAGGTGATGTAGAAGCAGATGATCAACTGACCCAGTTGGACCAGCGTCCCGACGCCATATTTACCGATGGTAAAGGCCATGGCACCGAAAGCACCGATCGGCGCCAGGCGCATGATCATATTGATGATGCCGAAAATAACCTGTGAGAAACTTTCAATCACGTTGAAAATCATCTGGCCTTTGCTACCCAGACGATGCAGCGCAAAACCAAACATTACTGCAAACAGCAATACCTGCAGGATGTTACCGCTGGCAAACGCGCCAATGACGCTCGCCGGGATAATATCCATCAGGAAACCTACGATCCCCTGGTCTTTTGCCTGCTCTGCATACATTGCAACCGCTTTGGCATCCAGCGTCGCCGGATCGACGTTCATCCCGGCACCGGGTTGCACCACGTTGACGATGATAAGGCCGATGATCAGCGCAATCGTACTGACAATTTCAAAATAAAGCAGTGCAACCGCACCGGTGCGGCCTACGGCTTTCATACTTTCCATGCCTGCAATGCCGGTAACGACAGTACAGAAGATGACAGGTGCGATGACCATTTTGATGAGCTTAACGAAAGCATCACCAAGCGGCTTCATTTGTGCGCCTAATTCAGGATAGAAATGGCCAAGGAGAATACCTATGGCAATTGCTGTCAGGACCTGAAAGTAAAGGCTTTTGAATATAGAGGTTTTCATAGGGTGTCCTTAAAGTAAAAACCACAGGTCTTGTAAGGTTTTGTTTAACCTGCGGCCTTAAAGTAACACCCACTCAACATGACAGAAATGCACCTGGATCATAATTGATACAGAAATGTTAAAAATTTTGAGCTGGCTCGCACAAGCGAGACCTTTTTTAACTTTTGTAATCAGCGTTTTCCGGCGTCAGATAACGTTCTTCGAAGATATTTGCCGGGACCGGCCTTGCAAACAGGAACCCTTGCGCCACTTCAACTCCGGCTTGTGATAACCATTCGCGTTGCGCTTCGGTTTCGACGCCTTCGGCGATCATCTGCAAATTAAGGCTATGAGCCAGCTGAATAATGGCGGAGATCATGCTGCAATCTTCAGGAACGCCATCGACAAACATCTTATCGATTTTAAGTACATCTACCGGTAACGACTTCATATGCTGCAGCTGTCGCAGACCGGCATACCCCATGCCAAAATCGTCCAGTGCGATACGCACGCCTGCGTTGCGCAGCGGGCGTAAAATAGCCACAGCGGCATTAGGATCATCAATATGCCGGCTTTCGGTCACTTCCAGAATCAACGTCCCTGGCTTGATGCGATAGCGATTTAACAATTCCAGCAGATCCGACACCATACTCGGGTGCATCAGCTGTAGCGCAGACAGGTTCACCGACAGAGGCAGCATCAGGCCGCGTTCCTGCCAGGCTGACAGCTGGCGGCATGTCTCTTCCAGCACCCAGTAACCGACCGTTACCATCAGACCACAGGACTCAATCCTGTCGATTAACCCTTCTGGCAGCTCCCAACTTCCGTCCGGCTGCTGCATTCGCAATAATGCTTCTGCACTCAATACTTTACCGCTGGACATCTCCACCTGCGGCTGCATCCAGAGCGCAAACTGACGGTTATCCAGCGCGGTAAGAATATCGTTCTCTTCCGTCAAACGCTGCTGCGCCTCTTCCATTTGCAACGGATCAAAGAACTGAATCTGGTTTTTACCCTTGTGGCGCGACGTTAACACGGCTGAGAGCGCCCGGCGGTATAGCTGTTCTGCGGTCAAATCGCCATTAAACATCGCCACCCCAATGTTGCAGGCAGGACGGAGTTGAATACCCTGAATCGGTAATCGCTCATTAACGATAGTAAGTACTTGCTGACCTAGCGTAATCGCGTGCCAGGGCTCTTTTACGCCATGTGCGAGGATGGCAAAGTCATAGCCGCTCACCTGGGTAAGCACCATTCTGGGGGCCAATACTGACTTCAGCTTTTCCACCAGCGTAAGCAACAGGATTTCCCGCTGGGTCTCGGATAACACACCCGCGGTATCACGCAGGGTTTCGCAGGTGACAATCATCAGCGCCGTCGTCTGCTGGCGGGTAACAACCTGCTCCAGCAGTTCCATCAGAAACGACTTGTTGGGCAGTTCGGAAACCGGGAACCGCATTGAATTGTTGCTTTGTTCTTCACTGTGGCGCTGAATCAGCTGCTGATTGAGGTTGTAGCTACGCACCAGCAGGCCAATCTCATCATCCTGATGCAGACGCGGCAGCGTCAGCTGATAGCCAATCAGATTCTGTTGGGGAATATCGTTTAACTCACGTGCTATTTTACGTAATGGATGCAAAATCAATCGGTTAATACACCATGAGATGGCTATTGTGAGGATTAACGATAGAAGTAAGTAAATGGTCACTAACGTTGAGAGCGTACTCATCACGAACTTATACATGCGGTAAGAATCCGCCTGCAGCACCAGATACGCCAGCGGTTGCGGGTTCGCAGAACGCTCAAGAGAATAGACCGGTAGCGAGATTTGTACCGGAAGCTCAAACAGACGGGTCACCGTAACCGGAACCGGACGCTCAGGGATAAAGCTCATGCGCAACGCCTGAAACTGATTGGGCAGCACCACATCGGCACGACTGACCACGCCTGCAGGCCGAATACTTCGTAAAATGGCTTCCGCTTCGGGAATATCCCCTTTCAGGATTGTGCCCGACAGAGGCTCACGGACGGAGCGAGCGATACTTTCCAGTTGCGTAGCCGTGTTATAGCGGTTCTGCTGGACCAAATGGAACAACAAAACGGTGCAAAAAATAAACACAAACACCATGACAACGGCCGCAACCATTGCCATCTGCTTAATTGTTAACGAGCGACTGACACGCAAACTGACTCTCCACGGATAGACGAAACTGCCGTCAGAGTATACCCGATCGTAGCGGTATTAAGAGAGGCGGTATCTGAAAACTTCCCAGCATGCATTATCGCGACAGGATAGGCACCTGACGACGAGATTTATCTGCATTTAAGCCGAAAAAGGCCGCAAGGTCGCCCCTGCGGCCTGGTTCGGGCGCATGTTGCCATCGCGGCAGACAGACGCCCACAAAGCGCATTACTTTCTGTTACGCAGCCAGCTCACAATCAGGCTGGCAATAATGCCAGCGATGACTGGAGCCGCTAAATCGTGCCAGAAGGCCACGCCTAACTGTGCGAGCGTCATATAGCCGCCTGTGTTGCAATGGCAACTGTTCGCGGCTATCCTTAACTTGTCTGGAGTCAAGTTAGCCCCCGTTTTGTTGCCAGGTTTATACCGAACAACGTGCGGGGGTTTTCTCTTTCCAGCAACCGATGCCGCCGGGGATCAAGCCCCCGCAACATTGCGCCTCACCGGGAATTCCCGGCTTGCCGCTGATTCTACGGTAGCCCACTAGCCATATCACTGCGCAATATTCCGCTCTGCGTAGCGCCTCGCATTTCACCCTTTTTTCTCGCCAGTACGCTGGAAAGATTCTTGCCAGTTGGCAACATTCCTGCCGACTATCAATCCAGGAAAACACATAACCCATTGATATCTATTAATTCAATTTCTGGCACAGCGATTGCTATTTGACTGTGAGCTGTTCTGTTCCGAATTAAAGGAGATATCATGTCTGACTGTCGTACTTACGGATTCAACACCCAGATCGTTCACGCGGGGCAACAACCCGACCCTTCAACTGGCGCGCTCAGTACGCCTATTTTCCAGACTTCAACGTTTGTTTTTGACAGCGCCGAACAAGGTGCCGCCCGCTTTGCGCTCGAAGAGTCCGGGTACATTTACACCCGCCTGGGTAACCCCACCACCGATGCGCTGGAGAAAAAACTGGCGGTACTGGAAAGAGGTGAAGCCGGGCTGGCAACCGCGTCCGGTATTTCTGCCATCACCACAACGCTGCTGACGTTATGCCAGCAGGGCGACCATATTGTTTCCGCCAGCGCGATTTACGGCTGTACCCACGCGTTTTTGTCGCACAGCATGCCGAAGTTTGGCATTAAAGTCAGCTTTGTCGATGCGGCTAAGCCTGAAGAAATTCGCGCCGCCATGCGTCCGGAAACCAAAGTGGTGTATATCGAAACACCCGCTAACCCGACGCTCTCATTGGTTGATATTGAAACGGTGGCCGGCATTGCCCATCAGCAAGGCGCATTGCTGGTGGTGGATAACACCTTTATGTCGCCCTACTGCCAGCAACCTTTACAGTTGGGCGCAGATATTGTGGTGCACAGCGTCACTAAATACATCAACGGCCACGGGGACGTGATTGGCGGCATCATTGTCGGTAAGCAGGAGTTCATCGACCAGGCTCGGTTTGTTGGGCTGAAAGATATCACTGGCGGCTGCATGAGTCCGTTCAACGCCTGGTTGACGCTGCGCGGCGTTAAAACGCTGGGTATTCGTATGGAGCGCCACTGTGAAAACGCGTTGAAAATCGCCCGCTTCCTCGAAGGGCATCCGTCCATTACCCGGGTCTATTATCCTGGCCTGTCTTCGCATCCACAGTATGAGCTGGGCCAGCGGCAGATGAGCTTGCCAGGAGGAATCATCAGCTTCGAAATCGCTGGCGGCCTCGAGGCTGGCAGACGGATGATCAATTCTGTAGAATTGTGCCTCCTCGCGGTCAGTCTCGGTGATACCGAAACCCTCATTCAGCACCCAGCGTCTATGACACATTCGCCCGTTGCGCCAGAGGAACGGCTTAAAGCAGGTATTACCGACGGGCTTATCCGTCTTTCTGTGGGTCTTGAAGATCCAGAAGATATTATTAACGACCTTGAACACGCCATCAGAAAGGCAACATTCTGACCATTATGACCTGAACCGACGCAGATCGGTTCAGGTTGTTGAGAATCAAGGCACAACAGTCTGGCAATACGCGCAATCCTGTTTCGGGGGGAGCGCGTATTTTGGGCAGGGGGTTCTATGCAGGACAACACACTACAACTAAGCAACAATACAGCAACCGCCGTACCATTCTCAAAGAAAATACCATTCACGAAATACGATTTTGGCTGGGTATTACTGTGCATCGGCATGGCAATTGGCGCCGGAACGGTACTGATGCCGGTACAAATAGGTTTAACAGGCATTTGGGTATTCATTGTCGCCTTTATTATTGCCTATCCGGCAACCTATATTGTGCAGGATATTTATTTAAAAACATTATCAGAAAGTGAAACCTGTAATGACTATACTGATATTATTAGTCATTATCTGGGCAAGAACTGGGGCGTATTTCTTGGCGTCATCTATTTTCTGATGATTATTCACGGCATATTTATCTATTCCTTATCCGTGGTTTTTGACAGTGCCTCATATATCAAAACTTTCGGCTTGACCGAGGCCGATCTCTCACAGTCGATAATCTACAAAGTGGCCATTTTTGCCGTGCTGGTCGCCATTGCTTCCGGGGGAGAAAAACTGCTGTTCAAAATCTCCGGTCCGATGGTGGTAGTCAAAGTGGGTATCATCATCGTGTTTGGTTTTGCGATGGTTCCGCACTGGAACTTCGCTAATATCAGCGCATTCCCTGAAGCATCGGTCTTCTTTC
The DNA here is from genome assembly GCA_020099315.1 of Citrobacter europaeus. Taxonomy (NCBI): domain Bacteria; kingdom Pseudomonadati; phylum Pseudomonadota; class Gammaproteobacteria; order Enterobacterales; family Enterobacteriaceae; genus Citrobacter; species Citrobacter europaeus. The sequence continues at coordinate 4,780,952 of CP083650.1, forward strand.
GCGACGTGCTGCTGACCATCCCGTTCTGCTTCTTCTCAGCGGTGTTTATTCAGGTGTTGAACCCAATGAACATCGCCTACCGCAAACGGGTGGCGGATCGGGTGCTGGCCACGCGTATGGCAATCCGTACGCATCGGATCAGTTACATTACGCTGATTGCGGTCATTCTGTTTTTCTCTTTCTCTTTTACCTTTTCCATTAGCCATGAAGAGGCCGTTTCGGCCTTTGAACAAAATATTTCCGCACTGGCGCTGGCGGCGCAGGTCATTCCCGGGCAAATTATTCATATCACCTCCACGGTGCTGAATATCTTCGCCGTATTAACCGCATTCTTTGGTATTTATCTGGGGTTCCACGAGGCGATTAAAGGTATTATTCTTAACGTTCTGAGTCGCGTTATTGACGTCGAGAAAATTAATCCCCTGGTGCTTACACTGGGTATTTGCACCTTTATTGTTATCACCCTGGTCATTTGGGTATCGTTTCGCGTCTCGGTACTGGTGTTCTTCCAGTTAGGTAGCCCACTGTACGGGATTGTGTCGTGTATTATTCCGTTTTTCCTGATCTATAAAGTAACGCAACTGGAAAAACTGCGCGGGCTGAAAACCTGGCTCATCCTGCTGTACGGGATCCTGCTGTGCCTGTCGCCATTATTGAAGCTGATTGAATAATCCACGTATACTGCGCCGTCAGCCACTGGCGGCGCTTAATCCACACTCTCCAGTTGATAGCTGCGAATTTTATTCAGTACCGTGGTATGTGATACCCCCAGCGCTTTGGCAATATGCCGCGACGACACATTCTCTTCCACCATCTGTTCAATAAGCTGACGTTCAGCACACAAAACCTGTTCTTTAAAAGGACGTTCTGTCGGTGCCTGCTCAACGGCGGGCAAATTCACCATCCCTAATTCTTCCCGCGTAATAACATCGGATTCCGCCATCAGCATCAGGCGAATAATGGTATTTTCCAGTTCACGCACGTTTCCCGGCCAGCTGTGATGATGCAGGGCATCAAAGCAGGCTTTATCCAGAATGATCCGCCGCTGGAATTCCTTCGCGTATTTCTGCACAAAGTGGCGAATCAGCAGGCTGATATCCTGCGGACGCTCCCGCAAAGGCGGAATAGTCAGTGAAAGTACGTTGATGCGGTAATAGAGATCCGCGCGCAGCAGACGTTGTTCCACCCTCTCTTCCAGATTGGCGTTGGTGGCCACAATAATGCGCACATTGACCGGAATAATTTGCGCCCCTCCAACGCGACGGATCCCGCCATCCTGAAGAACACGCAGGAGTTTAGCCTGTAAACTCAGCGGCATTTCACCAAATTCATCGAGAAAAAGGGTGCCTTTATCGGCCATTTCAAACAGCCCTTTTTTGCCTTTACCGTCTGCGCCGCTAAAAGCCCCTTTCTCGTAGCCAAAGAATTCACTCTCCATCAGCGACTCAGGTAGCGCAGAGCAGTTGACCGGAATAAACGGATAAAAACGCCGCTGCCCGGAATTATGGATAGCCCGGGCTAACAGCTCTTTGCCGGTACCCGTATCGCCGCGGATCAGAACAGTGTATTTGCTGTCGGCAATTTTTATCGCCTTTTCGATAAGCGAGTGCATGCTCTGGCTGCTGCAAATAATGTCAGAGAAATAGCGCGGGCGTTCTGGCTCAGACATCGACAGCTCGCTTATCTCTTCGCACAGGTAAGCGACGTTAATAATATCGGTGCGCTGGCTTAAACAGGATTGCACGCAGGAAATATCCTGTAACTGGCGGCACCAGGATTTAATCAGGATCCGTCCAGGCGTGACTTTCATCGAGATGATATTGATATCGCAGCAGGAAAATTCCTTCAGGACATCCTCAACCATCGACAGACGATCAATTGTTTTAATATCCCAGCGTATCGTGACCACATTTGCTCCTGATAGTTAGCAACTGCGACACAGATATTTCTGTGACGAGAGAAAATCTGACTACATTTTAGACGCTATGGAATAATGTTCTGCCAGAGGACTCACATTGTGGGCGTAAAAACAAAATATAAAAAAACCGGAGCACAAGGCTCCGGTTATTGGGTCATAACCCACGTTTATTGCTGCGGGTTTTCATCCTGGTCAACGGCGAAACAGGCGACCAGTTGACCGCCGTAATCTTTCAACTGCGGCTGAAGCTGGGTACACGGACCAAAGCGACGACGGCAGCGCGCGTTGAACGCACAGCCCGGCGGCGGATTCAGCGGGCTTGGCAGCTCACCGGTCAGCTTGATACGCTCACGACGATCGTCAGGGTTCAGGCGCGGCGTTGCGGAAAGCAGCGCCTGCGTGTACGGATGACGCGGATTATTGAAGATCTGATCCTTCGTTCCTTTTTCCACACAGCGGCCTAAGTACATCACCATCACTTCATCGGCAATGTGCTCAACTACCGACAGGTCGTGGGAGATGAAGACGTATGACAACCCCAGTTCCTGCTGCAAGTCCATCATCAGGTTTAGCACCTGCGCACGAACGGAAACGTCCAGCGCCGAGACCGGTTCGTCGGCAATCACCACGTCCGGGTCAAGCATCAGCCCGCGAGCGATGGCAATACGCTGACGCTGACCGCCGGAGAACATGTGCGGATAGCGATCGTAGTGCTCAGTTTTCAGCCCCACTTTCGCCATCATCGCCAGCGCCTTTTCACGACGCTGCTCTTTGCTCAGCGCGGAGTTGATTAGCAGCGGCTCTTCCAGAATCTGCCCGACTTTTTTACGCGGGTTCAGGGAACCGTACGGGTTCTGGAACACAATCTGGATTTTCTGCCGACGCAGCTTCTGCGCCTGCGGGTCGTGCTTAAGCAGATCCTGCCCCTGGTAATACAGCTCACCGCCGGTCGGAACTTCAATCATTGTCAGCAGGCGGCCAAGGGTGGATTTCCCGCAGCCCGACTCGCCGACCACCGCCAATGTTTTACCGCGTTCTAAGGTAAAGGAGACACCGTCCAGCGCTTTCACCAGGCGTTCCGGGGCGAACATGCCCTTTTTCACCGGGTAGTGTTTTTTCAGGTCAATTGCCTGCAACAGCGGCTGTGGCAAAGCGGCCTTTTGCGTACTCATAGCCCAGGCCTCCCGGCATCATCAAGTGGGTAGTGGCATTTCGACTGACGACCGCCTTCCAGCAGGTTCAGTTCAGGTTCTTCAGCGCGGCATTTGTCGGTCGCATAGGGGCAGCGCGGATTCAGCAAACAGCCGTTCGGGCGGTCATATTTACCGGGCACCACGCCCGGCAACGAAGCCAGACGCGCTTTATCCTGAGCAAACTCCGGCAACGCGCGCAGCAACGCCTGGGTATACGGGTGACGCGGCGCGCGGAAAATATCCTGCGCGGCCCCGGTTTCCACAACCTGCCCGGCGTACATCACGATAATTTTGTGCGCTGCTTCGGCCACCAGCGCCAGATCGTGCGTAATCAAGACCAGCGCCATGTTCTCTTTTTGCTGCAACTCCAGCAGCAGCTCGATGATTTGCGCCTGAATAGTCACATCCAGCGCCGTGGTCGGTTCGTCGGCAATCAGCAGCTTTGGACGACAGGCTATCGCCATCGCGATCATGACGCGCTGGCTCATCCCACCGGACAACTGGTGCGGATATACATCCAGACGCGAGGCCGGATCGGGGATCCCGACCAGCGTCAGCAGGTCAATCGCCCGCTGAATACGCGTTTTTTTGTTGCCGCCCTGGTGCACCTTGATGGCTTCCATAATCTGGTAACCAACGGTATAGCACGGGTTAAGGCTGGTCATCGGGTCCTGGAAGATCATCGCGACTTCCGCGCCCACTAACTGGCGACGCTCTTTCTCTGAGATGCGCTTCAGGTCGCGACCATTAAATTCCAGATTTTCGGCCATTACCCGGCCTGGGTAGTCAATCAATCCCATAATCGCCAGCGAGCTGACGGACTTACCAGAGCCTGACTCCCCAACAATGCCAACCACTTCACCCTGGTTCACACTGTAGCTAATGCGGTCTACGGCGCGGAATTCGGAACCGACATCGCCGAAATGCACCGATAATTTATCTACATTTAATAACGCCATCTCGAACCTCTTACTGCTTCAGTTTGGGATCGAGCGCGTCACGCAGACCGTCACCCATCAGGTTAAATGCCAGCACCGTCAGCAGGATTGCCAGCCCCGGGAAGGTCACGACCCACCAGGCGCTTTGCGCAAACTGCAACACGTCAGAGAGCATGGTGCCCCATTCCGGCGTAGGCGGCTGTGCGCCCATCCCCAGGAAGCCGAGAGCAGCCATATCGAGAATGGCGTTAGAGAAGCCCAGCGACGCCTGAACAATCAGCGGCGCAAGACAGTTAGGAAGAATATTGACGAACATCTGGCGCATCGCACCGGCTCCCGCCACGCGGGATGCGGTGACGTAGTCGCGGTTAACCTCCACCAGCACGGCGGCGCGCGTCAAACGTACATAGTGCGGCAATGCCACGAACGTCAGCGCCAGCGCGGCGTTGCCAATCGAGGGGCCAAACACCGCCACCAGCACCAGCGCCAGTAACAGGCTCGGCAACGCCAGCATGATATCGACCACACGCATAATGACGTTATCGACAATCCCGCCAAAGTAGCCGGCGATAAGCCCGAGAATCACGCCCATCAGCAGGGAGAGCACAACCACCAGACAACCGACCAGCAGCGACAGACGCGCACCGTACATCAGGCGGGACAGCACATCGCGGCCCACATCATCTGTACCAAACAGATGCGCCATGGTACCGCCTTCCTGCCACGCAGGTGGTGCCAGCAGCGCATCACGGAACTGCTCAGCCGGATTATACGGGGCGAGAACATTCGCAAAGACCGCAATCAGAATCATGATGACAACATAAACCAGCCCGACAACCGCGCCTTTGTTGCGTTTAAAATAGTGCCAGAACTCCTGCAGCGGAGTCATTGGCACCGGTGCAGCAATAACTTTATTTTCAGTAACCTGTGACATGATGGCCCCTTACTTCTTATGCCGAATACGCGGGTTCACCACGCCGTACAGCAGGTCTACCAGCAGGTTGACGAGAATAATCATCGTCGCGACCAGCAGCACCCCGCCCTGCACCACCGGATAATCACGGCGTTGCAGCGCATCGATCAGCCAGCGCCCCAGCCCCGGCCAGGAGAAGATAGTTTCGGTCAGGATCGCCCCAGCCAGCAGCGTACCGACCTGCAGGCCGATTACGGTTACCACGGGCAGCATCGCGTTACGCAGAGCGTGAATGATGATGACGCGCATACGGGTCAGGCCTTTGGCGCGCGCGGTGCGAATGTAATCCTCGCCCAGCACTTCCAGCATCGATGAACGGGTCATACGCACAATGACCGCCAGAGGAATGGTACCCAGCACCATCGCCGGCAGAACCATATGCGCCAACGCATCAATAAAGTTGCCCTCTTCCCCCCAGATGGCGGTGTCTATCAGCATAAAACCGGTCAGGGGATTGGAGTCATCAAGGAACACCATGTCGCTCACCCGACCGGAAACCGGCGTCAGGTTCCACTGCACGGAAACCAGCATGATCAGCATCATGCCCCACCAGAAGATCGGCATGGAGTAACCGGTCAGCGCCAGGCCAACGGCGGTGTGATCGAAAATAGAGCCGCGCTTCACAGCAGCAAGTACGCCCACCGGAATACCCACCGCAACGGCGAAGATCATCGCACAAACGCCGAGTTCCAGCGTTGCTTTAAAGCGAGGTACGAACTCTTCCCATACCGGTAAGCGGCTTTTCAGCGAGATACCTAAGTCACCATGCATAACCCCCCAGATATAGTGGAGGTACTGCTGCCACATCGGTTTATCCAGACCGAGTTCAGCCAACAGTTGAGCATGACGCTCAGGGGAGATTCCACGTTCACCCGCCATGATCATTACCGGATCGCCGGGGATCATATGGACGAAGGCAAAAGTGAGAAGAGTGATACCGATAAACGTGGGGATGACGAGTCCCAAACGTCGGAGAATGAACTGCAACATAACCCGGATTCTCTCTAATGACGCACGGCCTGGAACCGTGAGTCTGTATTGCTCACAAATCTTATCCCACGCAAACTGCATCGCGGGTAAAGCATTACGCCGGATGGCGCTGCGCTTATCCGGCCTACACAATACCGGGGCGCAGCGCTTCCTTAATTGCTTTTAATTATTCGACAGAAACGTTTTCGAAGTGGTGTTTGCCCAATGGATCAACCACATAGCCTTTCACTTCTTTACGCACTGGTTCGTACACGGTGGAGTGAGCAACAATCAGAGCCGGAGCCTGATCGTGCATAACTACCTGCGCTTGCTTGTACAGTTCAATACGTTTGTTGTGATCGTCCGTCGCACGCGCTGGCTGGATCAGGTCTTCAAACGGCTTGTAGCACCAGCGAGAGTAGTTGGAACCGTCTTTCGCTGCCGCACAGCTGAACAAGGTAGCGAAGAAGTTGTCCGGATCCCCATTGTCACCGGTCCAGCCCATCATCACCGCCTGATGCTCACCCGCTTTGGCGCGTTTCAGATACTCGCCCCACTCGTAGGTCACAATTTTGGCCTGAACGCCAATTTTCGCCCAGTCGGCCTGAACCATCTCCGCCATACGGCGAGCGTTCGGGTTGTACGGACGCTGTACCGGCATCGCCCACAGCTCAACGGTAAAGCCTTTATCCTGACCGGCTTCCTTCAGCAGCGCTTTGGCTTTCTCAGGATCGTAGGTGTAGTCTTTAACGTCGTCGTTATAGCCCCACATGGTCGGCGGGATCAGGTTCTTCGCGGCGACGCCAGCGCCCTGATAAACCGCTTTAATGATGGCTTCTTTGTTCACCGCGTAGGTCAACGCCTGGCGGACTTTCACGTCATCAAACGGTTTCTTCTCAGTGTTGAAAGAGAGGTAGCCAACGTTCAGACCGGCCTGCTCCATCAGGTTGATGTTTTTATCCTGCTTCATGCGCGCGATGTCTGCCGGGTTCGGGTACGGCATCACCTGGCACTCGTTCTTCTGCAGCTTGGCGTAACGCACGGAAGCGTCAGGCGTAATGGAGAAGACCAGACGGTCGATCTGCGGCTTGGTGCCCCAGTAACCTTCGAATGCTTTATACAGAATACGGGAGTCTTTCTGGTACTGCTGCAGCTGGAATGGACCGGTACCGATAGGGTTCAGATCCACTTTCTCCGGGGAACCGGCTTTCAGCATGTTATCCGCATATTCTTTGGAAAGAATAGAAGCGAAGTCCATCGCCAGGTCAGCCAGGAACGGTGCTTCCGGACGAGTCAGGACGAACTGAACGGTTTTATCGTCCACTTTTTTCACTTCGGCGATCAGATCTGGCAGACCCATCCCTTCGAAGTATTCATAGCTGCCGCCGGACACTTTGTGGTACGGATTCTGGGCATTTTTCTGACGATCGAAAGAGAACACCACGTCATCGGCGTTTAAATCGCGCGTCGGTTTGAAATCTTTGTTGTCTTGCCACTTCACGCCCTGGCGCAGGTGGAAGGTATAGGTTTTACCGTCTTCGCTGATTTCCCACTTCTCAGCAAGGCCCGGGATGACTTCAGTTGTACCCGTTTTGAACTCAACCAGGCGGTTATAGATCGGTACGGAGCTGGCATCATAGGTGGTGCCAGAGGTGAAAAGCTGCGGGTTAAAGCCTTCAGGAGATCCTTCTGAACAATAAACCAGAGTTTTAGCCTGTACGCTTGCTGCGACGGTCATGGCCACCAGGCTCAGACCAAGCTTCAGCATCCCTGACTTCTTCAAGGAAATACTCATTCTTCTGCTCCAAATGTGATGTTTGTTGTTTTACCCTTTGCAGTGGGTTTGCACCGCCTGGCCTTTTTTGTTTTTTACCCGGCCGGGTCGGCGTTAAGAGGATGGGGATTCCGTTCACATAAGCGACTGAGTTGCAGTGCGGATTCTCCATGAAATGCCCCTCATGCCCTACAATCTGTCAACAGAATGTGTAAACGTCAATAAGGGAGCCTTGATTTACGCGGAGGATGAGAAATCCCGAACAAAGATAAAAAAAACATTTCTGAAACATTTCCAGCAGGGAAATTTATGCTACGCCCTCTGACTCAGCATAAAAAACCAAACATATTGCAACACTTAGAGTATAAATTTTACGCAGATTATGAAAAATAACTCACATTTTGCTGAATATGTGAGCATGACCTTCTGTGAACGTTAAAACGCACAGGTGAAAATGCTACTTTCAGACATAAGTTCAGACACCTTTCTCAGCGCAAGCTCATACATAAAATCAATAGAAGATGTCACAAAATGGCACGTTATCCTCACTAGCCGACATCATCTCCTCTCGTAAAATCTCACAGCATCATTGAGGGGATGGCGTTCCGCTATAAATATATAAATAAAGCCATTTTTATCTAATGTGATTTCATTCATTGCTGTTACCTCCATTAAATTTGATTCAGGCCAACAATCCGCCGTATCCAAAATTAAATATGAAATGGAGAAATACAATGAGTGACATGATTTTTTATGCTGAACCAGATTTCCAGGGAGAAAGCCTGACTGTTGCAAGCCATGATAAAGTTGAGGTGTATGCTCTAACGAAATGGGCTTATCGCTCAGTAAGAATTAATAATAACAAGGCTATGATTAGCGCATCATATAACGACTTTGATCCTGTCAATCAACAAGAAAATTTTATGAGTGAAGATATTCGTGATTTAGCGGATACTATTCATGTGAAGGACTCTTTGTCATCAGTCACGGTTTTTAACCTAAACAGTGATGATATCATTGTCAGTATGGATCCGCACTGTGACATGCGAGGGTTTAAAACAAACATTGATAGTGAAGCAAAACAACCGCCTCTGTTCGATTCGTATTGCTATGAAAACTACAGTGCAGATACTATTTCAGGCACGCTCGCTATTTTGAACCCGGTGACGTTACTATCCTCATCTGTATATCTGACCTGTGAATCAGTTTCAATTTACTCAGTCGGCAGCATTGGTGCAGGTTATGGAACAGCAACTACGGCGACGATTACGTACTCTCCAGAAACAAAAGACGTTGTCGTGACACCCGCGGCTAAACAAGTCTCTGTTACAGTAGAAAAAGTGGATGAGAATCACTTCCTCGCTCATTTTACCTATGACTGCGGGATCTACGATCATTGTATAATGCATCCTGAGGAGGATTATCGTAGTTATAATGCAATTACTCCTGAAGATCAGTTTTCTAACGTCAGAAATGAAAGCGGCTCCTGGAACTATAAATCTATGGAGATTATTTCAGATTCTAATTATAAAACATCATGGCTTTGGACAGATTATCCTGCAGGCGGCGATGGATATGATATGAGCCAATATCGCAGCTTTACAACATCAACTTCCTTACCTCGATTCAATAATATTTTTGACAGCGGTAGCTCAAATCAAGTGTCATTGGCGTATTGCGCAGGCGGAATTCCGGTGTTATTACGCCTGACAAATACAGATGCTTCCGCAAACTGGAAAGATTTTGTCATTGAAAGCTACTTTAACACCCAAATATTCACTATCCATTACCCCATTGAATATCATACTTTCTGTGCTAATAACCCAGATGCTGCACAACCCGGTATGGTATGCGTGGTAAATGAGAACAATAATCTTCAGGATTTTAATACCTGCATACTTCGGTATGGCTCTCTGAGTACTGATGGTGCGACCGTCACTTGGGCAGGAGAGACAACGCTTAACATTGAATATGCTTCCAGTGATACTCTGACCCTGTCGTTGGGTAGTAATGCTCCTGCAGATTGGGTGATTACAGCCGTAACACGCGGTGACGACTGCTGGTACGTTGATCTGAGCGGCTCTGTTCCTGCCTGATAGGCAATCATCTTCTTTTATAAGACGACAAAAGCCTCATCGATTCTCTGATGAGGCTTTTTTTATGCTTTCAAACTTATCTTCAGTTCGCATTATAAGGGGCAAGACCTGAGTGAAAATTGGCGCGTTGGCCTCAACAGCCGACATCACCATCTCCCATTAAATCACACAGCATCATAGATGCCAGCTGCATTTTTCTATCAAAATTATAAATAAACTGATTTTTATCTGATGTGATTTCATTTAACCCTGCCTTCTCCATTAAATTTGATTCACGGCCAACAACCAGCCGCATCCACAATTAAATATGAAATGGAGAAATATAATGAGCGATATGATTTTTTATACTGAGACCAATTTTCAGGGTACATCCATTACCCTGCCAGTGCATAAAGTATTAGATGTCTTTGAGTATGGTATCTGGGCATTTCGTTCGGTTAAGGTAAACGGGAATAAACTTTTTCTTCAGAGTATTGATGCTGTTCAGGAAAACGAATATGTTGTCCCTTACCGTTCAGAGCTTTTTATTAATGAGGATGTCAGCGACCTGACAGTACTGACAAATAATATTGAGAACTTATCTGGCGTTTTTGCAATTTCCCTACCTGAAAATGAAATTATTGTCAGCATGGATGTGACTAACAAACTCAATAACTTCAGGACATCTATTGATTCATATGTTTCGTCATTATCACGTATTAACACTGAATGTTACTTTAATCACACCCAACAAAATATCCCTGGCGTGATGGTTTTTTTGAACCCGGAAACGCAGCTTTCTGAGTCTACCTCACTGACTGCCGAGGCTACGACGGCAAAATATCCCGATGGCTGTCAATCCAGTTACGATAAATTAGCCAGCGTTACCGTCACTTATTTACCTGAATCAGAGACTATTACCCTAACGCCAGATGTCAGTGTATTGCCCTATACGATTGAAAAATTGAGTGACAACCATTTTATTGTTCACTATGAATACATTGTAGAGAACTACGACCATAGTTTTTTTTACGATCAAGAGGAATATCGCGGTGACATGTCAGTTTTAAGCACTCAGTTCAGCGTGAATTTAAAAGATGATGCAAATAACTGGCTGTACCAATCAGCATCAATTTTTAGTACAGCAAATTCACCGCTGTTTTTTTTCACAACACCTTACCCTACAGATGGCGTAGGTTTTGACTTCAATGAGTTCCGCAACTTGATCACCAATACGGGTGTGGATAATATTCCTGTCGCATTAAACCACACCTCAGCTGCTGTAACCGCAGTTTATACAAGTAATGCCGTGCCGGTTTTTGTGCGCCTGACGAATACAGTAGACGCCGAAAACTGGGAAGGTTTTGTCCTCCAAAGCAAGTTTATTACCGATCTTATCCAATTCAACCCGCGAGATTATACCTCTTTTTGTATGAGCAAACCGGATACCCAGCCTGGCTTGCTGTGCATTGCCCCCTATAGCGCCTCTAAACTTGATTACCATGAATGCAACCTGCGTTATGGTTCGCTGAGTGAGGATGGCTCGACCGTCACCTGGACCGGCGACTGCGGGCTTATCATCGAGAATGCTTCAACCGATGAACTAAACGTTTCACTACTGAATGCCCCGGCTGACTGGGAAATCACAGCGGTAACGCGCGGTGATGACGGCTGGTATGTTGATCTGAGCGGTTCAGCCGTTGCCTGATGGCGCTAAAGCAAAAAACCCTGCTCGTTGAGCAGGGTTTTGAATTTGGTCGGCGATAGAGGATTACTCGCCACTGCGTGGCTCGCCCTGCGGGCCGTTGCTAGCGCAACGTTCTCTCGCTGCGCTCGAGTCGAACCTCTTGCCCCCGGAGGTTCTCATCCTCGTGGATTCCGGAATGCAAAAAGCCCGCTCAAAGAGCGGGCTTTTCTAATTTGGTCGGTGATAGAGGATTCGAACCTCCGACCCCTTCGTCCCGAACGAAGTGCGCTACCAGGCTGCGCCAATCACCGAATGCGGGGCGCATCTTACTGCTCAGCAGCGCGCCCGTCAATCCCTTAGCATCAAAATGCCATTTGATCGGTGAGAAAGTCAGCAGCCCAATTACTGAGCCTTAACCTTCTTCGCGTCCGGAATGCGGCACCAGTTGTTATTCTCGTTAATACCGCCATTTGGCGAGGTATAACCGAGGCAACCCAAAATAGTGTCGTACAGTTCCACATGACGACGCGGCACCTTCATATCAGCTTCTTGCTTCAGATGTGCAAACGCCTTCGCATGGTCTGGGTCTTCCAGATATTTGTCTGACATCCACACCAACATAGGAACGCGGAACTGCTCTGGCGGCGCCATTTTACGCGGCGTACCGTGCAGGTGCTCACGCTCGTTAATCGACTCACCGTGGTCGGCGGCGTAGAACACAATCGCTTTCTTATCGCGCAGTTGATCGAACACTTTGGTAATAAAGTGATCAACATAGGTTACCGAGTTATCAAACGAGTTGATCATCTCGGCCTTCGAGCAGCCGCTATCAACATTGACGCACTCCGGCTTCCACTGCGCATATTCGCGGGTGTAGCGCTGAGTGTAGTTAAAATGCGAGCCTTTGGTGTGCAGAATAATCAGATGCTTGTCACCATCTTCATTATTCTGCAAAGACTGCTGCATCTCGGTAATCAGCAGCATATCGTCAACGTTTTTGCCACGGTTACGCGGCTCAGCGCCAATCTGCTCACGGTAAGCGATGTTCTCCGCCATGGTATTACTGTAGAACCACATCTCGCTTTGCATCGCGTAGAGGTCGGTCTTGAACCCTAACTGGCTGAGCACAGCAAAGACGTTTTGTTCTTTCAGGGTACGCTGCGGGTTTTCTTCCGCCCCGCCCTGACGTACAAACATACAGCGCAGCGAAAGTTTAGTTGCCGTATCGCAGGAATATCCCCGGAATGCGGCCAGATTTTTCTCCTGGGCGAGTCTTGGCGTAGTATTGCGCTCATAGCCAAAAATCCCCATATGATCCCAACGCGTGGTTTCCCCGATAATAAAGACCACATAGGTGTCGTCGAGATTTTTGGGCGCAACGTAGGTGAACTTCTTCGCCGGGTTCATCAGCGATTTGTTGTCTGAAGATTCATCCACCTGTGCCCAGGCGTACAGACCCAGCGCTGAGAGCCAGTTTGACGGCAAATAAGAGTTCGCCACAACCCCGCCATAGCTGGGTAGATCGATCCCCGTTTCACGTTCAACGCTTCTCTGTTGCATGCTCAGCAGGCGAATCGGCGCCCATACCAGCAGGCCAGCTAACAGTACTACCCCCACGCTACGCCATCTCATACCCGGCGTACGAATCTGTCTCATCAGGGTATAGCGGCAGCGGTTACTCCAGATCAGCACCAATGGGATAATACTGACCGAAACCAGCCACACGATGAAATGCCAGCCGACGACTTCTTTCGATAAATCAATATCCGTGGTCATAACGGAGGCGATAATGCCGTAGCCAATTACCACGTTCAGGAAGGTCATATAATAACTGGCGCCGGCAGAACACAGCACCACAAAGGTTGCCAGCACACGCCAGGCGCGTCGGCCAAATAACGAGAGAAGTCGGAGTAAAAAGAAGGTCACCAGCACAGTGCCGGCCAATTCAACAACCGCGGAGAGTCCTTTCCAGACGGTAAACTCGTGCGCATATCCGCTAAAGCGACGGAAAAATACAGCACAGTTCATAAACAAACCGATATAGATTGCCAGCAAGAAACTGAGTTTCTGCTGCGTCATCGACTTAATGTATCTCATGCAAACAAACCCTGGAAATCGGGATAAAAACACCCTGTGCAGCGATCAATCAGACCGGACAGAGGAAAAATGCGACAACAGCAGAAGTGAAATGTCTACGGGCGCGGGTAAGTAGACCACAGGAGGGAGAAAAAGTGCTTATAGAGAATGAAAATGGCGCATATATTTTTGTAAATATATGCGCCAGGTATTAATCAGACCACTAATAGGTTTAGGCGTGCGCCTCGGTGTAGACGCTACGTTGTGGCTGACGAATGGTGGTAGAAAGCGCCAGCGAAATGATTAACAGCGCAAAGATAACGCAGAAGGTCACAAAGAACCCGCCAAACAGCGAGGCGATAATGGAACCGCAAATACTGCCAATACCGAAGCCCAGGTAGATAACACCGTAGTTTTTAGCCAGGTTATTCAGACCGAAGAATTCGCTGACCAGTGACGGGAACACGGTGATGGTGCCGCCAAAGTTAAATGCGACACAGGCAATCGCCATAAAGAAAGTGACGTCATTCAGCGGCGCGAACAGCAGAGCAGCCATACCCACCAGCGAAACGACCTGGCCAATGGTGATAACGCGAATACGGGAGATTTTATCGGACAGAATCCCCAGCACCAGACGGCCCGACAGGTTCGCGATAGAAATCACGGTAACCGCATTTGCCGCCGTTGCCACATCCATATGCGCCAGGCTTTGTGCGATATCTTTCGCCACGCCAATCACATACAGGCCGCTCATACACGCCGTCAGGAACATGACCGCCAGCATCCAGTACTGCGGTTTACGCATGGACTGCGCCAGGGTGAAGTCATTCTCGACCACGCCATTTTTCGTTTTCACTTCCTGATTCGGCGCATCTTTCATCAGCGTGGAGCCAAAGACGATCATTACCAGCACAATCGCGCCCCAAATCATGAAGGTTTTTTCCAGGCCTACGGTACTCAGTAACTGGCTATCGATAAATTTAAAACCGAGGCTGCCAAGGCCATAAGAACCGATGGCAAAGGCGGAAATCAACCCTTTACGCTCCGGGAACCATTTTACGCAGTTGGAAAGCGTTAACAGGTAACCTGCACCATCCGCCAGACCAACCAGCACACCGGCGCTCAGCCACAGCATAATCAGGCTGTCGGAGTGGGCGGTTAAGAAGAAGCCGACGCCGAGTAAAACACCGGAGGCCATGGTGACGCGTTTCACGCCAAAACGTTCCTGCAGCTTGCCGGCAACGGAAGAGGAAATCGCCAGCCCAAGGCTCAGCAAGCCAAAGGAAAATGCAACCTGGCTCACTGGCGCATCAAGCTTAGAAGAGAGTGCGCCATTAAACAGGCTCCAGGTATAAACAGAACCTAAAGCAAATTGGGTAATAATGGTGCCGATCAGAGTCAGCCAGCGGGTACGCTGATAATCAGAAGTTTTCATGGCAGTCTTCCTGCATAAACAAAATGGGAAATTCTCTGCCAACAACCATACCGAAGCGCTTTTATGAGCAGGAGAAAACGGCATGAAATGCCGCCAGGACGGAATGAAATGCCTGGATTGTGGAATGAATGACGAGACAAAAAGTTGGGTTACTGAATTTTATCGCATGAGTTAGTACACGCTATCGCTGAGGCGCGTGTGATTGTTGATCTCGATATGTAACAGAGATGTTTTTCTGATGATTTTTTAAGTTAAAATTTGGCGCTCACACCCATGGTGTACATATAGTCGCTGTTGTTGGTGCTATTTTCCGCCTGCGAGAGCGCCGCATAAGCCGCCATGTGCGGGTTCAACAGCATGTCTGCACCGACGGTAACATCCAGCCAGTTACCGTCCTGACCCGCCGCCGTCATGCGGCTTAAGCCCGACTGCGCTTTCCAGATATTCTCGCCAAACTGCTGGTTATAGCTGATTTGCGCCCACGGTCGCACATCACCGAACTGGGAGTTTACTCGCCAGCCTAACGTGCTGACGCTGGCATGCCACAACGGATCGTTCTGCGCTATCGACGTCGCGCTATCGCCAAACTCGTTGTAAGTAGACGTGGTTGAACCGTCATAATGCAGCGCGGCAACCGGACCGGTTGTCACCTGCCTTGAAAGCGGGAAGTTCCAGCCCATACTCATGCCGCTGGTCGCCTCCATAGGCGTCTCATCCGCCAGATTCACCACGGGCCCCGCTACGTTTTGAGTGGAGCGAATACGTTCTTCCAGAATATCGTTATAACGTGGTTGGTGATCGCTGTCCCATGTATAACGTTCAGCCGTATGCCCTGACATCGCATCAACGATATATTCTTGTTGCCAGCCATATGCTGTATTGATGGACAGCGCACAAACTATGACGCTCGCCAGAGTTAACCTTTGGCGACCACTACTGTTTCTTATAATCATCAACGCGACTCCAGAAAAGAGCCGAATTCGGCGATATTATTGTCATTGTGTGAAGGATATCGGGCCCATCAGGCCCTGTATTAAATATTGTCTTTTTAGCTGGCGCGTCAAGGCGGGCCGAATGAAATTTTTACGCCAGTAAAAACAGCGAGGAAGAATATGCAGCGTTGCGGATGGGTCAGCCAGGACCCACTTTACATTGCCTACCACGACAAGGAATGGGGCGTCCCCGAAACCGATGGCAAAAAGCTGTTCGAAATGATCTGCCTTGAAGGCCAGCAGGCCGGATTATCGTGGATTACCGTACTAAAGAAACGGGAAAATTATCGCCACGCCTTCCACCATTTTGACCCGGAAAAAGTGGCGGCCATGACTGAAGAGGATGTGGAGAGGCTGGTACTGGATGCTGGCATTATTCGCCATCGCGGAAAGATTCAGGCCATTATCGGCAACGCTCGCGCCTTTTTGACCATGGCGCAAAACGGAGAATCGTTTAGCGAGTTCGTCTGGTCATTTGTTGATAATCAACCGCAAGTGACCCGCGCCGCCAACCTGAGCGATATCCCCACCTCAACGCCTGCGTCAGATGCGCTGTCTAAAGCGTTAAAAAAACGCGGGTTTAAATTTGTCGGCACCACCATTTGTTACTCCTTTATGCAGGCGTGCGGCCTGGTCAACGATCATGTCACCAGTTGCATCTGCTATCCGGGAGAACAACATGATTCGTGAATCAAAGGCTGACGATCTACCGGCGATTCTGGCGCTATGGATGGAAAGCACAATCCATGCCCACCCGTTTATCGAAGAGCGCTACTGGCGCGAAAGTGAATCCGTCGTGCGTGATGTTTACCTGCCCGCCGCGCAAACCTGGGTGTGGGAAGAAGAAGGCGAGCTCAAAGGCTTTGCCAGCGTTATTGATGACCGCTTTCTCGGCGCGCTGTTTGTCGCGCCTGCCGCCATCAGAAACGGGATCGGCAAAGCGCTGGTGCAGCATGTGCAGCAGCGCTTTTCGATACTCAGCCTTGAGGTCTACCAGAAGAACCAATCGGCGGTGAACTTCTACCATGCGCTGGGTTTTCGCATTGAAGACGGTGCATGGCAGGAGGAAACTCACCATCCCACGTGGATTATGGGCTGGCAGGCGGATCAAACGCCGTAAGGGTCAACGTTGGTCCGCTGTATTTTTCGAGCCACGCCAGCGCAGTGTTGCCCGCGCAGCCATTCCCCAGCTTCGAGCTGGGGAGATCTTTGGTCAGCACGTTGACGGCGCCATTTTTACAAATACCGTTAGCAGCGAGATCCAAATCAGGCCAGGCGCCTTCATGAATACAGATGACGCCAGGTTTAATACCTGCCGACACCACCGCTCCCGCCAGAACTTGTCCTCGCTGATTCCACACCCTGACCGTGTCGCCATCCACAATGCCGCGCGCGTGGGCGTCCTGCGGGTGGATCGTGACCGGCTCACGATCCGCTACCGCATACTGTTCGCGCAACGCGCTGTAGTTAAGCTGGCTGTGCAAACGGTGAGACGGATGAGCGGAAAGCAACTGTAACTGCTCCGGCTCTGCGTTACCGAACCACTCATCAGGCTCCAGCCACATCGGGTGTCCCGCACAGTCTGCGTAGTCGTAACCGGCAATCCTCTCACAGTAGATTTCAATTTTTCCGCTGTCCGTTTTCAGCGGATGCGCCTGCGGGTCGCGGCGAAAATCCGCGAAACGGATAAACTGCGCGCTGGCGGCGTTTTCTGGCATTTCGATCAGGGCGTTGCGCTGCCAAAACTCGGCGAAAGGCGGCAATGTCACCTGCTGACTGGCCCCGCGTTGCCCGGCAATATTGTAAAAGGTCTCCAGCCACGCCAGTTCGCTTTTACCTTCGGTAAATCGGTCATATCCGCCTTTTTCCCAGCGTTCACTCAGCTCGGCAAAGACATCATAATCATTTCTCGCTTCGTCCTGCGGCGGTACGACCTGCTTCATCGGCACCAGATGCTGGTTGCTGTAATCGCCGGTCATGGTCAAATCATTACGCTCAAACGACGTTGTCGCCGGCAGCACGATATCGGCATGCTTCGCTGCGGCAGTCCAGAAACATTCCGAGATAACCACCAGCTCCGGTTTCTGCCAGGCGCGAATTAAACGGTTGGTGTCCTGGTGATGAGTGAAGTTAGCACCGCCCGCCCACCACAGCATGCGGATGTCCGGGAAATGACGGTCCATGCCGTTGTGCTGGTAAAAACCGCCGGGGTTCTCCAGCGCGTCAACAATTCGCGCTACCGGGATTTTATCCACCGCGTCGGTGCCGCCTTTAACGCTGCCCTGCATTGAGGCCAGCACCGCAGAGCGGCGCGTTGGATTCCCACCGTTAGCAAAATGATACGACAGCCCAAAGCCACCGCCTGGCGTGCCGATTTGTCCGAGCATGGCGGCCAGGGTGACGATCATCCAGTGCTTCTGCTCACCATACTGCTGGCGCTGCATCCCCCATCCCGCCATCAGCATGGTGGTGTTTTGGTGAAATATCGCCGCCAGCTCACGTATTTTCGCTGCCGGAATGCCACAAATGTCGGCTGCCCACTCCGCCGTTTTTGCAACATCGTCAGATTTACCCAGCAGATAGTCGGCAAAACGGGCATAACCGGTCGTGCACCGGGCGAGAAAGTCCTCGTCGTGCCAGCCGTTTTCCACCAGCGTATGCGCGATACCCAGCATCAACGCCACGTCAGTCCCCATATGCGGGGCGATCCATTCCATCTTATCGCCAAAGAAATCGACGCTTTCCGATCGCATCGGATCGATACAGATCAATCGTTTCCCGCTGTCGCGTAAAGCCGCAAAGTAAGCGATCCCCTGTTCGTCAGAAGCGTTCCAGGCAATCTTCAGGGTATTCAGCGGATTGGCGCTCCATAACACCACCACCTCGCTGTGCTCCAGCACCACCGGCCAGCTGGTTTGCTGCTGGTAAACTTCGTTGCCGCCCACCACGTACGGCATGATGGCCTGCGCAGCCCCCGTCGAGTAATCCCCCAGATGCCCGGTATAACCGCCCGCCAGCGCCATATAACGCTGTAACAGCGTCGCGGCTTTGTGTAACACGCCGTTGGAACGCCAGCCGTAGGAACCAGCAAAAATCGAGGCCGGGCCGTAGCTGTCACGGATGCGTTTATGCTGCGTATGGATAAGATTTAGCGCGTCATCCCAACTGACGCGAACAAATTCATCCTGCCCGCGCACCCCCTGTGGGTTATCCGGCGAGGCGAGAAAGCCTTTACGCACCATCGGAAAACGTACCCGCGTTTTACTGTGAACCTGGTCGCGCACCACGGTTTGCAAAGAGTTGGGATGGGTGCCAGGCAGCGCGCCACGCGAGGAGAAAACCGTCTCCCCATCGGTTTCGACAAGGACTGGTCCCCAGTGAGCGGCGGTTAATACCGAGTAATGTGCGGGTGAATTAGCCAAGATGGTGCTCCTGAATGCGATGTGACGGCTTATTTATTATGCCGTTCAATGTTACTTACAAATTTCAGAGTCTTCCCTGGAATTTTCTTCATGTTCACACGTCATAATCAACCGCCACGGTCGCTGTGGCAAAGAAGAAAAAGTCATTAAGGAATTAAGATGAAGAAACGTGTTTTTGTTATTGCTGCCATCGTGAGCGGCGCCCTGGCGGTTTCTGGCTGCACAACAAACCCTTACACCGGCGAACGCGAAGCGGGTAAATCCGGCATTGGCGCGGGTATTGGCTCTCTGGTCGGCGCGGGCATTGGCGCACTCTCTTCTTCGAAGAAAGATCGCGGCAAAGGCGCACTGATTGGCGCAGCGGCTGGCGCGGCCGTTGGCGGCGGTGTCGGCTATTACATGGACGTGCAGGAAGCAAAACTGCGCGAAAAAATGCAGGGAACCGGCGTCAGCGTGACGCGTAGTGGCGATAACATCATTCTGAATATGCCAAATAACGTCACCTTCGACAGCAGCAGCGCCAACCTGAAACCTGCTGGTGCCAACACCCTGACCGGCGTAGCAATGGTACTGAAAGAGTACAATAAAACCGCCGTCAACGTGCTGGGCTTCACCGACAGCACCGGCAGCCAGGATCTGAATATGCGTCTGTCGCAGCAGCGCGCGGACTCCGTCGCCAGCGCCTTAATCACTCAAGGGGTCGCGGCTAACCGTATCCGCACTCAGGGTATGGGCCCGGCAAATCCGATCGCCAGCAACAGCACGGCAGAAGGTAAAGCGCAGAATCGTCGCGTAGAAATCACCTTAAGCCCACTTCAGTAACGTTTTGTGCCGGATGGAGACAGGTCGAATCCATCCGGCATGAAGCACTTGCCATCGTTGATTTTCGCGTTAAGGTGTTGTCACCAAACTCAGGGAAATCAGCGATGAGCAAATCAACACGAGCAACCATCAGCGATGTGGCGAAAGCCGCAAAAACCGGCAAGACCAGCATTTCACGTTATCTCAACGGTGAAAAGCACCTGCTTTCCGACGCGCTGCTGGCCCGCATTGAACAAGCCATTGCCGATCTCGACTACCGCCCCAGCCTGATGGCAAGAGGCCTGAAACACGGTCGTACCCGCCTGATTGGCCTGATCATCGCCGATATTACAAATCCTTACTCCGTCAACGTGTTAAGCGGTATTGAAGCCGCCTGTCGCGATAAGGGCTTTACCCCGCTGGTGTGTAACACCAACAACGAAGTGGATCAGGAGCTGCATTATCTCGACCTGCTGCGCAGTTACCAGGTTGAAGGGATTGTGGTCAACGCCGTCGGGATGCGCGAAGAGGGGCTGAACCGCCTGCAGCAGTCTGCGCTGCCGATGGTGCTGATTGACCGTAAAATTCCCGATTTCGCCTGCGATATGGTCGGGCTGGATAACACCCAGGCGGCAACGGTTGCCACCGAGCATCTGGTCGAGCAAGGTTTTGAAGCCATCCTGTTCCTCAGCGAACCGCTGGGCATGGTGAATACGCGCCGCGAACGTCTGAGCGCTTTTCGCGCCACGCTCGCGCAGTACCCCGGCGTTATCGCGCAAAATGCCGAAGTCCCGCTAACGGACAATACGCAACTGGATGACACGCTGCGCCATTTCCACCAGCAGCATCGGGGCATGCGTAAAGCCGTTATCTCCGCCAATGGCGCCCTCACGCTACAGGTTGCCCGCGCCCTGAAGCGCATTGGCCTTAACTGGGGCAGCGATATCGGCCTGCTCGGTTTTGACGAACTGGAATGGGCAGAGCTGGCGGGCGTCGGTATTACCACATTGAAACAACCCACCTGGCAGATTGGCTACACTGCCGTTGAGCAGGTTGTAAGCCGAATTGATGGCGGCTCTTCTGCCATTCAGGAACAGGTCTTCTCCGGCGAGCTGATCGTACGCGGCTCTACCGCCCGTTAAATTACCTTCGTGATGGTGATCATAAATTCGACATCCCAGGCTTTTCTTTGGAACCGGTTCCATCTAGCGTTATTACAAGAACGCTAGTCTGGAGTTTCCATGAAAAGAAAAATTATGGTGGTCACCGCCGCTTACGGCCAAGACCAGGTGCGGGCCGCAGGCGGACAAACGGCATTATTGCCTATCATTGCCGAAGCCGGTGCTGACGGCGTTGAAATCCGCCGCGAGTTATTAACCGATGCCGAGCTGAAAACGCTCCCTACGATGGCTTCTGCTATCGAAATCTTCGGCCTGCTGGCCTGTTACTCAGCGCCTGAGCCATTGTTCCTTGCGAACGGTAACCTCAACCCCCAACTTCCCGCGCTACTTGAAGAAGCGCAGGCCCTGCAGGCGCTGTGGTTAAAAGTCTCCCTCGGCCATTTTTCCCATACCGAACAGTTCAACGTTTTACGCGAATGGCTCGACAACAGCGGAATGGAGCTGGTTGTTGAGAACGATCAAACCGCCTGCGGACGCCTGCAACCGATGCAGCGCTTTAACGAAACCTGTCAGACGCAAAACCTGCCGATATCTTTAACCTTCGATATGGGCAACTGGCTGTGGGTGGGCGACTCCCCGGAAGAAGCAGCACAAAACATGGCGTCAACCGTTGGCTATATCCATGTCAAAGCCGCTGTCACACATCGCGACAGCTACCGCGCCGTACCGCCAGATGCAGCAGACTCGCGCTGGATGGCGCTGCTAAAAACGCTGCCCAACGACGTCCCGCGCGGCATTGAGTTCCCCCTGGAAGGGCAGGATCTGACGGCGGTTACCCGCCACTACGTCGAGCTATTACGCGAGGAGTAACGTATGAAAAATTCACTGGATGTGGTCACTATTGGTGAAGCGATGGCGATGTTTGTCGCCACGCAAACTGGCGAACTGGCGGATGTGGAGCAGTTTATCAAGCGCGTTGCAGGCGCGGAGCTTAACGTGGCGACCGGTCTTGCCCGTCTGGGCCTGAAGGTCGGCTGGGTGAGCCGCGTTGGCAACGACAGTTTTGGCCGTTTTATCGTTAAGTCGCTGGAAAAAGAAGGGATTAATGCGCAGGGAGTCACCCAGGACGGGCGTTACGCTACCGGCTTTCAGCTTAAATCCAAGGTCGAAAATGGAACCGATCCCATTGTGGAGTATTTCCGCAAAGGTTCCGCTGCCAGCCGCCTCAGCGTTGAGGATTATCACGAGGCCTATTTCGCCAGCGCGCGCCACCTGCACCTGAGCGGCGTAGCAGCCGCGCTTTCCTCCAGCTCTTATGAACTACTGGCGCATACCGCCCGCACCATGAAGGCCCAGGGGAAGACCATCTCGTTCGACCCGAATTTGCGCCCAGTGCTGTGGAAAAGCGAAGCCGAGATGGTGGAAAAACTGAACCGGCTGGCATTTCAGGCTGACTGGGTTCTACCCGGGTTAAAAGAGGGCATGATTTTAACCGGCCAGCAGACGCCCGAAGCCATCGCCGACTTTTATCTGCGCCATGGCGTGAAGGCCGTGATCGTTAAAACCGGGGCTGATGGCGCCTGGTACAAAACTGCCAGCGGTGAACAAGGCTGCGTTGCGCCGGTAAAAGTCGACAACGTGGTCGATACAGTCGGCGCAGGCGATGGCTTTGCCGTGGGCGTTATCAGCGCCCTGCTCGAAGGCCGCTCGCTACATCAGGCAGTGACCCGCGGCAATAAAATTGGCGCACTGGCCATTCAGGTTCAGGGCGACAGCGAAGGATTACCCACACGTGAACAATTAGGGGAATAAATTCCCGGCCAACTCTGTACCCTACATACAGAGGCGGCGTAACAGCATAACCAGAGGGCAGTCTATGAATAGCTCAACTAATGCAGCAAAACGCTGGTGGTACATCATGCCAATCGTGTTTATCACGTATAGCCTGGCGTACCTTGACCGCGCGAACTTCAGCTTCGCCTCCGCCGCAGGTATCAACGAGGACCTCGGCATTACCAAAGGGATCTCTTCCCTGCTGGGCGCGCTGTTTTTCCTTGGTTATTTCTTCTTTCAGATCCCGGGCGCAATTTATGCCGAACGCCGCAGCGTACGAAAACTGATTTTTGTCTGTCTGATCCTCTGGGGTGCCTGCGCGTCGTTAACCGGGATGGTCAGCAATATTCCAATGCTTGCCGCCATTCGCTTTATTCTTGGCGTCGTTGAAGCCGCCGTGATGCCGGCAATGCTGATTTATATCAGCAACTGGTTTACAAAATCCGAGCGCTCGCGCGCTAACACCTTCCTGATCCTCGGTAATCCGGTCACCGTCCTGTGGATGTCCGTGGTTTCCGGTTACCTGATTCAGGCGCTGGGCTGGCGGGAAATGTTTATCATCGAGGGCTTCCCGGCCATCATCTGGGCATTCTGCTGGTGGGTGCTGGTAAAAGACAAACCGTCTCAGGTCGGCTGGTTGTCAGAATCTGAAAAAGCCGCGCTTCAGGCGCAGCTGGAAAAAGAACAGCAAGGCATCAAAGCCGTACGTAACTACAGCGAGGCTTTCCGCTCACGTAACGTGATCCTGCTGTGCATGCAGTATTTCGCCTGGAGTATTGGCGTCTATGGTTTTGTCCTGTGGCTGCCGTCGATTATCCGCAACGGCGGTGCAAATCTGGGGATGGTAGAGGTTGGCTGGCTGTCATCCGTACCGTATCTGGCGGCGACGGCGGCGATGATCCTCGTCTCCTGGGCCTCCGATAAGCTGCAAAATCGTAAACTGTTTGTCTGGCCGCTGTTACTCATTGCCGCTTTCGCTTTTATCGGCTCATGGGCCGTGGGCGCAGACCACTTCTGGATTTCTTACACGCTGTTGGTTATTGCGGGTGCGGCAATGTATGCCCCTTATGGCCCCTTCTTCGCCATCATTCCGGAAATGCTGCCGCGCAACGTCGCCGGCGGGGCAATGGCGCTGATAAACAGCATGGGCGCGCTAGGCTCATTCTTTGGTTCATGGTTTGTCGGCTACCTAAATGGCGCAACCGGCAGCCCGTCCGCCTCGTACATTTTTATGGGGGTAGCGCTTTTTGTCTCAGTATGGCTAACTTTGATCGTTAAGCCTGCTAATAATCAACAGCTACCTATTGGCGCACGCCACGCTTAAATTTTAACTTACGGAGATTCGCATGAAGCCGTCCATTATTCTCTATAAAGCGTTACCTGACGATTTACTGCATCGCCTGGAAGAGCATTTTACTGTGACTCAGGTGCCTAACCTGCGCCCGGACACGGTCGCACAGCACGCCGACGCTTTTGCCAATGCAGAAGGTCTCCTAGGCTCCAGTGAAGCCGTCAATACCGCCCTGCTGGAGAAAATGCCCAGGCTGCGGGCGACATCCACGATTTCCGTAGGCTATGACAACTTCGACGTCGATGCTCTCAACGCGCGTAAGGTGCTGTTGATGCACACGCCAACCGTGCTGACGGAAACCGTCGCCGATACGGTGATGGCGCTGGTGTTAAGCACCGCTCGCCGCGTGGTAGAAGTCGCTGAACGAGTTAAAGTTGGCGAATGGACCAAAAGTATCGGGCCGGACTGGTTTGGTACCGATGTACACCACAAAACGCTGGGGATTGTCGGCATGGGCCGTATTGGCCTGGCACTGGCACAACGCGCGCATTTCGGCTTTAGCATGCCAATTCTCTACAACGCGCGTCGTCATCACCAGGAGGCGGAAGAGCGCTTCAATGCACGTTACTGCGATCTTGATACGCTGTTGCAGGAGTCTGATTTTGTTTGCCTGATCCTGCCGTTAACCGAAGAAACGCATCATCTTTTCAGCACCGAACAGTTTGCCAAAATGAAGTCTTCCGCCATTTTCATTAATGCCGGACGTGGGCCAGTGGTTGATGAAAAAGCGCTGATTGCCGCCCTGCAAAATGGGGAAATTCATGCCGCAGGCCTGGATGTGTTTGAGCAGGAGCCATTACCGGCGGACTCACCGCTGCTGTCGCTGCCAAACGTGGTTGCCGTGCCGCACATTGGTTCAGCCACGCATGAAACACGCTATAACATGGCGGCCTGTGCGGTGGATAATTTAATCGATGCGC
The DNA here is from genome assembly GCA_020099315.1 of Citrobacter europaeus. NCBI lineage: Bacteria > Pseudomonadati > Pseudomonadota > Gammaproteobacteria > Enterobacterales > Enterobacteriaceae > Citrobacter > Citrobacter europaeus. Next base: position 4,806,430 of record CP083650.1, read on the forward strand.
TGCAAGGACACCTTGAGAAAAACTGCGTGAACCCGCAGGTCGCGTCATAAACAAAAGGCCGGGTAGCGCTTACGCTCACCCGGCCTTTCATGTATTACAGCGTCTTAATTACTGAGCGGCATTCACCGCAGCAGTCCAGGCCTGATTAAATGCCTGATGCTGTGAAGCCAACGGGCCAATCAGCGTGTTGTACTGACTTGCCTGCTGTGACGTTGGGAACTGGATACCGTTGGCGACAAAGCTCACCTGTGTATCCTGCTGCGCGACAAAATCACCGACCTGCACTAACTGCTGCGTGAAGATTTGCGCGGCAGGAATCAGCGGCTGTAACGCCTCTGAAGGTACAGTGACGACTTTGTTGTAGACCTGGTCAAAGACCGGCTTCAGATCCTCGCCCTGCTTCAGCGCGCCATGCGCAGCATCCGCCTGCAGTTTCGCATTCTGCAACTGTTGCCCTAACACGCCCAGCGCACCATTTGCCTGACGCAACGGTTCACGCTGAGTCACATAATCCTGAGGAACACGAATCGCATTTACGCTATCAACCACCGGACGCAGACCGGAGTCCATCGCCTGATTAACCTGCTGTGAATAGCCATACAGAATCGCGTAATCGGACACAAACGGGCCAAACTGTTTTTTCTGATCGGCGGTCAGCGTTGGTAAACGCTCTCCGCTACGCATTGCAGTATTCTGCAGAAAATCGATAAACGCTTTGCGTTGATCGCCTTCTTTATCAAAACACCCACTCAGGCCAACTACCATTAAGAGCGCCAAAACAGGCGCAAACCAGCGAGAGCAGGACTTACCTGTCGCCATTTTAATACTCCTTTCACCCAAAAATGCGCACAACGACACCCGCGTGCCTGACGTTGACAAGGATAGTCCAGGTCAGCCCCGCAAGATACCCTTTCCGCGTAATCTTGTGGGGGAAAATAACCACTCCCGCCACCCTTCGTTTTGCTAAACAATGCTGCATTTGCCCCACGGCGTCATATTTTAGTCATCTTTACAATCGGGTTCGCTCGTTCGGAGATCCCGACCGTTATCAGTTCGTTAGCCTGCAAAAGATTATCGGCCACGATCCGCTGAAACGAATCCATCACGCAATGCTTAAATCCGGCTTCATTTTTTCCGACTACTCTTAATGAGCTTCGATGAAATTCACGATCCCGCTGTGTGATTTGTAGGAGTTCTCAATGGAATACAAAGATCCTATGTTTGAACTGCTGAGCAGTCTGGAGCAGATTGTTTTTAAAGATGTATCGCAGACGGTCACTCTGACGCAAAAAACCAACCCTTTCACCGAATTTGAACAGCTACGACGAGGGACAGGTTTAAAAACAGACGATTTTGCCCGGGTGATGGGCGTGACGGTCGCAATGGTTCATGAATGGGAGTCTAAACGCGTAAAGCCTTCCAGTACCGAATTGAAGTTAATGCGCCTGATTCAGGCAGACCCAAGACTAAGTAAACAATTGATGGATTGAACTATTTTTCAATTTTACCTAAGAACGGTCCGGTAAAAGGACCGTTCCCTTACGGAGAGTATCCACAAATAAGAAAATAGTAGTTGCATCCACATGCGTAAAATGAGTTAATGCCCTCAACGGTTTGACGTACAGACCATTACAGCAGTTAGTAAGGCAAGTCCCTTCAAGAGTTATCGTTGATACCCCTCGTAGTGAGCATTTCCTTTACTGTTAAAAAATCTGTAGAGCACGCCATATCGCCGAAAGGCACACTTATTTTTTAAAAGGTAATACACTATGTCCGGTAAAATGACTGGTATCGTAAAATGGTTCAACGCTGACAAAGGTTTCGGCTTCATCACTCCTGACGATGGCTCTAAAGACGTGTTCGTACACTTCTCTGCTATCCAGAACGATGGCTACAAATCTCTGGACGAAGGTCAGAAAGTTTCCTTCACCATCGAAAGCGGCGCTAAAGGCCCGGCAGCTGGCAACGTAACCAGCCTGTAAGCTTAAAAAGCTCAAAATTCTGAATCCCTGCCATACGGCGGGGATTTTTTTATCTGTACTTCGCAAGACTTCCCCCCAAACGCTTCTTTGCATTACTTTACCCGTCGTCCCTTTGACCTTTCCCTAAGGGCAAGCTTTATAGTGAGCCAGTCTGTATTCCACAACATTCACAAGGAATTGAAGCTATGTCGAAATCCTCACTGCTGCTGATATTAGGTTTGCTCACAACCGGTAGCGCGTTCGCTGCAACCCCGCCAGCGACTTTTCTGGCGGAGAATGGGCTCAGCGGTAAATCCGTCGAGCAAATCGTCGAAACCATTGACCAGTCGCCGCAGAGCCGCCCGCTGCCGTACTCCGCATCCATCACCAGTACCGAATTAAAGCTCTCGTCGGGCGATCAGATTTATACCCTGCCGCTCGGTGACAAGTTCTATCTGTCATTTGCCCCTTATGAATGGCAAACACATCCTTGCTTCAACCACAGCCTTTCTGGCTGCCAGGGTGAAATGCCGGAGAAAACATTCAATGTCAAAGTGACGGATAACAAGGGGGGCGTGGTGGTCCAAAAAGAGATGAAGAGCGGTCGAAATGGCTTCGTCGGGATATGGTTACCGCGCAATATGACAGGTACCATCGCAGTAAGCTACAACGGTAAAACAGCGCAGTATCCCATCACGACGATGGAAGACAGCCAGACCTGTCTGACAAAATTACAGCTGCGCTAACAACATAAAAAAATGCCGGATAAGGCACAGCCGCCATCCGGCATTTTCTAAGTCAGCTCAGGACCATTACTGCAGCAGAGAAATATCCGCCACGCGCAGGAACAGTTCGCGCAGTTTTTCGAGCATAGACAGACGGTTAATACGCAGATCTTTATCTTCCACGTTAACCATCACTTTCTCAAAGAACGCATCAACCGGTTCACGCAGCGCCGATAGCTCAACCAGCGCTTCCTGGTAATGACCGGCTGCAAAAACAGGCTCCAGCTTATCGCGCAGCACCACAACCTGCATCGCCAGCGCAATTTCTTCCGGCTCTTTCAGCGTTGCCGCATTTACGCGGTCATTCAACGTCTCTTCAGACTTCGCCAGGATGTTCGATACACGCTTGTTCGCGGCAGCCAGCGCGGACGCGGCTTCCAGCGTACGGAAGTGCGAAACCGCCTTCATACGTGCGTCAAAATCAGCCGGACGAGTCGGACGACGCGCCAGTACTGCCTGGATGGTATCGACGGTGTAACCTTCATCCTGATACCAGGCGCGGAAGCGACCAAGCATAAAGTCGATAACGTCATCCACCACGTTGGCGTTAGTCAGCTTATCGCCATACAGACGAACCGCTTCCTCGGTCAGCGTTTGCAGATCCAGGTTCAGGTTCTTCTCAACGATGATACGCAGTACGCCCAGCGCGGCACGGCGCAGCGCAAACGGGTCTTTGTCACCTTTCGGATGCTGACCGATACCGAAGATACCCGCCAGAGTATCCATCTTATCGGCAATCGCCACGGCACAGGCAACCGGGTTAGACGGCAGGTCATCACCAGCAAAACGCGGCTGATACTGCTCGTTCAGCGCCACAGCCACATCTTCCGCTTCACCATCGTGACGCGCGTAGTGCATGCCCATTACGCCCTGGGTATCAGTGAACTCGAAGACCATGTTGGTCATCAGGTCGCACTTAGACAGCAGGCCAGCACGCGTTGCGTGGTTAACGTCAGCGCCAATCTGACCAGCAATCCAGCCCGCCAGCGCCTGGATACGGTCAGTCTTGTCGCGCAGCGTACCCAGTTGCTGTTGGAACAGCACGGTTTGCAGACGCGGCAGATGGTCTTCCAGACGTTTTTTACGGTCGGTATTGAAGAAGAACTCGGCATCCGCCAGACGTGGACGAACCACCTTCTCGTTACCGGAGATAATCTGGCTCGGATCTTTCGATTCGATGTTGGCAACGAAGATAAAGTTCGGCAGCAGTTTGCCGTCGTTCGCGTAAACCGGGAAGTACTTCTGGTCACCTTTCATGGTGTGTACCAGCGCTTCAGACGGAACCGCGAGGAATTTCTCTTCGAACTTCGCAGTCAACACTACCGGCCATTCCACCAGCGAGGTGACTTCTTCCAGCAGGCTTTCGCTCAGGTCAGCGTTACCGCCAATCTTACGCGCCGCTTCTTCAGCATCGGCTTTGATTTTCGCTTTACGCTCAGCGTAATCTGCAATCACTTTGCCGCGCTCACGCAGGATTTCTGGGTACTGATCGGCAGAATCGATGGTGAATTCCGGCTCGCCCATAAAGCGATGTCCGCGGATCACGCGATCTGACTGAATACCCAGAATAGTTGCCGGAATGACTTTGTCGCCCAGCAGCAGGGTCACGGTGTGAACCGGACGCACGAAGTGCACGTCAGACGCGCCCCAGCGCATCAGTTTCGGGATAGGCAGTTTCGCCAAAGAGGTGGCGATCATATTCGGCAGCAGCGCTTCAGCGCTTTCACCTTTCACATGCGCGCGATACAGCAGCCACTCACCTTTGTCGGTGGTCAGACGCTCAGCCTGGTCAACCGTAATGCCGCAGCCACGCGCCCAACCTTCTGCCGCTTTGCTCGGTTTTCCTTCAGCGTCAAACGCCTGGGAAATGGCCGGGCCGCGTTTTTCAACTTCACGGTCAGGTTGCGCTTGTGCCAGATTCGCGACTTTCAGCGCCAGACGACGCGGCGCGGCGAACCACTCCACGTTGCCGTGCGCGATGCCAGCGTTATCCAGCTCCGCAGTAACGTTCGCAGCAAAGGACTCAGCCAGGCTGCGCAGTGCTTTTGGTGGCAGCTCTTCAGTGCCGATTTCCACCAGAAAAGTTTTCTCAGACATGGCCGCCTCTTATTTGTCTTTGTTGCACATCGGGAAGCCAAGGGCTTCACGGGAAGCATAGTAAGCTTCTGCCACTGCTTTGGTCAGGGTGCGAATGCGCAGGATATAGCGCTGACGCTCGGTGACGGAGATCGCTTTACGCGCATCCAGCAGGTTGAAGCTATGGGCGGCTTTCAGGATACGTTCATACGCAGGCAGCGGCAGCGGATTTTCCAGCGCCAGCAACTGCTGTGCTTCTTTCTCGTACTGCTCGAAGCAGGTGAACAGGAAGTCCACGTCGGCGTATTCGAAGTTGTAGGTGGATTGCTCCACTTCGTTCTGATGGAACACGTCGCCGTAAGTGGTTTTACCCAGCGGGCCGTCGCTCCAGACCAGGTCGTAAACGCTGTCTACGCCCTGAATGTACATGGCCAGACGTTCCAGACCGTAGGTAATTTCCCCGGTCACAGGTTTACACTCCAGACCACCAACCTGCTGGAAGTAGGTGAACTGCGTCACTTCCATGCCGTTCAGCCACACTTCCCAACCCAGACCCCAGGCACCCAGCGTCGGGTTTTCCCAGTTATCTTCCACGAAACGGATATCGTGAATGGTCGGGTCCATACCCAGCTCTTTCAGAGAACCCAGGTACAGCTCCTGAATGTTGTCCGGAGACGGCTTAATCACTACCTGGAACTGATAGTAGTGCTGTAAGCGGTTCGGGTTTTCGCCATAGCGGCCATCGGTCGGACGACGAGAAGGCTGCACATAAGCAGTCGCCATCGGTTCCGGCCCCAGCGCACGCAGGCAGGTCATTGGGTGAGATGTGCCCGCGCCGACTTCCATGTCCAATGGTTGAACGATGGTGCAGCCCTGGCGAGCCCAGTAATCCTGTAAGGTCAGGATCAAGCCCTGGAAGGTCCTGGTATCAAACTTTTGCATATTATTTCGTGCTGGATACGTGTGGATTTAAAGGAAGCGGTCAGTATACCCGCTGGCTGCAAGATATACAGTACGAAACGGGAAAAAGGGGGAACTTAGCGCATGGAAAGGTGCAAAAACTGCCCGTCTGCATCAAAAGAGCAGACAAAACTCTCTTTACGGAAGGTCGAACCACGCATCTCATAGCTGCCCTGGAATTGTTCCAGGCCGGAGATATCAATTTTCTGCGCGCCGGTGTTATAAAGTTGTGCCGCCTCATTTTTGCACAGCGACTCCATATCCAGCGAGCGTGTGGCACTGACCTTAACCTTTTGCGCCTTCTGCGCGGGTGCAGGCGGCTGTGTGTTAGCGCACGCTACCAGCATGAGGGTAGCGATCGCGGGAAAGAAATACTTCATCATCATTTTATTACCGCCTGGTTTGCTGGTCAGTCTTATTATTAGTGTCTGGAAACGGATCCTATTTTGAGAATCTCATCAGACCATCTCAAGCTTTAGCGTAAGAACTCGGATTATTCCAGTGAGCTACGCGCGCAAAATTTCGGTCAGACTTTTTTTAACGGATACAGAGGAACTGATGCAGCCCAAAATTTTCTGGATTGATAACCTGCGCGGGATAGCCTGTCTCATGGTCGTGATGATCCACACCACGACCTGGTACATCACCAATGCGCAAAGCGTCAGCCCGCTGAATTGGGATCTGGCCAATGTGCTCAATTCAGCCTCTCGCGTCAGCGTCCCTCTGTTCTTTATGATTTCTGGCTACCTGTTTTTTGGCGAGCGCAGCGCCAAACCGCGCCATTTCACGCGCATCGCGCTCTGCATTTTGTTTTACAGCAGCGTGGCGCTGGCCTATATCCTGCTGTTTACCTCGATCAACGCCGGGCTGTCGCTGAAAAACCTGCTGCAAAAGCCGGTGTTCTATCACCTGTGGTTTTTCTTCGCGATCGCCGTCATCTACCTGGTTTCACCGCTGATACAGGTGAAAAATATCAGCGGCAAGATGCTGCTGGCGCTCATGGTAGTGATTGGGGTGATTGCCAATCCCAACACCGTCTCGCAAAAAATTGGCGGTTTTGAATGGCTGCCCATCAATCTGTACATCAGTGGCGACACTTTCTATTACATCGTGTACGGCCTGCTGGGTCGGGCGATTGGCATGATGGATACGCAAAAGCGCGTGCTCACCTGGCTCTGTGCGGCGTTGTTCATCACCGCGGTGTTTATTATTTCTCGGGGCACGTTGCATGAACTGCGCTGGCGAGGCAATTTTGCCGATACCTGGTACCTCTACTGCGGTCCGGCAGTATTTATTTGCGCCGCCTCGCTCCTGACGCTGGTCAAAAATACGCTCAGCACGCGCACTTTGCCGGTACTGGGCCTTATTTCCCGCCACTCGCTGGGCATTTATGGCTTTCATGCGCTGATCATTCACGCGCTGCGCACCAACGGCCTTGAACTCAAGAGTTGGCCACCGCTGGATATGCTGTGGATTTTCAGCGCTACGCTGGCTGGTAGTTTACTGTTGTCCATACTGTTGCAGCGTATCGATACGCGCAGGCTGGTGAGCTAAAAAGAAAAGCCCTCGATCGGTAACCATCGAGGGCAAGCGATCATACTGTAAAATCTTCCGCTACTGCTGGCGTTTCTTTTGATTGATCCAAACCACCATCACGGATATTTTTCTGTACCGCAACGGTACCAAACAGGCTCAAAAAGAAGGCCAGGCCATAAAATCCTTTCTCGTTTAGCAGCAGCGTGGCATTCCACAAACCGATAACCAACAACGCCACCGCAATAACAAACGCGGCCAGGCAGGTTACGTAGTAAATCGGCGTAATCGGGATCCCTTCATATTTATCCCGTACCGTTTTTTGATAAGACGCAGCAGAAAACAAACCAAGCACCAAAACAGCAAAGTAATACCCCTTTTCGTTCAACTGCATATCGGCGTTCCACAACCCCAACAGATAAACCACAATACCGCCTAGCAGCGCGACCCACGACACAATGCTAAATGCGGGTGAATAAGTTGATGTCCTGTTTTCCATTTAGAGTTCCTGTCCTTTAGATAAATATTCTGCTGGGCGCATGAGTAAAACTTGCCCCAGTAAACACACAAAGAATGCCGCCGGGTACAGCCCCATTTCGATGGGTGCTAACGGGGTATTCCACACCCCCACCAGCAACAATCCGATCGTTATGAGCGCCACCATCTGACACACGGAAGCGAAGCGTTCGTCGTTCTGATTGAGATTTTCAGCACGCTGATAAGCGTACGTCACAAACATCCCCGTCATCAGCGCACCAAAAAAATAGCCTTTGCCGCTCAATAACGGGCATGCTCGCCATAAGCCAATAACGTAAATCAACGCGCCAGAGAGGAATAATATCCATGGCAACAGCCTTGTCGTCTTCATTGGGATCTCCTTATCCATCATGGATACAATATGAATAACCCGCTAAAGACAACACAGAAAAATGCCACTACGCCGGACTTTCAGAATAAATTCATGCGCGCTAATTATTTATTAGATTGAAATATATATTTGATAAATCCCCGCTGTTTACCAGAGGGGATTTAGGGTCAGGACATCAGCGGTTTTAATTGCTGATAGATTTGGCGGAAGGTTTCCCGACGCTGTTGGTAAAGCGCGTGGCGCCCGGCATCCGGATAATGCGCTTGTTCCAGCGTAAGCTGAGGCAGAAGGTCTGATAAAGCCCGCTGCGGATTCATGGCAATTTGCGCCAGTCGCGCCGCGCCGAGTGCAGGACCGACATCGCCGCCGGTACGGTAATCCAGCTGCAATCCGCTGATGTCAGACAGCATCTGACGCCAGTATTCGCTGCGCGCCCCGCCGCCAATCAGCGTGATGCTGGCGGGCTGCACGCCGCAGGCATGAACCACGTCCATACCATCAGCCAGCGCAAAACCCACGCCTTCCAGCACCGCCTGCGCCAGTTCCGCCGGCCCGTGCTGATGCGTCAGACCGAAAAATACGCCCTTTGCCTGTGGGTTGTTGTGCGGCGTACGTTCCCCGGACAGATAGGGTAAAAACCAGACCGGCTCAGCGTGTTCATCCGCCTCTTGCGCAGCAGCAATCAACGCAGGAACGCTCGCCATTCCGGTTAATTTTGCCGCCCAGTCCAGGCAGGACGCCGCACTAAGCATCACGGACATCAGATGCCATCGTTCAGGCAAGGCATGGCAAAAGCTGTGGACTGCGCTTTCCGGTTTGCTGAGAAAGCCGTCGCTGACCGCAAAATAGACCCCGGAAGTACCCAGCGATAACATCGCCTGACCGGCATTCATCATGCCCACACCCACTGCTCCCGCCGCGTTATCGCCGCCGCCGGCAACCACCGCAACCTCCTGCATACCCCAGGCGTGGGCGACCTCTGGCAACAATGTTCCGGTAATATCGCTGCCTTCATAGAGCGCAGGCATATGCGCACGAGTCAGCTTACAGGCGGCCAGCATGACATCACTCCAGTCACGCTTCGCGACATCCAGCCACATCGTACCTGCCGCATCAGACATATCGCTGGCAAAATCGCCAGTCATACGCAGGCGCAGGTAATCTTTCGGCAGCAGGACTTTATCAACCCGGCTGAAAATCTCCGGTTCGTGGCGCTGCACCCACAGTAGCTTTGGCGCGGTAAAGCCAGGCATCATCAGGTTGCCGGTGATGGCGCGCGACTGCGGAACCAGGTTCTCGAGCATCACGCACTCTTCAGCGCAGCGTCCATCATTCCACAGGATAGCCGGACGCAATACCTTCCGTTGCTCGTCCAGTAGCGTGGCGCCGTGCATTTGTCCGGCAATCCCCAGCGCTTTCACTTCGCGAAGTGAATGCTGCTGGCCCAGCGCTGTCACCGCACGATCCGTTGCCCGCCACCACTGCTCAGGGTCTTGTTCAGACCATAACGGATGAGGCCGCGAGACGGTGAGTTTCTCCGTGTGCGAAGCGACCACATCGCCCTGCTCATTGAGCAGAATAGCCTTTACGCCTGATGTACCTAGATCTATCCCGATATACATAGGGCATCGTTCCTTAAAGAAAGGCCCGGTAGCGCGAGCTGACCGGGCTTACCGACGTTCTCAGAGATCCGTTATTTGTCGAACAAATAATGGTTTACCAGATTTTCCAGCAATTCCTGATGACCACTCTGGTGCACCGGCGCCAGGTTGTGTTGCTCAGCGTACTGCGCAATTTCCGTCAGCGTCATCTGTCCTTTCAGAATTTGCTGGCCCAGCTCACCATTCCAACCGGCATAGCGTTTAGCCACGCGTTGATCCAGACCACCGTCTTCAATCATACGGGCCGCAATTTTCAGCGACAGCGCCATGGTATCCATCGCGCCAATATGACCATAGAACAAATCGTATTTATCGGTACTCTGACGACGCACTTTGGCATCAAAGTTCAGGCCGCCGGTGGTGAAGCCGCCCGCTTTCAGGATTTCATACATCACCAGTGCATTCTCTTCGACGCTGATAGGGAACTGGTCTGTATCCCAGCCCAGCTGTGCGTCACCACGGTTGGCATCGACAGAACCAAACAGACCCAGCGCGATGGCGGTAGCAATTTCGTGATGGAACGAGTGGCCTGCCAGCGTGGCGTGGTTGGCTTCGATATTCAGTTTGATCTCTTTTTCCAGACCGAACTGCTTGAGGAATCCGTACACGGTCGCCGCATCGTAGTCGTACTGGTGTTTGGTCGGTTCCTGCGGTTTCGGTTCAATAAGCAAAGTGCCCTGGAAACCGGTTTTGTGTTTGTGTTCCACCACCAGTTGCATGAAGCGGCCAATCTGCTCACGTTCCTGACGCAGATCGGTATTCAACAGTGTTTCATAGCCTTCACGACCGCCCCACAGAACGTAGTTTTCGCCGCCGAGCTTATGCGTGGCATCCATAGCCGTAACCACCTGCGTGGCGGCCCAGCTGAACACTTCCGGATCCGGGTTCGTGGCCGCGCCCGCGCCGTAGCGTGGGTTGGTGAAGCAGTTTGCCGTTCCCCACAGTAGCTTCACACCACTCTGTTCCTGTTTTGCCGCCAGCACATCAACCATCTGCGCAAAGTTGTTTTTATACTCTTTCAAAGACGCGCCTTCCGGCGAAACATCCACGTCATGGAAGCAGTAATAAGGCACGTTCAGCTTGTGGAAGAACTCAAATGCCACATCCGCTTTGCGTTTCGCCAGCGCCAGTGCTTCACCAGGCTGCTGCCATGGGCGATCGAAAGCCCCCATACCGAACATATCCGCACCGTTCCAGCAGAAGGTATGCCAGTAGCAGGCCGCAAAACGCAGATGATCTTCCATGCGCTTGCCCAACACGATTTCGTCAGGGTTGTAATGGCGGAATGCGAGCGGGTTGGTGGATTGAGTGCCTTCAAAACGAACACGATCGAGTTGGTCAAAATAAGCCGGCATAATAAGCTCCATAATCAGGTAATACGGCAAGTAAACTGTGATATAGCTATACTGGAATTTCCTGATTTATTGCTCAATTACGTTATTTCACACCGCTATTAAGAGAATACCCAAACGTGCGCTGGCTCCCAAAAAAACGCGCTGAAAAAAGAAATAAAAAAGCGATCGCGATCGAAGGTTAGCCATTAAACAAAAAACCGTAATGCGTAGATAAAAAATGACAATTGTCATCCCGCTGACAGTATGTGAATTTTGCGTAGCGCCAGGCAAATAAGAAATTTGTCACGCTTCATCAAGCAGTCGTACCTGCGGTTTTGCTAGTATCGACAGGCCCACGTTAACCTTTCCAGGACAGGTTCTTATGTTTGATAAACGTCACCGCATCACTCTGCTATTTAATGCCAATAAAGCCTACGACCGCCAGGTGGTAGAAGGAGTGGGTGAATATTTACAGGCATCGCAATCCGAGTGGGATATATTCATTGAGGAAGACTTCCGCGCCCGTATCGATAATATTAAAGACTGGTTAGGCGACGGCGTTATTGCTGATTATGACGATGATGACATTGCGCAATTACTTGCCGATGTCGATGTTCCCATCATCGGCGTTGGAGGTTCTTACCATCTGGAGCAAGATTACCCACCGGTACATTACATCGCCACCGACAACCACGCGTTGGTAGAAAGCGCTTTCCTGCATCTGAAAGAGAAGGGAGTTAACCGCTTTGCATTTTACGGCCTGCCCTCCTCAAGCGGTAAACGCTGGGCCGCGGAACGTGAATATGCGTTTTGCCAGTTGGTTGCCAAAGAGAAGTACCGCGGTGTCGTCTATCAGGGGCTGGAAACCGCGCCGGAGAACTGGCAGCACGCGCAAAATCGACTGGCGGACTGGCTACAAACTCTGCCGCCGCAAACCGGTATTATCGCCGTTACCGACGCGCGGGCACGACACGTCCTGCAAGTCTGCGAACACCTGCATATTCCGGTACCGGAAAAACTGTGCGTGATAGGAATAGACAACGAAGAATTGACCCGCTACCTGTCCCGGGTGGCGCTGTCATCCGTGGCTCAGGGAGCCAGGCAGATGGGATATCAGGCTGCTAAACTCCTGCACCGTTTACTGGCGAACGAGGAACTGCCGCTGCAACGCATTCTGGTTCCTCCGGTGCGTGTCATTGAACGTCGCTCAACCGACTACCGTTCCTTAACCGACCCGGCGGTCATTCAGGCGATGCACTTTATCCGTAATCATGCCTGTAAAGGTATTAAGGTTGAACAGGTGCTGGATTCAGTAGGAATCTCACGCTCGAACCTGGAGAAGCGCTTTAAAGAAGAGGTCGGCGAGACTATCCACGCTGTGATTCATGCCGAAAAGCTGGAAAAAGCGCGTAGCCTGTTGATTTCTACCACGCTTTCAATCAACGAAATTTCACAGATGTGCGGCTATCCGTCTCTGCAGTATTTCTATTCGGTCTTCAAGAAAGAGTACGACACGACGCCAAAAGAGTATCGCGATGTGAACAGTGAAGTGTTGCTGTGAGGATCATTACCGGATGGCGACTTCGTCTGATCCGGCCTACGAGATGACTTGTAGACCGGATCAGCACGCGAAATTACATATGCGCGGCGATTAAACGCTGGTTATCCTGATACATTGCGAACAGATAGTTGTTGTAGCTCTGTCCCTTAGTGGAGTAACCCTTCAGCTTATGGATCATCGCGGTAGCGGTGACTTCCTGGTCGGCTTTACGCAGCTGCGCGCGTGACTTACGGAAGGAAGAGTAAGCCGGATGCGTGTTCAGGTTGATGACGTAAGCATTCACCGACTCTTTCACCGATTCAAACTGTGAGTAGCCTTTCACCTTACCTGGTGCATTGTTACAACGACCTTTGCCACATTTCATGCCAAACAGGTTGTTGTTGCTGCGCGCCAGCTTCGACGTGCCCCAGCCGCTTTCGGCCGCAGCCATGGTTGCCACCATACTGGTCGGGATAATGTCTACGCGCTCAAGCAGCGTATTCCACGGAATTTTACGCGTGTTACCAGACCAGCTCACTTTGTAGCGCTTCGCGATGTCTTTCATCCGCGTACGCTCAGTCGGTGACCAGCGGTTCTGGTACTGTTTTGAAATCAGCCAGTTACGGTCCGCCGTAATGGCAGCATTTTGACTGGTAATATAAGGCATAACCGTCCGGAGAAATGCTTTTTTCCTTGGTGTTCCGGAAGGGTATTTTCGCAAATCAGGAAGTGAACTACTCTTTGCACTATTGCGAGAATACTCTTGTTTACTGCTAACCTGTTTATTACTTGCCTTGGTTATCTGGGGCTTGTGACTCGTTGTCGCCGTGTGTGTCTTTGCCAGCACCTCACCCGAAAATGCAACGGTGAGTAACATAAGAATCATTGCCCCATATCGTCGAATGGGAGTCAATATCATTAGGTCTCCTGGTCGGATTTATACATTCCAACACCTTATATTTTTCACAAAAATGAGAGATGAATCTCAAATCATATCAAAAATAGCTGTCAAGAGCACCCAAAGGAATAGTCCAATTCTGAAACTATGTCACGCATTAACGGTTCGGGGTGCCATTAATTCGAAGAAAATGTGGGGGTTATCGCAAAATCAGTTTGTTTTTTGCGCGCGTTAACTCACCCTCACTTCTCCTCCTGGCGGAATCGACTCTAAGGAGGAGTTTCCGGCCTGATTTCACTGGCAAACTGGCGAAAATCGCAGCATCAAGGACAGCATTATGAAACTTGCCGCCGTTGCGCTGGCGCTCATACCCGGCATTGCCATCGCTTCATCATGGACTTCTCAGGGACTACCGACCTTCGAAGCGGAAGGTACGGGTAAATTCGTCAGCCATGCAGCGTTGACGAAGGGTACTCGTCCTTTAACCCTGAATTTTGACCAACAGTGCTGGCAGCCCGCCGATGCGATAAAACTCAACCAGATGCTGTCGCTAAAACCGTGTGAAGGCGCTCCGCCGCAGTGGCGCTTATTCAAAGACGGCGATTACACGCTGGAAGTGGATACCCGCTCCGGTACGCCAACGCTGATGCTCTCGGTAAAAAGCGCCGCAGACCCTGTCACGACCCAGATTCGCCAGTGCCCGAAATGGGACGGTGCGCCGGTCACGCTGAACGTGAGCCAGACCTTCCCGGAAGGTGCCGTGGTACGTGATTTCTACAGCCAGCAAACCGCGACGGTAAAAAACGGGGCGATTACCCTGCAGCCCGCCGCAACCAGTAACGGGCTGTTGCTGCTCGAACGGGCGGAAACTGATGCCCCTGCCGCTTTTGACTGGCATAACGCCACGGTGTATTTCGTCCTGACGGACCGCTTTGTAAATGGCGATCCGAGTAACGACCACAGCTATGGGCGTCGCAGCGACGGCATGCAGGAAATTGGCACCTTCCACGGCGGCGATTTGCGCGGGCTCGCCAGCAAACTCGACTACCTGCAACAACTGGGCGTCAACGCCCTGTGGATCAGTGCGCCGTTTGAGCAAATCCACGGCTGGGTCGGTGGTGGCACCAAAGGCGACTTCCCTCACTACGCTTACCACGGCTACTACACTCAGGACTGGACCACGCTCGATGCCAATATGGGTGACGAAGCAGACCTGCGCGCGCTGGTTGATGGCGCACATCAGCGCGGCATCCGTGTTCTGTTTGATGTGGTAATGAACCATACCGGCTACGCCACCCTGGCGGATATGCAGGAATATCAGTTTGGGGCGCTGTACTTATCGGGCGATGAGCTGAAAAAAACGCTCGGCGAACGCTGGACTGACTGGAAACCGGCCGCCGGGCAGAGCTGGCACAGCTTTAATGATTACATCAACTTCAGCGATAAAGCCGGCTGGGAAAAATGGTGGGGGAAAAACTGGATCCGCACCGATATTGGCGATTACGACAATCCTGGCTTTGACGACCTCACCATGTCGCTGGCCTTCCTGCCCGACCTGAAAACCGAATCCACCAGGCCCTCCGGGCTGCCACATTTTTATCAGCACAAGCCGGATACGCACGCTAAAGCTATCGCCGGATACACGCCCCGGGATTATCTGACGCACTGGCTCAGTCAGTGGGTGCGTGATTACGGGATTGACGGCTTTCGGGTCGATACCGCTAAACACGTCGAACTTCCCGCCTGGCAGCAGCTAAAAACACAGGCCAGCGCGGCGCTGGTCGAATGGAAGAAAGCCAACCCTGACAAAGCGCTGGATGATAAACCCTTCTGGATGACCGGCGAGGCCTGGGGCCACGGCGTGATGCAAAGCGACTATTACCGTCACGGCTTCGATGCGATGATCAATTTCGACTACCAGGAGCAAGCGGCAAAAGCCGTCGAGTGTCTGGCGAATATGGACCCCACCTGGCAGCAGATGGCGGATAAACTACAGGACTTTAACGTTCTGAGCTATCTCTCCTCGCACGATACACGTCTGTTCCGCGAAGGTGGAGACAAAGCCGCCGAGCTATTGCTGCTGGCGCCTGGCGCGGTACAACTCTTTTATGGCGACGAGTCGGCCCGCCCCTTTGGCCCAACCGGCTCAGATCCATTACAGGGGACGCGCTCGGAGATGAACTGGCAGGATGTGACCGGGAAATCTGCCGCCAGCGTCGCACACTGGCAACGTATCGGCCAGTTCAGGGCCAGACATCCCGCCATTGGCGCCGGTAAACAAACCACGCTGACCCTGAAGCAGGGATACGGATTTATCCGCGAACATGGCGACGACAAAGTGATGGTGGTGTGGGCCGGTCAGCCCTGACGCGCCCGGCTTCTCGCTGTGCACGCAGCGGGAAGCCTGATTCAACATAAAAAACCAGCCAGATAAAAATCTACAGCACAAAACCTCAATCCAACCTGATGCCCCCGATTTGCACCCTGCCATGGGTAGCGCTATGGTTAGCCACTTTACTACTCAGTTCGACAGACCACCTGCTATGACATTCTCACTTTTTGGCGACAAATTCACCCGCCATTCAGGCATCACACGCCTGATGGAGGACCTCAACGACGGTTTACGCACCCCAGGCGCCATCATGCTTGGCGGCGGTAATCCGGCGCAAATTCCAGAGATGCAAAATTACTTTCAGTCTCTGCTGGCAGATATGCTGGAAAACGGCAAAGCCACTGATGCGCTTTGTAATTATGACGGTCCACAAGGAAAAACCGAGCTACTGTCTGAGCTGGCGAAACTGCTACGTGAGAAGCAGGGTTGGGATATCGAGCCACAAAATATTGCTCTGACAAATGGCAGTCAGAGCGCGTTTTTCTACTTATTCAATCTGTTCGCCGGACGTCGCGCCGACGGCACAACGCAAAAAGTGTTGTTCCCGTTAGCCCCGGAATACATTGGTTATGCCGATTCCGGGCTGGAAGAGGAACTCTTTGTCTCCGCGCGCCCAAACATCGAACTGTTACCGGAAGGCCAGTTTAAGTATCACGTTGATTTTGAACACCTGCATATTGGTGAAGAGACGGGGATGATTTGCGTGTCTCGTCCGACGAATCCGACAGGCAACGTGATCACCGACGAAGAGCTGATGAAGCTGGACCGGCTGGCCAACCAGCATGGGATCCCGCTGGTGATTGATAACGCCTATGGCGTACCGTTCCCCGGCATCATCTTTAGCGAAGCGCGCCCGCTGTGGAACCCCAACATTGTGCTGTGCATGAGCCTTTCGAAGCTGGGCCTGCCAGGCTCCCGCTGCGGCATCATCATCGCGAATGAAAAAATCATCACCGCCATCACCAATATGAACGGCATCATCAGCCTCGCGCCTGGCGGAATGGGGCCGGCAATGATGTGCGAGATGATTAAACGTAACGATCTGCTGCGCCTCTCCGAAACGGTAATCAAACCGTTTTATTATCAGCGTGTTCAGGAGACGATTGCGATCATTCGCCGCTATTTGTCTGAAGATCGCTGCCTGATTCATAAACCGGAAGGCGCGATTTTCCTGTGGTTATGGTTTAAAGATTTGCCGATCACCACCGAGCTGCTGTATCAGCGCCTGAAAGCGCGCGGCGTACTGATGGTTCCCGGTGACTACTTCTTCCCGGGTCTGGATAAACCCTGGCCGCATACCCATCAGTGCATGCGGATGAACTACGTTCCGGAGCCGGAGAAAATCGAAGCAGGGGTGAAGATTCTGGCGGAAGAGATCGAGCGCGCCTGGAGCGAAGGGAGCAGCTGATTTTTGTCGCCCGATACCGTTTTGTATCGGGCGCTAGCATCACGAACTGTGCGATATCAGCTCGAAAATATTATCTGGGGTAAACACTCCCCGCGGATGATAAATGCGCCAGTCACTGAGCAGTGTAAACGGTAACGTATATTGCTCGCCTTCCTGCATATGATGCACGTAATACGGCTGATTGGTTAATACGCCTGTCAGATGTTCATCAGCGATGTTCTGCAACATAAACCACATATGTTCGCGCTTATCGTCATCGCCGTAGGGAACACCGATTTTGACAAGGGGCGCTGATATTTCATTATGCTGCGTCTCAAAAATATGCTGGAAATAAGGCCAGCGCATTTGCGCTTTTTGCGCATCGCTATCCGACAATGCGATACTTTTCATGAACATCACTTGATCGCCACCCAGCCCACCGTCAATCACGCTGCCAATGCCGCCACGCTCATCGGCTAGACGGAACAACAGGCACGACGGGCCATTATGCTCATCTTCCCGATCGGCCAGATCGCCGGAAAAACGCCCGGAAGGTAAATCTGAGATATCACCCACCCTCTCTGCGATCTCAGGCAACAGGTTCAGGTTGCCGCCATGTTCGATCACGCTAAGTCCCTGTTCCCAGGGAATGGCCACAATATACTGCTCGCCTTCGTGAGTTCGCGCCAGCATCAGCGGTTCATTACAATACATGCCGCGATCGTCAATACAGATATTCACAAACGCTTCAATCATGTAGCCAATGCTGCCCAGATTTTCCACCGGCTGGTGAATAATCACCTCGCACTCCGGTAAACCCAACCGCCGCAGGCCATGCGTGTGCAACCAGTAATGATCGTTTTCATCATCGTGAACGGCGTGGATCGCATACAGTGTATCTGCACGCGGCCGCGCCGGAAAACGCGCTTCAAACAGTAACCGCTCGCGGGAAAACAGCCTACCGCCTGCGCTAGCGTCCTGGGCCACCAGCAGGTCCGGCACCAACAGTCCCACAATTTTGATCGCCTGCTGCCAGCTCAGGAAAACATCATTACTAAAACGGGTCGTGACTGAGATTCGCTGGCGATATTCTGCCATCTCAGAAAGTACTTCCGGTGCAACAGAACGTGCGCCAGGGACGTATTCCAGGGCGGAAGGATCGTGCTCACAGCTAAAGAGAGAAACGCGATAAAGATAAAGCTCACCGCCTGCGGTAAAGGTCAGATGCAGTTCTTCTTTCTCTTCGTCAATACGTGACAACAGCTCCGGAAATAGCGTCTGCCCCTCCACACGCGCCTGTAACGCTTCAAGGGTAACGGGTTGTGGCGGGGTCGCTACAAACTCGGAGTCCGTTTTAAACAGACCGTTGTTCGCAGCGGCGAGATACGCTTGCTTGTTTGATGCCATAATTATGCGTCCTTGCTCAATGTTCAAAAGGTAGAAAACGCCGTACGGCTACGCCTTTCACAGTTTAGCTGCGCGATCTGATTCTCGCTTACGCACTGCAACGCACTTGTCGGGCAAGCTTCAACACACGCAGGCCCCGTTTCGCGATGCCAGCACAAATCGCATTTTATCGCCTGCACCCGCGATGAGCGGGCGACAACATTCATTGCCCCAAACGGACAGGCCAGCATACAGCTTTTACAACCAATACATCGTGTTTGTTCAACGAAGATATGTCCATGTTCACGGCGAATAGCGTGCGTTGGACATACATTCGCGCAGGGAGCATCTTCACATTGATGGCAGGCGACTGCCGTTGTAAAGGCATCGTCTTTGATCACCCGAATCCGCGGGACAAACGCAGAAGAAGAGACCGACGCACAGTCCTGGTTTTGCTGATGCGCGACGACGCAGGCAACTTCACAGGTACGACACCCAATACATTTTGCCGCATCCGCCATAATAAACTCGTTCATAGCCCCCTCCTTCTGCATGAAAACTTCAGATTGCCAGAGAGACTGCCCCTGTCGCTTTGATCGGACAGGGGAAACGGTTAAATAGTGTCAGGTGTCTGAACGACGCCTGGCATGCGCCTAATCGCGAACGGTAAAGCCCAGCTCATTTGAAATGGCCTGTGCGGTTTCACGCAGCGGCTTGAGTAGATTCTTTTCCCCTACCTGCTTAAGTCGCGATGTCGAGAGTGAAATTGATACCGCGTAGGGCACCCGGCCATGAATATCAAACACCGGCACGGCAATACAGGATACCCCCAGCTCGTTCTCTTCCCGATCCATCGCCATACTGCTTTCGCGGATCTGTGCCAGTTCATCGTACATCGCCGGTAGACCGGTAATGGTATTGCGGGTCAGCGGCTGAATCAGATCCTGATGGCTCTCCCAGTAGGACTCCACGTAATCCGCATGCCCAAACGCCATGTAAATTTTGCCCATCGCGGAGCAGTACAGCGGCATATGTTGGCCGATATAGGCGCGGGTACGCAGCATGCCTGTCGTCGGCTCCAGCTTATAAATCAGAATCGCATGGTCATCTTCACGACTGGAGAAGTTGATCGTTTCGCCAGTGGCGATATTCAGCGCTTCAAGGTGCGGTGCGGCAACATGGATGATATTCAGTGACGACAGCGCCTTTTGTCCCACGGCGATAAATTTAGTGGTCAACCGATAACTGCCCGCAGCGGGTGCGGGCGTGACGTATCCGCATGACTGAAGGCCTTGCAGGAGTCGATGCACGGTACTTTTGTTCAGCCCGGCCAGTTCAGACAAATGGGCCAGCGGACACCCATTCGGATAGTTGCTCAGGATCTCAATCAACATCAAACCACGGAACAGGCTCTGACTTCCGGCTGGCCTCTCTTTATCTTGCGTCATTTCACTCTCTTTGGTGCCCATCGCTTCCGCTCCCCTTTTCGTCGCGCTCTGATGGTAGCGCAAAGTGTGTTTCAGTTCACGATCTGAACCGAAAAAACACAACTATTTGATTTTGATGATTTTAAAAAATAGACCACCCCGTTGATCTGTCAAAATTTGATCGCTATATTTGAAATCAGATTTCGCATAGTGAAATTTAGAGATAAAAAAGCGATCAAACTTAAACAAGGAAACAGGAATGAAAGTCACTTTTGAGCAGTTGAAAGATGCGTTCAATCGGGTACTGCTGGCACGCGGTATCGCCGTTGAAACCGCCGATGCCTGTGCCGAAATGTTTGCGCGCACCACCGAGTCCGGCGTTTATTCGCACGGCGTGAATCGCTTCCCCCGTTTCATTCAGCAACTGGATAACGGCGACATCATTCCTGAGGCCAAACCGCAGCGCATTACCAGCCTGGGGGCGATTGAACAATGGGATGCCCAGCGTTCGATCGGCAACCTGACGGCGAAAAAGATGATGGACAGAGCTATTGAGTTGGCTTCCGATCACGGCATTGGCCTGGTCGCGCTGCGTAACGCCAACCACTGGATGCGCGGCGGCAGCTATGGCTGGCAGGCGGCAGAGAAAGGGTACATTGGTATCTGCTGGACCAACTCGATTGCCGTCATGCCGCCATGGGGTTCGAAAGAGTGCCGTATTGGTACTAACCCGCTGATTGTCGCGATCCCCTCCACGCCAATCACCATGGTTGATATGTCGATGTCGATGTTCTCCTACGGCATGCTGGAAGTGAATCGCCTGGCTGGTCGCGAACTGCCGGTAGACGGTGGTTTTGACGATGAAGGCAATCTCACCAAAGAGCCGGGCGTTATCGAAAAAAATCGCCGCATTTTACCAATGGGTTACTGGAAAGGTTCAGGCCTGTCGATTGTGCTGGATATGATTGCCACCCTGCTTTCTGACGGTTCCTCCGTGGCGGAAGTCACCCAGGATAACAGCGATGAATATGGCGTTTCACAGATTTTCATCGCCATTGAAGTGGATAAGCTAATCGATGGCGCCACCCGCGATGCCAAACTACAGCGGATTATGGATTTCATCACCACCGCCGAACGCGCTGATGAAAACACGCCTGTTCGTCTGCCGGGCCACGAGTTTACAAAGCTACTGGCAGAAAATCGCCAAAACGGCATCACCATTGATGACAGTGTCTGGGCAAAAATTCAGTCGCTGTAAGGAGCAACACCATGATCTTTGGACATATTGCTCAGCCTAATCCGTGTCGTTTGCCCGCAGCGATTGAAAGGGCGCTCGATTTTCTGCGCACCACGGATTTCCGCAAACTGGAGCCGGGCGTGGTGGAGATAGACGGTAAACATATCTTCGCGCAGATTATCGATTTAACTACCCGTGACCCAGCCGAAAATCGCCCGGAAGTGCATCGCCGCTATCTTGATATTCAGTTTTTAGCCTGGGGTGAAGAAAAAATCGGTATCGCTATTGATACCGGAAATAATGAAATCAGCGAAGCGTTATTAGAACAGCGCGATATTATTTTTTATCACGCCAGTGAACATGAATCTTTTATTGAAATGACTCCGGGAAGTTACGCCATATTTTTCCCGCAGGATGTTCATCGTCCGGGATGTCATAAAACTGTCGCCACACCGATCCGCAAAATAGTCGTGAAGGTTGCTATTTCAGTTTTATAAAAGGAGCACAAAAAATGAAAGCTAATACAACCGGTTATATTATCGGTGCGTACCCCTGTGCACCCTCATTTCACCAAAAGAGTGAAGAGGAAGAGAAGGAATTCTGGCGGCAGCTCTCCGATACCCCGGATATTCGCGGACTGGAACAGCCCTGCCTTGAACATCTGCATCCGTTGGGCGACGAATGGTTATTGCGCCATACGCCGGGCGACTGGCAAATCGTGGTCACGGCCATTATGGAAACCATGCGCCGCCGCGGTACTGAGGGTGGTTTCGGGTTGGCCTCCAGCGACGAAGATCAGCGTAAAGCCTGTGTGGCGTATTACCGCCATCTGCACCAGAAAATCAACCATATCAATGCAACCAATGGCGGAAAAGTGATCGCGCTGGAGTTGCACGCTGCCCCGCTGGCAGGCAACCCGAACGTCGCCCAGGCCACCGACGCGTTCGCTCGTTCACTGAAAGAAATTACCCACTGGGACTGGTCCTGCGATCTGGTGCTGGAGCATTGCGATGCCATGACGGGCCCTGCGCCACGCAAAGGCTTTTTGCCGTTAGAAAACGTGCTGGACGCAATAACCGGATATGACATCAGCGTGTGCATTAACTGGGCGCGATCGGCCATTGAAGGGCAGAACCTCGCCCTACCGCTGACCCACACGCAGCAGGTCCAACAGGCCGGTAAATTGGGCGCGCTGATGTTTTCCGGCACCACAATCACGGGAGAGTATGGCGAGTGGCAGGACTTACACGCGCCGTTTGCTCCTTTCTGCCCGCAAAGCTTGATGACCACCGACCATGCCCGCGAATTATTCGCCTGCGCAGGAACCGAGCCATTGCAATTTGCCGGTATTAAATTACTGGAAATAAATGCCAATGCAGATGTGGATCATCGCGTAGCAATATTGCGCGACGGTATCGCTGCATTAAACAAAACAAAATTATAAAAATAACATACTACTCTACGAGAATATTAATATGAACATGACCTCTCGCCCTACACTCAAAGATATACCCCGTCAGCGCTGGCTGCGAATTATTCCACCCATTCTCATCGCCTGTATTATTTCTTATATGGACCGCGTTAATATCGCATTTGCGATGCCGGGCGGCATGGACGCCGAATTAGGTATTTCCGCCACCATGGCGGGACTGGCTGGCGGTATTTTCTTTATCGGTTATCTGTTTTTACAGGTTCCCGGCGGAAAAATTGCCGTACACGGTAGCGGCAAGAAATTTATCGGCTGGTCGTTGGTTGCCTGGGCGGTTATTTCCGTTTTGACAGGATTGATCACTAATCAGTATCAACTGCTGGTTTTGCGCTTTTTACTCGGCGTTGCCGAAGGCGGCATGCTGCCGGTTGTGTTGACGATGATCAGCAACTGGTTCCCCGACGCCGAGCGCGGTCGCGCCAATGCGATTGTGATTATGTTTGTGCCGATTGCCGGGATCATTACCGCCCCGCTCTCGGGTTGGATCATCACCGTGCTCGACTGGCGCTGGCTGTTCATTATTGAAGGTTTACTCTCCATTGTGGTCCTGGTGCTGTGGGCCTATACCGTTTACGACCGACCGCAGGAAGCACGCTGGATCTCTGACGCCGAGAAAAATTACCTCGTTGAAACGCTGGCCGCCGAGCAAAAAGCCATTGCCGGAACCGAAGTCAAAAATGCCTCTCTGGGCGCGGTGCTGTCCGATAAAACCATGTGGCAGTTGATCGCACTGAATTTCTTCTACCAGACCGGGATTTACGGTTACACCCTGTGGCTGCCGACCATCCTCAAAGAGTTGACGCACAGCAGCATGGGACAGGTCGGTATGCTCGCCATTCTGCCGTACGTTGGCGCAATTGCCGGGATGTTCCTGTTCTCTTCTCTCTCTGACCGCACCGGTAAACGCAAGCTGTTCGTCTGCCTGCCGCTGATTGGCTTTGCCCTGTGCATGTTCCTCTCCGTAGCGCTGAAAAATAACGTCTGGCTGGCTTATGCCGCGCTGGTCGGCTGTGGCTTCTTCCTGCAATCGGCTGCGGGCGTGTTCTGGACCATTCCGGCGCGGTTGTTCAGCGCGGAAATGGCCGGTGGCGCACGTGGGGTTATCAACGCCCTCGGCAACCTTGGAGGCTTCTGCGGTCCTTACGCGGTCGGCGTACTCATCACCCTGTACAGCAAAGATGCGGGCGTTTACTGCCTGGCAATCTCACTGGCGCTGGCCGCGCTGATGGCACTGCTGCTGCCAGCAAAATGCGATGCCGGTTCTGCGCCGCTAAAGACGCTGAATCCGCGTAAACACGCGGCGTAACACGATGTCCGGTGACGCTTCGCTTATCGGGCCGACGAAATCCATACATACCCCAGGCCGGATAAGCGCAGCGTCATCCGGCCAAAATGAGATGACAAAGATGAGTGAGAAAGCGACCTTCTGGCTGGGTATTGATTGTGGCGGTACATATCTGAAAGCAGGTTTGTATGATGCCAAAGGTCATGAGCAGGGAATTAACCGGCAATCGCTGCAGACAATATCGCCGTTACCCGGTTACGCCGAACGCGATATGCACCAACTGTGGCAACAGTGCGTCGCGACCATTGCCGGTCTGTTAAAACGCACTGGCGTCTGCGGCGATCAAATTAAAGGCGTCGGTATTTCCGCTCAGGGCAAAGGCCTGTTTCTTCTTGATAAGCAGGATAAACCGCTGGGCAATGCCATTCTCTCTTCCGATCGACGCGCGATGGACATCGTTCAGCGCTGGCAGCAGGATGGGATCCCTGAGCAGCTCTACCCGGTCACCCGCCAGACATTGTGGACCGGGCATCCGGCATCGCTCCTGCGTTGGGTAAAGGAGAATACCCCTCAGCGCTACGCGCAAATTGGCAGCGTCATGATGGGCCATGATTACCTGCGCTGGTGCTTAACCGGCGTCAAAGGCTGCGAAGAAAGCAATATCTCCGAGTCGAACCTCTACAACATGACCACCGGTCAGTACGACCCGCGATTGACCCAATGGTTGGGCATCAGTGAAATCGACACTGCCCTGCCACCTGTCGTTGGCTCAGCAGAAATATGCGGGGAAATCACCGCTCAGACAGCCGCCATCACCGGTCTGGCGGCGGGTACGCCCGTCGTCGGCGGTCTGTTTGATGTGGTTTCCACCGCACTCTGCGCCGGTATTGAAGATGAGCACACCCTCAACGCGGTAATGGGAACCTGGGCTGTCACCAGCGGGATCGCTCACGGCCTGCGTGACCACGAGGCCCATCCCTATGTTTATGGCCGCTATGTGAATGACGGGCAGTACATCGTTCACGAAGCCAGTCCGACCTCCTCCGGCAATCTGGAATGGTTTACCGCTCAGTGGGGCGAACTCTCTTTTGATGAGATCAATCAGGCCGTCGACAGCTTACCGAAAGCCGGTAGCGAGCTTTTCTTCCTGCCCTTTTTGTACGGCAGCAACGCCGGGTTGGAGATGACCAGCGGCTTTTATGGCATGCAGGCTATACACTCTCGCGCCCACTTATTACAGGCCATCTACGAAGGCGTGGTTTTCAGCCACATGACCCACCTCAACCGCATGCGCGAACGCTTTACGCAGGCGCATACCCTGCGCGTCACCGGAGGTCCGGCGCACTCAGATGTCTGGATGCAAATGCTGGCCGACGTCAGCGGCTTACGTATCGAGCTGCCGCAGATTGAAGAGACCGGCTGCTTTGGCGCAGCGCTTGCTGCCCGCGTAGGCACCGGCGTTTATCACAATTTCAGCGACGCCCAGCGCAGCTTACAGCACCCGGTGCGCACGCTGCTGCCAGACGCCGCCGCGCATGCGAGCTACCAGCGTAAATACCGCCAATACCAGAATTTAATTACCGCACTACAGGGCTATCACGCCCGCATTAAGGAGTACGAATGATGAGTCGACCATTACTGCAACTGGCGCTCGACCACACCAACCTGCAGGCGGCCCAGCGCGATGTCGCACTGCTACAAGAGAGTGTTGATATCGTTGAGGCGGGGACGATTCTCTGCTTAACCGAAGGCCTTAGCGCCGTAAAAGCGTTGCGCGCCCAGTGCCCAAATAAAATCATCGTCGCCGACTGGAAGGTGGCCGATGCGGGCGAAACCCTCGCACAGCAAGCGTTTGATGCTGGCGCTAACTGGATGACCATCATCTGCGCTGCGCCGCTGGCGACGGTAGAAAAAGGTCATGACGTCGCGCAGTCCTGCGGCGGTGAAATTCAGATGGAACTGTTCGGCAACTGGACGCTGGATGACGCCCGAGACTGGTATCGCGTTGGGGTTCGTCAGGCGATTTACCATCGCGGGCGCGATGCCCAGGCCAGCGGGCAACAGTGGGGAGAAGCGGATCTGGCACGCATGAAAGCGCTTTCCGATATTGGTCTGGAACTGTCGATTACCGGCGGGATTACGCCCGCCGACCTGCCGCTGTTTCGCGATATCAACGTCAAAGCCTTTATCGCCGGACGCGCGCTGGCTGGGGCGAAAAACCCAACGCAGGTTGCTGGCGAATTCCATGCGCAAATCGATGCCATCTGGGGAGCACAGTATGCGTAATCATCCGTTAGGTATCTATGAAAAAGCGCTGGCGAAAGACCTCTCCTGGCCGGAGCGTCTGGTGCTGGCGAAAAGCTGCGGTTTTGATTTCGTCGAAATGTCAGTGGATGAAACCGATGAACGCCTGTCGCGTCTCGACTGGAGTCCCGCTCAGCGCGCATCGCTGGTGAGCGCGATGCTGGAAACCGGCGTGGCAATCCCCTCAATGTGCCTGTCCGCCCACCGCCGTTTTCCGTTTGGCAGCCGCGATGAATCTACACGCGCCCGGGCGCGCGACATCATGACCAAAGCCATTCGTCTGGCGCGCGATCTCGGTATTCGCACCATTCAGCTGGCAGGCTACGACGTCTATTACGAAGAACATGACGAAGGTACGCAGCAGCGCTTTGCCGAAGGGTTGGCATGGGCAGTCGAGCAAGCCGCCGCCGCGCAGGTCATGCTGGCGGTAGAAATCATGGATACCGCGTTCATGAACTCGATCAGCAAGTGGAAAAAGTGGGATGAAATGCTGTCATCGCCGTGGTTCACCGTCTATCCGGACGTAGGCAACCTCAGCGCCTGGGGTAATGACGTCACTGCCGAATTGACGCTGGGCATTGACCGTATCGCCGCTATCCACCTGAAAGACACGCTGCCAGTAACCGAAACCCATCCGGGCCAGTTTCGCGATGTGCCCTTTGGCGAAGGGTGTGTGGACTTTGTTGGTATCTTCAAAACGCTGCATGAGCTGAACTATCGCGGGTCGTTTCTGATTGAAATGTGGACAGAAAAAGCGAAAGAGCCGGTACTGGAAATTATCCAGGCACGACGCTGGATAGAAGCACGTATGCAGGAGGGAGGATTTCCATGTTAAAACAACTGAAGGCCGAGGTGCTGGCGGCCAATCTGGCGCTTCCGGCTCATGGTTTAGTCACCTTTACCTGGGGTAACGTCAGCGCAGTAGATGAAACGCGGACACTGATGGTGATTAAGCCATCCGGCGTAGAATATGACGTGATGACCGCCGACGATATGGTGGTGGTGGATATCGCCAGCGGCGACGTGGTTGAAGGGAGTAAAAAACCCTCATCTGACACGCCAACCCATCTGGCGCTATACCGCCGCTACCCTGAGATCGGTGGGATCGTCCATACCCACTCACGCCACGCGACGATCTGGTCGCAGGCGGGTCTTGATCTCCCGGCATGGGGCACCACGCATGCCGATTATTTCTATGGTTCTATTCCATGTACCCGTCTGATGACCGTTGAGGAGATCAACGGTGAATATGAATACCAGACCGGCGAAGTCATCATTAAAACTTTTGAGCAACGGGACCTGAACCCGATGCAGGTTCCGGCGGTGTTAGTGCATTCACACGGTCCGTTTGCCTGGGGTAAAGACGCCGCAGACGCCGTACATAACGCCGTGGTGCTCGAAGAGTGCGCCTACATGGGACTGTTCTCGCGCCAGTTAGCTCCGCAGTTGCCGGATATGCAGCCTGAGTTGCTGGATAAACATTATCTGCGCAAACATGGCGTGAATGCGTATTACGGGCAGTAACGGGTCAGGCGCTATTAATATGCTCTTTGCAATAGCGCCGTTTCCACGCCGCGGGCGTCAGGCTGGTATGCTTGCGAAAGATTTTGCGAAAATAACCCACCTCATTAAATCCACATTTCATCGCCACTTCGGTAAGCGATAGCGAATCACTGATCAACAGTTTTTCTGCCGCCCTTACCCGCTGGCGATGCAACGCTTCGGTGAGTGTCAGCCGGAACGCGCTACGGAATACACGCCCCAGATAGTCCGCATTGCAATGCAGCTCTTTCGCCAGCGTTGAGGCACTAATCGGCAGGTGGAACTGAGTGTGAATTATCTGCTGCGCTTTCCACGCCAGCGCATTACCCGGACTGTCTGGTGGTTGCTCGCTGGCAGCCGCGGATATTTGCTGCAAAATCAGCAGCAGGATCAGTTCCAGCGCTATGCTGCGATGAATATTTTCCTGCTCGCGTAAGAACTGACGAAACAACGAGATAATATATTGTGGCTCGCTCACCCGGGTATGTTGAGGGATAGCAAGTAACGGTTCAGTTATTGATGCGTCGCTTTCTGCCATCACCTCAAAATGCAGCCAGTAAAATTTCAAATCAGCCGGAAATTGCCCAACGCCAATATGCGAGCGCTGCGGCCACAGCAGCAAACTTTCTCCGGCATTCACGCCAAAAACGGTCTGGCCTTCGCGAATCGTTAATGTCCCTTTTTCGACAAAGATAATTTCCCAGGATTGCAATCGTCGCGCAGGATGACTGCCCACGCCCCGAGAAATAAATAATCCGCCATTTTGTACTTTAATCGGAAGAGACATGGATAATTCGAGCATATATATTCAAATTCCCGCTTTCAGCATTATTTAAATCGGTCTTTATTATTGATTATTCACGATAAACCCAGGTTTCACCGGATCGAAATCACATTTTCTAAATGAAGTCGGAATTGTTATCTTTTTATACTTTTCTCTTCCCTTGTTGCTCCAAACATTTCGTGCAGAATAAATAACGTACTTTGCAAATTACCCACAAATAACCCGCAGTGTAGCGGGAATTTTTCTGAACATTCTCTCCGGGAGTTATTTATGACTTCGGCTCCGATTACGACATCCGATTTGGCACAGCGTGCCCAGGACGACAAACTCTCTCTGCGTGAAAAAATAGGCTATGGGTTAGGCGATGCGGGCGGGACGGTCATTACCTGTCTGATCATGAACTTCCTGACATTTTTCTACACCGATGTCTTCGGGTTAACGCCCGCACTGGTTGGTACATTGTTTATTGCCCTGCGCGTATTTGACGCCATTTCCGACCCGATAATGGGCGTGCTGGCCGACCGTACCCAAAGTCGCTGGGGGCGCTTTCGCCCCTGGCAGCTGTGGGTTGCGGTTCCCATTGGCATTATTGGCGTACTCACGTTTACCGTCCCTGACGCCAGCATGAGCGTAAAAATTGCCTGGGCGTTCGGCACCTATCTGCTGCTCTCCGTCGGCTATACCGCCATCAACGTGCCGTACTGTGCGCTGATCAACACCATGACCACCCGCCACAATGAGGTGATCGCCTGCCAGTCCTGGCGCTTTGTGTTGTGCGGCGTGGCGGGATTCCTTGTCTCCGTCGGCCTGCCGTGGATGGTGGATGTTCTGGGTCAGGGCAACGCTGCGCAGGGTTATCAGTTCGGCGTGGGTATCCTGTGCGCCATCGCGGTAGTGATGTTCCTGTGCTGCTTCTTCTGGGTGCGCGAGCGCGTGCCGCTGGCGATGATGGGGAAATTTACCCTGCGCGAACACATTGGCGGGCTGCGCAAAAATGATCAGCTATTACTGATGCTGGTAATGTCTTTCCTGCTGATTAACGTCTTTAATATTCGCGGCGGCGGGTACATGTACTTCATTACCTATGTGCTGGAGGGCAGCACCGCTTACACGTCGCTGTTTTTCACCATGGTCACCTTCGCGTCCATCATCGGTTCGGTGATCGTCAGCCCGCTGACCCGCCGCATGGATACCGTCAAACTCTATTACTACACCAACCTGGTGCTGACGGCGCTGGCGGTGCTGATGTGGTTCCTGCCAACCGGTCCGGCTTATCAGACGCTGTGGCTGGCGGTGATCCTCGGCAACGGCATTATTCTGGGCTTTACGCTGCCGCTGCATTTCTCGCTGATGGCCTTTGCCGACGACTACGGCGAGTGGAAAACCGGCGTACGTTCTTCCGGCATGAATTTCGCCTTCAACCTGTTTTTCATCAAGCTGGCCTGGGCCTCAAGCGCGGGGATCATCAGCCTGTTGTTTATTTTTGTCGCCTATCAGCCAGGCGCTGGCAACCAAACCGCCAGTTCGCTGCAAGGGATTACCGCGATGGAAACGCTGCTGCCCGCGCTGTTCCACCTGCTGCTGGCGCTGTCTATCCGCCTTTGCAAACTCAATAACCCGATGATGTCGCGCATTGCCACCGATTTGCGTCAGCGTCATGTACAGCCTTAAGGAGCACGAAATGAACGTACTGGAAGTCGACCTGCATAAGCTCACGGTCAGCGATCCGTTCCTCGGACAATATCAGCAGTTGGTGCGTGATGTGGTGATCCCCTACCAGTGGGATGCGCTTAATGACCGCATTGCAGAGGCGGAACCAAGCCATGCGATAGAAAACTTCCGCATCGCCGCGGGACTGCAGGACGGCGAGTTTTACGGCATGGTTTTTCAGGATAGCGACGTGGCGAAATGGCTGGAGGCCGTCGCCTGGTCCCTGTGCCAGAAACCCGATGCAGAACTTGAGAAAACCGCTGATGAGGTCATTGAACTGGTGGCTGCGGCACAGTGTGCAGACGGCTATCTCAATACTTACTTCACGGTAAAAGCTCCGGATGAACGCTGGACCAACCTCGCCGAATGCCATGAACTGTACTGCGCCGGTCATTTAATTGAAGCGGGCGTCGCATTCTTCCAGGCGACGGGTAAGCGTCGTTTGTTAGAAGTGGTGTGCCGCCTGGCGGATCATATCGACAGCGTGTTTGGGCTTGGTGAAAATCAGTTACGCGGCTACCCCGGACACCCGGAAATCGAGCTGGCCTTAATGCGCTTATATGAAGTGACTCAGCAGCCACGCTATATGGCGCTGGTAAATTACTTTGTTGAACAACGCGGCGCTCAGCCCCATTTCTATGACGAAGAGTACGAAAAGCGGGGGCAAACCTCTTACTGGCACACTTACGGCCCGGCGTGGATGGTGAAAGATAAACCCTATAGCCAGGCACATCAGCCCATTTCAGAACAGCAAACGGCTATCGGTCACGCAGTGCGCTTTGTATATCTGATGACCGGCGTGGCGCACCTGGCACGTTTAAGCCAGGACGAAGGCAAGCGTCAGGATTGCCTGCGTCTGTGGAAAAATATGGCCCAGCGCCAGTTGTACATTACCGGCGGGATCGGCTCTCAAAGCAGTGGCGAGGCGTTTAGCAGCGATTACGATCTGCCCAACGACTCCGTGTACGCGGAAAGCTGCGCTTCAATCGGACTGATGATGTTCGCCCGCAGAATGCTGGAAATGGAGGCCGACAGCCAGTATGCCGACGTCATGGAGCGCGCCCTGTATAACACCGTTCTCGGCGGCATGGCGCTGGACGGTAAACACTTCTTCTACGTTAACCCACTGGAAGTACACCCTAAGTCATTAAAATTCAATCATATTTACGACCACGTGAAGCCCGTTCGCCAACGCTGGTTCGGCTGCGCCTGCTGTCCGCCCAATATCGCCCGCGTCTTAACCTCAATTGGCCATTACATCTACACGCCACGTCAGGACGCGCTGTATATCAATATGTATGTGGGCAATAGCATGGAAGTCCCCGTGGCAGATGGCGCGCTCAAACTGCGCATTAGCGGGGATTATCCATGGCATGAGCAGGTGAAAATCGCCATTGAATCACCGCAGTCGGTGTATCACACCCTGGCCTTGCGCTTGCCTGACTGGTGCTCCGCGCCGCAGGTTTTGCTGAATGGCCAACCGGTTGAGCAGGATATTCGCAAAGGCTATTTGCACATCAGCCGAACCTGGCAGGAGGGCGATACGCTCAGTCTGACTCTGCCAATGCCAGTGCGTCGGGTGTACGGAAACCCACTGGTGCGTCATGTTGCCGGTAAGGTCGCTATTCAACGTGGGCCATTGGTGTATTGCCTGGAGCAGGCCGACAACGGCGAAGAACTGCATAATCTGTGGCTGGCGAAAGAGAGCGAATTCAGGGTATTCGAGGGTAAGGGGCTGTTCAGCCATAAGATGTTAATTCAGGCTGAAGGCGTGAAGCAAAGCTGCGCCGACGCGACGCAGCAATCCTTGTGGCACTATGATGTTTCACCGGCTTCTCGCCAGGCGCATACGCTGACGTTTATTCCGTGGTTTAGCTGGGCGAACCGTGGTGAAGGCGAAATGCGAATCTGGGTAAACGAGCAGTAACGGTAAGCGTACCGGATGACGACGCTTCGCGTCTTATCCGGTCTGGCGACTGAAAAGATTGCCCTCCTCCCTGAGGACAAACGGGTGAGAATCAGAAACGCCAGGTCAGACCGGACATCAAGGTGAAGCTGTCATCGCGATCAACCATCGGGCTATTTTTAATGTCGTCCGGCAGCGCACTGTAGTTGGCGCTGGCCAGCAGCGTCAGGTTGCTGGTCAACGCGTATTTAGCGGACAGGCCAACATACGGTGTCCATCTGTCCCCAGGAGAGTAGCTTGATAACCCACTACGGCGGGATTCATTGCCAGAGATGCCGTAGTAATATTCGTTGAAGTTTTCGTCATAGTAGAGCACGCCAATCGCCGGCGTCAGCGTTAGCTTGCCCATCGGCATTTGGCGGAACAGAGACATTTCCGCGACCCAGCCATTGCTGTTATCCAGCACATCCGCTGCGGCGGAGACTTTCACACTGCCCCATTTCTGATGGTGATACCACGCGGCGCCCGCCATGGCGGTCGCGTCACGCTTATCCAGCTTTTTCATCGCATGATCGTCGTTATCACCTGGATCAAACTCAAGCGGCATGTATGAGGCAGTAATGCTAAATTCATTACTTTCGTTTTTTGAAAGAATATAACCTAACGTTGTTTGCCTAAAATAAAAGGATTCACTTTCATAACTGACAAGCGGTACTGCGTGAACGTTATCATTATATCCACGATAAGGAGATTCATTATATACAGCGCCAGCACCAATAGAAAATTCTGCGGCAGTTGCACTCGCCATAAAAGAAAAGGCGAACAGCGCCACAATATTGCGTTTAATTAACATGCCAACATTCCATTTTAAAATAAGCTACAAAGCGCGTGCATAATAATGCTTACAATTTCATCGATGCAACATTCATATTTATATAGTAATATATACAAACATATATATATTGGGTTTGGCGATGAACAAATTACAACTCAAACACCGGGAACTGAAAATTATTTCGGTAATTGCTGCCAGTGAAAACATCAGTCATGCCGCTACGGTTCTCGGCATCGCACAGGCCAACGTCAGCAAGTACCTGGCTGATTTCGAATCAAAAGTTGGATTAAAGGTGTTTGACCGCACCACTCGGCAGCTAACTCTTACGCCGTTTGGTACGGCGCTGCTTCCTTACATCAATGATATGTTGGAAAGAAACGATCAGCTCAATAGTTTCATTGCTGATTATAAGCATGAAAAACGTGGGCGGGTAACGGTCTATGCACCAACGGGAATTATTGCTTACTTATCGCAACATGTTATTGCAAAAATTCAGAATATCGGCGGCATTAGCCTCTCACTTAAAACATGTAACCTTGAACGTAAAGCTTTTTATGAAGGCGTCGACTTTCCTGATGATTGTGATGTTTTAATCACCTATGCACACCCTAAAGATGAATCACTGGTCGCCAGTTTTATTACCAAATATGCAGTGACGGCATTTGCCAGCCCTGAATACATCAAACAACATCCTATTAGTAGTCCTGATGAGCTGGAAGAACATTCCTGCATTCTGATTGATTCCATGATGATAGATGATGCCAATATCTGGCGCTTCACCTCCGCCGGCGGCAAGGAAATGCACGATTATCGGGTGACCGGAAATTATGTCTGCGACAATACACAGTCTGCGTTGGCGCTGGCACGTAACCATCTGGGCATTGTTTTTGCGCCGAATGCGAGTGTACAAAAAGATGTTCAATCCGGATTGCTGGTCCCATGTTTCTCAGAACAACATGAATGGTGGTTGGATTTGGTGGCGATTTTCCGCAAGCGTGAATACCAGCCATGGCGGGTACAGTTTATTCTTGATGAGATGTTGGCAGAGATCCGCCAGCAGCTTACTCAGTCGCTGGAGCAGCAGACTGAGTAAGCAAAATGAGGATACCAGACTCAACAGGCGTTATTGGCGCAGGTAGTTTGAACACTGCCCAGGTTCAAAAATAGCCTGCACCTAGTGGTCGAGATACAGGTAATGCACCCAGCTGGTCATCCGCAGCAAGACCTTACGCATGACCGACACATGCTCGAAGTGGTCAGAGTAAACGGCGACCTGGGCGTAAATCCCATCAGGTAATGCGCTCACATCCGCATTTTCATTTAGCTCAATTGTGGCGATCACCCCTTCCGAACCGGGCGTCGAGTTTAAGGATTGTAGCGCCCCGTTCGACTGGTATGTCCCCCCCGGTACGGCTGGGCTGATGGCAGCCAGTTTGCCGCTAAATACCTTACCCGGCAGGGCGTTAAACACCACTTCCGCTTCATCGCCGGGCTCCAGTCGCAGCAGCGAGTTTTGACGGAACTGGGCGATAATTTGCCGTTTTTGATCCGGAATAAACACCATCACCGGGCGCATCGGCAGCGCGGCGGCGTAGGTTCCGGGGCGCATCAGCACCTGGGTTACGTAACCATCGCTGGGCGCGCGAACCACGGTCTGATCCAGATTGAATTCCGCTTCAGCTAACTGTGCTTTCAGGCTGGCAATTTGCGAATTCTCACCCTGCACCAGGCTGTCTAACTGACTCTGGATTTGCTGTTGTTCTGCAACGGAGGATTTCACCGCGGCTTCCTGCGCCAGATAGTTTTGCCGCGCCGCGTCGATATCGCGTTCAGAAAAAGGATTCACCTTCGCCTGACTCCCCTGCGCATAGCGCTGGTAATCTTTAGCCAGTTTGTCGCGCGTGGCCTTTGCCTGCTGCGTGTTGGCTTGCATTTCGTCTAACTGTGCCACCAGAGCCTGCTCTTTATGCTGTGCGGTGACAATATCAGCTTTCAGACGATCTACCCGCGCCTGATAACGTCCCGGATTAAGCTTAAAAAGAACCTCGCCTTTTTTGATCAGCGTATTCTTCTTATCCGTTACTTCCGTCACTACACCCGTTACCTGCGGCACTACGGGAATTGAAATTACCGCCTTTTGCGCCTTAAATGTATACGGATGGTTATAATTCATCAGTAATATCAGCCCGCAAACAATAAATATACCGCCTAAGGCTGCAGTGGGTACTGTCCATTTATTTACAGGAATTTTAAATATTTTAAATATTGACCATGCGCACGCCACATAGGTCAGAACAATCAGTAAATCCATCGATATTACTCCGCCGGAGAGGTCTTCGCCTCACCCAGTTTCTTTTCCAGATCGGCCACCCGTGCCTGAAGCTGGATCAGGGAAGGATCCGCGCTCTGCATGCCCCATCCGCGCTCGGGGCGATAAAGCGTTGCCCAGATCCACAAAAAGGGCCAAATAACATGTAAGGTAAACAAACTAACCCAGCCCGCGACGTGTATTGCGTCAGCATGTGGATGGTTACGTTTCTTTGCAATTAGATAGGGAATATCATGCAGAATAATAATCCCGTAAAAAATGACCAGGAATACAAAAATAAGCACTCCTAATGCAAAATAATCAAGGAACATATTTGCCTCAGGGATTTAAATTAAAAATTCGGCTGCTGTTTGATTTAAACAATAGAGTTGATAATAGTAGTGGAATGACCAGATTGGATGCAATGGTGTTATTTATATAACGATATATGGGTTTCTATATATACCCGTCGTCTTTCGAGCTGCTTCTTTGTTGGCTGCGTTCGTTCACCCCAGCCACTTACCTGAGTAAGCATCCTGGGGATGCCCGGTACGCTAAACGCGTCCGGGCAGTAAGTGACGGGATATTAGAACAGCCCCAGCGGTTTATCTGAGTAACTCACCAGCAGGCATTTGGTTTGCTGATAATGCTCGAGCATCATCTTATGCGTCTCGCGCCCGATGCCCGACTGCTTGTAACCGCCGAACGCCGCATGCGCCGGGTAAGCATGGTAACAGTTGGTCCATACACGCCCCGCCTGAATACCGCGGCCCATCTTGTACGCCAGATTTCCGTTACGACTCCAGACGCCAGCACCGAGACCGTATTGGGTGTCATTGGCGATTGCCAGCGCCTCTTCCATGGTTTTGAAGGTCGTGACGGCCAGTACCGGTCCGAAGATCTCCTCCTGGAAAACCCGCATATTATTCTTACCAAACAAAATGGTCGGTTCGAGGTAGTAACCCTCTTTTAACTCGCCATCCAGCTGCTTACGCCGCCCGCCGGTGAGAATATCTGCCCCTTCTTTCTTACCAATATCGATGTAATTCAGGATGGTTTCCAGTTGACCATGCGACACCTGCGCGCCCATTTGCGTCACGCTGTCTAACGGGTTGCCGCTACGAATACTTTCCACCCGGCGAATCGCTCTTTCCATAAAACGTTCGTAAATGGATTCCTGCACCAGGGCACGGCTTGGACAGGTACACACTTCGCCCTGGTTGAAGGCAAACAACGCAAAGCCTTCCAGCGCTTTGTCAAAGAACGCATCTTCTTCATCCATCACGTCTGCAAAGAAGATATTGGGAGATTTCCCACCCAGCTCCAGCGTGACAGGGATAATATTCTGCGTGGCGTACTGCATGATCTGCTGCCCGACTTCCGTTGAACCGGTAAACGCCACTTTCGCAATGCGTTTAGATGTCGCCAGATATTCACCGATTTCTCCACCCGCGCCGTTTACCACGTTCACTACGCCTGGTGGGAGAAGATCGCCGATGACTTCCATCAACAGCAGTACGGACAGCGGCGTCAGACGCGCAGGTTTAAGCACCACGCAGTTACCCGCCGCCAGCGCGGGCGCCATCTTCCAACTGGCCATCAGTAGCGGGAAGTTCCACGGGATAATTTGCCCTACCACACCAAGAGGTTCATGGAAGTGATACGCCACGGTCTCGCTATCAACCTCACTGATTCCCCCTTCCTGCGCACGAATACAGGAAGCGAAATAGCGGAAATGGTCAATCGCCAGCGGCACGTCTGCCGCGCTGGTTTCGCGGATAGGTTTACCGTTATCCCAGGTTTCTGCCGTCGCCAGCAGCTCGAGATTTTGCTCCATGCGATCGGCGATTTTGAACAGAATCGCCGCCCTGTCCTGCACGGATGTCTGCGCCCACTTGTCTTTTATCTTGTGCGCGGCATCCAGGGCGAGATCGATATCCTTTTTGCCGGAAGAGGCCACTTCGCACAGTAATTGCCCGGTTACCGGCGTCAGGTTTTGGTAATACTCGCCGTCCACCGGTGCAACCCAGTCACCACCGATAAAGTTATCGTATCGGGCTTTTAACTTCAGAGGGTAACCATATTCGCCGGGATAAATACGCGTTGAAGGGGGATTATTGGTCATGACCGTCTCCTTGCTGTAGGGGTACTACAAGGGTAGACGGGGCTGGCGAATTATTCGCCAGCCATTTCCTGCTTTACGACAGGTATCACGAATTACATGGCTGCGCGATAAATCGCCATAATTTCTTCATGAGTCGCCTGAATCGGGTTAGTGAAACCACAGGCATCTTTCAGGGCATTGGTCGCCAGTACGGCAATATCTTCTTCCTTCACGTTCAGCTCACGCAGACCGGCAGGAATATTCACTTTCTGCGCCAGTTCGCGGATCGCCGCGATGCAAGCTTCCGCCCCTTGCTCTGCGCTCAAGCCAGCAACGTCCACGCCCATCGCCTTAGCGCAATCACTCAGGCGAGCGGCAGCCACTTTACTATTGAAAACCTGCACATGCGGCAGCAAAACCGCGTTACATACACCGTGCGGCAGATCGTAGAAACCACCCAACTGGTGCGCCATGGCGTGCACGTAACCCAGAGAAGCGTTGTTAAAGGCCATGCCTGCGAGGAACTGCGCGTAGGCCATAGCCTCGCGTGCCTGAGCATTGCTGCCGTCTTCAACAGCGACCGGCAGGTTTTCCGCAATCATGGTGACCGCTTTCAGCGCGCAAGCATCGGTAATTGGGGTTGCAGCAATAGAAACGTAGGCTTCGATAGCGTGGGTCAGCGCATCCATACCAGTGGCCGCCGTCAGAGACTTCGGCATACCGACCATCAGCGAGGAGTCATTAACGGACAGCAGCGGCGTAACATGCTTATCCACAATCGCCATTTTAATGTGGCGTACTTCATCGGTAATAATGCAGAAACGCGTCATCTCCGACGCCGTGCCCGCGGTGGTGTTAATGGCGATCATCGGCAACTGAGGTTTTGCTGAGCGATCCACGCCTTCGTAATCGCGAATATCGCCGCCGTTAGCCGCCACCAGCGCAATACCTTTTGCACAATCGTGCGGAGAACCACCGCCGAGGGAAATAACGCTATCACATTGGTTTTCTTTCAACATTTGCAGGCCAGCAGCGACGTTACTGGTCGTGGGATTAGGATGCGTACCGTCGTAAATGACGCTGAAAATATCACGTTCCTGTAATGCCTTTTGAATCTCGCCAGCCATACCTAATTTCGTCAGCATGGCATCTGTGACAATCAGCGTACGGCGAAAACCATATTCCGCCATTGTATTCATCGCGTCTTTTAATGAATCAGCGCCAATTACATTCACGGAAGGAATAAAAAATGTTGAAGCAGCCATTGTACGTTCCTTATTTTATTCTGAAGAGCCAGGAAGCATACGTGTGAATTTTTCAACAAAATATGATCGTGGTGGTTATTTTAATAACACCATAAATAAAAAAGCACATTAGGCTTAGAATCTAATGTGCTTATTTCAATCAACATATATTTTGTATTAATTCATTTAAACCATGAATTAATTGTTTCATTATTTTTCCGGAAACAATAACGCATCGCGTAATAAATGATCATTTCCCCGGCGACGCGTAAAACCAATGCGGTCAAAATATTCCAGAATCTGAATAGCCAATTTGCGCCCAACGTTCAGCCTGTCGCGGAAATCAGCCGCACAGGTCGATCCCCGTTCCTGATCCAGCTCGCGGATCATATTGGCAAAGGCCACAATCCGATCGTTACGGTAATAGCGATCTTTAACGATCGCGGTAATAATGCCTTGCTGTGCCGCTTGTCGTAACGCCACGCGCATCATCTGCTCATCCGTACCCGTCTGTTTTGCCAGATCGCGTACCCACCACGGCTCATCGCCAAAAAGCGGTTCTGCTTTTAGCCAGATTGCCTGCTGCTCATCGCTGAAACCCGCCTTGTGATCCGGCAAATGCAGCCAGCCATGATGGCTATGGATGGCACCACTCTCGCGCATCTTTTCAATCAGCAGCAAGACCAGCGCTTCGTCTTCCATCGGCAAAGCCATACGCCGCAGACGTTCGCGTCCAGGCCCTGGCTCATCACGGTGCTGTTCGTGGTAGGTCGCCAGCGTATCGAGGACTTTTCGCTGCCAGCGCGCCGCAACGGGAGCATTCAACAGGCTGTATCCCGCCTGAATAAAACCATGTTGCTCAATCAACGGACGCATCCCGTTGCCGTTGAGCTGGCGCGCCCAGGCGAAATCAGGAATATTCACCGCCCCACGCGTCAGATGCAGCGCCAGGGCGTCGCCGTCACTCTGCGCCTTTTCCAGCGCCGACAGCCACTGCAGATATTCCGGCTTACGTTTCCCGCGACGCGGCGGATTGAGCGTTACCACGCGCGCACCTGCTAGCGTCGTGCGGGCAGAAATATCGCGCAGCACCAGACGGTCGTTATCAGCAAGCCAGAGCGGTGTATCAAACACCAGTTCCGCCAGCGTTCCTTCAAGCAGCGAGATTCGCCCGGTTACATGACTGGCCGCGTGGTGAATATGCAGCGGTTGCCACTGCATCAGCGGCGCGGCATGTTCTAAAGAAACAATTACGCGGGTAAAAGCCTCCGGCGGCGCATCGGAAAGTAGCCAGTCGCCGCGGTTAAGTTCTTCTTTTTGCGCATCGCCGGCAATATTCAGCGCGATACGTTGCCCCGCCTGCGCGCGTTCGGTGGCCTGATTTTGCGCATGCAGGCTACGTACGCGCATCGGTTTGTTGACGCCCGTGAGCCACAGCGTGTCACCGATATTCACTTCACCGCTAAGCGCCGTCCCGGTCACCACCAGCCCCGCGCCTTTGACCGTAAAGGCACGGTCAATCGCCAGGCGAAAGCTGCGATCGCAGGCATGCTCGCGCGACGTTAATTGCAGCAAATGCTCGCGCAGTTCTTCAATCCCACGACCTTCACTGGCGGCCGTCACGAACAGAACCGCACCGGCGAAACCATAATTCTCAAGCGTGGTGTGCACCTCGGCACGTACCGCGTTGATGCGATCCTCATCCACGCGGTCGGCTTTCGTGAGCGCCACGGTGATCTGCGGATTACCCGTCAGTTGCAAAATTTGCAAATGCTCACGCGTTTGCGCCATCACGCCATCATCACACGCCACCACCAGCAGCGCGTGGTCAATCCCGCCGACACCTGCCAACATGTTGGACAAAAACTTTTCGTGTCCCGGAACATCGATAAATCCCAGTATCCGTCCGTCCGGCTGCGGCCAGTAGGCATAGCCGAGATCGATGGTCATGCCGCGCTTTTTTTCTTCCGGCAGACGGTCGGCATTCACGCCGGTAATCGCCTGTAATAACGTTGTTTTTCCGTGGTCAACGTGTCCGGCGGTTGCAATAATCATTTCAGCATCATCTCCATAAACCGGGTCTCGTCTTCAAGGCAGCGCAGATCCAGCCACATGCGACCATCATAAATTCGCCCAATGATCGGCACGGGCAACGTACGCCAGCGAGCGGCCAGCGCTTCAAGGCGGCTACCGCGCCCGTCGTGGGGGGTAAAGGTTAATGCCGCGCTGGGCAGCCTATCAACAGGTAGCGAGCCGCTGCCAATCTGCGACAGGCAAGGCATCACATTCAGGGCGAATTCGTCGCCGTAATGCTCAGCAAGCCGTGCCTGTAATTGTTGGGCCTGCGCATGGACAGCCTCTTGCGAACGGGTGAGCTGGCGTAGCGTCGGCAGCTTCGTCGCCAATGCTTCCGGGTGCAGATAAAGCCGCAGCGTCGCTTCCAGCGCAGCCAACGTCATTTTATCAGCCCGTAATGCACGTTTCAGCGGATGGCTCTGTAAGCGAGCGATCATCTCTTTTTTACCGACGATGATCCCGGCCTGCGGCCCGCCCAGTAATTTATCGCCAGAAAAGCTCACCAGACTGACGCCAGCGGCAATCAGTTGCTGCGGCATCGGCTCCTGCGGCAGTCCATACTGGCTGAGATCGACCAGCGAGCCACTGCCGAGATCCGCCACCACCGGTACATCCAGCTCCTTACCAATAGCGGCCAGCTCAGCCTCACCCACCGACTTCGTAAAGCCTTCGATGCTGTAATTACTGGTATGCACCTTCATCAGCAGCCCGGTGTTTTCATTCACCGCCTGACGGTAATCCTTCGCATGGGTCCGGTTGGTGGTACCCACTTCACGCAGCATACATCCGGCCTGGCACATAACGTCCGGAATACGAAACGCGCCGCCAATTTCTACCAGTTCGCCGCGTGAAACGACCACCTCTTTGCCGTTAGCCGTGGCGGCCAACATCAGTAAAACCGCTGCTGCATTGTTATTAACGATACAGGCGTCTTCCGCCCCCGTCAGACGGCAGAGTAAATCCGCCAGGGCCCGATCCCGATGTCCACGCCCGGCATCATCCAGGCTGTATTCCAGCGTCACCGGCGTGCGCATCGCCTGCACCACCGCCTCGATCGCTTCTTCTGCCTGCGACGCGCGACCAAGGTTGGTGTGCAGCACCGTGCCGGTCAGGTTAATCACCGGACGCAGCGCGCTTTGCGATTCTCGTTCCAGCCGGGCGCTGGCTTCTTGCGCCCAGTCCTCACACCATGCCGGGAGCGCGTGCGTGTCGCGGATGGCTTCTCTGGCTTCGTCGAGCATATGACGCAGCAGGTCAACCACTCGGGTATGACCGTGAGACTCACGTAAGGCTGGGAAGGCGCTATCGCGCAATAAACGATCGATAGCGGGAAGCTGGCTGTAGAGTGAACGCATGTCGGTTGTCATGAAAGGGCCTGGCTGTTGGTGGCCCTCTCCACCGTGGAGAGGGATATCGATATAGGAAGGATTGTACCGTGACTTTGCTCAGGCGGACATACATACACAAAATCATTCAAGATGCATCGAGGCGTCAAGAGAATGAGTCCCCAGGAGCGTACGAATAGTACGTAACTGGGGCGAAGAAACGCTGCCAACAAAGAGGCAGCTTGAAGGATGAAGTGTAAATGTGCATCAAGCCTTTGGCGGTTCTGTACGGGCAAAACTTTCGCGTTGAAAGAGCGTTTCCACCAGTTTGACCAGGCGCGGGCGATCAACACACCAGCCGGGCGCGACCCGACGGAAATTGAGATAGCCGACAGCGCAGGCAATCGCAATGGTTGCCAGGTTAACCGTATCCGTTTTCAGCGTACCGTCCGTCAGATAGCCCTCCAGCATATCCAGACTACGGGTAATCTTTTCCCGCTGGCGTAACAGTTCCGTTTCTGACTGCTGCGCGGCGGGGCGAGCCTGCTCACGCACCGAGACTAAACCCGCATCCATAATGCCGTCTGCCAGCGCTTCCAACTGGCGTACCTTCAGCGCCGCCAGCGGTTCACGCGGCAGCATAGCTGGCGCAATATCCAGCAGCTCGATATATTCCGCAATGATCGGGGAGTCAAACCAGTACTCGCCCTCATCGGTGACCAGCGCGGGCACTTTTCCTAGCGGGTTATAGCGCGCCACGCCGCTATCCGCGTTATAGGGGAGTTCATTCACAAATTCGAAGGTGATGCCCTTTTCCAGTAACAGAATAGAAATTTTACGCACAAAAGGGCTGGTATAGCTGCCGATGAGTTTCATGCCGGGTCCTTTTTGCCAACAAAAATATCAGTATGGCTCAGGTCGCCGTAA
This sequence comes from Citrobacter europaeus, assembly GCA_020099315.1. Classification (NCBI taxonomy): domain Bacteria; kingdom Pseudomonadati; phylum Pseudomonadota; class Gammaproteobacteria; order Enterobacterales; family Enterobacteriaceae; genus Citrobacter; species Citrobacter europaeus. The sequence goes on from CP083650.1 coordinate 4,849,714, forward strand.
ATGGCAGGTGATGACGATCTCAATGATCCAAATAAAGGTAATGCATCCAACTGGTCATGCGCAGCAACACTTTACGCATCACCGACACGTGGGCGAAATGGTCAGAATAGACCGCCACCTGGGCATAGATACCGTCCGGCAACGCATCTACATCGGCATTAGGATCCAGTTCAATCGTGGCCAGCACCCCATCGGTACCCGGCACCACCGTTAAGGATTGTAATGCCCCCTGGGCCTGATAAGAACCGCCCGGCACAACCGGCAGAATGGAGGTCAACTTAGCGGAGAAAACCTGACCTGGTAGCGCATTAAACACCACTTCCGCTTCATCGCCCGGTTTCAGGCGCAACAGCGAGTTCTGGCGGAATTGCGCCACGATTTGTCGTTTCTGTTCCGGAATAAACACCATCACCGGGCGCAGAGGCAGCGCGGCAGCGTAGGTCCCAGGACGAATAAGCACCTGCGTAACATAGCCGTTGCTGGGGGCACGGACGATAGTCTGCTCAAGATTGTATTTGGCTTCAGCGAGCTGAGCGCGCAGAGACGCAACCTGAGATTGCTCCCCGTTGACCATACTGTCTAACTGGCTTTGAATCTGTGTCTGTTCCGCAACCGATCCTTTGACCAGCGCATCCTGGGCCAGATAGTTTTGCCGGGCGTTGTCGATATCGCTTTCAGAGAATGGGTTTACCCTCGCCTGGCTGCCCTTCAAATAGCGTTGATAATCCTTATACAGGCGGTCACGTTCCGCAGACACGCGGGTGGTATTAGCGACCGCTTCCGACAGCTGTGCTTTCAGATTGTCGATATTATGCGTCGCGGTCACCAGGTCTGCCTGAAGTCTGTCAACCCGCGCCTGATAACGCACAGGATCGAGTTTAAATAACACCTCGCCTTTTTTAATCAGTTGATTATTTTTATCTGTCACCTCACTAACAATTCCCGTGACCTGCGGGGTAACAGGAATTGAAATAACCGCTTTTTGCGCCGTAAAGGTATACGGGTGGTTATAGTTCATTAATAAAATGAGTCCCGCCACAATAAACACGCCGCCTAATGCAGCGGTTGCAAGCGTCCATTGGTTGACCGGAATACGGAATATTTTAAAAATGGCCCAGGCGAATGCCACGTAGGTCAGGACAATCAACAGATCCATGATTAAATCTCCGGAAAGGTGGAGTTATCGGTTTTATTCTCCCCATCCAGTCTTTTTTCCAACTGGCTGATGCGCGCTGCCAGCGCAGCAATCTCGGGGTCTGGATCCTTTCCAGTCGACGTGATGTGTGACTGCATGCCCCAGCCACGCTCAGGCTGGTAGAGCGTCGCCCAAATCCACAGGAATGGCCAAATAACATGCAATGTAAAAAGACTCACCCATCCCGCCGTGTGGATGGCATCGGCATGAGGATGGTTGCGCTTCTTAGCCATGTTATATGGGATATCGTGGATGGCGATGATTCCATAAAACAGCACCAGAAATACGAAGATCAGCACGCCCAACGCGAAATAATTAAGAAACATACCTGCCTCGAATTCACGCTAATTAGAGTTTTTTTATGCCGGCAGCCGTATGCACCCAGGCTGATGTTTTGAACATAACTGCAGTTTGGGGTTTTCGCCACACCACAAAAAAAATATTTTTTCTGGTGAGAAGTTGCTTTCTTTTGCAATAAAAATGTCGGGGGTAGAACCTGCTGTAGATCACATCCGGGCAAATGCAGATAAAAATACTTTGCGATCTACATCACAAAGATTCAACAAACAGCAAAAGCAAAAATGTGAATCAGTTCACATTTACCCCTCGTTTTTGGCGAATTCGGATCCAGTGATGTTTTTTTGTACTGGTATTTTGTGATTAAGGTCACATTAACTAGCGCCCCACACCCTATATTTACGTGACGGAAGTCACACAAAAGGGCGTCGACTGGACAGTTGAACGATTCAGTGCCAGATTTCGCAGTATCTACAGGGTCCGGCTACCTCCTGCCGCTACATTAACAAACCTCGGGCTTTCAGCCTGCGCGATAGCAAACATAAGAAGGGGTGTTTTTATGTCATCCGATATTAAGATCAAGGTGCAAAGCTTTGGTCGATTCCTCAGCAACATGGTGATGCCAAATATCGGCGCGTTTATCGCGTGGGGTATTATCACCGCATTATTCATTCCGACAGGGTGGTTGCCGAACGAAACGCTGGCGAAGCTTGTCGGCCCAATGATCACCTATCTGCTGCCGCTACTGATCGGTTATACCGGTGGTAAGCTGGTTGGCGGCGAGCGTGGCGGCGTGGTTGGTGCTATCACCACCATGGGCGTTATCGTCGGTGCTGATATGCCAATGTTCCTCGGCGCGATGATCGCAGGTCCGCTGGGCGGCTGGGCTATCAAACATTTCGACAACTGGGTAGACGGTAAGATCAAGTCCGGTTTTGAGATGCTGGTGAATAACTTCTCCGCAGGCATCATCGGGATGATCCTCGCCATTCTGGCATTCCTTGGCATTGGCCCATTGGTTGAAGCACTGTCCAAAATCCTGGCGGCAGGCGTTAACTTCATGGTTGTCCATGACATGCTGCCGCTGGCGTCTATCTTCGTTGAACCGGCGAAAATCCTGTTCCTCAATAACGCCATCAACCACGGTATTTTCTCACCGCTGGGTATTCAGCAATCCCATGAGATGGGCAAATCCATCTTCTTCCTGATTGAAGCTAACCCGGGTCCGGGTATGGGCGTCCTGCTGGCATACATGTTCTTCGGTCGCGGCAGCGCTAAGCAGTCTGCGGGCGGCGCGGCAATCATTCACTTCCTGGGTGGTATCCACGAAATTTACTTCCCGTACGTGCTGATGAACCCACGTCTGATCCTGGCCGTTATCCTCGGCGGTATGACTGGCGTATTTACCCTGACTATCCTGAACGGCGGTCTGGTTTCTCCGGCCTCTCCGGGTTCTATCCTGGCCGTGCTGGCAATGACGCCGAAGGGGGCTTACTTCGCTAACATCGCCGCTATCTGTGCAGCAATGGCGGTCTCCTTTGTAGTCTCAGCCATTCTGCTGAAAACCAGCAAAGTGAAAGAAGATGATGACATTGATGCTGCCACACGTCGTATGCACGACATGAAAGCGGAATCTAAAGGCGCATCTCCGCTGGCGGCTGGCGACGTGACTAACGACCTGAGCCATGTGCGTAAAATCATCGTTGCCTGCGATGCCGGTATGGGTTCCAGCGCCATGGGTGCGGGCGTACTGCGTAAGAAAGTGCAGGATGCCGGTCTGTCTCAGATTTCTGTCACCAACAGCGCGATTAACAATCTGCCGCCGGATGTGGATCTGGTCATTACCCACCGTGACCTGACCGAACGTGCGATGCGCCAGGTGCCTCAGGCACAGCACATTTCGCTGACCAACTTCCTCGACAGCGGTCTGTACTCCAGCCTGACCGAACGTCTGGTTGCGGCACAGCGCCACAACGTGAATGAAGTGAAAGTCCGCGATCACCTGAAAGACAGCTTTGAAGAGGGTGATACCCACCTGTTCAAGCTGGGTGCGGAGAATATCTTCCTTGGCCGTAAAGCCACTAACAAAGAAGAAGCGATTCGCTTTGCCGGCGAGCAACTGGTGAAAGGTGGTTACGTTGAGCCAGAATACGTTGAGGCGATGCTGGACCGTGAAAAACTGACCCCGACTTACCTCGGCGAGTCCATCGCAGTACCGCACGGTACGGTTGAAGCCAAAGACCGCGTGCTGAAAACCGGTGTGGTGTTCTGCCAATACCCGGAAGGCGTTCGCTTCGGTGAAGAAGAAGACGATATTGCCCGCCTGGTTATTGGTATCGCAGCACGTAACAACGAGCACATCCAGGTGATTACCAGCCTGACCAACGCTCTGGATGATGAATCTGTGATCGAACGTCTGGCCCATACCACCAGCGTGGATGAAGTTCTGGAATTGCTGGCGGGTAAAAAAGCTTAACGCTTAAGTATCTCCAAAATAGTTCGAGCTGCAGGAAGGCGGCAACGCAGTGAATCCCCAGGAGCGTACATAAGTACGTGACTGGGGTGAGCGAGGAGAGCCAACGCATCTGCAGTTCGAAATATGAAGGCGATATCCTCTCCCTTGTGGAGAGGGTTAGGTTGAGGGGAAATCTATACAGTCCCTCACCCCAGCCCTCTTGGGTAAAAACATTAATGAAGGTTAATACTATGAAAGCATTACATTTTGGCGCAGGTAATATCGGTCGTGGCTTTATCGGCAAATTGCTGGCGGACGCGGGGATACAGCTGACGTTCGCGGATGTAAACCAGGTCGTGCTCGATGCCCTGAATGCCCGTCATAGCTATCAGGTTCATGTGGTGGGTGAAAACGAGCAGGTTGATACCGTCTCCGGCGTCAACGCCGTGAGCAGCATCGGCGATGATGTCGTCGACCTGATTGCCCATGTAGATTTAGTCACTACCGCCGTCGGTCCGGTCGTGCTTGAGCGCATCGCTCCGGCCATCGCCAAAGGGCTGGTTAAACGCAAGGCACAGGGCATAGCTACTCCGCAAAATATCATCGCCTGTGAAAACATGGTGCGCGGAACGACCCAGTTGAAAGGCCATGTAATGAACGCGCTGGCAGATGAAGACAAAGCCTGGGTTGAAGAACATGTTGGCTTCGTCGATTCCGCCGTGGACCGTATTGTTCCTCCTTCAGCCTCTGCGACCAATGACCCGCTGGAAGTTACCGTTGAAACCTTCAGTGAGTGGATTGTCGACAAAACGCAGTTTAAAGGCGAATTGCCGAACATCCCGGGAATGGAATTAACTGATAACCTGATGGCATTTGTCGAACGTAAACTCTTCACGCTGAACACCGGGCATGCTATAACCGCGTACCTCGGAAAATTGACCGGTCATCAGACCATCCGTGACGCGATTCTCGACGAGAAAATCCGCGCAGTGGTAAAAGGTGCGATGGAAGAGAGCGGCGCGGTACTGATCAAACGCTATGGCTTTGATGCAGCAAAACATGCGGCATACATTCAGAAAATCCTCGGTCGCTTTGAAAACCCGTATCTGAAAGATGACGTTGAGCGCGTGGGTCGTCAGCCGCTGCGTAAGCTGAGCGCGGGCGATCGTCTGATTAAACCGCTGCTGGGCACGCTGGAGTATGCTCTGCCGCACGCCAATCTGGTCACCGGTATTGCCGCTGCAATGCACTATCGCAGTGAGGAGGATCCGCAGGCACAGGAACTGGCCGCGCTGATTGACGAAAAAGGTCCACAGGCCGCGCTGGCGCAGATCTCCGGCCTGGATGCCAACAGTGATGTGGTGGCGGAGGCGGTTAACGCATATAACGCGACCAAATGATAGAGAATGTGGCGCAGGTCAGCCTGCGCCCAAATGACAGATTGTCAGATATGCAGGCAATAATGGAACAAACGCAGGCCTTTGAAAATCGTGTGCTTGAGCGTCTGAATGCTGGCAAAACCGTACGCAGCTTCCTCATCACCGCCGTAGAACTGCTCACCGAGGCGGTGAATATTCTTGTGCTTCAGGTATTTCGCAAAGACGACTATGCGGTGAAATATGCTGTAGAACCGCTGCTTGACGGCGATGGTCCGCTGGGCGATCTTTCCGTTCGCCTGAAGCTCATCTACGGTCTGGGCGTACTCAGCCGGCCGGAGTATGAAGACGCGGAGCTTCTGATGGCGCTGCGGGAAGAGTTAAACCATGACGGCAATGAATATGCGTTCACCGACGACGAAATTCTTGGTCCGTTTGGCGAACTCCACTGCGTGACGGCACTCCCGCCGCCACCGCAGTTTGATACCTCAGACTCAGGTCTGCACGCGATGCAGATCCAGCGCTACCAGCAGATGGTGCGCTCCACGATGGTACTTTCCCTGACCGAGCTGATTTCTAAAATCAGCTTAAAAAAAGCCTTTCAAAAATAAGATCCTGCAGGCTTACTTCTCTTCCTGCTGCGGTCGATAAAGCTGCCGATAGTACGCCAGACGTTGCAGATACAGCTGCGCATTCTCCTGCGGTATTTCAGAAGGGACAACGTTGCGCGGTGGTGTTTTATTCAGATACTCGCGAAAAGCCTGGCTTGAAGCCATAAAATCGACCGTCTTATCAATAAGGACCGAAACGTTCTCACCTATTTTCGCCATAATCTTCCCTCCTCCATGTATTAACCACGCTCAGCCTGCGCGGTTGATCATTTAAGTTTAGGATCGGTTGGGCAATTACATTGAGGAAAACGTGCTTCATTATGAACCCGCCAATAAAAAGCGCCATGGCCGATCTTATCGCTTAAAATTCCTTATTAATCAAAATGGTAGTATTTTCATTAGCTGAATAATACTTGCGGCATTTGATTATTTATCTTCGATTAGTTGTGAATAATCCCGCTCTGCGCGCATACTATAGGATATTCATCCTATTTTTATCAGAAGCTATCCTATGAAAGAAGTCGAAAAAAACGAAATTAAACGCCTGAGCGATCGTCTGGACGCTATCCGCCACCAGCAGGCTGACCTGTCTCTGGTTGAAGCCGCCGACAAATATGCCGAGCTGGAACAAGAGAAAGAAACTCTGGAAACCGAGATTGCGCGTCTGCGTGAAGTCCATGGCCAGAAGCTGAGCAAAGAAGCGCAAAAGCTGACGAAACTCCCTTTCCGTCGCGCCATCACCAAAAAAGAGCAGGCGGATATGGGCAAGCTGAAGAAGAGCGTGCGCGGCCTGATTGTCGTTCACCCGATGACCGAGCTTGGCCGTGAAATGGGCCTGAAAGAGATGACGGGCTTCGCGAAGAGCGAGTTCTAATCTCCCACCGGGCAACATCCGCTTGCCCGGTCCTTCATTTCACCTCGCAATTGGCCCTACCAATTTCAGTCAGATCCTACCAGCACCTCACATTTCATTAAAATGCGCGTACAATACCGTTGCCAATAGATAACATTTGATTAACCATTCATTGTCATTACCCCTACACAACAATATTGGCAGGGCCACTTTTACACATAATGTGACCTGGAGATGAGCACAGACTCATTCCATTATGTCGGCGGCCCCCAGGAGACCTGCAATGAATCTCTGGCAACAGAACTACGACCCGGCCGGTAACATCTGGCTTTCCAGTTTGATCGCATCGCTCCCTATCCTGTTCTTTTTCTTCGCCCTGATTAAGCTCAAGCTGAAAGGCTATGTTGCGGCATCATGGACGGTGGTGATTGCTTTGTCGGTCGCCCTGCTGTTTTACAAAATGCCGGTCGATCACGCTCTGGCTTCCGTGGTCTACGGCTTCTTCTATGGTTTGTGGCCGATTGCCTGGATCATTATCGCCGCGGTATTCGTCTATAAAATCTCGGTGAAAACCGGACAGTTCGACATCATCCGCTCATCGATACTCTCGATTACCCCGGACCAGCGTCTGCAAATGCTGATTGTCGGTTTCTCCTTTGGTGCCTTCCTCGAAGGAGCAGCAGGCTTTGGCGCTCCGGTAGCGATTACCGCCGCGCTGCTGGTAGGCCTCGGCTTTAACCCACTGTACGCGGCAGGTTTGTGCTTGATCGTAAATACTGCGCCGGTCGCTTTTGGCGCAATGGGCATTCCGATTCTGGTTGCCGGTCAGGTGACCGGACTGGACAGCTTCGAGATTGGCCAGATGGTGGGCCGTCAGTTGCCGTTCCTGACCATTATCGTGCTGTTCTGGATTATGGCGATTATGGATGGCTGGCGCGGCGTAAAAGAGACCTGGCCTGCGGTGATGGTCGCTGGAGGCTCGTTTGCTATCGCGCAGTACCTCAGCTCTAACTTTATCGGACCGGAGCTGCCAGACATCATCTCTTCTCTGGTTTCGCTGGTCTGCCTGACGCTGTTCCTGAAACGCTGGCAGCCAGTACGCATCTTCCGCTTTGGCGATATGGGCGCTTCGCAGGTCGATATGGACCTGTCGCGCACCCGCTACACCGCAGGACAAGTGGTACGCGCCTGGTCTCCGTTCCTGTTCCTGACCGCCACCGTCACGCTGTGGAGCATACCGCCGTTTAAAGCGCTGTTTGCGCCCGGCGGCGCGATGTACCACTGGGTGGTCAATATTCCAGTCCCGTTCCTCGACAAGCTGGTTGCCCGTATGCCGCCGGTCGTACACGAAGCCACAGCCTACGCGGCGGTGTACAAATTTGACTGGTTCTCTGCGACCGGTACCGCGATCCTGTTTGCCGCCCTGCTGTCTATCGTCTGGTTGAAGATGAAGCCGTCTGCTGCGCTGCAAACCTTTGGCAGCACGCTGAAAGATCTGGCGCTGCCTATTTACTCCATCGGCATGGTGCTGGCGTTCGCGTTTATCTCTAACTACTCAGGTCTTTCATCAACCCTGGCATTGGCCCTGGCGCACACCGGCAGCGCGTTTACCTTCTTCTCGCCGTTCCTCGGCTGGCTGGGGGTATTCCTGACCGGGTCCGACACCTCATCAAACGCACTGTTTGCCGCCCTGCAGGCCACGGCCGCTCAGCAAATCGGCGTATCAGACGTACTGATGGTGGCGGCAAATACCACCGGCGGCGTGACCGGCAAGATGATCTCTCCACAATCTATCGCTATTGCCTGTGCGGCAGTGGGATTAGTGGGGAAAGAATCTGACCTGTTCCGCTTTACCGTGAAGCACAGCCTGATTTTCACCTGCATGGTGGGTGTGATCACCACGCTGCAGGCCTATGTCTTAACCTGGATGATTCCATGATAGTGATGCCCAGACGCCTGTCAGACGAAGTCGCATCTCGTGTGCGGGCGCTGATTGAAGAACAACAGCTGGAGGCGGGCATGAAGTTGCCCGCTGAGCGTCAGCTGGCCGTACAGCTCGGCGTCTCGCGCAACTCGCTGCGTGAGGCGTTAGCAAAGCTGGTGAGCGAAGGCGTACTGATTAGCCGTCGTGGCGGCGGGACGTTTATCCGCTGGCAGCATGAGGCCTGGTCTGAACAAAACATCGTTCAGCCGCTGAAGAGCCTGCTGGCGGACGATCCCGACTACAGCTTCGATATTCTGGAAGCCCGCCACGCCATTGAAGCCAGCACCGCCTGGCACGCAGCGATGCGGGCCACCGCCGCCGACAAAGAGAAAATCAGGCTCTGTTTCGACGCCACGCAAAGCGAAGATCCGGATCTCGCCTCACAGGCTGACGTGCGCTTTCATCTCGCCATTGCGGAGGCCTCGCACAACGTGGTGCTGTTGCAGACCATGCGCGGTTTCTTCGACGTATTGCAGTCTTCGGTTAAACAGAGCCGCCAACGTATGTACCTCGTGCCCCCCGTATTTTCACAACTGACGGCGCAGCATCAGGCAGTGCTGGACGCCATTGTCGCCGGCGATGCCGACGGGGCGCGTAAGGCCATGATGGCGCACCTTAGTTTTGTCCACACCACGATTAAACGATTTGATGAAGATCAGGCCCGCCAGGCGCGTATCACCCGCCTGCCCGGTGACTCTGGTGAAAATAGCAGGGAGAACAACACATGATTATTTCAGCAGCCAGCGACTATCGCGCCGCAGCCCAGCGCATCCTACCCCCTTTCTTGTTCCATTATATTGACGGTGGGGCGTATGCCGAGCACACCTTGCGCCGTAACGTGGCAGACCTGTCGGAAGTGGCGCTGCGCCAGCGCGTGTTGAAGAATATGTCCGACCTGAGCCTGGAAACAAAGCTGTTCAACGAAACGCTTTCCATGCCGGTGGCCCTCGCGCCTGTCGGACTGTGCGGCATGTACGCACGCCGGGGGGAAGTTCAGGCCGCCGCCGCCGCTGACGCTAAAGGCATTCCGTTTACGCTTTCCACGGTCTCCGTATGTCCTATTGAAGAAGTCGCCCCGACCATCAAGCGTCCGATGTGGTTCCAGCTGTATGTCCTGCGCGATCGCGGCTTTATGCGTAACGCCCTGGAGCGCGCCAAAGCAGCGGGTTGCTCCACGCTGGTCTTTACCGTCGATATGCCTACGCCCGGCGCACGTTACCGTGACGCCCATTCCGGTATGAGTGGTCCCAACGCCGCGCTGCGTCGCTACTGGCAGGCAGCCACTCATCCACAGTGGGCATGGGACGTTGGCCTGAACGGTCGCCCGCATGATTTAGGCAATATCTCGACCTATCTTGGCAAACCCACCGGCCTTGAGGATTACATCGGCTGGTTGGCGAATAATTTCGATCCGTCGATTTCCTGGAAAGACCTCGAGTGGATCCGTGAATTCTGGGACGGCCCGATGGTGATCAAAGGGATCCTCGATCCGGAAGATGCTCGTGATGCAGTCCGTTTCGGCGCGGATGGCATTGTCGTTTCTAACCATGGTGGCCGCCAGTTAGATGGTGTGCTGTCTTCTGCTCGCGCGCTGCCCGCCATTGCCGATGCGGTGAAGGGCGATATCACCATTCTGGCCGATAGCGGGATCCGCAACGGTCTGGACGTTGTGCGCATGATTGCGCTGGGCGCGGATAGCGTGCTGCTGGGACGGGCCTATCTGTACGCGCTGGCGACCCACGGCCAGGCCGGGGTGGCGAATCTACTGAATCTGATCGAGAAAGAGATGAAAGTGGCAATGACCCTGACCGGTGCGAAGTCGATTAGCGAAATCAGCCGCGATTCGCTGGTACAGGAGCTGGGTAAGAGCCTGCCTGCCGCGCTGGCACCTCTGGTCCAGGGTAGCGCTGCGTAACACTCTCCCCCGTAAAATCGCGTTTTCTGCATGGTCGGCCTGTTCTCAGTCCGGCCATTTTTTATGCAAAAATAACGACCAGTTAACATTTACAACCAATATATTTGACAACTTTTTATCCACCTGCCAAATGTATATACAAGCTAATACAAGAGCGATTTATACAGATAACAACCATCATAACGGGCGAGGGTGACATGGCTTATTCCGGTAAAGTGAATATCCAGCAGGCGATAGATGACAGTCCTTTTTCGCGCTTCCATTGGGTCATTATTGTCCTGGGATTTCTGGTTTTAGCCATTGACGGCTTCGATACCGCGGCGATGGGTTATATTGCTCCCACGCTCTCAGCCGACTGGGGCATCAAGAAGCAAGATCTCGGACCGGTGTTAAGCGCCGCGCTATTAGGCCTGTCATTTGGCGCCCTGCTCGCCGGACCGATTTCCGATCGTATGGGCCGTAAGCGTGTCCTGGTCTTTTCCTGTCTGTTCTTTGGCCTCGCCAGTCTGGGAACCGCCTATGCCCAGACCCTGAATATGCTCACATTTTGGCGTTTTCTCACTGGACTTGGACTTGGCGCGGCAATGCCCAACGCCATCACCCTGGTGTCAGAATTCGCCCCGAAACGCTGTCGTTCAATGGCGATTAACACCATGTACTGCGGCTTTCCGTTAGGCGCTGCGGGCGGCGGCGTAATCTCCTCCTGGCTTATTCCCAATTACGGCTGGCACAGTGTTCTGCTTGCCGGTGCGATCGCCCCGCTGGCCCTCACCGTACTGTTGGTGCTGTTCCTGCCGGAGTCGGTGAAGTATCTGGTTCACCGCGGTAAAGGGGTGGCACAGGTTAAACGCATTGCTCAACGTTTTATGTCGGGAAATCTGGAACAGGTTACTCAGTTTTATCTGGATGAAGACCGCGTCACGATCAAAAAAGGCAGCGTGGCGCAACTATTCAGTATGCCCTGGCTGCCGGGCACGCTGATGCTCTGGACGACCTACTTTATGGGGCTGGTTATCTATTACGTGCTGCTGAGCTGGATGCCAACGCTGATGCTGGGCATGGGCTATCCGCTGGCTGAATCCGCCTGGCTGACGTCACTGTTTACCTTCGGCGGTACCGCAGGGATCCTGCTGGCCGGTTGGTTAATGGACCGTTGGGAAGCGCATAAAGTGGTGTCACTCGGCTTTATGCTGACGATGCTGTTTGCCCTCGCTCTCGGGTTTGAACATAACCACATCATCCTGTTCGGCGCACTGATCTTCCTGATGGGGATTACCATGAACGGCGCGCAGTCCGGGCTACAGACGCTGGCTGCAACGTTTTATCCAACCCACTGCCGCGCAACGGGCATTGCCTGGATGCAGGGCGTGGGCCGCTTCGGCGGCGTAGCCGGAACGATGATGAGCGCCCAGTTGCTTTCCCTGCAATGGCAGGCAGACAGTATCTTAATGTTCCTCAGCCTTCCGGCTTTGGTCGCCGCTGCCGCGACGATTTACAAGCTGCAACGCTATAAACCGCACGCGCTGACCGTCGCATAGTACCGGCTCTTTCTGCTATTCTGCCCCCCGTTATTAAGGGGGCAGTATGCTTAACATCGTTTTATTCGAACCAGAAATCCCGCCAAATACCGGCAATATTATCCGTCTTTGCGCCAACACCGGCTTTCGTCTGCATATTATTGAGCCAATGGGCTTTACCTGGGACGATAAGCGCCTGCGTCGCGCGGGGCTGGATTACCATGAATTTACCGCCGTGCTTCGCCACCCTGATTACGCCGCCTTCGTCGCCGCACAAAACCCGCAGCGTCTGTTTGCCCTGACCACCAAAGGTACGCCAGCGCATAGCGCGGTAAGCTATCAGGACGGAGATTATCTGATGTTTGGCCCGGAAACCCGCGGCCTGCCAGCCAGCATCCTCGATGCGCTGCCTGCCGAACAAAAAATTCGTATTCCGATGATGCCGGACAGTCGCAGCATGAACCTGTCAAATGCGGTGTCGGTGGTGGTGTATGAGGCCTGGCGCCAGTTAGGTTATCCCGGCGCGGTATTACGGTCGTAAAAGAATTAAATGCCGGATGGCGGCTACACCTTATCCGGCCTACAAATACCACGTAGGCCCGGTAAACGCAGTGCCACCGGGCATGGCTCGAAATCAGATGCCATCGCCGTATTCGAAAGTATGATGAATCCCATTGAAATGCTGATCCATATCCATGGACGGCTTATCGCTGTCTGGCTTACCAACGATGCGTGCCGGAACGCCTGCCGCGGTAGTGTGCGGAGGGACCGGCTGTAAAACCACGGAACCTGCGCCAATCTTCGCGCCGCGTCCGACTTCAATGTTGCCAAGAATTTTTGCTCCTGCGCCAATCATCACCCCTTCACGAATTTTCGGATGACGATCGCCGCCGGCTTTACCGGTCCCGCCGAGCGTAACGGATTGCAAAATAGAGACGTCGTTTTCAATCACGGCGGTTTCACCCACCACAATACCGGTGGCGTGATCGAGCATGATCCCACGGCCAATTTTTGCCGCCGGGTGAATATCTACCTGGAAGCTAACGGACACCTGATTTTGCAGGAAGATCGCCAGTGCCTGACGCCCCTGATGCCACAGCCAGTGACCAATACGGTAGGCCTGAAGCGCATGAAAACCCTTCAGGTACAGAAGTGGGGTGGAATATTTATCGACAGCCGGGTCACGCGTACGTACCGCCTGAATATCACAGGCCGCTGAGGCAATCATTTCAGGATCGGCGGCGTAGGCCTCTTCCACGACTTCGCGAATCGCAATGGCAGGCATGATCGGAGAGGCGAGTTTATTCGCCAGCATATAGCTTAGCGCACTGCCGAGATTTTCATGCTTGAGCAGCGTTGCGTGGTAAAAACTGGCCAGCATTGGCTCACATTCCGCCAGTGCCCGGGCTTCCGCTTTAATGTTTTTCCAGACGATATCCAGTTCTTCACACGGCATTGCGTACTCCAGAAGGTAGCAAAACGACCGACCCGTTCTTCGCGGGTCGGGTCGTTATATTCAACAGTTCCTTACAGCTAGTGGCGACTCAGCTCGTCCTTGCGTGCACGGCCTAATAACGTCAATGCTGCCTCGCGCGCGTTTTTTCCGCAATACAATACTTGATAAATTTCCTCGGTTATTGGCATCTCAACACCAAAACGGTGCGCCAATTCACGAACTTCTTTCGTATTGCGGTAGCCTTCAACCACCTGACCAATCTTGTCCTGCGCGCCCTGCACATCCATCCCCTGGCCGAGCATCATGCCAAAACGACGGTTACGCGACTGGTTGTCGGTACAGGTCAGCACCAGATCGCCCAAACCCGCCATCCCCATAAAGGTGGCAGGATCGGCACCCAGCGCCGCTCCAAGACGAGACATTTCGGTCAGACCACGGGTGATCAATGCGGTTCGCGCATTGGCGCCGAAACCAATGCCGTCAGACATCCCCGCGCCAATCGCAATGACGTTTTTCACCGCGCCGCCCAGTTGAACGCCAATGAAATCCGGGTTGCTGTACACACGGAAGCTTTTGCCGCAGTGCAGCAACTGCTGGAGATCGTCAGCAAAAGTATCATCCGTTGAGGCCAGAGATATCGCCGTCGGCATGCCCGCCGCCAGCTCTTTCGCGAACGTCGGACCGGAGATAACCGCCAGTGGAATAGAATCACCTAACGCTTCACGCGCGACGTCCTGCAGCAGGCGTCCCGTTTCCGCTTCCAGACCTTTTGTCGCCCAGACCAGCCGCGCGTCAGGGCGCATCAGCGGTTTGATGTTACGCAGCACTTCGCCAAAAACGTGGCTCGGCACTACCACCAGAATATTACGACTGGCGGCCAGCGCAGTAGCTAAGTCACTTTCCAGGCGCAGCGTTTCGGGAAAAGGCACATCAGGGAGGAACGCGACGTTGCAGCGATCGTGCTCGAGGGTCGCGATATGTTTCGGATCATGGCCCCACAGGACGACCTGATGGCCATTTCTTGCCAGAGTAATGGCAAGAGCGGTGCCGTACGAGCCGGCACCAATCACAGTCATTGAAGCATTACTTTGGTTCATCAGGCATCCTGATGTTCTTCAGTACCTTCGCCAGCCTGCTGCTGTAAATAGTTCATGAACAGCGCATCAAAGTTGACCGGCGCAAGGTTCAGTTGCGGGAATGTACCGCGTGAAACCAGGCTGGTGATGCATTCGCGGGCATACGGGAACAGAATGTTCGGGCAGTATGCGCCAAGGCAATGCGCCATCTGAGTCCCTTCAATACCACTGATGGAAAAAATACCGCCCTGCTGAACTTCGCACAGGAACGCAGTTTCTTCGCCCAGAGAAGCCGTTACGGTGACACGCAGCACTACTTCATACACATCATCTGCCAGTTGGGTAGATGCGGTATCAAGATCAAGTTTAACCTCTGGCTGCCAATCTTTCTGGAAAACATGCGGTGCATTTGGCGCTTCGAAAGACACATCCTTGGTATAGATACGTTGGATCTGGAAAGCCATTTCAGTGTTATTTTGTTCTGACATGTTGAGAAAACCCTTTAGTGTTGTCCTTTAAATACTTCGGTACGCCTTAACGCAGCAGTGGATCCAGTCCACCACGCGCATCCAACGCATACAAGTCGTCACAACCACCAATGTGCTGTGCATCAATAAAAATCTGCGGAACCGTAGTACGGCCACTGCGCTTGATCATCTCTTCGCGCTTCACGGCATCGCCGTCAATCGGAAGTTCCTGGAAACTCACACCCTTGCTATTCAACAGCGCCTTTGCGCGATGGCAAAACGGGCAGGTTGCTTTGGTATAGATCTCAATATTGGCCATGACTTATCTCCAGTGTTCTTTTACCCTGCGGTATGAAAGAAGACGGGTAAATTACTTGCCGCGAACCAGTGGCAGGTTCTCACCACTCCAGCCCGCTACGCCGTCTTTCAGTACAGATACCTGCTCAAAACCGGCTTTAATCAGCGCAGTTGCTGAATCCTGGCATTGCATGCCTGAGCCATCAACCACAATAACAGGTTTGTTTTTGTGTTTTTCCAGCTCGCCAAAATTATTGGCTTTGATTTCGCTCGGCAGCAGGTTAGTGGAGCCTGCGATATGACCTTTACGGAAGTCGTCGCGCTGACGTAAATCCACAATCACCGCATCTTCTTTATTGATAAGACGTGTAGCTTCTCCGCGCGTAATCACCTTCACTTTCGAAGTCAGGCTCTTAAACGTGGTAAATAATACAGCCGCCAGTAACGCAATCCAGGCGATACTCAAGACAGGGTGGCGACTAACAAATTGCATAATTTCTTGCATGGGGGGTAACAACTCCCGACTCAGTGATTAAAAAACCAGGAAAGGAGTATACCTGCGCGTTGGCGCAAATACAGCCAGAGCGTGCATTGGATTGCATTTTTGCGGGGCGCTACGGAAAAAAAAACGTAAATCCGCGCCCTCTGCGGCGCGCTCTGGTCGATTATTTGATCTTCTGGGGCTACTTTATCGATTCAGCTGTAGTAAAATTACGCAATTATTTTTTATCTATTAAGTGTGAGGTTGTCGCAATGTCGGTTTCTAAAAAACCTATGGTACTGGTGATTCTGGATGGCTACGGTTATCGTGAAGACAGCCAGGATAACGCCATCTTTAATGCCAAAACCCCGGTAATGGATGCCCTGTGGGCAAAACGTCCGCATACCCTGATTGATGCGTCTGGTCTGGAAGTCGGCCTGCCCGATCGCCAGATGGGCAACTCCGAAGTGGGCCACGTCAACCTGGGCGCTGGCCGCATCGTGTATCAGGACCTGACCCGTCTGGATGTTGAAATTAAAGAGCGTACTTTCTTCGCTAACCCGGTGCTGACCAATGCGGTCGACCAGGCAAAAAATAGCGGCAAAGCGGTACACATCATGGGTCTGCTCTCTGCTGGCGGCGTTCACAGCCACGAAGATCACATCATGGCGATGGTAGAAATGGCCGCTGAACGTGGCGCTGAGAAAATCTATCTGCACGCTTTCCTTGATGGCCGTGACACCCCGCCGCGCAGCGCTGAACATTCCCTGCAGAAATTCGAAGAGAAATTTGCCGCGTTGGGCAAAGGCCGCGTAGCGTCCATCATTGGTCGTTACTACGCTATGGACCGCGACAACCGTTGGGATCGCGTTGAACAGGCTTATGACCTGATGACGCTGGCAAAAGGCGAGTTCCAGTTCGCTACGGCGGTTGAAGGCCTGCAGGCTGCTTATGCCCGCGACGAAAACGACGAATTCGTGAAAGCGACCGTGATCCGTGCTGAAGGCCAGGCTGAAGCCGCCATGGAAGACGGCGATACGCTGATTTTCATGAACTTCCGTGCTGACCGTGCGCGTGAAATTACCCGTGCGTTTGTTAACGCTGACTTCGACGGCTTCGCCCGTAAGAAAGTCGTTAACCTCAACTTTGTGATGCTGACCGAATACGCGGCCGACATCAAAACTGCGGTAGCTTACCCACCAGCGTCTCTGGCCAATACCCTTGGCGAGTGGATGGCGAAGAACGACAAAACGCAGCTGCGTATTTCCGAAACCGAAAAATATGCGCACGTGACCTTCTTCTTCAACGGCGGCGTAGAAGAACCGTTCAAAGGCGAAGACCGCATCCTGATCAACTCGCCGAAAGTCGCGACCTACGATCTGCAGCCGGAAATGAGCTCTGCAGAGCTGACCGAAAAACTGGTTGCTGCGATTGAGAGCGGAAAATACGACACCATCATTTGTAACTACCCGAACGGCGACATGGTTGGCCACACCGGGGTGATGGAAGCAGCGGTTAAAGCGGTTGAAGCGCTGGATCATTGCGTTGAGCAGGTGACTAAAGCGGTTGAATCCGTTGGCGGCCAGTTGCTGATCACCGCGGACCACGGTAACGCAGAGCAAATGCGCGATCCGTCCACCGGTCAGGCACATACAGCGCACACCAACCTGCCCGTTCCGTTGATTTATGTCGGTGGTAAAAACGTCAAAGCAGTCGAAGGCGGCAAACTTTCTGATATCGCCCCGACGATGCTGACGCTGATGGGTATGGAAATCCCGCAAGAGATGACTGGTAAGCCGCTGTTCATCGTGGAATAATCCCTCCCCATGAGGGGAAAGGCGATTAATACCATCACTCGGGCCGTGAAGCTGCGCAAGCTTTCAGTCAGGCCCTTGTTCTACGCCAGCGCGCTTAGCGCTGGCGTATTGCTGTGCGCCTTTTCCGCCCACGCGGACGAACGTGACCAGCTCAAATCTATTCAGGCCGATATCGCGGCAAAAGAACGCGCGGTACGCCAACAGCAACAACAACGCGCCACCCTACTCGCTCAGCTTAAAGCGCAGGAACAGGCCATTGCCGTTGCCGCCAGGCAACTGCGCGAAACGCAAAACTCACTGGCGCAGTTGAACGCGCAAATCGCAGAGATGAATGCCGCCCTTGCGAAGCTGGAAAAACAGCGGGCCGCGCAAGAACGCAGCCTGGCAGCCCAACTCGACGCTGCATTTCGCCAGGGCGAACATACCGGCATTCAGCTCATTCTTAGCGGTGAAGAAAGCCAGCGTGGGCAACGCCTGCAGGCCTATTTCGGCTATCTGAACCAGGCGCGACAGGAAACTATCGCGCAGTTGAAACAAACCCGCGAAGAGGTCGACTCGCAAAAAGCCGAGCTGGAAGATAAGCAGAGCGAACAGCAGACTCTGTTGTACGAGCAGCGTGCTCAGCAGGCTAAGCTGGAGCAGGCGCGTAATGAACGCCAGAAGACGCTCTCGGGTCTGGAGTCATCGATTCAACAGGGTCAACAGCAATTGGGCGAAATGCGCGCCAACGAATCGCGCCTGCGTAACAGCATTGCTCGCGCCGAAGCCGCAGCCAAAGCACGCGCGGAACGTGAAGCCCGCGAGGCGCAGGCCGTACGCGATAAGCAACAGGATGCCTCACGGAAAGGCTCAACCTATAAGCCAACCGAAAGTGAAAAATCACTGATGTCGCGTACCGGCGGTTTGGGTTCACCACGTGGCCAGGCATTCTGGCCCGTTCGTGGTCCAACGTTACATCGTTATGGCGAACAGCTGCAGGGTGAGCTACGTTGGAAGGGGATGGTTATTGGCGCATCCGAAGGCACCGAAGTTAAAGCCATTGCCGATGGTCGCGTCATTCTGGCGGACTGGCTACAGGGCTATGGCCTGGTCGTCGTCGTTGAGCACGGTAAAGGCGATATGAGCCTGTACGGTTATAACCAGAGCGCACTGGTCAGCGTCGGTACGCAGGTTCGCGCCGGGCAGCCTATTGCACTTGTGGGTAGCAGCGGCGGTCAGGGCAGACCGGCGCTCTATTTCGAAATTCGTCGCCAGGGTCAGGCGGTCAATCCACAGCCGTGGTTGGGAAGATAAGTTTTGCCTCAATTTCGTCGTCTATTACTCTCTCTCGCCAGCCTGCTGGCCTTCGCAACACCTGTTTTTGCTGGCAAACTCGCCATCGTCATTGATGATTTCGGCTATCGTCCACACACTGAAAATCAGGTACTGGCGATGCCTTCCACCATCTCCGTTGCCGTTTTGCCTAATGCTCCGCATGCGCGGGAAATGGCAACCAAGGCCCATAGCAGCGGGCATGAAGTCCTGATCCATCTACCGATGGCGCCACTGAGCAAACAGCCGTTAGAGAAAGACACTTTACGCCCGGAAATGAGCAGCGAAGAGATTGAGCGAATTATTCGCGATGCGGTAAGCAAAGTACCGAATGCGGTCGGTCTGAACAACCATATGGGCAGCGCGATGACCTCCAGCCTGTTTGGCATGCAGAAGGTGATGCAGGCGCTGGAACGATACGATCTCTACTTCCTTGACAGCATGACCATCGGCAACAGTCAGGCCATGCGCGCAGCATCAGGAACCGGTGTGAAGGTCATCAAACGCAAAGTCTTCCTGGACGACACGCAAAACGAAGCCGATATTCGCCGTCAGTTTAATCGTGCCGTCGAACTTGCGCGTCGCAACGGCTCGGCAATTGCCATTGGCCACCCTCACCCGTCTACGGTTCGCGTCCTGCAGCAGATGCTTTATAGCCTGCCAGCCGACATCACGCTGGTTCGCCCAAGCAGCCTGCTCAATGAACCACAGGTGGATACGTCCAGACCAAACCTCACTCCGCCAAAAAACGGTACGCCTGACGCACCGCGTAATCCTTTCCGCGGGGTGAAATTATGCAAACCGAAACAGCCGTTAGAGCCGGTTTACGCCAGCCGCTTCTTCAGCGTGCTCGGTGAAAGCATCACCCAAAGCACGCTGGTGCAGTACATGAAGCTGCAGTGGCAGGGCTGGGGAAATACATCCTCTCCCGGCACTATGAACGCTAACGTAGATTAAGCGTTTTACGTGTAATACGAGAAGGCGACGATGTTTTATCTCGCCATTTCCAGAGACGGAATGACCATAGCAGCGCCTGGTACATAACTTTGGCGCTGCGTACATTAGTAATCATGCGTTTATACATACCCGAGACAAAAATCTCTGCAATCATACGCTGACGAATATGAACATCCGGTTCTTTGCGTACTGCGTGACAAACGCGCAAAGCTTCATAGGTTATTTGCTGATGAAATTCCGGATAAAGAGTAATCCGTCCAGCATATTCACGATTCAACTTATCCAATAACCGTGTAATTTTAATATAGTGTCGTTGGTAATTGAGATTTTTTAAGCCTTGTCTTTTAAGACGGCTAACTGATTGATCATGTAAGAAGTATTTATATAAAGATTGTTCGGTATATCGTACACGTTTGGCGTTAAACATAAACTCCGTCGTCCATACAATATCCTGATGATGCAACCCAGGAACAAACGATATCTTATTTTTCTCGATAACATCCCTGCGGTAAACCCCCATCCAGACCACATGTGTCCAACGGCGTGAAGCCAATGCCATACGTAACCAGTCAGGGCCGGTCAATACACCCGTAGACCGCAAACGGTCCGTCGGTATTGATTGCCAGGTGTCCCCCGTTTCGAAAATGCACCAGTCAGAATTGCACTGCGCCAGATCCAGGTCATCCTGAAGTGCCATGGTCATCAGGGTTTCATACATATTGGGATAAACCAGGTCATCAGCATCGACAAATGCAACATAATCCCCTCTGGCCGCTGCCAGACCACGATTACGCGCAACAGATGCCCCAGCGTTAGCCTGATGCAACAACCGAACATGGGGATAGTTATCAGCATACTGTCTTGCAATATCAACAGAGTTATCCGTTGAGCCATCATCGACAATAATGATCTCTATCGCACTCCATGTCTGTGCGATCAAAGATTCCATGCAATCCCGAAAACTATCACCCGCGTTATACAACGGAATAATAACACTCAACATATTTGTGCTGTTTCTCATCAGCTAACCCTGGTTTGTTAGTACACTGATGACTTTTACTACAGTTTCATTAAGGAATTATTAAGCCTGGAACGATTTATCGCCAGAAGCGGCGCGGCGAAAGCAGCCAGTATGAGAAAATGCTATGCGAAACCTGAGTTCAGCGGGCAGTGAAAGCTCAGATCGTCTACATATTGAGGGGCGCAACCTGTATACTATATCGCTATAAATTAACGCATTATGTACACTGATATTGAGGAAAGTGATGGCCATCAGTAAGACACATGAAAAAGGTTATACGGTCTATTGTAAAGAGACCAATATAGACCTTAAGTCACTGATGAGTAAGTATATAAATAAAGAAATCAGTGGCAAACCGTTGAGCAGTGGTAACGCTATGCGCAGCGTGGAACTGGTCGAGTACAACTCACAAAAATTTATCATCAAAAACGACCGTGAAGTTGATCCTCGATTCGAGAAAAAAATGCAGAATTTTATCTCCGGTCCCTTCTATTCCAGGCTCATCAAGAAGCTGGACAAGCTCTCCCCGGAAATGCGCGCCTGTACAGCCGATCTCTACTACGCTGCAGAGAAAGTGCGCCTTCGTCAGTGTCATGATGTTTATATTATTCATGAATATATTGAAGGTACTCCTTTAAAAGAAATTAGCCCTAAGAATGCCGATGAAGTGAAGCAGTGCGTTCTGCGCCTTCACAAAGCCGGGTTGGCATCTAATGATATCCACCCAGGAAACTTCATTCGTACGCCAGGCGGTGAATTAAGAATTATCGACTTATCTTGTAAGGGAAACATGAAGATTTGTCAGGCTAATGACATTTTAGCGTTGCAGCGAAAATATAATATTAAAATCAAAGGGAAAGGGTTAGTGTATAAGCTCATCTGCCTCAAAGAAGCGACAAGATCTTTATCCAGAAAGCTTCGTGGTAAATAGCATTTATTATGTATACGGCCAGATCAAATAATCTGGCCGTTGGTAACATTTAATACAAATCGAGCCTTCAATCCCAACTCAGGATCACTTTCCCTGACTGGCCTGAACGCATCGCGTCAAAGCCCTGCTGGAATTCATCGATGGAGAATCGATGGGTGATTATTGGCGACAAATCCAGACCAGACTGAATCAGTGCAGCCATTTTGTACCAGGTCTCAAACATCTCACGACCGTAGATACCTTTAATAAACAGCCCCTTAAAGATAACTTTCGTCCAGTCGATTGACATGTCAGATGGCGGAATACCCAGCATAGCAATGCGCCCACCGTGGTTCATAGTGTCCAGCATGGCGCGAAACGCTGGCGGCGCACCGGACATCTCCAGACCTACATCAAACCCTTCGGTCATACCCAGTTCAGCCATCACGTCAGTCAGATTCTCTTTCGAGACGTTGACCGCGCGAGTGATGCCCATTTTACGCGCCAACTCAAGGCGATACTCATTAACATCGGTAATCACCACGTGGCGTGCGCCAACGTGCTTCGCGACCGCCGCCGCCATAATTCCGATTGGACCCGCGCCGGAAACCAGCACATCTTCCCCAACCAGATCAAACGACAGCGCCGTGTGCACCGCATTACCGAACGGATCGAAAATAGACGCCAGGTCGTCGGAGATGTTGTCCGGAATTTTAAACGCGTTAAATGCCGGGATCACCAGGTACTCTGCAAAGCAGCCAGGACGATTTACGCCGACACCGGTCGTATTGCGGCACAGGTGAGTACGCCCACCGCGGCAGTTACGGCAATGCCCGCAGGTGATATGACCTTCGCCTGAAACGCGATCGCCGATTTTAAAGCCTTTAACTTCCTGGCCGATGCCAACAACTTCGCCGACATATTCATGCCCAACGACCATCGGTACCGGGATGGTTTTTTGCGACCATTCATCCCAGTTATAAATGTGAACGTCAGTCCCGCAGATGGCTGTTTTACGGATTTTAATCAGCAAATCGTTATGGCCGACTTCCGGTTCAGGAACGTCGGTCATCCAAATGCCCTCTTCCGCTTTCAGTTTGGATAACGCTTTCATTTCACATCCTCAGGCAATAACGCCCAGTTGTTTACCAATGCGTGTGAACGCCTCAACAGCACGCGTGATCTGCTCAGGGGTATGCGCCGCAGACATCTGGGTACGAATACGCGCCTGGCCTTTTGGAACCACCGGATAGAAGAATCCGGTAACGTAAATCCCCTCTTTTTGCAGTTCACGGGCGAACGCCTGCGCTACAACCGCATCACCCAACATGACCGGGATAATCGCGTGATCCGCACCCGCTAACGTAAAGCCTGCGGCAGACATTTGCTCACGGAACTGACGTGCGTTCGCCCACAGGCGATCGCGCAGCTCGTTGCCAGCCTCGACCATCTCCAGCACTTTAATGGAGGCTGCAACAATCGCCGGAGCCAGTGAGTTGGAGAACAGGTACGGACGGGAACGCTGACGCAGCCACTCAACAACCTCTTTGCGCGCTGCGGTGTAACCGCCGGATGCGCCACCGAGTGCTTTACCCAGCGTACCGGTGATGATGTCCACACGGCCCATCACATCACAGTATTCATGGGAGCCACGACCGTTTTCGCCGACAAAGCCGACCGCATGAGAATCATCAACCATGACCAGCGCGTCGTATTTATCCGCCAGGTCACAAACGCCTTTCAGGTTAGCGATAACGCCATCCATAGAGAACACGCCATCGGTGGCGATCAGAATATGACGGGCGCCCGCTTCACGCGCTTCTTTCAGGCGCGCTTCCAGCTCGACCATGTCGTTGTTGGCGTAACGGAAACGCTTTGCTTTACACAAGCGAACGCCGTCAATGATAGACGCGTGGTTTAGCGCATCTGAAATAATCGCATCTTCTGCACCCAGCAGTGTTTCGAACAGGCCGCCGTTGGCGTCAAAGCAGGAAGAGTAAAGGATGGCATCTTCCATACCGAGGAATGCCGCCAGTTTTTGCTCCAGTTGCTTATGGCTGTCCTGGGTACCGCAAATAAAGCGGACCGAAGCCATACCAAATCCGTGAGAATCCATGCCCGCTTTTGCCGCTGCAATCAGCTCCGGGTGGTTAGCCAGCCCCAGATAGTTGTTCGCACAAAAGTTAATAACGTGGCTTCCGTCCGCCACGGTGATATCCGCCTGCTGGGCAGACGTAATAATGCGCTCTTCTTTAAACAATCCTTCCGCACGTGCGGTGTCGAGATCGTTGGTTAACTGTTTGTAAAAATCCCCACGCATTTCAATTCTCCAGACTGGGCAAATTTCAGCACATATTACCCAAAGCTATACGTTGATACGAGATGACGCATCACTACTTCTTCAAAATGAAGCATAAATCACGTATATCCACATGGCTAATCAGTGATGCTGCCGTGTATCTTTATTAGGAGGGATAATTCACAACCACTTGATTTAGAAGAGCTTTATTGATTGAGGTGAAAAAACAGCAGCAATAACAGTAGAATGCCTTCACAGCATTCTATCTGCTCAGGTAACCCTTAGATCCCATGCGAACCACTACTTTCGGGTCAGAAAAATTCGTAGTGCCTGGAGTTTTGCACCTAACGCGGTTCGCCGATAAACACGGAACAGATCGAACCATTTGCCACGACCAAGGTAATTAAGCATTAATAGCTCAGGGCGCTTGTAATAACACATAACAAAAATACCCTGATCATCATCAACAATATTATTTCTGAGGGTCTCTTTTTGGCATTCAGTGACTAATAAATAAAACTCTTTCCATTTTTCCTGAGAGCCAACAATAGCGCCACCGATAATATAAATATGATTCCCAATCATAAAGTCAAACACTTGCTTTATTGATGATACAACCAAGCCTTTTTTAATCGTAAAGAGATGCATTTTATTACGATCAAATGGGAAATCCCATATCTTTAAACCGCCAGTGACCTGAGGTTTACGACAATACCCGAAGTCGATCCACGCAACCATCGGAGTATTAACTAAGCCTAAATTAATAGCTTTAGCTACAAAATATGCTTTTAAATTAGTGATCAACACATATTCTGGAGACCAGTATTCAGGGTTACCAAGCTGTCGAGTTTCTAACTTACTCTTAAAGGCATCATCCTGCTGGATTTGTCTAATTTTATTTTTAATATGTTTAAATTTATTATCTAAATCTATAGCTATAATTTTTGTGGGCTTACCTTTGCGTATTTCCGCAATTCTGGCTTCAAACTCAGGCGAAGTAAAAATAACCATATCGTTTTCTAAAGCGGCTAACCGCTTGAAGTAATCAAAATAGACATCAGAAGATCGGGATAGTTTTTCACGGAAGCCTTTATTAACAGTCCACTCCCCCCTACCGATATCAAAATATGCTGTAACAATAGTGGTAGATGATTTCATAGCCATATCAAACCATTAATAAAAAAAATATTATATCACATAGCTTTTGTTTTTGTACATATAATATACATGGGTGGTTATTAAAAAACCGCAATACATTTAAGAATAATTCAATACAGATAATAACCATTAAATAAGCATTCTTATGCCAGTGTTTATAGACCGTCTGCCGACTCGCCATCTTACTTAAGAGGCTGAAGGGATGCCGATGTGATGGTATGATTACAAACATTAGTGTCTGAGATTGTCTCTGACTCCATAATTCGAAGGTTACATTTATGATCATCGTTACCGGCGGCGCGGGCTTTATCGGCAGCAACATCGTTAAGTCCCTGAATGATAAAGGCATCACCGACATCCTGGTGGTGGACAACCTGAAAGACGGCACCAAGTTTGTTAACCTGGTGGATCTGAATATTGCTGACTACATGGACAAGGAAGACTTCCTGATCCAGATTATGGCCGGGGAAGATTTCGGCGATATCGAAGCGATTTTCCACGAAGGCGCATGCTCTTCCACCACCGAGTGGGACGGCAAGTATATGATGGATAACAACTATCAATACTCCAAAGAGCTGCTGCACTACTGCCTGGAGCGTGAAATCCCGTTCCTGTACGCGTCTTCTGCCGCCACTTATGGCGGCCGCACTTCTGATTTCATCGAATCCCGTGAATATGAGAAGCCGCTGAACGTCTACGGTTACTCAAAATTCCTGTTCGACGAGTACGTTCGTCAGATCCTGCCAGAAGCGAACTCTCAGATTGTTGGCTTCCGCTATTTCAACGTCTACGGACCACGTGAAGGCCATAAAGGCAGCATGGCGAGCGTCGCTTTCCACCTCAATACCCAGCTCAACAATGGCGAAACACCAAAACTGTTCGAAGGCAGTGAAAACTTCAAACGTGATTTCGTTTACGTTGGCGATGTGGCTGCGGTAAACCTGTGGTTCCTGGAAAACGGGGTTTCCGGCATCTTTAACCTCGGTACCGGTCGTGCGGAATCTTTCCAGGCCGTTGCCGATGCTACGCTTGCGTATCACAACAAAGGCAGCATTGAGTACATCCCATTCCCGGAAAAACTGAAAGGTCGCTACCAGGCATTTACTCAGGCCGATCTGACTAACCTGCGCGCAGCGGGCTATGACAAGCCGTTTAAAACCGTCGCCGAAGGCGTCACGGAATATATGGCCTGGCTGAACCGCGACGCGTAAGGCAGGCAATCAATGAGGATTCTGGTGGTGGGCCCGTCCTGGGTGGGCGACATGATGATGTCGCAAAGTCTCTATCGCACGCTTAAGGCGCGCTATCCCCAGGCGATAATCGACGTGATGGCACCTGCGTGGTGCCGTCCGCTGCTGTCGCGCATGCCTGAAGTCAACGAAGCCATTGCCATGCCGCTGGGTCATGGCGCGCTGGAGATCGGCGAACGCCGTAAACTCGGTCACAGCCTGCGTGAAAAGCGCTATGACCGCGCCTATGTGCTGCCTAACTCGTTTAAATCAGCTCTGGTGCCGTTCTTTGCTGGCATTCCCCATCGTACCGGTTGGCGTGGCGAAATGCGCTACGGTCTGCTAAACGATGCGCGCGTGCTGGATAAAGACGCATGGCCGTTGATGGTCGAGCGCTATGTGGCCCTGGCTTATGATAAAGGTGTGATGCTGACGGCCAAAGATTTGCCGCAGCCTCTGCTATGGCCGCAGTTGCAGGTCAGCGAAGGCGAGAAATCACTGACCTGTAGTCAGTTTTCCCTCTCTGCCGAACGCCCCATCATCGGCTTTTGCCCTGGCGCGGAATTTGGCCCTGCAAAACGATGGCCACATTACCACTACGCAGAACTGGCAAAGCAATTGATCGATGAGGGCCATCAGATTGTGCTGTTTGGCTCGGCAAAAGACCATGAGGCCGGAAATGAGATCCTGGCGACGCTGAGCGTTGAACAGCAGGCATGGTGCCGTAATCTGGCGGGGGAAACACAGCTGGAGCAGGCCGTCATCCTTCTCGCAGCCTGCAAAGCGGTGGTCACCAACGACTCTGGATTAATGCACGTTGCCGCCGCGCTAAACCGCCCATTGGTCGCATTATACGGCCCCAGCAGCCCGGATTTCACTCCGCCTCTTTCACACAAGGCGCGCGTGATTCGCCTGATTACGGGTTATCACAAAGTACGCAAGGGCGATGCGGCAGAAGGCTATCATCAGAGCCTGATTGACATTACCCCCCAGCGCGTACTGGAAGAGCTCAACGACCTGTTGTTACAAGAGGAAGCCTGACGGATGCGGGTACTGATCGTTAAAACATCGTCTATGGGCGATGTACTGCATACGTTACCTGCATTAACTGACGCGCAGCAGGTCATGCCGGATATTCAATTTGATTGGGTAGTGGAAGAGGGCTTCGCGCAGATCCCATCCTGGCATGCGGCCGTTGACCGCGTGATCCCAGTGGCGATTCGTCGTTGGCGTAAAGCCTGGTTTTCAGCGCCGATTAAAGCCGAGCGTAAAGCCTTTCGCGATGCGGTGCGTTTACGCCAGTATGACGCGATAATTGATGCGCAGGGTTTGGTTAAAAGCGCAGCGTTGGTTACGCGTCTGGCGCGTGGCATCAAGCATGGTATGGACTGGAGCACGGCACGCGAACCCTTGGCTAGCCTGTTTTATAATCGCAAACATCACATTGCCCGGCAGCAGCATGCGGTAGAACGTACGCGTGAGCTGTTCGCCAAAAGTCTGGGAAATGCTAAACCGCAGTCGCAGGGTGATTACGCTATCGCTCAGCATTTTCTGAAAGAACGTAATGCTGACACAGGACAGTATGCCGTATTTCTGCATGCCACGACGCGTGATGATAAACACTGGCCAGAAGCCAACTGGCGGGAGCTAATTGGCCTGTTAAATAACGCTGGCATACGTATTAAACTGCCCTGGGGTGCTCCCCATGAAGAAGCACGGGCCCTTAGGCTGGCGGATGGTTTTTCTTATGTTGATGTTCTTCCACGGATGACTCTTGAAGAGGTCGCTCGCGTATTGGCGGGGGCAAAATTTGTGGTGTCGGTTGATACAGGCCTGAGCCATTTAACCGCTGCGCTGGATCGCCCTAATATTACGTTGTACGGTCCAACGGACCCAGGATTGATTGGTGGGTATGGGAAGAATCAAGTGGTATGTCGCTCAGGAAGTGAAAACCTTTCAGACTTGCATTCTTCGACCGTATTTAGATCAATTAATTGTGAATTTTTGAATAATTGTCTGCCGGTGTCGGAGAAATGATGGCTCTAACAAAGTTTTTTTTAAATGAGAAAAAAAACTGGAAGGTAAACTGGAATAGAGGACTTGTATTTCTTTTTATCGCCACCTATTTCTTAGGTGATATTACACGTTATAAACATTTGATTGTCATACTGATGACAATCACTACGATAGTCTATTTATGCAAGAATCCTCGTCATTACATTTCAACTTTTAAAACATTTATTTTTTCAAGTGTATTATTTCTTGTAATCGCTACTTTCGTCTCTTTAATGTTCACTCCTGAACTAAAAGCCAGCCTGAAAGAGATAAACAACTCTGTTGTTGAAAATGTTTTATTATGCACCATTGCGATCCCTGTATTATTAAGAGAAGAAAGCAAAGAAACCATTTCGAAGTTGATATTCTTCTCGTTCCTTACAGCTCTTAGTTTGCGATGCCTTTCAGAACTTGTCCTTTATTATCAGGACTATCAGCAAGGAATCATGCCTTTTACTAATTATCAACATCGCGGAATTTCAGACGCAATGGTATTTTTATTTCCCGCGCTTCTGAATCTCTGGTTACTTAAATCAGCAAAATACCGTATATTATTCCTGACGCTAGGGGCAATTTATACCTTTCTAATTCTCGGAACATTGTCCCGTGGCGCTTGGTTATCGGTATTTATCATCGCTCTTACATGGATAGTTATTTATAAACAATGGCGATTGTGTCTTGTTGGAGTACTCGTCGCCATTGTTGCTCTGACAGCTATTTTTTCACACAAAGATATGTCAGAAAACCTGACAGTTAAATTACAGCAAACTGACAGCTCATACCGCTATACTAATGGTACCCAAGGAAGTGCGTTTGACCTAATCCTTGAAAACCCGGTTATAGGCTATGGCTTTGGTAACAATGCTTATAAGATAGTGTACAACAAGCGTGTTGTTGATTATCCAAACTGGACATTCCGTGAGTCAATTGGGCCACACAACCTTATTCTCTTTGTCTGGTTTGGTACAGGGTTGCTTGGAATTCTGGGTTTAATACTGGTGTACACAAGCGTTGTGAGAGAGTGCGTCACACATGCATTTAGGGAGAATTATCACTCCCCATACAATGCTTATATGATAATTTTACTTTCATTTGTCGGTTATTTTATTATTCGAGGCAACGTTGAGCAGATTGAATTAGATCTGTTGGGTATTTTTGCTGGGTTCCTGTTAGCCCTGAAGAATAAATAAATCATTAAAAAAAGGCTACTATATGTAGCCTTTTTATCACTCGAACCAGTTACAAATAACCTCTTCAAAACGTTGCGTAACAGCAGACCAGCTATAGTTTTTAAAGACGTATTGCTGCCCTCGTTGGGCCGTATCCGGTAAATCACTTTCCAGCATGACCCTGGTGATATCCTCAGCAATAGTGTCTGCAGTCATCGGCTCTGTTAAGTGATAGCCTGTAATCTTATCTTTAACAAACTCAATCATGCCGCCTCGAGTGCTGACTAATACAGGCCTCCCGGCTCCCATAGCCTCAATTGCCACCATACAAAATGGCTCCTGAAACTGCGAAGGAATCACTACTATGTCTGCCAGTGGATAGTAATAGTGCATTTTCTCGGGAGAGATACTACCCAACATAATGCAATGTGGCTTGAGACGCTCGGCTATCTCCCGCACTTCGCGCTGATAATCACCTTTATCATTCTTACTTACTTCCATGTGATCACCAACGACCACAAGCTTCAGATTTTTGTTTTCATGTTGCAGCTTTTCAAAAGCCTGCAGAAGCAAGAGAACACCTTTATCAGGTACTATGCGTCCAGCAAAAAATACCACCTTGCTTTCTGGGGAAATATTTAATTTACTCTTTGATATGGATTCATAGGACGATTGATAGATATCCAGGTCAATACCATTAGGTACAATAACAATATCAGCTTCAGGAAGATAAGATTGATAATAATTCTTCAAAAACAAACTTGGTACGATCATCTTAACTTTTTGATCGAGCAACTTAGGTTCAAAAGCATTATGCATATGAATCACAACTCTTGCCTGAGGAGCTCGCGAACGAATTTGTCGATATAGCTTCATACTGTTATGGACAACAATCACACTTTGATCGGTTATCTCAAACTTTTCAGCAACTTTCAGTATGCGCTTTGAATAAGGTACCGGATCCAGTCGGGTCCACTTTTGGAAAATACGCTTATATAACGGACTAAATCCAATGCGATGAATACTGCATCGTTCGTTTACGTAAGAATAATCAGAATATCCTTCATTCTTTATGCAGACAATACGATTAGGGAATTGAGTTCTCTGTGCAACCTGATACATCCAGGTCTCAACTGCTGCGGCACCACGTGGTGGAATAGAATAAATAGGGGTTACAGTAAATATGATTTTATCAATCATAAAGATCACCTTCACATTGTCTTATATTTAATTGCTGCGATCAGGCCTGGAATTATTTTTTTTTGATAAAGAAGATGCTTATATTTTTCTCTATATTCATGTTTTTGTTTTGCAACTTGATAAGGCTGATTCTTCCATGGTGACTTCTCATATACTGTGCGGAAAAACTGTGCTGAGGAATAGTCAGCCCACTCGTGCCATGGTTTTGTTACACCAGTATAATGAATAAATACTGTCTCTTCATTAATCACTGATTTATAATGATTTTTATTTTTAATTTCAAACTCAGACTTCAATGAGTAAATTGAGTTAAATTTTCTCGGTAATAATACCGCATGATGCAAAAACATAATATTTAAAATATCTTGATCAGGATATTTTACTCTAGAAACTATATTTTCATCTGATAATAGTTCAAAAAATCTCTTCGTCAAACTAGAGTTAAGCCATTGTTGCAAGTTTATATACATGACCCCCGAGTTAAAGTAGTTGCCTTTAAACTCAGGGTTATGTAAACGTTCTGCGCTATTAGCCTGCATGGAATCAACATCTACTACGACCGCACCATATTCCCCATCAAATTTCAGAGCGGCAAGATCCTCTAAAGAGCCTTTACACGTAATATCAGCATCTAGATATAGCAGTCGATCTAATCGTTCAGAAAAGTAATCAAATGAAAGCAAGCGATAGTATATTGACACTGGCCATATATTTGTTTTAGGCAGTGACACCAACGGTTCAGAATCAATATGATATAGCTTAATAACTGTTTTATACTGTTCTGCTAACTGTGTCAAAAGTGCAATATAATCTTGGTCTAAATAATCCGCAATAATATGAAAGGTAAAATTAATATTACTCTCTTTATTATTTTCAAGGATAGATGCAATAGAGATTGCCGCACCAGTTTGGTAATTTTTATCGATCCCCCATGAAATATTAAAAGTGTCACGATCATCACATGGAGTAACACGTCTGTCTAACTCAATGATATCTTTGAAGTTAGTTAACCTTTTGAAGTCCAATTTAATTACCTTTAATTATTTCAGCTATATTTTTCAGCGGCCAAGTTCTGCATAGTTATGGATGATTTTAGTAATGCACTTAACCAGCAGTTAACCTTTCAACTTAGTCAGATAATAATTAAAGTAGCTATACAGTCCCTGAACGTATAACCCTTGTTTAAATTTATGCTTTGCACAATATCTGAATTGGTTACTATTGGTCGGTTTGAGAAGCGCGACTGAATGCCAGGGCGAGGCCTCTTTCGCAACTAAAAAACTCTTCGATACCGGATAGTTGGACCACTCATGCCAGGGTTTAGTCGGTCCTACATAATGAATGAAGACAGTTTCATTATTAACAGGGTTGACTACTTTATCTTTCAGTTCATAATTAATGCTAAAGCGAGTATTGTATTTACCATTGATAAAAGTTACTTTTCCGGCTAACAACACATTAAGGACATCTTGATCAAGATGAGTTATTCTTTCCACCCATTCTGGAATACGCAACATTTCGATGGCTCGGGAAGAGATATTATTACTGTGCCATGCGTTGATATTGATAAGTAAGAATCCAGCATTAAAGTATCCGGCAGTTAATTCTGGGGTGGCCAGAGTTACAGAACGATTATGCCACCATTCGGAATCTCTTTCCGTTACAACGACAGCGATCTCATCTGCGGAAAACTTATAATCGACCAGTTCTCGTACACAACCCTGGCAAGCAATATCAGCATCAAGGTATAATAATTTATCTACCTTATTATAGAAATAATCTGCAATAACAAAACGGAAGTATGTTGCATAAGTCCAATTTTTGGTACTAGGTAAGTCTTTTAATTTATTGCAATCAATTAGGTAGACTTTGATACAGGATTGATATTGTTTAGCCAGATCGGAGAATCTGGCTTTATCACTCTCATCGAAATAATCAGTAAATATATGAAATGTGAAATCGATTTTTTTATTCGACAATAATATAGAGGCTATTGAAACGCCGCAGCCAAATAAAAAATTCCTGTCAATACCATAACCGATATTAAAACACTCTGCAGAAGTATTTTCCCGAAAATCGTACTCAAAAACAGAAAGGATAACTTCTTTATCACTAAATTGAGACATTTGACTCTTACCAATTTTTGAGAAATAGACCACGTTCTCACATGCCCTATTCCAAATAGTTCAGGATAAATTAATCACAGAGATTTACGAATTGTTCTTTCGCGTATTTTATTAGCTTTAACCTGTGCTTCATTGAACAAATCAGCCTCCTGGCTTAGGATGCTTTTCAATGGCAATTCGCAATAGACGCGTAGAAATCTATATATATCACGCTGTGTTAATCCAATATTCATGGATGAAAAATAGAGACCAATCAAGTCTTTGTCGCGCCAGCGTCGGGGAACGGTCGACCGAATTTGAGCACGGTGCAAATCAATCACTGAAATCTTGAGATCGTCCTCATGCCCAGAAAAAGGAAGATGTAATAAAAAGTGGCAAATATAGCAATCGCGATGATTGATACCTCCAGCATGCATCTTACGCACCATGGTGGCAACATGATCAATAATCATACGCTTCACTTTCACATCGGGAGAATTTGTGGCCCATTCCGCACAGTAATCTTCCAGGCTGATGGTTGGAGTGAGATCCTCAGTAATAATAAACGAGGTTTTAGTCAGTGGATTCAATCCTTTCTCACCAAATCCCACCCCTGTCATTGTATCCACGCCCAATTGACTCAGGCGATGAATAGCATTCCATTCTCTATCAGCACCTAATACTGGCATGCGTAATGAAAGTAGATTTTTAACAATCTCCTTCAGAGAAGTGCCTCTGTGCCATTTTAAAAAATAGCTTTTACCCGCTAGTTCAAATCGTAGCGTACGGCGAGTTTCCAGCTCTCTGAATACTTCACCTTGTAAATTTTTAACTTCTTCAAATGCATCTTTCCCGCGCCATAATGTGGCTAACGGTTCTTTTAATTCAACCATCTAAACCACCCGTAATCATATCCGCTGCTTTCTCCGGTAGGCTGTATAAATCTTGCGTATCCGCATAGTTTCGCGCATTTTCCCTCCACTCAGAACACAATGAAGGCTCTACCAGCGCTTTACGTAAGACTTCATTCAGCGTTTCTTGGCGGAATGGTTCTGCAATTGCCATACCACAGTTAGCATCAACAATATAATGCGCGTAACCGCATACAGCTGTGGTCAAAACCGGCAGCCCTGCAGTGATTGCCTCTAGTAGCACAATGCCTGCCGCCTCCTGATAAGCCGGATGCATCAATAAATCAGCCGCAGCCATTAATTCTGCAACATCATTACGGCCTGAATAGAAATGGACATTACTGCGTACGCCAAGTTTTTCCGCCAACGCCTCAAATTTTCTCGGTTTGTCTTGTCCAACAACAAACAGTAGCGTATTGGTTCGAAGAGTTTCTGGTAATGATGCCAACGCGCGAATTGAACGATCCACACCTTTACGAGTGAAATCAGAGCCTACCTGTAATAAAAGATTTTGTTGCTCTGTTACACCGTTTTTCTGGCGAAAAACTTCATGGCTATTCGGGATCTGCTGACTATACTTTCTGTCCGGATAAATCCCGGGAGGAAGAATATGAAATCGCTCAGCTTCTGTCTGATAATGCTTCTGAAAATCAGCAATCTGCTTATCAGTTAGCATTAATAGCTGCGTCGATTTACCCTGCTCAAACGTCGCACGCTCAAACGCTGCATAGTGCCGATATCGTGAAGTTAACCGATAGAGGAAACCTTTTTCTTGCGCCACTTTCTCGGCATAGCAAACGTCAGCAGCATAGTAGATATCCAGGCCCGGCATTTTATTAAAACCAACAACCCGATCGACAGGATGCTGAAGTAAATGTGCCTGGACCCAGGAATAATACTCCGCATTGCGGCCATGGTTTGTCCGGGACTTTACCGGTACAAGAATTAATTCAAAAACGTCAGGACACTCACCTTCCCAGGACTGCGTGTAGACACGAACATGGTGACCTCGTGCCGCTACAGTTTGCGCAATGCGCATAAAATCACGCTGTAACCCACCGAATGGGAAGTATTTATACAAACAGAAAGCAACAATCATACGGGACTCCCCGCTTGTGGCGGCACAAGTCTACCGGGTAATAGTTTATCGACAGCAGCAATAACATCGTCAGCGGGAATGACCGAAAGATACATTTCATTGCGATCGCGCTGCTCACGTGGTGGCATCGGACGGTAATCACCAGCCCAAAATTGAATCATCTGCTTTGACCATGGTCGCCAAAAATTATGATCCGTTGCGCCAAACAGGCATATCAATGGTGTATCAACCGCAGCAGCAATGTGCCCGGGAGCAGAGTCCACCCCAATAAACAACTGGGCATGATCGATGACTGCTCCTAGCTCTGGGAAGCTCATCTTTCCGGCCAACGCAGTAACGGGCTTTTCTTTGCAACCTTGTGCAATTTCATTCACACAAGCCAGATCGTCTGCGCCTGGGCCAGAGGTCAGAACTACCTCCAGACCACGCTGGTGTAAGGCGTCAATTACCTGTGAAAACTTTTCGTTATTCCAGCACTTGAAGCGTTGACGTGCCGTCGGTTGAATAACAACGTATTCATCACCAACCCCAGCCCGATTTAATTCTGTGCGCATACGTTCCCAACTATCCGGAGGATAGCTCATTGTGGTATGCGTCACAGTCGAGTTAAGTTTCAACGGGGCCAGCACAGACAGATTACTTTCCACCACATTTTCTCCGCTCAGCGGAGCCAGACATGTAAAACTATTTTTCCAAAAAGAAGATTGCCGATGAGCATAATCCTGAGAGATTTTAATCGGCGCATTCAGTAGCCGCATCAATATCGCGACGATCCACTGGTCGGTAAGGTTTACAACTAAATCATACCCATTTGCGCGTAACGTTGTGGCCAGGTGCATGAAATTAGTAATTTTGTCGGTTACTTTTGTCTTTTTATTTTTAATACCATAAAGGGCATTAATTTCTGGGTTTTCCGACAAAATTGGGATGGTATCCTGATAAAGAAGCACGTCGATTTTCGCTTCAGGATAGTTCTGCTTTAGCGTACTAATGACAGGAGTTGTTAACAACATATCTCCGTGAAAACGCATTTTTATGACCAGAATTCTATTAATTGGCTTATCCACAAGCGGCTCTTTTATCGTGAGTGTCCGGTAAAGTTAAGCAGAAAAAAGCACGCTACCGCCCCAGGCTCAACAGCTACCTGATTACTGATATCGCACTGATTTTTTACGCGCTAGTGTATCACTTCTTTCGCCATGTTCCGACTCGAATAATTCTTGCACAACCAATATCATTAAGCCATATAAATCAATAAATTACCATGTCAAGACCTTTTGATTTTAAGCTCTCTGGCTCGACTAAACCTGAAAATATCAACAGATATCGTAAAGATGCAAAAGATGTTTGCACCCAAGGTAATCCCCGCCTGAGACGCTATTTAATTTAAAAATAGGAAAAGTATTGGTAAAGCCACAACTAAATACATAGAATCCCCAGCACATTCATAAGTCAGCTACCATTATGCTCGAATTGCTTTACACCGCCCTTTTCTACCTTATTCAGCCTCTGATCTGGATACGGCTTTGGGTGCGCGGACGTAAGGCTCCGGCCTACCGTAAACGCTGGGGTGAACGCTACGGCTTTTACCGCCGTCCGCTTAAACCAGGCGGCATCATGCTTCATTCAGTTTCAGTAGGCGAAACGCTGGCAGCTATCCCATTAGTCCGCGCTCTGCGACATCGTTATCCCGACTTGCCGATCACGGTAACCACCATGACGCCAACCGGTTCCGAGCGCGTACAATCCGCTTTTGGCACTGACGTTCAACACATTTATCTGCCGTACGATTTACCGGATGCCCTGAACCGTTTTCTGAATAAAGTTGACCCCAAGCTGGTGTTAATTATGGAAACAGAGCTGTGGCCAAATCTGATCGCGGCGCTCCATAAGCGCCACATCCCGCTGGTTATTGCCAACGCACGTCTTTCAGCTCGTTCAGCTGCTGGCTACGCTAAATTAGGGAAATTTGTTGGCAGGCTGCTGCGTCGTATCACCTTGATTGCCGCCCAGAACGAAGAAGATGGCGCACGTTTTATTGCGCTTGGCGCCAGAAGCAATCAGGTCACCGTCACCGGTAGCCTGAAGTTTGATATTTCCGTCACGCCGCAACTGGCCGCAAAAGCAGTCACATTACGTCGTCAATGGGCGCCTCACCGCCCGGTATGGATTGCAACCAGCACCCACGACGGCGAAGAAAGCATTATCATTGCCGCCCATCAGGCGTTATTAAATCAGTTCCCGAATCTTTTACTGATTCTGGTTCCCAGACATCCGGAACGCTTCCCGGATGCTATTAACCTCGTACGCCAGGCTGGGCTAAGCTATACCACACGCTCTTCGGGCGAAGTTCCGTCATCGGGTACTCAGGTTGTGATCGGCGACACCATGGGCGAGCTGATGCTACTGTACGGCATTGCCGACCTCGCTTTTGTCGGCGGTTCACTGGTTGAACGTGGTGGACACAATCCACTGGAAGCCGCGGCACACGCCATTCCTGTATTAATGGGACCGCATACTTTTAATTTTAAAGATATTTGCGCCCGCCTCGAACAGGCAAGCGGATTGATCACCGTCACCGACGCAACTACGCTGGTGAAAGAGGTCTCTTCTTTACTGACCGATGCAGATTATCGTAATTTTTATGGCCGTCACGCAGTTGAAGTTCTGTA
Source organism: Citrobacter europaeus (assembly GCA_020099315.1). NCBI lineage: Bacteria > Pseudomonadati > Pseudomonadota > Gammaproteobacteria > Enterobacterales > Enterobacteriaceae > Citrobacter > Citrobacter europaeus. The sequence continues at coordinate 4,887,607 of CP083650.1, forward strand.
TCAAAATCAGGGCGCGCTACAGCGTCTGCTGCAGCTGCTGGAACCTTATCTGCCACCCAAAACGCATTGAGGCAAGTCATGCAAAAACGGGCGATTTATCCAGGAACCTTTGATCCCATTACTAACGGCCACCTCGATATTGTGACGCGTGCAACAAGCATGTTCGATCACGTAATCCTGGCCATTGCCGCAAGTCCCAGTAAACAGCCGATGTTTACTCTGGAAGAGCGCGTTGAGCTGGCGCAACAGGCAACGGCGCATCTTGGCAATGTCGAAGTTCTGGGATTCAGCGATTTGATGGCAAATTTTGCCCGCGATAATCAGGCTAATATTCTGATCCGTGGTCTGCGTGCGGTAGCCGATTTTGAATATGAAATGCAGCTGGCCCATATGAACCGTCACCTGATGCCACAACTGGAAAGCGTCTTTTTGATGCCATCTAAAGAGTGGTCATTTATCTCATCGTCGCTGGTGAAAGAAGTTGCCCGCCATCAGGGTGACGTGACGCATTTTCTGCCGAAAAACGTCCATCAGGCATTATTGGGTAAACTGAAGTAATACGTCTGGCCGGATGAGACGTATGCGACCTCCGGCCAATAACGGTGTTATTTCTGACAGCGACGGCAGTAGAACGTTGTGCGCTGGGCGTGTTTTGTCGCAATGATTGGCGCGCCGCACGCGCGACAGGGTTCACCTTCTCTCCCATAGACTTGCAGCTCCTGGGCAAAATAGCCCGGCTTACCGTCACTTTGCAGGAAATCCTTCAGCGTGGTGCCACCCTGCTCGATAGAACGCAGCAAAACCGCCTTAATGACGCGCACCAGCAGTTCACACTCGTCCTGCGACAAAGATGACGCCAGACGGTCAGGATGGATGCCAGCCGCAAACAGCGACTCGCTGGCATAGATGTTACCCACCCCCACCACCAGCTTGTTATCCATCAGCCAGGGCTTAATCGCAGTTTTCTTCTTCGCACATTTCTGCTGCAAATAACCAGCGTTGAAATCATCGCTCAGCGGCTCAGGACCAAGATGAGCGAGGACATTATGCCCATCCAGCTCTTTAGCCCACAGCCATGCGCCAAAACGGCGTGGATCGGTATAGCGCAGGACTTTGCCGTTGCTCATCACCAGGTCAACGTGGTCATGCTTTTCTGCCGGAAGTTCTTCAGGGAGGATACGCAAACTACCCGACATCCCCAGATGAATGATTACCCAGCCATCCGATAGCTCCAGCAGCAGGTATTTCGCGCGCCGCTGTACGCTCAGAACGGGTTTATCACTCAGACGATAGATTTCCTCAGATACCGGCCAACGCAAACGACCGTTACGCACCGTCGCGTGCATAATCGTTGCCCCCACCAGATGCGGCTCAATACCGCGGCGGCTGGTTTCGACTTCAGGTAATTCAGGCATAGTATCTCCGGCGATGTATCAGGTCACATTAATATGGGGACGGCCAGAAAACAAAAAACCCCGCCGAAGCGAGGTTTTTTATTACGTCAAAGCGAGAATTATTTGATTTTCGCTTCTTTGTAGAGAACGTGCTGACGGACAACTGGATCGAATTTTTTCAGTTCCAGTTTTTCCGGCTTAGTACGTTTGTTCTTCGTAGTGGTATAGAAGTGACCAGTACCAGCAGAAGAAACCAGCTTGATTTTCTCACGAATACCTTTAGCCATGATTTATTTCCTCTTAGTACTTAGTACTTTTCGCCACGGGCACGCAGTTCAGACAGAACTGTTTCGATGCCTTTCTTATCAATAACACGCATACCTTTAGCAGATACACGCAGGGTGACAAAACGCTTCTCGCTCTCAACCCAGAAACGGTGAGAGTGCAGGTTAGGCAGGAAACGGCGTTTAGTCGCGTTCAGTGCGTGGGAACGGTTGTTACCGGTCACCGGACGCTTGCCAGTAACTTGGCAGACTCGGGACATGTCTATTCTCCAAAAATCAAATTAGCTCGAGCTTCGTATGGGGTATCGGCGCCTCGTCAGGCTTTACAGCCCGGTCATCGCATAGTTCTAAGTGAACTCTCGATTGCCAGGCCCAAATGCCAAACCCGAGATTCTCAAAGGTGGCGTAGTATACGCTGACCCGGCGTTATGCTCAAGTCCCGAACAGACAAAGATCCCGATGGATCGCGTAAAGTGCGTTAAATCCAACCGCGTTCCGCGAAAGAAACGTACTCTCCGCGCCCAATGACCAGATGATCTAGCACCCGGATATCCATGAACTGACAGCATTTCACAACACGCTCGGTGATGAGTTTATCTGCTTTACTTGGCTCTGCACAACCCGAAGGGTGATTATGCGCAAGGATCACCGCCGAAGCATTCATTTTTATCGCTTCACGAACAATTTCTCGTGGATGCACCTCAACGTGGCTTAGCGTACCGGAAAAAAGTTTGCTGTGCTTAATCACACGGTGTTGAGAATCCATAAAGATCACAAAAAAGATCTCGCGTTCCTCTTGCGAGAGCTGACTTTGCAGAAATTCGCGCGCCATTTCCGGGCTAAGTATCGCGCGCTCCTCTATCACCCGTACGTTGTAATAACGCCTCGCCAGCTCCGCTATTCCCTTCAGTTGCGCGTACTTCGCGATACCGATGCCCTGAACGTAGCTGAAATCCAAGTAATCAGCAGACAACAGGCCATACAGCGAATCAAAATGCTGAAGCATCTCTTTCGCCAGCGTAAGCACATCTTTACCCAGCATCCCGGTGCGTAAAAATAGAGCCAGTAGCTCAACGTCGGTCAGCGAACTGGCCCCCTGCGCCAACAGCTTTTCCCGAGGCATTATACGTCCTGTATTTCCCATGCTTTTCCTCTCCTTTAGCGTGCGCATAGTGGCATAACGCCAGCGGTGAATCGACGCTCTGTTTTCACTTCTTCGTAGCGCCTCGCAAACTGGATCGCGGGCAAAAGCACGACAAATTGCGGATTGTGATAAAATATCCGCCTTCTGGTGAAACCCAACAGGAAAGATCATGATGAGCCTGGCCGGTAAAAAAATCGTACTTGGCGTCAGTGGCGGCATTGCTGCGTACAAAACCCCTGAGCTGGTACGTCGTTTACGGGAACGCGGCGCTGACGTCCGCGTGGCGATGACCGAAGCGGCAAAAGCGTTTATTACACCTCTGAGCTTACAGGCCGTTTCGGGTTATCCCGTTTCCGACAGCCTGCTTGATCCTGCAGCCGAAGCCGCGATGGGCCACATTGAGCTGGGGAAATGGGCCGATTTGGTTATCCTGGCCCCTGCTACGGCAGACCTGATTGCTCGCGTTGCCGCAGGTATGGCCAACGATCTGGTGTCAACAATCTGTCTGGCAACGCCAGCGCCTGTTGCCGTGCTACCGGCCATGAACCAGCAGATGTACCGCGCTGCCGCGACCCAGAACAACCTGGGCATCCTTGCTTCGCGAGGGTTGCTCATTTGGGGCCCTGACAGCGGTAGTCAGGCATGTGGTGATATCGGTCCTGGACGTATGCTGGACCCATTAACCATTGTGGATATGGCGGCAGAACATTTTTCACCTGTCAACTCCCTGCAACATCTCAACATCATGATTACGGCGGGTCCGACGCGTGAACCGCTTGATCCCGTGCGTTATATTTCCAACCACAGCTCCGGGAAAATGGGATTTGCTATCGCAGCCGCGGCCGCAAAGCGCGGAGCAAACGTCACGCTGGTATCGGGTCCGGTTTCGTTACCCACTCCGCCATTTGTCCAGCGCGTTGATGTGATGACCGCGCTGGAGATGGAAGCCGCCGTGCAATCTGCGGTGCAACAACAGCATATTTTCATCGGCTGCGCCGCAGTCGCTGATTATCGCGCTGACACGATCGCCCACGAAAAAATCAAAAAGCAGGCGACGCAGGGTGATGAATTAACAGTAAAAATGGTCAAAAATCCGGATATTATCGCCGGTGTTGCCGCACTGGTTGCTAACCGTCCCTTTGTCGTTGGGTTTGCCGCCGAAACAAATAATGTGGAAGAATATGCCCGGCAAAAACGCATCCGCAAAAACCTTGATGTGATCTGCGCGAACGATGTTTCGCTGTCTACTCAAGGATTTAACAGCGACAGCAACGCATTACACCTTTTTTGGCAGGATGGAGATAAAGTCTTACCGCTTGAGCGCAAAGAACTCCTGGGCCAATTATTACTCGACGAGATCGTGACCCGTTATGATGAAAAAAATCGACGTTAAGATTCTGGACCCGCGCGTAGGGCAACAATTTCCGCTTCCTACGTACGCCACCTCTGGTTCTGCCGGACTTGACCTGCGTGCTTGTCTTGATGACGCCGTAGAACTGGCGCCGGGCGCAACAACGCTGGTACCAACGGGGTTAGCTATCCACATTGCCGATCCTTCTCTGGCAGCGGTAATGCTCCCGCGTTCCGGATTGGGCCATAAGCACGGTATCGTACTGGGCAATCTGGTCGGTTTAATTGATTCCGACTACCAGGGCCAGCTGATGGTATCCGTCTGGAACCGTGGTCAGGACAGCTTCACTATCGAGCCGGGCGAGCGCATCGCGCAGATGGTATTTGTACCGGTTGTGCAGGCTGAATTTAATCTGGTGGAAGAGTTTGAAGCCACCGATCGTGGCGAAGGTGGCTTCGGCCATTCCGGGCGCAAGTAACCCGCAGAAAAGTATCCCACAGCGTAATAACGCAATAACATACCGCAAACAACAGTTTGCGGTCGCTGTGTGGATGCCTGCCTGGCAAGAGCTTATTTTCAGGGGTATTTTGTAACATGGTAGAAAAGCAAACTGCGAAAAGGAATCGTCGCGAAGAAATACTTCAGTCTCTGGCACTGATGCTTGAGTCCAGCGATGGTAGCCAACGCATCACCACAGCAAAGCTGGCAGCCTCAGTTGGCGTATCCGAAGCGGCATTGTATCGCCATTTCCCCAGCAAGACTCGCATGTTCGATAGCCTGATTGAGTTTATCGAAGATAGTCTGATTACCCGTATCAATCTGATTTTGAAAGATGAAAAGGACACTAACGCGCGCTTGCGTCTGATCGTACTGCTCATTTTAGGGTTCGGTGAGCGCAACCCTGGCTTGACGCGAATACTGACCGGACACGCGTTGATGTTCGAGCAAGATCGTCTGCAAGGCCGTATTAACCAGCTTTTTGAGCGAATTGAGGCGCAATTACGCCAGGTTCTGCGAGAAAAAAGAATGCGTGAAGGTGAAGGCTACACCGTGGATGAAACGCTGCTGGCCAGCCAGTTGTTGGCTTTCTGCGAAGGTATGCTGTCCCGGTTTGTACGTAGCGAATTTAAATATCGTCCGACGGATGATTTCGACACCCGCTGGCCGTTGGTGGCTGCTCAGTTGCAATAGCAGATTTGTTTAGTCCGGCCTACGGGGTTACGTAGGCCGGATAAGCGCAGCGCCATCCGGCAGTTCTTAAACGCCGTACGCTTCGCGATAGGCCCGTACTGCCACCAGATGCTCTGCCATCTCTGGCTTCTCTTCCAGATACGCAATCAATTCTTTCAGGGTAATGATAGAAACCACCTTGCAGCCATAATCGCGTTCCACTTCCTGAATCGCTGAAATCTCGCCGCGACCGCGTTCCTGACGATCGAGAGAAATCAGTACCCCCGCCAGCGTGGCGCCATGAGCCTGGATAATTTCCATCGACTCACGAATAGCCGTACCTGCGGTGATAACATCATCGACCAGCATGACACGCCCTTCAAGTGCGCTACCTACCAGATTACCGCCTTCGCCGTGGGTTTTCGCCTCTTTACGGTTAAAGCAGTACGGCAAATCTTTATCATGGTGTTCCGCCAGCGCAACGGCCGTTGTGGTAGCAATCGGAATACCTTTGTAGGCCGGACCAAACAGCAAATCAAACTCAATACCGGAATCCACCAGCGCTTCGGCATAAAAACGGCCTAACAGTGCCAGGTCGCGCCCGGTATTAAACAGCCCGGCGTTGAAGAAATAGGGGCTTTTGCGCCCGGATTTCAGCGTAAATTCGCCAAACTTTAGTACCTGCTTGCTAAGCGCAAACTCAATAAACTGGCGCTGATACGGTTTCATGGATTCGCTCCTCATCTCACTTTATTACAGACAAAAAAAAGGCGACTAATCAGTCGCCTTTAAAATCAATTTTCTAACGCCGCCTTCTGCGTCGCTACAATGGACTCGATCCCCCCTCGGGCCAACGCCAGTAGGGTGAGAAGTTCTTCATGGCTGAACGGCTCGCCTTCCGCCGTGCCCTGCACCTCTATAATGCGACCGTCTTCAGTCATCACCACGTTCATGTCGGTTTCTGCGGCAGAATCTTCAACGTATTCCAGGTCGCAGAGTGCTTCGCCGTTCACAATACCTACGGAGACCGCCGCGACCATCCCTTTCATTGGGTTGGTTTTCAGCTTACCGCTTGCTACCAGTTTGTTCAGCGCGTCAGCCAAAGCGACACAAGCACCGGTAATGGATGCGGTGCGCGTACCGCCATCGGCCTGAATAACATCGCAGTCCAGCGTAATCGTGAATTCGCCGAGCGTCTTCAGATCAACGGCGGCGCGCAGCGCACGAGCGATCAGACGCTGGATTTCCATGGTACGACCGCCCTGCTTACCTTTCGCCGCTTCACGGGCGTTACGGGTGTGCGTGGCGCGTGGCAGCATGCCATATTCTGCGGTGATCCAGCCCTGGCCCTGTCCTTTCAGAAAACGCGGTACGCCTTCATCAATCGAGGCGGTACACAGCACTTTGGTATCACCAAATTCGACCAGCACGGAGCCTTCAGCGTGTTTTGTATAATTACGGGTCAGGGTGACGGGACGCACCTGATTGGCACTACGACCTGCTGGACGCATGATAAATTCTCCGGCTTGAAACGAATGTGGCTGCGCATTATACGGACTTCCGACTGTTATTCCTATCCTGACAAGACGTGGATGGCTATAATCCTCCCATCTCATCTTTAAAAACAGGAACGTCTATGATCCGCAGCATGACCGCCTACGCCCGGCGTGAAATCAAGGGTGAATGGGGTAGCGCAACCTGGGAAATGCGCTCGGTAAACCAGCGTTATCTGGAAACTTATTTTCGCCTGCCGGAGCAGTTCCGTAGCCTTGAACCCGTTGTTCGCGAGCGCATCCGCACACGTCTGACGCGCGGTAAAGTCGAGTGTACGCTGCGTTTTGAGCCCGATGCCAGCGCCCAGGGCGAGCTGATTCTGAATGAAAAGCTCGCTAAACAGCTCGTGAGTGCAGCTAACTGGGTCAAAATGCAGAGTGATGAAGGTGAAATTAACCCGGTTGATATCCTGCGCTGGCCAGGCGTAATGGCTGCCCAGGAGCAAGATCTGGACGCCATTGCCGCCGAAATCCTCGCTGCGCTTGACGGTACGCTGGATGACTTCATCATCGCGCGTGAAACCGAAGGTCAGGCGCTGAAAGCGCTGATCGAGCAGCGTCTGGAAGGCGTCAGCGCTGAAGTTACGAAAGTACGTGCACATATGCCGGAAATCCTGCAATGGCAACGCGAACGTCTGGTAGCAAAACTGGAAGACGCTCAGGTGCAACTGGAAAATAACCGCCTTGAGCAAGAGCTGGTGCTGATGGCGCAGCGCATCGATGTGGCAGAAGAGTTAGATCGTCTGGAAGCCCACGTAAAAGAAACCTACAACATCCTGAAGAAAAAAGAGGCCGTTGGCCGTCGTCTGGACTTCATGATGCAGGAATTCAACCGTGAGTCGAACACTCTGGCATCCAAGTCTATCAATGCCGAAGTGACGAATTCCGCGATTGAACTGAAGGTATTGATCGAGCAAATGCGCGAGCAGATCCAGAACATCGAATAAGCCAGCATTCTACGTAGCCCGCCAATAAACGGCGGGACTACGTGTTTTCCCTTCGCTTTGGTATTCTTCCCATTCATTCCGAATTATATTTTCTCATCATTTATTATCACCACCAATAACACAAAGCGCATGTCACCACGTATTTTTAGCACATTCGCATTAGCTGTAGTTATTAAAATCGCTTCACCTTAGAAAATCTCAATCGTGACAATGCGCACAAATCGTTAACCTTAGCCCCCAGCAAATCAGGGGGAATACATGCTGCTACACGTTTTATATTTAATTGGTATTACTGCCGAAGCCATGACCGGTGCGCTTGCGGCTGGGCGTCGTCGTATGGATACATTTGGCGTCATTATTATTGCCACCGCGACCGCCATTGGCGGCGGCTCAGTACGCGACATTCTTCTCGGCCACTATCCGCTTGGCTGGGTAAAGCACCCTGAATACGTCATTATCGTGGCGACCGCTGCGGTACTCACCACCATTATTGCTCCCGTCATGCCCTATCTGCGTAAAATATTCCTTGTACTGGATGCGCTGGGCCTGGTGGTTTTTTCTATTATTGGCGCTCAGGTGGCGCTGGATATGGGTCATGGGCCGATTATCGCCGTAGTCGCTGCAGTCACTACCGGCGTCTTTGGTGGTGTTTTACGTGATATGTTCTGCAAACGTATCCCATTAGTATTCCAGAAAGAACTGTATGCCGGCGTTTCATTTGCCGCTGCAGTGCTGTACATCGTGCTGCAACATTATGTCTCCAGTCACGATGTAGTGGTTATCTCTACCCTGCTCTTCGGCTTCACCGCCCGACTGCTGGCGCTGCGCCTGAAGTTAGGGCTACCGGTATTTTACTATCGCCATGAAGGCCATTAAGGCATAAAGCCCGCGATCCGCTGAGCAGCTAACCAGTTGCTCAGCGCAATGATCTCTCTATTCTCCAGCCACTGCATCACCTGGCGTGCCCGCCGCTCCCCCATGAAAGGCAACTGCCGCCAGCTTTGTTCACTGCGCGCCTGTAACTGCTGCCACGAACCATCCCGACTGGCATTCAGTGTTGCCTGTGTTAACGGTATTCCCATGGCAATCACCCAGCGCGTGAACGGGAGATGGCGCGACAGGTTGAACTGATGCCACAACTTCTCCCCTTTGTTCACGCCGAAGGTGGACTGTAGCTGCGCCTGGGTTAATCCTAGCCAGGAAAAGATATGTTCAAAGCGATACGCCTGATGGAGCTCTCGCCATCCCGCCTCGCCGATACCCTCCAGCCCCAGCACTTCTTTACCGCCCAGCCAGACCAGTCTGGCAACAAACTGTTCCTGGCACTCCGCTGTGGCATAAAAACAGGTTAATGAATTGAAGCGCCCCTCAGGTGGCACCGGCTTAATACGCTGGGTACTGCGCCAGACCACCTCATCTATACGGGGAATCCCTTGTCCAGCGAGGCTTATCAGAATCTGATCGCCTGGCGCGATATCCCATTCATTCCAGCGTCGTACAGAGCCAATATTGACGCGCTGCACTCGCTTATCATCCAGCATGACGGGAGTCAGCAATGCCACCACCGCAATTTTCCCGCTTTTGCCAACGGAGAACTGAATACCCGTTACCTCAGATACCCTTGCCACAGGAGGATATTTCCACGCCGCCAGCCAGTCACCCTGTCCGGGTAGCCAATACTGTGCCCGTGGCTCTTTTGCCGTTCGCACCACTACGCCATCCGTCACAAAAGGTAATGCTGAACTCCACCACCTGGCGCGCGACTTTTCGACGTCATCCGCATTTTTCACAGCCTGAGTATAGCGTTGCGTGTAACTGAACCCGGCAGCCGTGAGTTGCTCCAGTCTTTCAGACATGAGCGCCGGACCATCAGGCCAGGCCCAGATAAAAATATCCAGCGAGCGTAATATTTCCGGGTTGCTCTGGCGCATCATCATTCCAGCAACCTTTGAGCGGGCGTTCATTCCGCCTTTCTGTTGCTGGATATGCCCCTGCTGCTGTAAAAATATCTCCCCCTGCAACGTACTGTTAGCGAGCTGTCCTGTGGTGGTGCGTGGCACGGAAGAGATCTGAAGAACCTTTTGCGTCCAGTCTTCGCCTTTCAGGCCGTTACCACGGCTAATCGCCTGTATCAGATTGCCGTTGCGATAGACCAGCGTGACCGCCACGCCGTCCACCTTTGGCTGTACCCAGAGATCGCTGCGAGTGTGCATCCATTGCTGTAGCGCTTGCTTATCGGCAAGTTTACGGACTCCCGTGTGGGGAACTGGATGCGGGACGGTGCCACTTATTGGGGGCGCAGACAGATCTGGTGGGGCTTCATCGCCAAAACAGCGCTGCCACTGGATGAGTTGCGCATTGAGCTGATCATAAACGCCGTCGTCTACGGCACTTTCACCCTGTTTCCAGTAACTGTCATTCCACTGTGTGATCTGCTGCTGTAGTCGAGAAATTTCTTCGTTTGCCCTGGCAGGAGACCAGACTGGGCATACCGCCCATGCGGGTAGACATCCCATTAGCAAAACCAGCCCTATGCCTTTCCATAATCCCATGTTACCTCCGCTGAACACTGCATTTCCCGGCAGATATAGCGCGAAGTAAAAGGGAAACAGAGCGGCAAAAAATCATCCTGCGAGCACCATTCCTGACATTTGCACAAATTGCTGCAAATCGCGGATAAAACAGGAAACTGGTACGCAAAACGCAATAAACATGCGCAAAAAGTGTGACAAGGGCTACGTCACATAGCGGCTACGTGTATAATAAGCCCGTATGTAGGCTCTCTTTCGACAATCACATACATTAAGATACTCATGGCTCAAGGCACGCTTTATATTGTTTCTGCCCCCAGTGGCGCGGGTAAATCCAGCCTGATTCAGGCTTTATTAAAGACCCAACCGTTGTATGACACCCAGGTTTCTGTTTCGCACACCACGCGCGCGCCGCGCCCGGGGGAAGTGCACGGTGAACACTATTTCTTTGTGAACCATGACGAATTCAGAACCATGATTGGCAGAGACGCGTTTCTGGAACACGCTGAGGTTTTCGGTAATTACTACGGCACCTCACGTGAGACCATTGAGCAAGTATTGGCATCCGGCGTAGACGTCTTTTTAGATATCGACTGGCAAGGTGCGCAGCAAATTCGTCAAAAAATGCCGCATGCGCGCAGTATTTTTATTTTGCCGCCATCTAAGATTGAGCTGGACCGCCGTCTGCGTGGCCGCGGTCAGGATAGCGAAGACGTGATCGCAAAACGTATGGCGCAAGCTGTTGCAGAAATGAGCCATTACGCCGAATATGATTATCTTATTGTGAATGATGACTTCGATACCGCCCTGGGCGATTTGAAAACTATCATTCGCGCCGAACGTCTGCGCATGAGCCGCCAAAAGCAGCGTCATGACGCTTTAATCAGCAAACTGTTGGCAGACTGAACCCACATTCAGTATCATGCCCAGTCATTTCTTCACCTGTGGAGCATTTTAAGTATGGCACGCGTAACTGTTCAGGACGCTGTAGAGAAAATTGGTAACCGTTTTGACCTGGTACTGGTCGCCGCGCGTCGCGCTCGTCAGATGCAGGTAGGCGGAAAGGATCCGCTCGTACCGGAAGAAAACGATAAAACTACCGTTATCGCGCTGCGCGAAATCGAAGAAGGTCTGATCAACAACCAGATCCTCGACGTGCGTGAGCGCCAGGAACAGCAAGAGCAGGAAGCCGCTGAATTACAAGCCGTTACCGCTATTGCTGAAGGTCGTCGTTAATCACAAAGCGGGTCGCCCTTGTATCTGTTTGAAAGCCTGAATCAACTGATTCAAAACTACCTGCCGGAAGACCAGATTAAGCGTCTTCGGCAGGCGTATCTCGTTGCACGTGACGCTCACGAGGGCCAGACACGTTCAAGCGGTGAACCCTATATCACGCACCCGGTAGCGGTAGCCTGCATTCTGGCCGAGATGAAACTCGACTACGAAACGCTGATGGCTGCGCTGCTGCATGACGTGATTGAAGATACTCCAGCCACCTACCAGGATATGGAACAGCTTTTTGGTAAAAGCGTTGCAGAACTGGTAGAAGGGGTATCGAAGCTTGATAAGCTTAAGTTTCGCGATAAGAAAGAGGCGCAAGCTGAAAACTTTCGCAAGATGATTATGGCGATGGTGCAGGATATCCGCGTCATTCTCATCAAACTTGCTGACCGTACCCACAACATGCGCACGCTGGGCTCATTACGCCCGGACAAACGTCGCCGCATCGCCCGTGAAACCCTCGAAATCTATAGTCCGCTGGCGCACCGTTTAGGTATTCATCACATTAAAACCGAGCTGGAAGAGCTGGGTTTTGAAGCGTTGTACCCAAACCGCTATCGCGTGATTAAAGAAGTGGTTAAAGCCGCTCGCGGCAACCGTAAAGAGATGATCCAAAAAATCCTCTCGGAAATCGAAGGGCGTTTGCAAGAGGCAGGCATTCCGTGTCGCGTAAGCGGGCGTGAGAAGCACCTGTACTCGATCTACTGCAAAATGGTGCTCAAAGAGCAGCGTTTTCACTCCATCATGGACATCTACGCGTTTCGCGTTATCGTTCATGATTCCGATACCTGCTATCGCGTACTCGGCCAGATGCACAGCCTGTACAAACCACGTCCTGGTCGCGTGAAAGACTATATCGCCATTCCGAAAGCTAACGGATATCAGTCTTTGCACACCTCAATGATCGGCCCACACGGTGTCCCGGTAGAAGTACAGATTCGTACTGAAGACATGGACCAGATGGCAGAGATGGGGGTTGCAGCGCACTGGGCTTACAAAGAGCACGGCGGCGAAAGCAGCACCACTGCGCAAATCCGCGCTCAGCGCTGGATGCAAAGCCTGCTGGAACTGCAGCAGAGCGCCGGTAGCTCGTTTGAATTTATTGAAAGCGTTAAATCTGATCTCTTCCCGGATGAGATTTATGTTTTCACACCGGAAGGGCGCATTGTCGAACTGCCTGCCGGTGCAACGCCTGTCGACTTTGCCTACGCCGTGCATACCGATATCGGCCACGCCTGCGTTGGCGCACGCGTCGACAGACAGCCTTACCCGCTTTCACAACCGCTCTTTAGCGGCCAGACCGTTGAGATTATTACCGCGCCGGGCGCACGTCCGAACGCCGCATGGCTCAACTTCGTCGTCAGTTCGAAAGCGCGCGCCAAAATTCGCCAACTGCTGAAAAACCTCAAGCGCGATGATTCCGTTAGTCTGGGTCGTCGACTACTCAACCATGCCCTGGGCGGTAGCCGTAAACTGGCTGAGATCCCACCAGAGAGCATCCAGCGCGAGCTTGAGCGTATGAAGCTCGCCACGCTTGACGATCTGCTCGCAGAAATCGGTCTGGGTAACGCCATGAGCGTGGTGGTAGCGAAAAACCTTCAGCAGGGCGAAGCAACGACAAATGTGCCGGCGCAATCTGGTCACGGTCATCTGCCGATCAAAGGCGCAGACGGCGTGCTGATCACCTTTGCGAAATGCTGTCGTCCGATTCCAGGCGATCCAATCATTGCCCACGTCAGTCCGGGTAAAGGTCTGGTGATTCACCATGAATCCTGCCGTAATATTCGTGGCTACCAGAAAGAGCCAGAGAAGTTTATGGCGGTGGAATGGGATAAAGAGACGGAGCAGGAGTTCATTACAGAGATTAAGGTGGATATGTTTAACCACCAGGGTGCTCTGGCGAACCTGACGGCGGCAATCAACACGACCACCTCCAACATTCAAAGTCTGAATACGGAAGAGAAAGATGGCCGCGTCTATAGCGCCTTTATTCGCCTGACCGCTCGCGATCGCGTGCATCTGGCGAATATCATGCGCAAAATTCGCGTCATGCCGGACGTGATAAAAGTCACCCGAAACCGAAACTAGTCTTATGAATGAACAGCGCTATGCACGTATCCGCGAGATGCTCGCGCGTCGGCAGCCCGATCTGACCGTCTGCATGGAGCAGGTCCACAAACCTCATAACGTTTCTGCGATCATTCGTACTGCAGATGCGGTCGGCGTGCATGAAGTCCACGCCGTCTGGCCGGGTAGCCGTATGCGCACCATGGCCTCTTCTGCCGCAGGCAGCAATAGTTGGGTGCAGGTGAAAACTCACCTTACCATTGGCGATGCGGTCACACATTTAAAAAGCCAGGGCATGCAGGTTCTGGCTACTCATCTGTCAGATAACGCCGTGGATTTTCGCGAGATTGATTACACGCGGCCCACCTGCATCCTGATGGGCCAGGAGAAAACCGGCATCACTCAGGAAGCGTTGGATCTGGCTGATCAGGACATCATCATTCCCATGACTGGCATGGTGCAGTCGCTGAACGTTTCTGTCGCCTCCGCGCTAATCCTGTACGAAGCGCAGCGCCAGCGGCAAAATGCTGGCATGTACCGACGAGAAAACAGCATGCTGCCACAAGACGAGCAGCAGCGCTTACTGTTTGAAGGCGGTTATCCGGTGCTGGCGAATGTCGCTAAGCGCAAAGGTCTTCCCTACCCTCACGTCAACGCGCAGGGCGAAATTGAAGCCGATGCAACGTGGTGGGCCACTATGCAATCTGCGAGATAAACGCGATGAAAGGCCGTTTACTGGATGCCATCCCACTCAACTCTCTGACCGGCGTTGGCGCAGCGCAAAGCAGTAAACTGGCGAAAATTGGCCTGCACACCGTGCAGGACCTCCTGCTCCACCTCCCTCTGCGTTACGAAGATCGTACCCATCTGTACCCCATTGGCGAATTGCTACCGGGCGTCTATGCCACCGTTGAAGGCGAAGTGCTGAACTGTAATATCACCTTCGGTGGCCGCCGGATGATGACCTGTCAGATCAGCGATGGCTCCGGCATTCTCACCATGCGCTTTTTCAATTTCAGCGCTGCGATGAAAAACAGCCTTGCGACCGGTCGCCGGGTGCTGGCCTACGGTGAAGCCAAACGCGGGAAATATGGGGCAGAAATGATTCACCCGGAATACCGCGTGCAGGGCGATCTCAGCACGCCGGAATTGCAAGAAACGCTCACACCGGTGTATCCAACTACCGAAGGCGTGAAGCAGGCCACGCTGCGCAAACTGACCGATCAAGCGCTGGATCTGCTCGATACCTGCGCCATTGCCGAACTGCTGCCGCCAGAGCTGTTACAGGGCATGATGAGCCTGCCGGAAGCCCTGCGCACGCTACACCGTCCACCGCCGTCACTGCAATTGAGCGATCTGGAAACCGGCCAGCATCCGGCGCAGCGACGTCTGATACTGGAAGAGCTGCTGGCGCATAACCTCAGCATGCTGGCGCTACGCACCGGGGCACAGCGCTTCCACGCCCAGCCGCTGAGCGCAAACAACACGCTGAAAGACCAACTGCTGGCAGCGCTACCGTTTAAACCCACCGGCGCACAGGCCCGCGTTACCGCTGAGATCGAACGCGATATGGCGCTGGATGTCCCAATGATGCGTCTGGTGCAGGGCGATGTCGGCTCCGGTAAAACCCTGGTTGCGGCTCTGGCCGCGCTGCGGGCTATCGCACATGGTAAGCAGGTGGCGCTGATGGCCCCCACCGAATTGCTGGCTGAACAGCATGCGAATAACTTCCGTAACTGGTTCGCGCCTCTGGGCGTTGAAGTGGGCTGGCTGGCAGGTAAGCAGAAAGGCAAAGCGCGCCAGTCACAGCAGGAAGCCATCGCCAGCGGCCAGGTACAGATGATTGTCGGCACGCACGCGATTTTCCAGGAGCAGGTGCAGTTCAACGGACTTGCGCTGGTTATCATCGATGAGCAGCACCGTTTTGGCGTGCATCAGCGTCTTGCGCTGTGGGAGAAAGGCCAGCAGCAGGGTTTTCACCCGCACCAGCTAATCATGACCGCCACGCCAATCCCGCGCACGCTGGCGATGACCGCCTATGCCGATCTCGACACGTCGGTCATTGACGAACTGCCTCCGGGGCGTACGCCGGTCACTACGGTAGCCATTCCGGATACCCGCCGCAGCGATATTATTGACCGCGTGCGCAACGCCTGCACCCACGAAGGGCGTCAGGCGTACTGGGTCTGTACGTTAATTGAAGAGTCTGATTTGTTAGAAGCTCAGGCAGCTGAAGCGACGTGGGAAGAGCTTAAACTGGCGTTGCCCGAACTCAATATTGGCCTGGTACACGGGCGCATGAAGCCTGCCGAGAAGCAGTCGGTAATGGCTGCTTTTAAACAGGGAGAATTGCATCTGCTCATTGCCACCACGGTGATTGAAGTGGGCGTGGACGTACCCAATGCCAGCCTGATGATTATTGAAAACCCGGAGCGCCTGGGCCTGGCGCAGTTACACCAGCTACGTGGTCGCGTAGGTCGAGGCGCGGTGGCCTCCCATTGCGTCCTGCTCTATAAATCACCGCTGTCAAAAACTGCACAACAACGCCTGCAGGTTCTGCGAGATAGCAACGACGGATTCGTCATTGCGCAAAAAGATTTAGAGATTCGCGGCCCCGGCGAGCTGTTGGGTACACGCCAGACCGGAACGGCGGAATTCAAAGTTGCGGATTTACTGCGTGATCAAGCGATTATCCCGGAAGTTCAGCGTATTGCCCGCCATATTCATGAACGTTACCCGCAACAGGCTGTGGCGCTAATCGAGCGCTGGATGCCGGAAACCGAACGCTACTCCAACGCATAGTTGATTCTTAGCGGCGGCGGATGTGACTCCGCCGCACAGCCTTTATTGCGCGAAAATCGGCAACAGCAGATACAGCTTAATCACCAGCGCGTTAACGATATCGATAAAGAACGCCCCCACCATCGGCACCACCAAAAACGCCATATGGGACGGCCCAAAACGTTCGGTAATCGCCTGCATGTTGGCAATCGCCGTCGGCGTCGCGCCGAGGCCAAAACCGCAATGTCCGGCTGCCAGCACGGCGGCATCGTAGTTCTTACCCATCATGCGCCAGGTGACGAATATCGCGTACAGCGCCATGAAAATGGTCTGCACGACCAGAATTGCCAGCATCGGCAGAGCCAGAGAAGCCAGCTCCCACAGCTTCAGGCTCATCAGCGCCATCGCCAGGAAAAGCGACAGACTGACGTTACCCAGCACCGAAACCGCGCGCTCAAATACCCGATAAAAGCCCAGTAGCGCCAGGCCGTTACTGAGGATCACGCCAACAAAAAGCACGCAAACGAAGGTCGGCAGTTCCAGCACCGTTCCCACCAGCATTTGCGCAACGATTTTACCCACCGTCAGACAGATAGCGATCAGCGCGATGGTTTCAATCAGCACCAACGAGGTGATCATGCGCCCGACGTCCGGCTTTTCAAACGCGGTCGGCACGGCCTGATCGTCAGGCATGCCGTCAGGCGTGGTGGAGTGTTTGACCAGATAGCGCGCCACCGGACCGCCAATCAATCCGCCCAGAACCAGGCCAAACGTTGCGCAAGCCATCGCCACTTCAGTTGCATTGGTGAAGCCATAACGTTCAATAAACAGCTTGCTCCATGCGGCCCCGGTTCCGTGTCCGCCAGAGAGGGTTATTGAACCAGCAATCAGCCCCATCAGCGGATCCAGGCCCAGCAGGGTCGCCATACCAATACCGATGGCGTTTTGCATCAGCAGCAGGCCAACAACCACAATCAGAAAGATTCCCACCACACGGCCACCAGCACGCAGACTGGCGATATTGGCATTCAGGCCAATGGTGGCGAAGAAGGCCAGCATCAGTGGGTCGCGCAGGGTCATGTCGAAGTTCACTTCCCAACCCATACTTTTTTTCAGTACCAACAGCGCAATCGCTACCAGCAATCCGCCCGCTACAGGTTCGGGAATGGTGTATTTTTTCAGGAAGGAAACTGACTGGACGAGCTTACGTCCCAGCAGCAATACAAGGGTTGCCGCAACCAGCGTTGATAACGTATCGAGATAAAACATTTACAGCTCCATTAGTGCGTTTAGCACAATCACGCACGATGCATTCCAGACCGATTTTTAGCTCTTATTGAGTTTTCGGGGTGGATTTTAAGCAGAAAATCATGAAAAGTTATATAAAAATGTTTGTTTATCCGTTTTAAATATTAAGAATACCTGGTAGCAAACGTTTGCATTTCTGCCCTGGTCAGATAAAATCACCGCTTTTCCACCATGGGATTGCCTCTGATGTCCGTTAACGCCGTAGAGTCAACAAATGCGCAACCGGTTGCGCAGACTCACAACAGTGAACTGATTTACCGTCTTGAAGATCGCCCCCCACTAGCCCAGACCCTGTTTGCCGCCTGCCAGCACCTGCTGGCCATGTTCGTCGCGGTAATCACCCCTGCTCTGTTAATTTGCCAGGCGCTCGGCTTACCGGCTCAGGATACTCAACACATTATCAGTATGTCGCTGTTCGCTTCCGGCGTAGCTTCTATCATTCAGATCAAAGCCTGGGGCCCGGTCGGCTCAGGGCTGTTATCCATTCAGGGCACCAGCTTTAACTTTGTTGCGCCACTGATTATGGGCGGTACAGCGCTAAAAACCGGTGGCGCAGATGTCCCAACCATGATGGCAGCATTGTTCGGTACGCTGATGCTGGCCAGCTGCACTGAGATGGTTATTTCACGCGTACTGCATCTGGCGCGTCGTATCATTACCCCGCTGGTCTCAGGCGTGGTGGTGATGATTATCGGCCTGTCGCTGATTCAGGTCGGTCTGACGTCGATTGGCGGCGGCTATGCCGCAATGAGCGACAACACCTTTGGCGCACCGAAGAATTTACTGTTGGCAGGCGTCGTGCTGGCGCTAATTATTCTGCTTAACCGCCAGCGTAACCCGTACCTGCGCGTTGCGTCACTGGTGATTGCAATGGCGGCGGGTTACCTGCTGGCCTGGTTTATGGACATGCTGCCGCAAAATACCGCGCCGGTAAGCCAGGATCTGCTGATGGTGCCAACGCCGCTGTATTATGGCCTGGGTATCGACTGGAGTTTACTGCTGCCGCTGATGCTGGTCTTTATGATCACCTCGCTGGAAACCATCGGTGATATTACGGCCACCTCCGACGTCTCCGAGCAGCCGGTTTCTGGTCCTCTGTACATGAAACGCCTGAAAGGCGGCGTGCTGGCGAATGGTCTGAACTCGTTTGTTTCCGCCGTGTTCAACACCTTTCCTAACTCCTGTTTTGGCCAGAACAACGGGGTTATTCAATTAACAGGCGTTGCCAGTCGCTATGTCGGTTTTGTGGTGGCGCTGATGCTGATCGCGCTGGGTTTGTTCCCGGCGGTCAGCGGTTTTGTACAGCATATTCCTGAGCCGGTACTCGGCGGCGCAACGCTGGTGATGTTCGGTACGATCGCGGCATCCGGCGTGCGTATCGTGTCCCGCGAGCCACTGAACCGCCGTGCGATTCTGATTATCGCCCTGTCGCTGGCCGTCGGCCTGGGCGTTTCCCAGCAGCCGCTGATCTTGCAGTTCGCTCCGGACTGGGTGAAAAACCTGCTCTCTTCCGGCATTGCCGCAGGCGGTATCACCGCTATCGTTCTGAACCTGGTATTCCCGCCAGAGAAGCAATAAGCAAAATGCGGCGTTGATTCTGAATCAACGCCGCTGTAACGCTCTTTCACCATTCCCGCCTTGAGCATTGCGCCTAAATCGTGCATAACTTGACTATGTGCACTTCGCGGGATGGAAGACCATGAAATTTATTGGAAAGCTGCTTCTTTACGTGCTGATCGCCCTTGCAGTGGCGATCCTTGGCCTTTATTTTCTACTGCAAACCCGCTGGGGCGCAGAGCATGTCAGCGCCTGGGTCTCGGAGAACAGCAGCTACCATCTGGCCTTTGATGCCATCGATCACCGGTTTTCTTCCCCTTCCCATATTCTGCTGGAAAACGTCACCTTTGGCCGGGATGGTCAGCCCGCGACGCTGGTCGCCAAAACGGTCGATATTGGACTGAGCAGCCGCCAAATCACCGACCCGCTGCATGTCGACACCATTTTGTTGCAAAACGGCACGCTGAATTTGTCGCAGCAAACCGCGCCGCTGCCGTTCCAGGCCGATCGCCTGCAGTTGCAGGATATGGCCCTTAACAGCCCCGGTAGCGAGTGGACCCTGAGCGCGCAGCGCGTTAACGGCGGCGTCATTCCCTGGAGCCCTGAGGCGGGTAAAATTCTCGGGAGCAAAGCGCAAATTCAGCTCAGCGCCAGTTCGTTGACGCTCAACGATGTCCCGACCACTAACGTATTGATTGAAGGCAGCATCGACCATGACCGGGTGACGCTTAGCAATATTGGCGCAGACGTGGCGCGTGGGGCATTAACCGGTGTGGCGCAGCGCAATGCCGACGGTAGTTGGGTAGTGGAAAATCTGCGCCTGAACGATATCCGGTTGCAAAGCGACAAATCGCTGGCCGAGTTTTTTGCTCCGTTAAGCACGATTCCTTCCCTGCAAATTGGTCGTCTGGAGGTAACAGATGCCCGTTTGCAAGGCCCCGACTGGGCGGTGACGGACCTCGACCTGAGTTTGCGCAACATGACCTTCAGTAAGGACGACTGGCAAACCCAGGAAGGCAAACTGTCGATGAATGCCAGCGAGTTTATTTACGGCTCTCTGCACTTCTTCGATCCAATCCTGAACGCCGAGTTCTCACCACAGGGTATTGCTCTGCGCCAGTTCACCACCCGCTGGGAAGGCGGTATGGTCAGAACATCCGGAAATTGGATGCGCAGCAACAGAGCGCTGGTCCTCGATGATGCCGCTATTGCCGGTCTGGAATATACGCTGCCGGAAAACTGGAAACAGCTTTGGATGAAACCCTTGCCAGCCTGGCTAAACAGCCTGACGCTGAAGAAATTCAGCGCCAGCCGTAATCTGGTGATCGACATCGACCCGGCCTTCCCGTGGCAACTCACCGCACTGGACGGTTACGGCGCTAACCTCGGACTGGTACAGAACAATCAGTGGGGGGTCTGGAGCGGAAGCGCCACCCTCAACGCCGCTGCAGCCACCTTTAACCGCACCGACGTGCGTCGTCCTTCGCTGGCGCTGACCGCGAACAGCAGCACCATCAATATCAGCGAACTGAGCGCCTATACGGAAAAAGGGCTACTTGAGGCCACCGCCAGCATTTCGCAGTTGCCTCAGCGCCAGACTCAGGTCAGCCTGAACGGGCGCGGCGTGCCAATGACGATTCTGCAACATTGGGGATGGCCCGCGCTGCCGCTTTCCGGTGACGGTAACATCCAGCTTACCGCCAGCGGCAATCTTCAGGCCGATGCACCGCTCAAGCCTACGGTCAACGGTCAGTTGCAGGCGATGAATGTGGAGAAACAACAGGTAACGCAAACCATGCGGGCGGGCGTGGTATCCGGGAGTGAAATTACCGCCCCACCCGTTGCGCAGTGATTATTGCCCGGTGGCGCTTCGCTTACCGGGCCTACCCCCACTTATAAACGAATATATTCACTGCATAACAACCATTTCACCGGCTCGTCCTCTTCTATCGCCGGGAAGCGACCGCCCGGCTCAAGGAAATGGTTGTCATGCAGGTCGTCATTGACCATCGAGATTTCCCAGCCCAGCACGAATGCTTTCTCCGCCCAAAAGCGGTGATACAACCGTGGCGGCAAACACACCCCTTGTCCCGGTTTCAATACCAGCGTCTCGCCAGCGTCAACGGTACGCCGCTGACCATCCACGCTAACCTCAACAATGCGCCGGGCATCATACCCGTCATCAGGCGTGGCCCACGCCAGTTGCATACACAAATCACCGCCGCCGCGATTAACGATATCTTCCATTTTATGGCGATGAAAATGCCATGGTGTTTGCTGATCCTGCTGAATTTGCAGCATCTTTTCGGCGTACGGTTTGGGGTAATTGACTGACCCCATCAGACCATTGCGCAACGTCAGTAACGTCAGCCCCGTTTGCGCAAAATCTCCGCGCCCGAAGTCGGTAATGTCCCATCCCAACTGGAGATCGAGTACTTCACGCCACAGAGTTTGATCCTGTTGCCGCCAGGCGTCGACGGTAAAATACGCAAAGTCAGGCAGACAGATTCGAAAAGTCTCGGCGATGGCATGCGCTTTATCGACGGCATAATTAATGTGTGAACGCTTCATTCCACTTTTCCTTATTGCGAAAGAGGCGGGTCGCCCCGCCTGCATGCCGTTAGTAAAGTGACGCTTTGCCGGTTGAGCCGAACAGTTTCATTTTATGGCGGATGACGTCACGCGCGGCGCTAATGGCTTCCGGGTAAATAACGTTAGGATCCCACCAGGTTTCTTTCGCCAGGATTTCGCGGACTTTCTGGAAGTAAGCGTATTTCATGTCGCTGGAAATATTGATTTTGCCAACGCCCAGCGTCACGGATTCGGCAATTTCCGCATCCGGGTTCGCGGAACCGCCATGCAGCACCAGCGGAATATCCACACGCCCGGCGATGTCGCGCAGGATGTTCATTTGCAGCTCTGGCTGCATCCCTTTCGGGTAGATCCCGTGCGCAGTTCCAATTGCCACCGCCAGCGTGTCTGCGCCGGTACGGGCGATAAAATCCTGTGCCTGAGCAGGATCGGTATAAGTAACCTTCGACACGCCGCCTTCCACTGACGTCCCGGTCTGGCCAATCGTACCCAACTCCCCTTCCACCGAAACGCCTACCGCATGCGCCAGTTTGACCACTTCTCGGGTCAGCGCCACGTTCTCTTCATACGGCAGCAGCGAGCCATCAATCATCACCGAGGTAAACCCACACTGAATTGCCCGCAGGACATGCTCAACCGAAGCGCCGTGGTCCAGATGCAGAGTAAAAGGAACCGGGCTGCGCAGGGTGATATCGCGCACGTAGCTAAAAAACGCATCGCCGACAAAATCATGTTCGCTGGGGTGAATGGAGATAATCGCCGGGGTATTGGTCGCTTCCGCTTCTTCCACTACGGCACGTACAAAGCAGCTGTCCGCCACGTTGAATGCGCCGATGGCAAAACCGTGCTGACGGGTAGGTTGCAGTAATTCTTTCATCGAAACTAACATGTTAATTCTCCAGTTTCAGGGTGTAGAAAGCCCTGCCAGTGCGTCATCGCAGAGGCATAGAAGGCGTTACAGAAAATGAATCAGGCTTTGCCGATAGCGCCGCTGGCCTGCAGGTACGGAATAATGGCTTCCTCGCAGGCCTGCTCCATCAGGGCCAGGACATCAACGAGTTCACCGGATGTGTAGCGACACAGGGTATGTAGTAGCGCTGCCTTTCCGGCTTCGAAAACCGCCGCGCCAACGTTTATCTTGGCAACGCCAAACGTCGGGCAGCGCTGTAGCTGGTCAAACGGCGTCCCGCTACCACCATGCAGCGCCAGCGGCACCGTTGATAACCGGGCAATTTCCTCCAGCCGTTGAAAATCAATAGCTGGCGTGACGCCCGGCGCGTACATGCCGTGCGCCGTGCCAACCGATACCGCCAGTAAATCGATCCCGGTCTGTTGGATAAAGGGTTCCACGTCAGCGGCCTGGGTCATCAAATCCGCGTTAGTCGCATAATCATAACGTGGGGCATCGGCCAGATGGCCCAGCTCACCCTCTACACACAGTTGCACGCTGGCAGCGAGATCAACCACCGCCCGGGTCTGGCGAATATTCTCCTCCAGGGCAAAGGCGGAGGCGTCGATCATTAACCCGCTGAATCCGGCGCGAAAAGCCTGGCGAATGCGTACAGGATCCTTTCCATGATCCAGCGCCAGCGCGATCGGTACCGAGGCTTCCTCTGCCAGCGTTTTGACCACCGCTACCGCTATCGGAGCCGGAAAATGGTCCAGGTGTCCCTGATACAGATTCAGAATGATGGGCGCACGGTGTTTCTCAGCCACCCGTACCGCTGCACGGGCGCTTTCCAGGTTCATACAGTTGATAGCCAGCAGCGCGTACTGCTCGCGCCAGGCTTTCGTCACCATGCTTTTCATATCGGCAAACATACGGCCTCCGGTTATTCCAGGGTGAAGGTGATCTCTTCGTCTTTCAGCTTTTGATCGCTAAGTTCATCAAACTCTTCGTCACGCTCGGTCACCGGTTTCTTCCACAGCGACAGCATGACGCCGCAAATCACCGTGCCAATCCCCAGCGCCAGGCAAAACAGCAGCGGATGCGTAAAGAGTGGGACCACGAACATGCCGCCGTGCGGTACCGGGCTTTCGACGCCCCATACCATTATCAAGCCGCCCGCTATCGCCGAAGCTACCACGCAGGACCCCACCACGCGCAGCAGGTCGCGCGCCGCAATCGGAATAACCCCTTCGGTTATCATGCAGATCCCCATCGGGAATGCCGCTTTCAGCGCCTCGCGCTCCGCACGGGTGTATTTGTGACGCGTCAGCAGGAAAGAGAGCGTAATGCCAAACGGAGGGATCATCGAACCGACAAACTTCACCGCTTCCGGACCGTACACACCGCTGACCAGCATGCCGTCAGCAAACAGCGACATGGTTTTATTCACCGGGCCGCCAAAGTCGAATGTCGCCATTGCGCCGAGGATAGCGCCCATCAGAAAGCGGGATCCGCCCTGCATGGACTCCAGCAGATGAATTAGCGCGTCCTGCAGCCAGGCTATCGGCTTGCCAATCAGCATCATCATCAACAGGCCGCCAATAACGGTACTCAGTACCGGCAACACCATGATGGGCATCAACCCCTGCATCGACTGTGGCAAACGGATATAGCGTTTGAGCAGCAGGACGGTATAACCGACCAGAAACCCGCCCAGCATCCCGCCGATAAAACCGGTATGAATTTCTCCGCAGACAAAGCCGACAATCAGGCCCGGCGCGAATCCGGGACGATCGGCAATGGAGTACGCAATCGCCGCGCTAATCAGCGGTACGATTAACCCCATTCCCCAGCCGCCAATCTGGTTGAGCATCCAGGGTATGGTGCCTGTTTTTTCACCCACGTTAGTGCCGCCAAGTATTTGCCCGAGAGCAATACAGATCCCGGCGGCAACAATTAACGGGATCATCCACGAAATTCCCGTTAATAAATGTCTTTTTATTTCCTGAGATAGCGGAATTTTATTTTCACTCATGTGAAATCCCTCCAGAATGAGGATCGCTACTGGTTAGTATTAACTAATGATTTTTCGACCTTTTCAAGAAACTGAATCGGCGATTTTATGACGATTTCGGTTTTCACTCGCACAATGCGTTTATTTGAAAAGCGCTCCTCCCCTTTTATTTTTACATCGACAGCAAGAATCACGACATCAGCCGCAGAAATATCCTCTGCCAGCAGTTCGTTCTCCGTGCCAATGGTTCCCTGGGTTTCTACTCTTATATTATGGCCAAGCGCTTTAGCACCTTTAATTAACTTTTCACGAGCAATATAGGTGTGCGCAATACCCGCCGTACAGGCGGCGACACAAACAATATTCATAACATGCTCCACTTTTTTATTTAGCAAACATTGGATTCAGCATATTGGCTAAAAAGCTCAATAATTTTCTGTGGACTGCTTTCGACTAACAGTTGTTCAATAATATCGTCATCCGCCAACGCGCCGGCAACCTGCGAAAGCAGACGAATATGGGTGGTGTTTTGATCTTCAAGGCGTACGGCAAACAGAATGATGCAGCGCACGTTGCTGCCATCCAGGGTTTCCCAGGGAATGTCCTGGCGGGTACGACCAATCGCCAGCGTAGTATTAACCACCGCCGAAGATTTCCCGTGCGGGATCGCAATATGATTTTCGAAGCCGGTCGAACCTTCTGATTCACGCAGCCAGACATCCTGAATAAATGTTTCCCGACAGCTAATTGCCCCATCTTTTTGCAGAATATCCGTCAGTTCCTCAATAGCCTCCGTTTTGTTTGTGGCCTTCATGTCCAAAATAACGCGATTTGTATTGAGTATTTTCGTGATGTCCATCAATCTTACCTCATGGAGTTCAGACATTAATTTGCAACGACCAGCGACGTCGCCCGATGTAATTTTTCCGTAATAACCGTTTCTGTTACCCGCTTAATATCCGCATCATTGAAGAAGGCAGTGACATACACGACCGGGATGGCAACGGCAGGTAAATTGATCGTCGATACCACCAGTTCAATATCGTCCGTCAGTACGGAGGGCAGGCTGCCTGCCGACACCACGCCAACGATGGTCCAGTCCGGAAAGGCGCGCAAAATGCGGCTTTTGAGTAAGTGAGAGGTGCCGATACCGGTTGAGCAGACCAGCAGCACGCGCTTTCGTGCTATCTGCCGCTCCATTGCGGCCTGAAAATGCACGGTTAAATATCCCACCTCATCTTCCGACACGGCCCGCTCGCCCCAGCCGCTAAACACCCGATTTACCGCACACTGAGTCAGACGCCAGACATCCTGTAACTCGCCTTTAATGTCCTCCAGCAGGGGATTACGAATACGGATCTGGTAGTTCAGGCGGTTAATCAGCGGCTTAATGTGGATCAGCAATCCGTCGTACAGTGCAGTGTCCTGGCTAAGATCGCTGTCAACCATTTCGGCGAAGGTGGCAATCAGCCGCTGGGTAATTAAGCGTGCTTCGTCGCTGGAGTGCATATGGCCAATCACGCTCACATCGTTATGTTCCTCAATCACTACACCGGAGGAGATAATGTATTGATAAATAAACCAGACTTCGTCTTCCGGTAGCGGATGGGCAATACGTTTTTCGATATGCTGAATCATACGGCTGGCAATGGAAAAAATGTTCTCGTCACATAAAGTGATGTTTTCTTCTTTTCTCGCAAGCGCGTTGCCCCGCGTGATGCGGTACATCATGATCAGAATATGAGTAAAGATATTGACGTAATAAGGCTCACCCAGCGACCAGCACAGATCGTTCTCCATTTCCTGCAACAACGTCTGGACAAATAAAACGTCTTCTTCGCCAAAGTAATGCACTAACGCTTTATAACTGCCCGGGTCAAGGCGTGAATAAACCACGTTACCAGGTTCATTATGGTTAATCACACCGTTAATCAGCGACGCCATCGCCTGACGCACGCCGCTCTCACTGCCTTCGATGTGCGTACCGCTTTGGCTGCGAATCAGCGACAGGCCCAGCGGAGTGATCCAGGACTCAATCACTTTCAGATCGTTAACAATCGATGCGCTACTAATGAAATAGCGTTCGGATAATTTGCTGATCGACGTTTCATGTGGCGTTTCACTTAATAGTTGGGAGGCTATTTTGACTCGTCGTGAATTATTCATCATGCCGTCAGCATCTTCACCCTCCGCCCCTAATAACTGATCCAGATATAAAAGATCGGTAATATTATCGGCAATTAATATCACGCCCGCACCGGTACGTTTATCAATGGTTATTTTCCATTCCGCTAACCATGATTCCAGTAGCCGTAGATCGCGCTGGACTGTTTTCTCTGAAACAGATAAATATTCGGCAATTTTCAGCAGTGTGACATATTCCTTCCGGGACAGAAGAAATTTTAATAATCTGTTTTGTCGCGAGGTAATCATTTGCATTATTTACCCTTATTACATACCAGATTAAATATCTATACCCGTCATACTTCAAGCTGCATGTGCGTTGGCTTTTCTGGCTCACCCCAGTCACGTACTTATGTACGCTCAGGGGATTCGCTGCGTTGCCGCCTTCCTGCAACTCGAATTATTTAGGTTATAAAGAAGCATTTATGCTCCACGTGTATTCCGTGATGATAAATATAAGAGGACTACGATGCGCCAACAATACTAAATCGTGTCCTGTATTCCGGACAGAAATAAGACAAAAAGGGGAAATAGTGAGATATTTACGGCGCAGATCACATTTTTCGCGGGAATTAGAGTGATAACGCTCGCAAATATGGAGATATAAAATTTTAAATCAGGATGTTTTTGATTTTCAGATCTGGAACGCTGCTCGCAGCGTGGGCCGGATAAAACACATCCGGCACCACGTAGACTGAATTTACAGGGTAATCGTCAGCACATCTTCACCAGGCGTGATGACCATTCCCCACTCGCTGCCCGCAGATGAACCGCCCATCACGCCGCTGATCTGCGCAATATTACGCAGGCACAGCGTCCAGTTACGCGCTTCGCCACTCCCTTGCACGGTGATGGTATTACCCGCACGCGTCGCCTTCAGCGTGAAGATAACCGAACCGTCAGCCGCCGGGACTTCACAAATCGCTTCCCGGCCCTCCTGCAGATGGAACAGCTGGAAGGCGGTCCCTTCGTGCCAGGCGTAGTCCGGCTTCTGATTATTGCGCCCCAGCGCCAGCAGGGTGTTGTCGCGCACATACACCGGCAGACTCAGGAAGTCATGCCTCTGTTTATGCCAACGGCTGCCCGCCACCTCGTCGTTATGCCACAGATGCGTCCAGCGTCCTTCCGGCAGGTAGAACTGCACATCTCCTGCCTCGCTAAACACCGGCGCAACCATCACGCTATCGCCCAGCATGTACTGGCGATCGAGATAATCACACGCCGGATCGTCCGGGAACTCCAGCATCATTGCGCGCATCATCGGCGTGCCTTGCTCATTGGCGCGTGCCGCTTCGCGATACAGGTACGGCATCATACGGCATTTCTGTTCGGTGAAGTAGCGCACCACATCGCAGGATTCGTCATCGTACGCCCACGGCACACGGTAGGATTTACTGCCGTGCAGGCGGCTGTGGCTGGAGAGCAGCCCGAACGCACACCAGCGCTTGTAGACGTGCGCCGGGGCGGTATTCTCAAAGCCGCCAATATCGTGGCTCCAGAAGCCAAAGCCGGACAGACCGATAGACAACCCACCGCGCAGGCTTTCGGCCATCGATTCATAGTTGGCGTAGCAGTCGCCGCCCCAGTGCACCGGAAACTGCTGCGCGCCCACGGAGGCCGAACGGGCGAATAGCACAGCCTCTTCTTCACCGACGGTTTCTTTCAGCACGTTCCACACCAGTTCGTTGTAGATGTAGGCATAATGGTTGTGCATTTTCTGCGGATCGGCACCGTCAAACCACTGCACGTCGGTGGGAATGCGTTCGCCAAAGTCAGTTTTGAAGCAGTCAACGCCGATATCCACCAGATCTTTCAGCTTGTTGGCATACCACTCGCAGGCTTGCGGATTGGTAAAGTCATAAATCGCCAGACCCGGCTGCCATTTATCCCATTGCCACAGGGAACCGTCCGGACGTTTGAGCAGATACCCTTTCTCTTTCAATTCATTGAACAGCGGGGATTTCTGACCGATATAGGGGTTTATCCAGACGCAGACCTTCAGCCCTTTCTCCTTCAGGCGACGGATCATGCCTTCCGGGTCCGGGAAAGTCGCCGGATCCCACTCAAAGTCGCACCACTGGAAGGCTTTCATCCAGAAACAGTCGAAGTGAAAGACGTGCAGCGGCAAATTGCGCTTGGCCATGCCGTCGATAAAGCTGTTCACCGTCGCTTCATCATAATTGGTGGTGAACGACGTGGTCAGCCACAGGCCGAACGACCAGGCGGGCGGCAGCGCCGGACGACCGGTAAAGCGGGTATAGCGATCCAGCACCGCTTTCGGCGTTGGGCCGTCGATGACGAAATACTCCAGATACTCGCTTTCAACGCTGAACTGCACTTTCGACACTTTCTCAGAGCCGATTTCAAACGACACGCATTGCGGATGGTTCACCAGCACGCCGTAGCCGCGGTTGGTGAGATAAAACGGGATGTTCTTGTAAGACTGCTCGGTACTGGTGCCGCCATCGCGGTTCCAGGTTTCCACCGTCTGGCCGTTACGTACCAACGCGGTAAAGCGCTCCCCCAGCCCGTACACCGTTTCCCCAACGCCCAGATCCAGGCGCTCAAACATATAGTTTTTCCCGCTGTGGGTATCCTGGACATAGCCGTTATTTTTCAACTGGCTGCCGGTAATACGTGCCCCGTTACGCAGGAAATCCAGCGACCAGAACTCACCTTTGGTGACCCGCACGCTCAAATTACCGCTCTTCAGTTCGGCAAATTCAGCGGTGTTTTGCATCTCGACGTTGACGTCCTGCCGCACGTTCAACGGGTAGTGCGGACCGTTATCCAGCGCGCCCTGGAAGTGTTCCATACGCACGCCAACCACGCCTTCCTGCGGCGAGAAAAAGCGTAGGGTGAAGAGTGGGGTATCCAGTTGCCAGGTACGTTCACGCACGTCACGCGGCGCAACGTAGACGATCATCTCGTTACCCTGCTGTTCGACCTCGAATACCTGAATCGGGTGAGTTAAATTCAGGCCAGGTTGCGTCAGCCAGTTACCATCGCTAATTTTCATCGTCAGTTCCTTAGTTCTGTAATTCTTTCGTCGTAAAATCCTGCTGATTGCGGCGCGCGCCCTGAGCCAACTGGCTCATAATTTCCGTCAGATACGGCGTTTTCAGGGTATAGAAGCGTTTGGCGATCACGGCACTCAGCAGGTAACAAATAGCCGGGACAATCGTGAACAATGCGATAATGATGCTGATGGTGGCGCTGTTCTGGGTTTTCGCTGCGGCATCGTAACCGCCGCCCGCCAGCATCCAGCCGATCATCGCCCCACCGAGCGCCAGACCCAGCTTGAGCACGAACAACGTTCCCGCAAAGCTGATCCCCGTCAGACGTTTTCCGTTGCACCACTCGCCGTAATCAACGGTGTCGGACATCATTACCCACTGGATGGGCGTCACGAGCTGATGCAGTACACCAATCACGAAGATGAAGACGAACATGGTGATGTTGGCGTGCATCGGCACGAAGAACATCGCCAGACTGACGACCGCCAGCAGGGCGTTCGTCCACCAGAAGACGCTGACTTTGCATCGCCAGTCGGTCAGCGGTTTTGCCAGCGCAGAGCCGATCAGGTTGCCGACGCAATAAGTGGTGAGGAAGGCGACAAACACTTCCGGCGTGCCCAGGATCCAGGTGACGTAATACATCATCGCCCCGCCGCGAACACAGACGGCCAGGATGTTGAGGATGGTCAGCAGGCCGACAATGCGCCACTGGTCGTTTTGCCAGATGTCGCGCAGGTCTTCACGCATTGAGGTGCTGCTCGGCGGCGCTTCCACACGTTCTTTGGTGGTGAAGAAGCAAAACGCCAGCATCAGGAACGCCACTACCGAGAGCACGGCAATCCCGCCCTGGAAGCCCAGCGCTTTATCTTCGCCGCCAATCAGATTCACCAGCGGCATCATCAGCACGGTGGAGAGCATGCCGCCCGCCGTCGCCAGCACGAAGCGCCATGATTGCAGGGAGATGCGCTGCGTCGGGTCATTGGTGATAACACCGCCCAGCGCGCAGTAGGGAATATTCACCACGGTATAAAGCAGGGTCAGCAGCGTGTAGGTGATGGCGGCATAAATCATTTTGCCGTGCAGGCTGAGGTCTGGCGTACTGTAAGCGAGCACACAGACCAGACCAAACGGCAGAGCGCCAAACAGCACCCACGGACGGAATTTCCCCCAGCGCGACCGGGTACGGTCGGCCAGTAGCCCCATGCAAGGGTCTGAGATAGCATCCAGTGCGCGGGCCAGCAGAAACATGGTGCCGACAAATCCGGCAGGAATACCAAAAATATCGGTATAGAAAAACATCATATATAACATGACGTTATCGAAGATAATATGACTGGCGGCATCACCCATGCCGTAGCCGATCTTCTCTTTAACAGACAGAATCTCACTTTTCATTACGCATCCTTGTTTGCACTTTCTCACGCGCTGGTACCGGTTACAGCTTTTGTAAACCATCCCTGTGGGCGCGGGTATTCCGATATCTCGTTATCAAATTACGATTCTTGTTTTCTGTGATCGGGGTAGCGTCAAAAAATAATCATCACTGTAACTTATGGATTTCGTAGGGATTTATTTGAAACGGGTCATGGTAACGTGAAACGGAAGTTAAAAAAGTGAGTGAGGGGGTGTGGAAACGTTTGGAAGTAGCTATAATGCGCCCCGCCTCCATGTAGCAATCGAGGCGCGGAAGATCGTCATCTCCGGTGAGGTGGCTGGACTTCAAATCCAGTTGGGGCCGCCAGCGGTCCCGGGCAGGTTCGACTCCTGTGATCTTCCGCCAAAATGCTTATATCATCCCAGCCATTTGCCCTATCCTCTCACCATATATATGCTTTTATAATTCTCGCCCAAAATCTCTAATTCCATTTATTTTTATCGAGAATCTCATATGAGTACAGCCCTTACGATAATGGCTATTGCAGCTACAGTAATTAGTCCATTATTAGCCATTCAGACACAGAAATTTATAGAAAGATATTACCAAAAAAAATCATTGAAAATTGATATATTCAAACAGCTTATGGCTACCAGATCTCAGAATGCAAGGTTGTCCAGTGAGCATGTTCGTGCATTAAATATGATTGACTTAGCATTTTATGGAAAAATAAAAAGAGGAAAGGCCAAGAGAAGCGCCTCTGAGAGCAATGTCTTATCCTCATGGAAGCTTTATTTTGCACATTTGAATACATCTTATCCAGATAATGATAATACATTAGGTGCCATATGGAACCAAACAAGCAACAATCTTTTTCTGGACTTGCTTTCAGAGATAGCAAAAGATATTGGCTATGATTTTGAGCGAGTTCAATTACAAACAGCTATATACTCACCTGTGGCCCACGGGGCAATAGAAAACGATCAATTAAAAATTAGACAGGGGTTAGCTGCAATATTCTCAGGAGAAAATGCTTTAAAAATGGAAATTATAAATATTCCCGGAAGGCAGGAGCATTAATCCACTCACCTCTTCTCTTCAGGCTCAGCATCCAACCTCACCAACGCCTTTCGTCCCAGGGTTTTGAGCCAATTCCCTAAACTCATTCCTTCAGACTTTACGCCGGCCTACGGGCGGCACGCAACAAGTGACAACATTGCGGCTTTTTATTGCAGTTGTTCGGTTTTACCGAACAACTGCAATAACCACCATCTTCAATACGTAAAAAAGCCGCCGATAGGTTAATCAGCGGCTTTTACATTACAGCATTACATTAGAAATTATATTTCACGCCGAGCATACCGCGGGTATCGCTGTAGCCTTTATCGCCGACCTGTTGGGCCACATTGCTCCATACGTTGAGACGCGGAGTAATTTGACCCTCAACGCCGACTTTCAGCTCGCCAATGTTTTTGGTGCCGCGCATATCGTTGCTCACATCGTCCATTTTCACGCTGGTTGTCTGCGTATTGTGGATCCAGTTGGCTTCAACAAACGGCTGGAACTCGCGAGATTTACCGTCGTCGATGGCATTGTGACCGTTGATAAAGGCTTTTACCCCCAGACGGGTCATCAGGTTGCCATCGGTGTTGTCCCTCACGCGGGTACCGTTCGCTTCGCGGTGGCTGTCGGCCTGCACATCCATCCACACCACCTGCGCTTTCGGTTGCAGCCAGTAGCTATTGCGCTCGTTTTCACCCAGTTTGAAGCTGTAACCGGCTTCAACAGAAGCGGTTATCCCGCTGGATTTGTATTTCTCTGTCGCCTGTTCCTGGCCCATCACTTTGTTATCAAACCAGTTGTACAGCGCCCAGGTATCCACGTAGGTACCGGTCTTGTCGGCGTCATTGGCATACCATGTGCCGTACAGTCCCACGCTGTAACCGGTGACCTGACCACGTGAATGGTACCCGGTCAGGCTGGACTGCGTGCGGTTCTGGCTATTGGCATAACCTGCCATCGCGCCAAGATGCCAGCGGTCGAGACCGTCGCTACTCCACTGCGTCAGATCGCCGCCTAACTGCAAGACATAGCTGTTGCTTTGGGTTTTCAACTGTCCGCTACCGTCTTTGAAGCGGGTATGCGCTCCAACGTTACGCATCCACAGGCTGGTGACTTTTTTCTCGCCCGTCAGCATGTCGATGTACTGCGTTTCACCCAGACGGTCGTGCAGTCGGGTCATAAACAGCGTGTTAGCGGCGTAATTGTTCGCCAGATAACTGCCTGCTTCCGGGCGGTACTGCTGCTCAGTGACAGGAGGCGCAACAGGTTCTTCCGGCTCAGGGATAATCGGGTCTACAGGATCGACGGGGTCTGGATCTACTGGACCTGGGTCAATAGGGTCAACCGGATCCGGGTCAACGGGGTCGGGGTCGATGGGATCAACCGGGTCCGGATCGACGGGGTCCGGCTCTTCCGGATCAGGCGGAGCCGGAATAAAGCTGGTCAGATACCAGTTGCTGCCCTTCTGCACAACGTTATAGTCGTACGCTCCGGCAACAATACGGCCCGCTTTCTCAAAAGTACCGTCAGAATTACCGACCACTTCGATGATCTCAATGCCTTCAACGGTCTGCGCCCCGGTTCCGCCAATATTGTTCACCGCTACAAACGCGTTACCCGCGGTGTCGCCGAGCACTTTCAGCTTGTCGGTTTCGGAGGTATCGTCATTCAGGACGGTATTGAAAACCAGTTTGCCGCCGTTTCCGGTAAAATCTTCATTGATGGTAAGCGTCTGCCACGGTTCACCGTCAGCATGCCCAAAGTTCACCACTGACCCGCTGTTCAGCGTCAGGTCGGTGAGCGTTGAGCTGTTGGTCATATTCCAGGTCGCGTCGCTCATTTGCAGCGAGATAACGCCCGTCCCGGCAGTGGCGCTGGTGATGTATGACGCCCCGCTCCACAACGAGTTGTCGGTCATGTTGAGCTTAATGGTACTGTTTTGCTGCGGCAGGCTGCTGGTTGCAGCAGTCGCGCCGGCGGCGTGAAGATCGCCATCGATAAGAAAGCGCCCACCAGCGGAGCCGTCTACGGTGCCGCCCGTTTCGGTGCTGATCGCATAGCTTTCATTGCTGTGATTGCCCGCCATGGTAATGGCGGCACCGCCTGCCAGGTTTATCGCCCCGCGTGAAGTCGCATACAGACCGCGTGGCGCTTTACTGTATGACGCCGCTTTCGCCGAACTGTTGACGTTGATTGTTGCATTTTCGCCGAGATTTACGGTCGCGTTGGTGGAGTAGACCGCATGTGCGCTAACGCCATTGACCGTAATCGTCGCGTTGTTGCCCAGTTCTGTTTTGGAAGACGAGGCGGCATAAATCCCCGTGGAAGAGGCACCCGATGTCTCAATAGTGGCGTCATTGCCAAGCAGGATCGAGGAACCGCTCTGCCCGGTGCGAAGACCTTCTGAACTGTCACCTGTCGTCACAATGTGTGCCCGGTCGCCAACGACAATCGTATTTTTGGCCTGCGTGGCGTCTTTCATTGCGTTTGCAGTGATGCCACGTCCTTGGGTACCAGTGGTCTGAATATACAGATCGTCGCCGACATAAATGCTGGCCGATCCTTTCCAACCCTGGCTATAGGAGTTGTAACCGGCGTTAATACCGTCACCATCCTGACCGTCCACATAAATGCTGGTGCGGTCGCCTGTAATGATAAAGACTGGGTTATCAGGCGTATTGGCCCCATGCGTGCGGATACCGTCAACATCTTTACCATTATTGGCGGCATTCTTCGACTGTGTGCGAATCGTCAGGTCGTCGCCGAAAATAACGCCCGGGCTACCCGTGGTACTATTCTGAATAACGGTAACAGAGTGCTCAAAAGCTTCAGCACCGGGTCCATTAATCGTTAATCCATTGCCATAAACGGGAATAGTACCCGCACTCCATTGATAAACATAATTCGGCATGGCGCTGGTTTTAGCGAAATTGGCATTTGCCTGCGCAGGTATTATTGCCTGCAACTCTGGGGGCAAACTACTAACCAGTCCGCTGGAAGGAAGACTATCAACGTCAACCCATGCCGCATGGCTTGAAAATACCATAGAGGTTAATGCGGCTGAAACCGCTATGGCAATACGAGAGTAAGATTTGGGATTTGGCATATTAGCCTCCTGCTATCAGGCGTAGAGCGTCCACCACATCGCAAGGATGTGAAAATAATAAAAATCAGAAATGCGTTATAAAATATTCGACAATATTTGATGAATACTATGGCCTAACTTATCTTCAAGCCTGAGCTTGTAGACATATATTTTCTTAATATCGATATTATCTATTTTGGTAATTTGCTGAATACTTTTTCCTGACACAAAGCGCTTCAGTAATATCATTTCTGTGTAATTGAGTGAGCGTCCGCGTTTACTGTTAGCGAGGTGACCGGTAAATAATCGGCGAATTTTCTGACGCTGAACCTCATCATCATCATCGGAATATATAATCCCTTGAATTTTATTGCTTTTTGACAACCAGTAGTTGGCTAACGGCGCCAGGTTCCTGTCTGCTATCAACACAATATGCATACCGCTATAGGCCAGGCGGTCTACCCATTGCGGGTCGGCGAACAGGCGCAGATTCGGGAAAGAAAAGTCCACAAAAATAAACCCGCGCGACAAATGGTTTTGATTATTAAGCAGAAGTTTTTCAATAATTCCTTTTTGCAGAAAGCCATTTCCCTCTGGCCAGATCGCAAAAGCGGCACGGTGACAGTAGCTGGCGCGAACCGCAGTATCCGGAAATAATTGACAGGATAATTCACAGCTTATGCAACGAACACTCTGTGACGGTGATCTCTTCATCAAAAATGACTCCTGTTATTTTTCCATAAATATTTCATTGGTAAATAAATGTGTCAATCCGACACGTTTGACATTCCTTGTCAGTTAATAACAGTGGTGCTAATAAAATGTAATAAACTCCTGATGTGCTATTATGTATGGGCTGTGATTAATACGATTGCGCTAAGCTTTTTTGTGCCTTACCTCAGAATTACAGCCTAAGCATTAGGAATTTTATGCATAAATTCAGATTCCAGGATAAAACAGTAAAAAAGCACTATTTGCTAAAAAACAACCGATGTAAACGATACTCATTAATTACACAATACTGATAACTCAATCACCCTTGAAGTGCTGTGGATAAATATAATGATAATTCAGATAAAACTGTAATGAATTCTCATTATTTAACATTAGTTAATTCTCACCTAAGAACTGAAAAGCATAAGTCATTGTATTTAAAGAATTTTAATTCCTTAAGTAAAATTCTTATCTTCGATCACGTACAAAGAGTGAGGCATATTTTCGATTTGGATGTAAAATTTAAGGGAGATGTTGGCACACGCGGTGATACGTTGTGGTTACTGAGGGTTGGCAATTGTACCTTATCAATCAGTTGGTCGAATTTAATCCTGATAGCAAAAGTCTGGTCAATCGTCAGACCGGGCGGGCAATACAACTTCAACTCCCAGCCTCACTTTGTTTTCTCTATTTAATTACTCACGCAAGTGACATTGTTTCGCAGAGCACGTTGATGAAAGTAGGTTGGGGCGAGAGAAATAATGTGACCACCACCAACACATTTTACCAGGCTATTCTGACGCTACGTAATGCGCTGGCGGATGTGGGGCTACCACGAGATACGGTGAAAACTATTTCCCGGCGCGGGCTCAGATTAAATGAAAATACGCAGGTAGAGGCAATAACGCATCCTGAGAGTGACGTTTACCAGCCGCCGGTTATAGAGGATTACGCGCCCCCAAAGATAATTCCTCCCGCGCCTCAACAAACGACGCGGGTACCCTGGTGGGACATTATTTTTAGCGCTGGCATCGTTATTGCCACCCTGCTTATCTGGCTGGTGTGGTATCAAACACGTCCTGTTATGCCGTTTAGTAAATTCGTGTCGGTTTCTATGCAGGTCCCCTCACGACAAAACTGTAAAATCTTTTACTCACCGAATGAGCACGATCAGGAGAATTATTTCAATCTGATGCAGTTGCATCCCTATCTCTGTGAAAACAACAAGCATGTGTTCCTTTCCGGCTACCGAAAAGCGGAGAGGATTGTGGCATTTGTCTGTGATAAAGATGCGCGGGTAGATGCTCACGCGTTTTGTACCACCCATTATTACTGGATGCGCGGGCAATGAAAAAAACACGCCACCTTATTTTGCTGGTGATCGGCCTGGCGACATTACTCGGCTCAGGTGGATGGCTATGGCATTCACGCTATGCCGAAAAACCGCTAAATTGCGTTGGAAATGTTGAATGGAATATTGGCAGCAACCGCTTTGCCGGTACGATTTCATTCCGAATGTACAAAGATGCAGGGCTATCGACCATTACCGGAAAACTGTACGGACGTAATATCTCAGACATTAGCAGGAACATCTATTTCAACTATACCAGGCAGCACGAAGCCCGAGTGCTACAGGCGATGCAGGTGGTCAAAACCTTTGCTGATAGCGCCGATGAAGCTGATATTAACAACACATTACCCGGATTTTATCGCCAAAGCGGACGAACCCTAAGCCTGGTCATGGAGGAGTATAAGGGCGCATGGATTTTTGCCAGCTCCAATGTACCCTCGCTGTACTGCCGCAAAAGGTAACGTCATATCCGGATACAAAAAGCGCGCCTCCCCAATGGAATTCATATTTTCCATCATCGACTTACGCGACATGGGTCACTGAATCCACTAATAACCCATTGCTATTCTTCATCCCGAATCAGGAAACATCCTGAATACCACGATATCCATTGCGTAATAATTAAGCGAAATGGGCGTTTTATTTTGCCCAGAAGACTTCAACCTACAGATGGATATTTGGAGAAGACGTGGGCAGGGGCGTTTATCTCTCTCGCGAGCAATGTCTGAGCGTTCAGGCGTTATCGCACTTCAGGAAACGGTGTGTTTCCGGTGTATTTTTGGCGTACATATGAGGGATACGTAATGTTTACTTTTAAAAAGTGCCTGATTGCACTTTCTATAAATTTGGCCGTTGTTTCATCAGGTTTTGCCTGTACGACCCTGCTGGTCGGTAACGAAGCATCAGCGGACGGCTCTATGCTGGTAGCCCGTAGCGCAGACAGCGATGCCCTAAAAGCACAGCATTTTGTCATTCATCCGGCAAAACAGAATCAGACCGGGGTATACAGTACCAAAGCACATAACGGTGCGAATGACTTTACCTGGCCGCTCCCCAAAAACTCTCTGCGTTATACCACCGTTCCAAACTGGAAAACTCAACTGCACGGCGCGACCGGATTTAACGAGCTGGGCGTTGGCGTGAGCGGCACAGAATCTATTTTTGCCTCACCAAAAGCGCTGGCCGCCGACCCGTACGTTGAGGATAAAGGGATCACCGAAGACGATATTCCAGATATTCTGCTGTCGCAGAGTAAAAACGCGCGTGAAGCCGTGGCGCTGCTGGGCCATATCGTTGAGACCGTCGGCGCAGGTGAAGGCTTTGGCGTTGCCGTCGTCGACGATAACGAGATCTGGTACCTGGAAACCGGCAGCGGCCATCAGTGGATGGCGCAGCGTCTGCCAAATAACCAGTATTTTGCCACCGGTAATCAGGGCCGCTTACAGGATTACGATCCGAAAAACCCGGACATGATGGCGTCAAAAAACCTGATTCAATTTGCGACTGAAAAAGGTCTGTACGAACCAACAAAAGATGGCAAATTCAACTTCTCCAAAGCCTATACCCGTGATGATGAGCGCGATCGCACGTATAACGATCCTCGCGTATGGACCATCCAGAAAGAGTTCAATCCTTCCGTAAACCAGGATATGGCCAAAGGGCGTGAATTCCCGGTCTTCATGACGCCAGAGAAGAAAATGACGCTGGACGATGTGAAGGCCGTACTGCGTAATCATTACGAAGGCACCAGCCATGACCCCTACACCAACGGTCTGAACGGCAAAGAACCATGGCGTCCGGTCAGCGTCTTCCGCACCTATGAAGCGCACGTTATGCAGGTCCGTCCGTGGTTGCCAAAAGAGATTGGTGAAACGACCTACATTGGTCTGGGCATGGCCGACCTCACCGCTTTTGTTCCGTACTACAGCGGCCTGAAAGCGTATCCGGCAAACTACACGATGGGTAGCGACAAAGCGGACGATCAATCCATTTACTGGAAATACCGCAAGCTACAGACGTTGACGATGACTGATTATCCGAAGCTCGCGCCAATCGTCAAAAAAGCCTACAAAGCGTGGGAAGACAAAGTGGCGAAGGAGCAAAAAGAGGTCGAAGCAGAGTACCTGAAGATGGCCAAAACTGATAAACCAGCCGCCGATAAGATGCTGAATGACTTCAACCTGCGCATCATGGCCGACGCCGAGAAGCTGACGGAAGACCTCACTAATCAGTTGTTTACCATCCGCACGAAAGACATTCAGTCTGATATTTTCTTTGC
Organism: Citrobacter europaeus; assembly: GCA_020099315.1. Classification (NCBI taxonomy): domain Bacteria; kingdom Pseudomonadati; phylum Pseudomonadota; class Gammaproteobacteria; order Enterobacterales; family Enterobacteriaceae; genus Citrobacter; species Citrobacter europaeus. The sequence continues at coordinate 4,927,536 of CP083650.1, forward strand.
AAACGCGGCGAAAAAAGACTGAGTAACAACGCGATAATATTCTGGCGCAAGCGCATATTAGCTTTGCGCCAGCATTTCACACCGCGCCTTCACCGCGTCGTGCAGCAGACGGACCGCCGTCGAAAGCTGCTTCCGATGCGGGCAAATCATATTCAGCGGGACTTTCTCCCCCTGATAATCCGGCATCAGCAGTTGTAATCGACCGTCACGCACATCCTCGCTGACATCCAGCCACGACTTGTACGCCACGCCTTCTCCGGCAATTGCCAGCCGTCGAATAACTTCCGCATCGTCGCTCATAATGGTGCCGTTAACCTGTACACTGCTGACCTCGCCGTTACGCGTAAACGTCCAGCGATCGTGCAGGCGGCCGCGTAATACGAAGGTCATGGCGTTGAGCTGAGTTAAATCGTCCGGGGTTTGCGGCGCGCCGTTTTGCTTAACCCATTGCGGTGATGCCACCAGCACGCGTCGATTACCCGGTGCAACGGGCAGTGCAATGTAAGACGCGTCTTCAATGTTGCCATAGCGAAACGCAACATCGACGGGATCTTTAAAGACATCCGTCACCTGGTCAGAGAAAAAAATCCGCAGGCGCAGCGCGGGATAGCGGCGTCGAAACGACTGAAAGACGGGCAGCAGCAGGTTACGACCGAGATCGGAAGGCACGGCGATTTGCAGCGTGCCTGACACTTCATCTTCCGGGGTCTGAATTTTTTGCAGCCCGGCATGCATCACGTCCAGCATCTGGCGAGCATAGGGCAGCCAGACCTCGCCCTCCGGCGTCAGGCGCAGGCTGCGCGTGGAGCGGGCGAACAAGCGGATAGCCAACGTAGACTCCAGGCGCTTGATAGCAGAACTGACCTGGGCAGGCTGAACCCCGACTTCACGCGCGGCATCGCTAAAACTATTCAGCGCCGCGGCGCGGACAAACAACGTGAGATCTTCAAGCCGGAACATTTTCACTCCCCGAGTATAAGTCCTGTCGCCGTACGGCTATTTTTCCCGTTCTGCTACCGGTTTACCATCACATTATTCAAAAGATATACCCTAAATAATTCGAGTTGCATGAAGGCGGCAAGGGAGTGAATCTCCAGGAGCATAGCAAACTATGTGACTGGAGTGAGCGAGCGCAGCCAACGCACATGCAGCTTGAAGTATGACGGGTATAAAAGATTCCTGTGACCGGAGAGATTATGAAAGCCATCGCTATTACCCGCGCCGCGACCGACGGCAATAACATTGAATTTTTACAAGAGATTGATCTGCCCATGCCAGTCGCCACCGGGCACGATCTGCTGGTTGAAGTGAAAGCCATTTCCGTCAACCCCGTTGATACCAAGGTCCGCGAAGGTTTTAACGCTGATGTGCCGCGCGTGCTGGGGTGGGACGCTGTTGGCGTGGTGAAGTCCGTGGGTGAAGCGGTCACTCTGTTCGCACCTGGCGATGAAGTCTGGTACGCCGGTGCGCTGGGTCGCGCTGGCAGTAACAGTGAATTTCAGTTGGTTGATGAACGTATTACCGCGCTGAAGCCGCAATCACTGGATAATGCTTCTGCGGCGGCGCTGCCGCTAACCGCCATCACCGCCTGGGAAATGCTGTTTGACCGTCTGGGTATTGCGGAAAACGACAATGAAAATGATGTGTTATTGATTGTTGGCGCGGCTGGCGGCGTCGGTTCTATCCTGACGCAACTGGCCAGTAAGTTGACCAAAATGACCGTCATCGGTACGGCATCACGTCCACAGAGTCAAAAATGGGTACGTGAAGCGGGCGCTCATTATGTAATTGACCACAGCAAACCGCTGACGGAAGAGCTGACACGGATAGGTATTAAAGAGGTGACGCACGTTGCCAGCCTGAACAATACCGAACAGCACTATTCGCAAATTATTGCCGCCCTGGCGCCGCAGGGCAAACTGGCGCTGATTGACGATCCGCAATCCCTCGATGCGCGTCCGCTGAAAGCCAAAAGCATTTCGCTGCACTGGGAGTTTATGTTCACCCGTTCAATGTTTACCACCCATGACATCATTGCGCAGCATCAGCTATTGACCCGCGTAGCACGGTTGATCGACGACAATATCCTCCGCACCACGCTGGGCGAGCATTTTGGCGCGATCACCGCGGCGAATTTGCAAAAAGCCCACACGCAAATTGAAACCGGTCGCTCGGTCGGCAAGATTGTGCTGGAGGGGTTTTAATATGTCTGATTCAGAAGTAATTTCAATTATTGCGGTACTGAAAGCCAGACCGGGGAAAATCGACGCACTGAAACACGCGCTGCAGGCCCTGCTGCTGCCCACGCGCCGGGAGCCAGGCAATATTGAATATGCCCTGTTCCAGCTACGCGACACGCCGGATGTGTTCTACGTACGCGAATCCTGGCGCGGCCAGGCCGGTCTGGACGAACATATCGCTTTGCCGCATTTCCAGACGTTCATTCTGCAAATGAACGATCTGCTCTCCGAACCACTACGGCTGGATTATCTGACGCCGATTGCACCTTGATATTATCGCCAGCCCCCTGCCGAGTGGGGGGCGTTGTCAGCCATGCCTCCCTCGCTTCGCTATCTCTGCTATGATGCCTGCACACAAATAAAACAAAACAACATGCCGAGGAAAAGATGAGTTCCACCAGAAGAGGGATGATGAATGTCCTGATTGCCGCCGTATTATGGGGAAGTTCAGGCGTTTGCGCGCAGTACATCATGGAGCAAAGTCAGATGTCGTCGCAGTTTCTGACCATGACGCGCCTGATATTCGCCGGGCTCATTCTGCTGATGCTCTCTTTCGTTCACGGCGACAAAGTGTTCTCCATAATTAAAAACCGCAAAGATGCTATCAGCCTGCTGATTTTCTCCGTAGTCGGGGCGCTTACCGTCCAGCTAACTTTTCTGCTGACCATCGAAAAATCCAACGCCGCCACCGCGACGGTGCTGCAATTTTTGTCACCGACCATTATCGTGGCGTGGTTCTCCGTGGTGCGCAAAGCGCGACCGGGGATTTTAGTGCTGACCGCGATCTTCACCTCGCTTATCGGCACCTTCTTACTGGTCACCCACGGTAACCCGACGTCGCTATCAATCTCACCTGCCGCGCTGTTCTGGGGAATTGCCTCGGCGTTTGCCGCCGCGTTTTATACTACCTACCCTTCAACGCTCATCGCGCGCTACGGCACGCTGCCGGTCGTCGGCTGGAGTATGTTGATCGGCGGGATGATCCTGCTGCCGTTTTATGCCGGGCAAGGCACTAATTTCGTGGTGAATGGCAGTTTGATTCTGGCGTTTTTCTATTTGGTGGTTATCGGCACATCGCTCACGTTTAGCCTGTACCTGAAAGGCGCGCAGATGATTGGCGGACCGAAAGCGAGCATTTTAAGCTGCGCTGAACCGTTGAGCAGCGCGTTGCTGTCCCTGCTGCTGTTAGGCATTACCTTTACCCTGCCAGACTGGCTGGGCACGCTTTTGATCCTCTCTTCGGTAATACTTATCTCAATGGACTCACGTCGCCGCGCCAGAGCGGTTTAACCTCAACCAGCGCGGCAACGGGTCATGATTACCAGCCCGGAACCGCGCCGCCGTTAAAGATAGTTTCTGCCGCCTTCGCCACTTCCGGTGACTGATAAGATTGCAGGAATTCTTTTACATTCTCGGCATCTTTATTGTCTTCCCGCGCCACCAGAATGTTCACGTACGGTGAGTTTTTATCTTCAATAAATACGCTGTCATGTACCGGGGAAAGCCCGGTTTGCTGGATGTAGGTGGTACTGATAATCGCCACATCCACTTTTTGATCGTCCAGCACGCGCGGTAACTGTGCGCCTTCCAGTTCCATAATATTCAGATGCCGCGGATTATCAGTAATATCCAGCGCCGTTGGCAGCAGGCCAGTATCCGCTTTCAGAGTGATTAACTTCTCTTTTTGCAGCAGCAACAGCGCCCGCCCAAGGTTGGTTGGGTCGTTAGGTATCGCAATCGTCGCACCGTCTTTTAGCTCAGCAACGCTTTTGATTTTCTTCGAATATCCAGCCATCGGGAACACAAAGGTATTACCCACCGCGACCAGCTTATAGCCGTGCGCTTTATTATCTTGTTCAAGGAACGGACGATGCTGGAAAACGTTAGCATCCAGCTCACCATGGTTAGTGGCATCGTTGGGCAGCAGAGAGCCGCTAAACCCCACCAGCTCCACCTCCAGCCCATATTTTTCTTTAGCGACTTTCTTCGCGACTTCCGCCACATCCTGTTCTGCGCCGTTAATCACGCCCACTTTGATATGCTTTGCATCATTGCTCTGCTGATCGCATCCTGCCAGCAATAATCCCGCCAGTAATACCACCGCTCCGGCCCCGAAATAAGGTATCTTCAGTTTCACGTTTTATCCTTTTGCAATAACCGCCTGATGAGTAATGAAATGACTATAGCGGGAAGGCCGCTGCGGTTTAAAAAACGAAAAAGCATCAGCAAGAAGAAAAAAGCATAAAGCAGACATATGGACAAAAATGCCCGGTAGCGCTTACGCTGACCGGGCTGGTGACATGAGGTTATCTGTAGGCCGGATAAGCGAAGTGCCATCCGGCGATAACAACATCACACCATCTCTTTCACTATCTCCATCAACCTGACGACGTCTGCAGGCCGGGTATTGCCGGTCTGTGGGTCGATAATCGAGCTGTAAACATGTGGCATGACGCGCGGTACTCCCGCCTCCAGACAGGATTGCAGGATAACGCCGAAGTTTTCGAGATCGATCCCGCCGGTCGGTTCAATCAGCGTCATGCCGTTTCGTGCTGCAGTCGTCGCCAGTGCGTACAGCTCAGGCAGCGACCGCTCACCGCCCATCGGGAAGAATTTCGCCGCGTGAGCGCCGGAATCGAGCATCATACGTACCGCCGCATCGCAGGAAACGCGGGCTGGCGTTCCCTGGCTGCTGCTGACGCCGGTCGAGATCAACACTTCCCCCGGCGTGCCTGTGGGACTGACTAACGCGTTGATATGGGTCTGTTCACCGCCCGTGGCCGCCAGCGCCCCTGCCGCAAACCCACAACCGGTGAAGGTCTGGTTGACGTGTGCCGGATGGACCCGTGAGGCAATCATCGCCGCTTTGTAATACTGCGCCGGATCGCCCGCGCCCAACCCCACGGAAATTGATGGCACATCGGTCATCCAACGTTTTACTTCTTTGATCCCTTCTTCAACCGAGGAAAACTGCGCCGAAAGAATACCGATCACCGCGTGGCCTTCGGCAGCATCATAGATTTCCCGGGCATTAGCGATATCCTTCGCCAGTACGTTAATGGCCACTTTATTCCGATAAAAATTAATCTGCTGCATGGTCTGCAATCTCCTTTAATCGCGCCACGATCAGCGCCATTTCTCCTTCAGCGACCGTACGCGGGTCAAGACTAAAAACGCCCTGATGAAGGTTGTAACGACGAGCGTAAATCGCGATTTCACCCTCTCGCAGTTGCGCTTCTACGGCGTAAGCATCCATTCCCAGCACCTGCGCATTCACCCGAATACGTACCCGCCAGATGGCGCGTCCGGCCTCATCCTGCTCGATATCCGCATCCAGTCCGCGAATCGCTGAAATCGCCTGCGCCACGGGGCGGAGCTCTTCAGCGGTGACCACGGTTTGTTCCTGATGGTAGTTTTCCAGGGCATACACCAGCCCAACCATATTCTCTTTGCCGATTTTCATCGCCCGGGCAATCCCGTGGTGCTGCGCTTTACACGCGGCAATCCACTGTTTCTTCCCTGTGATAAATCCGGAGGTCGGCGCGTTAAAAGCTTTTGCCCCGCTGTAGACCACCATATCTGCCCCGCTCGCCACCCAGGCGTGTAAATCCTCCTCGGCGGCGGCATCGACAATTAGCGGCAGGTTGTGAACCTGCGCGACCTGCACAAAATCCGCAATGCTCAACATGCCTTTCTGCACACAGTGGTGCGATTTCACGTACAGCAGGGCGGCGGTGTTGTCGGTAATCGCGCTCTCCAGTTGCCAGCGGGCCGCCAGATTACTCGAGCCAACCTCCACCACCCGCCCGCCGCCCAGGCGGATGGCGCTGGTGATGGGCGCACCATAGTCAACGTTATGTCCGCGCAGCATAACCACTTCATTAGCCATACCTGCACTGTCCGGCATCAGCGTGACTCTTGCCTGGTCACCGCGGGTAATGGCGGCAGCAACAGCGATGGCAATACCCGCCGACGCACAGGAGGTGACATAGCTGTCTTCAGCGCCGGTGTAGCGGGAAACCAGTTCTCCGGTTCTGTCCACCAGCCGATCAATTTCAACAAAAGCCGAAGCTGCCCGCGCGGTGGCCTGCATCACTTCCGGGGCCACGCTGGAAACGCCCAAAATCGTCATTTTGCCGCAGGCGTTAATGACCTGTTTTAGCCCCAACTGTTGATAGATATTTTGCGTCATGGCTTACAGCACTCCCAGCAGCGAACAGACCACGCTGAGCGCGACAATCGACAGCAAAATCGTGGTATAACGCGGCCCTTTCTTTACCAGGTAGAAGTAAATGGCGAACACCGCCGCCAGCGGTAACAGACCGGGGGCAATAGAGTCGAGGATTTGCTGAACCACCACTTCAGAACCTTTCAGGGCACTGAGTTTTAACGGCGTGGTGATCTTGACGTAGCTAGCAGAAAGCGCCCCCATCATGATCAAGCCCAGCACGTTCGCGCCGTAGATAAGCTCCTTTATTCGCCCTCCCTGCAGCAGGCCAATTATCGAGTCACGCCCCAGCGTATAGCCTTTGTGAACCATGCCATAGCTGATTGCCAGCGTAATAGCAGGATAGAGAATTAACGGCACAATTCCGCCCATCGCGCTGCCATTGGCGGCGAACGGAATGAATATAGCAATTAACAGCGGCATCACGGCGGCCCAGATGATGGAATCCCCCATCCCGGCCAGCGGTCCCATCAGTCCGGTTTTAATCCCGGTGATGGAGGCATCGCTGATCGGCTCGCCGCGGGTTTTCTGTTCCTCCATCGCAATGGAGATCCCCTGAATCACCGCCCCGAACGTCTGCTCCGAGTTGAAGAAGTTCAAATGGCGTTTCAGCGCTTCAACCTGCTCCTCTTTTTGCGGGTAGAGTTTTTTGATGATCGGCGTCATTGAGGCGCAGAAAATCAGGCTCTGCAATCGTTCATAGGAGCTGGAAACTTCCGCACCCAGCCAGTAGATAAACCAGGCTTTGGTGATGTCTGCTTTAGTCAGCGTGCCGCTTTCGCGCGCGCGCTCCACCAGTTCATGCTGCATTACGTCGCTGCTCATCATGCTGCTCCTTCATTTTTCGCCAGACCTTTAATCAGGAAGGCCACGCAGGTGCCAAAGATTGCCATCGCCATGATGTCCACCTTCAGGTACAGCACCGCAAAGAATCCGCCGATAAACCACGGCAGCAGACTCTTTTTACCGATCACCATAATGGTGATGGCGAAGCCCAGCGCCGGCAGAATGCCGCCCATAATTTCAAAGGAGTGGGTGAGCCAGTGAGGCATCAGCTTCAGGAAGCTTTCCACCACGTCCTGACCAAAATAGTTAGCGGCGAAAACCACCGGGAAACGCAGCACCAGCCCGAGTAACGCCGGGTAGAGGAACGCACAGCGCATAATGCCCGCCATATTTGCCGTTTCCGCATGCTTGTCGGCCATATGCACCCACGCCGCGTTTAACGTGCGGCGCAGCTGGTCGAGAAACACGCCGATGACGCCAAACGGGATCGCCAGTGCGATAGCCAGGTTCGGGTCCATTCCGGCCTTCACGGCGATAGGAATTGAAATACAGGCAGCCAGCGCCGGATCCGACGGGACGTTGCCGCCCGGCGTGGAGGTCACGCCGAGATAAACCAGCTGCATACCTGCGCCGATGATCATCGCCGTTTCCATGTTGCCTAACAGCAGGCCAACGAATACGGCAATCACGACGGGTTGTAGCAGCATGGCTGAGAAGGTGTAGCCAAGGCGTAATCGGGCAAACCAGTAATACAACCCCATCAGGCTTGCAAAGACTAAAGTATCCATAATTAAGTACCCTGTTATCAAAGAATTAGAATTTTTTCAGGATATCGTCCAGCGACTGAGGCTTATCTTCCGGGATAGTCTGGAAGAACACCTGAATCCCACGATTTTTCAGGTCGCTCAGAATGCCGACGTCTTTTTCATCCAGCGTAATGTTCTGGAATACCGCTTTGCGGTTTGGCCCACCGCCCAGTCCACCGACCTGAATGGTAGTGACGTCAAATCCCAACTGGACCGCTTCCTGAACCGCCGCCAGAGAAGGGAACAGCACCAGCACTTTGCCGTCACCAAGCTGGTTTTCTTTCCAGGCTGCCGCAAAACTTTGGTTACTGAAACAATCCACTTTGATGTTCGGCGGCGCGGCCATCAGGTAGATGTTTTTCATAAACGGATCGGCATCCAGCTCATCGCTGACCACCGCAATCCGGTTTGCCTGAGATTGCCCAACCCATTTGGTCACCACTTGTCCATGAATCAGACGGCTATCGATACGACATAAAACGATGTTTGCCATGATGTTTATTCCTTATTGTGATTGTTGTAATTGACGTACGTGGGCAACAACGTCCAGGCAGCTGCTACGCCCGGCCTCGACCAGATCGGCCACGCAGGTGGTCAGTTGGCCATGCTCGCGTTTGTCGAGCGCCTCCAGTAACAACGAGGCGTTGAGCCCAGAAATCACTGCCACCGGGTAATCGGCGCTCAGCCGTGCCGCCACGTTAGAGGTGGTTCCGCCAATAAAATCGGTCAGGATCAGTGAGCCTTCCGGCATAGCTTTCACTACGGCTTCGACGCGCTGATAAAATTCGCCGAGCGTATCAACGGGCATCAGCGCAATTTCCGTCACGCCTTTGATTTCGCCCATCACCATGCGCAGGCTGTTGCAAAGCTGTTGCCCCCAGCCGCCATGGGTCAGCAGCAGGATCTGGGGCAAGGATTCAGTGGTAGTCAAAATGGCCTCCTGGCTCGATTACATAGACATAGGTAAACAGAGCAAAGGCTGTGCCAGAATTTGTGTCACGCGGGGGAGTTATGGATGCCGACGGGGCGCAAAGCCCCGCAAGTCTTGGGATTAGCTATACAGCAGTTCGTAGATATAAAAATATTCCGCGTCCGATAAGCGAATGGCATAGGCCTCTTCGATCGGCAGGAAAGCAGATTTAATGACACTAAACGCGCGAACATCCAGATCCGGCTTGTTCTCCAGCGCCATCTGTAACGGTTTGCGGTTAATCACGATACGCTCGACCATACAGCAGCAGTGGATCAGGAAGCGCAGTGTCACCTGACGGCTCGGTTTGAGCGAAAGCGTGGTGGTCAGATGATTCAGCACGCCTTCCATCTCTTTCAGAATACGCTGCGGGTTGAGCACCGAAATATGGTTAATGATGCTCTCCATGGTCAACGCGCTGATAAAGCGCATCGCGCTGCGCTCCATCTCCAGACGGCGTTCGCTGCTGGAGAGATCGGGCGTCAGCAGGCTGAGCACCAGTTCAGGGCCTTGCTCAGAGAACAGCTCCTCGAGCGAGATAAACGGAATATCCGGCAGTCCCGGCTGGAAAGTACCCACGATTCCCGCCAGACGTTCACTGGCGTTAATCGCCTGCTGAACGCGCTCCAGGCTGCGAACTTCGTTGTAATCGAGGATCACCATCCGCGTATCCTGCGACATCAGCTCGCCGAAGCTCTCTTCCAGCACCTTTTTGATTTTTTCTGCTGTTCCCATCCCGGTAATGCAGGAGATAACCAGCACTTTACCGCTGTTTTCCTGCTGCGGCGTACAGAGCTGACAGGGAATATTTTTGCTCTGCATCAACGCCGCCAACTGCGGCAAGTCGCTGGTTTCGTAGCTTAAATCCAGCCCAATCTCCAGCAGGCTGGTGAGCGTAATATTGGGCATCAGCAGAACATCTATCTGGAATAATTTGCTGATCGTACTGCCAAAATGGACCAGCGAGCCAATATCCACCATCAGGATTAATCGGCGATATTGCCGGGTCTGGATCATCTGCGTCAGGGCTTCCAGCGTGTCATGCACCGACTGCTCGAAAGGCATATCGATAGCGCTGAACACCTCGCGCTCCAGTACGCGATTCACGTACTGCGCCTGACTTGTGGCGGTCGTAGCACCGTGAGCAATCAAAATCACCCCGCAGTCCGGACTGGCGTCAATCCGTTGGCGGTAATGGCGACACTCTTTGAGGAACAGGCACAGCCAGACCACCTCCGTCGCCGGACACTGAATATGCAGCAGTTCATTGATTTTTCGGCATAACAACGTAGCGTTTTCGTATTCATCTTTGCAGCGATCGAGGATCAGGCTGGAAGAATAAAGTTGCGGAATAAGGCCACGCTGCACATAGCCAATCAGCGCCAGGAAGTGTTTGCGTAACGGATTAACCAGATTTTCCGGCAGCGTGAAGCCAAGCACCTGCTCAACACAGCCGATCAGCAGCGTGACTCGCTCTTCAATCTGATCGCCATAGCGCGGGGGATGCGCCACGCTGTCGCGGCTATAGAGACCATATTCAAAAATCGAGCTGAGTTTGTTTTTGAGGATTGCCAGCGTTTCGGCTGGCGGTACGTTACTGTTACGCAGATTGATATATTCCCGGGTCAGGAAGCTATAAAAGAGATCGCTCTCTTCAATTTCAGCTCCGGTGGCCAGCGAATTTTTCAGTGCCGGTAGCGTGCGGGCATCAATGCTCAGGTGCTCTTTGCCTTCGAACAGCGCCCCAACCAGCAGACGTTGCTCCGGCGTGGCGTTAAAGGGGAGCTCGGTCAGACGTTTATCCAGCTGTAGCGTATCGCTGTGCTCCGTCATTCCCGAAGCCCAGGCCTGGGCGCAGAGAAACTGAATATCGCTCTTGAGCTGACCAATATTGCCTTCCAGGGGCTTGTTCAGCAGCCAGAGCAGCAGGGTACGGTCGATGCTTATCGTACGCTCGATTTTGCGGCTCTCACGCTGTAAGAAGCCAACGATCAGTTCAACCTGCTCTTCCACCGAACGCTGGCGTATGCCAGGGAGATCGATACATACCTGAATACGTCGCTGGAAAGTGCGCAGCAATGCCGAACTTACCGGTTCGGTGGTCGCACATATCAGGCGAACCGAGATTGAACGCGCCACGGCGCTTGAACCCAGCGGCCGGTATTCGCCTTTGTCGAGAATAGAGAACAGCTTTTCCTGGCCTTCATACGGCAGACGATGCACTTCATCGAGCAGGAGATAGCCGCCATCAGCCTGTTCGACCAGACCGGGTTTATTCTCGTTTGCGCCGGTAAACGCCCCCTGTCGATGACCAAACAGGTGTGAAGAGAGCAGCTCCGGGTTATGCGCGTATTCCGCGCAGTTGAAATAGACCAGCGGGGGAGGCGTTCCCGCTGCACGTTCGCAGGCGAAACGGTGCATCAGTTCGGCAAAAAAGGTTTTACCTACGCCGGAGGGACCGGTTAGCAGAACATGCAGCCCGTGGGGATACAGCACCGCCGCGCGGCCTTTTTCCACCGCATCGCGCAGGCTGCGATCGTAACCAATCAGGCCGGAAAAGGGATCGTCTGTCGCCTGGTTTTCCTGAACAGGCAACAGGTCGGCAACGGTTTGCACTTCACGCTCGGACTCATCCAGTTTGCGCCCCAGCAGCGTTTCAATCGCCTGACGATGCAGAAAGAATACCGGGCGACCGCGGCTTTTAATCGCCAGGCCGTCGTTCCAGAGCTGATTGAGATCTTTACTGACCGAGTTGCGCGCCAGCCCGAGGTTGAAGCCGATAGCCTCCGCCGTGAACGCCCTTTCCTGCGCCAGATGGGCAAGATTCAGTCCTCGCGTCAGCCGTTCCAGCTCTCCCAGTATTATCTCAATCCGTCTCATCTCTTTACCGCTTAAGAAATAAATGATTGTTCAGAACATACACTATTCTGCTGCGCAAGAAAGTGAGGCGGCGTCCAGACCTTCCGGTCATCAAAACGTTTTTGACAAATAATGGCGCGCGGAACCGGTTTCCGGGAAGTTATCGAGGGTCATTTGCAGCTGATAGCCGTTTTTCTGATAAAACGGCAGCGCCTGGAAACTCATGGTATCCACCAGCGCATGCAGGCATCCTCTCTCACGCGCCGTCTGTTCTGCGGCCTGCATCAATTTTGTGCCGTAACCGCCTTTACGCAGTGAATCATGCATCCACAGAAAATCAATGCACAGCCATTCGCCTTTGATTTTGCCGATCAACCCGCCCAGAATTTCATTGCGCTCATCGCGCCAGTACACCGCCAGGTCGCCAAAATTGGTGGTTTTCAGAAACTGGCGGTTGTAAGCGCGCAACCCGGCAAGCAGGGCATTTTGATCGTCTTCGGTAATCGTATCCGTAATCTGTATTTGCATCCTATCCTCCTAAAATAACTACAACTTCTGGCTGATTTATTTTTGACATTAACACAGGGTGATGAGTGAGTCGTATGCCGTCTACACTTACTCTTGAGATGATGCGCATAGACAACAAGGATTATTATCATGAAACGAGTCATTTTCCCGATTATTGCCGTCCTTTTCATGCTACCCGTTCTGGCGCAAGCCGACTCGGCATATGGCAGTCTGCAGGCTGTACACGAAAAGAATACCGTTTTGAAGGATTTACGTAAGATTTGCACCCCGCAAGGCTCGCCATCTGATGAGGTATGGGAAAAAACGATTATGGCTGATACGCGTAACCAACAGCACATCCGCGAAGCCATTCTGGCAATTCAAAGAAACAATCAGAACAACTACTGGGAAGCGCTTGGCAAAGTTGAATGCCCGGATTTATAGGCGTGAAGCGAAATAGCCCCACGCCAGAGGGACAGCGTTAACGCTGAGGAATAATTAAGTCGCCACGCAGCACGTACGAACCCAGCACGCTTTGGGTTTTCTCATTGAGCCAACTGACGATCCGCGCCGCCATGGCATCCATAGAATATTCAATCGCCGGGATAGTTGGGATACCCGGCAGATGCAGCGCTCCGGCCAGACTAAAGACCATAATGTCTTGCGGAACGGATTTATTAAACGCCTGCAACTGCGGGATAACCCGCTGTGCCTGCTGCTCATCCGCCACCAGCAGCGCGTTGAAATTTAGCGTCGACGCGTTGTTAAGCAGCTCCTGCAAGGCCACTGACGATGACGTGGCGGCCATAAACACCAGGTTACGGTTAAACGGCAGGAAGTTTTTTTCCAGCGCGTGTTTATAGCCCAACAGCACCTGATCGGAGAAGCCCATTCCGTCCGGATGAATTAAAGCAATCTGGCGTCGATTCTGACTTATCAAATAGTTACAGGCAGTTTCGGTGGCAAATTCATGATCGAACTGAATGCTGTTGACGTCATCGCCGGAATCCAGACAATCCACCAGAATGACATTCTCCTGATTGATATTGAGCGGGAAACGCGCGCCGATAATCAGGACGTCGTCGCACAAACCGCAGCTTAATTCATCAAGAGCGCTCATGACTTCCGCTTTGGTATTGGCAAAACGCAGCAGCAGGTGCTTTTGATGCTGGCTTAGATGCTTTTCCAGCGCGTAGAGATAACCCGTGGTCTGATTGATGTTGTCCTGCGCGCATATCACGCCAATACAGCCGGTAGACTGGCTGAGTAGCGACTGCGCAATCACGTTCGGACGATAATTGAGTTCATCCACCGCTTTCAGCACAGCGATGCGGCTGGCCTCTTTTACGCCACGCGAACCGCTCAACACGCGTGACACAGTGGCTTTTGACACGCCAGCCAAACGCGATACATCGTTGATAGTAGACATCATTCTCCCCTGACAGGACCCGCCAGGCCCTTTCCATCCTGAATTTAACATTGGCTCAAATAATCGCCATCCGCAGTATAGCTGTTTCCGTTTTTCATGGAAACCGATTTTCCATTTGGACTCAAAAAGAGATTTCCACAGCCAATTTCGTGAGCTAAATCCAAATAATTAGCCTCATAAGAATAAGATCTTGATGGCTGTCACAATTCCGGTTTCCATGAATGGAAACCGGTTTCCGTATGATATCAAATCAGACTCGCAATAAGTTTTTACATTTAAAGGATGGTTCACCATGTTCAGGATTATGTTGTGTTGTTCGGCAGGGATGTCCACCAGCTTGCTGGTTCGTAAAATGATTGAGGAGGCAGAGTCTCGCGGATTGCCCGTGAAGATTGAGGCCTACGGCGTTTCCGAATTTGACATTCAGTTTCCAAATTACCAGGTGGTACTGCTCGGCCCCCAGGTAAAGTACATGCTTAATACGCTCTCCGAAAAGGCTGCCACCCAGGGTATACCCGTAAAAGCCATAGATATGATGGATTACGGTATGCAACGCGGTGACAAAGTGCTGGATTATGCTCTGTCGCTGATTGAAGCGACACACTAAAAGGGTGTCACTATGAGTTCGTTATATCAGTCAATGGTTGCCGTCATTGAACAATCCATCACCCCGCTCGCCGGCAAGTTAGGGCAGCAGAAGTATGTGATTGCAATTCGTGACGGTTTTACGGCGGCGCTGCCGTTTATGATCATCGGCTCCTTCATGCTGGTGTTTATTTTTCCGCCGTTCTCTGCCGATACCACCAACAGCTTTGCCCGGGGCTGGCTCGATTTCTCGGCAACGTATCGTGAACAGCTGATGCTGCCGTTTAACCTCAGCATGGGTGTTATGACGTTCTTTATCTCCGTGGGCATTGGCGCCAGTCTGGGCCGTCAGTTTAACCTCGATCCGGTGATGTCTGGCCTGCTGGCCTTTATGGCGTTTTTACTGGTTGCTGCGCCGTATGCCGAAGGTAAAATCTCGACGCAGTATCTTTCCGGTCAGGGGATCTTTACCGCGCTCATCACCGCCATATACTCCACCCGCATGTATGCATGGCTGAAGCAGAATAACGTGACAATCCGCCTGCCGAAGGAAGTACCGACCGGCGTCGCGCGTTCTTTCGAGATCCTCATTCCAGTACTGGTGGTGATTGCGACCCTGCATCCGTTGAACCTGTTTATCGAAGCACAAACCGGGATGATCATCCCGCAGGCGATTATGCACCTGCTGGAGCCGCTGGTTTCCGCTTCAGACTCACTGCCCGCTATTCTGCTTTCTGTTCTGCTGTGCCAGATTTTCTGGTTTGCCGGCATCCACGGCTCATTGATCGTAACCGGCATAATGAACCCGTTCTGGATGGCGAATCTGTCCGCTAACCAGGCCGCTCTGGCGGCGGGCGCGGCGCTGCCTCACGTCTATCTGCAAGGTTTCTGGGATCACTACCTGCTGATTGGCGGCGTTGGTTCGACTTTACCGCTGGCATTCCTGCTTCTGCGCAGTCGCGTCGCCCATCTGCGTACTATCGGCAAAATGGGAATTGTGCCTAGTTTCTTTAATATCAATGAGCCTATTCTGTTTGGTGCGCCAATCATCATGAACCCGATGTTGTTCATCCCGTTTGTCTGCGTCCCACTGGTCAACGCCGTGTTGGCCTATAGCGCCACCAAACTCGGCTGGCTGGCACAAGTGGTTTCGCTGACACCGTGGACCACGCCTGCGCCGATCGGTGCTTCCTGGGCCGCGAACTGGGCATTAAGCCCGGTGGTGATGTGCTTTATCTGTATGGCGATGTCAGCGCTGATGTACCTGCCATTCCTGCGTGCTTACGAACGTTCTTTGCTGAAAACCGAAGAGCAAAAAGCCCAGGATGCAGTCTCCGTGGTGAACGCTGCCCGTAGCAACTCATAATGAATCAAGGAGTCAGAACAATGAGATACCGTTTTCCTGAAAACTTCTGGTGGGGCAGTGCCTGCTCAGCGCTGCAAACCGAAGGGGATAGCCTGAACGGCGGCAAAAGCCAGACCACGTGGGACGTGTGGTTCGATCGTCAGCCAGGTCGTTTCCATCAGGGGGTTGGCCCGGCAACTACCTCGACCTTTTATCAGCACTGGAAACAAGACATCGCATTGCTCAAACAGCTGAAACACAACAGCTTCCGTACGTCTCTGAGCTGGTCGCGACTGATCCCGGACGGTACCGGCGAGGTTAATCCTGAAGCTGTCGATTTCTATAACAACATCATCGACGAGCTGCTGGCACAAGGTATTACGCCATTTATCACCCTGTTCCACTTCGATATGCCGATGGTGATGCAGGAGAAAGGCGGCTGGGAAAACCGTGAAGTGGTCGAGGCGTTTGGCCGCTACGCACAGACCTGTTTTACATTGTTCGGCAACCGGGTTAAGCACTGGTTTACCTTTAACGAGCCAATTGTCCCGGTAGAAGGCGGCTATCTGTATGACTTCCATTACCCTAACGTAGTGGATTTCAAACGTGCAGCCACCGTGGCGTATCACACCGTACTGGCGCATTCCACGGCGGTTCGGGCGTATCGTGGCGCAAACCATGACGGTGAAATCGGCGTGGTGCTGAATTTAACGCCTTCCTATCCACGCTCACAAAATCCGGCGGATGTGAAAGCCGCACACTATGCGGATCTGCTGTTTAACCGCAGCTTCCTCGATCCGGTGCTGAAGGGTGAATATCCGGCAGATTTGGTCGAACTGCTGAAAGAGTACGATCAATTACCGGCATGCCAGCCGGGCGACCGCCAGTTAATCGCCGAGGGCAAAATCGATCTGCTCGGCATCAACTACTATCAGCCGCGTCGAGTCAAATGCCGTGATAGCGCCGTCAACCCGGATGCACCGTTTATGCCGGAGTGGCTGTTTGATTATTACGAAATGCCGGGTCGGAAAATGAATCCTTACCGTGGCTGGGAAATTTATGAGCCGGGTATTTACGATATTATTACTAATCTACGTGATAATTATGGTAACCCGCGCTGTTTTATTTCGGAAAACGGTATGGGAGTCGAGAATGAGCAGCGTTTTATTCAGCAAGAGCAAATCAACGACAGCTACCGTATTGAATTTGTTGCTGAGCATCTCAAATGGCTACATAAAGGAATTAGCGAAGGGTGTAATTGTCTTGGCTACCATATGTGGACCTTTATTGATAACTGGTCATGGCTCAACGGCTATAAAAACCGCTACGGCTTTGTCCAGTTAGATTTAGAAACGCAAAAACGTACGGTGAAAAAGAGCGGCGAATGGTTTGCCCACACCGCCGAAAATAACGGATTCGATTAGGAAGAGAACAACATGATTGCATTAGAAGAAGCAGTAATGGAAATCATCGTCAATGCCGGACAGTCCCGCAGTCTGTGCTTCGAAGCGCTGCACGCCGCGCGTGCCGGGAACTTTGACGAAGCGAAAAGCCTGCTTCGTGAGGCTGACGGCTACGCCCGTCAGGCTCATCACATGCAAACCAAATTGATTGAACAGGACGCCGGGGAAGCCCGGCAACCAATGACATTGATTATGGTGCATGCGCAGGACCACTTAATGACGTCGTTATTAGCCCGCGAACTGTCAGAAGAAATTATTCATCTGTATCAGCGTTAATCGTTAATTAAACATTCAACAACGGAGAAAGCATTACGATTAAATAAAACAGTCCTGTACCCGTTATTAAAACAGAAAAATCAACTTGTTTTGGTGATAGCAAATTCAACCGAGACGGGATGGTTATTATCTTAAAATAAATTAATGCACACGCTTATTCAGAATGCTCCGCGCGAACTGAAGGGTAAAGTGTCGATGAGATAACCATGAACATGATAAAAAAACTTCCAGTCACGCTGGCGGTAGTCGCCGCGCTGTGCCCAATTTCTGTCCTCGCACAGGAATTCACACAAGAACAAATCGATGCCATCGTCGCCAAAGCAGTCGATAAAGCGCTGGCGGAGCGTCAGGCGAAAATGGACGCTGCCGTCGCGAAAAAAACCGATGTTATTAACGAGCCGCAAAGCGCGGCGCAATCGCCGGATATGGCGATTCCGTTCGGTGTGAAATTCAGCGGCTATGCACGTTACGGCGCGCATTTCCAGAGCGGCGATCAGAAATACGTTGGCGTCGATGGCTCCTACAACGGTGCTTCCGCCATCGGTCGTTTAGGTAACGAAGGCAACGGCGGCGAGTTCCAGCTATCGAAAGCGTTCAAAAGCGACAACGGCGCAATCTGGGACATTAACGTGATGATCGACCACTGGGGCGACGAAGTTAACCTGAAAAAAGCCTACGCTGGCGTCACCAACGTCCTGGAATCCAATCCCAACGCCTATATCTGGGCAGGCCGTGACTTCCACCAGCGTCCGCAACAGGGTATCAATGACTACTTCTGGATGAACCACGACGGCCAGGGCGCTGGGGTGAAGAACTTCGACATCGGCGGTGTACAGTTTGATGTCGCCACCGTTGCCGCAGTTGAATCTTGCAGCCCGGAAGTGATGGAGGACGAAGCTAACCCATCGCGTATTACCTGTACCGGCGGTTCCGGCACCGGCGATAAAGGCAACTACGCGGTGACGTCAAAAATTCACAATATGAAAGTGGGCCCGCTGGATCTGGAGATCTACGCCAACTACGGTTTTGACTCCAAAGCCGTCGAGAGCGATGACCGCCTGAAAGCCTGGCAGGGTGCCTTCGTGTTGAGCCACACCAACGACAGCGGCGTGAATAAAGTGATTGCCCGTTATTCTGATAACTCTGACAACAGCGTCTATAACAAAACCGACGACCTGACCACGGTTTACGCCAGCTTCGAGGGAAGCCATAAGTTTACCCGCCAGGCGCAGGTGGAATACCTGTTAGCGTTCCATGATTACGACAACAGCGCCGATAAGAGCGATAACCGTAAGAACTACGGCGCGATTGTGCGTCCAATGTACTTCTGGAACGACGTTCACTCCACCTGGCTGGAAGCGGGCTATCAGCGGGTTGATTATGACAACGGCGGGGATAACCACGGCTGGAAGCTGACGCTGTCGCAGAATATGTCGATCGCTATGGGGCCGGAGTTCCGCCCGATGCTGCGCTTCTACGTCACTGGCGGCAAGGTGGATAACGATCGCACCGCGCGGGTGAACGGCACGTCAGACGAAACGTTGGACGACTTTAACCTTGGCGCCATGTGGGAAGCATGGTTCTGATTAGTGAGCCGTGAAGTGCCGGATGCGGCGAGAACGCCTTATCCGGCCTACGATGACAGCGCCATCCGGCGAACAACACAGGAGTTTATTGCATACCCTTTATGCGAACTTTCGCTGCCACCAGAAGCGCCGTCAGCAGCATCAGGCTGCCGGAGAGCATCAGGGGCGACAGCAGTCCGAGGTTATCGAGCGCATAGCCTCCCACTGCTGCCCCGCAGGTATTGGCAAGCTGGATCACGGCGACCTGGACGGATCCGGCTTTTTCTGCCTGATCGGCAAGCGAGCGGGTGATCCACGTCGACCAACCGACCGGTACCAACGCAAACGCCAGTCCCCAGATAATCGCAATGCCTGCCGCCACAACTTTGTCGCTGCCCCACAGAATCAGGACCAGCGCGCTGAGCGCCAGCACCAGCGGCGCACCGGCTAAGGCCAGTTTTACCGAGCGCTTCAGAATTACCGAGGAGAGCGACGTCCCGACAAAGCTGGCGATACCAAAACTCAGCAGCACCAGCGTCAGGCCATCAACGCCAAAGCCCGCCAGATTCATATAGATCGGACGAATATAGGTAAAGAAGGCGAACTGCCCGGCAAAGGACATGAAGATGGCAATCATCCCGGCCATCACGCCCGGGCGCTGCAGCAGACTGAACATGTTTTGTTTCTGATGCGAAGGTTCGCCCGGCAGCGAAGGCAGCGCTCTCACCACCCATATGGTACACAACACCCCCATTACCGCCGCCGCGTTAAACACGTTGCGCCAGCCGATAATGCCGCCCAAAAAGCTCCCCAACGGCGCGGCAATCACCAGCGCGATTGAAACTGCGCCAAAAATCACCGACAGCGCTTTCGGTACCGTACGTGCGGGAACCAGACGCATGGTCAGCGACGCCGACATCGCCCAGAAACCGCCAAGTGCCAGACCGAGGCAGGCACGGCCAACGAGCAACAGCGAAAAAGAGTTGGCAAAGGAAACCAGCAGGCAGGAGAGCGTTAGCAGCACCGAAAACAGGATCACCACGTAGCGACGATCGGTCGCCTGAATAATTTGCGTCACAAACAGGCTGGCGAACATGGCGACAAACGCAGTCACGGTCACCGATTGTCCGGCAACGCCTTCAGAAATCCCCAGATGCTGCGCCATCGGCGTTAACAGGCTAACGGGCAGAAATTCAACGGTTATCAGGCAGGCAACGCAGAACGCCACGGCAAATACCGCCGACCAGTTCGGGCGGACATTTGCCTCAGCGCGGGATTTTTGTTCAACAGCTTCACTCATTTTGTTACCTGCGTGGGGTTATTGTAGAAAAGTTACGCAGTGTAACATTAAATTTGTGACGTATTTAACGTTTTGACAACTATTCCCCGGATGCCGGCTGCGCCTTATCCGGCTTACGATTGAACCTGTTTGTAAGCCTGATAAGCGTAGCGCCATCAGGCATCACTATCAGTGCAGCCAGTGCACGCCATCTTCGGGCTGGAAAAAGGCGTTATAGCGCATCTGAAACGCATTAAGCTCCTGCATATCCGGCTCCATCTCGCGCAGAAATCCGAGCGCCAGACGCACCTGCGCGTCGG
Source organism: Citrobacter europaeus (assembly GCA_020099315.1). NCBI lineage: Bacteria > Pseudomonadati > Pseudomonadota > Gammaproteobacteria > Enterobacterales > Enterobacteriaceae > Citrobacter > Citrobacter europaeus. The sequence continues at coordinate 4,948,194 of CP083650.1, forward strand.
TAATCGGTGCAGCCAGCCGGGCTTTTTGCAGCCAACGGTGCCACTGCAGCAGATTCTGCTCACTGCCGTCGACAATCACGATTTGCCAGATCAACAGCACCTGGGCGGCATTTTGCAGATGTGATTCATCCGGGCGGTGCAGGTACTGTAAAAAAGCCTCACCCTGTACTTTTCCCATCTGATCGATCATCGATTCTACCGGCACGACATCAATATTCAGTCGCTCGCTCAGACGACGAATTGCCCGCCGCGACCCGGACGTCAATACCCGAAAACCCACCACAAAAACAACCACCAACGTGGCCAGCATTATCCAAATCATTAATGACGATACCCGCCTGCTTAAACTAATTTTTCCGAGAGTGACTGGCAGGCTTCGCGCACCCACTGTGAATATTGTGGAATACAATCTTTAGGCATTTGTAATTCAACGCCGCTGATACTTATTGCCGCAATTACTTCTTTATTACGATTAAATACCGGTGCAGCAATGCAATAGATGCCAGGGGAGTCCTCGGCGTTATCAAATACCCAACCCTGCTCGCGGATTTTGGCAAACTCTTTCATCAACGCTTTTTTGCTGGTAATGGTGGTATCTGTATACTGCGGCAATTCCTCATTCGGTAACAGTTCATCTATTTTATCCTGCGGCAGCCAGGCACAAAGCGCTTTCCCCACACCGGAGCTGTGCATCGGTAACTTTTTACCGACCCAGGTACGAATACTAATAGCCTGAGTGTTTTCCAGCTTCATGAGATAAATTGGGGCAACTTCATCCAGTATGCCCAGATGGCAGGTCAGGTCCGTTTGCTCACGCAGTTTTTCCAAAACTGGAAGCGCTGCATTACGGATATCAAACTGTTCCAGCGAACGATTCCCCCATTCATACAGCTTTAGTCCCAAAAAGAAACGCCCCTTTTCCAGGCGCAAAAGATGATGCTCAACAAGGGCATTTAGCAACGAGGATGTGCTGCTTTTGGGTAATCCCAGATCCTGCTGAATCTGGCTGAACGTCGCCCCAGGGGAATTGAAAAGGTAATTACAGATTTTTACTGTCTTATCCAATGCGGGAACAGAGGTCGTAATGTCTTGGTTCATGCGCTATTAATCTTTTTTTATTCATAGACTCTGCACAGTATACCGCAATCACTTTTCTCAGGAATGCGGCTTTTTTGCACATCTGCAAATGAGCTCCATTCCCTAAATGTCAATTCCCCAAACTCGATCCATCTCACAATTGTTCGTTTTTTCCGCAAAAAGCATTGACGAACGATTTGGATATTTGCTGTACTAACTTCAACATACAGAACACAAGTTCCACATACAGAACTAGGGGAGTGGCAATGTTGAACGTTTTCAAAGGTATTTTCCCGCCAGTACCGACCATCGTTGACGATAACGGTGAATTGGATCGCGCAGGAATGGCAGCAATGATTGACCATGTTATTAGCAATGGTGCTGACGGTATGTTGATTCTGGGCAGCGGCGGCGAATTCTCACATTTATCGTCTGAGCAAAGAAAACAGATTGCAGAATTTAGTCTGCAACATGTTGCCGACAGAGTTCCAGTTCTCATCGGTATTGCCTGCGCGAGCACTGCGGAAACTATCCAGCTTGGAAAACACGCCGAAAACGCGGGGGCACAAGGAGTACTGGTAGTTAACCCCTATTATGCAAAACTCAGCGATGAGGCCCGCTTTACGCATTACAAACGGATCGCAGAAGCGTTAAGCATCCCAGTCTTCTTATATAACTTTCCAGAGCTAACCGGTCAGGATATTGGTTTAAACGTCATCACCCGTCTTGCCCGTGATGTACCAAATATCGTCGGTATTAAAGACACTATTGATAACATTAGCCACACAAGGGAAATTATTAATCGAGTTCACTGTTTTCGCCCAGATTTTATCATTTTCAGCGGTTATGACGAATATTTACTTGATACATTACTACTGGGTGGACATGGCGGAATTCCGGCAACCTTTAACTTTGCGCCTCATATTACGCGGGGAATTTATCAGGCTGTTCAACAAAACGATCTTGCTACAGCCAAAACGCTTCAACAACAACTTGCCGGATTATCACCTTTATATGCCTTAGAACAACCTTTCTTCGGCGTTATAAAAACCGCCATAAAATTAAGTGGTGTGGACATATCTACCGCAGTTGTCCCTCCTGCATTACCGTTAGATAAAGAAAAAATAGCGCAGGTTAAGAGTATTTTGACCCGTATCTCGGTATAAACCAGCATGAGAGCAATGATAATGAACATCAACCCTGTACTAAAATTGAATCCCAAAGATGATGTGGTTATCGCAAGACAAACAGTCCCCAGTGAAACCTGGCTTGAAGACGAACAAATTACGGTTTTGAGTGAAATTCCTGCAGGGCATAAAATCGCCCTGCGTGCGCTGAGTGTCGGCGACGCGGTCAAGCGCTATGGACAGATTATAGGCTTCGCAACCCAGCCGATTAAACCTGGCGAACACGTCCACATGCACAATTTGGGAATGGGCGATTTTGAGCGCGACTATGCCTGGGGTGAAGATTGCCATTCACTTCCTCCAGTCCCTCAACAAGATACATTTATGGGTATCCGCCGTGCAGATGGCCGAGCAGCCACACGTAACTACATCGGTATTTTAAGCTCCGTCAACTGCAGCGCCACTGTCGTCAGGGCCATTGAGGATCACTTCCGCCTGCACGGCCTTGCAGATTATCCAAACGTTGATGGCGTAGTATCATTACCACAAAGTTTTGGCTGCGCTATCGGCGCTAAAAGTGAATCAATGGACGTCATGAGACGTACGATGGCCGGTTATGCCACCCATGCAAACTTCGCCGGAGTAATCATCATTGGTTTGGGATGCGAATCCAGTCAAATTAAAGACATGATGAACGCCCATGGCCTGGCCGATGGCCCCATGATGCACAGTTATACCATTCAGGATGTAGGCGGCACACGCCACGCCATTGAGAAAGGTATTATCCTGGTTAACCAGATGCTACCTGTTGCTAACCAGGTTACACGTCAACCCATCCCTGCTTCAGAAATTATCCTCGCGCTTGAGTGTGGCGGTTCCGACAGCTATTCCGGGATTTCGGCCAATCCAGCTCTGGGCTATGCGGCAGATAAACTGGTGCAACAAGGCGGAACAGCAATTTTATCTGAAACCTCGGAAATTTATGGCGCTGAACATCTTCTTACCCGCCGCGCCGTTTCTCGCGAAGTAGGTGAAAAACTCATTGCACGCATTCACTGGTGGGAAGAGTATTGCCGCCGTACCGGGAGCGAAATGAACAATAACCCCTCGGCCGGTAACAAAGTCGGCGGATTGACGACGATTCTGGAAAAATCACTAGGTGGTATTGCTAAAGCAGGCACAACCAATCTGACAGAAGTGTATGAGTATGCCGAACCGGTAACCGCGAAAGGCTTTGTCTTTATGGATACTCCTGGATATGACCCCATCGCCGTCACGGGTCAAATCGCCGGAGGGGCAAATCTTCTGTGTTTCACCACAGGCCGCGGTTCGGCCTTTGGTTCCAAACCAACGCCAAGCCTGAAGTTGGCTACCAATAATGCGCTTTGGGAACGCCAACAGGAGGATATGGATATTAATTGCGGAACCATTGTCGAGGGGGAAGAAACCATTGCGGAAGTTGGCGAACGTATTTACCAGATGATCCTTGAAATGGCATCCGGAAAAAAAACGAAGAGTGAGGAATTTGGCTATGGCAGTCAAGAATTCGTCCCCTGGACTATTGGCTCCATAATGTAACGCTCCACAATATAATAATACCTCGTACCGCCATACTCACTATGAGTATGGCAAGGAGTCTTTATGTCTATTATTAATACAAATACTGAAGAAGATAAATTAAAGGCAACAACAGTAAGATGGCGGATATTTATCATCATGCTTTTATTAGGTGCCATTAACTATATTGACCGCACCTCTCTTTCTATTGCCATGCCTTATATTACGGATGAATTTGGTATTACTGACACCCGCGTTGTCGGCGTTATTCATAGTGCTTTTTTCTGGGCGTATGCATTAATGCAAATTCCCAGTGGCATCATTGCCGATAAATTCAAAGCCAGAAATATCATTGCCCTGGCCACTATCTTATGGGGTGCATTTCAGGCCGTCGCAGCTCTGTGTCACTCTATTTTCACCCTTTCACTTTCTCGTCTGGGGTTAGGCGTCACTGAATCTCCAATCATGCCCGCTGGTGCGAAGTTAATGGGGACATGGTTAACACCAACAGAGCGCGGACGCGGTTCGATGCTGCTTGATGGTGGCGCCCCCCTGGGCACGGCGTTAGGCGCAGTAATCATCGCCGGTCTTATTGCAATGTTCGACTCCTGGCGTATGGCATTTGTAGTGGCAGGCGTCGGAACAATGGTCGTCGGCCTTCTGGCCTGGTGGTACATCCGCACATATCCATCAGAACATCCGAGCATTAATAAAGCTGAGCTGGACCACATTGCTGCCGCAAACGGCGCGGAAACCAGCAGCAAAAAATACCGTTTAGCTGATATCAAACCTTACCTGAAACAACGAAATGTAATTGCGCTTATCGGGGGGTGGGTCTGCTACAGCTTTGTGTTCTACGGTCTGATGACCTGGCTGCCGCTCTATTTTCAAGCCACCTACGGTTTTGATATCAAATCGATGGGCGGAGCAATGGCGCTGATCTTCCTGCTGTGCTTTGTCGGCCAATTGACGGGCGGTTACATTATGGATAAATGGCGCAGCAAAGGAGCAAAAACAAGCCGTGTTATGCATACCATGTTGGCTATTTCCGCCACTACTGCTGGTGTTGGCATTTTCCTTTGCGCACAAAGTTCGACGCCAGCCGTCGCCATCACCTTACTCACTATTGCCCTTTTCCCTCTGCGGTGGGCCAGCGTTTACTGGTCAATACCGGGACTGTTGGGCGCACAATCTGTTGCAGGCACCATTTGCGGGACCATGAACTTCACTAGTAACCTGTTCGCCGCCATCTTACCCATTTTTATCGGTTTCCTGGTTCAATCTACCGGCAACTATTACGCCGCCATGATGTTCTTTGCACTGGCTGCAGTGGGTTATCTCATCTGCTCGCTACTGATCAACTTTGATAAAAAAATGGTCATTGCCGACGATTAATCAACTGACTTTGAAACAACCTGAATACGAGATGCTTCAGCCTCAAACATAAAAAAAGCCCGCCATTAAGGCGGGCAAAAGTTACCAATGCACACTTAACTTAAGCGACTTTCAATTGTTGAATCTTTTTCTCGCGGCGAATTTTCCGTTCTTCAAATACGGCCACCACGGCCATCAGGCAGATACAACCGATGGCGGCAGCATCCAGCGCGGCGAAAGTGCCCGCCCAGCCGGTCAGACCGAAAATCGGCGTGCCGTCGGCAATCATCCCCAGACCCAGCTTGGCGAAGCTGTCACCAATCAGATAAGCGAAAGTGCCTTTAATCCCATCGGCCGCGCCGATCGCTTTTTTCGGCACAAATCCGACTGCCGCAACGCCGATTAACAACTGAGGACCGAACACCAGGAAGCCCAGCGCAAACAGCGAAGCCAGATAGACATACTGGTTGCTGGCGTGTTGATAAACGCCCAGGGTGGCGATAATCAACGCCAGCGCCACGCAGGCCACCAGCGCACGGCGGCCATTCGCCAGGTCAGAGAGCCAGCCCCACAGCAGCGTGCCGACCAGCGCGCCCACTTCAAACAGGGTAAAGCCCTGAATCGCCACTTCTTTGGAGAGCTTCAACTCCTGGAAAGCGTAGACGGTGGACCACTGGTCAATACCGATACGCACCACGTACAGGAAGATGTTCGAGAAACATAACAGCCAGATCACTTTGTTTTTCAGCACGTACTCAACAAAGATCTGCCATTTAGTCATCTCGTTTTCTTCGGTCTCTTTGTCCTCTTCGCTGATCTCCTCGCCGAACAGCTCTTCGGCTTTACCGAGGCCGTATGACTCCGGGGAATCGCTGCCGTAGCGCAGGCCGATAAAGCCGACTATCAGGGCAATAATTGACGGGAAGATAAACATCCCGATGACGTGACCGTCGAACAGATAGTTCGCGCCAAACAGTGCCACGCCCGCCGCACCCGCACCGCCAAGGTTGTGAGAGATGTTCCACATGCCGAGGTAAGAACCCCGCTTGCGACGCGGCGTCCATTTGGTGATGGTGGAATAGCTACACGAGCCGCCGGTACTCTGGAAGAAACCGCTCAGCGCGTAGAAGGCGATCATCAAAAACAGGCTGATTGAACCCGCACCCATGCTGGCGCTGAAGCCGAGCATACAGATGGCGGAGAGGATCAGCATAAACGGCAGGAACTGCTTGGTGTTTTTACCGTCCGCGTAGTAGGAAACCAGCGTTTTACCCACGCCATAGGTGATAGAGAAGCCCAGGCCAATCATCCCCAGTTGCGTCATGCTCAGCCCGTAGGTGGAGATCATGTCATTCTGCGCGATGTTGAAGTTTTTGCGGATCAGGTACATGGTCAGGTAGCCGATAAAGACCACCAGATAGGACTGCATGAACGGTTTGAACCACATTTTGCGCCGCACATCAAGCGGCAGATCCAGGGTCGGCTTGCGCACCTGGTTTAGAAAGGCCAGCATTTGACACTCCCGAGCTAATTTTTATACCTGCGAATGGCAGGCATTGTAAAAATCAGCCGGAAGACGCGCCTGAGACAGCGTCCAGGTGAAACCGGGAAAATTTCTTAGTTTTGCCCCACTCAGGGCAAAAAGGTGAGGTACATCACGCTTCGTTAAGATCGCGCGGGGCCTGGGCGTTTAAAAACGGCAGCAGCAACAGCGCGGAAATCCCCGCCGCAATGGCGATCACCACAAAGAATCCTGTCCAGTGCCAGACCTCCATCACCTTCGCCAGCGGCCAGCCGGAGAGCGATGCCCCCAGATAAGCAAACAGTCCGACAAACCCGGTTGCCGCGCCCGCCGCCTCTTTGTGCGAGCACTCCGCCGCCGCCATGCCTATCAGCATCTGCGGGCCGAAGACGAAGAATCCAGTGGTGAAAAAGCACGCTGCCTGCATCACGTAGCTGGCGAACGGCATCAGCCACAACGAGCCCACCGAGAGCAAAATCCCGGCAGCGAAAATCAGGTTCATTGGACCACGGTTGCCGTTAAACAGCTTGTCAGAACCCCAACCCGCCACCAGCGCGCCAACAAATCCGCCCAGCTCAAACATCGTCACGGCGGTATTGGCGGTCACCAGATCCACGCCGAGCGTCTCCGACATATACAGATTACCCCAGTCATTGATCGCGGCGCGCACAACGTACACCAGCACATAACACAGCGACAGCAGCCAGATATAAGGATTCAGTAGCACATAGCGGGTGAGGATCTCTTTGCGGCTCAGCCCTGCGCCTTCCTGCTGCTGGGCGATCTCCAGTTCATCATGCCGCCAGTCGCCAACCGGTGGCAGGCCAATTGCCTGCGGCCTGTCGCGTAGCCGCCAGCAGAGAAAAATCCCTACTACAATCGCCAGCAGCCCGGCGATGGTCATCCCGGCGCGCCAGCCGTAGTGCAGCGCCGTCGCCGCCATCACGATGGGGATCAGCGCCCCGCCGACGTTGTGCGCGGTATTCCACAGCGCCCACCAGCCGCCGCGCTCGGTACGCGAATACCACGCGGTCAATAAACGCGCGCAGACCGGCGATCCCCAGCCCTGGAAAAAGGCGTTCAGCGCCCACAGCACCGCAAAAGCCCATAGCGAGGTGGAAAATCCAAACAGAATGTTCACCACGCCGGTGGCAATCAGCCCGATACCCATAAAATAGCGGGCGTTGGAGCGGTCGCTGACGATACCGGAAACAAACTTCGACAGGCCGTAGGTGATGTAAAACAGCGTCGCCAGCAGCCCAATGTCGCTACGAGTCAGCACACCGCTGGTGAGAATATCCGGTACGGCGGCGTTGAAGCTCTTGCGTGTGAAATAGAACAGCGCGTAGCCGAGCCAAATGGTGGTCAGAATATGCCGCCGCCAGTAGCGGTAGCGGGCATCCACCTCACGCTTATCAGTAATGAGCGGCGCACTGGCCGGGGCTTTTAAAAACGAAAACATGACTGCGCCTTACACATATCGCTGGGGTAACGACACGCTGACACGCGTGCCGTGCGTACAGGAAATCGTGAGCTTACCGCCGAGGGCGCTAATGCGTTCGCGCATCCCCGTAAGGCCAAATCCCTGCTGATTCGACCCCGGCGGCAGGCCGCTGCCGTCGTCCTCAATCACCAGCATCAACCGTTCATCCTGTTGCCAGCCTTGAAGCGTCACCGCGCTGGCGTTGGCGTGCTTCACGATGTTGTTCAACCCTTCCTGACAAACGCGAAACAGCGTTACGCGCTGGCTTTCGCTGAGCACAGATTCATCAATTCGCCAGTCGAGATGGCTGACGATGCCGCGGCTTTCCAGCTCCATTTCGCGCATCAGTGAGCGGATGGCCTGCTCCAGCGTGAGATCGTCCAGTTGACGTGGTCGCAGGCGGCCTAACAAGCGACGTACTGAATCGTACACGCCGAGAGAAAGTTGTTCGATGTGCGCCCCACTGCGCTTCACCCCTGCGTTTTCCGGGGCCAGGCGCTGGACAATACCCGCCTGCGTGCGAATGGCGGTGATGGTCTGGCCGATATCGTCGTGCAGTTCGCGCGCCACGTCCCGGCGCACGCTCTCTTCGGTCTCCAGCAGGCGTTCAGCCAGACGGTGGTTGCGCGCTAATTCGTTTTGCAGCGACTGGTTAAGCTCGCGCAGACGCTGAATGCCCGCGCCGAGCAGTAGCCCGGTCAGGCTTTGCGCCAGCAGCGAGAGCAGTAAATCGACGGGATGATCGTGCCAGGTCTGGCTGGCAATCAGCGCGATGGCGTTCATTAGCGTCGCAATCAGCGCCCCCTGCCAGCCATAGTGCCAGGCGAGCGCAATGATCGGCAACGCGAGACAAAACGGCGTGAAGCGTGACAATTCATCCGGCAGGCCAAGCTGCAACCACAGACTGACGCTAAACAGCAGCAGATACCAGACCAGGTGCCGCCCTCGCCAGTTCACAGGCTGCGACACCACCGCCGGGCCCAGCGGCAGCCAGGTCGTGCTGGTCAGATAGTGCCAGAACACCAGGCAGATCGGCGCCAGCGTTAATCCGCCGGTGAGCGTCAGCAACAGCGCGTTCCACGCCTCTTCGCCTTGCCCAATCCAGGGCAACGATTGTAGCAATGCCGCCGCCGTCAGCGCCGCGCCCTGCAACAGCAGCGTGCGCCAGTCGCGCTGATGGCGGTATCGCGAAATCAGCATCACCGGGAGTAGCGTGAGGGCGCTTCCGATCATCAAAAGTGGCAAATGGGCCAGCGCCACTTCCTGTGTCAGCCAGAAAAGAAGCAGCCATTCCGCGCCCAGCAGCACCGGCCAGTAGCCGCGCGGACATTGCAGCATCAGCCCCAGACGCAGGCCAAACGGAAACAGCAGCACCGCCAGTTCCGGGCGCTCAACCAGATGCAGGCTGATGCTCCACAGGCAAAACCACGCGGCAGAGAAAATAAAAAAGCAGGCAACAACGGTGATTAACCGGGAACAGAGCGTGTTCATTGCCAGCCGTCAAACATCCGGCGAGCCAGTTCCACGTCGTTGCTGACGTCGAGCTTTTCCATCAGGTTGGCGCGATGCACATGTACCGTCTTCGGAGACAGCCCCAGCTCGGCGGCAATCTCTTTCACCGCCATGCCTTGCGCCAGTTTTTCCGCCACCTGACGTTCGCGTTTAGTCAGCGGATCCTGACGACCGGCCGCCAGTTTGACGGCGATGTCCGGCGTCAAATAGCAACCACCGGTCGCCACGGTATGCACCGCCGCGATCAGCTCATCCGGGCTGCAGCGTTTAGAAAGGAAACCACGTGCGCCCGCGTTCAGTGCCTGCTCCACCAGCGCCGGGCTGTCATGGACGGAGAGCATGATAATCGCCATTCCCTTTGGCAACTGACTCAACAGTTCAAGGCCGGAGATATCGGGCATCGAGATATCACAGATACACACCTGCACGCCGCGTCCCGGTAATCCCGCCAACGCCTCGCTGCCTGAGCCAAACTCAGCCACAACCTGCAAATCAGGTTCCAGCCCCAGCAGTTGGGCAAAGCCGGAGCGAACGATAGTGTGGTCGTCGATAAGGGCGATGGTGATCATGGGTTTGTCCTGGCGGATAAAAAAACGCGCTTACCTTAACGATAAGCGCGTGGCTGTTCAAGTCTTGAGCGAACTACTCAAAGAACACGGTGATTTTGTTAAACATCGACGGGTCGGACTGGTTGCGGGCCACTTTCACCACATCTTCCAGCTTGTCTATCTGGCTTATCATCTGCTCCAGACGTTGATCGTCGTTGACCAGTAGCCATATGCGGCTCTTATCGCTTTCCTGAATCGGTAGACAGAGAATGCCTTCCACGTTGAACGCGCGGCGGGCAAACAGCCCGCAGACGTGAGTCATTACGCCCGGATGGTTGCGCACGGTGAGTTCCAGGATTACGTTGTCATGAGTCTGCTGTTGCATGGCTTATTCCCCCACCATTTCTGTGTTTGCCGCACCCGGCGGCACCATCGGGTACACTTTTTGTTCGGCATCAATGCGCACGTGAATCAGCGCAGGTCCAGGGCGAGTAATAATTTCCTGCAGCGCTGCCTGCGGGTCCGCCTCGTTATTCAGATCGCAGGTTTCGAGACCAAACCCGGCGGCTATCTGCATAAAGTTAATCATCCCCGGATAGGTCGCCGCAAAAACGCCCTGCTTATAGAACAAACTTTGCTGCTGATACACCAGACCCAACGCTTCGTTATTCATCAGGATAATTTTAATATCCAGCTGATTTTCGCTGGCGGTCGCCATTTCCTGAATATTCATCATCAGGCTGCCGTCACCAGAAAAGCACAGCACTTTTTTGTCCGGGTTGGCCAGCGCCGCGCCAATTGCCGCCGGCAGACCAAAGCCCATGGTTCCCAGACCGCCGGAGGTCAGCCACTGACGCGGACGATTCAGCGGGTAAGCCTGTGCCGCCCACATCTGATGCTGGCCTACATCGGTGGTGATAATGGCGCTGTCATCCACGCAGGCAGCCACGGCGTTGATCAATCCATAGTGGCTGAGCGGGTCGCGTTCCTGCGGAATAGTGCAAGGGAATTCGCGTTGTAAATCGGCCACCATTTGATGCCACGGCTCTCGCGGCTGCGCGTCAATTAATGGGATCAATTGCGCCAGAACCTCATCGACATCAGCCTGAATCGCCACGTGCGGCTGTTTGATTTTACCCAGCTCCGCGCGGTCGATATCCACATGGATGATTTTAGCGTTCGGGCAGAACTGCTCGGTTTTACCAATCGCCCGGTCATCAAAACGTGCGCCCAGAACAATCAGTAAATCCGCTTCTTGCAGAATAAAGTTGGTGCTGCGCGCGCCGTGCATGCCCAGCATACCTAACGACAGCGGATGCGCTTTCGGCAGTATACCGAGCGCCATTAAGGTCATGGTGGTAGGCAGCGTCGCTTTTTCTGCCAGTTCACGCACGCGCTCAGGCGCGTTAATCACGCCGCCGCCGAGGTACAGCACCGGGCGCTGTGCGGCGTTAATCATGGCTGCGGCATCGCGAATGCTGTCCTGGCTGAACGCTGGCGCCGCCATTTTCTGCGCGGGCTCCGGCATCTCTTCAATATCAAAAACGGCAGTTTGAATATCCTTAGGAATGTCTATCCACACCGGGCCTGGACGTCCGGACTGCGCAATGCGGAACGCATCGCTCATAACCTGGGGTAATTCACTGATATGGCGGACCAGATAGTTGTGCTTAGTGATGGGGATAGAGATGCCGTAGGTGTCGACTTCCTGGAAGGCGTCGGTACCGATCATCGAAGCCGGAACCTGCCCGGTGATACACACCAACGGGATGGAATCCAGACGCGCGTCGGCAATGGCGGTTACCAGGTTGGTTGCGCCCGGTCCGCTGCAGGCCATACAGACGGCGGGTTTGCCATCGGTTCGCGCCATTCCCTGCGCGATAAACCCTGCGCCCTGCTCGTGGCGCGCCAGGATATGACGGATTTGCGTGCTTTGGCTTAAGGCGTCATAGACGGGAAGAATCGATCCGCCGGGAATACCGGTAACAACCTGAATGCCCTGGCGTTCCAGGAAATAAACGATGAATTCTGCGCCCGTAAAACGCGTACGCTTGGATGTTATGCCCGAACTTGCCATGCTCCAGTCCTTTTATTCTGGGCCTTTGCTCCGGGCAGGTCTCTGAAACGAAAAACCCCGCCCGGTTTGCGCCGGCGGGGTTTTGGAATCGTGTGTTGATTCGGACCCTACGGCGCATTGCCGACGACCACCACCACCACACGCACGACGACCGCTGCGCGAGATGGCGCAGTTTTTAGTAGGGTCGCAGTCAGCATGGAAGGGTTCATTAGGGACCTGTCTGTTTGTTGATTAACTGGATTTATACAAACACAGGTTTTTCAGCGTGACAATGGAAAAATTTTCATCTGCATAAAAATGCGTCAACGATCACATTTCACAGGACCTGGCCGAAAAACAAAAAACCCCGCCGGAGCGAGGTTTTTTCAGCGCTGTGCGGTTGGTAGCCGCCGAACACACTGTGTTATGTCAACGAAAAAAGTATACGCGTTCTGCGAAGAACACGCAATTTCGGCACGAATTTTGATGGTTTTGAGTATGGGACATGAATGGCGTAACGTCCATAAAATACTGTTAATTTATACAGTATTTATCTATAATGTCTCGGTACGCAATGTGTTATACGGGGGCCGCATCGTAAACCGGCGCATCAAAGTCCTGGCTGAAACGGGTGGTGCCGTCAGCGCCTTAACCCCCGTGTGAGCACACTGTGTTATGTCAACAAAGGTGCTGGCAACAGGCAGCGGCGAGGTACGTCAGCACCGTGCTCCTTGTACCAAAAGGAGAGCGTATGAGCCTCGTGGATATCGCTATTCTTATCCTCAAACTCATTGTTGCAGCACTGCAACTCCTTGATGCCGTTCTGAAATACATTAAGTAATTCAGATTCAAGTCGCACCAAAGGGGGGCGGGTAACACTCCGCTCCCCTTTCACCTTCTCCCTGGTGCTTGTGTCGCGCCAATATGTTACGTTTTTATGACATTCTCAGGGAAGAATTCCACCATGACGCTTTCTGTTTTCTGCATTTTGCTGTTCGCCGCGCTGCTGCACGCCAACTGGAACGCCATCGTCAAAGCTGGAAACGATAAACTGTATTCGGCGATCGGCGTTAGCGGCTCAGCAGCGATTATGGCATTGATCTGCTTACCCTTCGCGCCTCAACCTTCCGCCGCCAGCCTGCCGTTTTTGGCCGTCTCAACCGCGCTACAAGTGGTGTATACGGTCCTGGTCGCCAAAACCTATCAGGTTTCGGATATGAGCCAGACCTATCCGTTAATGCGCGGTACAGCGCCGCTGCTGGTCGCAATTATCAGCGTTCTGTTCCTTGGGGATAGTCTGTCTATGCTGGCGTGGGTGGGGATTGCCACGATCTGTCTGGCCATTCTCGGTATGGCATTTAACGGACGCAGCAGCTCGCAACGCGGGATCGTACTGGCGCTCATTAATGCCTGCTTTATCGCCGGTTACACGCTGGTTGATGGCACCGGCGTACGCTTATCAGAAACCGCGCTGGGTTATACGCTGTGGACCTTCTTTCTGAACGGCTCTTGCCTGCTCACCTGGGCGATGATCGCCAGGCGCCGGGAAGCGTCGCGCTATCTGGTACAGCAGTGGAAGAAAGGTATTCTTGGCGGGATTGGCACGATGGGTTCTTACGGTCTGGCGCTATGGGCCATGACCCAGGCTCCGTTGGCTGTAGTCGCGGCGCTGCGTGAAACATCCATTCTGTTTGGCGCTCTGCTCGCGTGGTTGCTGCTGAAAGAAAAGGTTGCCGGAATACGTCTTGTCGCGGCCGCAGGCATTGCCGTAGGCGCGGTATTACTACGTTTGTCTTGATCGTGCTGTAACCCGATGCAATCCGGCAACATTTGTTGCCGCTTTTTGTTTACATTTCCTGCCGTCCACCCCCTAAACATTCCAGCCTACTATCTGGCCTTCTTTTTCTGTTGTGGTAGATTCCACGCGCATTTACGGGAAAGTGCAGCACCTTATTCTTCTTTTTTCTCTTTTTTAAAAGTAATCAGCGAAATGAAAAGGCATAGAAGCGTCAATTTGTTGTTGATGTTGGTATTACTGGTGGCGGTAGGTCAGATGGCGCAAACCATTTATATCCCCGCAATTGCTGATATGGCGCGTGAACTGAACGTTCGCGAAGGGGCGGTGCAAAGTGTGATGGCCGCCTACCTGTTGACCTACGGCCTGTCACAACTGTTTTACGGCCCGCTTTCCGATCGCGTTGGCCGCCGCCCGGTGATCCTCGCCGGAATGTCTATTTTTATGCTGGCCACGCTGGTCGCGATTACCACTCACAGCCTGACGGTACTGATTATCGCCAGTGCAATTCAGGGGATGGGAACGGGCGTCGGCGGTGTGATGGCGAGAACCTTACCGCGCGATCTGTACGAAGGCTCGCAGTTGCGCCACGCGAATAGTTTGTTAAACATGGGGATTCTGGTCAGCCCACTGCTGGCGCCATTGATTGGCGGCATGCTGGATACCCTGTGGAACTGGCGCGCGTGCTACATCTTCCTGTTGGTTCTGTGCGCGGGCGTCACGTTTAGCATGGCGCGCTGGATGCCGGAAACGCGCCCTGCAGGTGCCCCGCGCCCACGGCTTATCGCCAGCTATAAAACGCTGTTTGGCAACAGCGCTTTCACCTGTTACGTGCTGATGCTGATCGGTGGTCTGGCAGGCGTTGCGGTCTTCGAAGCCTGCTCCGGGGTATTGTTGGGCGCACGGCTCGGTCTGAGCAGTATGGTGGTCAGTATCCTGTTTATTCTGCCCATCCCGGCGGCGTTTTTCGGCGCCTGGTTCGCCGGTCGCCCGAACAAGCGTTTCTCGACGCTGATGTGGCAGTCGGTTATCTGCTGTCTGGTCGCCGGTTTGATGATGTGGATCCCTGGGCTGTTCGACGTGATGAACGTCTGGACGCTGCTGGTTCCCGCCGCGCTGTTTTTCTTCGGTGCCGGAATGCTGTTTCCGCTGGCAACCAGCGGCGCAATGGAACCTTTCCCATTCCTGGCAGGCACTGCCGGCGCGCTGGTCGGGGGATTACAAAACATTGGTTCCGGCGTGCTGGCGTGGTTCTCTGCCATGCTGCCGCAGACCGGACAAGCCAGTCTGGGATTGTTGATGACCCTTATGGGGCTGCTGATTTTTGTTTGCTGGATTCCACTGGCGTCACGCGTGTCGCATCAGGGACAGGCGGTTTAAGCGTATGATGGCCCGGCTTATCGCCGGGCTTTTCGCATTCAGGCGCGATCATCGTCGTCAGCAGCGGCTCCAGCGTCGGACGCCAGGCACCCTCCTCGCCATCATAGAACTGTGTATCCGCATTGATAGCATAGGGAATTTTCGCTTTCTTCAGCTCGCACGCCATAAAGCGGGCAAACGCCATTTGTGAGGCTGAAGGCGCGTTCCTGATGGTTTCTCCTGGCGACCAGTCTCCTACCCAACTGACATGACCAGTTTTCTGCTGCCAATGAACGGCGGTATTGATGCGGGCGCGAATAGCGGCCTTTTCTGCCGCAGTCCCTGAGGTCCACGGGTATTTGCCGTTATTTTTCAGCGGTCCCCACGGAAAAATATGCCATTGGGCCAGCACGGTATTCTGACTTTGCGGCGGCAGTTTCAGGTTAAGCAAATCTTCCGGTGCAGCACGCAGTCGCGGCGCGATGAAAATCATCCGCTGCGGGTCGATGGCATGGATGTTACGAATGGTTTTATCATACACCCGATTGAGCGACGCCTGATTATGGTTGAGCTTATCAGAGGGTTCAAATATCAGGTCGAAACCCAGCAACGGCGAGCTTTGACCAAAGTAATGCGCCACCGCCACCCACCAGTTAACCACCTCTTTTTCGTTACCGGCGCTGGGGTCTTTTTTATATTCGTCAGCCTGATAGGCGATTATCGGGATCACGCCATACTGCTCACAGGCTTCCACCAGTTTACGCAAGTGTATAAGCCGCGCCTCCGTGGGCTCTCCCGCCACGCGAATGCGCACGTGGGTCAACCCTTTCGCCTTAAAATCCCGCACCACCAGCGGATCGAATTCACGTATACCCCGATCGGTCCGCGCCCAGTCTACGTCCATCCCAACGCCAAGCTGCTGGGCATACTGCGCCGCCGTCAGCGCAGGTTGCGTGGCATATACGGTGGCGCTGGCTAACAGCAAAAGGGAAACAATCGGCTTTAACACGGTCGTCCTTACGCAAATCATCAGGAGTGATATCACGTATTTAGCATGCTTTTTCACTTTCCGTGTAGAGAGAAAGCGTAAAAAATATTCGCGACCTGCCTAATTAACCTGCTCCTGTAGCCAGCCAATAAACGCCTCGATTTTCGGCCACTGCCTGCCGGGCAGCGTGGTGATGTAGTAGTGCTGATGGCATTTCAGCGCCATATCGCCAAAAGGCGCGACCAGCTCTCCGCTGTCGAGACGTTTTTGCACCAGCCGCCTTCGGCCCATCGCCACGCCGATATGGTTCATTGCCGCAATGACCGCTAAATCAGAGCGATCGAAACCAATTCCCGATGATGTCGGCAGATTTGCTGCAAAATGCTGCGCCCAGCTGTGCCATTCATCGGTCCCGGAATCGTTACTCCACGCCTGTCTGTCGTGCAGCAGCGTACAGTGCGGCAGATTCACCAGCGATCCGGTAAGGTCATGGCGTCGAGCGTAGTCCGGGCTGCATACCGGCAGGATCTCTTCATCCATCAGGAAGTGATGGGTGAGTTGCGCGGAAGGCGCGTCGTCAAAATAGATAGCCAGATCGACCCCGGCACGCTGCAGATTGACGTTGTCATTGCCGGTCAGGATAGTCAGTGAAATTGCCGGGTAACGGCGGGTAAAATCACCGAGCGCCGGAACCAGCCAGCACTGAGCGATAGAGGGCCGCGAGTAGACTGTGAGCGTCCCCGAGAGCTCCTGATTCTTGATATCAAGAATTTCCTGGTTGAGCGTGTCCAGCGACGATTTCAGCGCCCAAAAAACCCTTTTGCCTTCGTGGGTGAGTTCCACTTTGCGGTGCGAGCGGACAAACAGTTGAATGCCTAACTCCTCTTCCAGCTGATTAATCCGATGGCTGACGGCGCTGGGACTTAATGACAGCTCGTCTGCTGCCAGCGCAAACGACTGATGCCGCGCAGCCACTTCAAAAGTATACAGTTTTGACAACTGCCAGCCATTGAGCAGACGATTTCTGACCTCGCGTACGGGATCCATACTCACCTCTTGTCCTCCTGATTCATTCGCCGGAGTGTAAAAAAGTTCGCTGCAAAAATCAGCATAAAGATGAATCAAAGTGAACTATATCGCAAAAACCAGACGCAATTAGACGTAAATCACTCATTTGATGCAATCTGGCTCATGTGAAAGGGGATTTATATCGTTTGTCAGACCCTGCCTTATTTTTGTCCAATACCCCTATATTAATCACAGGGCAAGGTGAGCTATGCACTCTCAAATCTGGGTTGTGAGCACGCTGCTGATAAGCATCGTGTTAATCGTTTTGACCATCGTGAAGTTCAAATTCCACCCGTTTCTGGCGCTGCTGTTAGCCAGCTTCTTCGTGGGTACGATGATGGGTATGGGGCCGCTGGATATGGTCAATGCCATTGAGAGTGGCATCGGCGGTACGCTGGGCTTCCTCGCCGCGGTTATCGGCCTTGGAACCATTCTGGGCAAAATGATGGAAGTCTCAGGCGCGGCCGAACGCATCGGACTGACGCTGCAGCGCTGCCGTTGGCTTTCCGCTGACGTCATTATGGTACTGGTCGGACTGATATGCGGGATCACACTGTTTGTTGAAGTCGGCGTGGTGCTGTTGATTCCACTGGCTTTTTCGATTGCCAAAAAGACCAATACATCACTCCTGAAGCTGGCGATTCCGCTGTGTACGGCGCTGATGGCAGTACACTGCGTCGTGCCGCCGCATCCGGCCGCCCTGTTCGTGGCGAATAAGCTGGGTGCGGACATTGGTACCGTGATTGTTTACGGTTTACTGGTCGGTTTGATGGCCTCACTGATCGGCGGTCCGCTGTACCTGAAATTCCTCGGTAACCGTCTGCCGTTTAAACCGGTTCCGGCTGAATTTTCCGACCTCAAAGTGCGCGACGAAAGTACACTGCCGTCGCTGGGCGCTACGCTGTTTACCGTTCTGCTGCCGATTGCCCTGATGCTGGTAAAAACCGTCGCAGAGCTGAACATGGCGAAAGGCAGCACGGTGTATACGCTGCTGGAGTTTATCGGTAACCCGATCACCGCGATGTTTATTGCCGTTTTCGTGGCCTACTACATTCTCGGTCTGCGTCAGCATATCGGCATGGGGGCGCTACTGACCCACACCGAAAACGGTTTTGGCTCGATTGCTAACATTTTGCTGATTATCGGCGCAGGCGGCGCATTCAACGCTATCCTCAAGAGCAGCGGGCTGGCGGATACCCTCGCACTGATCCTCTCAAACATGCACATGCACCCGATTCTGCTGGCCTGGCTGGTGGCGTTAATCCTGCATGCCGCAGTGGGCTCCGCCACGGTGGCGATGATGGGGGCGACGGCTATCGTGGCACCGATGCTGCCGCTCTATCCTAACGTTAGCCCGGAGATCATCGCCATTGCCATCGGCTCCGGCGCTATTGGCTGCACGATCGTGACCGATTCCCTCTTCTGGCTGGTGAAGCAGTACTGCGGCGCCACCCTGAATGAGACGTTCAAATACTATACGACCGCGACATTTATCGCGTCCGTGATTGCACTGGTTTGCACATTCCTGCTTTCCTTTATTATTTAAACGCAAAGAGACTGACTATGGAAAATATTCAAACACTTATCGCCCAGTATCCTTTAGTGGAAGACCTGGTCGCTCTCAAGGAGACGACCTGGTTTAACCCTGGCACCACCTCTCTTGCGGAAGGTTTACCGTACGTTGGCCTGACCGAGCACGATGTTCAGGATGCCCATGCTCGTCTGACGCGCTTCGCGCCGTATCTGGCGCAGGCATTCCCGGAAACCGCAGCCACCGGCGGCATTATCGAATCCGAGCTGGCCGCGATCCCGGCGATGCAAAAACGGCTGGTAAAAGAGTACGGGCAGCCTATCCGCGGAGAAATCCTGCTGAAGAAGGACAGCCATCTGCCGATTTCCGGCTCAATTAAAGCGCGTGGTGGTATTTATGAAGTGCTGACACACGCGGAAAAACTGGCGCTGGAAGCCGGTCTGCTGACCACACAAGACGATTACAGCATTCTGCTTTCACCTGAGTTCAAACAGTTCTTCAGCCAGTACAGCATCGCGGTAGGCTCCACCGGCAACCTCGGCATGTCGATTGGCATTATGAGCGCCTGTATCGGCTTTAAGGTGACGGTGCATATGTCTGCCGACGCTCGCGCGTGGAAAAAAGCCAAACTGCGCAGTCACGGCGTGACGGTAGTGGAGTATGAAGAAGATTACGGTGTGGCGGTTGAGCAGGGTCGTAAGGCGGCAGAATCCGATCCGAACTGTTTCTTTATCGATGATGAAAATTCCCGCACGCTGTTTTTAGGCTATGCGGTCGCGGGCCAGCGTCTGAAGGCGCAGTTTGCCCAGCAAGGACGCGTGGTGGATGCCGACCATCCGCTGTTTGTTTACCTGCCGTGCGGCGTCGGCGGTGGTCCTGGCGGCGTGGCGTTTGGCCTGAAGCTGGCCTTCGGCGACAACGTGCACTGCTTCTTCGCCGAACCGACCCACTCCCCCTGCATGCTGCTGGGGATTTATACCGGGCTGCACGATACGATTTCCGTGCAGGATATCGGCATCGATAACCTGACGGCGGCGGATGGGCTGGCGGTAGGTCGTGCGTCCGGCTTTGTTGGCCGGGCGATGGAACGTCTGCTCGACGGTCTGTACACCCTGGACGATCAGACGATGTACGACATGCTGGGCTGGCTGGCGCAGGAAGAAGGCATTCGCCTTGAGCCGTCGGCGCTGGCCGGGATGGCCGGTCCGCAACGCGTATGCGCCTCTGCTGACTATCAGCAGATGCACGGCTTCAGCGCAGAGCAGCTCAATAACGCCACCCACCTGGTGTGGGCGACCGGCGGCGGCATGGTACCTGAAGAAGAAATGGCGCAGTATCTGGCCAAAGGGCGTTAAACGTTGCTGACCTTAACGCAGCATCGCCATCAGTTCCATCGGTGAGCGATGTTGCTTAAGCAGGTCACGCATCACGCGCATATGCGGCGCGGTATGGTTGAAGAAAGCGCTGTACCCGCCGCAAATCGCACTTTTTCCACTGCTGTCGCGATGCTTTGGACAATCACCATGGCAAAAGCGTAACAACGAACACGCCTGACATTCCGCACTCAGCGTGGCCTTCTTGGACTGACCAAACGCCGTTACCTGCGGGCTGGCATTGAGCTCACTCAGCGACGTGTGATGAATATTACCCAGGCGAAAATCAGGGTAGACATAGTGATCGCATTGATACAGATCGCCATTCGCTTCCAGAGCAAACGCATGCCCGCAAGTGGAGCTTAGCGAACACATCTGCGCCGGATGCCCGCACCATACGCCCAGGGTTGAATCAAATAACTGAACGAATACGCGACCAATATCTTCTCTGACCCAGATATCAAAGACGGAATTCAGGAAGGTTCCCCATGCCTGCGGCGGGACAGATTCGGCGGTAAGCTCGCCTTTTTCATCATATTCAACCAGCGGAATGAACTGCAAAAACGGCGTGCCAAGCTGGCGAAGGTAGTGATACATCAACCCGGGCCGCTGACTGTTCAGAGAATTAACCACCACCAGCAGATTGAACTCCACCTGATGCTTACGCAGCCTGGCAATGGCGTCCACCACCTTATGGTGAGTCGGTTTTCCACTACGGTTAACGCGATACGCATCGTGCAACTCGGCAGGGCCATCCAGGGAAATCCCAACCAGCCAGCCGTTTTCACGTAAAAACTGACACCATTCGTCGTTGAGCAAAATCCCGTTGGTCTGGAAAGCATTATGGATTTGCTTCCCTTGCCCGTACTGTTTTTGCAAGGTCACTACGCGGCGAAAAAAGTCGATACCACAAAGGGTTGGCTCTCCACCCTGCCAGGCGAACATCACTTCAGACCCCGGCTGCGCGGCAATATGCTGGCGAATAAACGTCTCTAAGGTGGCATCATCCATTTCGGGTTGAGTGGGTTTATCAATGTAAAAACAGTAACGACAATCAAGGTTACAACGAGAGCTGGCCGGCTTGGCCATGACCTGACATCCTGTCATGCTAAATTCCCGATAAATGCAATAAGTTGGCGAACATGCGTTACAGCAAACAGTATTGCGAGGGATAACACCGCGAGGGAGATCATAAATTTGTCACGCACCGCGCGAGATTCAGAAAAATCACTATGCGTAACATCCATCAGGGTACGACTACGGGTATAGCGCCAAAGTACGATGGCCACCATCGCCAGCACCACAATTGAAACCCAAAACAGAAAGCCCGCCTGATGCCAGTTGTGCTTCAGCGCCAGCGCCATTAGCGCGCCATAGCCCAGCAGCGTACGAAACCAGGCCAGCGATGTTCGCTCCGGTTGTAATCCCGGGTCGGCGATACGTCGCGACTTACGGCTATCCGGCATACAGTACCAGTCCCATGACAATCACCGCGACGATCATCAAAATCAGGCTGATAATTAACAGGCTATGGGTATACGGCAAATCCTCTTTCAGACGCATTGCCCTCTCATTACGCAGCCAGCGCAGGTAACCATAAATCGCCAGGCCACCGGCAAACAGACACAGTAACAGCGCCAAAAGCTCACGAATGACCGGCGTGGCGAAATCCGGAGCCAGTTGGTCAAGACCAACGCCCGCCGCCAGAAATCCCAACGCGGTACGGATCCACGCCAAAAAGGTACGTTCATTTGCCAGCGAGAAGCGATAATCCGGGGCTTCTCCAAGGCGGGAAATCTTCATCCAAACTCCTTTTTCATTCATAGCTCAGCTACGTTGTCTGGTCATTTTCAGAATTTCGTACAGCGGAATGCTGATACCCTCTACCTGAACCAGCACAGGGAGGTCTGATGGACATCATATCGCAAAACAAATGTAGTTCACTGGGAATGCTATTTGGCGCCATTGCGTTGATTCTCGGCATTTTCCATTTCTCTTTTGGCCCCTTTTCCGCCCCACCGCCAGCGTTGGAAAGCGTGGTGGCAGAGAAGGTATCCGCCGTTAAAAAAGGGATTCTTGCCGGTCTGAAAGGGGAACAACCGCCCGCTGCTGCGAAAAAAACTGCCACTGATATCGATAAAATACTGGATAACAGCGGCATCGCCCTTGCCGTCATCGCGCTGATATGTGCGTTTATCGGCGGCATGCGTAAAGAAAATCGCTGGAGTATTCATGGCGCAATGTTCTTCGGCGGCGCGACACTTGCCTTTCATGCTCTGCTTTTTGGCATTGCCATTATCTGCGGCATCATTCTGCTCATGCTGATATTTTCCTTTCTCGGCGGTGCTTCTCCAGTTTGACCAGCCTGCCGGATGGCGGCGTGAGAACCCGATCCGGCAGGGCGTTCCCTCAGAACTTCTGCTTTTTCTCCTCCACTTTTACGCCCTGGGTTGGTAAACCGGTGTCGTAATCGCGTACCACCGGAGAATAGCCATCTTGCGGGCGTGGGCGGAAAGCGCCCATCCAGCGCGGTACGGCGTCCGGACGCCACGGACGTAAACTCCACTGGTAGGTACGGAACGGGTCGCGGATTTTATCCATATAGTCCAACAGAGCATCGTGCATCTGGCAGCGAACGTCGGCCAATTGTGGCGAATCTATCAGGTTGTGTAGCTCATCGGGATCGTTTCGTCTGTCGTAAAGCTCATCGCTGGTAAACAGATTCAGCACCAGCTTCCAGTCGTCTGTCACCCAGCAGCGTACCGGAATAAATCCGCCAAAACTGTCATGTTCAATCTCATAACGGTTGAACTCCACCATCACGCCGCGTGGCTTTTCAATGTTAAGGATGTTTTCACCCGGCAGGATTTGTGGCTGCTCAATGCCCGCCAGCGCCATCATCGTCGGCAGCAGATCGATATGACTGACCGGCGTGTCTACCTGCATCGGTTCTCCCTGCGGCGGGCGCATAATCAGCGGAATTCGCGTGATGTCGTCATACATCGCCGCCCCCTTACTGATGAGCTTATGCGCTCCCATCATCTCACCGTGATCGGAGGTATAAATAACCCAGGTATTCTCCCGCTGTTCTGGCGTTAAGGCATCAATCACCCGGCCAATCTGATCGTCAACAAAATCGTTGCAGGCAAAATAGAGTGGATGGTGATAGCGTCCGTCTTCACCCACCGGAGACGGCATCGCTTGCGACCACAGGCGATGATGCTCAGGTTTATCGCACAAAGTATCCTGCGCTTTCGCGCCCAGATCGTAGTAAAAGTCCTGATATTTCTGCAGATACTCCACCGGACAGGTAAACGGGTGATGCGGCTCGTCGTAGGAAATCACCATCAGGAAGGGGTCATCGTTACGCGCTGGCTGGTGGAGGAAATCGACCGCCCGGTTGCTGATACGATGCGCCCAGGTGAAGGTTTTGTCGATATTGTTGGCCAGCAAATCCTCCACGCTGTTCAGACCGTTACGCCACAAACCGATCTCTTTATCCGTCAGTTCTGCCAGGTAATTGGCCCCGTCATACCAGTAGTCGGCATCCCACTCGGGTGGACACTCGCCGGTACCAAAGTAATCATGCCCGTCGAGATGCCACTTGCCGATGTAGCAGGTGTGATAGCCCGCATCCTTGAAGTAGCGCCCCATGGTGGAAATGTTTTTCCCCGGCGCGACGTTATTGGTCCACGGACCAGACTGGTTGGCATAAATACCGGTAAACAACCCCGCGCGGGCCGGGGTGCAGACCGGTGAGCAGGTATAAGCGGAATTGAAGCGAATACCTTCCGCCGCCAGACTATCAATATTATTGGTATTCAGCGGCTTACCACTGTAGCAGCCGACCATATTGGTCGCCTGAGTATCGGTCATAATGAACAGAAAATTAGGGCGGGTCATGCTTTATCCTTAGCGTCAGAGACACAGTGTTCAGTAGAGATACGCCGCGACTGCCAACTGCTGAAAATCAGGTATATCACTACTGCTGCCGTGATGGCGTAGCTGAAGATTGTCAGCCAACGAGAGTTGTAACCACCAAACTGCGCCAGACCAGAATAAACGCCAATCATCGCAAACAGGACGCCAACAGAGGCGATCTTCGCGTTTTTCCACGGCTTCATGTCGACCGCGAAAGCATCATGGAATTTAAACGGCGTGGCACGCGGCTTGATAACACCGATAGCCAGCATGACCACCACGTTGATGCAGAAGGTACAGGCCAGCACGTAGAGGAAGTGGAACTCGAATTTCACCAGATAGTTGATGGTGATGTAGCTGACGATACCCAGCCCCATCGCAACCTTCGCCGCCAACGCCGGGATGCGGGGGAAAAAGAAGCCCATAATAACGATGGTCACCAATGGTACGTTGTAAATGCCGTTGAGTTGTTTCATCCAGCTGTAAAGCCCCTGTGGCGCATACGCAATCCACGGCGCAACCAGCACAGAAATAACCGCGACGATAAAACCAAAGCGACGTCCCACGCTGACCAGTTTATCGGGGCTGGCCTGCTCGTTAATCAGTCGACGATAAATACCGAGGCTGAAGAGTGTCGAGGCGCTGTTGAGAAAACCGCAAAACGCGCTGATGATCGCGCCGAACAATACGGCGCTGAAAAAGCCAATCAGCGGCAACGGCATGACTTTGTTTACCAGCGCCGGGTAAGCCATATCCGCTTTTGGGAGATCCTGGAAAAGGTGAAAGGCGATAACGCCAGGCAATACCAGAATCAGCGGATCCAGCATCTTCAACACCGCCGTCAATAAGGCCCCTTTCTGTCCCTCTGATAAGCTTTTTGACGCCAGCGTACGTTGAACAATTCCCTGGTTCGTACACCAGTAGAAGGTATTCACCAGAATAAGCCCGGTCAGCGCCGCGCCGATAGGTACCGGGTCGTTGCTCCCGCCAATCGAATTCAACATCTGGCTGTGATCCTGCGTTAAGCGCGTAATCCCTTCGCTCAGGCTGCCTTTACCCATTGCCATCAGGCCAAACAGTGGCACCATCAGACCGCCAATCACCAGACCGATACCGTTGATCACATCGGCAATAGCGATGGCACGCATCCCACCGACCACGGCGTACAAAATACCACTAATCCCCAATACCACCGCCATCAACCAAATTGCCGTATGCTGGGAAATATCAAAGGTTTCAGTAACATGAAACATACTGTTAAAGGCAAGCGCGCCGGAATACAAAATGATCGGCAGAAAACAAATCCCCGTGGCAATTAAAAAACAGCAGTCGATGATAATGCGGGTCGTTTTGTCATAACGCTCCTCAATAAAGTCCGGAATAGTAGCAATGCCGCGCTGCAGATAGCGCGGCAAAAAAATCAGCGCCAGAAAAATGAGCGGGATCGCTGAGATAACTTCCCATGCCATTACCGACATTCCACTGCGGTAAGCCTGGCCGGTTAACCCTACCAGTTGTTCCGTCGAGAGATTCGTTAGCATCAGCGACGCAGCAATAACCGGCGCTTTTAGCGATCGCCCCGCCAGAAAATATCCTTGTTGCGATCCGGTATCCGCTTTCCGTAACTTCCACCAGGTGATTACCGCCACCAGCAGCGTAAAACCCACAAAGCTTAGAATTTGTAGCGTATTCATCTCATAGCCCTTTTTATCATTATGTCCCGGCAGCGGTAGGGAAAATCGGAGGTATTACGCACCGGGTCAGGCAGTCAGATTTCTTAAAATAAAAACGTCATATCCCTGAACGGATTTTTTCTGTTAAGTTCAGGTTGTGGGCATAATTCTCCGGCGGGAAATTAAAATGAATGGAAAGATGCAAAGTTCGCATGTAAAAAACGAAACTACGTACAATATTCCCCTATTGATTAACGAAAATGTGATCTCAAGCGGAATTTCATTGATCTCGCTGTGGCACACCTATGCCGACGAACATTACCGGGTTATTTGGCCACGCGATAAGAAAAAGCCACTGATAGCTAATTCATGGGTTGCTGTCTATACCGTCCAGGGCTGTGGGAAAATCCTGCTAAAAGGCGGCGAACACATTACCCTCACCGGAAATTGTATAATATTTTTAAAACCAACAGACATTCAGTCTTATCATTGTGAAGGATTAGTATGGGAACAATACTGGATGGAATTCACTCCAACCAGCGTAATGGATATTCCGTTACGCCAGCAAAGCATTATTTATAATGGTGATATTTATAA
This sequence comes from Citrobacter europaeus, assembly GCA_020099315.1. Lineage (NCBI taxonomy): Bacteria > Pseudomonadati > Pseudomonadota > Gammaproteobacteria > Enterobacterales > Enterobacteriaceae > Citrobacter > Citrobacter europaeus. Next base: position 4,974,755 of record CP083650.1, read on the forward strand.
TCAAGAACTGGCCGAGGTCTCGCGATTAATTACGTCACAAGACTCAATGAAAAATAATCTGGCCGTCGCTTTTCTCACAAAAATAATTTATCAATGGATTTGTCTTATTTACGCCGAAGGTAAAAAAGACCCACAGCGGATACAAATTGAAAAACTGATTGCCACTCTGCATGCCAGCCTGCAAAGGCGGTGGAGCGTGGCGGATATGGCGGCCACCATCCCCTGCAGCGAAGCCTGGCTACGTCGTCTTTTTTTACGTTACACCGGTAAAACACCGAAGGAATATTATCTCGATGCCCGGCTGGAACTGGCGCTATCACTGTTAAAGCAGGAAGGGAATACGGTCGGACAGGTGGCAGATATGCTTAACTTTTTTGACTCATTTCATTTCAGCAAAGCCTTTAAACACAAGTTTGGCTATGCACCCTCGGCAGTGCTTAAACATGAGAAGTGAAATGACAATCCCGGCATCATTCGTAGATACCAGGTGGACAACCATTTTTGATACGTCCACCTGAAAGTAGCAAAATAATGTCGAAAAAGATGACAACATTAGATCAGTGAGCGTAATTCCTCATACGTAAAGATGCGGCCACGATAGCCTAATCCCGTATCAATATTGTAAACAGAAAGGCCAATATTGTTATCTGTATCAAAGACAAAGAAGGATTGTTCTGCACCAAAATAGACATTGTAATAGTCATTACCTACATCAAAGACCGACGATGTAAGCTCACTACGTTGGCCAGGAAAACTAAACAGATCCAATCTCTCTACCGTTGAAGCGGTTAAATCGACAGCCAGAATAGTAGGCAGGGAATCAAGCTCTGCTGAAGTATAAGAGACGGGATCAGATTCAATGATGCGAACCAACTCATTCCCACTCTCATCCGCGCAGGAATTATTGTTAAACAGAGAAAGGACGAACTTATTTTCACCCCTCCAGGCCTGGTACTTGCTGTTTTGCGTAATAAAGACCGCATGCTCTCCGTTGGGATAGTTAAAATCGTCGGTATTCACCACACTCAAATTGATTGGGCTAGCCAACACCGGGAAATCCGGATTATCAATAATCCACTCAGGATCGCCAGAGTCAATATTTAGGCCAATAATAGTACAGCTTGAACGTGAGTTAACGATTAACTGATTGGTTTCTTTTACATATTCGAGGCTATTAAAATGCACATCGTTGGTATCAGTATTATCCAGCACCGTGGCCCCTAAAAACTCCTGAGAGTAATCACGCTGCCAGAGTAACGCTCCACTGGCGATGTCATATTTATAAATTACACACTCCAGTTTTTGCTCATCACTCCAGTTATCCAGCAACGAACCCAACAACCAAATATTACCTTTCCCATCCGTAGTGATGTCGTGATGAAAACCATAACCAGCAGGTGCGGTATAAGTTTGCGAAACGTTACCCGCCAGGTTAAAACGATACAAGGCGGGGGCAAATGCATGCTTATCGGGGTCATACGTTTCACTGGTTAACGCTGACCACAACGCATTGTCGATGATCTTCAGGTTACCGTACATCCAGGGGAAGAGGCCGGTAATGCGCAGATCGCCATTAATGTCATAGCCATTCCAGGCACTGGTGACAAACCAGCCCTGGCCTAAGGTGTTTTCCGCCATCTCGCTGTCATCAATATTGATTGTCAGCGCCAGCGGCACATCGCCGTAGTCCTGGCCCTCTGTTGAGATTGTTACCGAGAAAGTGGTTGTTTCACTATCCGCCTTATAAATATTCAATGTGATCGTATTAAGATAGTCAGCATACAGACCCACAACGATAATTTGAGTATTAGTAGAGTATTCATCTGTGCTGTAATAAAAATCGGCATTAGATATTTTACCCTGCACAGTATAATCAAATCTTACCGCCTCTGTATTATCTAACTGAATTAATGCGCAGAGCTTATTTTGATCATAAGGGTTAAGTTTAACAGTATAGGTTGTATCCATTTTTCAGTCCTTTATTTATTAGTCTATGGAATAGTCTTATTTCCACAGTAAGCTTTATCATGCAACCGAGTATACCTGGCGATGCACTGATATGTTTTTACACTGTAAGTGCAACAATCAATAATCAACAAAAATAAAAAACAATAAAACATCCACATTTTATATATAAATAAAATCAAAAATAAACATCACGCATATCCATATAAAAATAAAATTCACAAAATAAATAACACATTATTTTTAATGCACTTTATTTATCAATCTCTTATTTTTGCAAATTAAATCACAAAAAATCACAACCAATCTTTTATTGAGCAATTTTGATTATTATGGTGGTTTTGTTTTCATAAAAATCTGTCGCAGAAATAAATAGTCGTCCGTTATTGAATGAGCACCAACAACTTTGATCTGGAAGCGGATATCACGGAGGTTGACTGAGTTATGTTTTCTGAATTTATCGATGTAATACAATCTTTCTTAACAGAGCCCGCTATCTTAATTGGTTTGTTAGTGGGTTTAGGTTATGCCCTTGATAAAAAGCCGCCAATTAAAATTATAACGGGCATGGTCAGCGCGATGGTCGGGTTGATGATGGTGTTATTTGGCGGATTCCAATTTTCGGCCACCTTTAAGCCTGTCGCAGATGCCGTTAGTAAATCCTACGGTATTCATGGTTATTTAATGGATTCATATGCCATGAAAGCGGCTACCCAAATAGCCCTCGGGGATAACTTTGGCTACGTCGGTTACGTCTTCGTACTGGCGTTTTTTACCAACCTTTTATTGGTGCTTTTTGGTCGCTATACGCGAGTAAAAGGGATTTTCTTAACCGGTAATACCGGGGTTTCCCACTCGCAGGCCGTACTCTGGTTGATCGTCTTCTGGTTGGGCTTTGGCTGGGTACAGTCAATCATCATTGCGGGTGTTTTAACGGGTGTTTTCTGGGCCTTTGCCACAACGTTAATTGCTAAACCCGTTGCTAAAATCACCAATAATGCCGGTTTTACTATCGCTCATAATCAGATGCTCGGGATCTGGTTTTTTTCAAAATTCGCCCACCTGTTTGGCGATGCTGAAAAGCAGGATGCCGAAAACATGAAGCTCCCCGGCTGGCTGGCGATTTTTAACCATAACGTCACCGCTATTGCCATTGTGATGACGCTGTTCGTCGGCGGATTTTTGCTGTCGACCGGTATTGAAAATGTTCAATTGATGGCAAAAGGCAAACCCTGGTATATCTATGTGATTAACCTCGGACTGCAGTTTTCTATGTATATGGTCATTCTCCTGCAGGGCGTGAGAATGATGGTTGGGGAAATAAATGCCTCCTTTAAGGGTTGGCAAGATCGTCTAATTCCCGATGCAATTCCGGCAGTAGATGTTGCCGCGTTATTACCTTTTTCACCAAATGCAGCCACGCTTGGATTCATCTTCTGTACCTTCGGCACCATATTCTCTATGGGGATCCTGCTTATTACCAAAAGCCCTATTATGGTATTACCTGGTTTCGTGCCCCTTTTCTTCTCCGGCGGTCCCATTGGCGTTTTAGCCAACCGGATGGGGGGTTATCGCTCCGTTATCATTTGTACATTCCTGCTGGGGATTATTCAAACCTTCGGCACAGTATGGGCAATTCCCTTAACAGGCCTGGCAGCAGAAGGGGTTGGCTGGACCGGTATATTTGACTGGGCAACATTATGGCCTGCCATTTGTGAATTACTGAAACTGATCGCCTCTGTATTCAATCTGGGCCCTTACGCGGGCTAACTAACTTCGCATAAAAAGGATATCGTCATGAAAGACAAAATTAATCTTCTGTTTGTTTGCGGCTATGGTGTCGGTAGTAGCGTAATGTTGCAAACGGTCGTAAAAAAAGCACTGGCTAAATATGATTTTCAGTTTGAATTTGCGATGGAACATACCGCCGCTGGCGAAGTGGGTGGCTTTACTGAATGGGCAGATATCTATGCTATTTCTAAAAAACTGATTGATGTCGTCAGTCTGGATCCTCGCCATGGCCAGTACCTTATTCCCATCGAAAATATCATGGATGGAGAGACTATCGGTAAGCAGATCTATGCGGTGATTGAGGCGCATTTCCCGCACCTGTTATCTCCCCGTTAAGGAGCGCAGATGAAAGCAATTATCCTGTTGTTCGACAGCCTGAATAAACATTATCTGCCACCTTACGGCGATATGGTAACCCAGGCTCCTAACTTTCAGCGCCTGGCAGCACACTGTACGACGTTCAACAACAGTTATGTTGGCAGCATGCCCTGTATGCCCGCCCGTCGAGAGCTGCACACTGGTCGACATAACTTTTTGCACAGGGAGTGGGGGCCGCTGGAGCCATTTGATGACTCAATGCCGGAGTTGCTGAAAAAGGCGGGGATCTATACGCATCTTATTAGCGACCATCTGCACTACTGGGAGGACGGTGGCGGTAACTATCACAACCGCTATAACACGTGGGAAATCATTCGTGGTCAGGAAGGCGATCACTGGAAAGCCAGCGTTGCAGATCCAACCATTCCAGAGGTACTACGTGTCCCACAGAAACAGACTGGGGGCGGTGAGTCCGGGTTATGGCGGCAAGACTGGGTCAACCGTGACTATATCCAACAAGAAGCAGACTTCCCGCAATCTTGTGTTTTTACTGCGGGTTGTGAGTTTGTTGAAAAAAACCATCAACAGGATAATTGGTTACTACAGGTTGAAACGTTCGATCCCCATGAGCCGTTTTATACCACCGAAGCCTATCTCTCGTTGTATCAGGATAGCTGGGAGGGGCCGCATTACGACTGGCCACGCGGTAAGGTGGAAGAGAGCGATCAGGCTGTAGAGCATATTCGCTGTCGCTACCGTGCATTGGTGTCGATGTGCGACCACAACCTGGGACGTATTCTCGACATGATGGACCGCTTTGACATGTGGCACGACACGATGCTCATTGTCGGTACCGACCATGGTTTTCTGCTCGCAGAGCATGGGTGGTGGGCCAAAAACCAGATGCCGTACTATAACGAAGTGGCAAACAATCCGTTGTTTATCTGGGATCCACGTGGTGGTCAACGGGGAGTTCATCGCAACGCGCTGGTACAGATGATTGACTGGGCCCCCACGCTGTTGGAGTTCTTTAATCAACCGATCCCTGCCGATGTGCAAGGACATCCACTGGCGAAAATTCTTGAGGATGACACTCCTGTGCGTGATGCGGCACTGTTTGGCGTATTCAGCGGGCATGTCAATGTCACTGATGGTCGCTATGTCTATATGCGCGCCGCGCTACCCGGACGTGAGAATGACATCGCTAACTACACCCTGATGCCCATCAAGATGAACACACGCTTTGATGTGAAGGAATTACAGTCGTTCACACTGGCCCCTCCTTTTAGCTTCACTAAAGGCGTAAAAACATTACGTATTCCGTCGCGTGAGAAATATCCAGGGATCAATCGCACGGGTAATTTGTTGTTCGATTTACACACCGATCCGCAACAGCTTACGCCAATCGATGATAAAGAGGTGGAGGCGCGGATGATTGCCCTGCTGGTGCGCCTGTTACATGAAAGCGACGCCCCGGCAGAGCAGTTTATTCGGCTGGGTTTAACAGTCTAACCCAGCCCCCAGAAGATCACCGCCAGCAGCTGTGGCGTGATAATCCTCAGGAACATAACCAGCGGGTAAACGGTGGCGTAGGAGAGCGCCGCCGCCCCGCTGGTGGCATGCAGGTTGTTAGCAAACGCCAGCGCAGGGGGATCGGTCATTGAGCCAGCCAGCATGCCGCACAGCGTCAGGTAGTTCATTTTGACAAATAGACGAGCTAACAAACCCACGGTAATCAGCGGAATAGCAGTAATGAAAATCCCGTAGCCCACCCAGCTCAGGCCATCGCCCTGCGTCAGGGTATCGACAAAATCACCGCCTGACTTCAGACCAACTACCGCGAGAAACAGCACAATCCCCAATTCTCGCAACGCCAGGTTAGCGCTGGGAGGCATAAACCAGTACAGCTTACCAATGCTGCCAATACGCCCCAGGATCAAGGCCATGATCAGCGGCCCACCGGCCAGACCCAGTTTTAACGCCACCGGGAACCCCGGGATGAACAGTGGGATTGAACCCAGAAGAACACCCAGCCCGATACCAATAAATACCGGCAGCATCTGCACCTGCTGCAGTTTTTGCTGCGCGTTACCGACAACATTGGCGACGGCATCAATGGACGCGGGACGCCCCACCAGATTGAGGATATCCCCGAATTGCAGGCTGGCGTCGCTGCTGGCTACGAGCTCAACCCCCGCACGGTTCAAACGGGAGATAACCACGTCGTAACGCTCTTTGAAATGCAGGTCGCGGATTCGTTTACCCAGTACCTGTTCGTTGGTCACCACCACGCGCTCAACGCGTAAATCGGTACCTCGCGTCGACAGCGATGTGTCCACCTCCTGCCCAATCACCACCTGCGCGTTGTGCAGATCGCCAGGCTGACCGACCAGGTGTAACAGGTCGCCCATCTGGATAATTGTCCCTGGCGACGGCACCATCAATGTCTCTTCACGTTTCAAACGCGAGCAGATGATTTTATCGCTGTTCAGAATCGGGACATCCTGAATCGCCATATTGTTGAGGTTTGGGTTTTCCACGCGGATGTTCATCGTCTGAATCAGCGCGTGTCCGTTGGTCAGCGTAGATTCATGCTGATGGGCTTCGGCATCGACGTTAACGCGAAAAATGAGGCGCATCAGCCACATCGTGAGCAAAATACCACAGATACCAAAAGGATAGGCCATGGCATAGCTCATCCCCATCTGATCCACTACATCAGCAGGGGTACCCAGATCGCGCAGAATTTGCTGGCCCGCGCCTAAGGCCGGGGTATTGGTCACCGCACCGGAAAATATTCCCAGCACCACGGGAAGGGGAATGGCAAAAATCTTATGCAGGATCGCGGTGACCAGGCCACCCATAATAACAATCAGTACGGCAAACAGATTCAGCCGCAGCCCGGAAACGCGCAGTGACGCAAAAAAGCCCGGCCCCACCTGAATACCGATGGTGTAGACGAAAAGAATCAGGCCAAATTCCTGAATAAAATGCAGCATGTCGCCGCTCAGGGTCATCCCTGCCTGATCGACAAAATGCCCGACAATAATGCCGCCGAACAGCACGCCTCCAATGCCAAAACCAACACCACGTATTTTTATGTTGCCGATCCATAATCCGACAACCGCCACCAATGCCAGAACGCTGACCGTCAATGCTATATCACTCATTATCCTGTTCCCTGTGAATAACATCATTAAGTAAATGGATTCTCGCAGAGTACAGTCGCAATGTATGGGTGGTAAAGCACAAAAAAGCCCCGTCATTTCTGGCGGGGCAAAGGCATGGAGCTATTTAGCTATTTAATGCGGGACGTTCGCTGATGGCGATACGTTGTGGAGCAATGGTTTCAGGTTCATTCCGGGTCAAATCGATATGCAGCAAGCCGTTAGTGAAGCTTGCGCCGGAGACCTCCATATTTTCAGCCAGCGTGAAGCTCAGGCTGAACGGCTGAGTGACCAGCCCCTGATGCAACCATTTGGTCTCTTTTTCCGGCTGTTGCGGCGTACCTTTCACGGTCAGGCGCGTGCCTTCCAGTTGAATATCCAGATCTTCCTGGCGGAAACCAGCTAACGCAAGGGTAATGCGGTAGTGGTTATCATCGCTCTTTTCAATGTTATATGGCGGGAAGCTCTGGCTTTCACCGGTGTTTTGCAAGGCATTGGCTAGTTTGTCAAAACCGATCCATTGACGCAGCAGTGGGGATAAATCGTAGTTACGCATAATAATCTCCTTCTAAGAAGCGAGTAGGTACTTTTCGGCTCCCTGACGGCAAGCCGATGACTTAGCAGGGCCGCCTGCAGCGGCCCACAAAATTAGTTGATTTCGATGCGGCGCGGCTTGTTCGCTTCGGGAATCACGCGCTCAAGATCGATATACAGCAGACCATTCACCAGGTTTGCGCCGCGAACATGAATGTTCTCCGCTAACTGGAACTTACGTTCGAAGTTGCGCTCGGCAATGCCCTGATACAGGTAAGTACGTTCTTTTTGATCGTCCGCATGAGCGCCTTTCACCACCAGCAGATTGTCCTGGGCAGTAATTTCCAGTTCGCTTTCAGCAAAACCGGCAACGGCAATCGCAATGCGGTAATGGTTTTCGTCTACCAGCTCAACGTTATACGGAGGGTAGCCGCCATTGCTCTGGCCCTGATTGTTTTCCAGCAGGTTAAACAGGCGATCAAAACCAATAGCAGAACGGTACAGCGGGGATAAATCAAAGTTACGCATAATCAATAGCTCCTGAAATCAGCGAGAATAATCGACCTTCCATCATGGACAGGTCAGGTAGCCAGGACACCCATCAGGCATGCCCTTCATTTGTCTACACTCTAAAAATGGGTCTTAATACAAACTTTTCAAGCGTATTCATCTGACTTTTTTTGCAGTTTGGTGTCTATTGCATACACTGGGGGAAGCAGTTGTTATCGTTAAATCGCGATAGCCGCCACAGTGCGACGAAATGGTGATGTTATTTTCGCAACGGATCGCTTTAACTCACCATGCAAACACGATAAATACAGATGAATAAATGATGATAAAAAAAATGTTGGTAACACTGGCAATGTGCAGCGGGATGGCGTTTTTGAGCGGCTGTTCCAGCATTATGTCGCATACCGGAGGCAAGGAAGGGACGTATCCTGGCACGCGCGCCAGCGCCACAATGATTAGCGAAAGTGATACAAACTGGGGAACCAAGTCGCTGGCGATTCTGGATATGCCGTTTACCGCCGTACTGGATACGGTATTGCTTCCGTGGGATCTCTTTCGCAAAGACAACTCGGTGAGATCCCGCGTAGAAAAAAGCGAGGAGAGAACGCAGGCCACAAACGCGGTTATTCCCCCGGCTGAAATGACCGCGCCTTAAGCTAGCGCCTGGTTTCTGTCACCCATAACTGGCGGAAACCCTCGACGTCTTCCATCCACGCAACCCATTGACCGTCAGGAGAAAAGACGATCGCGTCGCCTGACGGCGGGTTGCCATGATGATCCGTTAAAAAATCAATCTCTCCCGTAAGAGCATCACAACAGGCGATTTTGTTCTGCAGTACAAATCCCAGCCATTTCCCCGACGGATGCCAGTTGAACGCTGACTGAATATCCGTGACGCAGCGGGTAAGCTGACGCGGCTCCCCTCCTTGTGGGGAAATCAGCCACAGTTGCACAACACCACGATCATCGCGCATTAAAAACGCAATCTCAGAGGCTCCTGGATTACTGCGCACCCAGTGGCGCGGCTGATTAACCAGCCCAGGAAAGGCGTGCTCATGGGTAAACGTCAGGCGGCGTTGAGTTATGCCGGATGGCGGCGCAGGCATTGTCGCCTCAGTCCCCTCCAGCGGCTCGTCGCCAGGCTGTTTCCAGCCGCTTTCATCCTGTGGCAAATCAACAATAAACAGCTCCGGCACCTTCTCACCAGAGGCGGACAACGTATCGCCGATAAACGCCAGTCTGTTTTCCCCCACCCAGCCCTCTTCATAGGCGCGGTTAATCTCATCGCTCCCCGGCTTTGGCGCTGGCGTCGTCTGACTCACCAGCACGCACCAGTAGCTACCGCTATATTCACGGGGATGCTGCGAGGAAACATTCACCGGACCATACGGCGCAGCCACGCCGACGTTGCGTAAATCGAGCGCCGGAGAGCGCTCATGCAGCACATGGTCGTTATAGGTAAAACTGACAAACTCGCCGTTCGGGCTAAAAACATGCACATGACTGCCGCCGCGCAGCGCGCCCGGCGTATATGGCGCAGTAATATCCATCGCATCCAGATTCTCCATCCCAGCCTGCGAAGCAATCACCCCACGCCGATGATGGAAGTCGTAATGCCATGTTTCATCAGGATTTTCAGGCCCATGAATAAATACATATTTTTCCGACTTTGGATGAACGGTCACCACGCCAATGTGCGATCCCTGAGTAGCCCGGTAAATCACCTCCAGCTCGCCAGTATGGATATTGACGCGCTCAATTGTTTCACCGGTAAAAGAGGCGCCGGAGGGGCGCACATCAAAGACCAGCCACTGGCTGTCCGGTGTCCAGGTATTGATATTGGTAAGCTGATGATTACGCGGCGTAAAGGTGATTTGCTTCATGGGATGCCCTGATACAAGACGATTTGAGCAATCATACTTCACAAGCACTTCACTTTCAGGCTTTAGCGTATCGCTATCTTCATTTTTTGCGGACAGAAAGATGGAACATTTTGACGTAGCGATTATCGGATTAGGCCCGGCAGGCGCAGCGCTGGCGCGGCAGTTGAGTGGAAAAATGCGCGTGATCGCGTTGGATAAAAAACGCCAGTGCGGCAACGAAGGTTTTACCAAACCCTGCGGCGGTCTGCTGGCCCCGGATGCCCAGCGTTCGTTTATCCGCGACGGGATAACCTTACCCGTTAATGTCATCGCCAACCCGCAGATATTTAGCGTTAAAACGGTTGATGTTGCCGCTTCTTTGACGCGTAACTACCAACGCAGCTACATTAATATCAATCGCCATGCGTTTGATTTATGGCTTAAATCGCTCATTCCTGACGATGTACAGGTGTACCACGACAGCCTGTGTCGGAAAATCTGGCGCGAGGGCGATAAATGGCATGTAATCTTCCGCGCCGACGGTTGGGAGCAGCAGATCACCGCGCGTTATCTGGTAGGTGCCGACGGAGCGAATTCACTGGTACGCCGTCATCTCTATCCCCAGCACCAAATCCGTAAATATGTCGCTATTCAACAATGGTTTGCGGAAAAACATCCTGTCCCGTTCTATTCCTGTATTTTTGATAATGACGCAACCGACTGTTATTCCTGGAGTATCAGCAAAGACGGCTATTTTATCTTTGGCGGCGCGTACCCCATGAAGGACGGCCAGGCGCGCTTTGACGCGCTGAAAGAGAAGCTGGAAGCGTTCCATTTCCAGTTCGGCAAACCGGTGAAAAGCGAAAAATGTACGGTGCTGTTCCCCTCACGCTGGAAAGACTTCGTCTGCGGCGAAGATAACGCGTTCTTGATTGGTGAAGCGGCCGGATTTATCAGCGCCAGTTCGCTGGAAGGGATTAGCTATGCGCTGGACAGCGCGGAGATCCTCAAATCTGTACTCCTGCGGGATACGCCAGATATGAATCACGCCTACCGCAACGCCACCCGCAAGTTACGCCTCAAACTGTATGGCAAAATCCTGAAAAGTCGCGCCCTGACATCGGCGTTTTCCCGTAAATGGATAATGCGCAGCGGCGTGGCGCACATTCCCCAAGGAGACCATTCAGCACCACAAATCATAGCTGAAACAGGGCAAATACGGCGAAGCATTTGCCCATAACATCTTATTGCAGCGCAAACTTCTCAATGGCATACGCGACGCCATCTTCAAGGTTGGATTTGGTCACAAAGTTGGCGATTTCTTTGACTGATGGAATAGCGTTATCCATGGCAACGCCCACGCCTGCGTATTCAATCATCGCAATGTCGTTTTCCTGATCGCCAATCGCCATCACCTCTTCGGCTTTAATGCCCAACGCATCGGCCAGCGATTTTACGCCAGTCCCTTTATTGACGCGTTTATCGAGGATTTCGAGGAAATACGGCGCACTTTTCAGCACGGTGTACTTCTCTTTTACTTCCGCAGGTATGCGCGAAATGGCTTTATCAAGGATCTCCGGCTCGTCAATCATCATCACTTTCAGAAACTGGGTTGCGGGATCCATTTTCTCGGCTTCGCAGAACACCAACGGAATCGTCGCAACAAACGATTCGTGCACCGTGTAGTAGCTGATATCACGGTTCGCGGTATACAGCGTATTGCGATCGAGGGCGTGGAAATGCGAGCCAACTTCCCGGGAGAGTTGCTCCAGGTAACGATAATCATCATAGCTCAGCGCGGTTTGCGCCACGGTACTGCCATCCCCCGCTTTCTGCACCAGCGCACCGTTATAGGTAATGCAGTAGTCACCGGGTTGTTCCATATGTAGTTCTTTCAGATAGCTATGAACGCCGGCATACGGGCGCCCCGTAGTCAGCACCACATTCACGCCACGCGCGCGCGCCGCGGCAATCGCCGTTTTGACCGCAGGTGAAATGGTGTGATCGGGCAGCAGAAGTGTGCCATCCATGTCGATAGCAATAAGTTTGATAGCCATGAGTTCCCCGGATGAAATGAGTCCGTCCTCATGCTAACGCGATTCCGCTCAAAAAACAGCTACGAAAAGGGGGATAGAAAGGGGAATCGAGATTCCCCTTTTGTCGATCGGTCACAGGCCTACAGGAGCAGGCCCGGGTGCAGGTTAAATATCGATGTTCGCCGCTTTCAGGGCGTTTTCTTCGATAAACGCACGACGAGGTTCAACGGCATCACCCATCAGCGTGGTGAACAGCTGGTCGGCGGCGATCGCATCCTTCACGGTAACGCGCAGCATGCGACGGCTTTCCGGGTCCATGGTGGTTTCCCACAGCTGTTCTGGGTTCATCTCACCCAGACCTTTATAACGCTGGATAGCGAGACCACGACGAGACTCTTTCTGCAACCATTCCAGCGCCTGCTCAAAGCTTGCTACTGGCTGACGACGTTCGCCACGTTCGATAAACGCATCGTCTTCGATCAGCCCGCGCAGCTTCTCGCCGAGCGTACAAATACGACGGTATTCGCCACCGGTCACAAATTCATGCTCCAGCGGATAATCGGTATCGACACCGTGGGTACGCACACGGATCACCGGTTCGAACAGGTTCAGTTCAGCGTCTTTACGCACGAAGCTGTTCCAGGTGCTGCCGTGCATTTCTTTTTCATTCAGCACGTTAACCAACTGGGAAACCCAGGCCGTCACTTTCGCTTCATCAGACAGGCAGTCTTCAGCCAGCGTCGGTTGATAAACCAGTTCTTTCAGCAGCGCTTTCGGGAAACGACGTTCCATACGGCCGATCATTTTCTGCGTCGCGTTGTATTCAGAAACCAGTTTTTCTAATGCTTCACCCGCCAGGGCTGGTGCGCTGGCATTGGTATGCAGCGTTGCGCCATCCAGAGCGATAGAAATTTGGTACTGATCCATCGCTTCGTCATCTTTAATGTACTGTTCCTGCTTGCCTTTTTTCACTTTGTACAGCGGTGGCTGTGCAATGTAAACGTGGCCGCGCTCAACGATTTCCGGCATCTGACGATAAAAGAAGGTCAACAGCAGCGTACGAATGTGCGAGCCGTCGACGTCCGCATCGGTCATGATGATGATGCTGTGATAACGCAGTTTGTCCGGGTTGTACTCGTCACGACCGATGCCACAGCCGAGCGCGGTGATCAGCGTCGCGACTTCCTGAGAGGAGAGCATCTTGTCAAAGCGCGCTTTCTCGACGTTGAGGATTTTACCCTTCAGCGGCAGAATCGCCTGGTTTTTACGGTTACGGCCCTGCTTCGCAGATCCGCCCGCGGAGTCCCCTTCCACCAGATACAGTTCAGAGTGGGCTGGGTCGCGTTCCTGACAGTCCGCCAGCTTGCCCGGCAGACCGGCTAAGTCCAGCGCGCCTTTACGACGGGTCATTTCACGCGCGCGGCGTGCAGCTTCACGGGCACGCGCAGCATCGATAATTTTGCCAACGACGATTTTCGCGTCAGATGGGTTTTCCAGCAGGTATTCGCTCAGCAGTTCGTTCATCTGCTGTTCTACCGCCGATTTCACCTCAGAGGAGACTAGCTTATCTTTGGTCTGTGAGGAGAACTTCGGATCCGGTACTTTCACAGAAACAACGGCAATCAGACCTTCACGGGCATCGTCACCGGTGGCGCTGACTTTCGCTTTTTTGCTGTAGCCTTCTTTGTCCATGTAGGCGTTCAGGGTACGGGTCATCGCCGCACGGAAGCCTGCAAGGTGAGTACCGCCGTCACGCTGTGGAATGTTGTTGGTGAAACAGTAGATGTTTTCCTGGAAACCATCGTTCCACTGCAGCGCAACTTCAACGCCGATACCGTCTTTTTCAGTGGAGAAGTAGAAGATATTCGGGTGGATCGGCGTTTTATTTTTGTTGAGGTATTCAACAAACGCCTTAATGCCACCTTCATAGTGGAAATGATCTTCTTTGCCGTCGCGCTTGTCGCGCAGACGAATAGAGACGCCGGAGTTCAGGAAGGACAGCTCACGTAGACGCTTCGCCAGAATGTCGTATTCAAACTCAACGACATTAGTAAAGGTTTCGTGGCTTGGCCAGAAACGGACCTGAGTCCCGGTCAGTTCTGTTTCGCCGGTTACCGCCAGTGGCGCCTGCGGCACACCGTGCACGTAAGTTTGCTGATGCACTTTGCCTTCACGACGAATCACCAGCTCCAGTTTCTGCGACAAGGCGTTAACGACAGAAACACCCACGCCGTGCAAACCGCCGGAAACTTTATAGGAGTTATCATCGAATTTACCGCCTGCGTGCAGAACGGTCATGATAACTTCTGCCGCCGAAACGCCTTCTTCCGGGTGAATACCGGTCGGGATACCACGGCCATCATCGGTAACGGACACGGAGTTATCAGCGTGAATCGTTACCACGATATCTTTACAGTGACCCGCGAGCGCTTCGTCGATAGCGTTATCTACCACCTCGAATACCATGTGGTGCAGACCGGTGCCGTCATCCGTGTCGCCGATATACATACCAGGGCGCTTACGCACCGCATCCAGTCCTTTCAGGACTTTGATACTGGAGGAGTCATAAGAATTCGACATCAACGTTTCTCGCTCATTTTATCTTGGGTTAATCCGTTATTTTACCCTTTTCCACGGTAAACATCTTCGAATTTTCATCGGACATGTCTATAACGTGTTCAGCGCTGATTGCGCTGACAAAGACCTGAGATTGCGTGGCTTTTAAGCGGCTGGCCAGCAGCCCGCGACGCGCGTCATCCAGTTCAGAGGCAAAATCATCTATCAGGTACAGGCAGCGCCGTCCGCTTTCACGGGTCAGGAACTCCCCTTGCGCCAGACGTAAGGCGCACATCAGCAGCTTTAGCTGCCCACGCGACAACGTGTCTTCCACCGGCGCACCGTCGGCACGAATGCGGAAATCCGCCTTATGCGGGCCGTGCGCGGTGTAGGTCAACATGCGATCGCGTTCAAAACTGCGTTCCAGCACTTCGGCATAATCAGTCTCTTTCTCCCAGCCGCGCTGGAATGAGAAGGAGAGAGAAAACTCGGGAAGAAACTGCTGGCAGGTATCCGCCATATCCTGCGCGATACCGGCGCTGTACTCCGCGCGCCAGGTGCTGATTTGTTCCGCCAGCGGGATCAGTTCTTTATCCCACGGGCGCAGTTGCTCATAACGACTCACCTGGCGCAGCGCCGCATTACGCTGCTTGAGCAGTCGTTTCAGGTTGCTCCAGGCGGTGAAAAATCCGGCTTCATTGTGAAAGCATCCCCAGTCAAGGAATGCTCTTCTATATTTGGGGCCGCCATTGAGTAAAGTAAACCCCTCTGGCGTGATCAGTTGCATCGGCATCAGGTGCGCCAGTTCTGCAACCTTGTGCCCGTCAGTGCCGTCAATACGCACTTTGCTGTCGCCCAGTTTGTCTTTCGTCAGACCAATCGACGTCTCACGCTCTTCCCCTTGCAAACGCCCGTGTAAAACAAACGACTCCTGCTCGTGGCGAATGACGCGACCAATCTGCAAACTGCGAAACGCCCGGCCGTGGCCGAGCGTATAGATGGCTTCCAGCACGCTGGTTTTGCCGCTGCCGTTCGCGCCAACCAGAAAGTTAAAGCCGGGAGATAAAGCGAGATCCGCATTTTCAATATTGCGGAAATCTTTAATCAGGAGTCGGGATAGCGACATATCAACTCATAACCAGGGCGTTATCGTCGCAGTTAGTCTGGTTACGGCCAGCGCACAGCAACCGGAGCGTACTGAAGTACGTGAGGATTGCGAGCACTGCCCGGAGCCAGAATAACAAGTAAGATAGCCCGATATTCTTTACAAGCGCATAGGCATGACGACATAGGCTGCAGATTGTGACGCTGCATCTTCAATCTGTACGCTCGATACGGAATCGGTCAGCAGAATACGCACGTTCTCGCACTTCAGCGCGTTCAGAACGTCCAGTACGTAGCTCACGTTAAAGCCGATTTCCAGCTCAGTACCAGGATAGGAGACATCCAGAATTTCTTCTGCTTCTTCCTGCTCCGGGTTGTTGGCGGTGATTTTGAGCTGGTTTTCGCTGACATACAGACGCACGCCGCGGAATTTCTCGTTAGAGAGGATCGCCGCACGAGCAAATGCCTGTTTGAGGATATCGCAACCGGCTTCCAGATGTTTGTCCGGATTCTTCGGCAATACGCGGCGATAATCCGGGAACCGACCGTCAACCAGCTTGGAAGTGAAGATAAAGTCGCCCACGTGCGCACGAATGTTGTTGCTGCCAATCTGCACGCGCAGCGGGTTATCACCGCCGTCGAGCATACGCATCAGTTCAATCACGCCTTTACGCGGTACGATCACCGAATGGCTTGGCAACGGCTGACCGACAGGCATTGAACAGACCGCCAGGCGGTGACCGTCGGTCGCCACGGTACGCAGCTCTTCCCCTTCGGTTTCAAACAGCATGCCGTTTAAGTAGTAACGTACGTCCTGATGCGCCATCGAAAACTGCGTGGCTTCAATCAGACGCTTCATCGTAGCCTGCGGCAGGGTAAATTCGACTTCGCTCTGCCAGTCGTCCAGATTCGGGAAGTCGGCAGCAGGCAGCGTAGACAGCGAGAAACGGCTGCGACCAGAACGCACCAGCATACGGTCGCCTTCCAGTTGAACGGCAATCTCCGCGCCTTCCGGCAACCCGCGGCAAATATCGAAGAATTTACGCGCCGGAACGGTGGTCGCACCAGGTTCATGCGGCTGGATCAGCGCCACGCGCGCCACCATCTCCATTTCGAGATCGGTACCGGTCAGCGAAAGCGCACCGTCAGCAACCTGCAGCAGCAGGTTTCCGAGAATAGGCAGTGTAGGACGTCCACCCAGCGGGCCGCTGACCTGCTGAAGCGGTTTTAATAAATGTTCACGTTCAACGGTAAATTTCATAGCGTCACGAAGATAATGTTCTGATTAAATTGGAGAAATCTTCTTTAATATCATGGCTTTCTTCACGCAACTGCTCAATCTTGCGGCAGGCATGAAGCACGGTAGTATGGTCACGCCCACCAAACGCGTCGCCAATTTCCGGCAGACTGTGGTTAGTGAGCTCTTTTGCCAGCGCCATCGCCATCTGGCGCGGACGAGCTACCGAGCGAGATCGACGCTTAGAAAGCAGATCCGCAATTTTGATTTTGTAATACTCCGCCACCGTCTTCTGAATATTGTCGATGGTGACCAGTTTTTCCTGCAAAGCCAGCAGATCGCGCAGCGCTTCACGCACGAAATCGATAGTAATCGCCCGGCCGGTAAAATTGGCGTTGGCGATCACGCGGTTCAATGCGCCTTCCAGTTCACGCACGTTAGAGCGTAGACGTTTGGCAATAAAGAACGCCACTTCCCCGGGCAGACGAATGTCGTTTTCGTCGGCTTTTTTCATCAGGATCGCGACGCGCGTTTCCAGCTCAGGTGGTTCGATCGCCACAGTCAGTCCCCAGCCGAAGCGGGATTTCAGACGATCTTCAACGCCGTTGATCTCCTTCGGATAGCGATCCGAGGTCAGGATGATCTGCTGATTGCCTTCCAGCAGGGCGTTAAAGGTGTGGAAAAACTCTTCCTGCGATCGTTCTTTATTCGCGAAGAACTGGATATCGTCAATCAGCAGCGCGTCAACGGAGCGGTAGTAGCGTTTAAACTCTTCGATCGCGTTGTTTTGCAGGGCTTTAACCATATCCTGCACAAAACGCTCGGAGTGCATATACACCACTTTCGCGTTTGGCTTACGCGCCATTATGCCGTTACCGACGGCGTGCAGCAGGTGAGTTTTACCCAGACCCGTACCGCCATAAAGGAATAACGGATTGTAGGCGCCGCCAGGATTGTCCGCCACCTGACGTGCCGCCGCGCGCGCCAGTTGGTTAGATTTACCTTCAACGAAGTTATCAAACGTGTGTTTGACGTTGACGTTAGAACGATAGGTAGGTTCTGCCGGGGCCGGGACGTTATCCCAGCCTGGGCGCGCTGCCGGAGCGGCGCGTTGCGGTTGCACTTGCTGCGCTACGTAAGCGGGCGCAACAACGTTGTTCACCGGCGTCTTCAGCGTTTGCGTGACGGGTTTAGTACCGACTTCAAAGCGCAGCTGTGGGGCATCCGCTCCACAGAAGTTATTGAGTAATCCATTAATATTATTAAGGTATTTATCCCTTACCCAATCGAGCACGAAACGGTTTGGCGCATACAAAGCCAGCGTGTTATCGCTCAGTTCCGCCTGCAACGGGCGTATCCACATACTGAACTCTGTGGCTGGTAACTCATCCTGCAATCGGGCAAGACACTGCTGCCAAAGCGAAAGTGACACGGCGGACTCCACTCGAACAAAAGTCGATAAATGACAAAGGCTGAAACATTCATGATTGTTGACGCACATCGACAAGACCCTATGCAAAGGGTGACGTGCGAATTGCTATCTGCAATTTTTCCCCGATCAGGATCCATTGAAACGATCGGGACCGCGGATCATAGCGTAAACTGAGAAAGAGATCTTCTGTTTCTCACAGATTCTTCCCGATTTATCCACAGGATGATCCAGAATCGGCTAAGTGTAAACGATCCTGGAGAAGTGCTGCAGGTTTTAGCGCGCATATTGAAAAAATTAATGAGTAAAGATGCTTTACTGCTTAAACGATCTAATAAAGATCCCGTGCGATCCTTGCGCTTTATCCACCAGCCCGTATAATTCTTACCCCCAGCGAGTAACGGTCGCCTTACGGCGTCAACGCTGCCTGTTTTTTACGCGAAACCGTGCGGAAAAAAGCGGGAAATAAGGAAAGAGAATTGACTCCGGAGTGTACAATTATTACAATCCGGCCTCTTTAATCACCCACACTGTGGCGTAAGTCGTTCGAAACTCGTTCGGGTATACGCAAAAGTCAGTGAATTTATTCAAGTTTAGGTAGAAATCGCCATGAAACGCACTTTTCAACCGTCTGTACTGAAGCGCAACCGTTCTCACGGCTTCCGTGCTCGTATGGCTAATAAAAATGGTCGTCAGGTTCTGGCACGTCGTCGTGCTAAAGGCCGTTCTCGTCTGACCGTTTCTAAGTAATAAAAGCTAGCCCCTGAGTGGTTAAGCTCGCATTTCCCAGGGAGTTACGTTTGTTAACTCCCACTCATTTCACATTCGTCTTCCAGCAGCCACAACGGGCTGGCACGCCGCAAATCACCATCCTCGGCCGCCTGAATTCGCTGGGGCATCCCCGTATCGGTCTTACAGTCGCCAAGAAAAATGTTAAGCGTGCGCATGAACGCAATCGGATTAAACGTCTGACGCGTGAAAGCTTCCGTTTACGTCAGCACGAGCTTCCAGCAATGGATTTCGTGGTGGTGGCGAAAAAAGGGGTTGCTGACCTCGATAACCGTGCTCTCTCGGAAGCGTTGGAAAAATTATGGCGTCGCCATTGTCGCCTGGCTCGCGGGTCCTGATAGCCCTCATTCGGGTCTATCAACGCCTGATCAGTCCGCTGCTTGGGCCGCATTGCCGTTTCACTCCAACCTGTTCGAGCTACGGAATTGAGGCATTGCGCAGGTTTGGAGTGATAAAAGGCAGTTGGTTGACGGTGAAACGCGTATTAAAATGCCACCCTTTACACCCTGGTGGTGACGATCCCGTCCCGCCCGGACCATTTGATACCAGAGAACACTAACGATGGATTCGCAACGCAATCTTTTAGTCATCGCTTTGCTGTTCGTGTCTTTCATGATCTGGCAAGCCTGGGAGCAGGATAAAAACCCGCAACCTCAGGCCCAACAGACCACGCAGACAACGACCACCGCAGCGGGTAGCGCCGCAGACCAGGGCGTACCGGCCAGTGGCCAGGGGAAACTGATTACGGTTAAAACTGACGTGCTTGATCTGACCATCAACACCCGTGGTGGTGATGTGGAACAGGCTTCACTGCCAGCTTACCCGAAAGAACTCGGTTCTACCGAACCGTTCCAGTTACTGGAAACCACGCCACAGTTCATCTACCAGGCACAGAGTGG
This sequence comes from Citrobacter europaeus, assembly GCA_020099315.1. NCBI lineage: Bacteria > Pseudomonadati > Pseudomonadota > Gammaproteobacteria > Enterobacterales > Enterobacteriaceae > Citrobacter > Citrobacter europaeus. The sequence goes on from CP083650.1 coordinate 4,994,952, forward strand.
CCTGACAGGTCGTGACGGCCCGGATAACCCGGCTAACGGCCCGCGTCCGCTGTACAACGTCGAAAAAGACGCGTTTGTACTGGCTGACGGTCAGAACGAACTGCAGATCCCGATGACCTATACTGACGCAGCGGGTAACACATTCACTAAAACGTTTGTCCTCAAGCGTGGTGAATATGCTGTCAACGTTAACTACAGCGTGCAGAACGCCGGCGAAAAACCGCTGGAAGTCTCCACCTTTGGTCAGCTGAAGCAATCCATCAATCTGCCATCTCATCGCGACACCGGGAGCAGCAACTTTGCGCTGCACACTTTCCGTGGCGCGGCGTACTCCACGCCGGATGAGAAGTATGAGAAATACAAATTCGACACCATTGCTGAAAACGAAAACCTGAACGTCAACGCTAAAGACGGCTGGGTCGCAATGTTGCAACAGTATTTCGCAACGGCATGGGTTCCGCGTAACGACGGTACCAACAATTTCTACACCGCTAATCTGGGTAACGGCATTGCCGCTATCGGCTATAAATCACAGCCGGTACTGGTTCAGCCTGGCCAGACTGGCGCGATGACCAGCACCCTGTGGGTCGGCCCGGAAATTCAGGATAAAATGGCGGCCGTTGCACCGCACCTGGATCTGACCGTGGATTACGGCTGGCTGTGGTTCATCTCTCAGCCGCTGTTTAAACTGCTGAAGTGGATCCATAGCTTCCTGGGTAACTGGGGCTTCTCCATCATCGTTATCACCTTTATCGTTCGTGGCATCATGTACCCGCTGACCAAAGCGCAGTACACCTCCATGGCGAAGATGCGTATGCTGCAGCCTAAGATTCAGGCTATGCGTGAGCGTCTGGGCGATGACAAACAGCGTCAGAGCCAAGAGATGATGGCCCTGTACAAAGCTGAGAAGGTTAACCCGCTGGGCGGCTGCTTCCCGCTGATCATCCAGATGCCAATCTTCCTGGCGTTGTACTACATGCTGATGGGCTCCATTGAACTGCGTCATGCGCCGTTCGCTCTGTGGATCCATGACCTGTCCGCACAGGACCCGTACTACATCCTGCCGATCCTGATGGGCGTGACGATGTTCTTCATTCAGAAGATGTCTCCGACCACCGTGACCGACCCGATGCAGCAGAAGATCATGACCTTTATGCCGGTCATCTTCACCGTGTTCTTCCTGTGGTTCCCGTCAGGTCTGGTGCTGTACTATATCGTCAGCAACCTGGTAACCATTATTCAGCAGCAGCTGATTTACCGTGGTCTGGAGAAGCGTGGGCTGCATAGCCGCGAGAAGAAAAACTCCTGATTCGGTGTAGGCCGGATTAGGCGAAGCCGCCATCCGGCAAACGGAACATAAAGTAAAGGGCGGTCATTTTAGACCGCCTTTTTTATTGTATTAAGAAGAGACAAACCATGAGCCATAACGACACCATCGTCGCTCAGGCCACCCCTCCGGGACGTGGTGGCGTGGGTATCCTGCGTATCTCCGGCCTGAAGGCACGTGAAGTCGCAGAAACCGTACTGGGAAAACTGCCAAAACCGCGTTATGCCGACTATCTGCCGTTTAAAGACGCGGATGGCAGCGCGCTGGATCAGGGGATTGCCCTGTGGTTCCCCGGCCCGAACTCCTTTACCGGCGAAGACGTTTTAGAGCTTCAGGGCCACGGCGGCCCGGTGATTCTTGATCTGCTGCTCAAACGTATTCTGACCATTCCCGGGCTGCGCATTGCCAGACCAGGTGAATTCTCCGAGCGCGCATTTCTCAATGATAAGCTCGATTTAGCCCAGGCAGAGGCGATTGCCGACCTGATCGATGCCAGCTCAGAGCAAGCCGCTCGCTCGGCGCTAAACTCGTTGCAGGGCGCATTTTCCGCACGGGTAAATCATCTTGTGGAAGCGCTCACTCACCTGCGCATCTATGTGGAAGCGGCGATCGACTTTCCGGATGAAGAAATCGACTTCCTGTCTGACGGCAAGATTGAAGCGCAACTCAACAGCGTTATCAGCGATCTTGATGCCGTTCGTGCCGAAGCGCGTCAGGGCAGCCTGCTGCGCGAAGGGATGAAGGTGGTGATTGCCGGGCGTCCTAACGCCGGGAAATCAAGCCTGTTAAACGCCCTGGCTGGCCGTGAGGCAGCCATTGTCACCGACATCGCCGGGACAACCCGCGATGTGCTGCGTGAGCATATTCATATCGACGGGATGCCGCTGCATATCATCGACACAGCCGGTCTGCGTGATGCCAGCGATGAAGTTGAACGCATTGGTATCGAACGAGCCTGGCAGGAAATCGAACAGGCCGACCGAGTACTGTTTATGGTTGATGGCACCACCACCGACGCCGTAGACCCGGCTGACATCTGGCCAGACTTTATTGCCCGTCTGCCAGCTAAACTGCCGATTACCGTAGTGCGTAACAAAGCGGACATTACCGGTGAGACGCTGGGCCTTAGCGAAGTAAATGGCCACTCACTGGTTCGCCTCTCCGCGCGTACCGGGGAAGGCGTTGACGTGCTGCGTAATCATCTCAAGCAGAGCATGGGCTTTGAAACCAATATGGAAGGCGGCTTTCTGGCGCGCCGTCGTCATCTGCAGGCGCTGGCAGAAGCGGCGGAACATCTTGAGCAAGGCAAAGCCCAACTGCTCGGAGCATGGGCCGGAGAACTTCTGGCAGAGGAGCTACGTCTGGCGCAGCAGAACCTCAGTGAGATCACCGGGGAATTTACCTCCGACGATCTGCTTGGACGGATTTTCTCCAGTTTCTGTATTGGTAAGTAGGCTCTAAATTTTGGCTTTTCATTTGAGATCGTGCGTGGGTCGAGAAACGAAAAGCAGGCACAAAAAAAGCGGAGAATCCCTGCTTTTCGGATTCTCCGCGGCTCCAAATGATCAGCATTCCATGGCGTCAGCCCCGCACTCGTCGGTGAGTGCGCGAATTTTAGACTCTGAAATCAACGAGCGCTCACCTGCAAGAAACGATAATTTTTTGTATGACTCAACATCCCCGCCAGTTAACGGTGAGGGGAACGCAATATTGCGCTCGATTAGATCATCGTTAATCGCACTGGCGATAGTGCCGTCGCTAAAACCGGCGCGAGTTAATCGATTAATTTTTTGATAGTTCCACTCGCGTAAACCTGCCGCAACAATACCCATAATTAATTGCCTCCAAATAATGTATTAATCAGTTGATAAGGATTTGGCAACACTGCCGGAGGTGCTGCCTCCAATGACCGCGCCAACCGTGGTGACGACGGCCTTTCCTCCCGCCATACCCAGGCCACCAGAAGCCAGGCTCCCACCGCCTAACGTAGCGAGTCCAGCAGAAGAGGCCGCCGCACCGCTTAAGGTCCCACCGGCCACGCCCAACCCCGCAGCACTCGCCGCTGCGCCTATGGCTGGTGCCATGACCGCTGCCGCGCCACCGGTCGCGACGGTCACCGCCACGACCGCGAGAGACTTGATAGGATTTTCACGAATATAATCAAAGAGATCGCTAAACATATTTATCACCTTTATCAACGTAACGGGCTCATGCCTCGCTGACATCAATGATATTCAACACACCAAATAAATCAAAATAAAAAATAAATTATATAATTTGATGTAAAATAGTATTTATTATAAAAAGAATTCGCATATTTTTATTACTTGCCTTATTTGGTTCAATAAATTATTTTTTATTTGGTATTAGTTTTATATATTGACTTATAAAAAAAGGCTGATAATTTTCAAAGCAGCTTCGAAGAATGTCATGATTGTACCTCCCGGGTTCTCTCTTTTTTCGGCACGGCATTCGCATGTTAATTTTGTGACGAGAGTCACAAAAAATGGAGAATCAATGGCCCTTTCCGATCATCAAAAACAGGTTTTCAGCGATTTTCTCTCTGGCGATCGCCTCCCATTTGCGGATATATACGAGGCGATAAGCGAGCAGTTACTTCTTCTTATCTTTAAAGCTCGCCATCTTTATACCCTTGCCGACTACCGCCATTGGTTTGAAGAACAACATCGCGTCCTCACTGCGCTGCAAGCCCAAAGTGCTAAAATTAATGAGATTTTCAAATCAGATAACTATGTCGTGGGCGCAGAGGAGGAAAAAGAGGCTCCTCTTATGAATGCTCTCGCATTTATGAACCCACTGTATGACGGTTTTGATAAAGGTAACGTCAGCCTGAAGACATGGGGGGAGATGAATCATCCACCTGAGCAACGCAGAGGGGTCTACCAGCATCAGATTACCCTCCGTGAGCAATTTATTCGTGACGATCTGTTTGCCATTTTGACCAGCTGTCAAACCGGTTGCCCCGCCATTCCGACAGAAATGCGGCAGGGCTATTGCCATCAGGATCTTTCCATCGCCCATTCACACGGCAACCTACTATTAGAAAAATTAGATAACTATTTTTCTATCGATAGAGTGGCGATTTTATCCGAGACCGTTTTCCTTCTCATTGCGGATTATCGGCAAAAACACAGCGCACTCCCTCAATGGCTGGCACCCTTCGCGGAGATCTCCGGTGGATTAGCCTTCAGAGGAATACGTGAAAGCTATGATTATAAAACCATCAAGCAACATCTTGAAAAACAGGGTTGTGAACCATTTATTGATAGTGTGATCGCTCAAGAATCAGAACATGATGCTCAGCGTATCCTGAACGTTTATATCGGCGTTTACGCCACTGATATTCACCACTGGCTTTTTGACATCCTGCAGTATTTGAAGACACCGCAGACAACGCCCTATCGCTGGAAATTTACAACCATCTCACCTGATAAAACTCAAAAGGATGAAGAAAAAAAAGAGCATGAGTCCATCGATTGGGATCGCGAATTTTGCCAAATCACGATAGATCGCCATAACCTATTGGAACTCATCCAATCGAACACCCTTTATGACGCAGTGCTTACACTTGCCGATCGCCTGCTGCATATTTATCGCCCCCAGGCAGAGCAAGCATTGCAAAACAAAGATAACGTGGCTTCACTCACCGAGAACGAGCAAAAAATCCACAACTCGAATAGTTTTCTGTTTCCTGAATCAAATCGGCGCTCGTATGAAGAAAACGTGGGCAAAGTGCAAATATTTGAGGCCTGGTACCAACGAAATAAAGTGCTGCTGATCAGCAAGAATATTAAGCGAACGGAAAAAATCACCGTAGCAGAACGGATTGCTGGACTTAAAAGCTATGACCTTAAAATGGGCATCCCTTCCGGCAGTAAAATGAAGGTCAAAGACGGTGTTTACGATACCGCCAAAAACTACAGCTTTGTGAGATTACCCGATAAGTTAAGCAAGATTTCACTACAGCGATATCACTCCAAAGCGAAAGCAATTATCAATACGGAAATTGACACCCTGTTACACGCTCAACAAACTAAAAACGCAGAATTTCCGTTCAACGGTGCGGCCTATGCCATTAAACCCCTTTGGGCAAAATGCGAATACACACTGAATACCGGGAACGAGTGAATCGTTATCGCATCCACAACAGTAATTTCCTTTCAGGAAATTACTGTTGTCCAAATGGCAACTCGTGCAGTTGACTCTATGACCGTATGCTTAGCGCCACATTCCTCATGAGGTCGCTATGACACGCTTTCTAATCTGCAGTTTCGCCCTGGTGTTACTTTATCCCGCCGGTATTGATATGTATCTGGTAGGGCTGCCCCGTATTGCTGCCGATTTACAGGCCAGCGAGGCGCAACTGCATATCGCGTTTTCGGTTTATCTGGCGGGAATGGCGACGGCGATGCTGTTCGCGGGAAAAATTGCCGATCGGTCAGGACGCAAACCCGTCGCTATTGTCGGCGCCCTCATCTTTATTTTCGCCTCTGCGCTGTGTTCATTCGCCGAAAGCGGTACGCCGTTTCTTATTGGCCGCTTTATTCAGGGCACAGGCGCAGGTTGCTGCTATGTGGTGGCCTTCGCTATTCTGCGCGATACGCTCGACGATCGCCGCCGGGCGAAGGTACTGTCGCTGTTGAACGGAATTACCTGTATTGTGCCGGTGCTGGCTCCAGTGATGGGGCATCTGATCATGCTCAAATACCCGTGGCAGAGCCTGTTCTACACGATGATCGGTATGGGGGTGGCTGTTTGCCTGCTGTCGGTGTTTGTCCTGCGAGAATCGCGCCCAGCGATGCTCCCGCCCTCTGCGGAAAAGAATCATCTGTCCGAATCTCTGGTTAACCGCTTTTTCTTAAGCCGCCTGGCTATTACCACCCTCAGCGTGTCGGTGATCCTGACCTTCGTGAATACCTCCCCAGTGCTGTTGATGGAAGTGATGGGCTTCGACCGCGGCGAGTACGCCACCACCATGGCCATGACCGCAGGCATCAGCATGGCTGTCTCTTTCTCCACACCATTCGCTCTGAGCGTGTTTAAGCCTCGCGTTCTGATGTTGACCTCGCAGGTGCTGTTTCTGTGTGCAGGTGTGGTGTTAACCCTTGCCGCCTCACACGCAGTAACGCTGTTTGGGCTGACTTTAATCTGCGCGGGGTTCTCGGTTGGTTTTGGTGTCGCCATGAGCCAGGCACTGGGTCCGTTCTCGCTGCGCGCGGGCGTTGCCAGCTCGGCGTTAGGTATTGCGCAGGTTTGCGGTTCCTCGCTGTGGATTTGGCTGGCGGCGGTGCTCGGCCTTGATGCGTTGAATATGCTGATCGGGATTCTGATTGGCTGTAGCATAGTGAGTATCATGCTGATTATCACTGTTGCACCTAACCGGTCCGCGCCAACTCATGAAGAAATCCCTCAGCAGTCTCGATCTTAATTTATTACTCTGCCTGCAGCTGTTGATGCAGGAGCGCAGCGTCACCAAAACCGCCAAACGGATGAACGTCACGCCGTCGGCGGTGAGTAAATCGTTGTCGAAGTTAAGGGCCTGGTTTGACGATCCGCTGTTTGTAAACACCCCGCTGGGGCTAACGCCAACGCCGCTGATGGTCAGCATGGAACAGAACCTGGCAGAGTGGATGCAGATGAGCAACCAGTTGCTGGATAAGCCACACCATGAAGCGCCGCGCGGGCTAAAGTTTGATCTGGTGGCCGAAACGCCGCTGGTGATGATCATGTTCAACGCGCTTTCCAGGCAGATTTATCAGCGTTATCCTCAGGCGACGATCAAAATTCGCAACTGGGACTATGATTCGCTGGATGCGATTATTCGCGGCGAAGTGGATATCGGTTTTACCGGGCGTGAAAGCCATCCACGCTCGCGTGAACTGTTAAGTTTATTGCCGCTGTCGATCGACCATGAAGTGCTGTTTTCCGATCTGCCCTGCGTCTGGCTACGTGAAGATCATCCCGCACTGCAGGAAGAGTGGAATCTGGACACTTTTCTGCGCTATCCGCACATCAGCATTAGCTGGGAGCAAAGCGATACCTGGGCGTTGGATGAAGTACTGCAAGAGATGGGGCGCGCGCGCAATATCGCGTTATGTCTGCCCGGTTTTGAGCAATCGCTGTTCATGGCCGCCCAGCCGGAACACGCGCTGATAGCCACAGCTCCGGTTTATTGCCAGCGTTATAACCAACTCCACCAGCTTCCGCTGGTGGCGCGCCCAATGCCTTTTGATGCCGCGCAGTTGGAAAAAATGCGCGTACCCTTCACCCTTCTTTGGCATAAACGTAACAGTCATAATCCTAAGATCGTCTGGTTGAAAGACACGATCAAGGCGCTTTATCGCGATATGTCCTGACGATCCGCCGCCACTTTGTTGCTGAATCGACTATTCTGGCAACAGAAATGTAAATATCGCGTAATGTATTCCATTTCAGCTTACTTTTTGGGCAGCAAAGCCTGCCTGGAAGGCGCGTAAATGTTACTCTGGTAATTATCACGGACCATTACTCACGGAGCGACAAATGGCGACACATTTTGCCAGAGGGATTCTTACGGAGGGACACCTGGTTTCAGCTCGCCTCCCTTCTCCATGTCATATCGAAGCAAGAGATCTACCCGTTCATCGCCGAACACGTTTCCTGGCTTCCCGAAGTCTTCTCGCCGAACTGATGTTTATGCTTTACGGCACCAGCACGCTGCCCGAGATTGTTACTCAGGCCAAAGGAAAACCCGTTTTTCGCGATACGAACCTGCCGGGGTTTTCGATTTCTTATGCCGGGAATATCGTCGGCGTTGCGCTAACGACGGAAGGAACGTGCGGCCTGGATTTGGAGCTTCAGCGGGCTACCCGCGGCTTTCACAATCCGAATTCAGCGGAAACCTGGCGCTTCTCCAGCAACGAAAATCTGTGGATCAACAATCAAAACGACCCCAACGAAGCACGCGCGCAGCTCATTACGTTGCGCCAGAGCGTACTCAAACTCACCGGCGATGTGTGCAATGACGACCCGCGCGAACTCCAGCTTTTACCCGGTGCAGGACGTCTGAAATGTGCCCACGTTGCGCAGGTTGAAGCCATTTGCGATGCGGAAGATGTGCTGGTGTGGTCGGTTGCGGTTACGCCAACCATTGAAAAACTCAAGGTTTGGGAGTTTGATGGTAAACAGGACTGGAAAAGTTTGCCGGATATCCAGACTCGCGCCAATGAGCCTACGGGTCGTCTGATTCGATTCTCTCAATTATGCGCAGCGAAGAGCTATACGCTTAGCTGATTTAACCTTCATGATGAAACAGGAGTTACCATGTCTGAAACATTGAATGTTGTTACGTTACTGGGAAGTCTGCGCAAAGGTTCGTTTAATGGAATGGTTGCCCGTACGCTGCCTAAGATTGCTCCAGCGGGCATGGAAGTGAACGCGTTACCATCGATTGGTGATATCCCACTGTACGATGCCGATCTCCAGCAGGAAGAAGGTTTTCCGGCAAGCGTAGAAGCGCTGGCAGAGCAAATCAGGAAGGCTGACGGTGTTGTCATCGTGACGCCGGAATATAACTATTCAGTACCCGGCGGACTGAAGAACGCTATCGACTGGCTGTCTCGTCTGCCGGATCAGCCGTTATCGGGCAAACCAGTGCTGATTCAGACCAGCTCCATGGGCGCCATTGGCGGCGCGCGCTGCCAGTACCATCTGCGTCAGATCCTGGTGTTCCTTGACGCCATGGTTATGAACAAGCCTGAATTTATGGGCGGCGTCATTCAGAACAAAGTTGACCCGCAGACGGGCGAAGTGATCGACCAAAGTACGCTGGACCATCTGACCGGTCAGCTGACCGCATTTGGTGACTACATTCAGCGCGTGAAAGCGTAAAAGAAAATTTGCTTCGTACTCTTAAATAATCCAGTAAGTGTCTATGCTTCTGGATTATTTTCTTATTTCCGTAAACCAATCCAATAACTCACTTTTGTCTATTTTTTCTCCTTCACTATTGTGGCATAGTGTTACCAGACATTGCAGTTGCAATTATACCAATAAATATTTCTAATATTTTCCCGACATTTTGTCTACCGTGAACAATGGATATGCCATGGACAGGACATTTTCACATCTCAGGACCGCTTTATGTAGCAGTACACAATTGGAGAAATCCATGTATGCTTGCCTACAATCGATACCAGATTCAATAGTTTGTGACGGTATTTTCTTTAACTACTACCGTAGTGATATTCGTTGCATCCAGTTTTTAGCATTGGCGACGCATAAAACGGCACGATTGAAAAGGGATGTCATCCCCATTCCTGAAAACATTGCCCGACAATTCAATCACTCAGATAATTTTTCTACTCAGGTTATCGACAATCTGAGCCAATGCCCGTTGACTGAATATGTGGTTAGTACCTGCTTTCGTAATATCAAATCGCTTATCCTGATGCGCATGCATTTGGATGGTTTACGACTTGGTGCAATGGGTATATTTAGCCACCATGCAAATGCCTTTACACCTCAACATGCTGAATTATTTGAATCTGTGAGAGGAGAGCTCTCATTACTGGCTTTTATTGCCTTGTCACGACAAAATCTTTTAGTGAATAATACTCCAGTTCCACTATCAGAACTTCCTGTCCCAGAAGAGAATGAAAAATTTATCATCAGTCAAACCAATTCCCATCTGTATCAGTTATATAGGTCGCTGGATAAATTAGCAAATAGTGAGCAACCTATTTTACTACTGGGCGAGGAAGGTGTAGGAAAAACAACACTAGCCTCAGAACTTCAACAACGAAAAACCAACCGTAGTGGTTATTATGGATTGATAACACCTCAAGGCCAGTTGGTTATTATGAGAAGTGGGGTTGTAGATAGAACAATAAACATAGACTTGAATAAAACACCTAATATGGCTATGTTTTTGATATTACATCAAGGTTCTTTACTAGTAAAAGAAATAAAGTCATTTCCCGAGCGCTGGCAAACTTTTCTACTCGCACTCCATGCAAGCTATCGCGAGTATTGCCAGTTGCAGATTATTGCTACGCAAACACAACCATTTTCAATGGTACAAAACTCCGGTATCTACGATATATCTAAAGGCCATCTGACAAATCAACGGTATGCTAACATTCTCTGCCAGATAATCACCTTACCGCCCCTACGGTATCGCCATGATGACATCCCTCTGTTGTTAACACATTATTTAAGGAAATTATCAGGTCAACATAAATACCATACTCTACCAGTGTTAGGGGATGATGCTCTACGATTATTATTGCAATATAACTGGCCGGGCAACATCACAGAATTAATTGGATTATTAGAGAATGCGTTCTTCCGTTGCCCAGCTAATGAATTGAATATTATTATCCCCCGAGAGAGGAATACTTTGTCAATCAGCACGCTTGATGAGGCTATACGCCAGCACATTCAAAAGGCATTAAAACAGACAGGGGGAAGAATATCAGGTAAAGATGGGGCCGCAGAACTACTCGGTGTCAACAGTAACACCCTCTACAGCAAAATAAAAAAGCTGGGCATAGTTGTTAAAGATTAATCCCCTTCCCCTGGTATGGGAAAGGGGAGAATTTTCATTACTACAGTTTTTTGGAACGATGGAAACCGTCAATCATACCTTTAATTAGTGATCCTGGCTTATCTCCTGTACTGCATAAATAAAGATGCACGATGATAAAGGCTATCATAACCACAGCCAGACCATAATGGAGCCAGGCCACAACCTGCTTACCCGGCAACGAAAATAGCGTTTCGGGAGTAAGATCAGAATACATCATGAATAATCCGGTCACTATCAACGACGGCAACAACAAAAACATCACGCCAATATAGCCAAGTTGTTGGAGGATATTGAATTTAGCCTCTGGCGATGCTTGCTCTGGATGGGATTCGCCACGAAAAATACCGTATAGATAATAACGTGTCTGCCGGGTAAACCGCCCCATAAAACCTTGCCAGCTTACTCGATAATGATGCCCGTTACCGCATATCGCCACCAGGATGAAGCCCAGCCAAATAATACATAACGATACACCAGCAATATTATGCACATCGACCCAAAGTGAGAATTGCGCACTTACCCAGTGTAGTGCAAAACCACTAACGATCAGTGCAGTAAAGCAGAGCGCATTCAGCCAGTGCCAGCAACGGACAGGAAGCGTATAAAGATAATGTTTATCCATCGACATATCGATAGCGCGGTGAGACAAGATGATTCGTCCCAAACCATGGCAGATTAACAAAGCGACAAGGCCGCCCAATCCCCAGGCCACCAGACTATCCGCCTGCCCACTGCCATTATTACCAATCATGTAGGTATTGGTAAACAAAGCACCATCAACCTGGCGAACGACCGGTGGTAACGTTGATACCGTCGCGAGTTTTTCCCTCAGCACACTTTCATCAAAGAGCCCTTTCCCTAAAAGACTTCCAGCCAGTGCATTTTCATCCGGCGCGAACGTTTTCAGTCGGCTCGTCAGCAACGCGCTATCTCCATGACACTGTTCACAACTGACAGCTTGCGAGGCAGGCAGAATTCGATGCAGGGTGGTATCGGCTATATCAGCATGACAATCAATGCAGCGTAAACTGTTGAGATGCTCAGAAGCATAAGGGAGCGCCGAGTGCGCCAGATTCTGAGTAGTTGAGGTTTTTCCCCCTGACAACTGCGTAAAGACCCCCGCCCGCGAATGACAGTTCGTACACATTAAATTGTCGTCAGCAACCCGTTGTTTACCCGGATGATTTAGTTCTCCAGCAGTCATGGTGTGTGCGTTATGGCACGAGGTACAGGTGAACTCGCCATTGGCAATCTTTTCACTATGCACACTCTGCTGTACGGCATGTACCGTATCGCGCATGACTACGCCATGACAGCTTTCACAACTCTTCTCTGCTCCTGCTTTTAAAACATGAGGGGTAACTGAAAATCCCTCGCTTCCGGGTTTACTCTGATGACAAGCGATACATGGCACCTCGCCATGCACGCTATCGTGATACTTATCTGGTGAAACGAATAAATTATCCTGCACTTTATCCGTCGATATGCCCTGGATATCTCCGTCTGCGTGACATGCCAGACAAGGTTGATTGAGTTGTTGTGTCGGAATTGGCGCAGAAAATCCCGACAGCGGCATCCCCCCTGACAGTAGAAAAAAAGAAGCCTCTTATTAAGAATCCGCGCATGATTTCCCTCATGGCTTCATATCCGGATATTTAAATAGATGGCAATTATTACAATAAATTACCGAGGGTTTATGCTCGTTATGACAAGCAGTACAAGGAACATCTTTTCCGTAATGCATTGAGTCATGCGGGTTAGGCTCAGCATTTTTATCTTGTGGATTAGGTTGCGTTAATTCGGCAACCTGATCGCGTGAACCGTGACAACTAAGGCACGACTTATCATTGGGTGCCGCAACTGGCGTACTGGCGCCATGGCACAACTGACATGATGTATCTCGTCCGGTTGCCTCCAGCGAATGGTGATAAGGCTTAACGGTCATTGTGTTCAGTTGCTGATGAAAAGCAGCCTCATCATCCGCCGCAGCTGTAACCTGGGAAAAACCACCAATAAGCAGCAACAGGGCTATCCATAACTTTGCCATGTTAAATTCCCTCAACATCAAATACATCACCCACTGCGCTCGAAGAAGCAACGCTGGCGCCTGCAATCCGACCAAAAACCAGACAATCAGCCACAGCACAACTACCAAGACGACTTCCACCATGTGAACCTGCAGTTGCTTCTCCGGCAGCATACAGACCTGGGATCGGCTTACTATCAGCAGCGTTAAGTACCTCTGTCCGCATATTTATCTGTACTCCACCCATGATGTAGTGCACTTTTGGCCACACACGTACGGCGACAAATGGTCCTTTATCCAGTGGAACTGCACGACTCACATCTTTCTTCATGCGATCGCCCCCCTTACGGGCTACGGCGGCATTGTAGGTATCTACTTCTTCTGTCAGCACGTCGTAAGGTATACCGAAATGCGCAGCCAACAACTCCAGGGAGTCAAATTGCCAGGCCACGCCATAGTGCAGGGCATGCCCCAGGCTTTGTGCCTGTTTTGCGCCTTCCAGGGTGGTAAAACAGATGGGATAAAGTGGATCTCCCTTTTCATCGACTTGTGCCAAAATCCCTTCTTCACGCTCTTTACGATCGGCAAGTTCGTTTGTGAAGCGATGGCCAGTACGTGGGTTAACCATGATTCCATTAGGAAAACCGGAGATAGTATTGAACTGCGATACGTAACCAAATCCGCGTTCGTCTGGTGAAGACCAGGGGCCTAGCTGAATAAGGTCAAGTTGTACTGGTGTTGCGCCAATACGTAGCATTTGCACCAGACATTCCGACGTCGCACCAGGATGGTTTGTGGAGTCGACACGCTCATCCAGCATGGGGTTTTGCATTTTACGAAAACGTAAATCGTTAGAAAAACCGCCAGAACACATCACCACGCCGTATCGTGCGCCGTAGTGCCTTATCTGACCCGTCTGTTCATCAGGGAAACGATACCCATCACGAACAGTCAGACCAACCACTCGCCCCTCGCCGTTTAGTCGGAAAGATTCCAGCTTGCATCGTGAACGAAAAACAACCCCCATTTTTGCAGCAGACTCTTTCAGGGGCCGGGTGATACCAGCCCCTGAGCTCTCGACAGTTTGCAGCGTACGGGGAACCGAGTGACCGCCAAAATGCTGGACAAACGGTTTATATTTCACGCCATGTTGCAGGGTAAACTCATAGGCAGCCATGGTATTACTGACCAAAATTTTCAGTTGATCTTTATCATTAAGCCCCCGCCCGGCTTTAAGCATGTCTTTAAACATCAGCTCAGGAGAGTCAACTATCCCCTCTTTTTCCTGCAACGGAGAACCCGCAACCGCAACGGCACCACCGTTAATCGCAGAGTTACCGCCAAAAACCGGCATTTTATCGATCACCAGTACACTGCGGCCTGCCTGGGCCGCTTCGAGCGCAGCAGCTAACCCAGCAAAACCACTTCCCACCACAATCACATCGTAAATTTTATGGTAACGAACCGCCGTTGCCTGACAGCTGCTCAGCTGTGCTCGCGCACTCCCCGCCAGCGCCGTCAGCGCACCTCCCGTCGCCAGAATGGTGCTTTTCGTTAAAAAGGCCCGCCGCGATGCATTAACGGTTTTTTTCATTTTCGTCATTTGCTCCCTGCTTGCGTATTAACCAGGGTCCCGGCAGGAAACGATGCGACTAATGCAGAGGAATCTGCAATGTTGTCGCTGAAAATCCGATCCTGCGAAACAAACGGTACTTTTTCCCGATAAGCGGCAAAAAGTTTGCCTGTCATCTCTCCCAACTTCAGGTCAGGATTTTTTTGTTTTCTTAGATCGATAGCCTGGCTGGCATGCAACAATTCCAGACCATAAATGCTACGCATATCATCAGCGATCTGATTCAAGCGTTTGGACGCCCGGAGATTATTGGTATAGGTATCTTCAATCGTGCCCGCCATCGGTTGGCCATCAAGGGATACCGGATTAACCAGGTCGCGAATATCAGCCAGTAGCGCAACCTGTGGCTTCTGAATTGCCCCAAAAGCATGTCCTTGTTGATTGGTGTCAGAAGCAAGGAAGCGACTCAATCCAGTGAAATGCTCGTCAGATAAATGCAAAGTGCGCTGTACGCTGTTATGCGCCAAATGCCCCATCGCTAAAGACAGATTCTGAATTGCCAGCGCCAGAGGCAGAGGTTCAAAATTAGAGGTTGGGAAAATCGCGCCGCTGAGGGTTTCGCCATTGGCCTCTTTTTCGCTCACGAAGTACTGCTCAACCTGGCTATTTTCCGCCAACGAACGATCGGCATTTACGATCACCGCCGGATTGTCATCAGAGCTGTTCATCTGAATTTCCAGCATTTGCCAGGCTTCATTCCACTCGCGACGTGCTTCATTAAGAACAAATACTGTCGTACGGAAAGAGAGCGGATCTTGTAAAGGTCGTCCATCCTGATGCTGCCAAAGATAAGAACCGGTTAGTACATTACGAATACTTCCGGCAGTATCCTGAATTCCAGGGAAAGGCCGCACACTTAAGCTTTGGTACAAGAATGGGGCAACATTGCCATCAAGCGCCTCCAGAGATAAACCATAGACCACAGGTGTAACGTTTATGATCTGGCGGGATTCCAGTAAGGCCTGAGCGGAGTAGGCTGTTGATATCGCATTTGAAGAGAGAATTGAGAGAGCATCTTTACCAAGCGGTTCCAGCTTTTCAATGCCCGCCTGTTTCAGGGCTTTCGCTGAATCCATCTCGACGCCTTTCACACGAACACGCCACTCACCAATCATTACGTCGCCAATATGTGATGCAAGCGTTATATCAGCTTCACCAACGGAACCGCGCGAGGGCACGACGGGAGTAATATGCTTATTGAGGAACTGCTGATACAGTTTGGCTACCTGCGGTTGGGCTCCTGTATTTCCCGTCAACATCGTATTAAGGCGGATCACCATCGCCAGACGAACCAATTCATCCGGCATATCGGGCCCAACACCTGCTGCGTGTGCATGCAGAGCGTTGATATTAAATTCACGTGAGGCCTGAATAACTTCCGGCGTCAATTTTCCATGCGCATCGAACAATGATTTATCTTTGTTGAGACCGACACCTACCGTCAGCCCGTAAACAGGAACCCCTTTACCGGCAGCAATCATCAAAAGTTTGTTCGCTTTATCGACGCGATCCATTGCAGTTGAAGCGATGTCGACTTGTTTTTCTCCTTGAGCGATGGCCCAGGCATCATCCAGTGTCAATGAATGACCATCCAGCGTTACGCTGGTAGCCGAATACGCGAATAACGGAAAAAACAGGGAGACGCAGAACGTCGCAATGACAGTCTTCTTCATTTCTAAACTCCTTTTAATAGAGATAAGAAACAGTAACGAAAAAAGCCTGTGCGAAAGTTGAAATAGCCCCTGCATTTATTAAGGCTATTTTTGATATTTCAAAAAAATCAAAATGAAAACATTTCAATTTATTAACAGATAATTCACCAGATGAAGCAACAGTTCACGGCTAGCAAATCACAATGAAGGACGGTGAATAAATCACTTAAGACTTTTGATTGAAGAGAGATAATTTGCAGGTCTGACAGGAGATGAGTGATAAAAAATTATGCTTCAGCCTTAAATCATAAGACTGAAGCATGTGTACATTAATGCGCGTCGATAAACACAATCTTCAGCACAAACAGCAGCGCGACAACAATGACGCACGGGCTGAGATCGCGGAAACGTCCGGTACCGATTTTCATCACACAGTAGGAAATAAAGCCCAGCGCGATACCTTCGGTAATCGAGAAGCTAAACGGCATCATCACGGCGGTAATAAACGCCGGAACTGCTTCTGTCAGGTCATCCCACTTCACGCGCGACAGGCTTGATGTCATCAGCACACCAACATAAATCAGCGCACCTGCGGCAGCATAGCCCGGCACCATTCCCGCCAGCGGCGACAGGAAGATAACCAGCAGGAACAGCAAGCCAACAACTACCGCTGTCAGGCCAGTACGTCCACCGACAGAAACCCCGGAAGAAGACTCAATATACGCGGTAACGGAAGACGTCCCGATAAACGCGCCGGTAACAGACGACACGCTATCCACATACAACGCCTGCTTCATGCGCGGGAACTTGCCCTTCGCATCCGCCAGACCAGCTTTATCCGTGACGCCAATCAACGTACCGGAGGAGTCGAACAGGTTGACCAGCATGAACGAGAAAATTACACCCGCCAGGCCAATGTTAAACGAACCAGCCAGATCAACATGTCCGATAACAGACATTACGCTCGGCGGCGCTGAGACGATTCCGTTGTAATGAACATCGCCCAGCATCCAGCCCAGCAGCGTGGTCACAATGATGGAGATCAGCACCGCCGCATGAATATTACGTGACGCCAGAATCGCGATGATAAAGAAGCCCAGAATGCCGAGCAGTACGCTGTGGGAGGTCAGGTTGCCGATGGACACCAGGGTGTCTTTGTTCGCCACGATAACGCCGGCGTTTTTCAGCCCCATCATGCCGATGAACAGACCAATACCGCTGGTGATCCCCACGCGCAGGCTAACCGGGATATTGGCTATCATCCAGTAACGTACGCGGAAAATGGTCAGCAGCAGCAGACCTACCGCACCCCAGAAGATAGCCCCCATACCGATCTGCCATGACAGGCCCATGGCGCCAACGACCACGAAAGCAAAGAATGCGTTCAGGCCCATAGCTGGCGCTAGTGCGACCGGCAGGTTGGCAAATAGCCCCATCAGGATGCTACCAAATGCAGCAATAAGGCAGGTGGTAACAAAGACGGCGCTGGTATCCATGCCAGCCACGCCAAGAATTTGCGGGTTAACAAAAACGATATAAACCATCGTCAGGAAGGTGGTTAAACCGGCGATCACTTCGGTCCGTGCCGTCGTGCCATGTTCGTGCAGTTTGAACACGCGTTCCAGCATCCCCTGGCCAGAAGCCTGGGTTGTGTGTTGTTGACTCATTATCAATTTCCGAACAAGGAGGGAAAATTCGTCGCTATCCTATACCAAAATGCGACAATAGGGTTGGGTTATGAGCAACTTTTTTCATTGATTTTGCTTATACGGCAACGATTGCGTTGCCTAATAATGCATTACGAAAACGTTAAACTTGTTAAAACGGAAATGACATGTCCCAGATAGAAGCCGTATTTTTTGACTGTGATGGTACCCTTGTCGACAGTGAAGTGATTTGTTCTCGCGCGTATGTCAGCATGTTCCAGGCGTTCGGCATTACGCTCGATCTTGAAGAAACGTTCAAACGCTTCAAAGGGGTAAAGCTGTACGAGATCATCGACATTATCAACGAAGAGCACGGTGTCGAACTGGCAAAAGCCGATTTAGAACCGGTCTACCGCGCTGAGGTCGCACGTCTGTTCGATACGGAACTGGAGGTGATCGCTGGCGCTAATGTGCTACTGGACAGTATGACGGTGCCCATGTGCGTAGTGTCCAACGGTCCGGTCAGCAAAATGCAGCATTCACTGGGTAAACTGGGCATGTTGCACCATTTCCCTGATTTACTGTTCAGCGGATACGATATTCAGCGCTGGAAGCCCGATCCGGCCCTGATGTTCCATGCGGCGAAAGCGATGGACGTTAACGTTGAGAACTGCATTCTGGTCGATGATTCCAGTGCAGGCGCGCAGGCGGGGGTTGCTGCGGGAATGGAAGTGTTCTATTTCTGCGCCGATCCGCACAACAAACCGATCGATCATCCAAAAGTCACGACGTTTACCGATCTGGCACAGTTGCCGGAATTGTGGAAAGCGCGGGGTTGGGATATTACCCGGTAATTTTTTGTAGGCCCGGTAAGCTTACGCCACCGGGCAATTGCCGGATGGCACTGACGCTTATCCGGCCTACTTTCTGCGTTTTTATCACTCTTTCGGATCTTTGCCCGCCAGCAGCTTATCCAGCTCATCGCCGCCCACATGACGGAAGTCCTGTCCCTTCACGAAGTAGAAGATGTATTCGCAGATATTCTGGCAGCGGTCACCGATACGCTCGATGGAACGGGCGCAGAACAGCGCGGTCAGCACGCTTGGAATGGTACGTGGATCTTCCATCATGTAGGTCATCAGCTGACGCACGATGCCTTCATATTCCTGGTCGACTTTCTTATCTTCGCGATAAATACGTACCGCTTCGTCGAGATCCATACGCGCAAACGCATCCAGCACGTCATGCAGCATTTGTACGGTGTGGCGGCCCAGTGACTCCAGGCTTACCAGCAGCGGTTGATGCTGTTGCGAGAATTTCTCCAGCGCGGTGCGGCAGATTTTGTCCGCCACGTCGCCAATACGTTCCAGCTCAGCAATGGTTTTGATTATTGCCATCACCAGACGCAGATCGCTGGCGGTCGGCTGACGCTTGGCGATGATACGTACGCAGGCTTCGTCGATCGCCACTTCCATCATGTTGACGTTCTTATCGCCTTCAATGACGCGCTTCGCCAGCTCACTGTCCTGGTTATGCATGGCGGTAATCGCATCAGAAAGCTGCTGCTCGACCATGCCGCCCATGGTCATCACCTGGGTACGGATGCTTTCCAGCTCTGCATTGAACTGGCCGGAAATATGTTTGTTAAGGTTTAAATTGTCCATCATTTCTCCAGATGCCCGGGCATATCAACCGTAGCGGCCAGTAATGTAATCTTCAGTTTGTTTCTTCGCGGGCTTGGTGAACAGATCGTCCGTGTTGCTGAACTCAATCAACTCGCCCAGGTACATAAACGCCGTGTGATCGGAACAACGCGCAGCCTGCTGCATGTTGTGGGTTACGATAACGACGGTGTAATCTTGTTTCAGCTCTGTGATCAGCTCTTCAATGCGCCCGGTAGAAATAGGGTCGAGCGCTGAACACGGCTCATCAAGCAGAAGCACTTCCGGACGAATGGCGATACCGCGCGCAATACACAGACGCTGCTGCTGACCACCGGAGAGAGAGTACCCGCTCTGGTGTAATTTATCTTTGGTTTCGTTCCACAGTGCGGCCTTGGTCAACGCCCACTGCACACGTTCGTCCATATCCGCACGCGAGAGTTTCTCAAACAGACGCACCCCAAAAGCGATGTTATCGTAGATGGACATCGGGAACGGCGTCGGCTTCTGGAATACCATGCCCACTTTGGCACGCAGCAGAGCGATATCCTGAGTGTTAGTGAGAATATTGTCGCCATCCAGCAGGATTTCGCCTTCCGCACGCTGTTCCGGGTACAGTTCAAACATTTTGTTGAATGTACGCAGCAGCGTCGATTTACCACAGCCTGACGGCCCGATAAACGCCGTTACCTGGTTTTTAGCAATATCCAGGTTGATGTTCTTCAGGGCATGGAATTTGCCATAGTAGAAGTTCAAATCACGAACCTGAATCTTACCCGGGGCAGTATCAACCATACTCATTTCAATCTCTTCCTCATCCGGCGCCGCATCAGCCACGCCGTAAAAATTAACCGTGTTTCTTCTTCGCGAAAATGACGCGCGCCAGAATGTTCAGCAGCAGTACGCACAGGGTAATAATCAGCACCCCGGCCCAGGCCAGTTGCTGCCACTCAGCAAACGGGCTCATCGCAAACTTAAAGATAGTGACCGGCAGGTTAGCGATAGGCTGCATCATGTCGGTGCTCCAGAACTGGTTGGAGAGCGACGTAAACAGCAGCGGAGCCGTTTCACCTGCGATACGTGCAATAGCCAGCAGAACCCCTGTAATAATGCCCGAGACAGACGCCTTCAGGGTGATCGCAGAAATCATCTTCCACTTCGGCGTACCCAGTGCATAGGCAGCTTCACGCAGGCTATCCGGCACCAGCTTGAGCATGTTCTCCGTGGTACGAATAACAATGGGCACCTGCAGCAGCGCCAGCGCGATAACGCCCGCCCAGCCGGAGAAGTGCTCCATTTTTGCCACCACGATGGTGTAAACAAACAGGCCAACTACGATTGATGGCGCAGACAACAGGATGTCGTTGATAAAGCGGATGACCTCAGCCAGCCAGGACTTACGTCCATACTCTGCCAGGTAGATGCCCGCCATAATACCAAGCGGTGTACCAAACACGGTCGCCCACAGAATTAACAGCCCGCTACCGGCCAGGGCGTTCGCCAGACCACCGCCCGCCGTATTCGGCGGAGGCGTCATTTCGGTGAACAACGCCAGCGACATACCGTCAATACCGCGGGTGATCGTGGACATCAGGATCCAGATAAGCCAGAACAGACCGAACGCCATGGTCGCCATAGAGAGCGTCAGCGCGATGCGGTTCTTCAGGCGACGACGCGCCTGCATTTTACGGCGGGATTCCGCTAGTGCAGCGGTGTTTTGCATTTCAAGCGTAGCCATTAGCGTGCCCCCTCGTTCTTCGCAAGGCGCATGATCATGAACTTAGACGCCGCCAGTACGATGAAGGTGATCACAAACAGAATCAGACCCAGTTCCATCAACGCGGCAACGTGCAGCCCTGATTCCGCTTCGGCAAATTCATTCGCCAGCGCAGAGGTAATACTGTTGCCAGGCATGTACAGCGAGGCACTGTCGAGCTGGTAGGTGTTACCGATGATAAAGGTCACCGCCATGGTTTCACCCAGCGCGCGACCCAGACCAAGCATCACACCGCCAATCACACCGTTTTTGGTGAACGGCAGGACGATGCGCCAGATAACTTCCCAGGTAGTACAACCGATGCCGTAGGCTGACTCTTTCATCAGGACCGGCGTTTGTTCGAACACATCGCGCATAACCGCCGCAATGTACGGGATGATCATGATAGCGAGGATCACGCCAGCAGCCAGAATACCGATACCAAACGCCGGACCAGCAAACAGCGCGCCAACAAACGGAATGTTGGAAAGGATGTTCCCGACCGGTTCCTGGAAATAAGTCGCAAACAGCGGAGCAAAAATAAACAGGCCCCACATGCCGTACACGATACTTGGAATTGCCGCCAGCAGCTCAATAGCGATACCCAGCGGGCGACGCAGCCAGCCAGGTGCAAGTTCAGTCAGGAATAAAGCAATGCCGAAACTCACCGGAACGGCAATCAGCAGCGCGATAAGCGAGGTGACCAGCGTACCGTAAATCGGTACTAATGCACCATAGATGTCGTTTGGCGCATCCCATTCTTTAGTCCACAGAAAGGAGAAGCCAAATTTCTGAATGCTTGGCCAGGAGGAGATAACCAGAGAGACAATAATGCCACCCAACATCAATAGCACAATCAGCGCAGCCAGTTTTACCAGCGCGCTGAATATCATGTCACCCTTTTTACCCGGTGGGTTAAAAGCAGGCTTGGTTGCAGCCATAAATCACTCTTTAAGTTTGGGCCAGGAAGCACGCATTTTATCGTGCTTCCCGGCTAACGTAATGCCATACCCTAAATAATTCGAGTTGCAGCAAGGCGGCAAGCTTGTGGATCCCCAGGAGCATAGATTCACTATGTGACTGGAGTGAACAAGCACAGCCAACACAGCTGCGGCTCGAAGTATGACGGGTATTTAGTACAGCGCTTTACCGCTGCTGTCTTTCACGTTGGTCTTCCATGCAGCACGAATCTGCTCAACCACGCTGTCCGGCAGGCTGGCGTAATCCAGGTCATTAGCCTGTTTGCCGCCATTTTTGTACGCCCAGTCGAAGAACTTCAGCACTTCAGCGCCCTGCTCAGGTTTCTTCTGCTCTTTATGCACCAGGATGAAGGTGGTGGAAGTGATAGGCCACGCATCGTCACCTTTCTGGTTAGTCAGATCCTGAGCGAAGGTTTTGCTCCAGTCAGCGCCTTTTGCGGCATTAGCGAAGCTTTCTTCGGTCGGGCTTACCGGTTTACCATCAGCAGAGACCAGCTTGGTGTACGCCAGGTTGTTCTGCTTAGCGTAAGCGTACTCAACGTAGCCAATAGAGCCCGGCAGACGCTGGACGAACGCGGCGATACCGTCGTTACCTTTACCGCCCAGACCGGTCGGCCAGTTAACGGTAGAGCCGGAACCAATTTTAGATTTCCACTCTTCGTTCACTTTTGCCAGATAGCTGGTGAAGACAAAGGACGTACCGGAACCGTCAGCACGACGCACAACGGCGATATTCTGCGAAGGCAGCTTCAGACCCGGGTTCAGTTTGGTGATGGCTTCATCATCCCACTTCTTAATTTTACCGAGGTAGATGTCGCCGAGCGTTTTACCGTCCAGCACCAGCTCGCCGGATTTCAGGCCAGGGATGTTGACTGCCAGTACCACACCACCGATAACGGTCGGGAACTGGAACAGGCCTTCTTGATTGAGTTTTTCGTCAGACAGCGGCGCATCTGAAGCACCGAAATCAACGGTATTCGCTGTGATTTGTTTTACACCACCGGAGGAGCCGATACCCTGGTAGTTTACTTTGCTACCGGTCTCTTTCTGATAGGTATCTGCCCATTTGGCATACACTGGCGCAGGGAAGGTTGCACCTGCACCTGTCAGGCTCGCTGCTGCAAACGCAGAGAACGCGCTCATGGATAAGGTCGCGGCGACAACAGTTGCGACAGTGGTACGCATAACTTTCATAATGTCTCCTGCACGGTTTTCGTAAATCGTTGTTTGAGTTGCTACTGTGAGCAAAATAGGACAAACAGGTGACAGTTAAATGTACGAAATATGACAGTTTTATGACAACGAAAAATACGTGAAGTTTCTCAGATAAAAATGCATTTAAAACAAAACGTTAGTCATTACCATGACAATAACATTTCGCTAAAATTTTCTTTTTATGACACTGCAAACAGTAGCTGAAGATGACGGTTTGTCACATAAAACAGGCGGGATAATTGATTAAAAACAGAACAAGCGAAAAAATAATGCCCCGCTTGTAGCAGGGCATTTTCAGTTCAGTTAAGTACGGATTACTCTACGGTAACCGACTTCGCCAGGTTACGCGGCTGGTCCACGTCAGTGCCTTTAATCAGCGCCACATGATACGCCAGCAGCTGCAGCGGAACGGTGTAGAAGATTGGTGCAATTACCTCTTCCACATGCGGCATCTCGATGATGTGCATGTTTTCACTGCTGGTAAAGCCAGCATCCTGGTCAGCGAAGACGTACAGCTGGCCGCCACGGGCGCGAACTTCTTCAATGTTGGATTTCAGTTTTTCCAGCAGTTCGTTGTTCGGTGCCACGACGATAACCGGCATATCAGCGTCAATCAGCGCCAGTGGACCGTGCTTCAGTTCACCTGCGGCATATGCTTCAGCGTGAATATAAGAAATCTCTTTCAGCTTCAGCGCGCCTTCCAGCGCAATTGGGTACTGATCGCCACGACCAAGGAACAGCGCATGGTGTTTGTCAGAGAAACCTTCAGCCAGAGCGGCAATGCGTTTGTCCTGAGACAGCATCTGCTCAATACGACTCGGCAGCGCCTGCAGTCCGTGAACGATTTCCTGCTCAATAGACGCATCCAGGCCTTTCAGACGAGACAGTTTCGCCACCAGCATCAGCAGAACGGTCAGTTGCGTGGTAAAGGCTTTCGTGGAGGCCACACCGATTTCGGTACCGGCATTGGTCATCATCGCCAGATCGGATTCACGCACCAGAGAAGATCCCGGGACGTTACAGATAGCCAGCGAGCCCAGATAGCCCAGCTCTTTAGATAAGCGCAGACCCGCCAGGGTATCCGCCGTTTCACCTGACTGGGAAAGGGTGATCATCAGGCTGTTACGACGCACGGCAGATTTGCGATAGCGGAACTCAGAAGCGATTTCGACATCACAAGGAATACCCGCCAGCGATTCAAACCAGTAGCGCGATACCATACCTGAGTTGTACGACGTACCGCAGGCGATAATCTGGATATGCTCAACCTGAGACAGCAGCTCGTTGGCATGCGAACCCAGCTCGCTTAAATCCACTTCACCGTGGCTAATGCGCCCGGTCAGCGTATTTTTAATTGCGTTCGGCTGTTCGTAGATCTCTTTCTGCATGTAGTGGCGATAAATACCTTTTTCGCCCGCATCGTATTGCAGATTAGATTCGATATCCTGACGTTTCACTTCCGCGCCAGACTTGTCGAAAATGGTAACCGAACGACGGGTCACTTCCGCAATGTCACCCTCTTCCAGGAAGATAAAGCGACGGGTTACCGGCAGCAGCGCCAACTGATCGGAAGCGATAAAGTTCTCACCCATACCCAGCCCAATCACCAACGGGCTACCAGAACGAGCGGCCAGCAGGGTTTCCGGGTTACGGGTATCCATGATCACCGTGCCGTAGGCACCGCGCAGCTGCGGAATAGTACGCAGCACGGCTTCACGCAGCGTACCACCCTGTTCCAGTTCCCAGTGCACCAGGTGAGCAATCACTTCGGTGTCTGTTTCAGAAACAAAGGTGTAACCACGGGTTTTCAGCAGTTCACGCAGCGGTTCATGGTTTTCAATGATGCCGTTATGCACCACGACAATGTGTTCAGAAACATGAGGATGCGCGTTCGCTTCTGAAGGTTCGCCGTGTGTCGCCCAACGGGTATGAGCGATACCTGTACCACCATGCAGCGGATGTTCTTCCGCAGCAGCAGTCAGCATCTGCACTTTACCCAGACGACGCAGACGGGTCATATTGCCTTCAGCATCGACAACGGCCAGACCAGCAGAGTCATAACCACGATATTCCAGACGACGTAAACCTTCGAGAAGGATTTCAGCTACATCACGCTGCGCGATAGCGCCAACAATTCCACACATATTTTTTGATTCCGAATTTAGGCATTGTGCCTGTCGTTGTCGCTGACCTGTATTTGCCCTTTCCGGGCGCCCCGAGCCTTGTAGAGAGTGGGGTTATTTTTTTAGGTACTGCTTGTTGAGCGGAGGATTATATTATCCCCTCATCTCTTGTCTGCCTGATGGCGCTCACGCTTATAAGGCCTACAGAACGTCACCGCACGTAGGCCGCCATCCGGCAAAATAAATTACTTCTTCTTCACCGGACGCTGCCAGCCCTGTTTATGGACCTGAGGTACACGGCTTAATACCAGTTCGTTATCGGCAACATTACGCGTTACGGTAGTTCCTGCGGCAATCGTCGCACCTTTACCCACGGTGACAGGCGCCACCAGCTGAGTATCAGAACCCACAAACACATCATCACCAATAATGGTTTTAAACTTATTGGCACCATCGTAGTTGCAGGTGATCGTACCCGCGCCGATGTTCACGTTATCGCCAATTTCCGCATCGCCCAGATAGGTCAGGTGACCGGCTTTGGAGCCTTTACCCAGACGCGCTTTTTTCATTTCGACAAAGTTACCCACGTGCGCGCCTTCCTGCAGCTCAGCGCCCGGACGCAGACGCGCGAATGGGCCTATGGTGCAAGCGGCTTCCAGATGGGCATCTTCAACCACACTGTATGGGCTAAGCTCACAACCTTCACCAATAACGCTGTTTTTGATGATGCAGCCGGCGCCAATCTTGACGCGATCCCCAACGGTTACGTTACCTTCAATGATAACGTTAGTATCAATTTCAACATCGCGCCCGTGAATAAGCGTACCGCGAAGATCAAAACGTGCAGGATCGCGCAGCATCACGCCCGCTAACAGCAGTTTTTCTGCCTGCTCGGACTGATACACGCGCTCCAGACGGGATAATTGAAGACGGTTATTCACCCCTTCCGTTTCGCTAATACGTGCCGGATGTACCGCAGCAATTTCGCGCCCTTCCTGGTATGCCATCGCAATGATATCGGTGATGTAGTATTCACCCTGCACATTGTTATTAGTCAGTTTGGACAGCCAGCGTTTCATGTCTGCGCCATTGGCAATCAGAATACCGGTGTTGATTTCCTGGATTTGCCGCTGCTCGTCGGTTGCATCTTTATGCTCAACGATACCGGTGACGTTACCGTTTTCACGCGTAATACGCCCATAACCGGACGGGTCGTCCAGTTTTACCGTTAACAAGCCAATGCCACCCTGCGGTTTGGCTTCACGCAGGCGACGCAAGGTATCGGTAGAGATCAGCGGCACATCGCCATAGAGCATTAAAATGTCTTCGTCATCACCAAAGAATGGCGCTGCCTGCTGCATTGCATGGCCGGTGCCCAACTGATCTACCTGCAAAACCCAGTTTAGATTGCCATCTTTCAGCGTCTGCTTGAGCAAATCACCACCGTGCCCGTAGACCAGATGTACGTGAGTCGCACCTAATTCATTAGCAGCATCAATGACATGCTGAACCATCGGTTTTCCTGCGAGGGTATGCAGCACTTTAGGAAGATCGGAATACATACGCGTGCCTTTGCCTGCGGCAAGGATCACGACGCTCATAGCATTATTCAACATACACGTCCTGACTGTAATTTGAGAACGAATTTATACCGTTTCACATTGAAAATACTACATTTTTTTCAGCGTGAAATGGACCGAAGATAAAACGTTCAATCGGGGAAATTTCCCCTCTGATAACTGTCTATTTTCATCTATTTCGGCGTCTTTTGTCTCCCAAAAACCAGGAGTCTGCTCTTATTAAAGCCTTAGGTTAATGTTTTTGCTGTTTTTTTACTGCATGAATAAAGAACTACAAAAGAAAAATACAATTTTATTAAAGTGATTCAGTGAAAAGCAGAAAAAACAGACAGGAGAAATACAGTTTTAAAAGGAAAGAGTACAAATGATAATACGGGGGAGGGGAATTTATTAACAGATGGCGCGAGCAGGTAACCGTATGAAGCATCGCGCCACAGAGCAGTTCAGGGAAGACTAAACTTCCATGCTGCTGAAAAGCGCGATGATTTTGTTAATCAGTTTCATGTTGATATCCTGTTTTTATCTGAATTAATTATGTGACATATATCACAAAAAGAAGTCTACGCCTCATTTTTTAACCGATCAACATTTTTGTGATGTAAATCACAAAATAATAAAACAGCTTTTTAGTTTCACTCTTACTGAAACAAAACCCAAAAAAAAAGCCAGCCTGGAAACCAGACTGGCTTTTGTGCTTTTCAAGCCGGTGTTACATCGCTTTTTTGGTCAACTCGATAACGCGCAGTTTCGCGATCGCTTTGGCCAGTTCCGCAGATGCCTGAGCGTAATCCACGTCACCATGAGAGCTCTTGATGTGCTCTTCAGCCTTACGCTTCGCTTCCAGGGCTCTCGCTTCATCGAGATCCTGTCCGCGAATCGCGGTATCAGCCAGGACGGTCACGCTGCCAGGCTGCACTTCGAGAATGCCGCCGGACAGATAGATAAACTCTTCATGACCGAACTGTTTAACGATGCGGATCATACCAGGCTTAATGGCGGTGAGCAGCGGTGCGTGACCCGGGAAAATACCCAGTTCACCTTCACTACCCGTTACCTGGATTTTCTCGACCAGACCAGAGAACATTTGTTGCTCTGCACTGACGACGTCCAGGTGGTAAGTCATTGCCATATCACCCTCCGATTAAGGCGTTAAAGTTTTTTGGCTTTTTCCACGGCTTCGTCGATAGAACCAACCATGTAGAACGCCTGCTCTGGCAGGTGGTCGTATTCGCCTTCCATGATGCCTTTAAAGCCACGGATGGTGTCTTTCAGGGATACGTATTTACCCGGAGAACCGGTGAATACTTCCGCAACGAAGAACGGCTGGGACAGGAAGCGCTGGATCTTACGCGCACGTGCTACCACCAGTTTATCTTCTTCAGACAGTTCATCCATACCCAGGATGGCGATGATGTCTTTCAGTTCCTGATAACGCTGCAGCAGGGACTGTACGCCACGCGCAGTGTCGTAGTGTTCCTGACCAACAACCAGTGGATCCAACTGACGGCTGGTGGAATCCAGCGGGTCAACTGCCGGGTAAATACCCAGAGATGCGATCTGACGGCTCAGTACCACGGTTGCATCTAAGTGAGCAAAGGTGGTTGCTGGGGATGGGTCAGTTAAGTCATCCGCAGGTACGTATACCGCCTGAACGGAGGTGATAGAACCGGTTTTGGTAGAGGTGATACGTTCCTGCAGAACGCCCATCTCTTCCGCCAGAGTCGGCTGGTAACCTACCGCTGAAGGCATACGACCCAGCAGTGCAGATACTTCAGTACCGGCCAGGGTGTAACGATAGATGTTATCGACGAACAGCAGTACGTCACGACCTTCGTCACGGAACTTCTCTGCCATGGTCAGACCGGTCAGAGCAACGCGCAGACGGTTTCCCGGCGGCTCGTTCATCTGGCCATATACCAGGGATACTTTGTCCAGAACGTTGGAGTCGGTCATTTCGTGGTAGAAATCGTTACCCTCACGAGTACGTTCACCTACGCCCGCAAACACGGAGTAACCGGAGTGCTCGATCGCGATGTTACGGATCAGCTCCATCATGTTTACGGTTTTACCTACACCCGCACCACCGAACAGACCAACTTTACCGCCCTTAGCGAACGGACACATCAGGTCGATAACTTTGATGCCGGTTTCCAGCAGTTCCTGAGAGCTGGACAGCTCTTCATAGGAAGGAGCCGCGCGGTGGATAGCCCAACGCTCTTCTTCACCGATATCGCCTTTCATGTCGATCGGGTGACCCAGGACGTTCATGATACGACCCAGAGTTGCTTTACCTACCGGGACTTCGATCGGGTGCTCGAGGTCTTTAACTTCCAGACCACGACGCAGACCGTCGGAAGAACCCATGGCGATGGTACGTACGATACCGCCGCCGAGCTGCTGCTGAACTTCCAGCACCAGGCTCTCTTTACCATTCATAACCTCAAGAGCATCGTACACGCGCGGTACGGCATCCTGAGGGAATTCGACGTCAACCACGGCGCCGATTACCTGGACAATTTTTCCAGTAGCCATCTTGAATCCTCTACGAATTAACCTGGTTATACCGCGGATGCACCACCGACGATTTCGGTGAGTTCCTGAGTAATGCTGGCCTGACGAGCTTTGTTGTATACCAACTGCAGCTCTTTAATCAGGCTGCCGCCATTGTCGGTCGCGGCTTTCATCGCCACCATACGTGCGGCCTGCTCGCTGGCCAGGTTTTCTACCACGCCCTGATAAACCTGAGACTCGACATAACGACGCAGCAGGGTATCCAGCAGCGCTTTCGGGTCTGGTTCATACAGGTAATCCCAGGATTTACGCTTCAATTCATCATCATCTGATGCCGGCAGAGGCAGCAGTTGGGTGATGGTTGGCGTCTGAGACATGGTGTTAATAAATTTGTTGCTGACAACGTACAGTCTGTCCAGACGACCTTCATCGTAGGCTTGCAGCATCACTTTAACCGGACCGATCAGTTCGGACAGGGAAGGGTTATCCCCCATACCGGTTACCTGAGCAATCACATTACCGCCAACGGAGTTAAAGAAAGACACGCCCTTAGAGCCGATCATTGCGATATCGCACTGAACGCCTTTATCGGACCATGTTTTCATATCCGCCAGCAGCTTTTTGAACAGGTTAATATTCAAGCCACCGCACAGACCACGGTCGGTCGACACCACCAGGTAGCCCACGCGTTTAACGTCGCGTTCTTCCAGGTAAGGGTGCTTATATTCCAGATTACCATTCGCAAGGTGACCAATCACTTTGCGCATGGTCTCTGCATAAGGACGGCTGGCCGCCATGCGATCCTGCGATTTACGCATTTTGGAAGCGGCGACCATCTCCATCGCTTTAGTGATCTTCTGCGTGTTCTGGACGCTTGCGATCTTACTACGTATCTCTTTTGCGCCGGCCATGAGCTTCTCCTCAATGCCTTGCGGTCCGCCCTAAAGCAGACCGCCAGACGTTACCAGGACTGGGTTGCCTTGAAGGAATCGAGGATAGCTTTCAGCTTGCCTTCGATTTCATCGTTATAGCCACCGGACTGGTTGATCTCTTGCATCAGCGGAGCGTGGTCACGGTCAACGTAAGCCAGCAGAGCGGCTTCGAAGCTACCGATTTTCGCCAGTTCCACATCTTCGAGGTAACCGCGTTCAGCCGCAAACAGCACCACACCCTGCTGTGCTACAGACATTGGGGCATACTGTTTCTGCTTCAGCAGTTCAGTTACTTTCTGACCGTGGCTCAGCTGCTTACGCGTAGCTTCATCCAGGTCGGAAGCGAACTGAGAAAACGCTGCCAGTTCACGATACTGCGCCAGTGCGGTACGAATACCACCGGACAGTTTCTTGATGATCTTGGTCTGCGCTGCGCCACCTACACGAGATACGGAGATACCCGGGTTAACAGCCGGACGAATACCGGAGTTGAACAGGTTGGTTTCCAGGAAGATCTGACCATCGGTAATGGAAATTACGTTGGTCGGAACGAACGCAGAAACGTCACCCGCCTGGGTTTCGATAATCGGCAGAGCGGTCAGGGAGCCGGTTTTACCTTTCACTTCACCATTGGTGAACTTCTCAACGTATTCCGCGTTTACGCGGGATGCGCGTTCCAGCAGACGGGAGTGGAGGTAAAATACGTCGCCTGGGAATGCTTCACGTCCTGGCGGACGACGGAGCAGCAGGGAAACCTGACGGTAAGCAACAGCCTGTTTAGACAGGTCATCGTAAACGATCAGTGCATCTTCGCCGCGGTCACGGAAGTATTCGCCCATTGCGCAACCGGCATATGGCGCCAGGTATTGCAGTGCAGCAGATTCAGACGCAGTCGCCACCACAACGATGGTGTTGGACAGTGCGCCGTGTTCTTCCAGTTTACGAACCACGTTGGAAATGGTGGACGCTTTCTGGCCGATAGCCACGTACACACATTTGATGCCGGAATCACGCTGGTTGATGATGGCGTCGATTGCCATCGCAGTTTTACCTGTCTGACGGTCACCGATGATCAGCTCACGCTGGCCACGACCGATTGGGATCATGGCATCAACAGATTTATAACCGGTCTGTACTGGCTGGTCGACGGACTGACGTTCGATTACGCCTGGTGCGATAACTTCGATTGGCGAGAAGCCATCGTTATCAACCGGACCTTTACCGTCAATCGGGGAACCCAGAGTGTTCACCACACGACCCAGCAGGCCACGGCCAACCGGAACTTCCAGAATACGACCCGTACACTTAACCTTCATGCCTTCGGCAAGGTCAGCGTATGGACCCATCACAACTGCACCTACGGAGTCGCGCTCCAGGTTCAGTGCGATAGCGTAACGGTTACCCGGCAGGGAGATCATCTCACCCTGCATACAATCGGCCAGGCCGTGAATGCGGATAACACCGTCACTTACAGAAACAATAGTACCTTCGTTATGAGCTTCGCTCACAACATTGAACTGAGCAATGCGCTGCTTGATCAGTTCGCTGATTTCGGTGGAATTCAGTTGCATGCTCCAGTCCCCTTAAGACTGCAAGACGTCTGCAAGGCGCTCAAGACGGCCGCGTACGCTGCCATCAATGACCATATCACCCGCTCGGATGATTACGCCTGCCATTACAGACTTATCGATTTTGCAATTCAGCTTAACTTTGCGTGACAGACGTTTTTCCATCGCTGCACTAATCTTCGTAAGCTGTTCATCACTCAGTGCATTGGCAGAAGTGACTTCTACCTCAGAGATAGCCTCACTGGCTGCACGCAGGTGAATAAACTGCTCAAGAACATCCGGGAGCGCATTCAGACGGTTATTTTCAGCCATTACCCTAATCAGGTTCTGGCCGCTTTCGTCCAACTGCTCACCGCACACGGCGATAAACGACTCAGCGAGCGTTTCCGGCGCCAGTGCGCCAGAAAGAAGCTCTGCCATTTGTTCGTTTTTAGTCACCTCAGCGGCAAACGTCAGCATATCCTGCCAACGGTCAACGCTTTGGTGCTCAACGGCAAAGTCAAAAGCTGCTTTGGCGTAGGGGCGAGCTACCGTAATAAATTCAGACATCAGCCCCTCCCTCCTTACAGTTCAGCGACAAGTTTGTCCACGATGTCGCTATTAGCAGCTTCATCCACGGAACGTTCGATGATCTTCTCGGCGCCAGCAACAGCCAGGATAGCAACTTGCTTACGCAGCTCTTCGCGAGCACGTTTACGCTCGGCGTCAATTTCCGCCTGCGCCTGTGCCACGATTTTAGTACGTTCCTGCTCTGCTTCAGTTTTAGCTTCGTCCAGGATCTGAGCGCGGCGTTTGTTCGCCTGCTCGATGATTACCTGAGCTTCCGCCTTCGCTTTTTTCAGCTGGTCGGTCGCGCTGGCCTTTGCAAGGTCAAGATCCTTATGTGCTCGTTCTGCAGAAGCAAGGCCGTCAGCAATTTCTTTTTGACGTTTTTCGATGGCAGCCATTAATGGCGGCCATACGTACTTCATGCAGAACAGAACGAACAGGACAAACGCGATGGCCTGGCCGAGGATTGTTGCGTTAAGATTCACAGCACAATGCCTCTATCTAGTTAACGTTCTGATATTGCTCTTAATTCAAGCAACGCTTACTACGCGACAGCAAACATCACGTACAGACCCAGACCTACAGCGATCATTGGGATTGCATCCACCAGACCCATAACGATAAAGAACTGAGTACGCAGCAGAGGAATCAGATCCGGTTGACGCGCTGCGCCTTCCAGGAATTTACCCCCGAGGATGCCGATACCGATCGCAGCACCGATTGCCGCCAGACCCATCATCACAGCGGCAGCAATGTACAGCAGATCCATATTCAGGTTTTCCATGACAGTCTCCAGTTTGTTTCAGTTAAAACGTAGTAGTGTTGGTAAATTAATGCTCTTCAGATGCCATCGACAGATAGACAATCGTCAGAACCATAAATATGAAGGCTTGCAGCGTGATAATCAGTATGTGGAAAATGGCCCATGGCACATTCAGGATCCACTGTGACCACCACGGCAACAGACCAGCAATCAGAATGAAAATCAGCTCACCGGCATACATGTTGCCGAACAGTCGCAGACCAAGAGAAATTGGTTTGGACAGCAGGCTTACCCCTTCAAGGATTAAGTTGACAGGGATGAACGCCCAGTGATTGAACGGCTGCAGCGTCAACTCTTTCGCGAAGCCACCGATGCCTTTCATTTTGATGCTGTAGAACAGAATGAGGATAAATACGCCCAGCGCCATCGACAGGGTGATGTTCACGTCAGCAGACGGAACCACACGCAGAGCCGGCAGGCCAAAGATATGCTCACCGATGTACGGCAGCAGGTCGATAGGCAGCAAATCCATCAAGTTCATCAGGAATACCCAGACGAAAATCGTCAGGGCCAGCGGAGCAATCAGCTTGCTTTTGCCATGGTACATGTCTTTCACGCTACCATGCACAAAGCCGATTACCAGCTCAATCGCGGTCTGAAATTTACCTGGTACGCCGCTGGTCGCCTTTTTGGCTACGCTACGGAACATAAGCAGGAACAACAGACCCAGAACCACCGAGAAGAAAATGGAGTCAATATTGAGCGTCCAGAAGGTGGCTGGGGGGTTGTGCGGATCCACCAGCGAGAATGTACGTAGGTCCAACTGAAGGTTATTCAGATGGTGTCCTATGTAATCCTGCGGCGTCATATTTTCTGAAGCCATGATGCCTTTACCCTTTGTTGTTAATTACAGCCGGCGCCAGTATCTGAACCACCAGCACCAAAACCCACGTAACGATCAGCGGCATGAATACCGCTTTCAAAACAGCCAACGCCACCACCAGCAAAACCAGCATCGCTAACACCTTGAAGGCTTCGCCGAAAGCGAACGTCCAGGCTACTCGACCTTTAGCTGGTGTATGCGCCTGGTGACGCCAGGCAAATATCATAAACAACACGTTAGGCAGTAACACTGCCAATCCACCGCACAACGCGGAGATGCCCCAGAAAGGGTCTTTGAGGCTAAACAGCAATCCACTTGCTATTACCGCCAGAAGCTGTGTGAGCAAAAGCTTACGAGCAACGTTTCGACTCAAGAGCGACATAGACATCACGTTTTTACTCCTGCTCCCTACGAGGTATGCCGCGTGTCGTATAAAACGTTCTTTATGGCTTAGAGTCAAGCATCAAAAAGCGGTCAAATTATACGGTGCGGCTTCGTGATTTCAAACAATAAGTAGCTAAAAAGTGAATAAATGTTTAAATATTTTTCGCTACCCCACATTTATCACTTTTTGGCAAACTGTGAACGATCATGCAAAACTGCAAATGCCGCGTAAACACTGGCGGCAAAGCGTGCACCAGATCACATATTGAACATATTCACCTTCGCATAATTTATTTACGTGGCAAATGATGCCTTTTCATCTTTTTGATATTTAAGCGTAAAAATAGCCACTATTAAAAAAACAACAGCTAACAACAAAAAAACCACGCATTGACATTTATAATAAAAAATTAACACAACGGGTGATTCTTACGTTCTATTTTTAGCAGACTGATATTTTCACAGCTGACTTGTTTCGCTTTTAACAAAAAACGGTACGTTATAGTTATGATGCAAAACCGTAAGGCATTGGTGAAATGTAACGACATTTAACCACACTATTCCCTATGACTTTTAACACCTGAACTGCCGTTTTTTTTCTATTTTTTTTGATAAAAATTAAATTTTGTTTGGCTTAATAACCACCAAATGACGTTCGCCTTCCAACTGCGGAACGCGTAATTTTTCAACCGACTCGACGCTGAATTCTGCTGGCAGCGAGTCAATTTCATCTGCAGGCAACTGCCCTTTTAACGCATAAAAACGTCCATCAGGTCCTGGCAAATGATGGCACCAGCTCACCATATCATTGAGTGATGCAAAAGCACGGCTAATGACCCCATCGAACGGCGGTTCTGAAGGGAATTCTTCAACACGGCTTTGTACAGGCGTGATGTTAGTAAGCGCAAGCTCATGCTGCACCTGACGCAAGAAACGGACGCGTTTTCCCAGGCTATCCAGCAGTGTGAAATGCGCTTCAGGGCGCACGATAGAGAGCGGAATTCCCGGCAGGCCAGGTCCCGTACCCACATCGATAAAACGCTCCCCCTTCAGATACGGCGCGACGACAATGCTGTCCAGAATATGGCGCACCAGCATTTCGTTGGGATCCCGCACCGACGTCAGGTTGTACGCTTTATTCCATTTGTGCAGCATATCGACATACGCAATCAGCTGATTTTTCTGGTGATCGGTAAGAGAAATACCGGCATCAGCCAGCAGACGAGAGAGTTTGTTGAGCACGGTCGTTACCTGTTAATAATCAAATGCCCGATGCGCTTTCGCTTATCGGGCCTACAAATTTGTACGGCGGGCAAGCGAAGCGCCCCCGCCAAATGAGAGTTATCAAGCGCTGCGGCGCAGCATACCTTGTTTTTTCAGCCATACCAGCAGAATGGAGATGGCGGCAGGCGTTACGCCGGAAATGCGCGATGCCTGACCGATCGATACCGGTTTGTGATCGTTCAGTTTGGCGATGACTTCATTCGACAAGCCAGAGACCTGGCGATAATCCAGCGTTGCAGGCAACAGGGTGTTCTCATTACGCTGCTGTCTTTCAATTTCTTCCTGCTGACGGGCGATATACCCTTCGTATTTCACCTGAATCTCAACCTGTTCCGCGGCCTGAGCATCGTCAAGCGCTGGTGCGAACGCAGATAAAGAGGTCAACTGAGCATAGGTCATATCCGGGCGACGCAGCAGATCTTCACCGCTGGCTTCACGTGACAGAGGCGTTGCCAGGTGAGCATTCACTTCTGCTGCAGATTCCGCTAACGGGTTTACCCAGGTTGATTTGAGACGCTGGCGTTCTTGTTCGATGCGCTCCAGCTTCTCGTTGAAGCGAGCCCAGCGCTCATCGTCCACCAGACCCAGTTCTCGACCAATTTCGGTCAGACGCAGGTCGGCGTTATCTTCACGCAGCATCAAACGGTATTCTGCGCGTGAGGTAAACATGCGGTACGGTTCTTTAGTGCCCAGCGTACACAGGTCGTCCACCAGCACGCCAAGATAAGCCTGATCGCGACGCGGTGCCCAGCCGTCTTTCTCAGCAGACAAGCGTGCGGCGTTCAGACCAGCCAGCATGCCTTGCGCGGCGGCTTCTTCGTAACCGGTTGTACCGTTAATCTGTCCCGCAAAGAACAGCCCCTGGATGAATTTGCTTTCCAGAGTAGGTTTCAGGTCGCGCGGATCGAAGAAATCATACTCAATAGCGTAGCCAGGGCGGACGATTCTGGCATTTTCCATTCCCTGCATAGAGCGGACAATTTGCATCTGCACATCGAACGGCAGGCTGGTGGAGATGCCATTCGGGTAAATTTCGTTAGACGTCAGTCCTTCCGGTTCAAGGAAGATCTGATGCTGGTTACGATCGGCAAAGCGCATCACTTTGTCTTCGATCGACGGGCAGTAGCGCGGGCCGATTCCTTCGATCACACCGGCGTACATCGGGCTACGATCGAGGTTATTGCGGATCACGTCATGGGTTCTCTCATTGGTATGCGTGATGTAACACGGCATCTGGCGCGGATGTTGAGAAGCATCGCCCAGGAATGAGAAGACCGGCATCGGGTTATCGCTGTTTTGCTGGCCAAGCACGCTGAAATCAATAGTGCGCGCATCGATACGCGGCGGTGTACCCGTTTTCAGGCGGCTGACGCGCAGCGGCAGTTCACGCAGACGACGTGACAGCGGGATAGACGGCGGATCGCCAGCACGGCCACCGCTGTAGTTATCCAGACCAATATGAATTTTGCCGTCGAGGAAAGTCCCCACGGTTAATACAAGCGCTTTGGCACGGAACTTCAGTCCCATTTGGGTCACTGCGCCCACAACACGATCGTTTTCAACAATCAGATCTTCAACCGCCTGTTGGAAGATCATCAGGTTGGGTTGATTCTCCAGCGCGGTACGTACCGCCTGGCGATAGAGCACGCGATCGGCCTGAGCTCGGGTAGCGCGAACGGCTGGCCCTTTGCTTGCGTTTAGTATCCTAAACTGGATACCTGCATGGTCGATCGCTTTTGCCATCAACCCACCAAGCGCATCCACTTCTTTTACCAGGTGTCCCTTCCCAATACCGCCGATCGCCGGATTGCAGCTCATCTGCCCCAGAGTGTCGATATTGTGTGTCAAAAGCAGAGTCTGTTGACCCATTCGCGCCGCGGCCATTGCGGCCTCGGTGCCTGCATGACCCCCGCCAATGATGATGACGTCAAAAGGATCCTGATAAAACATGGTAATTGCCTCGCATAACGCGGTGTGAAAATGGATTGAAGCCCGGGCCGTGGATTCTACTCAACTTTAGTCGATGGAGAAAGACCTGGGATCCTGGGTATTAAAAAGAAGATCTTTTTATTTAGAGATCTGTTTTATTGTGATCTCTTATTAGGATCGCAAGTTTCTGTGGATAAGGGCGATCCTTTGAATAAGATCAACAGGTTGCTGAGGATCATTAGCTGTGAATGATCGGTGATCCTGGTCCGTATAAGCTGGGATCAGAATGAAGGGTTATACACAACTCAAAAACTGAACAACGGTTGTTCTTGGGATAACTACCGGTTGATCCAAGCTTTTAACCAGAGTTATCCACATAAAAAAGTACGATCTTTACAAATCTCTGAGCAATGGATGCCACGATCCCAGCCAAATTTCAGCCGGATCTTCCGGAATTTCATGTTCCAGTACGTTGATCCTGAGCGTTTCGCCTACCTGTTTTGCTCCACAGGCCTTCAATTCGGCTTCCAGCTTGTCGATTGCGCCGCAAAAGGTGTCATATTCACGACTGCCGATCCCGATTGCGCCAAACCGCACTTGTGACAGGTCCGGCTTTTGCTCGCGTAACGCATCATATAAAGGCTGTAGGTTGTCAGGAATGTCTCCCGCACCGTGCGTAGAGCTAATAATCAGCCAGATGCCGTCAGTCGGAACCTCTTCAAGCATTGGCCCATGCAGTGTTTCGCTGGAAAAACCGGCGTCGTCCAGCTTTTCAGCCAGATGTTCTGCTACATATTCCGCACTGCCAAGCGTACTACCGCTGATAAGAGTGATGTCTGCCATGATCGCCCACCTTTATAAAGAGGGCGTATTGTACGCTGTGAGCGAGCTGGGATCTACCTGTGGAAAACCAGGGTATTAAAAAAAGCGATCACGGCTTGATGGTACGCATGATCGGGTTTTGCAGGACGATCAGGGTTTCCGTGGACTGAATTTCGTCAATTGTTTGGATCTTGTTGATAAGTACCTGCTGCAACGCGTCGATCGACTTGCACATCACCTTAATAAAGATGCTGTAGTGCCCGGTGGTGTAATACGCTTCGGTCACTTCATCGAGGCTTTCCAGTCTGGCCAGCGCTGACGGATAGTCTTTCGCACTTTTCAAGATGATGCCGATAAAGCAGCCGACGTCATAGCCCAACTGTTTGGGACTCACATCAATCCGCGCGCCGGTAATAATCCCGGCCTGTTTCATCTTTTCTACACGTACGTGAATTGTTCCTGGGCTGACGCCGAATTGTTTGGCTAATTCTGCGTAGGCGGTACGGGCATTTTCCATCAGGGCGTCAAGAATGCCGCGGTCCAGATTGTCGATCTGATAATTTTCCATAGGTTTTTCTTATGTAGATTAATGATTCCCTCTATTTTAGACGTTTATTTTAACGAATCAAAATCGAAGTCGGCTTTTTGTTTGTTGATTATTGAATATTACCTCCATTCTGTTGCTTAATCATAGGCAACAGGACACAGGAGTACACATAATGAAAACCGCTTACATTGCCAAACAACGTCAAATTAGCTTCGTAAAATCTCATTTTTCTCGTCAACTGGAAGAGCGTTTAGGTCTGATCGAAGTTCAGGCGCCGATCCTCAGCCGCGTTGGAGATGGCACGCAGGATAACTTGTCGGGCTGTGAAAAAGCGGTGCAGGTGAAGGTTAAAGCATTGCCAGACGCTCAATTCGAAGTGGTTCATTCACTGGCGAAGTGGAAGCGTCAAACGTTAGGACAACACGACTTTAGCGCAGGTGAAGGTCTGTACACGCACATGAAGGCCCTGCGTCCCGATGAAGATCGCCTCTCCCCGCTGCACTCAGTGTATGTTGATCAGTGGGACTGGGAGCGCGTGATGGGCGACGGTGAGCGTCAATTCTCCACTCTGAAAAGCACGGTAGAGGCTATCTGGGCGGGTATTAAGGCTACTGAGGCTGCGGTTAGCAAAGAGTTTGGTCTGGCACCGTTCCTGCCAGAGCAGATCCACTTTGTTCATAGCCAGGAGTTGTTATCTCGTTATCCGGATCTTGATGCAAAAGGTCGTGAACGTGCGATCGCTAAAGAGCTGGGCGCGGTATTCCTGGTGGGGATCGGCGGCAAGCTCAGTGACGGTCACCGTCACGATGTACGTGCGCCGGATTATGATGACTGGAGTTCAGCGTCCGAGCTGGGTCACGCCGGTCTGAACGGGGATATTCTGGTCTGGAACCCGGTGCTGGAAGATGCGTTTGAGCTGTCTTCTATGGGGATCCGTGTCGATGCTGACGCTCTGAAACACCAACTGTCTCTGACCGGTGATGAAGATCGCCTGAGTCTGGAATGGCATCAGGCGCTGCTGCGCGGTGAAATGCCGCAGACAATTGGTGGCGGCATTGGGCAGTCGCGTCTGACCATGCTGTTGCTGCAATTACCGCACATTGGTCAGGTTCAGTGTGGCGTATGGCCGGCACAGGTACGTGAAAGCGTCGCCTCTCTGCTGTAATAATTAACGCCGCCAGCGTCTGAGCAGGCGGCTTCGCATCCCGGTATCAAAGCGCCAGATATGATCGAAAATGCGCATGATGCCGGGTTTGCCATGTGCAGACATCGCCACCGCGTGAAAACGGTGCTGGTGTACCCGCTGTAATTCCCCCACTTTGCTGACGACCTCATCGGGTAATCGCTGAGCGATAAAATCAGAGATAACCACCGCATCGGCATCAAACCATTCCCGACCCTGCATGCGCTCAATAATGGCGCGAAAACAGCTGGCAATATCGGTACCGCCACGAAAGCGCTGACTTAAAAAACGAATCGCCTGTTCGATACCCTCTGGACCGGACAGCTCATAGCGCACCACTTCTGTTGAAAACAGCATAATGAAACAGCGCCGATTATCGGCAAGGGCAACGCGCATTAGCGCCAGGCAAAAGGCTTTCGCACACTGTTCATTGAACCCGCCCATCGATCCCGAAGTATCAACGCAGACGATAAAAGGCCCGCGCGGCTGCTCGTCAAAATCCTGATGCACCACCGGACGTTCCGTTACTTTCTCGCGCCATGCTTCGCCGTGCAGACGGTAGGTCAGCAGTTGCTTTTCCACCAGCCGGCGGTAGAACTCGTATTCCAGTTCGGTAATGCCCAGCGTGGCCAGTTCAGGCGGCAGCAAGCGCAGGATATCGTCACTTTGCTGGATGCCATCCACCTGCTCCGGTACGGTTGCCGGTTCGCGTACCAGGGTACGGAAGGTTTCCATTGGCGCATCTTTACGCGGCACGGATTTCGCTTCTCTGGAACGGCCTAACTGCTCAGCCAGACGCTGGAGTTCGGGCTGTTGCGTCAGGAATTCGCCATATTTAACCAGCAACTGATAATCACCGCGCTTGATTTGACCCGCGCTCATATCCCATAACCGGCCTGCGGCGTTGTCATTTTCTGCCAGTACGGGTTCCAGTTGCCCGCTAAGGGTCATCCGTTCCTGTACTTCACTGAGCAAATGTTCGCGCTCTTCTTCCAGCAGTTGCTGATTCAGGGTTGTGGTTTGCACCACCAGACTCAGGCGCCAGCGCTGAAGAAAAAGCGTATGGAGGGCAGGCGTAAACGCGCCGTTGTCATTGACCAACTGTTGCGCTTGTCCGGCCCACGGCGAATGGAGGCGGTGCAATAGCGACAATATTTGCGGTAGCTGGACGATAAACTGCGCATGAGAGAGGAGTTGGCTTTGCTGATAACAAATGACCTCTTCCGCCAACTCCGGCGGCACATGGGTATCTTTAAGGCGGCTACGCAAAGATTCACGCCAGCGCGGTATATCTTCAGCGATTGCTTTTTTGAGGCGGGGGAATTTTTTAAAAAAGACCACCATCTTTGGAGAAGCCAGCAGGGCGACGATCATCTCTTCGATCATCGCCTCTTCACTGACTGCCAGCATGATGTTGAGTGTATCAAGG
Organism: Citrobacter europaeus; assembly: GCA_020099315.1. Taxonomy (NCBI): domain Bacteria; kingdom Pseudomonadati; phylum Pseudomonadota; class Gammaproteobacteria; order Enterobacterales; family Enterobacteriaceae; genus Citrobacter; species Citrobacter europaeus. The sequence goes on from CP083650.1 coordinate 5,036,924, forward strand.
GTCAGCATTGTTGCGCCTGGCGGATTTGCGCCCCGACATCCTGCAGGCTGGCCTCAATGCGGCCTAACCAGTCGCTATGAATAAACAGACATTTTTGCTGCTCGCTAAATGCGCTGTGCTGCTGGTGCCACTCGTTATCAAGTGCTTCGAGCTCTTGTTTTATCTCTGCAGGCATACTCTCTTGTGAAGAACCGGGCAATGCCAGTCGAGAGCCTTGTAAACTGACATCACGCACGACCAGGTGCTGCGCGCTATCCACCTCCATGTTCAGCGTCTGGGCAAAACCGATCCCGTTTAATTTTCCGCGGATCTCACCACCTTTGGTGAGCCACAACTCCAGTGCGCCACGTTCGAAAGCAATATGGATAACTTCCATGTCATGCAGCTTTAAGGGCTTTTGCAGGAGTAATGTTACGACAGAAGACGTAGCTTCCGGCGGTAAATCATAATGAGGGCGACGGCTGAACATGCCGCCCTGGCGGATCACCGTGAACGCCGTTTTGTCGCTTTGCTGCTGCTGGAGTTGAATGCGGCGCTGCACAATACCGCCCAGTCGCGTCAGCATGGCTTGCTGCTGCCATGCGTGTCCGGTCATCAATATTTCCAGCTGTTGTTGCATCAGATTCAGGCTTTGCGCGTCGTACCACAGGCAATCTTTCAGCAGGATCAGGTCGATCGGAACTACCGCATCACGTCCGCTAAAGAAGGCGCTGGCCTGGAGTAAGCGAATGGCTTTTTTCCAGCGCCGATCGGACACATAAGGGGCATTCGGTAGCGTGTCCAGTTGCTGGCGCAACGTGAAAATAAGCTCAAACACGCGATCGGGAAGCTTGATGGCGCCAATGTCCTTTTGCCACTGGTTATACTCTTCATCCGTCACCTGTAACGACGCCGGGACCGGATTGTCGCTTTCATCTTGCTGACTTAACAGCATCGAGCGGAAGTTGGCTTTGTCCTGAACTTTATCCAGCCACAGGCGAATCAGCATACGGTCGTACAGTGCTTCCAGGCTGCTGTCTGCTTCTGGCAGTTCATTGGAGGCTGCCACCAGCAAGCGCATCGGGATTTTCTCTTCATGCGCGCCGTTACGAAAGTGGCGTTCGTTGATGGCGGTTAGCAGGGTGTTAAGAATCGCCGGGCCCGCCTTCCAGATTTCGTCGAGAAAGACGATTTCAGCTTCAGGAAGATAGCCTGCGGTTAAGCGTTCATAGCGACCTTCATCTTTAAGGGCTTGAATCGACAGCGGGCCGAAAACCTCTTCCGGTGTAGAGAAACGCGTCATCAGGTATTCGAAGGCGCGAGCATTTTGAAAAGCAAATTTCAGTCGGCGGGCAATTAAGCTTTTCGCAATCCCGGGAGGACCTAATAAGAAAACGCTCTCGCCGCTGAGTGCAGCCAGCAGACACAGGCGAATAGCGTGGCTACGTTCATAAAGTCCCTTTTCCAGCGCATTGCTCAGACGGGAAATTCTTTCCGCTAATAAATGTGGGTGAGCCATAATGAAGTGGCGTCCTTTCGCCAAATGTACTGCATAAACTGCGAGTATAGATGCTTCACACCAGTGCAGTAATAGACTGAAGGTGCGCTTATTTTTCTTTGAGCCAGATTAATCTGGTCTCATTTAGGGGTACGATTTTGCGATTAATCGTGCATACTGTGCGCCTTTTTGTGGGCCAAGGGACGACGCACACATTTCTTATATATACACCAAATCAATCAAGCTGCACCAAGGCGGCAATGGAGTTTTCTCCGGGGATGGGGGGAATAACGAATGCAGCCCACGCGGAGGCGGCTTGAAAGATGATGTGTATAAACGAAAGACGAGTCTATGAGCACTGATAATAAACAATCATTGTCTGCGATTACCCTTGCGGCCATTGGGGTTGTCTACGGTGATATTGGTACCAGCCCACTTTATACGCTTCGTGAATGTTTGTCCGGCCAGTTTGGTTTTGGCGTTGAACGTGATGCCGTATTTGGCTTTCTCTCGCTGATTTTCTGGCTGCTTATCTTTGTTGTTTCCATTAAATACCTGACGTTTGTCATGCGCGCGGATAACGCCGGAGAAGGCGGGATCCTGACGCTGATGTCATTGGCCGGGCGCAATACCTCGGCGCGAACCACCTCCATGCTGGTGATTATGGGGTTGATTGGCGGCAGCTTCTTCTATGGAGAAGTGGTGATAACACCTGCCATCTCGGTGATGTCGGCGATTGAAGGTCTGGAGATAGTTGCCCCGCAACTGGACACCTGGATTGTTCCGCTCTCGATAATCGTGCTGACCCTGCTGTTTTTGATTCAAAAACACGGTACCGGCATGGTCGGTAAGCTGTTTGCGCCGATTATGCTGCTGTGGTTCCTGACGCTCGCGGTATTAGGTGTACGCAGTATTATTGGCAATCCGGAAGTGCTGCAGGCGCTCAATCCGTATTGGGCGGTGCATTTCTTCCTCGAATTCAAAACGTTGTCCTTTATAGCGCTGGGTGCGGTGGTGCTGTCGATCACCGGTGTTGAAGCGCTGTATGCAGATATGGGCCACTTCGGTAAGTTGCCGATTCGCCTGGCTTGGTTCTCCGTGGTATTACCTTCGCTGGTGCTGAACTATTTTGGTCAGGGGGCGTTGCTGTTAAAGCATCCTGAAGCGATCAAAAACCCGTTCTTCCTGCTGGCGCCGGACTGGGCGTTGATACCGCTTCTGATCCTCGCCGCGTTGGCAACGGTCATCGCTTCACAGGCAGTTATCTCTGGCGTCTTCTCGCTGACGCGTCAGGCCGTGCGTCTGGGGTATTTGTCACCGATGCGTATCATTCATACTTCGGAAATGGAATCTGGCCAGATCTACATTCCTTTCGTTAACTGGATGCTCTATTTTGCGGTGGTTATCGTGATTGTGAGCTTTGAGCACTCCAGTAATCTGGCCGCTGCGTACGGAATTGCGGTGACGGGAACGATGGTGCTGACCTCAATTTTGTCGACCACCGTGGCGCGCAAAAACTGGCACTGGAATAAATACTTTGTCTTCCTGATCCTGGTGGCGTTCTTGTGCGTCGATATTCCGCTGTTCTCCGCGAACCTCGATAAACTGATTTCCGGCGGTTGGCTGCCTCTGACGCTGGGGCTGGTGATGTTCACCATCATGACCACCTGGAAAAGCGAGCGTTTCCGTCTGCTGCGTCGCATGCATGAGCACGGCAATTCTCTGGAGGCGATGATTGCCTCTCTGGAGAAATCTCCACCGGTACGCGTGCCGGGAACGGCGGTGTATATGTCTCGTGCATTGAACGTCATCCCGTTTGCGCTTCTGCATAACCTCAAACATAACAAGGTGCTGCATGAGCGCGTTATTCTGCTGACGCTGCGCACGGAAGATGCGCCCTATGTTCACAACGTGCGTAGGGTGCAGATTGAGCAATTATCGCCCACCTTCTGGCGCGTGGTGGCCAGCTACGGTTGGCGCGAAACGCCGAACGTTGAGGAAGTGTTCCATCGCTGCGGTCTGGAAGGTTTAAGCTGTAGAATGATGGAAACCTCTTTCTTCATGTCGCACGAGTCGTTGATTGTTGGCAAGCGGCCATGGTATCTGCGTCTGCGCGGCAAGCTGTATCTGCTGCTACAGCGCAACGCGCTGCGCGCGCCGGACCAGTTTGAAATCCCACCGAACCGGGTTATTGAGCTCGGTACTCAGGTCGAGATTTAATCTCATCGACGCCCTCTTTCATCGCGAAAGGGGGCGTTTTGTTTTGTCCCTCTCAGTTTTCATTTCATCGAATGATAATCCTTGCGAAACGTTTCGATGACGATCACATTTTCGTAACGTCACGGTGGTTTTCTGTCCACTCTTCACACTACACTTATCTTCAGCGAAACGTTTCGCTAGTGGGGAAAGAAAATGAAGAAAGGCACGGTACTCAACTCTGAAATTTCAACGGTGATCTCCCGTCTGGGGCATACCGATACGCTGGTGGTGTGTGATGCAGGTTTACCCATCCCGAACAGCACAACGCGTATTGATATGGCATTAACCCAGGGCGTACCTTCTTTTATGCAGGTACTGGATGTGGTTACACGTGAAATGCAGGTCGAGGCGGCCATTCTCGCGTCGGAAATTAAACAACATAATCCGCAACTCCACGAAACGTTGCTTAAGTTCATTGAGCAACTGCAACAACACCAGGGAAACACCATTGAAATTCGTTACACCACGCATGAACAATTCAAAAAACAAACCGCAGACAGTCAGGCGGTAATTCGCAGCGGAGAGTGTTCTCCGTATGCGAATATCATTCTCTGTGCTGGCGTCACGTTCTGAGGCCATCATGAACGCATTACTGCAACTCAAAGGGATCGATAAAGCGTTCCCAGGCGTAAAAGCGCTATCCGGCGCTGCGCTGAATGTCTATCCTGGCCGCGTAATGGCGCTGGTGGGCGAAAACGGCGCGGGCAAATCCACCATGATGAAAGTGCTGACCGGGATCTACACCCGTGATGCCGGCTCTTTATTATGGCTGGGGAAAGAGACCACCTTTAACGGCCCGAAATCCTCCCAGGAAGCCGGAATCGGTATCATCCACCAGGAGCTGAACCTGATCCCGCAACTCACTATCGCCGAGAACATTTTTCTTGGCCGCGAGTTTGTGAATCGCTTTGGCAAAATTGACTGGAAAAAGATGTACGCCGAAGCCGATTTGCTGCTCGCCAAACTCAATCTGCGCTTTAAAAGCGACAGGCTGGTCGGTGAGCTGTCGATTGGCGATCAGCAGATGGTCGAAATTGCCAAAGTGCTGAGCTTTGAATCGAAGGTCATCATTATGGATGAACCGACGGATGCGCTCACCGATACTGAAACTGAATCTCTGTTCCGCGTCATTCGCGAACTGAAATCCCAGGGACGCGGCATTGTCTATATTTCTCACCGCATGAAAGAGATCTTCGAGATTTGCGATGACGTGACCGTTTTTCGCGACGGGCAGTTTATTGCCGAGCGTGAAGTCGCCTCGCTTACCGAAGACTCGCTGATTGAAATGATGGTGGGACGTAAGCTGGAAGATCAGTACCCGCGCCTGGAAAAAGCGCCGGGTGATATTCGCCTGAAGGTCGATAATCTGTGTGGCCCTGGCGTAAACGATGTTTCATTCACGCTGCGTAAAGGGGAGATCCTTGGCGTATCAGGGCTGATGGGAGCCGGACGTACTGAGCTGATGAAAGTGTTGTACGGCGCATTGCCACGCACCAGCGGCTACGTCACGCTTGATGGCCATGAGGTTGTTACCCGTTCGCCGCAGGATGGACTGGCTAACGGCATCGTCTATATTTCTGAAGACCGTAAACGCGATGGTTTAGTGCTGGGCATGTCGGTGAAAGAGAACATGTCATTGACCGCGCTGCGCTATTTCAGCCGCGCCGGTGGAAGCCTGAAGCATAAAGATGAGCAGCAGGCGGTAGGTGATTTTATTCGTCTGTTCAATGTTAAAACGCCGTCGATGGAACAGGCTATCGGCCTGCTGTCCGGTGGTAACCAGCAGAAAGTGGCCATTGCGCGCGGTCTCATGACTCGACCCAAAGTCCTGATCCTTGATGAACCAACGCGCGGCGTTGACGTTGGGGCCAAGAAAGAAATCTATCAGCTTATCAACCAGTTTAAGGCTGATGGGCTGAGCATCATTCTGGTCTCCTCTGAGATGCCAGAAGTATTGGGCATGAGCGATCGAATTATCGTTATGCATGAAGGGCATCTCGGCGGTGAGTTCACTCGCGAGCAGGCCACTCAGGAAGTATTAATGGCTGCCGCTGTGGGCAAGCTTAATCGCGTGAATCAGGAGTAAAAAAGATGACTACCCAGGCTGTTTCTGGTCGCCGTTATTTCACTAAAGCATGGCTTCTGGAGCAAAAGTCGCTCATCGCTCTGCTAGTGCTGATCGCGATTGTTTCTACCATGAGCCCTAACTTTTTTACCGTTAATAACCTGTTCAACATTCTCCAGCAAACGTCGGTGAACGCCATCATGGCCGTCGGCATGACGCTGGTTATCCTGACGTCGGGTATCGATCTGTCAGTCGGTTCCTTGCTGGCGCTTACCGGCGCGGTTGCAGCTTCGATTGTAGGGATTGAAGTCAATGCGCTGGTGGCTGTTGCTGCGGCCCTGGCGCTCGGCGCTGCCATTGGCGCAGTCACCGGGGTGATTGTTGCAAAAGGCCGCGTGCAGGCGTTTATCGCAACTCTGGTGATGATGCTGCTGCTGCGCGGTGTAACCATGGTCTACACCAACGGCAGTCCGGTAAATACCGGGTTTACTGATAATGCCGATCTGTTTGGCTGGTTTGGTATTGGTCGTCCGTTAGGCGTCCCGACGCCTGTGTGGATCATGGGGGTTGTCTTCCTCGCGGCGTGGTACATGCTGCACCACACTCGTCTGGGCCGTTATATCTATGCGCTGGGCGGTAACGAAGCGGCAACGCGTCTGTCCGGTATCAGCGTCAGTAAAATCAAAATTATCGTTTACTCACTGTGCGGTCTGCTGGCATCGCTGGCGGGCATCATTGAAGTGGCTCGCCTCTCCTCTGCGCAACCAACGGCAGGCACTGGCTATGAGCTGGATGCTATCGCAGCGGTAGTGTTAGGCGGTACCAGCCTGGCGGGTGGTAAAGGACGTATTGTTGGGACGCTGATCGGCGCATTGATTCTTGGTTTCCTCAATAATGGTTTGAATTTGTTAGGTGTATCCTCCTATTACCAGATGATCGTTAAAGCGGTGGTGATTTTGCTGGCGGTACTGGTAGACAACAAAAAGCAGTAACAACGATTACAGGACATCTTAAATATGAACATGAAAAAACTGGCTACCCTGGTTTCTGCTGTTGCGCTGAGCGCCACCGTGAGCGCGAATGCGATGGCGAAAGATACCATTGCGCTGGTGGTCTCCACCCTCAACAACCCGTTCTTTGTTTCTCTGAAGGATGGGGCGCAAAAAGAGGCGGATAAGCTGGGCTACAACCTGGTGATTCTGGACTCACAGAACAACCCGGCGAAAGAGCTGGCTAACGTTCAGGATTTAACGGTTCGTGGAACTAAAATTCTGCTGATCAACCCGACCGACTCTGATGCCGTTGGTAACGCTGTGAAAATGGCTAACCAGGCTAAAATTCCGGTTATTACCCTTGACCGCGTTGCGTCCAAAGGCGAAGTGGTAAGCCACATTGCGTCTGATAACGTGCTGGGCGGCAAAATCGCGGGTGATTACATCGCGAAGAAAGCAGGTGAAGGCGCTAAAGTTATCGAACTGCAGGGTATTGCCGGTACTTCAGCGGCGCGTGAGCGTGGCGAAGGTTTCCAGCAGGCCGTTGCGGCACACAAATTTAACGTACTGGCCAGCCAGCCGGCAGACTTCGACCGCACCAAAGGTCTGAACGTCATGCAGAACCTGCTGACCGCGCATCCTGACGTGCAGGCCGTATTTGCCCAGAACGATGAAATGGCGCTTGGCGCGCTGCGCGCACTGCAAACTGCGGGTAAATCTGATGTGATGGTGGTTGGATTTGACGGCACTCCAGATGGCGAAAAAGCAGTAAATGATGGCAAACTGGCTGCGACCATTGCTCAGTTGCCGGATCAGATCGGCGCCAAAGGCGTTGAGACTGCGGATAAGGTCCTGAAAGGCGAGAAGGTTCAGGCTAAATATCCGGTTGACCTGAAGCTGGTCATCAAGCAGTAATACCGATTCAGGTCGCTCGCGGCCTGATGGAGACATAAATACGCCATCCCCGTATCTGGTTTTGGGGATGAAAGCGTAAAAAGAAAAGCAGGGCACGCGCCACCCTAACCCGGTGGCGCACTTTGACTTGGAACACCAAATATGAAAACCGCAGGCAACCTCGTTGTTCTTGGCAGTATCAATGCCGATCACATCCTTAATCTTAATTCTTTCCCGACACCTGGTGAAACCGTAACCGGTAGCCATTATCAGGTCGCATTTGGCGGTAAAGGCGCGAATCAGGCTGTTGCTGCGGGTCGTAGTGGCGCGAATATCGCATTTATTGCCTGTACAGGCGATGATGATATTGGCGAAAGTGTTCGTAAACAGTTAGCCAAAGATAATATCGATATTGCGCCGATTAGCGTAATTTCGGGGGAATCGACCGGTGTGGCGTTGATCTTTGTGAATGGTGAAGGCGAGAACGTCATCGGTATTCATGCTGGTGCGAACGCAGCGCTTTCGCCAGCTCTGGTGGAAGCACAGCATGAGCGTATTGCGCAGGCGTCAGCCTTACTGATGCAGTTAGAGTCGCCGATCGAAAGCGTACTGGCTGCGGCAAAGATTGCACATCAAAATAAGACCACGGTTGCCCTGAATCCGGCTCCGGCACGTGAACTTTCTGACGAACTGCTGGCGCTGGTGGATATTATTACCCCGAATGAAACCGAGGCTGAAAAGCTGACGGGGATCCGGGTCGAAAACGATGAAGACGCGGCCAAAGCGGCGCAGGCATTGCACGCGAAGGGGATCGATACGGTACTGATTACCTTAGGCAGTCGCGGAGTATGGGCCAGCGTAAAGGGTGAAGGTCAGCGTGTGCCAGGGTTTAAAGTTGACGCTGTTGATACCATTGCCGCTGGGGATACCTTTAACGGCGCGTTAATTACAGCGTTACTGGAAGAGACTCCGCTGCCTGAAGCTATCCGTTTTGCACATGCCGCTGCGGCGATTGCGGTCACTCGTAAAGGTGCGCAGCCTTCCGTTCCATGGCGCGAAGAAATAGAAGCGTTTTTAAGTCAGCAGAGGTAACGCTTGGCTACAATGAAGGATGTCGCCCGCCTGGCGGGTGTTTCCACGTCGACGGTTTCTCACGTCATTAATAAAGATCGCTTTGTCAGTGAGTCTGTCACAGACAAAGTGCAAGCGGCGATTAAAGAGCTTAACTATGCCCCCTCCGCGCTGGCGCGTAGTCTCAAGTTAAACCAGACCCGCACTATTGGCATGTTAATCACTGCCAGTACCAATCCCTTCTATTCTGAGCTGGTGCGCGGCGTTGAACGTAGCTGTTTTGAGCGCGGTTACAGCCTGGTGCTGTGCAATACCGAAGGCGATGAACAGCGCATGAACCGTAATCTGGAAACGCTGATGCAAAAACGCGTGGACGGTTTGCTGCTGCTCTGTACGGAAACACATCAGCCTTCCAGAGAGATAATGCAGCGTTATCCTTCTATACCAACCGTGATGATGGACTGGTCGCCTTTTGATGGTGAAAGCGATCTGATTCAGGATAACTCCCTGCTGGGCGGGGATTTAGCCACGCAACATCTTATCGAAAAAGGTTTTACGCGCATTGCCTGCATTACCGGGCCGCTGGATAAAACTCCGGCGCGTTTACGTCTGGAAGGATATCGGGCGGCCATGAAGCGGGCGGGCTTGCCTGTCCCGGAAGGCTACGAGATTACCGGTGACTTTGAGTTCGGCGGCGGCTTTGAAGCTATGCAAACGTTGCTATCGCATAAACAGCGACCGCAGGCCGTTTTTACCGGCAATGATGCAATGGCGGTCGGCGCGTATCAGGCTCTGTACCAGTCGGGATTGCGTATTCCGCAGGATATGGCGGTGGTGGGTTATGACGATATCGAGCTGGCGCGCTATATGACGCCACCCCTGACGACCATTCACCAACCAAAAGATGAACTGGGCGAACTGGCCATCGATGTGTTAATTCATCGGATGGCGCAGCCCGCATTGCAGCAGCAGCGCCTGCAACTTACTCCTGTTTTGATGGAGCGGGGGTCGGTTTAGGCTTATGTCGCTCTTTAATCAGGTTGCGTCCATCTTTGGCTTTTAGCAGCATGAACATCAGCGCAGACACTACCGTGATAGCGCCCATCGTTATAAAGGTGTAGTGGAACTGCTCGACCGTATTGGTTCCTTCCATACCTTCATAGATTCGCAGAACGGCGGCGCTGATGGCGACCCCTAAACTGATTGATAACTGCTGAGTGACAGCCAGCACGCTGTTGCCGCTACTGGCGTTTTCATCGGTCAGATCCGCTAAAGTGATAGTATTCATTGAGGTAAACTGGGTGGACATCGCCATACCTAAAATGAACAACGGTAGGATCAGCATCCAGACCGGCATGGCGGGAGATTGCAGCGCGAACTGCGCAATCATCAGGCCGATAAACACCGTAACGCCGACCAGTGTGGTCCTGTAGCCGAGCCGGCGCAGTACCTGCGTCACCATTGATTTCGCCAGTATTGATCCCAGTGCCGTTGGCGCCATCATGCAACCGGCTATCAGCGCCGGGTAACCAAAGCCTACCTGCAACATCAGCGGCATTAAGAAAGGCACGCACCCTGTACCCAGACGAGTGGCGAGGTTTCCGGCGATCCCGACAGAAAAGGTTCGGGTTTTAAATATAGGAAGCGATATCAGCGGCGTTGGGTGACGACGCGCATGGCGAATGTAGGCAAGCAGTAACAAAATGCTGGCAAGGATAATACTGAGCGCTATCCAGGTTGCGACAAGCTTCTCACCGAAAAGCTCTACCCCGCTGGAAAACAACACCAGGCTCAAACCAAACAGAAAGAAACCGGTCATATCAAAACTGCGGCGCGGCGTGGTGAAGTTCGGCATATATTTGCGTGCATAGAAGATACCTGCCACGCCAATTGGAATATTAATCAGGAATATCCAGTGCCAGCTAGCCCATGTGACCAGTACACCGCCCAATACCGGACCTAAAATCGGCCCTACAAGTCCAGGCATGGTTACGAAGTTAAGCACGGGAAGCAGTTCGCTGCGGGGGTAAGCTCGCAATAATGCCAGACGGGCAACGGGCATCATCATGGCGCCGCCGATGCCCTGAATGATGCGGAAAATCACCAGTTCGCTTAGGGAGCTGGACAGCGCACAGGCCAGCGATCCCAATGTAAACAGGCTAACGGCAATCATAAAGACGCGCCGGGTGCCGAACCTGTCTGCCAGCCATCCACTCACCGGGATAAGCATGGCGACCGTCAGGGTGTAGCTGATAATGGCCGACTGCATGGCGAGCGGAGAGCGGTTAAGACTATGTGCTATTGCGGGTAAGGCGGTATTGAGGATTGTGGCGTCTAGTGCCTGCATAAAAAAGGCCATGGCTGCTATCCACGGCAGCCCGGCCATACTGCGTGATTTCTTTTCTGACATATTATTTATCCGGTAGCACGTTTGGTGCTATCAGCAATGCCTGACAGGCAGTGAAGGCGCGATCGCCATCGCTATCATCAATTGCATCAACAATGGCCTGGTGCAGATCCAGTTTAACCACGTCGTTATAGGTAATAGAAGTAAAGTAGGTCTGGTAAACGGAATGAAACAGTGATGCAAAGGATATAAGGAACGGATTCGCACTCATTTCATAGATGTGTTCATGCCATGCAATATCAACTTCAATCCAGCGCTCGCGTCTGAAGTTTCTTTTCAGCTCGACCATCTCTTCCATCAGCGTGTTGAGATGCGCTTTCTGTTCTGCCGTGCCTATGGTCGCCGCCAGTGAACACGCCTGAGGCTCCAGGCTGATACGCATCACCAGAAAATGTTTAATGACCTGTGGGAAATTATCTTCCGTCATCCACCAGGTGAGCAGTTCCTGATCGAGGAAGTTCCAGTTTGCTTGCGGCATGACGCGTGTACCAATACGCGGGCGCGGTAATACCATACCTTTTGCCGTTAACGTTTTTACCGCTTCTCTTACCGCAGTGCGACTCACGCCAAACTGATCGCCCAGCTCTATTTCGCCAGGCAATATCGCGCCTGGTGCGTATTCACCTTTTAATATTCGCTGAGCCAGCTTTTCGGCCAGAACGTAGGACAGGTTTTTCTGTGCGGCTAGCTGTTGGGCATTTAACGGCATGAATGTTCTTCCTTACTTATTTTCTTATTCATTAGTATGCCACCAGGAAATGTGATTGCGGCTGCAAAAACGGCAATTTGCTTATTTTATGGCATGTTAATGATGGTTTTGATGAAAAAACACGCACTCGGAAAGTTATTTTAAATTTCCCCTTGTCAGCCTGAAATAACTCCCTATAATGCGCCTCCACTGACACGGAACAACGGATTACAAGCCGCCGGGTCAGCGGGGTTCCACTGAGAACTCCGGCGAAGAAAGCGAAATTAAATGCTTGACTTCGTAGCGGGATGGCGTAATATGCACACCCCGCGCCGCTGAGAAAAAGCGAAGCGGCACTGCTCTTTAACAATTTATCAGACAATCTGTGTGGGCACTCGAAGATACGGATTCTTAACGTCGCAAGACGAAAAATGAATACCAAGTCTCTTGAGTGAACATACGTAATTCATTACGAAGTTTAATTCACGAGCATCAAACTTAAATTGAAGAGTTTGATCATGGCTCAGATTGAACGCTGGCGGCAGGCCTAACACATGCAAGTCGAACGGTAGCACAGAGGAGCTTGCTCCTTGGGTGACGAGTGGCGGACGGGTGAGTAATGTCTGGGAAATTGCCCGATGGAGGGGGATAACTACTGGAAACGGTAGCTAATACCGCATAACGTCGCAAGACCAAAGAGGGGGACCTTCGGGCCTCTTGCCATCGGATGTGCCCAGATGGGATTAGCTAGTAGGTGGGGTAACGGCTCACCTAGGCGACGATCCCTAGCTGGTCTGAGAGGATGACCAGCCACACTGGAACTGAGACACGGTCCAGACTCCTACGGGAGGCAGCAGTGGGGAATATTGCACAATGGGCGCAAGCCTGATGCAGCCATGCCGCGTGTATGAAGAAGGCCTTCGGGTTGTAAAGTACTTTCAGCGAGGAGGAAGGCATTAAGGTTAATAACCTTGGTGATTGACGTTACTCGCAGAAGAAGCACCGGCTAACTCCGTGCCAGCAGCCGCGGTAATACGGAGGGTGCAAGCGTTAATCGGAATTACTGGGCGTAAAGCGCACGCAGGCGGTCTGTCAAGTCGGATGTGAAATCCCCGGGCTCAACCTGGGAACTGCATCCGAAACTGGCAGGCTAGAGTCTTGTAGAGGGGGGTAGAATTCCAGGTGTAGCGGTGAAATGCGTAGAGATCTGGAGGAATACCGGTGGCGAAGGCGGCCCCCTGGACAAAGACTGACGCTCAGGTGCGAAAGCGTGGGGAGCAAACAGGATTAGATACCCTGGTAGTCCACGCCGTAAACGATGTCGACTTGGAGGTTGTGCCCTTGAGGCGTGGCTTCCGGAGCTAACGCGTTAAGTCGACCGCCTGGGGAGTACGGCCGCAAGGTTAAAACTCAAATGAATTGACGGGGGCCCGCACAAGCGGTGGAGCATGTGGTTTAATTCGATGCAACGCGAAGAACCTTACCTACTCTTGACATCCAGAGAACTTAGCAGAGATGCTTTGGTGCCTTCGGGAACTCTGAGACAGGTGCTGCATGGCTGTCGTCAGCTCGTGTTGTGAAATGTTGGGTTAAGTCCCGCAACGAGCGCAACCCTTATCCTTTGTTGCCAGCGATTCGGTCGGGAACTCAAAGGAGACTGCCAGTGATAAACTGGAGGAAGGTGGGGATGACGTCAAGTCATCATGGCCCTTACGAGTAGGGCTACACACGTGCTACAATGGCATATACAAAGAGAAGCGACCTCGCGAGAGCAAGCGGACCTCATAAAGTATGTCGTAGTCCGGATTGGAGTCTGCAACTCGACTCCATGAAGTCGGAATCGCTAGTAATCGTGGATCAGAATGCCACGGTGAATACGTTCCCGGGCCTTGTACACACCGCCCGTCACACCATGGGAGTGGGTTGCAAAAGAAGTAGGTAGCTTAACCTTCGGGAGGGCGCTTACCACTTTGTGATTCATGACTGGGGTGAAGTCGTAACAAGGTAACCGTAGGGGAACCTGCGGTTGGATCACCTCCTTACCTTAAAGAAACGTTCTTTGAAGTGCTCACACAGATTGTCTGATGAAAAGTAAATAGCAAGGCGTCTTGCGATTGAGACTTCACGTCCCCTTCGTCTAGAGGCCCAGGACACCGCCCTTTCACGGCGGTAACAGGGGTTCGAATCCCCTAGGGGACGCCACTTGCTGGTATGTGTGAGTGAAAGTCGCCGACCTTAATATCTCAAAACTGACTTCCGAGTCATGTTTGAGATATTTGCTCTTTAAAAATCTGGATCAAGCTGAAAATTGAAACGACACACTGTTTCATTTCTCCGTAATAAGAAATGAAAAATGGTGTGTTCGAGTCTCTCAAATTTTCGCAATCAGAAGTGAAACATCTTCGGGTTGTGAGGTTAAGCGACTAAGCGTACACGGTGGATGCCCTGGCAGTCAGAGGCGATGAAGGACGTGCTAATCTGCGATAAGCGTCGGTAAGGTGATATGAACCGTTATAACCGGCGATTTCCGAATGGGGAAACCCAGTGTGATCCGTCACACTATCATTACGTGAATACATAGCGTAATGAAGCGAACCGGGGGAACTGAAACATCTAAGTACCCCGAGGAAAAGAAATCAACCGAGATTCCCCCAGTAGCGGCGAGCGAACGGGGAGCAGCCCAGAGTCTGAATCAGCATGTGTGTTAGTGGAACGGTCTGGAAAGTCCGGCGATACAGGGTGATAGCCCCGTACACAAAAGTGCATGTGTTGTGAACTCGAAGAGTAGGGCGGGACACGTGGTATCCTGTCTGAATATGGGGGGACCATCCTCCAAGGCTAAATACTCCTGACTGACCGATAGTGAACCAGTACCGTGAGGGAAAGGCGAAAAGAACCCCGGCGAGGGGAGTGAAAAAGAACCTGAAACCGTGTACGTACAAGCAGTGGGAGCACCCTTTGGGGTGTGACTGCGTACCTTTTGTATAATGGGTCAGCGACTTATATTCTGTAGCAAGGTTAACCGTATAGGGGAGCCGAAGGGAAACCGAGTCTTAACTGGGCGTTAAGTTGCAGGGTATAGACCCGAAACCCGGTGATCTAGCCATGGGCAGGTTGAAGGTTGGGTAACACTAACTGGAGGACCGAACCGACTAATGTTGAAAAATTAGCGGATGACTTGTGGCTGGGGGTGAAAGGCCAATCAAACCGGGAGATAGCTGGTTCTCCCCGAAAGCTATTTAGGTAGCGCCTCGTGAACTCATCTTCGGGGGTAGAGCACTGTTTCGGCTAGGGGGTCATCCCGACTTACCAACCCGATGCAAACTGCGAATACCGAAGAATGTTATCACGGGAGACACACGGCGGGTGCTAACGTCCGTCGTGAAGAGGGAAACAACCCAGACCGCCAGCTAAGGTCCCAAAGTCATGGTTAAGTGGGAAACGATGTGGGAAGGCACAGACAGCCAGGATGTTGGCTTAGAAGCAGCCATCATTTAAAGAAAGCGTAATAGCTCACTGGTCGAGTCGGCCTGCGCGGAAGATGTAACGGGGCTAAACCATGCACCGAAGCTGCGGCAGCGACGCTTATGCGTTGTTGGGTAGGGGAGCGTTCTGTAAGCCGTTGAAGGTGTGCTGTGAGGCATGCTGGAGGTATCAGAAGTGCGAATGCTGACATAAGTAACGATAATGCGGGTGAAAAACCCGCACGCCGGAAGACCAAGGGTTCCTGTCCAACGTTAATCGGGGCAGGGTGAGTCGACCCCTAAGGCGAGGCCGAAAGGCGTAGTCGATGGGAAACAGGTTAATATTCCTGTACTTGGTGTTACTGCGAAGGGGGGACGGAGAAGGCTATGTTAGCCGGGCGACGGTTGTCCCGGTTTAAGCATGTAGGCGGGTGTTTTAGGTAAATCCGGAACACTGTTAACGCTGAGGTGTGATGACGAGGCACTACGGTGCTGAAGTAACAAATGCCCTGCTTCCAGGAAAAGCCTCTAAGCATCAGGTAACACAAAATCGTACCCCAAACCGACACAGGTGGTCAGGTAGAGAATACCAAGGCGCTTGAGAGAACTCGGGTGAAGGAACTAGGCAAAATGGTGCCGTAACTTCGGGAGAAGGCACGCTGATGGTAGGTGAAGTGACTTGCTCATGGAGCTGAAATCAGTCGAAGATACCAGCTGGCTGCAACTGTTTATTAAAAACACAGCACTGTGCAAACACGAAAGTGGACGTATACGGTGTGACGCCTGCCCGGTGCCGGAAGGTTAATTGATGGGGTTATCCGTAAGGAGAAGCTCTTGATCGAAGCCCCGGTAAACGGCGGCCGTAACTATAACGGTCCTAAGGTAGCGAAATTCCTTGTCGGGTAAGTTCCGACCTGCACGAATGGCGTAATGATGGCCAGGCTGTCTCCACCCGAGACTCAGTGAAATTGAACTCGCTGTGAAGATGCAGTGTACCCGCGGCAAGACGGAAAGACCCCGTGAACCTTTACTATAGCTTGACACTGAACACTGGTCCTTGATGTGTAGGATAGGTGGGAGGCTTTGAAGCGTGGACGCCAGTCTGCGTGGAGCCAACCTTGAAATACCACCCTTTAATGGCTGGTGTTCTAACGTAGACCCGTAATCCGGGTTGCGGACAGTGTCTGGTGGGTAGTTTGACTGGGGCGGTCTCCTCCTAAAGAGTAACGGAGGAGCACGAAGGTTAGCTAATCCTGGTCGGACATCAGGAGGTTAGTGCAAAGGCATAAGCTAGCTTGACTGCGAGAGTGACGGCTCGAGCAGGTGCGAAAGCAGGTCTTAGTGATCCGGTGGTTCTGAATGGAAGGGCCATCGCTCAACGGATAAAAGGTACTCCGGGGATAACAGGCTGATACCGCCCAAGAGTTCATATCGACGGCGGTGTTTGGCACCTCGATGTCGGCTCATCACATCCTGGGGCTGAAGTAGGTCCCAAGGGTATGGCTGTTCGCCATTTAAAGTGGTACGCGAGCTGGGTTTAGAACGTCGTGAGACAGTTCGGTCCCTATCTGCCGTGGGCGCTGGAGAATTGAGGGGGGCTGCTCCTAGTACGAGAGGACCGGAGTGGACGCATCACTGGTGTTCGGGTTGTCATGCCAATGGCATTGCCCGGTAGCTAAATGCGGAAGAGATAAGTGCTGAAAGCATCTAAGCACGAAACTTGCCCCGAGATGAGTTCTCCCTGAGACTATAAGTCTCCTGAAGGAACGTTAAAGACTATGACGTTGATAGGTCGGGTGTGTAAGTGTAGCGATACATTGAGCTAACCGATACTAATGAACCGTGAGGCTTAACCTTACAACGCCGAAGATGTTTTGGCGGATTTGAGAAGATTTTCAGCTTAGATTACAGATTAGTAAGTCCGAAGGATTTTGCGCTGAGACAAGGCGGCAAGTGAAGCGACGAAAGGAGCATACATTGGTATGTGACTGACGTTCGCAAGTGCAGCCAACGCAGTATCAGCCCAAAAGACACAGGACAGAGCACAAAGAATTTGCCTGGCGGCTGTAGCGCGGTGGTCCCACCTGACCCCATGCCGAACTCAGAAGTGAAACGCCGTAGCGCCGATGGTAGTGTGGGGTCTCCCCATGCGAGAGTAGGGAACTGCCAGGCATCAAATAAAAGCGAAAGGCCCGGTCGAAAGACCGGGCCTTTTGTTTTATCTGTGGTTCCTGAGCCTCCATAACACAAGCCATCCTGCGGCATATGCGGTAAACTAAGCGCGATTTTGCATCAGGAAAGCGTCTATGAATCACTCCCTTAAAGCCTGGAATACCTTCGGCATCGATCAACAAGCCAACGAACTTGTCTGCGCCGAAAATGAGCAACAATTATTGAATGCCTGGCAATCAGCCAAGGCATCACATCATCCAGTACTGATCCTGGGCGAGGGGAGTAACGTCCTGTTTCTTGATACCTTCCATGGAACGGTGATCGTCAACCGTATCAAGGGGATAGAGATTACTGAACAACCTGATGCGTGGCATTTACACGTAGGCGCGGGTGAAAACTGGCATCAGTTGGTGCGCTATACGTTGGAACACAACATGCCTGGCCTGGAAAATTTGGCGCTTATCCCCGGCTGCGTGGGTTCATCGCCAATCCAGAATATTGGTGCCTATGGCGTAGAGCTGCAGCGCGTCTGTGAATACGTAGACTGCGTAGAGCTTTCGACCGGCAAACATCTGCGCGTTAACGCTGCAGAATGTCGATTTGGTTACCGTGACAGCATCTTCAAGCATGAGTACCAGGATCGTTTCGCTATTGTCGCCGTTGGTCTGCGCTTGCCTAAACAGTGGCAGCCTGTTTTGACTTACGGTGACCTGACGCGTCTGGATCCTGCCACCGTGACACCTCAGCAGGTTTTTGACTCTGTTTGCCATATGCGCACGACAAAGCTGCCCGATCCAAAAGTGAACGGTAATGCAGGAAGCTTCTTTAAAAACCCGGTTGTCACCGCAGATATTGCGCAGGAGCTCCTGGCAAAATTCCCTACAGCGCCTCATTACCCGCAGGCCGATGGTTCTGTGAAACTGGCAGCTGGCTGGCTTATCGATCAGTGCCAGCTAAAAGGTATGCGCATTGGTGGCGCAGCGGTACATCAGCAGCAGGCACTCGTGCTGATCAATGCAGAGCATGCGACGAGTCAGGATGTGGTGCAACTTGCACATCACGTACGCCAAAAAGTCGGTGAGAAATTCAATGTCTGGCTCGAGCCAGAAGTCCGGTTTATTGGTCCGCAGGGTGAAGTGAATGCCGTGGAGATCGTTGCATGAAGGATAATACCGTCCCCCTGACGCTTATTTCATTATTGGCCGATGGCGAATTTCACTCCGGTGAGCAACTCGGCGAAAAGCTGGGAATGAGCCGTGCGGCAATTAATAAACATGTCCAGACGCTACGTGACTGGGGGGTTGATGTCTTTACGGTCCCTGGTAAAGGATACAGCTTACCTGAGCCTATCCAGCTTTTAGATTCATCGCGTATTTATTCTCAACTGGATGGCGGGAATATAACGGTCCTGCCAGTTATCGATTCAACCAATCAGTACCTGATGGACCGAATTGGTCAACTGCAGTCAGGGGATGCCTGCGTCGCTGAGTATCAGCATGCAGGTCGTGGTCGTCGTGGACGTAAATGGTTTTCTCCCTTTGGCGCCAATCTGTACCTTTCAATGTTCTGGCGACTGGAACAAGGACCGGCAGCCGCGATTGGCCTGAGCCTGGTGATTGGTATTGTCATGGCTGAGGTTTTGCGCGATCTGGGTGCGGATAAAGTCCGTGTAAAATGGCCCAACGATCTCTATTTACTCGACCGTAAACTGGCAGGGATTCTGGTTGAACTCACTGGTAAGACAGGCGATGCCGCGCAAATTGTTATTGGCGCGGGTATTAATATGTCTATGCGTCGGGTTGAAGAGAATGTGGTTAATCAAGGCTGGATTAACCTGCAGGAAGCGGGTATTAACATTGACCGCAATACTCTGGCTGCCCGGTTGATCCGCGAGCTGCGCGCTGCCCTGATACTGTTTGAGCATGAGGGCCTGGCGCCGTATCTGTCCCGCTGGAAGAAGCTGGACAACTTTATCGACCGTCCGGTAAAACTCATTATTGGCGATAAAGAAATATTTGGTATATCTCGTGGAATAGATGCGCAAGGCGCATTACTACTTGAACAAAATGGCGTGATAAAACCCTGGATGGGTGGGGAAATATCGCTGAGAAGTGCTGAATAATAAGAAGGGGAGCTGAGGCTCCCCTTTTTTATTTATTTACGCAGCCTGACTTGCTCAACGGCATGATTGGCGCTTTTGGTCATAATCAAGCTGGCTCTTTCACGCGTCGGTAAAATATTCTGCTTTAAATTCAGCCAGTTAATTTCTTTCCAAAGCGATGTGGCGGTGTTGATTGCCTCGTCTTCCGACAATTTCGCATAGTTATGGAAATAAGAGTCTGGGTTGGTAAATGCCCCTTCGCGGAATTTCAGGAAGCGGTTGATATACCACGTCTGGAGTAATTCTTCTGGCGCATCAACATAAATAGAAAAGTCGACAAAGTCAGAAACAAATACATGATGTGGATCGTGAGGATAGTCCATCCCGCTTTGTAATACATTGAGCCCTTCGAGGATTAATATGTCGGGCTGGGCAACGGTTTTGTCACCGTCAGGGATCACATCATAGATCAAATGAGAATAGACCGGCGCCGTAACGTTGGGGACGCCAGACTTCAGATCGGAAACGAATTTAACCAGACGGTGCATATCATAGGACTGAGGGAAGCCTTTCTTCTTCATGAGCCCACGTTCTTTCAATACCTGGTTCGGATGAAGAAAACCATCGGTAGTAATCAGCTCAACCTTACGATGCTCGGGCCAGCGACTCAGCAGCGCCTGCAATACACGCGCAGTTGTACTTTTGCCGACAGCGACGCTACCAGCAATGCTAATAATATAAGGAATACGTTCGCCGTTGGTGCCTAAAAATTGTTCCAGCACAGCCTGACGTCGCAGGTTCGAACTGATGTAAAAATTTAGCAAACGCGATAGAGGCAAATAAATCTCGGCAACTTCTTCCAGCGATAAGTCTTCGTTAATGCCTTTCAGACGAGCAATCTCTTCCTCGGTCAGGGTCATCGGCACGGAATCACGAAGCGCAGCCCACTGGTTGCGATCAAACTGTAGGTAAGGCGACGTTAACGCTTGCTCTTTTATACTCATACGCATGGTCTGGCTGTCATTGCTATATCAGGTCTGCGGTAAAAAACGAAATCATCCCCGGTACGCAATGGCACGCACATTTCAGTTAATTTGGACAATGGGCAGGAGGGTAACACCAGATGGGAGGGAATAATAAGAAAAAATCTTCCCCTGAAACGCAATGTGACGGCTATTCCAGATGTATAAAGATGCACTTTCTCTCTATTGATTACTGCGTGCCGGAGCAAAATGCCCCTCAGGGAACGCGCCTGGCGTTGGAAATTTGTCCAATCTAAAGAGGAAATAGATTATTTATCGGTCGTATAGTGCAAAATGTGAGCGATAGAACATTTTATGCAATTTTTTAGTTGCATGAGTGCGCATGTCTCCATAAAATGCGCGCTACTTGATGCCGACTTAGCTCAGTAGGTAGAGCAACTGACTTGTAATCAGTAGGTCACCAGTTCGATTCCGGTAGTCGGCACCATCAAGTCCGGTGGGGTTCCCGAGCGGCCAAAGGGAGCAGACTGTAAATCTGCCGTCACAGACTTCGAAGGTTCGAATCCTTCCCCCACCACCACTTTCTGGCAGCGTTATCGCCGCCTGAGTTGGTTAAAAAATTAATCAGCTCGAACAGAAAAGAGAGAAATCTCTTTTTTGTTACAGAAAGAACTGGGTAGCCGAGTTTCAGGATGCGGGCATCGTATAATGGCTATTACCTCAGCCTTCCAAGCTGATGATGCGGGTTCGATTCCCGCTGCCCGCTCCAGACGTGCTGATATGGCTCAGTTGGTAGAGCGCACCCTTGGTAAGGGTGAGGTCCCCAGTTCGACTCTGGGTATCAGCACCACTTCACTTCTCCTTCCCGTTTCTCTCTGTTTACTTTTAAAAGCATTCAACAGCTCAGGCATATTGCCTGGTTGATGTGGTGATATCACCGATTTATCCGTGTCTTAGAGGGACAATCGATGTCTAAAGAAAAATTTGAACGTACTAAACCGCACGTTAACGTCGGTACTATCGGCCACGTTGACCATGGTAAAACAACGCTGACCGCTGCAATCACTACCGTACTGGCTAAAACCTACGGCGGTGCTGCTCGCGCATTCGATCAGATCGATAACGCGCCGGAAGAAAAAGCACGTGGTATCACCATCAACACTTCTCACGTTGAATATGACACCCCGACTCGCCACTACGCACACGTAGACTGCCCGGGCCACGCCGACTATGTTAAAAACATGATCACCGGTGCTGCGCAGATGGACGGCGCGATCCTGGTTGTTGCTGCGACTGACGGCCCGATGCCGCAGACTCGTGAGCACATCCTGCTGGGTCGTCAGGTAGGCGTTCCGTACATCATCGTGTTCCTGAACAAATGCGACATGGTTGATGACGAAGAGCTGCTGGAACTGGTAGAAATGGAAGTTCGTGAACTTCTGTCTCAGTACGATTTCCCGGGCGACGACACTCCGATCGTTCGTGGTTCTGCTCTGAAAGCGCTGGAAGGCGACGCAGAGTGGGAAGCGAAAATCATCGAACTGGCTGGCTTCCTGGATTCTTACATCCCAGAACCAGAGCGTGCGATTGACAAGCCGTTCCTGCTGCCTATCGAAGACGTATTCTCCATCTCCGGTCGTGGTACCGTTGTTACCGGTCGTGTAGAGCGCGGTATCATCAAAGTTGGTGAAGAAGTTGAAATCGTTGGTATCAAGGACACTGCTAAGTCTACTTGTACCGGCGTTGAAATGTTCCGCAAACTGCTGGACGAAGGCCGTGCTGGTGAGAACGTTGGTGTTCTGCTGCGTGGTATCAAACGTGAAGAAATCGAACGTGGTCAGGTACTGGCTAAGCCGGGCTCTATCAAGCCGCACACCAAGTTCGAATCTGAAGTGTACATTCTGTCCAAAGACGAAGGCGGCCGTCATACTCCGTTCTTCAAAGGCTACCGTCCGCAGTTCTACTTCCGTACTACTGACGTGACTGGTACCATCGAACTGCCGGAAGGCGTTGAGATGGTAATGCCGGGCGACAACATCAAAATGGTTGTTACCCTGATCCACCCAATCGCGATGGACGACGGTCTGCGTTTCGCAATCCGTGAAGGCGGCCGTACTGTTGGTGCGGGCGTTGTTGCCAAAGTAATGAGCTAATTGCCGAATAACATTTGACGCAATGCGCAATAAAAGGGCATCATTTGATGCCCTTTTTGCACGCTTTCACACCAGAACCTGGCTCATCAGTGATTTTTTTTGTCATAATCATTGCTGAGACAGGCTCTGAAGAGGGCGTTTAGTCCGAAACGCACCAGAGCATTTCGGTTTGGATTGCCTCGCTTACGCGGGGTGAAAATGTTTGTAGAATACTTCTGACAGGTTGGTTTATGAGTGCGAATACCGAAGCTCAAGGAAGCGGGCGCGGCCTGGAAGCGATGAAGTGGGTTGTTGTCGCTGTATTGCTGCTTGTAGCTATCGTTGGCAACTACCTCTATCGTGACATGATGCTGCCGCTGCGTGCGCTGGCCGTAGTGATTCTGATTGCCGCAGCGGGTGGTGTCGCGCTGTTGACAACAAAAGGTAAAGCGACCGTTGCTTTTGCCCGTGAAGCGAGAACCGAAGTCCGTAAGGTCATTTGGCCAACTCGCCAGGAAACATTGCACACCACATTAATTGTGGCTGCGGTTACCGCAGTAATGTCACTGATCCTGTGGGGACTGGATGGTATTCTGGTTCGCCTGGTATCCTTTATCACTGGCCTGAGGTTCTAAGATGTCTGAAGCCCCTAAAAAGCGCTGGTACGTCGTTCAGGCGTTTTCCGGTTTTGAAGGCCGCGTAGCCACGTCGCTGCGCGAATATATCAAGTTACAAAATATGGAAGAGCTGTTTGGCGAAGTCATGGTTCCGACTGAAGAAGTGGTCGAAATCCGTGGTGGCCAGCGTCGCAAGAGCGAACGTAAATTCTTCCCGGGCTATGTACTGGTCCAGATGGTGATGAATGACGCAAGCTGGCACCTGGTGCGTAGCGTGCCGCGTGTGATGGGCTTTATCGGCGGTACTTCTGACCGTCCGGCGCCGATCAGCGACAAAGAAGTTGATGCGATCATGAACCGTCTGCAGCAGGTTGGCGATAAGCCGCGTCCGAAAACGATGTTTGAGCCAGGTGAAATGGTTCGCGTTAGCGACGGTCCGTTCGCTGACTTTAATGGCGTGGTTGAAGAAGTGGACTACGAGAAGTCTCGTCTGAAAGTTTCCGTATCTATCTTCGGTCGTGCGACTCCGGTTGAACTGGACTTCGCTCAGGTTGAAAAAGCCTAATACGCCGATCAAAAAAGCGACGATTTAATCGTTGCACAAGGCGCGAGATTGGAATACAATTTCGCGCCTTTTGTTTTTATGGATCCTGTCCGTAAAACGAATTTAATCACGGGGAGCCTCCTTGAGGCGCTATAACCCAATCAGAGGAATTTAGAATGGCTAAGAAAGTCCAAGCCTATGTCAAGCTGCAGGTTGCAGCTGGTATGGCTAACCCGAGTCCGCCGGTAGGTCCAGCACTGGGTCAACAAGGCGTGAACATCATGGAATTCTGCAAAGCGTTCAACGCTAAAACTGATTCCATGGAAAAAGGTCTGCCGATCCCGGTTGTTATCACCGTTTACGCTGACCGTTCTTTCACTTTCGTTACCAAAACGCCTCCGGCAGCAGTTCTGCTGAAGAAAGCGGCTGGTATCAAGTCTGGTTCCGGCAAGCCGAACAAAGACAAAGTGGGTAAAATTTCCCGCGCTCAGCTGCAGGAAATCGCGCAGACCAAAGCTGCCGACATGACTGGTTCCGACATTGAAGCGATGACTCGCTCCATTGAAGGTACTGCACGTTCCATGGGCCTGGTAGTGGAGGACTAAGAAATGGCTAAACTGACCAAGCGCATGTCCGTGATCCGTGACAAAGTTGATGCTACTAAGCAGTACGACATCAACGAAGCTATTGCTCTGCTGAAAGAGCTGGCCACTGCTAAATTCGTAGAAAGCGTGGACGTTGCTGTTAACCTCGGCATCGACGCTCGTAAATCTGACCAGAACGTACGTGGTGCAACTGTACTGCCGCACGGTACTGGCCGTTCCGTTCGCGTAGCCGTATTTACCCAGGGCGCAAACGCTGAAGCTGCTAAAGCTGCAGGCGCTGAGCTGGTAGGTATGGAAGATCTGGCTGAACAGATCAAGAAAGGCGAAATGAACTTTGACGTTGTTATTGCTTCCCCGGATGCAATGCGCGTTGTTGGCCAGCTGGGTCAGGTTCTGGGTCCGCGCGGCCTGATGCCAAACCCGAAAGTTGGTACTGTAACTCCTAACGTTGCTGAAGCAGTTAAGAACGCTAAAGCTGGTCAGGTTCGTTACCGTAACGACAAAAACGGCATCATCCACACCACCATCGGTAAAGTGGATTTTGACGCTGACAAACTGAAAGAAAACCTGGAAGCTCTGCTGGTTGCGCTGAAAAAAGCAAAACCGACTCAGGCAAAAGGCGTGTACATCAAGAAAGTTAGCATCTCCACCACCATGGGTGCTGGTGTTGCCGTTGATCAGTCCGGTCTGACTGCGACTGTGGCGAACTAATATTCGCCTTTACGTGGGCGGTGATTTTGTCTACAATCTTACCCCCACGTTTCTGCTAATTGCAGACGTATATCCGAGATATTCAGGCTGTGGCAAGGCGACAACTGAGTGAATCGCCGAGAGCATAGTCAACTATGTGGCTGGTGTGAACGAAGGCAGTCAACGCCGGCACAGATTGAATAGCGACAGATAGACAAGATTTGTTCGTTGGAGCCTGGCCTATCCAGGCCTCCGTCGAAGACCGCAGGTGTTTCGTAAGAAACTTAATGCCCTGCGTAGACGGTGACAGAACGCTAAGATTATTTCTGATACTCTGGCTTGTTTCTGCTCACCGTATTTAGACGCTCTCTCCGTTGGGGGGAGTGAAGTGAGTTCCGGAACATGAGTTCCGGCAAACATCCAGGAGCAAAGCTAATGGCTTTAAATCTTCAAGACAAACAAGCGATTGTTGCTGAAGTCAGCGAAGTAGCCAAAGGCGCGCTGTCTGCAGTAGTTGCGGATTCCCGTGGCGTAACTGTAGATAAAATGACTGAACTGCGTAAAGCAGGTCGTGAAGCTGGCGTATACATGCGTGTTGTTCGTAACACCCTGCTGCGCCGCGTCGTTGAAGGTACTCAGTTCGAGTGCCTGAAAGACACGTTTGTTGGTCCGACCCTGATTGCATACTCTATGGAACACCCGGGCGCTGCTGCTCGTCTGTTCAAAGAGTTCGCGAAAGCGAATGCAAAATTTGAGGTCAAAGCCGCAGCCTTTGAAGGTGAGTTGATTACGGCATCGAATATCGATCGCCTGGCAACTCTGCCGACCTACGAAGAAGCAATTGCACGCCTGATGGCAACCATGAAAGAAGCTTCGGCTGGCAAACTGGTTCGTACTCTGGCTGCTGTACGCGATGCGAAAGAAGCTGCTTAATCGCAGTTATCTTTCTCAAGCATCTGCTTACGTATAAACTTATTCTGATTTTCAGGAACAATTTAAATGTCTATCACTAAAGATCAAATCATTGAAGCAGTATCCACTATGTCCGTAATGGACGTTGTAGAACTGATTTCTGCAATGGAAGAAAAATTCGGTGTTTCTGCTGCTGCTGCTGTAGCTGTAGCTGCAGGCCCGGCTGAAGCTGCTGAAGAAAAAACTGAATTCGACGTAATTCTGAAAGCTGCTGGCGCTAACAAAGTTGCTGTTATCAAAGCAGTACGTGGCGCAACTGGCCTGGGTCTGAAAGAAGCTAAAGACCTGGTAGAATCTGCACCGGCTGCGCTGAAAGAAGGCGTGAGCAAAGACGACGCAGAAGCACTGAAAAAATCTCTGGAAGAAGCTGGCGCTGAAGTTGAAGTTAAATAAGCCAACTTTTCTGGTTGCAGCCTAAGAAATTAGGCTGATGGCTGGTGACTTTTTAGTCACCAGCCTTTTTGCGCTGTAAGGCGCCAGTAGCATTTCACACTGTTTGACTACTGCTGTGCCTTTCAATGCTTGTTTCTATCGACGTCTTAATATACTGCGACAGAGCGTCAGTTCTGTGTAAATCGCAATGAAATGGTTTAAGCGTGATAGCAACAGGCATTGCGGAAAGTATTCGATTTTCCGGTCAACAAAATAGTGTTGCACAAACTGTCCCTTCGTCGGACAGATGGGTCGACTTGTCAGCGAGCTGAGGAACCCTAATGGTTTACTCCTATACCGAGAAAAAACGTATTCGTAAGGATTTTGGTAAACGTCCACAAGTGTTGGACATACCTTATCTCCTTTCTATCCAGCTTGACTCGTTTCAGAAGTTCATCGAGCAAGATCCTGAAGGGCAGTATGGTCTGGAAGCAGCTTTCCGTTCCGTTTTCCCGATTCAGAGCTACAGCGGTAATTCCGAGCTGCAATACGTCAGCTACCGTCTTGGCGAACCGGTGTTTGACGTTCAGGAATGTCAGATCCGTGGCGTGACCTATTCCGCACCGCTGCGCGTAAAACTGCGTCTGGTGATCTACGAGCGCGAAGCGCCGGAAGGCACCGTAAAAGACATTAAAGAACAAGAAGTCTACATGGGCGAAATTCCGCTCATGACCGACAACGGTACCTTTGTTATCAACGGTACTGAGCGTGTTATCGTTTCTCAGCTGCACCGTAGTCCTGGCGTCTTCTTTGACTCCGACAAAGGTAAAACCCACTCTTCGGGTAAAGTGCTGTATAACGCGCGCATCATTCCTTACCGTGGTTCCTGGCTGGACTTCGAATTCGATCCGAAGGACAACCTGTTCGTACGTATTGACCGTCGCCGCAAACTGCCTGCGACCATTATTCTGCGTGCGCTGAACTACACCACTGAGCAGATCCTTGACCTGTTCTTTGAGAAAGTTGTTTTCGAAATTCGTGACAACAAGCTGCAGATGGAACTGGTGCCGGAACGCCTGCGTGGTGAAACCGCCTCCTTTGACATTGAAGCTAACGGCAAAGTCTACGTCGAAAAAGGCCGTCGCATCACTGCGCGCCACATTCGCCAACTGGAAAAAGACGATATCAAACATATCGAAGTTCCGGTTGAATACATTGCTGGCAAAGTTGCGGCTAAAGACTACGTTGACGAATCTACCGGCGAGCTGATCTGCGCAGCTAACATGGAGCTGAGCCTGGATCTGCTGGCTAAGCTGAGCCAGTCTGGTCACAAGCGTATCGAAACGTTGTTCACTAACGATCTGGACCACGGTCCGTACATTTCAGAAACTGTACGCGTCGACCCAACCAACGATCGTCTGAGCGCGCTGGTAGAAATCTACCGCATGATGCGCCCTGGTGAGCCGCCGACTCGTGAAGCTGCTGAAAGCCTGTTCGAGAACCTGTTCTTCTCCGAAGACCGCTATGACCTGTCTGCGGTTGGTCGTATGAAGTTCAACCGTTCTCTGCTGCGCGACGAAATCGAAGGTTCCGGTATCCTGAGCAAAGACGACATCATCGAAGTGATGAAGAAGCTCATCGATATCCGTAACGGTAAGGGCGAAGTCGATGATATCGACCACCTCGGCAACCGTCGTATCCGTTCCGTAGGCGAAATGGCGGAAAACCAGTTCCGCGTTGGCCTGGTACGTGTTGAGCGTGCGGTGAAAGAGCGTCTGTCTCTGGGCGATCTGGATACCCTGATGCCTCAGGATATGATCAACGCCAAGCCGATTTCTGCAGCAGTGAAAGAGTTCTTTGGTTCCAGCCAGCTGTCTCAGTTTATGGACCAGAACAACCCGCTGTCTGAGATTACGCACAAACGTCGTATCTCTGCACTCGGCCCGGGCGGTCTGACCCGTGAGCGCGCAGGCTTCGAAGTTCGAGACGTACACCCGACTCACTACGGTCGCGTATGTCCAATCGAAACGCCTGAAGGTCCGAACATCGGTCTGATCAACTCCCTGTCCGTGTACGCCCAGACTAACGAATACGGCTTCCTCGAGACTCCGTACCGTAAAGTGACCGACGGTGTTGTAACTGACGAAATTCATTACCTGTCTGCTATCGAAGAAGGCAACTACGTTATCGCTCAGGCGAACTCCAACCTGGATGACGAAGGCCACTTTGTAGAAGATTTGGTTACCTGCCGTAGCAAAGGCGAATCCAGCTTGTTCAGCCGTGACCAGGTTGACTACATGGACGTATCCACCCAGCAGGTGGTATCCGTCGGTGCGTCCCTGATCCCGTTCCTGGAACACGATGACGCCAACCGTGCATTGATGGGTGCGAACATGCAACGTCAGGCGGTTCCGACTCTGCGTGCTGATAAGCCGCTGGTTGGTACCGGTATGGAACGTGCTGTTGCCGTTGACTCCGGTGTTACTGCAGTTGCTAAACGTGGCGGTACCGTACAGTACGTTGACGCATCCCGTATCGTTATCAAAGTTAACGAAGACGAGATGTATCCGGGCGAAGCGGGTATAGACATCTATAACCTGACCAAATACACCCGTTCTAACCAGAACACCTGTATCAACCAGATGCCTTGCGTATCTCTGGGCGAGCCGGTTGAACGTGGTGATGTGCTGGCTGACGGTCCGTCCACCGACCTCGGTGAACTGGCGCTGGGTCAGAACATGCGCGTGGCATTCATGCCATGGAATGGTTACAACTTCGAAGACTCCATCCTCGTATCCGAGCGTGTTGTCCAGGAAGATCGTTTCACCACCATCCACATTCAGGAACTGGCATGTGTGTCCCGTGACACCAAGCTGGGGCCAGAAGAGATCACCGCTGACATCCCGAACGTGGGTGAAGCTGCGCTCTCCAAACTGGATGAATCCGGTATCGTTTATATCGGTGCGGAAGTGACCGGTGGCGACATTCTGGTTGGTAAGGTAACGCCGAAAGGTGAAACCCAACTGACGCCAGAAGAGAAGCTGCTGCGTGCGATCTTCGGTGAGAAAGCGTCTGACGTTAAAGACTCTTCTCTGCGCGTGCCAAACGGTGTTTCCGGTACGATTATCGACGTTCAGGTCTTTACTCGCGATGGCGTAGAAAAAGACAAACGTGCGCTGGAAATCGAAGAGATGCAGCTGAAGCAGGCGAAAAAAGACCTGTCTGAAGAACTGCAGATCCTCGAAGCTGGCCTGTTCAGCCGTATCTACGCTGTGCTGGTTTCCGGTGGTGTTGAAGCTGAGAAGCTCGACAAACTGCCGCGTGACCGCTGGTTAGAACTCGGCCTGACCGACGAAGAGAAACAGAATCAGCTGGAACAACTGGCTGAGCAGTACGACGAACTGAAACACGAGTTCGAGAAAAAACTCGAAGCGAAACGCCGTAAAATCACTCAGGGCGACGATCTGGCACCGGGTGTGCTGAAGATTGTTAAGGTTTATCTGGCGGTTAAACGTCGGATCCAGCCTGGTGATAAGATGGCAGGTCGTCACGGTAACAAGGGTGTAATCTCTAAGATCAACCCGATCGAAGATATGCCACACGATGCTAACGGTACGCCGGTAGATATCGTTCTGAACCCGCTGGGCGTACCATCGCGTATGAACATCGGTCAGATCCTTGAAACCCACCTGGGTATGGCTGCTAAAGGTATCGGCGATAAGATCAACGCCATGCTGAAACAGCAGCAAGAAGTCGCGAAACTGCGCGAATTCATCCAGCGTGCTTACGATCTGGGTTCAGATGTTCGTCAGAAAGTTGACCTGAATACCTTCAGCGATGAAGAAGTTCTGCGTCTGGCTGAAAACCTGAAAAAAGGTATGCCGATCGCAACGCCGGTATTCGACGGTGCGAAAGAGTCTGAAATCAAGGAACTGTTACAGCTGGGTGGCCTGCCGACTTCCGGTCAGATCACACTGTTCGACGGTCGTACCGGTGAGCAGTTCGAGCGCCAGGTTACCGTTGGCTACATGTACATGCTGAAACTGAACCACCTGGTTGATGACAAGATGCATGCGCGTTCTACCGGTTCTTACAGCCTGGTTACTCAGCAGCCGCTGGGTGGTAAGGCGCAGTTCGGTGGTCAGCGCTTCGGGGAGATGGAAGTATGGGCGCTTGAAGCATACGGCGCGGCATACACCCTGCAGGAAATGCTCACCGTTAAGTCTGATGACGTGAACGGTCGTACTAAGATGTATAAAAACATCGTGGACGGCAACCATCAGATGGAACCAGGCATGCCAGAATCCTTCAACGTACTGTTGAAAGAGATTCGTTCGCTGGGTATCAACATCGAGCTGGAAGACGAGTAACTCTCGATCAAACAGGTCACTGGTGCTGGCGTAACAGCCAGCGCCAGATTGTGCTAACTCCGACGGGAGCAAATCCGTGAAAGATTTATTAAAGTTTCTGAAAGCGCAGACTAAAACCGAAGAGTTTGATGCGATCAAAATTGCTCTGGCTTCGCCAGACATGATCCGTTCATGGTCTTTCGGTGAAGTTAAGAAGCCGGAAACCATCAACTACCGTACGTTCAAACCTGAACGTGACGGCCTTTTCTGCGCCCGTATCTTTGGGCCGGTAAAAGACTATGAGTGCCTGTGCGGTAAGTACAAGCGCCTGAAACACCGTGGTGTGATCTGTGAGAAGTGCGGCGTTGAAGTGACCCAGACCAAAGTACGCCGTGAGCGTATGGGCCACATCGAGCTGGCGTCTCCGACCGCTCACATCTGGTTCCTGAAATCTCTGCCGTCCCGTATCGGTTTGCTGCTCGATATGCCGCTGCGCGATATCGAACGTGTACTGTACTTCGAATCTTATGTTGTTATCGAAGGCGGTATGACTAACCTGGAACGTCAACAGATCCTGACTGAAGAGCAGTATCTGGACGCGCTGGAAGAGTTCGGTGACGAATTCGACGCGAAGATGGGTGCGGAAGCCATTCAGGCCCTGCTGAAGAGCATGGATCTGGAGCAAGAGTGTGAAACTCTGCGCGAAGAGCTGAACGAAACCAACTCCGAAACCAAGCGTAAGAAGCTGACCAAGCGTATCAAACTGCTGGAAGCCTTCGTACAGTCTGGCAACAAGCCAGAGTGGATGATCCTGACCGTTCTGCCGGTTCTGCCGCCAGATCTGCGTCCGCTGGTTCCGCTGGATGGTGGTCGTTTCGCAACATCGGATCTGAACGATCTGTATCGTCGCGTTATCAACCGTAACAACCGTCTGAAACGTCTGTTGGATCTGGCTGCGCCGGACATCATCGTACGCAACGAAAAACGTATGCTGCAGGAAGCGGTTGACGCCCTGCTGGATAACGGTCGTCGCGGTCGTGCGATCACCGGTTCTAACAAACGTCCTCTGAAATCTTTGGCCGACATGATCAAAGGTAAACAGGGTCGTTTCCGTCAGAACCTGCTCGGTAAGCGTGTTGACTACTCCGGTCGTTCTGTAATCACCGTAGGTCCATACCTGCGTCTGCATCAGTGCGGTCTGCCGAAGAAAATGGCACTGGAACTGTTCAAACCGTTCATCTACGGCAAGCTGGAACTGCGTGGCCTCGCCACCACCATCAAAGCCGCTAAGAAAATGGTTGAGCGTGAAGAAGCTGTCGTTTGGGATATCCTGGACGAAGTTATCCGCGAACACCCGGTACTGCTGAACCGTGCACCAACACTGCACCGTCTGGGTATCCAGGCATTTGAACCAGTACTGATCGAAGGTAAAGCTATCCAGCTTCACCCGCTGGTTTGTGCGGCATATAACGCCGACTTCGATGGTGACCAGATGGCTGTTCACGTACCGCTGACGCTGGAAGCCCAGCTCGAAGCGCGTGCGCTGATGATGTCTACCAACAACATCCTGTCTCCGGCGAACGGCGAACCTATCATCGTTCCGTCTCAGGACGTTGTATTGGGTCTGTACTACATGACCCGTGACTGTGTTAACGCCAAAGGCGAAGGCATGGTGCTGACTGGCCCGAAAGAAGCTGAGCGTATCTATCGCGCAGGTCTGGCCTCTCTGCATGCGCGCGTTAAAGTGCGTATCACTGAATATGAAAAAGATGAAAACGGCGAATTCGTTGCGCACACCAGCCTGAAAGACACGACCGTTGGTCGCGCCATTCTGTGGATGATCGTACCGAAAGGTCTGCCTTTCTCCATCGTCAACCAGGCGCTGGGCAAGAAAGCAATCTCCAAAATGCTGAACACCTGTTACCGCATTCTGGGCCTGAAGCCGACCGTTATCTTCGCTGACCAGACAATGTACACCGGCTTTGCTTATGCAGCGCGTTCAGGTGCATCTGTTGGTATTGATGACATGGTCATCCCAGAGAAGAAACACGAGATCATCTCTGAAGCAGAAGCTGAAGTTGCTGAGATCCAGGAGCAGTTCCAGTCTGGTCTGGTAACCGCAGGCGAACGCTATAACAAAGTTATCGATATCTGGGCTGCGGCGAACGATCGTGTATCCAAAGCGATGATGGATAACCTGCAAACTGAAACCGTTATTAACCGTGACGGCGTAGAAGAGCAGCAGGTTTCCTTCAACAGCATCTACATGATGGCCGACTCCGGTGCGCGTGGTTCCGCAGCACAGATTCGTCAGTTGGCCGGTATGCGTGGTCTGATGGCGAAGCCAGATGGCTCCATCATCGAAACGCCGATCACCGCGAACTTCCGTGAAGGTCTGAACGTACTCCAGTACTTCATCTCTACTCACGGTGCGCGTAAAGGTCTGGCGGATACCGCACTGAAAACAGCGAACTCCGGTTATCTGACTCGTCGTCTGGTTGACGTCGCGCAGGATCTGGTGGTGACTGAAGACGATTGTGGCACTCTGGAAGGCATCACCATGACCCCGGTTATCGAGGGTGGTGACGTTAAAGAACCGCTGCGCGATCGCGTATTGGGTCGTGTGACTGCTGAAGACGTTCTGAAGCCGGGCACCGCGGATATTCTGGTTCCACGCAACACGCTGCTGCATGAACAGTGGTGTGACCTGCTGGAAGAGAACTCCGTTGACTCCGTTAAAGTCCGTTCCGTTGTATCCTGTGACACCGACTTTGGTGTATGTGCGCACTGCTACGGTCGTGACCTGGCGCGTGGCCACATCATCAACAAAGGTGAAGCAATCGGCGTTATCGCGGCACAGTCCATCGGTGAACCGGGTACACAGCTGACGATGCGTACGTTCCACATCGGTGGTGCGGCATCTCGTGCGGCTGCTGAATCCAGCATCCAGGTGAAAAACAAAGGTAGCATCCGTCTGAGCAATGCGAAGTCGGTTGTGAACTCCAGCGGTAAACTGGTTATCACCTCACGTAACACCGAACTGAAACTGATCGACGAATTCGGTCGTACCAAAGAAAGCTATAAAGTGCCTTACGGCTCCGTTATGGCGAAAGGTGATGGCGAACAGGTTGCTGGCGGCGAAACCGTAGCGAACTGGGATCCGCACACCATGCCGGTTATCACCGAAGTGAGTGGTTTCGTCCGCTTCACTGACATGATCGACGGCCAGACCATTACTCGTCAGACCGACGAGCTGACCGGTCTGTCTTCTCTGGTGGTTCTGGATTCTGCAGAGCGTACTGCGGGTGGTAAAGACCTGCGTCCGGCACTGAAAATTGTTGATGCTCAGGGCAACGACGTTCTGATCCCAGGCACCGATATGCCTGCTCAGTACTTCCTGCCGGGTAAAGCAATTGTTCAGCTGGAAGATGGCGTACAGATCAGCTCTGGTGACACCCTGGCGCGTGTTCCGCAGGAATCAGGCGGTACCAAGGATATCACCGGTGGTCTGCCGCGCGTTGCGGACCTGTTCGAAGCACGTCGTCCGAAAGAGCCGGCAATCCTGGCTGAAATCAGCGGCATCATTTCCTTCGGTAAAGAGACCAAAGGTAAACGTCGTCTGGTTATCACCCCGGTAGACGGTAGCGAACCATACGAAGAGATGATTCCGAAATGGCGTCAGCTCAACGTGTTCGAAGGTGAACGTGTAGAACGTGGTGACGTTGTTTCCGACGGTCCGGAAGCGCCGCACGACATCCTGCGTTTGCGTGGTGTGCATGCTGTAACTCGTTACATTGTTAACGAAGTTCAGGACGTATACCGTCTGCAGGGCGTTAAGATTAACGATAAACACATCGAAGTTATCGTTCGTCAGATGCTGCGTAAAGCCACCATCGAAAACGCTGGTAGCTCCGACTTCCTGGAAGGCGAGCAGGTTGAATACTCCCGCGTCAAGATTGCCAACCGCGATCTGGAAGCGAACGGCAAAGTGGGTGCAACGTTCTCCCGCGATCTGCTGGGTATCACCAAAGCGTCTCTGGCAACCGAGTCCTTCATCTCTGCAGCATCGTTCCAGGAAACCACGCGTGTCCTGACCGAAGCCGCTGTTGCAGGTAAACGTGATGAACTGCGCGGTCTGAAAGAGAACGTAATCGTGGGTCGTCTGATCCCGGCAGGTACCGGTTATGCGTACCACCAGGATCGTATGCGCCGTCGCGCAGCGGGCGAACTGCCGGCTGCTCCGCAGGTGACTGCTGAAGATGCGTCTGCCAGCCTGGCAGAACTGCTGAATGCAGGCCTGGGCGGTTCTGACAACGATTAATCGTTGCTGACCATAATAAAA
The DNA here is from genome assembly GCA_020099315.1 of Citrobacter europaeus. Lineage (NCBI taxonomy): Bacteria > Pseudomonadati > Pseudomonadota > Gammaproteobacteria > Enterobacterales > Enterobacteriaceae > Citrobacter > Citrobacter europaeus. Next base: position 5,072,120 of record CP083650.1, read on the forward strand.
AAACCCGCTTCGGCGGGTTTTTTTATGTCTATGTTATGCCTGATGGCGATGTGCTTGTCGGGCCTGGGAGGCGACGAATCCAACCGGCAATGTCATTAATTTACCGGCGGTAAACGCCGATAAAGCTCAATCATGTCTCCCGCCAAATCCTGAATCACCATCGCGTTCATCAGGTGATCCTGCGAATGGACGGTGATGAGATTAACCGGTAGCTTGCCGGTACCTTCGTCAATTCCGATCAGTTGGGTCTGGATTTTATGCGCTTGTTTAACGTACTCGCGTGATTCCGTCATCGCTTGTTCTGCACCCGGGAAATCACCTTTACGCGCCAGTTGTAGCGCCGTCAGGGCCTGACTGCGCGCAGCGCCGGCGTTTACCAATAATTCCATGATGATCGTTTCTAACTCTTCCATGCCATCACTCCAGTAGTTTCAGCGCTTTGTCCAGTACAGCATCGCCTTTCATCATGCCGTAATCCATCATATCGATGACGGCGACCTTTTTGCCTAGCGGATCGGCGAGCGCCTGCAGCTTGGCCTGCTCATACTTAACCTGTGGACCGAGCAACACGATATCCGCAGTGGCGATATTCTCTGCAAATTCAGCCACCGGGACCGCTTTGATAGTGACGTCGACACCTTTTTTCTGGGCGGCATCTTTCATCTTTTGCACCAGCATACTGGTGGACATTCCGGCGGCACAGCATAAAACGATGTTTTTCATAAGCAGTCTCGAGCAACATGTGTGGGTTGATAATTATCGCGAGCCAACTGTAACAACAACTGCTTTGCAACGATTGTGTGCAAGGCATCACAAAGAAAACCACTTTTTCTGAAACCGGTTACAAAAAGAGGCAAAACCCTACGATCTGGACCGGGGCCGTCGGCTTTTTGACTCGCTTATCACATGCGGGAATATATAATTACTGTCAATAAAGACATGTTATAAAAAACAGTATTGACAGCCTTTTTTAAACCCGTATGTTAATACTTAACAGCGGAGAAATTGTAGTTTGCTGTTAACGTAGTAAGTGTTAGTAGAGCTTTATTGGGGGTTGCGATAAAGGCCACGAAGTATTTTTGTATGGGATAGTCGATGCTGAAAACACTATTTTTTCACTTCGACAATGCTTTCAGGCCACGTAGTTGATTTAACTAATCGCAAAAAGTCAGTTAAACGCGACGATGTAACGCCATGATTTAATAGTAAATGTTTGCGACATCTGTTTTTCTGGTTATCGCAAGGGAAATAAGGCAACGCATCAAAGAGTATATGTCGCGAGGGGAAGTGTACTTGTTTAGGTCACCAGCCTTGAGTTCTATTATCAAGCGGGTGGAATGTGTTTAACGGTAAATAGAGGAAGGTTTTAGTTAGTATCCATATCCAATATTATCTGTGGTAAACGTGTACATTTTAAAGCAGTACCATCAGCAGTATTAAATCGTTAAGTTTATTAATGTTAAATCTGAAGTGTGTAGTAACTTAAAGCCCTGACTGCAATAGTCGGGGCTTTTGTTCATTGTAGATCAAGCGGTTATCCGGGATGCTCAGCCGCGATGGTTTAACATTTCATCACTCAGTGAGTATTAAAAAAATTAATGCTTGCTTAATGATTAGAAGTAGGTCTACTATAGCGGCATCGGTTTGGAACACAGACCTTATGCAAGCAGTTTTAGTAAAGCAGTTCTCAGTTCAAGCGTTATCCTCAGATACTCTTCTTCATGAGCCTCCTCCCTAAGTGCCCCATAAGTTAATTTCTGCAAAACAGGCCATCTTCGCTGCGTAAGCGGCTCAAAAAAATGAAAGGAAGTATCTATGTCTAACAAAATGACTGGTTTAGTAAAATGGTTTAACTCTGAGAAAGGCTTCGGCTTTATCACTCCTCAGGACGGTAGCAAGGACGTGTTTGTGCATTTCTCTGCTATCCAGAGTAACGATTATAAAACGTTAGACGAAGGTCAAAAGGTGGAGTTCTCCGTAGAGAATGGCGCCAAAGGCCCGTCTGCTGTTAACGTTGTCGCGCTGTAAACGCCGATAATTTCACGAACGCTTACGATAGCGATGAAGGCCAGAGCCTGAGCAGTTAAGTGCCAGTGAAGAAAAAACCCGCGAAAGCGGGTTTTTTTGTTTATGCTGACCCGTCCTGAATAGCGTTGGACTTAGGGCATCTGGGCAGCGCGTCCCAGATAGCTGTCCCAGTCTTTCCACACGGGCTGTAATCCCTGCGCCATGAGTGCTTCAGCAACGGCTTCCGGGCGACGAGCGTCATGTGGGGAGAACTGTTCCAGTTCAGGATGGTTATCGGCATAACCACCGGGCTGGGTTTTTGAGAAGGCGCTGACATTGTTGATCGCCAGCGGGATCACATGGTCACGAAACCATGGCGATTCTCGGGTAGAAAGCGACAGCTCAATTTCTGGTGCCAGTAAACGAAACGCGCAAATGGTCTGGACCAACTGTCGCTCATCCATGATCGATGCTGGCTCAACGCCTCCGGTGCATGGGCGCAGGCGAGGGAAGGAGATGGAGTAGCGGCTCTGCCAGTAATGCTGCTGCATCCACAACAGATGTTCAGCCACCATATAGCAATCAACACGCCAGCTGTCGGACAAACCAATTAACGCGCCAAGACCGATTTTGTCGATCCCGGCGCGGCCCAGCCTGTCCGGCGTTTCCAGTCGCCAGAAGAAATCCTGCTTTTTCCCCTTCAGATGGTGGTGGGCGTAAATCGCTTCATGATAACTCTCCTGATACACCATCACGCCATCCAGCCCCAGCGTCTTCAGCTCCGCATATTCAGCTTCTGACAACGGCTGTACCTCCATCTGTAATGAGGCAAACTGGCGGCGAATAGCGGGTAAATGGTGACGAAAATAATCCATCCCCACTTTTGCCTGATGTTCACCGGTGACCAGCAGCAGATGCTCAAAACCCAGATCACGGATAGCCGCACACTCCCGTTGTATCTCATCTTCGTCCAGCGTTTTGCGTTTGATACGGTTGCTCATCGAAAAACCGCAGTAGGTGCAGTCGTTGGCGCAAAGATTAGAAAGATAGAGCGGGACGTAAAAACTAACGGTGTTGCCGAAACGCTGACGGGTGAGCTTCTGCGCCCGCTGCGCCAGCGGCTCCAGATAATCGGCAGCGGCGGGGGAAAGCAGTGCCATCAAATCATCGCGGCTAAGCTGTGAAGCGTTGAGGGCGCGCTCCACGTCAGCGGCGGTTTTACCGTTGATGCGCAGGCGGATGTCGTCCCAGTCCAACTGTCGCCAGCGGTCGCTGAACGTTTTCATGAGAAAGCCTCCAGGAATCCGGTTAATGGGCTGGTGGCGCTTGCTTGTGAACTTTTGCTTCCGGGTACCGCCTGGCGAGCCAGCAAGCCTGCTTCAACCGCCAGACGGAATGCTGTCGCCATCATCACTGGGTCATCCGCCACGGCAATCGCCGTATTGACCAGCACCGCGTCGGCGCCCATTTCCAGCGCCTGCGTGGCGTGGCTGGGGACGCCGATACCCGCATCAACCACAACCGGCACGGTCGCCTGTTGGATAATAATCTCCAGCATCGCTTTGGTTTCCAGCCCCTGATTAGAACCGATGGGCGCGCCGAGCGGCATTACCGCCGAACAGCCAACCTCTTCCAGCCGTTTGCACAGCACCGGATCTGCGCCACAGTAAGGCAGTACCACGAAGCCCTGTTTCACCAGTGCTTCTGCGGCTTTCAACGTTTCGATCGGGTCCGGCAATAGCCAGCGGGCGTCCGGGTGGATTTCTAATTTCAGCCAGTGGGTGCCCAGTGCTTCGCGCGCCAGTTGGGCGGCAAAAATCGCCTCTTCAGCGGTTTTCGCCCCGGATGTATTGGGCAGCAGCGTAACGCCCGCTTCAATGAGCGGCGCCAGGATAGCGTCGTTGTGCTGACGTAAATCCACGCGCTTCATTGCCAGTGTCACCAGTTGGCTGCCGGAGGCGCGAATCGCCTCGACCATTAGCTGCGATGACGCAAATTTTCCGGTACCGGTGAACAGATGTGAATCAAACGTTTTGTCGGCAATACGTAACATATCAACCCCCTGCAATAACCTGAAAAAGCAGGATCTGGTCGCCTTCCTGCACGATTTGCTGCTCCCACTGCTCGCGCGGCAGGATCTGCTGATTGAGCGCCAGCGCCGCGCCCGGTTTAAGCTGATTAAGCGTAGCGAGCAGGCTGCTGACGGTCTGTCCTTCGGCGCACTGCATCGGCTCATCATTGAACTGAATCTGCATGTTGCCCTCCGCATACCGGGCAGCCGCTGGCACGTCGTAGCGCGAGGCTGCGCCACTGGCTGGTTTTGCCGTCAAACAAGCGTAGCTCTCCGCTGGGCGTCTCAATACCGCTGAGTAATTTAATCGCTTCCAGCGCCTGCAAGGTGCCCATCACGCCAACAACCGGTCCGACGATACCGGCGGTACGGCAGTTGCGTTCAGGCTCTACATCATCTGGCCACAGGCAGCGATAACAGCCTTGTTCCCACGGTGGCGTGAGCACCATCAGTTGGCCGCCAAAGCCGACGGCGCTGGCGGTGATGAGCGGTGTGTTGAGCGTTACGCAGGCGGCATTAATTTCCTGGCGCGTGGCCATGTTATCGGTACAGTCGAGCACCACATCGGCACGTGCTACCGCATGCCGGAGCGCATCGCCTTTCAGTCGCTGCTGGAGCGATACCAGTTCGATATCCGGGTTGAGCCGCGTCAGGCGCTGCTGGGCAACCTGAGATTTTGAACGCGCGATATCATCAGTGGTAAACAGGATCTGGCGCTGCAGATTGCTCAGATGAATATCGTCATCGTCTACCAGCGTCAGTTTGCCGATGCCTGCTCCCGCCAGATACAGCGCGGCAGGCGAACCTAACCCGCCTAAACCGATAATCAGCACATGGCTATCGAGCAGCTTTTGTTGGCCTTCAATGGCGATATCGCCGAGCAGGATCTGGCGGCTGTAGCGCATAAAGTCGCGGTCATTCATCGCCCACTCCCGCGATATCCAGTAGCTGGCCCGTGGCTTCACGCCAGTCAGCCGCCTGAGTAATCGCGCTGACCACGGCAATGCTCCCGACACCGGTCGCCAGCACTGCCGGGGCACGCTCAAGGCTGATACCGCCAATGGCGACGGTCGGGTAATCCGCCAGTCGTTCAATATGACTTGCCAACTGTGTCAGCCCCTGCGGGGCGGAAGGCATCTGCTTGGTTTGCGTGGGGAAGACATGACCCAGCGCGATATAAGAAGGTTTAGCGGCGAGCGCGACGTTTATCTCCATATCATCGTGAGTGGACACCCCCAGGCGTAGCCCCGCCGTTTGAATCGCTTTCAGGTCGGTGGTTTCAAGATCTTCCTGGCCCAGATGCACACCGTAAGCGCGGTGCTTAATTGCCAGACGCCAGTAATCGTTGATGAACAGCCGGGCGTCATAGCGACGCCCCAGCTCAATGGCGGCCATGACGTCGGCTTCGACCTCTTCATCACGCTTATCTTTAATGCGCAGTTGGATCGTGCGCACGCCTGCCTGCAGCAGGCGTTCAATCCATTGCACGCTGTCCACCACTGGGTAAAGCCCGAGGCGGAACGGCACGGTTGGGAAATCAGGCTGGTACATTACGCCTCCTCTTTTTTGAGGTAGATTTCGCCGCCTTTGGCACGGAAGTTTTCCGACATATCCGCCATCCCCACTTCAATGGTTTGCGCGGCGGCGTAGTCGCGGACCTCCTGGCTGATTTTCATCGAGCAGAACTTCGGCCCGCACATGGAACAGAAGTGGGCGACCTTGCCGGACTCCTGTGGCAGGGTTTCATCGTGGTAGGCGCGGGCGGTGAACGGGTCGAGCGCGAGGTTAAACTGGTCTTCCCAGCGGAATTCGAAGCGCGCTTTCGACATCGCGTTATCGCGGATCTGCGCGCCCGGATGGCCTTTCGCTAAGTCAGCGGCGTGGGCGGCAATCTTGTAGGTAATCAGCCCTTGCTTCACATCTTCTTTGTTCGGCAGGCCGAGGTGCTCTTTCGGTGTGACGTAGCATAGCATCGCGCAGCCAAACCAGCCGATCATCGCCGCACCGATCCCGGAAGTGAAGTGGTCATAGCCCGGCGCGATGTCAGTGGTCAATGGCCCTAAGGTGTAGAACGGTGCTTCGTGGCAGCTCTCCAACTCTTCGGTCATGTTGCGCTGGATCATATGCATGGGTACATGACCCGGGCCTTCAATCATCACCTGCACGTCGTATTCCCAGGCGATTTTGGTCAGCTCGCCCAGCGTATGCAGTTCGGAGAACTGCGCTTCGTCGTTCGCATCCTGAATTGAACCCGGGCGCAGGCCGTCACCCAGCGACAAGGAGACGTCGTAGGCGGCGCAGATTTCGCAAATCTCGCGGAAATGTTCGAACAGGAAGTTCTCTTTGTGATGAGAAAGGCACCATTTCGCCATAATTGAACCGCCGCGTGAGACAATGCCGGTCAGGCGTTTGGCGGTCATTGGCACGTAGCGCAGCAGCACGCCCGCGTGAATGGTGAAGTAGTCGACGCCCTGTTCAGCCTGCTCCAGCAGCGTGTCGCGGAAGGCTTCCCAGGTGAGATCTTCGGCGATCCCGTTGACCTTCTCGAGCGCCTGGTAGATCGGTACAGTACCGATCGGTACCGGACTGTTACGCAAAATCCACTCGCGGGTTTCGTGGATATAGCGGCCGGTGGAGAGATCCATCACTGTGTCTGCGCCCCAGCGCGTTGACCACACCAGTTTTTCTACCTCTTCTTCGATAGAGGAGGTGACGGCAGAGTTGCCGATGTTCGCGTTAACCTTTACCAGGAAGTTACGACCGATGATCATCGGCTCGGATTCCGGGTGGTTGATGTTGGCAGGGATAATCGCGCGGCCCGCGGCGACTTCATCACGCACGAATTCCGGCGTAATGTTTTCCGGCAGGCGCGCGCCAAAGCTCATCCCCGGATGCTGGTGGCGCAGCACTTCACTGCGAATGCGCTCGCGGCCCATGTTTTCGCGGATGGCGATAAATTCCATCTCCGGGGTGACTATCCCCTGGCGCGCGTAATGCAGTTGGGTGACTCGCTTACCGGCTTTGGCGCGCTTTGGCGTCAGCAGGCCAGTGAAACGTAGCTCGTCCAGACCATCATCGGCCAGACGTTCTTTGGTATAAGCGGAACTACGGACGTCTAATTCTTCGCTATCGTTACGCGCGACAATCCACGGCTGGCGCAGTTTTGCCAGACCCTGCTGGACGTTTATCGCCACGTCAGGATCGCCATACGGCCCGGAGGTGTCGTACACCGGCACGGCTTCGTTCTCTTCGAACTGCGGGTTGTCTTTGCTACCGCCAATCAGCGTCGGGCTGAGCTGAATTTCGCGCATCGGAATGCGGATATCCGGTTGCGAACCAGTGATATAAATGCGTTTTGAGTTTGGAAAGGCGGTCCCTTCCAGGGTATCGATAAAATGTTGGGCTTGAGCGCGCTGTTCGCGGCGTGAAGGTTTAGTAGTGGCAGACATAGCTCATTCCAGATAAAAGTAAGGATATGGCTTGTCAGACGACGGATGAAGCAAGAGAGAAGCTCGCCCGGAGGCGATGCTATTGCAGATTGACTCTTGTTCCCTTCGCAGGTTTTAACCTGATCAGGTTCCGCGGATCCCGAATTAACGGTCTCAGCCTTTTCCACTCATGCTGTTGTGGAAAATAAGCACTCCGACAAGAAGTAACCTCAGTTAAGAGGTAATGAATGTAAGCTACGCGTTAATGCCGCAAATCTCAAGCATGACGTTTGAGAGTACTACTCTCGTGCATCGCGTCAAATACCAACATGATCAGCTTATCTTCCAGTACGAAACGGGCTTCCAGCGCCTCGCCGAGATCTGATAAAACCTGTTGGAATTCAAGGAAGTTATCATGATCAATCGCCGTTTCCAGACTGGTATCATAGTAGTTCATGATCAGCTGCGTATTGGCTTCCAGCAGCGGCCAAATTTTTGTGGCTTTTAAAAGCTGCCCGTTCCCTTCCAATTTATGGAGAATACGTTCATAAATACTGAAGTGTCCGGTGGAGAGGTAATCGACCAGGCTCTGACAAAAATCATCCAGCGCTTTTTCATTGAGTCGCATGTACGATTCTTTGCCAGGCTTAATGCCAACCAGATTGTAGTAAGCCACGAGCAGGTGCTTACGTACATGTAGCCAGCGATCAACCAGTTTATTACTTCCTCCGACGTGCTCCGTCAGGCTTTCCAGCTGGTTTAGCATGATTGACTCCGCAAGATGGTGTTAAGGAACTGCTCACCCGTAAATGTAAAAATAATGTAAACAACATGCCTGTGAAGCAAAGGTTGCGCAAGAGATATGGATCGTATAATTGAAAAATTTGATAGCGGCTGGTGGATTGTCAGTCATGAGCAAAAGTTATGGTTGCCTCATGGCGAACTGCCTTACGGCGACGCAGCCCGTTTTGATCTGACCGGGCAGCGCGCCATACCAATAGGCGAATGGGAAGGGGAAACAGTCTGGCTGGTGCAGCAGCAGCGTCGACACGATATGGGGTCGGTACGCCAGATCATTGACCAGGATGTTGGCTTGTTTCAACTGGCCGGACGCGGCGTACAGCTGGCCGAGTTTTACCGTTCGCATAAATTCTGCGGTTACTGTGGTCATCCCATGCACCCGAGTAAAACGGAATGGGCGATGCTGTGTAGCCACTGTCGCGAACGCTACTACCCGCAAATTGCCCCCTGCATTATCGTCGCCATTCGCCGTGATGACTCTATCCTGCTCGCCCAGCATGTTCGCCATCGTAACGGCGTGCATACCGTGCTGGCAGGTTTTGTCGAAGTGGGCGAGACCCTGGAACAGGCGGTGGCGCGTGAAGTCATGGAAGAGAGCGGCATTAAGGTGAAAAATCTGCGCTACGTCACTTCTCAGCCATGGCCGTTCCCGCAGTCTTTGATGACCGCATTTATGGCGGAGTATGATAGCGGCGAAATTGTTATTGACCCGAAAGAGCTGCTGGAAGCGAACTGGTATCGCTATGACGACTTACCGCTTTTACCCCCGCCAGGCACCGTCGCGCGTCGATTGATTGAAGACACTGTGGCAATGTGTCGGGCTGAGTACGAGTAAAGAACGAGTGGTGATACACTGATGGACTGACGCAATAAGGAACTGCAAAAATGACCGAACTGAAGAACGATCGTTATCTGCGTGCGCTGCTGCGCCAGCCCGTTGATGTCACTCCGGTATGGATGATGCGCCAGGCAGGCCGCTATCTGCCGGAATATAAAGCCACGCGCGCCGAGGCGGGCGATTTTATGGCGCTGTGCAAAAATGCCGAGCTGGCCTGCGAAGTCACGCTGCAGCCGCTACGTCGCTATAAACTTGATGCCGCGATCCTCTTCTCGGATATCCTGACGATTCCTGATGCGATGGGACTTGGGCTGTACTTTGAAGCCGGAGAAGGCCCACGCTTCACCTCGCCGATCGCCAGCAAGGCTGATGTCGACAAACTGCCGATCCCGGACCCGGAAGATGGCTTGGGTTACGTAATGAATGCGGTGCGCACTATTCGCCGTGAACTGAAAGGCGAAGTACCGCTGATCGGCTTCTCCGGTAGTCCGTGGACGCTGGCGACCTATATGGTCGAAGGCGGCAGCAGCAAGGCCTTCACCGTGATTAAAAAGATGATGTACGCCGATCCAAAAGCGCTGCATCTGCTGCTTGATAAGCTGGCGAAGAGCGTCACCCTGTACCTGAACGCGCAGATCAAAGCGGGCGCGCAGTCGGTGATGATTTTCGATACCTGGGGCGGCGTGCTGACCGGTCGCGACTATCAGCAGTTCTCCCTGTACTACATGCACAAAATCGTCGATGGCCTGCTGCGTGAGAACGAAGGTCGTCGCGTACCGGTGACGCTGTTCACCAAAGGTGGCGGTCAGTGGCTGGAAGCGATGGCGGAAACCGGCTGTGATGCGTTAGGTCTCGACTGGACTACCGATATTGCCGATGCGCGTCGTCGTGTTGGTCATAAAGTGGCGCTACAGGGCAATATGGATCCGTCCATGCTGTATGCGCCGCCAGCCCGCATCGAAGAAGAGGTTGCGACGATTCTGGCCGGATTCGGTCACGGTGAAGGTCATGTCTTCAACCTCGGCCACGGCATCCATCAGGACGTACCGCCGGAACATGCTGGGGTGTTTGTGGAGGCGGTGCATCGCCTGTCCGAACAATACCACCGCTAAGGAGTTATTATGGATCTCGCGTCGCTGCGCGCGCAGCAGCTTGAACTGGCCTCTTCGGTGATCCGCGAGGATCGCCTGAAGAACGATCCGCCGGATCTGATCGGCGGGGCGGACGTTGGGTTTGAGCAGGGCGGCGAAGTGACGCGAGCCGCGATGGTCTTACTGAAATACCCCTCGCTGGAACTGGTTGAATACAAGGTGGCGCGAATCGCCACCACCATGCCCTACATTCCTGGCTTTCTCTCCTTTCGCGAAACCCCCGCGCTGATGGCCGCCTGGCAGTTGCTCTCGTACAAGCCTGATCTGCTATTTGTTGACGGTCATGGTATCTCTCATCCGCGCCGTCTGGGTGTGTCCAGCCATTTTGGCCTGCTGGTGGATGTCCCGACGATCGGCGTGGCGAAAAAGCGGCTGTGCGGCAAGTTTGAGCCGCTTGCCGCCGAACCCGGAGCATTAGCCCCGTTGCTGGATAAAGGCGAACAGCTGGCATGGGTCTGGCGCAGCAAAGCACGCTGTAATCCGCTGTTTATCTCTACGGGGCACCGCGTGAGTATGGACAGCGCGCTGGCGTGGGTGCAACGCTGTATGAACGGCTATCGTCTGCCGGAACCAACACGCTGGGCAGATGCGGTGGCATCCGAACGCCCGGCTTTTACGCGGCTTGCAGCAAAAACGCCCCATATCGGGTAAACTGCCGCTAATTTCCGTATTTGAGAACTCATCATGTTACAAAATCCGATTCACCTGCGTCTGGAGAAGCTGGAAAGCTGGCAGCACGTCACATTTATGGCCTGCCTGTGCGAACGCATGTACCCAAACTACGCCATGTTCTGCAAGCAAACTGAATTTGGCGATGGACAGATTTACCGCCGAATTCTGGATCTGATTTGGGAAGCGCTGACGGTTAAAGACGCGAAAATCAATTTCGATAGCCAACTGGAGAAGTTTGAAGAGGCCATTCCTTCTGCAGATGATTACGATCTGTACGGCGTTTATCCGGCGATTGATGCCTGTGTGGCATTAAGCGAACTGATGCATTCGCGTCTTAGCGGTGAAACGCTGGAGCATGCCATTGAAGTTAGTAAGGCTTCGATTACGACGGTTGCGATGCTGGAAATGACCCAGGCTGGTCGCGAAATGACCGATGAAGAGCTCAAAGAGAACCCGGCTGTTGAACAAGAATGGGATATTCAGTGGGAAATTTTCCGACTTTTAGCCGACTGTGAAGAACGCGATATTGAGCTGATAAAAGGGCTTCGTGCAGACCTGCGCGAGGCTGGTGAGAGCAATATTGGTATAAATTTTCAGCAATGACACCACAAAACGTGATTTAACGCCTGATTTGTCGTGCCTGAAGGCTTCCCATCCGCCCCCGGTCTGGTCTACATTTGGGGGGCGAAAAAAAGTGGCTATCGGTGCGTGTATGCAGGAGAGTGCTTTTCTGGCATTTCCGTCGCACTCGATGCTTAGCAAGCGATAAACACATTGTAAGGATAACTTATGAACAAGACTCAACTGATTGATGTAATTGCAGACAAAGCAGAACTGTCTAAAACACAGGCTAAAGCTGCTCTGGAATCCACTCTGGCTGCTATTACTGAGTCTCTGAAAGAAGGCGATGCTGTACAACTGGTTGGTTTCGGTACCTTCAAAGTGAACCACCGTGCTGAGCGCACTGGCCGCAACCCGCAGACCGGTAAAGAAATCAAAATTGCCGCAGCTAACGTACCGGCATTTGTTTCTGGTAAAGCACTGAAAGACGCGGTTAAGTAATTCGCGTGGCAGTGAACAGTTTTATCGAAGGGGCGTTTTCGCCCCTTTTGTCCATCTGGCGTCATTCGCTGTGGCTTTCAGGTGTTCTGTTGCTGTCTGCCTGCAGTCGCCATTCTGAGCTTCCTCCGTTCACAGCCAGCGGCTATGTTGGCGATCAGGGGGCAGTACGCATTTGGCGTAAAGATTCCAGCGACGATGTTCACTTGCTCTCGGTATTTAGTCCGTGGCGTAAAGGCGATACCACCACCAGTGAATACCGCTGGCAGGGTGACTCGCTCTCTCTGATAGAACTCAACGTGTACAGTAAACCGCCGGAACATGTTCGTATACGCTTTGATGACCGGGGTGAACTGAGTTTCATGCAGCGTGAGGTCGACGGTCTTAAGCAGCAGCTTTCCAGCGATCAAATCGCGCTTTACCGCTACCGTGCCGATCAAATCCGCCAGACCAGCGATGCGTTGCGTCAGGGACGGGTGATATTGCGTCAGGGACGCTGGCATGCGAATAACACGGTCACAACCTGTGAAGGTGAGACGCTGAAGCCCGATCTTGAATCGTGGGCGATAAACCATATTGAGCGCCGCCAGAGCCATTCATCCGTAGAGGTGAGCGTGGCATGGCTGGAAGCGCCCGAAGGATCGCAGCTCCTGCTGGTCGCCAACGAAGACTTCTGTCACTGGCAACCGAAAGAGAAAACCTTCTGATAATCTGCCATCAGGAAATACTGTTACCAGTGGCCCATTCCCATATGGCCGCCGCCGCGATGGTAACCGCCACCGCCGCATCCGCCGTAACCCATTCCCGCTCCGCGAGGTACGCCTGCCTGCGCCATTGCGACATCGCGTTTAACGCGTTGCTCGTCAAGGGACTGATTCAACGCCTCCATCTCTTTTGCCACGGCATTAATTTTTGCCGTGTCCGGCGAACTGGCTGTTAGCAACGCGTTGTACTCATAACGTTTGGAAGTCAGCTGTTGGCGCAATGCGCTAGTTTGTGAGTAGTAATCATCATAAATTTTCTGCGCGGTAGCCTGCTGCTCAGCGGTCATTGGCGTACCGCCCCGTTGCTGCATTCCGTCACCATATCCCCAGTGATTCTGCGCCAGCGCCGGGGTCGAGCCCAGTGCGATAAGAGAGAGTGCAATCAGCGCCAGTTTGTTGTTCCGTTTCATGGTTCGTTCTCCTGTTGGTTAGCTTACATACCTGTTTGCATCTTCCGTGCCAAAGCGGCAATCCCAGCCCTGCGGGCGCTGTACTCGTCGTCTCTGTAGAGAAGCGAGTAAAAATGACTCGCCAGAACGCGCTAACGGGTCATTTTTACCCGCTACTTGCAGCTGTTTGTGTCTGAGGGCAGGGTTCTTAAGGAGAAAAAATGGCATGATTTCTGCTGTATACCGGCAACGATGAAAGGAACAGGTGGGTAAAGGGAGAGCGTATGCGTCTTTATAAGGACACGGCGGCCAGGTGGGCGAGCCGACTCTTGCTGGCGTCGATCCTGATTTTGGTCGGCTGGTTTTCGATTATGACCATTCGGGACTATGGGCGGGAAAGCGGCGCCGCACGGCAAACGTTACTGGAAAAAGGCAGCGTGCTGATCCGCGCTCTGGAGTCTGGTACGCGCGTAGGCATGGGAATGCGTATGCATCATGCTCAACAGCAGACGCTCCTGGAGGAAATGGCCGTACAACCCGGTGTGCTTTGGTTTGCCGTTGTTGATGAGCATGGTGTCATTATGACTCACAGCAATTCCTCAATGGTCGGCAAAACGCTCTATTCACCGGATGTTCTGCAACAGCTTAGTCCCGGGGAACAAGAAAGCTGGCGAAATATTGACATTCCAGCGAGGGACGGCGAAAAAACGCCGGCCCTGGAAATTTATCGCCAGTTTCAGCCGATGTATGGTCCTGGACGCCATGGCATGGCGCGCTGCGCCAGCAATGACGGAAAGCTTATCACGCCTGCGCAAACCATATTTATCGCCTTTGATGCCAGCGATCTGGCCGCGACTCAGGCAAGAGAGTGGCGTAACACTCTGATAGTCCTCTTTGCGCTGGCGGCTGTGCTGCCGGCCACCGTGCTGACGTTCTTCTGGTATCAGCGCTATCAGCGCTCGTACAAAGAGCTGCAGGACGCGATGAAGCGTAAAGAAAAACTGATGGCGCTTGGGCATCTGGCGGCTGGGGTCGCGCATGAGATTCGTAACCCGCTTTCATCCATCAAAGGCTTAGCAAAGTATTTTGCCGAACGAACCCCGGCAGGAGGCGAGTCGCACGAACTGGCTCAGGTGATGGCGAAAGAGGCGGATCGTTTAAATCGGGTAGTGAGCGAGCTGCTGGAGCTGGTGAAACCTGCGCATCTGACGTTGCAACAGGTGGATCTTAATGAGGTCATCACCCACTCATTACACCTGGTGAGTCAGGATGCGGCAAGCCGGGAAATCCAGCTACAGTTTTCGGCCAGTTCCACGTTACCCGCGATTCAGGCCGATCCTGACCGACTGACTCAGGTTTTGTTGAACCTGTATCTGAACGCCATTCATGCGATTGGGCATCAGGGCACGATTACGGTTGAAGCGAGTGAAAGCAGCGCCGATCGCGTTAAAATCGTGGTGACCGATAGCGGGAAAGGGATTGCAGCGGAACAACTGGAGGCCATTTTTACGCCTTACTTCACGACTAAAGCTGACGGAACCGGTCTCGGGCTGGCGGTTGTGCAGAACATAGTCGAACAACACGGTGGTACCATTCAGGTGGCAAGCGTTGAGGGCAAAGGCGCGACCTTTACCCTTTGGCTGCCGACCAAAGCGAAACAACAGGATCAACAAGGATGACGCGCGGAAAAATCAATATTCTGGTGGTCGATGACGATATCAGCCACTGCACCATTTTACAGGCGTTGCTGCGCGGCTGGGGTTATGAGGTCGCGCTGGCCTATAGCGGGCGAGCGGCGCTGGAACAGGTGCGCGAACGCGTATTTGATTTAGTGCTGTGCGATGTGCGCATGGCGGAGATGGACGGCATCGCAACGCTGAAAGAGATTAAAACGCTGAATCCGGCGATTCCGGTGTTAATCATGACGGCGTTCTCCAGCGTGGAGACTGCCGTTGAGGCGCTAAAAACCGGGGCGCTGGACTACTTAATCAAGCCGCTGGATTTTGACCGTCTGCAGGAGACGCTGGAAAAGGCGCTGGCGCATACCCGGGAAACGGGCGCTGAACTGCCATCGGCGTCGGCGGTACAGTTTGGCATGATTGGCCGCAGTCCGGCGATGCAGCAGTTGCTCAACGAAATTGCGATGGTTGCTCCTTCGGATGCAACGGTGCTTATTCACGGAGACTCAGGCACGGGGAAAGAGCTGGTGGCCCGGGCGCTACATGCCAGCAGCGCCCGCTGCGATAAGCCGCTGGTGACGCTCAACTGCGCGGCGCTTAATGAATCGCTGCTGGAGTCCGAACTTTTTGGCCACGAAAAAGGCGCGTTTACCGGGGCGGATAAACGCCGGGAAGGGCGTTTTGTCGAAGCCGATGGCGGCACGTTATTTCTTGATGAAATTGGCGATATCTCACCGCTGATGCAGGTGCGTCTGCTGCGGGCTATCCAGGAGCGCGAAGTGCAGCGGGTTGGCAGCAACCAGACTATTGCGGTTGATGTCCGGCTGATCGCCGCCACGCATCGTAATCTGGCCGAGGAGGTCAGCGCCGGGCGCTTTCGCCAGGATCTCTACTATCGCCTGAACGTCGTCACCATTGAAATGCCAGCACTGTGTCAGCGTCGGGAAGATATTCCGCTGCTGGCCGAACATTTTCTCCAGCGTTTTGCTGCGCGTAACCGAAAAGCGGTGAAAGGCTTTACTCCGCAGGCGATGGATCTGCTGATCCACTATGACTGGCCGGGCAATATTCGTGAGCTGGAAAATGCGATTGAGCGTTCAGTGGTGCTGTTAACGGGGGAATATATTTCCGAACGCGAGTTGCCGTTGGCGATTGCCGCAACGCCAATAAAAACGGAATTCAGTGGCGAGATCCAACCGCTGGTGGATGTTGAAAAAGAGGTGATTCTGGCGGCGCTGGAAAAAACGGGCGGCAATAAAACCGAAGCCGCCCGTCAGTTAGGTATTACGCGCAAAACGCTGCTGGCTAAGCTCAGCCGTTAGTTTTGCTCACGCTCGATGGCGCGCCAGCCGATGTCGTTACGGCTGAAGCTGCCGTCCCAGCGGATGTTGGTCATCAGGGCGTAAGCGCGTTGCTGCGCTTCAGCCACGGTATGACCCAGGGCGGTGGCGCACAGCACACGCCCGCCGCTGGTCAGCACTCGGTCGTCGTCAGCGAGTTTGGTGCCAGCGTGGAAGACCTTACCCTCCGTTGAAGACTCCAGCGGCAGGCCGTGGATCTCATCGCCGGTATTGTAGTTGCCCGGATAACCTCCGGCGGCAATGACCACACCCAGCGAGGCGCGTTCATCCCACTCAGAGGTTTTCTCATCCAGCTTGCCGTCGCAGGCGGCCAGGCAAAGATCCACCAGGTCCGACTTCATGCGCAGCATGATCGGCTGGGTTTCCGGATCGCCGAAGCGGCAGTTGAACTCGATAACCTTCGGGTTGCCTTGCTTGTCGATCATCAGACCCGCGTACAGGAAACCGGTATAGGTGTTACCTTCCGCCGCCATGCCTTTCACGGTTGGCCAAATGATGCGTTCCATGGTGCGCTGGTGGACTTCATCGGTCACCACCGGGGCCGGTGAGTATGCGCCCATGCCGCCAGTGTTCGGGCCGGTATCGCCGTTACCTACGCGCTTGTGGTCCTGGCTGGTGGCCATCGGCAGCACGTGCTCGCCGTCGACCATCACGATAAAGCTTGCCTCTTCGCCGTCGAGGAACTCTTCGATAACGATACGATGTCCTGCATCGCCAAAAGCGTTACCCGCCAGCATGTCGTGAACGGCAGCTTCGGCCTCGATCAGCGTCATCGCCACGATAACGCCTTTACCGGCAGCCAGACCGTCAGCTTTGATGACGATCGGCGCGCCTTTCTCACGCAGATAGGCCAGGGCAGGCTCAATCTCGGTGAAATTCTGATATTCCGCGGTCGGGATGTTATGACGCGCGAGGAAGTCTTTGGTGAAGGCTTTGGAGCCTTCCAGTTGTGCAGCACCTTCGGTTGGGCCGAAAATTTTCAGGCCTGCGGCGCGGAAGGCATCGACCACGCCAATCACCAGCGGCGCTTCCGGACCAACGATGGTCAGATCGATCTTCTCGTTCTGGGCAAAGCTCAGCAGTGCCGGAATATCGGTTACCGCGATTGCCACGTTTTGCAGCGCGGGTTCCAGTGCGGTGCCTGCGTTACCCGGTGCAACAAAAACGGTATCGACCAGCGGCGACTGCGCCGCTTTCCAGGCCAGCGCGTGCTCGCGCCCGCCGTTGCCAATCACTAATACTTTCATCGTCTGCTCCGTGGATTAATGGCGGAAGTGGCGCATGTCGGTAAAGATCATCGCGATACCGTGTTCATCGGCAGCGGCAATGACTTCATCATCACGGATAGAGCCACCAGGCTGAATAACGCAGCTCACGCCAACGGCGGCGGCAGCATCAATACCATCGCGGAACGGGAAGAACGCGTCGGAAGCCATGGCTGAACCTTTCACTTCCAGACCTTCGTCCGCCGCTTTAATGCCCGCGATTTTGGCGGAGTACACGCGGCTCATCTGGCCTGCGCCTATGCCGATAGTCATGTTCTCTTTGGCGTAAACAATGGCGTTGGATTTCACGAACTTGGCGACCTTCCAGCAGAACAGCGCATCGCGCAGCTCTTGTTCGGTCGGCTGACGTTTGGACACTACGCGCAGTTCGCCTTC